>NZ_WUEY01000100.1 GCF_010668395.1 Martinezella lusitana
ACACCAGCCCGTATGAACTGGTGAAACTGCTGGTGGGCAGCCGCGCGCGCTTTACCGTGGTGGGCGATGACGACCAGTCGATCTACTCCTGGCGCGGCGCACGTCCACAAAACCTGGTGCTGCTGAGTCAGGATTTTCCGGCGCTGAAGGTGATTAAGCTTGAGCAGAACTACCGCTCTTCCGGACGTATTTTGAAAGCGGCGAACATCCTGATCGCCAATAACCCGCACGTCTTTGAGAAGCGTCTGTTCTCCGAACTGGGTTACGGCACAGAGCTTAAAGTTTTAAGCGCGAATAACGAAGAACATGAAGCCGAGCGCGTCACTGGTGAACTGATTGCGCATCACTTCGTCAATAAAACGCAGTACAAAGATTACGCCATTCTTTAT
>NZ_WUEY01000101.1 GCF_010668395.1 Martinezella lusitana
GTGCTGGCCGCGCGCGAGCGCAAGATCCCGGTGGTGCCGCGCGCGCTGATGCTCGCCGAGCTGATGCGCCTCAAGCGCGGCATCGCGATCGCCGGCACCCACGGCAAGACCACCACCACCAGCCTCGTGACCAGCGTGCTCGCGGAAGCCGGCCTGGACCCGACCTTCGTGATCGGCGGGCGCCTCAACAGCGCGGGCGCGAACGCCAAGCTGGGGCAGGGCGACTACATCGTGGTCGAGGCCGATGAATCCGATGCCTCGTTCCTCAACCTGCTCCCCGTGATGGCGGTGGTGACGAACATCGATGCCGACCACATGGAGACCTACGGCCACGACTTCGGCCGGCTCAAGTCGGCCTTCGTGGACTTCCTGCACCGCATGCCGTTC
>NZ_WUEY01000102.1 GCF_010668395.1 Martinezella lusitana
TTGTTATAGTGCCCCTCGTTGAGTTAAGCAAAGGAGAATCAACAATGTTAAGCATCGAAAAAATCAACTTCCCGATCACATTTAAAAATTGCGCTAACGGTAAAAATATTACATATCACAGTGAATACAGCAACGGCGTTTGGAGTAGCGGCGAGAAAAGCAGTCTTTCATTGCAATATTTCATTAAGCTGCATAATGAGCATAACCAAAGCAATAGTAATGTGTTGAGGTACTATTACGAAATGGCAGAAAAACGCGAGGATAACGATCTGTTATATGCGATGAAATATTTAAATATCAGGCCTGGCCATGTCAATTTAAACGGTGCTGTGTTTACTGAGTCAGTAGGTGCTAAAGATTACGATTACATTTGCAAGGTTGAAAA
>NZ_WUEY01000103.1 GCF_010668395.1 Martinezella lusitana
GCTACGAACAGCTCTACGATCTGCGCATGGTGCTGGAAACCACGGCGGCGCAGCGGCTGTGCGCCGAGGCGCCGGTCTGCGGAGCGGCGGTCGACCGCGCAGGTCTGGACCGGCTGGCCGCGATCTGGCTGGTCGAGCCGGCGCGGCGCAGCACCGACGGTGCCCAGGTCCGGCAATGGGACGAGGAATTCCATTGCGCGCTGGTCGAGGCGGCGGGCAATGCGGAAATGGCGAGGGTGCACCGCGACATCACCGAGCGCATCCGCATGGTGCGCAGTCTGGATTTCACCAAGTCGTTCCGGATCGAAGCCACCTACGAAGAGCATGCGCAGATCCTGCGCGCCATCCTCGCCAAGCGTGCCGACCAGGCCACGATGCTGCTG
>NZ_WUEY01000104.1 GCF_010668395.1 Martinezella lusitana
GATCCGGTGCCCGCGCCCAAAGACAAAGGAGTGTGTGCCCCGCAGGTTGCCCCTTTGTCTGGGCGTCGATGGTCTGCATCACAACCGGCATCGTTCGCGGTACGGTAAAGAAGCCGTCGTTCGTTTTGCGAGTCCAAATCCATGCTGGATGAAAGTTCGGGAAATGAACATCCATCTGCTGCTGCGCGCGTTCCGCCATTTTCATGCGCTTTGCGCTAGCCTGTCTTCCGTTTGCCATCGTTGTCTCCTTTCGGCTTGCAACCGACAATGCTTCAAGCAAGCGTTTGGAACAATGATTAGCTACGCTCAGCTTCGCTCTATACAATGGAGCGAATGCAGTGGTTCCGCAATGGCCATTGGCTCTATTTAGCGAGGTACAAC
>NZ_WUEY01000105.1 GCF_010668395.1 Martinezella lusitana
GGCCGGTTCGGTCCCGTCACGGCGCGTGCGATGCACGCCTTCGGCGAGAACGCGGGCCGCGCCTCCGCGCAGGCCTCCACGGGCGCGGGCCTGGCCTACGCCGCGGGCCCCTGGGCCGTCTCGGGCGCCTACCAGCGCTTCAAGACCGCCACGCAGCTGGAGCTGGAGGCCGCCACGCTGGGAGCCGCCTACCAGTGGGGCAGCGTGCGCGTGGCCCTGAACACCGCGCGCAGCGAGGCCGACACCTCGGCCACCGCCCGCACGGTGCAGCGCGTGCATTCGGCCGGCCTGACCTGGGCCGCCACTTCCTCGGTGGACCTGACGGCCTCGCTCTACCGCCTAGACCGCCAGCGCACCGGCCAGCGGGACGACGGCTACACC
>NZ_WUEY01000106.1 GCF_010668395.1 Martinezella lusitana
GTCTAGAGATTCTTCGATTTCTTGATTTGAGGCAGTTCTTCCAGCAAAGTATTTGGCACGAAGGAACCAACCTAATCGTTGAAAAATAGCCTGGTCTTGGATGAGTAAGTATTCTTCCCAGTCTTTGCTATCCTTGCGTTTGCTGAGGATAATGGAAGCCAATTTATCGAGGACATTGACCGAAATTTGTTCATTGAGGCAATTCTCTAGGTCAGCTTGGGGAAGTTGGTTAGGTTTAGCCTTGGCAACTTGAATAGCTAAATATTGTGCTTCTAGGACACCTGTTTGCCAGAGTGGGGCAAATAAGTCCAGTCGATTTTTATAGGCCTTGGCGATACCAGAAATAGCTCCCATTGGAACTCCGTAGTAGGGCTTAGTT
>NZ_WUEY01000107.1 GCF_010668395.1 Martinezella lusitana
AAGTCTGGAGGGCAAAGCAGGTCTTCGTTTCCAAAAGAGGCCAGGGGACCGGATATTCCGGCATCGAAAACCCCCTCTTCTTCAAGGACAACACACGCATGTTCTACGGTGACGCCAAGAGGAGCATTGATAACCTCCTGCAGCTTCTTCCATCAAATATCGCGGCCTGAACGATGACAAGCAACATTTATCCGGTCACCAAGGCCGTCAAAAACCATGCCCTGATCGATCAGGCGAAATACCAGAAATGGTATCAGCAGAGCGTCGAGGATCCCGACAAATTCTGGGGCAAGCACGGCAAGCGTATCGACTGGTTCAAGCCCTACACCAAGGTCAAGAATACG
>NZ_WUEY01000108.1 GCF_010668395.1 Martinezella lusitana
AGGACTCGAAGGTCATCGTCGCCATCAACAAGGACGAGGAAGCCCCGATCTTCCAGATCGCCGACTACGGCCTCGTCGCAGACCTCTTCGAAGCATTGCCCGAACTGCAAAAGGCGCTCTGAGCGCCTGATGATCTTTCATTTCGATTGCCGAGGGTAACGGGTTGCCATGACGAGCTATGTATTGACAGTGACGTGCCAGTCGACGCGCGGGATTGTTGCGGCGATATCGAACTATCTGGCGGATCAGGGCTGCAACATCGTCGATTCCAGCCAGTTCGACGATCTCGACACC
>NZ_WUEY01000109.1 GCF_010668395.1 Martinezella lusitana
GCCTCGCATAAATCTTCTCTGATCGAATAACGGCTCGGCCGTGTTACAATAGGCCGCTCAAAGCGGCCTTTGTCGCTTCCGAAAGCAAGCAGTTCTTCCCTTGTCCACCTGAAATAACAGGCCAAGGAAAAACGCGATAAGCCGCAACGCGGCTTACGCTGAGACGATAAACCCTTCGGGTTTACGTTGGTAGTGCGAGACAAACCCTTCGGGGTTGCTCGGGCGCGATAAGCCGCAACGCGGCTTACGCTGGTAACGCGA
>NZ_WUEY01000010.1 GCF_010668395.1 Martinezella lusitana
ACGTGCCCTATGGCCAGGCGGCCGAGTGAGACGATGACGGGACGACCCACGCCATGACCTCACCCCTACCCAGGACACCCTCCTTCCGATTGGACGGCAAGACCGCACTCGTCACCGGCGCTTCCTCGGGCATCGGACTGGGCGCCGCGGTCGCGCTGGCCGAGGCGGGTGCGGCCGTCACGCTTGCGGCGCGCAATGAGGCGAAGTTGAGCGAGGTGGTGGATAGCATTCGGTCCGAGGGCCATCTCGCCGACGCGCTTGTCCTCGATATCCAGGATGTCGAAACCGTCGATCGCATCGTCGCGGCCGCCGGCCCCTTCGATGTGCTGGTCAACAGCGCCGGACTTGCTCGCCACGGTCCTGCGGTCGAGACCCGGCATGAGGACTTCGATGAAGTCTTCGGCATCAACGTCCGCGGCGCATACTTCCTCACGCGCGCCGTCGCCAAAGGGCTGATCGCGGCCGGACGTCCCGGCTCGCTGATCAATATCTCCTCGCAGATGGCCAGGGTCGGCGGGATCGACCGGGCTGTCTACAGCGCTACGAAACATGCGGTGGAAGGCTTCACCAAGTCGATGGCGATCGAATGGGGGCCGCTCGGCATCCGCGTTAACACCATATGCCCGACCTTCATCCGCACGCCGCTCACCGAGCAGACCTTTGCACAGCCGGAGCGGGCAAGGTGGATAGAGGAGAAGATCAAGCTTGGGCGAATCGGCAGCGTCGAGGATATCATGGCCGCCGTCACCTACCTCGCATCCGATGCGTCGGCGATGGTGACGGGAACGGCACTGATGGTGGATGGGGGTTGGACGGCGGACTGATGGCAAACGAAAAGGTTACCTCGAACGATGTGGCCCGCCTGGCGGGTGTCAGCCAATCCGCCGTTTCGCGCTATTTCACGCCGGGATCGTCGGTTTCCAAAAAAACCTCGGAAAAGATAAGAGTGGCCGCCGAGCAGCTCGGATATCGCCCCAATATCCTGGCGCGATCGCTGATCACCGGACGCAGCCGCATCATTGGCCTGGTCGTCGCTTATCTCGAGAACTACTTCTATCCGGAGGTCGTGGAGCGCTTGTCCAAGGTTCTTCAGGAGCAGGGCTACCATGTGCTCGTCTTCATCTCCTCGCCGGCCTCAGCGTCCGAGAATGTCGACCAGATCACGCAGGAGATCCTCGACTACCAGGTCGATGGCATCGTGCTGGCATCCGCCAGCATGTCTTCCGAACTGGCGGCGCGCTGCCATGCTCACGGTGTTCCCATTGTGCTCTTCAACAGATCGCAGGATGACGAACGGCTATCGGCGGTCACATCGGACAACCGCGCCGGCGGCCGCAAGCTCGCCGAGCTGCTGCTGTCGCTCGGGCATGAGAAGTTCGGCTATATCGCCGGCTTCGAAGGTGCTTCCACGCAGCGCGACCGCGAGGCCGGATTTCTCGAGGGCCTTGCAGCGGCAGGCAAGTCGCTCTACCGCCGCAGTGTCGGCAACTTTCGCTACGAGGAAGCGCAGGCCGCCGCCCGCCGGATGTTCGGCTCCGACGATCGTCCCGACGCGGTCTTCGTCTGCAACGATCACATGGCATTTGCGGTCATGGATGTTCTGCGCTTTGAGCTTGGGCTGGAAATTCCGCAGGACGTCTCCGTCGTCGGCTTCGACGACGTGCCGCCGGCACGCTGGCCGGCCTATAATCTCACGACCATCCGGCAAGACGTCGACGCGATGGTGGCCGAGACAATCAGGACACTCATGCGGGCGATCGACAATGGGGACGACCAGGCCCGGCGCGTCACCCTCGACGGTACTCTGGTCGTTCGCGGCTCGACCCGAAAGTGTCCCGCAACCTCAAACTGACGACTTGACGACCTGACGCGCCATATCGGCGCGCCGGGGCACCCTGAACCAAGATTGCATACGTATGAAAGGTACGAAAATGCCGATATCCCAGCAGGAAATGGAAAGACGAATCGTCCGCTATGGTGAGCTCAAGCCATGCCGGACGGCATTCATCGATGCGCATACGCCAGGCTCGAACAGCAAGGAAAACTTTACGATCATCGGCGGCGGCGTGTCGGAAAGCCCGGACCAGCACGTCCACATCAAGGAGACGCCCGGCTTCAACATCGGCGCGGCCGGGCAGCCGCCCAAATGCCGCAACTCATTGCATTCGCACCGGACGGCGGAGGTTTTCTTCGTCCTCAAGGGGCGTTGGCGCTTCTTCTGGGGCCGCTGGGGCAATGCCGGCGAAGTTGTGCTCGAGGAAGGCGATATCTTCAATATTCCGACCGGCATCTTTCGCGGCTTTGAGAATATCGGCACGGACTACGGGATGATCATGGCCATCCTGGGGGGTGATGACGCCGGCGGCGGCGTCATCTGGGCGCCGCAGGTCATCGAGGATGCCAAGGACCATGGCCTGGTGCTCGGTGAGAACGGCAAGCTCTACGACACGAAGAAGGGTCAGGCACTGCCGGAGGGGATCAAGCCGATGCCGTTGCTGACGGACGAGCAGCTCAAGGCTTTTCCCGAAACGCCGGTTACGGCCGTGGTGCGCGATTATGTTGCTCGGTATTGGGACCTTATGGCTCTCAGCCGGAACGCGCCCGCCAAGGTCATTGGCGAGAATGCGCTGCTGCGCGACAAGCCCGGCTTCGAGGTTGAGTTTCTCACGCGAGGATCGATCCCGCAGGATGCCTATTCGGTCGATCGGCACGAAGTCCTCATGGTCATGCGCGGCCATTGGCGCCTGGCCTGGGAGGGCGGCGAGACGGTGCTGGCGCCAGGCGATACGTGTGCGGTCCCTCCGGGATTGCGTCATAGTCTTGCGCCGTCGATGACGGGTGAAGCCAGCCTCTATCGGATCTCAAACACCGCCGATAGCGCGGGAGCGACCTGGCGCGGTTGATAGCGGGAAGCCGCCGGCAAGGGTGCCGGCGGCTTCTTTGAAAACGATAGCCAGCGGCCCCTGTGATCCAGGCGGCATGCATAAGGAGGAAGGTCCTTGGACAATGATTTGCTGACCCTGTTGCGTTCGGTCGATACGCCGACGGTTTGCAACGCGATCGAGGTGGCGCAGGGCAAGCGGGGGTTCGATGCTTTCACCCGCGGAACGGTGCTGTGTTCCGCGCCCGAAGCGCCGCCGGCCGTCGGCTATGCCCGCACGGCGAAGATCGCTGCAAGAACGCCGTCGCGTGACGACCCGGCCGTTATTCGCGAGAGGCGGATGGCTTACTACGAGCACATGGCCAGCGGTTCGCAGCCACGCATCGCCGTCATCGAGGACCTGGATTTCCCGGATGCGGTCGGCGCCTACTGGGGCGAGATCAACGCCACCGTGCACCAGGGGCTCGGCCTTGCCGGCGCACTCACAAATGGCGTGATGCGCGATCTCGGTGACGTGCCGAAAGATTTTCCCATCATTGCCGGCTCGATCGGCCCAAGCCACGCCTTCGTCCGCGTCGAGGCCGTCGCCACCACCGTTTCCGTCTTCGGCCTCACCGTTTCTCCCGGCGATCTCATTCATGCAGACCGTCACGGCGCCGTCGTCATCCCGCCCGAGATCATACCTGAGCTGGCAGATTCCATCCGGAAACTTCAGGCGACGGAGCAGATCATCCTCACTCCCGCGCGCAAGCCTGGATTCGACATTCACGAATTCAAGATTGCATGGCAAGCCTTCGAGAAAAGCCGCACATGACGGCGCACGGCATCATGCGGCGGGAAGAGCAACCGCCCCTTGTCCTGGTGCCCGGGACTGCGTGCGACGAGCGGATATTTAAGCCGATGCTCGATCGGCTCAAATATCCGCACACAATCACCCTTGAGATTGATGGTGTAAGCTCGATGCATGATGCCGCGCTCCGCATCCTGTCGAAGGCTCCCGAACGTTTCATCCTCTGCGGCTTTTCTCTAGGCGGCATCGCTGCATTCGAGATCGTCGCGCAGGCCAGTGAACGTGTCGAAAAGCTTGTTCTGATCGACACCACGGCAAAGCCCGATCCGATCGAAAATACCGCTGTACGCCGTAAGGCGGTTGCCGAGGCTGAGGCGCGTGGGATGGAATCCTTTATTCTCGACGCATGGCCAAAACTGGTCGCGCCGTGTAACATCTACGACCACGAGATTAGGTCGACTATCGTCGCCATGGCCAACGATTGCGGCGTGGCAAAGCTCGCCGCTCAGGCCGAAGTAGCGATAAGTCGTGCCGACAGCCGCCCGCGGCTCGGCGCGATTACACAGCCGACGCTGGTCCTTGCAGGAGAGAGCGAAGCCGTCTGCCCGATCGACGCTCATCGGGAAATTGCGGACGGAATTTCCGGCGCCGAACTTGTAGTCATTCCCAAAGCCGGACATTTCAGTCCGCTTGAAAATCCAGCTGAAATCTCGGCTCAACTAAAACGGTTTTTAGCGAGATAATTGACGCATTCAAAAAGACACGCCAGCGAATCGCGGGTGATGACGACCCGGCCACGCCGTCGTCTGTTCTATATCCGTGCCCGGTAGCGAGGGTGGGACTTGTTTTCTATGGCTTCTGAATTCACCCGGTAACGTGGAGCAGCGCTTTCGAAAGATGCTTCTGAACGCTGCCGTCAGAAATTCCAAGGCGAGTTGCGACCTGTGAACAGGTGGGGTCTTCTATTCGGTTGAGAATGAAAATCGAGCGCGTCAATTCCGGAAGCTCATTGATAATCCCATGGAGACGCGCGAGCCGCTGACGGCTATTGCTTCATCTTCCAGTGTCGGCCGGTCGTCCGCGATATCGGCCAGATTATGCGCTGTGCGATAAAGATAAGAGCGCTCATTGGTGAGCGCCGCTCCCGCTGGCGAACGAAGTTCAGCATAACGCAGACATGTTTCTTGGGAGCGAATTCCAGCGGCTCGACGGCGATGTCGGAGGACCTGCTGGCCACTTCACGCGCCTATAGTCCAATATGGACTATTTGCTTATGGGCTGTCGGAATTTCTAGTTTAGCTTCTCTTTCATCGCTCGGAGGCGCGATGTTTAGGAGGAAATCATGGACAAAAGAGCCGTCTTAACGGTCAGCAACCTGCGCAAATCTTTCGGCGGAATCCAGGCGCTCAAAGGCGTCGACTTCGATCTTCAGGCCGGTGAGATCCATGCCCTGTGCGGAGAGAACGGCGCGGGGAAAAGCACCCTTGTGCGTATGATCGCCGGGCTTATGGCGCCGGATGCGGGCGAGATCCGCATCGGCGACGAACTCCTCAAGGCAGGCGAGCTCACCAGTCCAAAGCAGGTTTCCGTCGTCTATCAGGAATTGTCGATCATCCCGCATCTTTCCGTGCTCGACAATGTGCTCCTCGGAGATCCGGACATTTCGCAGCTCTATCTTCGCAGACGCTACACGGCGCGGGTACGCGAAACGCTCAACCAGCTCGGCCTGGCAAATGTCCCGCTTGACATCGAGGCCGGCCGGCTCGCAATCGCGGAGCAGCAGCTTCTCGAAATCTGTCGCGCCGTCATGCGCGGCGCCCGGGTCCTGATCCTGGACGAACCGACGGCGAGCCTTTCCGACGCCGAGATCCAGCGCGTTTTCGAGACGGTGCGGTGGCTGCGCGGCCAGGGAACCGCGGTGATCTATATCAGCCACCGACTGCCGGAAATCTTCGCGCTCACCGATCGCGTCACCGTTTTCCGAAACGGTCAGCGCGTCATGACCAAGCCTACCGGCGAATGGACGAACGACGAGCTCGTCACCGAGATGATCGGCCGTGAGGTATCGTCCGCGCATTCGATCCGCAACAGCGCCGACCTTGCCGCCGCCGACACGGTGGTACGGCTCGCGGGTCTCGGCGTGCCCGGAAAATTCCGGCCGGTCGATCTCTCTTTCCGCAAAGGCGAGATCGTCGGGCTCATCGGCCAGCTCGGCGCGGGCGCCAATGCGATGGTCGAAACGCTCGCCGGCCTCGAAAGACATTATGCGGGTTCGATCAGCATCGACGGACAGGCCGTGAACGTTACCTCGATTGCTGCGGCGACGCGTGCCGGCATCGCCTATGTCTCCGAGGATCGCGGCGGCAAGAGCCTCTTTCTCGGCGCTCCGATAGAGGTCAACCTGACTGCGGCGATCCTCGATCGTCTCAACCGTTTCGGCGTCCTGGCGCTTGCCGATGCCCGTCAGCGCGCCAACGATCTGGCGCGGCGGTTCCAGATCGATAGCCGGCGTCTGCCGCTTGCCGCATCGACGCTTTCGGGCGGCAACCAGCAGAAGGTGGCGATTGCAAAATCCGTTGCGCTCGAACCGAAAGTTCTTGTGCTCAATGAGCCGACCCGGGGTGTGGATGTGGGTGCCCGAACCGAAATCTATCGCGAAATCCAGGCGCTCGCCCGCCAGGGACTGGTCGTCCTGTTCTTTTCGACGGACCTGGAAGAGATCCGCGAGCTTTCGCAACGGGTGATCACGGTCTTCCGCGGCGAGATCGTCAATGACCTGCCGGTCGAAGAAACGACGATGGACTCCATCCTCGGCGATGTCGTGCGCGGTCCTGTCATGGGGAGGGCAGCATGAGCAGCAAAAGCAATACGACGCCTGGAGGCACGGCCTTGACCGAATTCGACCTGAAGGCGCTCGGCGCCAGTCTTGTCCGGCCGGAGCGTATCCAGTCGACCGCCGTGTGGATCGCCACCCTGCTCCTCGCTCTCTGGGCAACGCTGACCATTCCCGGCTTTTCGTCCAATGCCAACGTCTCCGCCATCATGTACTCGACGTCGGCGGTCGGCATCGCGGCGGTGGGCATGGCGCTGATCACGCTCTCGGGAAATCTCTTCATGCTGTCGATGGGCGCAACGGCGGCCGTCTCGACCATTCTCTTCGCGTCCTTCCTTTATCTAGGCCTGCTCCCAAGCCTGGTCGTGGTGGTGGTGATCGGCGCCCTGTTCGGATTTGCCCAGGGTATCGCGGTCGGGCTCTTCCGAACCAATCCGATCATCACCACGATCGCCATGGCCTCGATCATCACCGGCGCCGGCTCCTTCTATTCCGGGGGGCTGACTGTCATGGGCCAGGGCGATGCGAGCTGGCTCGGCGTCGGCCGCACCCTCGGCCTGCCCAACCAGATCATTCTCTTCCTGCTTGCGGCGATCGTGCTCGGCTTCATCGTCGAACGGACCCGCTTCGGCCGGGAGTTGCGCCTGATCGGGCTCAATCCGAAGGCTGCTTCCTTCACCGGCCTTCGTGTGGAGCGGACCCTCGTTCTTGCCTATGTCTTCGCCGCCATGGCAGCGGCATTTGCCGGAGCTCTCTACGGCTCCCAGGCTGCGCAGGGCAATCTGAAGCTCGGCGCGGGGCTGGATTTCGACGCCATCGCCGCCGTGCTCGTCGGTGGCGTGGCGATCAAGGGCGGCCAGGGGCGCGTGCTGGATGCCGCCATCGGCGCGGTCTTCCTGGCCATGATCTCCAATATCCTGCTGCTCAAGGGTCTCTCGCTGGAGATTCAGCTCATCGTCAAGGGGCTGGTGGTCATCGGCTCGGTCATCCTCGGCGCTCTTTCACTCGGTTTGCGGAGGTAGGCCCATGACGACGCGCTACAAATCAAAGGCGGTCTCGGGCGCGACCCTGCTTCGTCTTGCTCTTCTGATCGCGCTGGTCGTGATCTTCGCTCTCTGGAACCCGGCTTTCATCAGCGGCCGAAATCTCTATGCGCTGATGCAATCCTTCGCGTTGCTGGGCATGGTCGCGCTCGGCCTGTCGCTGACGATGATCGCGGGGGAGTTCGATCTGAGCGTCGGCTCGATGGTCGCGGTCGGCGGTCTCCTGACCCTGGTCGCCGGCGGCGACAGCCTTGTCGGTGGCATGGGGGTGGCGCTCGCCTTCGCGGTTCTGGTCGGCGGCGTGAATGCAATCGTCATCAGCCGCTTCAACGTCTCGTCGCTGGTCGTTACCGTCGGTTCGATGATGGCGCTCTCGGGATTTGCCTTCTGGCTCGCTGGCGGGAAGGTAATCAGCACGGACGATTTCGATCTCGGTTTTGCGCTCGACGATCCGATTTTCGCCGTCTTCTCGGCGCGCAGCCTGATCACGCTCGCTACCTTCGCGCTTGTCGGCATCTTCATGCACTACACTCTCATGGGCCGCGATATCCGTGTGGTCGGCAGCAAGCGACAGGTGGCCGCGGCCAGCGGCGCAAAGGTCGGGCGGTCGTTGCTGATCGTCTTCGTGCTTTCGGCCGTCACAGCCGCCCTTGCCGGCAGCATGCTCTCGATGAGCCTTGCCAGCGCGGCGGCGACGACAGGCGGCAACCTGATGCTGCAGGCGGTCTCCGCGGCAATCGTCGGCGGCGTGGCGTTGTCCGGCGGTTCGGGGACGCCGGCGCATGTGCTGCTCGGATCGCTGATCCTGACGGTGATGAACAATGGGATGAGCCTGATCGGCATGGGCGCGACAGGCATCCTCTTCGCCAACGGCCTTGTATTGATGGGAATCGTGCTGCTCGACGGTCAGTTGGGCGCATGGATAAGCGAGCGGCTCACGATGTTGCGGGCCGGTCATTCCGCTTAGCGGAACCAACCGTACGACCTTCGTAAAATCACCGCCGGCGCAATCGGCGGGCAAGAAGGCGTGCGATCTTTAAACGGGAGGAATGAGCAATGAAGCTTTCAGGACTGACAAAACTGGTGATGGCAACGACGATGCTCGGTGCGCTGATGGTGCCGGAAATGGCGAGCGCCGCCGCCAAGGGATCGAAGGTGATCCTTCTGACGGTGACGGAGGAGTGCGAATATTGCGCTCTGCATCAGCGGGCTTTCAAGGAAGTCGCCGCTGCCGCCGGCATCGATCTGGAGGTGAAGATCACCAACTACGACGCCGCCGAACAGGCATCTCAGGTCGATCAGGCCATCGCGCAGAACCCGGCTGCCATCGTGCTGTGGCCGGCGGATTCGAGCGCCATCGTGCCCTCGCTGCGCAAGATCAAGCAGGCGGGGATTCCGCTGGTCATCACGAATTCCGAGCCTGACAAGAAATACGCCGACTATTGGAACGTCTTCACCGGTCCTTCGGATCTCGGCAACGGTCAGTCCGCGGCCGAAGCCATGGTCAAGGGCTTTGCCGAGAAGAAGCTCGGCAGCGAAGGCAAGATCTTCATCGTCGAAGGCGTTCCGGGCACGCCGCCCCAGATCCTGCGCTCCAAGGGCTTCGAGGAGGTTCTCGGCCAAAAGGCCGGCGGCATCACCGTGGCCGGCAAGCAGAATGGCAACTGGGATCAGACGAAGGCGACGGATGCCGCCGCTGCTCTCTTCACGCAGATCGGCCCCGACGTAAAAGGCGTATACGCCCAGGCGGACAATATGATGTCGGGCGTCATCGTGGCGGCAAAGCGCGCCGGAATCGATCCGGCAAAACTCGTGCTTGTCGGCTCCAATTGCTCGATCGAGGGCGTCAACCAGATCAAGGACGGCACGCAATACGCCACCGTCCTGCAATCGCCGATCGACGACGGCAAATATGCGGCGAAAGCCGTGGTCGATCTTCTCGACCGAAAACCGGTCGAAAAAGAGATCTTCCTGCCGCACGAGATCATCACCAAGGACAACATTTCCGAATGCGACGCCGCCATCGGCCGCTGAATTGAACCGAGGCACGGCGTCGAGCGCCGTGCCTCACCTCTCCCGATTTCAGAAAAGGAATATCCCATGGCTTCGGAGCCAGTCTTCAACAATGCCCTTCCGGAACTCGTCGTCGTGTCCGGCACGGCCTCTGGTCTTGGAACCAACATCGCTCGCCTCCTGACGGAAAGCGGCGTACGGACGATCGGCGTGGATCTGGCCCCGGCTCCGGAAATCCTTTCAAGCGCTCTCTATTCTCATGTACAGGGCGACGTAACCGATGAGGCGACGTGGGAAGGCATCGTCGCGACCGTAAACAGCGAGGATCCCGGAACTGTCGGGCTGATCACGTCCGCGGCCATGCTGAATGTCGGAACAGTGCTCGAATTCGACAAAGCGGCCATGGAAAAGACCATGTCGGTAAACTTCATCGGAACGGCGCTTGCCTTCCGGGCGCTGCTGCCGCTGCTGATCGCGCGGGGCGGCGGCCCGATCGTTGCCGTTGCCAGCATCGACGCGACCTTCGCCGAGCAGCAGCTTGCCATCTATGCCGCCTCGAAGGGGGCCGTCCGCCAACTGACGCGCACCGTTGCCATGGATCACGCCCGCCAGGGCGTGCGGGCAAACGTTCTGAGCCCAGGCCCGATGCTTGCCGGCCTGTTCGAGCGCCACATGAAGTCGGCTACCGATCCCGACCGCTTTCTCTCGACCCGCGCCAACCGTCAGCCCTCGGGCCGCATTCTCGATCCGGCGGAAGTCGCTCGTGCCGCACTGTTCCTGCTGTCAGACGCCTCGACCGCGCTCAACGGCGCGGAGATCGTGGCCGATGGCGGGCTGACCACCAGCTTCGATTTCCGCACCGGCTCCGAAGGCGCGTCGGTGTGAGGAGAAGATCATGAGCAAGCCAATTGAACTCGTCGCCGCCTACTGGACCATTTCGGGCGACGTCTATCCCTTCGCCGAAAACGAAATCAGCCCCTTTTCCTTTGCCGAGCGCGTGGAGGCGGCGGCGAAGGCCGGCTACAAGGGCATCGGTCTCATCCATGCCGATCTTCAGGCCACGAAGGAGAAGATCGGCTTGAAGGAGATGCGCCGCATCCTCGACGCCAACGCCATGCCGCATGTCGAGCTGGAATTCATCACGCACTGGTTTGCCTCGGGCGAGTTGCGCATTGCTTCGGACAAGGTCCGTCGGGAACTTTTCGACGCGGCGGAAGTGCTCGGTGCGCGCGACGTGAAGATCGCGCCGGAATTCGAAGCCGACACAATCGACCTGCCGCATGTGACCGACAGTTTTGCCGCGATCTGCAGGGAAGCCGCAGGCCACGGGACGAAGATCGCGCTCGAGGTCATGCCTTTTTCCAACGTGCGGACGCTGGAGACGGCGCGTGCCATCGTCGAAGGGGCGGCCCAGCCGAATGGCGGGCTGCTGCTCGATATCTGGCATATCGCCCGGGCGGGCATTCCCTACGAAGCCGTTGCCGGCATTCCGAAGCAGTATGTCGTCTCGGTGGAGCTCGACGATGCCGATGCAACGGTCGTCGGCACGCTATGGGAAGACACGATCTATCAACGCCGGCTCTGCGGCGAGGGCGTGCTCAATCCGCCTGCCTTCATCGATGCCATCCGCAGGACCGGTTTCGACAGCTTCTACTCGGTGGAAGTGATCTCGAAAAAACATCGCGTTCTGCCGCTCGAAGAGGCGGCACGTCGCTCGTTCGAAACCACGATGGCGCAATTTGCCGCACAATAGGGAGGATCTCATGGAAACCAATCTCAAAGGGAAGGCGGTCTTGATTACCGGCGCGGCCAAGGGCATCGGCCGCGAGACGGCCGTCGCCTTCGGTCGCGAAGGAAGCCGGGTCGCGCTCTTCGATATCGATGAGACCGGACTTGCCGAGGCGGCGGCAGCCGTCGATGCGGCCGGCGGCAAAGCAACGACCATCAAGGCGGATCTCTCCTCCGCCAGCGATATCGAGGAGAAGATGGCAGCGGCGATCGCCCATTTCGGCGGCGTGGTCGATGTGCTCGTCAACAATGTCGGCGCCGGAGCGGTGCGGACCTTCGACCAGCTGACCGATGCGGACTGGGACAAGACCTTCTCGCTCAATTTCATGAGCTACGTGCGCACGACCCGCGCCGTCCTGCCGGTCATGCGCAAGCAGGGTCATGGCGCGATCATCAACAATGGCTCGGATCTGGCGCGGCAGCCGGAAGGCGTGCCGATCGACTACTCGGCATCGAAGGCGGCCGTGCTGGCGCTGACCAAGGGGCTTGCCCGCACGGAAGGCGCCAACAACATCCGCATCAACGCCGTTGCACCGGGGCCGATCTGGACACCGTTCTGGACGCAGCCCGGCGGCTTTGCCGAAACCATGGGCAAGTTCCACAACATGGAACCGCAGAAGGCCGTCGAGCACGAAATGTCCTTGCGCCAGCTGCCGCTCGGACGCCTCGGAAAGCCCGAGGAAGTGGCCAATGTCATCGTGTTCCTCGCCTCCGACCTCGCCTCCTTCGTCACGTCTTCCGTGTGGGGCGTCGATGGCGGCTCGATCCGGGCGATTGCCTGACGGGTCAAGCGTCGAAGCTTTTGCGATCGATGATCCGGTCGAGGCGGTCCTGAGCATGCTTCAGGGCCGCCCGGTCGGATTTCCTGCCTGAAAGCGCGTCATGGATTTCCTCGCCGATAATGCGCTCCATGTCCGTATAGAAGGGGACCGGCGGGCGTTGCCAGTTGCGCAGGAGGTTGCGATTGCCGAGGCTGCCGACGAAGCGCACGAGCTGCGACCTTCCAATCGCCTCCGGATCCGAACTGACCGAGAAGCGCGGCGCGACCGGAAAGCCGTTCTTCACATGCTCCTTCATCGCCTCGCGAGAGGCCATCCAGGCAAGGGCCTCGGTCGCCAATGGCAGCCGCTTCGGGTCGATGTTCGACGGGATGCACAGCAGAAAGCCGCCAATGGGCGACGTGTTGGTGCCGCCCGGCCCGGATGGCTGCGGCACATAGGCGACGCGTCGCTTCACGGCGGAACGCACTTCCGCCTCGAACTGCGCCGCGCGCATCGTCCAGACGTAAGCCATGGCACTCTGCCCTCTGAGGAAGATGGCGCAGGCATCGTCCCAATCCGCCTCGAGGACGCCAGGCTGCGCGATTTCGACCAGGCGGTGCATGTAATCCAGGACCAGCAGGCCTGCCTCGCTGTCGATTTGCGGCCGCATGTGCTGCGCGTCCAGGTTTTCGGTCGAGTAGCCGGTCGGCGTGCGCCGGATCGAGAGCACCGACTGGCCGCAGCAGCCGAGAAAGAACATGAAGCTGGAGGCAAGCGGCATATGCGCCGCGTTCCACGCGATGCCATATCGATCCGCGCCCGGATTGTGAAACGAGCGGCCCGCCTGGATGACGTCGTCGAAGGTGCGCGGCAGCGCGAAACCGGTTCTTTCGAAAAGATCGGAGCGACACGCCAGCACTTCGATCGTGCAGTAGATCGGCACGCCGTATTCCACGCGTTGCCAGGTTGTCGTCGACCAGATCGACGGATGAAAATCCATGGCGTTGATACCGGATTCGCGGATCATCTCGCCGATGGGAAGAATGAGCCCCTTGCTCGCAAACTCCCCCAGCCACGGCATGTCGATCGCGATGATGTCATAAGCCGAAACCGCGCGGGCGCCATTGGCGAGACCTTCCCGGTAGAGATCGTTCTGGTGGACCAGCTTGAAGCTCTTGGCCGTTGCCAGATTGTTGCGGAAGTCCGACCACATGTTGCGCATGGCGGCGAAATAATTGTCGTCGTTCAGCAGGAACTGGAGCTCGACGCCTTTGGTGATCCTGTTGGTGAGCAGATTGATCGGCGGGATGACGGGATTGCCGCGCCGAGGCGCGCCGAAATAATAGTCCGCCTCGTGCTCCTCGACGTGGCGGCCGCCGAGAATTTCCGCGATCAAAGCCTTTGTCTGCGCCGCATAGTTCACCGCCAGACCGGAAAGGCGGGCCGTCGGATGCAATGTTGCCCGCTTTGCCGTTTCAGAGGGCGATCGCCGCTCGATCAGCCCATCTTCGATCATGCTCTGGATCCGCCGGATGGCTGTGCCCCGCGGCAGATTGGAGACAAGCGCGAGCTTGCTGATCGTCACGGGATAGCCTTCGAGCTCGGACGTCATCAGATAGTGAACGATCCGCCAGGACGCCTCGTCCTCGATGCCGGCGACGTCGAGGAACGGCTTGCGCAGTCGATCCACGAACTCAAAAACACGCAGAAATTCGTGGTCGTTCATCCGGCTGTCCTCCTGAACTCATCCGGAAGGTACAACAGGTTGGACGGTTGACTCCAGCCATAGTCCAAATTGGACCGATCCAGGATCTATTCGAGGCAAGAGCGGTTTCCACCGCTCAGCCGCGATTATCGACCCGCATCAGGAAGGGATTGATGCTGACGCTTTGCCAGACATTGGCCGCGTTGAACGGGTCGCCGGCATTGAAGGCTTTCACGTCCTCAATGGTGTCCGCGGAGAACACAAAGAGCGAGCCGATCATCGTTTCGCCATCGGCGGCCACCAGCGGCCCGGAAATGATCGTCTTGACGGCGCCCGTTGCCAGATAGGCTTTGTGGGCATCGTAGTTGGCAAGGCGGCGCGGCAGCCCATCGGCGTGGTCGAGGCAGTGAACGGCAAAAAGCATGATGATCCTCCCGGTATATTTTTGTTCGGCGAACACGCCGGCATAATTTGCGTATGGGTGGCCGAGAGAATAATCGCGGAAGCATGGAGGGGAAAGCCGGAATGGTCCAATATGGACCTCCGGCGTTGAGTGCGGGAACGATGATCGGTTTCGCTGGCCGGGAAGTCGGGCGCAGACGATGTCAATGTGGAGTCTCCGCCAGCTACAGTTTTTGGGTGGCTATCCGCGGTGCGCCATACGCTCGATGCTTTTGGCGAACAGCGGTGTCTCCTCGGCGTTGTGGATTTCCAGGTCCTTCGCCATGGCGGCTTTTGCCTGCCCGATATCAATCTTGTGTTCCGCGAGAAATGCGTGGAATTCCGGCGTCGCATGCACGGCAACACGGTTGAGGAACTCGCAGCGCCCATTTTCGACGCCGGTCGCCTTCAATTCCCATGTGATGCGCAACGTCGTGCGACCGCCTTGCGCGGTCAGGACGTCACTGGTTGAGACGACACGGCAATGATCCTTTTCGGATAGGTCCTCATGATAGTGGGAGATGATCAGGTTGCCGACCTGTTCGACGTTGATCGAGACACGTTTGCCCTCCGGATCCGTGCTCGCACCCGCCGCGATATGCGCCTTGGCGCATC
Organism: Martinezella lusitana; assembly: GCF_010668395.1. Classification (GTDB taxonomy): domain Bacteria; phylum Pseudomonadota; class Alphaproteobacteria; order Rhizobiales; family Rhizobiaceae; genus Rhizobium; species Rhizobium lusitanum_A. The sequence continues at coordinate 14,871 of NZ_WUEY01000010.1, forward strand.
GTTGATATTCATCGTCGGCGAGCGTGAAAAGCCATGTGATAAGGTCCAGAGCCGCGATCGGTGCATCGATCGAGGCCGTGTATTCGGATTCGGCGAGAAGTTCGGTCATTGCAGATGTTCCTATGGGCTGAATGGGAATTTCAGGGGTGATTGTTACGTGGCCGCGCCGGAGCGCGCCGGCATTGGCAATGCATCAGCGAATTCGCCGATGATCCCGGCAAGTTCTGAGGGTGACTCCAGCATCGACAGATGCCCGGTCGCCGGCAGCACCCGCAAAAAGGCGTGCGGAATACGCGAAAGCAGCTCCGCCTTCAGCAAATCGACGCTATCGACACGATCCGCCTCGCCGGCGATGACGAGCGTGGGGACGGTGATGGCGGTGACTTCGCTTGTGATATCTTCCAGACTTGTCGAGGTCGGCCAGGCGGCTTTTGCCTGCGGTGCGCCTCGCAGGCTGTCTGCGACGACCTGTTCTCGGTCGCCGGCACTGAGCGGTCTTGCCGTCAGCACGTTATCGATCGTCATCTCGATCGCTTCGCGGCTGGAATAGGCGTTCGCCATCATCTCCCGCGCCTCTGCCGGCATGCGCATGGGCTGAGGTGGCGAAGGCGCGACCAGAACGAGGCCGGCGAGTCCTGGCGGCTGGCGCGAGGCCATCAGCTGGGCGACCTTGCCGCCCATCGAGTGGCCGACGAGCACATAATGCCGCAGGTGCAGCGCATCGATGACGCCCTGCGCATCGGCTGCGAGATCAGCCAGGCCATAACCGCTTGGAGGCGCCTCGGACTGGCCCCAACCGCGATGGTCGATGGCCACGGTTGGATGGGTCTTGGACAGGATCTCCGTGACGTGATGCCAGGTGCGCGAGGAACCGCCCCAATAATGCAGAAAGACAAGCGGAAGATCGCCGCTGCCCTGCTCTTCGACATGGATTCGAATTCCGTTTGATGCGATTTTCATGAGTGTCCACATGCTCCCCAAGGATGATGTTGCGTTCCAATCAGGTTCGAAGGGGAAATTAGAGTATCGACTGTGGATTGATAATCACCGCTCCCGTATCATCAGTTGATACTCAGGTTATCAAGCGGGATGCGATGATGGATCGATTGACAAGCATGGCGGTGTTCGTTGCGGCTGCGGAAGAAGGCAGCCTCAGTGGCGCCGCACGGCGTTTTGGCTTGTCGGTTTCGATGGCCGGAAAGCACGTCTCCGCGATCGAGGCGGACCTGAACATCCGCCTGATGCAACGCACGACGCGCAAGCTGAAACTGACCGATGTGGGGCAGGCGTATTATGCGCGCTGCAAGCGCATCCTTGAGGAATATGAAGATGCCAACAGAGAAGCAGGCGACGCGCAACAGTCGATCCGCGGTGTCCTGCGTGTCGCTGCGCCATTGACCTTCGGCGCCATGCACCTTGGCGGTATGGTGGCCAGCTATCTCGCACTGCACCCCGGCGTTGCCCTGGAGGTCGTGCTCAACGATCGATACGTCGATCTTCTGGCCGAGGGGGTCGATGTGGCGATCCGGATCGGACGCTTGCTCGACTCCGACCTCGTGGCTCAGCGCCTTGCTCCTTGCCGCATGGTGATCTGCGCTTCCCCCCGATTTCTGGAGCGGCATGGGGCTCTGAGCAGCGTGGAGAAGCTGCGCCAAGCTCCCCGATTGGCTTTCAGCGAAGCGGTTTCATCGGGAGATTGGACGCTGACGGACCCGGACGGACAAGCGCATGTGATAGACGGGCCGGTCGTAATGGCCGCGAACAACACGCAGATGCTGCTTGCCGCAGCGCTCGCCGGCGCGGGTGTGGCGTACGGCCCCAGTTTTGTCTTCGGCCAGTCGATTGCCGCCGGCGAACTGATTGCGCTCTTGCCTCACCACAAGACGTCCGATCTCACCATACAGGCCGTCTATCCGACGAAGCGGCATGTCTCGCGGAAACTGCGCAGCTTCGTCGATCATCTGGTTTTGAGTTTTGGTGGCACGCCGCCTTGGGATCTATCGCCGACCGGGTGATTTTCGATCCCTCTCACCATTGTTGAAACCGCATGGGATAGCTTATTGGGGCCGGGTGCTATCGCACGAGATCCTGGCAGGCTGAACCCGGTGACTTCATCCAGGATCGGAGCGATATAGGTGAAGACGGTAAAGAGGCCGGCAAATCCCTAAGCCGTCACGGCGCTGGCCAACTCGGACCGGCTTATGGTCAATCCATGTGCCGCCGGATCAAAGCCAGGATCGGTTCCGGCGCATTTTCTGCAATCAGCCGGTCCTGCGCTTCCAGCGTTTCTTGGATCGCCATCTCCATGCGCTTGAGCATCGAGGTTTCATAATCGGCAATCGCGGTATCGACGTCTGCCAATCCGGAAGCGGTCAGCCGGTCGGCGAGCTCGACGGCGTCGAGCATCGCAAGATTGGCGCCTCGTCCGGTGAACGGTGGCATGATGTGCGCCGCATCTCCGAGAAGGGTGACGCCGGCCACGTTTCGCCATGTCTGGCGCGGAGCGATATGGTAGAGCGGCCAGGGCTGGAAGATCGGATCGGAATGGCGGAGCAGCGCCAGGATGGTTTCCGCCCATCCATCGAAAGGCCGAAGCAGATCGGCGCGAACCGCTTCGCTGTCGGTCCAGCCATAGGGGCGAGTCCGCGCCCAGTGCTCCGGCAACCGAAGCGCGACATAGACGCGGATGTCGCCGTTGCCGTTGCGCTGCGCCATCAAGCCTCTGTTCTCTCCAAGAGCCATGATGTTGCCGTGTCCGACCAGCGCCGCTAGTTCGGGATGGCGCATCTGCGCTTCCTCGATCCAGGTCTGAACGAATGTAACGCCGCTATAGATGGGTTGCAGATCGGAGCGCAGCGAACGAATCTTCGACCAGCCGCCGTCGCAACCGAAGAGCAGGTCTGCCTCCGCGCTGTCGCCCTTGGCGAAAAGCAGCCGCCACCGTCCGTTCTCGCTGCGCTCGACTGCGTGGAGCTCCCGATCCCAGAGGACCGTTCCCGGCACCAGTGAATCGAGCAGGAGATCCCGCAGGTCACGTCGGTCGATCTCGGGGCGGCTTTGCTCCTCGTCCCGGTCCGTGAACTCGGCACGCAGCGCGCCGTGCCTGTCGTAGATGGCCGTGCGCTGTCCTTCCGGCCGGGCGATGGCTTTGAAACGATCCCACAAGCCCGCGCGGGCCAGAGCGAACTGGCCGGAATCCTCGTGCATGTCCAGGGATCCGCCCTGACCGCGCACGTCGCGCGATGCGTCGCGTTCATAGACCGATACGCGTGCGCCTTGCATCTGGAGCAGACGAGCCAGTGTGAGCCCGGCCGGGCCGCCTCCGACAATGGCAATAGACTTGTCTTGCAGGATTGGTGCTGTCATCTCAGACATGGGCCATCCCTCCGTCAACGGTGATTTCGGCGCCTGTGGTGAAGCTCGACGATGGTGAGAGAAGAAAGGCGATTGCGTCGGCAACTTCCTCGGGCTCGCCCCAACGTCTCATCGGGATCATCGCTTCGACATGGCTGCGAATCTCCGGATTGCCGGTCGCAGCCCCGGTCAGCGGAGTATCGATCGGGCCAGGAGAAACCACGTTGACCCGTATCCGTCTCGCCATGATATCCGGGGAGGTGCCGAGCGTGCGGGCAAAAGCGCGAATGAAACCCTTGCTGCCGGCATAGAGCGCGTCACCCGGCTGACCCTTGCGCCCCGCAACGGAGCCGACGAAAATCACCGATGCACCGTCGGACAGAAGCGGCAAGGCGTGAACGAAGGCAAAAACAGCGCCCCTGACATTGACGTTCATCAGCCTGTCGTAGGCGATGGCATCAAGATGATCGATATCAGGCGCTTTTGAAACGCCGGCATTGACGACGAGCCCGTGGATACGACCGTGACGGGCGGCGATCCTCCCCATGACGGAAACAATGTTAGCCGGTTCGCCGACTTCCATGCACACAGATTCGCCGTGGCTCCCGAGGTCATGGCTTACTTCGGCGAGGCGCCCTGGGTCGCGGCCGCTGGCGATGACATATGCACCGGACTTGGCAAGGCGCAGCGCCGTCGCACGGCCTATGCCGCTGGTGGCTCCGATCACGACGATCGTTCGGTTGGAAAGGCTTGGAAAAGTATCTGGCATGGCGGCTCAGCCTTTGATATCAACACTCGTTGATTATCGAAATAGCTTAGGGAATATTAAATGTCAACGACTGTTGATAATGGCGGCCGCAGAGTTCGCCTTTCAGCCACGGAAAGCCGCGCGCGCATTCTCGCGGCGGCTCGGCTCGCCTTCACGCGTGCGGGTTATGACACGGTCGGCGTGCGCGAGATCGCGGCGGCGGCGGGTGTCGATCCGGCGATGGTTCCGAGGCTGTTCGGATCGAAGGAGGCTTTGTTCACGATCATCGCGAATGAGGCGTTTGAGTTGGAGCCGGCCTTCGACGGACCCCTGGATGGTTTGGGCGAACGGGTAGCCGGCTATCTCGTTCAACCGCTCGCCGTGACGGCGCCGAACGAATTCGACGAGTTCGCGTTTCTTTTGCGGTCGGTCGGCAGTCCGGCTGCGGCACCCATCCTGTCGGCGGCGCTGCATGCGGGGTTCATCGAACCCCTTGCAGGGCGCTTCACCGGCCAGCAAGCGCAGGCGAGGGCGGCTCTCGTAACGTCCTATATCCTGGGTTTCGCGGTTCTGAGGGTTGGACTCGGTTCAGCCGCAGTCGAGAATGCTGACCGGAAGATGCTTGCCCGACTGCTTGGCGAGGCTATCCAGGTGTGTCTGGTGGGGCCGGACAGCTGACCATTGCGGCAAAGTAAAAACAGTTCAACTTCGCGTTTTCAGATGAACCCGCGAACCGGAATCCTGTGAATTCGCCGGAATTTTACGGCTCCAGCCCCGATGGAAGCTCGCCTCGACGGCCCGGTGTCCGTTTCGCGCGGCGAATGGCGTCGAGCGCTATCATGGTCAGGAGGCTTGCGGCGAGAATGAGGAGGTAGCCGCCGACGGCGCGATAGATGACCACGCCGAGAATGCCACCCGCCAGGAACGAGGTGATCGTGTAGAGATGCAGACGGAGCTTGGTTTGATTGTGCCTGGCGTCTATCGCAGGCTCGCGTCCCAGCAGGATGTCGAAGGCGGTCCCAAGTTCGATGCCGAGATCGGTGGCCATGCCGGAGACGTGGGTGGTGCGTACGCGCGCGTCGGAGATTCGGGTGACGACGGCATTTTGCACCCCCATCAGGAAGGCAAGCCCCAGGATAAGGACCGGCACGCGCCAGGCGGAGAGTAGCCAAAGATCGGCGCAGCCGAGTATGGCCAGCAGCGCCGCTTCGGTGAGGATGCTGTAGGCATAGATGGCATGCACGTTGCGGCGGCGGCCTTCATTGACGATCAGCGTCGATACCGCCGCGCCCAAAACGAAGGCGACGACGATGCCGCCGTAGAACAGAGCAGAAAGCCATTGGCCGACGGCAAGGTGATCGGAGAGCGTCGATACGTTGCCGGTCATATTGGCGGAGAAGAAGCCGACCGCATAGAACGCCGAGGCGTTGAGCGCTCCGGCGATCGCAGCGAGCGAAGCCGCCAGGTTGCGATCGATCTTTTCGTTACGATGAGAGCCTTGTCTTACGAGCATTTGTCCGAACTATTGATGCGACAGTATCAGGATCGCCTGGAGGAGGGGCGGCCCTCACACTTCTTTTCAAGCGGTTCAACGACCGGGGAGCTGATCTGCCCCACGCTTTGAGGCAGGCCAATGGTCCCGAATTGCGGCCGACGACGGCGTAGGCGCTCTCGGGCATCGATCTCTCCCTGGTCGATGATGCGGTTCATCCTTACTCCCTGGTGCGGCGTCCTCACAAGCCAAAGATCTCAACCTTGATCCTGCGAACCAGGCAATATTTGTGCGAAGGGGAGATCGCGGCTGGCTTCACTCTCCGGGATGCGCATCGTTTTCGCGCGCCGTGAGCGCGACGGCAGCTTCCGTCGTCAGCAGCCGGAAGGTGAAGCTCTCTTGCAGGTACAGCTCGACGACCTTGTCCGTATGATGGAGGTAGCCGATGGACAGGTCCTGCCCGAGGTTCAGTTCGAAGTCTCCACCTCGCGCGGTAAGCACAAGCCCGCCGTCGATGCCGGGAGCCCAGACGATCTCGCCCTCCACGAGGTGCCGGATGTGTTGCAGTACGGGGTAGCCCTCTTCGCTGCCGCCGCTGATCGCAGTGAACTGGTTGTCACCCAGCACGAGCCGGTAAGGCCCTTCCACGCCGGCGAGCCGCAATCGGTCGACAGCCTGGGCCACGACGGCAGGATAGTCCGTGGGCGCCGACGGCAGAGCCACCGGGTCGTTGCTGGCGCCTGAACGGATGCCGCCGATCCCGGCGGCGGCGTAGCCGTCGAAGACAGCGCGATTTTCGGCATAGGCGATCTTGCGCGCAGCTTCCTTCAGCGGCGACCAGTCGGAATCTTCGGAGCCGCGCTCGACGTCGTCGATCGCCTGGCGGGTCAGCGTGAACGGAACGCGGAGTTCAACGATGGCATTGGCGACGCGCCGCACTGCTTGGACGCCCTCGGACGGCGACTCGATCGGCTGCGTATGGCCTGTGCCGACGGCGGCCAGGGTGAGGCCTTTCGCTTCCGGCACGTCCACCACCCGGCGCGCGGCCAGATAGCGCTTGAGCGTGCGGGAGGCCTCTTGCTCGATTTGCTCCCAGGCCGCGTCGGAAATGGGGGCGAGTTCGCGATGGAGATTATTCATGTCCTACCTCGTCTTTCAGAGATCCAATGCGCAGGGAGCCGTTCGATGATGGCTTTGGCGCGGGTGGCGATTGGTTGGCGGCCGGCGGCTGATCGTCATCGGCGGCGATTCCGGCGGAAGGCTCCGGCGTTACCGCGTCCAGAAAGTCGGCCGACGGAACGAAATATAGCGAACCGGTCACCGCCTTGCTGACGTCGAGCAGCCGGTCGTAGTTGCCGGGCGGCTGGCCAACGAACATGTTGTCGAGCATGCGCTCGATCCGCGCGGGCGAGCGTGCATAGCCGATGAAATAGGTCCCGAACTCGCCCTTGCCGACATCGCCGAACGGCATGTTGTCGCGCAGGATCTGCAGCTGCTCGCCGTTCTCCTCGATGTTGGTGAGCACGTTGTGTGCGAAACTCGGCTTGGCCGCTTCGTCCAACTCGATGTCCGAGAGTTTCTCTCGCCCGACGATCTTCTCCTGCTGCTCGACCGGAATCGCATTCCACTTGCCGATGTCGTGCAAATATTTCTGGACGATCACATAGCTGCCGCCGGCGAAGGCAGGGTCTTCCGGCCCGATCAGCGTGGCGTCGATCGCAGCCTGTTCGACCGGGTTCTCTGTTCCATCAACAAAACCCAGCAAGTCGCGATCGTCGAAATATCTAAAGCCATGCACCTCGTCCGCCACCGAGGCCACGCCAGCGAGACGCTTCATGATCTGGGCCGCCAGTTCAAAACACAGGTCCATGCGCGCGGCGCGGATGTGGAACAGCAGGTCGCCTGGGGTAGACGGGGCATGGTGCACGCCGCGGATCTCGCGGAAGGGATGCAGCTCCTTGGGCCTCGGGGCTCCGAACAATCGGTCCCAGGCGTCGCGACCGATCCCCATGATGCAGGAGAGGCCGCCATCCGCCGCCCGGAACCCGACGCCGCGGATCAATGAGGACAGATTGGCGCAGAGGCCCCGCACCGCAGGTCCCGGCTCCGCTCTGGCGTCGATGGTGACGACAAGAAAGATGGCAGCGCGGGTGAGCCGCGCATCGACGGCCTGGGAACGCGCCGGGACGTCTTGGGAGACTGTGGTGGGCAAGCTGAACTCCTTGGCGGCATGATCATCGACCATCAATACAATATGGACAAGACATCAGCACTTAGCCCGAGTTCACGCAAGGCCATGGTCTCGATTCCTGTCCACAAAAACTCTACGTCAGCTTGTAGGATTTGACGCCTGTGCCGGCAAGGACATCCGATCCGGAGCCTTGTGGCTTTGATCGGCAGGCCATCGCCTTAGTGACCGCCTGAAGCGGCCTGATCGGTCGCTTCCGGTATTTTGGCAGGCGCCTGCTTGCGGCCTTCGCCGATCTTTCCGAACAGGACGTAGAGGCCGGGGATGATCAGGATGCCGACCAAGGTCGCGGCAAGCATTCCGCCGACGACGGTCGCACCGATCGACACGCGGCTGGCTGCGCCGGCACCGCTCGCGACGACCAGCGGCAACGAACCGAGGATGAAGGCGATCGCCGTCATCAGCACGGCCCGGAACCGCATGTGCCCGCCTTCGATCGCCGCATCCACCACGCTCCTGCCGCCTTCGTGAGCCTCCTTCGAAAATTCGACGATCAGGATAGCGTTCTTCGCGGCAAGGCCGATCAGCAGAACGAGGCCGATCTGGGCATAGATGTTGAGGCCAAGCCCGATTGCCTCGATGCCGAGGATGGCGCCCAGCAGGGCTACCGTCACAGACGTGATGACGGCGAACGGAATGGTCCAGCTCTCGTACTGGCCGACGAGGAAGAGGTAGCTGAACAGGATCGCCAAAGCAAAGACGATGATGGTCTCGTTGCCTGTCAGGGCCTCCTGGTAGGACAATCCGGACCATTCGAATGCGTATCCGGCCGGCAGCGTCTTTGCTGCAACTTCCGTCAGCGCCTGCATGGCCTGGCCCGACGAGACGCCTGCGGCCGGCTGGCCGTTGATCGTTGCGTTCGTGAACTGGTTGTAGCGGGAAAGCAGGGTCGGCTGCAGCGTGGTCGTGACGGATGCGAGCGCGCGGATCGGCACCATGGCGCCGGTGCTGCTGCGCACATAGAGGTTCAGAATGTCGTCGACCGTTCGGCGATACTGCTGGTCGGCCTCTATGTTGACCTGGTAGACCTGGCCCATAATATTGAAATTGTTGATGTAGCTCGAACCGAGTTGGGCCTGCAGCGCCGTGAAGATGGTCGAGATCGGCACCTTCAGCCGCTCGGCCTGTACGCGATCGATATTGAGGTAGAAGCCGGGCACCTCGGCGGAGAAGGTCGAATATGCCGAGCCTATGCCAGGATGTCCGTTGGCCGCGACGATGAACGAGCGCATGACCTGCGCAAGCTCTTCAGGCGATTGTCCGCCCAGCGCTTCGAGCCGGAAGTCGAAACCGTCGGCATTGCCGACGCCGGGAATGGCCGGCGGCGGGAAGGCGATGATATTGGCCGCATTGAAGCTCGCAAAAGACTGACTGAATTTGCCGAATATGCCGCGTAACGATGTCTGCGGCGTCGTCCGCTCGTCCCAAGGTTTCAACACCACCAGAACAAGGCCGCTATTGGGCTGCGATGCGCCGGTAAGCAGACTGAAACCGGACACTGTGACGACGTTTGCCACGCCTTCGGTCTGGCGCACCATCGCGCCGACCTGGTCGAGAACCGCCTGCGTCCGCGGAAGGGCGGCAGCGTCGGGCAGCTGGACGTTGAGGAACAGCACGCCCTGGTCCTCGTTGGGGATGAAGGCGGTGGGTGTGTGGGCGAACGTCCAGTAGGCCGCGCCGCCGATGACGACCACAAAAAGACCGGCAATGATCGAGCGGCGTGCAAAGAAGCCGATGATGCCGCTATAGCCGTTCCGGGCGCCGTCGAGCACCCGGTTGAACCATCGGAAGGGACCACGCGCCGGACGTGGCGGCCGCAGAAAGGCGGCGCAGAGGGCGGGGCTCAATGTCAGGGCGTTGAGCGCCGAGATCGCCACCGCCGCGGTGATTGTCACGGCGAACTGCCGGTAGAGCTGGCCGGCTATACCCGGCAGGAAGGCAACCGGCAGGAAGACGGCGATCAGTACGAGGGTCGTCGAGACGATCGGCCCGGTCACCTGCCGCATGGCGGCAATCGTCGCTTCGGCTGGCGTGATGCCCGGTTTCTCCTCCATGATCCGCTGGACGTTTTCCACCACGACGATCGCATCGTCGACCACCAGCCCGATCGCGAGGATCAGCGCGAACATGGTGACCGTGTTGGCCGAATAACCGAGCGCCAGGAGGATCGCGAAGACGCCGATGAGCGAGACCGGGATGGTCAGGGCAGGGATCAGCGTTGCGCGCCAGTCCTGCAGGAAGACGAATACGACGACGAGCACGATGATGCCGGTCAGCAGAAGCGTGTAGATGATTTCATTCACGGTGGCGCGGACGAAATCGGTCGAATCGTAGATGACCTGCGACGAGACATCGCCCGGGAAGCGATTTTGCAACGATTGGAGCTCGGCGCGCACGGCCTTGGCGACGGCCAGCGCATTCGAGCCCGGCGACTGGTAGATGGCGATTGTTGCCGCCGGGCTTCCGTTGAGCTGGCTGATCGACGTGTAGGACTGAGCGCCAAGCTCGATCCGCGCGATATCGCGGACGCGGACGATGGCGCCGTTTGTATTGGTTCGCACGATGATGTCGCCGAACTGGTCCGGGCTGTCGAGCAGGCCGAGGGCCGTGATCGAATATTGCAGGACCTGGTCGTTCGGGATCGGGGGTGCGCCGATCAGGCCGGCTGCCGCCTGGACATTCTGCTCCTGGATGGCGGCACTGACGTCGTCAGCGGTAATGCCGAGGGCGGCCATTCGCTGCGGGTCGAGCCAGATGCGCATGGAATAATCGAGCGGCCCCATCAGAGAGGCCGAGCCGACGCCCGAGACGCGCGATATCGGATTGACCACGTTGATCTTGGCGTAGTTCGACAGAAACAGCCCGTCGTGGCTTCCCTTCGGCGAGAACAGGTTGACGATCATCAGGAAGTTGGGCTGCGAGGCGCGGACGTTGACGCCGAGCTTGGTCACGGCGGTCGGCAGCTGCGGCGTTGCCAGCGCGACCCTGTTCTGGACGTTGACCTGTGCGATATCCGGATTGGTTCCGATGTCGAAAGTGACGGTAAGCGTGTACTGCCCCGACGAGCTGGTCGTGGACGACATGTAGATCATGCCCTCGACGCCGTTCACCTGTTGCTCGATCGGCGTCGCCACCGTATCGGCGACGGTCTTGGCATCGGCGCCTGGATAGCTCGCGGTCACCTGGATGGTGGGCGGCGTTATATTCGGATACTGCGCGACCGCGATGTTGAGCAGCGCAATGGCACCGGCAAGCGTGATCAGAACGGCGATGGCCATCGCCAGGCGCGGCCTGCGGACGAAGATCTCGGCGAACATCGGTTCAGTTTCCTACGGTTGCTGACGTGGGGCTGACGGTCATACCCGCCCTTATCTTCTGGATGCCGGAGACGATGATGGTCTCGCCGGCGGCAAGGCCGGATGGCGTTGCCCAGTCGGTGCCGACGCGCTGGCCGAGCGTCACGCGCCGGATGACGGCCCGATTTCCCTCGTCGAGCACGAAGACGAAGGCACCGTCCTGATCCTGCTGCACGGCGGCGGCCGGCACCACCGGCAATTGCCGCGGTTCGCCGGCCGCGACGGTCACCTGCACGTATTGGCCGGAAACAAGCTGCAGATGCGGATTGGGGAAATCGGCGAAGACGGCGATCGTCCCGGTGCTGGGATCAATCGTGTTATCGATGAAGGCGATCTTGCCGGGCGATTGGTAGTCCGTACCGTCCGAAAGTTTCAGCTTCGGCTGGAATTCCGCCGCACTGCCGCCAAAGCCCTGGTCGTTCGGTTTCACCATGTCGATGACCTTGAGGTAGTCCCGGTCGGCGATGGAGAAGGCAACCCGGATCGGGTCGCTCTGGACCACGGTCGCAAGCGTACCGCTCGACGAGGAGACGAGGTTGCCGGCGGTTATCTGCAGCTTGCCGACCCGTCCGGAGATCGGGCTGACCACTTGCGTATAGCCGAGGTTAAGTTGCGCCGTCTTTACCTGGGCGTCTGCCTGCGCGATCGCGGCCTTGGCCTGCTCGACCTGAGCGGCGTCGCTGTCGCGCGTCGCGGTCGCATCGTCGACCGCGGATTGCGCTACGGCATGCTGCGTCAGCAGCTCCGTCTGCCTTTTCAGGTTTATGTCGGCATGGTTCAGATTGACTTGCGAGTTCGTCTCGTTGGCCCTTGCGCTTTGGAGCTGGGCCTGTGCGCTGGCGAGCGCCGCCTCATAGGGCGCCTTCTCGATCTCCAGGACCGTGCTGCCCGCCTTGATGAAGCTGCCCTCGGCGAAGTTGACGGATTCGAGCACGCCTTCGACACGGGCAACGAGGTTGACCTGCTGGATCGGTACGACCGTGCCCACATACTGGCCTTGCTGCTCGACGGGCGCAAGCTTGACGGGAGCAGTCCCGACCGTTGGCGGAGGGCCGCCGGGAGGAGTCTGTGCTCTCGCGCTATCGTGGGCGGCACCTGCGAGAAGCAGCGCCAGGGTCAGCGACAACATCGCAAAGTCCCTGCCAAGCCTACCCAACATCATCGAAGGAGATGCACCCGGCATAGGCCGAGGCCCTGCCTTCGGACAGCGCTGCCGCGCCGCCGGTATCTCGGAATCTGAACGCAATCTCTGGGTTGGTTGCTGCCCCAGCGTGACTTTCAAGGATCGTGCAAGTCTGATACCGTAGCGCATCCGAAATCTTCCGTGTCTTGGAGACCGATATGCTGGCTGTCTAGGGCTAAGCCGGATGTCGTGCATCCCCAGAACTGGTGAGAAATGCCGCATCGCGACACAGCCAATTTGATCGGCGAGCTGTACGAGGCAGCCACAGGCATGCACGACTGGCTTACAGTGAGCAGAAGTCTGTGTGACCTCCTCGAGGCGGAAGGCGCATCGCTCAGCGTCGCGCTGGGAAACGCCACGCCGCACAATCTGCTCCGGCCCGACGATGCCAGCGAAACGGCCTATGTCAACTTTTATCGCAAGATCGATCCCATCCGTGCAGCCGCCGCCCGGCTTCTGCTCCCCCAGGCGCAGCAGGGGATTCGCACGGAGAGGGAACTGGTGCCGGAAGCAGACTATCTTCGCAGCGAATTCTATCAGGATTTCGCGCGTCACGCCAATCAGCGCTATATGATGGTGGCAGCGGTCGGCGACTTCGACAACACCATGCTCGCCTTTTTCCGCGGTGATCGGCGATCTCCCTTTTCGGGGCCTGATCGGGATCTCGTCACCGGGTTCATCCCCCATCTGCGCCGCGCGCTGCAATTGCGGCGTCGGCTGATGGTTGACGGTGTCGGCGCCGACGCCGGTCTGGCGGCACTGGAACGCTCACGATCCGGCCACGTCATCGTCGATCCGGGAATGCGTATTCTCTTTGCCAACGAAGTGAGTGTCCGGATCGCCGAAAGCCCGTCCTCCGGCCTGTTGATCAGGCGCTGGGGGCCGCGACCGGACCCTGGATCGACAATCCTGGCTGCCCGTCATCGCAAGGACAATATTGCTCTCAAGGAGTTCGTGGCCAACGTTGCGAAGGGCGGCGCTGGGGGCGCCCTTCGTCTGCACAGCGGCGAGGAGGCGAACGACAATTCCGCATCCTCCATTGCCGCCATTGTCTCGCCTGTGCCTGCGCGCCTTGCGTCCCAGCGTACGGCGTCCGCGATGTCGGGCATTGCAGCCCGTCAGGCGATGATCATGTTGCATGACCTTGCCAAGCCCATCGCACCGCCGGCTGCTCTGTTCCGCGATCTCTTCGGCCTCAGCGCGGCCGAAGCCGCCGTCGCGGTTGCCTTGCTCGGCGGTAAGACGGCCGAGGACGTTGCCCATATGCGCCAGGTATCGCTTGATACGATCCGCAGCCAGATTCGCACCGTGCTGAACAAGTCCGAAGCAACCAACCTGCGCGACCTGGAACGCATCGGCGCGATGCTGGGCTCGATGGCGGGTTCTTAGAAGAGAGGCCGGGCCAGCGGTGTGGTGCGGTAAACCGTTGGGCAAACGTTCGGGCGACCGCATGGGTGCACAGGACACCCAGGGCGCGAATGCGGGCATAGGCGTGGGCAAGCCGCCGGATCGGTCAATCATCTGCCGTCTTGCTCATTGTTTCGTCTCGCATGTCGTTGCCTTGCCATCGTGCCTGAAGCTCGCCTGCCTGCCCTTGATCCAGAATTCGATCTTGCCGTCGGCATACCTGCCGCCATCGGCCGAGAGCACTTGAGGCAGATCGATCCGCTTGCCGGATGCGGCAAGCGACAGCTCGACTGATCCCGGCTTCGTCGCGGGCGTATGGAATATCGCGGTCATCCGCGTCCCGTCCGCGCAGGTATAGTCGGCGGTCACATCGGCTGCACAGGCCATGGAAACCAATGCCGGCAGCATGGTGGCAGACAGCAAAATCCGTGTCAGCATCTTTCGTCCCGTCCGCTCCATCCGTGGCATCACATCGAATCCATGCCACGAGCCTGGTATCGGCGCATCATCAGTTGTGGGGATGTCTGCGCCTCTCTTTGTTGCTTTCTTGATATCGGCCTGCAACGCAACCATAACGCCCGGAAGGTGAAGCATCATGTTAGCTGATCTGATCAAAGCCGCCATCATATTTGTGATGTCGAACTACTCGCTGAGTTTCTTCTTACTCGGATTGATCGTCTCAGTTGCGGCGATTGTACGATCTGGAACCTCAATTGACCGGCCTCTCGTCGTGGAAAAGCTCCTCGCCTGGTACGTATTCTTCAGCATCGGTATCGACAATTTCTACAACTTTGTCATGCATGTGTTCTTCGGCGAGATGTCCGCGGGTTTCATCGGCTGGGCCGACAGTCCGTTCCAGTTCGAGGTCGGAACTGCGAGCCTTGGTTACGCCGCTGTCGGGCTGCTCGCAGCTTTCAGGAGCTATGATCTGCGCCTCGCGGCCGTGCTTGGTCCGAGCATCTTCACGCTGGGGGCGGCAGCCGGTCACATCAATCAGATGATTACCGCGCATGACTTCGCGCCGGGCAATGCCGGCATCATCTTCTGGACGGATATTTTCATCCCCGTCTTCGGATTTGCGCTGTTGTGGTTGCAGCGTCGTCATTTCGGTTCGAGCACGATATCGGCGCCAATCTCGATCAGGTCGGTATAGAGGCCGGTCCGACTTGCGCTCTTCGCATATGATCCGGTCAACACGGCGAGCGACTTCGTTCGACTTGACGCAGCGCATATCGACGCCGAGCCGATATCCGCCAACAAGCGTTGCTATTGCCCGATCCGCGCTGCCGAGGGCAGAAGGAGAAAATAATGGGAACTCTGCTGGCCTTCGCGCCGTTCATAGCGTTCGCGCTCGTCGACCGTCTGGTCGGTGCGACTGAAGGATTGATCGTGGGCGCCATCGTGTCGGCGGCTCTATTGCTGCGCGATTGGGCGGTGCTCGGCCGAAGCCCGAAAATTCTCGAGATCGGTACCACGATCCTATTTGGCGCGCTTGCCCTCTACGCGGTTTTCGGAGGGTCGAGCTGGTCTATCGTGGGCGTTCGGCTCTGCGTCGATCTTGGCTTGCTCCTTATTGTTCTGATTTCCATGGCGCTACGGCGGCCGTTCACACTGCAATATGCGCGCGAGCAGGTGTCGGCGGAGCTATGGAGCAGTCCGCAATTCATGCGGACGAACTATGTGATTACAGCCGCCTGGGCGCTGGCCTTTTTCGTTCTGGTGGCCGCCGATATCGTTCTGCTCTATGTGCCGGCCCTGCCGCCGCGGATCGGCATCATCTCGACGATCGTTGCGTTGATTGCCGCCGTCAAGTTCACCGCATGGTATCCGGAGCGACGAGGCCCGGCTGAACCGACGAGTGAATCGCGGCCGGCTACGCCGGAAACACCGGAAAGGTGAAGTCACATGACTGGACGAAGGATCAGCTAAGGACATGCGCGAGCACAAGGATTAGCGGCTGCAAGCAGCGACTGTCGAAGTTCGGCCGTTCTGCTGATTGAGGTGCGGCTTGGCCGAGGACGCGCGCCACAACCACAAAGCTCGTTCAAGCGCATCCCGTGATCGATTGTGTGGCTGCCGGAAGCGGCGAAGCCCATGATATTGCGGACGCCGGGCGGTCGGACATGTGGCTTGGGGGTCAGCGTTTCATTGCAAAATCTATGGGAACGATGACGAAGGGAACGACCCCGGGAGGCGGCTTCGGAACGGGAGAGGCTCGATGCAGGAGATCGAGCACCTCCTCGTCGAGGGCCGGCACGTTCGAGGACTGCGCAAGCTCCGCATTCGTCACGGTGCCGTCAGGCTCCACGTAGAAGCGCACGAGAACCTTTCCTTCCTGCCGACGTGACAATGCCGAGAAGGGATAGCGTTTCCTGCGTTCGAGATGGGCGGTAAGTTGCATCTGCCAACGCTCCTGAGCCTTCAAATCGCTGACGACCCCACGCGTGACTTCTTCGCCTATCGTTGCCTCCATCCGGCCGGGCGCTTTCAGTGTGTCACCCATGTCGACATCGGGAAGCGGATCATCGGCCAGCCCTTTGGCAACCGCGATCTTCGTCTTGTCGGGTGCCTTCTTTTCCGACTTGCGCAGCTCGGGCTTCGGCTTGCGGACCGGGACTGGGATTTTCTTCAGCTGCGGGGTGTCGTCAGGCGGAATGAAGGTCTCGGCCCTGGCCTCCTCGATCGGCTTCTGCTCGTTCGGCTCAAGTGCGGCATCATGGTCGGCTTGCGACTGAGGGTCGCCTCTCTGGACCTCCTGACGCTTTTCCTTTTTGATTATCGGATCGGGGACGAATTCCACCATGATCGCCATCGGTTGCGGCTGTGGAGGCGGAGGATCGGGCGGCAGCTCTGTCATGATCGCGGCGATGCAGGTGGCGGCATGGGCGAGCAGCGAGAGGCAAATGCCGGCTACGATCCCGGAAATCGAGCGACGGGAATGCGCCGCCGCCCCGGAAATTCGTGAGGTCTCGTCGACGGTCGCAAGGCAGATCGGGTCGAATTGAATCTCGTGCCGCATTCGATCTTTCGGTCAGAACGCAGACGAACGGCGGTCTCGCCGCTCTCGCGACCGGTTATTCCGGAATTGATCGAGTTCGAAACACACCCCGTTTTTCCTTCGGCAAGCCATCGTCCTTCTAAATCTTGACATTATTTCTCAAGATAAGAAAGGGATATGTTGACGATCGTCGGCAAAGGCGCTGAAAAGCGGTGGGGCGGAAACTTGTTTCAGTGGATCTTCAATCATTCGACCGAGAAGGAAGGTGCGATGCCACAGGCCAGATGGATAGCCGCAGTCGCCACGGCGCGCATGTTCGCGGCGACGCGAGCATGAGCGCGGAGGTCTCTGACAGCGCAGCCGACGCGACAGGCAGGGAGCCTTCCTCCGATAGGGTGCTCGAAACCGGCTGCGCTATCGTTGGCGCCGGCCCGGCTGGATTGATGCTCGGCCTGTTGCTGGCGCGCGCCGGCGTCGAGGTCACGGTGCTGGAGAAGCATGCGGACTTCCTGCGGGATTTTCGCGGCGATACGATCCATCCCTCGACGCTGGAAGTGCTGCATGAGATCGGCTTGCTCGATGAATTCCTGCAGCTGCCGCACACCCGGGCGCCGCGCCTGCACGCCGAGATCGGCGGCAGAGACGTCACGATCGCCGATTTCTCGCGGCTTCCGACCAGATGCCGCTTCATCGCCTTCATGCCGCAATGGGACTTTCTCGACTTTCTGGCGCGGGAAGCGGGAAAGCTGGCGAATTTTCACCTGATGATGGGGACCGAAGTCACGGATCTTCTCCCCGCTGACCAAAGCGGGGCGGCTCTGCGGGCAAGAGGGCCCGATGGTTCGCTTGTTATTCGTGCGCGGCTTATCGTCGGCGCCGACGGCCGCAACTCGATCGTGCGGGACAAGGCCGGGCTGCAGGTGGAAAGCTTCGGCAGCCCGAGCGATGTCCTCTGGATGAAGCTCTCTCATCTTCCCGACGACCCGCCCTACACGATGGGCCATGGCGGCCCCCGGCAGGGCTTCGTGATGGTCGACCGCGGCGATTACTGGCAATGCGGCTACGTCGTGCGCAAGGGCACGTTCGCGGACGTCAAGGAGAGAGGGCTTGACGACTTCAGGAAGGTGGTCGCGGCCGCATCGCCATTGCCGCCGGAGCGGATGGACGAGGTCCGTTCATGGGACGACGTGCATCTCCTCAGCATCCGCATCGATCGTCTGAAGCGCTGGTGGAAACCGGGCGTCCTTTGCATCGGCGACGCAGCCCACGCCATGTCGCCAATTGGCGGCGTCGGTGTCAATCTGGCAATTCAGGACGCCGTCGCCGCAGCAAACATCCTCGCCGGGCCGTTGCGGAATGACGCGGTTCTCGATCGGCATCTGCGGGCGGTCGAACGGCGTCGGATCTTCCCGACGAAAGCGACGCAGAAGATCCAGGTGATGATGCGTCGGAGACGCCGGAGCGCCGACACGAAAGATCCGGGGCGCTCTGGTCCGCCGGCTTTCATGCGCTTCATCGCCCGGTGGCCTGTATTGGCGCACCTTACCGGGCGTCTCGTGGGCGTCGGCTTCAAATCAGAGCATGTTGCGCACGCCATGCGCTCCATCCATATCAGGAAGTAGCGCGGGAAGCCGCATTGGCAAACCACATGCGACGGCGCCGGGCCGACGATGATAGTAGATGGCTGCCTCGACCGGATCTGCGTGCCATATGTTTGAGTGGGGACGAAATCCAATCACCATGACTGAAGCGCGAGGTCTCTCACGCCTGGTCAGCAAACACCTTGGCGCGTCGTAGCTGTACGAAGCCTGTCTGGCCTGCCTCAAGCGTCCTTTCCGGTTCGACATCGAACTCAAGGTGCTCGTTGCCGCTGGTCGTCGCCAGGACGCGCCGTCCGTCGGGGCGGTCGATGTCCACCGGCTCGAAACCGAATTCATCCGCCGCGTCGATTGTATTCAGAACCGATCATGAGAGGCTTCTTGTCCAAGCCTTTCTTCATCAACACACCCGTATCCGGTCCGAACATCGAGTAGATCGGCAGGAGGCTCGCTCCGAGCGCCGAACCGCGTGCTCCAAGGAGCCCCGCACTGATCACCGGCGGGATGAGTCCGGGCGGCAGCATCTCGGCAAAGCAGTGCCGGACGCGTTCCACCGTGTCCTCGAGCAGAGGGTGCGGCAGCAACCCGTCGATAACGACGGCTTCCAAATCGACCACGGCGATGCTGCCGATGATCGCCTGCGCCAGCGCGTCAGCGCAATCGTCCTGCCACTCCGACACTAGGCCTTGTGCAGCTTGTGGCATGGGGTCAAGGTCCCGAACCCGTGTAATTTGAAAGCCGTTCGTTCTCAAATGATGGACGAGCGTATAGATAGACGCGCGATGAAGCAGCACTTCAAATTTCCCCGCTGGTTTCGGAACCGAATTCAGCCTTGAGTGCGTCACCGGGAAGGGGCCATAGGCGGCGGTATTGCCGTTCGGCCCCGTCTGCAGCGTGCCGTCGAGGACCAGACCGCCGCCGACGAAGGTGCTGAGGGAAATGTGCAGGAAGTCGGAATACTGCTTACCCAAACCATAGACGAGTTCGGCAACCGCCGCCGCGGACGCATCGTTCTCGATCATAACGGGAAGATCGTGGCCTTCGGCAAAGTATGATTTCAGGTCGAAGGTGCGCCATTCCATCTGCACGTCCGACGGAAACCCCAGCTCCGCGTCCCAACCACCGATGAAGTAGGGTGCCGAGATCCCAATGCCGACAAGCCGCTTCTGCTGCTCTCTGCCAAGTTTGCTTCTGAAGCGCGCCACCGAAGCATCTCCGAACTCGCATATGCTGATCGGGCTGGGGTGATCATATTCCTGGGTCTCGAAGGCGACGGTCTCGCCGGCGAAGTCAATCAGAATGGCATCCATCGCCCGGCGGCCAATATGAAGACCGATCGAATATGCCCCATCTTTCGCAAGGCCGTACATCGCGGAAGGTTGGCCCTTGCCGCCAAAGCGCTTGCCGTTTTCGATAAGGTAGCCGCCGGCAACAAGGGCGTCGACGATCGTTGCGACGGCCGGAGGGGTCAGGTGGGCGAACCTGGCGATTTCTGCCTTGGATGTCTCGCCGAAGCGGCGAACGGCGTCCAGAACCACCCGTTCGTTATAGTAGCGCAACTGCATTGAATTGCTGCCTTTGCCCGCCATGCCGTCGGCCCCCAGTTCTGAATAATCAATGTTCCACGCTGTTTTACGCACTGCCCGCTGCTTGTCAAAAGAGCTTACGGCCGGCCTTGACGGATCGCAAGATAAATTATAGTAAACTGCTTTAATAAAGCTGCCCAAGGGAGTCGGCGGCTCGGAATGCGACAGGGTGAGGATCCCAAATGACATCTCATGAATGCCGGACCGCGGCTTCCAGCGCCGCCGCCAATGGTGTCGGACATGGTTGAACCGGTGGTCCTCCCACGGACGTCTTCCGTGCCGGGTAGCGGCACCGTTGCCGCATCGCTTACAGGCGTTACGAAGATATTCGGTGGCACGGTCGCCGTGTCCGATGTCACCATCGAGCTCAGGGCAGGAGAGGTCCTTGCTCTTCTCGGCGAAAACGGCGCTGGTAAGAGCACCTGCGTGAAGCTCCTTGCGGGCGTGTATAAGCCCGATGCAGGGGCGGTCGTAGTCGGTGGCCAGCAAAAGCGTTTTTCCTCGCCGCTCGAAGCCCAGCATGCCGGCGTCGCCGTCATGCACCAGCATCCGGGTTTGTTTCCTGATCTGAGCATTGCCGAGAACCTGTTCATTGGTCAGACGGGAACCAGGTGGAAGCTCGATTACGGCGCGATGCAGTCCGAAGCTGCCCGCCTGCTGAACACGATCGGCCTCGACGCTGACGTTTCTCAACCACTTGGCAAGTTGCGAACCTCCGAACAGCAGTTGGTGGAAGTCGCTCGCGCCCTGTCTCTCGATGCTCGCGTCCTCATCATGGACGAACCCACCGCGGCGCTTTCCCAACGCGAGGTCGAGCGGCTGTTCACGGTCGTGGACTCGCTGAGACGGCGCGGTGTGGCCATGATGTTCGTCGGACATCGCATGGATGAGATCTACCGTGTTGCCGACCGGATCGCGGTTCTGCGCGATGGACGGCTCGTTGGAACGGAGCCGACTGCCGATCTGTCTCGCGATCGGGCCATCACGATGATGGTCGGGCGATCGCTCGACGGTCTCTATCCGCGCCACACGGCTGTCCCGGGAAAGGTTGTCCTTGAGGTCAAAGGCCTGGCGCGTGAGGGAACTTTCGACGATATCTCGTTCCAGCTACGGGCCGGGGAAATCCTCGGTTTCGGGGGCCTGGTCGGGAGCGGGCGCACCGAGATCGCTCGCGTGCTGTTTGGCATCGATCAGCCGACGTCGGGGACCATTTCGATCGACGGAGCTGCGGTTCAATTTGGATCGGCGAGCGCCGCCATGGAGCAGGGCATTGCCTATGTCTCGGAGGACCGGATCGGCCAGAGTCTGGTCATGGACTTCTCGATCCTCAACAACGCCTCGCTGACGGTTCTCGACGAGGCGACGACCGGCGGGATGATGTCTCGCTCGAAAGAGCTGAGGCTGGCCGAGCCCTTTCTGGACCGGCTTCGTCTCCGTTTCAGTTCCTATGGGCAGCCGGTCAGTTCGCTGTCCGGCGGGAACCAGCAGAAAGTCGTCCTATCGAAGTGGCTGGCAACCAACCCAAGGATACTCATCCTCGATGAGCCGACCCAGGGTATCGACGTCCAGGCCAAGGCAGACGTGCACGCGATGATGGCCGACCTTGCCAACGAAGGCATGGCGATCATCCTCATTTCGTCCGAGCTCCCCGAGTTGCTCGGCATGTCCGACAGGATGATAGTCCTGCGGGAAGGACACATCTCGGGACGCTTCGAGCGTGACGAGGCAACGCAGGAAAAGGTCATTGGGGCTGCGACGGATGCGATCGTTCAGAAGGTCGATGGCGAGATTGTCGCAAAACCGCTCCATTCGGGCGTCGAGCATGTCGAGCTTCAATCACAGCGAAGTCCTCTGAGGCGGATTTTTGCGCGTCGCGAGTTCGGGCTGGTTGCATCCATGCTCGCAGTGATCGTACCGATCTCGATCCTGAACATCCGAATGCTGAGCGGCTCCAACCTGTCCGCCTTGGCCATGGATGCCGGCCTTCTGATGATCGTCGCCGTAGCGCAGATGCTGGTACTGATTACACGAAGCATCGATCTCTCGGTCGCGGCCATCATTGGCCTTGCCGCCTATGGAGCGGCATCGACATTGCATGCTCACCCGGACATCGGTGTGCTTGGCGGCGTGCTTCTTGCCTGTGGAATCGGCCTGGTCGCCGGGATCGTGAACGGATTGGTCATCACCTACGGCAGGGTGCCCGCCATCGTCGTGACCCTCGGTACGATGTCTGTGTTTCGCGGTATCAACAGCATTTGGGCTGGCGGAACGCAGGTGAGCGCCGATCAGGTGCCGCAATCATGGCTGGACATGACGAGCGCCAACATTCTTGGGGTTCCGGCCATCATTCTGATCGCAATCGTCACCTTGCTGATTGCGGGCTACGTGCTTCGCTACACCTCGCTTGGGCGCGAACTCTACGCAATCGGCTCCAACCCGGACGGTGCTCGATTGATCGGTATTCCGGCGCGTCCTCGAATTCTGCTTGCCTTCGCCGCCGCCGGTTTGCTGGCAGGCTTCGACGGCGCGCTGTGGGCGTCGCGCTATGCCACCGTCGATGCCCGTGTCGCCTACGGTTTCGAACTTACGGTCATTGCGGCCGTCGTGGTTGGCGGCGTCGCGGTGCGCGGCGGTTCCGGGACGGTGCTCGGTGTGGCGGCCGGAGCCTTGCTTCTGCTGGTCATCAACAACGGCCTCACCCTGGTGCGGGTCGATCCGCTGTGGCTCCAGGGCGTCTACGGTCTCGTCATTCTCGTCGCCATCGGCATTGACGCCTATGTCGCCCGCCGAGCGTCCCGGGGAGGAGCGCACCCATGACCGACAGATCGAAGCAGGACAAGGATTTCGTCGCCCGCATCGGCAACTGGGATAACTTCCTGGCCGCGATTACCATCGCCGTTATCGCATACGCCGTCTTCGAAGTGCCGAACTTCGCATCGACGTTCAACATCTCCCAAGCCGTTGCCGGGATTTCCGAGCGAGCGCTGATCGTCCTGCCGATGGTGCTCCTGATCATCGCCCGTGAGATCGACCTTTCGGTCGGCAGCACGCTTGCCCTCACGAGCGTCGTTTTCGGGCTGCTTACCCAGGCGGAGTTTTCGCTCTATGTGGCAATCCCGTTGACGTTGCTCGCCGGTGCGGCGTGCGGGGCATTCAATGGCGTCCTCGTCACGAAGCTGGGGCTGCCGTCGCTTGTGGTCACTCTGGGCACGATGGCCTTGTTCAGGGGCATCGGCTACATCCTCCTCGGTTCGGACTCGATCAACGATTTTCCGGACAGTTTTCTCGATTTTGGCATCAACACGGTTGGAGATACGCCCGTTCCATGGACGATCGTGCCTTTCATCGTGCTCGCGCCGCTGTTTGCCATCGCCCTTCAGAAAATGCCGCTCGGACGGCGGATATATGCCATCGGCGGAAGCCCGGAGGCAGCGCGATATTCAGGCATTCGTCTGGCCCGCACCGTCCTTGGATTGTTCATAACCTCTGGTGTCGTGTGTGCCGCTGCCGGCATGGTCTATGCAGCGCGGCTGGCCAACGCCCGTGCCAACAACGCGCTCGGCATCGAACTCGACGTGATCACGATTGCGCTCCTCGGCGGCATCAGCGTCTTCGGAGGGAAGGGCAGGCTGACGGGCGTTCTCTGGGCCCTGCTGCTGTTTGCGACCATCCGCAACGTTCTCGGCCTTCTGCAGATCGGCGGCGACGCGCAGGGAACCGTCATCGGTCTTCTCCTGATCGTCTCGCTGCTCGCCAGCAATGCGGCCGAGCGGATCTTTGCAAGCGTCAGGACCCGTTACTTCAAACCAAAGGCAAGCGAGTAGCATCCGGCGGCTCGACTGTTCACCCAAGCCGGACTCACGGAGGAGGAAACCCAATGAAATCGAAAGTTCTCACATCGCTGCTTCTCGCCAGTGCCCTGATTGGCAGCGTGACAACGGCTCTTGCCGCCGATTGCGCCAAGGGACCTGTCACCGTCGGCTTCCTGCCCAAGCTCGACACCGACCCCTACTTCCAGGTTGCGCAGACCGGCGCAGAAGAAGCTGCCGGCGAGATCGGCGGAAAGGCGATCAAGCAGGCACCATCGCAGGCAACAGCCGAGGCGCAGATCGACTTCATCAACAATCTCGTTTCCCAGAAGGTCGGCGTCATCGCCATTTCTGCAAATGACGCCAACGCTGTCGCTCCGGCCCTTCGCCGCGCGGAAAAGCAGGGTGTCAAGATTGTTTCCTACGATTCCGACGTGGCAACGAATGCGCGTGCGCTCTTTCTCAATCAGGCGGCTGGCGACAGCCTGGCCGAGATGATGCTGGAGTCCATGGGGCAACTCATCAACTACGACGGCGACTTCGCCATCCTGTCTTCCACGCCGACGGCGACCAACCAGAACGCCTGGATCGACTTCATGAAGAAGAAGATGGCCGCCGACAAGAAATATTCGAAGATGAAACTGGTCCAGGTCGCCTACGGTCAGGAGAGCGAGCAGGTGAACCAGCAACAGGCTCTCGGCCTTGCTCAGGCATTCCCGAACCTGAAGGGCATCATCATACCCGCCGGTATCGGTCTGCCCGCGGCAGCCCGCGCAATGGATCAGGCCGGCCTGCTTGGAAAGATCAAGCTCACCGGTCTGGCACCCGCGACGCTGATCAAGAAGTACATCCAGGATGGCTCCGTCCAGGACATCTGGTGGAACGTCAAGGATCTTGGCTATCTGACCTACTATGCTGCCCAGGCCGTGGCTCAATGCAAGGTCACCGGCAAGGACGGCGAAACATTCTCCGCAGGCCGCCTCGGATCCTACAAGGTCGGCACCAAGGGCGAAGTCCTGCTCGGACCAGCCAAGATCGTGACGCCGGCGAATATCGAAGAATTCAAGTTCTGACATTGTCGGGCAACGCCGATCCGGCGTTGCCCTTTTCCCCATCGAGGATCCATCATGAAGCCAGTGTTGCTCGCGGGCGAGACTTTTCACGTAACGTCGTTCGCTGCCAAGGGCCTGGAAGTCGGCGCATCCTCTCGCTATTCGAATGGTGCGACGCGTTACATCTCGGGGCTTGCCAGGCAGGGGATCGAGGTCGTCCAGATCGGCGGCGAGCGGTGTGAGGCCGAATTTCCGAGGTCGCTGGAAGCTCTCGCCGACTATTCGGCCGTCGTCCTTTCGGATGTCGGCGCCCTCTCGCTGCTCTACACGCCGGAAACGCGGATCGGTCAGCGCTCCGTCAATCGGCTCGAACTTCTCCGCCGCTGGGTGGAGCAGGGTGGAGGGTTGATGATGGCCGGCGGCTATACCTGCTTCCAGGGCATGGACGGATCGGCGATGTTCCACGGTACGGCCGTCGAGGAATGCCTTCCTGTCGAGATCAATGCGGGTCCGGATGGGTTGGAGGCACCCGAAGGTCTCGACCCGGCCGTTATCGATGCCGAGCACCCGGTGCTCGCGGGTCTGACATCGCCCATTCCTTTCGTTCTCGGCATGAATCGCGTCAAGGCGCGGGCAGGCAATGAGGTGAAGACGTTAGTCCATTGCTCCAGCCGAGGGCAGAATTTGCCGCTTTTGTCTGTCCGCGATTATGGCGCTGGACGATCGCTTGCGTGGACGACCGATATCGGACCGCATTGGTTGTCCGAAGATTTCATGCGCTGGGACGGCTACGATACGCTCATGGCCAACATGGCGCGTTGGCTGGCGCGGAAGATTTAGAGGTGGACGCGTCGAAGACGATATCCGCCTTGCCGTCTTGGTCTCACAGCAATGACGCGACGCAGGGCGGCTAACGTGTCGACATATCCTCGGGATTTCGGGTGACAAGTCGCGCGCCGTCGTTCTCTGTTCCGAGAGGCGGCCAAAACTGTCGAAAATGGCGGATGAGCAAGTCCGTTAGCACCCGTGTTCTCAGGTTCATGTCGCGTCGATGCGGCCATACGGCCTGAATAGGCAATCCTTTCGGGGATGAGGCTGGCATGACGGTCA
Source organism: Martinezella lusitana (assembly GCF_010668395.1). Lineage (GTDB taxonomy): Bacteria > Pseudomonadota > Alphaproteobacteria > Rhizobiales > Rhizobiaceae > Rhizobium > Rhizobium lusitanum_A. The sequence goes on from NZ_WUEY01000010.1 coordinate 40,812, forward strand.
CGACAGATCCTTGTTTCAGGGCTTCGGCGACAAGCCATTCAGGCAGCTGCGCCACGCCGAACCCCCGCAAGACGCAGTCGTAGATTGCGTCATAGCTGCCGACGCTGAACGTGCCGGAAACGTCGACTTGCCCGACCGAGCCGGTCTCGTCGGCCAACAGCCAGGGGGCTCTGCCATCGCTTCGCGAATAGGTGATGCAGTCGTGGCCGGCAAGGTCCGACACCACTTTCGGCGTGCCGCGACGCGCGAGGTAGTCGGGCGACGCGCACATGACAATGTTCTGCGTGCCCAGGCGCCGGGCGACCAGATCGGCGCTGTTTCCGACGTTTCCAATACGGACGGCGAGATCGATGCCGTCCTCCACCAAGTCGGTGAGGCGGTTTGAGAAGCTGACATCGAAGGTCAGCATGGAATAGGTCTGCGACAGCTCCAACAGAATCGGCATTATCACCTTGCGGCCCAGTAGTTCAGGCAGGCTGACCCTGAGCCTGCCGGCGGGTTCGCGCGTTCTGGATGTCAGCGTCGCTTGTACAGCCTCGAGCTCATTAAAGGCGCGCTGGCAGGCCTGCAGAAGCAGTGCGCCATCCTCCGTCAACGTCATTTGGCGCGTGGTGCGGTGAAACAGGCGCGCGCCGAGCCGCGTCTCGAGCCGCGCCACTGCCTTTCCTACGGCGGAGCTTGTCAATCCAAGCTTAAGGCCGGCATCCGAGAAGTTCTCGCTCTTGGCCGCCTGTACGAACGTACGGATCGCCGTCAATTGCTCGCTCGAAATCATATGCCCTCCCATAACGGAACTGAATTCCGATATTATAGGAATAATCGGATAAACTGAGAATTAGAAGAACGATTATGGTTCGTTTCGCGTGCCGGGCTCACGGCGCAAAAAAAGGGAACGGACTATGGAAACTCGACCGGATATAAATCGCGATCTTGATGACTTTACCCTCAGCCGGGTACCGATGGGCGCGCGATATTCCTGGCTATCGGTTGCGATGCAGCGGTTTGGTCAGCTCTCATGCCTTTCTCAATTCATGGTCGGCGCACTGCTGGGCTACGGCATGACCTTCAAGGACGCCTTTCTGGCCCTGACCCTTGGGGCGGTCATCCTGGAAATCGTTTCGATCTTTGTCGGCATAGCAGGGCAAAGGGAGGGGATGAGCACGGCGATGCTGGCCCGCTGGACCGGCTTTGGTCAACACGGCTCCAGCTTGCTGTCGCTGGTCATCGCCATCAGTCTCGTGGGCTGGTTTGCGGTTCAGAATGCAATATTCGCTTCCGGAATGCAGTCCTTGGCCGGCGGATTGCCATTTTGGGGCTGGGCCCTGGCGTGTGGCCTCGCGGTCACCCTTGTCGTCACCTTCGGATTCTCCGCGATGGCTTGGCTTGCCTATGTCACGGTCCCGGCATTCATGGTGCTGGCAGGCTGGTCGATCGCGTCAGCGCTCATGACCCATTCACTGCAAAGTCTGGTGAACTCAGCCGCTCCCGGCCCGTCGCTGAGCCTGACCGCCGGGGCGACCATGGTGGCGGGCTCGTTCATTATCGGCGCGGTCGTCACGCCGGATATGAGTCGCTTCAACCGCTCGGCCTTTGATGTTGTCAGGCAAACCGTGGTCAGCATCACCTTCGGGGAGTATCTGGTCGGCCTTATCGGGGTTCTGCTTGCGCACGCCGTAGGCAGCGCGGACGTTGTCAAGATTATCGTCACCACAACCAGTTTTGTCGGCATCATTATCCTGGTCGCCTCGACGGCGAAGATCAATGACTGGAACCTGTATTCCGCCTCACTTGGCGTCGTGAACTTTTTCCAGAACGTCTTCGGCGTTGCGATTAGCCGCACGACGGCGACGCTCGTCATCGGCAGCTGCGGAACGCTGCTGTCGCTCTGGGGCGGTCTTCAGCAATTCACCGGCTTCCTTATTGTGTTAGGCGTCGCAATTCCTCCTGTCGGAGGGATCATGATCGTCGACTACTTCGTCTTGCGTCGGCAGAGGGCTTTGCTGGACCGTTCGGCGATCCGCGGGGCGGTGCCCGACACAAGCGAGGCTTGGAACCTCCCGGGTCTCGTCAGCTGGGCCGTCGGCTTTCTCACCGGCTTTTATATCAGCGCCGGCATTCCTTCCATAAACGCGCTTTGCGCCGCCGGCTTCTCCTACTGGCTGATCCAGGGGTTTTTGGCGCCATGCTGCGCAAAACTCACATCGCGCAACGCGTAATGCGACAGCGATATTCGGACATTGACCAGGCAATCATTCAACGAGGATCGAATATGTTTAATAGCAAGACTGTTGCCATCATCGGCGGCACCTCCGGCATCGGCCTGCGTGTAGCAGAGATCGCCATTTCGCAGGGAGCATCCGTCATCGTCGGCGGACGAAACATTGAACGCATCGACAAAGCGGTTCAGCGTCTCGGTTCCTCGGCGCGGGGGGCTGAGGTTGACAACCTCGATCAGGCCTCGATCAAGGCGTTTTTCGAAGCGGCCGGAGCCATTGACCATCTTTTCACGCCCGGCGCGTCGTACGCGCGGGGCCGCATAGATGAAGCATCCGACGACGTGGCGGAAAGCTCGTTCAAGTCCAAGTTTTGGGGGCAGTATTACGCTGTCAAACATGCTCTGCCTTACCTGGCAAAGGATGGCTCGATCACCTTGATGGCAGGTGCCTATAGCGTTCGCCCGGCGTCGAACGGCGCGGCCTATGGCGCCTGCAATGCGGCAATCGAAGGCCTCGGCCGTTCGCTTGCGGTGGAATTGGCACCGGTGCGGGTGAATGTCGTATCGCCTGGAACGATTGACAGCGATCTATGGCAGCGCCAGCCGCCAGCGCTGCGGGATGCGTCTTTCTCGTCCTACGGCGACGTTGCATTGCTAAAGCGTGTTGGTACGACCGATGAAGTGGCCGATGCGGTGGTCTTCCTCATGAAAAACACCTTCATGACCGGATCCACGCTTTATCCGGACGGCGGGTTTGCACTGCGATGAAACGGAACCTGACACCGGACGACATCGAACCGGCCGTCTTGGGAGGAGCCATTCTCGGTGGCGGCGGCGGCGGCTTGATCAACGAGGGCCTGCGCAGCGCGAGGCTGGCATTGGAGGCTGGGACCCCGCAACTATGGAGTCCGGAGGAGCTCTCACCCGAGACGCTTTCCGTGACGGTCGCGCTTGTGGGTGCTCCTTCATCTCCGCAGGCCTATGTTCGCGCAACCCACATGCTGCAGGCGCTCACGCAAATTCGGCAGGCAGAGCCCCGAATTGCGGCCATCAACACCAACGAGAACGGAGCGGAGACAACGGTCAACGGTTGGCTACAATCTGCTTTGACCGGATTGCCTCTGCTGGACCTCGCCTGCAACGGCCGCGCTCACCCGACGGGCTTGATGGGAGCACTGGGACTGCACAGAGTGGAAGGTTACCGCTGCCGACAGGCCTTTGCGGGAGGCGACGACGCGCATTTTGTCGAGGGCCTGTTGTCCGGAAGGCTGGAGGAGGTGGCCAACACCGTTCGTTGTGCTTCCGTTGAAGCCGGCGGGCTTCTGGCTGTCGCGCGTAACCCGGTGCCGCTGTCCCTTGCGGTCGCCAATGGTGCTCCGGGTGCGATCAGTCAGGCCATCGGCATTGGACGCGCGTTGCTCGATGGAGGTATCCGGGCCGTCGTAAGGCACATGGACGGCAATATATCCTTGCAAGGGGAGGTGACTGGATACCAATGTCAGCGGCGCGACGGCTTGGACATAGGTCATGTGACATTTTCCTCGAACGCGAAGCTGCGTTTTATCAATGAGTTCATGACCTTCGATGTCGACGGCCGGCGTAGAGCGTCTTTTCCCGACTTGATCATGACCTTCGATGAGGAAGGCCGGCCGATCGTCTCCGCAAAGATAACCAAAGGACAACGACTGACCGTGATCACCGTCCCGCGAGGAAAGTTGCTTCTATCGTCAACGATGGCAATGCCGGAATTGTTTGAGCCGCTCAATCGCATCCTGACAGCCACTCCTGGCGAGACGCCTCTGTGATGGCTCGGTGGAACGGTTCGTGTCACAGGGAATGACCGCAACCGGCGTCGGGGCGGGGCAAATCCTGAATGTCGCTGATGGGTTAAGCGGGTGGCCCACAACGGGGCGATGGTTCGCCCCGCCGAACACACTTCACCGACACAATTGATGGAATTCGGAGAAGAATCACCGCCTCAGGAACCGAGCGCTGCGAGAACTTCGGCGATCACCGCTGTCGCCTCGCGAAGTCTCGCCTCGCCGAAAGCCGCCCCGTTGCTGTTGGCCCAGATCGCTTGACGGCCTTGAATATCGGCCAGAGCGGCTCTGCCTGCGGCCGTCAATTCCATCAGCTTGGCACGCTGATGGGCGGGATTGTCGCGATAGGCAATCAACCCTTCGCTTTCCAGAAGATCCGCGATGCGCTGGACGCCTTGTCGTGCAAGGCCGAGTGCCCGCGCTGCATCGGCGACCGACATCGGCGCATGGTCGGCAGCGGCAAGGACTTGCCAGCGTGCACTGGTCTGCCCGGCAGGCTTGGCGAGAATATCGCCCGCGACCTGCAGATGACCCGCAAGCCTCAATACCGCGATTGAGAATTGCGCGAAGGCATCGCCTTCGCTTGTTCGTTTCGAGTCCATATTGACAACATATTGTCCATTGCTGATAATGACAGCATGTTGTCATGATGCACACGGAAACGCAAGGAAGAGAGCGAATGAAGAAGACCTACCACGGCAGTTGCCATTGCGGCCGGATCGCCTATCAGACCGACATCGATTTGGAGGCCGGTACCGGCAAATGCAATTGTTCCATCTGCTGGAAACGCCGATACTGGGGGTTCAACATCAAGCCTGAAGACTTCCGCCTGACCTGTGATGAAACGGGGGTCGGTGACTACCAGTTCGGCACGATGTCGGGCCATCACCGGTTCTGCGGCACCTGTGGCGTGGCACCCTATGGCCACGGATACATAGAGGAAATGGGGGGCGCCTACGTCTCCATCAATCTCGCCTGCCTGGACGATCTCGATCCAAGCGAACTTGCCGAGGCACCTGTGCGATACTTCGATGGCCGCAACAACAGCTGGTGGAACACGCCGGCGGAGACCCGACACCTTTAGAAAGCGAAAGGCGTCGCTGGCGCCCTGGCAACAGGGCCGCCGATCCATGAGCGGGCACGCAGTCCCGGCATTTTCATGCTTCGGGCACTCATCCCGGCCAGGTCCAGCTCATAGCGGAGCCGGATCTGGCGACAGAAGCATCGCGCCGGTTGCTCGCCGGCGACAGCGAGAGACCCTTCGTCGCGACCGGCCTGCTGCCTGCTCCGTTCGAAGGGGATGCCAAAAGACCGATCTCCCGAGAGATACGTTCTGATTCGGGAAACGCGCACGCAGTTGCCGCGGAGCGGCCACGGCGATGGCGCTAATCGGGCGTTTGACGCGACGGCCCGAATTGTGGAGGTCTGGTTTCAAATTCCGTTGCTGCGATATGGCGCGCCCCGGCGCTGCTCCTAACTTGATATCCGTTTGGCGTTGGGCAACATGACATTCCATATCCGCTGGATGTGGCGACACGATCGGCCGAGAGGAGAAACTGTGAGTGCAACACCGCCCTCCAGGGCAAAAAAAGAGGTTGTCAAACAGACGGCCGGCCGCATGACCCGCGAGGTCTGGATCGAGGCGGCTATTGCGGCACTCATTGCAGACGGCATCGCCAATGTGAAAATACAGGTCATGGCCAAGGCGCTCGCGGTGTCGCGGTCGAGCTTTTATTGGTTCTTTGCCGATTTGCAGGAATTGCACAGGGAACTGCTTGAATACTGGCTCCGGAAAAATACGAGCCCGATCCTCGAACGTGCCCTTCGCCCAGCACCCACGGTGACGAAGGCGGTGTGCCACGTCTTTGAATGCTGGGTGGATCCAAACCTCTTCAACCCCCGTCTCGACGCGGCGGTCCGGTCCTGGGGACAGGTGGACGCAGCCGTGCGTGCCGTGGTCGATCAAGCCGACGATCAGCGCGTCGATGCCGTGACGCGCATGTTCCTGCGCTACGACTATCCGGAAGACGAGGCCTTCATCCGGGCCCGTGTTCTCTATTTTACGCAGATCGGTCACTATACGCTTGGCATGCGGGATGATCGGGAGATGCGGCTGCGTCTTTTGCGTCCCTATCTCTTGAGTTTTACAGGGCGTCGGGCATCGGATGAGGAGGTCGACGCTTTTGAAACGCTGATGCGGCGTGTTCAGCCAAACGGCTGAGATCTGTTCATCTCTGTACTTTCTTGCGACCCATCGATGTGAGCGGGGAACGGCTGCTCCTTTCCATGCCTGCCGCAATTATCTGGACATATATGTACAGAATGGGTATTTCTGTTGCCTGGCGGGTGCATGGGGGCTCTCGCACGGTTTTTCAGAATGGGGCAGCGCATGAAACCGCACTCAGCCTTGCCGCTTTACCGCCGCGCAACGCACCATGCCGGCGGCGGGATTTCGCGATGACGCGGCACTATTCCGCACTTTCACTCCTGAAGGAGGGGCTTGCTGGTCAGACGGGCTGGTGGCAGGCCTGGCGGTCACCCCAGCCGAAGCCACGCTACGACATCCTCATCATCGGCGGCGGCGGGCACGGGCTGGCAACGGCCTATTATCTCGCCAAGGTTCATAACATCCGCAACGTGGCGGTCATCGAAAAGGGTTGGCTGGGCGGCGGCAATACCGGCCGGAACACGACGGTCATACGCTCCAACTACTTCTTTCCCGAGAGCGCGGCGCTCTACGAAATGGCCTTGAAGCTCTACGAGGGCCTCGGCCGCGAGCTCAATTACAACGTCATGCTTTCCCAGCGTGGGATTATCACGTTGGCCCACAGCGAGACGGAGATGGAGATGGCGGCACGTACCGTCAACGCCATGCAGATCAATGGCACTGACGCCGAGCTTTTCGGCGTGGAGGACGTGCGACGCGTATTGCCGCTGCTCAACATGTCGCCCGAGGCGCGCTATCCGGTCTTCGGTGGCGTCTGGCAGGGAAGGGCCGGCACAGCGCGCCATGATGCGGTCGCCTGGGGCTATGCGCGCGCTGCCGACCGGTTGGGCGTCGATATTATCCAGTCCTGCGAAGTCGAGGAATTCCTCGTCGAGGGCGGCCGGTGCCGTGGCGTGAAGACCAGCCGCGGCGAGATCCGCGCCGATCGGGTCGGCATGGTCGTTGCAGGCCATTCCTCGCATCTCGGAGCCAAGGCCGGCTTCCGCCTGCCGATCACGTCCTATGCCTTGCAGGCCTGTGTTTCCGAGCCGATCAAGCCGGCGCTCGATACGGTCGTGCTCTCGCCGGCAACCGGCACCTATGCCAGCCAGTCGGACAAGGGTGAACTCGTCATCGGCGGCGGTCTCGACCGGGTTCCCTCCTATGGCCAGCGCGGCAACCTGCCGATGCTCGAGGACGTGATCGCGGGGCTGCTCGAAATGTTCCCGAGCTTCCGACAGCTGCGATTGATGCGCCAATGGGCGGGCATCGTCGACGTGACGCCGGATTCCTCGCCGATCCTTGGCGAGAGCCCGCTGCCGGGCCTCTTCCTGAACTGCGGCTGGGGAACGGGGGGCTTCAAGGCAATACCGGCCGGCGGCACGCTCCTTGCTCATCTGCTCGCCACGGGCAAGCATCACGACGTCAGCCGACCCTTCGATCTCGACCGCTTCACACGCGGGCGGTTGATCGACGAGGCTGCCGGCTCCGGCATCGCGCACTAGGGGGACCGCAATGCAGCTTTTCCCATGCCCATTCTGCGGCCCCAGAAGCGAGACCGAATTTCATTTCGGCGGCGATGCCGGCAACCATCGCCCGGAGGGTTTTCGCGACGTGACCGACGGAAAATGGACGGCCTACCTGTACGAGCGGAACAACCTGCGCGGCCCGGCGAACGAGATCTGGATGCACATGACCTGCGGGGAGGTCTTCCGTATGGAGCGCGACACCGTGCACCATGGCGTGGCGCGGTCCTTCGCACTCACGGAAGGAAGCGGCGATGACGGCATGGCGCACTAAGGGCGGTACGGCCATCGACACGACACGGCCGCTGCGCTTCACCTTCGACGGCAAGGCAGTCGAGGGATTTGCGGGCGACACGGTGGCCTCGGCGCTGCTTGCCGGCGGTGTCTCCGTTCTCGGTCGCAGTTTCAAATATCATCGCCCGCGCGGGCTATGGGGGGCGGGCGTCGAGGAGCCGAATGCCCTGGTCGATGTTGCGGGCGCGATGCCGAACACGCGCGCCACGCAATTGCTGGCCGCAGATGGGCTCATCGTACGCAGCGTCAATGCCGAGCCAAGCGCGGAGAAGGATCGCCACGCCTTCCTCGACGCTTTCTCGCGCTTCATACCGGCCGCCTTCTACTACAAGACCTTCATGTTTCCCGATTGGCACCTGTTCGAGCCGCGCATCCGGCAGATGGCGGGCCTCGGCAGGCTGGACGCGACACTGCGGGAGCCGTCCTTCGCCGAGCAGATCAATCATCATTGCGACGTGCTCGTGGTCGGCGCCGGGCCGGCGGGCCTTGCCGCGGCGCGCAAGGCCCTGCGCGCCGGGCAGCGTGTCGTGCTCTGCGACGACGGGCGGCAAGTCGGTGGCAGCCTGCTCCACCGTGCGGCGATCCTCGAAGGCAAGCCGGGCGCGGAATGGGCTGCGGACGTGGCAGCGGAACTGCGGCAGGCCGGCGCGCTGGTGCTGACCGACACGACGGCGTTTGGAATCTACGACCATCGCCTGGTCGCCCTAAGCCAGAAAGGCGCGGACGGCGTACCTGAGCGGCTGTGGCGCGTTCGCGCGAAATCCATCGTGCTTGCCACGGGCGCCATCGAACGGCCGCTGCCATTCGGCAACAACGACCTGCCGGGCATCATGTCCGCCGAGGCCGCGCTCGTCTATCTTCGCCGTTTCGGCGTTGCCGCCGGACGCAAGGTCGTCGTCGCCACGAACAACGGTCTGGCCTACGAGACGGCGGAGGCGCTGGCGGCAACGGGTGCTGAGGTCACGGTCGTCGACTATCGCGATGATATCCCCGTGCCCACCGGGCTCCGGGTGCTGAAAGGCCTGACCGTGATTTCCGCAAGCGGTCGGGAAGTGGTGAGCGCCGTGCGGCTTTCCGACGGCAGCGTTCTGGAGGCCGATGCTGTGCTCGCCTCCGGGGGCTTCACGCCGACCGTGCATCTGTACTGCCAGGCCCAGGGCAAGCTCGACTGGCGCGATGACATCCTCGCCTTCGTGCCCGGCCGGCCGGTCGAGGGCGTCGCGGTTGTGGGAGCGGCGGCGGGTGACTTCGGCCTTCCAGCGGAATTTGCGGACGGCGCGACCCGTCATTTCGGCATCGTCGCCGCCTGGCCGAAGCCGCGGGTGAAGGATCGCGTCTGGATCGACCTTCAAAACGACGTCACGGCCAAGGACGTCGAGCTTGCCGTGCGGGAAAACTTCGTCTCCGTCGAGCATCTGAAGCGTTATACCACGCTTGGCATGGCGACTGACCAGGGCAAGACCTCCAATGTCAACGGTCTGGCGCTGATGGCCGAAATCACAGGCCGGCGCATTCCCGAGATCGGCACGACGACCTATCGCCCACCCTTCACTCCGGTTCCGCTTGTCTCCTTCGCCGGGGTTCGTTCCGGCACGCGCATGAACCCCCTGCGCCGCCTGCCGCTCGAAAGGGAGCATCGGGCGCACGGTGCGGTGTTGCGCGACTATGGCGGCTGGCTGCGGCCGGCCTTCTATGGCGAGGGGTCGCCGGAGGCACGTATCCAGCTGGAGGCCAAGGCTTCGCGCACGGGCGTCGCACTCTTTGACGGGTCGCCCCTCGGCAAGATCGAGGTTATCGGGCCGGATGCCGCGGCTTTTCTTGACTTCATCTACTACAACACCGTGTCGACACTTGCGCCCGGCCGCTGCCGCTACGGCTTCATTCTTACCGAAGGCGGAAACATCTATGACGACGGCGTGCTCGTGCGGCTCGAGGAAAACCGCTTCGTCGTCTCCTGCTCCTCCTCCCACGTCGCGGGGGTGCACGCCTTGCTGGAAGAGTGGCGGCAGGACCGTTTCGACCGGCGGCGTGTCTTCATCCACAATGCCACGGCCGAGATGGCAACGCTGACGGTGACGGGGCCGCGCGCGTCGGCGCTTGTCGCCGCGATCGGCCTTGACGCTGCTCTCGATGATGCGAGCTTGCCGCATATGGCCGTCGTGCCGGGCACTTTCGAGGGCATTCCGGTGCGGATCGCCCGTGTCAGCTTTACCGGCGAACGATCCTACGAGATTTCCGTCCCCGCCGATCATGCCGCCGCGCTATGGTCGCGGTTGTGGCGGGAAGGCGAGGTTTTCGGCGTGACGCCGCTAGGCCTCGAGGCGCTCATGATCCTGCGTGCGGAAAAGGGTTACATCGTCATCGGCAAGGATACCGACGGCACCAGCCGGCCGATGGATTTCGGCCTGACCGCGCCGCTGGAAAGGAAAAAGACTGAGTTCATCGGTCGCCGCTCGCTGATTACGGAAGATGCCATGCGGCCTGACCGCCGGCAGTTCGTCGGGCTTGAGGCGGCGGACGGCAAGGGCCACCTGCCGACCGGCGCGCATGGTATCGAGCGCGGCGCGTGCGGTTTGCGCAGCACAGGCTATGTCACGTCGAGCTATTTCAGCCCGACCCTGCAGAAGCCGATCGCGCTCGGTCTTATCGAACGCGGTCTCGCGCGCATGGGCGACGTCATCGAACTACAGCACCTTCGGGAGGTGCGGCATGCCCGCATCGTCGCCCCGTGCGCCTTCGATCCGGAAGGAACCCGTCTTCATGCTTGACCATTCCTGCAAGTGGCGGCCGGAGCCGGATTGGGCGAATGCGCGTCTTGCCGCGCCGAGCCTGCACGTCAGCGCCATCATCGGCCTGCCGCAGCGCCTCGTCAGTGGCGACATCGGCCGCTTCCTTGTCCGACATGAGCTTGCGGAGGTCGGCGCGTTGGGACTTGCCTCCGGCGAGCGCTATGCTGTGCGTGTTGCCCGTGACCGGCTGCTCGCCGTTGGCATTCCGGCCTCGGCCTGCGCCGACGGCTGGCATGACGACGGCTATGGCGTGACGACGTTCGGTTCGGCATTTCGCGTCCTTCAAGCGCGCGGAGAAGGCGTGCCCGATCTTGTCGCGCGGGCAACGACGATCGATCCGAACAATCCCGGACCTTGCGCTGCAATGCTCTTTTGCGGCGTTATGGCCACCGTGTACCGATACAACGACATCGAGACCCTGCGCATTCATGTGGACCGGGGGCTTGGCGCCTATCTCTGGGAATGGCTCGAAGCGCAGCCGCTCTCTTGGAGAGCGGCTGCCGGCGTTGCCGGCCGGTAAAGATTTTATTCTGGAAGGAGCGACCCGCGCTGGTGCGGGCAAAAAAGGGAGTTGAGACAATGAGAAAAATTCTAATCATCGGCACGGCAATCGGCCTGCTCATGGGCACCGCCGCACGGGCCGAAGACCTGACTTTCGCTGTTGCCGGTCCATTGACCGGTCCGCTCGCCACGATTGGCGACCAGTTCAGGCAGGGTGCGCAAGCGGCGGCCGACGCGATAAACGCCAAGGGTGGCGTGATGGGCCGCCAGATCAAGCTGCAGTTCGAGGATGACCAATGCGATCCGAAGCAGGCCGTCTCGGTCGCAAACCGTATCGCAGCAAGCGGCATCAACTTTGTCGACGGTCACGCCTGCTCCGGCTCGAGTATCCCCGCTTCCGCGGTCTATGCCGAAAATGGCACGCTGATGATGAGTCCGGCTTCCTCCAACCCGGCAATGACGGACGATGCCGCCGCCAAGGGCTGGACCAATATCATGCGTCTCTATACGCGTGACGATGCGCAGGGCGCTTTCATCGGCCCGTGGATCGCCAAGCAATATGCCGGCAAGAACGTCGCTGTCCTGCACGACAAGACGGCCTATGGCCAGGGTGTTGCGGATGCCGTGCGCGCCACCATGAACGCGAATGGCCTCAAGGAGATACTCTTTGAAGGTATCAACCCAGGTGAAAAGGACTACAACGCCCTCGTGCTGAAGCTGAAGAACGCCAAAGTCGATGTCGTTTATTTCGGCGGATACCATCCGGAGGCCGGCCTGATCCTGCGGCAGGCGGCCGAGCAGAACTACAAGTTCCAGCTGATCATGCCCGATTCGATTGCATCGCCGGAATTCTGGCAGGTTGCCGGTTCCGCTGGCGAGGGCACCATGTTCGTCTTCCCGTCCGATCCACAGGCCAAGCCCGAGGCGAAGGAAGCCGTCCAGAAGATCCAGGCCGGCGGCTTCAAGCCGGAAGGCTTCACGCTCTTCTCCTATGCCGTGATCCAGGCTTTCGCCCAGGGTATCGAACGTGCCGGTTCGGATGATCCGACCAAGGTTGCCGAGGCGCTGAAGGACGGCAAGCCGATCGATACGGTCGTCGGCAGCGTCACCTTCGACCAGAAGGGCGACTTGAAGAACGCCAGCTACGACATCAACCGCTGGAGCAATGGCAGCTACGCCCCGATCGCAAAGTAACGAATGCGGGATAACCAAAAAGGAGGCCCGGCTCACGGCCGGGCCTCTTCATCCCGGGAGGAAACATCAATGCTTCGGTTCGCGTCGAGACAGTCAAACAGGGCGAGAGTTCGGCTAGCCCATCCGTTCCGATGCAGAGTCTTTGTCGTCATCGGTGCCATCGATCGTTGAAAGCAAGATGAATTGCCTGTCCCGCCTATGCTAGGCTGTCGTCATTGATGGCCTTGAACCGGACAATCGCGATGCCAGAGCCTGATCCAGAGGAAAAGATCGATTCGACGTTCCGCAACGGCTCGCTGACGGCTGCGGGGATCATTCTCGGCTTCTCGCTGAACTTCATCGGCCGCTGGCTCTCGAACCCAAACGACTGGAGTCGCATCGACATCGCCCCGATGGCATTGCTGACGATCGGTATCGCCCTCCAGGTGAAGGTATTCGCTGACCTGCTTGCGCGCGATTCCCTGATCGCCGCGAAATACGACCGCTCGCGGAGGCTGTTTCTAATCGGCCTCATCATCGTGGCGGCAGGGATAGCGCTCGCCTTGCTGAACGATATTCTGGGGCTTGGGTCGATGCAGATGTTGGGGTGACGCGCCAAGGTCGGCAGTTTGAGTGGCAAGGAACGGTCGAGTTCTTTCTTGCCGCCGGAATGACCCGACCGGGCGGTAGCGATGGGCCTGGCATCAGCCAAGCCGAAGATGCGACCTCGCCTCCCTAGGACAGCTGCAATCTGTGCGAAGCTCTTGACGATCAGCAGTCTCCACGTCCGTCCTGCTCCAGCCGGCTGACTGAATGCCGTCCGAGATCTGACCGGTCGTAATTTCGAGGTTGCGGCTATCCCCTCTGTCATGATGAATAAGCGCTCAGAAAACCAATAGGATGCGCCGCCGCCTTGACGCTGCCCATGATGAGACGATTTTCAATCTCGCGGATCATCCCTTTCGGCTCTCTTGTGATCTGGCTGTCGACGGGAGTGGTTGTTGTCGCTCTTCTGGCCGCTTTTCAATATAGATCCGGGCTTTCCGAGCTGTCTGACTGGACGCGGGAGACCGGGACGTTCCTGGCCGAGAAGCTGGCGCAGCACGATGCGCACATGACGGCGCTTGCCGCGGTGATCCGCATGTCCCCAGCAGAGCCATCGGCGAGCGTTCAGGGCCTCGCCGAGTCGGTAACGGCCTTCTATCCCCGCATCACCGATATAGCGACGATCCACGTCGACGGAACGAGCGCCCGCGTGATTGCCTACGGCAGGCCCGGCGGCCCCGTCTTCGAAGCGGAACATTCGGCCGGCGATCTGCCCGTGCTCGGCAAACCGGGCGAAACGGCTCTCCGACCAATCCCGGAGCAGCATGCCTACGACATATACAAGCTCGTCGAAACCGGGCTGCTGCTGCGGCTTCGTATCAGCGCCGGCGGGCTTCTGGATATGGACCGCATTCCTCCGGGATATTCGGTCAGCCTGTTGCTCGGCGATACCGTGCTCTTTACCCATGCGGCACGCGCCACATCCATCCTGAACGTGAAGACCGGCCTTTTCGCCAGCAATCCGGGACAGCCGCTGCATCTGTTGATCAGCAGGGGGTTCAGCCTTGGCGAGCTGCTTCCCTTAAGGTTGCTGATGCCGCTGCTGATCGGAGCGGCGCTATTGGTCTGGCTGGGCGCGCAATATCGCAATGCGAGCCGGGAGAGGCGGAGGCAGGAGCTGCGTGCCACGCTGCTGGAGCAGGAGGCACGACTCGCCCATGCCGGCCGTGTCAATGCGCTGGGCGAAATGGCTTCGGGCATCGCCCATGAACTGACCCAGCCCATCGCCGCCATGCTGAGCCAGAGCCAGGCGGCGCGGCGGGCGTTGACCTTGGACCGCGCGGACATTCTCGAACAGGCGCTGGACGGCAACATCCGCGAGGCGAAGCGGGCGGGCGATATCCTTGGCCGCATGCGTGCCTATATCTCCGGTGCGGAGGCGCGGATCGAGAACGTAGCGCTGGCCGAGGCGCTGAACGATGCGTTGCGTCTCATTGAAGCGGATCTGGCGCAACAGGGCATCGCGCTCGACGTTACGATCGCCCAAGCGCCCTGCGTCGTTGCGGTCGATGTCATTTCGTTTCAGCAGGTCATCCACAATCTGATCCGCAATGCCGCCGATGCTGTCGTTGGCCAGCCGGGCGGGCGCGTTGTCCTCACGGCCGGTCCCGAGGGCGGACAGGCGATCGTTACGATCGCCGACACTGGACCGGGGATCGAACCCGCCTTGCTCGACCGCATCTTCGAGCCATTCTTTACCACCAAGCCGGACGGCATGGGGCTCGGTCTGCCGCTTTGCGTTCGGCTGATCGAAAAGATGGACGGCACGATCGAGGCGCGAAACGACGCCGGCGGCGCTCGTTTTACCATTCGTTTGCCATCCGGAGGGGCGACATGATCTATCTCGTCGATGACGACGCCTCGGTGCGCGAGGCGCTGAAGCTGCTGCTTTCCACTTACGGGAAGGACGTGACGGCATTTCCGGATGCGGCGCATCTGCTCGCCCATATGGACAAGGCAAGGCCCGGCATATTGATCCTCGATCTGCGCATGCCGGCAATCAGCGGATTGCAGCTTCTGAAGAAATTGGCGGAGATGAACGTCGATTGGCCGGCAATCATGATTACCGGTCATGGCGACGTCGAAGCCTGCCGCCGCGCATTCAAGGCGGGCGTGGCGGATTTCCTTGCCAAGCCCGTCGACGAGCATGTGCTGATGGAAGCGATCGAATCTTGCGAAGCGCAGCTTGTCGAGCTTCTGGCGCGCAACGAAACCGGCCGCCTGCTGGACCAGCTCACCGCCCGGGAGCGGGAGGTCATCGAACTTGTCTCGAAGGGCCTGGGTAGCAAGGAGATCGCGGCAGCGCTCGACGTTTCCGTCCGTACAGTGGATAGCCATCGGGCGAGCATCGCCATGAAGCTCGGCACGCCGGCCGTAGCCGAACAAACGCGCATCTGGCTCGCTGCCCATCGGTAATCCTACCGATATGCCTCCGTGGCGATGCGAATTTCCGGCAGGCGATGCCCCGGCTAGACAGGCCTCCAGGAAACACAACGCCTTGGAGACTCCCGAAATGAAAAACGTCCTGCTTTCGCTCGTCCTCGCCGCCTCCTTCGCCGCTCCGGCGCTTGCGGACAACACCGTCAGGCAGACCAGTCTTGGAACCGCGCTTGCGGTCGATCTTGCCCAGGCTGCCGTTACCGCTTGCGCAGCCGATGGCTATAACGTCGCAGCCGCCGTCACCGACCGTTCCGGCATCCTGCTGGCACTGGTGCGCGCCGAGAATGCCGGCGCCCACACGGCAAATGCCGCTACCGCCAAGGCCTACACCTCCGCTTCCTCGCGCAACCCGACCAGCGGCATGGCCGAGACTGTTCAGAAGAACCCGGGCGCCGCGGGCCTGGCCAATATCCCGGGCTTCCTGGTGCTTGCCGGCGGCGTGCCGCTGAAGGTCGGCAAGGACACGGTCGGCGCCATCGGCGTCGGCGGCGCTCCGGGCGGCACCTTCGACGAAGCCTGCGCCATCAAGGCAATCGACAAGTTCGCAGACCGTTTGAAATAGGTTCTTGCCTTATAAAGATGAACGAGCCTGCCACTTGGCAGGCCCGTTCATACGGTTAGTCGCTAGTGTCGGCGTGCCTTGGCCTCGCGGCGGCGGGCATGCAGGATTGCCTCGGTATAGCCGTTGGGCTGCGTGCGGCCCTCGAATACCAGATCCTCGGCCGCTCTGAAGGCCGGGCCGTCGAAGGCCGGCGCCATCGGCAGGTAGTCCCTGTCACTGGCGTTCTGGCGGTCCACCAACTCCGCCATGCGACGCATCGCCTGCCGCACCTGCGTTTGGGTGACGATGCCATGCAGCAGCCAGTTGGCGACATGCTGGCTCGAAATGCGTAGCGTTGCGCGGTCCTCCATGAGCCGGACATCATGAATGTCCGGAACGGTCGAGCATCCGATGCCCTGATCGACCCAGCGCACCACATAGCCGAGAATGCCCTGGAGATTGTTCTCCAGCTCTTCCTCGATCTCCTCGGGAGAATAGGGGCGGGTGGCGAGCGGAAGGGTCAAAAGCCCCTCCAGCGTGCCGGCGCGCGGGCGGCCGCGCAGGCCGTTCTGCACCGCTGACACGTCGGCCGCATGGTAGTGCAGCGCATGCAGTGTGGCTGCTGTCGGCGAGGGAACCCAGGCCACGGTCGCGCCCGAGCGCGGATGGCCGATCTTTTCCGAAATCAGGTCTGCCATCCGGTCCGGCGCGGCCCACATGCCCTTGCCGATCTGAGCGCGGCCGGGCAGGTTGCGGGCAATGCCGACATCGACATTGTTGTTCTCATAGGCCTTGATCCAGGCGGCCTGCTTCATTTCCGCCTTGCGCACAACGGGGCCTGCTTCCATCACGGTATGGATCTCGTCGCCGGTGCGGTCGAGAAAGCCGGTGTTGATGAAGACGGTGCGGTCACGCACGCGGGACAGGCAACCGGCGAGGTTGAGCGAGGTGCGGCGCTCCTCGTCCATTGTCCCGATCTTCATCGTGTATTTGGGAAGGCGGACCAGCTCTTCGATGCGCTTGAACAGAAGGTCGGCAAGGCCGACCTCGTCGGAACCGTGCATCTTCGGCTTGACGATGTAGACCGAGCCGGCGCGGCTGTTGCGGATCCTGTTTTCGCCGCGGATGTCCTGCACGGCGCTGGCGACGGTGATGGCGCAGTCGAGGATCGCCTCGGGGACCTCCTCGCCGTTCTCGTCGAGGATTGCGTCTGTGAACATGTGGTGGCCGACATTGCGCACCAGCATCAGCGAGCGGCCATGCAGAGTCAGGTTGCCGCCGGCAGGGGTCGTGTAGTTGCGGTCGCCTTCCAGCGTCCGCTCGATCTCCGTGCCGTTCTTCTCGATCCGGGCAGTCAAGGCGCCGCTCATCAGGCCGAGCCAGTTGCGGTAGGCGGCCACCTTGTCATCGGCATCGACGGCGGCAACGGCATCTTCCAGGTCCATGATGGTCGAGACGGCGGATTCGACGATCACGTCGGCAATGCCTGCCTTGTCTGACCGGCCGATCGCACTTTCGGGATCGATGACGAGTTCGATATGAAGATTGTTGTTTGCGATCAGGATGGCGGTCGGCGCATGCCGCGGGCCGCGGAAGCCGGCAAGCTTGTCCGGGCTCTTCAAGCCGTATCTGCCGCCGTTCTCGGATATTGCCAGCAGCCGGCCGCATTCGATGAGGTAGGCGGTCGCTTCGCTGTGGCTCATGCCGTCGAGCGGTGCGGCCTCGTCGAGGAAGCTGCGGGCGCGTGCGGCGACGGCGGCGCCGCGCACGGGATTGTAGGCGGTGCCGCGCGCAGCGCCGTCAGTTTCCGGAATGGCGTCGGTGGCATAAAGTGCGTCGTAGAGGCTGCCCCAGCGGGCGTTGGCGGCGTTCAGCGCATAGCGGGCATTGGAGAGCGGCACGACGAGTTGCGGGCCGGCGAGGGTGCCGATCTCCGCGTCGACGTTCTTGGTCGCGACCTGGTAGGCGTCGTGCGCCGGCGGATCACGCAGGTAGTCGATCTCGCGCAGGAAAGCCTCGTAGGCGGCTGCGTCGTGCGGGTTGCTTCTATTCTGCCGGTGCCAGGCGTTGATCTTGTCCTGCATTTCGCCACGAACGGCGAGCAGTTCACGGTGTTTCGGAGCGAGGTCGCGAATGATCGAGGCAAGCTCCTGCCAGAATGGGCCGGGCTCGAGCCGGGCGCTGGGCAGAACCTCCTTCTCGACGAAAGCATGCAGGACGGGATGGACGGCGAGACCTGCGACGCGGTGATAGCTGTCGGGAATGGTCACGGAAGGAACTCCTCTGGTGGTTGCGGATGTCAATATCTGGCGCGCTGGAAGCGGGCCTACATCTGCTCCCGCGAAGTATGGCGCCCGCCGTTTGTGATCCATCTCATCGCAGATTTTGTATCCATTGACAATATAATCTCGATACAATATCGTATCCAAAATCGAAAACGGATGGGCTTCTCATTGCTTGCCGTGGAGGGTGGAAAAGGGCAAGCGAAGGAAGCGGACGAGGGTTGATGTCGGATCAACATGGATTTCGACGAGTGTGAGGCCAGCGCAGGCGAGGGCAGGCCCAGTCGCAGCTTGAATATGGCCGGTCGTTTCGACCGCACCGTCGGCACTCCAGGATTTTCCCAGCCTCTCCCGGCGCTCCTCGGTCGGGGGATGTTTCTATCCTGAGCGTTTTCTTGTTTCCGTCGGAGTTTTATTTCCGTCGGACAAGGAAACGCTCAGGAGCTTTTCTGCGCCCGTAGGATTCATTAAAAAACAAAGAGATAAAGCAGCCGGTCCGCTCCGGCGCCAGACGAGATCCAAATGAGCTTGGACTTAGAGGCTGGACAGGCTCAACAGCGCCACCCCACGCAGGCTCTCAACCCGAGCTTCCGGCGGTCGCCGAACCAACCCCCATTTGATCGGTGCAAGTCACGCGTAGCGCGACAGGATCTCGCTCAGATTGCGCTCGGCCCTCTTCCGCTGGCCAATATTGGCGCGGTCGAACACCTGTCCCAGGTGCTTGACGATAGCGGCGGCTGCGGCTGTCGGATTGCGGTCGCGCAGCGCGTCTATGATTTCGGCATGTTCGTCCACGCTGCAATCAGGCTCCTGATGCGTGCTGTGCTGGGCCAGAATCAGCGAGGTGCGCGAGATCAGCGTCTTCAGGAAACCGGCCAGAACCTCGTTGCCGGCCATGCGCGCCGCGAGAAGATGAAACTCCCCCGACAGCAAGATGGCGCGGGCATGGTCGTCGCCGTCGACCTTGTGTTCGTCCTCGAGATGCTGCTGCAGCGTTCGGAGTTGTTTGTCTGTGATTTGGGCAGCCAGCTTGTGGAAAACCTCCCGCTCGATGGCGTTGCGTGCCTCGAACACCTGGCGCGCTTCTTCCGGCGTGGTGGAAGCGACGAACGCGCCGCGGTTCTGGCGGAATTCGACCAGGGCTTCCGTGTGCAAGCGGTTGAGGGCCGCCCGCACGATCGTGCGGCTGACGGAAAAGAGCGTGCCGATGGTCTCTTCGCTCAGTTTCGTGCCGGGCACCAACTCCTGAGCCAGGATGGCTTGGAACAGGGCATTATAAACGGCATCGATCCTGGAGCCGCCTTTCTCATCCAGATCGGGGGCATTTGGGTTGTTCATCGTCGCATATCCTGCCGCGGCACCGCCATCGTGAATCTTTCTCTGTTCCCAATTGCCTTGGTGTTTTGAGAAAGACAAGGAAAATACGATAACGCAGGAGTTGTGGTCCGTATTGGCGCAAAAATGTGTCGGTTCGGCAGCAGCGCCGATACCGGAATGTATCCATCCGGCACCTTGTGCACTGCGCCTCGGCCAATAGCGACGCGAAGGGACGGCTCGCTGCTCTATGACAAACCGCCCGTCATCCTCTCGGGCGGGTGACGGGATGGGTACACTTGGGAATCATGGTTCTCGGCTTGCCCGAAAGAGTGCCGCCTCGCTGGTGTTGCCGGTCGATGGCGAAAACGGACATTTCGGATCAGTGATAAGCAGGCGCAGCAAGAGATATTTGAGAAAGATCGCTCAGCAGGATGGGCAAGCGAGCGTACACCGAGCCAGCTTGCCCATCCGCGGCCGCCTTTCTCGCAAACTTGAAATAGTCGCATAATGCGCCAATTAAGATTGTATCCATTTAATAAAATATTTGGATACATATTGGCGCGATATCGGCTTGAAATCCACCTGCACGATACTGCGCAGTTTTCGCAGGATCATCGATATCCCGCCTTGCGATGGTGACTATGCGGTGCCGGTGTTCAATGCCGGGGCAGCCGTTCGTGGAGTACAGCTCGATCTCAAGCCCATGGTCGCGGAGCGCGCACATTGGCGCGCATGCCGTTATGGACATAGAGGCGGGTGGAGTCGTCCGGATGCGACAGGAAATGAAGCTGCCTGGATGCGGACTCATAGGAATGCTGCCCGGCGCGCCGCAATTCGTCCCTGATGGGGCCGGTGCCATGTGGCGGTCTTCCCCCGAACCAGTTCTCTTCATCCTGGGGGGACGCGATTTCCTCGACGACGAGGCTGCCTTCCGAACTTGCCCGGACCTGCATGGTGGCGTTGAGGCGAAGGTAAGTTCCGGCGATATCGGTGCCGGCCGGCAGGCGCCATGCGGCGTAGCTGGAAAGGGCATCCGTCCGTTCGACGGGCTGAAGACGAACGGGATCGCTCAGCAGACCGGCGAGCACGTCTTCCGCCAGTTTTCCGAGCCGGCTGGCGGCCCAGACGGCATTGGTGGCGACGGACACCACTTGCCTGCGGCCTTCTGCGAGGCGAACGGCATAGGCTTGACCCGATGTCGTGCCATCATGTCCCCAACAGGCAAGGTCCGTGAATGTCCGGTACTTTGCCATGCCGAGACCCCAGCCGTCGTATCGCCAGCCGATCGTCGGTATCGTCGAGGAAGGTGATACCTCCGCCGCGCCGGCATCGAGCCCGAACCGATGCCGCATGGCACGCGTCAGCCGGGCGAGATCGGCCGTCGTCGCGACCAGGCCGCCGCCGGGCGAAAGTGCCAGCGGGGCATACCATCGCGCTGCTGCAACCGGCGCTCGACCGGCTTCAGGAGAAGCGACATAGCCCGTGGCCGACGGCTGCATCAGCACCTCCTCCGGCCGGGCGGTTATGGAGTGATCTCCAATATGGGCGGCGACGGTCATGCGCACCTGTTCTTCCCAGCATCTGCCGCAGAGCAGCTCGGTCAGGTAGCCGGCCAGGATGAAGGCCGGCCCGGAATAGGAAAACAGCTCGCCGGGCCGGGCAAGCAGAGGGGTCGCGGCGATAGCGCGGGCAGCCATCTTTCGCGCGCAGTCGCCACGCCCGAAATCCACCCACCATTGCGACTCCAGTCCGCTGGTGTGATTGAGGAGATGGCGGACCGTCATGTCGTGAAAGGCGCGCTCGTTGCTTGCCTTGAGGTCGGGGGCGATGGCGATGACGGGTGTATCGACCGAAAGGCCGCGGGCAGCCATCACCTCGAGCAGGACGAAGGCGGTAATCACCTTGGAGACCGAGCCGAGCTGAAACGTGGTTTCCTCGCCGACCGCGATGCCGGTGCGCACATCCGCCACGCCCGCGTTGAAAGAGCGGATGGTGTGGCCATCATCGATGGCGAGCGAAATGCCGGGGGCCTTGGTCTCTTCCAGCCAGTTCGTCAAAACATCCTGCATGGTGGTGCGGTCTCCTTGGTTGGTTTCGCAAGGTTGCGATGGATTTCTGCCCTTTCCCCGGCCGCCTTCTGCCCGCTGGGGACGGGAGGCAGAAGGCGGCCGCCCTGCGAGCCCGGCTATGCTGCGTCGGCGCGGCGCAGGTCGACGATGCTCGCGGTCGTCAGAAGGCGAGACAGGGGAACAGTGAGCCCTTGCAGCATGACGGAGCGTGCCCATCCGCCAGGCTCCCGCTCCGCCGGCACGGAGAGGCTGTCGAGATCGTAGATGTTCGAAAGCACCGTAAAACGCCCGCCTTCGGCCGATAGTGCCCGCGGTGGGCCGGCGTCACTGCGGATATCGGGCCAGGGGATGCTCGGCGTGAGCAGGATGTCGAGGCCTTCCGCATTGGCGCTGTCGAGGAAACGCCGCCGGTGTCCGGCCAGCCGCCGCCGCGCCGCGCCGGCCTCCTGCGGCTCTATCGACGCCCCGGCCTGCATCACGCGATAAACGTCGGGATGATAGATGTCGGCATGCTCGACCATCAGACGCCGATGGAAGAGCCAATTCTCGAAATTCATGACGAGGAAAAAATCCTCCATGGCGTCCGGCGTCAGCCAAAGCGCGGTCCGCACGACCTTATGGCCCGCATCTGCAAGCCGCGAGGCGGCGAGACGCAGGGCCGAGGCAGCTGCCGGATCGATATTCATCCAGCCGATCTCCGGAACGCCGATGGTCGGTCGATCCCGGTCGACGATCGCCCGGTCCTGTGGGGTGGCAAATAGCGACGGACATTGCTCGAAGACGGTGACGAGGTCTTCGGCGCTGCGTGCAAGCAGACCGGTGCTCTGTCCGGAGAGCGCGCCATTGACCTGACCTTCGTCGGAAAGCACGCCCTCGCGCGGCCGCAGCCCCGCGACGCCGGCAAGCGCTGCGGGATGGCGGATCGAGCCGGCGGCGTCGCTGCCGAGGGCAAGGCGGGTAAAGCCGGCGGCAACCGCCCACGCCCCGCCAACCGTCGAGCCGCCGGCAAAGAATTCCGCGCCGCGCAGGGATTGCGTCGCCGCCGGGCCGGCGCTGGAACAGAACTGATGCGTCGCCTGCTTGCCGACGATCACCGCGCCCGCCTCCTGCAGCCGCGTCACGGCCGGGCTTTGAGAAAGCCCGAGAATGTGCCCGACATCGGCTGACGTACCGGCTTTCGTGGGCAGGCCGGATACGACGATCGTGTCCTTGACCCCGACCGGCACGCCGAACAGGCCCGCCTTCGGCGGCGAAACCGAAATCTTGCCGATCCGGTCGAGTTCGCTTGCCAGCCATTCCCGATTGATGGCGCAGAAGGATTTTAGCGTGGCGTCTCGGCGTTCGATTTCGGCCAGCAGCGAGGTGTAGCGCGCTTGCAGCATATCCGGTCGGGATACCGCTTCCTGGATGAGTGCTGTCAGGGCCTGGTCAAAGAACATCGGGATAATCCGTCATCTGTCTCTCGGGAGGGTGGCGATGCCGTGCATGGACTGCGCTTCGTTGGCTCGCCGGGTCAAAACGCGCCGAGCCGGGAGAGGCCGCATCTGCCGCTTGTTATGTGCAGCGCTCATCCGCTCCGGCGAACCGCAGGACATGGATGCAACCGGCGGGGAGAAGATCGGCGTCGTTTCTGTCGAAGGCGCCGGTCGTATTCGCATCCGGTTGCAATCCGCCGCCCGTCGTGTAGTGGATGACGAGCGGCGGCACACGGTCAGGGCATCATTCGATATTGCCGATATCGCCGGCCGGGGCGGGCATGTTCACGACGATGTCGTCGATGATGACGTCGGGATAGCCGTAGTGAGCGGCGATAGCCTGCAGCGTGCCTTCGGCCTTCATCGACTTCAGCGCGGTTTCGATCGCCTTCGTGAGTTCCGTCTCGCCCTTCAGCACCGCAAAGCCGCCATTGGCGAGCTTCCAGCCGCGCGGGCTGTTGTCCGGGCGGATGATGCGGAACTGACCGGCATTCTCCTTGCTGTTGAGGACGGTCGTAGCCGAGACGAGGCCGGTGATTTCCGAATTCACCGATCCGCTCTTGACGGCCAGCAGCGCGGCGTTCGGATCGGGAAAGGTCCTGACATCGATCTTCTTCTTGCCGAGCGAGGCGCACTTCGGCTGCAGCTGCTCTTCGACCCAGGGGCCGAACACGTCGCCGTTGATGCGGCTCACGGACTTGCCGCAGAGATCCATCAGGCCGTTGATCGACGTATCGTTGTCGCGGACGAGCACGACGAGGCCAAGCGTGGTGTAGTTGACGAAGTTGAGGAGTTCCTCGCGCTTCGGGTTGTCGCCCATGCCGGCGGCGATCATGTCGTCCTTGCCTGCCTGCAGGCTCGGGATGGTGCCTTCAAACTTGAGGTTGTCGAAGGTGATGCCGACGCCCAGCTTGGCTGCGACGGCCCGTACGACGTCGATCTCGATGCCGGTGAGCTCGTTCTTGTCGTCGAAATACATCCACGGCGCATAGGGTGCGGAGACGGCGAGCCGGAGCTTGCCGTTGAACTTGGCGGGGACGAGGGCGGCTGCCGCCTGGTCCTTGGTGATGGTCTTGTCCAGTACGACCTGATCGGTCGTCTCGGCGCGGGCCACTCCGGCGAAGGCCGCGCAGGACAATGCGGCGGCAACGAACGGGGCGAGAATCGTTTTCGAAATATGCATGCGAGTGCCTTTCCGTGGACTGTTAAAGGAGCCTGCGAAGAAATTCCCGGGTGCGGTCATGCTTCGGATCGAGCAGGACTTCGCCCGGTGGGCCCTGCTCGACGATCTCTCCATCCGCCATGAAGATCACGCGATCGCAGACCTCCCTGGCGAAGCCGATTTCGTGGGTGACGACGATCATGGTCATGCCTTCACGCGCCAGGGTCCGCATGACTTCGAGCACGTCGCCGACAAGTTCGGGATCGAGCGCGCTGGTCGGCTCGTCGAAAAGCATGACGCGCGGCTTCATCGCCAGCGCGCGGGCAATCGCGATGCGTTGCTGCTGGCCGCCGGAAAGCTGCGCGGGATAATGGTCGGCCCGGTCGCGGAGGCCGACGAGATCGAGCAGGCGCCGCGCCTCCCGCTCCACCTCGGCGCGCGGCTGCTTGAGGACGAGGGTCGGCCCTTCCATGATGTTTTCAAGCACGGTCATGTGCTGGAACAGATTGAAGCCCTGGAACACCATGCCGATCGAGCGGCGCTGGAAGGAGAGGAGCTTGTCCGAAACCTCGTGCAGCTCGCCGTCCCGCAGCGTGTAGCCGACAGGCTCGCCGGCAACGAGCACGCAGCCGCTGTCCTGGCCCTCCAGCCGGTTCATGCAGCGCAGAAGCGTGCTCTTGCCCGAGCCGCTCGGCCCGATCAGCGCGACGACCTCGCCTTCGAGCACATCGAGATCAATGCGCTTGAGAACGACCTTGTGGCCGTAGGATTTCGTGAGGGTTTTCACCCGAACGAGAGGATGAACGGTCATGGTCAAGCCTTTCCGGCGATGGCAGCGAGGCGCAGGCCCTGGCGGCGGCCCGGCAGGCGGCGGACGCGAGGGCGGGCCACGGACTGGCCGAAGCGGCGCTCGAGCCACGACTGGGGAATGGTGAGAAGCGAGACCAGGGCCAGGTACCAGATGCTGGCCACGATCAGCAGCGGGATGATCTGGAATGTCTGCGAATAGACGTTCTGCAGGTTGGTCATCAGGTCGTTACCCGCAATGACCGAGACCAGCGAGGTGCCCTTCAGCATGGCGATCACCTCATTGCCCATCGGCGGGATGATGACCCGCAGCGCCTGCGGCATCACAACCCGGCGAAAAGCCTGCGACCGCGTCATGCCGACGGAGCGCGCCGCTTCGAGCTGCCCCCGAGGCACGGAAAGGATGCCGCTGCGCACGATCTCCGCCGAATAGGCGGCCGCATTGAGCGAGAGAGCCAGGACCGCAGCCACCATGGGTGTGACGACATCGGAAGTCGGGACGGAGAATATGGTGCCGAGCCACGGCAGGCTCAGCGAGATATCCGGGGTGAAGATGCCGAGATAGCCCCAGAAGATGAGCTGTACGAGCAGCGGCGTACCACGGAAGATCGAGATGTAGAGCCGCGCCAGGCTCGACAGAACGATATTGTCGGACAGGTTCATGACAGCAAGCAGGATCGCGCCGGCGATGCCGGCGACCATGGAGATCGCCGTCAGATAGAGCGTGACGCCGACGCCCCTCAGGGTCACGTCCTTGAAGAGGTACTCCCAGATGACCGCCCGGTCGACCACCGGATTCTCCAGGAATCGCCACAGGATGAATGCGAACAGAAGGATGCAGACGACGGCCGCCACCGGTGTCCACGGCTGCGGCCGGGGGATGACGGGTGCATCGTCGGGCAGGTCGGGAACATCCCAGCTCCGGGTGTCCGCGGGGGTGCCGCTCGGGCTGCCTTGTGCCGGTCCTATCATTGATGCGGCCTCCCCGATGCGTGAAGATTTGGATGTGGCCGTTCCATCCGGGCGGCTTTACTGGGGCATTGAAGCATCGGTATCCTCCAGATCGTCTGTGCGATATTGAACGCATTCAGCTTTTCCAATGAATGCAATTTTCAATATTTTTGTGTACAATATTTGTGTGTGGCAGACGCGCTTACCCAGGCGACGCAATCCGATATGGATGCGGCGCGTTCGCATGGTGTGTTGAAAGTCACATTGGAAGGCGGGCGGGTGTGCCGGCTGCGATTACGAGAGCCGCGACCTGACGAGGATCTCCGCCAGTTGCTCGACTTCCCGGTATGTCGTTCTCAATTCCGTCTCGTAGCTATCGAGTATGCGCTCTTCGAGCGAGGCGAGCAGAGAAGCGGTAGAGTAGTTGCGCACCACGAAGATAACGTCGAAGCCGAATTTTTCGGCATAGCGGGGCAGGAGGTCGAGCAGCCTCGCCTGCTGGCCTGCCGTCATGGCACGCAAGCCGGAGGATTGCTGTTCGTTTTCGACGATTTGCACCGCTTTTACGGCCGGATCGAGTGGCGTGTAAGCCTTCAGGACCTCCAGGCGCTCCGCAACGCTGGCCGCGTGAAACTGGTCCCGCAGGGCTGCATAGATGCTGTCCGGCTCCGTGAGAGGCACCGTCGCGCTATCGAAGGCTCGCCCGGCGAGAAATGCTCCGTTGCGAAAGCAGGCTCCGAAGGCTTCGATGAAGCCCGCCCGGTCGAAACCCGGGCTTTGCGACGCCTTGCCGGCGTCCGGCGCAGTCTGATCTATCGGCATCATGTCTCCTCCCTCGGCTGTAGCGCCCGTTGGGCTACCCCGATCCCTTCTTCTCACTGCAGCTCATAGCGCCGCGCATTGCATCCACCTCAGCCAGAAGTGTCGATGCACAATGCTCCCAAAGAGCCGCAAATATCGTATTCGGGTGTGACAGCCTCCTCAAGCTTGTCGACAATTATGTATACGATATTTGAAAGAAAATGTATAGTCATTATATTCGTAGTGGATACGATTTCTGTCGGCAGAGAGCCGGCTATCCATATAGGGGCGATACGCCCAGGTTCGACAGCTCGACCTCGGTCGGCGTCGGGGTTTTCGCGCGACTGCGCTTTTCGGCGGGCAGGAACTGGCCTGCGTCCGTCCTGCCGCAGAAAGAATGGTATTCCGCAATGACTTCGCCGCGCAGGATGGTCATCGCCGGCCAGCCCTTTATGAGCATCCCCTCGTAGGGCGTATAATCGACCGCGTGGTGGAGGCGGCTGTTGGCGATCGTCGTCTCGTACTGGTCGTCCCAGATGCAGAGATCGGCGTCGCTTCCGATGGCGATGGTGCCCTTGCGTGGATAGAGGCCGTATATCTTGGCGGCGTTGGTCGAATTGAGCGCCACGAACCGGTTGATGTCGATCCGTCCCTTGACGACACCTTCGGAGAAGAGAATGGGCGAGCGGGTTTCCACGCCGGGCACGCCGCTTGAGATGCGGTTGAATGGCACGTCGCTGCCATGCGGAAATTTTCCCGAGGAGTCGAAGCGGTAGGGGCTGTGATCGGAAGAGAAGACGTCGAAGAAGCCGTTCTCCAGTCCTTCCCAGATCGCCGCTTCATTGCCGGGCCAGCGCGGCGGCGGGCTGCACTGCGCCTTGGCGCCCTCCAGGCCGGGCCGATCGAGATTGGTCGAATCGAGGGCGATATATTGCGGGCAGGTTTCGGCGTAGACTTGAACGCCGCGGCGGCGTGCGCTCTCTATCAGGCCGATGGAGTCGCCGGCAGAGACGTGGACGACCATCAGCGGAACGCCGGTCAGTTCTGCAAAGGCGGTCATCCGGTAGATGGCCTCCTGCTCGATGATGGCGGGTCGGGCGGCCGGATGGTATTTCGGCGCGTGAAGATTGCGCTCCAGCAGCTGCTCCGTCATCCAGGCGACACCGGCGGCATTCTCGCAGTGAACCATCACCATTGCACCCTCGCGGCTGGCGGCAGCCATCGCATTCAGCAACTGGTGGTCCTTCAGCATCACGTCGTCATAGACGGTGAAGAATTTCAGCGACGTACAGCCGCCGGCGATGATGCCGGGCAGTTCCTCGCGCAATGCGGCCGTCGTCGGGTCCGCGATAATGAGGTGAAAGTTGTAGTCGATCGCGGTCTTGCCGCCGGCGCGCTCGTGATACTCCTCGATGGCCCAACGCAACGATTGCCCGCGGTTCTGCGTCGCGAACGGGATCATCGTCGTCGTCCCGCCGCAGGCGCCGGCAATGCTGCCCGTTGTGAAAGTGTCGGCCGTCAGTCCGCCGCTCGTCTGGCGCTGGTCGACATGGAGATGGCTGTCGACGCCACCCGGAAGCACCCAACGCCCGCCGGCGTCGATTTCCCGGCGGCCGGGCCCGATCGACTGGCCGAGCGTATGGATGCGACCGTCAACGATGCCGATATCGGCGACAAAAATATCCGATGCCGTTGCGCAGCGAGCGCCCCGGATGACGAGGTCGAATTGGGACATGGGAAACTTATTTCCGATCTTTTGAAAGAGGAATGATCTGCGGCGCCGTTCCCCCGCGTGGCACGATGTCCGCCGTCAGCTGATAGCGTTCGGGGTGGTAGAAGCCACTGATGAAGGCGACAGGCGCGCCGCGGTCGTCGAAATACAGCCGCTCGACGGCGATCACCGGCGTTGCCGGTGCCAGTTCGAGGTAGGCGGCGAAGTTTTCCGGTATCGCCGCCGCAATGATGTTCTGTTCGCCGGAAGCGATGCGGACGCCGGCGCGACGCAGGATGCGCTCGGTCGGCTGTTCATGGCTGGCAAAGTCTTCGGGGTTAATGGCGGAGACCAAGCTGGCCGGGAAATGGCCTTCGCCCACCATGAAGGGCTGATCGTTCTGGAGAATGATCGTGTTCTCATGGCAGACGCCGGCGCCGACAGGAATGCGCAGGCGCTCGGCGACCTTGGCGGAGGCGGGGATGGTTGCGGTGTTCAGCAGCTTGAAGCTCAGGTGCCGGTCCAGCGCGAGAATGTCCTCCAGATAGGCCCGCAGGCGGACCGATTGGAGCGCATCGCGCAAGGCGGCGACGAAGGTGCCGACGCCTTGGCGCCGCACCACGAACAGATCGGCCACCAGCCCGTCGAAGGCCCGGCGCAGCGTGATGCGGCTTACGCCATATTCGCGGCAGAGCTGCTCTTCGGTCGGCAACAATTCACCTGCCTTGAACTCGCCCGACGAAATACGGCGTTGCAGATCGTACTGCACCTGCATGTAGAGCTTTCCGGCTATCGGTGATCCCATCATTCGCCTCGTCCCAGTTTGATGCGGCGCTAGCCGGCAATTGTCTTCGTCACCGTCGGCGCCTGTTCGGCAATCCATTCGATTCCCAGTTTCTCCACGGTGCGCCCGGTCTCGCGAAAATTGCAACGGAATCCTGCGTTGACAAGATCGATCATCGCCGTCGTCAACGGTGTCGGGCAGCCGACGAGCCGCGCCAGATCCTCGAAGGGCACGAGGTCGCAGGGCAGGTCCTCGGTAAGGTAGCGCATCTGCAGTTTCGGTCCGAAGCGCAGCACCTCCTCCAGCCGTGTGCCGGGCGGATAGGCAAGAGCGTCGAAATCGGCGACCGGCAAAGGCGTGAGGCCGAGCGCCCGAACCACCGCCATGCGCTCCTTTTCGAAGGCCTGGGCAAGATTTACGATATGATCCGTATAGGCCTCACTGAAATGCAGCACCCCGCAGGTGAGGTCGCCGTGATCCGAATTCAGCAGGCCGAGATGGCCGAGCATGACCGGCAGGTGGCCGAGGCTGTTCGGATTGTTAAGGCCGCATTGCAGCGCGTTCGGACCGATTTTCAACTCCGGCCACAGGGAGCCGATCCGCTCGATCGCGAATTCCGCATCCCCGCTTGCGACCCCTGAAAGTTCCAGCCACAGCTTGTGGCTGCGCGCGACGACGTGGGCCGGGCTTGGGCGGCCTGAAAGATGGAGCGAGTTGATCGTCTCGACGATTTTCGGCCGGGCCGTGCAGCCGGCAGCGCGCAGGGCCTGCTGGAAGACGCGTCCTCCGCCGACATAGCCGCAATGCAGGACGACCAGGTGACGGTCGGTGAGCACGCTTGCCAGATAGCGCGCGACGTTCTCATGCTGATCCGCCGTCACGGAAACCATGATCGTCGTGGCGCGCGCCAACTCTCCCGGTTCGCTCGCCATGGGCGGCAGGGCCAGCAGGCCTTCGCCGAAAATACCGGAATAGAGGAAACCTCCTTGAGTGCGCACTGCCGCCTCGACGGCGGGATCAACGTCATACCACGCGTCGACGTGCATGCCGCGAAGCGTGGCATGTGCTGCAAGCCCCGCGCCCGAAGCGCCCATTCCAACAAACGACCATCTATCCTGCATCAAATATCCTCTTGCGGCCAGGTTTGATTTGTGATGTCATCATAACAACATGACAACTCGAGCTGTCAAGACTCGAAATAGGAGGAGGAACACGATGCAGCGGCGTCTTGAATAAGCTTGCTGACAGGAGTGCGAGGGAGGGCTCGCACGGCAGCCATGGCGAAAAATCGGGAGAGGCAAGCTGATGAACTGAAAGGTTCATAAGCGGGTCGCTGCTCGCGATGCTATTGCCGCACGGAAAGGAAATAGCCGGCCGACGCTCGGCGGTCTGTTTCCCCGAGCCGCTCCCCCTTCTTCCCCGGCACCAATCCAGTTCTTGCAGCGACCTGCCTCTTTGCCTTCGGCTTGCGCCTTGGGAGGTTCGCGCAGATTCCGGTCATCGACCGGGCTCTTCAATGTCTCTTCATGGCCGATGGGCAGGTGGTCGAAGAAAGTGTGTCAGGCGAGCTTCTCGCCGATCCGAAGCATGAGCCATCCAGGAATTTCTCCGCAGACTTCTCCAACGACCAGAAAGAAGCTCGCATGAAACTGCACAGACACGCATTCCTCGCCGTTGCCTTCGTGGCCGGGACTTCGGCCTTCGGCAGCGCCTTTTCAGCCGCGGCTGCCGATGCCACCGATCAGACCGTGGTCGGCAAGACCATAGCGAAGGACGAGGCGATCGCCGCCCTCGTTCCCGCCAAGTTCAAGGGCGCATTGCGCTTCGTCACTTCGGCCCCCTATCCGCCCTTCGAATATTATGACGAAACGAACAAGCTGGTGGGTATCGATATCGACGTGGCACACGCCATCGCCGCGAAGATGGGCGTAGCGATCACCTTCGACAATACGCAGTTCGACGGCATTATCCCCGGCATCCAGGCTCGCAAATACGAAGTCATCGCCTCCTCCATGGGCGATACGGTGGAGCGCGAGAAAGTGCTCAACTTCATTGACTACACCACGCTCGGCAATGTCGTCCTCGCGCGGGCGCATGACCAGTCGATCAACGATCTCACCGATTTGTGCGGCAAGATCGTCACCCGCCAGAGCGGGGACGTCTTCGCCACCTTCATCGACAAAGTTCAGCCCCAGTGCAGCAACGCGGGCAAGGCGAAGATCACCATCAAGACGCTGCCGGATTCCAACGCCGCGTTGCTTGCAATCAAGAGCGGCTCGGCCGATGCGCAGATCGTCAATATGTCGGCGGCCGAAAGCCTCGTTGCCGCCAAGGAGAATGCCGGTCTGTTCCGCATCGTCAAGTCCGCGAACAGAGCCTATGGCTGGAGCCCGCAGAACGGTGGTTTCGGTGTCCTGAAATCGGAAACCGGCCTTACCGCGGCCATCGAGGCGGCGATGAAGGCGATCAAGGCTGACGGCACGCTGGCGGCTATTGCCGAATATTACGGCCAGCCCAGCGTCATCATCGACAAGGTGGGCGTCAATACGCCGACAGACGGCGAGATGTGACCGGCTGACGGCGGAGTATCCCGCGGGAGGGCGGTTGCTTGCCGCCCTCCCGCAAATGGAGGAACAGGGCATAGAATGATGGATAGTTTGAGAATTTCGTGCGCGCACGATCTTGCCTATGTCCCGCAATATGCGGGTCTGGCGACGGGGCGGTTTGCGGGTCGGTCGATCGATCTGGTTTTCTACAAGAGCAACGGCACGGTCGAAGACACGGTCGGCGCGGTCAACAGGGGCGATGTCGATATCTTGCTCGGCAGTTGCGTCTACGGCTTGCGGCTGGCGGAAACCGGCATGAGCCCGGTTATCGTCGCGCAGAGCAACCAGCAGACGCGGCATGTGCTGGCGCAGCGCAAGGACGGGACCAAGGCGTTCGGCTGGTCCGACCTGCGCGGCAAGAGCATCGTCGTCTATCCGGGCGAGGCGCCGACGGCATGGGCTGCCTTTACCTATGCGCTCGCGCAGGCGGGCCTTTCGCTCGGGGACGTCAAGCTGATATTCGGCTTCACCGCCAAGGACGCCGTTGCCGAGTTCATTCGCGGGGTCGGCGATGTGTTCTTCGTCGATGGCGAGGTGGCGCTCCACGATGCGTTGCGCGTGGTTCTGCCCGTCTGCCAGCAGGCGGGGCGTCTTCCCTGGAGCGTCTATATGGCAGATCGCTCGCTGCACGAGCGCAAGGGGTCAGTCCTCGACCGCTTTGCCACGGCGTTGGACGATACGCAGAAATGGCTCGCCGCCCAGAGCGCGGATACGGTCGCCCGTGTCGTTGCGCCTTACTTCCCGCAATACACGCCCGAGCGCCTGGAAGCGATCGTCGCGTTCTACCAGTCAATCGGCCTGTGGGCGACGACAAGTACGGTGCAGCGCGATCAGCTGGCACGCTGGTCGCAGGCCCTGCAGCTCGGCGGACTTCTGGCATCGGACAGGCAACTGACGGATTATCTCGGTGTTGTCTGATCGACCGTTGCACGACCTTCACGCCTGCGTGCAGCAAACGAAAACCATCGCGCGCCGAGCGCCGGAAGGGAGCGTCTTTTCATGTTGAACCTGCTTCAGGATTGGCTTGACGCGACCGGCGCGCCCGGCGTTTCCGTCGCGATCGACGATGGCCAAACAATCCGCTGCTTCTGCGCCGGGATGGCGGATGTGCGCACCGGCGCAGCCGTCGTCGAGGAGACCGCCTTCCAGCTCGGCTCCGTTTCCAAGTCGATCACCGCTTTTCTCCTGGTGGAAGCCCTGTCGGACAAGGAAATGAAGCTCGATACGCCGGTCGTGGACATCGCGCCGGATCTCAGGGCGAGCAATGAATACGCCTTCCACGACACGACGGTCGGTCACCTCCTCAGCCATACCTCGGGTCTGGATTCCCAATGGTGGGTGGATATGGGGCAGGGGGCGGGCGCCCGCCGGGCCGCCGCCCGTGCGATCGTCTCTCTGCCCTTGATCGCGCCGCCGGGCGAGCTCTTCTCCTATTCCAACTCGGGATATGTCCTTGCAGGATATCTTACCGAGATCCTGACCGGCCAGCGCTGGGAGGAGTTCGCAGAGGATCGTATCGCCCGGTTCCTCGGGTCGCACTCCATTTCGGCGCGCCCTGACCGTATCCTGATCCGACCGATAGCTGCCGGATACGCCGCGCCGCCGGATGGCGGGGAAGCGCGCCATACGGCACATTGGTATGCACCCGCGGCGCTGTCACCCGGCGGAGGACTTGCCGGGACTCCCGCCGATATTGCGAGGCTGATGCGGCTCATACGAGCGCGTTTGATGGCGCCTCCGTTGCCCATCGTACCAACCGTAGGATGGCGTTACGCGGGCTGGGGACCGGGGTTGGCGCGCTATCGGCTTGGTGAAACATCTTATTGCCGGGGGCACGATGGAACCACTGCCGGCCAGGTATGCGCCGTGCGGCTGCGCGAAGATCACCCCGGTACGGTGGTCGTGGCAGCCAATGCCGTCTGGGCAGCGTCACAGATCGGCGCGCTGGCCGAAGATATCCTGCGAGCGACCTGGGGGCTTGCCGATCCGCCGCCTTTGCCGCAGTCCGATCCGCTGTCAGGCTATGCGCATTGGCAGTTGCCCGCGGACACGAATTTGGCGGGTCGATATACCCGCCTGAACGCAACGATGACCATAACGACTGCACCGGACGAGATCGCTGTCGAGGAACTGTATTCGCCGCAGGACGCCATGAACTGGTTCGGTGTAGAAGCCGGCGGCGGGACGAAGCCGGTCCGCGAGCGGTTGCGGCGAACGGCACCATATTCCTATGCTTCGACCGGCAAGGAGCTCCATTTCCTCCGTCATCCCGACGACCGCGCTCGGCTTTATGTTCATGATGGAATGCGCGCAAGCGTAAGGACCAATCGGTCCTGGACATAAGGCTTGAGCTGAAGCGTGCATTTTTGGCTGGCGACCTGTGACCATCGCAGACCCCCACGAGCCACCTCCGACGATGGTGACTTTCCGGATCGTCACGTCATGGCGGATGGTGCAGCCCCAGGCAAAACCGGCATCGCCGCCCAGATTGAAGACATGGAAGAGCCAGTGCCCGATTGCAGGCGCGCGGACGAGCGCAATGCGAGGCGGCAGCGTCGTTCTTGGGGGGCGACCGTTGCGCTAAGCGCGGATTTTGCAATCGAAAGGCCCCCGTTCCATCGGGGTGAACTCGGGCGGCAAAGCGCCTGTTTTTGAAGGTGCTGAAGCTAAGACGAACTTAGCATTAGGTGCTTGTTAACCAACTTAAGTTTAAAGATTCTTAATCGAAGGGCACACCGCTCTTCCAATCTTTGCGAACAAATCGGTAATGTCGATTATTCACGCTCTAAGTGCAAACAGCGGTCGCCTTGTAAGGCTCACCTTTGGTCCCGGAGGCCGCCAACGCCCGCCTGCGCGGGTCACAGGCAAATCCAAGCTTGCCAAGGCCCGTATCATGATGCTTGGCGGCGGACTGGTTGTTTGCTATGCGGCGATCTTCGCAAGGCTCACCTATTTCGATCTGGAGCCAAAGGCCGATACCTCATCGATCCCGCCCGATCATGTGACTGCCGCGCGTCCCGACATCGTCGATCGAAATGGCGAGCTGCTCGCGACCGATATCCGCACCGTCTCGATGTTTGCCGAGCCGAACCGTGTGGTTGATCCGGACGAAGCGGTGGAAAAGATCGCCTCGGTTTTCCCCGACATCGATCGCAAGTCGCTGTACAAGAAGCTTGCCGACAGCCGCTCGCACTTCGCCTGGCTGCGGCGCCAGCTGACGCCGAAGCAGCAGAGCGATATCCTCGCTCTCGGCATACCGGCGATCGGATTCCGCCCGGAAGTGAAGCGCTTCTATCCGGGCGGCCGCACCGCCGCCCATATCCTCGGCTATGTCGATATCGACAATCACGGCGTTGCCGGCATGGAGAAATATCTCGACATGCAGGGCCTTTCGGATCTCGATTCCACGGGCCTGACGAGCCGCGACACGCTGGAGCCGGTAAAGCTTTCGGTCGATCTGCGCGTCCAGAACGTCGTGCACGACGTCGTCACCAATGCGCTCGATCTCTATAAGGGCAAGGCGGCGGGCGCCGTGGTGCTGGATATCCATACAGGAGAGGTTCTGGCGATGGCCTCGGCTCCTGACTTCGATCCGAACGATCCGCAGGCGACAGGCAGCGACGGCTGGCTCAATCGCATGTCGAACGGCACGTTCGAAATGGGTTCGACGTTCAAGACCTTCTCGATGGCGATGGCCTTTGACGTCGGTGCCGTGAAGATGACGGATACGTTCGATGCGTCTGCCCCGCTGCACTATGGTGGCTTCATCATCCACGACGACCACGACGTGCCGCGCCGATGGCTGACCGTACCGGAAATCTTCCGCTATTCCTCCAATATCGGCACGGCCAAGATGATGGATCGCGTCGGCATGGACAATCAGAAGGCCTATCTCACGCGCTTCGGCCTCTTGAGCAAATTGCAGACGGAATTGCCTGAGGTCAAAATGCCGACCCAACCTCGCGTCTGGAAGAAGATCAACTCCATTACGATTTCCTTCGGCCATGGCGTCGCCACGACACCGTTGCAGACTGCGGTCGCAGGGGCCGCGCTTATGGATGGCGGCGAGCTGATCGAGCCGACCTTCCTGCCCCGGACGATCGAGGAGGCGGAAAAGGTGGAAACCCCGATCGTCAAGCCTGGCACCAGCGATATCATCCGCTCGCTGTTCAAGCTGAACGGCGAGGAGGGTTCCGGTAAGCCGGCTAACGTTCCCGGCTATCATGTCGGCGGCAAGACGGGCACGGCCAACAAGGTCATTCACGGCGTCTATTCCCACAAGCTGAGCTTCAACTCCTTCCTCGGCGCCTTCCCGATCGAGCATCCGAAATATGTCGTGCTCGCCTTTGTGGACCAGCCGCTGACCGGCGAGCATAACCTGACCTTCGCCACGAACACGGCGGCGCCGATGGTGCGCGACATCATCAAGCAGGCTGCCCCCATGCTCGGCGTCGAGCCGGATTTCGGGACGAATGTAATCGCCTCCTATTAAATTCGCCGCGCCCAATTAGTCCTTTGGAAATCGGCGTTTCCCCGTATGAAATGCCGGAGCCCGCTTTCGATGAACGGTCTGTAGCGGGCCCCAGGATTTCATCGGACAGCAGCATGGCGGTTCGTTGGTTGATACCCCGCGCGTCCGGTCGCCGAACGAGGGTAGAGCCGTCCCAAACGACAAAGATGGTTGACAAGGAAGTTCGGGTGAATGTATTGGGTAATCGATAACCCAAGGAGGGGTGCGGTTGGCAGCTTCATTATCGGATATAGCGGAAAGGGCGGGGGTCTCCATCAAGACCGTCTCCGGCGCGCTGCATGGCGGCACCGCCCGCATGTCCGAGGAGACGCGGGCGAGGATCAAGGAGATTGCCGAAGAACTCGGCTACGTCACCAACCTGGCCGCGCGCGGCGTGCGGCAAGGGTGGCTGCCGCTGATCGGCGTCGTTGCCGACGAGCTTATCACTTCACCCTTTGCCACCGAAATCATTCGCGGGCTGGATGGTGCCGCGCGAACGGCGGAAATGGCGGTATTTGCCATGAACCTCAGCGGAAACCGCGATGTCGGATCGGTTCTGGAAGAGGTGCGCCGGTTCCGTCCGCGTGCCATCGCCTATGCCGCAATGTACCACAAGACAGTCGAGCTGCCGCCGGAACTTTCCAAAAGCGTCGGCGTCATGATCAATTGCCGGGAAGCCAGCGGGCGGGTGATCTCGCTGGTGCCGGACGAAGAGGCGGCCGCGATCGAAGTGACGCGCCATCTGCTCGCGGCGGGCCGGAAGCGTATCGCCTTCATCAATCTGCCCGGTCTTCTGGCCGGCGAGTTGCGTGAGCAGGGCTTTCGAACCGTGTTGAATGACGCAGGCCTTTCGCCGCTTGCCGTTCTTCCCGCTGTCCGGCGGCCGACATACAGCGATCGCGCCCCCAGCCTGGTCCTGGCACATGTCACGGCATTGATGGCCGCGGCCGATCGCCCGGATGCCATTCTCTGCGGCAACGATCGTGTCGCCATGGAGGTCTATGCCGCGCTCCGGCGCGTCGGGGCTGCGATTCCGGATGACGTGGCCGTAGCAAGCTTCGACAACCAGGTCGAAATCGCCTCCCGCCTCGACCCGCCATTGACCACGATGGCGCTGCCGCACCGCGCGATGGGGCGTCTTGCCGCGGAAATTCTACTGACCGGACCAAGCAGCCCGGCCAGACTGCTGAAATTGCCGTTCCAGCTCATGGAACGGTCTTCCGTCTGAAAATTTAGCTGAAACTATACCTGTCAAAAGGAGGAGGGTACTATGGGTAAACGTTTACTTAGATTGCTTCTGGCTTCTGCCACGCTGATGGCAACTGCTGCGCTCGCCGATGCAAAGACCGTCATTCACATGATGCATCAGGGCGACCCGGGCTGGGTCAAGACCTATGCGGATGTCGCAAAGCGTTTCGAAGACGCCAATCCCGACGTCGATGTCGAGTTCATCTACGCGCCGCACGATGCCTACAACGAGAAGTTCAGCGCTGCCGTCATGGCCAAACAGCTTCCCGACATCATGGAGATCGACGCTCCCTTTCTCGCCAATTATGTCTGGTCCGGCTATTTGCAGCCGATCAAGCCGCTGATCGACAAGGACATCATCGACGACATGACGGCGTCCAATATCTCCCAGGGAACCTATCCGATCGACAAGGCTCTCTATGCGGTTGGCCTGACGGACTCCTCCGTCGTGCTCTACGGCAACAGGAAGTATCTGGAGGCGATCGGCGCCCGCATCCCGAAATCGGTCGATGATGCCTGGACCCGCCCGGAATTCGAAGGCTATCTCGAAAAACTCTCCAAGCTCGATGGCGTGAAATGGCCGATCGATATCTTCCGCGGTTATGGCATCAAGACGGAATGGGTGACTTATGCCTATGGTCCGCTGTTGGAAAGTGCCGGCTGCGATCTGATCGACCGCAAGACCTGGAAGGCGGCGGGCACGCTCGACAGCGATGCATGTGTCGGCGCGCTGACCATGATGCAGAGCTGGGTAAAGAACGGCTGGGTCGTTCCGGGATCGTCGGGGACCAATCAGTTTTATGCCGAAGGCCGTCCTGCCGCGCTCGCGCTCGGTGGCCACTGGTTCTATGCCGAAGCCGCCGCCGCCATGAAGGACGATATCGTCGTCCTGCCGCTGCCGAAGCTCGGCGACAAGGGCGCCAGCCCGAATGGCACCTGGATATGGGGCATTACCAAGACATCCGAACATCCCGATGTCGCCGGAAAGTTCCTGAGTTTCCTGCTGAAAGACAAGGAATACCGAGACTTTGCCAAGCAGGAATCGGCCTTTCCGGGGCTGAAAAGCTTTGCGGCGGACTCGCCGCTCTACGCACCGGGCGGCGCCATGGCGGTCGCCTTCGAGCAGGCTTCGAAGACGGCGGTTGCCCGTCCGCCGCACCCTGCCTACCCGGCGATCACCTCGGCCTTCATGACGGCCGTCGACAAGGCCTTCAACGGCGGTGACGTCAAGGATGCCTTGTCCGAGGCTGCCCGGAAGATCGACGAGGATATCGACGACAATGCCGGCTATCCGCCCTTCGACGCCCAGCAATGATCCCTGATACCCGGGGCCGGCGCTTCAAGCCGGCCCCGAAGAATGACGCCGTGAACCCGACCATTGCGAGGAGGAGACCATGACATTGCAACAATCGTCCGTTGCCGGTCGATCGCGTCCCGGCACGCGCCGCGATCCCGGACGGCTGACCCAGGAAATACTGATGATTGCGCCGGCGGTTCTGCTGCTGGCCTGCTTTCTGATTGCCCCTTTCCTGTTGTCGTTCTGGACGTCGATGACCAACCAGCCGCTGGTGCCGAGGCCGACGCCGGTCCGCTTCATCGGCTTGCAGAATTTCATCCGCATCTTCAACGACCCGTTGTTCTGGACCTCGCTGTGGAACGTGTCGCGGTTCACTCTTTGGGTGCTTCCGGTTCAGTGCGGCATGGCCTTCGCCACCGCATTGCTGCTGCATCAGAAGATTCCCTGCCGCAATCTGCTTCGCAGCATGTTCTTCCTGCCGGCCATCACCTCCATGGTCGTGGTCTGCGTCGTCTGGAGCACGCTATTTCAGTATCCGAGCGGACCGCTCAACCAGATCGTCGGCTTTCTCTCCGCCGGTCACATAAAGCCGATCGATTGGCTCGGCGATCCCAGCTGGGCGATGTTTTCCATCGTGCTGCTGTCCGCCTGGCAGGCTTACGGCTTCCAGATGATCATCTATCTCGCCGGGCTGCAGGGCATACCCGACGAACTTTATGATGCCGCAAGGATCGACGGCGCCAACGCTTTGGGCCGCTTCTGGCATGTGACGATGCCCGGCCTCAGGCCAACCCATGTCTTCGTCCTGGTCATCACCACCATCCAGGCCTTCAAGCTCTATACCCAGGTCGCGATCCTGACCCAGGGCGGCCCGAAGGGAAGTACGGAAACGGTCGTCCATTACATGGTGCGATCCGGGTTTGGCGAGCAGAAGCTCGGTTATGCCTCGGCCGTCTCCGTCATCCTGTTTGTCATCGTGCTCGCAATCGCGCTGCTCCAACGCCAACTGCTGAGGCGCTTCGATGTCTGATATCGCTCTTCCCCAGTCCCTGTCCGTCGTGCGTTCCGGCAGGAGATCCCTGCGCATCGTGCAGACCGTCTGTATCTTCATCATTGCGCTCGTGGTGATCTCGCCGCTGTTCATGCTGTTCATAGCCAGCCTCAAGGAGGATCGTTTCCAGATCCTCGCGGACATGGGCAGTTTCCGGGCCTTCTGGGTTTCGAAGCCGACGCTGGCGAACTTCCAGGAGATCGCCCATTTTTCCGGCGAGCTCGCATTCGGGCGTTATCTCGCCAATTCGCTGTTGATCCTCGTGGTCACGGTCGGCTCGGGCCTCGTCATCAATTCCATGGCCGGTTTCGTCCTGGCGTGGGGATCGTTGCGCGGAAAGGCGATATTGCTGTCGCTCGTGGTGGCGCTTTATATCATCCCGCAGGAGAGCATCATCATGCCGCTTGTGGTGATGATGTCGCGCGCCGGGATGACGGATACCTTCGCGGTGCAGATCCTGCCGTGGGTGGCAAGCCCGCTATACATTTTCCTGTTCTACCAGTTCTTCGCCCAGCTCCCGAAGGAGCTCTACGAAGCCGCCGAAATCGATGGTGCGTCGGTTTTTCGCATCTACCGCTCGATCTACCTGCCGCTCAGCCTTCCGGCGCTTGCGACCGTTTCCATCCTGATGGGCATCGAGAGCTGGAACCAGTATCTCTGGCCGACGCTGGTGACGCAGACGGACTATGCGCGGCCCATCTCCGTCGCCATCGCCACGTTCTTCGGCCAGGACAACATCTACTGGGATCGCGCCATGGCGGCCTCCGTCCTGATGATGCTTCCTATTCTTGCTCTCTATCTGGCGTTCCAGCGCTGGTTCGTGAGCTCATTTATCGGCTCCGCCGTAAAAGGTTGATTGATGACTAGCCAGGCAATAACCACACCACCCGCATTGAAGACGATAGACGCCGAACTTGGCGCAGGCTCCGTCATTCATCTTTGGCTGAAGGCGCGCCGATCTGATCGGACGGCCACGCTCTCGATAAATATCGACGGCGTGAGCATTGTCGATATCGTCGTGGTTCGAACGGAGGAGTTCGAATTCCACGAGGTCACGCTGTCTGTCGGAGGACGAGCCGAGCTCGGTTACAACAGTTCGGATGTCGCCATCTCGGTCATCTATGCCTTCCATCCGGCGCGGGTGCTCGAAGAGGGCATCGAGGTTCTCCATCATGCACCGGAAAATGCTGCGCCCTCCCTGGCAAACGGCTATCATTTCCGACCGCCTTTCGGCTGGATGAACGATCCCAACGGTTTTGGCCGCTTCGGCGGGCTGGCGCATCTCTTCTACCAGCATTATCCGCACAGCCTGCGCTGGAATACCATGCACTGGGGGCATGCGGTTTCGAAGGATTACCTTCGCTGGAAGCACCTGCCGGTCTTCCTGTTTCCATCGGCCGAGCTTTCCGAGCGTGCCGACGGCCGCGGTGGTGCCTTCTCCGGTTCCGCAATCCCTGTTGCCGGACAAGGCGGGGAGGCGATCCGCATCTTCTTCACCGAGCAGATGCGTGACCGCAAGCCGGAGGAGCAGATCCAGCTTTCCGCTCTTTGTAGCGACGAACTCTCGACGCAAACGCCCGCGATCATCCTGCCGGAGCGTCCTGAGGGATTGGGCCTCACGCAAGATTTTCGGGATCCCTATGTGTTCAAGGGGCCGGACAGCGTTTGGAAGATGTTGCTCGGCAGCCGCGACAAGGCAGGCGGTGTCGTGCTCCTCTATGAAACGTCGGACCCGCAGGGGGCGAATGGATGGGTCTTTCTGGGGCCGCTGCACCGCGAGGACCGGTATGGCATGACGGCGGCGGAATGCCCGTGCATGGTGCCGCTGGGCGCCGTGGATGCGGCGCAGACGCGCTGGGCGCTGATTTTCGGGCTTTTGACCAGCCGGGATCCGGCGACGGGCCGGCGCAACATGACGTCCGCGACGGTCGGCCGCTTCGACGGACGCAATTTCCAGCCGGAGCTGGAACAGGAGCTGGATTTCGGCTCCGACGCCTATGCGTTCCAGGCTTTCGTCGACGGGGACGAGCCGGTCGGCATCGCGTGGTTGGCGAACTGGACCGACGTTTCGAAGAGAGAGGACTTTCCAACAGCAATGACCTTGCCGCGCCGCGTCCTGTGGAACGGCGAAGCCGTCCTCACTCCGCCGGTCGAAAGCGCCGAAGGACTTCGTCAATCGTTGCTCGACGATCGCCGGCTGGCCGGCGGCGATCGTCTGGAATTCGAAAACGGCGCAATCGAAATCGAGCTCGACCTGTCCGTTGCCGGCGGGCCGTTCGAACTGCTCTTCGAACATCCGGAGGTCGATCTCGGATTGCGGCTCGGCGCCGATGGCCTGGAAATTCTCTTCGATCGCCGGAATGGCAAGACATCGCCCCGCTATCTGGCGGCCGGTGCGCGCCCTTCGCATCTGCGTATCTTCCTGGATGCCGGATCGATCGAGGTTTTTGCCGATAACGGCCGCTGGACCGGAACGAAGCGCCTGCCGGACTTTGCCGAGATGCGCGCCGCGCGCCTGTCGGCCGCCGAAGGCGTCGTCCTTTCTGCCCGCGTCTGGCAGCTCAAACTTTAACCGGGAGGAGATACTATCATGGCATCCGTCGCAATCGATCAGGTCCATAAACAATATGGCGCCGCATCCGTGATCCACGGCGTCTCCGTCCACATCGAGGATGGCGAGTTCGTCACCCTTGTCGGTCCCTCCGGCTGCGGCAAGTCCACCCTGCTGCGCATGCTGGCGGGACTGGAGGACATTAGCGGTGGCCAGATCATGATCGGGGGCCGCGTCGTCAACGATGTACCGCCCAAGGAGCGCGACATCGCCATGGTTTTTCAGAGCTATGCGCTCTATCCGCATATGACGGTTGAGGAAAACATGGGCTTCGCCCTGAAACTGCAAGGCCAGGGCAAGGCGGCGATTGCGAAACGTGTTCGCGAGGCGGCCGGCATTCTGGCTCTTGAGCCGCTCCTGGGCCGGCTGCCCAAGCAGCTTTCGGGCGGTCAGCGGCAGCGCGTCGCGATGGGACGCGCCATCGTGCGCCACCCGAAGGTATTTCTGTTCGATGAGCCCTTGTCCAACCTCGACGCCAAGCTCCGCGTGACCATGCGCGCCGAGATCAAGCAATTGCACCAGCGTCTGAAGACGACGACGGTCTACGTCACCCACGATCAGGTGGAAGCCATGACGATGGCCGACAAGATCGTCGTCATGCGAGCCGGTCGCATCGAGCAGGTAGGCCGGCCGCTGGAGCTTTACGATCGGCCGGCGAACACCTTTGTCGCAACGTTCATAGGCTCTCCCGCGATGAACCTTTTTGAGGGAAAGGTCGATGACGGGCGCTTCGTGCTCGATGACGGTACGGTATTTCCCTTGCCTGCCGGCACACACAATGCCCAGATCCGCAGCTATGGCATCAGGCCCGAACATCTGGCCATTTCCGATGGCGAACCGGGCGTTGCCGCGACGGTTCAACTCGTTGAGCCAACCGGCGCGGAAACGATGCTGGTCGCGAAAATCGGCAACCAGACCGCGACGATCGTACTTCGCGACCGCATCGACGTCCGATCAGGGCAGAACATCACGTTGAGCGTCGACCAGACAAAGGTTCATCTGTTCGATGGCGCTGGAGCCAGAATATCGTAGGCTATTGGAGCCTATGAGGCGTGAGCGGAGGAGTTTGGGAGAGGCTCCCTGAAATTCAGGAGCATGATCGATGCCTTCCGCAATGCTGAAGGCTGCAGGCCGGATTTGAAGAGTGTGAGTTTCATGCCGGACCGCGACCTGCGCGCGGATCGAGCCAACCGGCATATCTCGTCTGCAAGCGCGGTCTCTTGCGGAAAATCCCGGCAGGCGCTCCATGGCCAAGGCGCTTGCCCGAGAGCACTACCCGAGAATCGGGTAGTGCCTTGTCTACGGTAATCAGAGCGGCCTGACGTTTTCCGCCTTGGACTTGCCGGTCTTGCGATCCTGACCCAGATCGTAGGAAACCGACTGTCCCTCTCTCAGCACGTCGCCATATTGCAGTGCGGAGACATGCACAAAAACATCAGCTCCTCCGGTTTCCGGGGTGATGAAGCCAAAGCCTTTGTCGGTGTTGAAAAACTTAACCTTGCCAGTCGGCATGAGAATCCTCTTGTTCTTCTCGTTAATCGCGTCGGCAATCTAGCGGTCAGCTATCGATGGATCAAGCTGATCTGCGGCAGACGCCGGGGGAGATCTTAGGATTTATTGCATGAAATGGGTATTCGGGGGCATTTTTCTCTGTCGCTCCGTTGCGAGCATATTCAGTGCGCAACCCGCGCGACGGCGCTCGCCGCTCCTTTCCAGATCATATCGTGAAGGTCTCGTGTTGCTGCCGGTCGGGAGGATCGAGCCGTATCTTCATCCGTCCCCTCCCATTTTTCCATCAGCCTACGGCCGCCATCTTGCCTGTCTGCTTCGAGCCGCGGGCCACGATCATGCCGATCACTGCCGCGATCGGGATAAGCCAGGGCGCGTAGTCGAGGAAGCCGAGGCTGCCTGTGAGTGTCGAATAGTTGATGATGATCAACACTGCCGCCGCCACGAGGCCGGCGCTCGCAAGGATGGCGATCAGCAGGT
This sequence comes from Martinezella lusitana, assembly GCF_010668395.1. Classification (GTDB taxonomy): domain Bacteria; phylum Pseudomonadota; class Alphaproteobacteria; order Rhizobiales; family Rhizobiaceae; genus Rhizobium; species Rhizobium lusitanum_A. The sequence goes on from NZ_WUEY01000010.1 coordinate 85,593, forward strand.
TGAGCGTTGACCCCGGTTCCTTGCTCGTCCGCCAGGTAAACACGCAGACGGACACGGAGGTGGCTGCCTGCAGCAGGATGATGCCGAGTGCGGCAAGGCCGAAGGTGCTGGACAGCACGGTCATCAGCGGATCGGCCCCGCCGATCGCAAAGAGCGCGACCAGGAGCGATGTGATGACCGTGACCACGACGCTGGCTATATGCGGCGACTGCAGTCGCGGATGCAGGTTGCCGAGCATCCCCGGCAGCATGCCTTCACGACCGAGCGAGAAGAGATAGCGTGAGGCGGCGTTGTGAAGCGCGATCGTCGCAGCCAGCGCGCTGGTCACCATCAGAAATTCGACCGCAACGGTAAACACCGGATATGTGTATTGGCCGAAGGCCCTGAAAACGAGCGTGCCGGGATTTTCGCCGGCGGCGGCCACGACCTTGTCGTCACCGAAAGCGACAATGACGCTCCACATGGCGATAGCATAGAAGACCGCGATGAAGATGACGGCTGCGATCAATGCCCGGCTGACCGTCTTGTGCCCCTCGCGCGCTTCCTCGCTGTAGATGGCAGCGGATTCGAAACCCAGGAACGACACGAAAGCGAACATCAGGCCGACGCCGAAGGAGCCGCTGAAGATGGTGGAGGGGCTGAAGGACGTATAGGTGACATGCGCCGGGCTGCCGGGAGAAAAGACGGAAATGGTCAGAACCACCAGGATCAGCACTTCGAGCGTGAGGAACACCGCCAGCAGGCGGGCGCCGAGCGTGATCTCGCGATAGCCGATCAGCGCCACCACTGCCAGGGCAAGCGCTGCCCAGACCACCCAGGAAAGATCGACATGGAGGTTTTCGGCGAAAAATACATTGGCGAAAAAGCCGAAACCGGCGGCGCTGCCGACCACCATCATGCCGTAGACGACGATGGCGACGAAAGCCGCCGCACCGCCCGCATAGGGACCAAGCCCGTGCCGCACATAGGCGTAAAACGCGCCCGAATGCTGGATGTGCGGGCTCATGCGCACGAAGCCGACTGCAAACAGGATCAGCACCAGACCGGCGATGAGATAGGACCCTGGCATGCCGACGCCGTTCCCGAGCAAGACTCCGAGCGCGCCGTTGCCGGCGACGGCGGCAAGCGGCGCGGCCGCGGCGACGACCAGAAAAAAGATATCAAGCGTGTGCAAGGTGCGCTTGGGCGCAGTTGAAAATGTAGACATGACTTGGTGTCCGAATAGGGGCTGGGGGAACGGTTGGCCGCAGTTGGCGTGACATCTGCTCACGGCAGCGTGACGCGCCTTCCTTCGAGCGCGGTCGGAAAAGGACCGCGCAGCACCTTGTCATTTTCGTCGTAGAACTTGGCCGAGGCGGTTCCGGTCAGCTTGTCGCCGGCAACGTCGATCTCGTAGGAAATCTCGCCGCGGGTGGCAAATTTGTGCGTCGTGCGATCGGCGGTGATCTCGACGAACTTGCCGATCACCTTCTTGCCGTCCTTGCGAACCCATACACCCTTGCCGTCGCTGTCGCTGGTATTCTCGTCGCCGGCGTCGGGGTTGGCCTGCTGCATCGTGCCGTCGGCATTGAAGACGAACATGTGATATTGGAAGGGGGCATCGGGCGCCTTGACGATCCAGGTGCCGACGATGCCGTCGGTGTTGGCCGCAGCGGCCGGCGCGACCAGACCGGCGGCCGAAAGAAGTGCGGCGAAGGCCGGCGCGGCCAGCTTTCGCGGAAGCGGCATCGCGGAAAATTGCAAAGCAAACATGGTAGTCTCTCCCAGTTGAGTTTGGTGTTACCAGCGACGGTTTCCGTTCCGAAACCCCTTTTGTTTTCTGTCGGAACGGAGGGCGCCGATGAGATCAGCTGTTGTGCCAGGGTCGCCACATGACCTTGGCTTCATTCCAGTCGTCCTCGCCATCCGGTGAAGACGGCGTGTAGCGCGCGCCCGGCACCTCATGCGCGGGCAATGTCCATGATCCGCGCTCGACAAGCCTGCCGATATTGGCGCGGTAGACCTCATCCACAGCGGCATGGCGCTCCGGATCCTTGTCGAGCCAGAGGTTGCGCGGATGGATCGGCTTTTCATACATGCGAGCGAAGAGTTCGGTCCTCAGATCTTTCATCCAGTTGGAATTGAGATTCATGGTGCGGAACTGGCGCAGCGCCTCGATGTCGATGAGGCTGGCCACCATCGTGTTGGCGCCGCTGGCGGCATAGGATGCAATGTTGCCGCGATAATCGACGATGTGGCCGTTGCCGCCAGCAATGTCGATCGGATGTTTCGAGCTTGGCGACAGGTAGACCGGGCCGATATTGGGGCACAGCATGTAGACGCTGTTGAACTCCGCATGCGCCCGGTTCTGGATCATCCAGCTGCCGCCGCCGGGATAGCCCGAGCCGGTCATCGGCATGGCTTCCGACGGACGATAGACCACCTCGGCGCCGTTGAAGGCGAGTGCGCGCACCGCCTCCGGATATTCGCCGTCGGAACAGCAGATCGTGCCGATATTGCCGATGTCATTGGTGCGAAGCACCGGGTAGAAGGCCTCGATCCCGTCACCGAAGACTTCGACCCAGCGATCGTAGATATCGTGCGGCGTGCAACTGCGTTCGCGGCACCAGAGATGGTTCTTGGCGGCGCGGTGGACGATCTCGCCCTTGCGGTCTATGACGAACAGCGTGTTGAAGAAGCGGTCCTTCATGATATCGGGCCAGCGCGCCTTGCACTGGCCGATGATGTAGGTGTCATAATGCCTTGCCAGCTTGCCGAGGGCTTCCGTTTCTTCGCCCGGAAGGTCGATGAACATTTCCTTGGCGGCCGTCACATGCGGGACATCGAAAATTTCGTCGGTGAAGCCGGTGAGAGCGCCCTCGGCAAGTGCGATGACGCGCACCGGCGCATTGATCGAGCAGATCGACACGGATGCATGGATCGCTTCCTCGATCGTTTCGAGATTGTGGCGAATATGCCTCCGTTCGGCGATCCCGGTGACGATCGTCGAGAGACCGATCGCCATATAGGGGGCGACATATTCAGGACGCATGCTCATTTCGAACTCCGCTGGATGCCGGTGCAGAGGGCGGGGGCGATCGAAATCGACCGGTCATGCCCGCCCGCCGTACTCATGACAATTCAAGATCTGCCGGACGTTAGGAAAGTTGTCGGGTCATGGCTATGATACCGAGGTATTATGCCCTGGTGCCGCACAGGAGGCCGCCGCGCCAACGGTTCGGGCAGTTGACAATCGTCCACGGCTGCTGCTTCAATGCAGAAATGTGACATATTCATCGGCTTTTCCCATGGTTGGAGCAGCAAGCTCATTCGGATCGCGCAGCTTCGCGGAACAGTTCTTGGGTGTCGTGGCATCGGTCATGCCGCTGAGCGGTTGTTGCTTTTATCGGGTCAATGACGGCCGCCATGTCATGGACCATCAGCTGTTCAATCTCTCGCCCTACTGGGAGCAGCGCTACTATCATCATTTCTGGCGCATCGATCCGCTGCATCCGCGGCGCGTCACGGCCGGGACATCGCGGCTGCGGATGCTGAGCCGGGAGAATGCCGGCCGGGATGAGGGCGGCACGGAATATTTCGAGCAGTTCCTGCAGCCCCAGAACACATCCTTCCAGACGGAGCTCTACTTCTGGACCGGATCGCGGATCGTTGCGGGCGCGTCATTGCTGCGCAGCGACGCACAGGGGGCGTTCACCGAGCAGAATGCCAGTTTTCTCGACAAGCTCGTCGAGTTCACCGCGAGCAGTTGCATCATCGATGATTGCAACAGCACGGGTTGGAACGGACTGCAGACCATGACGCCCCGCGAGCGCGAGATTGCCTATCTGGTCGGCGAAGCGATCTGCAACAAGGAAATCGGCCGCCGGCTGAACATAGAGCTGCCGACGGTCAAGGCGCATGTCAGCCGGATCCTGGCCAAGACCGGCGCCAGCAGCAGAGCTGAATTCATAAAGAAAATGCAGTCGCGCCAGCTTGATGTCGTGAGCTGAACGCTCGCCCGGCACCTGAGTGTCCCGACATTTGACGGCATCGCGCAGCACCGGCGCCGCCGTCATTTGCGTCGGCGCAGCGTCTCGGACGGTGTTTCGCCGAAGCAGTCACGGTAGGCTGCGGCCGCGCGCCCGAGATGGCCAAGGCCAGCGGCAAAGGCGGCTTCGGCGACGGAGCCGGCACCCCCACAGGCAAGCAGATTGCTGCGGAACCGTGTAAGGCGCAGGGCCTGCAATCCATCGCTCAGCGTCATGCCCTTGGCCTTGCGGTAGGCATTCTGCAGCGAGCGCAGCGAACCACCCGACGCTTTTGCTATTTCCGCCATGGCGATCGGCCGTTCGGCATGGGCCTCCATGAAATCCTGCGCGCGCCGCACGGCGACCGGATCGGCCGATGGCGCGGGCCGCGACAACAGCATCGTCTTGTTGCTTGCAAGTCCCGTCAGCAACAACGTCGTTATGCCGTCGCGCAGGGTTGTCTTGTAGGCGTCGGCAATGCCGTGGCTTGTTTCTGCGGCGCCAAGCATCAGTTGCGCATGCTGCCAGATTGCCGCTCCGACGGGAATGGTAAGATCGACGGCGGCATCGAACTCTATCGCCCGGCAGGCCTGATGCGTCAGGCTTTCGAACTGCGCCTCCAGGGCCTCGCGCCGGATGAGGATGATGAGCTTCTGGCAGCCTTCGTTCCAGACCATGCGTGAGCCGAGCGTGGGCGATAGCACCGAGCCTCGCAAGCCCGCGCCGACATCCGCGATCTGAGTGCCACAACGCACCGTGGCCGCCCCCGCGATCGGCAACTGCAACAGGAAGAAGCGCGACAGCTCGCCCGGATCGATTTCCACCGCGGAGCCATAGGCGACGAAATTAACCGAATAGTCCGCCTGCTCCACCGTATGGTGGCGGGCATGGAACGAGACCGGATTACGCTCCAGCGGGTTGAGGAAATGCGGGCAGAATATCCGGCCGATCGCTTCGCGCGCCGCTTCGGGCGAGCGCGTATTCACGGCTGCGAAACGGGAAAGCGGCACATGCTCTGTCGGCATCGGGTTTCCTTACGCCCGGTGGAAAGCTTCGGCGCATTCTTGCCGAATCCGGATAATCCTCGCGCGATCCGGATTGTGAAAGCGCCTTTCCGAGCGGAACATCAACTTACTTTAAATCTAAAGCGAATGGAAGTCTGGGGAGTTTGACGATGGACAGGGATGAGTTCCGTTCAGCGATGCGCCAGGTGGTCGGCGCCGTGACAGTGGTGACGACGCGCGGCGTCAATGGCGAACCGCGCGGCGTTACGGCCACCGCCGTCTGTTCGCTCACGGTCGAGCCTCCCTCGGTGATCGCTTGCGTTCACCGTGACACCTGGGTCGGGCAATTCGTTCCCGAGAGCGGCAATTTCTGTGTCAATGTCCTGACGCGCGAGCAGCAGCCGGTCGCCGAAACATTCGCCGGCCGCACCGGCCATGCCGCCGCGGACCGCTTTCAGGTCGGCGCCTGGGCGGATCATGAAACCGGCGCACCCGTCCTTCAGGATGCGGTGGCCAGTTTCGACTGCGACCTCGACCAGGCCGTGGAATTCGCCACGCATGTGATCCTGATCGGCCGTGTCCGCAAGACGGTGAGCGGCGGCGGTAACGCCGAGCCCCTGGTCTATGTCGATGGCGGGTTCACCACGACGCAGATCGCGCCGGCGACGGTTTAGGTCTCGATATACCAGCTTGTGCACAATCCTTAAGAAACGGAGTGGGGACTATCATGCGGGGATTGAACGGAAAAACAGCGATCATCTCGGGTGGCGCGACGCTGATCGGCCAGGCCGTGGCCGAAATACTGATCGGCTACGACACCCGGGTGGTGATTGCCGATATCAACGAGGCGGATGGCGCAGCGGTCGCCGCCCGGCTTGGCGACAAGGCGACCTTCATCAAGACCGATATCACCAGTGACGAAGAGATCGCAGCGCTGGTGGCGAAGACGGTGGAGACGACCGGCAGGCTGGACTTCCTCGTCAACGTTGCCTGCACCTATCTCGACAACGGCGCCGAGACCAACCGATCCGACTGGCTGAAGGCGCTGGACGTCAATATCGTCAGCTCCGTCATGCTGATGCAGGCAGCGCACCCGCATCTCAAGGCCAACAAAGGCGCGATCGTCAATTTCGGGTCGATCTCGGCGCGGGTGGCCCAGACCGGGCGCTGGGTCTATCCGGTCTCGAAGGCGGCGATCCTGCAGCTTACCCGCAACCAGGCGATGGATCTGGCGCCAGACGGTATTCGCGTCAACGCCGTCTCGCCCGGCTGGACCTGGAGCAACATCATGGTGCAGCTCACCCATGGCGACCGGGAGAAGACGAACAGGGTGGCCGCGCCCTTCCATCTGCTCGGCCGCACCGGCAATCCGGAGGAGGTCGCCGAGGCGGTCGCCTTCCTGCTTTCCGACAATGCCAGCTTCGTCACCGGCACCGATATCTGCGTCGACGGTGGCTATACCGCGATGGGGCCGGAGCAGAATGTTCCGGCCATTCCGAAGCTGATGGACTGAACGACAACAAGAACGGGGAACAAAACAATGAGCAAACGCAAGATCACCATCGTCGGCGGGGGCCAATCCGGCCTGCAGCTTGGTTGCGGCCTGCTTTCCAACGGTTACGACGTCGAGATTGTCCAGAACCGGACGGCCGATGAAATTCGAGCCGGCAAGGTCCTGTCCAGCCAGTGCATGTTCGGCGAGGCGCTGGCAAACGAGCGCGAACTGGGCCTGAACTTCTGGGATGCGGAGTGCCCGACGGTCGATTCGATCAATTTCTGCGTTCCGGCGCCGGACGGCTCCGGCAACAAGGCGATCGACTGGAACGGCAAGTTGGACCGTGCCGGCCGGAGCGTCGACCAACGCGTGAAGATTCCGCGCTGGTTGACGGAATTCGAGCGTCGCGGCGGCACGATCACCATCCGCGATGCCGGCATCGACGACCTCGAGGCCTACGCGAAATCATCCGACCTCGTCATCGTGGCGGCCGGCAAGGGCGAAATCGCCAGGCTTTTCGAACGCGATGCGGAGAAATCGCCCTTCGACAAGCCGCAGCGGGCGCTGGCGCTGACCTATGTCAAGGGCATGCTGCCGCGCGCCGACCATTCGGCGGTCAGTTTCAACCTCATCCCGACAGTCGGCGAGTATTTCGTTTTCCCGGCCCTGACGGTAAACGGCCCCTGCGATATCATGGTGTTCGAGGGCATCCCCGGCGGCCCGATGGATTGCTGGAAGGATGTGAAGACGCCGGCCGAACATCTGGCCAAGTCGCTCTGGGTCCTCGACACCTTCCTGCCGTGGGAGGCCGAGCGCAACAGGAACGTGACGCTGACGGACGACAATGGCATCCTCGCCGGCGCCTTTGCTCCAACGGTGCGCAAGCCGATCGGCAGGCTTCCTTCCGGTGCGCCCGTGCTCGGCATGGCCGACGCCGTGGTGCTGAACGATCCGATCACCGGACAGGGCTCCAACAACGCCTCAAAGGCGGCCAAGGCCTATCTCGACGCGATCCTCGCTCATGGCAACAGGCCCTATGACGCCGCCTTCATGCAGGCGACCTTCGACGGCTACTGGAACTACGCGCAATACGTCACCGGCTGGACCAACGCACTCCTGCAGCCGCCGCCACCGCATGTGCTCAATATCATGGGCGCCGCGCAGGCCTATCCGGAACTGGCCAAACGCATCGCCAACGGTTTTGACAACCCACCCGATTTCTTTCCGTGGTTCGCCATCCCGGAAGAGGCCGATGCCTACCTGAAGAAGCTGGCCGCCTAGCTGTTCTGGCCCGGCATTTAGCGGTGTAAAATTGCTTTCGTGAGACCGGAAGAGCCTATGGCACCGGTTCTACACGCCGGCGCCCCGGCAACACGACGCCATTCGAGAAGGGCCGCAGCGACCAAAAGCTGCGGCCCCCTCAAGATCAGCCGCGCCATCGCTATCCGCTACGATCAAGGCACATTTTGTATAGCCAAATAGCCGGCTCAAATTCGTCCACACGGCCTAGCCGCATCCAAACTTGAATCATTATCCAAAGATGATGATGTGGGTCGGATAGGAAGTGCCTCGCGCGGAGAAAGGTGGCTAATGACCCATCATCCAGATACCTTGGCGTCCAAAGCAGCCGGTGGCCTTTGTCGGCGTTGTCGGGCTCCTGCGATGCAAGGTTGGGGGCTGCGGCGGTCAAGCCAGGGGCATTGATCGCAAATGTCGGAAATATCGCAAAACGAGGACATGACGGCAAGGAGCGGCGAGGGGTCTGCCCTCGCCTGTCCTTAGAATCGGGCATCCGCGAGGTGAGCGATTTGTGCGCCGACCTCGTAATATGCCTCCTTTACGGATCTGAACGTCTCGGTCTTCGGCTCGCTGACCGGCAGCGGCAGGCCGGCGTCGTTCATCTCGCCGGAAATGTAGGAGGCGAGAACCTTTCCGAAGGTCGTGCCTGGAGCGATGCCGCGTCCGTTATATCCGCTGAACCCGATGACGTTCTCGTCGAACTTGTGGAAGCGCGGAACCGCATCCGATGTCATTCCGATCTTTCCATACCAGGCGGTTTCAAATTCGACGTTTCCGAGCTGCGGAAACAAGCGCTTCAGCGATCTCTTCGCCCAGGATTGATGAATGGCGTGACCCGAGTTTCGCAGCGCTCCAACGCTTCCGAAAACCAGCCTGCCGCGCTGATCCATGCGGAATGACGAAAGGATCTCCTTGGTATCCCAGCATCCCTCGCGGTTCGGGAGGATCGTCCTGCGCAAATTGTCGGAAAGAGGGGCTGTCGCGAGATTGAAATAGGGCAGGTGAACCTGTTCCTCCCTGACGATTTTCCAAGGGCCTGTCGAATAGGCATCGGTGGCGACGATGATCCATTTGCTGGATACGGAGCCGCCGGCGGTCTTGACCAGCCATCCGGCGCCGCTCCTGTCCGCGGAGACGACCGGGCTATTGGTGAAAATCTTAACGCCTTCTCTGATCGCCGCAGTCGCGAGGCCACGAACGTAGGCAAGCGGCTGCAAAGTACCGGCCCGAGGGTCGAAAAGAGCGCCGGAATACGCGTCCGATCCCACGCGGCGGCGCGTCTCGTCCGCATCGAGCCGCTCCAAAGGTGCGCCGCGCGCAACCCATTGGCGGTGACGGGCATCAAGCTCCTCGACGCCGCCTGCGCCGACGGCAAGATGAAGGGTTCCGTTTCTCTCGAGCTCGCACGGTATGGCGTATTCATCGATGGTGTCGCGCACGACCACCGGGGCATCCGAGAGAAGCTTCAGGCACTTCTCGCCGTATTCGGCGCCCAGCACGCCGGGAATGTCGTCGGGCATCACCCACATGCCGCCATTGATCAGGCCGACGTTTCGGCCAGACGCTCCGAACCCGATTTCCACTGCCTCCAGAACCGTGGAGGTGATGCCTTTCCGCGCCAGGTGAAGTGCGGCGGACAAACCGGTGAACCCGCCGCCGACAATGGTCACTTCCGTCGTCGCTGCCGTGGAAAGCACTGTCGTTTTCGGCGGGGCTGGCGCAGTTTTTTCCCAAAGCCCATGGGACAGCGGATTGTTTTGCATCACGGTTTCTTCCAGGCAGACAGAGGATCAAGCCAAGATAAGCAAAATAGGGGCAATGAGAAATTGCGTGTTCCTCAACACGTTATTCCGAGACGGAATGAAGTGCCGTCCTGCCTTGGCGGCCGCCGTGCGGAGCCGGCGTTGCAAATCCCGATGCGTGTCCCCCGCCTAACGAGGTGCGCGGCCCGTAGAAATGGCCGCCGGCAGCCATGTTCATAAACCAGCACATACCGAGAGGGCTGGTCACGAATGGCGGATCAGACCAAAAGTCCATCGTGCATCCACCGTTCCGCCAGACGAAGCGAGCGGTTGGCTGCATGCGCCCTTTCATTGCGGCAGGTATGCCTCGGCGCCCGTTGCAATGATCTGCTCTTCGCTGAGGGATCTATGCCAATGCGAGTAGAGCACGAAGCGCTCTTTCGAAAGCTCGATTTCTTTTCGCAGATGACGATAGATTGCGCTGAACGCCTTATGCTCGCACCCGCCCCAGAAGAACGCCTCTCCCCGGTTTTTCGGCCATAGCACCGAACGGACGGCATCCGGCAGCAAGGTCGTCGTACCCGCAGTGGCGCCATTGCGGTGAAGCCAATGAACCGTCACGCCCGAAGGGCATTCCAACGGCAACTCGTCGGCCTTGCCGTCCACCTCGACAAACGCATGGCCCGTGGCGTCGCGGGAAAGAGATTCAAGGATTCTCGCAATCCCCGGCAAGGCCGTTTCGTCTCCGGCGAGCACATGGAATTTTGCGGGCTTCGGTCCGTTGGCGGCAGGTCCCAGAATGCCGACCAGGTCTCCCGCACGGGCATCCATTGCCCATTGCGTCGCGGGGCCTGCATGGGCATGGAGCGCGAAGTCTATTGTGATCTCCTGCCGGCCGGTGTCGATGCGCCGGATTGTGTAGACGCGTGTCGGAACGGCGGAGTTCCTCGGCCAGACGACATGGCCCAGATGGTCGAGCATCGGCCAATGCGGCGTGGCAATGCCGCGTGGCTGGAAGATGAGCCGACAGTGCAGCTGGTCGTCGCGGTCATAGCGCTCGAGGTTCTCGCCCTTGAAGGTTATCCGGCGGAAACGGGAGGTAATATCTTCGATCGATCTTACATGCAGCAGCCTGAGATCCTCGGGAAGAGTGGGCGCCGTGTGGTCGCCCTCCCACCGGATATCCAGTTTTTCGCGTGCGGCAATGAAACAGATCGGGCCGACCAGCGCGTGCTTCAAACGGTTGATCCCGCCGGGATCTGCGGCTTCGACCGTCAGTTTGAAACCGCCCTGCCTGGCCTCGAATGTGGCTTTCCCGAACGGCGATCGGATGTGGTGGACTGCGCCCCGCTTTTCGATGGTCATGTCGTGGGTTGCGATAGCCTCCACGATCGGATCGACATATTCGTCAATCCTTGCAAATTGCACCGCTGCGCTTGCGCTATAGCGTCTATTGGCAGTTGAACTCATAGAAACCGGCTCCATAAATCAGATCGAGACCCAAAGCGGCCCCTCGATCGGGAACGCCGCGAAGTCCTTGTTGATCGCTTCCAGCATCGCGTCGGGATCGAGGTCGGCGGATAGTTCGGGATGAAGCCATTTGGCGGCCAGGGCCACAAACAGGGCATTCAGTGGCAGATTGGAGATCAGCCCTGTCCAAATCCCGTACACGCGCTTGTTGCGGACGCTCGAGAGCTGGCTGAAGCCCGTTCTGCCATCGACCAACCGTTGCAGGCCCTCGCGGCCGAGCTTCGGATCGATACCGGGACCGATGGCGGGACGGCTGCCCGAGGCCCAGCCGCCGCCCGAAGCGATATAGACGTCATGCGGCGTGGCCAGGACATATTCAAGGGCGAGTTGCTGGAACCATGGTGCTGTCACGCCGGGCAGGGGTTGACCGCCGGCCCGCGCCAGCAACTCGCCCCAGACCTTGCGCCCTGCCGCCCAGCAGCAATCGTCCACTGTGGACTGGACTTCCAGATAGGTCGTCACCGGCGGCCTATTCTTGACGAGAGCAGCGATCTTGGTCAGCTCCTTGTCGAAGAAGGAAATGAAAGCCTCCGCCTTGTCCGGCGCATCGAGAAGCGTACCCCACATGCGCATGGACGCCGTGAGTTCGGCGACCGGGTCGCTTGCCTGCCCGCCGGTTTCGCTGTTGCTCGCGGCGTCGCTGTACGCCACCGCAATGCCCAGCTGCCTCAGCTGCTCCACCATAGGATTGTTGTCGCCGTCGGGCGTCATGAAGGCATTCGTCACCACGAGATCCGGCGAGAGACCGATCAGTCCTTCCAGGGATATGGTGTCGGGTGTCTGCTTGCCGACGACACTGGGCGAATGACCGTTCAGAAGGCGTGTCTGCAAAAGCTCGCTGTCGATTCTGTCCACAGCGGCCCAGCCGACCACCAGCGAGGCCGGATCGGGATGCAGCAGGGACATGGTCAGCAGATCGTGGGCTTCGAGCAGGATGATTCTTTTCGGCGGGGCGGCGAGCTGCAACTCGCGCCCCGCCAGATCGACGACCTTGAGCGATGGCTGCGCCAGGGCGGGCTCGATCCGCGAAAGGATCGCGGCGGCGGCAATGGATGTGCAGAACCGGCGTCTCGTTATCATCGGGGCCGCCTCACCACTTATACCGCAGGCCAGCCAGAACCGTCCGTCCATTGCCGTACTGGCAATAATAGTTGGAGCTGCAGCTGGAGTAATAGTCCTTGTCGAGCAGGTTCGTGACGTTCAGCGTGGCTTCGAGACCCTTGAACTTCGGATTCTTCGCGCCGAAATCATACTTCAGTGCCGCGTCGAGCAGGGCATAGCCTTCGGCTTTCACCTTGTTGGCATCATCGGCATAGCTGGAGCCGACGAAGCGGACGCCGCCACCGATGCTCAAACCTTCCAATGCTGCGTAATCGAAGGTGTAGTTTGCCCAGAGCGAGCCGTAGTAACGCGGCACGGCCTGGGGACGATTGCCGATGATCGACGTGTCGGTGGATTTCGAGACCTCCGTGTCGAGCACGGATATCGCGCCGATGAGTTCCAGGTTGGCGGTGAGGTTGCCACGCGCTTCGAACTCCAGCCCACGGGAATGAACCTCGCCCTGCTGGACGGAAAAGCCGGGTACGGTGCCGGGAGACAGGGCGTTTTCCTGCCTGATGTCGAAGGCGGAGAGGGTGAAAAGCGCATCGATATCGGTCGGCTGGTATTTGATGCCGACCTCGTATTGCCGCGCTTTCGTGGGCGTGAACGGATTGCCGCTGGCATCGGTGCCGATGACCGGCTCGAACGACGTCGAATAACTTGCGTAGGGTGCGATGCCATTGTCGAACAGATAAAGCAGACCGGCGCGGTAGCTCGTCGCATTGCTCGATTGATCGGACGAGCTATGTGCCAATAGATTGTCCGAATCCTGGTCCGTCCAATCGTGACGCACGCCCAGAACGGCGCGCAGTTGGCCGAATTCGATCTGGTCCTGAAGATAGATGCCGGTCTGACGGAGAGATTGATCGCTGTTGATCACGGTCGCGAACGGGCCGACGGGCTGGCCGTAGGCAGGGTTCGTGACATCGATGGAAGTCGCGCCGCCCATCAGGTATTCCCAGCTGCTGGTCGAGTGCTGGAGATCGACGCCGGCAAGTAAGGTATGTTTGGCGGCGCCCGTGTCGAACTTGAACTCGGCCTGGTTGTCGAAGGAAAAGCCCCTGGCATCCTCGATCGAATGGAGGGCATACCGGGGGATGAGGCCTGCGGCGGATATCGGGCCTGCCATCTGGAGCGAGCGCATGTCGACATCCAGGCCGGAATAGCGGAAATTCGAGCGGATCGTGACGTCATCGTTGAAGTTGTGCTCGAACCTGTAGCCGGCGCCATATTGCGTGCGCTCGAAGGAATCGTATGACGGGTCGCCGATGTTGAAGTCCGGCCCGAGGAACCGGCCCAGGTTTCCCGGAGCGAGGAACTTCGGGTAGACCGAGTTGAAATAGCCGCCTTCCGGATCGCGCTGATAATAGCCGGAAATGACCAGCGACGTATCCTTGTCCGGCTCCCATTTCAGCGATGGCGCAACGCCGATGCGCTTTTCATCGACATGGTCATAACGGGTGCCGGCGGAGCGACCGACGACCGAAACGCCGTATTGCCAGGCGCCGTCGCTCGTCAGCGGCCCCGTCGAGAAAAGCCCGCTTTGAATTCGTCCGTCGGTTCCGCCCTCGACGCGCAGCTCGTTCGAACGGACATCCGACGGTTCACGGCTGACCTGGTTGACGAGGCCGCCTGGGCTGATCTGTCCGTAGAGGAGGGCGGACGGTCCTTTCAGGACTTCGATACGATCGAGAAAGAACGGATCGATCGATGGCGTCCCGAAGGCTTGTCCGCGCGGCAGCTTCAGTCCGTCGAGATAGTTGACGAAATTGGTCGAGGTGCCAAATCCGCCAAAGCCGCGCAGGAACACGGAATCGTAGCGGGAGTTCGTATCCCTGTCCGAAAGGACACCGGCCGTATAGCGAAGCGCCTCGCTGGCGGTCTGCGGGTTTTGCTCATCGATCTGTCTGCGCGTGACCGTCGTGATCGATTGCGGCGTCTCGGCGACCGGTGTTGCGGTCTTTGTTGCGGTTCGAGCCGATTTCGCAACGATTTTCGTGGATGTGTCGCCGGCATTCCCTGCGCCCTGGACGACGATCGGCGCCAGTTGCGTGCTGCTCTCCTGAGCGGCTGCTTGTGTGACTGGAACGAGAAAAGTGGATATCAGCAAAATATGCTTCAATGAAAGGCTGTGCTTCACGAATTATCCCCATGGTCGAAGCTCTCAAGTTTTGATAGTTGATTAAATCAAACGGGTACGTCCTGTCCAGTTAATATGAATGCGTTCGTCAACTTTTATGTTGGCAAGGGCGTGCAACGTTTTAAGACTGGTTGGGAGGCGAAAAGACGGAGGAAATGATGGTTGCAAGAAGCGTGAGCACGGTTGCGAGAATAGGCCGCCCTCCGAAGGCGGACCAGGATATGGCGGCGGAAAGAATCATCGTTGCCGCTACCGAGCTCTTTGCCGGCAGGGGATTCGCCGGGACCTCGATGGAACAGGTCGCTTCACATTGCGGAGCAGGCAAGGATACCGTCTATCGCCGCTTCTCCTCGAAGGTCGCGCTGTTTGAAGCGGTCGTGGATCATGCGCACAAGCGGGCCGTTGCAAGACTTGAGAAGCTGCCACCGGTCACCGGAGATTCGCTTGAGCGCCTGAAGTCCCTGATGCTCGAGCTTCTTCGCGTCAACATGGAGCCGGAACTGATCGCATTGAAGCGCATCACCTTCAGCGAGGCCGTTGTTTTTGAGAAGAGCGGGCCGATACCGCCGCAGCCCGACCCGATCATGGCGAAGCTGGTCGAAGCGGTTGCGAACGCGCAGGAAGCGCGGGAGATTTGCGCGGGAGACTCGACGGCGATCGCCAGTCATCTGATTCACTGTATGGTCGCGTTGCCGACGGCCGCGGCAATGATGGGCAGCGACGCGTTCAACTCGCGGCAGAGTATAGAAGCGCATTTTGACAGGACATGGCACTGGTTGATCAACGGATTGAATGGGGAAAAGATCTAGCCGTCAACGTGCCGGCGCCGCGTTTGCATCGAAGTGACGAGCGTAAGACTTACATCGGCATCGAGGCTGGTATCCCGCTTACGGATGTGCGGGTTCGTGCGTGTGGGATCGGGCGCGACAGCAGGCTCAGCCATCCGCGCGGCGCGCCAGTCATGCGGGTCGTCTTAACGTGAGCCCGGTCGGCCAGCGGCTTATCGCTGCGGCTGGCCCCCGGATACGAATCTGATCACACGAGGATCGACAAGACGATTTCATGCCAGCTTGCATGGCGGCATTGTTCAGATGCAGGAACCAACTCTTTCTCCGATACCGGCCAAAGCAGGCAAGCCAGTTTCTCGCCCGTGACAAGCGGGTCAGTCCCTCTCGCGGCCGGTATCAAGCCGAAAGATCGCATCTGCAATCGCGCCGCGCGATGGATCGGCATCGGCCTGGAATGCGGCGTCGCTGGGAAGCAAAACCGCGACGTCTTCAAGGCCGAGGTCCGCAAGTTGAAACGGCGTGCCGTATCCATATTCCAGATGGCCGCGCCCGATGATCCCGACGACGAGGGGCATATTCGCCGTCCTGTGAGCTTCGGCCATATTGCATGCGAAGGCGCGGTCCCAGGTCTGCTGAGCGCGCACAAAGCGGTCGAACTCCGGATCGTCCGCCGAGGCGGCCTTTCGGTCCGGTCTGGCGCCACCCGTTATGTCGAACAGATACTGGCGATAGGCCGGCGTTGCAGGTTTGGCGGGGGAAACGCTATCGCGATCCGTCAAGGGAATGGCATCCCAGCCAAGTTTTCCAACCTCCGTCACCAGCGCGCGCTGGCAGTTGAGAGCCTTCATCGGCAGCTTGAACTGCCGGCAGAAATGAAAGATCGGCAGGTAGAGCTCCGGCGCGAACCCCCAGACCGATTTCCATTCCACCTCCTCAAGAAAACTCTGCGTATCGAGCCCACCGGCGACCCATTTGTCGAGAACCGGCTGGCACCGGCGCGGAAACATCTCGAAGCCGACGACGATCGCGCTCTTGTGGGCGTGAAGACCGGCAAGTATGTGCAGTTGCCAGCGGTGAATGTCGTATCGGTCATGGGTCTCCCCCAGGAGCACGGCCTGCTTGCCGGCCATGCCGCTCATCAAGGTGCCATGTTCGATGGCCACACCTGTTGCCGGCACCAGCCAGCTTCCCGCCGCATGAAATGATCCGCTCATGCCAATTGCTCCGAGGCCGTCGAATGTGCCGAGAACGCCGCGGCGGTTTCGGAGGAGAGGGTGAGCCCGGTCGGCCTGCCCTCTGGGTCGAGCGCTCGCATGAGGGCGCCATCGCCTCGTCTTTCCTCCTGCCAGCGGCCAACCGTCGAACCCAGCAGATGCAGATGAAAATCCTCTGTCATGACGTTGATGAAACCCATGCCGGGACTGACCTTTGGTACCACGCCAGTCCAGCGTTGGGAAAAGCCCGTCGCCTCGAACGCAATCGTAATCGGTGCTCCTGACGAAAGCGCGGCGTTGAGCGGCGCCAATGCTGGATCCTCCGGCGAAACCGGAGCACGCTCAGGCCGTTGCGGCCTTGTCGGGATGCTTGCGTCCGCAGTCATGACCAGTCCTTCCAGCGCGGCCTCGAACGGCTCCAGGCCGCCGAAGCCGACCACGGCGAAGACGGGCAGTCCGTCCGCGCCGTTGAAATCGATGCGGGGATAGACCTTTTCGTTCATGATGCTCGATGTGTCGATTACGATCTTCGTGATCGACGCCGGGTCGATGCAGCTGTCCTGAGCCACGCCGCCGCAGCGCAGCAGGCCATTGTCTTCGGTCACGCTTTCGACAGTTCCAATCCGCTCGTGCGTCGCGCCGTGGCGCTTGCCGATAATCATCAGATTGCCGATCCCCGGCAGTCGAAGGATGACATCTTTCGGGTCGTTGTCGATATAGCGGCGAGCCGGTGTCGGCGTCTCGGTCATGTCAATCGTTCCTGCTGTTCGGTTCATGCGGTTGCAACGAGCTTTTCGGTGTCGTTGTCGAGATTGATCAAACGCGCGGCTGCCAGCTTCTCCGGCAGGCGATGCGTTATGAGGATGAGCGTGGTGTTTTTCAGCCGCTCTCGAACCAGAGAAAGGAGTTCGGTCTCGGCCGCGTCGTCAAGGGCGCTGGTTGCCTCGTCGAGCACCGCCCAGTCCGGCCGATGCAAGAGCAGTCTGGCAATCGCCAATCTCTGCAGCTCTCCGCCGGACAAGCTGTCGGTGCCGTCGCCTTGAGCGCCGGGCTCAGGGCCCTCGCCGACGAGGCGGGACAGGCCGACAGCGCCCAGGACTTCCGCGATCGCATGCCTGTCGAAGCTTGCGACGGGATAGGGATAGGCGGCACCCGCGAAGGGGCCTCCTTCCGGCATATAGGCTTTTTGAGGCAGGAACATCCATCCGCCGGCGGGGAAGGCGACATCGCCGCTGCCGTGGCGCCACAGGCCGGCAAGTGACTTGGTCAGTATCGTCTTGCCAATTCCCGACGCGCCGCGAAGGCAGACGGTCTCTCCCGGCCCGATCGTCAGTTCACGCAGTGACAGTAGCGGCTTGCCGTCGGGGGTCCGCAGAAAGACGTTTTTAAGACGGAGCGCGTCGCCGCTCTTCGACCGGCGGAAGCCGGCCCGGTCGTGTGCCGCCTCGGCCTGGGCCGCCTGCATGAATCTGTCGAGACGGGACGACGTCGCAACAAGCTCCGACAGATCGCGATATGAGAAGATGAACCAGGAAAGGTCGGTCACGACGTTCGAGAATGCCATGCTCAGCTGCATCAAGCCGCCGAACGCGACATGGCCGGCAATATAGCCCGGCAAGGCGACGAATAGCGGGATGCGCAAGACCGTGTGCTTGAATGGAAAGGTGAATGCTCCAAGCGCGAGCTCACGTCTCATCAGCTTCAGCCAGTTGTCGGCGATATCGTCGAAACGCGCGCGAAGCGTCGCCTTCTCCGCCGCTTCCCCATTCGCGAGCGCAACCTCGTCGAAGGCCGTACGCCATCGGGCCATCGAGAAGCGAAAATTCGCCTCCCGGCGCTGCTGCTCGGAGAGCAGGCGTTTCAAGGGCTGGCCGAGAAAATGCGTGATGGCGGTCGACAGGGCAACGTAGATGAAAGCCGCCCAGATCATGTATCGCGGGATCTGGAGATCGATACCGATGAATCCCAGTGACAGAGGAAAATTCGAAAGGCTCCACAGGATTGCGAGATAGGAAGCCAGGCCGACGATCCGGCTGATGAGATCCAGCGCTTCACCGAGGATTCTGTTGATGAAGATGCGGCAATCGTCGGCGATACGCTGATCCGGGTTGTCGATACGGTCGGTCGACGACTGCGCCAGATGCCAGTATGCCTTGTTCGTGGTCCAAAGATCGATGGCGTGATCCGTAAGAGCGCCGCGCCAGGCGATTTCGAGTTTCTTGCGCAGGTAGTCCGCCGTCAGTCCGCGAACGGAGTTCAAGGCGACGATGATCGCGAAAACGCCGATCTGCCGCACCGTTTCCGGCCCGTCGATCTTCTGGATAGCGGCATAGAACGCGCCGGTCCACTGGACAAGACGGACGCCGACATAGACCGAACCGAGTTCCAGGGCGACGATGATGGCAAAAAGCGCCACCTGCGCCTTGCCGCCGGGCGCTCGGATACATATTCCGAGAAGCCTGATGAATTGCCTGACAATATGAAGCATGCGCTCTTCCAGGTTGGAAAGGACATGCGGGCAGGCAGTGCCCGCATGCTGCCGGGTGATGACTAGAACCTAACCGTGGCGCCGACTTTGAAGACACGGCCCGGACCCGTCTGGAGTTCCAGCGGATTGACGTTCGCGGTGGCGGCCGATGGTGCAACGGTGGCATATTCCGTGACGCTGCTTGGGAAGTAGCGGCGGTTGAATATGTTCTCGACGCCGACGGTCAGTTCGAAGTTTTTCCGCGGTGTCCATTTTGCGTAGGTATCGAACACCGCGTAGCCGGACGGCAGGAAGTTCGTGGCCACCGCGTTCTCGGTCCGCCCCGCCGCAAAGGTGCCGAACACCTCGAATTGCAGATCGTACTCCGGCATCACATGCTTTAGCCCGATGACCGCATTGATCGGCATCGCTCCGTTGAAGGCCGTCTCCGCGGCCGTTGCGGCGACACGCTGGCGTCCCTTGCTCCAGGACAGGCTTCCGGAAATCGTCGTATCGGTCATGACCTCGTATTCACCGCCGAATTCGATACCCCAAAGACGCACATCCTCGACATTGTCAGAGGTGTATCCAACAACCGGGACGCCGCCGTCATCGATGATCGTCGTTGGCTGCAAGCCGCGAATGAAGTTCTTGTATTTCGAGTAGAACGTGGCGACCGTGAAGTATCCCCTGTCCAATTCGCCCCGGAAGCCGACTTCATAGCTGTCGACCGACTCGGGCTTGAGGTTCGGATTCGGAATGATCGACGATCCGGAGAAAGGATCGTCGCTGGACTGGAACAGCTGCGCCGAGGTCGGCATCTTGAAGCCCTCGCCGTAGCTGGCATAGACCGAGTAGCTGTCCGTCAGTTTGTAGATGGCGCCGGCGCGCTTGATCAGTTCGAGATTGTCCTGCTTTTCCGGACGATAGCCCGGCAGCCCCGGGTAGCTCGCATCGCCTGTCGGGTCGATCGAATAGTATGCGAGCCGGACGCCCGGCGTCAGCGTCAACCGGTCATCCAGCAGGCTGATCTCGTCCTGAAGATAGAAGTCAGCGCGTTCCGTGGTAACGCGCGGGAAACTGAAGCCCTGATTGATTGCCTTCGTCGTAACGTTCGTCAGGGAATTGTAGGTGGTGTTGATGCCGGCATAGTCGCCCTTGCTTCGGTCGCCATCGAAACCATAGGTCAGGGTGTGCTTGCTGTCGCCGAGGTCAAAGGACGACTGCATCTGGATGTCGAGTTCGAGGAAGTTCTCGGAGTAGTCGCGATACTGGTTCTGCAACTGATAGCGGTTCGAGTAGATCCGGCGCTGGTTGCTGTCGGTTTTGCGGCTCTGGTCGGAATAGGAGAGTTTCCAGTCGATGCTATCAAGCCAATCGGTGCCGACCTGCCATTCATGCTCCAGCGCAACCCGCTTGCGGCTCATTTCAAGGTCCCGCTTGTATGCATCGCTGTTGTATGCCGTCTTCGTCGGCACGCCCGTGGCGGATGCTCCGGAATCGTAGAGCTGCAGAATGTCGGTATCGCGTCCGAACAATTCGCCCGTCAGTTTGACGGTATGGTCGCCATCCGGCGTCCACACGATTTTTCCGAGTGCGTTGTTGACGGTGGTATCGGCTGGGAAGAGACGATCGCAACCGAAGTTGAGGCGGGTGCATCCCCATGCGCCGCCGTCGGCGCGCGCATTGCTCAATCGCGCCTCATGGCCCGATACCTGGCCATAGCTGCCGAGGACTTCCACGTCGCCGAAGTCATAAGCGCCCGTCACCTGCTTGCGCCAGCTTCTATCGAAGCTGTTGAAATCCGTCTTGACCTGCAAAGCCCACGGCCTGCTCGGGTCGGTCAGGAGGTCGGAAGGATCGAGCGTCTGGAACATCACGGCGCCGCCGACGGCGTCGGCGCCCCAAAGGACCGAGTTCGGACCTTTCACGATCTCGACGGCTCTGAAATTGCTCATGTCGAAAAAGTCGCGACTTCCGTCAGTGATTCGCTCCTGCACGCGCGATCCGTCGACGGTCAGCTGAACGCGGTTGCCGCTCATTCCACGAATGCTGAAGCTGTTGAGCTGCCCCCATGGATTGGTAATCGAGGTCGTCCGGTCGACGGTGACGCCGGGTTCGTGGCGGACGAGATCCTGGATGTCGCGAACATCGTGATCCTCCAGTTCCTCGCGTGTGACAACGGAGATGGATTGCGGGACGTCAAGCACGCGCTTCGTCTTGCGCGTCGAGAGAATGACGATTTTGTCGAGAACCGTCTCGCCCTCCCTGGGTTCAATGGGCTGCACGTCCTGAGCGAGCGCAGCGGAGCCGGCGGTGGCCAGAAAGATCGTCGTCAATACCGTTATGTTACTGAAATTGAATGAGAAAGAATTGTTCTTTCTTTGGGTCTCGAATTGCATTTGTTGACATTGCCCCCAAGTCAAAATCGACTGCGGGCAAACCGTTATAAAACATGACTAAAAGAATCAAGTTAAAATGTGGCGAATAATCGGCGGGAATGTTTCTAAACATTGCGCCCCTCCAAAGGAGGGGCAATTTTGGAAAAATCCAGCGGCTGCCCTCCTGTTCAGGCTGCTTCCTCGGCTCCCTGAAGGCCGTGAATGCCATGGTCGAGCAACGGCGCATTTCGATTTTCGGGGCAATTGGTCGCAGCCTGCAGACCGGCTCGAACTCCGGGCATCGAGTGATGTTCGCCGACGAAGGAAACCATCGTTTCAGCGGGTAGCCGAATTCCGCCATCACGAAATAGGCGGACATCTTGTGCGCCTGCCGCCACCCGTCGTTCTCCGGCTCAGGAATTCGCCATCTTCGCGGCCAAGGCGCGTTCGCGGGTGCTTCGGTGTCGTCTTCAATCGTCGATTTCTTGACAGTTAAACTCATGTTTGAGATGAAGCGTAAACAGGACTATTAAACTCATATTTTAGGATATTTAGATGTCTGCTGTTCGCAACGCCTTTCCAGCCTTCCTGTTGCTTGTCGGTACCTGTGTGGCGGGAGCGGCGTTGGCCGATCCGATCCGAATCACCGATCAGGCGAACCGCGTCGTCAGCCTGAAGGAGCCGGCCGCGCGGATCGCCTCGATCCCGATCCCGATGGCTTCGACCATCATCTCCATGGATGGGGGCACCTCGCGGCTGGTGGGTATGAACCCGACGGCGAAAAGCGCGATCGTCGAAGGCGTTCTCGGCAGGATCTTTCCCGAAGCCAAGGATATTCCATCCGGCATCACCGCCCCGAATTTCATCCCGAATGTCGAGGAACTTGCCGCCACCAATCCGGATCTCGTGGTCCAGTGGGCCGATTATGGCGCCAATATCGTCGATCCGATCACCAATGCCGGCCTGACCGCCATGCTGATTTCCTATGGCACGGAACAGAAGGCGCGCGACTATCAGTCGATGGTCGCCACTGCCATGGGCAAGCCGGAACGGGCCGCGATGCTCAACGGCTGGCGGGCCGATGTCGAGGCCGCGATGCTGGAAAAGGGCAAGGCCATTCCCGCCGAGAAGAAGCCGAAAGTGCTCTATCTCGGCCGGGCGCTCGAAGCACTGTCCGCCTCCGGAAACGAGGGGAACTACAACGCTTATTCCATCGAACTGGCGGGCGGCACTTCCGCTTCGGCCGATGTCGTCGGGCAGGGGACGACGATCAGCCCCGAGCAGGTCGCCGCATGGAACCCGGATGTCATCCTGCTCAACAGCTTCGAGGCCAAGCTTTCGATCAGCCGCATCCACGACGATCCAATCCTGTCGCTCACCAATGCGGCGCGCAACAACAGGGTCTACAAGATGCCGCTTGGCGGCTATCGCTGGGATCCGCCGAGCCAGGAAAGCCCGCTGAGCTGGATGTGGCTTGCCGATCTTCTGCACCCGGACGTCTTCTCCTACGACCTCAGGGCGGAAATGAAGAAGGCCTACGCGACCCTCTACGGCTATCAGCTGACCGACGCCGACATCGACGGCATCCTGTGGATCGGCATGCAGGGCGATACCGCCAACTATGCCCAGTTCAAGGCGAAGTGAGATGAGCCTGGCCGTAGCGGAAGCCGGGCGCCGGCGGATGACAAGCGTCCGTATCGGCGTCTTCGGCGCAATGATCGTCGTGCTCGTTGCCTCCATGCTGTTTTCGATCGGCGCGGGACGCTTCTCCGTCGCCATACCGAGGATCGGCGAAATCCTGCTCGGCGCGCTGAGCAATCCCCACGCCATGCCGGCGCAGATGGATGAGCGGATCGTTCTCCTGGTTCGTTTGCCAAGGGTGTTGCTGGCGGCCCTGTCCGGAGCAGCGCTTGCGGTCGGCGGCGCCGCGCTGCAAGGCGTATTCCGCAATCCGCTGGTGGCGCCGGAGGTGCTCGGCATCAGCCAGGGAGCGGCCTTCGGCGGCGCGCTTGCCATTCTGTTTGGCTATGCGGGCGTCGAGATGCTCGGCATGGCCTTCGTGCTTGGCCTGTCGGCCCTGGTGCTCGTCGGGATGCTGGCGCGCATCAACGGACGCACCGAAGTCATCACGGTCATTCTCTCGGGCATGGTCGTCGGCGCGCTGTTCGCGGCCCTCGTCTCCGTCGTTCAGTTCGTCGCCGATCCCAATACATCGCTTCCCGCCATCGTCTATTGGCTGATGGGATCCTTTTCCACCGCGACCTGGGCGCGGCTGGGTCTTGCCATTCCCGGCATGGCGATCGGTCTCGGCGTCATCTTCCTGCTGCGATACCGGCTGAACCTTTTGGCGCTTGAAGAACAGGAGGCGCGTTCGCTTGGAGTCAATCCGGACCGCGAGCGCTGGTATGTCTTCGTCGCCATTGCCCTGATGACGGGCACCTCCGTGTCCATCGCCGGCATCATCGGCTGGATCGGCCTCGTCGTGCCGCATGCGGCACGTATCCTCGTCGGCGAAGATCATCGTGCCCTGATTCCGGCGGCGGCCTTGCTTGGCGCCGCTTATCTCACCTTCATCGACACGCTGGCGCGAACGCTAACGGCGGCGGAAATCCCGCTCGGGGTTCTGACCGCCCTGATCGGCGCACCGGTTTTCGGCTACTTGCTGCGTCGCCACTTCAGGGAGGCAAACCGGGCATGATCGGGCTCAACAATGCAACGGTGGCATTCGGTAGCCGGACACTGTTTTCCGGTATCTCCTTCACCGTACCCGTCGGACGTTCCATGGCGATCCTCGGCCCCAACGGGCGCGGCAAGACGACCCTGCTTCGGGGCCTTCTCGGCTTTCAATCATTGGCAAGCGGCACGCGGCAGGCACCCGATGTCGCCGGCTATGTGCCGCAGCATGGCGCTTCGCAGGCCAAGCTGACCGGCCTCGAGGTGGTTGTCATGGGCCGTGCGGCCCGGCTTGGCCTGTTCGGCCAGCCGAAAGCGGCGGATCGGATGGCCGCACAGGATGCGCTCGCGGAAGTGGGCGCCGGCGAGCTGGTGGACCTGCGCTACGACCGCATGTCGGGCGGCCAGCGCCAGATGGTGCTGATTGCCAGGGCGCTTGCGACCGGATCGCCGGCACTGGTCTTCGACGAACCGACCTCGGCGCTCGATCTCGGCAACCAGTCGCGAACCCTCGATCTTCTGAACACGCTGAGGCACCGGCGCGACAAGGCTATTCTGTTTACCACCCACGATCCGAACCATGCGCTTGCCACGGCCGACGATGTCCTGCTGATGATGCCGGGCGGGCGCGAAATCAGCGGCCCGGTCGCCGACATGATCGAACCGGAAAAACTCTCGGAACTCTATGGCGTGCCCATGCGCTGGGTCGATGTAACGAGTGCGGGTGGCAAGACCCGGAAAGCCATCCTTCCGGCCTTTGCCGGCATCGAGGTGGCGGCATGAGCGTCATCTATCTGAAATCGGCCTATGACGCCCCGTCGGAAACTCTCATGAAGGCCGCAGCCGCAGGGGCAATCGAGATCGTCGAGCAGACGGATCTGACGCACGCGCGGCTTCTCGCCAGCTGTGGATTGGTCACCGGCAATCAGCTGGACCAGAACGCCATGCTCACCATGAGGGATACTCTCGCGGCCTTCCTTGATGCCGGCGGCCGCTGGTTCCTCAACGGCCATATTGTCCGCCCGCTGCTTGACGGCATGGCGCAGTATCGTCCGATCGACACCCCGAAACGGTCCGATTTCGCGCTGACGTCGGTCAATCCGCATCCGATCTTTGCCGGCATCGATCTCAAGCAGATCGAGACGAACAAGGGGGTTGCCGGCTTCTACGGCCGCGGCTGCAATCCGCTGCCGATGGGCGCCGTCGCCGTCAACGGTCTTGGCGAAGCGCAGGTGCCGGTCGACTGGGTCTGGGCCCGACCCGGCGGAGGGCGGGTCTTCTCCCATGCCGGCAACGATCTCGGCGCGATGGGTCAGGATTGGGGGCTTTCGCCCGAACTCACGCGGCGGATTCTCGACTGGACCGCTGGCGGAGCTTGCCTCGACCCGTGGCCCTCGGATGCCGTGCGTCCTGCCGGTGGCCGTATCCTTGAGGAGCCGGAGACCTTTGCCGGCGCGAAGTCGGCGCCCGTCAGAGCGGGTCGCATCATCGCTCCTTCGGTCGGCTCCTACTATATCGTCCGCAGCCTCGAGGGGCCGCGCTATGCGGACGCCTTCGATGTGATTGCGGCGCCGGAAGAGCTGGCGGACGTGCTCCAGTCGGCCGATACCCTCTGGGTTCCCTGCCGCACGCCGGCCCAGCGGATGATGCCTCAGCGTGAGGTCATCGCCAGCCATCTGCAGGCCGGTGGCACCGTGGTGGCGCTCGGCGAAAGCCGTTCCGATCTCTGGCTTCCCTCGATCGATTTCACCGAGACGCCGACGAACTGGTGGTGGTGGCGAGACCCTGATGCCGATCTTGGCGTCTCGATCGTCGCGCCCGATCATCCGCTGATGCGCGGCATGGTCAAGGAAGACGTCACCTGGCATCTGCACGGCTGGTTCGTACCGCCCGATGGTGCGGAGGTGCTGGCGACCGACGCGGAAGGCCGCGCCATTCTGTACGTCGACGAGGCTTCGACGCCGGGGCGGATGATCCTCTCCACGCTCGATCCGATGTTCCACCACGGCTCGCATTTCATGCCCGCCACGACGCGGTTTCTCGACCGCTTCGTGCCCAACCTGAAGGCCTATCTCCATGCATGACACGATCACCGTTCGCGAAAACGGCAAGGACCTCGTCTTTTCCTTCGATGACATCAATAGCTTTCACGGCGGCGGCTTTCCGGGCGGCGTCGCGCATGGCCTGAAATCCATGCAGGCGGCTTTTCCGCTGCTTTCGGACACGCCGCCGGAACGTCGCGAGATCTCCGTTCTGACGGCGTTTTCAGGCCCCGGCGGACGTGATGCGATCGAGATGGCGACCCGCGCTCTGACGGACGGCCGGTTTGTCGTCGACCGTTCGATCGGCGGCAGGGACGTCATCAGCGAGCCGCCGGGCCCCTATGTCTTCCGCTTCACCTATCGCGGCAGAACGGCCGAAGCCGTCATCAAGCCGGGTCATGTGCGCGAGGAGTTCGTGGTGCTCGGCGCCAAGACGGACAGGACTGCCGAAGAAGAGGCCCGGCTGGAGGAGCTGAAGGCCGAGATGGCCGGGCGTTTGCTACCGCTGCCGGCCACCGACATCTACACGGCGCGATTGCTGCCCTGAGCGATCCGAGAACCCATGACATTGCCAACACACTCACCAAGGAAAGTCGAAACGAATATGAGAAAGCTGGGCTTTGCCGGATTGCTGGCCACCCTGTCGCTGCTTGTCGGGACATGTGCCCATGCCGAGGAGATCAAGGTCACCGATCTCACCGGCAAGACCATCACGCTCCAAAAGCCGGCCGAGCGGATCATCGCCTTTCCGGTGCCGATGGCATCGATGGTGATCGCGCTGGACCAGAGCGCCGACCGCCTGATCGCCGCCCATCCCGAAGCTTATTCGGCTATCGAACAGGGTATTCTCGGCGAGTTCTTTCCGAAGGCCAAGGCGCTCGGGACCGGAATTCTCGCCGGTGGTGCCGCCCAGGGCAGCAAGCCGAATGTCGAGGCGATTGCGGCGCTGCAGCCGGATCTCGTGTTGCAGTGGGCCCATGCGGGCAATGACAATATCGCACCGCTGGTCAATGCCGGCCTCAACACCGCCATCGTCATCAGTGGTGACGACGACACCTATGTTCAGCAAAGCTTGACGATGCTCGGGCAGGCGATCGGCAAGCCGGAACGCGCCAAGATGATCAACGACTGGCACAATGATGTCATCGGCAAGCTGCAGGCCGGGCTGAAGGGCGTTGCCGAGGACAAGAAGCCGAAGGTCGCCTACTTCTTCTACTCCGTCGACAAGCTCTGGACCGTCGGCAACAACTACCACGACGGCTGGCAGATCCTCCTGGCCGGCGGCCGCAACGCCGCCGCCGATATCGACAAGTGGAAGCAGGTGAGCGTCGAGCAGGTCGCCGAATGGAATCCCGAAGTGATCTTCATCAGCACCTTCGAGGACAAGGCCAGCGTCAAGCGCTTCTATGACGACCCGGTGCTTGGCCTGACCGACGCGGCAAAGAACAAGCGCGTCTACCAGATGCCCATGGGTGGTTATCGCTGGGATCCAGGCAGCGCGGAATCGCCGCTCGGCTGGATGTGGCTTGCCGATATCCTGCAGCCCGATCTGTTCAACTTCGACCTGCGTGCCGAGGTCAAGAACTGGTATCCGAAGCTCTATGGACAGACGCCGACCGACAAGCAGATCGACGCCATCCTGCGCATGGACATGAATGCCGGCGCCAAGGGCTACGAGCGCTTCGCCGCCAAGTAAACCAGGGAATGGGAGGGTCTGCCACGGTGGACCCTTTTGCCGAAACAGGACGCGAGCAATGACCATGGCCGACGCTCTCTATATCCGCAGTCGCAACGAGGACGAGCCGCCGGCCGAAGCCTATCGGACGGCGCCTTTGACGCTGGAGATCGTTCACGTACGCGATCTGCCGGACGCGCCGTCGCCGCTCCGCCATCGGCTGATCATCATCCCCATGCAGAGCGACGAGATCATGCTGTCGCGTAAGGCGGCCTGGCTGGAGGACGCCTGGCTGAAAGGGACGTCGATCCTTGCCAACGACATCGTCGCTCGTCCCTACATGTCCTTCCTGCGGCCGTTCGAGCCGATCCCACAGCCCGGCCTCGGGGACTATTCGGTCGAACGCCACAGTTCTCATCCCGCTTTTGATCGGCTGCCGGTCGACCGGTTCCATCTGCTCGAGGGCATGGCCGGCGTCTATGGGGTCGGCCACAATCCGCCGCCGCCTGGCGCCACGGTGGTCAACACCATCGGACGCGGCGCCTATGCGATCGACTGGTATCTCGGAAATGACGCCGGCGGCATTTTCTTCTGTCACGGCGGCCCGGACATCTCAGCCTTTCACAGCGGACCGGAGGATACGCCGAACCTGACGCATGAGCTGATCGACTGGCTGGCGGAGGCGCGGTCATGAGCGTCACCGTGATTCACAATGGGTTGCCGCAACATCTCAATTTTCTGCGCGACTATGGCAGGATGATCGACCGGACGGCCTACTTTCCCGAACTGGTCGAAGACGATCTCGCTCACAGCAAGGCCGTGGTGATCGCCTGCCGCTCCGACAACGACCAGCTGAAGCGCCACGCGAGCCGCCTGCGCGCCTTCCTTGACGATGGTGGCCTGCTGGTGGTGATGGGCGGTATGCGCGCCGACATCATCGATCCCAGGCTCACCTTCGTGCCGACGCCGACCAATTTCACCTGGTTCATGCAGGAGGATCCCGACAGCGGTCACCGCCTGCGAACCGCCGATCACAGCCTGCATCGCTATATCGGCCTCAGGGACATGCAGTGGCACCGGCATGGCTACTATCTGAAAGCTGAGACGGCGGACACGGTCGTCGAGTTATGCCGGCCGCACAGCGAGGAGCGCGTCGGCGATATTCTCCTTGATGACAGGCGCGGCTTCCGCGGCCGGCTGATCGCGACGACGCTCGATCCGCACATGCATCACGGCGGCTATTACATCCCTTCGACGACCCGCTTCCTCAACGGCTTTTACCCCTGGCTTCGGCAGGAGATCGGCGCGCCGATGCGCTGGACCACCGAAGGCTGAAAGCGCGACTTCATTTTCTCGCGGGTTGGGTCACTGAGCGAGGTCCGCCGTGACCGCGGCTCCGTTCCTACTACTGACGGAGAAGGAAACAGCAGTCGGGTTCGGCCCTTGTTGCGAAAGACGAGATGATACGCATCGTTGCAAGATCGATCCGGACGCATTCATCGATCGTGCTGAGCGCGATGAAGGCGGAATTCGATTCGGCATCGACACAGGCAGCCGCCGGCCGTCCCGATAGCTCCAGCCGCGAGATTTCCTCCAGAGAATGCGGATCGACGACCGTGGCGCTGTTGTCTTCGTAGTTCGCCACCAGCAAACGGCCGTCAGGCATCATGTAGGCGCGCACGGGATCAGGGCGTGCCGGGGCGCTCTTTCGGATCGTCATGGTGTCGGTGTCGATGGACACGATAGTCTGCGAGATCCGGTTCGTGACGTACAGCGTCTTCTCATCTGCGCTCAGTGCAATGCCCTCCGGCTTCTCGCCGGGCGAAAGGGCAATCGGAGTAACGGTCGCGTCCAATGGCGATATCTTCGTCACCGTATGGCTCAGCAGGTTCATGCAATAGGCCCAGCGGCCGTCGCGCGTGAGCGCGAAGAGGTGGCTCTTGAGCCCGCCGCTGACGGCGGCGCGTGATGGCAGGTCCGCATTGCGCGGATTTTCGAATTGCAGCAAGACGCCGGATGTTTCGCTGAGGGCATAAAGCCGGTCGAAACGATCGATTCCGATGCCATGCAGCCGGTGATAGGGCCTGCAATCGATGCTTCTGACCAGTTTGCGGTTTGCAATGTCGATGACCAGAATGGACGACCCGCCCGCTTCCGGGCTGGACGATGTCCTGATACCGTAATGACCGACATAGGCGAATTGCTGCGCTGAATCGACGACGAACTCATGCGGAAAATCCGGCAATGCGATCGAGTCGACAAGAGCGCCCGTGTCGGCGTTGTAGAAGCTGAGGCAGTGGCTGCTCTTTTCGATCAGCATCAGCAGCTGATCCGTCGTGCGATGGTCTGGCAAGGAACTGTCCTGACAAAAAGACTGAATCAGACGAAGCGAAAGACACCTTCCGCTTCGTCATTGCTGCAGGGCTCGGTCGGCTTATTTGCCCCAGATCTTGCGATACTCGTCGCGATAGCCGTTGCCGGGATCAAAGACGTTCTTGTCGCCGCCGTCAAATGCGATGTTGTCCTTGGTCACGAGATGGATAGCCGGAATATAGCCGGACCAGGGCTGCTTGTTGAAGGCGCGGTTCAGCTCGTCCACGACCTGCCAACCCTGCATCGTCAGCGGCTCGGGAACGGTTGCCGCCTGATACTGGCCGCTGCGGATACGCTGGTAGGCCGATTCGGAACCGTCGCCGCCGGAGATGTTGAACGGTGCGCCATCGCCCTTCAGACCGGCCGAGCTCAGCGACGGTCCCATGAAGTCGTAGTACAGATCGTTGATTGCCAGCGAATAGGTCCATTTCGTGCCGAACTTCTGCAGCATGGTCGTCGTCAGCTGCGGCACGCGGGTTGACGTGTCGGCAAGCGGCGTGTCCTGAAATTCCAGTACCTTGCATCCGCTGCACTTCTTGATGACGGCTTCCATCGCGCGGCCCTTGGCGATCGCGATTGCATAGGCGGAGTCGGCGAAGATCACGACGCCGGCCTTGCCGTCGGAATCCGCGATCGCCTTCATGGCGGCGATTTCGGCAACGTCCATCGCATTCGTCGTGACGTTGACGAAGAGATGCGCGTCTTCCATCGGTCCGGGGATCGGCCCGGCATGCCAGCCGGCGATGATGATCCCCTGCTTGGCCGCGGCTTCGAGCGCTGCCTTCTGCTGAACCGCGTCGCTGCCGCCGACGATGATTGCGTCCGGTTTCAGCGCGACGGCCTGAGCAAGGCCCGCGGCCTGCCCGGACACCGTGCCTTGCCCGTCTATGGCGCGATAGTTCCAGCCGATGACGGCTGCCGCTTCCTTGATGCCATCCGAAACGCCGAGAATGCCGCCGTTACGCATGTCGCCGGCCACATAAACGATCGTCTTGCTGGCGGCCGCCTTGGGGCCGGAGGTCGGACCGTCCCACTTGTCGACCTTTTGGGATGCTGCGGCCACCTTGGCCTTGGCCTCGTCGACCAATGCGTCTGCCGACGCCGTCGAGTAGTTGACGAGCATGCTGGCCAGAACGGCCGCCGTCGTCATGAGAAATCTGTTCATGCGCATGCCATTTCCTCCCTTTAAAAAGCTAGTTTCCCTCAGATTTTATGTTTTTCGGCGTCGAGAACCTCCGCCGCCTCTGCGCATAGCCCGCGATGCAGATCGCGATCAGCAGCGTGACGCCGTTGAACAAGGGCTCGACGAAGAACTCGCCTCCGAACTGCTGAATTCCCGATATGCCGACGGCCAGGATGGTTACTCCGACCATGGTGCCCCAGACATTCACCCGGCCCGATTTGATCGTCGTGGAGCCGAGAAATGCGCCGACAAGAGCCGGCAGCAGGTATTCGAGACCGACGCTCGCCTGGCCTATGCCGAGCTTGGAGGCGAGAATGATGCCGGCGATTGCCGAGAGCACGCCGGACGCAGTGAAGGCGCCCATGACGTAGCGCTGCACCGGAATGCCGTTCAGCGCGGCGGCGCGGGTGCTCGCGCCGATGGCATAGAGGTAGCGGCCGAGTGGAGTATATTCAAACAGCAGCCATAGCCCGATTGCCAGCACCAGCACGTAGTAGCCCGTGATCGGCAGCCCGAAGAGCCAGGTATTGTTGATCGCGAGAAACCCTTCGGGAAGCGTGCCGACAACCTGGCGTCCGCCTGTATGCCAGAGCGCAAGCGCATAGAGGATCGTTCCGGTCCCGAGCGTGGCGATGAAACTGTCGATCTGGGCAACCTCGACAAGGATGCCGTTTATCATTCCGACCACGGCCCCGAGCAGCAGGACGACGACAACCGCGACCGGCCAGGGAAATCCGAACTGCGTCTGAAGGCTTATCGCCAGGATATGCCACAGGACGATGCCATATCCGACTGTCAGGTCGATCTTGCCCGTCACCATCGGGATCATCACCGCGAGCGAAAGAATGGCGATGATCGCCTTGTCGCTGATGATCGAACGCACGTTCAGCAAGGTGGGGAAGGTGTCGGGAAGCGCCAGCGAAAAGATCACGATCAGCAGAAGCGTGAGCAGCACCAGCCCGTAGACGGGCAGGAGATGGACAAGCTTACGGCCAAACGATTTGCCGCGAAGATCGTATTTCGTGGGTTCGACTGCATTGGATTTTATCGATTGCATGGCTTGCGGCTCCTCCGGATACCGTCAAAAATTCAACTGGCCTTGGCGGATGCGGAATGGATGAGGCGATCCATGTTCAACGCATCGCCACTCAGCTCATCCACGATCGCGCCGCGGCTGAAGACGAGCGCGCGATGGCAAAGCTTCTCCACTTCCTCGAAATCCGTCGATATCAGGATGATGCCGAGGCCGCGCGTCAGTCCCTCCCTCATCAGCGCATAGATCTCCGCCTTGGCTCCCACGTCCACGCCGGCCGTCGGCTCCTCCGCGATCAGCAGCGGACAACCCATGGACAGCCAGCGGCCGACGACCACCTTCTGCTGGTTGCCGCCCGACAGCGCCTCGATCGGCAGCGTAGGTTCGTTCGGACGCAGGCCGACCGTCCGGCCGAGCGCTACGGCAAGGCCCGCCTCGCGGCGTGGCGACATGATCGAAAACAACGACCGGCCGACAGCGCCCGGATTGATGTAGGCGTTCTCGCGAATGCTGAGCGCGGCAAAGGTCGATTCCTCCGTGCGGTCGCGGGCGATCAGGCCGACGCCGCGCGCGATTGCCGAGCGCGGCGTATCGGGCTTGTAATCCTGTCCCTTCAGCGCAACGGAACCGTCGAAACGTTCGGTCCCGAAAAGCGCGCGGCCGACATTTTCCTGCCCCGCGCCGCGCAGGCCGACAAGACCGAGGATCTCGCCTTCGCGCAGCGTGAATTCCAGCGGCGGACCGCTGTTGATGCGCATGCTGCGAACCGTGAGAAGTTCCTTGCCGCCGATACTGTCGGCCTTGGCGAAGCTGCGCTCCGGAAGACGGCCGATGATCATGTGCACCAGCTTGTCGGCATCGACGTCGGCGACCCTCTCGTTGCCCACCAGCTGCCCGTCGCGGAGAACGACGACCCGGTCGGCGATCTGGAAGACCTCATCCAGGCGGTGCGATACGAAAATCATGCCCATGCCCCGGTCGCGCAGCCGCCGCAAGGCTTCGAAAAGACGCGTCACCTCGTCGGCGGGAAGGCTGGCGGTCGGCTCGTCCAGCACCAGGACATCCGCTTCGACGGCAAGGGCGCGCGCAATTGCAACCAGAGACTTTTCCGTGCGGCTGAGATCCTGCACGCGCCTGTCGGGATCGATATCGCTGCCGATGAGGTCGAGTGCCGCGCGCGCGGTCCGGCCGGTCTTGTCCCAATCGATGACGCCGATCCGACGCGGGAAGCCGATCGCCAGCGCGATGTTCTCCGCCACCGTCATCCATTCGAGCAGGCCGAGATCCTGATGGATGAAGGCTACCCGTTGCTTCAGGCCGCTTTTCGGCGCGGCATGCTGATAGCGGCTGCCGCGATAGCGCACTTCGCCGCCGTCGGGGGTGTAGACACCGGCCAGAATCTTGATGAGTGTCGATTTGCCGGCGCCGTTCTCCCCGAGCAAGGCGAGGATCTCGCCACTTGCCAGCGAGAAGGAGACGCCTTTCAAGGCCTGAACGCCGCCGAACTGCTTCCTGATGTCGTCGAAGCAGATCAGCTCATCGCCCGCGAGCACGCTTTCTCCTGCCTGAAGACCCGGGGAACCGCTCATGGCCGCACACTTCCTTTCGTGGCAAGCTCGATGGAATAGAGCGACGTGCTGGCCGTGATGAACAAGGTCGAGCGGTCCGCGCCGCCGAAGGTGCAGTTCGAAATCACTTCCGGAACGAAAATCTTGCCGAGGCGCGTGCCGTCAGGGGCGTAGACCTGGATGCTATCGGCGGAGCTGGTGAAGATGTTGCCGTTAACATCGAGACGGAAACCGTCCGACAGACCCGGCTCGATCACGGCAAAAACCCTGCCGTTGCGGGGATAACGTCCATCGGCGACGTCGAAGACGCGGATATGATGATTGCCGTCCGGATCGTGAGAACGCGACGTATCCGACACGTAGAGTAGCTTTTCGTCCGGTGAGAAGGCGAGGCCGTTCGGGCGCTGGAAGTCGTTGCAGGCGATTTCCAGCGAATTGCTTGCCGGATCGAAGCGATAGACGTGGTTTGCGCCGATTTCGCTCTCGGCCTTGACGCCTTCGTAGTCGCTGATGATGCCGTAGGGCGGGTCGGTGAACCAGATCGTGCCGTCGGACTTGACGACGACGTCGTTCGGCGAGTTGAGGCGCTTTCCTTCGAAACGATCGACCAGGGTCACGACCGTACCGTCCGCTTCCGTTCGGCTGATGCGCCGGCCGCTATGCTCGCAACTCACCAGGCGGCCCTCGCGATCGCGCGTATGGCCGTTTGTGTGGTTGGAGGGCGAGCGGAAGACGGTCATTCCCTCGCCGGGAGACCATTTCAGCATGCGATTGTTCGGAATGTCGCTCCAGGTGACGCTTCCGTCGTCCCACCAGACCGGCCCTTCGCTCCAGATCGCTCCGGTGCAGAGCTTCTTCAACTCGGCGCCTGGTCGCAGAAGCGGTTCCAGTCTCGAGTCTTCGATCAGGATCTTGTCTCCCATGGCCTCACTCCCTTCCATGGCATTGTATGTGGGCGGCTTTTACGCTGCCGATTGTCTTGCTCTGCCCGCCATGCGCGCCGCGAGCAGCAGCGCCTCTTCGCTGGCGAGAGGATTGGCGATGCCCTTGCCGGCGATATCGTAGGCCGTGCCATGCGCCGGCGTGCAGACCGGGAAGGGCAGGCCGCCGAGCATGGTCACGCCGCGATCGAAGCCCATCATCTTCATCGCGATCTGCCCCTGGTCGTGATACATCGTCAGCACGGCGTGGAAGCCGCCTTTCAGCGCGCTCAGGAACACCGTGTCGGCTGGATAGGGGCCGTCGACCGTCATCCCTCTGCGCGTGGCCTCTTCGACGGCCGGGCCGATGATGTCGATCTCCTCGCGGCCGAAGCTGCCGCCATCGCCGGCATGCGGGTTGAGGCCGGCGACCGCTATCTTCGGCTGCTCGATGCCCGCGCGCTTCAGGCAATCGAAAGTCAGCGCAAGTTCCGCGAGGATGGCGTCCACGGAAAGGCTGGCAGCCACCTGCGACAGCGGGATATGCGAGGTTACGCGGGCGTTCCAGACACGTTCCAGAACGTTGAATTCCCTCGCCTTGCCGGTGAAGCCGATGATTTCGGAGATGAAGCGGATTTCGTCGTCGTAGCCTGCGTAGGCATAGCGCATCGCCTTCTTGTTGAAAGGCGTGAAGCAGACTGCGTCGGCCTGGCCGCTATTGGCCAGGCGCAGGGCGAAGGCGAAATTCTCTGTTGCGAACTTGCCGCCGACCGGTGTCGCTTCACCTCGGACAACATTCTTTGGATCGAGATTTGCAAGGTCGATGAAGACCGGATGAGCACCGTTCGCCGTGATCGGGCCGTCTGCCGTGACGGTGTCGAAGCGAAGCGTCAGGCCGGCCTCCTTCGCCCCTTGATCGAGCACGCGCCGATCGCCGATAACCAGGAGCCGGGCTGCGGCGGCCACGCTTTCCGAGGCCATCAGTCTTGCTGTCAGCTCCGGGCTGACACCCGCCGGGTCTCCCATCGCGAGCGCTATGACGGGGCGATCTTCAACTTTATTCGACATCGGTGGCACCTATTTCTCAACTGTGTCTGGAGCCTAGATGGCGAGAGATGAGCCGTCAAGTATTTTGTATACAGCACGCAGAATTTTGCCTTTGCTCATCGGCGTGGTACGGAGATGCCAGTTCGGCTGCCCCTTGAGAGAGGTATTTCGAGGGTGGGAAGCGAGCTGGCGTTGCGGCAGGCGGCGAGCGTTATCGCTGGCCTGATGGGGGCGGCTCGGCTAAAGACGGCGCTGCTTGCGGTTTGAAGGCATCGGGCACCGTTATCCATTAAAGTAGGAGCGGCGGGCATATTCCTTGGGACACTCTGCCTGACGCACTTCAAATATACTGTATTTAGTATACAGTGAGATTTAGGCGTCATAAATGGATCCGTTCGAGCGCGCTGAACTCAGCTCAAACGGGCAAGCATCCCCGACTGGGGTGGCAAGGGGATTGAAGCATGAGAAATCCGTCGCCGGGTATCGTTGGCGAGGCAGGTCCGATCGCGAGGGTCTCGCTCCACGACGCGATCGTCAACCGGCTGCGCGACATGATCATCGAAGGCGAGCTGCCGCCCGGATCTCGCCTCCACGAAACGCAGCTGGGTGCGAGACTCGGTGTTTCCCGTACTCCCTTGCGCGAGGCCATCAAATTCCTGGCGAGCGAGGGATTGGTGGAGCTCGTCCCGACGCGCGGCGCGGCCGTGCGGGAATTCAGTGCGAAGGACGTCAAGGACACGTTGCTGGTTCTGATGACGCTTGAAGCTCTGGCGGGCCGAATTGCCTGCGAGCGCGCCACCGACGAGCAGATAGCCGATGTCCGTGCGCTGCACGAGCAGATGCTCGCTTACTATCGGGAGCGCAGGCGCCTCGAATACTACAAGCTCAACCAGAGCATCCACTCGGCCATCGTTGCGCTGTCGGACAACGAGCCGCTTGCCTATACCCACGGCATTCTGCAGGCCCGCCTGAAGCGGATACGGTTCGTCGGCCATGAGGGCGAGGAAAACTGGGCAAGGGCAATTACCGAGCATGAAGAGATGATCAAGGCGTTGGAAGCGCGTGATGCCGAACGAATGGAAAGCGTCGTCCGGCATCACCTCACCGCCGCGTGGGAACGGGTTCAGCAGCACCTCTGAGGACGCCTTCACATGAGGGGAAGCCGTCAGCCTCTGCCGATATAGGGCATCGCCGTCGCCATGACGGTCATGAACTGGACATTGGCCTCGAGCGGCAGCGCCGTCATGAACAGGATCGCCTGCGCGACATTGGCGATGTCCATGGTCGGTTCGCGCTTCAGCGTTCCATCGGCCTGGAGTACCCCCTTCGGCATGGCTTCCGTCATGGGCGAGGCGGCATTGCCGATATCGATCTGCCCACAGGCGATGTCGTAGGCCCGGCCTTCGAGCGAAAGCGATTTCGTCAGGCCGGTGATCGCATGCTTGGCCACGGTATAGGGTGTGGCATGGGGGCGCGGAACATGGGCGGATACGGAGCCGTTGTTGATGATGCGCCCGCCCCGCGGCTGCTGGCTTTTCATCTGCCGGAAGGCAGCTTGCGCACAATAGAAGGCACCGTTGAGATTTACGGCCATGCTGCGCTCCCAATCCGCAGGCTCGATCTCCTCGACCGGTTTGGTGTAGAAGATACCGGCATTGTTGAAAAGCAGATCCAGGCGGCCGTATCGTGCAGATACCGCCTCGAAGAGCCGGTCCACTTCCTCCGGTTTGCTGACATCCGCCGGGTGAACCATGCAGTTTCCGGCTTTGAAGGCCCCGTCGGCGGCGGTTTCCTCCAGCGTTTCCACTCTTCTGGCGGCCAGAACAACGTTCCAGCCCTGTTCGCCGAGCGCTATTGCCGCCCTGCGACCTATTCCGGAGCCTGCTCCGGTGACGACTGCGACCTTTCCCGTCATCTTCTTACTCTCCTGCGGTTCGGGCGAGATCGAGCGCGACGTCCACGATCATGTCTTCCTGGCCGCCCACCATCTTGCGCTCGCCAAGTTCGATGAGGATCGAGCGCGGATCGATATCGTAGACTTTGGCGGCCCGCTCCGCATGCCGCAGAAAGGAGGAGTAGACGCCGGCGTAACCCAGGGCGAGCGTTTCCCGGTCCACCCTCACCGGCCGGTCCTGCAGCGGTCGGACGAGGTCGTCCGCAGCGTCCATGAGCCTGAACAGGTCGCATCCATGTGAGATGCCGGAGCGGTTGGCGACCGCGATCACGGCTTCCAGGGGCGCATTTCCCGCACCGGCTCCCATGCCGGCAAGCGAGGCATCGACGCGATAGGCGCCTTCCTCGACCGCGGCCATGGCGTTGGCGACGCCGAGCGTGAGATTGTGATGCGTATGGATGCCGACCTGCGTTTCCGCGCTCAGCGCGTCGCGGAGCGCCCGCGTTCGGACGCGCGTCGTTTCCGGCGTCAGCGCGCCGGCGGAATCCGTCACGTAGACGCAATGGGCGCCGTAGCTTTCCATCAGCCTGGCCTGACGGGCGAGCTCGGCGGGTTCGCTCATATGCGCCATCATCAGGAAGCCGCTGACATCGAGGCCGATCTTGCGTGCATGCGCGATATGCTGAGCGGCGACATCCGCCTCGGTGCAATGAGTGGCGATGCGGACGGAGGAAACTCCGCTGGCCTGCGCCCGGTCGAGATCGTGGATCGTGCCGATACCCGGAATGAGCAGCGTCGTCAGCCTGGCTTTCTTCAGGACACTCGCCGCAGCCTCGATCCATTCGAGATCGTCATGCGCGCCGAAGCCGTAGTTGAAGCTCGATCCCGCCAGGCCGTCGCCGTGAGCAACCTCGATCGCATCGACGCCCGCCTCGTCCAGTGCGCGTGCGATTTCCGCCACCTGGTCAAGTGTGTAGCGGTGGCGCACGGCATGCATGCCGTCGCGCAGGGTCACGTCTTGAACGTA
Organism: Martinezella lusitana; assembly: GCF_010668395.1. Classification (GTDB taxonomy): domain Bacteria; phylum Pseudomonadota; class Alphaproteobacteria; order Rhizobiales; family Rhizobiaceae; genus Rhizobium; species Rhizobium lusitanum_A. Next base: position 124,196 of record NZ_WUEY01000010.1, read on the forward strand.
GATCTGCCCGCTCATGCGGCTGCTCCTTCTCTTATCACCGCAAGCTTTTCGGCCGTGCGCAGGGCGGCAGCCGTCATGATGTCGAGATTGCCGGCATAGGCCGGCAGATAATGCGCGGCGCCTTCGACCTCGAGGAATATCGTTACCTTCATCGCCGGCACATGGTGGAGTTCGTCCGGGATCGAAAGTGAGCCGAGCTGCTCGGCCGATACGGGCTCGAACTGCACATCCTGCTTCAGGCGATAGCCGGGGACGTAGGATTGAACCTCGCCCACCATCGAGTCGACGGAGCGGCGCATGGCATCGATATCCTGACTATGCACGAGTCCGTAGACCGTATCGCGCATGACGAGCGGCGGCTCCGCCGGATTGAGGATGATGATCGCCTTGCCGCGCCGCGCGCCGCCGACGCTTTCAATGGCGCGCGACGTGGTTTCGGTGAATTCGTCTATGTTGGCGCGGGTGCCGGGCCCGGCAGACCGCGACGCGATCGATGCGACGATTTCAGCATATGAAACCGGCGCGACCCGCGAGAGCGCTGCGACCATGGGGATCGTCGCCTGGCCGCCGCAGGTGACCATGTTGACGTTGCCAACGCCTGCCACTGAGGCCATGTTGACGGCGGGGACGACATAGGGACCGATGGCGGCCGGCGTCAGGTCGATGGCCCATTTGCCGTCGGCTTCCAGAATGGCGGCATGCTTCTTGTGCGCGCCGGCGGAGGTCGCATCGAAGACCATGGCGATGTCCTTGTAGAGCGGCATCCGGCGCAACCCTTCGAGCCCATCGCTTGTGATCTCCACGCCCAGACGTTTGGCGCGCGCCAGGCCGTCCGATTGAGGGTCGACGCCGACCATCGCCGCCATTTCCAGCGGACCCTCCGTGCGACGCATAATCTTGATCATCAGATCGGTGCCGATATTGCCGGAACCGACAATGGCCACTTTCACCGTCATCTCTCAAATCTCCTCAGGCATCCGCGGTCGCGGACGCAGTTCAATGGGCATTATCCGCAACGGCGGAACCGCGGCATCCGACCAGAAAATCGAAATCCGCTCCCTTGTCGGGCTGCAACACATGCTGCAGGAACAATTGCTCGTAACCGCCTTTGGGGTGGGCCGGCGCGACCTTGTGTTCTGCCTGCCGCCGGGCGAATTCTTCCTCCGATATATCGAGATGCAGCCGGCCGGCTTCGACATCGAGTTCGATGATGTCGCCGGTCTGCACCAGCGCAAGCGGACCGCCGATTGCCGCTTCCGGTGCGACGTGGAGAACGATCGTGCCGTAGGCCGTGCCGCTCATGCGCGCATCCGAGATGCGAACCATGTCGCGGATACCGCGTTCCAGAAGCTTGCGCGGCAGCGGCATGTTGCCGACTTCCGGCATGCCGGGATATCCTAGAAGGCCGACGCCGCGCATGACGAGGATGGAGTTTTCATCGACATCCAGTGCCGGGTCGTCGATCCGCTTCCTGAAATCGGTCAGTCCCTCGAAGACGATGGCCTTGCCGCGATGCTTCATCAGCGCAGGCGTTGCTGCCGAAGGTTTGATGATCGCACCGTCCGGCGCGATGTTGCCCCGCAGCACCTTGATGCCGGCCTTCGGCTTGACGGGATTTTCAGGGGTGCGGATGACTTCGGTGTTCCAGCAGTCCGCGCCGGCATTGTTCTCGCCCATGCTGAGGCCGGTGACGGATGCCGCACCTCCGTCCACGATATCACCGAGCGCCTGCCACACGGCCGGCAGGCCGCCGGCGTAATAGAAATCCTCCATCAGGAAACGGCCGGACGGCAGGAGATCGACAAGCAAAGGCACGGCGCTGCCGAAGGCCTCGAAGTCGGCGAGGGTCAGCGGGACGCCGATGCGCCCGGCAATCGCCAGAAGATGAATGATTGCATTGGTCGAGCCGCCGATGGCCGCATTGATGCGGATCGCGTTTTCGAAGGAACGCCGGTCCAGAACCTTTGAAAGCTTGAGATCTTCCCGCACCATCGACACGATGCGCCTTCCGCTTTCGTTGGCGAGCGTGTTGCGTCGGGCATCGACGGCGGGGATCGCGCCGTTCTGCGGCAGGCTGAGGCCGAGCGCCTCCACGAGACAGGCCATGGTGGAGGCCGTGCCCATTGTCATGCAGTGGCCGGCGGAGCGCGACATGCAGGCTTCCGCGTCAAGGAACGCTTCCGGAGACAATTTTCCCGCCCGCACATCCTCGCTCATTGCAAACAGGCTCGTTCCGGAGCCGATGTCATGGCCTCGGAACTTGCCGTTCAGCATCGGGCCGCCGGAGACGACGATGGTCGGAAGGTCGCAGCTGGCCGCACCCATGACCAGCGCAGGCGTGGTCTTGTCGCAGCCGCAGAGAAGCACGACGCCGTCGATCGGGTTCGCCCGAATGGACTCCTCCACATCCATGCTGACGAGATTGCGGAAAAGCATGGCTGTCGGGCGAAGCAATGTTTCGCCGAGCGACATCACCGGAAATTCGACCGGAAAACCGCCGGCCTCGATGACGCCGCGTTTCACATGCTCGGCGATTTGTCGGAAATGGCCGTTGCACGGCGTCAGCTCCGACCATGTGTTGCAGATCCCGATGACTGGCCGGCCATCGAACATGCGCTGCGGAGTGCCCTGATTCTTCATCCACGAGCGGTGCATGAAGCCGTTGCGGTCGGCTGGGCCGAACCATTGCGCCGAACGGAATGACGGCGGATCTTTTTCGTTTTCGTCGCTCATCGCTGTAGCCTGCATTTAGAATGCTGTATACAAACTACACGATGTTGTGGCTGTCAAGCATCCTGGCGCATCCTTGTAAGAGGAGCGCGCACCGACGAGCGCGGTGCGAGCACGCGTGCCGCCGCACGCCGCGATTTTCACTCGCAGGCTGCGACGTCCCCGGGGAAGGCGGATGTCATGGCGATTTGTATCTTGCTTTATCGGTCGCGGAATTCTCCGCTTTCCAATCAGGATCGCTCCGGATGGAGGCGTCGGTTGTAGTGACGGCAATGGCATATGGCGGCGGCAACGAAACGCAGGCGTCGGCCCCGATCCACAAGGGCTGCCGTCGGAAGCACGGAGGCGAGCAAGTGGCATCCGTGTATCCAATGCCCATGCTGAAGATGCGGTGTCGGAAAGGATCAATCCAGATCGAGGTGTCTGCTAGGACCCCTTCGTTGCAGCGTTCCGGCTGCCCGGAGCTGCCTCGGCATCCGGCATGGTTCCTCCAGGCGCGACAAGGGGTTTTGCGGGCTATCGCCCTGCTGCTTGTCCTTTGGAAATTCATGCAGCTGTTGGGGCGTCGTGGTCAGATGGATTACAGACGCAACCCTATGAATCCAGGACCCGCTCGAGGCTGGCCGACATGTCCGCTGCGACATCGCGAAGGGCACTGACAAATTTTTTTGCCTGAACGGTGCGCGTGGTCCGGGCAGGCCGCCAGACCGACAAGAGATAAGGCACGGAGACCGAAAGTTTTCGGAAGACCACATTGCGGCCCGTATGGCTTGCTGCCGTCAGCGGATTGATCACCGAAATACCCACGCCGGCCGACACCATGGCGCAAACGCTCGTTGCCGTCGTGGTTTCGGCGGCATAGTCGCGGGCGAAGCCGGCCGACAGGAATACTTCGTCGAGCTTGTGCCGATAGGGATCGTTCTGGCCGAAATAGATGAAGGGCTGGCCGGTGAAATCCGAGGGAGTCAGGGCTCGCTGCCGCGCCAGGCGGTGCCCATGCGGCAGGACGCAAACCATGTCGCCCGCAAGGATGGTTTCACTTGCGGCCCCCTCGCGTTCGGCAAGGCTCTCGGTCAGGCTCAGGTCGAAAACCTGGGTCGTCATCTCGTGCCGCAATGAAGGTTCCTCGTGTGAATGGATCGAGAAATGCATGGGTGGCCGTGTCCGCAGCAGGCACTGGATCGCGCGGGGAATGATCGATTCCGCGTAGGCGGGAATGGTGGCGATGCGGAAATTGGCCGCGCTGCGCGTGCGAATGGCCGAGGCTGCCCGATTGATCTCGTCCAGCCCGACAAAGGAACGCAACACCACCTCATGCAGAAGGACCGCCTGCTCGGTCGGGGTCAGGCGCTTGCCGAAACGCTGGAAAAGCTCGAAGCCGAGCCGCTGCTCGATCTCGCGGATTTCGCGGCTGAGCGTGGGCTGCGAGCTTCCGAGCCGCACGGCCGCTGCCGTGAGGCTCTTGTTGACCATCACGGCGTTGAAGACGTCAATCTGTCGCTGGTTGAGTTTCATCGTGATTCCTCCTCAACGATCCATATCAGAAATGAATAAAAATCGCAGAAGAAGCATTTCATAAACATGCAACAATCTGGAATTCTCTTGGGATCGCAATATTGAATGCAAATTATGATGGATACGATTGCCTCTTCCCCCACAATCAGCACGGGCACTTCCGCGCGCTGGCTCTCCCGGCGCAGCGACGGCAGGCTATATGCCGAGGCTGTCCCGCTCAGCCGTATCGCCCGCGCCGTGGGCACGCCCTTCTATTGCTATTCCGCCGGCGCGCTGCGGCAGAACTATGCCGCGCTGAAAGCGGCAATCGCGGCTTCGGACGTTTCGATCTGTTTTGCCGTGAAGGCCAGCAGCAATGTCAACGTTCTGGCGGAACTGGCGCGCCTTGGCTGCGGCATGGATATCGTTTCGGGCGGCGAGATGGCGCGCGCGCTTGCGGCCGGCACCCCGCCGGAACGCATCATCTTTTCGGGCGTGGGCAAAACGCGCTCCGAAATCCGCGCCGCTCTGGAGGCGGGGCTGCATCAGCTCAATGTCGAAAGCGCGGCGGAATTGGAGGTTGTGGCGTCGGTCGCCCGTGAAACGGGTATTCGCGCGCCGATCGCGCTGCGCGTCAATCCCGATGTGGATGCGCGCACCCACGCGAAGATTACCACCGCAAAGAAGGACAGCAAGTTCGGCATCGCCATCGAGGAGATTCCCGCCATTTATGCCGCCGCTTCGGCGCGAGCCGAACTGAAGATGGTCGGGCTTGCGGTGCATATCGGCTCGCAGATCCTCGACCTTTCCCCCTTTCGGGATGCCTGGGCGGCGCTGGCGGATCTGGTGCGCCGCCTGCGTGCGGCAGGGCTGGGCGTCGACAGACTGGATCTGGGCGGCGGATTGGGAATTGGCGACGATAGGCATGCCGGCCCGGATCTCGCGGAATATGCATCCATCATCGCCGAGACCGTTGGCGACCTGGGCTGTGCTTTGAATGTCGAGCCCGGCCGCTGGCTGGCCGGGCGTGGAGGCGCGCTGGTCAGCGAGGTACTTTACCTCAAGGAAGGGGACGGCGCGCCGATTGCCGTGATCGACGCGGCGATGAACGATCTCATGCGCCCCGCCCTTTACGGCGCCCAGCATCCCGTACTGACGGCAGAGGCGCCGCGCCCGGCGGGGAAGGATGCCGCATGCCGCCTCGTCGGTCCGGTCTGTGAAAGCTCGGACGATTTCGGAAAATATGAGGGGCTCGGCACAATTCTAGCTGGTGATTTCGTCGTTTTCGACAATGCGGGAGCCTACGGTGCTGCCATGTCGTCGACCTATAATTCGCGCGATCTGGTGCCGGAAGTGCTGGTCGATGACGGGCAGTTCCGCATCATTCGCCGCAGGACGAATATTTCCGATGCCCTGAAGCTGGAAGAGCCTGAATCTTGGCTGGCGGGAGATGATCCCGTTCGCTAAATGATAGTATGAACCGCGGGGTTGTGCGACAGGCCTCGCGAGACTGAAACCAAGTCGCTGGTGCAGGGGCCGTGTGAGCGGTCGCTGCCGGGAAACCGAAAAACCGCCAAGAGGTGTAACGTGAATAAGAAGATGAAACTGTTGTTGGCGACCAGCCTGGTCAGCCTTACCCTGTTCTCACCCGTTCTGGCCGAGAACATGCTGCGCGTCTCCTATACGGAAGACCCCAAGACCGCCGACGCCCAGATGACGTCGGACGACTATACGCTCCCGCTGAACATCTTCGATCGCCTGATCGAAGCCGAAACCACCAAGCCGGGCGAATCCGCCCTGGTGCCCGGACTTGCCGAGAAATGGGAGATTTCCGACGACGGTCTGACCTACACTTTCCACCTGCGCCAGGGCGTGAAGTTTCACAACGGCGCCGAGCTGACGGCCGACGACGTGGTCTACACCTTCGACCGGATGCTCAATCCGGCAACCAAGGCGCTCGGCACGGATATCCTCACCTTCGTCGCGGGATCGCAGGATCGGCTCGACGGCAAGGCCGACAGCGTTTCGGGCCTGAAGGCAGTGGACAAGTACACCGTCCAGATCCAGCTCAGCCAGCCTTACGCCGCTTTCCTGGCGCTGCTCGCAAGCCCCCAGGCCTCTATCTACAATCGCGCCTTCACCGAGGCTGCCGGCGACAAGTTCGGCCTGACTCCGGAAACGACCAACGGCACCGGCCCCTTCATTCTGCGCGACTATACGCTGAACGACAGCCAGACGCTGGAAGCCAACGACAATTACTTCCGCGGCCGTCCGAAGCTCGACCGGTTGCTGATCCGCGTCGTCTCGGATTCCGAGACCCTGCGGATGCTGTTCGAATCGGATGAAATCGACGTGTTCGATCTCGACTATGCTCCGACCCAGACCCCTTACTTCTACGGAAGCGACCAGTGGAAGTCGCTGATCCGCTCGGGTCCGCGCGTCGGGCTCTATTACTACAATATCAACCAGAATAAGAAGCCGTTCGACGATCCGCGCGTCCGTCGCGCTTTCCAGATGTCGATCGACCGGCAGGCCATCCTCGACAAGAACTTCTATGGCAGGGGCAAGCTTGAAGATGGCGTCATGCCCCGCGGCCTGACCTGTTACGCGGCGGCGGCCCCCATCGAGTACAATCCCGCCAAGGCGAAGGAATTGCTCGCCGAGGCCGGTTATCCGAATGGCGTCGAAATCAACCTGCAGCAGGTGTCGAGCTGGTCGTCCAAATGGTCGGACATGAACCAGATCATTCAGGCGCAGGTGGCTGAGGCCGGGTTCAAGGCCAACGTCGTCACAACCGACGAGGCGGCATATCTGGCCGCTCGCAAGGCGGGGGATTCGGACGCCTATACGCAGGTCTGGTCGGCTGACTTCAACGATCCGGACAACTTCTTCTACACGTTCTTCTCGGAGAGCGGCAGCAAGGTCCGTGCCTACAACAACAACGACCCCGAGGTATTTACCGCCGTCGACAAGGCGCGCGGCATGACGGATCCGGCAGCCCGCTGCAAGCTCTACCAGGACCTGACGGCGCGCATCGTCGGCCAGGACGCGGCCTGGGTGCCGCTGTTCAGCCTCGATCACAGTTTCGTCGTGCAGAAGCGGGTGAAGAACTTCGTCGTTCCTTGGAACGGTTGGAGCGACATGAGCTATTACAAGGTCGAGGTTGAATAAGCCTGTGCTGTAATACGTCGTGCCGGCCGCGTAATTCCACCAACCTGATTTTGGTTTCGGAGTTACGCGGTGGGGACACGGGGCGCCTATTGCCCGTGTCCCCCACAACCGTCCATTTGCCCTCCCGCACGGGCTCGCTGAAAGAACACTTCGCCGATGCTGATGTTTGCGATCCGACGCATTCTCGTTTCGATTCCGGTGCTGATCGGGATCACAGCTATCCTTTTCGTCATGCTGAACGTGGTGCCGGGCGATCCGGTGGCACTGATGATGAAGGAGCATGCCAGCGCCGAGGTGATCGAGCGTATTCGCGGGCAGATGCATCTCGACGATCCGTTGATCACCCGTTATCTGCGCTTCCTCTGGGATGCGCTGCACGGCGATCTCGGCACGTCGATCAAGCTCAATCGCAGCGTGACCACCCTGATCCTCACCGCATTTCCGGCGACGCTGCTGCTGGCAGCCTGCGCCGCCGTCGTCTCGTGGATCATCGGCATTCCCGCGGGTATTCTGTCGGCGGTGCGGCGCGACAGCTTCCTCGATCATTTCTTCATGGGCTTTTCGCTGCTCGGCGTGTCGATGCCGATCTTCTGGTCGGCGCTGCTTCTGCAATATATCTTCGCCTTGAAGCTGAAATGGCTTCCGGTTTCGGGCTTCTATGGCTGGAAATATCTGATCCTGCCGGCCATCGTGCTCGGCTGGAGTTCGGCAGGCGTAATCGCCCGTCTCACCCGCTCGAGCCTTCTGGAAGTCATGCGCCATGACTACATCCGCACCGCCCGCGCCAAGGGTCTGCGCGAGCTTCGCGTCATTTCGCGTCACGCGCTGAAGAATGCGCTGATCCCCGTGGTGACGATCATGGCGATTCAGGTGGCCACGCTGCTGTCAGGCGCAGTCATCACCGAAGCGATCTTCGGCATTCCCGGGGTCGGCCGCATATCGGTCAATGCCATTCAGTCGCGAGACATGCCGCTGCTGCAGGGCTCGGTGCTCTTTGCCACCGCCCTGGTGATCCTCGGAAACCTGATCGCCGATATCCTCTATTCCGTCCTGGATCCCCGCATTCGCTCCCAGATGAAGAAGGACGCCTGATGAGCCTGTCTGCCGAAGCCGTCACGGGGGAAAATGTCCCCGAAGCCATCGAGGAAGCGAGCTTCCTGGGCGACAGCCTGCGCGCCTTCCGCAAGAACCGCATGGCCATGGCGGGACTGGCTTTCGTCATGCTGCTGGTGTTGCTGGCGATTTTCGCCCCCTGGGTCAGCCCCCACGATCCCTATCGGGTGGCGCTGAACGAACAACTGCTGCCCGCGTCCACGACCTACTGGCTCGGAACCGACAATTTCGGCCGGGACGTGCTGACACGCATTCTCTACGGCGCGCGCGTTTCGCTCGTGGTCGGCATCGTGCCGAGCCTGATCTCGCTGATGATCGGCACGGTGCTGGGTATCCTCAGCGGCTATTTCGGCAACCGCACGGATTTCGTCGTCATGCGCCTGGCCGATATGATGATCGCCTTTCCCTCGCTGCTTCTGGCCATGGTGGTGATGTATACAATGGGGGCCAATCTCCTCAACATCTTCCTCGCCCTGGCGCTGGTGGGATGGGCAGGGGTGGCACGCGTCGTCCGCGCGCAGACGCTGGCGTTGAAGCAGAAGGAATTCATCGAGGCTGCGCGGGCGGGCGGCACCGGCCGGGCCACCATCATGCTGCGGCATATCTTTCCCAACGTGATCCCGACCCTGATCGTGCTGTTTTCGCTGTCGATCCCGGAAGCGATCATGTGGGAATCGAGCCTCAGCTTCCTTGGCGTCGGCGTGCAGCCGCCGGAAGCAAGCTGGGGTCTGTTGGTTGCCAAGGGTAAGGAATACCTGTTTCAGGCGCCGCTTGTGGCGATTTCGCCCGGGGTGGCGATCCTGCTTACGGTCCTTGCCTTCAACTTTATCGGCGACGGGCTGCGCGACGCGCTCGATCCCTCCATGAAGGACTGAACCGATGGCATCCGCATCCGATACCGTGCTCAGCGTGCGCGAGTTGCGCACGGAATTCCGCGGCGACCGTGGCAATGTCCGCGTGCTGGACGATATTTCCTTCGATGTGGGGCGAGGGCGCATCGTCGGGCTGGTGGGCGAATCCGGGTCCGGCAAGAGCATGACCGCACTCTCCCTCATGGGGCTTGTACCCAAGCCGCAGGGCCATGTCAGCGCAAAAAGCATCATGCTCGACGGCACCGATCTCGCGACGCTTACGCCGGACGGGATGCGCCGCATCCGGGGCAGCGAGATTTCGATGGTGTTTCAGGAGCCGATGACCTCGCTCAATCCGGTGCGCAAGATCTGGGATCAGGTGGGCGAGCCGCTGGCGATCCATCATGGGCTCAAACGCAGGCAGATCCGCGACCGGGTGTTGGAGATGTTCGAACTCGTCGGCATTCCCGAACCGAAGGCGCGGCTGGACGCCTATCCTCACGAGCTTTCGGGAGGGCTGCGCCAGCGCGCCATGATCGCCATGGGGCTGATCTGCGAGCCGAAGCTGCTGATCGCCGACGAGCCGACGACGGCCCTCGACGTGACGACCCAATCGCAGATCCTGAGGCTGATGCTGGATCTGCGCGACCGGGTCGGCACGGCGATCATCATGATTACCCATGATCTCGGCATCATCGCCGAAATGTGCGATGAGGTGAATGTCATGTATGCCGGTCAGATCGTCGAACAGGCCAACGTGTTCGACCTCTTCGAGCGCCCCTCCCATCCCTATACGCGCGGGCTTCTTGCCTCCATTCCCAAGGCGGGCGCGGCACGGGTTTCCAGACGGATGCCCAGCATTCCGGGCATGGTGCCCAATCTGGCCAAACTGCCGCCGGGCTGTCGTTTCGGTCCACGCTGCGGCGATGCCATGCCGATCTGTCAGCAGCGTGTGCCGGAGCTCGTCGGTCTGGGGCAGGGTCACGTCGCGGGCTGCTGGCTGCACGCGCCGCAGGAAACGAGCGGGCAAGGAGCGGCGCCATGAACGATATCGTACTTTCGACCCGTGACCTGAACAAGCACTACCCGGTGGGCGGCGGCCTTTTCGGCCGCGGCGCCCGCACCGTGCGCGCCGTCGATGGCGTGTCCCTCGACATCTACGAGCGGGAGACCTTCGCTCTCGTGGGCGAATCGGGCTGCGGCAAGAGCACGCTCGGCCGGGTGATGCTGCGCTTGCTGGAGGCGACGTCCGGCACGATCCGCTATCGCGGGCAGGAATTGACCGCGCTGGACGAGGGCGGAATGCGCAGCCTGCGCAGGAAGCTGCAGATCGTGTTTCAGGATCCCTATGCATCGCTCAATCCGCGCATGCGCATCGAGGAAATCCTGAGCGAGCCGCTGCGCACCCATGGCTACGGATCCGCAGAGGCGATCCGCGAGCGTTGCGCCGAGCTTCTCGACATGGTGGGGCTGCGGCGACAATATCTCCGCAACTATCCGCATCAGTTCTCGGGCGGGCAGCGGCAGCGCATCGGCATCGCCCGCGCCCTTGCCAACGAGCCGGATTTCGTGGTGTGCGATGAATCCGTTTCGGCGCTCGACGTCTCGATCCAGGCGCAGGTGCTGAACCTGCTCTCCGATCTGCAGGAAGAACTGGGTCTGACCTATTTCTTCATCACGCACGATCTGAGCGTCGTGCGCCAATTTGCCGACCGCGTGGGCGTGATGTTCCTTGGTCGTCTGGTGGAGGTCGGACGGACGGAGGAAATCTTCGCCAAGCCGCTGCATCCCTATACGATGTTTCTGATTTCAGCGGTGCCGGTGGCCGACCCCCGCCAGCGCGGCCGCGAAAGGCCGGTGTTGAAGGGCGAGATTCCAAGCCCGATGAATCTGCCTTCGGGTTGCCGGTTTCATACGCGCTGCCCGTTTGCCAAGGATATCTGTCGGGTCGAAGACCCAGCCCCACAACAGCGAGGCGACCGGCTGGTTGCCTGTCATTTTCCGCTGGAGACCTGAAGGAGATGGACTTGGATCTGATCGTGAAACGCGATGGCGATGGCTGGCAGGCGAGCTATGGCGACAAAGTCTGGCGTGCGGCGGTGGGCCGCAGCGGCATCCGCGCCGAGAAGGTCGAGGGCGATGGCGTCAGCCCCATCGGCTGCTGGCCGATCCGCCGGGTGTTCTACCGCGCCGACAAGCTGAAGGCGGCCCCGGTTTCGGTATTCGAGACCACGGCGATCGATCCGCAGGACGGCTGGTGCGATGCGGCCGATCATCCCGACTATAACCGCCCGGTGCGCTTGCCCTTTGCCGCCAGCCACGAGGAGCTGTGGCGAAAGGACGATCTTTACGACATCGTCGTGGTGCTTGGTCAGAACGACGATCCGGTGGTGCCGGGTGCGGGGAGCGCCATCTTTCTGCATATCGCCAGCGATGGCTATGGTCCGACCGCCGGTTGCGCTGCCCTGACGCTGGCGGACCTGCAGGAGTTTCTGGCGATGGCCAGGCCTGGCGCCCGGCTCTGCTTTCAAGGCTGAACCATGAGCCGAATTGATCCCGCGGTGCTGGAAAAGGCGCTGAACCTGCTGCCGGACCGCTATCGGGGGCCGGCCGGGGTGGTGGGTGTGGTGAAGGATGGCGAGGTGATCGCCCGCCGCGCCTGGGGTTTTGCCGACATGGAGCGGCGTTTGCCGATGACCACGGCAAGCCGCCTGCCGATCTGCTCGATCTCCAAGCATATGACCTGTGCGTTGCTGCTCGACATGTTCGGAGATCCGGCGGCACTTGATCCGCTCCTGCAGGATCTGCTGCCGAACTTCCGGGGCTCGCTGCCGCGCGTGGCCGACCTGTGCCACAACCAGTCCGGCCTGCGCGACTACTGGGCGCTGACCGTGCTGCACGGCGCGGTGCCCGAAGGTCTTTTCACCGAAGCGGAGGGCCTGCGACTGCTCTCCCAGGCGAGATACGGACATTTTCCGCCGGGCGCGCACTACTCCTACAGCAACGGCAACTTCCGCCTGCTGGCCGAGCTGATCCGCCGCGCCAGCGGACGCGATTTCGGCGAATTGCTTCGCGAACGCATCTTCCGTCCTGCGGCGATGACCGGGGCGGTTCTTGCGGCGGATACGCGCCGGACGCTGGACGGCGTCATCGGATATGAGGGCAATGACACGGTGGGCTTTGTGCCTGCCAGGAGCGGCATCTTCTGGTTCGGCGATGCCGGCATCTCTGCCTCGCTTGACGACATGCTGGCATGGGAACGGCATATCGATACCACGCGCGACGATCCGGCCAGCCTTTATAATCGCATCAGCGTGCCGGTAAGTTTTGCCGACGGCAAGCCGGCCTCCTATGGCTACGGAATACGCCGCGAGCGGATCGGCGGTTATGATGTCACCGCCCATGGCGGCGGCCTGCGCGGCTTCTGTTCCTACCGAATGCACATTGCCTCGGAACGGCTGTCGATCGTGGTGATCTTCAATCACGAGGCCAGCGCCATGCGGGCGGCATGGTCGTTGATGGAGGCTGCTCTCGGTTGCCGCATTGGCGAGGACACGGTTCCCGCCGAAGGTTGGACGGGCCTCTGGCTGGATGAAGCTCAGGGGCTTTATCTGCGCACAGAAGAGCAGAAGGAGGGTGTGCGGCTGTACTATGCCACCGCCTCCAGCCTCTGTACGCTCCTGTCCGAGGGGACCGCTCGTGCGCGGGACGTAACGCTTCGGCGCGAAGATGGACGGTTGCTCATGGAGCGTCCGGGCGAGAACCTGTCTGTCGCTGCAAGGCCCGTCGTGCCGATGGAATGGGCTGGTGGTGCCGAGATCGCCGGATCCTATGTGTCGGAGGAGATTGGCGCGCGGTTGGAAATCGAAGCTCGGGATGGCGCGGCCTATGTCGGCTTCGAGGGCATGCTGGGGCGCGGGCCTGTGGAGCGCATGTATCCATTGGCGAAGGATCTCTGGGTCATCACGACGAGGCGCTCCATGGACGCCGCCCCGCCCGGAGACTGGACGGTGCAGATTCGGCGGGACCACGCAGGGAGCGTGTCGGGCCTGAGACTTGGTTGCTGGCTTGCCCGTAACATCGACTATCAGAGGATCTAGCATTGTTTGCATGATTTGGGCGCGGGGATCGTGACGCTCTCGCGCTCGTTGCCATGGCCTTCGGCAGATATGTGCAATGAAGAAATTGCCGCTGGCAAACCGGGAGCCGCCACCAATACTCAGCCGGCTACAGGCGTGGCGAGCTGAGTTCGTCTTCCGACGTAGACGTTGCTCAATGGCAACAGGTGCGATCAAACATGATATCTAAAGTCAAGATAAATAACGGATGCGGCTTGTGCAAAGCTGAATGAATGCAGGCACTTATGCTCTCAGGCGACGCGCAAGACCTACCCCTGATGCCCCTATTTTAGACGAGATCTAAAATATTGCGATTGCGAGGCGTCAGTCGATCACCTACTGCCGAAGACCGGGTCCTGCCCAGTTTCATGTCCGGATGAAGTCGATGAACGCCAATACATTTGACATTGCGGGTTTGTATACGTCCGAGCAAGGACGCCTTCGCCGGCTCATCCGGCGCCTCGTCGGCAACAAGACGACCACGGACGACCTTGTCCACCAAGCCTTCGTCAAGTTGCTGGCGGCGGCAGACGGCGGCAATATCGACAATTGCCCGGCCTACCTGAGAACGACGGCCCGCAATCTCGCGCTCAATCATTTGCGCGACCTTAAACGGCACGCCGAAATCGGCGTTTCCGACGCCGAGCTGCATGCGATACCCGACCTGCAGCCGTCTCCCGAAATGACGGTGGTCTATCGTTGCGAGCTGCGACGCGTTCTCCAGGCCGTCGCCTCGCTCCCGCCGAAGCGGCGCGAGGTCTTTGTGCTCAATAAGTTCGAGGGTCTGAGCTATGACGAGATCGCGGCACGTCTCGGTGTTTCGCGAAACACCGTAATCTCCCACATCGTTATCGCTCTTGCCGATCTCGATCGAAAAATCGGCAGCAAATAATCCGGCGTTCTCTTCATTAGATAGCCCTGCGGCGGTGTCATGAAGGTTAAGGCTGTTGGTATGCCGGGGAGGGAAGACGCCCGGACTGTGAGCGACATGAGCGAAGACGCGACCGATCCGATCGTCATGGAAGCCCTGGAATGGTTCGTGCGAATGCGCGACGAGACGGTAACGGCTGCCGATCGCCAGGCCTTCGAGACCTGGCTTGCAGCCGACGATGCCCATCTTGCCGCCTGGAAGCATGCGCAGGCCCTCTGGGCTCGCTTCGATATCATGCAGCCGGAATTCGATCGGTTGCGCCGTGGCCGATCGCCGCTGTCGCGCCGCAACCTCATGCTGGGTGGAATCGCGCTCCTCGGCGGATCGGCTGGCCTTTATACATTCAGCCGACCGGGTCTCTTTGCCGAATATACGACCGATATCGGTGAACGCCGGACGGTTCGGCTGCAAGATGGCAGCTCCGTCGAGCTCGGCAGCTATTCGGCGCTTTCCACCTTCTTTTCCGGGACCGAACGCCGTATCGAGTTTTATCGCGGCGAGGGCTTCTTCGATGTTTCGTCCGATCCGAGACGCGCTTTCCTGGTACATGCGGGCGGCGGGACGACGCGGGCACTGGGAACGAAATTCGATCTGAAGTTCGTCGAGGATGTCGTCACCGTCGCCGTCAGCGAACACGCCGTGCAGGTGGAGACCGAAAGTCTCTCCACCTTGAGGCTGGAGCAAGGCTGGCAGGTGAGCTACGGACTTGCCGGGCTCGGCCAGCCGACCGAAGCAAGCCTCGACGCGGTGGAAGCCTGGCGCAGCGACCGCATCGTCTTTCAGGATGTGCCGCTGCGACGCGTGCTGGCGGAGCTGGAGCGCTATCGGCGCGGGCGCATCATCCTGATGAGCGATGGTATCGGCGACATACCCGTCACGGCGATCTTCGAAACGAAACATGCGGAGAATGCCCTGCAGACGATCGCCGACACGCTCGGTATTCGCCTTCTGAACGCCGCCAACTACGTCACGCTCGTCTACCGGGTCAGCTGAAACCAGAAAACATGAATTTTTTTCTCCACTCATTCATTAGCCTCGCTCGATCGGGTGTCTAACGTTTCGAGGGCATCAGTCCGATGCCTTCTCGAACAGGAATCCCGCAATGGGCGGGGAATAGGATGCAGGTGGGGCAATGCAGGACCGCGAAAACCGCAATCAGGAATCACGACATGGCGACGCAGGCGGCAATCCGATGCAAAGCCGCTCCCTGGCAATCGCCCTCCTGGTCACGACGGCGCTCGGTATCATCGCCTCTTCACCCGCGCCGGTGTTTGCGCAAGCCGCTGAAAAGACCGGCCGGGTTTCGTATGACATCGCGCCGCAGCCCTTGTCCCAGGCTCTTGTCCAGTTCTCGAAAGTGACCGGCGTTCAGCTGTTCTTCAATGCCGATCTGGCGCGGGGAATAAGCTCGAAGGGCGCCAGCGGGCCGCTCACCAGGGCAGAGGCGTTGGAGAGGATCCTCGCGGGATCCGGCCTCATCTACCGTTTCACCAACCCGACGACGGTGACGATTTCCAATTCGGCTCGCTCGGCAGCTGCCGATGGAGCGACCGCCCTTGCGCCTATCGTCGTGCAGGCGGGCAAGCAGAGCGGGTTCATCTCGACGGACGGCAGCGTCGCCTCGAAAACGGACATACCGCTTCTGGAAACGCCGCAGTCCGTACAAGTCGTCACGGCCGCTCAGCTCGATGTCCAAAAGCCGCAGACCGTCCGCCAGGCCGTCGCCTATTCGAGCGGCGTCACCACGCCGGACAGCCCTGATAATCGGCTGGACAATCTTATCGTTCGCGGTTTCCAGGTCGATCAGTACTACAATGGTCTCAAGCTGCAGCAGGGAACCTGGAGCACGCCGAAGGTCGATCCGTTCTTCCTCGACAGCATCGAGGTTCTGCAGGGGCCTTCCTCCGTCCTTTACGGACAGGGCTCACCCGGCGGCATCGTCAACCTGGTGGGCAAGAAGCCGACTGACGAGCCGCTGCACGAAATCCAGCTGCAAAGCGGCAGCTACAATCGCGCCCAGGCTGCCTTTGATTTCAGCGGACCGGTCAACGATGACGGTACGCTGCTGTATCGCCTGACGGGACTGGGGCGCACGACCGGAACGCAGGTCGAAAACCAGCGGGAGGAACGGGTCGAAATCGCTCCGGCCGTCACGATCAAGCCGGACGAAGACACCAAACTCACGATCCTGGGCGACTATCTGAACGATCCGAAAGGTGGCTTCTGGAGCCGTTTGCCGACAACCGGAACGCTCGTTCCGACCAGCCGCGGCACCTATTTCCCGACGGATCAGTTTACCGGCGACAAGGATTTCGACCATATGCGCCGTCAGCAGCAGAGCATCGGCTACGAGTTCGAGCATCGCTTCGACGATGTCTGGACAGTCCGGCAGAATCTGCGCTTCCAGCATATGAGCGTCGACTATGCGGAACTGCAGGCCGCCTCGCTTGCCGCCGACGGTCACACGCTGCGCCGGTCAGCCTACACGGCGCAGGAGCAGCTCAACACGCTCGCAATCGACAACCAGGCCGAAGCGGATTTCGATACCGGGGCGGTTTCGCACAAGGCGTTGTTTGGCCTGGACTATCAATACAAGAACTGGAACAACTTCACCCGCTACGGCACCGGTCCGTCGCTCGACCTCGATGATCCCGACTATATTCAGGCCGTCGCGACGCCGCCTGTTTTCCAAAGTGCGAAGCAGAGGCAGAGCCAGTTCGGCCTCTATGCGCAAGACCAGCTCAAATTCGACCAATGGGCGCTGCTGCTTTCGGCTCGCCAGGACTGGGCTGCAACCGACAGCAACAACTACCTGACCGGCGTCGACACCAACCAGAACGACCATGCCTTCACCTGGCGCGCCGGGCTTACCTATCTGTTCGATAACGGATTTGCGCCTTACGTAAGCTATGCCACCTCCTTCAGTCCGACGGTCGGCGTCAGTTCCTCCGGCGACCCCTTCAATCCCACAACGGGCAAGCAGTACGAAGTCGGTTTCAAATATCAGCCGACGGGCTATGACAGCTTCATCACCGCGTCGCTCTACGACCTGAGACAGCAGAATTACCTGACCAGTACATTGACGACACCCGTCGTCCAGACGCAGGTCGGCGAGATCAGAAGCAGGGGTGGCCAGATTTCCGCTCTTGCAAGCATCACGGATGAGTTCAACGTCACGGCCTCCTACGCCTATCTCGACAACGAGATCCTGAAGGCGAGTGACGGAACGGCGGGCAACCGCGTTGCGAACCTGCCGGCCAATACCGCATCGCTATGGGCGGACTACAAGTTCCAGGATGGCGTGGCCGACGGCCTTGGTCTCGGCCTTGGCGTCCGCTATATCGGCAGTCGCTATGTGACCAATGCCAATACGGCGAAGATTCCCGATCATGTGGTATTCGATGCGGCCTTGAACTACGATCTCGGAAAGATTTCCAATGAGATGCGCGGAGCCACCTTTGCCTTGAACGTCTCCAACCTGTTCGACAAGCACTTCATCAGCGATTGCACGGCGGCCGGTTGCGTCTACGGCATGCGCCGCACGGTTTTCGCGACGCTTGGGTACAAATGGTGACGAAATACCGAAACGGCCCGGCAGCCGGCATCGGTCGTCGGGCGTTGCTGGCGGGCCTTGCAACCTCCTGGATCGGCGGCGGTATCTCCGCGAAAGCCGCCGGCGCTCCCGAGGCGCCCGCCGGCGCGGTTCTCCGGATCGCGGCATTGGACTGGGGAATTGCCGCAACGCTCGTCAGCCTCGGCGTGGTGCCGGTCGGCGTGCCGGCTCCCGCCTGGTATGCTCGCTATGTCGTCGATCCGGTCCTGCCCGGTTCGGTGGTCGACGTCGGTCTGCTGTTCACGCCGAATTTCGAACTGCTTCAGGCCCTTTCCCCGCAACTGATCGTCACGACGCCTCTCCTGCAACAGGCCGCGCCGATGCTCCAGCGCATTGCGCCCGTCTATGGCGACCTGCTGTTCCAGCCGGAAGCGGACGTTTTGGACGTTGCCGAGAAGGGGACGCTTGGGCTGGCCGAAAGGATCGGCGTGCGCGCAGCCGGCGAGAGCCTTGTCGCATCGACGCGCGGCGAACTAACGGCAACGGCCGAGCGGCTTGCTAGCCTGGCAAGCCGGCCGCTGCTCTTGGCAAGCCCGCTGGACAACCGGCATGTCAGCCTCTTCGGTCCGAACAGCCTTTATGGCGGCGTGCTGCGGCGATGCGGTCTGACAAATGCCGAAACGACGATTCAGGGAGAATTCAATGTTGTCGGTCTGGAAAAGCTTGGAGCCTATGGCGACGCCACGATGATCCTGCTCGACAGTCCCGCCGCGCCCGGCATGGCAGCCCGCCTGGCCGAAACCCGCCTTTGGCGGACCTTTCCCTTCGTTCGCGACGGAAGACTGCATGTGCTGCCGGCCGTGCTGGGTTCCGGCGGCCTGCCATCGGCCGCCCGCTTTGCGCGCCTGCTGACCGCCGCCCTGAGCGGCAATGACGGCGGCACGCCATGATCGCGACACAAGACAGGCTTCGTCCGGGGCCCGCGGCGATCATCGCGCTCCTGCTTGCAGCCGCTCTCCTTTCGGCGGCGACGCGGCTTTCCGAATTGCTGCCCGTTCATGATTGGTGGCAGGTGCTCGTCGCCCCCGATCTCAATTCCTATGCGCAGGTTCTCGTCCACGACAGCGTGCTGCCACGGTTCGTCATCGCGCTCGTTGCCGGCGGTGCGCTTGGATTGTCGGGCACGATTTTCCAGCAGGTATTGCGCACGCCGCTGGCCGATCCTTCGACCCTCGGCGTTTCGGCCGGTGCCTATCTTGCCTTGGCGGCAGCGGGTCTCTGGGCTCCCGCGCTCGCCGTGTCGGCGCGGGAACTGATCGCCCTTGCCGGCGGCTTGACGGCTTTCGGGCTCGTCTTCCTGATCGCCTGGCCGCATCGCCTTTCGCCGATATCCCTCATTCTGGCCGGGCTCGTCGTCACCCTCGTCTGCGGCGCGATTGCGGCCGCGATCAGCCTCTCCTACAGCCTGGGAATGAACGGGCTCTTCGTCTGGACCAGCGGTTCGCTGACCCAGAACGACTGGTCGGCGGTCTCGCGCCTCGCGCCCTATGCAGGATTGGGTTGTCTAGGCGCAGCACTGCTTGCGCGGCCGCTGGGCGTTCTGTCGTTGAGCGATGAGGGAGCCAGATCGCTCGGCCTGTCGCTCGCTTCCGTTCGCCTCCTGTCCGTCCTGCTTGCCGTCATGCTGGCTGCTTTCACCGTCAGCGCCGTGGGCGTCATCGGCTTTGTCGGATTTGCCGCGCCGTTCATCGCCCGTGCGAGCGGCGCCCGCAGGCTGCCGCAGCGCATGATTGCCGGCATCGCCATCGGAGCAATCCTGCTGCTTGCCGCCGACGAGGCATTGCAGCAGGCCGCGCGCTTCATGCGGGAGATCCCTGCAGGCGCCGCGACCGGGCTTCTCGGCGCCCCGCTCATCGCCATCTTTCTGGGGCGGTTGCCGGTCGTGGAAGCACCGGTATTGCCGACTGCGGAGCGACGCAGCCGCCGTCCCATGCTTTATCTCGCGATCACCGCGATTGTGCTGCTGGCATTGGTCTGGATTTCGCTTTCGCTCGGCCCGTCGCTTGACGGATGGAGCTTCGCATCCCCCGCGCAGATGCAATCATTGCTGATCTGGCGGCTGCCTCGCCTGGCTGCCGCCGCCGCTGCCGGTGTCCTCTTTGCGCTCTCGGGCACGGTCATCCAGCGCATGACCGGCAATCCGATGGCAAGCCCCGAAATCATCGGTGTCAGCACGGGTGCTGCGCTTGGCATCCTTTTACTCGTTCTGCTGGCGCCTGCCTTCACGCCATTGACGCAGCTGGGCGCCGCCGCTGCTGGCGCTGTCGTCAGCCTGGCCGCCGTTCTGCTGACGGGACGCCGAAGCCGTTACAATCCGGACCATGTGCTTCTCTTCGGCATTGCGATCAATACCGCCTTTGCCGCGCTGATCGCGGTCCTCCTCGGTACGGGCTTGCCGAAAGTCTTCGGCGTCATGCAGTGGATGGCCGGCTCGACCTACAGCACGACCCCGCTGCAGGCGATGATCGCTGTCGCCATGGCGGTCGTGTTTCTTGCGATCGTACCGTTCTTCAGCCGCTGGCTCGATCTGTTGCCGCTCGGCGCCTCCTCGTCGAGAGGCCTCGGCCTCAACATATCGGTCAGCCGGGCCGTACTTCTGCTTTTGTCGGCTGTCTCGGCAGCCGTGGCAACCCTGCTGATCGGCCCTTTGAGTTTCGTCGGCCTCATGGCGCCACATATTGCAAGAACGCTCGGCTTCCAGCGGGCACTGTCGCATATGATCGCAGCGGCCATTGCCGGCGCGGCCCTCACGACGCTTGCCGACTTCATCGGGCGCGTATCGCTGTTTCCGAACCAGCTGCCCGTCGGAATCGTCACCACTCTGATCGGCGGCCCTTATTTTCTCTGGCTGATGCGAAAACAAGGGTGATAAACTCAAGAATAATTGTAGCAATCGAGGCCGATCTCTTGCTAGGACGGACATGCGGTCATTGATCACCCCTCCGCGGGTGGAACGCTACGAAATAACGAAGGATATGAAGAATGGTGACGACTGCCTCCGAAGCACGCCTTGTGCCTCCAGTCGATGGTCCGGCAATGAGCAGCGAGGCGCTTTTCCAGCTTGACGCGGTCTCTTTTGCCATATCCGGGCGCACGCTTTTGCAGCCCCTGACGCTGACACTCGCACCGCGACGCACGGTCGGCCTTATCGGTCACAACGGCTCCGGAAAATCGACGCTGCTGAAACTGCTCGCGCGTCAGCAGCCTCCGGCAGGCGGCACCATCCGCTTTGAAGGCAAGCCGCTGGCAGATTGGGGCGACAGGGCCTTCGCCCGCAAGGTCGCCTATCTGCCCCAGGCGACGCCGGCTGCTGCCGGTATGCTGGTGCGCGAACTCGTGGCGCTCGGCCGCTATCCCTGGCATGGCGCCCTTGGACGTTTCGGTCAGACGGATCGCGACAAGGTCGAGGAAGCCATGCAGCTCACCGATGTGGTCGGCATGGCCGACCGCCTCGTAGACACGCTTTCAGGCGGCGAACGCCAGCGTGTCTGGCTTGCCATGCTGGTTGCCCAGGATGCCGAATGCCTCCTGCTCGACGAACCCATCTCCGCCCTCGACGTGGCCCACCAGATCGAAGTGCTGTCGCTGGTGCAGAGCCTCAGCCATGCCAAGGGGCTTGGCGTCGTCGTCGTGCTGCACGATGTCAACATGGCTGCGCGCTTCTGCGATCACATCATTGCCTTGCACTCGGGCAGGATCATCGCCGACGGACCGCCGGACGATATCCTTACCCCCGAAGCGCTGCGCGCCATATACGGCCTCGAGATGCACATCATGCAGCATCCCACATCGCAGCATTCGGTGGCGATACCGGTATGAGATGACGGGAACGGCGGCGTCGCCTCGACGGTGACCGATGCGCCAAAATTGCTCCGTGCGCTCGACCGCAGGTTCGCGCCTTGGAATTGCTCTGGAGAAATACGCGCTCTTCCATCGGCGTTCAATCGCCGCGAAGAGCGAAGCTGCAAGACTTCATGCATTCTCCCGTTGTCCCCTCCCGCTGTCGCGGGAGCAAGGCTGACCCGCATCCGACATCGATGACGACCGAATGCTTGCGCCATCGATGGATCGGCGGTAGCGTAATATTCAGCCGAATATAACGCTATCTTGGACCATGACCATTCTTCTCAATCACAAGCGCGTACCTGGATTGACGATTGCCGATCTCAATCCGTCGGGAACCATCGTGAAGGCCGTGGATGCGGATCCGCCGGCCAAGTCGCCGCGCCTGAGGACATGGGAGCTTCCATCGATGTTTCATTGTTCGATCGTCGGCACATGCCTGACGACGGGCGAGCTGCGTCAGGTACTGGCGAAGATCGGCGACATCGATGCAAAGAGCGCGTCCGATCACGCGCTCCACAGCCGGGGAGTCCGGGCGGCCGGGCAGCGCGACATCGCCGGAAAACTGCTGAACAAGTCCCTCGACAAGCGTCACGAGCGGATCATCAAGCGCTTTTCGAGGCTGTCGACCGCCGATCAGATCAAGCGGCAATGGAATGAAGCGGTCGACGACGGGGATATTGCAGGCGCTTATTGGGCCGTTATGAGCCATCCCGTCAGCGATCGTGCGCTCATCCAGGAAGTCTTCGGCGAGGTGCACATGCTCTCGCATCTGGTGGGCAGCTCGAGCAGATTGGATATTGCCCGGCTTCGAAAGCTCCAGCTCGAAGTCGAGGCGAAAGACGAGAAGATTGCACGGCAGGAAGAGCGGATCCGCGTCATGTCGGAGGATCGTGCCGGGCTGCAGAACCGTGTCGGGCGGTTGGAGACGAGCCTTCTTCAGGCGCGCGCGCTCCTGATCGACGCCCCACAGGCCTCCGACGGCTCGAAAAAGAGCCTGAATCTCCTGGCCAAGATGGATGCCGCTCAGGAGAGGGCCGAGGAGCTCGCGGCACGCCTTTCCGCCATGGAAGCCAGATTGGCCGAAGCCGAAAGAAGGGCATCGCAATTTGCCGAGCAGAACCGGGTGCTGCAGCACGAGCTCGATCTCGTCGCCGACCTTGTCGAGCCTGCGGGTGTCCAGGGTTCCGTCGTTGCGCCGAACGTGGATGTCGCGGTCCTCTATGTCGGCGGACGACCGGGCTCCTTCGACCGGATAGGGGCAATCGGCGAGCGTCGTGGGGTGCAGGTCCTGTTCCACGATGGCGGCATGGAGGACAATCTGTCGCTGTTGCCGGCGCTGGTCGGACAGGCGGTTTCAGTCGTCTTTCCCGTCGATTGCATCAGCCATTCGGCGGCAGGCATCGTCAAGCGTCTCTGCCGTGAAAGCGGCAAGCGCTATGTTCCGATACGGTCAGCGAGCCTCGCCAGTTTCCTGGCGGCCGTCGAGAGCATGTCCCTGACCGCGGGCTAGTGCCCATCATTGCGAGGATCGCCGGTGCTGATCAGACATTTGTCCTTTTTCGTCGTGCTCGCGGAAGAGAGGCATTTCGCAAAGGCGGCGGAGCTTTGCAACATCACCCAGCCGACCCTGTCGGCGGCCATCCGAAAGCTTGAGGACGATCTGAAGACGACGCTGATCGTGCGTGGCAACCGCTACATGGGCCTGACGCCCGATGGGGAGCGCGTTCTCGAATGGGGGCGCCAGATTCTCTTCGACTACGATAGCCTCCAGAAGGATCTGAAAGGATCGCAGAAAGGATTGGCCGGCACGCTTCGCATCGGCGCCATTCCCGCTGCCATGCCCGCTGTCTCTTTTCTTTCGGAGCGCTTCAGCGAGGAGCATCCGGACGCCACGATCGAGATCAAGTCCATGACCTCGCGCGCCATCCAGCATTCTCTCGATACCTTCGAAATCGACGGCGGCCTGACCTATCTGGAAAACGAACCGCTGGAGAATGTCAGGCGTATTCCGCTTTATCATGAGCGCTACGTCTTCGTATGTCGCTCCGATCACCCCTTCGCCGATCGTCCCTCCGTCACATGGGCGGAAGCCGCCTCCGAAACGCTCTGCCTCCTGAGTGAGGATATGCAGAACAGGCGCATCCTCAATGGCATTGCGGCATCGGCCGGCTTGACGATAAGGCCGCCGGTGGTGACCAACTCCTTCCTCGCGGTCTGCTCCCATATCCGCAACGGCCTTTGGTGCAGCATCGTCCCGCATACGTTTTTCTATGTCTTCGGGGATAGATCAGACCTGGTTGCCATCGACCTGACCGATCCGGATCAGACGCATGCCGTCGGTCTGGTCATTTCCGACCGATCACCGCAGTCGCCGATGACGAAAGCGTTGATCCGCTGCCTGCAGGGAGCGGATTTCGACCGCGAGTTCCAGGATCGGATGCCGATAAATCAGGCGTCATCGACTTTGTCTATCGCGCGGTAGAAAGCTTTCATTTGCCAGCCTCCGGATGCCGTGAGAGCATTCCTCTCGTTGAAACGATGTTCCGTGCAAACGGACCGTGGCTTTAGGAAACACCGGCAACTGACCTGCCTCGGGGCAACCTGGCGCTGGCCAATTCCTCCAGAAACGATCTCTGCGAACGGCGGACAAGTTCACGCTGCCGACGGTGTCTCCCTTTGCCCAAAATCTAAGGAGATGAACATGGCTAAAGTGGTTTGCGTTCTTTATGACGACCCGATTAACGGCTATCCGACATCCTATGCTCGCGATTCACTTCCGGTAATCGAGCGTTATCCCGATGGGCAGACGCTGCCGACGCCGAAGGCGATCGATTTCGTTGCCGGCAGCCTGCTGGGCAGCGTGTCCGGCGAGCTGGGACTGCGCAAATACCTGGAAGCGAACGGCCACAGCTTCGTCGTGACCTCGGACAAGGACGGCCCGGATTCGGCGTTCGAGCGGGAACTGGTCGACGCCGATGTCGTCATTTCCCAGCCGTTCTGGCCCGCCTATCTCACCGCCGAGCGCATCGCCAAGGCGAAGAAGCTGAAGCTTGCGCTGACGGCGGGTATAGGCTCGGACCATGTCGACCTTCAGGCCGCGATCGACCGCGGGATCACGGTGGCGGAAGTCACCTACTGCAATTCGATCAGCGTGGCCGAACATGTGGTCATGACGATCCTCAATCTGGTGCGCAACTATACTCCGTCGCATCAATGGGCCGTCGACGGCGGATGGAACATCGCCGATTGCGTCGAACGCTCCTACGATGTCGAAGGGATGCATGTCGGCACCGTGGCTGCCGGCCGCATCGGCGTTGGCGTGCTGCGCCGCCTCAAGCCTTTCGGAATGCATCTGCACTACACGGATCGTCACCGCCTGCCGAAAGAGGTGGAGACGGAGCTGGGCCTGACCTGGCACGAAACGCGGGAGGACATGTATCCGGCGTGCGATGTCGTGACGCTCAACGTGCCGCTCCATCCGGAGACGGAGCACATGATCAACGACAAGACGCTGAAGCTGTTCAAGCGGGGCGCCTATCTGGTCAATACCGCACGCGGCAAGCTGTGCGACCGCGACGCCGTTGCCCGGGCGCTGGAGAGCGGGCAGTTGGCCGGTTATGGCGGCGACGTCTGGTTCCCGCAGCCCGCGCCGAAAGACCACCCATGGCGGACGATGCCGCATAACGCCATGACGCCGCATATCTCGGGCACATCGCTGTCGGCACAGACGCGCTATGCGGCCGGCACGCGTGAGATTCTCGAATGCTTCTTCGAGGGTCGTCCGATCCGCGACGAATATCTGATCGTCCAGAGCGGTCAGCTGGCCGGTGTCGGCGCTCACTCCTATTCCAAGGGCAATGCCACGGGCGGCTCGGAAGAAGCAGAGAAATTCAAGCGCGGCTAACGAATGGAGGTGCGGCGACCTTGTCGCCGCACCTTTACCTGACATGCCCGTGCGCAAATTTCCTGTCACCATTGATAGTGCAGGCTTGCCGTCACGATGCGGCCATTTCCGTAGAAGCATCCGCCTGCGGAAAAGCATGAGGCCACATAGGTCTTGTCGAAAAGATTGGAGACGTTGACCGCTCCGCGCCATCCTTTCATTTGCGGATGGGCCGCACCGAAATCGTAGCCGAGCGCGGCGTCGAACAAGGTTGCGTCGGGGACGTAGAACGTGTTCGCATTGTTTCCCGCAGATTTCCCGACATAGCGTATTCCCCCGCCAAGGCTCAGGCCCTCGAGTGCTCCGGTGGCGAACTTGTAGTTCGCCCACAATGATGCCGCCTGCTTCGGGACGCCGACCAGACGGTTGCCGATGACCGACGAATCGGTGTCCTTCTCCACGACGGTATCGAGATAGGTGAAAGCGCCGATCAGATCGAGCTCGTCGGTGAGTTCGACACGGGCCTCGAGCTCCACCCCGCGCGATCGTGCCGCGCCCGTTTGAACATAAAATAACGGGTTGCTCGGATCGGTAACGCTGATGTTCGTCCGATGAATGTCGAAGAGGGAGGCGGTGAAGGAGGCATCCCCGCCGATTGGCTGATAACGCAAGCCGACTTCCGTCTGGCGTGCCTTGGACGGCTTGTAGGCCTCGCCGCCGGCATCGACGCCAGCGGTGGGCTGGAAGGAGGTCGAATAGCTGAAATAGGGGGTCAATCCGTTGTCGAAGAGATAGACGGCACCGATCCTGCCCGAGAATGCATGGTCGTACTGGCTCTGGCTTGAGCCGGTCAGGCGATCCTGAGTGTCGCCGAATGCCCAGTCCTCCCGCGCCCCGAGCGTAACAACCAAACGATCCGCGCGGATCTGGTCCTGAAGATAGAGGCCGGCCTGGTCGGTTGACTGGCGGGCATGGCTGGCGAGTTGCGGCCTGTCGAATGGCTGATCGTAGACCGGCGAAAGATAATTGATCGCCGGGACTATACCCCAGCCGGAACTCCTATTGTTATCCACTGTCCGTTGATAACTGACGCCGCCCAGCAATACGTGCTGTAAAGGGCCGGCGTCGGCACGATATTCGACCTGATTGTCGACGGCGACGCCGTCGAGCCTTTCCTGATCCCATATGGCAAGGCGATTGAGGTCGCCCGTCGTTACGCCGAACGGTGCATAATAATTGATAGCGAAGCCTTTGAAGCTCGTATCCACATGGGAGTAGCGGAGGGTTTGCCGAACCGTCAGGGCATCGCTGAAGCGATGCTCGAGATTGTAGCCGATCATGTATTGCTGCCGGTCGTAGTCGTCATAATTTGGGTCTCCCAGAAAGAAGCTGCGGCGAATGCGACCGGCCGGACCTGGAAAAAGCGTACCCTCGGCCGGCAGCCAGCCGGCGAAATTGTTGTCCGGATCGTTCTGGTAGAAACCGTAGATGGTGAGCTTGGTATCTTCGTCCGGCTTCCATGAGAGCGTCGGCGCGAGCACGATGCGTTGTTGCTTGGAGAAATCGAACTGCTCGTCGGTGCGGCGGCCGAGACCGTTCAGCCGATACGACCAGACGCCGTCATCCGTAAGAGGACCGCCGAAATCGAAGCTCGTCTGGATACGATTGCGATTGCCGGTCTCGATGCCGACGTCATGATACGGATCGTCGGTTGGCTGCTTGCTTACCATGTTGACGATACCGCCCGGCGCGGCCTGACCATAAAGAACCGAGGCCGGGCCACGCAGGACTTCAACCCGTTCCAGCGTCGAAGGGTCTATGACCTGTGCGGCATATCCCGTGCCGGTCATGAGCGGCAGCCCGTCGAGGAACTGTGGATTGGTGGCCGCGACACCATAGCCGCCGAAGCCCCGCAGAAACACGCTTTCAAGCACGCCGCCGACACGGCTGTCGGCAAAGACGCCGGGCGTATAGCGAAGACTGTCGCCGACGCTCAAAGGGTTCTGCTGGTTCATCTGTTCACGGGTGACGACGGAAACGGCCTGCGGCACCTCGTTGATCGGCGTATCTGTCTTGGAGCCCGTGGTTGTCCCATGGGCGACTATCCCGTTTACCGGACCATCGCCGCGTTCCCCGCGAAGTACGATCGGCGCGAGTTCGGTCGTGCCGGAGCCGGCGGCGGATTGCGAACCGGCCGCGGCTGCTTTTTCAGCCGCGACGTTGCTTCCGGCGGCTACCCGCCGTGCCTTTGGCGACAGCCGGGAGACCGTTGTCGCGGTCTCGGCCGGAGGGTTCGCAGACCCTAGCGGAGACATCTCCTGGGCGAGGCCATCGGCCGATGAGTACAGCAGGACCGAAAGTGCGAAGCCGGTGGCAAGGATCCTGTGCGGTTTATAAATCCTATCATCCGATGTTTTATGATGGCAATCTGTTCGGCTTGCGATATTCGGCATGTGTTCGGTCCGTGGTCAGTGTGGAATGCGCGGACGGTACGGTGGCATCAGCCCGGAGTCAATAACATAGGATGTTAGAATGTTTATCGAGGGTGCCATCTTTGAGACCGCCGCGTCTCCATCGGCCTTGTGATGCGAACAGGCGCAATTCGATATCCGCTCAACCCTGCGATACGAGGAGAATATCGACCGTCAGGCGTCGGCGAAGCAGCCATGGAGCGGCTGGGCTTCTCATGGAACCGCACACCGCTCTATCTCTGTGTTTTTACGCGATTTCGGACGGAGAACCGCTGTGGACTTTGCCTGAAATAGCTCGAGTACAGCAAAGAGCGCTTTCTTGGTATCGACCGTTCGGCCCGTCCGCGCCCGCATGTGCGTGCCCGGCAAAGGGAACCGGCCGCCGGCGTGCGGCAGCATGGCCGGAAGCGTCTATTGAGAGGATCGGCCTTCCGCCGCCAGCGCCGCGATCAGGGGCGCGACGACGGCCCGAGCTGCAAGCGCGGCTGCTTCACCATCTTGCCGCTCGATGGCGTCCACGATCGCTATGTGGGCTTGCTGATCCGGCTCCGGCAGGCCGGCGTCATCCAATGCCGAAAGAGTGTTGAGGCGCACCGTATTGGAGAAGTAGCGGTAGAGTTCGGCCAGCGCGGTGTTGCCGGAAATTTGGGCGATGGCGCTGTGAAACCGGAGGTCGGCATCGACGAAGGCCTCGCGCTCACGCTTGTCTTCCCGTTCTTTGAGAAGACGGCGGAGCAGAATGACGTCCGCCTTGGTACGACAGTCCGCGGCGAGCCGGGCAGCCTCCGTCTCCAGCATCGCCCGCAGTTCGAAATGATCCCGAAGGCTTGCTCTGCTCACCCGGCGCATCACCTCCGCCGGGTCGACATTCGACCGTACGTAGGTGCCGTCGCCCTGGCGGACTTCGAGAACATTGGCGTGAGAGAGCACGCGTATCGCTTCCCGGACGGTATTGCGGCCAACCTGGAGCATATCCGCGAGTTCCTGTTCCTTTGGAATGCGCTCGCCGACTTTCCAGGTCGCGCTTTCGATCTGGGCGCGGATGAGTTCAATCGTCGATTCAACGAGGGAGCGCCGGGGCGCATGGGGAAGCGTGACAGAGTTGGACATGGCGCGTCTCACAACGGGAAAAACCCGATCATCCTATGTGAGAATGTTTGATTTGCCCAGATGCTTGACCAGGCTTTCTTTTAAACATAGGATGATCCTATATTAAAGTTTCTTGAAGGCAACCGAGGGGCTTGGCCCCCAGTTTCAGTCCGGCCTTTCAACCGGTGATCGGATTGCATTTGAGACAGGATCGGAATGGCAGGCAATGATGGCGGTCACCGCGGCATGGCGAAATCAGTTTGGCTGGCGTATGCGTGCGCGGCTGAAAATCATCCCTTCCATCTGGCTGCGCCTCGATTTGTTTACGCCGCAATGGGGCTATGTTCTGCGCTCGGTGCTGGCTGCCGCGCTTGCTCTCGGGATTGGGTTTGTCTGCCAGGTGGAAATGCCTTATTCGGCGGCCTCGACCGTGCTGCTCGTCGCCAACGCAAGTCAGGGCGCCGTTCTTGCCAAGGGATTCTGGCGCGTCGCCGGGACACTGGTAGGCGGCATCGTTGCGATCCTTCTCATGGGCTTGTTCGCGCAGACTCCCGCCCTTTTTCTGCTCGCATTCGGCCTCTGGCTTGGGCTTTGCACCGGAGGCGCGATGATCTTCCGCCATTTTCGGGCATCGGGAACGGCGGTGGCAGGCTATACGATCGGCCTGGCAACGTATGGCTCGCTCGAGCATCCTGATACATCGCTTGAACATGCCCTCGGCCGCATCGCGACCGTCGTGCTCGGCGTGGTGTGCCTGGCCGTCGTCGCGGCGTTGTCCTCGGCCAGGGTTAGCCCGTCCAGATTCCATGCCGGCTTCGCACGCCTCATCGGTGCCGTGGGACGTGTCATGACGACGAAACTGTCAGGCGAGGCGAGACGAGACATGGCGCCGGCTGTCGGGTTGGTGCCGGAATTGTTCGCCCTGGATGATTTACTGGAACTGGCATCGGCAGAATCCGCCGAAGTGGCCTTGCGTGCGGGCGCCGTGCGTGAGGGGATGGCGGCGCTGCTTGCCGGTCTGGTCGGCGCAACCGCGTGGTCGTCGACCGGGCCTCTGCATCCCATCATCGAGCGTGCAGCGAGCCGTGTCCGGCAGGCCGTCGATACCGCGTCCGAGGCGCTGAATTCGATAGACGGTGTTGAACAGGCACGCGCTTCGATCGCGGCCGCTCGTCACGATTTGCAGGCCCTTGTCGTTGAAGCGGAAAGCCTGGAGGGTGCGGAAAAGCTGGATGTTCCGATCCAGCTCGACCGGATGATCGAGCTGGCCGAGGATTATGAAGCCGCGCTGGTCGGTCTGGCGCGGCTGCGCAGCGGCCGACGTGGTGCCCGCCGATCCTACCGGTTTCACCGCGATTGGCGCGCGGGCTTGGATAACGGCCTACGATCGTTCCTGGCGATTGTTCTTGGGGGTGCCTTCTGGATAGCGACGGCGTGGCCGGACGGATCGCTGATGCTGCTCGTGCTCGCGCCCTATTGTGCGCTGCTGGCCATGGCGGGCAATCCGGCCGCCGGCGCTGTTGAGTTCGTCAAAGGTACGGTCGTCGCGGTTCCCGCCAGTTTCATCTGCGCCTTTATCGTCCTGCCGCAGATTGACGGCTTTCCTCTGCTGATCGTCGCGCTGGCCCCGTTCTGGATCGCAGGGCTCTACGCGACGACGAAACCGAAATTTGCTGCCGCTTCGCTTGCCTATCTGGTGGCGTTCAACACCCTCGTCGGAGCCGCCAACCCGATGACATACAACTTTGCCGCCTGGTGCAATCAGGTTTGCGGCTGGCTGGCCGGCGTGATCGTCACGCTGCTGTGCTTTCGTATCATCCTGCCGCGCAATCCGGGCAAGGAGGCAGGCCGCATAGCGGGGAAGATTCGCGACGACGTGCTTGCCATCGCGAGACGTGACGGGCGATGGGACCGGCATGCCTGGGAGCATCTCCAGCATCACCGCCTGTCTCGCATTGCGCTTGCGTTGAAGGGCGATCCTGCTCGGCAGCGCTTGATGATGGAAGATGGGCTTGCCGGCATCCATGCGGGTCGTGCGTTGTTGCGGATCCGCAATACGCTTCGCCAAAACCATTTTCCAGCCACTGCGCTTTCGCTGACGCTCGCTGTCCTGGCCGATTCAAAAAGCTGGAGCCTTGCGCCTGCCGAAGCGGCAAACACGCTTCGAGCAATTGCGGAGCTGCTTCTTTCGGCCAATTCAGGCGATCCATCAGCGCAAGGGCCGGTTCACCAGGTTGCCGTGGCTTTGGCGGATCTCAGCTCACTGATCGGCGCCCATCCCGGCTTCTTCGCCCTTGCGGAGAGTGCGTAATGCTGGCCGAAGTCAATATTGCGGGCATCTATATCCCGCCGCTTCTATTCTATGCCTGCATCGCACTGCCGGTCTTCATGCTGTTGCAGACGATCTTGGCGCGTATCGGCGTGTTGCGCCGGGTCTGGCATCCCGCATTGGTCGAGTTTGCCATGGCGCTCTCGATCTTCGCCCTCTTTATCCTCTTCATTTGAGTTGCATGATGCATAATTTGAGTCCCTGGATACGCTCCGCCCTTTCCTTCATCATTCTTACTGTCACCGGCTTGCTCGTCATCGCGCTCTGGCAACAATATGTGCTTGCGCCATGGACACGCGATGGCCGGGTGAGCGCGGACATCGTGCGGATTGCGCCCGAAGTCTCCGGAACGGTGCTCTCCGTTTCGGCTGCCGACAACGAATATGTGCGTCGCGGCGACATTCTGTATGCCATCGATCCGAAACGGTTTGAGCTCGCCATCGCGTCGGCGCAAGCCGATCTGGAAGCCAAGCGTCAGGACATGCTCGTTCGCCAGTCGACGGCCCAGCGACGGAACCGGCTGCGCGATGTCGTGTCCCAGGAGGACGTCCAGCAGACAGCCGGGGCTGCAGCGCAGGCGAGCGCGGCCTATCAAGGCGCGCAGGCAGCGCTCGACCTCGCCAAACTCAATCTTGCGCGGGCCACCATCCGATCGCCTGTCGACGGATACGTCGCCAATCTGCGTCTGCGCCCCGGAGACTATGCAACGGCTGGCGAGACGAAGATCGCAGTCGTCGATGCGAGCAGCTTCCGGATTACCGGCTATTTCGAGGAGACGAAGCTTCGGCGGATCGGTATCGGCAGTCCGGCGCAGATCATGCTGATGGGCTTCGACAACCCGCTCTCGGGGCATGTGGAAAGCATCGGACGGGGCATCGAGGACAGCAATGACGCCCCCGGCCAGTCTGGCCTGCCGAGCGTCGAGGCGGCGTTTACCTGGGTGCGGCTTGCCCAGCGCATTCCCGTGCGCATCCATATCGACCGGGTGCCGTCAAGCATCGAGCTGACGGCCGGCATGACGGCAAGCGTTGCCGTGGGACCTGCGATCGCCTCCGACGCGCCAAGAGGCCGTCTGATTTCTCTGTTGCGGGCGGTCGAGTGACCAGGATGCGGGGCAGGCTGTCAGGCATGCGCGCGGCCGTCAACTCGCAACCGTCGGTTCGAATCCGGTCAAACCGAACCGTGAAGCCGATAACCGAGCCATCGGAATGATCTACTCAGGTTTCCGTGCCAAATTGTCGTTGCGGAAGTGCGAAAAACGCTATAAGCGGAGTTTTAAACTCCAGTTTTAGCGTAGTCGCAGGCGCCTCTCGTGACGACAAAGCAATCTGAAATCGAATCTCTTTATGCCTCCGAGCGAGGGCGGCTTGAGCGCCTGGCCGGGCGCAAGGTCGGCCGATCGAATGCCGCGGATGTGGTGCAGGATGTATTTGCGGCCGTCTGGTCTCGGGCGATGGAGCACATCACGCTGACGCCTGCCTATCTCTCGCGCGCAACGCAGTATATGGCGATCAGCCAGTTCCGCGCCGAGCAGCGCCATGAAAGGATTCTCGGCGGTTTGAGGGAGGAGCAGTATGCGCCGCCCGTCATACAGCCCGACCAGATTGTTGCCGCACGCCAGGAAGTCAGGCAGCTGCAAACGGCAATCGCTGGCTTGCCTGAGCGAACGCGTCAGGTCTTCCTGCTCAATCGGCTGCACAATTGCACCTATGACGAGATAGCGTTCGCCCTTAATATTTCCTACAGCACCGTCGAGCGCGAAATCGCAAGGGCGCTTCTTGCCTGCAAGAATGCACCGTAGCAGCGATATTCCTGAGGGTAGGCGGCGCCATCGCGCGATATAAGATATGAGACGCGCATGGGAAGCCGTGTTCGCATGCTGCAGGGCAGGTGATTTAGGTCAATGGCAGACGATCGACAGCATTTACGCGACCAATCATTGATCGAACGGGAAGCGATTGCCTGGTTCACCCGCATGAACGGCAAGCCATCGCGGCAGGAGCAGAGCGACTTTCAACGCTGGCTGGAGGTATCCCCCGACCATCGGCGGGTCTACGACGAAGTGTGCGGCATGTGGCAGGATCTGGGATCGACCGCGTGGCTCGCGAAGGCGGGCGCGGACCCGGACCTGTCGGTCCCCCTGGAAAAGATCCGGCGCCTTCGGGATGGACGGAAAGTTGGGAAGATCGGACCGATTGTCGTCGGCTGTCTTGCTTTCCTCGTGGCAGGTTGCTGGTTCTGGTTGGAGCGGCCGACCCTTCTGCAGGACATGCAGGCGGATTTCGTGTCGCCGCGAGGCGAGCGGCGGCAGATCACCCTTGATGACGGGTCGCGTGTCTTGCTGGATGCGGACACAGCGATCGACGTTGTGCTGTCAGGCCCGGAAAGGCGAGTACGCCTGTTGCGCGGGACAGCCTTCTTTTCCGTCGTTCACACGGGCAAGCCATTTGTCGTCGAGGCGCAGAACGGTGAGGCGAGGGTCCTTGGCACCGAATTCGACGTCGCCATGAAGGAGGATCGCCAGGTCAGCGTTACGCTTGCGAGAGGCAGCGTCGAAGTCGGCATAAGCGGCGATACGCAAGACGTTCTGCTGAAGCCCGGGGAGAGCGTCGACTACGGCGAATCGGGAATCGGCCAGGTGCAGGAAGCCGTTATTCAGGACGAGATGGCCTGGCACGAGGGCCGGTTCGTGTTCAACAACGCGCGGCTCAGCAATGTGCTTGCCCAGATCGGTCGGTATCGGGATGGCAGGATTGTCGTCATCGGTTCGGCCATCGGCGATCTCAGGGTCAGCGGCAATATCACGCTTGACGACACGGACAAGGCCTTGGCTGCCGTTCAATCCTCCGTCGGCTTCCAGATGCACAGCTTCGGCAAACTGACGGTCGTGGGACCATAGGCGGTCGCTGAAGATCCGCCCGGAATTATTTCCATAAAATGTGAGGGTACGCGTTCCTCCCGCGCGATAGACACTATGAGGAGGCCGGCAAGAAGGGCTCGCCGGTTTCTCTCGCGTTTCGAATATAGCAAGGGCGGACGTATGAGGGGCATGACAACGAAAAGCAGGACCTTCGTCCTGCTTGCGGCAACGGTCTTGGCGGGTGTTGCGGAAAACAGCATAAGCTTTGGAGCCGCATGGGCGCAGGCTGTCGATCAGCGAACGCATAATTTCGACATTCCCGCAAAGCCGATCCGCCAGGCCATGAACGATATCGTTCGCGCAACCGGTATCAACGTCGTCTTTCCCGAAACTGCGGCCGCATCGACGATCGGTCGTCCGGTGCACGGTTCCATGAGCACGGCCCAGGCAATCGGCGCGCTTCTTGCCGGCTCCGGGTTGCAATATAATTTCACGAATGCAAATACGGTTACGATCGTCGGCGCCTCTCGCGGCGGCGGTGCCGGCACTTCATCCGACGCGACGACGCTTGCGCCGATCGTCGTCAAAGGCGCATCGGCAACCACCGAGGGGACCAATTCCTATGGCAGCGGTTATGCGAATGTTGCCGGAAAGGAAGAGGTCGCGCTCAAGGAAACTCCACAGTCGGTCTCGGTCGTTACGCGCAAGCGTATCGAGGACCAGAATCTGACGACGCTCGATCAGGCGATCGCCAACGCGACCGGAATGGTGGTGCAGCAGGCGGATTCCGACCGTCCCGCCTATTATTCGCGCGGCTTCCAGGTCAACACGATTCAGATCGGCGGCGTCCCGACGAATATTGCCTTGCCGACGTCGGCGCAGGATCTTGCCATGTACGATCGTGTCGAGGTTCTCAGGGGACCGGCAGGGTTGCTCAACGGGCTCGGTTCCCCCGGCGGCACCATCAATCTCGTCCGCAAGCTCCCGATGGACGAATTTCACGTTACCGACGAAGTCTCCGCCGGCTCCTATCGCAATCTTCGCAACGAACTCGACGTGACCGGTCCGCTGAACAGCGACGGCAGCCTGCGCGGCCGTGTCGTCGGGACGTTGCAGACCCAGGATTTCAAGGAGGACGACACCTACCGCCGGCTCGGGCAGATCTATGGCGTGCTTGAAGGCGATATAACGGACAATACGACGATCCGGGGAGGTGCCTACTACCAGGGCAGCCCCGCGCGGGAAAACTGGGTCGGCATCCCCGTGACGACCGACTACAAATTTCTGGATGCGCCCCGCTCGGCGTTCTTCGGCTCGCCCTGGAATAAAAGCACGTATAGCCAGACCGGCGCGTTCGTCGAACTCGAACATGAGTTCGACAACGGCTGGAAGACGAAGGCGACCCTCAACTACGCCCGCTACCAGAGCAACATCATCGCAAATTCGATCAACAGCATGGTCGATCCTTCCTCGTTGACGGCCAATATCGTTGCCAACAAGTGGGCTCAGGACGATCGGCAATACGGGCTCGACTGGTACACGACAGGTCCGGTTGACCTGGGTGGTCGCGAGCACAAGCTGACATTCGGCGTCAATGCCTCGCATGAGGACCTGGGACAGACGAATTATTACGGTCCCGCCGGCGACGAGTTCTATAGCCATACCGGGAGCATTTTCGACTGGGACGTACCCGAGCCGGATTTCCCGAATGTTTATGGCCGGCACACCCTGACGAACCAGTATGGCGTCTATGGCAATGCCCGGATCAGCCTTGCGGATCCCTTGACGCTGGTCGCGGGCGGACGGGTCATCTGGTGGAACAGCTCCTACAAGCCGAATGCCGATGAAAACTACTGGGGCGATACCAGCACGCACGACGACATCGGCCCCAAGGCCATTCCCTTTGCCGGCCTGATCTATGATTTGAACGACACCCTCTCCGTCTATGGGAGCTACGCCAAGATCTTTCAGCCCCAGGTCACGCGGGATGTGAGCGGTAACCTTCTGGCACCCGTGCAAGGTCAGCAATACGAAGTCGGCCTCAAGGGCAGCTTTCTGGACGACAAGCTGAATGCGTCGGTCGCCCTGTTCAGCCTGACGCAGAAGAACCGTGCGATGGCCGATCCCAGCGATCCCACCGGCTCGATTTACTTTGCTCAAGGCAAGGCGCGCGCTCAGGGGCTCGACTTCGAAATCTCCGGCCGGGTGACGGATCAGTGGAATGTCTTTGCGGGCTATACCTACACGAATACCAGGAACTATGACGACAGCAACAGCACGGACTACGTCGCGTTCAGCTCGATCGCGCCCCGTCACCTGTTCAAGCTGTGGACGACCTACACGTTGCCGAACGATCTCGACAAATGGACGATTGGTGGCGGTCTTTATGCCTCCAGCAGTTTCTACAATGAAGACTCCGGCGGAAAGCTGGTCGCGCCGGGTTACATGACGGCTTCGGCATCGGTGTCCTATAAGCTCAACGAGCACTACACGGCATCGCTGAGCGTCGATAACATCTTCAACAGGGAATATGTTCGGTCGATCAACAACACGACCACCGGCTTCTACGGCGATCCCCGTACCTTCCTCCTCAAGGTGAAGGCAACGTGGTAGGAACCTTCCGGTTCCCTTCAGCCACGTCTTCCAAACTAGGAAGACGTGGCTTCTTGCAGGCCATGGCGCTTGCATTTGCAGGCCTTGCTCCGGGGCATTCCGCGCGTGCCGCAAAGGCCGGTCTTCGGGTTGCGAGCCTGGATATCACGGCGACGCATATCGCCGTTTCGGCCGGCGCCAATTTGATCGCGGCGGCGTCTGCAGGCGGCTTTCGCGCCGGAAGCGCCGACCTCGTTCTGGACGCGGGCATTGTCGATATCGGACATCCGGCCGAACCGAATCTGGAGCTTCTGCAAAGCCTGCGTCCGGATTTGCTGCTCGCGGCATGGCCTCTCGCGGAGGACGCTCCGGTACGTCGCATCGCGCCCGCGCTGACATTGGATCTGTTCGGCAACGGCGACGACTGGCTCACCCGGATAGAGCGCGCGGTTCTTGCAACCGGCGAACGGGTCGGCAGCGGAGAAACTGCAAACGAGGCCCGTGCCGCCGCGGAACGGCAATTCAATGAAGCGAAACAGTCGGTCGCAGGCCGCGAGATTCCGCCGATCTATCTGGTCAATCTGAACCAGGATGGAGCCAGTCTCCTCGTCTATGGCCGCAACAGCCTGATGGACGCGGTGATGCAGCGGCTCGGCATCGGCAATGCGTGGGCTTCCGAAGCCGACATGTGGGGTTGGTCCCGTGCCGATCCGCAGGCTCTCATGGACCGTCCCGAAGCCACGATCATGCACCTCCAGCAATATTGGGAAGGGCCGGGACTGGCCATGCGCCGGCTGACCAGCGGGCCAATATGGAATGCCTTGCCGCAAATACGGACCGGCCGTTTTCGAATCCTCCCGCCGATCGATATCTTCGGCGGCCTGCCCAGTGCCGTGCGTTTCGCGGCACTGATCACCGGCACGCTCGATAGTCGCCAGACCGCCCGATGACGGACCGGGCGATGGTGGGAAAGGTGAAATCCAACCGTGCGGCGCTCGCGCTCATCGCTCTTGCGGTCTTGCTGTCTGTTTCAACTGTTTGCCGCATGGCTCGAATGCTATCGGCCTCAGCCTCCGGCGACACGACCTTCGCGGTGCTCGCCATCGAATTCCAATTTCTGCCCCGCATGGCGGTTTGCCTGCTGGCGGGCGCTGCCCTTGGGCAGGCAGGGCTCGTCATGCAACGGGTCTTGCGAAATCCCCTGGCCGAGCCGACAACGATCGGGGTGTCCGCCGGCGCGCAACTGGCGATCATGTCCGCTTCGCTGTTTGCGCCTTCCCTGCTCCTGTCGGGAAAGGAGTGGCTGGCCATTGCAGGCGGGCTTGCCGCCACCGGTCTGGCTTTCGCCGCGGCGAGCGCTGCGAGGTTCTCGCCCCTGGCGCTTCTTCTGTCGGGATTGGTCGTCGGCCTGTTGTGCAACTCCGTTGCCGGCATCCTGATGCTCTTTCGCTGGCAGTATCTTGGAGACTTCTTCTTCTGGAGTTCCGGCTCGCTGGCTCAGAACGACTGGTCGGCCATTTCGTACCTGCTGCCGCGCGTTCTCGGTTGCACCGCTGCGCTCCTGCTGTTGCTTCGGCCACTATCCGCCATGTCCCTCGGCGACGACGCCGTGCGTGCCCTGGGGCTGTCGGCACGGTCGGTCCGCTTGACGGCTTTGGCCATCGCCGTTCTGCTGTCGGCTTTCGTGGTCGCGGCCGCCGGAATGCTCGGTTTCGTCGGCCTGGCCGCTCCGGCGATCGCCAGGATGATCGGCGCGCGAACCTTCAGGAGACAGTTGGCCATGTCATCGGTCGTGGGGGGCTTGCTCCTGTGGAGCGCCGACGAAGCCGTGCAGTGGGCGGGAAGCCTCTGGCCCGGGATGCCGACGGGGGTCGCGACGGCGCTGCTGGGCGCACCTCTCTTGCTGTTGCTGCTTCGGCGAATACCGCATGGCCCGGCAAGTCCGGACAGTTCGCTTTATGCGTATCGACGGACCCGAAACCCTGCTTTCGTCCTCACCGGGCTAACGATCTTCTCGATCGTGCTCCTCTGGCTTGCCCTCGACTTCGGAAAAACAGCGGATGGCTGGGTGTTTGCTCATTGGGATGATTTCATGTCGCTGGCGACATGGCGCTGGCCCCGTGTTCTGGCGTCGTTCTTTGCCGGCGGCATGATCGCGCTGGCGGGAAGCATGATCCAGAAGACGACCGGAAACACCATGGCGTCGCCTGAAATCCTTGGGATATCCTCGGGCGCGGTGCTCGGCGTCCTCGCCATGTACATGTTTTTTGCCGCGCCAAGTCGAAGCGCCCAGATCGTCGGGAGCAGCATCGGTGCATTCCTGACCTTTGTCATCCTGGCCTTGCTGGAAAGGCGACGCTCCTCCTCGAATGGCGGGCTGCTGCTGACGGGGATCGGGATCGGCACGGTGTTCGGAGCGCTTGTATCGCTTCTGCTCGCAAGCGGCGATCCCAGGATGGGAGTACTGCTGCCCCTGATGACCGGCTCCACCTATCAGGTGACGGCATCGCAAAGTGAGGCAATCGCGCTTCTTGGCATCACGGGCTTCATCCTCAGCCTCGGATGCTCCCGCTGGCTGACGATCTTCTCCCTGGGCGAGCCCACAGGCTTATCGCTCGGCATGAACCTTGTGAACGTCAGAATATTGCTCCTGCTGCTCATTTCGGTGCTGACGGCGGCAGCCACCACGGTCATCGGGCCAATCAGTTTTGTCGGGCTGACGGCGCCGCATCTGGCATCGTTGCTTGGCTGCAAGGGGACGAAAAGCGAGTTGGCGGTTTCAGCCCTGGTCGGTGCCGTGGTGATGGTTGCGGCCGATTGGCTCGGGCGCAGCCTGGCATTTCCCTATCAATCGCCCGCCGGGCTGCTTGCAAGTGTGGTCGGCGTCGGATTTTTCCTGCTTGCCGCGCCTGCCCTCAAGGCGAGGCGATAGGTCTCGTGGCGGATGCGGGCATTGAAGAAAGCAGCGGGCTGAGCTTTGCCGTCATGGCACTTCCCCCTCGACCAGCCTCGGCCGCTGCACACGGTCATCCTCGACGATCCGGCCGTTTTCCATGCGCACGATGCGGTCTGCGACATGGAAGTAGCGGTCGTCATGGGAAATCACGATCAGCGTCCGGCCCTGTGCCTTCAGCTCGGGAAGCAGTTCCTCGTAGAAGACCCGGCGGAAGTCCGGGTCCTGGTCGGCGGCCCATTCGTCGGTGACGATGACCGGCCGGCGCTCCAGCCAGGCCTGGACAAGGGCGAGCCGCTTGCGCTGGCCGGTCGACAGGTCCGTCGTCGTGAAGTGGTCGTCCTGAAGCCTGACCTTGTGGGCGATGCCCAGCCGCTGCAGATGCGGTCCCGCCTCTTCCGGCAGGGCGCCGTAGACGAGGTCGTCGAACAGGTAGTAGTCCGAAAAGATCGTGGAGAAAAGCTGGCGATAGCGGTCGCGGTCCTCCGGCATTACCACGATGCCATCGTGCAGAAGCGAGCCTTGCTGCGGCATATAGAGCCCGAGCAGCAGCTTGATCAGCGTCGTCTTGCCCGAGCCGTTCTCACCGACGATGAACAGCAGCTCGCCGGCATGGATGGTGAAGTCGATCGGCCCCAGGATAAAGGGTGCGATATCGTCCCTGGCGGAAAAGGCATAGGTGACGCCGCGCAACTCGATCGACTGTATCGCCGGAATGGGGGCGTTCCCGCCGGTGTCTGCCAGGAGGGGGATATTGGGCTCATGCTGGTCGAGTTCGGCCGATAGCGCGGCAATCCGGGCAAAGGAAATCCGCGCCTGGTCGAAGACGGGCAGGGCGCCGGCGATCTGCTCGACCGGTCCCTTGACATAGAGCAGCACGATGACGGCGCCGCTGATCACGGCATTGTCGATGCCGAGCTGCTTGCGGCAAGCGAGGAGCAGCCCGATCATGACGAAGAAGACGGCTGAGCCGGCGGCGTCGGCAATCCAGTGCAGCCGCATGGCGCGGCTCTTCAGCGCGGCGATCCGGTCTGCGGCCCCCGACAAAAGGACGCCGAAGACGCGCTCCCGCCGTGGCCGGCTGATCTTCAGCTCCTTCGCCCCGTCGGTGATCGCCCGGTACTGCTTGTGCAGCTCGTCCTGGGCGACCCGCACCTCCTGATAGTCGCGGATCCAGGCGCGCTGGGAGATCATGTTGATGACGATGCCAAGCGCCAGCGAGACGACGGCCAGCAGAAAGACCACCGTCGACAGGGAAAGCAGATAGGCGAAGCTGCCAATGGTGATGGCGAGCGCGATCGCATAGCCCGAGAAATTGAAGGTGAAAGCCGAAACCGTATCGACATCGCCGGTCAGCACCGACATCAGCCGCCAGGAGCGGTGTGCCTCCAGCGCAGCGATCGGCGCGCGCAGGATCCTCGCGGAAATATCCTTGCGCAGGGCGGCGATGATCCTTTGGCCGAAGATGCTGTTGATCGCACCGGAAATCGCCGTGCCGGCGACGCTCAACACACACAGGCCGGCAAACCGGGCAAGCAGCGAAAACGAAATGGTGTCGCCGTCATGCAGGCCGGCATTGATCGTCGCCAACAGCCACGCTGTCGCCAGACCGCCCAGGATCCCGACCACCGTCGCGAACACAACCACCGGCCAGAACGGGCGCAGCAAGCGGAAAACGACGCCGAAAATCTTCTCCTGTTTCAATCGTCCATCTCCAAAATCATCGAGGGCGATCGCACGTCCCTATGTGTTAGACGAACCAGCGCGCGAAAATTGGAAAATAAAATCCGCGGGTTCATGAGATTTGTCTTTGCATGGGCCACAGGAGGTCTGGCCCATCGACACGCTGAATGGATCGCGACATCCGCGATATGGCCAATCACGCCTGTGTGGGGCACTGCGCGGCTAGCCTTCAAATGAGCCGCGCGGCTGGAGAGTTGTTGCGTATTAGTCACGGATCGGAACAAACGTTGTTTTTCGCGGCAGCCAAGTGATGCGGGCAATCCCGGATCACGGAGAGCTTATGCCATGAAAAAACATGATAATTCTAATCATATTTTGTCGAAACGACGGATTTCCATCCGATCGGCCCGCTTTTGAACTATTGCGGTGCCGGTCAATCCTGATTAGTCGCTGACTGCAGCGGGGTAGCAGGTGCAATATTTTCGCGTTGGCGGGAAGTGACTATGAGTTGGGATTTAAACGGTCTCTTTAGACGGCATGCCAAGGAAGTCGTACGCTTCCTGTGCCGGCGCGGCATGAACAGGGAAACGGCCCACGATCTCACCCAGGATGCGTTCGTGCGGTTGCTGTCCTATAATGGCCGCTCCGATCGCGGCCAAGGCAATCCGCGGGCGCTTCTTTTCCATGTCGCCCGCAATCTCAGCATCGATTTCTATCGGCGGGAGCGCTTGGTCCAATATGCCGACCTGACGGATGAAGAGTTTCTTGCGATTCCCGATCTCAGTCCTTCGGTCGAAACGATTGTCTACGATCAGCAGCGCCTCGCAATTACCGCCGCCGCGCTTGCTGAGCTTCCCGAACGCACCCGGCTTGCGTTCGAACTGCACCGGCTCGGCGATATGACGATCAACGAGGTTGCCGAGCAGCTCGAACTGTCGTCGACACGGACATGGGCGTTGATTCGGGAGGCTTACCACCATATTCGCCAGCGCCTGCAGGCTGCTACCGACTGACGTACGGATAAATTGAAGCGCTTGTTCGTTTCCATCTATAGTGTTCAACCGATCAGGCTTACCGACAAGACCAATCATGCAGCACGATATGGGAGATGACGATCGATTGTTCGAAGAGGCGATGAATCTCATCATCCGCCTGCAGAACGATCGCAGCAATCCCGTCGCGCTCAACATGATCCGCCATTGGCGCGCGCTGAGTCCGGCTCACGAGCGCACATGGGCGGAGGTGCTGGAAATCCACGCCATGTCCGGGAAGGTCCTTACGGATCAGTACCAGCTCGAATCCACGCCTGGGATTTCCCGACGCAAATTGATGCTCATGGGGACTTTGCTCGTCGGAACGGCGGCTGTCGGGGGGCTGCTCGGTCCGGGCCTCATTGCCAGAGCGAGCGCCGATTTCGCCACGACGACGGCCGAGATCAAGCGTGTTGCCCTTCCGGACGGGAGTATGATCACGCTCGGGCCGGACAGCGGGATCAAGCTGGCTTTC
This sequence comes from Martinezella lusitana, assembly GCF_010668395.1. Lineage (GTDB taxonomy): Bacteria > Pseudomonadota > Alphaproteobacteria > Rhizobiales > Rhizobiaceae > Rhizobium > Rhizobium lusitanum_A. Next base: position 167,429 of record NZ_WUEY01000010.1, read on the forward strand.
AACGACCGGCGACGCGACATACGACTGCTCTATGGCATGGCATTCGCAGAGGTTGCCAAGGATGCCGATCGTCCTTTCTCCGTCGGTGTCGACGAGATAACGGCAACGGCGCTTGGGACCGCCTTCGATGTCAGCGATGACGATGGCTTCGTGACGATATCGGTGGATCACGGTCTGGTGCAGGTCGATGCCTCGATAGTCGACCGGGCGCAACTTTCAGCCGGTCAATGGTTGCGGGTCGATACGAATGGGCGGCGTTTCGATCGCGGCACGCGCAACGCCGGACAAATCGCCGTCTGGCGCGATGGCATGATCGTTGCCGACAACGAGCCGATTTCAGCCGTCATCGCCCGGATCACCCGCTGGCAGGCCGGGAAAGTATTGATCGCCGACCCTGGTCTCGGGTCCCTTCCCATCAGCGGCGTGTTCGATCTCAATCAGCCGCTCAGGGCACTCGAAGCCGTCGTCCAGCCCTATGGCGGCAGGGTACGTCAAATTTCGCCGTGGCTCACCGTCATTACGAAAATCTGATTTTTTTCGTCAGGAAAAGAGAAAATCCATCAAACATGCTCGTCTCCATCGATAGGGCGGCAAATACCGAGCTTGACCAGGCAAAGCACGCTCTTTCGCATCTGTATCAATTGGAGTGGTTTAATGGGGCGTGGATTGGCTTTTCTGTTTCGGGGCAGGAATGGCGGCAGTGCAAGCTTGGCTGCGTTGATGGTGTCGACCATGTCGGTCGGCCTGGGTGTCATGCAAGTGGGTCCGGCGCTTGCGCAAACGACAGCCGCGATCAATTTCTCGGTGCCGGCGGGGTCGCTCGATCAGGCGCTTGCCGCCTTCGGCAGGCAGTCCGGCCTTCAGGTCACCTACACGCCGTCGATCACTGCAGGCAAGAAGTCGCCTGGCGCATCCGGACACCTCTCCCCGGATCAGGCGCTTGCCCGAATCCTCAAGGCGTCCGGCCTGTCCTTTTCATTCACCAATTCCACGACCGTCGCGATCTCGGCGGCAGCGGCAAGTGGCACCGTCAATAGCGCCGGTGCGACTGCCTTGGCGCCCATTGAAATCCGGAGCGGGAAGGAAAGCGCGTGGGGGCCGGTGAACGGACTGGTCGCGACGCAGAGCGCTTCGGGCACGAAGACCGATACGCCGCTTGCCGAAACGCCGCAGTCGATATCGGTCGTTTCCCGCAAGCAACTTCAGGACCAGGCTGTGCGCAATGTCGGAGAGGCGTTGCGCTATTCGCCGGGCGTGCTTGCGGAAGAATATGGCGGCACGGATTCGCGTATCGATCGCTACATGATACGCGGTTTTGCCAGCACCAATCCTTATCTGGACGGCCTGACCACCAACACCTACTACACGCTGCTGTCGCCGAAGATAGAGCCCTACGGGCTTGAGCGGGTCGAGGTGTTGAGCGGGCCGGCGTCATCGCTCTATGGCGCCAATAGCCCGGGTGGCCTTGTCGCCGCAGTCAGCAAGCGGCCGACCGATACGCCGCTGCATGAATTTCAATGGCAGGTCGGCTCGCCGAAAGGCGCATCGGGAGCCTTCGACTTCAGCGGGCCGGTCAGCGATGACGGAACTCTTCTGTATCGCCTGACGGGGATTGCCCGGGCGGCCGATACCCAGGTCGACCACGTCGACACCAAGAACTACTACATCGCGCCCGCCTTCACCTGGAAGCCGGATGAGGATACGACCTTTACCTTCCTCTCCAAGTTCCAGCGATCGAACGATGGCGGGTTGGTGCAGAATCTGCCGGCATTGGGTACGCTTTATGGCGCGCCGTTCGGCAAAATTCCAACCAGCCTGTTCATCGGGGAGCCCGATTTCAACGATATTACCCGCTCCAGCAGGTCGGTGGGCTATTCGTTCGAGCATCGCTTCAACGATGTTTGGACGGTGCGCCAGAATTTTCGCTATTCCTATACGGATACGGACATCCAGGAGATCGGGACGTCGGGGTTCATTCCCGGAACCACGCAACTCAACCGCTGGACCTTGGGCGCAAACGCCAATCTTCACGACCTCGCGGTGGATACGCAGGCGCAGGCCAAGTTCGATACCGGGCCGCTCGATCATACGCTTCTGTTCGGTGTCGATTACATGCGCTCGCACAGCCGTTGGTCTGAGAGCGACGGATCGGCGTCGCCCCTCGATGTGCTTGCTCCGGTCTACGGCCAGCCGTTCACCGTGCCGGCGGTCGATTTCGCGACCGACGACCATGTCCGGCAGACGGGGGCCTACGCGCAGGATCAGGTTGCCTTCGGCAATTGGCGCGTTTCCGGTGGGCTGCGTTACGACTGGGCAAAGACCAGCGACATGGACCTGGTTTCGGCCGGCAATCCAACCGTCGAGAATGACGACAAGAAGCTGACCGGGCGCGTCGGCCTCCTCTATCTCTTCGACAACGGCATTGCTCCCTACTTCAGCTATTCGACCTCGTTTCAGCCGACGCCCGGCCTGAATTCGACGACCGGCGACGCGTTGAAGCCGACGACCGGCAAGCAATACGAGATCGGCGTGAAGTATCAGCCGTCCGGCTACAACAGCTACATGACGGTTGCCGCCTATAATCTCGAGCAGACCGATGTGACGACCACCAATCCCGGCCCGCCGGTCACCTACGAGCAGACCGGCGCCATCCGCATGCGTGGTTTCGAAGTGGCAGGGGTCGCCGATCTCGACAACGGCCTGAAGCTGATCGGGAACTACACCTACAACAACGGAGAGATCACCAAGGACGACGATTCCTCCCTGCGTGGGAACCGGCCGAAGGACGTGCCGCAGAGCATGGCCAGCCTCTGGCTGGACAAGACCATCGAAAGCGGCGCAGCCGAGGGGCTCGGGTTCGGCGCAGGCGCGCGCTATGTGGGCAGCCGTTACGGCGATAACGCCAATATGCTGAAGATCCCGGATTATTTCCTCATCGATGCTTCCGTCCACTACGATTACAAGGATTGGCGTTTCGCGCTCAACGGCACCAATCTGTTCGACAAGAAATATGTCGGCACCTGCGATGACGATACGTTCTGCTACTATGGAGAGCGCAGAGCGGTACTGGGCACGATTTCGGTAAAATGGTGATCCGGGACAGGTCCTCCCTCGGGAGTGCTCGACAGGCAGATGGTGGGCCGGGAAACCCGCTGACGCGCCGGCGATTTATCGCCGGCGCAGCCGCATCTCTTGCCGGGTATCCCCTCGCATCGAAGGCGGCGGCGGCAGAGCGCAAAATCGTCTCTCTGAACTGGGCGATCAGCGAGACGCTCTATGCCCTCGGCATCAAGCCGATCGCCGCCGCCGAGACGGCGTCCTATGACCTGGTGGTGGGGCAGCCGAGGACACCGGCCGCGACCGTCGACGTCGGGCTGCAAGGTGCGCCGAATTTCGAATATATCGCCCAACTGTCTCCCGACATCATCCTCATCCAGACCTGGCAGGAATCGTTGCGGGCGCCGCTCGAGCGATGCGCGCCCGTCGAAACCATTGGCATCCATACCGGGGAGGGGGATGTCTATCGGCATGCCTGCGACGCGGTCCGCAAGATCGGAGCCTTGACCGGACGGGCAGCCGAATCGGAAGCATTTCTTGCAGGCGTCGAAGCCAGGTTCGCGTCGTTGCGAAAGAATGTTCAGGCCCGGTCGGTGGCTCCGCTCTATCTCGTGCAAATGATAGACGACAACAACCTGACGGTTTTCTCGCGGGGAAGCCTGTTCGATGCCGCTCTTTCCAAGCTCGGTCTCATCAATGCATGGCAGGGCGAACCCACTTTGCTGTGGGGTGGGTCCGTCGTCGGCATCGAGCAGCTCGCGGCAGATCCCAAAGCCGGAATAATGCTCATCGATTCCCCCGGGCTCGCGCCGGAGGAAGCCCTGACGAAGAGCCCCTTATGGGCGACATTGCCGGCGGTTCGATCGGGTCGCTTTACCAGGATCCCGTCATTCTGGGGGTTTGGAGCGCTGCCGACATCAGTCCGTTTCGCAGAGACGGTCGCGTCCAGCCTCGAAAGCCTCTTCGGGTGATTGCATGAGACCGCAGACTCCATCCTCCGGCACCAATGCACTTGTCATCGGCGGTCTGGTGCTTGCGCTGGCCCTCGTGCTGACAGGGTTCAATCTCAAAACCGCGTTTCCGCGGCTTGAATGGCACGATCTGGCGCAGCGAGCCCGCGAGGGGGATCTGCTCGCAGCCATCGCATTCTATAGCGCATTGCCGCGTATCGCCGTCGCCATGCTTTGCGGTGCCGGGCTTGCCCTGTGCGGAACCATGTATCAGCAGGTGCTTGGCAATCCGCTGGCGGAGCCCTCGACGCTTGGGGTCTCTTCGGGTGCCTATCTTGCGGTATCGACCTTGTCCTGGCTGCTGCCAGGCCTGGGTATGCCGGAGAGAATCCTGATCGCCATGGCAGGAGCGGGGCTCGCCATGGCGCTGGTGCTGATCCTGGCCTGGGGTCACGGATTGTCGGTTCTTGCGTTGTCCTTGAGCGGATTGACCCTGAATCTCGTCTTCGGCTCGCTTGCGTCGATCATCATCACGTTCCATCGCGACGGCATGGTTTCATTGTCGTTTTGGGGATCGGGCGCTCTTCGGCAGAATGACTGGAGGGCGGCCGAAACCCTGGTATTCACCCTGTTTCCCGCCATTGCGGCTCTTGTTCCCGTCACGCGGTCGCTCTCGCTGTTCAGTGTCGGCGATGAGACAATGTCGGGATTGGGCGTTTCGGTCCGAACCTTTCGCCTGATGACGCTGGCGCTGGCCACATGGATCGCGGCCGTCATCGTCGCCTGTGTGGGAATAGTAAGCTTCGTCGGGTTGACCGCTCCCTGGCTTGCTCATCTGTTTGGCGCCAGGCGAATGACGGAGCGGCTATTGGTGTCCGCCATGGTCGGCACCGCGCTGCTACTGGCAACCGATCAGCTGCTAGTTGCATTCGGACCGATGGCGCAGTCGATTCCCGCCGGCTCGTTGACGGCCTTGGTCGGTGCGCCGGTGCTCCTTTGGATATTGCGCAAGCCAAGGGCGGCACAACCGGCTGCCGCTGCGAGCGCTTCCATTTTTTCCGTCCCGCGCCCGTCGATCATCCCGGTGGTGCTTCCTCTTGCGATGTTTGGCATGGCGGCGGCCATGATGATCGGGCGGGACGCCCACGGCTGGCATATTCTCGACTATGATACGCTTGCAAAGGTTCTTCCCTGGCGCTGGCCGCGCGTGCTGGGCTCGGCTGCCGCCGGAGCAGCATTGGGGATTGCCGGTTCCGGCTTGCAGCGACTGACCGGCAATCCGATGGCAAGCCCCGAGGTTCTCGGCGTTTCAAGCGGCGCGGTTCTCGGCGCTCTGCTTGCCATGTTCGTTGCCTCGCCGGATCTACCTGTCACCCAGGACATCGGAGCCGTCGTCGGCTCAGCGGTCGTGGTTGCGCTTCTGGCGCTGCTCGCGCGCCAGGGAAGGTTTGCGGCGGGGCATGTTCTGATGGTCGGAATCGGGCTCGGCACGGTGCTCAGCGCAATTTCCAGCGCATTCGCACTTCTGCCCGATCCGCGCTTTCAGATCCTCCAGCTCTGGATTGTCGGATCGACGGACGGCATCTCGCCATTCTCCGCTGTCCTTGCGGCTATCGTCGCAACGGCTGGCTTCGCCGCCGCCTGCCTGCTGCGACGCTGGCAGGCCATGCTGCAGCTCGGCGCGCCGTTCGCCGCCGCCGCGGGCGTGACCGTCGGCCGGGCGCAAATAGGGATGCTGATGCTTGTATCGGTCCTTTGCGCAATTGCCACATTGATTGTCGGCCCGCTTAGCTTCATCGGCCTCATGGCGCCCCATCTCGCAGAAATACTCGGGGGCCGGCGTGTCGTTCCTCACCTGGTTCTGACGACAGCCTTGGGGGCGCTTGTCATGGTTCTGGCGGATTGGCTGGGCCGGAATCTCCTGTTTCCCTACGAGGTTCCCGCCGGTCTTCTTGCCACGTTCGTCGGTGGTCCATACTATTTCTGGCTCTTGCATAAGCGTGCTGTGTAGGAGCGTAGGCGGCGGCCGACGAAAGCTTGGGGGCAACCATCATGGCCCGATACGAAGCTCGAAGAGCCGGTTGCCAAGGTCTCCGGCATTTGGCCGCGAAGCTTAGGGCGATCTTGCCGGCTGGCTAAAACCGCCCAACGCACCCGGCGCCGCTTCATCCCCGGCCTCATTCGGCAAATGCCCGGGCTTCACATCTGGATGATGACGGAACTGGTCGCTCAGTCGTCAGGTCTCGCATTTTCATCCAAGTGTTCGACGCGCGGCTTCCATTCCGCCAGCTTTGCCAGGCATCTGTCGAGTATTTGAAGTTCTTGCTCGGTGAGCACCTTCAACATGTCCTCGTTCATCGTATCTCCGATGATGTCAGCTTGCTCTGCGAGTTTATCCCCTGCCGGGGTCGCCTGAAGAAGGAATTGCCGGGCATCCTCCTTCGATAGAATCCGTTCGATCAAACCGCGCTTTGCCAAGTTGGTGATGAGGCGCGAGACGAGTGTCCTGTCCAGATTGGATTCCTGAACGACCCAATTGACCGGCTGGCCCGGCGTTTCCACGACAATGGTCAGGATGCGCAGGTGCTGTATGTCAAGGCCGAATTCTCGACGATAAACCTTGTCGGCAGCCTCCTTGGCAGTGCGAGCCACCTTCTCCAAGCGAATGTTCATGTAGCTCCGAAACGAACGCTTCAACTGCACCATTGCCAAATCCTCAAATATGTTATATCTCACAATATGTGCAAAAATAACATAATTATCGAAATCACATATTGCTCCGTAGGGATACGCTAACATGAAGGTTGCTGGCAATACGGGGGTTCAGTCCTTGAAAGACCGGGCAAATCGAGCCGTCGACTCGTTGGCGCCAACGCTCGTATCGCTGTCGCTACGGATCCACGCCAATCCCGAACTCGCTTTCAAGGAATTCGAGGCGTCCGCGGCTCTGTGCGATACGCTCGAAGACCTTGGCTACGCACCCCAGAGGGCCGCATATGGTCTCGAAACCGCCTTTGCCACGGAATTCGGCAGTGCCGGACCCTATGTCGCTCTACTTTCCGAATTCGACGCCCTTCCGCAGGTGGGACACGCTTGCGGACACAACATCATCGCTGTGACGGGGCTCGGCGCATCGCTGGCGCTCGCTTCTCTCGGCGGTGATCTTCCAGGCCGCGTCCGCTATTTGGGAACGCCCGCGGAAGAGGATGGTGGCGGAAAGGAGCTCATGGCCCGTCGTGGCGCTTTCGACGGTGTCGATTGCGCAATGATGGTCCACCCTTCTACGGAGGATGTCGCTGCCTACCCGTTGCTTGCGGTCAATGACGTGACCGTCCGATATCACGGCCGCGCAGCCCATGCCGCCTCATGCCCGGAGGTGGGTCTGAATGCGCTGGACGCGCTGGTATCAGCCTATCAGGCCATATCCGCCCTGCGCCAGCATGTGCCGGCGGGTCAAAGGATTCATGGAATCATCTCGAATGGAGGCGCGGCTTGCAACGTGGTGCCGGACCTCGCCGAAGGGCATTTCGCCGTCAGGGCTCCGACGCTTGAGGCGTTGCGCTCGTTGCAGGCCCGGGTCAATGCCTGCCTTGAGGCCGGGGCTCTGGCGACCGGGACCAGGGCGGAAATATGCTGGAATGACGTTGCCTACGCGGATATGCGCACCAACTGGCCGCTGGCGAAAGTCTATCAGCACAATGCCGAGGGCATCGGGCGGACCTTCGAGCGGTTCGAAGATATTCCGATTGCGCGCGCTGCAAGCTCGGACATGGGTAATGTAAGCCATCGCGTACCATCTATCCATCCGATGATTGCGATGGCTCCGAAGGGAACGGCCCATCATCATCGTGATTTCGCGGTTTGGTCGGCTTCCGACGAAGCTATGCGGGCGGCGATCGACGGCGCCAAGGCTCTGGCGATGACGGCAATCGATTTCATGACTGACGCGGACCTGCGGCAACGAGTCGGTGAAGCTTTTCTCGGCGCTCAAGCCAATCAATCCAGCGGTGTGCTCAGGCCGGCAGCGAAGTAGAGAGCGTTTCGTCTGAAAGGGAGGAAGATTGTGATGACTATCCAGGGTGAGGTGGCCTTGAACTTGAAGAACGGGGAAAGCAAACAGCCAAGAAACCACTCGGCGTCGCGCCTGGATCCCGGCGAAGTCGCGAGCCGTTATGGACTCCTGATCGCCTGGCTTGCGCTGGTGTTGATCTTTTCGATTGCAAGCCCGGAGATATTTCTGAGCAAGGCGAACTTTGCCAACATATTCGGGTCGCAGGCCATACTGGTCGTGATGACGATGGGCATGATCGTTCCCCTCATCGTCGGTGAATTCGATCTCTCCATGACCGGCCTGATGTCCTGTTGCCTCATGATTATCGGGGTGCTGAACGTTCAATATGGCTGGCCGATCGGATGGGTCATACCTCTCGTCGTCCTGCTTGGGTTGGCGGTTGGATTGATCAATGCCTTCATCGCCGTTCGAATTGGCGTCGACTCGCTTGTTGTGACGCTGGGCATGGGAACCTTGCTGACGGGGGCTTCCTACGGCATTAGCGGGCTCAGCATCATCGGAATATCTCCGGTGCTGACCGAACTTGCCAGAACCAAGGTATTCGGCATCCAGATGGCTTTCTACTACGGCCTCCTGCTGACCATCGTCTGGTGGTACATCCAGCGGTTCACCCCCTTGGGCCGAAATATGCTTTTCACGGGCGCGAGCCGAGAGGTGGCGCGCCTGTCGGGCATCGATGTCGATCGCCTGCGCGCGGGCTCTCTCGTCGTGTCCAGCCTCATCGGAGCCGTTGCTGCAATCATTCTTGCCGGTGTTTTGGGTTCGGCCGACCCCAATGCGGCAAACGGATACCTGCTTCCGCCGTTCGCTGCGGCTTTTCTGGGCGCGACGGCGATCACGCCCGGGCGGTTCAATCCGTGGGGTGCCTTCATCGCGGTCTACTTCCTGATAACGGGGATCGTGGGCCTGCAAATACTCGGTCTTTCCGGCTGGATCGAACAGGTCTTCTACGGGGGAGCCTTGGTCGTAGCCGTTACCTTGTCGCGCCTGGCGGCCAATCGTCTCAGGAAGAACTGACGACGCCGAGGCGTTCCATCTATTCATGAAGCGGAGGAGAAAATCATGAAACACGAATCCTATAAGGCCGGTTTTCCCTGGAAGGCGAGAGGGGTCTTCACGGTGTCGTCGGTCTTGGTGATGATGTCTTTGGCCGCCCCGGCGCGGGCTGACGACACGTCGCTGACCGGGCAGGCAAAGCAGATCGTCGAGAAAGCAAGTGCGGCTTTTTCGGAGGGCTCCGGGGCATCTGCTGTCGACGTCGGTCAAAAGCTCTCCGGAAAATCGATTTTCTTTATTTCGGCCGGCCTGAGCTTCGAATTCAGCCAGGAGGTCCTCAAGGGCGTGCAGGACGCATCCGGTGAACTCGGGATGAAGGTCGTTACGGCCGACGGCCCGGATTCGTCGCAGGCATCGGCGGCAATCGATCGCGCCATCAGTCGGAGCGCATCTGCGATCGTGCTGCAGGGCATCGATCCCTATACCGTCCAAGCCTCGATATCGGATGCCGGGAAGGCCGGCATACCGGTCGTCAGCACCGCTGCCATTCCGGCGGGTCCGCTGCCCAAGGACATCGCGGATGCGGGCCTTTCGGCGAATGTGAACATCTCGGTTGTCGACGCCGGCAAGATCACCGCCGCCTATATTGCCGCGAAAGGCGAGCCGGACGCGGAGGTGGCGCTCATCAGCTGCTCCACCTTCCGCTCCGACACCGTTTTTGCCGAGGAATTCACCAAGGAACTGGTGCGGCTATGCCCCGGTTGCCAGATCATCCACAAGGATTCGCCGCTGCCGCAGTGGCAGACGACTTTGCCATCGCTGGTGCGCACCTTGATCACGGTAAACCCGAAGATCACCTATGTCGTGCCCTCGGTCGATTCCATGGTGCCCTCGATAAAACCCGCGATCATTGCCGTCGGCGCGGGTGACAGGGTCAAGATCGTAACGAGCAATGCGTCCCTGCCGGATATGCAGGCCATCGCCCTGAAGACGGACCAGGAGGTTGCCAATCTCGGCGCCTCCAACGAGCGGATGGGGTGGGCTACCGTCGACCAGATCGCACGCCTGCTTACCGGCCAGCCCGCGATCGACAATGTCGAGCCGCAGCGGTTGTTCACCGTGGACAATATCGACGGCGTGGATCTGACCAAGCCCGCCACCACATGGTACGGCTTCGATTTCCGAAGCTATTATCGCAAGCTTTGGGGCATGAAATCATGAGCCCGGCAAATGACATGGCGGTTGCCGATCCGGTGATCTCGCTGCGGAACATCTCGAAATCATTCGGTCCGCGCAAGGTTTTGGATGGCGTGAATCTCACGCTCTCGGGAGGGCAGGTACATGCGCTCCTCGGGCAGAACGGGTCCGGAAAATCAACACTCATCAAGATCCTGTCAGGCGTATACCAGCCTGACGACGCGGGGCAGCATGGCCGGATGCTCCTGCGCGGCGAACCGGTCGACCTGCCTCTCGATCCCAATTTTGCCGCAACGGCCGGGATTGCCGCGGTCCATCAGGATCTTCCCATCATCAATTCCGCCAGTGTACTGGAAAATCTGATGATCGGACGGTTCGAGACCGGGCGCGGGTGGCGGATCGATTGGCGTCGCGTTCGCAATGACGTGGCACGGGCCCTTGGCGAATTTGGCATTCACGCAACGCCGGAGCAACTCGCGAGCGACCTGCCGGAAGCCGATCGCGCCATGCTCGCCATCCTTCGAGGCCTGAAAGGGTTGCCGTCCGACAGGCCCGGCGTGCTCATCCTGGACGAGCCGACCGCACATCTTCCCCGCGATGGGGTAGACCGGGTCTTCGCCGCGATCCGGAAAGTGGCAAGCCAAGGTCACGCGGTGGTGCTGGTGACACACAGGCTCGACGAGGTTTTTGCCGTCACCGATATGGTATCGGTTATCCGGGATGGCATCATTGCGCACGTAGCCGGCACAAAATCATGTACCGAACGGGAGCTGGTCAAGGCCATTCTAGGTTTTGAGCTCGATGCGCTTTATCCGGAAAGGCAAACGAATGCCGGCGAAATCGTCCTCAACGTGGAAAACCTCTATGGGAAGCGGGTCCAGGACTTGTCCCTCGTTGCCCGCCGGGGCGAAGTGGTGGGCGTTACCGGCCTGATCGGCGCGGGCCAGGAGGAAATTCCGTATCTGCTCTACGGTGCAAGAAAGGTAAGTTCCGGTTCGGTAGCCGTGTGCGGCCAGGCTTTTTCGCAAGCCGAGCTTTCACCCGCAAAATCCATTCGTGCGGGAATGGCCCTGTTGCCTGCCGATCGTCGCAACGCCTCGGGCGTCGGCACCGCTTCCGTTCGTGAGAACGTCAGTCTGCCGATCCTGGCCCGCTTCCTGAAGAACGGCATCTTGCGCGAGAAGTCCGAGCGGAATCATGTCCGCGAGCTGCTCGGACGATTTGAGGTTCGGCCCCTGGATCCGGAGCTGCCGCTTTCGGCGCTCAGCGGCGGCAACCAGCAGAAGGCGCTGCTTGCCAAGTGGTTTCAAATGAAACCCGATGTGTTGCTGCTGCATGAGCCGACGCATGGTGTCGACGTGGGTTCGCGGCGGACCATTTTTCGATTGATCAAGGACGCGGCCGACCAAGGCGCGGCCATTGTGCTGTTCAGCACCGAGTATGCCGATCTGGCCAATCTCTGCGATCGTGTCGTTATCATGCGGCATGGCCGCAAAAGCGCCGAACTCAGCGGAGCCTCGCTCAGCGAGCAGCGGATTGTGGCGCTGTGCATGATGGACGAGCAAGGCTCGACCCTCGGGCAAGATGAAATGAGCGACGCCAGTGCGCCTGCTCCGGTCCTTAACTGAAAGAGACAATCTATGAAGCCGATCAAGATCGGGGAAATCAACGCCGAACCCGGTAAGAAATGCCGAACCTCGCTTGGAGCCATTCGCACTCCCTCCGGTTCCGAGCTGAGCATTCCATGCATGATAGCTCGCGGCGTGGAAGACGGTCCGACGCTGGTTCTTTCCGGCGCGACCCATGGCGACGAGATTGCAGGGACGGGGGCAATCATCCGTCTCATGCAGGCGCTCGATCCGTCGAAGATGAAGGGATCGGTCATTGCTCTGCCCGCGGCGAATGTTGCAGCTTTCGACCAGGGAGCATATTTTACCCCACAGGACAGTCGCAATATGGCGTCCGGCATCTATTGGGCCACTGACCCCAAAAGCACCATGACGGCGCGGATGGGCGCGCTCCTTGGTCCCCTCTATCAGATGGCTGATTACTACATCGATATCCACGGCAATCATGAGCCGTGTGTCCCCATGTCGATGATGAATCTCAGTTCCGCGCGCGATTTGGCGGTTCGGGAAAAAACCATCGCGCTTGCCGATGCCTTCGGCGTGACGCCAGTGGATATGAGCGACCCTGTCGCGCATCCGGACTGGGTCGGTTCGGCCGACGACTATCCCGTCCCCACGGCCATGGCGAATGGCGTGCCGGCGCTGATGGTCGAGCTGATGATGTCGCGCACTTGCATGGATGCCGAACGGGGCCGCAAGGGTGTGATGAACGTCATGCGAATGCTGGGAATGATGGAGGGAAGCCTGGAAGAGCAAGTGTCGCCGAAGTCGCTTCCCGGGCGCTACAAGTATTGGGGCTCCCTCAGTTCTCAGGCGGCGGGCCTGCTGTGGCCGAAGATTGCGCCGGGCGAACTGGTTTCCAAGGGGGAGGTGGTCGCGGAAATCACCAATCTTTATGGTGACGTCCTGGAAGTCGTTGTCAGCCCCGCCGACGGATTCATCTGGGCGTTTACCGGCGCGCTGTATGGCTCTGGAACCTTTGCCTTGCCCGAAGGGTCCGATATCGGCTTTTTCGCAGAGCGGGTTTTATAGTCGATCGTCGGATACCTTCGATATTCAGGAAGGATGCCGTGCTCGATCTATTGTTAGAGGTAAAGGCGGCTGTGCCCTCGGGCTCAGCCGCACTTTCTTGCGGTTGGGCGGCTTTGCGGCCGTCCTTGAGGCGGTGACGCCCTGCGCCGACCGTCAGTACAGATCGGCGGTGAGTTTCCCGGGTGTTGCATTGCCATACAGCATGGCAATGTCCTCACGTTTGAACGGCACGCGACCGTCTTCGGGCGCGGTGCCATAGCCCTGCGCGTATTGATGCCCGGAATATACAGCGGATGCTATCAAGCCCGGAGCGAGACAATCGCCAAGCCTCGTTACGGACTTGATGCCCGCATCCGCCCATTCGCATTCCCGCGCCTTCATAGCCAGCCAGAGGTCTTCGTTGGGCAGGCGTGCCGTCACGGGGACCAGTGTCGCACAGTCTATCGAGCTCAGCTTGCCGCTATAGACACATGACAGCGTCAGGCTGTCGCGCGTTCTCCCGGCAAGGCCGACCGACGGGATGATCTGGACCCCGAGATCGATCAGGCGCTTCTGTATGCGCGACTGTTCAAGCGTGTAATTGCTCCAGGGTGAAACCTGCGGCTCGGGCGTCAGGAAAATGACATGCCGGCCGGCTTCGACGAGGACTTCGGCGAGAACGCTGCCCAGGTAGAACGAATCGTCATCGTAAATGACCACCGGGCCATCGTCGGTCACTGCCTGGCCTCCCTCGTCAATGACCGCGTCGGGCGACACGATCTTCCCCTCGGAGAGAAAGGCAAGCGGGAGGCGGTGCGTGCGGCCGACGCCATCGCAACGCCAACGGCTGCCTGTTGCGAGCGCGATATGCGGCACTCCGTACTGCAGCACGTCGTCGACGGTCAACGGGCTTTGCAGGTAGATCTGCGCGTTTGGGCGCACCTGCAACTGCCCCACGCGCCAGTCCCGGACACGCGCCCAGGTCGCCAGTCCGGGCAACCTGCTTTCCCGCGTAATCCGCCCGCCCCACTCGTCGCCGCTGTCAGCCAGAACGATATCGACGCCAGCCTGCGAAAGGGCGCGGGCGGCTTCGAGACCCGCGGGGCCGCCGCCTATGATCAAGGCCGGCTCGGGGCGGTCTTTTACAGACAGCCGCTCGGGATGCCATCCTTTGCGCCACTCCTCGCCGATCGTCGGGTTCTGAGTACAGCGCATCGGTGTGTTTGTGTTGTCACCCGAGGCACAGATGTTGCACCCGATGCATTCGCGGATGTCATCGATCCGTCCCTCCTCGATCTTTCTCGGAAGGAACGGGTCGGCGATCGACGGGCGCGCCGCTCCTATGAAATCCATGATGCCTTGCCTGATCACCCGCACCATGCTGTCGGGTGATGTGTATCGTCCGACGCCGATGACGGGCTTGGTCGTCACCGATTTCACGAAGCCGATGTAGGGTTCTTGATAGCCCTCTTCCGAAAAACGCGCTGTCTGACTGTCGTTGGACCAGTTGGACAGGTTGACGTCCCATAGATCGGGCTCTTCCGCGAGTGCGGAGATAACGTCCCGGCCTTCCCCTTCGCTGGTGATCCCGGCTGGTCCGAGCAACTCATCGACGGCAAGGCGAACGGCGATGGCACAGGTGTCGCCAACCGCCTCCTTGGTGTCGCCGAGAATCTCCCGGAAGAGCCGCAGCCTGTTCTCGAAGCTGCCGCCATACTCGTCGGAACGGTGATTGTGGCGCTTGGACAGAAAGTGCTGCAGCACGCTCATATCGTGCCCCGAATACAGGTAGATGATGTCGAAACCGGCCCGTCTCGCACGGATGGCGGCCTCGCGATACCAGCGTCGCATGTCGATGATGTCGGCCTTGTCCATCGCGCGCGCTTGAACCGGATCAAGACTGTCGCTCACCGAATTCGACGGCGCGAGCGGAATCATTCGGCTGAAGCGGTTGGCGACATGCAAGCCATTGTGAACCAGCTGGATCGCTGCGAGGCTTCCGTGAGCGTGGATTCTTTCTGTTACTGCCGCAAGCGTCGGCAGGTCCCCGTCGTCCCAAAGGCGGGCCTCGTTTGCGGGCGTCAGATCGGAGGTCGGGTGGATTTCCGCCTCCTGCGTCGAAACGACCGCCCAGCCCCCCTCCGCCTTGATCCCGCGAAGATGGGCCTCGGCATTGGGATAGCGATAACCCATCCCCGAACAGTGCGGCACTTGATAGAATCTGTTGCGGGCCGTCAGCGGTCCGATCCGGACGGGTTCGAAGAGGATATCAAACCGGGGGTCGCGTTTCATGGTGTTCCCTTATTGGTTGTGAATATGCTCGCCCTATACGAACAGGTGCCCTGAGCACAGGAAGGATATCGCGTTGCTTGTTCCATGCAAGCAAAAAATTATACGATCGTATAATATCTTGTAACCTACTGATGAAATGGCCGATCCGTGTCGGTTCCGCCGTCCAGACGGTGCGGCAGGGCGATGCGAGAAAGCCGATCACCGCCCCGCCCGGCCTCCTCGCAGACCTCTTCGAGGCACAGCCGGAGACGCGTTTGACATGATGCGGGTAAGACTATGTAGGTGAGGCCAAGGCGGCCATATGCCCGTATAACAAGCTTGAAATACCCGCTCGTTCATCTATGAGGGGGTGAAACATAAAATATATCAATGGCATCGTTACCCATGGCTCGCCAGCGTGAGGATACCGGTTTGACGAAAAACGATCCGACGAAATCCCGGGCGCGCTTCCGTCGTGAGACCCCTGACGATCGCCGTCGACAGCTGGGCGAAGCGGCGCTGCGCTGCATTGTCAAGCATGGAAACGCAGGTGTTTCCGTGCGCCAGATCGCTGCCGAAGCCGGCGTCACTCAAGGATTGATCACGCATCATTTTGGCGAGCTGAACGAACTTGTCATCTATGCCTTCGACATTATGGCGAGTGAGATGCTGCAGGGATTGATGAACGTCGTCGATCAGGCGGATCCTACGCCGCAAGGTCGCCTGAACGCATTCATAGAAGCATCGTTTTCGTCGATGCTGTTCGATCGTGATGTTCTCGGCGTATGGGTCGTTTTCTGGGGGCTCATCCTGCATTCTCCCAAGCTAAGTTTCTCGCAGCAGCGAGAGTTCTCCGGCTACGTGAAGGCTGTCGAAGCTCTCTTGAAGGACCTTGCGGATGACGAGGAAATTGCCGTTGGAGACATGCGGCTTGCAGCGCTTTCCTTCAGCGCGTTGCTGGACGGCCTGTGGCTGGCGTGGTGCTTGAACCCGACGACTTTCAAGCCCGAGGAAGGCGTTCAGTTGTGTCACAACTGGATCAAGGGATTGCGGCTAGGCGCCTACGCATAGCGAGTGCCCGCTCCGCCACATCGCTTCCATGAACTCGGACGCTTGGTGCCGAGCCGAAGAGCGCTCAGGCGGAAGCCAGCGACGCCACAGATCCAGGTTTGATCGAACCGATCTGGTTGCGACGCCGACGGCCCCGTCATGGCCAGCCCACCATCGTGAGGTGGCCCGCGTTGCCCGAAGTCCTACTTGTGGAAGCGTTCCGGCCTGAACTGGGCGAAAAGAGGGTGGCGCTTGCCCGTGGCGATTTCGTCGGCAAGGAGTTCGCCTGCGATCAGCCCAAGGGTCGCGCCGCTATGGCTGAACGCGACGAAATACCCTGGGATGGAACGCAGTTCACCAAAAACCGGCTCGCCGTCGCCTGGGATCGGCTTCAGGCCGACACCGAAATCGTTCAGCTCCAGTTTTGGATGCCCCTCGAGAACCTTCGACGCCTCCTCAAGCAACCCGTCCAGAGTGCTTTGACGGATGTCGTAGCTGCCGTCTTCCTTGACGCCCACTTCCTCCTCGGACCATGCCGAGTCAAGTGCAAACGCACCGTCGGGCGTCGGCCTGATTGCGACGCGAGGGGTGTTGAGGACCGCCTTTAGCGGGTGTTCAAGAGGCTTTGTGCGGACAAGCAGCGCGACCGGCGTCTGATCGCCGATATGAATTCCCGCCTCCTGCACGATGGCAGGCACTTCTCCGCCCGCGGCAAGCAGAACCGCATCCGCCGGCCATGTCTTTCCGTCGGCGGTCCTTACGCCGATTGCCCGACCATTTTCGACCTCAACCGTCGCCCGTCCGGCACCCGTTTCGATCATGCCGCCGAGCGACTGGAATTCCCCGGCAAGGACCGCGATCAGGGATGGCAGGTCGACCCAGCCTTCACCGGGATTGAAGATGGCGCCCTGCGGCGTGATCCGGGCGCCGTCGATGCCGGGAACGGTCGCGGCGATGGTATCGACGTCGACTGATATGGCGTGGTATCCGAGCTCGCGCTCATAGTCGAACACGGCGGCGATCTGATTGGCGCCGTCGTCGGCGTCCCAGGTCAGGCCGCCATCGAAGCGCAGCCACTTTGCGTCGGGATATTCGTGCGAGAGCGTCCGGTAGCGATCGATGCCGGCGAGGCGCAGCCGATGATAGGCGTCGGAGCGCATTCTCGATGAGTTCAGCCAGGCCAGGGAGCGCCCGGAAGCCCCGTTGGCGAGAGGGCCGTCATTGATCAGCGTCGTCTTGATGCCGAGCCTGGCGAGATGAACCGCCGTCGACATTCCGAAAATACCGCCACCGACGACGATCACATTCTCTGGTTTCTTTCGTTCGCTCATCTTCATGGTCCTGGTTTGCATGATGGTTGTCAGGGTTGTTCGAAACGGCGGCAGTGCCTCGCGCGGAAAAGCGCGTCGATGACCTCCACGCCGCCGCTGGGC
The DNA here is from genome assembly GCF_010668395.1 of Martinezella lusitana. Classification (GTDB taxonomy): domain Bacteria; phylum Pseudomonadota; class Alphaproteobacteria; order Rhizobiales; family Rhizobiaceae; genus Rhizobium; species Rhizobium lusitanum_A. The sequence goes on from NZ_WUEY01000010.1 coordinate 185,094, forward strand.
GGATCGCGCTCCTCATCGCTGGTGATGCGGCTGCCTGGGCTCAAAGTCTGGGGAGCGATCCTGGCGGTGCTGGGAATTCCCCAGCGGAGCATCTTTTCCATTTGCAGATTTCCTTGCTGCTTTTCCCTCGATCACAGAACTTCCGCCAGGAAGCGGCGAAGCCGATCGCTTTTCGGGGCGTCGAAAATCTCCGTCGGCGATCCGACCTCGACGATGCGCCCTTCGTCCATGAAGACGACCTGGTCGGCCACCCGCCTGGCAAACCCCATCTCGTGCGTGACGACCGCCATCGTCATCCCCTGCCGGCCGAGATCGGCCATCAGGTCGAGCACGCCCTTGACGAGTTCCGGATCCAGCGCGCTCGTGACCTCGTCGAAGAGAATGACTTCGGGATCCATGGCCAGAGCCCGGGCAATGGCCACGCGTTGCTGCTGGCCGCCGGACAGGCCGGCCGGACGATGATCCTTCCGGCCGATCAGACCGACTTCGCCAAGCCTAGCCTCGCCGATACGCCGGGCCTCGCTGCGGGACATGCCCTTGATCTTGCGCAACGACAGCATGACGTTCTCAAGCGCGGTATGGTCGGGGAAGAGGTTGAAATGTTGAAACACCATGCCGACGCGCCGACGGAGCGCTTCCGGCTTCATGGTCAGGATGCTGTCGCCATCGAGAAGGATGTCGCCGCCCTTCGGCTCGACCAGCCTGTTCAGGCATCGCAGCAGCGTCGATTTTCCCGATCCGGAAGGCCCGATGATGCAGGTCACCGAACCTCGCGGGATGGCCAGGTCGACGCCCTTCAGCACGTCGAGGTGACCGTAGCTCATACTGAGGCCACGGATATCGAGCGAGCCGCCGGCAACCTTCTTACTCGCTTCGGAAACGGCCGGCGGCGTCTTGGCCGCCTTCAGCTCGCTGACTTCCACGAGACCGCTCGCCGCGCCCGTCGAATGTCCCTGCTTGCCCATGCGAAGGCGTTGATCGATGTAGTTGACGAGGTGCGTCAATGGAACGGTGATGACGAGATAGAAGATGCCCGCAAGCAGAAGCGGAGAAAGATTGCCGGTGACGACGGCCTGATCCTGTCCGACGCGAAAGATCTCGCGTTCCGAGGCCAGAAGCCCGAGGAAGTAGACAAGGCTCGAATCCTTGACGTTGCCGATGAACTGGTTCACCAGGGCGGGAAGGACGCGCCTGATCCCCTGCGGAATGACGATCAGGCGCATTCCCTGGCCGTAGCTCATGCTCAGCGCCCGGCACGCTTCCATCTGTCCGCGCTCGACGCTTTGGATGCCCGCGCGAAAAATTTCGCCGATATAGGCGCCGGCAATCAGGCTCAGCGCAATGATACCGAGCGGAAATGGAGACGGGCCGAACAGCTCGCGGCCGATACGGGCGAATCCCTGGCCGATGATCAGAATAGTGACGATCGCGGGCAGTCCGCGAAAGATATCCGTGTAGATGCGTGCGGGCAGTCGCAGCCAGCGGGATTGCGATATGCCCATGACCGCCAGGATCATGCCGATCACGACGCCTAAAATCGTCGAGGCTGCGGCCAGAATAAGCGTGTTCTTCAGGCCGACGGTGATCATGCTTGGCAGCACTTCCGCCATGGCGTCCCAATCGAGGAAGCTGCGGCGAAGATTTTCGAGCCAGTCCATCCAATTCCCCATGAGTTATCGCGCGGCGGTTGGCTGCGTCATCCTGCCTTATGCTCCGGCGGGACAGGTTTTCGGCCGCCCGCTTGCGCGGGCGGCTCTACCGGTCATTTCTTGGGAAGATACTGGTCCGGCATGGGCGAGCCGGGGAACCACTTTTCGTAGAGCGTTTTCCAGGTGCCGTCCTGCATGGCTTCGTGAAGCCCTTTGTTCAGCGCTTCCCGGAACGCATCGTTGCCCTTCCTTACGACGAAGCCGGCCGGGGCGTCGAATGAGGGGATATTCACCGCGATCTTGAGGGTCGGATAGCGTTCGCCGTACTGCTTGGCGGCTTCGTAGTCGAGGAAGTGGGCATCCACCGTTCCATTGTTCAGGGCGGCTACGGCTGAATTGTTGTCCGGGAATTTGACGAGGTCGGTGCCGGTGAAGTTCTTGGTCGCATAGGCCTCCTGCAGCGTACCCTGCACGACGCCCAGACGCTTGCCTTTCAGTGTGGCGGCATCCTTTATGCTGCCATCGGCGGTCAGGACGGAGAGATAGCCGGCCAGATAGCCGTCAGAGAAATCGACGGTCTTCTTGCGCGCTTCGGTCGTGCCGATCGCGGCGACGGCAACGTCGAATCTCTGGTTGGCGACGGAGGGCAGCAGCGCGGAGAATTCCTGGCCGGTAAACGTAACCTTCTCCTTGGGGAAACCGATCCGCGAGGCCACGTTCAGGAACAGTTCTATGTCGAACCCCGTGAACTGTCCGTCCGCGGTCGTAAATGTGTAGGGCTTCGCATCTCCCATCGTTCCGACGCTGATCACGCCGGGATCGATGAGGCCATACGGATTGTCGGCGGCGATCGCCGATCCGGAGGCCGCGGCAAGGAGTAGGCATGCGGCAATGCCGGCCCGAACCGGGGTCGTGACGGCCGCCCATAGGCTCTGTTTAAACATTGTCATTCTCCGCTCTGAAAGTTGCTCTTATTGGCACTTCAATCGATTTTGATCGCCGACAGGAATCGGCAATTTCTGGTAAAGATACCGGTCTCATTTAAAAAGAGACCGGTCTCACATCGAATTTGATATAGGTCAATTGACGACCCGTCAATAACTCTTGTAGTCGTGGTGCATGAAAGATTTCGCCCCTTCGAAGCGGCCCGTTACCGTCGCAGACGTCGCCAAAAGCGCAAAAGTATCCAAAGCCACCGCGGCTCGCGTTCTGGGGGGCTATGGCACCGTCAGCGATAAGGTTCGAAGCCAGGTTACGGCTGCCGCGGCGGTGCTGGGGTACAGGCCGAACGAGCTTGCCCGGAGCATGACGACCGGCCGTTCGGGCACGATCGGCGTCGTCGTCGGCGACATCGAGAACGCCTTCTTCAGCCTGGCGGTCCGCGGCATCAGCGACGTCGCGCGAACCGCGGGCTTCAATGTCATCATCGCGAATTCAGGGGAAGAGCTTTCGGCGGAGAAGGCCGCCATCGACCTCCTCATCGGAAGACGCGTGGACGGTCTGATCGTGACCCCCTCCGATTGCGGTGCGTCGGACCATCTCAGCGATGCAATCGGCGTGGGGGTTCCGCTGGTTCTGTTCGACCGTGCGATCCCGGCGCTGCAGGTCGATGCCGTGACGGGGGCAGACCGCGACGCGGCCATGATGGCGACCCGGCATCTCCAGAGTTTCGGACATCGGCATATTGCCTACGTCACCGCTCGGGAAGGCGAGGTCGGGGAATATTTCACCGACGAGAGCCAGCTTCCCGCGACTTCGGTCCTTCGCCGCGTCGAAGGATTTCTTGCCGCACAATCGGCCAACGGCGTGCAGGATGCCCACCGCCTCGTTCGGCTGGGAGCCGTCGACCAGGACCATACGGACGCAGTCGTCGCTCACCTTCTCGGCGGCACGCCGAGGCCGAGCGCGATCATCGCCTCGGACAGCGTCGTCGGCCTCGAGGTGTTTCGCTCGCTGCAGACACGCGGCTTGTCGGTTCCCCGCGATATATCGATAATTTCATTCTTCAACGCGGACTGGACGACAGTCACCACGCCACCCATAACCGTGGTGGACCAGCCGGTATATGAGATGGGAAGACGCGCAGCGGAGCGGCTGATCGCCCGGATCGACGGAGGGGCCGAAGCCAGCCAGCATTTTACCATTCAGACGACGTTGATTTCACGCGGCTCGGTCGGGCAGGCAAGCTGAGACCATCCGGCGGGTTGCGGCTTCGCTCAACCGGCACCGGGTTCCCGCTTTTGGCGTGGCCATGGCCTATGCCAACTTGGGGGTCAGCATCTCGAACCTGTCGCGGATCGTCGAACAGGTATCGCCGCCCAGCCGTGCGATGGAGTCGATGATGTTTGGATCGACATGCAAGCCCTCATCCACTGCGCCTTCATGATAATGCGCAAAGACGATCTCGCCCATGATGATCTGGCGCGATTTGCCCAGCTCCAGCGTGATATGCCTGCGGCATTCGAATGCGGCGGGGGCCTCCTTTATCCAGGGTGACGCAACCATTTTGCCGGGCAGGGCCGTCAGGCCCGCCTCCGCCATCTCGTCGACGCCTCTCGGGTATTTCGCGCCGCAGACGTGCATTGCCTCGGCTATGGCATGCGAGACGATATTGACCGTGAAGACCTCCGTCATCCGGATGTTGTGACCGGTATCCTTGAAGGACATGTCCGGCTTGTTTTCAACGCCGATCGCCACGATCGGCGGATCGGCGGAAAGGCAGTTGAAGAAGCTGAAAGGAGCCGCATTGTATCGGCCGTGTTCATCGACCGTCGTCACCAGCGCGATCGGCCTCGGGATGATCGTGCCGATCATCAGCTTATAGCGTTCATGCGCGGTAAGCCTGGTAAAATCGAAGGCGGTCCTGTCGCTCGGAGCGGCTCGGTTCTCATTCATATGGATAGCGTTGTTGTTCATTTGACACCAAAAACCGCTTCGTCGCCGCTCAGGGATTCAAATCCGCTGGCGGTCAGTACGCATGGCATGCTGGCGCCGACGCAACCGACGCCGTCCTCGTAGAGGCAGGGGGTCACATGGAAGCACATGCCTTCCTCGAGAACGGCATCGAAGTCGCGGCGGATCGCCATGACGTCGTCCTCGCCCCAGCCGGGCGGAAACGAGCCGCCGATGCTGTAGGCCGGGCGCGTGACCATCCATTCGGCAAAGCCACGGCGTTCGATCACGCCTTCGAACAGACGGGCGGCTTCGTGCGCCGTCATTCCGGGGCGAACATGGGCGAAGCCTTCGTCGAGGGCTTCCTTGCACACATCGAACATGCGGCGAACCCGGTCGGACGGCGCTCCGATCGAGTAGAAGCGGAAGATCGGCGTGTGATAGTCGAAGACGGAGGCGGCTGGCTCGATATTGACCAGTTCCCCGCGCGAAATGGATGCCCCGCACCAGGTGACATGGGCGCGAGCCGTGCGCGGGCCTGCGCAGACATTCGCCATCTTTGCCGGCCGGTGGCTGCCGTTGGCGAGCATGCTGTTGGTGACGACTGCTGCAAGCTGCGCATCGGTCATTCCTTCATGCAGCGCCTCGAAGCCATCCCGGCACGATTGCGCGGCGATCTGGCCCGCGCGCCGCAGAAGTTCGATTTCGGCGGGGCTTTTGACGCGGCGCAGCTGTTCGACAAGGCCGGAAGCGTTGAGGATAGCCCCGTTCTTCGGACCAACGAAGCCGCGCAGAGCCGTCTGCACGGTCCCGTATTCGACCGCGATGACGGCTTTGCCGGGCACGAAATCGGCGAGCGTGCGATCGAGGACGGTCGAATAGTCCTGGCCGTCCCGCACGCCGACGCCTTCATCCGCCCAGATCTTGCCCTTGAGGGCCCTGATATTGCTGAGTTCCGTCAGGCGCATCACCCAGATCGCCTTGCCGTCGGCTCGAACGATCAGGGAGGTTGCGCCATGGGCAAGCGATCCGAACCCGGTGAGGTAATACATATTCTCGGTCGAGTTCAGCACACAGGCATCGATGCCGTGCTCGGCCATGAGTTTTCGCAGCGCGTCCCTGCGTGCCAGGTACTCATTGGGTTGGAAAGGCAAGCGGTCGAAGTCGGTCGGCATGTTTCTGCTCGCTGTTGGATGGTCGATCTGATGGCGGCCGGCGTCAGGCCGGCAGTCCTCGGCGTTGCATCAGTCGCTTTTCTTGACGTTCCAGAACACCGGAACATCCTGCGTCGTCAGCACGCCGGAAAGCTTGTTCGAATACGCCACGAAGGTATTCCACTGGCCGAGCGGGATGTGATGCCCGGTTTCGAAGGCGCGTTTGGAATATTCCGCCGCGACGGCTTTCTGTGCGTCGATCCCGTCGGCAAGGGCCCATTTCAGGCGCAGATCTTCAAGCGTCTTGTCGCAAGGCCAGCCGAAAATGCCCTTCTCGCAGGCGGCGGAGAAGGTGATGCTCCAGACCGGATTTGCGACGACCTGTCCGCCGACATAGGAATGAAGGAGGTTCCAGCCACCCTTGTCCGTCGGCTCGGTGGAGTTCCGGCGCTTCAACACGGTCGCCCAGTCCATGGCCTGCACGTCGACCGTCAGGCCGATATCGCGCATTGCCTGCACCGTCACGACCGTTTCCGGATGCACGATGCTCTCGTCGGTCGGGTCGAGGATCACGATCGGCTTGGAAAAGTCCCAGCCGGCTTCCTTGAAAAGCGCCTTGGCCTTCTCGGGATCGGGCGCCTTGAGGGCATCGAGCCCGGCCTCGGTCTCCATCGGGCTGCCGCATATGAAGAAGGAGGCACAGGTCTTGTAGTAATCCGGATTGCCGTTGACCGCCTGGAGGTAGGCCTGCTGGTTGGTCAGGTAGAACATCGCCTGCCGGGCTTTCGGATTGTCGAAGGGCGGCTGCGTGTGGTTGAAGAAAAGCGTGCCCTGCGTGCCGGTCTCGTTGATGACCTGCGTTTTCAGGTTGCCGGCCGCTTCGATGATCGGAAGAAGATCCAGCGAAGGGTTCTGCCAAAAATCGATTTCGCCGCTCATCAGGGCTGACAGGGCCGTCTGCTGGTCCTTGATGATATCCCATTCGACCCGGTCGAACTGCGCGACCTTGCCGCCGGCCAGGCCGCTGGCGGGTTCCGGCCTGGGAACATAGTCGGCGAACTTCTCGTAGACGATCTTGCTGCCGGGGATCCACTGGGCCTTGTCGAACTTGTAGGGGCCTGAGCCGATATATTCGGTGATTTCCTTGTAGGGATCGGTCTCGGCGATCCGCTTCGGCATCATGAAGGGGACGTTCGAGGCCACCTTGCTCAGAGATTCCAGGACGATGCCGTAGGGCTCCTTGAATTCCAGCTCGAAGGTCTTGTCGTCGATGACCCGCATCTCCTTCAGCTCGCGCGCCATCAGCTGCCCGGCGGCATCGCGCGCCTGCCAGCGCTTCAGCGACGCGACGCAATCCTCGGCCTTGACCGGCTGGCCGTCATGCCATTTCAGCCCGTCGCGCAGCGTGAAGCGATATGTCTTCTTATCCGCCGAGAGCTGCATGTCCTGGACCATTTCGGGCTGCGGCTTGAAATGTTCATCGAGCGCGTACAGCGTGTCGTAAATCATGAAGCCGTGCATCTTCACGATATCGGCCGTCGACCCCATGGGATCGAGAACCTGAAGGTCGGCGCTTGGAACGATCCGGAGTGTGGTTTCCGCCCAGGCGGCACCGGCGCCGAGGCTTGACAGCAGGAATGCCGAGGCAAGCAAAGTCCTGCATGAGGCCTTTATCGAGTTGATCATTGTCATTCCCCTTTTTGTTCAGGTCGTTTTCTCAGGCCGGAAGCTTCTGCTCCGCCCTGCCGGGTATCGAGGCAAGAAGTTCGCGCGTGTATCGATGCGCGGGAGCGGCAAAGATCGAGGACACGGGTCCCTGCTCGACGATTTCGCCGCGATGCATCACGATCAGCCGATCGCAGATTTGGGCCGCCACCCGAAGATCATGGGTGATGAAAAGGATCGCCAGATCGAAGCGCTTCTGGATATCGTCGATCAGGCGCAGGACCTGCGCCTGAACCGAGACATCGAGCGCCGACACCGCCTCGTCCGCCACCAGAATGTCGGGTTCCATGGCAAGCGCCCGCGCGATCGAAATGCGCTGCCGCTGGCCTCCGGAGAACTGATGCGGAAAGCGATCCACCGCATGCGGCTCCAGCCCGACGAGCTGCATGAGTTCGCGTGCGCGATCCAGCGCTTCGGCCTGGCTTCGTCCGAAGTTCATCGGCCCCTCGATGATCGATTGGCCGACAGTGCGCCGCGGGTTGAGCGACCTGTACGGATCCTGGAAGATCATCTGCATGCGCTGACGCAAAGTGCGGTCGCCCTGGACCCGCGGCAATTCCACGGTGCCGGATGAAGGCTCGATCAACTGCATGATGCAACGCGCAAGCGTCGATTTGCCGGAGCCGGACTCGCCGATGATGCCGAGCGTTTCCCCGCGTCGAACCGAAAGGGAGGCTCCCTTGAGGGCATGGACGGTTCGGGCTTTGCGAAACAGGCCGCCGCTTCGATATGTCTTCGTGAGCGCCTCGGCCTTGAGAGCGACGTCGCCGGTGACGACATGCCCGTTTCGCTTCGGCTCGAGCGTGGGAACCGAGGCAATCAGCATGCGCGTGTAGTCGGAGGCCGGCGCATCGAGCACCTGGTTGACCGCGCCCTGCTCGATCATCTTGCCGGCTCTCATGACAACCACACGGTCGGCGATTTCGCGGACGACGCCGATGTCGTGCGTGATGAACAGCACACCCATGCCGCGCTGGCGCTGAAGGTCGCGGATTTGCGCCAGAATTTGCGCCTGCGTCGTCACGTCGAGCGCCGTCGTCGGTTCGTCCGCGATCAGCAATTTCGGTTGAAGAATCAATGCGGCTGCGATGAGAACGCGCTGCCGCTGGCCGCCGGAGAGCTGATGCGGAAAGGCGTGATACAGGCTTTCCGGCTCCGGCAGGTGAACTTCCGCCATGGCGGCCAGAACCTTCTCGAAGCGTTCCCTGGACGATAGCGACAGATGGGTCCTCAGAACCTCGTCGATTTGCTTGCCCACGCTCTGAACGGGATTGAGCGCCGTCATCGGCTCCTGAAAGATCATGCCGATGCTGCGCCCGCGCAGCTCCCGCATTTCGGCGGGAGTTGCCCTGGTGATGTCCTTGCCTTCGAACAGGATGCGTCCGGCGGGCTTCGGGAAAACCTTCGGCAACAGCCCCATGATGGATTGTGCCGTCACCGACTTTCCGGACCCCGACTCTCCAACGACGCAGACGATTTCGCCGGCGGCGACCGAGAAGGAGACGTGATCGACGGCAAAGCCGCGATCGCCGCTGCCGGGAAGGGAAATGGCGAGGTTTTCGACCTCGATGACTGGTGGGGTCATTTTCATCGAAATTCCCTCACATCCGTTTTGCGATCCGGGGATCGAGCGTATCGCGCAGCCCATCCCCGAGCAGGTTGATGCCAAGCACCGTGAGAGCCAGGAAAAGGCTCGGCAGGAAGACCAGGCGGGGAGCGACCTGGAAGAAGGTGCGGCCTTCGGAAATCATGTTGCCCCAGCTTGGAATTTCCGGCGGTAATCCCGTCCCGAGGAAACTCAGTCCCGCCTCGATCAGAATGGCCGAGGCGCAAATGTAGGTGCCGAGCACCATCAAGGGTGCGTAGGCGCTGGGCAGGATATGGCGCACGAGGATCTTCGGGGTCGGCGTGCCGACGGAGATGGCCGCCTCGATGAACGGCTCCTCGCGCACGGTCAACACGACGCTGCGAACCAGGCGGACGACGCGCGGGATCTCGGGGATCGTCAGCGCGGCGACGACGCTTGCGATGCCGGCGTGGGTCAGCGAGACGAGAGCGATGGCCAGCAGGAATGTGGGAATTGCCATCAGACCGTCCATGATGCGCATCACCACGGCGTCCACCCAGCGGAAATAGCCCGTCACCAACCCGATCGTGACGCCGGCAGTCAGCGCCACCGTCGCGACGCAAAGCCCGATGAGGATCGAGCTGCGCGCACCGTAGACCGCACGGCTGTAAACGTCGCGCCCGAACAGGTCCGTTCCGAACCAGGCGAGGGCTGAGGGCGGCTTCAGCCTCATGCCCGGCGCGATCCGCGTGGGATCGACGGTTCCGAGGAGGGGAGCAAGGATCGCGGCGATGACGATCGCCGCAACGAGCAATCCGCCGATGAGGATGGACGGATGGGATAGAGGCGCCGGAAGCCAGGGCTTTCGGGAGACCGGGGCGACGGAAGACGAAGCAGGGCTGTTCATCAGTAGCGTACTCGCGGGTCGAGGAAGGCATAGCCGATATCGATCGCCAGATTGACGAGGACATAGACGCCGGAAAATACGAGGATGACCCCCTGGATGACGGGATAGTCGCGCTTCAATATCGCATCCACGACAAGGCGGCCGACACCGGGAATGTTGAAGACAGTCTCGATCACCACCACGCCGCTGATCAGAAGCGCAACGCCGATGCCGATGACGGTCAGGATCGGTATCGCCGAGTTGCGCAGGGCGTGCCGTGTCACGACGATGCGCTCCTTCACACCCTTGGCCCGCGCGGTTCGGATGAAATCCTCGCCCATCATTTCCAGAACGCTTGCGCGCGTGATGCGTGCGATCAGCACGAGATAGGCAAGACCCAGCGTCATGGTGGGCAGCGCGATGTTGGAGAGGAAAGGGAAGATCCCCTGCCGGATGCTGGTGAACCCCTGCACCGGCAACACATGCAGCTGCAGCGAGAAGACATAGATGAGGCAGTAGCCCAGCACGAAGACCGGGATCGAAAACCCGAGGACGGAGATGAGCATCAACGCCCGATCCAGCCAGCTTCCCGCCGTGGCACCGGCAATCGTGCCGAGAGGAACCGCAATCAGGATCGAAAAGAAGATCGTCGTCAGGGCAAGCGAGGCCGTGGGCTCCAGGCGCTGCAAGATAAGATCGGTGACGGGAATGTTCGAGAAGATCGACACGCCAAGATCACCGCGCAAAAGCGAGCCGACCCAAAGGATAAACTGGGTCAACAGTGGCTGGTCCAGTCCGAGGGTCGCGCGGATTCTCTCGATCGTCGCGGCATCGGCATTGTCGCCCGCGATGACGACGGCGGGATCTCCCGGGCTGAGTCGCAACAGCAGGAAAACCACGATGGAGACGATCAGAATCACTGGAATCAGGCTCAGGATTCTCTTGGCGATGAACGATAGCATGCAATAGTTCCCGCTTCTTCTGATTTATTATTGTATGCAATTTGTGCTATTTTATGCATGCAATCTCTGTTTCGTAAAGTGCCATTTGCAGTTCCGCGAAAATAAAGCGGCAAATACCAACCGAAACGGCGGGTCAAAAAAGGCTGGACACACACAATGGTCGTATGCAATTCGAGGAGGAACCCAAAGGTTGGAGATCCGGAATGGCAGACAAAGCGAGCGATGCTGGCGGTGGCCGCTCCCAGGCTGTTCACCGCGCTTTGAAGCGAGCGATTATCGACCAGGCATTGCCGCCGGGGTCGAAGTTGCCGGAAGATTCGATCGGTGAGCGAATGGGTGTCAGCCGGACCCTCGTCCGCGAAGCGCTGGTTCGCCTGAGCCAGGAAGGACTGGTCGAACTGCGCCCGAACAAGGGAGCGGCGGTTGCCCGGCCCAGCCTGGAGGAGGGCCGCGATCTGTTCCTGACGCGCATGGCGCTGGAACGGCTGGTGGTGGAAACACTTTCAGGCAATTTGACGCGGGATCAAATCGACACGCTTTCGGCTCACATAGAGGCAGAGGATTCCGCCAGAGCGCAGCATGCCACATCGATCCGCCTGGCGGGTGAATTCCACACGCTTCTTGCGCAGATGACGAACAATTCCAGCCTCATTCGTTACGTGAACGAACTGGTCGGGCGCAGTTCGCTGATCCTTGCGCTTTACGGAAGACCGCATTCCTCCGAGTGTGCGGTATCGGAGCATCGGGATCTGCTGGACAAGCTGATTGCCGGCGACACGGCCGAGGCAACCGCTCTCATGACCCATCATCTCGATTCCATAACCACCCGCGCCGTCCTGCCCAAACAGGATGACATCAGGGATGTGCTTTCCGCCTATGCCACGGCGGAAGGTCTCGGTTAGGCAATGGTGCAGTCCGGGTGGGCGCTTTGCCGATGCTCGCCGGTCGACGGCGGAGTTCGGCCATTCGCGCACGCCGCCACGGTCCGATCCGTCATCGCAGCGGGCCGATGTCGAGACGGCGATTAAGCCGGGCTGACCGTTCCTAGTCGTGCGTTGTCCTGAAATAGCGCTCCAGAAACCGGCTGTAGCTGCCCATCAATGCGCTGAAGGCGAAATAGACGGCTGCTGCGAAGAGGTAGCCCTCCAGGACCGCAATGCCTTGCCAGGCAGGGTCGCGCATCGCAGACCGCACCGTATCGAGAAAATCGAGAAGACCGACGATGGTCACAAGCGTCGTGTCCTGGAAAAAGCCGATGAACAGGCCGACCAGCGGCGGGATGACTTTCTTCATGGCTTGCGGAAGTACGATTTTGTACATGACCAGCCAATAATGCAGACCCAGGGACGATCCGGCCTCGCTCTGCCCCCTCGGAACATCCTGCAGGCCGCCACGGACGATTTCGGCGATATAGGCGGCGGCGAAAATGATGATCGCAACCTGCGCCCGGACCAATTTGTCGATCGTGATGCCGTCCGGCATGAACAGGGGCAGCATCACCGTGGCCATGAACAGGATGCTGATCAGCGGAACGCCGCGCACGATCTCGATGAAACTGATCGCGAGGATGCGGATGATCGGCAGATCGGATATGCGGGAGAGGGCCAGGAGGATTCCCAAGGGCAGAGCGCAGGCCAGCCCGACGAAGGAAAGCAGGAACGAGAGCGGCAGGCCTCCCCATTGGCTGGTCGGCACGGGCATCAGGCCGAAAAAACCTCCTGCCATGAGAATATAAAGCACCGGCATCAGCACCAGGAACCACGCGCCAAGCAGGGCCCGCCCCCATAACCGCGGCAGCATCGACACCAGGGCGCCGCCGACGAACAGGATCAATGCCAGAAGTGGCCGCCACTGCTCTTCAAAGGGATAGAAGCCGAACAGCATATAGCGCAGCTTGGCGGCAAGAAACGGCCAGCACGCACCCGTGGCGCTCTTGCAGTCGGCCGGCGTTCCGGCGAATGTGGCGTTTACAAGCAGCCAATCGATCACCAGCCTTCCCAGTGTGAACAAGGCGCCGGCGCAGACAAGCGTAACCACGGTGTTGCCTGGTGTCCCGAACCATGTCCGTATCCACTGGGCCTGCCGTCTGGGTGGCCGTTCCGATGCAACGGCGGTCAATTGCAGATCCATATCGGCCATCGTCAGCGCTCCCTCAACGCAATGCGGGCATTGGACCAGTTCATGAGGAGCGAGATCACAATGGAAAGGCCGAGATATACCGCCATGAACACCGCTATCGTTTCCATGGCCTGTCCGGTTTGGTTCATGATGGTATTCGACACCATGACAAGATCGGGATAGCCGATAGCGATCGCCAGCGAGCTATTCTTGAAGACGGTCAGATATATGTTCGTGAGCGGCGGGATCATGATCCGCAACGCCTGCGGCAACACGACCAAACGCATTGTACGGCCGCGTGAAAGGCCCAGCGCCATCGAGGCTTCCCATTGCCCCTTGCCGATGGCTTGAATTCCGGCCCGTACGATCTCGGCTACGTTTGCCGACACGTTGAGCGCGAGGCCGAAGAGAAGCGCCACGAATTCAGGCCGGATCTGCAGGCCGCCGCTCAGGCGGAAGCGACCCGGCTGGGGATTGTCCCAGCTCAAGTTGACTCCGTATACAAGCCAGACCAGCAGGAGCGGAGCGACGGCAACGGCAAACGCAATTGTGCCGCCATAATTGGGTTGTCCGTGAGCGAGACGGCGATGCAATGCAATACGATGGACGAGAACGGCTGCCATCAGCCCGATGACAATCGCAGTCAATGGAAGAGCAAATCCATCCGCTGCCGATACGGCGGGAACGGCAAGCCCGCTGTTGGAAAGATAGACATGCGGAGCTATTTCCAGCGCCGCACGAACCGGTGGCAAGACGTTTATGACCAGCGCATACCAGAAGAGCAGATACAGCAACAAAGGAACGTTGCGCAGCAGCTCGACATAGACAAGCATCAAGCGCTGCAGCAATGGATTGCGCGACATTCGCCCGATACCAACGAGCAAGCCGATGAAGGTGCCAAATAGTGCCGATAACAGCGAGACTTTCACGGTATTGGCGATGCCGACCAGCAAAGCACGCGCGACAGTGTCGCTTGGCTGGTAGTCGATCGCCGCTTCGCTGATGACGAAGCCTGCCTGTCTTGACAGATAGCCGAAGCCGGTCGCGATATCCTGCTTGGCCAAATTCTGGCTCGCCGTCGTGAACATGGACCAGCCGAGGACGGCGACGAGCGCGACCACCAGGCACTGATAGAACAGCGCGCGATACCTCACATCATGAAGCAAGGTCATGCATTCTTCCGAAAATTCGAGGGCCGGGGATGTCCCGTATTCGGAATGCCGAATACGGGACCGGTTTCCTTAGCGGAAAGGCGGGGCATACAGCAGGCCCCCGGCATTCCATGGCGTATTCGGACCGCGCGTCAGACCCAGGCGAGTCTTTTCGCCGAGATTGCGGTCGAAGATCTCACCGTAGTTCCCGACCGAGTTGATGATGTTATAGCCCCACTTCTTGTCCAGCTTCAGCATCGGACCGAGCTCGTCCGTCGCGCCGAGCATGCGCTGGATTTCCTGGTCGTCGCTTTTCAGCTTTTCGTCGACGTTGCCCTGGCTGATGCCCTTCTCTTCGGCAGCCATCAGCATCCAGATGGACCAGGATACGATGTCCCGCCAGTTGGAATCGTTCTGCCGAACTGCCGGCGCGAGCGGTTCCTTCGAAATGGTTTCGGGAAGAACCACGTAGTCGTCGGGGTTGTTGGCAACCGCTCGGATCGAGGCCAGGTCGGAACGATCGGAGGAAATGGCCTCGCAACGGCCGCTGAAGAAGGCGGCGCGATTTTCGTCAGGGCTCTCGAATACCACCATTTCGAACTTGGCGCCTTGGGCTGCAAAGAAATCGCTGAGATTTTGAGCCGTGGTCGTTCCGGGCAGGGTGCAGATCGCGGCGTCTTTCAGCTCCTTGGCGCTGGTGATCCCCAGTGATTTCGGAACCATCAGTCCCTGGCCGTCGAAAAAGACGTAAGGGCCGAAATCGAGGCCGAGCGAGGCATCGCGGGAAAAGGTCAGCGTCGTCTGCCGGGACAGGATGTCGATCTCGCCGGACTGAAGCGCCTGGAAGCGAGTATTGATGTTGGTCGGAACAAACTCCACTTTTTCGCCGTCGCCAAACACCGCCGCGGCGACCGCGCGGCAGATATCGGCATCGAAGCCTTCCATCCGCCCCTTGTCGTCCGGTGCCGCGAAGCCAGGGTTGGCAAGCGATACGCCGCATACCACCTTGCCGCGCTGCCTTACCGCATCGAGCGTGTCGGCTCGGGAAATCGTCGGAGTCAACATGCCCAGCGTGGCGAACGCGCAAGCGACGCCAGCCCACAAGATCCCATATTTCATAAATTTCCTCCCCATTTTCAGATATGCGCGACGCCATGCTCCCCCGCACGGTTAAACTTCGCACACATTGGTTGTATACAATGAAAGTATACGTAATACAACATCGCGTTTTGAAGCCGCGCTGATATTCTTGTAAAGGTTGGGCACGGCAGTGATTCTGTTGCCGCCGATGCCGGGGTGGGGAATTGACAGACGTGGAAAAAAAGCCGAGCCGCGCCAATTTTGTGTACAATGCGTTGCGCGAGGCCATTCTCGAGCAGGCCCTCAAGCCGGGAACAAAATTGGCCGAGGACATTATCGCGGAGCAGTTCGAAGTCAGCCGCACGAGTGTCAGGGCCGCACTTCAGCAGCTGCGTGGCGATGGGCTCGTGGACATAGAGGCCAATAAGGGCGCATCCGTTGCCGCGCCATCGGCAGAAGAGGCGCGGGACATATTTTCGCTGCGGCGCATGCTGGAAGCCGAAGTCGTTCGCAGGCTTGCCGGGCAGCTCAGCAAGAAGGAATGCGACCGGCTTCGTGCCCACGTTCGATCCGAGCAGCAG
Organism: Martinezella lusitana; assembly: GCF_010668395.1. Lineage (GTDB taxonomy): Bacteria > Pseudomonadota > Alphaproteobacteria > Rhizobiales > Rhizobiaceae > Rhizobium > Rhizobium lusitanum_A. Next base: position 200,859 of record NZ_WUEY01000010.1, read on the forward strand.
GCGAAATCCAGCAATTCGTCTCTGTCCATTCGTTTGACGGGTGAGTTTCACATACTTCTGGCGGAACTCACGGGCTCGCCGTCGTTGACCCGCTTCGTGCGCGAGGTGGTTTCACGCTGTTCCCTCATTCTTGCCCGCTTTGCCCGCAACCATTCAACGGAATGCGCTGTGGACGAGCATGAACGCATCATCACGGCCCTCATGTCCGGGGATGGCAAGGCGGCCGAAGAGTTGCTGCTCCATCATCTGGATTCCGTGGCGGAGCGCGCCGATCTGCGGGAAGTCCCTTCGGACAGCAACATGGTCGATATTCTCAAGCACTACGCCTTGAGACGGTCGTCATAGCAGCCGTCGCAGCGATGGAGTGAAAGTAGGGCAGGCACTGGCGGCTAAGCCGCTTTGCAGCCTTCCGGAGTTTCTATCCGGTGATCCAGGCAAATCTGCCGGTGGGGCAATCCTTTCCGCAAATGAATGGTGTTTTACGTATTCGCGTAGAGGATCTTAAGGAAATCATAGCTAATGGACCTGGGTGCAATTGATCCGGCGGTTTTGCTATGCGCATTGTTCTGATCAAAGCCGTTTTGACCGGCTTCCTATCTCTCGCGGCTTCCCTGGCGATCTGCTTCAGCATCGTTCCTGCTCTCGGCGGCCAGGTTGATGGCCTCGGGTTGATGATGGCCATCCTTTGCCCGCTGACCATAGCGATCCCCGTTTCCGCCTTCCATTTTCGTCAGTCGGAAAAGCTTCGGAGAGCCGAAGCGCGGGCAGCAGATGCGCTCTTGCGGCTTGCCAGCGCCTATGAGGAGCTACGGCTGCAGTCACGGCGCGACGGGCTGACGAATGTTCTCAATCGCCAGGCCTTTCAGGAGGATCTGGACGGCTTCGGCAAATCGGGCATGTCGGGAGGTTTGCTGTTTCTCGATCTCGACCATTTCAAGTCGATCAACGATCGATACGGGCACGCGGCCGGCGATGAGGTTCTGCGCTGTGCAGGTCAGGTGCTGAATGCCCATTGCGGTCGCGACGACCTCGCGGGCCGCCTGGGAGGCGAGGAGTTTGTGCTTTTCTTTGGCGGACTGTCGGCCGAAGACATGCCCGAACGCTCCGAGGCGATCAGGCTGGCCATCGCGCATCTGGACGTTCGCGTGTCTTCCGGAGCGATCGTGCGCGTTTCCGTAAGCATCGGCGCGGTATGGTGCGAAGCAGGCTTCGATGCCGAAAAGTGTCTCGATGCCGCGGACAGGAATCTCTATGCGGCGAAGGCAAACGGCAGGAATATGGTTGCATTCGCCGCTTCCGACGCGTGATAGGGACCGGTGAAACTCAATCTGAAGGGCTCTGGAGCCTTTCCGCCTTTCTTCGAACTGCGAAAACGCTCCATCCTTTTGTTTTCACGCAATGCCGGACGGAAAACCGTTATGCACCTTTCCTGGAATTGATCGAGGACATCGAGCGTGGAGGGGCCGGCTTCCTGGTGAATGGCGCTACGCGATGCATTTCGGATCGCGTATCGCGACCTCTTTCGTCATCGGCAGCGCCTTTTCGTAGGTGTGTGGAGCCAGCCGATACGTCAGTACCATGACGATCATCACGTTTGTCAGGTGGAGCATCCAGCCAGCCTGGTAGCCGCCTGTCAGATCATGCAGAACTGCGACGATCCACGGCGGAATAGCCGCGATCAGGAAGCCGCCGCCCTGCATCAGGGCCGACAAGGCCCCGGCGTGCGCGGGGACCGCCAGATGGTCGAGCGCCACCACCATCGACAACGCGAAACAACCGCCGAGCCCGGCGCCGATCAATGCGGCCCAGACCGAGGGCGCAAGCTGTGGCCAGAACCCCAGGCCCGCAAAGCCCGCCGCTTGAAACAGGAGCGTCAGCCATACCCACTTTCTGCGATCGCCGTCCCGGCCGATCAGCATGGGAAAGAACAGCGCCGACGCGGCCTGGCATACGGCCATGACTGCGAGCAGGCTTCCGCTTGCGGGGCCGCTCCATCCTTGTGCCTGATAAGACGGCGCCAGCCATGCGACGGCGGAAGAATAACCACCGTTGACGAGCCCGAAACAGGCCATCAGGAGCCAGGTACGCGGGCGCCTGAGCAATCCTGAGGCGACATTCCCGGCCGGCCCGGATTGGTCATCCGATGGCAGATAGACCCATGCGAGAAAGACGGCGACCACGGCGGGGATGGCAAGCCACGCGAGGCCCATGTGCCAGTCGCCTGTCGTGTCGGCGATGAGCGGCGAGACTTTTGCCCCGAATGCGCCGCCGCCCATCAGCATCGAGGAGTAGAGGCCCATGACGCGGGCGGCGTTTGCCGGAAACATGCGTTTTATGACGCCCGGGAATACAGCCTGCACGATTGCGACGCCGAAACCGATCACCGCCGCCGTTGCCACCAGCGCCCAGCCCGAGTTGGAAAAGAGACGCAGGACCGATCCCGTTCCCAGCACGGCAAGCGCCGCGATTATCGACCGGCGTGCGCCTATTCCGCTTTGAAGCGAGGGGCCGACGAAGGCGACGAGCCCCATCAGGATCATCGGCACAAGCGTCAGAAGGGACATGCCCTGCAGCCCAAGGCCGGTTTCCGCCCGGATATCGGCGGCAAGCGGCCCGATGCTGGTGATAAAAGGCCTCAAGTTGAGTCCGATGATCGCAACGGCCAGCAGAAGCGGGCCCGTGGAAGTTGGCAGGGTGGTCTTTTCCATAATTTAAGCTCGGGTTTCCTGCCGGCGCTTCCAGTCGGCGTAGAGGTCGGGCCGTGATTTCAAGCGAACCGCGACATGATCGATTTTCATCGACTGCTCGGCGAAGGGCTTGGCCAGATCCTCGTAAATCGCTGCGGTCGAAAGGCCAAACGGCGCGCCGTCATCATTGGAGTAGGCATAGACGACCCGATCTATGCCCGCCAGCCGCATCGCCGCCATGCACATGGGGCAGGGGTGGCCGCTAGCATAGACGGTACATCCCTTAAGGCTGGCTGACTGGAGCTTCCGGCTGGCGAGGCGGATGGCGGTCATCTCCGCGTGAGCCGTCGGATCGTTGGTGCTGAGGATTTCGTTGACGCCGGTTGCGATGACATTGTCGTCTTTAACGACGAGAGCTCCGAACGGACGACCGCCCTGTTCGGAATTCGAGTAGGCGAGTTCGATCGCTTCGCAAAGGAATGGCGATTCCTTGTTCATGGTGGTCTCTTTATCTTGCGCCGGCTTTGAGGAGAATGTCGGCGATTGTCGCGTAGCCGCGACTGCGGGCGAGCTGGAGAGGCGTCGCTCCTTCACCGTCGGCAAGATTGACGTCGGCCTTCGCATCGACCAGGGCTTGAACGATCTGCTGATGCCGTTCTCCGCCATCGCTCAAGATGATGGCCTCGATCAGGGCGGTCCAGCCGAGGTTGTTGACGTGGTCCACATCGACGCCCGCTTCGATCAACGCTCGAACCGTCTCGACATGCCCGCGTTCCGAAGCCGGGATGAGGGCTGTGCCGCCGAACCGGTTCGTGCTTTTGAGATCCGCACCATGGCCAAGCGTCATCTTCAGAATTTCAAGATGGCCGCGCGCTCCGGCATACAGATAGGGGCTGTCCAGGATCATGTCCTTGGCGTTCACGTCCGCGCCGGCCTCGATCAACGCCTTGGCCGCCTCGATATTGTTTTTATGTGTTGCCACCAGCAGCGGGGTTTCGCCCGATTTGTTTCGCGCATCGATATCCACGCCGCCGGCAAGAAGTGTCCGGATCTCGCCGATATCATCGCTGGAAGCCGCCGCAAATAGCTTTGCCTCGCTCATTGTCCGTTCCGATGCAAAAAGCGGAGTAACGATAAATGTCATGAAGACCATAACGCTGATAGCGAGTCTTCTTCGCACCTATCATCTCCTCCTGTTTTCAATAGTGTTTAGGGGGCGGCGGCCGATACGCCGCTTCAACGTGCCTTTGGGCTTATCGACTGCCGCGATTGCCAGAACCTCGGCAAAGCCGCATTGCGCAGGCGGCAGGAAACATCGGTTTCGTCATCACAACTCTCTTGATTGTCATGTTTGCGTGCGGCCCGATTGTCCTGAACAGATAGTCCGGCTCGAGGGGCTGGACTCGCCTGGTCGCAGCTGGGCGGCGCGGGAGCCGGCTCGAATGTAGGTGAAATTGCCGACATTCTGAAATTAAATGTTTCCATAGATCATATTCATATTGTGCATGATACAAGGATAGGATGTGGATGTGAAAAGTTCGGATAGCATGTCGCAACCCGATCATTCGAAGGTCTGATGGATTATGTTGGATCAACGCCTGTTGCGCGCCTTTGTCACCATAGCGGATACCGGAAGCTTCACCGCCGCCGCCGAGCGGCTGCACATGACCCAATCGACGATCAGCCAGCAGCTCGGCCGTCTCGAGCAGGCGGTCGACCGCGTCCTTATCGATCGAACGGATCGACCCGTCAGGGCGACGGAGGCAGGCGAGCGGCTTCTAGGCTACGCCCGGCGCATTCTCTCTTTGCAACACGAGGCTGAAACGCTGCTTGCCGATCCTGCCGGCACGGCCGCTATTCGTATTGGACTTCCAGACGACATCGTCACCTTGCCGATGAGCGAAACCTTCGCGTCCTTTTCGGAAGCGCATCGCGAGATCCGCCTCGATGTGACGACCGGTCTCAGCCGTGATCTTACCCGACGCTTTCGCACTGGGGAGTTCGACATCGTGGTCGTCAAGGAGACGACGGCAAGCGCCGATCATCGGGCGAGCTTTCCGGAGGCCGTGGGCTGGTTTGAAAGTGCAAAAGCGCCCCGCATCTGGGTCGATCCCATTCCGCTGGTCGCTTTTTCCGTGGGTGGTCTCTATCGTGAAACGATGTTCGAGCGTCTGGAACGTGAACGCCGCCGCTTCTATGTCGCCTTTACCAGCACAAGTCTCAATAGCGTGCTTGTTGCCGTCGAAGCCGGCCTTGGCATCTCCCTGATTCCGATCAGCACGGTCAAGGACTATGATATCCGGCCGGCGGGGTTTCTGGGTATGGAGACGGCAATGGTCACGTCGATCTACTCCTGGGAGAAGACCGGCCGTGTTGCCGAGCTTGTCGAGCTCATGTCCGCGGTCCTGGCCGAGCGTTATCAACTCTCCGCACGATCATGATCGCAGACGGATGAAAAGCCGGAGCATGGCTCCGGCTTTCTGTGTATTTTATCGTCGCGTCGATGCTTAGTTGTTCAAGGCGCCGCCGATGATCGCACCGAGTGCAAATGCGGCTGCAGGATACCAGAGGCCGTCGCTGTGGCGACGATAGCCGGGCCGCCGATCGCGGTAACCCTGATAGCCGTGATAGTAACCGCGCACGTCCTTGCCGCGATGCGGTCCCCATCCGGGACGTCCGGGTCCGTGCGGGGGAGCGTTGCGATGCACGTCTCCATGACGGTCATGGTGGCGACGGGGCCATTCCTGCGCATTGGCAAGAGGCGCTGCGAGCGTTGCAGCGGCAACGACGGCAATGAAAATCTTCTTCATCGGTACTTCCTTGTTATTGGCAAGGCGACCTTAGTAATCATAAGGTGAACGAGGAGTAAAATTTCTCCCTTAAATGTTGCGCCTGAAGGATTCCACGCCTTCTATGTGTGTCTTCAAATCGGGTCGTCGGGCTGGATGACGAGCGCCGATGTTCGCCTGTGGCGCGAGCGCAGAAGACATAGAAGCATCCTTGCACGCTCGATACAGCCGGCTGTTGGGATTGTTTCGGCCTTCGTATCCTTCCCGTTGCGGTGTCTCAATCATGGGCATGGCTCGCAGGCGGATCGAGGCGGCGCTTCAACCCGCGTGTCGCGAAATCGAGAAAGACCCTTACCTTCTGCGGAACCAGCCCGCGTGACGGGTAAAGAATGCTGATGGGCCAGGGGTCTTGTTCGGCCTCGTCGAGCACTGTTTTCAAGAGCCCTTGCGCGACGAGATCCTGAACCTGGTATGAGAGCACGCGAACCAGGCCGAGCCCGGCGACGGCGGCATCTATGGCGGCTTCCGCTGTGTTGACGGCAAGGCGCGAATGAATTGCTACATTCTCTTCGGATCGGTCCTTTCGAAAGGACCATGACTGCGTCGACATCAAGCCTTCGAAGCTGACGCAGACATGTTGTTGCAGGTCATCCGGTTTCTGGGGACTGCCATGCTCCATCAAATAGCCGGGGCTGGCGCAGATGACGCGCCGGGTCGTTCCGATATTGCGTGACAGAAGGCTGCTGTCGGGTGGCTTGCCGATGCGCACTGCCAGGTCCACATGCTCCTCGGGAAGATCGAAAAGCCGGTCCGACTGGACCAGGCGAACGTCGATCTCGGGATAAGTCTTCAAAAATTCGACAATGACGGGAAGGAGATGCAGCCGGCCGAAGACAAGCGGCGCCGTGACGACGAGATTGCCCTTCGGCGCACGAAACTCGCCGGACGCCAGACGCTCGGCTTCCGTTACATCCTCCAGGATGCGGCGGCACGCGGACGTGTAGTCCCTTCCGATTTCCGTCAGGATCAGGCCGCGTCCCGCGCGCTGGAAAAGGCGTGTTCCCAGATGTGCCTCAAGTTCCGAAATCTTGCGGCTGACGGTGGCAAGCGGAAGATCAAGTCTGCGCGACGCTGCCGAGAGACTGCCCTCATCGGCGACAGATACGAGGATCGACATGGCTTCGAGGCGGTCTGGCATGATTTCCATAAAATGAGAGGATCATTCCCATTTATAGACGATAGTCGCGGAATTCGAAAGTATCTAACTTTTGTTGCGGGTCACGAAGAAAGGAAATCCCATGTCCCGCATTGCCATTCCCGCCTCTATCGAAGCGGCACCGTCGGCATCACAGCCCCTGCTGAACGCCGTCAAGCAACAACTCGGCGTCGCGCCGAATCTCTTTCGCCTGATGGCGGTGAGTCCCCAGTCGCTGGAAGGCCACCTTGGTCTTTTTGGGGCGCTTTCAAAGGGCAAGCTCTCGGTCCAGACACGGAACCGCATAGCGCTGGCGGTCGCCGAGGTTAACGGTTGCGACTATTGCCTTTCGGCACATAGCTATCTCGGCGAGACCCTGGCCAAACTAAGCGCATCCGAAATGGAAGCAAATCGGCAGGGACGGTCCACCGATCCGAAGGCCGAGGCCGCGATCATCTTCGCGGTCAAGGTTGCGCGCGAGCGCGGCAGCGTCACACAGGACGACGTGGAGGCCGTCAGGGCTGCGGGCTACGACGATGCCCAGATCATCGAGATCGTGCTGCATGTCGCCCTGAATACATGGACAAACTACATCAACAAGGTCGCCGACACGGACATCGACTTTCCGATTGTCAGGGCCGGAAAAGCCGTCTGATGCCGGCCGGCCGCTCGTTTGTGCGGCCGGCATATCTCTGTGATCGACAACAACCCCTGCCCAATCAGGTGAACCATGTCCGAGACGAATTCTGGCCATGCCAGCGATATAGCGTTCAGTCCAATAGTGAAGGCGATCCAGGTTCGCAAAGGATCCCGGCGGGCCTATGAACGAATGGAGACGGGAGGTTCGTGGCAGACGGCAATCTCGACGGACCTGAAGGCCTTCATCGAAAGCCGGACGACCGCTTTCCTGGCGACGGCGAATGCCGAAGGCCAGCCCTATGTTCAACACCGTGGCGGGCCGCCGGGTTTCCTGAGGGTTCTCGACACCAAGACCATCGCGTTCGTCGATTTTGCCGGAAACCGTCAGTACATCACGCAGGGGAACCTGGAAGAGAATCCGAAGGCCCATCTTTTCCTCATCGACTATGCCTATCGCCAGCGCGTCAAGATCTGGGGAAAGGCAAGGGTGGTCGAAGGAGACGAAGCGCTGGCCGGGCGGCTGTTTCCGGAGGGGTACAAGGCGCGCGTCGAGCAGGTGATCCTGTTCGATGTCGCGGCTTGGGATGCCAACTGTCCCCAGCACATTCCGCAGATGTTCGAGGCAGCGGCGGTCCAGGCGGCGTTGGCCGAGAAAGACGGCGTGATTGCCAGGCTCGAACAGCAGATCCATCAGCTGGAGCTTGAGCGCAATCGCGCTGCTTCCGCCCAGCAATAAAAGATAGCGCGTCGGCGACTTGGAGGCCATCGATGCCGGGGGCTAGCGGCTGCCGATGAAATCACTGAGCACCACGGCGTTATTGTGCTCGGTGTCCTTGGCGCCGTAAAGAAGCGTTGCCGTCGATCCGCCGATCTTTCGCCTGAGTTCATCGACGGCCACCGGATTGCTCTGGAGTTCGGCAAGGTAGCGCTGGCGAAACGCGTCCCACCTGTCGGGATCGTGACCGAACCAGCGTCGAAGCTCGGCACTGGGCGCTATGTCCTTCAGCCAGAGGTCGATATGCGCTTCCTCCTTGCTGACGCCGCGGGGCCATAGCCGATCGACAAGGATGCGCGTTCCGTCTTCCTCGGCTGCGGGTTCGTAGATTCGTTTGATCTGCAATGTCATGTCCAAGCTTTCGCCTTCAATGCATACCGAACCATCGGCTTCCTCAATCAGATGTCTCTCGCTCGAAGTCTTTCAAGATGACCTGTATCGGGCGTCATGCTCTTGTGGATCGTGACCTGACAATACAGGCTGAACAAGCAAATTTCACCTCGGCCTCGGTGCTGACGGCGCCGAGGCTATTCCATTGAACGGATATCGACGGCGTCGGCCCTGCTAGTATTGGGCGCTCTTCTTGCGCGCGCCCTCCATGCGGCGTTCCCACAGGACGAGCAGCAGGCTCGAGGCGATGATGAGAAGTGCGCCGACGAAGACATTCGCGGCCGGGATCTCGGCCCAGATCAAGTACCCGTAAATGAAGGCCCATACGAGGCCGCTATATTCGATCGGCGCAAGCGTGGAAGCGGGGGCGTATCGGAAACCTTCGTAGAGCAGGAATTGCCCGATGGTCGAGATGACGCCAAGCCCCAGCATGAGCGCCCAGCCGCTGACATCAGGCGTTTTCCATATCCACGGAAATGACAGCGCGCAGGCTATCCCGAACAGCAGGCTCGTGGCGTACATCTGGGTGAGCGTCGTCTCGCTTCGGCTGACGAGGCGGATGAGGATCGTGCTCCACGCCCAGCAGAAACCCGCAACCACACACATCAGAGCGGGCACGAGGTTTGGAGAATGACTGGGATTTGCGGCGATCGCGACACCGATGAAGCCGCCTATGCAGGCGATCCAGCGACCCGCGCCTATCTTCTCCTTGAGGATGAAGATCGACAGGACCATGACGATAATGGGCGCCGAGAAATAAAGCGTCGTGAGTTCGGCCAGGCCCAAATGGCGGGCCGCGTTGTAGAACAGGAGCCAGGCAAGCAGCATCAATGCAGCGCGCAGAACGACCGTGCCCCGATATGGGCTCTGGAAGATCGACGGGTGGCGCCGGTAGCGCACGAGCACGCCGGCGACCACGACGATGACGAGGCTGCGCATGAAAAGGATCTCCGGCACTTCATAGCTGGCGACAAGCCACTTCACCATCGCATCCTGCAGCGCGAAGCAGGCATAGCCGGCGCAGGCGAGCGCGATGCCGGCAATCGGGCCTTTCTCGGGTTTTCCGGAAATCATGGAGCCTCGCAATGATGCTTCGAATCGATATTCCCAACTGCATTGCAGGAAGCGGCGGGCGGCGCAACCGGTCGCAGGCGCCGCCTGACGCGGCCATGTCCCGGTTTCCGAACCTGTGCCGCTCCTGCAACAGGCTACATCTTAAAGTCTCTGCCTGCGACTAAACTCAACCTGTGTACATCCTTTCGCCTTTTTCTCACAGTCGGTCCTCTCCGCGACTGAAAACTAACGAACGAGGTTGGAGAATAGGATTGAGAAACTGGAAGATGACGTGGGTGTTTGTGGCTGTTGCACTGTTCATGCTTGGGGCGTGTTCAACCAAAGCTGAAGATATCGAACTCTCCAGCAGCAGTGTGACCGTATCTTCGGCCGTATCCGATACGCCGAGCCTGATAACGACCGCGGACGAAGGCGACGACCCGGCATATCTATATCGCGAAATGATCGACGCGGGATTCAGAATTCCAGCTGTCGATGTCGCAAAGATGAATCCTGACCATATTCGCCGGGAGGTCGACTTCGAAACGAGCGAGCCGGCGGGCACCATCGTCGTCGACCAGCGGGCACGCTTCCTCTATTTCGTCAGGCCGGGCGGCAGGGCCATTCGCTATGCGGTGGGCGTCGGGCCCATGAGCCGGAGTTTTCGCGGGACCGCGACAATCGCGCTCAAGCGCACCTGGCCGCGCTGGGTTCCAACGGCCAACATGATCCGACGCAGCCCGGAGCACTACGGGCGCTTCAAAGATGGTGTGGATGGAGGCCCTGGCAACCCTCTCGGCGCGCGCGCTCTTTACATATACAAGGACGGGCAGGACACCTACTATCGCGTGCATGGAACCAATGCACCGTCGTCGATCGGCAAGGCGGTTTCCGCCGGTTGCATCCGTCTCCTCGCACAGGATATCATCGATCTCTATGGCCGTGTGAGCACCGGCTCCCGTATCGTCGTGCAATAGGGCAAGCGTATCTGGCCCGACGACGCTCGGGTGTCGAGAGGGACGACATCGGCGACCCCGATCGAGCGTCTTCCGGCCGGAGATGGCACGCGTTCAAATGCCATTCGCAACAAGACGGTGTTCGAGGGACAGCCTCTTGCTATCCGGAACAAAGGAACCGGCGGCCCGGCTCGCTTGAGGTTGTCCTCGTGGCAAGATCGCCGCCGCCGGCGGGGGGCGAAGAGGCCGTTTTGATGGGCTGGCGCGCGGCTGATCGGGCCGAATAGAGCGCCGGCACCGCACGGTCCGTTACCGCCAAGAAATTCCTTTATATTTCAATGTGTTGCAAGCATTATGATATGCGCGGATCGCGAGCATTTCCATACGGTCTCCGATAGATAAATCGGAGCTATTCTGCCTCAAGAACCGTTTTTTAATCATAAGTTGCTATGAATTTAAAGTTGAGGCCCGAAAAGGCTGCGCGAATTCGGATTTTTGACTGGCGATTGGAAGTTTTACCTTGAATTAAATGGAATTTCAGCACGAATTGGGAGGGGTGAATGCTGTTTGGATCAACGACAAGTCGTAATTTGTTCTCTATCGCTGCTTGCGGCGTCGTGGCGGTCGTCGCCGCTTCCGGTGTTCTGTTCTATCGTTCCTACACCGATGTTCGTACCGGCAGCATCGAGCAGATGCGCGGGATCGCGAGGGCCGAGGCCCTCAAGGTCGAGAGGGATATCGGCGGCAAGGTGCGCATCGCCGACAGCCTGGATACCGTCCTGGCGACGATGAAACAGATCGGTGACGCCGATCGCGCCAAAGCCGACAAGATCCTGCTCAATATCCTGCAGGCCAATCCCGAAATTCTTGGAACCTGGACGGGTTGGGAGCCGAACGCGTTCGATGGCAAGGACAAGGATTTCGTCGGCAAGGAAGGGCACGACCAGACGGGTCGCTACATACCGTACTGGGTTCGCAGCGGCGGTCAGATTACGCACACGGCGCTGGCAGACTACACTGTTTCAGGTGCGGGCGATTACTACCAGATCCCGTTCAACCAACGCAAAACGATCATTCTCGAGCCCTATTCCTATGCGGTGGATGGCAAGGATGTCCTGATGACCTCCGTTGCCGAGCCGATCATTGTCGATGGCAAGCCGGTCGGCGTTGCCGGGCTCGATCTATCGCTTCAGGATACCAATAAGGCGTTTTCCGCCATCCGCCCGATGGGAAGCGGTTTTGTCGGACTGGTGACCGGCGCTGGCAAGATCGTCAGCCATCCCGACGCGGGGCTGATCGGAAAAAGCCTCTCGCAAAGCGGTGCGGAAACCGCCGGATGGGACGGCTTGATTGCCAAGCCGGGCATCGAGCAGGAGATAACGAGCCAGGATGGCACGGCGTCCCTTGCCGTCGCCGTTCCCGTCAAACTGGTGGAGGGATCGGATTGGTTCGCCATCATCTCCGTGCCGAAGGCAACGCTGTTTGCGCAGCTCTACAGAATGATCTGGGATGCGGTCGCGACGACGGTGGCGGCGGCGTTGCTGCTCGGTTTCGCGGGATGGCTGATCGCACGGCGCTTCATCGGCCGCATCTCCAATGTCATCGGCGAGACCGCGGAGCTTGCCGCGGGTAGGCTCGATGTGCGGTTTAAGGACATTGGCGCAAAGGACGAGCTTGGCGATCTGTCGCAATCGTTGAATCTTCTTCTGGAAAGCAATCGCGAGAGAGCGCGTTTGGAGGCGGAGGCGCATGCCGGCCGCGCGCAGCAGGAGGCCGAACGCATCGAGCGTGCGCGGGTTCACCAGGCGCAGGAGGCCGATGTCAAGTTCGCCGTCGGCGAACTGGCGGTGGGTCTGGCGAAACTTGCCGACGGCGACATGACGACTACACTCGAGCAGCCTTTCACGGCTGCCCTGGACGAGACGCGGACGAATTTCAACGCATCGGTGGCCAAGCTTCGCTCCGCCATGCTTTCATTCAACCAGAATGCCTCCGTGATACAAAGCGGTGCCGACGAAATCCGTTCCGCTGCCGACGACCTCGCACGCCGGACGGAGCAGCAGGCGGCATCGGTGGAGGAAACTGCCGCAGCGCTCGAACAGATCACGACTTCGGTAAAGGATTCCACCAATCGAGCCGAAGAAGCAGGCTCGATGGTTGCCCGTACAAAGCAGAACGCCGAGCGGTCGGGCGAGATCGTCCGGCGTGCGGTCGAGGCGATGCATGACATTGAGGGCTCGTCGAAATCCATCTCGAACATCATCGTCGTCATCGACGAGATTGCCTTCCAGACCAACCTGCTTGCGCTCAACGCCGGCGTCGAGGCTGCCCGCGCGGGTGAGGCGGGCAAGGGTTTTGCCGTGGTGGCGCAGGAAGTTCGCGAACTGGCGCAGCGTTCTGCCGGTGCCGCCAAGGAGATAAAGGCCTTGATCAGCTCGTCGGGCGATCAGGTCCGGCACGGCGTCGCGCTCGTGACCGAGACAGGCGATGCCTTGCAGGGCATCGTCCAGGAAGTGCAGCAGATCGACCGCAACGTGCATGCGATCGTTCAATCGGCTCGCGAACAATCTACCGGGCTTCAGGAAATCAATACGGCCGTCAACCAGATGGACCAGTCGACCCAGAAGAATGCGGCGATGGTGGAAGAATCGAATGCCGCCTCGCACACGCTTGCGACGGAAGTTTCTGCTCTTTCGCAACGACTGGCGCAGTTCCGCCTGACCGGTTCGCCGGCCAGCGCGCCGGCTGCGATCCACACGCCGCGTCCGGTCCAGCGCCGCGTGCAATCCGGACAGAAATTCGCATCTCTGGAAACCTCCAGGCCGGTCGCATCGCCGGCCCGCTCCTTGAATTCCAAACTGGCCGCCGCATTTGGCGGCAGCTCGGCATCCGCCGCCGCTGCAGTCGAAGGCGAGTGGGAGGAATTCTAAATCGGCATGATCGGGCGGCATGCGCCGGGCATTTCCCGCGCATGCCGCCGTCAGACAACCACTCGCTCGGGGTTCTCTTGCCTCTTTCGGGAACGCAGGATTTCACGATTACCCTCGCCATTACTGGCGCGAGCTGTGCCGGCGAGCATGGTGAGCGTCCGCGCCATGTCCTGCAGTCCCTGATCTTCTTCTTGAGCGCTTCGATGTGGCCCTGAGCCGGGCGTTCGATCTCGGCGACCGAAAACTGGATGTTGCCGTCCGTGGTCGCATACGCGCGACGAGCGTGAGGGACGCTTTCACTGGCGGCGGGTTGATGTTCGGGTCTTGCGCAAACAGCAAGTTGCGCGCTTTTATGTCAGTGCGTCCTACTGCAAGAAGCGCTCGCAACGGTCATGGAGGTGAGGTCGGATGCGATCACGCGGTGGATGCCAATTTGTTTCGGCGGTGGCGTTCAAGGGGAGGATTCAATGGCCACTACTCATCAGACGCTCTATCGCGAACGCCTGCGTTCCGCACATGAGGCCGTTGCCCTGATACCATCCGGCGCCAAGATCGCCATGCCGATCGCCGCCGGCCAACCGCCGGCCGTTCTTGCGGCGCTCGCGGAGCGCGCCAGGGCGGGGTCCGTGAGGGACCTCCGGCTCTACTATCTGCTCTGCACAGGCATAGCCGGCACCAGCGTGTTCGATTTCGACCTGCGCGACCGCATCATTCCCATGAGTTATTTTCACGGAGGGGTGGAGCGCGCCCTCGACAAGAGGCGGATGACGGAGATGTTGCCCGCCGTCGACCTTGTGCCGTGCCATTTCAGCCAGGTGCCGCGCTCCCTGGTCGAGCATGTCGGCGTGGATACGCTGATTGCCACAGTCTCGCCCATGGATGCGGACGGGAATTTCAGCCTTGGCGCCAGTACCGATTATTCCCTTGCGGTATCCCGCAAGCCCGGCACGCGGCTGATCCTCGAGGTCAACCCCAACATGCCCTATGTGCGCGGCAATTGCATGATTCCGGTGTCGAGCGTCGCGGCAGTGGTCGAGAATGACGTCAGCCTGCCGGCGCTCGCTCCTGCGCCGCGCTCGGATGTCGATGATGCCATCGGTGCGATCATCGCCGGCCTGGTGGACGATGGCGATTGCTTGCAGATGGGTATCGGCGCGCTGCCCGACGCCGTTTGCGCCGGTCTTTCGCAACATCGTCACCTCAGCATCCATACCGAGATGATGACGTCAGGGCTTGCCGCCCTGGTCAAGGCGGGTGTGGTCGACAACAGTCGCAAGCAGACCCATGTCGGGCGATCGATCTTCACCTTCGCGCTGGGAGACAAGCCGCTTTACGATTTCCTGAACAATAATCCGGATATTGAAGCGCATCCGGTGGAATATGTGAACAATCCCTTTGTCATCGCGCAGAACGACCGCGCGGTATCGGTCAACGCCACGCTGCAGATCGATCTCAACGGTGCGTGCAATTCCGAATTCGTCAACGGAAGGCAGTTCAGCGCATCGGGCGGTCAGGTGGATTTCGTGCGCGGCGCATATGCTTCGCGCGGCGGACGCTCGATCATCGCCTGCCATGCGACGGCGGCGAAAGGAACGCTTTCACGGATCGTTCCCACATTGACGGGCCCGGTGACGACATCACGCAATGATATCCATATCGTTGTCACGGAATATGGTTGGGCCAATCTCAAGGGTAAATCCGTGGCCGAGCGGGCCAAGGCGCTCATTGGGTTGGCCCACCCCGATTTTCGCGAGGAGCTGGATCGGTCAGCCCATCAGGCGGGGTTGTACGCACCGGCCTGATGGATCGAGGTCTTCGGCAAGGAACTTGGGGCTCTCCGAAAGCGCGGCATCCGTTGCTGCCGAAACATCATCGCTGGCGGCAAATCGTTCGGATGCTTCGATATGCCCGAGGCATTTCTCTGAAAATCGCGATAGCTTCCAGGCCGTGGACATGAAGAAAGAAAAATGCTGCCGTCCGGCTATCGTCGCCGGGCGGTTGATTGCAGCTTAGAGGTTGGAATGCGAAATACCGAGGAAGCCGAGCACTGGATCGCGACACCAAGGGGAGATTTGTTTGCCAAGTCATGGACACCCCGTTCGGAGAGCGGCGGCGTGCCCGTTATTCTGCATCACGATTCGCTTGGATGCGTCACGCTCTGGAGAGATTTTCCGGCATTGCTGGCGACGACTCTTCAGCGGCGCGTGATCGCTTATGACAGGCTTGGCTTCGGTCAGTCGGCTGCACGCCATGACAGGCTCGATTTGAATTTCCTGCGCGACGAGGCGGTCCATCAGCTTCCGTTCGTTCTGGACAGCTTTGCGATCGACCGCTTCGTGGCATGTGGGCATAGCGTCGGCGGCGGCATGGCTGTCGAGACCGGCGCCTTCTTTGCGCAGAGATGCGAAGCCATCGTCACCATTGCGGCGCAGGCCTTCGTCGAAGACCGGACTGTCGACGGCATCAAGGCGGCCCAAGAGGCCTTCGCCGCGCCGGGAGCCCTGGACCGGCTCACCCGCTACCATGGCGAAAAAGCCGATTGGGTTCTCAAGGCGTGGATCGAGACCTGGCTGTCTCCCGCGTTCGAATCCTGGAGCCTGGAGCCGACGCTCGCCAAGATCAGTCGTCCCGTTCTGGCGATCCACGGGGATCGGGACGAATACGGTTCGCTTGCCCATCCCCGCAGGATTGCCAGCGGCCGCGGTGTCTGCCGTATCCTGCCGGATATCGGACACACGCCGCACCGGGAATGCCCGGATCTGCTTGCCGATGAGATAGCCGGATGGCTGACGAGGTTGAAAGGCTCCGGCACGGCGGCGTAGCTATGCCGGTCTTTAACGCGCCCGTGAACGTAGAGAGCGGACGCCGGGTGGTCGTCATAGCCGGGACGTGAATGTCACTTCGGCGCTTTCTTCTTGAATTCCTCGTAGTACTCATCCGCCAGCTTGCGGAGCGACCGGCCGATTGCCGCATATTCGTATTCATTGAGGTTCGCGAGCGAAGCACGCCCGGAGGGTTGCTGGGTGCCGAAACCGCGGCCGGGAAGCAAGACGATACCGGTCTCGTCGGCAATGCGGAACAGCAGCTCGTTAGCCGAGAACTTCTTCTTGACCCATTTTGCGAACTCCGCTCCGTAGAGCTTGAGGGAGATGTCCTCGAGGTCGAGAAGCGTGTAGTAATCGACGGAATTCGGATTGTCGGTCACGGAAACGCCGAGCTCGCGATAAAGCGCGGCCTCGCGCTTGCGGATGATCTTCTTCAGCGTCGATTTGTAGATGTCGTTCTCGTCTATGAGCGCAAACAACGAGAACAGCACCATCTGGACCTGCTGCGGCGTCGACAAGCCGGCGGTGTGGTTCAGCGCGACCGTGCGGCTGTCCGCGACCAGGCGGTCAATGAACTTCAGCTTTTCGACATTCGGTAGCAATGAGCCATAACGCCTGTCGAGCGCCGTCTTGGTAGCCTTCGGCAAGGCATGAAGCTTGTCATCCAGAACGTTGTTGTGGTGGGTGGCGACGACGCCGAGGCGCCAGCCAGTGGCGCCGAAATATTTCGAGAAGGAGTAGACAAGAATGGTGTTGTTTGGGCAGGTCGCAAACAGCGACCGGAAATTATCGGCGAAGGTGCCGTAAACATCGTCCGTCAGGATGATCAGGTCCCGCCTGTGGTTCTTGACGATATCCGCAATCCTGTCGAGGCTGCGATCGTCCAGCTTCACCGATGGCGGGTTGCTGGGATTGATGCAGAAGAACACCTTGATGTTCGGGTCCTTCAGCTTGTCGAGCTCCTCGTCGGTATATTGCCATTCTTGTTTCGGATCGGCGTTGATCGCGACTTCGACAAGGCCGTATTCGTCGAGCTCGGGGATCTCGATATAGGGCGTGAACACCGGCATGCCGATGGCGACCTTGTCGCCCTTGCTGACGATGCCGTTCTGCTTCAACGTGTTGAAGATATAGGTCATGGCGGCTGTTCCGCCCTCGACGGCGAAGAGATCGATGCTGTCGCCCGTCAGCGAGCCGCCTATCATCTCCTTGACGATGTATTCCCGGACGATCTGCTCGCTGATCTTCAGCATGCGCGGCGGAACGGGATAGTTGCAGCCGAGAATGCCCTCGACCATTTCATGCAGGAACTGCGAGCCGGAGAGACCCAGCTGGTCGCGGACATAGCTGAGCGCGCGCTGCAGAAAGGCCACGCCGGCCTGATCTCGATTTTCGCTGGTAAAGCGCTCGAAGCGCGCCTCGATGCCCTCGATATTGGGCAGGCCGCCGATCCATTTCTGCATGTAGGAATAGGAAAGCTCGGATTCCGCGGCGGCAAAGAGGCCGAGCCGGAAGAAGGCGCGGCGCGGCAAGGTCGCCATGAAATTCGGATTGCCGCGGCCGGCATTGAGCATGATGCGGTTTTCTTTGGCCGAAGCCAGTTTTATGAGTTCGTCCTTGAGTTCGAAAGGGCTCAGCTTCGCAAACTTGCTGTAGTCGGTCATGGTTCTCTCCTTGCTCGGTCGAGCATGTCAGACGAAGGCGACGACGAGGGGGCCAAGCAGGGTCAGGAAGACGTTGGCCAGAGCATAGGTTATGGCGAAAGGGGTCGTGGGAACGCTGTTGCCGGCCTTGTCGAGGATTTCGCCGAAGGCCGGATTGGCGCTGCGCGATCCGGAAAGCGCACCGGCAAAGATAGCGGTGTTATCGTACCGCAGAACGTAGCGGCCGAAGAGCATGGTGATGATCAGCGGCAGGATGGTGACGACGACGCCGATCAGGAACAGCGAAATGCCGCTTTCCGCGATCGTGTGCACCGCCTGCTGGCCGGACTGCAGCCCGACGACGGCGACGAAACCGGCAAGGCCGAGATCGCGAAGCAGCGTGGAGGCGCTCGTCGGCATGTTGCCGATCGCCATGTTGCGGCTGCGGTACCAGCCGAAGACCAGGCCTGCCAAGAGCGCGCCGCCGCCGCTGCCGAGCGTCAACGGAATGGAGCCGATGCGCAAAACGAGCAGGCCGACGAGCAGGCCGATGACGATCCCCAGCCCATGGAACACGAAGTCCGTCTTGTCGCTGGGAACGATGACGGTGCCGACCTGCTTCGCGATGCGCTGGAGGTCTTCGCGAAGGCCGTGGATCGTGACGACGTCACCAGCGGCGATGCGGGTATCGGCAAGCAGAGTGAGCGGGCTTCCGCCGCGCTTGACCTGGAGGACGAAGACGCCGTGACGCAGGTCCTTGGTCGCCTCGATGATCTCGGCGACCGTATGGCCTGCATAATCCTTGTTGGCGATCACGACGTCCTGTGTCGTGACAACCATGTCCATCCCTTCCGAGGACTGCAATTCCGGTCCTATGGTTGCCGCCAGCGCGACCACGCCGGCGCGTCGGCCGACGACGAGCACGATATCATCGGTCTGCAGTTGCAGGCTTGGCTCGACCCCGATGATGGTGCCGGCGCGCTTGACGCGTTCGATGGCAACGGCGCCTCCGTCTCCCGCGCCGGCCTCTATCTCGGCAATCGAGCGCCCGGCGGCCTGGCGGACCTGAAACAGGCGGCCGACGAGATCCGGCAGTGCGGCGGCCTCGCCGGGTCCATAGAGTTTGGCGCCAGCTAGGAGCGCTGCCTCCGCCTTGATCGCGTCGTCGCGGATGCTGCGGCCCATGAACCAGGGAAGGATGTTGACGCAGACGATGATCGCGCCGAAAGAGCCGAAAATATAGGTGACGGCATAACCGATCGCGACATTGGCCTGCAGGCGCTGCGTCTCGTCCGCGGCAAGGCCGAGCTTGCCGATCGCGGAACTTGCCGTGCCGATGATCGCCGACTGCGTCAATCCGCCGGCGGCGACACCTGCGGCCAGTCCCTTGTCGAGCCCGAACGC
Source organism: Martinezella lusitana (assembly GCF_010668395.1). GTDB lineage: Bacteria > Pseudomonadota > Alphaproteobacteria > Rhizobiales > Rhizobiaceae > Rhizobium > Rhizobium lusitanum_A. The sequence goes on from NZ_WUEY01000010.1 coordinate 220,145, forward strand.
CTTGGACAGCACGATAACGGTCAAAAGCCCGCTGATCGCGAGCACGACCGCCATCAGAATCTCACGGATCGACTGGCGCCCGAGCGAACGGAAGAATTGCGGTCCGCTTTCAAAGCCGACGGCGTAGATGAACAAGGCGAACAGGACCGCCTTGATGCCGTTGTCGATGGTGATGCCGATCTGGCTGAGGGCGACGGCAACCAAGAGTGACCCGGCGACGCCGCCGAGTTGAAATTTTCCGAACTGGAACTTGCCGATCCAATATCCGATGGCCAGCGATAAAAAAAGAGCGATCTCAGGGGCTTGGTGAAAAATAGACTGTAGAAACGCCATAGGTGCTCCGCTTACAAGTCTTTTCGCTTTCGCCCGCGGATTAGAAGCAAGGGTTGCATTGCCTGTCAAGCAAGACTTTTAGGAAAAGCTTAATAAGGGCGCAATGGGGATGGGTGGGTGAGGCCGCACCCATCCCAAGATGAAGCGCCGCCGTGGTTTCACCCGCCGCGCGCGCTTGAACATTTCCGCTGTACTGGCGGTTTCAGGCCGACGGAAACAGTCCATTTCCCGCGAGAAATATGGTCTGTGCCGCCTCTCCGGGCATCAACCTGGAGTGAGGACGACTTTCCCGGTGGATGCGCGGGATTCGATCAGCCGATGCGCGTCGCCCGCGCGCTCCAATGGAAAACGTCCGCCGATGACCGGCGTCAGTCGGCCTGCGGCGATCAGATCGAACAGCTCCGCGAGATCCCGACGCAGGTCGCTTGCCTGCACCAGCGGCAGCAGCGCCAGACCTTCGATCGCCTGGCTCTTCGCAAGCAAGCCGTTGATCGTCTCGTTGTCCAGGCTGAACCTGCCGAGAGCGCCGAAGAGCAATGTTCCCGCCGGTGCGAGCACGCTGGCGAGGGTATTTGTCAGCGCGCCGCCGACGAAGTCGTAGACGATGTCGACGCGGGATTCGGGTCCCGTCTCCGGCCATCGGGACAGCCATTTCCCGTCCCGATGGTCGATCGCCATGTCGGCACCGAGCGACAAGGCGAGTTCCAGCTTTTCGTCCGAGCCCGCCAGTGCGACGACATGTGCCGCACCGGCGATCTTGGCGAGCTGAATGAGCAGCGTTCCCACCCCGCCGCCGGCTGCCGTGACCAGCACCGACTTGCCGCGTGGGGATGCGCGCCGGACGGCGTAAAGCGCGGTCAATCCCTGAACGAGGCAGGCGACCCCGGCATCGAACGAAATCGCATCGGGAAGCGGGATCACGGCGGCGGCCTTGACCACGATATAGTCCGCATATCCACCGTCACGGCCGATCGCGAAAAGCGGCACGACGACACGGCTGCCTGTTTCGATATCGACGTCGCGGCCGGCTGCCTCGATCGTCCCTGCGACCTCGACCCCGAAGGTCATCGGCAATTGCGGCGTGACGGCATAACGGTCCTGTCGCATCAGCACCTCGAAGAAATTCACCCCGGACGCATGAACCCGCACGAGAACCTCGTCCGCGTCGATTTCGGGTCGCGGAACGTCCAGTATCCGAAAGACATCAGGGCTGCCGAATTGATCGATACGCGCAATTTTCATTACCATTCTCCTGTATTTCTGCTCACAGGAGCATATTTTTATCTGTAAGGTGGCATGGAGCTCTACAGACAGATTTCTCCCATACGCACCAAAAGGTAAGCATGACCAAGCTATTGAAAAGATTGCCGGTGCTGCCGATCGAACGTGCCATCCGGACGATATCGGGCCGATGGAAGGCGGTCATTCTCTATCATCTTCTCGATGGGCCGAAGCGGCTATCCGAACTGAACCGGCTCGTTCCGTCCGTGACCCAGAAAGTTCTGGTGCAGCAGCTTCGGGAGATGGAAGCGCATGGATTGGTAAGCCGGGAAGTCTTCCGGCAGGTCCCCCCTCGGGTGGACTATTCGGCGACCCCCCTCGGCCTCAGCCTCGAGCCTGTGATGCTGGCGCTTTGCGATTGGGGGCAGCGCCATGCCGAAGCGCTCGACGAAGTCGACGCCATCGCAGACTGTATCGTTCGTCCGGTCAATACCTGAGTTGCGGGCCTGCCGTGGCTTGCGCCGGCCGTGCAACGGACATCCATGCGATCGCTTCGGTTCTCCGTACAACCCCGGAGTTGCGATCAATCGGACGATGGGCGTTCAGCGAATGAGTGTAAACAGCTCCATCGGCTCGGCGAAGCCCTTCAAGCGGTGCGATCCGATCGAGGCGGCGTCTTTGATTTCGGCTTGCCGATAGAAGGCGTCGGATAGGAGAAGCGCTTCGCCTCTCTCGCTGCAGACGCTCTGGATGCGGCTGACGACATTGACGTCGGGGCCGATCAGCGTGAAGTCCAGGCGGTTGCCGGAGCCGACATTGCCATAGCTGACCTCGCCATAATGCAGCGCGATGCCGACCTTGATGCCGATGCCGTCATACTGGAAGCCATCCACCTCGTCGAGGATCGTCTTTGCCGCGCTCAATGCGGCATTGCAGGCCCCCGCCGCGTCGATGCCCGGGAAGAAGGCGAGAACGGCGTCGCCCATGAATTTGAGCACCTCGCCGCCCTCGCGGCTGATCGCCGGTACGACCTTGTCGAAGTAGGCGTTCAGGAGGCCGAGGACGGTGGCTCCCGCAAGCCGGTTGGAAAGCTCGGTGAAACCGCGCAGGTCGCAGAGCAGAAGGGCCGCCTCCATGGATTCGATCTCTCCGCGGCGGATGTGCCCGGCAAGGATCCGGCTTGCCGTCATGGGGCCGATATAGGTGTCGAGCAGGCTGAGCTCGCATTGCCGTAGGACCCGCAGCTCGCAGGTATTGCGCAGCGCCGGCAGGATGCGCTCGAGCACTTCCTGTTCGACCGGCGTGAAGCCGCCGGGGCGGTGCGTGCCGAAGACGGCCGTGCTGATCGGCCCGTCCGCGTTGCAGAGTGGCGCTATCATCAGTTGCACCAGCCCACGGCCGGAAAAGATGTCGATGTGCTGCCAGGGGCCGTACGGGCTATCGCCGGGACCGACGATCAACGGTTCCCGCATTCCCTGCGCCTTGAGCAGCGGCGTATTGGCGAAAGCCAGGCGTGTGCCATGTTCACGGTCATGTATTTCCACCGGCTCGCCCGGCGCCCAGGCAAAGGTGCGCCCGACGAATTCGGGATGCAGCGTCGTCAGGTGCAGGCTCAATCGGTCGACGGGAAGCCCGAGCGCCTGCAGGCGGCGTCCAAGCCCGGCAACCAGGCTCGCTTCGTCGAGAGCGTGGCATTCGTCACCCGTCAGCCATTCGACGAGGCTCAAGGTCGCTGCGGTATTCATGCCGTCGCGCGCGGATCTGGAATTCACACTTACGATCTTGGGCATATCGTGCAGCAATGTCATGACGTTCTCCTTCTCTTCGAGGCGCGGCACGTCAGTGAGCGGCGCCGCCAGAGAGGTGAGCGGGTTTCTTTAGGATCAGGCTTGAGGAGAGCGCGATGATGAGGGCGATGCCGATGAGGAAGAAGGTATCGCTGAATGCCATGATGTTTGCCTGTTTGCGCAGGCTTGCCGCGACGGCGACGATGGCCTTGTGGGAGGCGAGGGCCTGGTCGCTGACGCCATGGCTCATGAAGTAGCCGGTGAGGCTTGCGATGC
>NZ_WUEY01000110.1 GCF_010668395.1 Martinezella lusitana
GAAAAGGCCGACAAAGCTTCCGACTTTGCCGACCTCTTTAATCGTAGCTACTAAGCACTAACAAAACCACTTCTAGTGGTTCAAGCGCAGCGTTTCAAACCTCCACCTTTGGTGGAGGTCATGACTTATATCAAGAATAAACCTCCACCTACGGTGGAGGACTGGACGAGTTTTACACGGTAGTTGAGAGACCTCCTGCTTGAACCGCTGGCGTGGCCCAGACTTCAAACAAGGAGGTTATATGGATGAGCA
>NZ_WUEY01000011.1 GCF_010668395.1 Martinezella lusitana
CGTGTCGGACATCGTCGAGGCTGGCGTTCCTGAACAGGTTGGAACCGTCGCGCAACGTAGCGGCATCGATGCGCTGGCCGCGTTCGAGATGCGTAAGGAGGAGTTGCGCAACACTCTCTCGACCCGCGCAAGCTCGCCTCTTTCCCGGCCGTACTCTGTCGCTCTCACTCCATCGTTGACTTGGACCATGTCACGGACCATTTTTGGGGTAAGATATCAGGATTCGAAGGAGTCCGCGCGATGCGCGTATCTGTCAGTGATGCCAAGGGGCTGTTGAATTCCACACTAAATTTACCCCAAGTGTGCCGTCTCGCGATGACCGATAGTTTCTCTCAAAATATCCAGATATCCCATCGGCTTGTCTGTGCCGAACAGGGTCATCGTCAAGCGGAAACAAGGGGGTGCGGACCTCGTCGCACTTAATTGCGATGGAAATTCACCGTCTTTTCACCCCCCGACTTACGACCCACTTGTTGGATATTTGCGAAGGGAACGATGCGGTTCGCGTTCAGTGGATGCAAACGCATATGTCAGAGGGTTGCAGAGCGCTCGAAGTATTCCTTAACAGTCCCGCTACAGCTAAATTTTCGCATGGAGACGAGCCGACAATGGCTGATTTCTGCTTGGTCCCGCAAGTTTACAATGCCGAGCGATGGGGCGTCGAAATGGGGGCGTATCGGCGAGTACGTCGCATTGCGCAAACCTGCCGGGAACATCCAGCGTTCGCCGCGGCGCATCCCGATGCGGTACGTTAACGGGTTCTTCCTCAATTTGGTGGTTCATCCGCTGTTAGCGACGGTGTTGCTATGGGCGGGCATGCTAACGAAATCGAAATAGTCGCCTGGCCCAGGGGTCAAGATACTGGGTGTCGCGCTTACTGTTGATGGCGAGTGGGTTGTTTCCGTAGCCGGATCCACGATCGGTATTTGCCCCGATTGTGGCCGTCGAAGCCGAAATAGGCATGGCAGGTCCAACCGCAGAGTGTATCAGTTCTTCCGGGCCGATTGACACGCCCGCTGAAGGATCTCGTGAATGCCTTCAGCCGTCCCGGCGATGTTGTGCTGGCCCCGTTCTGCGGGTCGGGCTCCACGCTGGTTGCAGCCAAGGCGCTCGGCCGGCGCGCGATTGGCATCGAGCTGTGTGACAAAGCACTGCTTCACCGCGTCAATGCGGGTAAAGACCATGGCACCCTGACCGGGCTTCGCATGGCAAGCCGCCATTTGTTGTCCCCGGTTCGCGCCGGGGGCTTCTTCGAAGTTGTCAGATCAACTTCTCTGTCGGGAGTTATTCACTCCCAAACTCCTGGCCGTTGGCCAAGATACGCAAAATAACCACATCGTCATGTTCCACGACAAAGGCGATGCTGGCGCTGTGTTCAAGCCGATAATGCGCAGGCCTTCACGTATTTCGTCGCGGACAGTGCCACGCTCCGGGAACACATTCAGCGATGACAGAAAGCCGCTGACGCGATCGATGTAGCGTTCGGCCGTGACGGCGGAGCCTGACTTCCTGACGATGTGACTGTAAATCCGCACAAGGTCTGTCTGCGCTTCGGGCGACAGCCGTATGGCGTAGTATTTCATCTAGGCGCTTTTGCCCTTCGCAAAGCGCGCTCGGACCCGTGCCATGCCCTCATCCAGCGGTACAGCACGGCGAGGGTCGGCCTTATGTGCATCGTAAGCAGGCGCAACATCCTCCCGCAGCCAACGCTCCACCGCCGCGTCGCGGGCGGCAAGAGTACGGAGGCCATCGCGGATAACCTCGCTTTCGGTAGCATATTCACCCGATGCCACCTTGGCCTTGACCATTTCGGCCATTTCAAGCGGGAGGGTGATGCTAAAGGCTTGAGTTGTGCGCATGGCTTATATCCTTCATTCTTCTCCCTTATACCATGGTGTATGATTAAATCATACACCTTCCTGACAGGCCGATGCTCTCTCTGAGGGCGTCGCGTTGGTTGGGGTCGGTTCGGGCTGAAGGCAAATGACACTGCGAAGCCAATTCCACTGTCCCAATTGAATCCTGGCGGGTTTGGGTAGCAGAACGCATTGATTTGTCGGGGACGGTTGGCGGGAATGCGCCGATAGCGTTGAAAAACTCGGAGGGTAGTCGACAGCGTAGCTATCGATAAATCTTGAACTGCTCGTTCTGTAACATCTCGCCCCGGATATTCAGGAATATCCCACCGTTGGCGGAGACATAAGCGAGATTTAGGGCAAGTAAGTGCTGCTTAGCGGCAGTCTCCTCTTCTTGGGTTCTAGCGCCGTAGTTGCGGCTTAGAGCGGCGATCTCCTCCTTTGAACCTTTACGAGGCCCTTCCAACATCTTTCTGATTGCTTTTCCTCGGTCGTTAAGCCAATCCCGATCGTACAATTCAAGTTCCATTAATCGGGCGACTCGGTCTTCTTTAGCAATCGTGAAGTCATAGAAGCGGCGAACCGCGTCGACCTCATCTTCAGTGAAATCGGAATGCCCGGTCATATTTGATCCCCTGGAGCAATGTTGAACCTGCCGCTAATATTGGCGGCCAATTTCTAATATAGCCTATACTTGCAACTGCGCATCGGCTGCAATCGACCGATATCATTGAAAACTCGGCGTTGTCAGTGCTGGAATGTCGTGATTCAATCGCTGCATTGATTAGCGGAGGATTGGGCGATGATGGGATGTCAGGCAGCTCCGGCGCAGCTCTTCTACGACTTCTGCATTGATGATCATGTCCCCGCCGAGCACCTGCTGCGCGGGATCGACCGTCATCTCGACCTTGACAGCTTGCGGGCGCAGTTGAGGCCTTTCTATAGCGCTACCGGCCGTCCTTCGGTTGATGCTGCCGGTGAATAAATTTCACGGCGTCGGGCCGGCCACGGCCGAACGAATGAGGCGACACGGGATCGAGACTGGCCTTGACCTAAGATCAAAGTCACTTGCTTTCCTGCAGCAACATTTTGGCAAAAGCGGTCCCTATTTCTACGGGATTGCCCGCGGGATCGATGGTCGCGAGGTTCGGGCTGACCGGGAGCGAAAGTCGGTGGGCGCCGAAGATACGTTCATGGAAGAGATTGATCGAATCGACTTCGCGCGCGGGGAGCTCCCCCATTGATCGGGAAAGTGTGGCGCCATTGCCAGGCGCACAGAATAAGCGGCAAGACGGTAACACTGAAGGTCAAATATTCTGATTTTGAGCAAGCGACTCGCAGCCGCACCGTGAACGTACCGGTCTCGTCCGGCGAGGACATCCTCGAAATTGCCAATCAGCTGCTGACGTCCGTCGCCCCTTTCAGAAAGCCGGTGCGGCTTCTCGGTGTAACGCTTTCGTCTCTCACACCAATTGCCAGCATGGCAAAGGGTCAGCTGCTGCTGGAACTGTAGGACGGGCTCACCAAGCGAATAACCGGGCAGCGATCGAATGCAGGATCCAGCGGCACGGATGGCCGTGCGATGACGAGAGCGAGGCATGAACCGGTTCAATTAGCCACGACAATGCCTACACTACATCCCCATCCACGGCTCGATCGCTAACCTCTTGAGGGCTTAAAGATCGGCAGACTGCCTCGCACAACACGAATAGCTCTATGCAACATTCTTATTCGTGTGGCAGGACACCGCGCAATACGGTTTCAGCGATTGTCTTGGCAGCCATCTCATAGTCGCCAACTGTTAGCCGGGTCTTTTTCAATCCATCGGCGGCGATCGGTTCGAATTCGGCATAGAACTGCGTCGAGGCCCAGAGCATGATGAACAGGTGCCGGGGATCGACCGGCAAGATCTTACCTTCGGCGATCCAGCCCTCAATGACAGCGACGTGCTTGTCGGTGACATCGCGAATGTGCTGACGATCCTTTTTCGTCAGGAAGCGAGCGCCCTGAATGATTTCGCTGGCAAAGAGCCGGGTCTCGGCGATGTTCTTACGGGTGTAATCGAGTTTGGCGCGGATATAGAGACGAAAGGCCTCAGCTGGTTCTCGATCAGCAGTGATGTATTTCAATGCATTGTCCCATCCGTCGAGCAAGTGACCGATGATAGCGGTGTAGATCTGCTCCTTCGACGAAAAATAGTAGTAGACGTTTGCTTTGGGCAAACCGGATGCTTCCGCGATTTCGGCGATCCGGGTGCCATCGTAGCCTTTCCGCGAAAAGATCTCGATCCCGGCCTTGATGATCAGCCGAACGTTGCGCTCGCGGATTTTTTCGTCCAACTCATTGTGTTCGCGTGGCATGCGCGCTCCGTCCTTTAGTTTCCCATGCTTTGGACCGGCACCCGGAAATGGCAACAGCACACATTCGCCAAAGCCTGCTTTTCCACCGAAAAGCAAGTGCCGGCGCCCGTCCAAAAGCTGACGATACGATCAGGAAAAACTGACCAAATCGTCATTTTTTATCTTTAGTAAGTTGACACTTTGGTCAGGTTTTGTCTAGTCTTCAGCCAACAAGCCAAGACGCGGGGGGACGATTTCGTGCCTATGACTTTAAGAGATGCGATGACGGAAGTGCTCGCCGGCTGGGAGGGGGATCTGCCGCCCGACTGGCACGCCGTTGTGGGTGCGATCGGTAGCGATTTTGACAGGATTGATGCGGATCTCGAATTCGAAGCCTGGGAGCCGATATTTCCGGCACGTCGCGGCCGGCATTTTCCGGGCCAACCCAAAGGCGCGCATGCGCTCGCAGCCTTTGACGGCATCGCACCGTCGGATGTCCGTTGCATGATCCTCGGTCAGGATCCGTATCCGGAGCCGGGCTTTGCGACAGGCCGTGCGTTCGAGGCGGGCAACCTTGCCTCGTGGAGAGAGCTCGACAAGATGTTCTCGAAGAGCATTCGGGCCTATATGCAGCTCATCGCCGCGGCACGGACCGGCGACGAGAGCCTTTCCGAAAGCTTCGAGCGCTGGCCGGATGTTCGGCAGATGCTTTGCGACGCTGATCGCGACTTTGAGGGGCCAAGTACGATCGGCGACCGCTGGGTACGCCAGGGCGTATTGCTGCTCAATGCGTCGCTGACGCTCTCACGCTTCAAGGTCGACATCGATCCACATCAGTCGCGAGGCCATTTGCCTTTCTGGCGGCCGCTTATGCTCAAGGTGATCGCCTCCCTGCGCAAGCGGGATCAACCCATCGTCTTCATCGGCTTTGGCGACGCCGCGGCCGGCATTCTTGCAGAAGCCGGGCTCACCGAAGGAACATCCAGCAACTGTGCTTTGATTCTGCGCGATCATCCAGCCTTCGCCGAGCGTGTGCTTGGCCGCACGAATCCCTTCCTTCTCTGCAATTCCTATCTCGAGGCGATGGGCGCAAGCCCCATCGCATGGTGAGCAATGACAATTTCGTCAGAATACGACTACATCATCGTTGGAGCGGGCTCGGCGGGCTGCGTACTTGCCAACCGCCTGTCGAAAGACCCGAAAGTCCGCGTTCTTCTACTGGAAGCGGGCGGTAAGGATCGCAATCCGCTGTTTCGCCTGCCCATGCTGATGGGTAAGCTGTTTCACTCCGGCATCTACAATTGGCACTATCACACGGAACCCGAGCCCTGGCTGAACAACCGCTCGCTCTATTGGCCGCGCGGCAAGGTTCTCGGAGGCACCTCAACGATCAACGGCATGATCTACGTCCGCGGCAATCGCCACGATTATGACCGCTGGTCGCAGTTCGGCTTGCCCGGCTGGTCCTATGACGAGGTTCTGCCGGCCTTTCGCCGTTCGGAATCCCATGTGCAACGGAACGGACGGTTTCATGGGGACGGCGGCGAGCTGACGGTCTGCCGGGCGCGCGGCCACAACCCGCTGATGGATGTGTTTTGCGAGGCGGGACAGCAAGCCGGCTATCCCCTGAACGACGACTTCAACGGCGAGACCCAGGAGGGCTTCGGCCGCTACGACTTCACCATTCGAAAGGGCAAGCGTTGGTCGACCTCGTGGGCCTTCCTTCGGCCGGCAATATACCGCTCCAATCTCACGGTGATCACGGGTGCGGAAACCACACGCCTGCTGATCGAGAATGGCCGAGCAACCGGCGTCGAATATCTGAAGGCCGGAAATATGTCGGTGGCGCGTTCCGCCGGCGAGATCGTACTGTCGGCCGGGGTCGTCAATACACCCAAGGCACTATTGTTATCGGGTATCGGTCCGGCCGACGAATTGAAGGCGATTGGTGTCAAGCCGCTTCATGATCTCCCGGGTGTCGGCAAAAACCTTCAGGACCATGTCGACTGCGTCATGAGTTGGGAGTGCCGTCAACCCATAACCCTGTTCGGCGATTTGCGTGCGGACAAGCTGATCCCCGCTGTCGCACAGGGAATGCTGTTTGGCGAAGGCATCACTACCACCTTTCCCTATGAGGCCGGCGCCTTCGTCCGTTCCAACGACGGGCTTGTGGCGCCTGACATCCAGCTCCACTTCATGCCGGCGCTGGAAAAGACCGCCAACCTGCATTTCCCCAATCCTTTTCGCAAGAAGCAACGCGTCGAGGCCAATCATGGCTTCACCATTCGCGTTGGGCCGGTCAATCCGGTCAGCCGTGGTGAGATCACGCTGCGGTCCGCCAATCCCACGGATAAGCCGAAGATCCTTGCCAATTACCTGCGCGACGATTTCGACGTCCGCACCATGATCGATGCCATCAGGTTGACGCGCGATATCGTCAACCAGAAAGCTTTCGACGATTATCGTGGTCTTGAACTGGCTCCCGGCCCCACGGCGGAAGGCGATGCCGAGCTCACCGCGTGGCTGCGCGCCACTGCCATGACCACTTTCCATCCGGTGGGCACCGCGAAGATGGGCAACGATCCGATGGCCGTCGTCGATGCCGAGCTCAGGGTGCACGGTATCGATGGACTGCGGGTGGCCGACGCCTCGATCATGCCGATCATTTCCAGCGGCAACACCAATGCGCCCGCCATCATGATCGGCGAGAAATGCGCTGAATTCATCCTGAACGCCTGAAGGAACCAAAGAATGATCCTCGAACACCGCACCTATACCTTCAAACCGGGCACGGTCGACAAATGGATGAAGAAATACGAAGCCGAAGGCCTGCCGATCCAGAAACGGCATCTCAATCGGTTTGTCGGACTTTACGTCTCCGAGATCGGGGTCCTGCACACCACGGTGCTGATGTGGGCCTATGACAGCCTTGCCGATCGCGAGGCGCGCCGCCAGGCCATGTATGCCGATCCGGATTGGCAATCCTTCATCGCCGAAATCTGGGCGCTCGATGCGATCCTTCAGCAGGATGTGATGATCATGAACCCAGCACCTTATTCACCGCCGGTCTAGGCAAACGACGCAGGCAGAACTTTTACATAACGACAAAAAGAGGGAACTGAAGACATGAAAAACTCAAGAATCGACAATGATCTTTCCAACGGGTTCGATCGCCGCACCTTTCTCCAGCTCGGCGCCGGCGCAGCGGCGTTCAGTCTCGCAGCCGGACTGATGCCGCAAGTGGCGCGCGCCGCAGGTGGATTGGTCGCACTGGTTCATACCCAGGCGGCCGGAGACAACGGTCCGGTCGACACGATGATCGTAAAACTCAAACAACTGGCCGAGGAACACGGTTTTACCTATCGCGCCGTCTATGCGCAGGACCCCGCCACATACGAGACGGTGTTTCGCACGCTCGGCGATGCCGGCGCCTCCATCATCGTCTCGACTTTCAACGAAGTTGCCGAACCCTTCAAGGCGCTGGCGCCTTCCTATCCGAACACCAAATGGATCCAGCTGTTCGCCGACCCCTTCGAGCCCGCAATCCCGAACGTCGTCACGGTCTCCTATGACTATTATCTCGGTTGCTATCTTTCCGGCGTCTTCGCCGCGAAGATGTCGAAGACCGGCAAGATCGGTTTCATCGGAGGGGTCTCCATCCCCCCACTCAATGCCGACTTCAATGCGCTGAAAGCCGGCGTCCATTCGGTCAATCCGAATGCCACGGTGACGGCTGCCTTTGCGGGCTCGTTCCAGGATCCGGCCAAGGGTCAGGAAATCGCGACGCAGATGTATAACGACGGCATCGACTATATCCAGACCGATGCGGCCGCGACCGACGGCGGTATCATCTCTTCAGCCAACGAGAAGGAAGGCCGTATGGTCAGTTGCCTGTCGCCGGCGCAATTCGCGCTCGGACCAAAATCGGTGATCTCCATCGTCGGGCTGGATTTCGGCGTGTCGCTCTATAACGAGGTGAGCAAGGCGCTGGGAGCTGAGTGGAAAGGCGGCACCCACGAACATACCGGACTGGGAACCGACGTCATCAACTTCATCCCCTCTCCGCTTTTTGCGGAACAGGGTCCGGCCGAATTGACAGCGAAGGCCAAGGATGCCTTGAAGGACGTCGAAAAGGTACGTGCCGGCATTCTCGACGGTTCCGTCAAGGTCGATTTCAAAACCACCCTTTAATGCCCATTCAGCCGGCCGCTCGACGGCGATCGGCGAAAGCATCTTGGGCCTGGCGGCTACGCCGGGCCCGCTTAACCACGTCGGGAAGCTCTGTTCATGTCCAATCATTCTGCGCCTGCGCTGGCATGCCGCGATGTGACCGTCCGCTATGGCGACGTCACGGCGCTCTCGGACGTTTCGATCGAGTTCGAGGCGGGCCTCATTCACGCCGTTCTCGGCCAGAACGGCGCCGGCAAGACGACATTCGCCCGGGTGGCCGCCGGCCTCGTGCAACCGAGCACCGGTAGGGTCGAGATCTCCGGAACGGTGATCCGCACCGGCCATGTGCGCAGGAGCCGCGAGGCGGGCGTAGAACTCGTTCATCAGAGTTTCGCATTGCCGCCATCCTTCACCGTGGCAGAGGCGATGGAATTCGGCGCACCCGGTCGTGGCGGTTTCTATTCGCGCGAAGCTCTTGCGGACAAATGGCGGGCGCATCTGCAGGGCCTGGATATCCAGGTCGATCTTTCGCGGCGCATTCGCGAGCTGCCGGTCGAAACCCAGCAAAGCATCGAGATCGCTCGCGCGCTCGTAACCGATGCGAAAGTCTTGATCCTTGACGAGCCCACTGCAGTTTTATCTCCTGCCGGCATAGAAACGCTCTTTGCCCGGGTGCAGCGGTTGAAGGACCGCGGCGTCACCGTCATTCTAATCCTCCACAAGATCCGCGAAGTCCTGGGCATCGCCGATACCATCAGCGTATTACGCGGCGGCCGGCGAGTGGAAGGCCCGCTGCCGAAAGCCGGGCTCACCGCCGAGCACCTTACCGCACTCATCGTCGGCGATGCTGTCCGCTCGCAAAGCGCCAAGGACAGGGACGCATTGCTCGGCATAGAACAGCCGCACAGCGATCCGTCTTCCGGCCGTTCCGTCAATGTGGTGCAGCCGTCGGCATTAACGATGAGATCCGTCTCCACCGTCTCGGACGAAGAGGGGTCTTCGCTCGACAATGTCAGCCTGTCAGTCCGGCCGGGCGAAATCGTCGGCATCGCCGGTGTCGAAGGCAACGGCCAGAAAACGCTGGTGCGTGCCATCGCCAGCCTGGCGGCACTGTCGGCTGGCGCGATCACTCTCGCCGGGCAGGATGTCACAGCAAAGACGCTAGCCGCGCGACGTACTGCCGGATTGCGCATCATTCCGTTCGAGCGCAACGTCGAAGGCCTCAGTCTGACAAGCTCTCTTTGGGAAAACTGGAGCGCACGCGAGCTGCTGCAAGGATCTCTCCTGAAGCTCGTCAAACCAAGCCGAATTCGTGAGCTTTGCGATCGCTCGCTGAAGAGCTGGGGCGTTCACTATCACACCTCCGCACAGCATGCCGGCTCGTTGTCCGGCGGGAACGCCCAGAAGGTTATTCTGGCGCGCGAAATCGATGCGGATGCCAAGCTTATCATCGCAGCTCAGCCGACGCGCGGGCTCGATATCGGCGCCACGGCCTTCGTCTGGAAAGCGCTTCGAGCGGCGCGCGACAGGGGGGCAGCAATTCTGTTGATCTCTTCGGATCTGGACGAACTCTTCGATATTTCAGACCGCGTGGTGGTCATGCTTTCCGGTCGCGTCGCGGGTGAGTTCGTCGGGCCATACGATATCCACTCTGTCGGCGCGGCCATGGTCGGCGCGACACCCGCCACAAGGGAAATCTGACGATGAAGAACAAGATAGTCGTCATTCTTCGCAGCCTGGTCTTCGTTGTCCTGTCGCTGTTGCTCTGCGCCGTCCTTTTCCAGTTGGCGGGCTATAACGCACCGCAGATGCTGATTGCCGTCGCCGATGGCGCATTTCTGCGTCCGGGCGCTGTCGAGCAAAGTCTGAGATGGGCACTCCCCCTGTTCATCACCGCTGTCGGCGTCAGCATTTCCTTCCGTGCCGGCTTTTTCAATATCGGCGCGCAGGGGCAATTCTATGTCGGCGCGATCGCTGCCGCCTTTGCGGCAGAAGCCTTGCGTGGCGGTCCTGCCATCGTCGTCGTTCCAATGATCTTTCTAGCCGGCATGGTGGGTGGTGCACTCTGGGCGCTTTGGCCAGGTCTCTTGAAATTGCACTCCGGCACGGATGAGGTCATCACCACGCTGATGGGCAATTTCATGGCCGGCCTGCTTCTTGTCTACGTGACATCAGGCCCCCTCAAGGACCCCTACGGCACCGGTCAGCAAGCTTCAAGCCGACCGATCGACGCAGCGTATCGCATTTCCAACTCACTCGGTCTGTCCCCGACGATCATCGGCATCGCGCTCATTGTTGGGATAGCCATGTGGCTTCTTGTCAATCGTACCAGCTTCGGCGTTCTGGCAAGTCTTGCCGGCCGAAACGGCACCATGGTGCGCTGGCAGGGTGCGAAGCTCTGGCGGCTGGGATTGTCGAGCTTCATCATCTCCGGTGCGTTGGCCGGATTGGCCGGAACGATAGAGCTGATGGGACCCAACGGCCGTATTGCCTCCGGATTCCTGCCGACGCACGGTTTCACCGCTATCCTGATCGCACTCGTCGCCAACCTCTCGGTAGTCGGCACGGCCGTCGTTTCGATCTTTTTTGGAGGATTGGCATCGGCCGCGCTCTATCTGCCCATCATGGCAGGTTTGCCCGCTGCGGCGATTGACATCATCAATGCCGCCATCGCGCTCTTCATCACTGCCAGATCCAACCTTGTCGAGAAGCTTCTGCGTCTGGGAGGACGTTTGCAATGAATGACGCCATCATTGCCATCCTGCGCTCCGGTACGCCGCTGGTCTATGTCACCCTTGCCGGGGTCATCGCGCAGCGGGCCGGCGTCTGGAATCTTGGCCTCGAGGGCCTGATGATCATCGGCGCCTGCGCCACCATCCTTGGCATCATGCTGACGCACTCCTTCGTCCTGGCCATCCTCATAGCTATTCTGTTCTGCGTCGCAGCCTCGATACTCCTATGGTTCGTCATCGAGAAGCTGAAGGCCAATCCGATCATTGCGGGGCTCGGTCTGACGGGCCTCGGCGTTGGCGGCACGGCTCTCGCGGTGGAGTCGATCTTTGGCAGCCAAGGGATGGTCACTGCTCCCTTCGGCGTGCCGAAACTCGGGCCGGCCTTCGGCTCCTTCGGCGTGTTGTCGATCTTCGTCGCCGCCATGCCCTTCGTTGCCTTCGCCATGTGGCTCTTGCTGCGACGCAGTCGGTTCGGCCTGCAGCTCGCGGCCTGCGGCGAGCATCCGTTCGCCGCGCGGAGCGTCGGCATTCAACCCCAACGCATGCGTCTCGTTGCTCTGTCGATTGGCGGTGTGCTCTGTGCCATCGGCGGGGCAGAGCTTGCAGCCGGAAGTCTGCAATTCTTCGCGCAAGGGATGACGGCTGGACGCGGCTTTATGGCTTTCGCCGCCGTCATTTTCGGGGCAGCCCATCCTGTCGGAGCGACACTGGCGGCGTTCTTCTTCGCAATTGCCAGTGCGCTCGGTATCCGCGCCCAGCTGATGTTCGGCGAGAAGGTTCCCCATGATCTGCTGCAGGCGCTCCCCTACGTTGCCACGGTGTTCGGCGTCTGGCTTTCCGGCAGGCTCGGCGGAGCCAAGACCGCGGGGAGCTTTGGCGAGCTGAAGGACCAATAGGGGAAGGAACCCGCTATGAGCAAAATCCTGATTCATAATGCAACAATCCTGGCAGTCGATAACGCGCATGGCACAACGCCCTTTGCCGGCGACCTTTTGATCGAGGATGGTTTGATTGCCGCGATCGGCACTAACCTGGTCCCGCCGGATGGCGCCCGCATCATCAATGGCCGTGACAGACTTGTCATGCCTGGCTTGGTCAATGCCCACACGCATTCCAGCGAGACTTTCTTTCGCGGCCGCTATGAAGGCATGCCGCTGGAGATATGGTTGCTCTACGCCTATCCGCTGCTGATGAATGACCCGATCGGTAAACGGCTGCTCTACCTGAGAAGTCTATTGCTGGCGATGGAATCGCTGCGCAACGGCGTCACCACTCTCTGCGACGATTTCTTCGATCCGCCGGCGCATGATCTCGATCGGCTCGGCACGGTTTTCCGCGCCTACGAGGATGTAGGCATCCGCGCGAATGTCTCAAGCGCTGCCATGAATATCCATACGCTCGACGCACTGCCCTTCGCGCGAACCGTCATGGCGGCCGAGTTGCAGTCTCTGCTCGATTTCGGACCACCTATGACCGCAGAGGCTTATGTCGATTTCTGCAAATCCGCCTTCGACAGCCTACATGGCCGCGCCGGACGGGTGAATTTCATGATCGCTCCATCTGCGCCGCAACGCTGCACGCCCGAGCTCATGGCCGCCTGCATGGAACTGGCGATAGAAAAGCATGTGCCTTTCCACACCCATGTATTGGAAACCCGGACGCAGGCGATTACCGGCCACGCGCTTTATGGCAAGAGCCTTATCGCCTATATGCGGGATCTGGGTCTTCTTCGACGTAACACGACAATAGCGCATTCGGTCTGGGTCAGCGACGAGGACATACTGCTCATGGGCCAGGCCGGCGTCTCGGTTGCCCACAATGCCGTGTCCAACCAAAAGCTCGGTGCGGGCATAGCCCCGCTAAGGCGCCTTCTGGATGCCGGCGTCACGCTTGGCCTCGGTACGGACGGCGTCTCATCCAACGATACCGCGCGCATCTTCGACGTCATGCGCATCGCCGGTCTCATCCACTCGGTTTCCGGACCGGAGTACGACAAATGGGTCACGGCCGACGAAGTCTTGCGCATGGCAACGATCGGTGGAGCGAAGACGGCGATGCTCGAGCATATCACCGGCTCGCTCGAGATTGGCAAAGCTGCCGATCTGATGATCCTCAACTTGCGTTCCTATCCCTTCCTGCCGTTCAACGATGCCGCAAAGCATCTCGTCTATGCCGAAAACGGTTCGTCCATCGAAACAGTGATGGTCGCCGGTCAAGTCGTCGTGGAAAACGGTCGATTGACGACCGTCGACGAGACAGCCGTCTTCGCCGAATTGGCCGAACTCGTGCCGGCCTGGCTGGAAGAGCACGCTGAACTCGAACGACGCAATAGTGTATTTGCTCCTGCTATGGCCGAAATTCACCGTCGGGCAGCACTAGCCGAGCTCCCACTTCACCGCTATCAAGGCGATCTTCCATTCCACGGAACTCCGGTGCGCCGAGGTTAACGGACGAAGGGTGGATTATGCAAGCTATTGAGCGAACGCGCTCGAGCGGCACGGTTTCCAACACATTGTCCTTGCAAATCCGGAACCATAATCCGGTAAATGCAAATCGGAAGCCTTGAGCAGCAGCGAACGCTTGAACCGTGCAGTTAAGGCTTTAGCGTCGAAAAGGAAGAGAAAGTTTTGCGATGGACTACACGCGCCATTCCAACAATCTGAAAGCCATCATTGTTCGAACTCAAGCCTCACACCTTTGCGTCGCCTGGGCCCAAAGACGCTAGCCAGGTCCGGCAAATACGATGCTGGCGTCGCTGACGGTGGCGACGTGCGCATAGGCGGCCTGCATGGCTGCCTTGGCATCCGCGCGCATGATCGCGGTCACGATGACATCGTGCTCGTCAAAGGATTTGGCAAGGCGTCCGGGAAGGCGGAACTGGGCGCGGCGGAAGGGAGAAAGTCGAGCGCGGGTCTGCGTCACCAGTTCGAAAATATGGTCGTTATGCGCACCGCGATAGAGTTGGTTGTGAAACTCGACATTGTATGTCGCATAATCCTCCTCGGCGCCGGCGCGCACAAGCCGGGCGGAATTGCGGTGTTCGAGCTCCAGGATACGACGTTCGTCGATCGTCATTCGCTCCGCAGACAGGCGGGCGCAAATGGCCTCAAGCTCCGCCATGGCCTCGAACATCGAATGTAGATAGGCGCCACTGACATTCGTCACAACAGCACTGCGGTTCGGTTCGCGGCCGACAAGCCCCATGGCGCCAAGCTCGCGCAACGCTTCGCGAACCGGGGTCCGCGACACTTCGAAGCGGGCCGCGAGCGTTACCTCGTCAAGCTTCTCGCCGGGCAGCAGCGCACCCGTTACGATCATGTCCGCAACGGCCCGGACCATCTGTTCGACGGTCGTCCCAGCCCTGACAATTTCCTTGCGCTTGATCTGCTTCACGGGAATACGCGAATCCTTGGATTGTGCATACAGATGTATGCCCACGAGGAACAAAGTCAATTGTCGATTTAATCACTTGTTTTCAAATGGTATTTCCCAACAGAGAACTTCACCCCGCAGCACACGCGCTTCTTCTCATCAAAATTAAGATTAAAAAAAGGGCAATGCCTATTATCAGGCAAAACAGAGGGTAAATCTGCATACACTTTTTGCCATCAAATATTGGCTGAATATTTTATATAGCAATATCATATAATTAATATCTGGCATGGCGATTGCATACACTTTCATGCAACCATTTTTCCGAACCGGGCTCCCGCCCTCAAGGAGCATTCCATGACCAGACTCCTTCACATGAATCGCCGCAATTTTCTCCACGCTTCGGCCGCAGGTGCGCTCGTCAGCGTCGCGCCGGGTCTTCTGGCCTCTCGCGCCTACGCACAGACCGCGCTCACCGTTGGCTTCATCTATGTCGGCCCGAAGGATGACTACGGCTATAACCAGTCGCATGCCGAGGGCGCAGCCGTGGTGAAGGCGATCCCCGGCGTCACCGTCGTCGAAGAGGAAAACGTACCCGAGACCGTCGATGTCCAGAAGACCATGGAATCGATGATCAACCTCGACGGCGCCAGCCTGATCTTCCCGACCTCCTTCGGCTATTTCGATCCCCACATGCTGGCGATGGCGGCAAAATACCCCAATGTCCAGTTCCGCCATTGCGGCGGCCTCTGGCAGGAGGGCAAGCACCCGATGAACACCGGTTCCTACTTCGGTTATATCGGCGAAGGCCAATATCTGAACGGCATCACCGCAGGCTATGCGTCCAAAAGCAAGAAGATCGGTTTCGTTGCCGCCAAGCCGATCCCGCAGGTTCTTGAAAACATCAACTCCTTCCTTCTCGGCGCCCGCTCGGTCGATCCGGCCATCACCTGCCAGGTGATCTTCACCGGCGAATGGTCGCTGGCCGTCAAGGAAGCCGAAGCGACGAACGCGCTGGTCGACCAGGGCGCCGATGTCATCACCTGCCATGTCGACAGCCCGAAGGTCGTCGTGGAAACCGCCGCCGGCCGCGGCGCCTTCGTCTGCGGCTACCATGCCAACCAGAGCCCGCTGGCACCGCAGAAATATCTGACCGGCGCCGAATGGGCCTGGGGCAACGTCTACTCCGATTTCGTCAAGAAGGCCCAGGCCGGCGAAAAGCTCGGCAATTTCGTGCGCGGCGGCCTCAAGGACGGCTTCGTCAAGATGAGCGCGCTCGGCCCCGGCGTGTCCGACGAATCCCGCAACAAGTTCGAAGCCACCAAGGCGGAGATGATGAAGGGCGGATTCTCGGTCTTCAAGGGGCCGATGAAGGACAACAAGGGCAACGTGGTCGTTCCGGACGGCAAGAGCTACGCCGAGGACGCGATCGAACTCGAAAGCATGAGCTATCTGGTCGAGGGCGTGGTTGGTTCTACCGCCTGATTTGCCAAGGGGAGAAAGCGTCATGACGGTCGAAGTCAACGAGCCGGCAATAACCATCGCTCCGCAACGGCAAGCCTTGCTGCGTCCAGCTCTCGAATGGCTGGCGCGGCGAGCGGAGCCGATGGCGATCACCCTCGGCGCCATCCTGATCGGCCTGGCGCTTTTCTCTCTCTTCATCGTGGCGGTCGGCAAATCGCCGACAGACCTCTACCGGCTGATGTACACAGGCGGCTTCGGAAGCTGGTTCTCGATCCAGAACAGCCTCAGCCGGGCGGCCCCGCTGCTGCTCACCGCACTTTGCGTTGCGCTTCCGGCCCGTCTCGGCCTCGTCATCATCGGCGGTGAAGGCGCCGTGGTTCTCGGCGGCGTCGCGGCTGCCGCGATCGCGCTGCCTGTCGTCGGCGTACTACCTCCGCTGCTCGTGCTGCTTCTGATGGCGATTGCCGCCATGGTCGTCGGCGGCATCTGGATCGGCATTTCCGGCTTCCTGCGCCACTATCGCGGCGTCAACGAAACCATCTCCTCGCTCCTGCTCGCCTATATCGCCATCGCCTTGATGAACCAGTTCGTCGAAGGCGTGCTTCGCGATCCGGCAAGCCTCAACAAGCCATCGACCAAACCGTTGCCGCCCGAATACATGCTCGGCAACATTCCCGGCATGGACGTCCATTGGGGGCTGGCGATCGGCATCGTCGCATGCATCATCTCCTGGATCCTGATCGAAGTGACGAGCTACGGCTTTGCCGCCCGCATCGCTGGCGGCAATGTTCGCGCCGCGCAGATCCAAGGCCTGCCGGTCGGTCGGCTGATCGTCGGATTTACCGCGATTGCCGGCAGCCTGGCCGGCCTGGCCGGCATGATAGAGGTCGCCGCCGTGCAAGGCAGCGCCAATGCCTCGCTTGCCGCAGGCTACGGCTATACCGGCATCCTCGTCGCCTTCCTCGCCCGCCACAATCCGCTGGCGATCATCCCGGTTGCGATCCTGCTCGGCGGCATCGATGCCTCCGGCGGCCTGATACAGCGCCGCATGGGCCTGCCCGATGCCACCGTACTGGTGCTTCAGGGCACGCTCTTCATCGTCATTCTCTTCTGCGAGACCTTCTACGGCCGCTTCAAGATCTTCAATCCCGACCTTTGGAAAAGGAGCGCATGATGGACGATACCGGCATCGGTCTATGGGGCGTTCCACTCGCCATTCTCGCCGGCGCGATCCGCGTATCGACGCCCTTCATCTTCGTCAGCCTCGGCGAAACCATTACCGAGCGTTCCGGCCGCATCAATCTCGGCCTCGAAGGCACGCTGGTCTTCGGCGCCATGACGGCCTATGCCGTCGCGGTCATGAGCGGATCGCCCTGGCTCGGCGTACTCGCCGCCATGGCGGCAGGTGCGGTCTTCGGGACCGTGCACGGCTGGATCTGCAAATGGCCGAAGGTCAACGACATCGCCATCGGCATCGCCATGATGCAGTTCGGCCTCGGCCTCGCTTTCTTCCTGGGCAAGCCCTTCATCCAGCCGGTTGCACCGCACTTGCTGTCGATCCCGTTCGGACTGTGGTCCAGCATGCCGCAGGTGCAGGCGGCGCTGAACATCAACGTGCTCTTCCTGCTGGGTATTGCGCTCGCGGTCTTCCTGTGGTGGGCGTTTCGCAACACCAAGCTCGGCCTGATCCTGCGCGTCGTCGGCGACAGTACGGATGCGGCGCGCGCCATGGGCATCGATCCGGACCGCGTGCGCCTGCTGGCCACCGCCCTCGGCGGCTCGCTGGCGGCGGTCGGAGGCGCCTATCTCTCGCTCTACTATCCCGGCTCGTGGAACGAACGGATTTCGTCCGGGCAAGGGTTGATGGCGGTGGCTCTGGTCATCTTCGCCCGCTGGAACCCGATCGGCTGCTTCCTTGCAGCCTTGCTCTTCGGCGGTGCCGGCGCACTCGGGCCGGCGCTGCAGTCGGTCGGCGTCACCCAGGGATACTATCTGTTCTACGCGGCACCCTATGTGCTCACCCTCATCATCATGATTGCCACATCCTCCCCCACCCGTTCGCTCGCCGGCGCGCCGGGAGCCCTGTCGTTGACGAAATAGGAGATCAGCCATGAACAATCTCGCGGCCCCCGCGCTGACCGGTGAAAAGCTCACCTATCTCGACGCCGATCCCTATCCCTACCCCTATAATGGCAATCTGCGGCCCGACAACACGGCTTTGGTCATCATCGACATGCAGACCGATTTCTGCGGCCCCGGCGGTTATGTCGATCACATGGGCTACGACCTGTCGCTGGTGCGCGCGCCGATCGAGCCGATCAAGAAGGTGCTGGCCGCCATGCGCGCCAAGGGCTACCACATCATCCACACCCGCGAAGGCCATCGCCCCGATCTCGCCGACCTGCCGGCCAACAAGCGCTGGCGCTCGCAGCGCATCAACGCCGGCATAGGCGATCCCGGGCCGTGCGGCCGCATTCTCGTGCGCGGCGAACCGGGCTGGGACATTATCGACGAACTCCATCCGATCGAAGGCGAAACCATCATCGACAAGCCCGGCAAGGGTTCGTTCTGCGCCACGGACCTCGAGCTGATCCTCAATCAGAAGCGCATCGAAAACATCATCCTCACCGGCATCACCACCGACGTCTGCGTCCATACCACCATGCGCGAAGCGAACGACCGGGGCTTCGAATGCCTGTTGCTCGAAGACTGCTGCGGCGCGACCGACTACGGCAATCACCTCGCCGCGATCAAGATGGTCAAAATGCAGGGCGGGGTGTTCGGCTCCGTCTCGAATTCGGAAACGCTCGTGAGCCAGCTGCCATGAGCACGATCCGCGACACGCCCCTTCCCAGAGCCGGCAAGGCAGTCGGCATCCAGACGCTGGACATGACGATGCGCTTCGGCAGCTTTACCGCGCTCAATCATGTTTCGATCAACATCCCCGCCGGCACGTTCCATGCGTTGCTCGGTGAAAACGGCGCCGGCAAATCGACGCTCGTCAAATGCATCATGGGCTTCTACCACCAGACCTCGGGCTCGCTGTCGGTGGATGGGCGGGAGGTGACCGTTGCCTCCCCGAAGGACGCGGCGACCTACGGCCTCGGCATGGTCTACCAGCACTTTACCCTGGTCCCGTCCCTGACCGGTGCGGAGAACCTAGTCATCAGCCGCGCCGAAGTGCCCGCCGTCATCAACTGGGCCAGAGAACGCAGGGATCTCGCGGCCTTCATGGAGCGGATGCCCTTCAAGATTCCGCTGGAACGGCCGGTAAGCGAACTTGCCGCCGGCGAAAAGCAGAAGCTGGAGATCGTCAAGCAGCTCTATCTCGGCCGCAGCTTTCTCATCCTCGATGAACCGACCTCGGTGTTGACGCCAGCCGAAGCTGCCGAAATGCTCGGCCTCGTTCGCGGCATGACAGAGCGCGGCGAACTCACCGTGCTGATGATTTCGCACAAATTCCATGAGGTCACGAAATTCGCCGATGCCGTCTCTATCCTCAGGCGCGGCAAGCTGATGGGCGGCGGCAAGGTCGGCGAACTCTCGACCAACGACATGGCGGCGATGATGATCGGCGACGTCAAGCTTGCCGAACTCGATACGCGCATACCTGTGCCGGAAACCGCAAAGGCGGTGCTGAAGGTCGAGCAGGTCAAGGCGCCGGATCGCTCCGGCCTGAAGACCATCGAGATCGAAAGCCTGACGGTGCGCTCCGGCGAAATCGTCGGCATCGCCGGCATTTCCGGCAATGGGCAGAAGGAATTGAGCGAAATCCTCGCCGGCCAGCGCCCGACGGATACTGGTACGGTCAGCGTCAACGGCGCAGCCTACGGAGCGACCCGGCAGGAAACACGGAAAAACAACGTGCGCTTCATCCCCGAGGAGCCGTTGCAGAACGCCTGCGCACCGAAAATGACCGTCAGCGAAAACCTCGCCTTCCGCACCTTCGATCTCAAGGCCGACGGCACGGATGCGATCTGGCTGAACAAGGGGAAGATGAAGAAACGCGCGATCGATCTGATCTCCGACTTCAAGGTCAAGACCGCCTCCTCCTCGTCCCCCATCGCCGCCCTGTCGGGCGGCAACGTCCAGCGCGCGGTACTGGCCCGCGAGCTGACCGGCGAGGTTGACCTGTTGATCGTTTCAAACCCCTGCTTCGGGCTCGATTTTTCGGCTGTCGCCGAAATCCGGGCAAGAATCATGCGCGCCCGCAATGCAGGGGCCGCGGTTCTGCTGCTGTCCGAAGACCTCGACGAATTGCTGGAAATGTCCGATCGCATCATGGTGATTTCCGAAGGCAGGCTTGTCTACGAGACGGCAGCACGCGCCGCCGATATTTCCTTGATCGGTTCGCACATGGCTGGGCACCACTGATGGCGGAGATCAAGGCTGAACCCTTCGCATTCCCGCTGAAACGCGACCAGCTGGCGCTGATCGTTATCGACATGCAGCGCGACTTCGCCGAGCCGGGCGGATTCGGCGCCAGTCTCGGCAACGATGTCAGCCGCATCACCAGGATCGTCCCTGACGTGAAGCGGCTGATCGAGGGATTTCGCGATGCCGGCCTGCCGGTTGTCCATACGATGGAATGCCACAAGCCGGATTTCTCCGATCTTCCGGCCGCCAAGCGCGATCGCGGCAATCCCGCGCTCCGGATCGGCGATGAGGGTCCCATGGGCCGCATTCTCATTGCCGGCGAACCCGGTACGTCAATCCTGCCCGAACTCGCGCCGGTCGACGGCGAGATCGTCATCGAAAAGCCGGGCAAGGGCGCCTTCTACGCTACCGAGCTCGGCAATATCCTGAAAAGCAAGGATATCAGGCAGCTTGTCTTTGCCGGGGTCACCACGGAAGTCTGCGTGCAGACCACCATGCGCGAGGCCAATGACCGCGGCTATGAATGCCTGCTCGCCGAAGACGCAACCGAAAGCTATTTTCCCGAGTTCAAGGCCGCCGCTATCGCGATGATCCGCGCGCAGGGCGCCATCGTCGGCTGGACGGCACATGTCGACGATATCCTGGAAGCGATCAATCATGCCTGAAACGACACGCGAACTGCTGACGCTGGGAGGCTGGAGGGAGCTGACATTCGGCCCGTTTCGGGACGGTGTCACGATCCATTGGATTAAGCCTTTCGAGCGCGACCAACCAGGCGTCGCCCTGCTGAAATATGACGTCGGCGCTTCTGTGCCCCGCCACCGCCACGAGGGTCTGGAAACGATTCTCGTGCTCGAGGGCATACAATCGGATGAAGCTGGGGACTATGCCAAGGGCTGCTATATCGTCAATGTTGCCGGGACTGAGCATTCGGTCTGGAGCGACACAGGCTGCGTCGTGCTGATCCAATGGGATCGACCAGTCAGAATATTGGAAGAGGAAACGCCATGAGCAGCCCCGCCTTCGACATTTCGTCCCTGCACGCCTTCTATGCAAGCGGCGGTACCATTTCCGCCGTTATAGAGGCCGTCTTCGCACGCATCGCCAAGGTCGGAGATCCCGGCATTTTCCTGCACCTTGCCGACAAGGAGAGCGTGCTTGAACAGGCAATCGCTCTCGAAACCTTCGATCCGACGGTAAGACCGCTCTGGGGCGTACCCTTTGCCGTCAAGGACAATATCGACGTTGCGGGCATGCCGACGACCGCCGCTTGCCCCGACTATGCCTACATGCCGGAAACGGATGCCACCGTCGTTCGCTTGCTGAAAGAGGCCGGCGCCCTGGTGATCGGCAAGACCAATCTCGATCAGTTCGCAACCGGCCTTGTCGGCGTCCGCACGCCCCATCCTGTTCCGCGCAATGCCATCGATGCCGATTTGGTGCCGGGGGGATCGAGCTCCGGCTCGGCCGTGGCGACGGCGCAGGGTATCGTCAGCTTCGCGCTCGGCACCGATACCGCCGGCTCAGGTCGCATTCCAGCCGGTCTCAACAATATTGTTGGCATGAAACCCAGCCTCGGCGCATTGTCGACCAGTGGTGTCATTCCCGCCTGCCGCACCCTGGATTGCGTGTCGATCTTCGCACTGACGGTCGATGATGCCTGGCGCGTCTTCAAGGTAGCCGCACGTCGTGATGCCGCGGACGCCTACTCGAGAGCCGTTCCAACCGATGGCTTCGTCCGAACGCCATCGGGCCTAACGATCGGGGTGCCGGCAAAGGCGGAACGGCTCTTTTTCGGCGACGCCGTCATGGAAGCAGCCTATGACCACGCCTTGCGCATGTTGAAAGAGCTGGGCCATCGCCTCGTGGAGGTTCCCTTCGGCGACTTTTACCGCGTGGCGGAGCTGCTTTACGAAGGCGCCTGGGTCGCGGAACGCTATGCGGCAGTGAAGGATTTCTTCGACACCAGCGCGGCAAGCTTTCACCCTGTCACGCGCAAGATCTATGGCGGCGCCAAACAGCTTTCGGCCGTGGACGCCTTCCGTTGCCTCTATGCGCTGCAAGACTTGAAACAGAAGGTTGCTCCGCTGATCGCTTCGGTCGATGTCCTCTGCGTGCCAACCGCCCCGACACACTATACGCGCGCGGACCTTGAAGCCGAACCGATCCGCGAGAACTCGCGTCTCGGCACCTACACCAATTTCGTCAATCTGCTCGATCTATGCGGCATAGCAGTGCCGGCGGGTACGCGCAGCGATGGCCGCCCAGCCAGCGTTACCCTCTTGGCCCCTTGGGGACGCGACGGTCTCACGGCATCGCTCGCCCGTGAGATTCACCAGAGCAGTGGCTTGGCGCTGGGCGCGACTGGATGGCCGCAGCCCGCGACGAAAGACACGACCTTTGCTGACGACCTCGGGCTGGTCGATATCGCGGTCGTCGGCGCCCATCTTTCCGGCATGCCTCTGAACGCACAATTGCTTGCCCTTGACGGCCGTCTTCTCGGAAAAGCACGAACTTCGGACTGCTACCGGCTTTATGCCCTGCCGGGCCAGATACCGGCCAAACCGGGGCTGATCCGCGTCGCGCAAGGAACCGGCGGTCAAATCGATGTCGAGATCTGGCAAATGGCGCCGGCCGCTTTCGGTCAATTTGTTGCGGCCATCCCATCCCCCCTCAGCATCGGCACCCTCTTCTTGTCTGATGGCACTTCGGCCAAGGGATTTCTGGTTGAGGCCACTGCCATCGCTGACGCGACTGACATCACCCATTATGGCGGATGGCGCGACTATGTCGCCGCAACGACATAGGGCCGCGCTTCCATGGACACCTTGTTTTCCGGAACCGAGACAGGGAAACAGTTATGGACAAAGCAAATTTCAGCGGCGAATTCGGGCATGATGCGGAGCGACGTATCATCGATACGCGGTTATCCGGTCGCGGAGACCCCGCAACGGCTCGGTATGAGCCGCACTCGCTTTACCAATGAAAGAGGAAGTTTCCAGCCCTTACGTATTCGGCCGGATTTCGATGCCGGCAATCATGATGTCGACCAGGCGCTTGGCGGCGTCTTTCCATTCTGGTCCGTTGTTGTTCGCTAGACCGCTGATGGCCCGTAGAAGGTCAAGGGGCGAAATGCCGAGCCGGATATCGCCGTTTTCCACTGCGCGCGCCGTCAGCATTTCAATCGATCCGCTGATCAGTGGGCCGGAGGCGGCGTAAAGCGTCGATGTGCCGCCTACCAGCGAATTCAGCACCGGATACATCCCATACTTGGTCGCCATATAGTCTATGAATACCAGCATCCATTGACGTAGCGCCTCCTTCGGCGGAAGGCTCTCGGCAAGTTCGGCCGCCGCTTTGGCAAGCTGTTCCGTCTCGTTGCGATAGACATCGCCGATCAGCGCATCGCGGGTCGGGAAATGACGATAGAGCGTGCCGATGCCGACACCGGCGATGCGCGCGATCTCCTCCAGGCTGGCATCGGCACCTTTTTCCGCAAAGGCTTTCTTGGCCGCCTCCATGAGACGGGCACGATTTCGCTCGGCATCGGCGCGCGGTCTGCGCGCGGTGGGCTGATCACCTTTTTTCGTCACGTCCGCGAAATGCCTCTTGATAAACGGAGGGTGCCTCCGTATTTAATCCGGAGGCACCCTCCTCTTAATTCATTCGAGGGCGGCGGGCAATGGCCCGCCGTCGTGGCGTGCCTATGGGTCCACGGTTGAAGGAGATTTTCATGACCGGACTTTTTGGAGCGACTTCCACGACAGACGAGGTGCTTGCCGGCATCGACCTCAGCGGCAAACGCGTGCTCGTCACCGGTGTTTCGGCCGGCCTCGGCGTCGAAACCGCCCGCACCCTCGCCGCGCATGGCGCACAGGTGGTTGGAGCCGCCCGTGATCTCGCGAAGGCGGAGACTGCAACTGCACCGGTTCGCAGCGATGCCAGAAACGGCGGCGGTCTCGAGCTTATTGAACTCGATCTCGCCTCACTTGCCAGTGTCCGCAAGGCTGCAGACGGGCTGGTTGCGGATGGACGGCGCTTCGATGTGGTGATCGCCAATGCCGGCGTCATGGCGGCCCCCTTCGGCCATACCGCCGACGGCTTCGAGACGCAGTTCGGCACCAACCACCTCGGCCACTTCGTCTTCGTCAACCGTATCGCGTCGTTGATTGCACCCGGTGGGCGGCTCGTGAATGTTTCGTCTTCGGGCCATCGCTTCGCCGATGTCGATCTCGAAGATCCCAATTTCGAGCGCAAGGAATACGACCCCTGGGTGGCCTATGGCCGCTCCAAGACCGCCAATATCCTCTTTGCGGTCGAATTCGACCGGCGTCATCGGGCGCGCGGCGTGCGGGCGACGGCGATCCATCCGGGAGGCATCCAGACCGAACTCGGCCGTCATCTTCCCTCAAATGCGTTGGAGGAGATGCTGACGAGGATCAACGCCGAGCTGGCCGCAGATGGCAAGCCCCCCTTCCAGTTCAAGACGATACCGCAGGGTGCCGCCACATCCGTCTGGGCCGGTGTCGTTGCCGAAGCAGGCGAAGTCGGCGGCAAATATTGTGAGAATTGCCATGTATCCGTGGTGACGGAAGGGCTGATCAATCCGATCAGCGAGGGCGTGCGCTCTTACGCGCTTGATCCCGAGCACGCAAAGGCGCTCTGGGCCAAAAGCGAGGAAATGGTCGGCGAGACCTTCGCCATCTGACAAGAACGACTGCGTCGGCCAGGGAAAAATACCGGCCGGCGCTCATCTTGGCGTGTCGCCGGACTTCACGACAAGAGAACGGGATCAGCTTTGAGCACAAGCCAACACCTTGTGCCAGATCAATGGCTCAAGCGAGATGCATTCCATATCGGAGGAGAGTTGCGACAAATCGCAAAACTGGGTGGGTTGGCGCTGAAACGGATAACTCGTACGACGACGCGCGGCTGCAGAAATTTCGGTTGAACTGGATTGTTCGATGCACGCACGCTGTTGCAGCAATGACACAAAGCGATAAAATCATGAATATTTTAATCAAGATTAATCAACATGGTCGTCTCGCGCGATGACAATGAAAGCAATGGATTAGGCCAAAATCGCAGATTGTCGGACCAAGCGGATTAGAAACAATCTAAATCATTGAGATTGCAGACCATTTGCAACGATCCTATGCCAAGCATCCATGTTTGGTCGTTTGGAAGCGCCGCCTACCGGCAAGCCGATAGAATATGTCAATCAAAGCAGAAGACCTCGAAAATCTTTATTTGTCAGAGTCTTCAAGACTGAAGCGGCAGATTTTCCGGAAGGTCGGTTGTGCGGCGACGGCAGGGGATCTGGTTCAGGAGATCTTCCTCCGTTTCTGGGAAAGAACAACCGATCTCAAGGGCGATGCAACCGCCTACCTGACGCGAAGCGCGCGCAATGCCGCAATTGATCACCAGCGCTCCGAAGCGCGCAAGAGACGATTACTCAGCGACCTGCTTCCTGAGCAAGTCGTAGCCCCACCGGCAACGCCGCTTGACGTCCTGATTGCTCGCGACGGAATTCGAACGCTCGACGAGGTGATTGCGGGTCTTCCGAGAAAGACGCGTCATATCTTTCTTCTCAATCGCATTCACGGTAGAAGCTTTTCGGAAATCGCCGGGGTTTTTGGAATTTCCGAGCGTGCAGTCGCCAAGCATATGGCACGCGCCATCGCCGCCTGCGAAGCGATTACGCTTGAAGCGATCTAGAATGGCTTTTCAGCGGCGAAACAAGCCGGGTGTCGGGCGGCACGGTGCGGCAGAGCACGCAGGCAGAATGGACATTTGACGAACCGATGACCGAGCCGCAATCCTCCAAACACCTGGATGACGATGTCAAGACGCAAGCCAGAATCTGGTTCCTCAAGAAGCTCCAGACCTGGACAAGCGCTGACGAGGCAAGATTCCGATTATGGCTGGACGCGGATCCGGCCCATCGGAAAGCTTTCGAACTGGTGGACGCGACATGGCAGGCAACCGAGCAGCCGGGCACGCGGATCGCGGCGGCTGATGCGGATGACCTGTCCGGCTATCTGCAAGCAATGGATCGCGCGAAGTCGAGAAAAAAAGCCCGCCGCGGCCTGGCTGCGACCAGCATGCTGCTCATTGCCCTCCTGGCTGCCGGCCTCTGGCTCGAACGCCCCAATCTATGGCAGAATCTGGCTGCCGACTATGCAACGAACGCCGGCGAGCGGCGCAACATTACTCTATCGGACGGTACGAATGTGCTGCTCGATGCAGACAGCGCGCTTGATGAGCAATTCACGAAGGACGAGCGGCGCGTCACGCTCCTACGCGGCTCTGCGTTCTTTGACGTGGCCGCAGGAGAGCGACCTTTCGTAGTGGTGGCTGCCAACGGCGAGATCCGCGATATCGGCACACGCTTTGATGTCAATCTCCTGGACGATGGCGGTGTCGTCACCCTCGAGAGCGGGCAGGTTTCCGTTGCGACCGGGGACAGCTCCCGACAGGTCCTCCTTGACCCCGGTCAGCGCGTCCGCTTCGGCAGCTCCGGTATCGGAGCGATCGAGGTCGTCGATCTGAAAGACGCTCTCGCCTGGCACGGCGGCCGATACATCTTCTATCGCACCCGCCTGGCAGACGTAGCGGCCGAGATCGGACGCTATCGCAACGGCAGGATTGTCATAGTCGGTTCGGCACTTGCCGATCAGCTGGTGACGGGCAGCTTCTCACTCAACGACACTGACGCTGCCCTTGGGTCGCTCCAGTCAAGCGTCGGCTTCCGCATGACCGACATCGGCGGAACCCTGACTATAATCAGTCCATAAAAAACAGTTTAAGTTCAATAGGATAAAAGATTTCTCGGAAAAATCTTCCGAGAAAGGTTCAGTAGTCCACCCTTTCAAACGTGATGGTCAATAGCAGGTCGGAACGGGACGTAATGTGCCGAACCGCACCTTAGACGGTCTCACGGACAAGAAGGGCTTTTATCAATGAACGGGAATGGGGTATCGCGGTCGACGGCTTTTGCACTGGCAGCCTTGATGCTGGCCACGGTGAGCGCGACGGCGATTGACGCAGCGCAAGCGCAACAGGCCACTCAACGTCAATATCGTTTCGACATTGTCGCCAAGCCGATCCCTCAGGCAGTCAACGAGATAGGTCGCGTGACCGGTCTCTCGGTCGTATTCCCCGAAAACACGCCGATAACGGTGATTGGCAAGCCGGTTCACGGCTCGATGACCGTCACCCGAGCACTTTCGATCCTGCTTGCGGGAACGGGCCTTGACTATCGCTTCTCCAACGCGACGACTGTTACCATCCGCGCGCCCGGCGGGACGGTATCTGCAGGCGGCGCCGACGGCGCCACGCAGCTAGCCCCTATAACGGTGCAAGGAGCCGGCCAGTATCCGAGCGATCCTTATGCCGGCCTCGTCAATCCCCCGACGACCGTGGGCTCGAAGATACCTCTGGCACAGCGTGAGATCCCGCAGACCGTGGCGGTCATGACACAGCGCGAGATCAAGGAACGCAACATTCAGTCGCTCGACGAAGCGATGAAGGCCACGCCCGGCATCACCGTGCTGCAGAGCGATGCCGACCGCGTACAATACTATTCGCGCGGCTTTCCGATAAACTCTCTTGTCATCGATGGGCTGCCGGTGGTGATGAACTCCGACATGTCCGCGACCGCGAGCACGAATGCGCCCAGCCTGGCCATGTATGACCGCATCGAGGTGCTTGATGGGCCTGCCGGTCTTTATGGTGGTTTCGGCAGCCCCGGGGGCGTCATAAGCTTGGTGCGAAAGCGCGCACCGGATCATTTCGCCGCTTCCTTCGACACGACAGTCGGAACGAAGGACAATCTGCTCGGCACCATCGACGTGGGCGGCGCACTCAACGCGGACGCATCGCTGCGTGGCCGTTTCGTCGCGTCCGGGCAAACCCGGGACCTGGACCAGCACTCCACATGGCATCGCGATCAATCCTATTACGGGACCGTCGAAGCCGACATTACCGACGATACGCTCCTGCGCCTGGGCGCCAGCTACAGTCGCCGCGATTCAAATGTCGGATGGGCAAATCAGATCCCGCTCTACTCGGATTACACGGTCGCGGGAGATCGATCGGACTTCTACGGCACGCCCTGGAACCGTGATCGCTATGCAGAGACCAATACCTTCGCCAGCATCGAGCACAGCTTCGACAATGGCTGGAAGCTGACGGCCACCGGAACCTATGATTACAAGACAGCCCGTGTACTCTCCGGCGAAATATTCGGCATGGTCGACAAGACGACGAACGAGGCGACTTTCGGCACGACCAACACCGACTACTTCGAACGCAACCAAAGTTACGACCTCAACGCGACAGGCAAATACGAGCTATTCGGCCGGGAGCACGACCTGACCATCGGCGCCAACTATGCCCGAATGTATAACTTCGGAACGAGCTATTACGGCACTGATAGCCTCTTCAACTTCGAAACGATCGATATCAGCAATTATGTGTTCTCCAAGCCGATCTGGAGCGGATTGCCGGCATCGACGTCCAAGGGCGCAACGGAGATCAAGCAAACAGGCGTCTATGGAAACACGCGCTTCCATGTTACCGACGACTTGACAGCGATCGCCGGCGGACGGCTTTCCTGGTGGGACACCGCGTTTCGACCAGATTCCGACTACAATCCCTTCGACTATTCCGAGAGTGGCGATCGCTACAATGCCAAATTCACCCCCTATGCCGGCCTGGTCTATGATATCGACAAGACCTATTCCGTCTATGGAAGTTTCGCCTCGATCTTCCAACCTCAATCGCTCAGAGACGTAAACGGCGCCCTGCTCAAGCCGATGGAAGGGGAGCAATATGAGGTCGGCTTGAAGGGGAGCTACTTCGACGGGCAGCTGCAAACCACGATCGCGCTCTTCCAGCTGACGCAAAGCAATCGCGCGGTCGCAACCGATGCCACCAATCAATATTTCGAGGCCGCTGGCCGGGCGCGCTCGCGCGGTATCGATCTGCGCCTATCCGGCGAGATCATACCCGATTTGACCGTTATGGCGGGCTATACCTATACCAACAGCAAATATCTGGACGAAGATAGCCTGGACTCCAGCGCGTCGGCCTTTTCCCAGATTGCACCGAAGCATCTCTTCAAGATCTGGACGAACTACCAGCTTCCTGGCGAGCATGATCAATGGCAGATTGGCGCAGGCATAAATGCCAGCAGCGAGCTTTATGGCGGAAGCGGCGCCGAACGCATCACGCAGAAGGCGTTCCTGACGGCTGACGCGCGTATCGCCTACAAGGTCAATGACAACGTATCCCTGACGCTGAACGCCACAAACATCTTCGACAAAAAATACTTCACGCCGCTGACCACATACCAAGGAGTGGCTTTCGGAGAAGGCCGTCGTGTCAGCGTGACGCTGCATTCGAAGTTCTAGCCCATAATGGATCTGCAGCTGCTTCATGAAATTTCTCGATCCGCGGGCAAGCTGCCCGCTGACGCATGCCTGGTGTGTGGGACATCAGGCGTGCCGCTGCTAACGCGAAGGCACGCGCTCATCGCAGCCGGCAAAATCCTGTGTGGTGCCGGTTTGGCGGCTCTGCAATCGAAAGTGGCCTTGGCCTCGATCGACAAGCACCGGGTAGCAGCGCCGGATCGCGCCGCCGCACAGACTGTTCTTGCCTTGGGTATTATCCCCATCGCTTCCGTATCGGCCGAGTTCTTCAACGAAATGGGAATCGAACCGGTCATGCCGGCCAATGTCGTTGATAGCGGCAATCCCGTGGAACCGAACTTGGAAGTCTTGAAACGATTGAGCGTTGAGCTCATCGTGACTGCGACGATTGATGCCGACGTCCGCGCCGTTCTTGCCCGCGTTGCACCCGTATTCCCGCTCGAAATCTATGTGGGGCGCGAGGGCGCGCTGGATCGGGCGAAAGCGGAAACCGTAAGGCTTGCCGATGTCCTTGGTGTCCCCGGCGCAGGAAAGGCGGTCGTCGATCAGGTCGAGGCAATGATAGCGGCATACGCCAGACGCGTTGGCGAGGCTTCGTCGCGCCGGATCTTCCTCGTTGCCCTTGCACCCGACGGGCGAAACATGACGGTCTATGGCCGCAACAGCATCATGTATGATGTCATGTCGCAATTCGGGATCCGCAACGCCTGGAATGGCGCCACCAACGAATTCGGTTTTACAAATGCCGGCATCGAGGAATTGTCTTCTGCTCCGGACGCCGCCATCCTGCATATCGATTATGGATGGCCGACCGATGCCGCACTTCAAAGACTGTCCCATAGCCCTTTCTGGATAAATCTGCCGATGGTGGCCGCCGGAAGGGTCTACCGCATCCCCCGGTTCGAAGTTTTCGGCAGCCTGCCGTCCGCGCCGCAATTCGCTGCGCTTTTCGCGCAGACGTTGCTTCGGATGCAAACTACGTGAGCGGTTGGTAATGGTAGTATCCGATCGTCGAGATCAAACGCCTGTTCGCGCCGCGTTGACGATGGCCGCGGCGGCATTGGTTTTAAGCGTGTTGTCTCTTTCCCGGCTGCTGCCTCTTCCGTTGGCA
Organism: Martinezella lusitana; assembly: GCF_010668395.1. GTDB lineage: Bacteria > Pseudomonadota > Alphaproteobacteria > Rhizobiales > Rhizobiaceae > Rhizobium > Rhizobium lusitanum_A. The sequence continues at coordinate 30,856 of NZ_WUEY01000011.1, forward strand.
CTGAAGGCACTTTTTGATCCAGACCTCGCCGATCTCCGACAGGTCGTCGTTTACTACGCCTGGTTTCCGCGCCTGTCCGTGTCACTGCTCTGCGGCCTTGGTCTTGCTCTTTCCGGCTGCGTATTTCAGCAAGTATTGCGCAATCCGTTGGCCGAGCCCACAACACTTGGCATATCGGCCGGTTCTCAGCTGGCCCTGACTCTGGCGACGCTCTTTATGCCCTCGCTCCTCATTTTGGGCACCGAGACCATCGCAGTCAGTGGCGCCATTCTTGCCGCCTGCCTGATCGCAGCGCTCGCCTGGAGGAGAACCTTGTCGCCAACGGGCCTCATCCTTGGCGGACTTATGATGTCTCTTTACGCCGGCACCTTTGCGGCGGTCCTGGCGCAGCTTTTTGGTAGCGCCCTTGGGAATGTCTATATCTGGAGCTCCGGCTCGCTCAACCAGAACGACTGGGAAACCCTTCGCTACCTGGCGCCTCGCCTTGCCGTAGCGGCGTTTGCAATCGCGGTGATCGCGTCCCCTCTGACCATCCTTGCTCTCGACGACGAAGCCGCACGCAGCCTCGGCCTGCGACTTCGGGCCATCCGGCTGCTTGCCATGGCGCCGGCGACCGCAATTGCGGGATTCATTGTCGCGAGCGTCGGCGTAGTTGGGTTCATCGGGCTGGCCGCACCGACGCTAGCGCGCTTGATGGGCGCCCGCCGCTTCAAGGATCAGCTTATCTGGGCACCTGTCTTCGGTGCACTGCTATTATGGCTGACCGATCAGCTTGTGCAATTGATTGCAGACTTAGGGTGGCGCGTGCCGACAGGAACCGCAACGGCCATGATCGGCGCTCCCCTCCTGCTTTGGCTTCTACCTCGCATGGAGCAGGATCTTCCGGCAAAGGGCGCATCCTCCCAGCGTACGCCAAGACCGCAAATACTGATTTATACGATTTTGGCTTTGCTGGCTCTGGCACTCCTGCCGGCTCTCGATCTCGCGCGAAGTTTCGACGGCTGGCGGTTCGACACATGGAACGACCTCTGCGGACTTCTGTCGCTTCGCGCACCGCGCGTTGCCGCAGCTCTCAGCGCCGGCGCCCTGCTTGCCGTGGCTGGGACTCTGATGCAACATCTGACCGGCAATGTCATGGCAAGCCCGGAGGTTCTTGGAATATCGTCCGGCGCATCGCTCGCCGCGTTGCTTTTGCTTCTGATCTTGCCATCGCCTGGCGGCGGGATGCTCTTTCTCGCAGCCAGCGTCGGCGCTTTCGCGACTCTTTTTGTCACTCTGCTCACTGGCCGTCGCAGCGCGTTCTCCCCGCAACGCATGCTCCTCACCGGACTCGCTCTCGGCACGGTTGTGAGCGCGCTGACGTCATTCCTGATGGCTGGCGACAATCCACGCTTGCGTTCGGCAATTTCGTGGCTGTCAGGCTCGACCTATCGCGTTGACGCGGGGCAGGCGCTTTGGCTGGCGGCGATGCCGCTCCTGATATTCATGCTACTACCATTTATGCGGCGATGGCTGCAGATCCTGCCGCTTGGCGAAACCAGCACGAAGGCAATCGGCGTCAATATCGGGTTGGCGCGTCTGGTCTTGCTCATTGTCGCCGGGGTCTCGACGGCCTCGGCCACGCTCGTCGTCGGGCCGCTCAGCTTCGTCGGCCTTTTGGCACCGCATATGGCGCGAATGCTTGGGCTCCAACGCCCCATGGCTCAGATTGTGTGCGCGGCGATTTTGGGCGCTTTGATAATGGTTATTGCCGATTGGTTCGGGCGCAATGCCGTGTTCCCATCGCAAATTCCCGCTGGGCTATTGGCAACGTTCATCGGGGGGCCATATTTTTTCTGGCTCATGCGCAAGGCAGCTCTTTAGAACGGGAGGCGCATTGCGTGGCTTGCGATATCGGTTCGATCTTGTCACTGCTCCCCTCGCAACCGGCGCGGCGTGTAGCCCAGCACAAGGCGCATCCATCGCGCCATATGCGACTGATGCGAGAAGCCGGCGGCCAACGCCACCTCGCCCGCGCTCAACCTTTCCTGCAGGAGCAGGAATCGCGCCCTTTCGACGCGCCGCTGCACGACATAGCGATGAACGGTTGTGCCGGTGGCCTGTTTGAACCAATGGCGCAAGTGCGAGCTGCTTGCACCAGCCTCGCGAGCGAGCACCTCGATCGTCAAGGACTGATCGATATGAGCTTCGACGAAATCGAACAACCGCCTCAGTTGCTCGGACGAAAGCCCGCCCCTCCGATCGATCGTCGTCTTCGACAGGCTCACGAGTTGCGTCGCGAGCGCGATGCCGATGGTGTCGGCATAGAGGGAGCCGCTGGGCGCGCCGGCCTGCTGCTCGCTGTCCAGTGCCCGCGCCAGATGGACGATGCTTTCGTTTCTCAAAATGTGCCGCGTTTCGAACCTCGATTGCCTGTCGCCGCGGCCCATCTCGTGGGCGACGCGCTGGAGGACGGCAGGCGCAAGCCGGATTTCCAACGCCTCGCAGGCCGTTTCGGCTTCGTAACCACCCTCCTCACCGGCCGGAACGAGATCGATGTCGCCTTCCTGGCGCAGGTGACGCGTGCCTGCCGCCAGGCAGATGGACCAGGTTTTTCGGCTGGTATGGACGACAATACGGTGATGGTCGATCGGCGGCAAAAGGATCGGCCCGGCCTCGTTGCGCCGCGGCGAGACGCTGACGCCGATCGGCGGCCATGTTGAGCCAGTCAAATCATGCATGAAGATTGCCCCGGACTTAAAGCAGAACATGCTCAAAGATCGGCGTTTCCTGCGCGACTTTCAATGCTTGGGGGAAAATATTACCTCCGGTTCAATATCCACGGAGATTTCAGATGGCTTTGTTTGTGGTGGTCGGCGCCGGCCCTGTCGGACGCGCGACGGCGCGTCTTCTCGCAGCCGAGGGACATGAGGTGCGGCTGGTCAGCAGAGGCGGCGCCGCGCCCGAGGGCACCGGCATCGACGGTGTGGCACTCGATGCCCGGAACGGGCAGGAACTCGCCCGGATCAGTGCCGGTGCGGAAACGATCTTCATGTGCGCCATGGCGCTTTACACCCGATGGCCGACGGATTTTCCGCCGATCATGGATGGGGTCGCGACAGCGGCGGAAATTGCCGGGGCTCGCCTGGTCGTGCTTGGAAATGTCTACGGATATGGCAAAGGAGCGGCATCGCCACTCGTCCCCACCGCGCCATTGGCGCCGACAAGCATCAAGGGCCAGGTCAGGACCGCGATGTGGGAGCGTGCCCTGACCTCCAATGTTCCGGCCCTTGAGGTGCGCGCGAGCGACTATCTGGGTGATGGCGCAGGCTCGCTGTTCACGCTCATGACGCTTCCACCCCTGCTCGCCGGAAAGCCGGCTTTCATGCCCGGCGATCTCGACGCCCTGCACGCGTGGTCCTTTACCAAGGATGTCGCTCGAACCCTCGTTGCAGCGTCGCGCTATTCAGGCAATTGGGGACGGGCTTTCCATGTCCCGTCACAGCATGCTTCGGTTCGAGACCTTGCGGTTCGCTTCACCGAATTCGCCGGCGCTCCGCTTCCCGATTTGCAGGCACTGACGGGCGACCACCTTGAGGTGCTGGGGCGCGATGACGAGCTCATGCGCGAAATTCCGGAAATGGCCTACCTCTTCGAGCGTCCCTGCATCGTCGACGCGTCGGACACCGAGCAGCTGCTCGGCGTTTACGCCAGCAGCCTCGAGGCGATGGTCGAGGATACGCTGCGATCCCGGTAGCGGACGGCGAGTGCCTTTCCCCAATCATGAGGGCGCGGCGGCTCGACGTCATTCCTTCTCTCCGATGCGCGTCAAGACGACAGGGACGAGCCTCGGAGAGAGGCGATACAGGGTTTGACCGGACAGTCCCCGTTGCGGAGCCTAAATCACCCGGCCCTGCTTCGCTTTCGAGCCCGTGGGTGCGCAGCCATGTCGCTCATGCGATCAGCGCCTTTATGTAATCGGCCGAACGTTTCGCCAACACCTTCCAGTCGGTCGGGTTGTCGTGCTCCACGACGAGAACATCGGCACGGGTCTTGGAAAACAACGGATACAGGCCTTTCCAGTCGATTATTCCATCACCGGTCGGCACCCAGCCCTCGTCGAGCGTGACCCCGGCAGGGGCTGTGTCCTTCAGCTGTATTGTCGTGATCCGATCGGCATATTTCTGCAGTTCCTGCGCCGGATCCGCCCATCCCCGGATAACCCAGCCGATGTCGATTTCGAAATCGACGCCGGCACCGGCTGCCTCCAGTAGAATGTCGATGGGCCGGCTGCGGTCTTCCAGCCGATGATATTCGAAATCGTGGTTATGCCAGGCGACCTTGAGGCCTTCCTTGCTGGCGGCTTCGGCTCCGACCCGCAAACTCTCCCCTACCCTGCGCCATCCGTCGGCCGTCGCGCTTCGTTCGGCGGCAGGAATGTAGGGTGGGATCAAGGTCTGGGTTCCCAGCTTATGGGCATAGTCAAAGAACCTGTTCGGCTCGTTGATCAGCCCGGCCAGCGGCATATGGATTCCCGAGCAGACAAGGCCGGCGTCATCCATGCGTCGGCGGAAGTCCGTCGTGTTCGTCTCGTAGGCCGGAAGCCAGAGCTCGACAGCGTCGTAGCCGACCTCGGCAAGATACGGAAGATGCGCTTCGATCGGCGGGGAAAGACGGGAGGAATAGAGCTGGAACGAGATGGAATAGTGCGTCATCGAGGAACCTCTTCTAGGCCATGAACGTGGATGGAGCGTCGGCGGCTTTCAGAAGCGCCGCGTCTTTTTCAGTGAGGGGAGCCGGCGGTTCGACCGTACTTTCGATCGCGACGAAATCGTTGATCTCCGCCGATTTGACAATGCCGAGCAAGACTTCAAGGACGTGGCGGGAGAGTTCGCCGGAAGCTCTTGGCTGACGGCCGCTCTCGGCTGCCGAGAGAAGATCCGCCAGCCCCAAGCCTCTGTAGTTGCTTATGGTCGCGCCTGCCGGTTCCTGCCAGTTGAGATTTCCGAAAACGGTTGCCGCGGTTTCGACCGAATGACGCCCTTCCGCATCGATGATCGTCAGAGCGCCGCCAAAATAGTTGGGATCCGGCACCATGAGGGAGGCGCGGGTTCCATGCAATTCGATCGGATTGGTGTGTCCATGGCCCCAGTTGTCGTAGCTCACCGAGAAGTGGATCTGAGCGCCGGATCGAAACTCTATCAAGGCCTGGCTCGTGGTGGGCGTGGTCACCGGCACCACGGTATTTTTCGCCGGGCCGTCCGCGGTCACTTGGCGCTCCTCGAAGAACTTCGATGCCAGCGCCACGACCCGCCGCACCGGTCCGAGCAGCGCGACAAGGGCCGTCACATAGTAGGGCCCCATGTCGAGGACCGGCCCCGCGCCAACCTGGAAATAAGGGAAGGGATTGGGATGCCAATGTTCCATTCCATGGTTCATGAAGTGAGCGCTGCCGCTCTTCACCACGCCGAGCCTTCCTTCATCGACCAGGCGTCTCGCCGCCTGATGCGCGCCTCCAAGGAAAGTGTCCGGCGCAGAACCGATGAGCCGTCCCTGCGCCTTTGCTGTGGCAAGCAACCGATTTGCGTCCGGCATCGCAAGGGCAAGCGGTTTCTCGGTATATGCGTGCTTGCCCGCATTCAGGATCGCCTCGGTGACGAGCGCATGGCTGCTGGGGTTCGTCAGGTTGATGACGACTTCGATATCCGGCCGAGCCAGAAGCTCGTCGACGGTCAGTGCCTCCAGGCCGTATTGGCCGGCCCGCCGCTGGCCGATCGACATATCCACGTCCGAGCATGCGACAAGATTGATCGGCTTAAAGACGCGCGAAAGGCGCGCATAGGCATCGAATATGTGACCGCATCCGATGATGCCAACGTTCCAACGCTTTTCCGCCATGTGCTCTTCCGCTCGATTTTATTGACGCCAATGTTCGGTCGCGTCGATCGGCGACCGGAGAGAAGAACTATTCGGCGTTCGCCGTCACGACCATGCCGTTTCCCTCCGACGAGTCCGCCATTTGAGAAATGGGACATTCCAGGCGCGCTGTCCGATTTTCCGTGGCTTGAGACCCGTGCCCGCCCGCACCCCGTCACCGGACGAAAGCCCTGCCCGAGTCCGAAGTTTGCGACAATGGGCTCGAAGGGGTCTGTCGGCGCTTTGACATCCATCCCCGTTTCTGGTGCCACTTAAGCGTCACGAACGTCAGCCGGTCATCGATGCGCAGCAGGCCTGCCATCCCATAAGTTCGGCATCGGAGGAGGAACAAATAATGACAGACATTGGAAAGCGGCTCCTGCATGGCGCGCTGGGGCGGCGCGATTTTCTGCAAGCCACAGGCCTTGGATTGGCAGCCCCCATGCTGATGGGGCTGCCGGACTTTGCAAACGCCCAGGAGAAAGTCGAGCTTACCATGTGGGCCTGGACGCCCGACACGCAGGTCCAGGCTGACATGTTTACGAAGAAGTTCCCGAACATCACGGTAAAGGTCGAGAACGTCGGCCAGGGTGCGCCCCATTATGTGAAGCTTCGCAATGCCCTGCAGGCCGGAAGCGGCCTTCCCGATCTCGCCCAGATGGAATTCAACTCGCTGCTGAGCTTCCGGCAGCTCGGCGCCCTTACCGATATTGGGACGGACGTCAGCTCGACCAGGGACAAGTTCATCGACTGGACGTGGAAGGCGGTGAGCGATGGCGACAAGGTCTATGGCGTTCCATGGGACAGCGGCCCGATGGGCGTTCTCTATCGGGAAGACGTCTTCGACGCGCACAAGATCACGCCGCCCGATACCTGGGACGCCTTTGCGGAATCGGCGGTAAAATTGGCCAAGGACGCGCCTGGCACCTACCTCACCGATTTCGGCGCCGCGGATCCCGGCTGGGTCGTCGCGCTGCTCTGGCAGGCCGGATGGCGACCTTTCCATACCGAAGGAACGAACATCAAGATCAAGCTCAATGACGACGTCGCGAAGAAGTGGGCCGCCTATTGGCAGAAGCTTCTCGATGCGAAGGCTATCGACACGAAACCCGTCTGGACGACGGAATGGTTCGCTGGGCTGGACAACGGCACCTATGCGACCTGGGTCACGGCCGCCTGGGCTCCGATCCTCATGCAACAGTCGATGAAGAAGAGCTTTGGGAAATGGAGAGCCGCCTCGCTTCCGCAATGGAAGGCCGGCGACAAGATCACCGCAAATCTCGGCGGCTCGACGATCGTCGTGATGAACTCATGCAAGCACCCCAAGGAAGCGGCTATGTTCGCGGCCTTCATGGGGAGCGATCCGGACGCCGCGCGGCTGTGGAACACCAAGCAGTTCCTGTTCCCGGTGCTGAAGGAACTCATCGACGACAAGGAACTGATGGGCCACAAGTATGATTTCTACGGCGGCCAGGCGGTCAACGAGATCTTCGCGGCATCCGAAAACCAGGTCGATCCGTCCTTCGAATTTGCGCCGTTCCAGGATTACGTGAACCAGCAGATACAGGACGAATTCTCCGCCGCCATCGCAGGAAGCGGAACTCTGGCGGATGCCTTCGACAGACTTCAGGACAAAGTGGTGAGTTATGCTCAGGATCAGGGCTTTACTGTCTCCTGATCCCGACCGGGGAGTCGGGCCATCCTCCCGGCCCCTCCCCGCCTCCCGATCAAGCTCATCCAGGAAAAACTCCATGCCCAATGTCCATGGAGCAAAGCGGCGTGCTCGAATTTTCGTAAGCAAGTCCGTTGCGCCCTACCTCTTTCTTTTCCCGTTCATGCTGCTGTTCACGGCGTTTCTCATCGCACCGCTCGCCTATGCCTTCTGGCTCAGCCTGTTCCGCCAGACCTTGGCCGCGGGCAATCGCTTCGTGGGAGTCGAGAACTATGTCCGCGCTTTAACGGATAGATCCTTCTGGGAGGGTGTTCTTCTTCTCTTCAAGTTCGGCGCGATGCAAATTCCGGTGATGCTGGGTCTGGCGCTTGTCTATGCCCTCATCCTCGACAGCGGCAGGGTCTATGCGCGCAACTTCTTCCGCGTCAGCTTCTTCGTCCCCTATGCGGTGCCGGCGGTGATCGCGGCGCTGCTGTGGGGATATCTCTATGGGCCTGCCTTCGGTCCGTTCGCGCAGCTGGCCGCATTCCTAAAAATGCCCGCGCCGAACTTTCTGTCCGAATCCACGATCCTGCCGTCGATCGCCAATATCGCCGTGTGGGAATACATGGGCTACAACATGATCATCTACTATTCCGCTCTCCAGGCGGTTCCACAGGATCTCGAAGAGGCGTCCGCCGTCGACGGTGCCGGCGGCCTGAGGCACGCATTGAGCATCAAGCTGCCATTGATCCTGCCCACGGTCATCGTCACGATCATGTTCTCCATCATCGGCACGCTTCAGCTCTTCACCGAGCCCTATCTGATCCGAACTCTCGCGCCGGGGCTGATCAACAGCCACTATACGCCCAACTACTATGCCTACACTCTCGCCTTCACCAACCAGCAATACAATTACTCCGCCGCGATCTCGTTCGTGCTTGGCGGTATCGTGGCTATCGCCTCCTACACGTTCATGCTTCTTGCCAATCGGAGGGCTTCACGGTGACGATCGTTTCAAAGACCGCCAATTCGCCTTCGTTTCGCCGCAGCCGCCGGTTGCTCACCGCAGCCCTGGTCCTCTATTTCATCTATACTTTCATCCCGCTGCTCTATGTCATCGTCTCCGCAACGAAGACCAACGCCGACCTCTTCGGGACGTTCGGCCTGTGGTTTTCGAGCGATTTCCATTTGGTGCAGAACATTCGCGATCTCTTCACGTTTCAGGACGGGATCTTCTCGCGATGGCTGTTGAACACCATCCTCTACGCCGTGATATCCGGGGCTGGAGCGGCCTTCTTCGCAACCTTTGCCGGCTACGCCTTCGCCAAATACGAGTTTGCCGGCAAGCGTCTCATGTTCGCACTCGTGCTCGGCGCGGTGATGATCCCGCAAACGGCGCTCGTCATCCCGATCTTCCTGCTTCTGTCAAAGGTGGGCCTTGTCAATACACCGCTGGCAATGATCCTGCCTTCGCTGGTATTCCCGCCAGGCGTCTTTCTGATGCGCGTCTACGCGCAGGACGCGCTCTCCAACGAACTGATCGAAGCAGGTCGCGTCGATGGCGCCGGCGAGTTCCATATTTTCTCCAGTGTCGCATTTCGCCTGCTGATGCCCGGCTTCGCGACCGTGCTGATCCTGGCGTTCGTCTCGACATGGAACAACTACTTCCTGCCGCTGGTCATGCTGAGCTCCTCCGACAATTTCCCGGTCACGGTCGGCCTGTCGCAATGGTATCAGCTTGCCACGGCGGGCAGCGGCGGATCCGTTCTCTTCTCCGTCGTGATGACAGGTGCGCTGGTCAGCATCCTCCCGGTCGTTGCGGCTTTTCTCTTCATGCAACGCTATTGGCAAGGCGGCCTCAGTTCGGGCGGCGTCAAGGCGTAGTGGACCTACCAGGCAATTCGGAGCAGTTTCCATGGCAGTCATCGAGCTCAAGTCCGTCCGCAAATCGTTCGGGGCGCTCAATATCATTCCCGGCGTCGATCTGACGATCGGGCACGGGGAGTTCGTGGTGTTCGTCGGCCCGTCGGGCAGCGGCAAGTCGACGCTCCTGCGCCTTGTCGCCGGCCTCGAGGAGACGACCGGCGGGTCGATCATGATCGATGGCCGGGACGTGACGGCTCTGGGGCCGGCCGAACGCGAACTGGCGATGGTCTTCCAATCCTACGCGCTCTATCCGCACAAGACCGTGCGCGCGAACATGTCCTTCGCGCTGGAAGTTGCCAAGGTGCCGCGCGAGGAGATTCGGCGTCAGGTCGAAAAGGTTGCGGCGCTCCTGCAGCTTACCCATCTGCTGGAGAGGAAGCCGAGGGAGCTGTCCGGCGGACAACGCCAGAGGGTTGCCATCGGGCGCGCGATCGTCCGCGAACCGGTCGCCTTCATGTTCGATGAGCCGTTGTCCAATCTGGATGCGGCGCTGCGGGTCGAGATGCGGCTTGAAATCGCAAAGCTTCACCAGAGACTCGGGGCGACGATGATCTACGTCACGCATGACCAGACGGAAGCGATGACGCTCGCGGATCGCATCGTGGTCCTCGACAAGGGCATTATCCAGCAGACGGGAAGCCCGCTTGACCTGTACGAGCGCCCGGCAAATCTTTTCGTGGCGCAATTCATCGGGTCGCCCAAAATGAACATTCTGCCGGCCCGGCTCGGTGGAATTTCGATGCCCGGTGCCTCAGGCGAGGCGACCCATATCGGAATCAGGCCGGAAGACATCTATATCGCCGAGGACGGCAAGGGGCACCTCGACGCGAAGGTCGAAGTCGTGGAACGGTTGGGATCGGACACGTTCGCCTACGTCGCTCTGAAGGACGGAGATCTCATAACGATACGGGCACCGCGCGATGCCGCTGCCGCCGTGGGCCAGCAAATTCGCATCGGCTTCCAGGAAAACCGGGTCCATGCCTTCGACGCGCATGGAATGGCGATCGGCAGATGACGATGACCTGTCAATCGGAGATCCGAGTCCGGCATTTGAGACAATCCCGTTGACTTGCATCGATTTTAAGCGACTCTTCTCCCTGGCAATGTCGTAGGGAGGAGACGATATGGCTGGTTTGCAACGGAATGGCGTCGATGCCGCGCTCGACATCATCTTGGCGCTCGCGCGCCGCGGCGGAAGCGGTCCCAGCTCGGCTCTGGCGGCGGAATTGGGAATCCCTCGCGCCAGCTTTCACCGCATGACCCGGATTCTCGCACAGCATGGCATCGTTATCTGTTCCAGAGGCAAGGTCGGCGTCGGACCGGTAGCCAACAAGCTGGTTTCGGCGTTCTGCCATGAAATGCAGGTCGCCGACCGAAAGCGGGATCATCTGTTGGGCGAGGCAGTTCGTCCGGTCGTCACTTCGACCGAAATCGCAGCGCCGAAGCCGCCGCCCTTGTCACGGCCGGCGATAGCGACGCGCCGCAAGCGGTTCCGCATCGGCTTTTCGAATGGCGCAATGGACAATCCATGGCAGGTCGCCCTCGTCCACAGCGTTGAATTTGCCGCCTCGAGACTAAGCGACATCTTGGAATGCGTTACCGTCGTGCACGCCGACGGCGATGCGGAAAAGCAGACGGAAGATATTCTCTCTCTCGAAAAAAGCGGTGTCGACGGACTTCTGGTCAGCGCCGTTTCCCCCCGTAAACTCGCGCCTGTGTCCGCACATCTCATGAGACACGGCGTCCCGGTCGTCTTCGTCGAGCGTGGCGGCACTCCGAACCTGCCCTGCGCCAGCTTCGTGACGTCCGACAACGTGACGATCGGAAAACTCACAGCCGAATGGCTTGCCCGGACGCTTGAGGGAAACGGGCTCGTGATGATGCTCTTCGGCCATGCGGATCCGGAACTCACGCAGAGCCGGCAGGCGGCGGCGGCGCAGGTGTTTGCGCGATATCCGAATATCCGCACGGTCGTCGCCAGTTCCACCGACTTCAACCGGCACAGAGCCTATGGAACGGCAATGGAGGTCATCGAACACCATGGCGAACGGATCGCCGGCGTGTGGTGCGACAGCGGTTTGAATTCCGCCGGTTCGATCCAGGCGTTTCTGGATGCTGGCTACAAGCCTGGCCACGTTCCGCCGCACACCGGAGGCGATCTCAACCTTTCGTACAAGCTTGCCCTGGGAGCGGGCGTACCGCTTGGATCGATCGACTATCCGCCGGTGATGGGGATCAGGGCGTTTGAAATCCTGCTATGCGCCCTGAGGGGAAGCTGGATTCCAAAATATCTCGACGTCGCCTCTCCCTTCATCACGACGAGGACGGGTGGAACAAGGCCGACGAAACCGCACCTCTGGGCGGAAGAACGCGTGCGGTGGGATATGCCGGACGAGCTTATCATGGGCGCGGGATTGGGCGCGGCCTATAACCCGGCGGCATTCAAGGTGAACTATCCGGGCAACCATCACAATCGCTCCTCCGCCGAACCGAGGCTCGGTCCATGAGCAAGGAATCGGCCGGCATCGCGGCATTCGCCCGGATCTTTTCACGGATCGCGGATGGCAACGTGGAGAATGTCGCCAGCCTCGTCGAGAGCGAGGGAATCGTGCGCTCGACCGCATTTGACGTCGTCAAGCGGATGGAAGCGGCGGGGTTGGTATCGAGGCAACCGAACGGACACCTTCTGCCGGGCAATGCCGCCGGAGAATTCGCCTATGCGGGAATGCGGGTCGGACCCTTGTTCGGTCCAGCGCAGACACTCCTTCCCTGGCTTCGCGAAAGAACGAACGCTTCGATAGCGTTGCTCGCCTCCGACGGCGCCAAGTTCACGATGCTGCTGAACTATGCCGCCAGATGGGATCACGGCAAGCCGCGCAAGCCACCGATCATGATCTCCCTTAAATATCAATGCGCCGAAGTCGCGCTGCTGCGCGTCACGCCACACCCCGACACCGGAGCCGAGGACCTCGGACGATGCGAGGAGCTCGCGGCGACAACGGCCAGGGAACTGGAAAACTTTCTGCGCGCCTGAGCAATTCGCTCGTGAGCCCTACCGGGCATGGCAGGGTTCCGTCCGGCCGAAACCCTGCAGCTGGCTTCAATGCGAACGCCACGCCTGCGACGTGCGGGGATCGCGATACATGGACCCGTCCTTCATGATCATGTCGAATTTCGAGGGACCGACCAGAACGGACTGATCCAGCAGCGGATTCCCGTCGACAAGCAGGATGTCCGCCAAGGCACCCTCGGAAATCACGCCGAGCTCGCCCTTGTGACCCATGAGGTCGCCGCCAACAGCCGTTGCACATTTCAACGCTTCAGCCGGGCTGTAGCCGAAAAACTTGACGAAATGGCCGATATCCCGGGCGTTCTGCCCCATCGGCGTAATGGTGAAACCATAGTCTCCGCCGACGACGACGCGCATGCCGCGTCTGCGCATTTCGTGATAGGTGGCAACCGTATGCTCAAGCTTTCTCGGCAGCCCCATTCTGTCGACCACGTCTTTCGTCAGCCCGACGACATCCCCCTCGAATACCGAATTATGCACAAGGCCGAAGGCCGGGCCGACGATCACGCGATCCTTGGCCGCCTCTAGCATGTCGAGCGCTTCCTCATCGGCAAAATCGCAATGATAGATGCAGTCGACGCCGGCCCGCACCGCCCGCTTTACCGACTCCGCCGCCCGGCTATGGCAGGCGACGCGCTTTCCCCAATCATGGGCGGTCTCCACTCCGATACGCAGCTCCTCTTCCGACAGAGACACGATTTCCGCTCTGGCATGCCCCACGAACTCGTCGCCGGAAACGTTGAACTTCACGTTGTCGACGTTTTCCCTGCAGCAAAGCCGAACAGCGCGCCGTATCTCGTCCGGCCCATCCGCGAGCATCCCGAAGCTTTCAGCATGCATATGCGCCTTGCGTTCGTCGCCGAGACCTCCGGTCACGGTGATTTCGGGGCCGGCCGCCTTGTAGCGCGGGCCGGCAAGATAGCCATCCTCGATTTCCTGGCGGACGACGACGTCGATGCGCAGCTTCGCGGAGGCGGCGGAATAGCATGACGTGAAACCGTGGTTGAGGATCATCGTGGCGTTGCGGCAGGTTTTGAGCAGATGCTCCTCTGGCGGGATCTCGCCGAGGTCCTGGTTTCGCGTCGGTCCGACAAAGGAAAGATGGCAATGGCCCTCCACGAGGCCGGGCATCAGAAAGCGCTGACGGCCATCGATCACTTCGGCGGCGTTCTCGCTGCTGATCTGGTTCGAGCCCCGCGCGACGGTCCTGATCCGGTTGCCCTCGACGAGCACCTCGCCGTTGTAGGCTTCGTCATTGATGCCGTCCCAGACCGTGACGTTTCGAAATAGATAAGAGCCCATTCTTTTCCTCCACATGGTTCCGCCGGTCGTTCTGGCGGCAGGTGGCGAGAAGGATATGAGGGCGGTTTCGAACTCGCCACGCCGTTTCATGGTGGGGAGTCGTCCATTTGAGACACATCAATTGACGGAAGACGCTCTCTTGTCTTCTGTGCAGGCATACCTTGCCAATTCTGGATTGACCCATGTCTGAGACCGATCCGTTCCGTATCCGGGCGCATGTTCCCGAATTCGATCTCATCTCCGAGGAATATCGCCGGGCAAGCGATGCCGCACGATCACGATGGTCGGCGAGGACCGATATGGCCTATGGTCCCGGTCCTTCCGATCGTCTCGACCTGTTCTTCCCCGAGAATGCGGATGGCAGGTGCCCGATCCATATCTTCGTTCACGGCGGATATTGGCGGGCAAACGTCAAGGAAGACTATGCCTTCATCGCGAACACGGTTTGCGCCGCAGGCTCGATCGCCGCCATAGTGGAATACGGCCGGCTCCCCAAAATGAGGATGGCCGCGCTGGTCGAGCAGGTTCGCGGCGCGGTACGCTGGCTGGAACGCAACGCCTCGAGTTTCGGCGGAAATCCCGAGGCGATATCGGCAAGTGGTCATTCCGCCGGGGCGCATCTCGCCTTCTATCTCACCGCCCGCGGGCCGTCCGAGACCGGCTTTCAGCCGACACCGGTCAAATCGATCCTTCTGGTCAGCGGAATTTATGATCTACGACCGATCGTCTCCAGCTTCCTGCAGGCCGAAATATCGCTGCGGGATGACGAGACCGTGGAATGGTCTCCGCTCAATTCGAAGCCTCGCCCCGGCACGTGCATCACGATCGCGGTCGGCGGCAAGGAAACGAGGCCCTTCATCGAACAGGCGCAAGCCCTTGCAAACATGACTTCATCAAGCCTTCAGCTTCATATCCGGGGCGCCGATCACATGTCGATCGTACGCGACATGGGCGACGCGAGCACGCAGATGGGATGTCATTTTCGAGAGTTTCTGGAGACCGAGGCGTCAATCCGGGGATACTGATGCGCCATCGGTCACACGTCCGTTGCCGTGTCCCGTCCCTCAGCCCGGCATTCGCGAACCCAAATCCTGGTCTTGCGCCGAACCCTCGACAAGGTGTGTCAGCTCGTCCACCAGGCTGATGCGATTTCCGCAAAACTGATAGTAGGCGACCACTTTGAGGCGAATGCGCTCGCCGCCGGTCTTCACGGCTTCGGCAATGTGAACCGTCGCCGCGGAAACTCCGTCGGTAACGATGTGCTCGAACGTAACGCTGCTCGAAACAAGGCTGGCTTTGAGCGCCTCGCTGTGACGAAGGAAACCTTCATAGTCGAGCTGCTTGCCATCGACACGCTGGATGCAGTCGGGCGTCAGCAGTTCGGCGAATTGCTCCGCCTTGGTGGCTGGATTGGTGAAGGCGTCAAACATGCGGCGGAGCAGGTCGTGGACTTCCTCTTGTGTCATGGCGGTCTTGGTCATGGTTGGGTTCTCCGTGGTGCTTCATGAGTTGCGACGATCTCGTATCTAGCTCGAAGGATTTTGCGCTGCTAACGTATTCAGGCCATTCAATACGGGTTTGAGGCCATGCGCGATTTCCTGATCGATCCCCTTCGTCTTGATTCAACGGCGGAACCGGTGATCCTTGCCACCCGCCGGCAACAGGGCGAAATGCGGCGCACCGATCGACATGGCCATGCGCGCGGTCAATTGCTTGGTACGATGCAGGGCCTGATCGCGCTGGGGACCGATGACGGTCGCTGGCTCATTCCGCCCATCAACGCGATATGGCTTCCCCCGCATGTCGAGCACGAGTTTGTTTCACACGGCGCCTTCCACGGTTGGAGCGTGTATGTGGCGGAAGCTGCCTGCCTCGCCCTGCCGGACAGGCCGCGCGTCATCCGCCTTTCGGGCCTGTTGAACGAGGCGGTAGCCCGTGCGGCGAATTGGCCGGGCGGATCGCTTACTCCGGCGCAGGAACGCATCGCCGGCGTCATTCTGGATGAGATCGCCGCCACGCCGGAAGAGGCATTTGAATTGCCGATGCCGACCGATCCGCGACTGCAGAAAATTGCGCGATCTCTTGCCGATGATCCGGCAACACGGCAGCACATGGCGGATTGGGCCGCTTTTGCGGGTATTGCACCGCGTACCTTGAGCCGGCGATTCGTGTTGGAAACCGGCCTGACATTCAGCGCCTGGCGACAGCGCGCGCTGCTATTGCGATCCCTGGAAATGCTGGCGGCCGGAAACTCGGTCACCACCATTGCTTTCGATCTGGGTTACGAAACGGTGAGTGCCTTCATCGAATTGTTCCGCGGCCATTTCGGCACGACACCCGCGCGCTACTTCAAGCGCGGGCACACCTGAACGAAGATACCAGCGGAGGGAGTCCGGATCGCCATCGGACGCGCCGGTGTCGGCGTGAATATTGCGCGCGAATGAATGTAGTGGTCGCGCAATTTCAATCTCAGGAAAGCAATGGCTGCTTCTCATGGAAATCCGAGAATAGCTCGAGGGGCGCATGGGAATCGAAGCCTCCATGCACTTGAGCAAGGGATAAACTCCTAGGTTGCAGATCGTTCGCCAGCAATCGAAATCATCATCAGGCGCTGCAACCTAGGTTCGAATTGCAAATTGACAGCTTTCGTCTCGTGGGCACTCGAAAACATAAAAGCGCAACAAGAACGCGAACGTTACATGGAATTCTACATACGCGCTAAACTAAACTACCCGCCTCAGGTATTGCAATCCGGTTCACGAAGTAAAGAAAGCGTAAAACCACATGCTAAAGTCTTTGTTAAGTATTATAGATTAATAAAATTGAGAATACTAATTTTACGAATTCGAACGAATTAGCCCCCCGCGTTGAATAAATCAGTGGTTGAATAGCCGGAAGGATATGACGGTGATGTTAGGACTCCATGGTGCTGCTGGAACGATGAAAACCGGTGCGCTCGATGCGATGAGCGCCAATATCATGATTGCCGATGCCAAGCTCAACATCATCTACATCAACCCGGCCACCCGGGAGTTGCTGCAGGAAGCGGAAAGCGACCTGAAGAAGGAGCTGTCGCGCTTCGACATGTCCACCCTCGTCGGATCCAATATCGATATTTTCCATCGGAATCCGGCGCATCAGCGTGGCATGCTTGCGGCCCTGAAGTCGCAACACAAGGCGACGATAACGGTTGGCCACCGCGTCTTCGATCTGATCGTGACGCCCCTCAAGCGGGGAGAGAGCATCCTGGGTTTCGTCGTCGAATGGGCCGACGCAAGAGCGAGAATCCAAAATACCGACTATCGCAATCAGCTGCTGGCGATCAACCGCGTGCAGGCGGTGATCGAATTCACGCCGGCGGGCGAGATCGTCAGCGCCAACGATAATTTCCTGACGGCCGTCGGCTATACTCTTGCCGAGATCAAGGGCCGGAACCACCGGATGTTTCTCGAGGAAGGCGAGACGGGAGACCATCTGTTCGAGCAGCTCTGGACGGACCTCCGCGCCAACAAGCCCCATATCGGCGATATCGTGCGCTTCGGCAAAGGCGGCAGGCCCATCTATCTGAATGCCTCCTACAATCCGATCACGAACGATTCCGGAAAGGTCGTGAAAGTCGTCAAGTTCGCGACCGATGTCAGCGAACGCGTGTTCGCGGTCCGCACCGTCGGTGAGGCCCTGTCGAAGCTGGCGCTCGGCGACCTCAGCTTCTCGCTCGACCGGCCCTTCGCAAAGGACTTCGAAGCCTTGCGGGAAAACATGAACGCGGCGACGCAGCAGCTCGGCCAGACGCTCGCCTCCGTCTCCCTCTCCACCGGACTGATCGACGACGGCGCGCGCGAGATCAGCGACGGCGCCGGCAACCTGTCGCGGCGCACGGAACAGCAGGCCGCGGCGCTGGAAGAAACGGCGGCGGCCCTCGATGAGATCACCGTCAATGTCGGGAATGCCTCGAAGCGTGCCAACGAGGCTCGCCAGGCAGCCGAAATGGCCAACGTCAGCGCAAACCACTCCGGCCAGATCGTTGCCGACGCGGTCGGCGCAATGGCGCGGATCGAACAATCCTCCGACCGCATCGCCAATATCATCAGCGTCATCGATGAGATCGCCTTCCAGACGAACCTTCTGGCGCTCAATGCCGGCGTGGAGGCGGCCCGTGCCGGCGAAGCAGGCAAGGGCTTTGCCGTCGTCGCCCAGGAAGTGCGCGAGCTCGCCCAGCGCTCGGCAAAGGCGGCGAAGGAAATCAAGGAGCTGATCCGCAATTCTTCGGACGAAGTCAGGCATGGCGTGAAGCTCGTCCATGAAACGGGCGATGCGCTGAAGACGATCCAGGCCAATATCACGACGGTCAACGAGCACATGCAGGCTATCGCGGTCTCGGCGAACGAGCAGTCGACCGGGCTGTCGGAAGTCAACTCCGCCGTCAATCAGATGGATCAGGTGACGCAACAGAACGCCGCGATGGTGGAAGAGGCCACGGCCTCGAGCATGACGCTCGCCCAGGAGGCCGAAAAGCTGCGGCAGATGGTCGTGCGCTTCAAGCTGCCGGCGCAGTCAAGCCACTTGGGTGCAGCCATGGCCACATCGAACGGAGAGGCGTCCTTCGCATCGTACGGCGAGCCGAAAAAAATCGTCCGCCTGCGCGCCGGCTCGGCTGGATGAGCAGTCTTCAAGAACCGTTCGGTGGCGAGCAGCGATCCTAGTTCGTCACCCATGGAAGCCAAAGCTTCGCTGAAGCTGGGATCGCAACGATGCCGGTGCCGCAGGAGAATTTGCGGCATGCGGACCACAATCGGTCACGATTGCGGTCTGTCACGATCCAACCGGGCCTGCAATCGATCGACGGCAAATTCGGCGGCAGCACGAAGCATATCCGCCGGAGCGCCGGCCCGGGCAGCAAGCTGCAGTCCGTTCATCGTAGTTTGAATGAAGAAAGCGGTCTGGTCGGCATCGAGCCGGGGATCGATTTCACCGAGAGCCGATGCCTCGTCGATCCGCTCGACCAACTGCCGATGCAATGCGGCGCCCGCCTTGTTCTGCAGCTCCGCAAGCTCGGCGTCGTTCGTGCCGAACTCGCTCGCCGCCCCGACACCCATGCAGCCTCGTTCACGCTCGGCTCGATCGTCGACGATCAATCCCAACAGCATCGCGCGAATGCCGTCCAGAGGGGAAGGCAATGACCGGAGCCTGCCGATATGGGCATCCACGGTTCGCCGGTGATAGGCGGAAAGGGCTTGCAGATACAGTGTCCGCTTGTCGCCGAAGGTATTGTAGAGGCTTTGCCTGCCAAGGCCCATCGCAGTCCTCAGGTCGTCGGTGGATGTCCCGGCAAACCCCTTGGCCCGGAAAAGTTCGACCGCTTTGTCCAGCGCGGCGTCATGATCGAATTCTCGAGGCCTCGCCATGATCCGCTCCTTCGTCCGTTATTCGAAACCTGCGCATGTCAGCGACTCCCGTCTCGTCTGCAGGCCTCCGGTTCGATGTGGCCGTTAGTCTTTCGATGATCAAATGCCACCCACGCGCTCCTTTTCCAGTCGCGACTCTTAAGACAGTCGTCAGAATCGTGACGGAAACAGTATTGGTCTTACGACCCTCCGTGGCGCAATTCTAGCGTCATGGAAAACAACCTACTCAAGCAATCGCAACGCTCGATGACGCTCCCCAAGGGGATCTGGCATCTGCTCGCCGGCGATGCGCAACGGGACGGCAGCGACGCAATCCAGATCGCTGCGGCCTCGGCGCTGAACTGGCCCGAATTCACCTCGCTGAGCGGCGACGAGATCATGCTCGGCGAGGACGGCATGTTCCGCCTGGCTCTCTGGAGCGCCTCGACATGTTGCGCCACGCTGTTGGCCACCCGGCGCGCCACCCTGATCCTGTCGGAAGGAGACGGCGGCTGGGAAATCCAGTGTCGCGTGGTGGCCAATGCCAGCCTGCTGACGCACCAACCGCTCTCCGGATTTCTGTTGAAGCCGGTCGAGCTTTTCGATCGACGTACAGCGCGGCGCCCCCAAGATCCCGGGCGTCAGGCAGACGAGATACGCCGCGCACTGTTCGAAGCCTTTCCCGTCGGCGACGACGGTGAAAATGCGCCGTTGAGAGGGGGAGCCCCCACCCGCTAACGGCATTCACTTCTTCCCTGCCCGTTCAATCGGCTGTGTCCCGGCCGGTCGGGGAAGCTTTGTCCCAACCAGCTGACCCTCAGCAAGATCAGAAAGGAAGTAGCTATGAAACGCCTTCTCACCTCCTCGGTCGCATTCGCAGCCATTGCTCTTGGCATGTCCGGCATTGCATCCGCCGAGCCGATCAAAAATGTTGTCCTGGTTCACGGCGCATTCGCCGACGGTTCGGGATGGCGCGCCGTATCCGATATCCTCGAGCACGACGGCTATACGGTCTCGGTCGTCCAGGAGCCCGAAACGTCCCTGGCGGACGATGCAGCGGCCACGAAAAGGATCATCCAGAGCGTCAACGCCCCCTTGATTCTCGTCGGCCACAGCTATGGCGGCGCCGTCATCACCCAGGCAGGCAACGAGCCGCAGGTGCGCGGCCTGGTCTACATCGCAGCCTTCCAGCCCGATAGCGGCGAAACCCTCGGCGACCTTCTGAAGCGGACGCCGCCGGCCGCAAATAGCGCAGTACCGGCAGGCGAAGGTTACGTGATCGTCAATCCGAAGACCTTCCATGCCGATTTCGCGGCGGACGTGCCCGCCAAGGAAGCTCACTTCATGGCGATTTCCCAGGTACCGATCAGCGTCACCGGATTCGGCACCGCAATCACCAACGCCGCCTGGCACAACAAGCCCAGCTGGTATGCCGTTGCGACGAACGATCGCATGATCAATCCGGACCTCGAGCGTTTCATGGCAAAGCGCGCGGGCAGCACCACGATCGAGGTGAAGGGTAGCCACGCCATCTACATGTCCCAGCCCCAGGCCGTGGCAAAGCTTATCGAGCAGGCCGCCAAGGACGCCAAGTAACCACGCATCGCATTCGACCCCTGCGCCACCTTCCGCTGGAAGGCGGCGCAGTTATTTTCAGCATTCCTGTCATCCTCGCAGGATCGCCCGGCACAGCTCCATCGCCCGGTGAACAGCGGGAAGCTGGCGACAGCCACGCGGGTAGATCAGCGCCAGGCGTTCGGGTGTGGGCAACAGCGCGACCGGATGCATCGCGAATCCCGGCCGCGGCACATGCAAGGCATGGATCGGCAGCAGCCCGAGCCCCACATTTCTTTCAACCAGCGTATAGATCGCCGAAATATCGGTGCTGTCGGCCACGACGGAACAGGAAACGCCCGCACTTGCAAAGGCCTCCATGATCCGCTCGTAGATGCCGCCGCCCGATCGCCGGCGCAGCAGGACGAGCGGGATATTGGCAAGCGCCTCCGGCCTGATTTCGGAACCCGCCGTCCATCGGTCGTCACCTTCCCGGCAAAGAAGCACAATGCTCATCGGAGCCAAGGCCTCGACGCCAAGTCCGAAGTTCGCGACCGGCATGTGCGTGACGGCAAAATCCAGCTGGCGCATCTCGACCATCGTTTCGAGGAGCTGAGGCTCCCCCTGCTGCAGCGAGAAGCTGACGGCGGCACCCTCTTCGCGGATCTGCGCCACCACGGTCGTGATGATCTCCAGCGAGACCTGCGTAAATCCCACCCTCAGCCGAGCGGTAAAACCGCGCCCTATCGCCCGCATGTCCTGATCGAGCGCCGAGGCGCCGCTCAGCAGTTCGGCCGCACGTTCGTATAACGTCCTGCCCGTATCCGTGACGGTCAGGCCACGGCCGGCGCGTTCGAACAGCGACACACCCCATTCCTCTTCAAGCTGCTTGATCGCCACGCTCAGATTGGGCTGGGCGACCCGCAGAACGTCGGCCGCGGCAGCCAGGGAACGATGCTCGACGACGGCACGGAAATAGGCAAGCTGTCTCAGATTCATCTACGCAACTCACTCATTATGGACAATTCAGTCCATAATGTATACACACTTCCCGCAACAGTTCAAATCCCATCGTCGGGCAGGAGTTTCCGGTGACACAAACCGTTTTCATTACTGGCGCTGCACGCGGAATAGGCGAAGCGTGCGTGCGGCAATTCCTTGCCGCCGGCTGGAACGTCTATGCGACGGCCCGCGATCCGGAGAAGATCGATGTCGCCGCAAACGAAAAGCTGGCAATGGGCCGGCTCGACGTCGGAGACGATGCCTCGATCCTGGCGGCGGTATCGGACGCGGTCTCGCGCTTCGGCGCCATCGACCTTCTGGTCAACAATGCCGGCGTCGGGCTTGGCGGCCCGGTCGAAGCGATGACCCGTGAAGAGCTGCACGCGCTGCTGGACGTGAACCTGGTCGGGGCAGCCCTGGTCACCAAGGCCGTGCTGCCCGGCATGCGGGAAAACCGGCGCGGGATGATTATCAATATCGGATCCCTGGCCGGCGCGGCCGGCCTGCCGTTCCTGGCGCCCTATTGCGCCAGCAAGTTCGCCCTGGCGGGGCTGAGCGAAGCGATGCAATACGAGCTCGCCCCTTTCGGCATTCGCGTGAAACTGATCGAGTTGACCGGAAGCCGCACACAGTTCAAGCAGCAGATCCTGCGTCACCCCGCTTATGCGTCCGGTCTCGATGCGGTGGAGATGCGGTTGAAAAAAGGCATGTCGTCGGCAAGCCCGCCCGACCTGATTGCCAGGGAGATCGTGCATATCGCCGGCTCCCCCTCCAAACGTATCCGCTACGCTCTCGGTGCCGGCAAGCGAATGTTCGGCGTGATGCAGGCCCTCCCCGAATGGATGTTTCGCTCGATGCTGTCGCGCGCATTCGGCCTGTAGCGACCGGCAGCGGGCTTCCTCTGACGCGTAACTATTTTGCGACTTCCCGCCGCCAAAGGGCGGGGCTCGAGCCGACAATTTTCCGGAACACTTTCGAAAAATGTGCCTGATCGGCAAAACCGACCAGAAGCGCGATTTCCGAAATCGGCAATATCCCTTCGTTGAGATGCTCCTTCGCCCTTTCAATTCTGGCATGGAGAAACCACTGATAGGGCGTGAGGCCCGTGGAATTGCGAAATGCACGGCAAAAATAGGGGCGCGAAAGATTGGTCAGGCTTGCCAGTTCGCTTAGCGCCACCGCCTCGCCCAGCCGGGCGCAAAGATACTCCTTGACGAGTTTCAGATGCCGGGACGAGAGGCCGCTTTTGATCTTCAGCGCAGGTATCGAGGACTGCCCCAGACAAACAAGGCGAATGAGAAGAGCCAGAGAAAGGCTATCCGCATACAGTGTCTCCAGCGGAGTGCAGCCCTCGAACTCGGCCTCGAAGAGCTTGGCGAGATGGAATATGCCAGCGTCGAAAAACAGCAGCCGCGGCGTCAGGACGGCCACCTTGATCGCATCGTTCTCCAGCGCCGCAATCGCGGCCCTGTCGAAAAGGAAGGAGATATTGCGCATGAAACGCGTGCCCTCGGAATATGCCCAAACCGTCGACTCGGCTGGTGCGAAATTCATGAGGTTCTGCGTATCGTCATTCACGAGCGTCGGCCGCGTTGGGCTTTCGCGCGCTTCGGGATGCTTGCCGACGATATCGAGCGTGACCGTCAGACGCGCAACCTCCTGGCGCAGCTCCACCCTGTAGCAGGCATCCACTTCGCTTTCCTTGATATAGGCATAGATCGAGCTCCAGGAGCGCTCGTAGAAATTGACCGTTCTGTTGCCCTGGCCGACCAGCAGCGACGGCCGTCTCCAATCCGCCAGCCTCGCTTCAGCCTTGCGGTTGTCCGATATCAGTTCCGTCACGACGGTATTGTCCCTCCCGAAGAATGCTGTGGCATGATGTTTGGCCGGATTTTATCGAGGCCTCTCCCTCAGCCGTCGATCCGCCAACAGCCGGCCGGATCGCGTCCGGCCAAAGCTTTGCATGTATGGGATCGAAGCGGCTTGAACGACGGCACGCGCGCTGCTTGTCCAGCCTGGCGGGCTAACACGCCCAGGCCCTCGAACGTCAGCGATCGACGTCAGTTCTGTCGCATTCCGATCCCTGTCAGACGTCGCCGGCTGCCACCGCCAGCCACGTCACAAGTTTCATCGGTTCCCGTCCCCCGCAACCTCCCTCTCCGGCTTCTCCTGCCCTGAACGCTCTCGGGCCAAACGGCCTTGAAATCTACTCCCGGAACTCCCTGCGCCAGCTGCCCGGCGAGATGCCGTGAACGCTCGTGAAAATACGGGTGAGATGGCTCTGGTCGGCAAAGCCGCAAGCGACGGCGATCTCGGCGATGGTGGCCGTGCCGAGCAGCATCTGCTTTGCCATTTCGATCTTGTGTTCGAGCAGCCAACGATGCGGCGTGCGGCCTGTCGACTTTTTGAAAGCGCGGATGAAATAGCTGGTCGACAATCCGCATTGATCGGCAATCTCCGATATTCCCACACGGTCGTTTGCGGCGGCCGCCAGAAAACTCGTGGCAAGATTGAGCTGCCGGTTGGAAAGACCGCCGCGATGTATCGCCGGCAGGTTGAGGCCGCCATACCGCGTCAGTAGATGCGATTGAAGTGCGAGCAGGATATGGTCGATGAACAGCGTGGAGGTGTGCTTCGGTTCGTTCAGTGCCGGAAGCAACGCTATCGCAAGACCCTGAACGACGGGGTCGAACTGCCCCTGACGGCTGTCCAGCCCGTCGAATCGCGGACATCCCGCGGCATAGCTGAATTCCGAAAGCGCCTGCCGGGAGACATTGAACCGGATATTGTCGAACGACGAACGATGATGGCAACGCCAAAGATCGCGAAGGTCCGTTATGGAGAGCGCGCCGACGTCATGCCCGCCATCGTATATAAGCTTGCCGTCCCGCCAAAGATGATGATGCTCGAACGGCTTGAGCTGGGTGATGATGCTGTAGGCTTCGGCCTGAGGAAGCGATTTGCTCTCGGCGTGATCTGTATGTTCGCTGCGCATGCGAAGAACGCTGACCGAACTGGATTGAAGCGACGATATCTGCGGTCGCGCAGCCAACACTACCTACCCCACCTAAGCCTGCCCAATTTTGGTATCTTCACACAGGCGCTCACCCGAGTCCATCGTGGTTTCCGCCTTTGCCGGCAACCACGATTGAAAGAGGTCCGGAAAGCCTCACCTTATCAACTGCTTACACATATAGCCGGGCAGCGCTTCGACATTTCACGCGAACTGGATGTCGTGTCGAATACTCTTCGTTGCATCGGCTGCGAAGCTTTGCCGTCGCCGGTAAAACTCTGAGCAATTTTCGACCAATCAGGGTCATAAATGACAATCCGGTTCCAGAATGAGCAATTACGGTCGCGGGCAGGCTCAGACTTCTGGCGGAACGTCGGAGGCTGACGAGAGGAGTGCAGTTCGCTCTTGCAGAGGCCTTAAGAAACGGGAGTACCATGATGTCGAAATATCTCGAAGTTCTCACCCCGCAAAATTCCCAGATCATCTTTATCGACCAGCAGCCTCAGATGGCATTCGGCGTCCAGTCGATCGATCGGCAGACGCTCAAGAACAATGTCGTGGCTCTGGCGAAGGCGGCCAAGGTATTTGGCGTTCGGCGACAATTACGACGGTCGAGACGGATGCTTTTTCGGGCAACACCTATCCTGAACTTCTGGGCGTCTATCCTGAGCACCAGATACTCGAGCGCAGCTCGATGAACTCGTGGGACGATCAGAACGTCCGCGATGCGCTGGCGAAGAACGCCGCGAACGGCCGCAAGAAGGTGGTCGTCGCCGGCCTCTGGACCGAAGTCTGCAATACGACCTTCGCGCTCTCCTGCATGCATGACACCGATTACGAGATCTACATGGTTGCCGACGCTTCCGGCGGCACCTCCGCAGACGCGCATAAATTCGCCATGGACCGCATGGTTCAGGCCGGCGTCGTGCCGGTGACCTGGCAACAGGTCATGCTGGAATGGCAGCGTGACTGGGCCCGCCGTGAAAGTTACGACGCCGTGATGGCGATCGTGAAGGAACATTCCGGCGCCTACGGCATGGGCGTGGACTATGCCTATACGCATGTTCACAAGGCGCCCGAGCGGGTCAAGCATGGCGAGCGCATCGGCCCCAATCCCGCCAAGTAGTCGCTCCGTGTCCTGATCGGCAAGGGCGGAGAGAGCCAACAACTCCGCTCTTGCCGAAGTCATCTGGCAGGCTGGGACGAGGCTGTTCCACCCGTTCCAGCAAGCGAGATCGCCTTCAACGACCGTGCAAGTCCGGATTTCAATGGCCGGGCGGCTTTCACAGCGCAGCGTGAAAGGAGCTAATCATGAAAGTCTACCTATTTTCCTTCGGAGCCGGCCTTCTCGTCGGGGTCATCTACAATCTGCTGAATGTCCGCTCGCCAGCGCCGCCGCTCATTGCCCTTATCGGCCTTCTCGGCATCCTCATCGGCGAGCAGATTGTGCCGGTCGGTAAGCAATTGCTGTCGGGAACGGCCTTCGCGGCGGCATGCGAGAAGTCCTATGCCATAGCGCATATTTTCGGACAGCTCCCGGGCCGGCAGGCCTCTGCCCAGACGGAAGCGAGCGAGGAGAAACGTTCATGACTGCACATGACGCAGCCGACATCATCCTGCATCACGGCCTGATCACCACGCTCGACCGTTCAAAGCCTGTGGCAAGCGCGGTTG
The DNA here is from genome assembly GCF_010668395.1 of Martinezella lusitana. Classification (GTDB taxonomy): domain Bacteria; phylum Pseudomonadota; class Alphaproteobacteria; order Rhizobiales; family Rhizobiaceae; genus Rhizobium; species Rhizobium lusitanum_A. The sequence goes on from NZ_WUEY01000011.1 coordinate 57,330, forward strand.
CGATCAAGGACGGCAAGTTCCTTGAGATCGGGCATGACGTCGAGATCATGGCGCACGCCGGTCCCGGCACGAAAATCGTCGACCTCAAGGGCAAGCGCGTGCTGCCGGGCCTGATCGACAACCACACCCATGTCGTGCGCGGCGGCCTGAACTTCAACATGGAACTGCGCTGGGACGGCGTGCGGTCGCTGGCGGACGCCATGGACATGCTGAAGCGCCAGGTGGCCGTCACCCCGCCGCCGCAATGGGTGCGCGTCGTCGGCGGCTTCACCGAGCACCAGTTCGCCGAGAAGCGCCTGCCGACCATCGACGAGATCAACGCGATCGCCCCGGACACGCCGGTGTTCCTGCTCCATCTCTACGACCGCGCCCTGCTCAATGCCGCAGCGTTGCGCGCCGTCGGCTATACCAGGGACACGCCGCAGCCTCCGGGCGGCGAGATCACCCGCGATGCGGCCGGCAACCCGACCGGCCTGCTGCTGGCCAAGCCGAATGCCGGCATCCTCTATGCCACGCTTGCCAAGGGACCGAAACTGCCCTTCGACTATCAGGTCAATTCCACCCGTCACTTCATGCGCGAGTTGAACCGCTTGGGCGTCACCGGCGTCATCGATGCCGGCGGCGGCTTCCAGAACTACCCCGACGACTATGCCGTTATCCAGAAGCTGTCGGACGAGAACCAGCTGACGGTGCGTCTCGCCTACAACCTCTTCACCCAGAAGCCGAAGCAGGAAAAGGAAGATTTTCTCAACTGGACGTCTTCGGTCAAATACAAGCAAGGCAACGATTACTTCCGCCACAACGGCGCCGGCGAGATGCTGGTGTTCTCGGCGGCCGATTTCGAGGACTTCCGCCAGCCGCGTCCCGACATGCCGCCGGAGATGGAGGGCGAGCTGGAAGAGGTCGTGCGGGTTCTCGCCGAGAACCGCTGGCCCTGGCGCCTGCACGCCACCTATGACGAAACGATCTCGCGTGCCCTCGACGTCTTCGAGAAGGTCAACCAGGATATTCCGCTCGAAGGGCTGAACTGGTTCTTCGACCACGCCGAGACGATCTCCGACCAGTCGATCGACCGCATCGCCGCGCTTGGCGGCGGCATCGCCACCCAGCATCGCATGGCCTATCAGGGCGAGTATTTCGTCGAGCGCTATGGCCATGGGGCCGCCGAAGCCACCCCGCCGATCGCCCGCATGCTGGAAAAGGGCGTGCATGTGTCCGCCGGCACCGACGCCACCCGCGTCGCCTCCTACAATCCATGGGTCTCGCTGTCGTGGATGGTCACCGGCAAGACGGTGGGCGGGATGCAGCTCTATCCCCGCGCCAATTGCCTCGACCGCGAGACGGCGCTCAGGATGTGGACGGAGAAGGTCACCTGGTTCTCCAACGAGGAAGGCAAGAAGGGGCGCATCGAGGCAGGGCAACTGGCCGACCTCATCGTGCCGGACAAGGATTTCTTCGCCTGCGCCGAGGACGAGATCTCCTTCCTCACCTCCGAGCTCACCATGGTCGGCGGCAGGATCGTCTATGGCGCCGGCCCCTTCGCCAGCCTCGACGACAACCCCGTGCCGCCCGCCATGCCGGACTGGTCGCCGGTTCGCAGCTTCAAGGGCTATGCCGCCTGGGGCGAGCCGGACCATGCCGGCAAGCATTCCCTCAATCCACGCATGATCGCCTCCTGCGGCTGCGCCAACGACTGCAACCTGCATGGCCATGCCCACGCCAATGCCTGGGCATCGAAGCTTCCCATCAAGGACCTCAAGGGCTTCTTCGGGGCGCTCGGGTGCTCCTGCTGGGCCGTTTGAGGCAAGACCCATGCACAGCCTCGAAACGAAACTCGCCGCCATCGCCCGCCCCCTTTTCGGGGCGGCCTGGATGCGCTTCCTGGCCTATCTCGGCCTTTGCGCCGCCTATCTGCAAGGCGGTCTCGACAAGCTCACGGATTTCAACGAAGCACTCGGCGAGATGGCGCATTTCGGCCTGTCGCCAGCCCCGCTCTTCGCCGTGCTCGTCATAGCGCTTGAGCTTGGCGCCTCGGTGATGATCCTCACCGGCTTTTTCCGCTGGCTCGGCGCACTCGGCCTTGCCGGCTTCACGCTGCTCGCCACCTTCCTGGCGCTCCGCTTCTGGGAATTGCCCCCGGGGATGGAACGCTTCATGGCGGCCAATTCATTTTTCGAACATCTCGGTCTCGTCGGCGGCTTTCTGCTGGTCGCCTGGCTTGATCTGGATCAGGATACTGCAAAGACCATGGAGGCCTAGAACATGTTTTCCCGTTACGCTTATACGATCGGTCTTCTGACTGCCCTTGCCCTGACGCCCGCCGGCGCGGCCCTTGCCCGCGCGGCGCATCCGCAGGTCGGCGTCGGGTCGCAATACGATACCTCCCACGTCTATGTCGATCCGGACAAGGTGGATGCATTCGCCAGCAGCTTCGTTGCTACCTTCGGCGGCGCAAGCACCAAGCAGGTCGTCGCGACCGTGACGCCGACCCCCAGCAGCACCACGTCGCAGCTGCTGCAGACGCCGGTCGGCACCGTCTCGCTCTTCGGCTTCAAGACACCGATCCCCTTTCCGTTCGGCGCCGAGCGCACCGGCTATCTCGTCACCGACCTGGACCAGGCGATCGCCGCTGCCCGCGCCGCCGGCGCCTCGTTGGTCGTCGACGCCTTTCCCGATCCGATCGGCCGCGATGCCGTCATCCAATGGCCGGGCGGCGTCAACATGCAGCTCTACTGGCACACGACCAAGCCCTCCTACACCGCCTTCGACAAGATCCCCGAAAACCGTGTCTACGTCTCTCCCGATGCCGTGGACAAGTTCGTCAAGGCCTTCCTCACCTTCTCGAAGGGCAAGGTCGTCGCCGACGACAGACAAGCTCCGGGCGTCGAGATCGGCCGGCCGAACGACACTTTCCGCCGCCTGCGCATCGAGTCCGTCTACGGCAGGATGACGGTGCTCGCCACCGACGGCCATCTGCCGTTCCCCTATGGCCACGAGACGACGGGATATGAGGTTGCGGACCTTGCGGCGACACTCGACAAGGCCAAGGCCAATGGCGCAACCGTCCTGGTGAACGCCTTTACCTCCGACAAGCGGCAGGCGGCCATGGTCGAATTTCCCGGCGGTTACGTCGCCGAAATCCACGCTGCCGCGGCGCCGTGATCGCGATGCGACCGCACGAGGTCCTGCCACGCGTCTCGACCCACAAGGCCGACCTGCGCGCACAGAGCTTTCTCTCCCTCGCGGCGGTCGCCATTCTTTGCGCGACAACGGGCGCTGCCTTTGCCGACGACCCGCCGGCCAAGCCGAAACGGCCGGCGATCAAGTCCAACCGCTGGCAGGAAGACTGGTCCGTGCTGGCCGATCCGGCGCTTGCGACACAGCCGTTGGACAGGCTGAAGTATCTTCCGCTGTCGGCCGCAGATCCCGGCACTTACGTCTCCTTCGGCGCCAATGTCAGGGAGCGTTTCGAGAGCAACAGCGCGCCCGGCTTCGGCATCGGCGGCGTGGAGCGCGACAGCTATCTCATCCAGCGCGTTCAGTTCCACATCGACCTGCATCTCTTCGAGGACTGGCAGGTCTTTACCCAGTTCGAGGACGATCGCGCCTTCGGCAAGAAGGACGTCGGGCCGGCCGACGCCGACCAGCTCGACCTGAGGCTGGCCTTCCTGGCCTACAGCCACGATTTCGATGCCGGCACCTTCAAGGCGCGCATCGGCCGCCAGGACTTCGCCTTCGACCTGCAGCGTTTCGTCTCTTCGCGCGACGGGCCGAACGTGCGCCAGTCCTTCGATGCCGTCTGGGCCGACTGGGAAACCGGCCCGTGGCGCTTCATCGGCTTCGTCAGCCAGCCGGTTCAGTACCGCGACGACGATCCCTTCGACGATACCTCGAACGGCGACTTCCGCTTTAGCACCGTGCGCATCGAGCGCCAGGTGCTCGGAACCAACGAGCTGTCGGCCTACTATTCCCTCTATCAACGCGAAAACGCCCATTATCTCGATGGCGGCGGCCGCGAGAACCGTCATGTGTTCGACACCCGCTTTGCCGGGTCGAGCAAAGGCTTCGACTGGGACACCGAAGCCATGGGGCAGCTCGGCGATATCGGCGACAAGGATATCCGTGCCTGGGCGCTTGGCGCGCGCGCCGGCTACACATTCGAGGATGTCGGCTGGACGCCGAGGATCGGATTGCAGTTCGACATGGCCTCAGGCGACGATCACCCCGGCGACAATACCGTCGGCACCTTCAACCCGCTGTTCCCGAACGGCTACTATTTCTCGCTTGCCGGCTATACCGGCTATGCCAACCTGATCCATCTCAAGCCGTCGATCACGGTGAAGCCGACCGACAAGATGACGCTGACCGGCGCGATCGGCCTGCAATGGCGCCAGACGACCGCCGACGCGATCTATGTCCAGCCCAACCAGCCACTGTCTGGAACCGCCGGCCACGGCGGCGCATGGTCGGGCGCCTACGGCCAGATCAGGCTCGACTACGCGTTCACCCCCAATCTCACGGGCGCCATCGAAGCCGTCCACTTCGAAGCGGGAGATGCCATTCGCCGCGCAGGTGGGCACGACGGGAATTACGTTGGTTTGCAGATGGCATTCGCATGGTGAGGGCCATCGTTTCGATCGAGGACAGACGACAGGGGAAGGGTTTCCACACTTGCAGAGGCGGAGACAAGCGATGACCGAGCCACCGGCAACGCCATCCAGGCAGCAGGACAGCTTTGCGCCGCTGAGGAACCGCGTGTTCTTCGTTCTCTGGGTCGCGACGATCGTCGGCAATACGGGCAGCTTCGTGCGCGACGTCGCAAGTTCGTGGCTCGTCACCGATCTCTCGGCCGCTCCTGCGGCCGTCGCCATGATGCAGGCCGCCGCCGCATTGCCGGTTTTCCTGCTTGCCATACCCGCCGGCGTCCTGTCGGATATTCTGGATCGTCGCCACTTTCTCATCGTCATCCAGCTGGTGCTCGCAGCTGCCAGCGTTTGCCTCCTTGTCCTTTCGGCGACGGGGCTTCAATCGATCACGTCGCTGGTGACGCTGACGTTCATCGGCGGCATCGGAGCGGCGTTGATGGCGCCGACCTGGCAGGCAATCGTTCCGGAGCTCGTCGGCAAGACCGATATCAAGAGCGCCGTCGCCCTCAATTCGCTGGGGGTCAATATTTCCCGCGCCATAGGTCCCGCCGTCGGCGGTGTGCTGCTTGCCTATTTCGGGGCGTCCATTACCTACGGCGTCGATGTCATCAGCTATGCCTTCGTCATAGCCGCGCTATGGTGGTGGAAACGTCCGGCGGCGCCCGAAGACCCCTTCAGCGAACGCTTTGCAGGCGCGTTTCGCGCCGGCCTCCGCTACGCCAAGGCCAGCCGCGACCTTCACGTCATCCTTGCGCGCGCCGGTGTTTTTTTCGTCTTCGCCAGCGCCGTATGGGCCCTGCTTCCCCTTCTGGCGAGAAACCTGCTCGCAGGCTCGGCCGGTTTTTACGGCATTCTTCTTGGTGCGGTCGGCGTGGGGGCCATCTGCGGCGCTCTGATCATGCCGAAATTGCGGGACCGTTATGATGCCGACGGCCTTATGCTTGGCGCCTCGGTACTTACGGCCGCCGTCATGGCGGGCCTGGCTTTCGCTCCGCCCCAATGGGCCGCCGTCCTCATCCTCCTGGTGCTTGGGGCCGCCTGGCTCGCTGCGCTGACGACGCTCAACGGAGCCGCGCAAGCCGTCCTGCCGAACTGGGTGCGCGGGCGCTCGCTCGCCGTCTATCTCACCGTCTTCAACGGCGCGATGGCCGCCGGCAGCCTCCTCTGGGGTCTGGTTGCCGAGGCGATCGGCCTGCCATGGACCCTGCTGGTCGCCGGCATTGGGCTTCTAATCGCCGGGGCGGGGCTGCATCGCCTGAAGATCCCCAAGGGCGAGCAGGATCTCGTTCCCTCCAATCACTGGCCCGAGCCCCTGACGGCGGCACCCATCGAGAACGATCGCGGACCGGTCCTCATTCTGATCGAGTATCGCATCGATCCCGCCGATCGCGAGGCTTTCGTCGCGGCCGTCTCCGACCTGTCGCGCGAACGGCAGCGCGACGGCGCCTATAGCTGGGGCATCACCGAAGACGCCGCCGATCCGCAGATTTTCATCGAATGGTTCATGGTCGAATCCTGGGCCGAGCACATCCGCCAGCATCGCCGCGTCTCGAAAGCCGATGCCGATATCCAGCAGGGTGTCCTTTCCTATCACCGGGGAAGCGACCCGCCACTGGTTCGCCATTTCATTTCTGCCCGCAAATGACCGAAACAAGCCATCAGAATTGAAGGATCCCCTCATGCCTGAGCGTTCCAAGTTTCATCTCGAAATGAGCCGCCGCGAAACCCTGCTGACCGGCGCGGCGCTGACCACAGCATTGATACTGCCGACAGACCCGGCCGGCGCGAAATCCACCACCGAGCAACATTCTACCAAGGGAGCCAACACTATGTCGTTCATCACCACCAAAGACGGCACTCAGATCTTTTACAAGGACTGGGGCTCGCGCGATGCGCAGCCGATCGTCTTCCATCACGGCTGGCCGTTGAGCGCCGACGACTGGGACGCCCAGATGATGTTCTTCCTGGAGAAGGGCTATCGCGTCATCGCGCATGACCGCCGCGGTCACGGCCGCTCCAGCCAGACGGCGACCGGCAACGAGATGGATACCTACGCTGCCGACGTTGCCGAGCTTGCCGAGCATCTCGACCTCAAGAATGCGGTGCACATCGGCCATTCGACGGGCGGCGGCGAGGTTGCCCATTATGTTGCCCGCGCCAGGAAGGGCCGCGTCGCCAAGGCAGTCCTGATCGGCGCCGTGCCGCCGATCATGGTCAAGTCGGACAAGAACCCGGGCGGCCTGCCGATCGAAGTCTTCGACGGCTTCCGCGCGGCCCTCGTTGCCAATCGGGCGCAATTCTTCCTCGACGTGCCCAGCGGGCCGTTCTACGGCTTCAACCGGCCGGATGCGAAGGTCAGCCAGGGCGTGATCCAGAATTGGTGGCGCCAGGGCATGATGGGCGGCGCCAAGGCGCACTACGATTGCATCAAGGCCTTTTCGGAAACGGACTTCACCGAGGATCTGCAGAAGATCGACGTGCCGACGCTGGTGCTGCACGGCGAGGACGACCAGATCGTTCCGATCGCGGATTCGGCGCTGCTGTCGATCAAGCTTCTCAAGCACGGCACGCTGAAGACCTACAAGGGCTTCCCGCACGGCATGGCAACCACCCACGCCGACGTCATCAATGCCGATCTGCTCGAGTTCATCAAGGCGTAGTCTTCCCGCGAGATCGCCTTCGGCCGGGTGAATGGCTCTTCCGGCCGAAGGGTCTTATAGTAGCGAAATCGCGGCCTCGGGAACGTTGGCAGCGACTGGTCCATTACCTTTGGGGAGAGGTTTCCAATGTCTGCTATTCTGGTTCTGACCGTCTTTCACACGCTTGTCAGCCTCGTTGCCATCGCAAGCGGCATCTATGTCGTGGTTGGCTTCATCACCGACACGCCGGTTCTTCGTGCGGCACGCTGGTTCTTATGGTCCGTGGCGATCACGCTCATCACCGGGTTCATGTTTCCCTTCAACGGCGTTACGCCGGCCATAGCGGTGGGCATCCTGTGTGTGCTGATCTTCATAGCGACTGTCTATGCACGCTACCGGACACAGATGACCGGCATTTGGCGGCTTTCCTACGTGATCGGATGTCTGCTTCTCCTCTATTTCAACTGTCTCGTCTTGATCGCGCAGGTCTTCCAGAAAATCCCGCCGCTGAACGCCATTGCCCCGACCGGCAATGAGCCGCCCGTTGTCGCAAGCCAGGTCGCGCTGCTGATATTGGCCATTGTCGCGGGCATATTCATCGTAAGGGGCACGAAAAACCGCAGCTTCGGATGAGGCCAGGTCAGGAATAGCTATCCGCCGGCTCCTCGGGCAAAGCTCACGCTCGCTCGAAGCATTGGTGTTGGCGGACGCTGGCCGGCGATACGTGACGCAAGAATCAATGGATCTCCTTGCCCCATCGACCGAGGGGAGCAATTCCCGAAAAATTGCGCATTATTTTTTCGACCGAAGCTTCGTGAAAACAATGAGGTAGGGCGGTTCGGAGGTCCGGTGAAGAGCCAATCCCTCCCAGGAATTTCCACTTCACGCTGCAATCCCACTCGATTAAATCCAAACTCGGAGTTATGCTGGCCGCGCCGTCATCTTTTTCGCATTCTCCATGGCTTAGGGATCGTCGCCTTGTCGCAAGGTCGAATCATCGAGCCAACAGCGTGCAAACACTATGCGTCTAGGGTCACCATAAACGTGATTGGGCCACGATGACTGAATTGCAAAACATCCAGAACCCGCCCCGAAAACTCGTTTCCATCGAGGAAATCATCGATATCAAGACGCGACGGCCAATCGCGACCACCCGGGGCCGGGGATGGGATGGCGTGACCGTCGATCTCTACCGTCCGCGTCCGGATTGCTCGCAGACCTATCCGGCTCTCGATCATCATCTGATCTGCTATTGTCCCTCGGGAAGAGCGCGGCTGATCCAACGACGAGACGGTGCCGTGCACGAGGGCATCATGTCCGCAGGCATATCGCTGCTCATGCCCGCAGGATGTGAATCGACATGGGAAGGGCCGACGGCGACATCGGCGAGACTTAGAATTCCAACCGCGCTGGTGGCGGCCGCTGGAGAACAATTCGGCAGGCACAGCGTCCCCCAAATCGAAATCCGGAACATTTTCGAGACGCGCGACACCCTGATCGAGCATATGGCGCTCGTTCTCCTGTCGGAACTTCAGCAAAAGCCTCATCCGGCGCAAGCCCTTATTATCGATCATGTTTCCGCCGCGCTTGCGGCACACCTCCTGCGAAAATACAATGCTTTCGAGGCAATAGAGCCTGACAGGCTGCCCCGCTTGAGCAAAATGGAGGTGGATCGCCTCGCGGATTACATTCAAGACAATCTCGACCGGATGATCGGCCTTGGCGAATTGGCGGAGATCGTCAATGTCAGCCGCTTTCATTTCGCGCGCATTTTCAAGCAGAGCACCGGCATGACCGCGATGACCTTCGTCGAGCAATGCCGGATCAACAAGGCACAATCGCTCATCTCGGAAACGGATGTCTCGCTTGCGGAAGTCGCCCTCATAACCGGATTTGCCGATCAAAGTCATTTCACCAGGCGGTTTCGCCGCCTGATCGGCAGCACGCCTGCCGCTTTTGCGCGCGAGCACGGAAGACGATTCAAGCGGCGCCTTCCCAACTAGCATCCGAGCATCATCGCCGTGAGAACACGCTGAATCTTCAGTCTCGCGAACTGCCCGCGGTCAGGCCCCTGATGCAGGGTTCGCGAAAGAAGGCGGCCGCCGCTCTCCTTCTGCGAACGCCTTCAATGCTTTCATCATCCGATCGTTCTCCTTCATAAATGCCCGGATGATCGGCGACTTGAGAAACCTGACGGGACCGTGGAATGACAGTTCGAGACGGCGCATGAGCCTGACCGTCTCGCCTTCAACCGCAATCCTGTGAAAAAGCTGGATGCCGATGGTGCCCATAAAACGCGGTTTCATGGTCATCGGCTGCTCGAAATCGAGTTCCCCTGGCCGGATCAGGGACGTGACCGTTCCGTGGCGCGTGCCGAACGGTCCAGGTTCGACATAGGTCGTGCCTACCTTGATCGGTTCGTCGGAGATTTGAAGCGTCCCGTGATAGGCCGTCGAATTCGGCAGCCATCGATCATAGGCCCGCAAGTCGGCGAGCAGTGAAAATACGTCGTCGGCAGAGGCTGCAATGCTCGTTTCCCAGACAAAGCTCTCCACCGCCCCTATGACCTCTCTCCTGATCCCTATCGCTTTATGTTCGCTTCCGACAATCGAAAGGTTACACAAAAAATAAAAATTAAACGGCTCGCGTCCTCGCGGCAGCCAGCTTATTCTGCCCTTATCTTTAGTGTGCGGAATAGCTGATGCTGGATATTACCGATCGCATTCTGGCAATACGCCAGTACGTTGACGATGGTGTCGCCGCCGCGATAGAGCAGCTGATCCGCGAAGCCCCGGATACGCGGCTCAATCGGATAAATCCTCTCGCCTTCGCCCTGTCACACAAGCTCGATGAACGCGAGTGCGTGGCAGCATTTCTCCATGCGACGCAGCTCGGTCTTTTCGAGCTTTCCTGGAATGTGGTTTGCGCCAGCTGCGGCGGCGTCCTTCAGGCATGCGAATCGCTCCGGGCAATCAACCAGGCCCGCTATCGCTGCGCGCTGTGCGCGGTAAACTGCGAGCCCAATCTGGATGAGAGCGTGGAAATCACGTTCACCGTCGATCACCGCGTTCGAAAGATCGAAGCCCATAGCCCCGAAAGCCTGTCCTTGTGGCCCTATGTCCGGCAGGTCTTCTGGAGTTCGGGCAGCGATCTTCCGGACGATCTGAGCGATGTCGCCAGGGAGGCAGTGCTTGATGCGGTGGAAGTCGCGCCCGGTGAGCGTGTCGTCCGTCAAATCCAGATGAGCGAGGGATTGGCCGTCCTCTTCGATCCCGTGACCCATAGTTCGCAGTCGCTGGAGGTGACGGGCGCGCCTTCGGCGGATCCGCAGCAAATAACGGTTCACATCGATGATACGCGCCTGCAGACCGCGATGCATCGGCTGGCGCCCGGCGTGCTGAATCTCGTCCTTGAAAACAATACGTCCCGAAGAGTGATGCCCATTCTATGGAGCGTGGGGGAAGCGCTCAAACACATGGTCGAGCGTCACATCCCCGTTCTGACCGCCAAGCGCCTTCTGACGCACCAGACGTTTCGCGATCTTTACCGAACCAACGTTCTCGACGTCAATCAACGTTTCAAGATCACCAATCTGACCTTCCTGTTCACGGACCTGAAGGGATCGACGGAGCTCTATGAGCGGATCGGCGATCTTGCCGCATTCGACCTCGTGCGCTCTCACTTTCAGATCGCGGAAGAGATCGTTTCCAGAAAAGGCGGCGCCATTGTGAAAACCATCGGCGACGCGATCATGGCAACGTTTCCCAATCCCGTGCAAGGCATTGCCGCCGCGCTTGAAATCAGAGAGGCCGTCAACAGGCTGAACCGCCGGAACAACCGCCAGGAGCTGCTTCTCAAGATCGGGATTCACAGCGGCCCCTGCCTCGCGGTGTCGATGAACGACCGCCAGGACTATTTCGGCCAGACGGTCAATATCGCCTCCCGTGTCGAAAACATCGCATCTCCCGACGCGATCCTCGTCACCTCGTCCTCGGCGGATGATGCGGAAGCCCATGATTTTATCAGGCGGCAGGGTGCCGCCCCCAGCAGTTTCCTGGCCAATCTGCGGGGAATAGACAGAGAAATACGAGTTTATAGCGTTCCTTCCTGAATGGAAAAAGCAGGCCGTCCTCGTGACCCCAAGAAGGCGCGAAGACTTATTTCCGATCAGGTACCATCGACGCTGAGAGATGCAGAAAACATGAAGAGGTTTGTCAAAGGGCGATGAAGACGGCGATCCGTGCAATAGTAGGGCTGGGCCTTGTTGTAGCCCTGTGTGTTCTCTTGTGGTTTGCAACCCGGCCGCCGCCGCTGGTCGTGCAGGGCGAGGTGTCGACGAACCGCGTCGATATCAGCCCGCGCGTTCCAGGGCGCGTGGCAAAGCTCAATGCCGATGTGGGCGACGTGGTCAAGCAGGGTGACGTGATCGCCGAGCTGGAAAGCCCGCAGCTGACGGCATCGCTGCATATGGCGGACGCTGCATTGGCCGTGTCTCAGGCCGATCTCATCCGCGTCAACAGCACCCGTCCGGAAACCATCGATGCTTCGAAAGCGCAGCTGGCAGCGGCCGATGCCGATGTCACGCTCTATCAGGAAGAGACCAACCGCCAGGCGAAGCTGATCAGCACCGGGGCTTCCACACAGGCACTCGTCGATCAGACCGCCCGCAATCTCGAGGCGGCAATCCGCCAGAAGGAAGCGGCGGAAGCCAATTTGCGGCTGGTCGTCGCCGGCGCCAGCAAGGAAGAAAAGGCCCTCGCGGCCACAAGGGTCGAACAGGCCAGGGCATCCCTGAACCAGCAGCAGGTGGATGTGAGCGAACTGACGATCCGCGCTCCGATCTCCGGCCAGGTCACGACACGCGTGGCCGAGCTCGGCGAAAACTTCTCGGCCGGCGCTCCGCTGTTTTCGATCATCGACATCGACCACCCGTGGTTCACCTTCAATCTTCGTGAGGATTTGCTGAACGGCCTGAAAGTTGGCGATGTCTTCAACGTCTCCGTGCCGGCGCTCAAGCAGGACAAGCTGCAGGTCAAGGTGACCGTCATCAACGCTCAGGGACAATATGCCACCTGGCGGGCAACGCGCGCCACCGGCGACTTTGATCTTCGCACCTTCGAGGTGCGGGCCGAACCGGTCGTCCTGCCGGAAGGATTGCGCCCGGGCATGAGCGTCATCGCCTCCTGGCCCTTCGAGGAGCGTTAAGATGATGCCGCGTGGCCGCCTGCGCCCCGGTTTCGTGCTGGTGTTTCGACGCGAGTTCGGCCTCTTCTACCGGCGGCCTTTCCTGTTCTTCCTTGCGACAGGACTGCCGCTGCTGCTGATGGGGCTGCTGGCGGTGGTGTTCAGCGCCGGACTTGCGACGCGACTGCCCATTGCGGTGCTCGACCAGGATGGCAGCAATCTTTCGCGGCAGATTATTCGGACCGTCGATGCCACGCCCGATACGGCGGTGGCCGTGCGCGTCGCCGATCTTACCGAGGGTCGCGCGCTCATTCTCGCAGGCAAGGTGCACGGATTGCTGTTCCTGCCGCGCAATCTCGAGCGCGACGTCTTTGCCGGGCGCAGACCGGAAGTCGTTTTCTTCTACAACACGCAGACGCTGACAACCGGAAATCTCACTCTGCGCGGCGTCAGCGCCGCAGTGCCGTCGGTCGAGGCCGGCATCCGGCTGGCGCTGCGCACGGCCGAGGGGCAGCCGGTCGACGTTGCCGAAGCCGATCTGGCACCGATACCGGTGCAGGTGAATCCCTTGTTCAATCCAACGCTGAACTACGCGCATTTCCTGCTGGCGGCGTTGCTGCCGAGCGTGTTGCAGGTGGTGATCGTCACCACCATGTCCTATACGATCGGGCTCGATGCCGAAACCCGCCATCGCTTCCGCATTCTCAGGCGGCTCGGCGGCGGATTGTGGCCGGCCATCGCCGGCAAGGTTCTGCCATATACGCTGCTGTTCCTCGTCGTGCTCGGCATCTCCGATGCCGTGCTGTTCGGCCTGCTGGGGATGCCGTTGCGTGGCCAGAACTGGATACTGCTCATTGCCGGCGTGCTCTTCATCCTGGCGAACCAGTTTTTTGGCGTGCTTCTGGCCCTGCTGCTCCGGCCGATGGCAAGCGCGATCAGCATCGGCACGCTGATTTTCGCACCGTCCTTCGGATATATGGGCATCGGGTTTCCGCGCCTCGGCATGAATGTCTTTGCCTATCACTGGGGTCAACTCATTCCCGGCACCTGGTATCTCATGGCGCGCATCGACCAGACGATCCGCGGCACGCCTGCCGATCTTTCCTGGCGGCCGATTCTGGTGCTTGCAATCTTCGTCGTGGCGCTGGCCGGCCTGACGGCGCTGAGACTGGAGATCATGCGTTCCCGTAATGCGGCGCAACCAATGCCGGATCTCGCCGCACGGAAGGTTGCTCCATGAAAAGCTTGCTTGCGGTCTTGCGCATCGAACTTAAGCGCGTGCTGGCACTGCGGCCGGTGTTGAGCGTGCTCATCCTCGGTCCCCTCATCTATGCGCTTTACTATCCCCAGCCCTATCGCAACGAGGCGCTGCGCGACGTACCGATCGCCCTGGTCGACCTCGACGGCACCGACAGCAGCCGGCAGCTCGCCCGGCTGATCGATGCTTCGAGCGACGTTGCCGTCGCAGCCGTGCTGCCGGACGAGGCAAGCGCCGAACGCGAGGTCTATCGGCGCCAGCTCTTCGGGATTGTCGTCATTCCCCAGCATTTCGAGCGCGATCTGCTGCATGGGCGGCAATCGCCGCTCGCCCTTTATGCGGATGCCAGCTATTTCCTCATTTACCAGCGTATCTCCGGAGCGGTGACCGCTGTCGCCAAGACCTTCGGCGCGGAAGTGGAAACGGCAAGGCTGATCGCCATGAACGTGGACCCGGCGCTGGCCGTTGCCGCCTCCAATCCGATGCCGCTGACGGCAGTCGCGCTTTTCAATCCTCAAGGCGGATATGCGACCTACATCCTGCCCGCGGCATTCGTCCTGATCCTGCAGCAGACTTTGCTGATCGGCGTCGGCCTGCTGGGTACGATACGAGACGGCCGCCTCGCTGCGGATCGGGCCAGCGCATCGGCGGGACCGGTCTCGCTCGTGCTCGGCAAGATGCTTGCCTATCTCGTGGTGGAAGCCTTCGTCGTGCCTTTCTATCTCATCGTTCTTCCCTATCTCTACGGCATCCCGCGCCTCGGCTCGCTTTGGGCGGTCATCATGATTTCGCTGCCTTTCGTGTTGGCGGTAGGCGCCCTCGGCATTGCGATCTCGCGCCTGATCCGCAGTCCGCTCGCGGTTCAGCTGGTGTTTGCGGCAGCCGGCCTGCCCTTCCTGTTCCTGGCGGGCTTCTCCTGGCCGACGGAAGCCATTCCGGAACCTCTGAAGACGCTGACGATTCTGCTGCCGAGCACCACCGCGATCAATGGCATCGTCGAAGTCTCACAGCTTGGAGCACCGCTGTCGATCATGCGTCTGCCGCTCGCGACGTTGTGGATACTCGCGGCGGTCTACGCAGGTATCGCGATACTGTTGGAATCCTATCGCTCGCGGAAGGGACAGGAAACCGATCCCCTGCCCGAGGCGTCTTAGAGACTACCAGCTCCACCCGGAATCCCCGGGGCCGTTTTGCCCTATCGCTTTTCCAGGCATTGCCGGGGAGCACCTTTGGCTTTTGTCGCAGTTCGCGGAGCTGATCGGCAAGCCGTGTTTTGACGCGTCTACCATGCCGCCGCCTGCCTTGAACCATGTCCTCGACAGATGGGAAGACGATCGAATTGCCGCGTCGGAAATCGGCGATCGCGCGAGATGGCCGCCTCACGTTCCGACAGCAATCGGAAACCACGCCGGGCAACGCCGTTCAATACAGCCTGTCAAGTTTGGCAGTTAATGCCGTGGAAAGCCGCTCAATCGAACGGATTGATCGCGGCCGCTTTGGCTTCGATTTCGTTTCCATCGCATCAGCAACGAAAAGAAAGGCGGGAGGATATGGCGACACCGGCTGCGGTTGTTTCATTCAAGGCAAAGGCGGGATACGGCGAGGAGGTCGCGCGTCTGATTTCGAACGCGTTACCCCACGTCGAAGGGGAGACAGGTACGACGACCTGGCTCGTGCTGCGCTCGGAGGCGGATCCGGACACGGTTTTTCTGGTCGATCTCTTCGCCGATCAGAAAAGCCGGGACGCTCATTTCAACGGCGAGGCCGCAAAGCTGATCTTCGCCACGGTTCCTCCCCTTCTGGCGGATGCGCCGAGCATTCATCCCTCCACGGTGAGCGCACAAAAGACAATAGCCGACTAAGGAATTTATCAGCGATGTCCGTTGCTCGAAATTTCGCTGCCCTTCTATCGAGAGGTAACCTTTCAGGCGCCGGACCGAACTTCACATTAGGCGGATATCGCCGCCCCAGGCGACCGAGCAGTCTTCTGGACCATCCTCATAAATCGGAGAATAGCAATGTCTAATCGCATGTTGTCTACGCTTGTCGTCGGTGCTTTTGCCAGCGCCATCGGTGCTCTTTCCACCGCTCCGGCAAGCGCCGAGGAATTCACGGCAGCGCAAAAGAAGATCCAGGCCGAACACACCGCCCTCGTAAAGTCGGGCAAGGTCGAGCCCTGCTTCGGCACGGCCCTGAAGGGTCAGAACGATTGCTACGCCGGCGCCGGCACCACCTGCGCAGGCACGAGCACTGCCGACTACCAGGGCAATGCCTTCAAGCTCGTTCCCAAGGGCACCTGCACGACGATGTCCACGCCAAACGGCCCGGGCAGCCTTACCCCCAAGGCTTGATCCGGAAGACCGGCCGCGTTTCGGCGCGGCCGGTCGCATCGTATCTGCAATCAGGTATGGATCCATGCAAAAACCCTCTGGTTCCCTCTTTAAACTCGACATGCCGGCACGCGCCGGCGTCGGACTCAAGGCGGAACATTACCGCCACATCATCGAGACCTTGCCTGACATCGGCTTCTTCGAGGTCCATGCCGAAAATTACATGGGAGCAGGCGGGCCGCCGCACCGGTATCTTGCGGCAATCCGGGAGCGCTATCCCCTCTCGCTCCATGGCGTCGGTCTTTCCATCGGCGCCGACCGGCCGCTGGACAAGGATCATCTCCGGCGGCTGAAGACCCTGATCGACCGATACAAGCCTTCGCTGTTTTCCGAGCATCTCGCCTGGTCGACGCACGACGCGGGCTTTCTGAACGATCTTTTGCCGGTGCCCTATACGGCGGAGACGCTCGGCCGCGTCGCCGACCATATCGACGAGGTCCAGGAAGCCCTCGGCCGCCAGATGCTGCTCGAAAATCCGTCCACCTATCTTGCTTTCTCTGAAAGCACCTATTCCGAAGTCGATTTCATTGCCGAGGTCGTCCGGCGCACCGGCTGCGGCCTGCTGCTCGATGTCAACAACGTCCATGTCTCGTGCACGAACCAGCTTTGGAACGCTCTCGACTACGTCAATTCCTTCCCGCTTGCGCACGTCCGGGAAATTCATCTGGCGGGGCACGCAACGGAGGCCGACGATGACGATCGGCCCCTGCTCATCGACACTCATGACCGGCGCGTCGACGATCTCGTTTGGGACCTGTATTCGCATGTCGTCAGCCGCGCCGGCCCGCTCCCGACGTTGATCGAGTGGGACACAGATCTTCCGGATTGGCCCGTGCTTGCGGCGGAGGCTGCGCGCGCGGAGCTGCTGATGCAGGAAGCAGCCAGTGCAAACCGCCAGGCTGCAGCCGAGTAGTTCAGGCCGATCCAGACCATTATCATTCGCGAGGGTTTACACATGACCAGCCACAGGATTGGCGTCTACTACGCCTGGGATCGGGCAAGCGAAACTGCCGCTCCCCTGGAAATCATCGAGAACCGCTTTCCGGCGCTCTTCGAAAGCCGCAGGATCCTCTACCCGCATTTCGAGGAACTGTCCGACCCCGCACAATTCGATCAGGGCATTGCAGGCTTCCTCGATCAAATCCTCAAAAAGAACTTTGTCGCCTTTGTCGAGCACGCGGCGGCCACGACCGGTCAGGCCGTACTGGAGATCGAACGCGGCGGCGACGCGGGAAGTGTCGTGCGGATCGACGACAAGACGCTCGAGGCGATCGATACGCTCATCATCATCAGCTTCGATTCGCTGCGAACCCATCAGCAGGCAGGCGCCGAGGAGATCGAGGCGGTTCGATCCTTCCTGGCAAAACCCGGCAATCTGCTCTTCGTCTGCCCGCATCACGACATCGGCGACGTGGACGATGTGGCGCAGGAGGAGCGGACGGAGATCCAGACGGAGCATTTCCTCCATCATGGCGATCGCACCATTCCTCCCCAACAGCGTTTTGGCGGCTTCGCGCGGACCCTGCTTGCGGGACTTGGCCTGCCAATCGAAAACCGCTTCGGGCTGCATCCGGCGTCCGAGCCGGATGGATCGCCCAGCCCGATCAAGGTCGAGCATGACCTGGACCGGCTAGGACTGCTTTCGGACGTGCCGACGTTCAATCTTCATCCCCACCTGCCGCACTTCGTGAGCATTGGAGATGCCGCAGGGAAGATGGATGTGCTTGTTCGCCAATCCATCGACCTTGCCGCTCCGCCGCATCCTTTCACACGCGACGGACGATCCACCTTCGACGCCTTGCTGCAATCGCGGCCCGGCGTTTTCGGCGGCGATCTGCTGGTCGGTGACGCGACGCTGTGGAGCTCGACGGCCGGTGGCCTGGAAAGCCTGCGTCGCCTCTGGACGAACGTCGTTTCAAGAGGGGATGGCTGATGCCCGAAATGCCGTCCCTGGGCGAAAGGCAACATGCTTTCGCCTGCGCCCTGCTCGATCCGGAGCGATCCGTGCCGGAAGGGCTGGTCGGCCCGGATGGCCGTCCGAGCCGGAAGCGGTTCAATGTCTATCGCAACAACGTCGTCGTCGGCCTCACAGCGACGCTGAAGGACGCCTTTCCGGCGGTTGCCCGCATCGTAGGCGAGGAATTCTTCCTCGCCATGGGCCGAATCTATGTCGCCATCGAGCCGCCAAGCTCACCCATCATGCTCGACTACGGAAAGGGGTTTCCGACCTTCCTCCAAAGTTTCGAGCCGGTGACGAGCCTTCCCTATCTGAGCGACGTCGCGCGGATCGAACGCGCATGGGTCGAGGCCTATCATTCGGCTGACATCGCACCATTGGAAGCGGCGGCCTTTGCTAAGATCAGCGCAATGGATTTTCCAGAGCTCCGCGTCACGCTTCATCCCTCCTGGCGGATCGTGCGTTCGGCCTTTCCCGCGCTGACGATCTGGCAGATGAACATCGGCGATGCGATGCCTCGGGAAGTCGACATGGAAGCGGGCGGCGAGGATGCCTTCGTCCTTCGCTCCGGCACAAACGTCGAGATCAGATCGCTCCCGCCCGGCGGCGCCGATTTCATCGAGGCCCTGGCCGAGGGATTTACGATGATGGAGGCCATGAAGCGAGCCATGACGGACGAAAGAGGATTCGATCTGTCAAGCTGCCTTTCCGGTTTGATGACCGCGCACGCCTTCATCGCCTTCGACATCGCAACTGCTCAACACAGCCAGCCGAGGCAAGCATCATGACGGCCTTTCAATATTCGCCCGGCGGCCTGCGCGGCTTGATCCTTCGCATCGCGGCCCTGATCGGTCTCATCGGCTCGTCGGTCGCTCCGCCGATCCTGCGGATCGCACTTGCACTCCCCTTCCTTCGCTCCGGCTTGACCCGATGGGATGGCTTTCTGTCGCTTTCGATCGGTACGCAGTATCTGTTCGAGGAGCAGTTCAAGCTTCACATTCTCGGCAATCTCTATGGCTTCCCTGCCCCCGATGTTGTCGCCTATCTGGTCGGGCTTGCCGAGATCACCTTGCCGATACTTCTTTTCGCCGGCTTTGCCACGCGCTTCGCAGCTCTCGCGCTGCTCATCATGACAGGTGTCATACAGCTGGTGTTTCCGGACGGATGGGTGAATTTTCACCTCTACTGGGCCGCGATAGCACTTGCCATCATGGCGCTTGGCCCCGGCGTGCTTTCGCTTGACTACCTGATCTATCGCTTCTTCTCGCGCTCGACCGTTCAGGGCGGGACTACATGAGCGAGGAGCTTGACGATAGGCCGAAACTGATCGTGGCCGAGCGTTCGGACAGATACAACGGATTCGACTGGACCATGCTCATGGCGCGCGCCCAAGGCGGCGATGCGGCCTCATACTTGCGCCTGTTGCAGGAGATCACGCCCTATCTACGCTCGCTTGCCGGCAAGTATCATCGGGATCCACGGGATGTCGAGGACACCGTGCAGGACATTCTGCTGACCATACACTCGGTACGAGAAACCTATGACCCATCCCGGCCATTCGGACCCTGGCTCGTGGGCATCGCCAATCGCCGCGCATTCGACCGGCTGCGCCGTCAATGCCGCCAGCGCGCCCACGAATTTCCGCTGACGCAGGAACACGATGCCGTTGCAACGACGGAGAATATCGAAGAGACTGCGAACAGGCTTCCTCTTGAAGGTGCGATCGGCAATCTTCCTCCTGCGCAGCGGCAGGCCATAAGCATGCTCAAACTGAAGGAAATGTCGCTGAGGGAGGCTGCAACGGAGAGCGGCATGTCCATCCCCTCGCTGAAGGTGGCCACCCACCGCGCCTTGAAGAGCCTTCGCAAGGTGCTGCTGGATCGTGGTGGACATTGATGGAGACCGCCGATCTCATCCGCTCTCTCGCAGACAATATCGCACCGGTCAGGCCGCTTCGGCCGCCGTTGTTGAGGGCGGCCCTCTGGTTATGCGTGGCTGCTGCTCTCATGGGCCTGCTCATCGCCCTGCACGGTGTTCGGCCCCGGTTTGCGGAGCGGATGGCGGAGACCGGCTTCATGATCGGTGTGCTGTCCTCTCTGGTAACCGGCATTCTCGCGGCGATCGCAGCCTTCATGACAAGCCTTCCCGACAAGTCTCGCCTCTGGCTGTTCTTGCCACTTCCTCCCCTTCTGCTGTGGATGTCGAATATCGGCTACCAGTGTCTTGCCGGATGGGTGGCGCTTCCGCCCGGCGCCGTGACCGTGGAGGCTGCTTCCGGTTGCTTGCTAACGCTCATTGTCACGAGCGTGCCGCTGTCCCTGCTGATGGTGGTCATGTTGCGCCATGTGGTGCTGCTGCGACCAGTTTCGGCGGCGCTGATGGGCAGCCTGGCAGTCGCCGGTATCGCCTCCTCGGCGCTTTCGATGTTTCATCCGCTGGATGCGACGATCATGGTGCTCGGCTGGAATTTGGGAACGGCGGTTCTGCTGGTCCTGGCGGCGGCCGTCTACGGTCGCAGCATTTCTCGACGCAATGCCGGGCGCGTTGTTTTTTCGAGGCACCGGCAGCGATGACGACAATGTCCGCCCCCCTGCCCATAAGATACTTCTTCGGATTTCCCAGCGATGCGCGCAATTGCGATGCGTGGCTGCGGGCCATCCGCAGAGACCGTCTTTCATCAACGGAGTGAGCTTTGGACGCCTTTACCGTCAGTTTGCTTCTTATTGCGTCCGTTGTGGCGAGCAGCATTCTGGCGCGCATGTCACCCTTCGTCCTGCCGCTGCCGTTCGTGCAGATCGCCCTCGGCGCCTTGATTGCCTCCGTTTTCGATTTCCAAGTTCATCTCGATCCCAGCACCTTCCTGCTCTTCCTGGCGCCGCTGCTGTTTCTCGACGGCTGGCGGACCCCGAAGGATGGCCTGCTGCGCGACAAGGGAACCATTGCCGCGCTTGCATTCGGGCTGGTGATCTTCACGGTCATCGGGGCCGGATACTTCATTCACTGGATGATTCCGGCCATGCCTCTTGCGGTCGCCTTCGCGCTTGCCTCGGCTATTTCGCCGACGGACGCCGTCGCGGTATCGGCCATCGTCGCCCGCGTACCCGTTGCCAAACGGCTGGTTCACATTCTGGAAGGGGAATCGCTGCTGAACGATGCTTCCGGCCTGGTGTGCATGCGTTTTGCCATCGCCGCCGCCGCAACCGGTTATTTTTCCATCACCCAGGCTTTCGGCGCGTTTCTGTGGGTCGCCACCGGCGGCATCTGCATCGGCACGCTCGTCGCCTTTCTGGCGACGCGGGGTAAGGATTGGGCATCGCGGCGCTTCGGCGAGGAGACCGGGTCGCAGATTCTGATCAGCCTGCTGATCCCGTTCGGCGCATATATCCTTGCCGAACGCGTCGAAGCGTCTGGCATTCTCGCCGCGGTCGCCTCCGGCATCGTCATGAGCTACGAGGAGCTGGCGGGACGTGCGTCGGCCACGACGCGCCTCCAGCGCACCGCCGTGTGGAACGCGCTGCAATTTGCGGGCAACGGCGTCATTTTCGTGCTGCTTGGAGAGCAGTTGCCGACGATCGTTTCCGGAGCCGCCGACGTCGTGCAGGAGACCGACCATGCCGGGCAACTCTGGCTGATCGGCTATGTTCTCGCTATCGTTCTGGCCCTCCTGGTGCTGCGGGCGCTCTGGGTGTGGGGCACGCTCGGCCTGATGCTTCTTCGCAGGCAGGACAGTGACGAGCGTTTTCAGACGCCCACCTGGCGCGTGGTCGCGGCGGCCTCGCTGGCCGGGGTGAGAGGCGCGGTCACGCTGGCCGGCGTGTTCGCATTGCCTCTGACGTTGAACGACGGCTCACCCTTCCCTGCCCGCGATCTGGCGATCTTCCTCGCCGCCGGTGTGATCGTCGTATCTCTGATCGCCGCAAATCTGGGCCTGCCATATGTCCTGGCCGGCGTGACGGCGCTGCCGGAACCGATGCGCCAACGCGAGGAAGACGATGCGCGCATTGCCGCCGCCCGCGCGGCAATCGAGGCGATCGAACAGCGCCTGCAGAACATGCCGCCCAGCCAGCGGCCCGTGGATCTTCAAATGGAGATCGCCGCCCGCGTCATGGAGCTCTATCGGCAAAGGCTGGAGAACCGCATCAAGACGGGCACGAATACCGACCTCGCGCGAAGCATGAGCGAGATCGAGCGCGAATTGCACCTGATCGCCATACGCGCCGAGCGGGCCGAGCTTTATCGGGTCGCCCACGACAACAATCTGCCTGAAGAGCTTACTAGCCAGCTGATCCGCGAAGTCGACCTGCTCGAATCGCGGTTCAGCACTCTGTGACGGCATCTCCGGCGCATCGTGCCGGCGCGGCCGTCGAAAACAGTATCCCCTTTAAACGGTGGGATCATCACCAGAAGCGAGGCCATGGCAATGGAAAAAGACCGCCCCGAGGGCATAAGGACCTACAACGAACCGGCTGGTGGATGGGGCGCTCTGCGAGCCGTTGCCAAGACGTTGAAACATCAACAGGTCGTGGCCCAGGGTTCCGCCATGCTGCTGAGGGCGAACCAGCCGGAGGGCTTCGATTGCCCGGGCTGTGCATGGCCTGACCCGAAGCATACGTCTTCCTTCGAATTCTGCGAGAACGGCGCCAAGGCGATCACCTGGGAATCCACGGCAAAACGGGTTCCGCCCGAATTCTTCGAGCAGCATTCCGTGTCCGAGCTCTGGACATGGTCGGACCATCAGCTGGAAGATCAGGGGCGCCTCACCCATCCGATGGTCTACGAGGCCGAAACGGATCACTACCGCCCCATCGAATGGGATGAGGCCTTCGCCTTGATCGGGCAGGAGCTGAACGCATTGCCCGATCCGAACATGGCGGAGTTCTATACGTCCGGACGCGCCTCGAACGAGGCGGCCTTCCTCTATCAGCTTTTCGTGCGGGCTTACGGGACGAATAATTTTCCCGACTGCTCGAACATGTGCCACGAGGCAACCAGCGTCGGCCTGCCGGAATCGATCGGCGTCGGCAAGGCGACCGTGACGCTCGAGGATTTCGACCATGCCGATGCCATCTTCAGCTTCGGGCACAATCCGGGGACCAATCATCCGCGGATGATGACGACGCTGCACGATGCAGCCCGGCGCGGCGTACCGATCGTCGTCTTCAATCCGCTGAAGGAACGCGCGCTCGAACGATTTGCGGCGCCGCAAAATCCGATCGAAATGGTGACGTTCTCATCGACGCCGATTGCTTCGGCCTATCATCAGGTTCGGGCGGGCGGCGATCTCGCCGTGCTGAAGGGAATGATGAAATCGATCTTCGAGCGGGATGCCGCGGATATCGCGGCAGGCCGGGAAGGCCTACTCGACCGCGCTTTCATCGCCGAGCATACCGTCGGTATCGAAGAGTTGAAGGCGGATGCCGAGGCGACCGATTGGGAGCCGATCCTCAAGATCTCCGGCCTGACGCGGCAAGCGATCGAAAGCGCCGTCGACGTCTATCTCGGCGCCAAGAACGTCATCGCCTGCTATGGCATGGGCCTCACACAGCACCGCACAGGCACCAGCAATGTGCAGCAGCTTGCCAATCTCCTGCTTCTGCGAGGCAATATCGGCCGGCAGGGAGCAGGGATCGCACCGATCCGCGGCCATTCCAACGTCCAGGGCGACCGTACGGTCGGCATTACGGAAATTCCGAACAAGGCGCTGCTGGACGGAATGGAGAAAGCCTTCGGCTTTCGCCCATCCGATGCAAAGGGGCACAATGCCGTCGAAGCCGTGGAAGCAATCATAGATGGCCGCTCGAAAGCGTTTATTGCGCTCGGCGGCAATTTCGCCGTGGCGATGGCCGATCCGGAGGCGACCTTCGCCGGCATGCGCAAGCTCGAACTCGCGGTCCATCTCTCGACCAAGCTCAACAGGTCGCATCTGATGACCGCCAGGACCTCGCTCATTCTCCCGGTCCTGGGCCGCACCGACCTGGACATCCAGAAAGAAGGACCGCAGGTCGTGACGGTCGAGGACTCCATGTCCATGGTTCATGCCTCGCGCGGCTTCCTGAAGCCACCCAGCGAGGCGCTGCGCTCGGAGCCTGCCATCATTGCCGGCATCGCCAGGGCAACGCTGGGCACGCGCCACGGAATAGACTGGGAGGGACTTGTCGCGAATTATGACCGCATTCGCGACAAGATCGAGATCGTGTTTCCGGACTTTCGGGATTTCAATGCGCGCGTGCGCGTCAAGGGCGGTTTCCGCCTGACGGTCGCCGCCTCGCAGCGGCACTGGAATACGGCAGACGGCAAGGCTACCTTCCTTACCTGCCAAGGCATCGATGAAGACCCCCGGCTGCGCGCACCCGATGCACTCGTCCTGATGACGATCCGCAGCCACGATCAATACAATACGACGGTCTACAGCCTCGACGATCGCTATCGCGGCGTGTTCGGGCGCCGCGACATCGTCCTCATGAACCGCGACGACCTTGCCGCAAGGGGGCTTGCGGAAGGTGACAGGATCGACCTCCACGCCCTCGCCGAACCGGCGGATATTGCCATGCCGCAAAAATCGGCGCGCGGTTTCACGGCCGTCGAATACGACATTCCTTCCGGTGCGATCGCTGGCTACTATCCAGAACTGAACGTCGTGGTGGCTCTCAGCCACTATGACAGGAAGTCGGGCACACCTGCCTACAAGGGGGTGCCGGTCCGCGTCGTCAAATCCGCCGATCAATAGGACCGGAAACGCGCCTCGCCGATTGGCCGGCATAGCGCTCGAGGACACGACGGTGGGCTGTCCCTAGGGACCAAGCCTGCTCACACCGTTACCGGAAGCCCGCCATCTGGCGGGCTTCTGCGTATGATCCCGCACTGACTTCGCAAGCCGGTAAGATTTTCCTTACCAAACGGCCGGAGGTAACTTCGGTATTCTTCCACGCGGGATCACGGTCATGTGCGACAAGCGCAATCAGGATCAATTCGGCGCATGAAACTTCTATCAATCCATCGCGACGGGACATACCCATTATGCGGTCGCCCTGGTGGCGAACATCAGTTCTGGCTCAACAATATTTCCGGCGAGGCCTTCTGACGGATGGGAATCCGCCTCGGGAAAGATGTGTGTCCTAGCGCATGACCGGAGGGATATTCTTGCCAACGCCATCCAGACGTCATCTTGCCAAGAATAGTGTTCCACGGTCATGGCGCAGATTATCGCCGTATGGCCATGAGCGTTCGAACGACGGGCTGCGGACGATTGGCCGTTCGATGGCCCGTGCTGCATGGGTCGCCGCCTGTCTGCTGGCGACAGGCTGTACGCGAGGTGGCGTCCTCGACCCGCATGGTCCGATAACGGCCGCCGAGAAGACCATCCTTCTCAACTCGGTCGGCATCATGCTTGCCATCGTCATACCGGTCATCGTCGCAACGCTCGGCGTCGCCTGGTGGTACCGGGCCTCCAATTCGGCGGCACGCTATGCCCCGGACTGGAGCTATTCGGGCAAGATAGAGATCGTCGTCTGGTCGATACCCGCAATGGTGATCCTGCTGCTGGGAGGCATCGCCTGGATCGGCAGCCACGACCTCGATCCGCCGAGACCGATCCGGGCCGATGCAAAGACGCTGACGATCGAAGTCGTCTCTCTCGATTGGAAGTGGCTCTTTCTCTACCCCGAACAGGGTGTGGCAAGCGTCAACCACATGGTGGTGCCGGCGGGCACGCCGATCTCCCTGAAATTGACGTCGGCCACCGTCATGAACAATTTCTTCGTTCCCCAGCTCGGCAGCCAGATCTACACCATGCCGGGAATGACGACACGGCTCAACCTGCTTGCGGACCATCCGGGCCAGTTTCGCGGACTGTCCGCGCAGTTCAGCGGCGACGGCTTCTCGGCGATGCGCTTTACTGTCGATGCCGTTCCGCAGCAGGAGTTCGAAGCCTGGGCCTCGGCCGCGCGCGGCAAGAACCATCCCCTGAATGCCGAAAGCTATCTTGAACTTGCCAGGCCGAGCCAGCGCGTGGCGCCGACCGTCTACGATGGCATCGACCCCGGCCTTTTCGACGCCATCGTCGGAATGAAGCTTTCGGCATCCACGACCCCGCGCTCCGACAACGATACCGCCTTTATGGCCGCAATAGACCCCCTATGCAGAGGTAAGTGACGCATGTTCGGCAGACTCACCTGGAACGCTATTCCCTTCACCGAACCGCTTCCGCTGTTCACCTCGCTGGTTGTCATCCTCGTCATCGTGTCCGTGCTCGCATGGATCGTCTTGAAAGGATATCTTCCCTATCTCTGGGAGGAATGGATCACATCCGTCGACCACAAGCGCATCGGCGTCATGTATTGCCTGCTCGGGCTGATCATGCTGCTGCGCGGCTTCTCCGATGCTCTGCTCATGCGATCCCACATGGCCGTGGCGACAGGCCCTGGCGAAGGGTATCTGCCACCGGATCACTATAACCAGATCTTCTCCGCCCATGGGGCGATCATGATCTTCTTCGTGGCCATGCCGCTGGTGGTGGGCCTGATGAATTTCGTCGTCCCGCTCCAGCTCGGCATCCGCGACGTCGCGTTCCCGACGCTGAATTCCGCAAGCTTCTGGCTGACGGCGACGGGCGCGCTGCTGATCAATGTCAGTCTCTTCATCGGCAATTTCGCAAGGACCGGATGGCTCGTCTATCCTCCGTTGAGCGAGCTTCAGTTTTCTCCCGACGTCGGCGTCGACTATTATCTCTGGTCCGTCCAGATCGCCGGCATCGGAACGCTGATGTCGGGCATAAACCTGGTGACGACGATCCTGAAGCTGCGTGCGCCCGGCATGACGCTCACGCGGATGCCCGTTTTCTGCTGGACGGCGCTGGCCGCGAATCTCGTCATCATCGCCGTGTTTCCGGTCCTCACCGCCACTCTGGCGATGCTGACGTTGGATCGGTATCTGGGCTTCCATTTCTTCACCAATGACGGCGGCGGCAGCGCCATGATGTTCGTGAATCTCATCTGGATTTGGGGGCATCCCGAGGTCTACATCCTCATCCTTCCCGCCTTCGGCGTCTATTCCGAAGTCGTTTCCACCTTCTCCGGCAAACCGCTGTTCGGCTATCGGACCATGGTGATCGCCACGATGGCCATCTGCATCCTGTCCTGCATGGTATGGCTGCATCATTTCTTCACCATGGGCGCCAGCGCCGATGTGAACGGCTTCTTCGGTATCATGACGATGATTATCGCGGTTCCTACCGGCGCGAAAATCTTCAACTGGCTGTTTACGATGTATGGCGGTCGGGTGCGGTTCGAGGTGCCGATGCTCTGGTCGATCGGCTTCATGGTCACCTTCGTCATCGGCGGCATGACCGGTGTTCTGCTTGCAGTCCCGCCGGTGGACTTCCAGCTGCATAACTCTCTGTTTCTCATCGCCCATTTTCACAATGTCATTATCGGCGGCGTCGTGTTCGGTATCTTCGCCGCATATAACTACTGGTTTCCGAAGGCCTTCGGGTTTCGCCTCCATGATGGCCTCGGCAAGGCTGCCTTCTGGTGCTGGCTTATCGGCTTCTATCTCGCCTTCATGCCGCTCTATATGCTCGGTCTCATGGGCGCGACGCGGCGCATGCAGTACTATGATGATCCGACCTGGCAGCCTTACATGGTGGTTGCGCTGGCCGGCGCGCTGCTGATCCTCTGCGGCGTGCTGTGCCAGGTGGCCCAGCTCGTGGTATCCATTCGCAACAGACAGAGCCTGCGCGATGAGGCGGGCGATCCCTGGGACGGCCGGTCGCTCGAATGGGCGACCACATCCCCGCCGCCGGCGTTCAACTTCGCAGTGCTGCCGAATGTCCATGGCGAGGAAGCCTATTGGGGGATCAAGCAACGGGCGATCGCGCAGCAGCAGCTGACCGCGGAACCCGATTATCGGCCGATCTATCTGCCGATGAACACGCCGATCGGCATTATCGTCGCCTTCTTCGCCTCCATCGCGGGCTTTGCTCTCATATGGCATATCTGGTGGCTGGCCGTGGTGGGGCTGGTGGGCAGCTTCGCGGCAGTTGTCGAATTCTCGTGGCGGCGGGAGGCGGAGCACATGATTTCCGCGACGGACGTTGCCCGGCTTGATCGCGAGCGGCGGGAAGTGCGTACGCAAGCTCTCCTCAGGGCCGACAACAGGCAGATTGCAACGTCCCTCGAGGTTGCGGCCGGCACCAGCAAGGCCGATCCCAATCGCCTGGGCCATAGGGGCGGTGCGGACGATGACGGTACTCAACCGCCATGGGCGCCCACCGACAAGCGCATCGTCGCCGGCTTCGGTTTCTGGCTCTTCCTCTTATCCGACATCATCATGTTCTCGGCCCTGTTCGCCGCCTATGCCGTCCTGCACAAGGCGACGAACGGCGGACCGGGCGGCATGGAGCTGTTCCGCGTCTCCACGGTCGGCGTCGAAACCGTCTGTCTTGTGCTGTCGAGCTTCACCTGCGGCCTCGCCACGCTTGCCTCCCGAAGGGGTCATGCCGGGCTCACCCGGATCTTCCTCGTGGTCACCGGGCTCCTCGGTCTCATCTTCCTCGGAATCGAGCTCCATGAGTTCAGCGACTTGATTGCGCAGGGCGCCGGCCCTGGGCGATCCGCTTTCCTGTCCAGCTTCTTCGCCATCGTCGGCTGCCATGGCCTCCACGTCGCCTCCGGCCTCGTGTGGCTGACCATCCTGACGGTGCAGCTCTCGGTTCGGGGCTTCCAGCCCAATATTCTGCGCCGCCTGATGTGTTTCAGCCTGTTCTGGCACGCGCTGGATATCATCTGGGTGGCCGTTTTCACCGTCGTCTATCTGTTCGGAACATTGTCATGAGCGATCCTCACTCCTCTCCCCTGCCCCACGGTGATGCCGCCCCCGGCGAGGAAAGCGATAGCTTTCTCTCCGGCTTCACCACCTATGCCATCGGGCTCGTGCTGTCTCTGGCGCTGACAGGCATTTCCTTCTGGGTGGCGTCGGCGGGCGTGCTCTGGGGCCCCGGCATCCCGATCGGACTGTTCGTCCTCGCGATCGCCCAGATGGGGGTGCAACTGGTCTTCTTCCTGCACATCACGACCGGGCCGGATAATACCAATAACGTCCTTGCGCTGGCGTTCGGCATCCTGATCGTGTTCCTGATCCTCGCCGGATCGCTATGGATCATGGCGAATGTGAGCCAGAACATGATGCCGATGGACCAACCGATCGCCATGCCGTTCTGAAGCCGGCCCAAGCCATTTCCGCCTTACATCAGCCGGCATGACCGGCATCATCGCCGATCGCGCGCTTGCCCTTGGCAATTCGCGATCGGTATTCGCTGTAAGCCGGAGCAACCATCGGATAATCGTCTGGAAGATGCCACATCTCCCGGTATTTCTCGGGCGTCAGCGCATATTTGCGCTTGATGTAGCGCTTCAGGGACTTCAGCTTGCGGCCGTCGTTCAGGCAGACGATGTGATCGTATGTGACGGATTCCTCGATCGCAACGGCTGGGGACGGTTGAAGCGGCCGCAATTCGTCCTCCCCCTGCACACGCAGCAGCGCCGCATGCGTGGATGCTATCAAGGCAGGTATTTCCTCAGTCGTTATCCGGTTGTTGGCGACGAAACTCGCCACGATCCATGTTGTCAGCTCCGTCAGATCGCTTCCCTTCGCCATCGGCGGCTCTCCATGTGGTGGAATGCGAACTTGGGGACGAATATGAACCACGGTGGCAGGCTGCGCCGCTCTACGCCATGCCGGCAATATGTCTGCTTGGCATGAACACTCTCCCGTTATATCGATGGTGTCTCCGGACGCCGTCATTCTCAATCCCCCTTCCGGGGGAATCCCGGCAAAAACATAGGGGGAGAAGCGACCGGAAGCGCGTCACGGCTGCATGGCATGCCATGATTACCGGAAGAACACCGAAACATTACCCGACCATTACCTTGGCATCACGACCGGGGGGCGTGGCCGGTGCTAGTCTGCCGTTTCGATAGATTCACGGCAGCCGGAGTTCGCATCCGCTGTGACCCACGACCACGATATGAGAGACGGCGGCGGCTCGACCAGACTGGATAGTGAGATCGATCTCTCATCCATTCGGCAGCAAGCTCCCGGCTCTCGGAAAGACCATGGTACATTGCGGCAGCATCCGACGCCTTCAGCCGAACGACGATCCGCGGACGAAGACCCCGCCGTAGCCGACAGCGACCAGGTCTTCTTCATGGTGAAACAACTTGGCCGGCCCGACACGGAAACGGAAACCGTGCCGTCGATCCATATCGGGCGCAGCATCTGGCGCGCACGACGTCTGCTTTCGCAGTTGCGCATCGATGAAGGGCTCGAGCTGATCGCCAGGATCGAGCGCGCGCTCGTCCATCTGCGCCCGGGCAAAGCCGATGTGTTCAGGAAGGACGTCGGTCTGCTTCGGACGATGGCGCTTGCCATGCAAGACAGTTGCCATGCTGCCTTCGCCACCGCCTCCGCCCTTCTTGGAAAGAACGCATCACATACCGACAACGCCGCCGCAGCGGCACTCTGCCGGTTCGCGCATTGGCAACTCGGGCATCTCGGCCATGTCGATGCGTCCGTCTGGGGCGGGCGGAATACGGCGCTTGCGGGACATCGCATGCCGGCGGACATTCTGTCTCTGATCGTCGACGCGGCGATCGAGCTGCAGCAACTGCGCTTGTCGGCCGCCCGTCGGACGGCAATGGAGGCGCTCGGTCTTGCGGAGCGGCTCGACAGGCCGGAGCCTGCGCTTGCCGCACTGGCCGCAAGCGTCGCGGCGCAGGCGCTTTACGAAGAGGGGCTTCTGGAGGAGGCCGAGGAACTGCTCCTCCGCCGGCTGGAGACGATCAAGGCGACAGGCCTGCTCGACAGCGTCTGGCGAACCCACTTCATTCTCTCCCGCATTGCCGCGCAAAGAGAACAATACGATTTCGCTCTGCTGCTCCTGCGACAGGCAGAAACCATCGGCCAGAAGCGCGGGTGGAGCCGGCTGATCGCGGCCTGTTTCGAGGAGCGCCTGAACCTGCTTCTGCGCGCCGGGCGTGCCAAGGAAGCAGAGCTGTACGCCGCCCGGCTTGATCGCTTTGCAGCCGGGTTCGAACCGCGGGGAAGCGAACCCGCCATCACCATCAGGCGCCATCGGGATATCGCCCATGTTCGTCTGGATCTCGCAGCGGAACAGGCGGCGGCGGCGCTCGCCGAGCTGCAACGACTGCATGCGGAAGCCATTCAACGCCACGACCTTCTTCTGGCCTTGCGATTGGGATTGCAGAAGGCCGCCGCGCTCGAAATGCTCGGCCGTCCCGCGCAAGCCGAAACTCTGGTTCTCAGAGCCCTGCGGCTCGGCGCTATTCTCGGCCTCTTCCAGATCTTCATTGATGAAGGAACGGCAGTCGGCGGGATCGTGCGGCGCGTCTATGAAAACGCGCTGAAGCCGGGAGGCGATGCGGCAGACATCCTGGTCTATGCCGGCGGCCTCATCAGCCATGGCGACACTGTTGCGCCTGTCCCCTCGAAATCAAAATCAAAACCCAAGAGCTACGATTGCCTCAGCACGCGCGAGCAGGACATTCTCAGGCTCGTCAGTCAGGGTTTATCCAACAAACGGATTGCACAGTCGCTGAAAATTGCGCCGGAAACCGTAAAATCGCATATCAAGCGAATTTTTTCGAAGCTCGCGGTAAAAACACGGGCCGAAGCCGTAGCACGGGCCGACGCACTCGGTTTACTTATAGTCTCTACGCAATGAGGGGAGCTGCGCCGCATGGCCGATCTGCCGTCCTTCCGGATCGATCTTTCGAATGAGTGCTTGTGGCGCACCGATGTGCCGGGCGAAAACGAGCGCCTGGACCTGCCGCCGAAGACATTCCAGCTATTGCGATATCTTCTGGCCAACAAAGGACGCGCGATCGGCTCCGACGAATTGCTCGATGCGCTATGGCAGGGCGTGCATGTCCAGCCCGAGGTGGTAAAAACCCATATCCTGGCCATCCGCAACGCACTCCACGATCGCTCGGAGAAGCCGCGTTTCATCGAAACCGTGCGCGGTCGCGGATATCGCTTCATCGGCTCCATCGGCGACGTTTCGGCATTTCCTCTGGAGGCTTCGCAGTCGGGCGATCCATTGTTTGTCGGGCGCGACACGCCGCTTGAAGCCCTGATGTCCAGATTTCGGCAAGCACAATCCGGCAGTTTGCAGCTCGTGTTTCTCAGCGGCGAGCCAGGCCTCGGGAAATCGACGGTCGTGCGGAAATTCCTTGCGCAGCTTTCCGTATCCTCCAGTCCCGTCGTGGGCTTCGGACAGTGCGTCGAAGGACTTGCCGGAACCGAACCCTACTATCCGATATTGGAAGCGCTTGCGGGGCTCTGCACGGGAGCGCTTGGAACAACCGTCCTGCGCTCGCTGATAACGCTTGCGCCGAGCTGGGCGGTGCAGATGCCGGCGCATGTTTCCCACGAACAGCGCCTTGCCCTGCAGCCGCTCCTGGCCGTCTCCGGGCGGGAACGCATGTTGCGCGAAGGTTGCGAATTGCTGGAGCGTCTCGCCTCGCAGCGCACCATCATCCTTGTCCTCGAAAACATTCATTGGTCCGATTACGCGACGCTCGATTTTCTCTCCGCCATATCGCGCCGGCGGTCTTCGGCAAGGCTGCTGATCATCGCCACGTACAGGCCCGAAGACGTGGACGGCCGCCATCCGTTGCGCGGCCTGGTGCATGATCTCGTGTTGAACCGCTACGGTTCGGAAATCGCCTTGCAACCACTGACCGAAAGCGCGGTCGCGGCATTTATCGGTGACGATCCGCACGCGAACGCCTCGAAGGCATTCGCACATCTCCTTCGGGAATGGTCCGGCGGCAATCCGCTGTTCATGCAGGCCACGCTCGATCATCTTGCAGAACGTGGTCTCGTGGCACGAAGGCCGGATGGCTCCTGGCATCTGCAGACGCCGGCCGAAAGCATCAAGCGCGAGACGCCGCCGACGCTTGGCCGGCTGATCGAAACGCGCTTCGAATGGCTTCCCGAGACCGAGAGACAAATCCTGGAGGCTGCGAGCGTCACTGGCCTTCAATTCTGCGCGTCGGTCGCCGTGGCCGCCACGGATCTCGATTTCTATGCCTTCGAGGATGCATGCGAAAGCCTCTGCCGCCGCATGTTGTTCATTCAGCACGACGGCTTGCGCCTGCTGCCGGGCGGCCGGCAGTTGCGGCAATATCGCTTCCGGCATGACATCTACCGCCAGGTTCTCTATGACCTGTTGGGTCCTGCCCGCCTTTCGCGGCTTCATGCGGCGATCGGCAGCCGGCTGGAAGCCGTCTACCCGCCGGATGAGCGGGATCCGGTTGCGGGAGAGCTTGCCGGTCATTTCGCGAGAGCAGCCGAGTGGCAGAAGGCTCTGACATATTTCCGCATAGCGTTGCGCATCGCCATCCGCCGCTTCGCCTACAGCGACGCGCTGGCGATGCTTGATCGCGCCGACGATCTGACGGCGGGCCTGCCTGCGGAAATAAAGGCCGCGACGGAAATCGAATTTCTGGATCGCCGTGCGGCCATCTATGTCGCAACCCATGATCGTCGTGCCGCAGAGGCCCATGCCGCGTTGCTCAGGCGGGCAACAGAGCTGGGAGACGTCGATATGCAGGCGCGCTGCCTGCTGCGCCAGGCGCAGGTCGCAAGCTGGCGGGACAAGGCGTTATGCCTTCGTCTTCTCAAAGACATCGAGGCGTTGAGCGCGCGCCAGCAGAGCCCGACGGTACGCGCGCTCACCCGGCTCAACGTCCTGATCCGCCGCATCTGGATAGACGGCTGGAACGGTGAGGATGTGCGTCTTTGCGAGGAGACGGTTGCGTTCCTGAGAGCCGAGGGCGAAAGCCTTACCACCGCGCGCGCGATGATCGATTTCGGCATGATCGGTGTCTTTGCGTCACGCTACCGGGAAGTCTGTCAAAGCCTGCGCGTCGACTATCAATACATCATCGATCATGCCAATTACCGCGACGAGCCGGATATTCCGCGCGCGCTCTGGATGCATGATATCGGGGTGCCGGTCTGCCTGCTGTTTCTCGGCGATTTCGCCGGTTCGCTCGCAGCCTTCGACGAGGCGGTCGCTAGATACGAGGCAAACGGCAACCATAGCGAGTCGCGCGGCCTGAAAGTCTATCGTGCGCTCGTCTATCTCTTCACCGGCAAGGTGGACGCCGTCTTCGACACATGCCGCGTCATCGCCGACGCCGTCAGGGAACAACAGGTCGCCGATCCCGCCATCGCCGACATGCTGCCGATCGAGCGCCGGCTATCGCTTGTTTTGTGCGCGCTTGCCGAAATCGCAGTTGGACATCATGCCGCCGCTCGTGGCTATCTGACCGCGGCCGAAGACGAAATGAACAGGCAGGCCGTCCTGCTGGACTGGTATTGGCGGCTTGCGATGGAATTCGGCTGGGTAAACCTCTCGCTTGCCGAAGGCAACGTTGTTGCGGCACAGGAGCATGCCGAGGAGCTGGTGGGCTTGGCGGAGCAGACAGACGAGCGAACTTGGCGCGCTTTGGCCTGGGACGCGCTGGCGCGGGTCGCCATTGCCCGTGGCGCGCCGGCCGAAAGCCTGCGTCACGTCGCCTCCGCACTTGACGTCAGCAAAGGTTTTGAAACGCCGCTTGCGACATGGCAGGTGCATGAGACTGCCGCCGCCGCCTATGCGGCGCTCGACGATGCGGAAAACGCCGCGAAATCCACCGAATTGAGCGCTTCCGCACGGTTGGCGCTGGTGGAATAAAGCCCGCAGGAGGCCCGGCTGCCTGCGGTCGGCCGTGCCTCCGCAGGCAAAGGGCTTCATCTTCCCCATCCCCCAAAACGTGGCGCCTTCACCCCCAACCGGGGGATAGAGTTGAGGGGCCGCAAGGGGCACATTGACATCGACCGAGTGCCCAAGGGACGGAAGTTTTCCGCGCTCATCCACTGAAATTAGTCAGGGCTGCCGCCTTCGCGCGAGATTCGCGACAGCGGCCCAGGCCCCGATCTCCTGACGGCACGCCCAAGGCTATCGGGTGCGTCGTCAAAAATGAGGAATGTTCGATCCGATGACGCAAATTTCTCCTCCGGCACCTTTCGAAACCATCCTCTACGAGAAGCGGGATACGACCGCCTACGTGACGTTGAACCGTCCCGAAGTAATGAACGCCCTCAGCCAAAGGACGATCCGGGAGCTGAAAAAGGCGTTCGAAGATGCCCGAGATGACGCCGAGGTCCGCGGCGTCATCCTCACCGGCGCCGGCGATCGAGCTTTCATCGCCGGCGCCGACATCACCGAACTGGCCAAGGCGACCCCCATCGACGCCGAGCGCCAGACGCGCGCCGGCCAGGAGCTGCTCAACCTCATCGAAGACCTCGGCAAGCCGGTGATCGCCGCCGTAAACGGCCTGGCGCTCGGCGGCGGCTGCGAAACGGCGATGGCCTGCACGCTCCGTATCGCCACGGCCCACGCGCAATTCGGCCAGCCCGAAATCAGGCTGGGCCTTATTCCCGGTTTCGGCGGAACGCAGCGGCTGGCTCGCCTGATCGGCAAAGGCCGCGCGATGCAGCTCATCCTCACCGGCGCGATGATCCCGGCGGAGGAGGCTCATCGGATCGGCCTCGTCAACGCCGTCGTCGAACCTGCCGAACTGATCGCAAGGGCGGAGGCCCTGCTGGCGGACATCACCAGAAACTCGGCGCTTGCCATCGGCTTTGCCATCGAAGCGGTCAATCGCGGCCTCGATGGCTCGCTGCAGGAGGGCTTGGCGCTCGAGGGCAAGCTTTTTGCGCTATGCGCCGCCACCGAGGACAAGAAGGAGGGCGTCGCCGCCTTCCTGGAAAAACGCCAGCCAAAGTTCGAGGGACGATGATGTTCTCGGGCAGCTCCTCCCACTTCCCCGGAACGGCTCCCGGTGCCGCCGCGACCATCGATCTTTCCCGCATACAGGCCCGCATACAGGAATGAAGCTCATGAACGGCAGTTACATCTTCTCCGGACTGAAGGTCCTCGATCTTGCGAGCTACATCGCCGGGCCGGCCGCGACCACGATCCTCGCTGATTTCGGCGCCGACGTCATCAAGGTGGAGCCGCCGGAAACCGGGGACGTCTACCGCTATTTCTCGCAAACGCCCCCCAATCCGGTCAGCGACGTCAACTACGCGTGGCAGCTCACCAACCGGAACAAGCGCAGCATCGCGATCAATCTTAAAGCCGGCGAATCCAGAGAGGTTCTCGAACGGCTTGTGCGCTGGGCCGATGTCATCGTGGTCAATTTCCCGCCGCGGGTGAAGGCGGCCCTCGGCGTCACCTACGAGATGCTTTCACCGCTCAATCCAAGGCTGATCTATGCCGATATCACCGGCTACGGTTCCGAAGGTCCGGAAGCGGATACGCCCGGCTTCGACGTGACGGCTTACTGGGCGCGATCCGGGTTGATGGAAGTAACCCACGACGCCGGCAGCCCGCCGACGCTGCCCATCCCGGGCATCGGCGATCATGCGACGGCAACAACGCTGTATGCCGCAATCGTCACCGCGCTCTATGTCCGCTCCACGACAGGCAAAGGCAGCCACGTCTCGACCTCATTGATCGCAAACGGCATCTGGGCGGCGGCCGCATGGGTCGAGGGCGGCCTGAACGGCGCGCACTTCTTCCCGCAGCATGATCGCAAGAACCCGCCCAACGCGCTGCTCAATCCATACCAGACCTCCGATGGGCGGTGGATCCTGCTCGTCGCCGCGCAGAGGAAGGACTGGCCGAGCTTCGCCAAGGCGATCGGCAAACAGGACCTGCTCGACGATCCGCGTTTTGCCGACAACAAGCGCGCCGAAAATGCCGCCGCGCTGGTCGATATCCTCGACCCCGTCTTCGCGAGCCGGCCATTGGCGGACTGGAAAGACGTGCTGACTGCCAACCGCGTCATCTTCGGCGTGGTGCAGGTCGCCCATGAGATCATCAACGATCCGCAGCTAGCCGCCAATGACATCGTCGTACCGCTCGACATACCGGGCAAGTCGACCACGCGCACCGTCAGCAGCCCGATCCAGATTCTTGGAACCGAGAAGGTCAAGCCACGGCCGGCCCCGGCACTCAGCGAACATGCCGCCGAAATCCTGAAAGAACTGGGTTTCAACGACACCGACATCGAGCACCTCAACGAAACCGGCGCTGTGGCGCGCTTCCAGGATTGACCCGAGACCGCCGGAGAACACCATGACAGAAGACGAAGTCCGCAATTCCGCCTATGCGATGCCGATCGCAAGCCCGGCCTATCCGAAGCCGCCCTTCCGGTTTGTCGATCGCGAATTCATCATCATCGCGTATCGGACCGATCCCGACGCGCTCGCCAAGATCGTTCCCGCGCCGCTGATGCCGGTCGAGCCGATCGTCAAGTATGAATTCATCAAGATGCCCGATTCAAGCGGCCTCGGCTCTTATACGGAGTCCGGTCAGGTCATCCCCGTCAGCTTCCAGGGAGCAGCCGGCGGCTACACCCATGCCATGTATCTCGATAGCGAAGCCGGTATCGCCTCCGGCCGCGAACTGCTGGGATTTCCGAAAGTCCTGGCCCAGCCGAAACTGGAAGTCCGCAACGACGCGCTGGTGGGAACGCTCGACTACAACGGCGTGCGCGTCGCTACCGCGACGATGGCGTACAAGTACAACGCTCTCGATCCCAAGGCGGTCGAAAAGACGCTTGCCGCACCCGGCTTTCTGCTCAAGATCCTGCCGCATGTCGATGGTTCGGCCCGCATTTGCGAGCTGGTCAAATACCACGTCTCCGACGTCACCGTGAAGGGCGCCTGGACCGGTCCCGCCTCCCTCGAACTGCATCCGCACTGCTTTGCGCCCGTCGCCAAGCTGCCCGTCCTCGAAGTCGTCTCCGCGATACATATCCTCACCGATTTGACCATCGCCGGCGGCGAGGTCGTCCACGATTACCTGGCACCGCAGCCAACCCTTTCCTCATCACATGCCTCCGGGAGACCGTCATGACCGCCGATCGAAAGCCGCTTCCTGCCTGCGACAGCGACTTCTACATGATCCATGAGCTGCTGAGCGATGCCGAGCAGACGCTCCTGAAAGGTGTCCGCTCCTTCATGGAGACGACGGTTGCGCCCGTCATCAACAAATACTGGGCCGAGGACGCTTTCCCCTTCGAACTCATTCCCGGGATCCGCGACCTCGGCATCGTCGGGATCGGATTTGAGGGCTATGGCTGCCCTGGCGGCAGCACGTTGCTCGATGGTTTCGTCGCCATGGAAATCGCTCGCGTCGATTCCTCGATCGCCACCTTCTATGGCGTTCACAGCGGTCTTGCCATGGGGTCGATCTATCTCGGCGGCTCGGAAGAGCAGAAACAGCGCTGGCTGCCTGCCATGGCCCGCATGGAGCAGATCGGCTGCTTCGGCCTGACGGAACCACTCGTCGGCTCCGGCACCGGCGGCGGGCTTCTGACGACGGCCAAGCGCGAGGGCGACACCTGGGTTCTCAACGGCCAGAAACGCTGGATCGGCAATGCGCCCTGGTGCGACCTGTCGATTATCTGGGCCCGCGATGTCGACGACGACCAGGTCAAGGGATTCGTCGTCGAGAACAAGACGACGCCTGGTTTCTCGGTCGAGAAGATCGAGCACAAGATTGCGCTGCGCGTCGTGCAGAACGGCGTCATCACGCTCGATAATTGCCGCGTGCCCGAAGAGAACCGCCTGCAGGGCGACCGCTCGTTCCGGGATACGGCGCGAGTTCTGAAGCTGACACGGCAATATGTCGCGTGGGAGGCCGTGGGTTGCAGCATGGGCGCCTATGAACATGCGCTGCACTATGCCCAGACCCGCGAGCAGTTCGGCAAGCCCATCGCCTCATTCCAGCTGATCCAGGACCTGCTGGCGAAAATGCTCGGCAACATCACCGCCTCGCAATGCATGGTCGTCCGGCTCGCGCAGTTGCAGGACCAGGGCAAGCTGCTGGACCAGCATGCCTCGTTGGCAAAGGCATTCTGCACCGTGCGAATGCGGGAGACCGTCGCCTGGGCGCGAGAAATTCTCGGCGGCAACGGCATCGTGCTCGACTACAACGTCGCACGCTTCTTCGCCGATTCCGAGGCGCTCTATTCCTATGAAGGTACGCGCGAAATGAACTCGCTGATCGTCGGCAAGGCGGTCAGCGGCTTCAGTGCATTTGTTTAACCGCAGATCCGAAGGACCAAAGACCATGAGCAAAGAGATTCGTCGTGTCGCCATCATCGGCACCGGTGTCATCGGCGCCAGCTGGGCGGCGTTGTTTCTCGCCAAAGGGCTGGACGTGATCGCAACCGACATCGCGCCCGATGCGGAGAAGCGGCTTCGGGACTTCGTCGAGGCCGCATGGCCGGCGCTGGAGCAATCAGGCCTGGCGCCCGGCGCAGTCCCGTCGAAACTGCAATTCACCGCGGTACTCGACGACGCGGTCGCCGGGGCCGACTTCATCCAGGAGAACGGCCCGGAACGGATCGAATTCAAGAAGGAACTCTATCACCATCTCGACGAGATCCTTCCCGCCGATGTCGTGATCGCATCGAGTTCGTCGGGATTGACGGCGAGCACCATCCAGTCGGCCTGCGAACGGCATCCCGAGCGTTGCGTCATCGGCCATCCCTTCAATCCGCCCCATCTCATCCCGCTCGTCGAAATCGTCGGCGGGGCAGCCACCTCCGAGGAGACGATTGCGCGCGCGACGGCATTTTATCGCGGCCTCGGCAAGCGGACGATCCGTCTCCGCAAGGAAGTACCCGGCCATGTCGCGAACCGGCTGCAGGCGGCCCTTTATCGCGAGATTGTCTATCTGATCTCCCAGGATGTCGTCAGCGTCGCCGATGCGGATGCCGCTGTCAGCTGGGGCCCCGGCCTGCGCTGGGGCATCATGGGGCCGAGCCTGCTCTACCATCTCGGCGGCGGCCATGGCGGGATCGAGCATTTCTTCGAGCAGTTCACCGGACCGATGACCGCTTGGTGGGGCGTTCTCGGCCAGCCGGAGCTGACGCCGGAGGTGCGTGCGAAGGTCATCGATGGCGTTCACGAGATGGTGCAGGCCCGCTCGATCGGCGAGCTCGAGACCTATCGGGACGATGTGCTTGCCGGCCTGCTTTCCCTGCGACGCAGCGAAGACTGAGTGCAGAGGGATGCGCTGCCATTTGACGAACGAAAGGGTGGAAAGCGACAGGTTGCATGTCGCTGCCCGCCTGATGGCCCAGAGCCTGGATGATGTTCGGCCGGAAGCGGAGCATGGCGAAGCGGCGCGGCCGGTGTCGGCGGACAGGATAACGATTGCTTCGGTTATCGACAGGGTAACGGAAGCCCCCCTCGCGACGAGCCGCAACCGCGGCTGGTCGGGTGCGACGATCGACACCTACGAGCGCATGCAGGTGAACATGAAGAATGTGCCCGCATACGACCATCATGTGCTCGCCTATTGCACGACGGTCGGCGGACGCCTCATCCAGAAACGCGCTGGCAGGGTCCATGACGGCCGCCTTTCGATCGGAATGTCGGTTCTGATGCCCGCCGGTCATGAAGCAAGCTGGGAAGGCGACTTCCCGGCCTCGACACGCATTCGTATCCCGACGGAACTGATCGCGCGGGCAGCGGAAGAGGTCGGCGGCGACATCGAGCTTCTGAACAATTTCGGCGCCAGGGATACGAATATCGAGTGCTTCGCCCGGCTGTTCGCGGACGAACTCGGCAAGCCGCCGCATCCGGCGCAACGCCTGATCGTCGATGCCGTGTCGTGCGCGGTCGTCGTCCATCTCCTGCGCAACTACAATGCCTTCGATGCCGCGATCGACACCGGTCCGCCTTCGCTGACCGCAAGGACGATCGGCAAGATCATGAGCTACATCGAAGACAACATGCAATCGACGATCGGATTGCTCGAACTGGCCGCGATAGCGGGCGTCAGCCGCTTCCACTTCGCGCGCCTGTTCAAAAACAGCCTCGGCGAAACGCCGATGAGCTATGTCGAACGAATGCGCATCGAACGGGCAAAGGGGCTTATTCAACAGGGCCGGCTTTCCCTTGTCGATGTCGCGCTGACGGTCGGCTTTGCCGATCAGAGCCACTTTACCCGGCGGTTTCATCGCCATATGGGATGCACGCCGGCGGCCTATGCGCGAAATATGGGACTTAGACTGCAGCCGAGACGATAAGGTCCATGGTGAAATGGCGATAGACCATGTTTCCGGCGCCGCCGGCTTGCATGGAATCTTGGCATTGCCCGGCGTAGCCGTTTCGTGTAGGCGTGCACTGCGTTAACCATAAGCAATCAATATTCAGCGATCTCGGGCGCCAGTCCCCTCTGGCATTCCTCGGTGATCACCCGCAAGCAGCAACTCACCGTCGACACCACGCCCCGGAACCCATGCCTAAACAGCCCAAGCCCTTCATCGTCGAAATCAAAACAACCCGCCGGAAGAGAACAAAAGCTCCCGAGCAACCGAAATCGATCTGGGGCAACCTGACCTTCGAACTGCAGCAGAATTTGGCGGAAGAGCGGGAACCATCGTTCGGTTCGCCTGCGCCGCAGCCCGATGCACCGGTCCCGGATCTGCCTGCGACAAGCGTGATTGATGAGGACGAGGCGGAAACCCCGCCAACCGCGCCCCTGTTCTTCCAGAAATGGTCGGCCAAGATGGCTGAAAAGCCGCAAGCGAAAGCGACGGATGTGGTTGCGATTTTCCTTGCCCGGATCGATCGGCAAAAGACCCTGCTTGATGAATTTCGATCGGATCCGGCCGCCTTCCGCGGCTGGCGGTCAGCATGGTTTCGCAAGGTAGCGGGTGGTTTCGGGGTCAATATCGGCCGTGATTCCATCGATGCCGGAGCAGGGCTGCGATATGTTGTGGTCGAAACCGTTCAAGCCGTCGCCGAGTTCCTCGACGATCTCGCCCGCCACGCCCAGACCGACGCGAACTTTCAATGCGCGCTCGAAGAAACCCGGCAGCGGCGCGCGGCGCGCGTGGTTCGCGCCCGGCCGGATTGAACAGCTCTCGTTTCACATAAATACTGGCATCGACGATCACGACATCGTGGCTGGCCTCCGGGCGTCATGAGCGCCACGCCCTAAGCTTTACCGAGGAGGCCGAGCCCGTCTCGGCCTTTCAACAGATCCGCTGGCGTTTCATCATGGCCTTCAGACGCTCCGCGCCGGCTTCGTCGGTCGGCGTGTAGACGATCATCCGGTCGTCGTTGCTGGGGCTTGCCCACCAGTTGTTGGATTGCAGAGCAAGGATCGTGCCGTCCGCCAGACGGAACCGCTTCACGATATTCTCTATGCCTTTGAGCTGGTAGCGATCCCAGACGATGCGGAACTGGTCCGAGGCGCTCATGTAGCGCTCGAGCTGCCGCTCCCAGGCCGGATCGTCGAGATGCTCGGCCATGGAGGCACGGAACAAGGCGGCCATGTTTGCCAGCATCTCGTCGGGATCGGCCTGGCTTGCGCGCCAGGCGGGGTTGACGAGAGACAGGTAGATACAGTTCCGGTCCTCGGGTGGAACCGCATGTAGATCGACGCCGACCAGGCGGCGGTAGGCTTCGTTGAAGCCGCGTATGTTGTAGCGCTTCGTCTGGATCAGGGCGGGATAGGGACAGAGCTGGTCGAGAATTTGCTGGCTTGCCGCGGTGAGCGGCTCGCAGACGCGCGAATTCTCAGGTCGCAGCGGGGCCGGCAGGCTGGCCAGCTTGAACAGGTGTTCCGTCTCGACCTCATTGAATTCGAGAACCTGGGCGACGGAGAGAAGGACGCGCGGCGAGACGCGGATCGGCCGGCCCTGTTCAAGCTTCGTGTACCAGGTGATGCCGATATCGGCACGCGCCGCCACTTCTTCCCGTCGCAATCCCGGTGTACGAACCCGACCAGCGCGGCCAAGGCCGAGTCGCTTGGGATCCAGCGTTTCCCGCCGTCGGCGCAACATCTCGCCGAGTTCCTGCGCCCGCGATGGCGAGTGGTTGGTGACGATATCGGGCGTGCCGTGCATGTCCTCTCTCCAGCCTATCACTTTTTATACCAGTCTAAATAGATGTCTTGTACCAGTTTATCATGGGTGTAGAAGGGTGTGAAACTTATTTCGGAAATGCTCTGAGGTCCCCATGTCATCCGCACCAATCCGGCTCGGCCAAGTCGGCCTGATGATTCTGCTTGCCGGGCAATTGCTGCTGCAGCTCGATTTTTCCATCATCAATGTCGGCCTTGCCGCCATCTCCACCTCGCTGCACGCCGGCGAGACGGAACTCGAACTCTTCGTTGCCGCCTATGGCGTCGCCTTTGCCGTCTGCCTGGCAATGGGCGCGCGTCTCGGCGACAATTTCGGCCGGAGGCGCATGTTCGGCCTGGCGGTCCTGATGTTTTGCCTTGCGTCTCTGCTGTGCGGGGTGGCCACATCCGTCACCTTCCTCATCGTTGCCCGCGCATTGCAGGGGATCGCGGCGGCATTGATGGTGCCGCAGGTGCTGGCGACCATCCATGTCAGCCTGACCGGGCGCGACCATGCGCGTGCCGTTGCGCTCTATGGCGCGATCGGCGGCATTGCCTTCATTGTCGGCCAGGTTCTCGGCGGCTTCCTGATCTCCGCCGATATCGCCGGCTCCGGCTGGCGCAGCATCTTCCTCATCAACCTGCCGATCTGCATCCTGATTCTCTTGAGCATGTGGCGCTACGTTCCCGAGACGCGTGGCCACGGCAAAGTCCCGGTTGACTGGTCCGGTATGGTGACGCTGGCGCTCCTGACGCTTTCAGTGCTGCTCCCGACGGCGCTTGGCCCGTCCCTGCATTGGAACTGGCTGTGCCTTCTCGGCTTCGTGCCGATCCTGCCGCTGATGGCGCTCCTCTGGCGCATCCAGCGGGCAAAGGAGGCGCGCGGCGCCTTCCCGATCCTGCCGCCCTCGCTGACCCGCATTTCCAGCATGCGTTTCGGCGGGCTGATCGCGATCATCTTCTTCACCTGCTGGAGCGGCTTCATGTTCATCCTGGCCCTGACGCTGCAGGCCGGCGCCGGCCTGACGCCGCTGCAATCGGGCAATGCCCTGATCGCGCTCGGCGGCTCCTATTTCGTCTCCGCCGTCTTCGCCACGCGCCGGCTTGCCGGCATCCGCCGCGAGGCCATGCTGGTGACGGGCTGCCTGATCCAGATGACCGGGCTCGTGCTGCTCATCGTGACGCTGAAGATGGTCTGGCC
The DNA here is from genome assembly GCF_010668395.1 of Martinezella lusitana. Taxonomy (GTDB): domain Bacteria; phylum Pseudomonadota; class Alphaproteobacteria; order Rhizobiales; family Rhizobiaceae; genus Rhizobium; species Rhizobium lusitanum_A. Next base: position 101,608 of record NZ_WUEY01000011.1, read on the forward strand.
GCAGCCGGGCGTCATCAACCTCATCCCGTCCACCATCCTGATCGGGTTCGGCCAGGCGCTGATCGTCAACTGCTTCTACCGCTTGGGGCTTGCGGACGTGCCGCACGAACATGCCGGCGCAGGCAGCGCCATGCTCGCGACCATGCAGCAGGTTTCACTGGGCCTCGGACCGGCGATCCTGGGTGCCGTGTTCGCCCAGGTCCTGCAATATTCGGGCCTCTATCTTGCGGCCGGAGTCACGGCCATCACCGTGGAACTCGGGCTGATGGCCATCCTGCTGCTGGCCACGCTTGTGCGCCTGGTCCGCCAGCGTGGCCGTCCGGAAGAGAACGTCGAAATCGATGAGACGCTGATCGTGGCGCCGGATTGATCCCGCCGATCGGCGCTTCCCGTCATGCGCAGGATCGGGACCTGCCGAGTGGCAAAAGTCGCTCGGTAGCGTCTTTTTGAAGACCGCCATCCCGGCTGCAGGAGCAAAGGATCTTGCAGCCGCACCGATCCGGCCCCGCGCTTGCGCGACGGAACGATGCGGGTGATTTCTATGATGTTTTTCGGCTTCGAAGCCGAGCACCGGTGCATCGAAGCCATCGCTTCGCGCCCGGCCAACGCTGCCCCTTCCGGAAATCTTTCCTCAAGGAATGCATCTGTCTGGTTGCCAAAAAACCATAATTGTTCCACCTAGATTATAGATTGAACAGTTAACGTTGAGAATCGGGTCAGAGCTTGATGCGTATGAAATATGGTTTCCTCTGGATGTTCCTGGCAATTGCTCCCTCGGCATATGCTCTGGACGCCGGCTCACCGCCAGTTTTGACACCGCTGCCGCAGCAGGCGCAAGCTGCTCACCTGACATCGCAATTTCTGACGCGCTTTCACTACAAGCCGGTTCCCCTGGACGATGCCCTTTCGGTGAAGATCATGGATCGGTTCATCAAGTCTCTGGATCCGGACCGTGTCCTCTTCCTGCAGGCCGATATCGACAAGTTCATGGCCGGCAGCACCAAGATCGATGACGCCATCGAGCAGGAAGACCTGAATATCCCGTTTGCCATTTTCAACCTTTATGAGCAGCGTGTCGTCGATCGCATGAGCTACGCGCGCAGCCTGCTCAAGCAGAAGTTCGACTTCAGCGTCCAGGAGGACTATCCGCTGGTGCGCGACAAGGGCCCCTGGCCCCAGTCTGTAGCGGAAAGCAACGATCTGTGGCGCAAGCGCGTCAAGAACGACTGGCTGCGCCTGAAGCTGGCGGGCAAGGACGATGCCTCCATTCGCGATACGCTCGACAAGCGTTATCAAAACTCGCTCGAGCGCGCCTACAAGTACAAGAGCGACGATGTGTTCCAGTCGTTCATGGACGCCTACACAACGTCGGTCGATCCGCATTCCGATTATTTCGGCGCCACCGCCTCGGCTGAATTCGATATCTCGATGAAGCTCTCGCTGGTTGGCATCGGCGCGGTGCTGCAGGAGAGAGACGACTACACGACGATCCGCGAGCTCGTGGCCGGCGGCCCGGCGCAGCTGTCTGGCAAGCTTGCCGTCGGCGACCGCATCATCGGCGTCGGTCAGGGCGAGAGCGGCCCGATCAAGGAAGTCGTGGGGACGCGCCTCGACGAAATCGTGCAGATGATCCGCGGCGCGAAGGGGTCGGTGGTGCGGCTGGACATCTTGCCGGCGGATGCGGGGCCGGATGGCAAGCATAGCCTCATCAGCCTGGTGCGCGACAAGATCAGCCTGGAGAAGCAGGCTGCCAAGAAGACGGTCCTTTCGGTGAAGGATGGCGACGCCACGCGCAAGATCGGGGTGATTACCCTGCCGGCTTTCTATGAGGATTTCGACGCGCGGCGAAAAGGCGACAAGGATTACCGCAGCGCCAGCCGCGACGTCGCCAAGCTCCTCGGCGAACTGAAGCAGGACAAGGTCGACGGCGTGTTGATCGACCTGCGCAACAATGGCGGCGGATCGCTGTCCGAAGCGATCGATCTGACGGGCCTGTTTGTCGGCAAGGGCCCGGTGGTGCAGCAACGCGATGCAGGTGGTGCCGTGGAGGTGGAGAGCGACGATCTCTCCGCACCGGCCTGGACCGGCCCCGTCGGCGTGCTCATCAACCGCGGCTCGGCGTCGGCTTCCGAAATTTTCGCAGCTGCCATACAGGACTATGGCCGAGGCGTGATCGTCGGAGAACCCAGCTTCGGCAAGGGCACGGTGCAGACCGTCGTCAACCTTGATCAGGTGGCTCACAATCTCAAGCCGAAATTCGGCGAGCTGAAGTTGACGGTCGCCCAGTTCTTCCGTGTCGACGGCGGCACGACGCAGTTGCGCGGCGTGACCCCGGATATCAGCCTGCCGGGCCTTTCCGATCTCGCGACTTTCGGAGAATCGAGCTACGACAACGCCTTGCCGTGGACACAGGTGAAGCCTGCCAATTATGAGCCTGCCGGCGACATAAAGGCATTGCTGCCGCAGTTGCAGAGCCGTCACGACGCTCGTGTGCAAAAGGATCCGGATTTCCAGCGCTTTGTGGAAGACATTGCGGTCCTGAAGGAGCAGCGCGAGAAGAAGGCCATTTCGCTCAACGAAGCGGAGCGCCGCAAGGAACTGGCGGAGCAGGCCGATCGGCTCAAATCGCGAAACCAGATCAACGATGGCGTCGACACCGGTGAAGACGACGGTCTTCAGGCCAACGAGCGTAGCCTGAGCGCCGATATCGCCCTGGAGAAAGCGCGCAAGAATGCGAAAGACGTGCTGCTGAACGAGGCAGCCGCCATTCTGGCCGACGAAGCGGATCTGCAGGCAAGCGCCCCCAAGAAGACGGCGGCACAATAATCCGGAATCCGGCGACGTTGCGCCCGTTTTGGCCGGTAGTCTCGAAGGGGTCGCGATGCGGCATCCCAACCCTATAGTCGTACCCGGACGGCGCCGGAGCTTGCCGCTACGCCGCCAGGTGGGCTTACCAGCCTGCCATCGCTGACCGGAGCGGCCTCGCCGCTCATATGGTTCGGGGATAACCACAATACGACAGATTCGGGGTGATTGCCTGCCGTCATAGTAAAGACGCGCAGCGTCGGCCGCTGTCTCTCTGTTGGCACGGACGCAAACCTGCCCGGAATCCCCCTTCCCGTCGCACGGATCGCCGGAGCAAGCAGAAACAATAAATCGCAAGACGCTGCTATCAACGGCATGCCGCAAAAAGCTACTGACCGGCTTGGGACTTTCCGAGCACGGCCGTTCCAGCTGCAGTCATCCGAAACTGATCGATGATTGCCGGCAACGGACGCAGATCACCATCGCTTTTTGCAGGAGAACCGCATGAAGGCCGTCGGTTACTATCGCGCTGGACCGATCCGGAACTCGGATTCTCTCGTCGACCTGACAATACCGCCCCCTTCTTTGCAGCCGCACGATCTCCTCGTGCGCGTCCATGCGATATCGGTCAATCCGGTCGATACGAAAGTCCGCATGGGCGTGGAGCCGAAGGATGGGGGTGCCAAGATCCTCGGCTACGACGCCGCAGGCATCGTCGAGGCCGTCGGGCCGGAGGCAACTCTCTTCAAGCCCGGCGACGAGGTGTTTTACGCCGGAGACATTACCCGGCCGGGCACCAACGCCGAGCTGCACGCGGTCGACGAACGCCTTGCCGGCCGAAAGCCGGCGTCGCTCGATTGGGCCGCCGCAGCAGCACTGCCCCTCACATCCATCACGGCCTGGGAGGCTCTCTTCGATCGGCTGGACGTTCACAGACCGGTCCCCGGCGCCAATGCCATCCTTATCGTTGGCAGCGGCGGCGTCGGCTCGATCGCGATCCAGTTGGCCAAGGCCATGACCGAGTTGACCATCGTCACGACCGCCTCGCTTCCGGAAGGGGAGGCACGCGCCCGCTCGCTCGGCGCCCACCATGTCATCGACTATCGCCAGCCGCTCGACAAGGCTTATGCGGCCCTCGGCGTCGGGGCGCCGGGGTTTGTCTTTTCGACCACCCATACGAAGGAGCATCTTCCGGAGATCGGAAGGCTCATCGGTCCACAGGGGCGCATTGCCTGCATCGATGATCCGGACATGCTCGATATCGTCGAACTCAAGTCGAAAATGCTGTCCGTCCATTGGGAATTCATGTTCGGCCGAGCCATGTATCAGACCGCCGACATGATCGAACAGCACCGCCTGCTGAACGAAGTGGCGGCGCTGGTGGATGCCGGCAGGGTGGTCAGCACCATGACGGAGCGATTGTCGCCCATCTCGGCTGCGACACTGCGCGAGGCCCATGCGCGTGTCGAAGCCGGCACGGCGCGCGGCAAGATCGTGCTTGAAGGATGGTCTTGAGGTTGCCGAGCCATGTCGGGGTTCAGCAATGCTGCACGCCGGCATCGCATTTTCGCGGAGGCGCTATCCATTCCGCCTTTCTGCCGTGGTGACCCTCGGCAACAGAACTCGAAAAGATCGGGCCTGAACATGACGCCGAGCTAATTTTGTGACACGTTGGTCGAAGCACAGAATGCTGTGCGACGACGCGTAGACTGTTTTGCCATCGCCGTGCCGGGTGGCTCACCTGGCCAGGCTCAAGGTGAATTTCAAAAATCGATACAGATCTATTGAACGGTGACGCCATGCCAAAGACAATCGCAGAACTTCTGGTGCAGACCCTCGCCGATGCCGGCGTTGAACGAATTTGGGGCGTGACGGGCGACAGCCTGAACGCCGTCAACTGGCAGCTTGCAAAGGACGGCCGCATCGCCTTCATGCATGTCCGCCATGAGGAAGCGGGCGCCTTCGCTGCCGGAGCGGACGCCGCCGTGACGGGACAGCTCGGCGTCTGCGCGGGGAGCTGCGGTCCTGGCAATCTTCATCTGATCAACGGGCTGTTCGACTGCCATCGCAACCACGTCCCCGTGCTTGCCATCGCCAGCCACATCCCCTCCAGCGAAATTGGCCTTGGCTATTTCCAGGAAACCCATCCGACGGAGCTGTTTCGCGAGTGCAGCCATTTCTGCGAGATGGTAACCAACCCGCGGCAGATGCCGGAGCTTCTGCACCGCGCCATGCGCACGGCGATTGGCAAGAAAGGCGTCGCCGTCATCGTGTTGCCCGGGGACGTGTCCCTGCTCGAGGTGCCCGGCAATGTGCCGGCCTTTGCGCCGCCCTCGGCCGCCGCTCCGGCGCCCGTGCCGGGAGATATCGAAAAAGCAGCGGCGATCCTTTCCAGCGCGGGTCGCGTCGCCATCCTTGCAGGTTCCGGCTGCGCCGGCGCGCACGATGCCGTCGTCGCGCTGGCCGACCGACTGGCCGCACCGGTCGTCCATGCCTTCCGTGGAAAGGAACATGTCGAATGGGACAATCCATTCGATGTGGGGATGACGGGGCTGATCGGCTTTTCGTCGGGCTATCATGCGCTGAAGGAATGCGACGCGCTGCTCATGCTCGGGACGGATTTCCCCTATCGTGATTTCTATCCGGAGCACGCCAAGATCATCCAGGTGGATGTCGATCCGGCGGCGCTGGGCCGGCGCACGCCGCTCGATCTTGCCGTCGTCGCCGACGCCGGGGTCTTCGCGACGGCACTGATCCCGACGATCGAGGAAGGGCGCGACCGTTCGTTCCTGGACAATGCGGTCCGGCATTACGCATCCGCTCGCAAGGGATTGGATGAGCTTGCCAAGCCTCGCCCGGCCGGTGAGCCGCTGCATCCGCAATATGTCGCGGCCGTGCTGGACAAGGTCGCGGCGGATGACGCGATCTTCACGGCCGATGTCGGAACGCCGGTGATCTGGGCGGCACGCTATCTTCACATGAACGGCCGCAGGCGTCTGCTCGGCTCCTTCAATCACGGCTCGATGGCCAATGCCATGCCGCAATCCCTCGGCGCGCAGGCTGCGTTCCCCGGGCGGCAGGTCATATCGCTGTCGGGCGACGGCGGCCTTGCCATGTTGATGGGAGAGCTTCTGACGACCATTCAGCTGAAGCTGCCGGTCAAGATCGTCGTCATCAACAATGGCACGCTCGGCTTCGTCGAGATGGAGATGAAGGCATCCGGTCATCCCGGCACGAACGTTGAACTTCAAAATCCAAACTTCGCGGAGGTTGCGGAGGCGATCGGATTGAAGGGCATTCGGGTGGAGGATTCAGAGGCGCTGGAGCCGGCCCTCATCGAGGCGCTCGCCCATGACGGACCGGCGCTTGTCGACGTCGTGACGGCACGGCACGAGCTTTCCGTGCCGCCGCGCATCCAGGCGGCGCAAGCGAAGGGCTTCAGCCTCTACATGCTGCGCGCCATCCTCTCCGGGCGTGGCGACGAGGTGGTCGAGCTCGCAACGGTCAACCTCCTGCATTGAGGTGTTTGTCATGCGTGTCGCTCTTTTCGTCCCTTGCTACATGGATGCTTTCGAACCCGAGGTCGGCATCGCCACGCTCAGGCTTTTGCGACGTTTCGGCATCGATCCGGAATACCCGTTCGACCAGACCTGCTGCGGTCAGCCCATGGTCAATTCCGGCTGTCATGCCGAAGCGAAGGCAACCGAGGAACTGTTCGTGCGCAATTTCGCCGGCTACGATTATATCGTCGTGCCCTCAGGCAGTTGCACCCATCAGATACGATGTCATATGACCGCCGCGGAGCAGACCGAGGAAACGCGTCAGGTGCGCGAGCGGACCTATGACCTCGTGGAGTTCCTGCACGATATCCTCAAGGTCGATGCCCTCCCCTGGGCCGAGTTCCCGCACAAGGTGAGCTATCACAACAATTGCAATGCGCTTCGGGGGATCTTCCACGCCAGCATGTCGGAGCGCCGGGACACCGTGCATTATTCCAAACCGCTCGATCTGCTGCGGCTCGTCAAAGGCGTCGAACTCGTCGAAAAGGCTCGTCCGGACGAATGCTGCGGTTTCGGCGGCACCTTCAGCGTGTTCGAACCCGCGGTCTCGGTGAAGATGGGGCAGGACAAGGTCCGCGACCATACGGCGGCCGGCGCCGAATACGTGGTCTCGGCCGACAGTTCCTGCATGCTGCATCAGAAGGGCTGCGCCGGACGGCTCGGCCTGCCGCTGAAGTTCCGTCATATCGCTCAGGTGCTGAACGGAGACCCGGTATGAGCACGCCGATCGAATCCCGCCGCGGGAAGGATGGACTTCCGGCACTTCTTCACGAGGAACTGCACGCCAATGAGGATGATGGTGCAAGAGGGCCGGACGGCAGCCGGCTGAATCACGGAGAAGCCTCCTCCCGACCGCTGCGAGCGCCGCCGGAAATACAGCCGCGCGGCGCCAGACCGAGCCACCGGCATCCTGTCGACCATGACGAAGCAGCGCAGCGCTTCATCAACGCCGAGCGGCATGAGAAGATGCATGACGAGCGGCTGTGGGATCTACGCCAGAAGCGCGACAGGCAGATGAGTGCCATCCCGGAATGGGAGGAGCTTCGCGACCTCGCCTCTTCCATCAAGCAGCACACGCTTTCTCATCTCGGCGACTATCTTGAGCAATTCGAAGCCCAGGCGCTGGCCAATGGCGTCCATGTCCATTGGGCGCAGGATGGCGCCGAGCATAATCGCATCGTCCATGGCATTCTCTCCGATCACGGAGCCAAGCGGCTCATAAAGTCGAAATCGATGCTCACCGAGGAAACCGGGTTCCGGCACTATATGGCGGGGGTCGGCATCGAAGTGATCGAAACCGATCTGGGCGAGCGCATCCAGCAGCTCGACGACGAGGCGCCGAGCCATATCGTCGTGCCTGCCGTGCATAAGTTGCGGACCGATGTCGCCGACGTGTTTGCAAGAACATTGGGCACGGATGCCGGCAACGACGATGTCCATTACCTGGCAGAGCAACAGCGCGAGAAGACCCGGCCCCTCATCCTTGAAGCCGATGCGGGCATGACCGGTGCCAACTTCGCCGTCGCCGAAACCGGCAGCTTCGTGGTCTGCACCAACGAGGGAAATGCCGACCTGTCGTCAAACGTGCCGCCGCTCCATATCGCCTCGATCGGCATCGAAAAGCTGATCCCGCGCATTGCCGATCTCGGCGTCTTCATCCGGCTTCTTTCGCGCTCCGCCCTCGGATCGCCGATGACGCAGTACACGTCGCATTTCCGTGCCCCGCGCGTGGGCGGCGAGATGCATATCGTACTGGTCGACAACGGCCGCTCGGCGCGGCTCGCCGAGCCGGAATTCTGGCAAAGCCTGAAATGCATCCGCTGCGGCGCCTGCATGAACACCTGTCCGGTCTATCGCCGCTCGGGCGGGCTCTCCTATGGGGCCACCTATTCGGGGCCGATCGGCCTCATTCTCGACCCGACCTTCGATCGGAAGCGCTACTCGACACTTCCCTTCGCATCGACGCTGAATGGATCCTGCAGCAATGTCTGTCCGGTCAAGATCAATATTCACGAGCAGATCTTCGCCTGGCGCAAGGCGCTTTCCGAAAGCCACGATATCGGCTGGACCAAGCAGGCGCTGATGAAGGCGGCAGGTACGGTCCTGTCGCATCCGCAGCTCTATCGAACCGCGATTGCGACGGCCGACTCGGCGCTCCGGACGCTCCCCAACTTCGCACTCGCCAATCCGCTCAACAGCTGGACGGCACGCGGCCGTGATATGCCCGATGCGCCGAAGGAGACCTTCCACCAATGGTTCAAACGGACCGACGGCGGCAAGGAGGAGGGAGAATGAGTGCACGAGACGCCATCCTGACGGCGGTGCGTACGAACCGGCCGCAAGGCGACCACCCGCTTCCCGAACTGCCGCACTTTCCGCTTGCGGAGAGCGGCGATCTTGTCGCCGTCTTCCTGAAAAACCTCGAGGCGATGGGCGGCCTTAGCGACGGACGGACCGATATCGCCTCCGTTCTCGGCGACAAATTTCCCGGCGCGGCGGTCATCGCGTCGGCGGTTCCGGAATTTCTCGGCAACCGCGATCTCGCGAGCGTCGCTCACCCGCGCGATCTTGCCGATGTCGATGTCGCCATCGTTCGCGCGAGCTTCGGCATAGCCGAGACCGGCTCGGTGCTTTTGGCGGATGAGAAGCTCCTGTGCAACGCGGTCGCCTATCTCGCCCAACATCTTATCGTCCTGCTGTCGCCATCGGATATCGTCCCGACCGTTCAGGATGCCTACCTGCGGGAGGAATTCAGGCATCACCGCTATGCCAGTTTCCACACCGGACCTTCGGCAACTGCCGATATCGAAGGCGTTTTGATCCACGGTGCCCAGGGCGTGCGCTCGCTGACGGTCCTGCTGGTCTGAACAACATAGCTGTCATGCCGGCTTATGGCGCTCCCGTCTCTTCTCATCGCTGATGGGTAAACAAGGCGGCCGGCGGTATCGCAACGGCCGCGCCCTTGTTTGCGGAACCGAAAAGATCCGCTTGCAAAAGCACGCAATATTGATTAATCGATTAATCAATCCAATCCGAGCGCATCGTCTAATGAGCCAGACCCGCCCTTCTTCCATTCGCGAAATTGCAGACAAGCTGGGTGTGTCCACCGCAACCGTTTCCAATGCCCTGCGCGGCAAGGGGCGGGTGTCGTCGACCCTGGCCGCGCAGATTCGCCGGGAAGCGGATATGCTGGGCTATGTGCCGGATCATACGGCGCGCGCCCTGCGCACCGGCAAAAGCAATACCGTCGGGCTGCTGGTCCCGAACATCGGACAGCCGTTGTTTCCTGCCTTTGCCCAGGCCATCGAGCGCGCGGCCAAGCAGCGGGGCCTTGCGGTCCTGATCGGCGACAGCCAGAGCGATCCCCAACAGCAGGATTTCGAAATCCGAAACATGATCGCCCGCGGCGTCGATGCCCTGATCGTCATACCGACGCGCGGCACGACGATTGCGCCGGAGAGCGTTTCAGTCCCGGTTGCCGTCATCGACAGCGCCGTCACCGCCGGCAACATTGCAGCCAGCGACCATCGCGAGGGCGGGCGCATGATCGCGCGCCATCTGATCGAGCTTGGTCACGACAGGCTTCTTGTCCTCGCCGGCCCGGAGAATTCGCAGGTGGCGCGCGAGCGCGTCGAAGGCATGTGCGAGGTCTTCCGGCCGGCCGGGATCGAGCCGGCCTTGAAATATAGCGACGCAACCTTCGAAGCAGGCGGCATCCTCGGCCGCGAGCTCGATCTCCATCGCTTCACGGCCTGTGCAGCCGCCTACGACGCCCTCGCCGTCGGCTTTGCCATCGCTGCCCAAAACAGGGGTTTCAGCATACCGGCAGACATATCGCTCACCGGTTTCGACGATCTGATGTGGGCGCAAATCGTCTCGCCTCCTCTGACCACCGTCCGGCAGGATCTCGAATCGGTGGCAAACCATGCGCTCTCCTTCGTGGTCGGCGAATCCGACACCAGCAGAATTTTCCCGACAGACCTCGTTGTGAGGCAATCAACCGCGCGCCCATCGGCTCTCGCTAAGGGAGGCTTACATGCCGAATGAACCCCATGATCTCAACTCCTCCGAACTGCGCGATCGTGCCGTCCGGGCCGCGCGCGGCCTCGAACCGTTCGATGTGCTCATCGTCGGCGGAACGCTTGTCGATGTCGCGACCTCGGAGATGAGAGCGGCCGATATCGGCCTTGTCGGCCCCCTGATAGCCAGCGTGCATGCGCCGGCAGGCAGGACGGATGCCAGAGAGACGATCGATGCCACGGGGCGCTTCATCGCTCCCGGATTTATCGACACGCATATGCACGTCGAAAGCTCGATGGTGACGCCGAGACGGTATGCGGAAACCGCCGTCCCCCAGGGAACGACAACAGTCTGCTGGGATCCGCATGAAATCGGCAACGTCGCCGGCCTCGACGGCATTCGGTGGGCGCTGGAAGAAACCCGAAGCCTGCCGCTACGCTTTCTGACCCTGGCCCCCTCCTGCGTGCCTTCGGCGCCCGGCCTTGAACTCGCCGGCGCGGAATTCAGGGCTGGCGAGATGACGACCATGCTGAGCTGGCCGGAGATTGCCGGCGTTGCCGAAGTGATGAACATGCGCGGTGTGCTTGAGCGAAGCGAGCCGATGCGCGGCATCGTCGAGGCCGGACTTGCCAGCGGCAAGCGTGTCTGCGGCCACGCCCGCGGCCTTGAAGGCGAGGAATTGCAGGCTTTTGCCTCTGCCGGGATTCAATCGGATCACGAGATCACCTCAGGCGAAGACCTGCTCGCGAAATTACGGGCCGGCCTCACCGTCGAGCTTCGCGGCTCCCACGACTATGTCCTGCCCGGCGTGATCGAGGCGCTGAAGACACTGCCGCATCTGCCGCAAACACTGACGATCTGCACCGACGACGTCTTCCCCGACGACCTTGTGCGCGATGGAGCGATGTCGTCCGTTCTCCGGCGTCTTATCGGTTATGGCATGAACCCGGTCGACGCCATTCGGGCCGCCACGCTCAACGCCGCCATGTGGCTGAACCGCTACGATCTGGGGCTGATCGCGCCCGGCCGCCGCGCCGATATCGTCATCCTGTCCGATCTCGACAAAATCGTGGTCGACCGTGTCTATGCCTCGGGAGCCAAGGTTGCCAGAGACGGCAGTCTCATCGGAACCACCGATCGCGTCTCCACGGATGCGTACCGCGACACCGTAAAGCTTGGAAAGCTCTCTGCGGCCGACTTTAGCATCGAAATACCGGGCATGGCCAAGGCGCGCGTCAATACCGTCGTCAGCCCCCGCTTCACGAAATGGGGAGAAGCGACCGTCAAGGTCGAGGACGACAAGCTCGTCCTGCCCGACAGCATGCTTTTGATGGCGGTCATCCACCGCCATGGCAGAAAAGACCCCTCGCCGGTCATCGGCATCCTGGAAGACTGGGGCCATTGGCGCGGTGCCTTGGCGACGACGATATCGCATGACAGCCACAACCTGACCATCTTCGGCCGCGATCCGGAAGACATGGCCGCCGCAGCCAACGCCGTCATCGACGCAGGCGGCGGCATGGCGACAGCAGCCGACGGCAAGGTCACGGCGGTGCTGGCGCTACCCGTCTGCGGGTTGCTTTCGGATGCTCCGGCACACGAGGTCGCCGACGATTTCGCCAGGTTGCGCGCGGCGGCCGATGCGATCGCCGACTGGATGCCTCCGGTTCGCACGTTCAAGGCAGTCGTCGGAGCCAGCCTTGCATGCAATCCCGGCCCGCACGTCACCGATCTCGGACTGACCGACGGAACCACTCAGGAAATCAGACCGCTTCTGGCTGCAAGCCAAAACTAATGTCACTCGCCGCGCGGCAGCGTTTGCCGATTTAGGAGATAGATGCAATGGCCACAAATATGAATGTCGGGCAGCCGGGCGACGCGTCTGAAGCGCGGTGGAAGACCTATTTTCGCATGCGCGAACGCAATACCGATACGAAGACGGAGATCATTGCCGGCATCACCTCCTTCCTTGCGTCTGCATATCTTCTCGTCGTGATCCCGTCCCTGCTTTCGGCAGGAGGCATCGACCGCGCCGCCGCGACGACGGCAACCATTCTGGTCATCATCGGCGCAACCCTGTTCATGGCGCTCTATGCCAACATGCCCTTCGTGGTCGGCCCGGGCATCGGGGGATCGGTTCTGGTGGGTCCGACAATGGCGGCTGTGGAGCACATCCCCTGGCAGACCGGTCTCGCCATTTCCTTCTGGTCGAGCGTCATCTTCGTTCTATTGACGGTATTGGGCGTGCGACAGGTCATCGCCCGCATGGTTCCGGCGCAGATCAAGCTCGGCCTGGGGGCCGCTATCGGATTGTTCATAGCGCTTCTCGGCTTCAAGAATGCCGGCCTGGTCGACGTCAATGCCCGCAGCCACGCGCTCATGCTCGGTTCGATCAACTCCTCACAGGCAATCGTCGCCATTTTCGGCATTTTCCTGGCGGTGTTTCTGCGCGGCCGCAAGGTACCCGGACCGATCCTGTGGGCCATTCTCGGCAGCACGCTGCTCGGCATTCCGCTTGGAATTACCAAGGTGCCGGAGACGCTGTTCGGCGCACCGCACGGCATTGCGGAAACCGGTCTTCAGCTCGATTTCCTCGGCGCCCTGAAAATACAGTATTTCCCCTACCTCTTTGCCTTCTTCGCTTCGGAATTCTTCTCGACGCTCGGCACGACGCTTGCCGTCGGCGCGAAGGCCGGTCTGGTCGATGAAGAGGGTAACATGAAGGACCTGGGAAAGCCGTTCCTCGTCGACTCGATTGCCGCGACGATCAGCCCGCTGCTCGGCATCCCCTCCGCAACGGCCCTCGTCGAGTCCGCCACCGGCGCGGAAGCCGGTGGCCGTACCGGTTTCGCCTCGCTTGCGACCGCGGCCCTGTTTGCGCTCACCCTGCTCTTTACGCCGATCGCGCTGATGATCCCGGCCGCGGCGACCGCGCCGGCCCTGATCCTCGTCGGCATGTCGATGTTCAGTGCCTTGAAGCGGGTCGATCTGGAGAATTTCTCCGACGGTCTTTCCGCCTTGATGATGGTTCTGCTGACCCTGGTCTCCAACAGCTTCGGCACCGGCATTGCCGGAGGACTGCTGTTCTACGTCATCGTCAAGGTGCTGTCGGGGGAAGCAAAGCAGGTATCTATCGGCATGTACCTTCTTGCCATTCCGCTTGCCTACTATTTCTGGACCGTGGCTACTCACTGAGCCGTTGCGGGTCCAAAACCCTGCTCCGTCAGACAGACATCTCCGCCGATGCGAGATGAAGACACCGCGCCATAGTCATGCGGAGCCATCGCGTGGCCCGATCGAGATCGGGCCATGCATTGCATCGCTCAGACGTCGAGCCAACTCTCCGCAAAATCGCCGGATGCCACATCGACCGTCGTCACCAGTGCTTTCGCCGCAGCCGACCGCGCGATGACGGTCGGCAATGCGACAACGGCGATATTGGGCAGATCGTCGCCGACTATCGCCTGAATCTGCTTGAAATAACCGGCGCGCTTGGCGTCGTCCTGCTCGACGGCAGCGGCACGGAAGAGATTGTCGACATCCGGATTGTTGTAGTGGGCGGCATTCACGTAGGGCGCGATATTCTTGATACCGTCAGACCAGTAAAGCCGCTGGACGCCGGCCGTAGGGTCGAACAGCCGGCTGATGCCGTTGAGGTTGATGTCGAAGCCGCGCTCCGAGTAAACGCGTTTGATATAGGTCGCCAGATCCCCATCGAGAATCTCGACCTTGACGCCAAGCTTGCCGAACGAGGAGCGAAGAACCTCCGACGTTTTCTTGAAGGTCTCCCCGGGAATGAAGGCGAGGCGGAGGCTGAACCGCACGCCATCGTCACCCTTCTTGTGGCCCGCAGCATCGAGAAGCTGCCCCGCTTTCGCGAGATCGAACGGATACTGGAACGGCGCCTCGTCATTGTAGGCGGAGAATATCGCCGGAATGGTGGAGGCGGCGGGCTTGGCCGTTCCCAGAAAGACCGTCTCGATAATGAGATCGCGGTCGATGGCATGGGCCAGCGCGTGCCGCACCTCCTTCTTGGCGAGTATGGGATTTTCAAGATTGAATTCGAAGACCTGCGTATTGTTGAGATAGGCGTCGGTGAAAATGTCCACGGCAAGCTGCGGATTCTGCTTCAGCCGGTCGATGTCGTTCAGCGAGATGTCGGTCGACAGATGCGCTTCGCCTGTCTCGATCGCGATCGAAGCGGCGGCGGCATCGCCGACGAAGCGGGCCACCACGCCATCAAGATAAGGAAGGCCGGCCTGCCAGTAGTCGGGATTGCGCTTCAACGACACATGGCTTCCCCGCTTCCATTCCTCGAAAACGAAGGGACCTGTGCCGATCGGGTTCGTCCCGTTACGGCTGCTGGCGTAATCGTCCGTCGGATAGGTGTGTGCGGCGAGGATCGGCGTTTCCCCGCCGGTCAAAGCCCGCAGCAGGAAAGGTGTCGGTTTGGACAGGACGACGATTGCCGTATGAGCGTCCGGCGTTTCGACGTCGGCGACATTGGCAAAGGTTATCCGCCCGCGCGGACCGACACGCTTGAAGGCAAGCAGCGAGAAACGGACGTCGGCCGCGGTCAAATCCTGACCATCATGCCACTTGACGCCCTTGCGCAGGTTGAACGTGTAGCGGAGGCCATCCGGAGAGACCGACCAGGATTCGGCAAGGACCGGCTGCGGGTTGAAACTCTCGTCGAACCGCACCAGGCCCTCGAGGATCTTCGTGGAAATCGCCCGCGTCCGCGTGTTCGAATCCAGCAGCGGCACCAGCGTCGTCGGCTCGCCGACGGAAATGGATGTCAGTGTTCCGCCTTTCTTCGGCGTCGCCGTCTGGGCGAAGGTGGAACGTGTGGGCAGAACGGCACTTGCGGCAAGTGCGGTACCGAGCAAAAGCGCTTCGCGCCTGGAGAGATGCATCGCAATCCTCTTGTGTGTTTGAACCTACGGAATGGATCGGCTGGAAATCAGGCGGCCTTCAGCCGGCTTTCGACAAGGCGGGCAAACAGGGTCGCGCCGACGGGCAGGATAGCGTCATCCACGATAAAGCCGGGATTATGAGCCGGAACGGTGCCGGAATGGCCAAGCGTGAAGAAGGCACCGGGCGCGTGCAGCAGAAAATCGGCAAAATCTTCGCTGCCCATGGCCCGCTTCGAAAAGGTCGAAACCTGCGACGGCCCCAGAACATCCCGCCCGATCTCGGCGACGATATCGACATGCTCCGGATGGTTGGTCAAAACGGAGAAGATGTCCCTGAGATCGATCTCGGCCTGCAGCTCGTGCGCGGCCGCAATATTATGGGCAATCGTCCGGAGCCGGCCGCGAATGAGTTCCCTGATATCATCCGAGAAGGCGCGGATCGTGCCGCCGACCAATGCAGTCTCCGGGATGACATTATAGGCCGAACCGCTGGAAATCTTGGTGACCGAAAGAACGGCAGGTTCCGTCGGCGGCACGTTCCGGCTGACGATCGTCTGCAGAGCCTGGACGAATTCGGTAATCGCCGGGATCGGGTCGCGCGCGACGTCCGGGTGAGCGCCGTGCGCGCCTTTTCCACGGAAAGTCACGTCGAAGAAGTCAGCCCCGGCGAGCACGGTCCCGGGGGATACATGCAGATGGTTGGGAGGTAGATGGGTTGCGTTGTGAAGCCCGTAGATCTCATCGACGGGGAAACGCTCGAACAGACCGTCGGCAATCATGGCGCGGGCGCCGCCCAGCCCTTCCTCGGCCGGCTGGAAGATGAAGATGACGGTCCCGGCAAAATCCCGTGTTTCGGCAAGATACCGCGCAGTCCCGAGCAGAATGGTCGTATGAACATCGTGTCCGCAGCCATGGAACCGGCCGGGATAGACCGACGCATAGGGCAAGCCGGTTTCCTCCGGCATGGGCAAGGCGTCCATGTCGGCGCGCAGGCCGATCGAGCGGTTGCCCGGTTGACGGCCGACAAGGCGCCCGACGACGCCGGTCTTGCCGATGCCGCGATGCACTTCGATGCCCCAGGACTCGAGCTGTTCGGCAACGATCGCCGAGGTCCGCACCTCCTCAAACCCGATCTCCGGATGGGCATGCAGATCGTGGCGAAGAGCCACGAGCTCCGGAAAGTAACTTTCGATGCGATCAATGACGGCGGGCTGGGAAGCATCCGGTAGAATGGTCGTCTGGTGGGTCATGGAATTGTGTCCCTGGTTGATGTTTTCTGGCGCCGATACGCCCGCGGAACGCGTGCTGTTTCGTCGAGGCTGTTGCTGCGCGTTTACATGATCTGCCTCGGCCGCCAGCGCAGCAGGTAAGCCTCCAACGCATAGGCAAGACGGTTGAGAGTGAAGCCGACGAGGCCGAGGACAAGAACGCCGACCATGACCAGCGCCATGTCGAACCGCTCGCGTCCGGCAATGACGAGGCCGCCGACGCCGGGACCGACCGCCAGGAAATATTCCGCGCCGACCGTTGCAAGCCACGCATAGATCAAGCCCAGATGCACGCCGGTCGCGATCGACGGCATTGCCGCCGGTATGTAGATTCGCAATGCCTTCTGGCGTGCGTTGAACTTCAATGCCCTTGCGACCTCCAGAAGCTCGGCGGGAGCCTCGCGCATGCCGTCATAGGTGTTGAGAACGATGGGGATGAAGGCCGCGAGAGCGACAAAGACGATTTTCGCCTGCTCGCCAAAGCCGAACCAGACGGAAATCAGCGGTATCCAGGCAAGGAGGGATATCTGCTTCAGTCCGTTGAACGTCGGCATGATCAGCCGGTCGGCAATCCGCGACAGGGCGAGCAGGCTCGCAAAACCGATACCCAGTACGCATCCGATGAGAAAGCCGGCGATGTTTCGCATCAGGCTGAAGCCCAGTTCGCCGATGAGATCGTTGTCGATCAGCTCACGCTTGGCGGTGGCGGCGACATCTTCCAGAGGCGGCAGGAAGCGTGCATCGACCAGGCCGGTCCGGCTCGAGACCTCCCAGGCGATAAACAGGAGGATCGGCAAGGTAATGCCGCGCCGGAAACGGACGAAACGGCTCGCTCTCGCCATCGTCAACGCTCCTGCCGCTTCCAGCGCTGGATCAGCAATTCGGTGCGATCCAGCCCCTTGTCCATGATGAGGCCGACCAGCCCGATGGCGATCATCGCGACGATGACGGTATCCAGCCAGAACATCTGCCGACCCCAGACCAGCAGATAGCCAAGCCCTTCGGACGAGGCGAGCAATTCGACGCCGACAAGCGAGGTCCAGGAATGGGTGAGACCATAGCGGATGCCGGTGAATATCGAGGGAACGGCTCCCGGCAGCACGACCAGCCGCAGCATCTGCCAGCGACTGAAGCGCAGCGCCCTGCCGACCTCGATATATTTCGGGGAGACGCCGCGAATCCCGGTCAAGGTATTCATCGTCATCGGCACGATGGCACCCTTGGCGATGATGATGATCTTCAGCGTCTCTTCGATGCCGACCAGCAGCATCAAGAGCGGGATCCATCCGAGCGTCGGGATCTGCGCAAAGGCGAGAAACAGCGGCTTTACATAATCCTCGACCGTTTCGGAAAGCCCCATGGCGATCCCAAGAACAAGTCCCAATCCGGCACCGATCGTAAACCCGACGAGGACGCGACCCAGGCTGACCCCGGTATGATAGAGAAGCTCGCCGCTCAGGATCATGTCGCGGCCGGTCTGATAGACGTAGGCCGGCGCCGGCAGAATCTGTTCGGGCAGCCAGCCTCTGGCGGAGGCAATCCACCAGAGGCCGAGCAGGGCCAGAGGAAAGATCAGGCCCGTCGCAAGCAGGGCCAGACGCCGCGCCTTCGCAGGAGGAAGCCCCGTGCCGGCACGACCGGCGATCTCGACAATAGCGCTCACGCAGGCCTCCTTCGCTCGACCGCCCCCATTCAGGAAGCAGCCGGCTTTCCGTCGGCTCCATAGGGCTGCCAGAATTTGGTCAGGCCGAGCTTT
The DNA here is from genome assembly GCF_010668395.1 of Martinezella lusitana. Lineage (GTDB taxonomy): Bacteria > Pseudomonadota > Alphaproteobacteria > Rhizobiales > Rhizobiaceae > Rhizobium > Rhizobium lusitanum_A. The sequence continues at coordinate 119,933 of NZ_WUEY01000011.1, forward strand.
TCCAGCGCCTTGTCGAGGTATTTCGACTCGAACCAGCCATTCAGATCGACGTCGCGGCGGATCAGGCCATATTCCTTGCTCTTGACCGCCTGCTCCTTGTACTGCGAGACCAGCAGATCATCGATCAGCGGCGAGTTGCGATAGGCCAGCGTATCGTTGCGGAAATACTCCTCGAGGATCGGAACGGGCGTTCCGGACTTGTGCCACAGCTCGAACAGCGCCGCACGGTTCGCTTCCTCCGACGACCATTGCGCCGCCTTGACGAAGGCATCCACGACGCGCTGCGTGATTTCGGGATGGGCGTCGATGAAGGCCTCGCGGGCGATGATCCCCGCGTTGCGGCCGAAACGCGGATCGTCACCCTTCGTCGTGTAGATGATGTCGGCGCTGTCCTTGGCGGCCAGATTGATCAGCTGCGTGTCGCCGAAGGCGGCGTCGATGTCCCGGCTGGTGAGCGCCGCGACCGTGCCGGCACTGTCAAGGTTGACCACCTGGATGTCCCGCTCGGTCAGCCCGTGCGCCTCCAGCACCTTGATGGCCGCCAGGTGACCGTTGGTGCCGCGCTGCAGCGCGATCTTGCGCCCCTTCAGGTCTTCGATCGTCTTGATGCCAGAGCCCTTGGCAACGGCGAGATAGAGCGGCTTGCGTGCACCGCTCGCCAGCAGAAATTTCGTCTTCAGGCCCGTTGCCCGGCCTATCAGCGCTGGAAGATCGCCCTGATAGGCGAAATCGAGCTGGTCATTGGCAAAGCCCTCGTTCACGGCCGGGCCGGCGCCCTTGAAGAAGGTCCATTCGATCTTGACGTTCGGATCGCCCGCAAATTCCTTTTCGAGAAATTCGCCTGCTCGTGCCGTTGCGGCGGACGTACCCTCGGAATAAGGGCGATTGTCGACGCCGATCGCCGCGTAGCCGACATGAATGACGAGTGAATCCTCAGCCCTGGCGGAAGCCGAAAACAGTGTCAGGGCGATGGCGGCTCCGGCGACCAGGCGCGAAATATCTGGCAGTTTCATCTGTTGCTCCGTTTTCTATTCTGCGGCGAGGACGGCTGGCCGGGTTTTAGCCGGGTGGCCTCCCCTGACGGGTGCCGGACGAGACTCCGGCGTGGTCTCATTGAGGCTTTCGAGCACGCGATTGCGGATTTCGACCAGCCGCGTAGAGGTTCGAGCGCGCGGGCGCGGCAACTCCACCGGGATGATGTCGCGGATGCGGCCCGGCCGCGGTGACATGACGACGACACGGTCACCGAGATAGACCGCCTCCTCGACATCATGCGTCACCAGAACCATGGTGATGCGTTCCTTCGCCCAGATCGTCTGCAATTCGTCCTGCAGCCTGGCCTTGGTGATGGCGTCCAGCGCGCCGAAGGGCTCGTCGAGGAAGAGAACGTTCGGTCGATTGACCAGACCCCTTGCGATGCCGGCGCGTTGCGCCATGCCCCCGGAAAGCTGGTGCGGATAGGCCCCGGCAAAACCGGAGAGCCCGACAAGTTCGAGATGGGATTCGACGAGCTTCCTTTTCTCGGCTTTCGGCAGGCCGGAGTTTTCCAGGCCGAGCGCGATGTTGCGGCCGACCGTCAGCCAGGGGAAAAGCCGCGGCTCCTGAAAAACGATGCCGCGTTCGAGACTGGGTTCGGTGACCGGCCGCCCGGCATGACCGACGAAACCCGACGTGGGGGTGTCGAGACCGGCACCCAGCCGCAGCAAGGTCGATTTCCCGCAGCCGCTGGAGCCGACGATGGTCACGAATTCGCCTTCGGCGATATCGAGGCTCACATCGTCGAGAGCGGTCAGGATCTCGCCGTTGACCTTGAACTGGCGGCTGACGTGGCTGATCTGCAGATGCAGGGAGCTGCCCATGGCTTGCTACTCCGCCGCGACAGGTCGTCGGGCCGGATGCTGCGGCACCTTCAATCCGAGATTTTCGCGAAGCGTCGTGCCCTCGTAATTGCTCCGGAAAAGGCCACGGCGACGCAACTCCGGCAGCACATGCTCGACAAAATCGTAGAGGCCGGTCGGCAGCTGCGGCGGCATGACATTGAAGCCATCGGCCGCGCCCGTCTTGAACCATTCCTCCATCCGATCGGCGATCTCGGTCGGGGTGCCGACGATCTGCCAGTGACCCCGCGCGCCGGCAATCCGCAGATAGAGCTGCCGGATCGACAGATTTTCGCGCCGCGCAAGCTCAAGCAGCAGTCTCTGCCGGCTCTTGCTGCCATTGGTTTCCGGCAGATCCGGAACGGGACCGTCGAGCGGATATTGCGACAGGTCGACGCCGCCCGACATGCCGCTCAGCATGGCGAGGCCGACCGCCGGATGGATGAGGTCCTGGATTTCGGCGAACTTTCGCTGTGCTTCCTCGCGCGTTCTGCCGACGACAGGGAAGATGCCGGGCATGATCTTGAGGTCGTCGTGATTTCGGCCGTATTTCTGAAGGCGACCCTTGAGATCCGCGTAGAAGGTCCGGGCGTCCTCGATGGTCTGGTGAGCCGTGAAGACGACCTCGGCGGTGCGGGCGGCAAGCTCCCTGCCCGGTTCGGAGGAACCCGCCTGCACCAGGACAGGGTGGCCTTGGGGCGCACGCGCCACATTCAACGGCCCGCGGACCTTGAAATGCTTTCCCTTGTGATTGAGGATGTGCTGCTTGTCCGGATCGTAGTAGACGCCGCTCCGCTTGTCGCGAGGGAAGGCGTCTTCCTCCCAGGTATCCCAGAGACCAAGCACCACATCGGCAAACTCTTCGGCGCGGTCATAGCGCTCGGCATGGGCATAATGCTCGTCCCTGCCGAAATTATGCGCCTCGTGATCGCTGGAGGAGGTCACGAGGTTCCATCCGGCCCGGCCGCCGCTGATATGATCGAGAGAGGCGAATTTACGGGCGATGTGATAGGGCTCGTTGAACGATGTCGAGGCGGTGGCGACGAAACCGATGCGCTTCGTCACTGCCGCCAGCGCCGACAGCAGTGTGATCGGCTCGAACTGCGCGACATACCGAAGGGCGGTGCGATGCAACGCCTCGGTATCCTCGCCGCGCGTGCCGACACCGTCGGCCATGAAGATCAGGTCGAACTTCGCAGCTTCGGCGATTTGCGCCAGCTCGACATAATGGGAAAAGTTGGAACCGGCATCGGCCTGCGTCAAAGGGTGCCGCCACGCGGCAATGTGATGGCCGGTAGGATAGAGGAAAGCCCCAAGCTTCAATTGCCGTCGTCTGCCCGTCATCGTCTTCTCCGTCGTCGCTGCGGAAAGAAGGCTATCCATTAAATAATATAATCTATAGAAATTATATTCTATTTACTGCCGACGCTTCGAATTGTCATCGCGCCATGGCCTTGGCCGCGCGGAGAACGTTTCTCGCCGGCAGGCATCGAATGATCGAGAACCGTCATGGCCCAGCAATCCCGATCCCTGTGCCGAAAAGAATTTCTTCCTGCCGGATCAAATAGATATTGCTGGACTTGGGCCTGTTATCACCGAACCCTTCGTGCCTGAAGCGGCCAAGTGCCGCTCGAATCCATAGGCGTGGAGCAGGCATGTCTTTCAATTCAGACACATCCGATCCGTTCGTTGCCAAAGCCATCGAACTCAGACAGGCGTTCCATCGGGACGCAGTGGCGCGCGACAAGGCAGGCGGCAGGCCGATCGACCAGATCCGCCTGTTGAAAGAGAGCGGATTGCCCTCCGCACAGATCCCCACGCGCTATGGCGGCCGGGGCGCCTCCTGGCTCTCCATCCTGCGGGTCGTGCGCGAGTTCGCCCGCACCGACGGGTCGCTCGCGCATCTCTTCGGCTATCACCACCTGCCGCTAAACCTGGTGCTCTTTCGCGGTTCGGACGTTCAGAGGGAACGATTGCTGCGGGCTTCCGCCGCCGGCAACCTCGTCTGGGGCAACTCCGGCAATGCGATGTCAAAGACATCGTCGGGACGGAAGGTCGACAATGGCTGGCTGGTCAACGGACGGCGTCCATTTTCCTCCGGTTCGCATGTGGCCGACTACATCCAGATTTCCTTCGAAAATGCCGAAGGGGAGCGGTTTTCCGCAGCCGTGCCGGCCAACCGCCAGGGTATCGTCATCGAGGATGACTGGGACGGGATCGGCCAGCGCCAGACCGGGAGCGGCACCGTCAGCTTTCACGATCTTGAAATTCGGGACGACGAACTCATCGGCTCTCCGGCGGTCCCCCTCACCCCCTACACATCGTTGACGTCTCTGCTGCAGCAAAGCGTGCTGCTCAACGTCTTCGTCGGCAGCGCGCAAGGCGCGCTGGAAGAGGGCCGGGATTACACGACGACATCGTCGCGGCCCTGGATCTATTCCGGCGTCGACAGGCACGCGGACGATCCCTGGATCAAGCGGCAGTATGGCGACCTTTATATCCGCACGCTGGCGGCGGCCGAGCTTGCCGACAGGGCGGCGCGCAGCCTGGACGAAGTCTTCAATCAGGGACCGGGCCTGACGCATGAGGATCGCGGGGCGGCCGCCATCGATATCGCCACGGCCAATGTCTATGCCGGCGAGATCGGGCTTGCCGTCTCCAGCGAGATCTTCGAGGTCATGGGCGCGCGCTCGGCGACCACGGCCAACGGCTTCGATCGTTTCTGGCGCAATGTGCGCACCCACACGCTCCACAATCCCGCCGAATACAAGAAGCGCACGATCGGCACATGGCTGCTCACCGGCGAGCTCCCCATTCCGGCCATGTACCGCTGAAAGGATATCTCATGGCAAGACGCAAGGACCAGATCAAGCTTGGAGCCTTCCTGCTTTTCACCGGTCATCATGTCGCGGCCTGGCGGCATCCGGAGGCGTCGGTGGGCACCGAGTTCGAGAATTATCTCGAACTCGCGAAACTGGCCGAATCCGCCAAGTTCGACACCATCTTCTTTGCCGATGGCGTCGCCGCCCGGCTGAAGGACCTCAATGCCGCGAGCCGGAAGGCGCATAGCGGCGTCTATCCGTTCGAACCGATCACGCTGCTGTCGGCGCTTGCCAGCGTCACCCGCAATATCGGCCTGATCGCCACGGCCTCGACGAGCTTTTCCGATCCTTTCAACCTTGCGCGCCAGTTCGGCTCGCTCGACCGCTTGAGCGGCGGCCGCGCCGGCTGGAATCTCGTGACCTCTTCCGATCCGGACGCTGCCTTCAACTTCGGCCACGACGCCCAGGTCCTGCATGCGGACCGCTACGACCGGGCGGAGGAATTCGCCGATGTCGTGCTCGGCCTATGGGACAGCTGGGAGGACGATGCTTTCCTCCGGGATCGCGACAGCGGCCGCTATTTCGATCCGGAGAAGCTGCACCGCCTCGACCACAAGGGCCGCCATTTCAAGGTACGCGGACCGCTGAACATTCCGCGATCGCCGCAGGGACATCCGGTCGTCGTGCAGGCCGGGGCCTCCGAACCGGGCAAGGAACTGGCCGCACGCACCGCCGAAGCAATCTTCGCCGCGCAGATCACCCTTGACGAGGCAAAGGCCTTTTATGCCGACGTCAAGGGCCGCCTCGGCAAGTACGGCCGCTCGCCGGACGACCTGAAGATTCTGCCGGGCATTTTCCCCGTGGTCGGGCGCAGCGAGGCGGAGGCCGAGGACAAATTCCAGGCCCTGCAGGACCTCATCCAGCCGGAAGTCGGCCTCAATCTTCTCTCGCAATTGACCGGCGTCGACCTGAGTTCCTATCCGCTTGACGGTCCCGTGCCGCCCGAGCCGCCAACCACCAATGCCGGCAAGAGCCGGCAGGAACTGGTGCTGGATCTCGCCCGCCGCGAAAACCTGACCATTCGCCAGCTCTATCTGCGCATCGCCGGCGCGCGCGGGCATTGGCAAGTGGTAGGCACGCCGACGCAGATCGCCGATGTCATGGAAGAGCGCTTCGAAAACTACGGCGCCGACGGCTTCAACATCATGGCGCCGATCATGCCCGGAGGGCTTGCCGATTTCATTGCGCTCGTCGTGCCGGAATTGCGCCGGCGCGGCCTGTTCCGCACCGAATATGAAGGCGCGACGCTGCGGGAAAATCTCGGGCTCAAACGTCCAGACAATCGTTTTTCCGCAGGCAATGCGGTCGCAGCAGAATAGGAGAACACCAGATGGCTCGTGACAAATTGTTTCTCATTTCGCCCGGCTTTGCCGATCCGAAGCATCCGGGCGTCAGCTTCGTCTGCCCCTATTGCAATGCTATCGAGGGACTGCTGGCCTCCTTCCCGGATCTTGCTTCGGCAATCGATGTCGAAAGGGTTGCCTTCCTGCGTCCGCGGCAAAAGGTGATCGACGTCGCCGGCGAAGCGAACCAATCCCTGCCGCTCCTGATTTTCGCGGAAAACCCGCCTGACGATGCTGGCGACTGGCATGGCACGCGCTTCGTCAACTCTACCGATCGCATCCTCGAGCTGCTCGCCGAACGGCACGGCTTTCCGCGTTTGCACTGATGAACGGAGGTCGCCATGACCGTAAAGCCCGGCGGCTTCGAACCGCCCTCTCCTTCGCCCTCCCTCTTCGAGGCCGACAAGGCGAACCCCTTTCTGGCAAAGGCGGCGGAGCTGCGCGAGATCTTCGCCCGCGATGCCGTCGAGAGGGATCAGTCGGGTGGCAGGCCCCGTGAACAAATCGGGCTGCTCAAGGAGAGCGGCCTCGTCAATCTGCTGATCCCGAAAGAGTTCGGTGGCGCCGGCGAACGCTACTCCACCGCCATGCGGATCGTCCGCGAATTCGCCAAGGTCGACGGCTCGCTCGGCCATCTCTATGGCTATCATTTCAGCCCGCTGCAGAATGCCGTCGCCACGCTCGAGGATGAACGGTCCCGGGACATCCTGCGCCGTTCGGCGGCCGGTCGCTGGTTCTGGGGCAATACGACGAACAGCTTTTCGAAAAGCCTTTTCGGTCGACAGGAAGCCGGAAAGGTCGTGCTGAACGGGTTCAGGCCCTTTGCCTCGGGCTCCCATGTCGCCGATTATCTGATGGTCGCCTGGGAGGATGAAGAAACCAACAAGCGCAGCTTTGCCTACATACCGGCAGACCGCGCCGGCATCACCATCGCCGACGACTGGGACGGGATCGGCCAGAGGCAGACCGGAAGCGGACGCGTCTTCTACAAGGATGTCGAGATCGGCGACGGCGAGATATTGCCGGAGCGACGACAGAACCCGGCGTCCCTGCTGGCGCCGTTGCAGCAGCAGAGCGTGCTTCTCAACGTCTTCATCGGCAGCGCTCAGGGCGCATTGATCGCGGCGCGCGACTATACTGTCACGAAATCACGCCCGTGGATCTATTCCGGCGTCGAGCGTCATGCCGACGATCCGTGGATCAAAAGGCAATATGGCGAGCTGTGGATCAAGGTGCAGGCGGCAACGGCGCTTGCCGACCGGGCGTTGGCAGCGGTCGATGCCGTCTATGAAAAAGGGCCGGATCTTACCGCACAGGATCGCGGCGAAGCCGCGATCGCCGTTGCGTCCGCCAACGTCCTTGCAGGCCGGGTCGCCCTCGAGGTGACGAGCGAGGTATTCGAGGTGATGGGGGCAAGGTCCGCGGTCAGGCCGCTTGGATTCGACCGCTTCTGGCGCAACGTGCGCATCCACACGCTTCACAACCCCGCCGAATACAAGGCCCGCAATGTCGGGACATGGTTCCTGGACGGCGAGTTTCCGGAACCGGGGATATTCCAGTGAGCAGGAAACGCGAACTTCACCTCAACATCAACATCCTGCATTCCGGCTTCTCACCGGCCGCATGGCGCATGCAGGGAAGCGATCCCCGCGCGTCCTTCGATATCAACCACTATATCAATGTCGCGCGCATTGCCGAACGCGGCACCTTCGACGCGATCTTCCTCGCCGATCAGGCGGCCATATCGGACCGCATCGATTTCAGGCCGCTCACGTCTCTTGAGCCGACCATCGTGCTGGCGTCGGTGGCGGCCAACACCGAGCATGTCGGCCTGATCGCGACGGCATCGACCACCTATAACGAGCCCTATAACATCGCGCGCCGGTTTGCGACGCTCGATCATGCGAGCGGCGGCCGCGTCGGCTGGAACATCGTCACCAGCGCCGACCTCTCGCAAAGCCGCAATTTCGGCCTGGAGAAGCCGGTTGCGCACCAGAGCCGCTACGAGCGCGCAGCGGAATTCACAACCGTCGTGAAAGCGCTGTGGGATAGCTGGGAGGAAGACGCCTTTATCGGCGACGTCGCCACCGGGCGGTTCGTCGATACGAGCAAGGTCCATCCGATCGCCCATCGCGGCAAGCATTTTTCCGTTCACGGTCCGCACAACGTCCCGCGCCCGCCACAGGGACACCCTGTTATCGTGCAGGCCGGCGGCTCCGACGATGGCCGCGAACTCGCGGCCCAGCATGCGGAGGCCGTGTTTTCCGCCTCGCAATCCCTGGAGGAGTCGCTCGACTATGCCGGCGATCTCAGGCAGCGCGCCGCACGCTATGGCCGGACGCCGGACAGCCTGCTGGTGCTCGCCGGCCTTGCGACCATCATCGGCAGCACCGAGGCGGAAGCCCGACAGCGGCAGGAAGAGCTGCGCGAACTCATCCCGCTGGAATACAGCCTCGCGCGGCTCGCCGGCGTTCTGCAAATCGATCCAAACCGGCTGAAGCTGGATGAACATCTGCCCGACGACATTCCGCTACCGGCCGATGGCGGGCACACGTTCTTTCGGGCGACGCTCGCCCTGGCGCAACACGAGAAATTGACCGTGCGCGGCCTCATTCGCGCATTGAATGGCGGAACCGGACATCGCACCATCGTCGGCACGCCGGACGCGATCGCAGACGATATCGAGACATGGTTTACCGCCGGCGCCGCGGATGGCTTCAACCTGATGCCGGATGTGCTGCCGCATGGCCTGGAAGTCTTCGTCGATGAAGTGGTGCCTATCCTGCGGCGTCGCGGCCTGTTCCGGAAGAGCTATGCCGGCCGTACGCTGCGTGACCATCTGGGCCTCTCCCGGCCCGCCAATCCTTATGCCATAGCAGCGGAATGAAGGAGAAAGAACATGACATCAGTGGCGACCGCAAAGCTTCCGGACGATGATCGGCTCGCCGCCCTCATCAGGGAGCGCTATCGCAACAGCCAGCCCCTTGCTTCGGACTGGAACGAAACGATCGAAACGCTGCTGTCTCATCGCACCGTGAGAGACTATCTGCCGAAGGCCGTTCCGGACGATATCCTCCGTCTCGCCATCGCTGCGGCACAATCCGCGCCGAGCTCATCCAATCTTCAGGCCTGGAGCGTCGTCGCCGTCCGGGACGATGAGCGCAAAGCCAGATTGAACGCCGTTGCCGGAACACAGCGGCAGATCACGCAGGCGCCGCTGCTGCTGATCTGGCTTGCGGACCTTTCCAGGCCACGCCGCATTGCCGCTGACCAGGGTTCCGCCGCCGATGGCCTGGACTATGTGGAGAGCTTCCTGCTGGGCGTCATCGATGCGGCCCTGGCCGCGCAGAATGCCGTCGTCGCCCTGGAGGCGCAGGGCCTCGGCACCTGCTATATCGGCGCCATCCGCAACGATCCGGAAATCGTCGCACGCGAACTGGGATTGCCGGAGGGCGTGTTTCCGGTTTTCGGCCTGACGGTCGGCTATCCGGATCCAGCCGCGCCGGCCGCCGTCAAGCCGCGTCTGCCGCAAGCAAGCGTGCTGCACAACGAGCACTACGATCGACAGCCGAAGCCGGAAGATCTGCACCATTACAACAGCGTCCTGCAGGATTTCCAGGCAGAGCAGCGCATGCCGCGCGTAGACTGGACGGTACAGGTGAAGAACAGGATCGGCACCGTCGAAGCCCTGAGGGGACGGCACCTGCTTGGCGTTGCCGCCCGCCGCCTCGGCTTCAGGCTGAAATGATCGGCGCTATTCGGCCGCGGCGATGTCGAGCTTGCGGAGTGAATGCCACGACAAGACATCGCCGACGGCGCGCAGCGCCTTCGCCTCGGCCTGAAGCCAGTTGCGGAAAAGCTCGACGCGCATTACGCGCGCCTTGGGTTGTGCCGTAACGAAGAAGTAAGAAAAGCTCACCGGCTGCAAACTGCCGAAGGGGCTGACGAGACGCCCCGCCTTCAAGTCGGCCTCCGCCAGCCGGACCTTGCCGAGGCCGAGCCCCTGTCCCGCCAGGGCAGCATCGATGACGAGCGATGACTGGTTGAGGCGGAACCCGCCTTGCGGCAACCGACAGGACAGTCCTTCGGCCCGCAGCCACGCACTCCAGTCAGGGCAGGAGTGATCGTGTTCTACCCCGTCCTCGTGCAGGAGCGGCGCTCCCTCTATCGCCTGCGGATCGTTCCAGAGCCAATGCCGCTCGGCAAACTCCGGGCTGCAGATCGGCACGACAGCTTCCGAGAAGAGGTGATCGACCACCAGGCCGGGATAGCCGCCACTGCCGTAACGAATGGCGCAATCGGTGTCGCCGGCGTTGAGATCCGTCAAGTGGGTCGAGGCATCGACCAGGATCTGCAAACCGGGCGCCGCCCTCCTCAACCCGTCCAGCCGGGGGATCAGCCATTTGCTTGCAAAGGACGGCGCCACGGAAACGCGGATCGGCAGCTCGTGGTCACTGGCAATGAATTGCGTCATCGTCTCGAGCACGGCGTCGAAAGCGTCCGTCAAGCCGGGAACCAACGCCAGGCCGGCAGCCGTCAGTTGCAGCTGGCCCCTGACGCGATGGAAGAGTGGTTGGCCGAGATAGTCCTCCAGCAAACGGATCTGCTGGCCGACGGCAGCTGAAGTGACGTGCAGCTCCTCGGCGGCGCCCAGAAAGTTCAGATGCCGCGCGGTCGCCACGAAGGCGCGCAGCGAGGTTAACGGCGGCAGGCGCGCCAAGGTCGGCTGGATGGCTTTTTTTCGTTTGCTGGCAAGCGTGTTCATGTTGCGATTGCAGCACGATCCGACCATCGAAGACGAGAACGCGCTTTGCGTTTGTCTGGAAGCGGACGGACATTTTCTTCCATGCCTTGCGGACGCCGTGGAAGCAAAAACTAAAATCGCGAAATAGTCTATATTTTTACTAGATAACTGTTCGCGGCGGCCTCCGGCGGGAGGGGATTTCGCAAAGCTTTTCTTTCTCGGTCGATGAGAAAAACATTCTTCCGTTTTGCCGGCTCGGCACCCGAAGATGTGCCGATCAGGGGCCTGTCCGCCATCTATTCGTACAGAAGCCGATCCATCCAGCCGGCAAGGAAAATCGAATGACCATCAATCGCCGCCGTTTCAATCAACTGCTTCTGCTGTCGACCGCCGCGACCTTTCTGCCGTCCGCCGCAACCTACGCGGCAGACGCAGCGCCGCCGCGTGGCGGCACGCTCAACTTCATCGTCGAACCCGAACCGCCGACGATTCTTGCGCTTGCCCACACCGCCGGCGGCACGCAGAAGATCAGCCCGAAGATCACCGAGGGCCTGCTGGCCTACGATTTCGACCTGACGCCGAAACCGCAGCTCGCAACAGAATGGTCGGTCGCCGCCGACGGACTGACCTATACGTTCAAGCTGCGACCCAACGTCAAATGGCATGACGGCAAGCCGTTTACCTCCGCTGATGTCGCCTATTCGATCGAACTCCTGAAACAGGTCCATCCCCGCGGGCGAGGCACCCTTGCCAACGTCGTCGCCGTTGATACGCCGGATCCGCTGACTGCGGTATTCCGCCTTTCGAAGCCGGCACCCTATCTACTGAAAGCGCTCTACGCGGCCGAATCCCCGATCGTGCCCAAGCATGTCTACGAAGGCGTCAAGATCGCCGATGTTCCGACCAACCCGAATGGCGGCGCGCCCATCGGCACAGGTCCGTTCGTCTTCCGGGAATGGGTGCGCGGCTCCCATATCATCCTGGAGCGCAATCCTGACTATTGGGATGCCGGCAAGCCCTATCTCGATCAGGTCGTCGTCCGCTTCGTGCCCGACGGCGCCGCTCGCGCTGCAGGGTTCGAAACCGGAGAATTCGATCTCGGCGGCGACAATCCCATTCCGCTCGCCGATCTCGATCGCATCAAGGCCTTGCCGAATATCGGCATCGATTCCCGCGGTTACGAGACGAAGGGCGACCAGACGCAGCTCATCCTCAACCTTGACAACGAGTATCTGAAGGATGTCCGCGTGCGCCGCGCGATTGCCCACGCCATCGACCTCAACGTGATCCTCAACACGGTCTGGTATGGCTATGGACACGTTTCGCCGACACCGGTCAGCACGTTCCTGCCGCAATATCTGGACACCACGATCAAGCCCTATGCCTTCGATCTGAAAGCCGCCGAACAGCTGCTCGACGACGCCGGCTACAAGCGCAACGGCAATGGCACCCGCTTCGCGCTTCGCCTGACGCACAATTCCTACAACGAGGGCTTCAAGCGCGTCGCCGAATATCTGAAGCAGAACCTGGCGCGCATCGGCATCGATGCGCGGATCGACTCCTATGATTTCTCCACCTACATCCAGAAGGTCTATACCGAGCGCGCATTCGACCTGGCGGCCGAGTATCTCGGCAACCAGTTCGATCCGACGCTTGGCGTGCAGCGCATCTATTGGTCGAAGAACTTCAAGCTCGGACTGCCCTTCTCCAACGCCAGCCACTATCAGAACCCGGAGGTCGACAGGCTTCTCGAGGCAGCGTCGGTCGAGGTCGACGAGGCGAAGCGCAAGCAGGAGTTCAACGATTTCCAGAAGATCATCGCCGACGAGCTTCCGGTCATCAACCTGATCGCGCTCGAAAACGTCACCGTCTTCAACAAGCGCGTCAAGAACCACACGACCGGCGCCGAAGGCGTGCAATCGAATTTCGCCGATGTCTATATCAAGGAAGGCGAGGGCTGAGATCCGCTCGCGGCAAATCGTTTGGGGGGCGATGCGGCGCCCCCTTTTTTATGTCGCCCTAGGACGCGATGAGCGAAAGCAGCGTCAGCTTGCCGAGGATGCGGTCGGCCAGCGCAATCGCCTGCGCACGCTGCTCGGTGATCGAGCTCGATTCCCAGGCAACGCCCCTGAGCGGATGGCCGATCGCGCTGATGTTGCGGTGGACCCGCCCCTCCTCGGAGATGACATCGCCCTGCTCCGTGGCGTCGATGCCGAAGCCGGTGCTGTGCGGACGAACCTCTCCGCTTTCGAGCAGGTTTTTGACGAAGGGATCCGAAATGCGCCGCCAGTCGTGCAACTGATGGCCGCGGCAATCGATGACGCCGCCAAAGGAATGGGCTTCGGTGCCGGATCGGGTTTTCAGCGTCGCGGCGATCAACCGGCCGGAGGGTTTCATCGAGAGCAATCGTGCGGGCTGGTGCCGGAGGCGGCCCTCGGTAACCGCATTGGAGACGGCGCGATAGCTCTCGGGCGCCGCGCGATGCGCCGTCACGTCCCAGAACGCGCGGAGATGGCGGGCAAATCGCAATCTCTCCGCATCGCCGGCCCTCTGCCAGAGAGGCAGGATGTGCGGCCGGATGGCAAGCGGCAGCGCCTGCCAATCCTTGCCGGCGGCCGCCAATGCGCGGCGCTCGGCCTTGACGACGGATAGCAGCGATCGTGCGGTGGTCGGCAGCGGTCCTTCAGCGAGAAAGTCGCGCTCCAGCGTTGCATTGCGCCGATCTTCGATGAATTGGCCCCGTCTGGATATCACCCGATACTGGCCACGGAAGCCGCGGGCCTCCATGCTGGCGACGGCATCGACCATCGACAGGCTCGACCCGACGAGCAGGATCTCCTCGGCGTCGACAAGGCGATCCAGCGCGCCGCTATCCCATGGCGACGCGGCATAGGCCGCATGGGTCGCGACAGACGCCTCCCGCGCCGCAAGTTCGGGCTGGAAGACGCCGAGGGCAAGGATCACCTCATCCGCCTCGATGGTCTCTCCTTCGCTCGTCGTGATCGCAACTCTGTGCGGAGCGGAAACCAGCGTGGACGCCGAAGCCCTGACATGGCGGAATATCGATCCGGACCGTGCCGTCGAGATCGCTCGGCGCAGCTCGTCGCGAACGTAGGTTCCGTACAGGTATCGCGGCGGAAAACTGGAGGCGATATCGGCAGGCGGCGTCCAGCCGTAGCGCGGCGCATGATCGCCGAGCCAGCGCACCAGATGCTCGGGCTCCTCCGGATGAAGCGAAAACGTGCTGGCCGGGCCGTTGACGAGATGAACGGTCTCGACCGTGCTGTAGGCGACCCCGCGTCCCAGCTCCTCGCGGGGCTCCAGTATCGTGATCGATAAAGGCACCTCGGTCCTGTCGAGCAGCTTGATCGCGGTCAGCGCACCGGCGAAGCCACCGCCGATGATGGCGATGGAGTGATGGGAATGCGGGTCTATGTGCATGGCTCAGAAGACCTTGCCTTCTTCCAGATGCGTCGTGGTGCCGTTGATATAATAGTCGCCCACCACCCGCGCCTTGTGCAGCAGCGGATTGTGGTTGAGCACGGTGCGGATGTTGCGCCAATGGCGGTCGAGATTGAGATGGCGCGATGTCACCGAACCGCCCCCGAGCTCGAAGACATTGGTGGCGGCGGCAAGGGCAAGCTGGGAGGCGACGATCTGGGTGCGCGCCGTCGTCAGCGCACTCTCGACCAGGGCTGCTTCCAGCGCCTGGGGATCGTCGCCCGCGAAGGCCGCGGCCGTACGGTCGAGCGCGCGGGCGCTCTCGCGGATCAGCGTATCGACGGCGAAGGAGCCGGCGGCGATCTCGCCCAGTATCTTTTGCACGAAAGGATCGGCATCGGCTGTTTCGGCGGCACTGTGCGCCGCCGAACGCGCCTGCCTGCGCACATATTCCGTACCCTCGCTCAGCGCTCCGCGGACGGCGCCCGCCATCGAGGCGGCAAGGTGAAGCTGGCGTAGCGTCGATGTGTGCCTGCCGACCAGCGTGTTCAGCCCGCGCGTCGAAATCTCGTGCGGCAGGACTTCGACGTCTTCGAGAAGCACACCGCCGCTTGCCGTCAGGCGCTGGCCCATGCCGTCCCAATCGTCGAGAATGGCGATCCCCTTGCGGTCCACCGGCAACAAGACGCTGACGAGCTGGTCTTCATCGTTCTTGGCGCTGAAGGAGGCAAAATCGGCGAATGCCGTGCCTGTCGCGTACCATTTTCGACCGTTGAGGCGGTAACTTTCGCCGGATTTCGTCAGTCGGGTCGTCACCTCGCCCGGACGTTTCGTCCCCTGCTCCGTATGAGCGCCGCCGAAGAGTTTGCCGCCGAGAACGCGCGCAAGCTGCGTGCGATCGACGGCGCTGTTCGGATTGAGCAGCAGGGCCTCGGTGAAATTGAAGTGGCTCCGGAGCGCATGGGCCACATTGGAGTCGGCCGCGCCGAGCGCCATGATCATCTCGATATAGTCGAGCACCGATCCGCCCGGACCGCCAAGCGTCGTCGGTATGCGCAAGGCGCCAAGACCCGTCTCCTTGAACAGCCGAAAGGCCTCATGCGGAAGCTCGCGCTCAAGATCTCGCCGCGCCGCCCCTTTTGCGATCTGCACCGCCAGGTCCGGTATTCGGGCAAGCAGCGTCGCGCGATCGGTTTCGACGGGAGCGGAGGGTACGGCTGATGAAGCTATGATGGGCATGAACGGTTCTTTTCGCGCCGGAAGGAAAGAAGGCCCCGCTCCAGCAGGGCCTTGGGCTTGGCGACTAGGCTACGGCGCGGGCGAGCGGCACGACGTTTTCAGCATCGCCGGCGGCACTGACGGGAACGCGGCCCTCGACCGGATGGCTGGGGTCGTTGAAGCCCGGGGTCGAGGGATGGCCCGTCGTCACCAGGCGATCGACCAGGGCTTCGTCCTCGGCATTGAGCTTGACGTCGAGGGCACGTAGATAGCTGTCCCAATGCTCTTCCGTGCGCGGACCGGTGATCGCGGAGGTGATCAGCCTGTTGTTCAGCACCCAGGCGATCGCAAACTCTGTCGGCGTCACCTTCCGGGCGGCGGCGTGGGCGGCGATTTCCTTGGCGATGGCGATCGATTCCGGCCTCCATTCGGTTTCGAGAATGCGCTTATCGCCACGGCCGGCGCGGGTATCGGCCGCGGGCTCCTTACCCGGCTCGTATTTTCCGGTCAGCACGCCGCGCGCCAGCGGCGAATAGGACACGACGCCGAGGCCGTAATGGTAGGCGGCCGGAAGCTGCTCGGCTTCGGCCGTGCGGTTGACGATGTTGTAGAGCGGTTGGCTTGCGACCGGGCGATCGATGCCGAGCTGATCGGCCAGATGGGCGATCTCGGCGATACGCCAGCCGCGGAAGTTCGACACGCCGAAATAGCGCAGCTTGCCCGCGCGGACGAGATCGGCAATCGCACGCACCGGCTCTTCGAGCGGCGCGTCGAAGACGGCACGGTGGAAATAAAGGATATCGATGTAGTCGGTGTTGAGACGGCGCAGCGAGTTCTCGACGGTCTCGATCACCCATTTGCGCGAATGACCGCCGAGATTGGGACCCTTCTTGTGGGAGTTGACGAACTTCGTCGCCAGAACCCAGTGGTCGCGGTGCGCCTTGATGCCACGGCCGACCACCTCTTCCGACTTGCCGTCATGATAGACGTCGGCGGTGTCGACGAAATTGATCCCCTGGTCGCGCGCCTTGTCGATGATGCGGAATGCGACGTCGTCGGGCGTCGGGCCGCCGAACATCATGGTTCCAAGGGTGAGAGGCGATACCTTCAGCGCGCTGCGCCCGAGATAGCGATAGTCGACCATGTCATTTCTCCATTTCATTGTGCGTGATGGCAGGCAACCGCATGGCCGTTGCCCATTTGCCGGTAGGCCGGATCATCGGTCCGGCAGATGTCCGAGGCGAGCGGACAGCGCGTATGAAAGCGACAGCCGGACGGCGGATTGTGAGGGCTCGGCAGATCGCCGGTGATCGGCGCCGCCTGCTTGCGCCGCGACGGATCGGGCACGGCGGCAAGCAGCGCCTTCGTGTAAGGATGCTTCGCATCGCTCCAGAGCCTTGCCGTCGGCGCGCTTTCGACGATACGGCCGAGATACATGACGAGGACGCGATCGGCGAAATAGCGCACGACCGAAAGGTCGTGGGAGATGAAGAGGTAGGAAAGCGAAAGCTCCGTCTTCATCTCGACGAGAAGATTGAGGATCTGCGCCTGGATCGAGAGATCGAGCGCGGAAACGGGTTCATCGCAGATGACGAGTTCCGGTTGCAGGATCAGAGCACGGGCAATGCCGATGCGCTGGCGCTGGCCGCCGGAAAATTCATGCGGATAGCGATCGAGCGAATCCGCCGGCAGACCGACATGGGCCACCATCGAAGCGGCGATGGCGTTGCGGTGCCTGCGATCACCAATGCCGTGGACTGCGAGCGGTGCGGTCAGGATCGTCCGGATCGTCTGGCGCGGATTGAGCGAGGCAAACGGATCCTGGAAGATCATCTGGATATGCCGGCGGATCGCCTGCAGCTCCTTGCCCGACATCCCGGCGACATCGCGCCCCTTGAAAGTGACACGACCGGAGGTGGGATCGATCAGGCGCATCAGGGATTTGCCGAGCGTGGACTTGCCGCAGCCGGATTCGCCGACCAATGCCACGGTCTCGCCCTCAACAATCTCGAGCGAGACATCGTCCACGGCCCGCACCGTTCCAGCCGCGGCGGGATAGTGCGTGGAGAGCCTATCGACCGACAGAAGCGACATGGGCTCTCTCCGCAATCACCGGAACATAAGGGCAGGCCACTTCTCGGTTGGCCGAAACCTCGACAAGCGGGGGCACCGACTGCCCGCAGGCCGATCGCGCGACGGGACAGCGGGGACGGAACGAACAGCCCGGCTCGCTGGCTGCCGAAACGATCGAGCCACGGATTTCCGTCAAGGGTCCGTCGCGATAGTGATAGTCGGCCTTCAGGCGCGGCGAAGCCGCGAGCAGCCCCTGCGTATAGGGATGATAAGGCGTTTCAAACAGCGCGCCCGGCAGGCCCTGTTCGATCTTTCGCCCCGCATACATCACGGCGACGCGATCGGCCCATTGCGCGACGATGCCGAGATCATGCGTGATGAGGATCACGGCCATGTTCAGCTGGCTGCGCAGGCGATCGAGCAGTTGCAGCACCTGCGCCTGAATCGTGACGTCGAGCGCCGTCGTCGCCTCGTCGGCGATCAGCAGCCGCGGATTGCAGGCAACGGCGATGGCGATCATCACGCGCTGGCGCATGCCGCCCGAGAGTTGATGCGGATAGTCGTCGATACGTTTTGCCGCCTCGGGAATGCTGACGAGGTCGAGCAGGTCGACCGCGCGCTGGCGAGCCTGCTTCCGGCTCAACCGCTCATGAATGCGCAGGACCTCGATGATCTGGTCCCCGATCGTCAGGACCGGATTGAGCGAGGTCATCGGCTCCTGAAAGATCATGGCGATGTCGTGCCCGCGAATGCCGCGCATCTCCCGTTCGGGCAGTTTCAGGAGGTCACGCCCGTCGAAGACGATCTCGCCGGCTGTCTTCGCATGCCGAGGCAACAGCCCCATCAGGCCGAGCGCCGTCAACGACTTGCCGGAACCGGATTCGCCGACGATCGCCAGCATCTCACCGGCCACGGCACTGAAGCTGATACCCTTGACAGGCTGCGCCACGCCAAAGCCAACCGAGAAATCGCGAACCTCCAGAAGCCCCACCATCAGCGCTCCTCCGAGAAGCGGGGATTGAGCGCATCGTTCAGACCGTCGCCGATGAGGTTGAGCGCAAGCACGGTGAAGACGATGGCAAGTCCGGGCAAGGCGGTGAGATACCAGGCCGTGCGGATGACGTCACGACCCGAGCCGATCATCGACCCCCAGGAGACGCGATTGGGATCGCCGAGCCCCATGAAGGACAGCGCCGATTCCATCAGGATCGCGCTCGCCACCATGACGGAAGACGTCACGATCAAAGGCGGCAAAGCATTCGGCAGGATCTCGCGAAAGATGATGCGGGAATGGCCGAAGCCGAGGCTGCGGGCGGCAAGAACATAGTCCTTTTCCCGTATCGCGCGGAATTCGGCGCGCGTCAGGCGCGCAACCGTCGGCCAGCTGACGATGGCAATCGCAATCGTCACCGTCGACGTGGTCGGCTGTGCGATTGCGACCAGCACCACGAGAAGGACGAAGCTCGGTATGGTCTGGAAAATCTCGATGAGCTTGACCAAGAGATCATCGACCACCCCGCCGAAATAGCCGGCAAGCGCCCCGATCGTGACACCGGCGCCAAGTCCGAGAAGCGTTGCGGCTATGCCGACGGTCAGCGAGATCTGGGCACCATGCAGGATGCCCGCCAGCACATCGCGCCCCATGGAATCCGTGCCCAGCGGATAGGCTGCGTTCTGGCCCGGCCAGAGGAAGGGCCGCGCCACCATCTCCAGCGGATCGCCGGGATAAAGTACCGGCGCGAGCAGAGCCGCAAGCACGATGCCGGCAAGGACCGCAAGGCCGAAGAGCGCATTGGGATTGGCAAGAAAGATCCTCAGCTCCCGCCTGCGTCCCTGCCAGCGCCCGCCCGACACGGCTGTCGTGCGGGCATCGGGCGCGTGAATATGGGTCCACCGACGCTCCACGACCGGCTCCGGCTTTGCGTCCGTCCCGGACGCTTCGGAGCTGAAATCACGCTCTTCATCCGCATAGACCTTGAGCTCTTGCGCTTTCATCGGCTTGCTCCGATCCGAGGGTCGAGCCAGGCTTGCAGGATATCGACAGCGGCATTGGCGATGATGACGAGGAATGACGAAAGAAGCAGAATGCCGAGCAGAACGCTGAAATCGCGGGCCATCACCGCCTCGAAGGCCAACCGTCCGAGGCCGGGCCAGCTATAGACGGTTTCGACGACGACGGCCCCGCCAAGCATGCCGCCGAAATGCATGCCGGCCATGGTGGTGATCGGGATCAGCGCGTTGCGCAGCACATGCCGGGTCGTCAGGATGAAGGGTGAGACGCCCTTCGCCCGGGCGGTGCGCACGAAATCCTGCGACTTGACCTCCAGCATCGCTGCCCGGGTCAATCTGGCGTAGATGGCGAGATAGAACAAGGCGAGCGAAACTGCCGGCAGCACCATGTAGCGTATCCGGTCGAGCAGCGCCGGCAATCCGGTCAGCCGCGAGCCGATGGTGCTGTCGCCGCCGCTCGGCAGCCATCCGAGCTTGACGGAAAACAGGAGGATCAGCATCAGCCCGATCCAGAAACCGGGAATGGAATAGAAGAGCAGCGAAACGATCGAGATCAGCCGGTCCGGCAGCCGGCCGGCGAAGCTGGCCATCAGCGATCCAAGCGTCAGGCCGATCACGATGGCGAAGATAAGCGCCGCCAGCATCAGCGTCAGGGTGCCGGGCAATCGTTGCCCGATCAGATCGGCCACCGGCATGCCGTAGCGCGGCGAAAAGCCGAGGCTGAAATGCGCAAGATTGTTCAGGTAGTTCGCAAGCTGCACGAGGATGGGATTGTCCAGGCCGAAGCGTTCGCGCAGCGCCGCCATCGTCTCGACCGTCGCCGAGCCGGCTTCGGCCGCCATGACATCCGCCGCATCGCCCGGCGCCAGCTTCAGCAGGAAGAAGTTCAGGATGACGATGCCGAGCACCGTCGGCACCGCCTGAATGGCCGTCCGGCGTAGCGTTCGTCCTATCCGCATGTAAGCCGACATCGAGACTCCCCGGCAGCGTCACGGAAATTCCAATCGCTGCATCGCAATAGTAGTTGACTAAATCTGTAGGTTTTGTCAAATCCGTATTGGTAGATATTTCCAGAATTTATCGATTGGTCGGCAAAGTTTGGAATAAATGTGCGACGTATCGATACAAACGAGTTTTCCGTACTAAAAATCGAACTTTCGGGGACAAAGGAACCTACGGGAGCCGCTCTCGTCGAAAAGATAAAACCAGCCGCCGCTCGTAAGTCGCAGCACGGCCCCAGACATGCGAGGCAACCTCAGATGACCAGACTTCCAGCAACTACACGGCGTGGTTTCCTGCTTTCGTCCGCAGCCTTCGGCGCGCTCGTCATGACGGGAACGGCGGGCTATACGGCTCCATCCAAGGGCGGCACGGCAACCCTGCTGCTTTCGGCCGAACCGCCGGTTCTGACGACGATCGCCCACACGGCTTTCAATTCGGTCTACGTGTCGCCGAAGGTGACCGAGGGTCTGCTGACCTACGATTTCGACCTCAACCCGCAGCCGCTGCTCGCCACGCGGTGGACTGTCAGCGACGATGGACTGCGCTACACGTTCAAGCTGCGCGACGGAGTCAAATGGCATGACGGAAAACCCTTCGGCGCCGATGACGTGGCCTTTTCGATCAAGACGCTGAAGGATGTTCACCCGCGCGGGCGCAACACGTTTCTCAATCTCGTCGATATCGAAACGCCCGATCCCTTGACGGCGGTACTCGTCCTTTCCAAACCGGCGCCCTATCTCATCACCGCGCTCGCGGCTTCCGAATCTCCCATTGTTCCGCGCCATCTCTACGAGGGCACGAAGGTCGCGGAAAATCCGGTCAATCTCGCGCCTGTGGGCACCGGGCCGTTCAGGTTCAAGGAATGGGTGCGTGGCAGCCATATCGTCTATGAGCGCAATCCCGACTATTGGGACCAGCCCCGCCCCTATCTCGACCAGCTAATCGTTCGTTTCATTCCCGATGCCGCGGCGCGCTCCATCGCGATCGAAACCGGGGAGATCGATCTGGCGCCATCGACGCCCGTCCCGCTCAGCGATCTCGAACGCTTCAAGAGCGTGGATGGCCTCGCCTTCGAAACCCGCGGCTATCAATATTCCAACGGCGTCAGCCGCATCGAGTTCAACCTCGAAAAGCCGGCCTTCAAGGATGTCCGGGTCCGCCGCGCCTTTGCGCATGTCATCGACCGGAAGGTGATCCGCAACACGATCAACTATGGTTACGGCGAACCGATCCCCGGCCCCATCAACCCCAACCTGACGAAATGGTACGTCGCCGACCTGAAGACATATCCGATCGACCTCGCCGCGGCGGAGAAGCTGCTGGACGAAGCCGGCCATCCACGCGGCTCGGACGGCGTGCGCCTGCGCCTCAACCTCGACTACGTGCCGAGCGGAGAAAGCTATAGCCGCGGCTCGGAGTATATCCGCCAGGCGCTCGCCAAGGTCGGCGTCGAGGTGACGGTGCGCAGCCAGGACTTTGCGACCTATACCAAGCGCATCTATACCGATCGCGACTTCGATTTCGCCTTCGAGGGGATGAGCAATCTCTTCGACCCGACCGTCGGCGTGCAGCGGCTCTACTGGAGCAAGAATTTCCAGCCGGGTGTGCCCTTCTCCAATGGCTCGGCCTACAACAATCCCAAGGTCGATGATCTGCTTGAAGCCGCCGCGATCGAGGTGGACGCAAAGAAGCGCGTCGAGCAATGGCGTGAGATCCAGGAGATCCTCGTCGACGACCTGCCGGCGCTCGACATCGTCAGCCAGCCGGAACTGACCATCTACAACAAGCGCATCGCCGACCACACGCTCGGCGGCGAAGGCATCTCCGGCAGCCTCGCCTACGCCTATCTCGCAACCGCCTGAAGCATAGAAAGCAGGGAATGCCATGTCTATTCAGCACCTGCCCGGCTCCATCGTGGGCCTGCCGAAATTCGCCGCGCCGACCGATTTTGCCGATAGCCCGCTGTCGCAGGCCCTGAAGCAGCCCGTGCTTCTCGGCCTCTTCCTGCCGATCCAGGCCGGCGGCTGGACGCAATCGACGCTCGAACGCTCCACCGACTGGCGCTTCGACTACAACAAGGCGCTGACACTGCGCGCCGAGGAGCTTGGCTTCGATCTGGTGTTCGCACTGTCGCAATGGCTTCCCAAGGGCGGCTATGGCGGCGTCTTCAACGGACAGGCGCTCGACAGCTTCGTCTCGACCGCCGCCTTGGCCGCCCTCACGAAGAAGATCATGCTCATTTCCACGATGCATGTTCTCTACGGACCATGGCATCCCCTGCATCTCGCCAAATTCGGCGCCACGCTCGACCACATCACCGGCGGCCGCTGGGGCATCAATGTCGTCACCGGCCACAGGGCGGTCGAACACGAAATGTTCGGCTGGCCGCGCATCGAGCATGACAAGCGCTATGAGCTTGCGGCGGAATTTCTCGAGGTCGTGCAGCGGCTGTGGAGCGACGATGAGAATTATTCCTTCGAGGGCGAGAGCAGCTGGAAGCTCGGCGGCGGCTTCGTCACGCCGAAGCCGAATTTCGGCCGGCCGATCCTGGTGAATGCCACCGGTTCGGATGCCGGCATCGCCTTCGCCGCCCGCTACTCCGATATCGTCTTCATCACCAGCCCGACCGGGGCGGATATCGACAGCGCCCTTGCCTCCCTGCCGGCCCACACGAAGAGGGTGAAGGACGCCGCCGCCGATGTCGGCCGCACCGTACGCACCCTGCTCAATCCGATGGTCATTTGTCGGCCGACCGAGAAGGAGGCATGGGAACTGGCGGACCGGATCGTCGCCCATGCCGACCAACGCTCTCCGCAGGGCTTCCAGTCGCTGAGCTCCGACGCCCAGGCATGGAAGGGCCGCGACCCGCAGGATCCCTACCGCTTCGTCGGCGGCAACATCCGCGTCATCGGCTCGCCGGAACAGGTGGTCGACCAGTTCGTCAAGCTCAAGGCGGCCGGCGTCGACGGCCTTCAGCTCAGCTTCTTCGACTTCCGCGACGACCTCGAATTCTTCGGCACGAACGTCCTGCCGCTGATGAAACAAGCCGGCCTGCGCCACTGAAAGGAACGACCATGACCAGCAATGCCATTTCCGAAATCTGGTACACGCGCTGCCCTGTTCCGACGCCCGTCGGCCTTGCGGCACAGCTCGGCTATCTCGAAGACGCCTTTCGCTCCGAGGGCGTGACGCTGAAATCCATCATCGACTCGCCCGACCGGAACATCCGGCAGAGCCACTTCAACCATACGCTCGACTGGTCCTTCCGCCACGGCGGCAACGTGCCGCCCATTCGCGCCCGCTCGGAAGGGCGCCGCACGCGCCTTGTCGGCATCACATGGACGGACGAGTTTCAGGCAATCATCACCCTGCCGGGAACCGGCATCAAGACGACCAGGGATCTCAAGGGCCGTCGCTTCGGCATTGCCCGCCGCCCCGAGGGGATCGTCGACTTCATGCGTGCGACGGCGCTCAAGGGCCTGGTCTCGGCTCTCTCGCTCGGGGGCCTGTCGAAGGACGATGTCGAGATTGTCGAGATCGCGCTTGCCGATTCCGTGCTCGCAAGCCAGGAAGGGCCATCGCTTTTCGGCCTCAAGCGCCGGCAGGCCTATGGCGAAGAAATCGCCGCTCTGCTGCGTGGCGAGGTGGACGCCATCTACGTCAAGGGAACCGCGGGCATCAACGTCGCCAATCTCATCGGCGCCGTCCAGGTGGCCGAATTCGGCTTTCATCCGGATCCGAAGATCCGCATCAATTCCGGCTCGCCGCGCGTGCTGACCGTGGATGATCTGCTGGCCGACGAACGTCCCGATCTCGTGCGGAAGCTCATCGAGGCGATCTTCAAGGCAAGCGCCTGGGCGGAAGCCCATCCGGAGGAAACACGGCGTTTCGTCGCGCGTGAATCCGGCGCCACGGAAGAACAGGTCCTTGCGGCCAACGGCCCGGAAATCCATCGCCATCTCGGCCTCGGATTGGATCCGGAGCTTGTAGGCGCCGTCGAGCACTACAAGAATTTCCTGCGCGACTTCGGTTTCCTGGCCGGAGATTTCGACATTGGCGCCTGGGTGGACCGCCGCCATCTCGACGGCTTTGCCGAACGTGCCGTTGCCTGAAGACTTGCAAAATCGATGACCGAGACATTCACCGACCTGATCGGCAAGGCCAGGAGCCTTGCCGACGATTTCTCCGGCACAGCCGCGCATCACGACGCGACCGGGGCCTTTCCCTTTGAGAACTTCGACAGGCTCTTCGACACGGGCCTGCTGGGGCTCGTCACCGCTCGCGAGCACGGCGGGCTTGGCGAGGGCCTGACTTCGGCGCAGGCCGTCATCAGCGAGATTGCCCGGGGCGAGCCCTCGACCGCGCTGGTGCTTGCCATGCACTACACCTCGCATTTCGCGATCCGCCGCTTCGGCAAGTGGCCTCGGCATCTGGCGGAACGGGTGCTGTCGGCAAACAGGCAGGGCGTGGCACTGATCAACAACGCGCAGGCCGAACCGCGCATCGGCTCGCCGGCCCATGGCGCCCTGCCGGAAACCATCGCGCGCCGTGACGGCGATCGCTGGCGCATTTCCGGCCACAAGAGTTACGTGACCGGCATCCCCGTCCTGAAATGGGTGTCGCTCCTTGCCCTCACCAACGAGCCGGAACCGCGCCTTGCTTCCTTTCTGGTGCCGACCGATGCCGCCGGCCTGCGGATCGAAAAGAGCTGGAATGCGGCGGGCATGCATGCGACGGCGAGCGACGACATCATCCTCGAGGACGTCTCTGTCCCGCTCGACGACCTCATCGAGGCCCAGCCGGCCGGCGAGCCGATCCGCCGCGACGAGCATGCCGCGGCCTTCTTCTTCGGCCTGCTCGGTGCGGTCTATCATGGCGTGGCGAGGACGGCGCGCGACCGCGTTCTTGCCTTCGCAAGCCATCATGCGCCCGCCAGCCTCGGCGCGCCGATCGCAACGGTGCCGCGTATCCAGGATGGCCTCGGCGAAATCGAGGTACGGCTTGCGACGAATGCGCGGCTATTGCGCTCGCTCGGGGAGGATGTCGATGCCGGCAGGCCTGTCGGAATGGACGGCATGCATGTCCGCCATGTCGTCATCGACAATGCGGTTGCCGTGACCAGCCTCGCGCTCGAGCTTGCCGGCAATCCCGGCCTCAATCGCGACTTTCAGCTGGAGCGCCATCATCGCGATGCGATCACCGCCCGGTCGCACGCGCCGCAAAGCCATATGATCCGCACGATCGCAGCCAGGAACGCCTTGAGCCGGCTTGGATAAGCCTGCTCAAGATCCACAGGCGGCAAGCGCCGGCCCCTCAGGCGTTCGGGCTCAGCCAGATCTGGCCGAAGCTGTTGTTGATGCCCTGCGCCCCGGGTGCAAAATTCTTTACCCGCTTGTTGGCGACGATCTGCGCCCCCGCGGCAACCAGATCGACGGACACGACGTCATCGTGGACGATGTGCTGGAACTTGTACCAGAGCTGGCGGCGCTTGGCCTCGTCCGGCTCCGTGGCGGCGGCCTCGAGCACCGCATCGACCTCCGGATTGGAATAGTGGCTGGCATTGGAGAACACCAGGCCGATCTTGAAGTTCTTCGACCAATAGGCGCGCTGCACGCCCAGGGTCGGGTCAAACGTATTGGAAAGGGATTCGATCACAAGATCCCAGGTGCGATCCGTATAGACGGTCTTCAGAAAGGTCGCGAGGTCGAGCTGCAGGATTTCCGCATCGATACCGACCGCGGCAAGCGACTGCTTGATGAAATCGGCATAGGACGTCTGCAGGAAGGGATTGTAGGCAAGCCGCAGCTTGAAACGCGTGCCGTTGGCGCCGCGCGGATAGCCGGCATCGTCAAGAAGCTTGTTGGCAAGCTTGGGATCGGGTTCGCGCGCCTTGATGCTCGGGTCGTACCATTTCGGCAATGCGGTGCTGATCGGGCTTGGAGAAACCTGCCCATAGCCGAACAGGGCGATATCCACGAGCTTCTGCAGATCGATGGCGTGGGCAATGGCCAGCCGCACATCCTTCTTCGTGAGGATCTCGTTCTCGTAGTTGAAGAAGAGCTGCTGCTGCGGCCCGGAATAGGCATAGGTCGTCGTATCGACGACGAGATTGGAATTGGCCTTCAGGCGCTCGACATCGGATAGCGGCACCGGGTTTGCACCGATATCGATTTCCCCGGTTTCAAGCGCTGCGGCCCTTGCCGCCGGATCGAGGATGACACGAAGGACCACGCGGTCGAGATAGGGCTTGGGCGCATCCCAGTAGTCGGGATTGCGATCGAAGATCAGATGGCTGCCCGGCACCCATTCCTTGAGGATGAACGGGCCGGTGCCGATCGTCTGGGCAAGGGTCGGCTGCTCCGTCGGCTTGAAGGTTTCATAGACGTGCTTCGGCACGATCGGCGATTCCGAGCTTCCGAGTGCGGAGATCAGGTAGGGCGCCGGCTTGGAAAGCACGATGATGGCCGTCAGCGGATCGGGCGTCTCGACCGATGTCACGTTTTGGAAGGTGATGCGCCCGCGCGGATGCGCTTCCTTCAGACGGAAAATCGTGAACTTGACATCCTCGGAGGTAAAATCCTTGCCGTCATGCCACTTGACCCCTTTTCGCAGGGCGAAGCTGTAGCGAAGACCATCGTCACTGACCGACCAGGATGTCGCCAGGAACGGCGTCGGATTGAGATCGTAGTCGAAGTCGAGCAATCCCTCATTGATCTTCGGGCCGATCGCCTGCCCTGTGCCGGAAGAGGTGTTGATCGCGATCAGCGCCGTGGGATCGGGATAATAGGCCCAGTTCAGGGTTCCGCCGCTCACGGGCGTCTCGGCAGCGCCAGCCCATGACGGGATGCCTCCAAAGACAAGGCCTGCACCTCCCAGAAGCAGCAATTGGTTGAAGTGACGGCGATTGATCGACATTTGCTCGCTCCGAAATTGGCGTTATCGGGCACGATGTCCCGTTGCAAAAATGATCGTTTCGAAACCCGGATATCCAAAGACAGTTTTTCTAGCGCACGGCGAAAGCAATCCTTCCCGCACCCGGATATTCGGCGTTTGCCGCTTGGAACGATGCGGCCATCCGCCCCGCTTCCGGTGGGCGCAAATTAATTTCCCGGGTCAGCGGAATATTAGTCTATAAATTCTGTAGAGAATTGACCGTGCGAACTAGCGTGCATCGCCCTCCCCGAATAAAAGGCGCAGCCGCATGACCTCAGCGAAACGACAGCTTCATCTCAATGTCGGCATCAACACCACCGGCTATCTTGCCAATGCGTGGCGCTACCGCACCGGCGACCGCCATGATATCAACAACCCCGAATACTACCGCCGGCTGACGGAACTGGCACACAGGGGGCTGTTCGACGCGGTCTTCTTCTCGGACCACCCCGCATTGATGACCGATCCGAACGGGCGCCCGTTCCACACCATCGATCCGTTGATCCTGTGCACGGCACTGGCCGCACAAGTGCCCGACATCGGCTTCGTCGCGACCATGTCGTCGACCTACAATTCACCCTACAATCTGGCGAGGCGCACACAATCCGCCGATATCATCTCCGGCGGTCGGTTGATCATCAACATCGTCTCGTCGTTCAACCCGAACGTCGCCGCCAATTTCGGCGCAGCGCCACTGCCGCCGCGCAGCGAACGCTATGCGAAGGCATCCGAGTTTCTCGATGTCGCCAAGAGGCTTTGGTCAAGCTGGGATCCGGCGCGCGAGGGCGAAATTCCCGACGACCGCTTTTGGGACGCGGCGAGCGCGCAGGCGATCGACCACTCCGGAGACTATTTCACCGTCAAGGGGCCGTTGAACGTGCCTGTCGGTCCGCAAGGCCATCCGGTCATCGCGCAGGCGGGCGCCTCCGAAGGCGGCATCGATCTGGCTGCCCGTCATGGTGAAATCATCTATTGCAACATTCTGTCTCGCCCGGCAGGTCAGGCCTTTGGCAAGAAGGTCAAGGATAGAGCCGTCGCGTTCGGGCGCGACCCTTCGGGAATACGCATCGTTCCGGGCCTCGTCGTCATCCTCGGCAAGAGCAGGGACGAAGCGCTGCGCAAGCATGAACTCTTTAGCGGCACCGGCTCGGAGGATGGTCTGATCGCGCGTTTCGTCAAGGACAACGGCATCGACCCGGATGGTTTCGATCCCGATGCCGTTTTGGACGCGGAACGCTTCATCCCCGATGCCAACCGTATTCAAGCCGTGGGCATGGGCCTGGGATTGTCCGATCTTCTCGCGCACGAGAAGCTCACCGCGCGCCAGGCGGTACGACGGTCCGAAGGGCACCATCGGCTGGTCCTCGGAACACCGGAGGAGGTCGCCGATGCGATCATAGATCTCTGGGCCGATGGGACCGTCGACGGCTACACATTGCAGCCGCCACGCGCTCCCGACGACATCGAAGAGTTCGTGGCCAATGTCGTGCCGATCCTGCAGGACCGCGGCGTCTATAGAACGGCCTATGAACAGGAGACGATACGCGATCGCTACGGTCTCCCCTATCCGCTGAACGACGGTGGCGATGCCTGGGCCGTTTGATCGGCCCGATCGCTTTCCAACCATCGATCCGCAAGCCTGATCTCGGGCGACGCGCCGGGGGCCTGTGAACGGGCGGGCCGGCGTTCGACCGGATTGGCTTGGCCTGTCATCGTGGCATCTCGCTCTGCACAGTCACCTTGGCGATTGCATTCCAGGCGAAACAATAACGATCCCGATAGCGGGCGCATAAGCAGCCTTGCGATCCGGCATACCGGTCGCGGCCGCGATCCGCTCGCCGACATCACGCAGGGAAGCGCGCGCCCGCCTCACTCAATTCCATCGCCGCGTCCTCGGCCCGAAGAAGCACCGCTACTTGCCGCGAAAGCCGTTGGACTGACGGTGATTCTTACAAGGCTGCCCAGCGAAGTCGGCATCTCCTCGTCATTGCCGACGACCGCCGTTGCCTGACATCGGATTTCATCAACAGCACATTTTGCGATGACTGGCCCCAGGGGCTATTTCATATTTGTGAAAATCATATAGTATTTTTCACATTATCGCTGGAGATCGCAAATGCCCCTACGCATGAAACTTCGCTCCGCCTGGCAAAAAACCGGTGGCGATCAATCGTTGCACACGCCGATCCGGGAAGCGGAGAACGTCGACGTTGCAATCATTGGTGCGGGATTCATGGGTCTCTCCACCGCGCTCGAACTTGCAAGACTGGGCAAGACCGTCCGCGTTCTGGAAGCAAACGAGGTTGGCACCGGCGCATCCGGCCTGAATGGCGGGCAGGTGATCCCGGGGCTGAAATATGATCCGGACTGGCTGCTCGAACATTTCGGCGCGGTGCGCGGCGAGGCCCTGATCGAATTCGCACAATCGACTGCGGATGCCGTCTTCGATCTGATCGACCGTGAGCATCTCGATGTCCCGCGTACGCGCAATGGCTGGATCCAGGCGGCACATACCGAACATGCCCTGGCGGCCGCAAAACGTCGGGACGCCCAGTGGCGTGCCCGCGGCGCCGATCTCCGTATGCTCGACGCTCCGGAAATCGAGAAGCTCACAGGCGCCCATGGCTATCTCGGCGGCTGGCTCGACCGCCGCGCCGGCGTCATCGATCCGCTTTCCTTCGTCACACAGCTTGCGCTTGCCGTAACGAGAGCCGGCGTCCGGATCGCCGAACATGCCAGGGCAGCCGCGATAAAACGCGAAAGTGGCGGCTGGATCGTCACCACGGCAAACGGACAATCGGTTCGCTCCCGTTTCGTCGTCCTTGCGACCAACGCCTATAGCGACGGACTTCTTCCCGGATTGGCGCGCAGCATCGTGCCGCTGCATTCCTTTCAGATCGCGACAGGGCCGCTTCCGGACAGGCTTCAAAAGACCATTCTGCCTGGCGAACAGGCAGTCTCCGATTCCCGCAGGATCCTGGTCTACTATCGAAAAAGCGCCGACGGCCGCCTCCTGCTCGGCGGCAGAGGACGGATGGCGGAGCCGAAGAGCGAGGCCGACTGGAAACATCTGGAGCACGCGATGCGGCGCCTCTACCCCGATCTCGATGGCGTGCCCATCGAAAGGCGCTGGTTCGGGCGGGTTGCGATGACGCCGGATCATCTGCCGCATATTCACGAACCCGAGCCGGGCCTGCTGACCGTCGTCGGATGCCAGGGACGCGGCGTCGGCATGATGACGGCTCTGGGGCCACGCTTTGCCCGATACATCGAGTCCGGCGATCGCGCAGCACTTCCTTTCCCCATCTCGACGATCCGGCCGATTCCGCTCCACGCGTTCCGTCAGGTCGGCGTCGCCGCCGCGATCGCCTGGTATCGGCTGCTCGATACGCTCGAAAAATAATGCGCGGATAGCGCGCTTGACATTTTTCACAAAAATGAAAATTATCATTCAAATTTCATTTATAGGTCACACATGATCAATGAGAGCACCTCGTCTGGAGCATTGGGCGGCACCCGGATCTTCCGTGGCGCCATGTTGGCGCCGGGCACGATCGTAACCCTGGCCCTGGTGCTCTTTGCCCTGTTCCTGGTGCTTTTCCTTTCGATCCGCATCAATGACGGATCGCTTCTCGGCGCCGGCGCGTCCCTCCAGAACTTCATCGCCATCCTCACCGATCCGCTCTACGGCCTCGTCGTGTTGCGATCGCTGACGATTGCCGGGCTCGTGACGCTGGCAACGGTCGTCACCGCCTATCCGGTCGCCTATTATCTGGCATTTCATGCCGGCCGGCGGCGCAGCCTGATCCTCTTTCTCGTTACGCTGCCTTTCTGGACGAGTTACCTTCTGCGCGTCTTCGCCTGGAAGATCGTTCTGGCCTATAACGGCGTCCTGAACTCGGCCTTGATGCTGTCGGGCCTGACATCCGAGCCCTCGACCCTGTTCTTGAACACGCCGTCCGCGGTCGTGCTGACCCTCGCCCACGCCTACGCCCCTTTCGCGATCCTGCCGATCTTCGTTGCGCTCGACACCATTCCGAAATCGCTGATGGAGGCGGCTGCCGATCTCGGTGCGCGGCCCTTCACCACATTTCGCCGGGTCATCCTGCCGAATTCCATGCCCGGCGTGCTCTCGGCGGCGATCGTCGTCTTCGTGCCAACGGTCGGGGACTACGTGACGCCGGCCCTGGTCGGCGGCCCGGCAAGCACGATGATCGGCTCTCTCGTGCAGGCGCAATTCGGCAAGGCCAACGACTGGCCGTTCGGCGCGGCGCTGGCTGTCGTCGTGATGCTGGTTATTCTCGCCGTCGTGCTCATCGTCCGCCAGGCGGACCGCATGTTCGGGAGCCGCACATGAAGCGCCGTCCGACAAACGCCGCCAATGGCGGCTGGCTACGCTGGTATGTGGGCCTCTACCTCATTTTCCTGTATCTGCCCGTCGCGCTGATACCGCTCTTCTCTTTCAACGATTCCATACAGGCGGCCTTTCCGCTGAAGGGCTTCACCTTCGCCTGGTATGAGACGCTGATCGGCAACGAGACCCTGACCGGCGCGCTTTTGACCAGCCTGTCGATCGGCATCACCGCTGCAGCGATCGCGACGCTGTGCGGCATCACCATCGGCTACATGGACACGCAGGTCCGCTCACCCTTTACCAAGCTCGTCTCCAGCCTCGCACGCCTGCCGATCCTGATCCCGGGCGTCGTCGTCGGCATCTCGCTGCTGATCCTCGTCAATCTGCTCGGCTTTGGCCCCTCGCGGCTCGCGATCGTGCTCGGCCACGTTCTGGTCTGCCTGCCGACGACCGTGATCATCATGCGCGGCCGCTTCGCGTCCATTCCGCGCAGCATTCCCGAGGCCGCGGAAGATCTCGGCGCGGGCGAAGCGATAATTTTCCGCCGCATCATGCTGCCTCTGGCCCTGCCGGCCGTCGGCTCGGCCTTCATGCTGGCCTTCCTGACCTCGTTCGACGAGTTCATCGTCGCCTTCTTCCTGGCCGGAACACAGCCGACCTTGCCGCTCTATATCTGGAGCCAGCTGAGATTCCCGAAGTCGCTGCCGACGGTAATGGCGCTCGGGACGGCCATTCTTGCGGTCTCGATCGTCATTGCCGGCTGCGCCGAGCTGTTGCGGCAGCGCGGCCTGTCGAAATCCCCTGCTTCCAGCACCTGAAATGCCAAAAATCAGAAAGAGGAGAACTGCTATGCATCATGATCATAAAGGCCGTTCCGCCAGACGCGCATCGAGCGTCATGACGGCAATCGCCCTCTCGGTGTCGTTGAGCCTGCCGGCCGCGGCCGCCGACAAGCTCACCTACTTCACCTGGTCGGGCTACGAGCTTCCCGATTTCCACAAGTCTTTCACGGCCGCGCACCCCGACAGCGTCGATATCTCCGTCTTCGGCGACGACGATGACGCCTTCACCAAGGTCAAGGCAGGCTTCCATCCGGATGTCGCCCATCCCTGCTACGACAAGGTGGCGCGCTGGAACAAGGAAGGCCTGCTGCAGCCGATCGATACGGCCAAGATCAAGAACTGGGACAAGATCTTCCCGGTCTTCCGCAATCTTCCCGATATTCAGGCCGGTAACGGCAAGGTCTGGATGGTTCCGTGGGACTGGGGCAACACCTCGGTTCTCTATCGCACCGACCTCGTCAAGAACCCCGAGCAGAGCTGGAATCTCCTCTGGGACAAGCAGTATGCCGGACGCATCGCAACCATCGATGCCGTGCACGACACGCCTGTCGTCGCGGCCCTGCTCGCCGGCGTCAGCCCCTTCGACATGACACCGGACCAGCTGAACAAGGTGGCCGACAAGCTTCGCGAGCAGCGACCGCTGGTTTCGGCATATACGACCGACATGACCTCGGTGGAGCAGTCGCTCGCAAGCGGCCAGCTCGTGGCGGCCATGACCTGGAACGCATCCGCCGTCGCGTTGAAGAAACAGGGCGTGCCGGTGGAGTTCATGAAGCCGAAGGAAGGCATGCTGACCTGGGCCTGCGGTTTCGTCATGCTGAAGGACGCCAAGAACACCGATCTGGCCTACGATTTCATCAACAGCCGGCTCGAGGCGGATTCGGGCAAGGCGCTGATCGAAAATTATGGTTATGGTGCATCGACGACGACGGCTTTCGCCGCCGTACCGAAGGATGAGCTCGAGAATCTGCAGCTTCCCTCCGATCCGGAAACCATGCTGAAGTCGACCGTCTTTACCGGACCGATGAAGCAGAATGACGATCTGGCGAAGATGTTCGAGAAGGTCAAGGCAGGCGGCTGAGCCCGAGATGCTTGGCCCGGACGCGATTGTCCGGGCCATTCCCAATCTTGAGATGTGGAGTGCGGATGGACGTGGATGAATTGACAACCAGGGCGGAGCGCGAGGCGGATGAGGCCGATGTCCGCATCGGCCGGCGCGTGCGCGCCCTGCGGCTCGAAAAGAACCTGTCGCTGGCGGATCTTGCCGCCAAGGCAGGCATATCGATCGGGGCACTCAGCCAGATCGAGCGCGGCATGTCTTCGCTGCGCGTTCGGGTGATCTGGCCGCTTGCCGCAGCGCTCGACGTCGAGCCGTCCGCGCTGATTACCGATGGCAACGAGCCGGTCAGCGATCTTTATTGCGTGCGCGCCAACAGCCGCCGTCCGCTGCCCGTGCATTCGGAAGGCATCACCAAGGATCTGCTGTCTCCTCCCGGCGCATCGCTGACCGGCATGGTCGTGACGGTCGAGCCCGGCGGCGGCACCGATGCCTATGCCCATAGCGGCCATGAATTCGGGATCGTGACTTCGGGCGAAGCCGAACTCGTCGTCGATTCGACGCGCTACCTCCTGAAGACCGGAGACAGCTTCGCCTTCAAGAGCACGCTGCTGCATTCGTTCCGCAATCCCGGAACAGAGCGCTGCACCATTCTCTGGGTCAACACGACCAAGCCTTCGGAGGCGCGTGATGGCGACTGACGCCCTGCTTCGCCTCGACAAGGTTTCCAAACATTTCGCCGGCGGTATCGTCGGCCTCAGGGAGATCGATCTTTCCATCGCCGAGGGCGAATTCCTCAGCCTTCTCGGGCCTTCCGGCTGCGGCAAGACGACGACGCTGCGCGTCATTGCCGGCTTCGAAGCGCCGAGCGAGGGCCGGATACTCCTCGACGGCAAGGAGATAACGCCGCTCCGCGCATTCGACCGGCCGGTCAACACCGTGTTCCAGGACTATGCGCTCTTCCCGCATATGTCTGTCGCCGAAAATGTCGGGTTCGGCCTGTCGTTGCGAAAGATTGCCGGCGCGGAACGGCGCAAGCGCGTTGCCGCGGCCCTCGACATGGTCGGCCTTGCCGACAAGATCAACCAGCGCGTCCAGGCGCTTTCCGGCGGCCAGCGCCAGCGCGTCGCACTGGCAAGGGCGATCGTCTGCGAACCGCGCGTGCTGCTGCTCGATGAACCGCTTTCCGCGCTCGACGCGCATCTGCGCGAACAGATGCAGGTGGAACTCAAGCGGCTGCAGCGCGAGCTTGGCACCACCTTCGTGATGGTCACGCATGACCAGACCGAAGCGCTGTCGATTTCCGATCGCATCGTCGTCATGAACAAGGCGGCAATCGAGCAGATCGCCTCGCCGTCGGAACTCTACGATCATCCGGCGACCACCTTCGTCGCCGGCTTTATCGGAACGATGAACCTGCTTGCGGCAAAACTCGCCGGACGCAATGCGGACGGGTTGCAGTTCCTTGCCGGAACGTTGCCCTTGAACCTTGCCGCCGATGATGCCGCCCGGCTCACCCCCGGCGACGCGGCAACGATCGGGGTGCGCCCGGAAGACATTCTGGTGTCGCGCGAGCGGATAGAAAACTCCGTCGGCGTGCGCGTGCAGAGCGTCGTCTTTCACGGGCGCAGCCTGCGCGTCCACCTCGCAACCGACGATCAACGCAATCTGATGGCCGACATACCCAGGCAGGCGCAGCCCGCCGCAATGACGGTGGGAGAGCAGTTGTTTGCCTCGCTGCGTCCGGGCGCTGCCTGCCCCGTGCTTCCGGCCTGATCAATCAGAGACAATGGAGAACCCATGACAAACCACCTGAAATTCTTCATCGACGGCGCCTGGGTCGATCCTGTCACGCCTAACGCGATCGACGTCATCAATCCGGCAACGGAGGAAGCCTATACCGCGATATCCGGTGGTTCGGCCGCCGATGTCGACAAGGCCGTCGATGCTGCAAAGCGAGCCTTTGCGAGCTTCTCCCTGACCTCCAGGGAAGAACGTCTTGCCCTGCTGAAGCGGATTCTCGAATGCTACAACGAGCGTTTCGAAGACATAGCGCAGGCCGTCAGCGACGAAATGGGCGCTCCGCTGCCCTTCGCCAGGGATTCGCAGGCCTGGGCCGGCCGCGGCCATCTTGAAGCGACGATCACGGCCTTCGAATCCTATGAGTTCACGGCGCAACGCGGCACGACCACCATTCTCAAGGAACCGATCGGCGTCTGCGCGCTGATCACGCCCTGGAACTGGCCGCTCAATCAGATCGTCTGCAAGGTGGCGCCCGCGATCGCCGCCGGATGCACGGTCGTCCTGAAGCCATCGGAGATCGCCCCGATCAGCGGCATCATCTTTGCCGAGGTCATGGCCGCGGCGGGAACGCCGAAGGGTGTCTTCAACCTCGTCAACGGCACCGGTCCCGATGTCGGGCAAGTCATGGCCGGCCATCGCGACGTCGATATGGTCTCGTTCACCGGCTCCACGCGCGCCGGCATCATCGTCGCCAAGACCGCCGCCGACACCGTCAAGCGTGTCGCCCAGGAACTGGGCGGCAAGTCGGCCAATATCATTCTTCCCGACGCCGATTTCGAGACCGCGGTCACCAAGGGCGTCAACGGCTGCTTCGGCAACTCCGGGCAAAGCTGCGACGCACCGACCCGCATGCTCGTGCCCGCCGAACGCCACGACGAGGCGCTGGCGATCGCCCGGAAGGCCGCCGAAGCCTTCAAGACCGGCGATCCCCGCGCCGAGGGGATCGATCTCGGCCCCGTCGTCAGCCAGATCCAGTACGACAAGATCCAGCGCCTGATCGAAAGCGGCATCGGCGAAGGCGCGACGCTGGTGACCGGCGGACCCGGCAGGCCCGAAGGCCTGAACCGCGGCTACTACATCCGCCCGACGATCTTCGGCCATGTGACACCGGAAATGACGATCGCGCGCGAGGAGATTTTCGGGCCCGTGCTGTCCATCATTTCCTACGAGGACGAAGAGGACGCCGTCCGCATCGCCAACGACACCGTCTATGGCCTGGCCGCCTATGTTCAATCGACGAACATCGAGCACGCCCGCGCCGTCGCAAAGCGCATGCGGGCGGGATCTGTCTATCTCAACTATCCCGACTGGGACACCTTCGCCCCCTTCGGCGGCTACAAGCAGTCCGGAAACGGCCGCGAATATGCCGACTGGGCCATTCACGACTTCCTGGAAATCAAGGGCGTCGTCGGCTGGGGAAGCTGATATCACCGCGCCGCGGCACGATCGGCCGCGATCCGGGTGAGAAGATGAAACGATGGCGCGCGGCGGTCTCTCGACCGTCGCGGTGGCGTCTCCTCTGAAAAATTGAGGCCCCGCTCCGGACATAAGCGGGTCGGGGATCCCCGCCGGGATAGGGGCGAAGCGATGACGTGCAGGCGTTTTCGTATTCGCCGGCGGATTTGACGCGGATCAATGTCGGATCGGCCAATCCATGGAAAACATCGAACCATCCTGAACAAAGTTCATCGATTGGAGAGATGGCCATGCGGGCACAAGACATCATGACAACGACGATCGTTTCGATCGATGACTGCGCCAATGTCCGCCACGCCATGCGGCTGATGATCGAGAACGAAATCAGCGGCCTTCCCGTGCTCGATCAGTTGGGACGCGTCTGCGGCGTGCTGACGGAGGGCGACCTGCTCGCGCGCTGCGAAATCGGCTCCCTGCAACAATCATGCGCCGATATCGGCAAAGCGGACGGCGCGCTGCTGAACTATATCAGGAGCAAGGCCTGGCGCGTCGGCGACATCATGACGCCGAACATCATTGCCGTCACGCCGGATACGCCGATTTCCACGATCGCCAAGCTCCTGGCATCCCATGGCATCAGGCGCGTTCTCGTTCTCGACGAGGGTCGGCTGGTCGGCCTTGTCAGCCGCCGCGATCTCCTGCGCGCCATCGCCGACGTGGCACCGGACAGGATCGCATCCGGCGATGCGGCTCTAAAGCTGGCGATCCAAACGCGATTGAGGAACGAACTGGGTCTCGACGGCAAGCGGATCGAGGTCGATGTTGACGATACCCAGGTTCGTGTGAGCGGCAGTATCGATTCCGAATTGCAGCGCCAGGCGATCAGGGTGCTCGTCGAACTTGTCGGGGGCACATGCAGCTATATTGACGAACTGCATCTCGCGCCCCAGATCGCTTGAACGACCACCCGAGGCTGCCGCCGATCGTGGGTGAGGCGATGCAGGTCAAATGCCATTCGAACACAGGAGACGACCATGCCGGAACAGAAATGGAGCATCACCACGCGGGATGGCTTGCGGGTCTCGGTCAGGCCCGCGGGCTTGGAAGACGAGCAGCTCCTGACCGACCTTTTCGATCATGTCAGCCCGCAAGATCTTCGCTTCCGCTTCCTGTCGGCGGTCAAGCATGTTTCACGACGGCAGATTGCGGATCTGATCGGCATCGACCACCGCGCGGTAGAGAGCTACATCGCCTTTGCGGAGGATAGCGCGGTGCCGATCGCCACCGCCGTGCTCGCCTGCGATCGTGACAGGAAGCGGGCCGAAGTCGCCATTTCCGTACGAAGCGAATTCAAGGGGCATGGCCTCGGCTGGGAGCTTCTGGGCCTGATGGTC
Organism: Martinezella lusitana; assembly: GCF_010668395.1. GTDB lineage: Bacteria > Pseudomonadota > Alphaproteobacteria > Rhizobiales > Rhizobiaceae > Rhizobium > Rhizobium lusitanum_A. Next base: position 158,322 of record NZ_WUEY01000011.1, read on the forward strand.
AAGGAAGCCGGACAACGCGGCATGGACAAGATCGAGTCCATCGAGGACAGAAGCAACTATGACGCCATAGAACTCGAACAGAACATGGGCTTCACGGCAAAGCCCTATCCGGACGATCCAACGCTGCTGCTGCTGTCGAAATCGCTCGCCCCGTAGGAAACGGCTGCGCCGGGCCGACAAGGTTTCCGATGAGGGCCGTACCCGTTGTCTTGGCAGGCACCAAACGGCTTTAGTTGTTTATCCGGTCGACATCCGGAAGTATCCACTTCTTGTCGAAGAAGTCTTTCGTCGGGCCGTAGGCGCGGAACATCAGCTCGAACTTCCGCTTTGCGTCGGTCGGAATCCAGTTTGCCTCCTGGCCGCGTGGAGCCTTGGGGCCGAAATAGAGATCGATGGAACCATCGGGCTTCTTGGCAAGCTCCGGGATCTGAGACGAGCGGCTGGCGAGCGAGACGTTTTTGATCAGGGCGTGCGTCTTGCGATCATAGGCCGTTATCGACCAATATTGCTGAACGGGAACGTTCGCCGGAACCGTCAGGCGGTAGGTTTTGCCGCCATCGAAGGGATGCCCTTCCTTGTCGCGAGTGGAAATCGAATAAAACTGGCCGGCTCCGAGCCGCTTGATGCCGACATAGGCGTAACTATAGGCGACGCCGCGATGTTCTATCGGACAGTCGTCCGGATCATCGAAATTCGCCTGGGCCGCCTTGATGAGATCGGGATAGGCGGGGTAAGTCCAGCGGCTCGTCTCGCTGAAGAATGGCGGCAATCCCGCATCGTATTTTGCTTCGAGCAGCGTTTGGGCTTCCTTTATGGCTTTCGTCAGGAGAGTTCCCGTGTGCCGGTTCGGCGCGAACGGCTTGCCCTTCTCGATCCCAAGAGATTTCAGCGGATCGATCATTGCTCGATCGCGTGCGATCCACGGCTCTTCCTGTACGACCCGATTGAGGTTCTCGAAGAAGCTCCCATCCCACCGGATGGTGGAGTCGAAGAGCACATCCTTCACATCGGTGAAGACGGTCTCCGGCGGATGATCGGCCTGATCAAGGCTATAGACCTTCAGCTTTTTCCCGTAGGCGATGGAGGCCTGGACGTCGGCATCGCCGTGACTTGCGAGATTGGAGCGAAACAGCATGTATCCCCCATACACCTCCGATCTCAGCGGAATATATCCCTCCGGCACCGTCTCCTGGTAATTCGGCGGAAGCACCAGGAATTTCCCGCCCTTCCCCTTGTCGTAGCCGAGCAGGCCGGCATCCTCCAACGGCAACTGCCATGCCGTCACGATGTTGCCGTTGAAAGATGCCGCCTCTTCCGCAGGCGGCAGGTCAAGAACCACCGGGCCATCCTTGGTGGTGAAGAACACCATGAAGTAAAGGGCGTCCGGATTTGGAGTCAGGGTCTGATTGCGCCAATCAAGCGGCCGCCCCCAGTAAATGACCTGCCCCACCTTGCCCGGCGTCTTTGCCAGCATTTCCTGGCGCATGAGATCGTAGTTCACGACGGGTATTCCCCAGACCGCTGCCTGCACGGCATTGCGCTCGATCTCCCGATCGAATGCGGCTTGCGATGCCTTGTCGGCGGCGACCGCCGGCAAGGCGAACAGAACCGCGAATAACATGACGACAAGTCGCATGATGGCACCCTTCCCGTTTCGCTTGGCGGGGGAATAAGACACCGCGGACTTCGATTGCGGGAGTACGTTACGGTAAATGCGGCGCCGCCGACCGTAAACGACAGTGCATTTACGGTTACGTACTTACGCCCGCGCCCGCGATTGCCGATGGTGCCAGCGATCAACGACGGAGCGCCCATGCATCGATACCTCGCCATCGCTGCACTCCTTCTGCTGGCCGGCTGTGGCCATCCGGCTGGTGTGATGACGCCCGTCGCGCTGCGCCCCGGCGCACCGGCAACCTCCCAGGTCGATATGCTGGTCGCGACCACGCGGCAGCCTTCCGGCAATCCGGCGACGCTGTTCAATGGCGAGCGCAGCCCGAAGCCCTATCTGACGGAGATCGCCGTCTCCATCCCGCCGAAACGGGATCCCGGCACCGTGCAGTGGCCAAGGCGCCTGCCTCCCAACCCGGACACCGATTTCGCCGTCACCCGCGTCAAACAGATCGATACGATCTCCGAGGGCAAGACATGGTTCAAGCAGCATGTCGAGGATGGCCATGCCCTGGTCTTCGTCCACGGCTTCAACAACAAGTACGAGGATTCGGTCTTCCGGCTGGCACAGATCGTCCATGACTCCCGCATGAGGGCGACGCCGATCCTGTTCACCTGGCCGTCGCGCGCAAGCCTGTTCGCCTATGAATACGACAAGGAGAGCACGAACTATTCCCGAACGGCGCTGGAACAGGCGCTGCGTATTCTTGCACGCGACCCCAACGTCAAGGACATCACGATCCTCGCCCACTCTATGGGGACATGGCTTGCCATGGAGTCCCTGCGCCAGATGGGCATTCGCGACGGCCACGTCGACCCCAAGATCCGCGATGTCATTCTTGCCTCGCCCGATATCGACATTCAGGTCTTTGCCAAGCAGTTCGTCGAGATGGGAAGCCCGCATCCCAAGTTTACGATATTCGTCTCCCAGGACGACCGTGCCCTCGCCGCTTCGAGCTGGATCACCGGCCGCGTCCAGAGGCTCGGCGCCATCAACCCCGCCGAGGAACCCTATCGCTCGCGCCTCGAAAAGGCCGGGATCACCGCGATCGATCTGACGAAGGTCAAGAGCGGGGACAGCATGAACCATGGGAAATTCGCCGAGAGCCCCCAGATCGTTCAGCTTATCGGCCAGCGGCTGATGACGGGCCAGACGCTGACGGACTCCAACGTTTCGCTCGGCGAAGGCGTCGCGGCCGTTATCGGCGGAACCGCAAGGACGGTCGGAACCGTTGCGGCAACGACGATTTCCGCCCCCTTGAACGCCGTCGAACAGCCGCACACGCACCATTCGCCGACCGATCTCGGGTCGACTTTGACCGAAGATCCGGAATCGAAACCGCTGACGCAATGAACATCCGTGTTTTACGTCCGCATTTACCATCAGCAACGCGACCATTTACCGTTACGTACTTCCGCGCCCGTAGATAAAGAAGAAGTCTTCCCTGCGTCGAATGACGACGATCCAGCTGCGGCGGCATCCGTCCGCCCGACGATAGGGAGACCGTAATGTTCAACGACCGAATTGCTGGGAGGACGTGATGACCTCCCTTTCCAACAAGCTCTTTTTCGCGACCTTCGCCGCCGCGATGACCTTGACGTCGACAACATTCCTGACGTCAGCTCATGCACAATCCGCCACGACCGCGGCAGCGCCGGCCAATCCCGCCCCGCCAAACATTCTTGTCATTTTCGGCGACGATGTCGGCCAGACCAACATCAGCGCCTATTCCATGGGCGTGGTCGGTTACAAGACTCCGAACATCGACAGCATTGCCAAACAGGGCATGATGTTTACCGACTATTACGCGGAGAACAGTTGCACGGCCGGCCGCTCGACCTTCATCACCGGCCAGGTTTGCCTGCGGACGGGTCTTTGCAAAGTGGGCGCTCCGGGAGCCCCCGTCGGCCTGCAGCCCGGTGACATGACGATTGCCCAGGCGCTCAAGCCGCTTGGCTATGCGACCGGCCAGTTCGGCAAGAACCATCTCGGCGACAAGGACGAATATCTGCCGACCAACCACGGCTTCGACGAATTCTTCGGCAATCTCTATCATCTCAACGCCGAGGAAGAGCCCGAAGCTCCCTATTGGCCCAAGGACGATCCGGAATTCCTGAAGGCTTACAATCCGCGTGGCGTCGTCAAGGCATCGGCCGACGGCAAGGTCGAAGATACCGGTCCCTTGACCAAGAAACGCATGGAGACGATCGACGACGAGACCACCGCCGCCGCGATCGATTTCATGGGCCGGCAGGTCAAGCAGAAAAAGCCGTTCTTCACCTGGATGAACACGACGCGCATGCACGCCTTCACCCATGTACGGGAATCGATGCACGGCCAGAGCGGCATGCCGGGGAACGACTATGCCGATGGCATGGTCGAGCACGATGGCGATGTCGGCAAGCTGCTGAAGGCGCTCGACGATCTCGGCATCAAAGACAACACCATCGTCGTCTATACGACGGATAACGGCCCCAACCAGTGGTCGTGGCCCGACGCCGCGACCACCCCGTTCCGCAGCGAAAAGGACACCAACTGGGAAGGCGCCTTCCGCGTTCCGGCGATGATCCGTTGGCCCGGACACATCCAGCCCGGCCAGGTCACGAACGGCATCTTCTCCGGTCTCGACTGGTTTCCAACCCTTCTTGCCGCTGCCGGTGATCCGGGCGTCAAGGACCGCTTGCTGAAGGGGTGGCAGCCTGCAGGCAGCAGCACGACCTTCAAGAACCATCTCGACGGCTACAACCAGCTCGACTACCTGGAAGGCAAGTCCGACCAGAGCGCCCGCCACGACTTCTACTACTTCGACGACGACGGCAATCTGGTCGCAACGCGGTTCGACGATTGGAAGGTCGTGTTCCACGAGCAGCCCGCGCCCGGAGGCTTCGCGGTATGGCAAACGCCTCTGATCACCTGGCGGGTTCCAAAGCTGTTCAATCTCAGAATGGACCCCTACGAGCGCGCGGATATCGTATCCGACCAGTACAACGACTGGCTCGTCCGCAACGACTACCTTCTCGTCAAGGGTCAATTGCAGGCCGCCGCCTTCCTGCAAACATTCCTCACCTATCCTCCGAGCCAGCGGGGTGCGAGCTTCAACATCGAAGGCGTCCGTGCGCAGGTCGACAAGGCGATCGACCAGTCCTTCAAGGATCGCGGCATCGAAAAATAGAGGCGATCACCGTGAGGCGCGCTTCGGCGCGCCTCGCTTCACATCTGTAGATCGAAAGCTGCCTCATGACCGCTCGTGACGACATCCTCGCGCTCGGCAAGCGTATCGGCCAGTCCATCATCGGGCAGGAGACCATGGTGGAACGCCTGCTGCTGGGCCTTCTTGCCAATGGCCATCTCCTTGTCGAGGGCCTGCCGGGGCTTGCCAAGACGCGCGCCATCAAAAGCCTTGCCAAGAACCTCAACTCCGAACTCTCGCGCGTGCAGTTTACCCCCGACCTGCTGCCAGCGGATATCACCGGCTCGGAGATCTATTTTTCCGACGGCGGCAAGGGCGAGTTCAAGTTCCAGCAAGGTCCGATCTTTGCCAATCTCATCCTCGCCGACGAGATCAATCGCGCGCCTGCGAAGGTGCAATCCGCCCTTCTGGAGGCGATGGAGGAACGGCAAGTCACGGTCGGAGGAAAAAGCTACCCCCTGCCTGATCTCTTCATGGTGATGGCAACCCAGAATCCCATCGAGCAGGAGGGAACCTATCCGCTCCCCGAGGCTCAGCTCGACCGTTTCCTCATGCATGTGGAGGTCGGCTATCCGGACGAGACCTCGGAGGCCGCGATCATGCGCCTCAATCGCGATGAGGAAAACGCCGCCCATAGCGGCCACCCGCCGGTCGCGACGGAACGCCTCGACCCGCAGGCCGTCTTCCAGGCACGCAAGGAAATCGGCAGCGTCACGGTGTCGTCACCCGTGGAGAAATATATCGTCGCTCTCGTTTTCGCGACGCGCTACCCGGACCGCTATGACAAGGAGCTTGCCAAGCTCCTGCAGGTCGGCGCAAGTCCGCGCGGCGTCATAGGCCTCGACAAGGTCGCGCGATCTCGGGCCTGGCTCAACGGGCGCGACTATGTGACCCCGGACGACGTCAAGGCCGTCGTCAACGATGTCCTTCGTCATCGCCTGATCCTCTCCTATGAGGCGCATGCATCCAACACCCGCGCGGACGACGTGGTCGATCGCATCACGGAACTGGTGGCGGTCTCATGAATTCCCGGGCGACGGCGGAGGGCGACGAACGGATTCATGTCACGACGGAAGGGCTTGTCGCGCTCGAAAGCCAGGCGCGGGACCTTACCTTCGTGCAGCGCGCCAGAAGCCATCAGCAACTCGCGGGACGCATGCAATCTGCCCTTCGCGGCCGCGGCCTGATCTTCGAGGAATTGCGCCAGTACCTGCCGGGAGACGATATCCGCTCCATCGACTGGCGGGTAACGGCGCGGACCGGCGGACCGGTCGTTCGCGTCTACGACGAGGAGAAGGAGCGGCCCGCGATCGTCATCGTCGATCAAAGGATCAACATGTTCTTCGGCAGTCGCCGATCCATGAAATCGGTCACGGCGGCCGAGGCGGCGATGCTATGTGCCTGGCGCACGCTCGGCTCGGGCGATCGTATCGGCGGATTCGTCATCGGCGATACCGGCATTGCCGAGATCAAGCCGCATCGGAGCCGCAACGCCGTCGTCGCGCTTGCCGACGCGATCGCCCGGCAGAACGCCCTGCTTTGCGCGACCTACACCGAGAAGGCATCTCCGGCCAGGCTCGACGAAACGCTTTTGCAGGTCGCCAACATCGCCCATCACGACCATCTGCTGATCCTGATAACCGACTTCGACGGCCACGGTGATCGCACGCGCGACCTCCTTCTCAGGCTGTCGAGCCGCAACGATGTCATCTGCCTGCTGATTTACGATCCGTTTCTTCTGGAACTGCCGCGAAGCGGCGATATCGTCGTCAGCGGCGGCGGATTGCAGGCCCAGCTTCCACTCGGCAGGAATGCGGTGCGCAGTTCCATCGACACATTTGCCCGTCGTCGCGGCCGGGAGCTTCGCGCCTGGCAGCGGGATCTGGGCCTGCCCATGCTGCCGGTGTCTTCCGCCGAGGAAACGGCGCCACAACTGCGGCGCCTCCTGGAGCAGGCGGCCTGGCGACAGCGGAGGCGATGATGGCATCCGGAGCAAGCATCGACCAGATGACCAACGTCGCGCTTCGTTCGCTGCACGACGTTGCCGTTCCGCAGCCGGTTGCCTGGCTGCCGCAAACCTGGGGATGGGCGGTCCTTTTCATCGTCGCCGTTGCGGCCTTAGGCACCTATGCCTGGTCGAGATGGCGGCGATACCGGAAAAACGCCTACCGCCGCGAAGCCTTGCGCCTCGTGGACCGGATCGCCGACAACGTCGAAGGGACGGGACTGCAACGCCGGCAGATGGAAGAGCTGGCGGAAATCGTCAAAAGAACGGCGCTCGCGACCTGGCAGCGCGAGCGTGTGGCTGGTTTGGCGGGCGCCGACTGGAATGCGTTTCTGGGCGCCTCCTTCGACGGTTCCGAAAATTCGGCTCTCAAGAGCCTGCTTGACGACCTCGAATATCGCAAGGACGGGACACCGGAGCAGGTCTCGCCGATGGCCGCTGGCGACGCCATCGCCGGCGCCAGGCGATGGATCGAGGGACATCATGTATGAACTCGCCCTGCCCTGGCTGCTCCTTTTGCTTCCGGTCCCGCTGCTGGCGTGGCGCCTGCTCCCTCCGCGCCACTCGATCGAGCCTTCGGTTCGGCTGCCTTTTTTCGACGATGTCGCCAAGGCGGCCGGCATTACACCGTCTCAAGGCTCCGTCATCGCGGGAAGAACCCGATCACAGGCGGCCATGCAGGCAACGGTATGGTGTCTGCTTGTCGTTGCGCTGGCGCGACCGCAGTTCATCGAGCCGCCGATCGAAAAATCGGAACCGCAGCGCGACATTCTGCTGGCTCTCGACCTTTCCCAATCGATGGACACAAGGGATTTCGCCAAGCCTGACGGATCGCCGGAGCCGCGCGTCGAAGCGGTCAAGCAGACCGTTACAGACTTCATTGCGAAGCGGACCGGCGACAGGATCGGATTGATTGCGTTTGGCGACGCCCCCTACCCGCTCGCGCCCTTCACAATGGATCATCCGCTGGTGAGCAAGATGGTCGCAAACCTGCTTCCGGGCATCGCCGGGCCGCGCACGGCATTGGGAGACTCGCTCGGCCTCGCCATTCGGATGTTCGACAAGACGAACATGCCGGAAAAAGTCCTGATCCTGCTCACCGACGGTAACGACACGGCCAGCCGGATGCCGCCTCTGAAGGCCGCCGAAATCGCCAGGACCAAGGGCATTACGATCCACACCATCGGCATAGGCGATCCGAAGGCGAGCGGCGAGGACAAGCTGGATATGGCGACGCTGCAACAGATCGCGGCAAAAACAGGCGGACGTTACTTCTTCGGCAGCGACCAGACGTCTCTGTCTGCCATCTACAATGTTCTCGACGCAATCACGCCGCAGGCGCAGCGGAGCCTCTCCTGGCGTCCGCGCATCGAACTTTTCCCGTGGCCGCTCGCCGCCGCAGTTCTGCTTTTATCCGGCTGGTATCTCTCTTCCGGCATGATCGGAGTCGCAAGGCGGAGGTTCGCAGGATGATCTCCGATTTCCATTTTCTAAGGCCGTGGTGGCTGGCGGCCATCGTCCTGCCTGTAATCATCGTTTGGCTGGCGTCACGAACGACGGATATTCGGCGGCACTGGAAAGGCATGATCGCGCCGCATCTGCTCGACAACCTTCTGATCGAGCCGGATCAGCAGCGCCACCTGAGGCCGGTCTGGCTGCTCGCCCTGGTGCTTGCCCTGATGGCGGTGGGCCTGGCAGGGCCGACATGGAAGCGCGAGGCATCGCCCTTTGCCGCAGACACGGCCGCCCTCGTCATCGCCGTCGATCTTTCGCGATCAATGGACGCCACCGATATCAGTCCGAGCCGGATCGAGCGCGCAAAGCTTAAGATCCATGACATTCTGGCGATGAGGCAAGGCGCGCGCGCAGCCGTGATCGCCTACGCGGGAAGCGCGCATCTTGTCGTGCCTTTAACCGACGATGACGCCCTGATCGAAACCTACACGGACGCGCTGGCAACCGACATAATGCCGAAGCCTGGCAAGGACACGCCCGCTGCGCTTCTGCTGGCCGACAGCTTGTTGAAGACGGACGGTTCGAGTGGAACGATCCTGCTTCTGACGGACGGGGTGGAGGACGCCGCGATCACGGCTGCCAAGAGCATCGAAAACGACATCCTGATCCTCGGCTTTGGGACGGCCGCCGGCGGTTCGCTCAATCCGGCCAGGGGCAATCCGGGCGCGGTATCGGGTGGTCACGAAACCGCCTCGGGGCTCGACACGGACGCATTGCAAAAGACCGCCACCGCGATGGATGCCGATGTCGCGACCATGACGGATGGCGACACCGATATACGGTGGATCGCTCGAAACATCCAAGCGAACTTTGTTCGGCAAAGCTCCAAGGATAGCGACCGCTGGCATGACCTGGGATGGTGGTTCCTCATGCCGGCGGCATTGCTTTTCGCATTGTCGTTCCGGCGCGGCTGGGTTGTGAAGCTGATGGCGACCATGGTGGCAATCCGTCTGCTTACGCCGATTGAAGCAAGCGCCGGGGAATTTGCGGATATGTGGCTGACGCCGGACCAGCAGGGACGGCTGGCTTTCGAGCACGGCGACTTCGAGACGGCCGCCAAGCTCTTCAAGGATCCGCCGTGGAAAGGCATCGCTCTTTACCGCGCTGGCCACTTCGATCAAGCCTACGACACCTTTGCCGCGAGCGACACGCCGGAAAGCCGGTACAATCAGGGCAATTGCCTGATGCACATGGGCAAGTTCGACGAGGCCGTCGACGCCTATCGCAGAGCGCTTGCGGCAAGGAAGGATTGGCCGGAGGCCGAGGCAAATCTCGCAATCGCCGAGCGGCTGAAGAAGCAGCAGGAAGACGACGATCAGGCGCAGGAGCCGAACGAAAAGCCCGATAGCATCCAGTTCGACGACAAGGGCAAGCGTGGCAAGGCCGGCACGGTGAACCTTGCGGAACAGACAGCGGAAATGTGGATCCGGAATATCCCGATCAGCCCGGCAGACCTGATGGCGCGGCGATTTGCCCTGGAGACCAAGGGAGCACGGCCATGAACTGGCTAATGCTGGTATTCGCTATGCTCGTGCCTGCCACCGCCATGGCGGCGGGGCCGTTTGCGCGGGCGGATATTGACGATGGCAAGAACATCGTGCCGGGGCAGCAACTGCATATCACCGTCCAGGTCTTCGCGCCGAACTATTTCACCTCGCCGCCGCAGTTTCCCCTGTTCGATATGCCGAATGCCTTGGTGACGCTTTCGGAGGAACGTGCTCGCAACGCGGTGCAGACCATAGACGGCACGCAATACTCCATCATCGCCCGCGGCTATGTGGTGGTTCCGCAAGTCTCGGGCGCCTTTAATGTACCGGGGATCCAGATCGAGCTTGGATATTCGGCCGATGGAACGCCGACGACCGCTGTTGCCGCAACCCAACCGCTCGCTTTCACAGTCGGCAAGGGTGACGACAATTCCGCGCCGATCTTCGCCGCCCGGGGCCTTCGGATCAAACAATCCTTCGATCGCGACCCGGAAGCCATGAGGACCGGCGACGCTCTGGTGCGGACGATCACGATTACGGCGTCCGATACCCAATCGATGCTGATCCCCCCGATCCGGTTCGAGAGTGCGCCGGGGCTCGATCAGTACATCAGGCAGCCAAAGCTCGAAGACAATGTCGCTCTTGGCAGGGAAACGGCGAGCCGCCGCACCGAAACCATCGTCTATACGGCAACGAAGCCAGGACGATTTGCGCTTCCGGCGATCGATTATCCCTGGTTCGATGTCGATGCTCACAGCCAGGCCTTCGCCCACCTGACTGCGGGAGATGTCACCGTGACCGCTGCCCCTGCAACGGCGGGGATCGTTCCCACGCAGAGGGACGGCCGGCGCAAATTCGCCGAAGGATCCCGCCTCATCGTCGTCGCAGTTGCCGTATTGCTGTTTCTGGTGCTCGCCATCTGGCTGGCCCGCCGCCTCCCGAGACAGGCCGCGAGGATGCTGCGGGACGTCCGCTTGCGCATATCGACATCCCGACGATCGCGGCTCAGGCGCCTGAGAGCCAAGCTCCTGTCCGCCGATCTGCCGCAGGTCTATGCCGCACTCCAGCAATGGAGCCGGTTCGAGGGATACAGGACGCTCCAGGACTGGTCGGATCGGCAGCCGCAGGAAGTGCGTGACAATGTCCGCCGCCTCGAGGAAGAGCTGTATGCCGGCCGAGAAGGAGGCTTTGCGCGGCGCCGGGTTGCACGTCTTCTGGCAAAGACGGAAAGCCGGCCTGGGGCTTCCTCGCCGAAGCATTTTCTGCCCGAGTTGAATCCGGGCTGAAACCGTTCAGTTTCACGATGAAGCACTTTTACAGCTGGCTTACGTAAACGACCCGGACATTTACTGTTACGTACTTATCAGCCGTGCCATGACACGCAAACATGGCCTCTCACGAACCGGAGGCAAGAATGGCACTGGCTTTCGACGGCACGGCGTCAGAAGAAGCGGGACCGGCCGGCATGGTCTGGATACCCCGCCAGACTTTCATGATGGGTTCCGATCACCACTATCCGGAGGAGGCTCCGGCTCATCCGGTCAAGGTCAACGGCTTCTGGATCGACGAAGCTCCCGTCACCAATCGCCGCTTCATGGAGTTCGTGAAGGCGACGGAATACGTGACGGTTGCGGAAAAGGCGCCCGATCCGAAAGACTATCCGGGTGCAATCCCCAAAATGCTCAGAGCCGGATCCCTTGTCTTCTTCCAGCCGAAATCCGTCGATGGGCCGGATATTCAACAATGGTGGACCTTCAAGTTCGGCGCCAACTGGCGCCGGCCGCTTGGAGGCTTAAGCGACTTGCGCGGCAAGCTGGATCATCCGGTGGTTCATGTCGCCTGGCATGACGCCAAGGCCTATGCCGATTGGGCGGGTCTGGACCTGCCGACAGAGGCGGAATGGGAACTTGCGGCCCGTGGCGGCCTCGAGGACACGGAATTTGCCTGGGGTGACCAATTGCAACCGGCCGGCCGGCCGATGGCCAATACCTGGCAAGGCACCTTCCCGACCCACACGACAAAGCCCAAGGGACAGGAGCGCACGACCCCCGTCCGTTCGTTTCCCCCCAACGGATATGGCCTCTACGACATGATCGGCAACGTCTGGGAATGGACATCCGATTACTGGAGTTCGCGCCATCCGGAGCCTGCGGAGCATTCATGCTGCATTCCTGCCAATCCCCGAGGCGGCAGAGCTGACGCCAGCTACGACCCGCGCCAACCGGACATCCGAATTCCGCGCCGTGTCCTGAAAGGCGGCTCGCATCTCTGCGCACCGAACTACTGCCGCCGGTACAGACCGGCGGCGCGGCATGCCGAACCGGAAGACACCTCCACGAGCCATGTTGGCTTCCGATGCATCAAGCGGATTTCCGCATGAGGAGAGCGACGATGAGAACAGCTTATGACAGGGCGGAGGCAACGCTTGCTTCCTTGATCGCAGCGCTTGTGATGATCCTGGTCGGCATACTCCCGGCCTTGGCCCAGGAACCTTTGCCGTCGTGGAACGACACTGCCGCCAAATCACGCATCATGGACTTCGTGAAGGCGACGGTCACCGAAGGAGGCGAAGGCTATGTGGCGCCGGAAGACCGCATTGCCGTCTTCGACAATGACGGAACGCTCTGGACGGAACAGCCATATTATCCCCAGCTCGGCTTTATGCTGGACCGTGTCAAGACGCTCGCTCCGCAACACCCGGAATGGAAGACCAAGGAACCGTTCAAGAGCATTTTGAACGGCGATCTCAAGGGATTGGCCAAGGGCGGCGAGATGGGCATCATGGAACTGGGAACGGCAACCCATGCCGGCATGACAACCGATCAGTTCAGCAAGATCGTCACGGACTGGTTTGCAACGGCAACCCATCCGAAAACAGGCAAGCTCTACACCGACATGACCTATCTGCCGATGCGCGAGCTCCTGGAATACCTGCGCGCCAACGGCTTCAAGACCTACATCGTCTCCGGCGGCGGCGTCGAATTCATGCGGCCGGTCAGCGAGCGTCTGTACGGCATTCCTCCCGAACAGGTCGTCGGCAGCACGATTGCCACGGAATATGCCATCGTCGGCGACGTGCCTGTGCTGAAGCGCCTGCCGAAGATAGATTTCGTCGACGACGGCCGAGGCAAACCGGTGGGCATCAACAAGTTCATTGGCCGCAAGCCGATCTTCGTGGCAGGCAACTCCGATGGCGACTACGAGATGATGCGATGGGTGACGGCCGCCAAAGGACCGGGCTTTGCGATGCTGGTCCACCATACCGACGCAGACCGGGAATATGCCTATGACCGCCAATCTGCTTTTGGCAAGCTCGACAAGGCGCTGAACGAGGCCGAACGCCGGAACTGGCTGGTCGTTGACATGAAGACCGACTGGAAGAAGATCTTCGCCTTCGAACAATGACGATAAAGCCGCTCCGTCATGAGCCTGACGGAGCGGCAGCCATATTCGTGGGGCTTTGCTCATGGCGCCGAATTCAGGCGCGAACGGCGGGTTCGCCCGGCCTCTCTCAAGCCGACAGCGATCACGGAAACCCGCGAGGGGGGTCTCGCCTATTGCGCGGAGACCGGCTTTGTAATCGACAACGGCATTGAGAGAGTGAGCAAGACAGCATCGCCGCTTGCTCGGTTCTTCGTGTCGAATTCATGGAAATATTTCAGGCGCGTGGATAGCGGAAGTTCACCGACCTTGAAGGTCCAGCCCACCGTCGCGCCAATTGCGAGCGACCGTCCCTCGAAGTCGCCGAGCGTGGCACCTTGCCCGCTGTCACCCGTGACCTGTTGATAATAATAGCCAACCAGGCCGGCATCGAACTGCTCGTTGAAATGCTGAACGGCCGCCCATTCGAAATGGAACTCGTTACCGGTTCTGTAGTCGGTCGCCGGATTTTCGGCATTGAACGTCATGCCGACCGTTCCCGAGAGATCCAGGCCGATCGAGGGATCAAGCCACGTCAGCGATGTCGAGACGTCCGCGCCCCAGTGATGGAAGGCCACGTTGGATATTTCCCCGTCCTGATAGTCGCCGATCGGCACGTTAACCATGACGCCGGTCTGCCAGTGGAAATTGCCCGATTCCCAGCCAAGCAAAGCGCTGACCACGGGATCGCCAACAGTGAATACCGTATCCGTCACGCTACCGTCCGCCGCGTGGCCTCGCGGACCTTTCAAGGTCAGATCCGCGGACGTCTTCATCCAGCCGACCGGCACCGTCGCGGAAAGGCCGAACCGGCCGCCGGCAACATCCTCGGGAAGGATCCACAGGACTGTCGGCAATTCGAAGACGGCATTCCCATCGACGCCGACCGCAACCCGGCCACCCGTCGGCAAGGATTTGCCGCCACCCAAGCTACCGGAATAGATGTAAACGTCGTTCTCGAAATAGACGCCCGGCGGAGGCGTGAAACCTGCACCGGGGCCTTTGGAGCCAAGCAGATAGAAGCCCGTTCCATTTTCTGCGGCATGAACGCCCACACCCGACAGCAGCAAGGAAGCACCCGCAGCCATCAGGCAGACCAAATGATACGACTTCATGCAGCCCCCTTGAACACAATCCCAAGTAGAATCACTATTCTAACGAAGGATCTCGTGCCGGGGGGTCATGCGCAAGTACGCAACGGTAAACCGGGCTGTAATTTACGGCTGCTGGGCGCTGATGACGGTCGGGAAATTTGCACCTGCCTTCGAAAGGCCGGCCTCGAGGTCGGCCACGATCTCCGGCCGCATACGAGCCGTCGCCATCCGGTCGCGAAACAGGTCTTCGAAGTTGTGGTCGGATCCCTTCACGTCGTTGAGGAGGGCATTCGCATCCGTGGCTCCGAGCTGCCCCGATGCGGCCGCTCTCACGGCACGAACGATGAAGTCCGTACAGTTGACGCGATCTGACAGAAGCGATGCTTCGGACCAATTGCCGTTTCGGTAGGCGTCGAGCGCCAGCACCACCATGGCATCGCGCGGCGGCGTGTCGCTCTCGTTGCTTGCGGTCTGCGCCAGATCCACGCCCGCTTTCCAATATCCGGCGGAAAATAGCACGAGGCCCAAAGAAGCGGCGGCATCCGGATTGTTCGGATTGAGAGCCATTGCCCGATTGCCCGCCTCGATCGCCGCATCTGTCCTTCCATCCAGAAAATGCGCGATCATCAGCGCCGTCTGTGCCCGGTCGGAAAGCGGCGCAAGCAGCACGGCGCGTTTCGCCAATTCCAGCGACCGCGCGCGCGTGGCTGCATCGATGGCGCTGTCGCGCGGAGCAAGCAGGATGCGCGAAAGCAGGGCGTTGGCATCGGGATCGTCAGGCGTGCGCGCGAGCGTGCGCTCAAGACAGAGGGACGCGGCGGCAATGCCGCGGCTGCCGCCTTCGTCCAACGCATATTCGGCGCGCAGCACACATGCATTTCCAAGCGCTCCCTTCGGACTGCTCTGCACTTCGAATGTGTTGACGACGCCATGGGTGGCGGCGATGCGCCTTGCCAGTATTCCGGTTATTTCCTCCCGGACAGCCGCCGGGCTCCTGCCGCTGATCTCGACGGTTTCGACGCCCGATTTCAACAGCTCGCCGGACATGCGGTCCACGATCTGCCACCACACACTATGATCGTCGCTCGTGCCGTAATACTTCATCTCAACGTCATATCTCGGGAAGACCCCAAGGCTCCGGCTCGATTCCAGGGACGGCTTCGCGACGACGACGGTCTGAAATTGCGTGAGGGCGGTGAGCAGCATATCCGTTGTCTGCGCGGCCTCGTCGTTCAGATCGGCGGATACGGCCGTCATGGCGAGCGTGAGGCTGGGTTTGCTCGTGGTGTTCGGCAGGAGATAAAGAGTGCCGGCTGTCACCAGCAACAAGGCAACAGACACCGCCGCCCCTGCAACCAGAAGCCATTTCCATCTCGGACGCGATGGCCGTCTGACGTCGGCGACGCGGACGGAATCGCGCAAAGGTGCCGGCAAGCCGCCGTTTACGGGCAAATCCTCGACGCCGCCTCGGTCGGGCGTCTTCAGGAACAGGGTGAGATAGCTCCCCTTCGGTATGTAGACCGACACGCCCAAATCCGCGCCGAAGACGCCGTAGTAGCTTTCGAGGCTGGTTCTCAGGCGGCTGATCTCTATGCGAACGATCGGATCGTTTGCAGCATCGAAACCGCTTGGCCTGCCGAGGACATCAAGGGCTATCGAATATGCCTTCACACCACTTTCGCAACCGGCGAGCCGACGTTCCGCAAGATATCGCAGGATATCGCGCTGCCGGTCGGATACCCGGAAGCGGTCGTCCGACAGCAGACGCTCAAGCTCCAGTCTCGCCTTCTCAAGAGAGACCTCTCCCGACCTGATCTCAGATGTTTCGACAGCCATTTCGCAGCTCCCCCGCATGCGCAAATCGACTAATGTATAATATTATTAATTACCCCCACATATCATGGGGTGCGCAGCAAGTCACAGACAAAAATTTGGAGTTGCATCGAAAGCGCTAAATAAAACTAATACGTGATCAATTTCGATGCGACCATGGTATCGATCCGAGACGTTTTCCGCACCGGCCCGTCTTCCAGCTTCCCCGTTTTGCCCGGCGAGGAAAATCGGCAGAGCGTCGATGCGCGCCAGTGGGACACTTGCGGCCGACAAATGCGTTACAGAACGAAGACAACGGTGCCCTTTGACACATGGGCGTAAAGCTCCATCACGTCTTCGTTCACCATTCTGATGCAGCCGGAAGAGACTTCTTTGCCGATCGTCCAGGGCTCCGAGGTGCCGTGAATGCGGTAAAGGGTGTCGATCCCGTTCTTGTAAAGATAGAGCGCGCGCGCACCCAGGGGGTTGCCCGGCCCCGGCTCAATCCGATGCGGCAGTTCCGGAGCATCGCTGCGCATGTCGTCCGTCGGATACCAGGCCGGCCATTTCGCCATCCTTCCAATGGTCGCAACCCCGGACCAGGCATGGCCCGACGCGCCGACGGCAATCCCATAGCGGCGCGCCTTTCCGTCACCCAGTATGAAATAGAGCTGCCTTGCGGAGGTATCGACGACAATGGTTCCCGGCGCGTAACCCACTGGGGCCGTCACGGTCGCCGGGCGGAACCGCGAGGCAAACTTGCTTCTGTCGATCGGCCTGACATTGTATGGTTCATCGGCATAGGGCCGAATTTCCGCGGACTTCGGCGCGCCATCGACATCTTGATGCGCGCAGGAGACAAGAAGGCCGAGCGCGCCGGCACATATGAGGGGAGCGAGGCGACGGACAAACGTCAAGCTGCATACCCCGCGCCTGTCGTCGCCCTATGAATCCTGTCGCAAAGCCGTCGCCGATCGACAGGACATGGTTCTCGCCAGCCCGGTTTTCTCGAACGCCTCACCATTTGACGCGAAATCCGGCCGTGCCGTTGAGGGAGTAGCTGTCGCCAAGCGACTTGAGGCTGGTATTGGCGGAAAGCTCCGCATACACGGAATACTTGTCGTCATTCCAATTATAGCTGCCGCCCACGCCCAAGCCACCCCATAGCCGTTCGTTGCCGGTCTCGAAACCGACCCCGGAGACCTCGACCACGGACGGATCAAGGAACTCGTAGTAGAGATTGGCGATGCCATAGAGATGGCTGCGTCGCGTCTTGCCGGCCTCGTCCTTCCAGCTTGCATCCTTGTCGGCGGAGACGCCAAGCCGGCCGAGAAGGCTGTCGTTGCCGCCCGACGATATTCTGGCGCCGAACGTGTCCGTGAAACTGTCGAAGCGGACGTTTGAATAGGCGAGCTGAATCTGGGGAGTGACCGTCCAGTCGTCATGCAGCTCGATCTTCTTGCCGGTCTCCACAGACAGCGCATAGCCAAAGCCGCCGTTGTTGTCCTGGAGATCGCGATGAGCGGCGTCGGAGAAAAGATCGCTTTCGAACCAGCTCAGGGATGCCTGACCGTCGACATAGAAGCCGGTGCTATCGAGCCATGTCAGCGTACCGCCGAATCCGTAGCCGTCCGTTCGAAGACTGCCGTCGCCAAACACCGACGAAACGTCGGTGACGGCCCGGCCGTAGTGAAACGACACCCCGCCGACAAGTTTCGCCCCGTCCTTGGCGTCGTACAGCAATCCGTCGAGGCCGGCCTGCAGCCGCCATATGTCCATGTCGTAGTCCATGGAGGCGGTCGCCGTGCGAGGCTCGTAGTGGCCATGAAGCCCGTCAATTCTGGTCCAGATGGCGTTGCTTTCGATTGTCGCCTTCCCGTCTCCGTAATAGCTCGCCTGCTCGGGGGTGACCGTGCATCGGAAGTTCTGCGTCGGATCCTTGCAGAACACCTGCTCTGGAACGGCGGGCTCCGTCCAATAGCGATTTCCGACGCGCTGCTGCATCGTCGGCAAGGACTGCAGAGCCATCAGAACCTGCGGATAGACCTGGTAGACAGGGTCGCCGGGCTGGTAGAGCGGCTCGGGCGAACCAGGTGTCGAGGATGGCGCATCGGAGCGAAGATACCAGTTGTTGTCGGTCGCATTCGCGCCGACCCCTCCGTAGTGAAGCGTATATGCATAGGCGCCGCCGACGACCGCCGGCTCACCCTGCTCCGTCACATAGTCGCTCGCCAGCGTGAAGGCAGTCGGCACCGAGGTTGCCCCGTTGACGGTGTCGACGACGAGGATGCCGTCGCCCGTGGTCAGGGCGCCGGGACCCGTCGTGTTTTTCACGGCAAGCGTCGAGTTGCCGGTGATCGTACCCCCGTCGACGATCAGCCTGTCCGAGGGAGATCCGTCCGCGCCCAGATAGGTGTTCAGACCGATCTCGCCGCCTTGGCCGACATAATTGGCGACGGTCAGCGTCTTGTAGCTCGCCAGCACCGTCGGATCGCCGACCGGAGGCGTGTATTGGATAAGGCTCGGATCATTGATCAGGTTCGTCAGGTTGGAGCTTCCGGTCATCGTCCACAACGTATCGACGAGCGTCACGTTCGAGACGCTTCCCGGCTCGGTGAAGGCGGCGCCGGTCAGCGTCGAGTTGCGCGCCGTTACGTTGGCGGTAGTCGATCCGGCAGCGACGACCGCAACGGGAGACAGCGAGGTGCGAACGAGCGTGCCGTCGTCGGCGACCTGATCGATCCCGAAGCTGACCGTCGGAAGTGCCCGAAACGCGCTTGCACTCTTGACGTCGAGCCAGTCGATCCCCTTGACGGTAACGCCATCGAGGCTGACACCCCCCGTGCCGCCGCCGACACCGATCGCCGTGCCGTTGCTGGCAATGGAGCCGCCACTGAAGCTGGCGGTCTGTTCCGTTCCGCTGCCCGTCAGGAACAGGCCAATGGAGCCGGCGCCACTCACCGCGATGTCCGTGTCGCTGCCGGAAACGGTCGCTCCCGAGTGGACGACAACCCCGTCGGAGCCGCTTCCGACGGTCGTTATGGTCGAATCTTCCGTCACCAGACTGCTCTCGGGTCCATAGACGAAGGCTCCCGCGGAGGTGTCCCCTGTTGTCGATACATCCGTACGACCGATGAGCGCGTGCCCCCGATAAATGAACAATCCCTCGCTCTCGGTGCCCGAGGTACTGATGCTCGATCGCCCGGGCCCTTCGGCCGATATTGTGAGCCGCGTCATGTCGGGGTCGGCATATAGAAATGCGCCGGCGCTAAGATCGCCTGTGGTCGTGATCTGCGTGACGCCCCTGAGATCGCTACGTCCCGTATTGATGGTGTAGAGGCCATCCGACTGATTGTTCGAGTGCGTATCGATCGTCAGCAGAGAACCGGCATCGGATGTCAGAATACCGCCGAGCCCCGTATTGACGTTCTGCGACACGAGAATGCCCCTGTCGTAGCCCGTCGTCCCGCCATCCGCGACATGGACCGAAAGCTGACTGCCTGCATCCAAATGCAGCGATGCGCCGCCGCTCATGCTGATGCCCTGGAATATCCCCGGCTGCTGGTATGCGTCGATATTGACGATGGAGTTGGGCCTCAGGACAACATCGTTGGTCAGGGCCGGCGTCGCCGCCGCCGATGCCCCGAGCATCATTCCAAGATAGGCGCGGATGTTGGTCGTCGATCCCTGCTCGAAGACCAGATGGGTCTGGGCTCCGGCGCCGAGATGAATGCCATAGGAAAGATTGCCGTTCGTCGAGATATTGGTCGTAACACCGGATCCGAAAGTCAATGACGTTCCGGTAATGCTCCCTGAGCCATCGGTCGTCGTCCAAATACCATGCCCGTTGGTGCCGGACGAGTTGATGGTGATCGGCCCAGCCACCGGCCCGTTGGACAGGGTCACGGTCGAGTTGCGCTGAATCCTGAGTGCGGTGTTGTTCGTGCCGGTGACGGTGTCGCCGCTCGACAGCACGAACGAGGAATTGGGGGGCACGACAAGATTGGTATAGTTGTCGGCCATGGCTGGAGAAGCGCATGCAACAAGCAAAGTACCGGTCCAGGCCAGCAGATTTGGCGGAAACGAAGACCGTTGAAATGCCTGAGAGCCCGCGTCGTGGACCATCTCTATTTCTCCCAACTTTTGAGGTGGAAAACACGGTTCATTCCGCAAAGCTTGACCCGCTTTGCAGAATGAATTGGATGACATCGGCTTCGATATCGCGGCAGACGGCCTCGTACTCATCGACGAGGGGGCCGCCGCTGCCGCCTCCGTCTTTCTGAAATCGTTCAAGCGCGAGACTCGCCTCCTCGTATGCCTCGAAGAGGTCGTCCAGCCGCCGGCTTCTGACCGCGAGAATCTGAAGCCGGCCCCGCAAGGCAGGCAGCTTCAACATCAGACGCCAAAGTCCGCGCTGTGCCGCCTTGCTTGTCCTGCTCGCTTCGCCGCCTCGCCTATCCATCTAACGACGACCTTCCCCCATCGAGGTGATCGACCGAGTATGGGATGTTTTAGATGAAACGTAAGTACGTTACCGTAAATGGCCCGACATCTCGGCGGCGCACGGATCGTTTACGGGACTGTTTACTGTTGCGTACTCGCATGCGCGTGGCGAACGTGGCTTCATGACGGCAATTTGCCCGGAGGCCGCAAGAATGCAAATGAAAGCCTGGCTGATCGCAACTATCCTTTGTGCGGGAACGGCTGCCGCTCAGGAGCATTCTGACGTCAACGAGGCCAATAACCCTCTGACGCCCAAGATTACGATCAATCTGCAGGACTATTACGTTCCGAGCTTCATCGACACGCCCGGCCACCCGAAGGCAAACCAGTTCCTGCTGCGCGGCTTGATCCCCTCCGACCTCGGAGGCGCGCCGCAACTGTTCCGGTTCACCTTGCCCATAGCCACATCGCCCGACGTGCCGACCGGCTATGTGACGGGTCTCGGCGACCTCACGCTGATGGATCTCTTCATTCTACCGAAGAAGGGCGACATTACCTTCGGCGCGGGGCCGCTGGTAGTGCTGCCGACCGCGACCGATACGTCGCTTGGAAGTGGAAAATGGCAGGTTGGCGCAGCGGGCGTGGCCGTCGTTCCCCAGGAATGGGGGCTGCTGGGCGGACTGCTCACCTACCAGACCTCGTTCGCCGGCAAGGAAGACCGTGAAGACGTCAATCTCCTGACGGTGCAGCCTATCGTCAACTTCAATCTCAAGGACGGCTGGTACGTCCGGTCGTCGGCGACCTGGAATTTCAATCTGGAAAACGGCAGCAGCTACATCCCTGTCGGCCTCGGCCTGGGCAAGGTGGTCCCCCTGGAGAGCGGCATTACGATGAACGCCTTTGTCGAACCGCAATATACCGTCTGGCACGACGGGCCCGGCGCACCGCGATGGCAGATCTTCGCAGGCCTGAACTTCCAGTTCCCGATCAGAAAGCCATCGCAATGAGCTGGATCATGGCACGTGTATTCCTGGCCGCCGGCATCCAGACGGAAGCGACAGCAGGGCCCGGTCAGCAACGGAAGATCGACGAGTTCGTCAAGCTTCTCGAGGACCCGGACATTCGCACATGGCTGACGGCACGGTCACAAGCCGCCGGCGCGCCCACCGCTCCCGCAGGGCTCGCGTCCGGCGGCCTGGCGAATTGGGAAGCCACCACCCGGGCCCACATCCACGAGATTGTCTCTGCAATTCCATCGATTCCATCGGAGCTTCTTTCGGCCTCGCTGCGCGTGCGCCAGGACGCGATCAGCCATGGCTTCGCACCCGTTTTCCTGATCTTTGCCGGTCTGGTCGCGCTGGGCCTGGCCGCCGAATGGATATATCGGCGCATCCGATCCTCCACGGGAAGCCTGATGGCGCAGCTTGCCCCCATCTGCGTGTTTGCCCTGGGCATCGCAGTGGTCTTCTTCGCGGTCGAATGGCCACCTCTCGCCCGTATCGTCCTCCTTGCCTATCTCGCAGGCTTCATCGTCTTTCGCGCCGGCTCCGTGCTGGTCGGCTTTGCCGTTTCTCACCGCTCGCTGCGCCTGAGATGCCGCATCCTTCTTGCGGTCGTCATCATCGCCATCGCCAGTGCCGCTTTGGCGCAGCCACTCGAATTGCCGTCGGCCGTCGCCGATGCGATTGCGGTCGGCTTTTCGATCGTGATTCTCGCGCTCGCGATCGAGGCCATCTGGTCGTCATCGCCGCAGCGCACGAAAAATTCGAAGGCGGCCTTGACGCTCCTGCTGGTCATTGTCTGGTGCTTCTGGGCCTTCGGTCTCAAATCGCTGTTCTGGCTGGGGCTTTATGCGGTCGGACTTCCCGGGCTTCTGTCCGGGATCGGACGCGCCGCCGAACGTTTCGCCGGGAACGACACCTCCGGTATCAGGCGGGTACTCGTGGTTCGAGGCGCTCGCGCCATCGTCATCGCCGCCGCGGCCGGCTGGCTCGCCATCGTCTGGCGACTGAACCCCGAGGGGCTCGGCCACAGTAATCCGGTCGTGACGGCCATTTTCTACGGGCTCCTGAAAAGCGTCGTCATCCTCCTGCTTGCCGATCTGGCTTGGCAACTTGCGCGGAACTGGATCGATCGCACCCTGGCCGCGTCTTTGGACACATCGAGCCTCCCGCCGGCCGACGCCGCCCGCCAGGCGCGATTCCGCACCCTGTTGCCGATCCTGCGAAACGCGCTTGCCGTCATCGTGGCGGTCATGGCGGGCCTGATCGTGCTTTCCGAATTCGGCGTACAGATCGGCCCCCTGATCGCCGGCGCCGGAATATTCGGCGTCGCCCTGGGGTTCGGTTCGCAAACGCTGGTCAAGGATATCATCAGCGGCGTCTTCTATATGTTCGACGACGCATTCCGCGTGGGCGAGTATATTCAGGCCAAGAACTACAAGGGCACCGTCGAGGGCTTCAGCTTGCGCTCGGTGCGGCTGCGCCACCATCGCGGCCCCGTCTTCACCGTGCCGTTCGGCGAGCTCGGCGCGGTGCAAAACATGAGCCGCGACTGGGTGATCGACAAGTTTCGCATTACCGTCGGGTTCGACACGGATGTGGAAAAGGCGCGCAAGCTCACGAAACAGATCGGCGCGGAGCTCACGCAGGATCCCGAACTTGGTCCCCTGTTTCTTCAACCATTGAAACTGAAGGGCGTGGAAGAGTTTGGCGATTACGGCATCGTGCTGAGCTTCGGGATGATGACGGTGCCGGGAATGCAGACCTACATCCGCCGCAAGGCGTATCTGAAGATTCGCGAAGCTTTCAAGGCAAATGGCATCGATTTCGCCCAACCGACCGTCAACGTCGGCGGTGACGAAAAGGCCAGCGGTGCCGCGCCGGCCTCCGCACTTGTTCGACGGAACAAGCTGGCCGCGTCCACGGAGGCCGCAAGTGACGGTGGATGACGAAGAAAGCAGAATCCGGATCATGCATGGCGGCCCCTTCTATGAACTCATGTCATGGCTGGGACTGCGCAAACGGGGATGGCGTGCCTTGTGCCTTGCCCTGCTGGCTTGGGTCGTCCCCGTCCTGATGCTGCTATCGACCGGCGGCGCCTACCTTGCAGGCCTGTTTCTTCAGGATTGGGGCGCCTGGGCGAAGTTCCTCATCGCTCCGATACTGCTGACCCTTTCCGAAAAGCCGATCGCTTTCGCGATCGACGAATGCACGTCGCTTGTTTTTCGCGTGCCGCTACTTGCTTCCGTGTCGCGCACCGAGGGCCGCAAGGCACTCGAGCGCGCCCGAGAACGGACTGTCGCGACCATACCCGAAGCGATATGCCTGCTCCTGGCATTCGCCGCCTCCGGCGCGAATGCCGCCAGCTTCCTTGGCGGCAACGCTCCCTCGTGGGCTTCGTCTGCGGCCTCACAGACGCTTGCCGGCGTTTGGTGCCTGGCCGTCAGCAATACGATCTACTGGTTTCTCCTTTCGAGGCTGATCTGGAAGCACCTCGTCTGGGCAGCGTTTCTTTCAGACATCTCCGACTGCCGCCTGCGGCTTGTCGTAACCCATCCGGACGATCATGCGGGATTGGGCTTCCTGGGCTTCTATCCGGCAGGCTACGGCCTCTTCACGCTGGCGGTCAGCTGCGTGGCGGCGGCAGCCATTGGCCATGTCATGGAGCGCCAGCCACTGACCCCGACGCTCTTTACAATCATATGCGCCGCGTGGCTGGTCATCGTGACGCTCTATTACGTCTTGCCGCTTTTCAAGCCCGGGGCCAAGATCGTCGAGTTGAAGAAGAAAACCATTCTGCTCGCAATGGCCAAGGCGACCGACTACGAGAGGTGGAACGAGCGGACGACACTCGGCAGCAACATGTGCGACGATCTGCAGGAGGAGCAATTCGCCGAGCTTCACGATATAAAGCCGATCTGGACTGCTGCACTGAGGACATCGGGTCTGCTGATCAACCGGAAAAACATGGTAGTGTTGCTTGTTCCTGCACTCTTGCCGCTGCTTGCCGCGGGGGCTGCCTTCCTGCCGTACTCACAGCTCGGGCCGGTGGTGAAGCGCCTGCTGCTTCTTTAGAAAAGGACTGTCCCATGTGGTTCCCCATCGTCGTACGTATCCCATTTGCCATTGCGGGCATCATTTCGGGCTGGTTCTTTGCCGAGGGCTCGCTCCGGTACAACGTGGTCCAACTGGCAATTTCGCTTCTGATGCTGGCTGCATCCATCGCATGCGTCATTTACGCGCCGGGATTTCTAAGACGCCTGGGCGTCAGAAAGGACAAATCCTGAGGCCTGCCCTGCCCAGCTCAACGTCGGTGCAACTTTCCGCCGCTTTCTCTCGTACGATTCTGGATCGTAGTGCATAGAGGAAGCCGAAATGTACGACATGAAATGGCAAGCGCCCATTGTCATCGTCCTGCCTTTCCCGGACGGGCCCCAGAGAATCGGCAGCGTAAGAGAGGCAGCCGATTGCCTGATGGACAGATGGCCAGAACCGGACTGCAGTTTCGAGCGTGACGAAGCGCTTCGCATCTGCCTGGAGGTCTTCGAGGGCGGCGCAAGCCCGCAGCAGGCGCGAGAGGCATTCCTGGCAGCGGCAAGGGCTGCTGGATATGTGACCACCGTTCAACCGATGTAACACGACGTTCGAACTGCGCAGTCCGCGTGCGTTTACGGGCACATTTACCGTTGCGTACTTCCTCAGGATGACCATGCGCGCCTAGCCTTATCTTGTCCCGGTCTATGTGGGAGAAAGGAAGGCAAAGCGATGCCGCATCTCAGATGGTCGCGCCTCATGCTTGCGACGGTGACGCTCCTCATTGCCGCCGGAGGCGTGCTCGCCCAGGAGAGGCATTCCAAGGAGCCCCGCATCGAGCCGGAATCCATTCAAGCGCTCAAGACGATGGGCGAACATCTGCAATCGCTGCAGACTTTCAGCCTGAAGGCAACGACGACCTCTGAAGTCGTCCTCGACACCGATCAGAAGCTGGAAATCGGCGGCACCGCGACTTACGAGGTAAGGCGGCCCGACCATCTGCGCATCGATCTCACCACCGATGTCGTCCATGGTGAACTGGTCTATGACGGCAAGACGCTTGTCTATGCCTCGCCCGACCAGCATGTCTACGCTCAGGTCCCGGCCCCAGCCACCATCAAAGCGACCCTGGAAGAGGCGGCGCAGAAATATCATCTGGCTTTCCCACTGGCGGATCTCTTTTCCTGGGGAACGTCTGACGCGCCGATCAACCTGATCCACGAGGGTTTCTTCGTCGGCCATGCCTATATCAACGGCAAGGAAACCAATCACTGGGCCTACCGGGGCCCTGATCAGGACGCCGAAATCTGGATCGCTGCGGAAGGCAGCCCGCTTCCCCTGAAGATTTCACTGGTCGATCGGGAAGACCTCACCCGGCCGCGGATCACCTCTATCCTGGAATGGACGGAAAACGCCACGATCCCCGACGATACCTTCGTCTACACGCCGGCGGAAGGCGCACAGAAAATCAAGTTCCTGGGCGAGGGAGACAAGAAATGAAGAAGCCCGGCACGTTCCTATGCGCACTTCTCGTCACCGCCTTGGTTGCCCCGCATGTCGCCGAGGCGAGAGGCGGCTTCGGCGGCCGGGTGCCGCGCATGAATTTTGGTGGCGGCGGCTTCCACGGAGGCGTTCATCCCGGCGGCGGCAACTTTCGCGGCTTCAATGCGCCAACACATTTCCAACCCCGTTTTCATCCGGGCGGCAATCCCCACCCGGCCCATGGACCGCGACCGGCGCCGCACCCGGCTCCTCATCCGGCCCCACAACCCGCGCCGCATCCGAACCCGTCCGGGCTTCACCCTCATCCGCCGACGCCGACACCCCATCCAAACCCGCATCCCGGTCCACATCCCTATCCGGGGCCACATCCATATCCTGGCCCGGGCCCACACCCATATCCGGGACCGGGGCCATTCCCTGGCCCGCATCCTGTGCCTTACGCACCACTTCCTCCGCCACCCGGTCCCTATTGGCCCGGATATTGGGGTCCCGGGCCGGCTGCCGTCTGGGGAGCAGCAACGGCTGTCGCGGTTGGATCCGTTATTGCCACGCTCCCGCCCGCATGCTCCGCGGTCGTCGTGAATGGCGTGTCCTATCAGGACTGCGGCGGGAATTGGTTCGAACCGCAATATAACGGTCATGCCGTCGTTTATGTCGCGGTCAAGGATCCCAGATAGGAACGCCCAACGCGGTGACGGCGCACATCACCGCGGCATCGCAGCAGTTCGGCACAACGACGGACGTGACAGGTAAGCATTTACATCGATACCCATGGCAAACAGCCGGAATGTCGACAGCTATTCGACAAGCCTGTCCGGAAGGCGCCAGATCACTGCCCCTCGGAAGCAAAGGAGATGAGGATGAGGAAGACCGGCAGATTATTTTGTGGATTCTTATTGGCGGGGATGGTCTCCGCAGGCATCGCGAGAGCCGAGACAATCAGCTATGCGGATGCGGTCACGACACTGGCGAAGGATTGTGGCGCCGACATCAAGAAACTCTGCAAGGGGATCAACCTCGGCAGCGGCCGCGTTGCCGATTGCCTGAAGCAGAATGCAGCGAAGGTCTCACCGACCTGCACCGCATCTCTTTCCAATGTCACGACCTCGATCCAGCAACGCGAGGATGCGCAGACGGCCTATGAAAAGGTTTGCGCCCATGACATGGCTCAGCATTGCCGAGGCATCAAGGGAGACGGCTACATACTTGCCTGCCTGATAAAGACACAGCGTCTGGTCGGCAACAAATGCAACCAGGCAATCACCGATGCGGGATGGAGATGAGACCCATGAACGTCAAAGCAAGCATCATGACCGCCTTGGCATTCGCGCTGGTCATTCCAGCCTATGCGACGGCGCAGCAAGTGTCGGAACAGCGCATCGTCTCCGGCCTCGGTAAACTTACAGGCGCAGCGCCGATCGTCGATGTCGAACTTCTGCGCCAGGAGGCTATGAGCGCCTCCGGAAAGGACATGGCCGGGCTTCCCAATTGGAGCAAGGTCGCCCACCTCCCGCAAATGGTCGTGGAAGTCGATTTCCAGAACGACTCCGTTGCGATCGAACCGGAATCCTATCGCACATTGGGGTTGATCGCCGACGCCCTCCACCACCCGAACCTCTGGGACTACAAATTCCTGGTCGTCGGTCACACCAGTTCGACGGGAAGCGATCAGCACAACCTCGATCTCAGCCAGCAGCGCGCGGACGCAATCAAGGAAATCCTCGCGACCACCTTCGCCGTTTCACCGGATCGCCTCTTTGCGGTCGGCGTCGGCAAGTATTTCCCCATCGCCGGCACAAAGTCGGAGGCGGCTGACAATCGCCGCGTTCAGCTCTTCAACCTCGGTCTCCTGACGCGAAAGCCTTGAGAATCGAAAACAATTCCTGATTCCACTCAATCACGACATGCTCCCCGGCACGCCTGCCGTCGCCAGGGAGCATGTCCATCCGCCGCTTGGGTCTCGCGGTCTCTATTTGGAAGCTTCAGCGCGACAGGGACCGCAGATACGCTCTACAGCCCTTCCTCCCTGGCATATGCCGCCAGCAGGTCGCGAAAATCCTTCTCGGGCGTTGCTTTCAACAATGCGCGGGTGGTGATGGCTTCGATATGATCGATCATCAGGGCGCGCGCCTTGTCGCGGTCTGCCTGGGCGAGGGCGACGATCAGTTCCCGGTGCTCGGAAACGGCACAGTCCGGGGAATGCGGGCGGCCGTAGAGCGACAGGATGAGCGATGACCGGGAAACGAGCTCCGTCACGTAGCGCGACAGCACGTCGTTTTCGGTAAGCGTCGCGAGCAGCACATGGAATTCGCCGGAAAGCTGGATCGAGGCGGACGCGTTGTTGACCTTTGCATTGTCCTCCGCATCGACATGGGCTTCAAGCTGGCGGATCTGCTGCGACGTCAGCTTGCCGGCCAGCGTATCCACCACCAGCGCCTCGAGCACCCGGCGCACGGCCAGGATGCTGCGGCCATCTTCGAGGCTCGGCTGAGCGACGCAGGCGCCCTTGTGCGGACGCAGCTCGATCAGGCCTTCGCCGTTGAGCCGGGCGAGCGCCTGCCGGACGATCGTCCTGCTCACGCCGAGCCGATCGCCGATCGAATCCTCAGGAAGCTTCGCCCCCGCCGCCAGAACCTGATCGAGGATCGCGCGCTTCAGGATGCGGTAGACGGCATCGGATTTGGAGACGGCAGATTTCTGATTCTTATCACTGGAATTGGGTGCCATGATCGTCCTGACCTAATATCCAAGAATGCAACAAAGGGAAGCTTCGCACGTCGGGGAGGCAAGACGTTCCCCCGATGCGAGCCGGCCGCCCTGGCCGGCTCGCTCGTTGCGTTGCCTGTCGGTGCGGCTAGCCGATATGCGGTAGCGCGTCGCTTGGCACGCCGTCGCGCACCACGACCCGGCCGCGGCGAATGACCGTTCGGCGCTGCGGCGTCAGCGCGACCGCCTCGGCGAGAGTTCGGGCCGGCACGAGCACCACGTCGCCGTGGCAGCCGCTCGACAAGCCGTAGTCGGCAAGAGCGATGCCCTCGGCGCTGCCGAAGGTGCAGATCCGCGCCATTTCCGCGAGATCGGCATCGTTGGTCATGCCGTTGCGCTGCGCCAGGTACTTTGCCCGTTCCAGCATGTCGCCATTGCCCCAGGGCTCCCAAGTGCCCTGGATGCCGTCGGAACCGGATGCGAGAACAATGCCCGCCTGGCGCATGGCCCGCAGCGGCAATGCAGGCCCGGAGGGGCTGCCGACCGTCATGACCGCAATTCTTTCGGCGGCGAGAGCATCGACAAGCGCGCGCTGCCTCGGCGCGTCCAGCATGCCGAGGCAATAGGCGTGGCTCACCATCACCTTGCCCTGCATGGACAGGGCCCGGGTTCGTTCGACGATCAGTTCGAGACAGAAGGCGCCAAGCTCGCCCGGCTCGTGCAGGTGGATATCGATCGGCTTTCCGTAGCGCTCGGCAAGCCCGAAGATCGCGTCAAGATGATGGACGGGATTGCGATCTATGCTTGCCGGGTCGATGCCACCGACGATGTCGGCGCCCGCCTTCAGCGCTGCTTCCATCAGTTCGAGCGTCCCCTCGCGCACGAGCATGCCGCTCTGCGGAAAGGCGACGATCTGCACATCGACCAGATCGCGAAAGGCCTCTCGCGTCTCGATGACACCCTCGATATTGGAAATGCCGATTTCTGTATCCACGTCGACGTGACTACGGATATGCAGCACGCCGAGGGCAAGCGTCTGCAGGATCTGCCGTGCAGACTGCCGGCGGGCGTCGATGCCGAGCTCCCGCTTCGCCTGCCTGTCGGCCAGGATACGGTCGTTGCGCGTCGGCCCGACATGGTTCTCGAACCAGTCCATGCCGATCAGAGTCTTGTCGAGGTGGGTATGCGCCTCGACCAATCCCGGTAGGGCGACATGGTCGCTGCCATCGATCTCGACTGCCGCGCTTTCGCTATGGCCATCGGCAAAACGACCGTTCAGAATGTAGAGATCCGTCGCCTCGCCGCCGAACGGCCTGACGTTGCGGATGAGAATATCGTTCATCACCTGGTACTCCTGTCCATTGTCGAAATTGACATGCGGTTCATGCCAGCCCAGCCCGTTCCATCATCAGGTGGAAGGCGCGCTCGGCGCGGTCGAGGATCGCGTCTTCATCATGATCCACGAGCCGGCGCGCGCGCATCAGAACCCGGCCGCCGACAATGGTCGTGTCGACGTCCGCGCCATTGGCGAAGCGCGTAAGCCGCTGGACGGGATGAGCCGGCGGCCAGAGATGCGGCTGCCGCATGTTGACGAGAATGATATCAGCACGTTTGCCCGGCTCGAGCGAGCCGATTTCCTGCTCCATCGAGAGCGCCAGCGCCCCTTCGATGGTCGCCATTTCCAGAAGCTGCATCGGTGGCAGAATGCTGTCGTCCCGGAAATGCCGCGCGTGATAGCGATGTGCCTGAAACATGTTGCGGAACATGTCGAAAGACCGGTCGGGAGCGGCGGCATCCGTGCCAAGCGAGACCGTCACGCCGCCCTCCATCAACTCCGTCGCGGGGCAGCGGCCGGATACCGACATCAGGGCGCTCGGATTATGAGCGACCTTGGCGCCGGTGCGCTTCAACACGGCGATATCCTCATCGGTCAGTTCGATGCAATGCGCCAGCAGCGACCGGTGGTCGAACAGATCGAGCCGCGCGGCATTGGCGGCGATGGATCCCTCGCGATGGCCATCCTGAACAAGCAGCACGCCTTTTTCACGCGCAAGGTCGCGTACGTGCCGGGATAGATTGTATACGATATCACTTTTCAATTCTTGAGCATCAAAGACGGGAAGCGAGAGCGCGACCGTCAGGCGATCGTTCACAGCCGTCCACGCATCGACAAGCCCGGCGCACACATCCAATTGCGTGCGAGGATCCACGACAATATCTGTATACGATTTTTGCGTGTAGTTGCGATAAGCGTGCGGCACGGTCGGTCGGTTCGGTCCGACGGCAAGCACCTCGCGCACCCCCATTTCAGCCACAGCGGCGAGATGGGCTTGCGCCGCGTCCGGCGCTTCGGTGCGCATGATGTCCGGTCCGCCCCCGAACAGCAGCGCGGCGGTCGTCGTGCCGCATTTTATGCGCTCGAGCGCCGACAAGGCGGCCTCGGCCGCCCAGAATTCGGTATCCGTGGCAGTGGCATAGATATGGCCGGTGGTATCCATCCATTCGGTGGAATCGCTGCCTAACCCCTTGGTCAGCATATGTCCGGCGTGCGCGTGCGTATCGACGAATCCGGGCATGACCGCCATGCCGGCGGCATCGATGCGCTCGATCGCCGCGTCGATTTCCGGCGGCTGATCGAAGACGGCGGCAATGCGGCCATCCTCAATCAAGACGTGTCCGTTCTCAAGAATGCGGCGATCCGCATCCAGGGTGATGACCACGCCGTTCGTGATCAACAGTGATTTCATCATCTCATTCCTCCCTTGAGCGATCGGCGCTCCATTCGTCAAACCGGTAAAAGCGAGTCTTTGCGCCTTGCTATTGTATACAATATATGCATACTGATTAAGGGAGTAAATCGTATCCATTGAATTATTCGCAATGCATACGCAAAGGGAGATGCAAGTGAAAACCTATCTGAAGACCCTGCTGGCAGGGCTAGCCATCATCATACCGCTGACGACGCCGTCGTTCGCAAAGACACTACGCTGGTCGTCGTCCGGCGACGTCATCTCGTACGACCCGAACGCCCAGGTCGACAGCTTCACCCAGAGCGTTCATCACATGGTGTTCGATCCGCTGGTGCGCCGTAACAAGAACCTGCAGCTCGAGCCGGCGCTTGCGACCTCCTGGGAGGTGATCTCGCCGACACGCTGGCGCTTCAAGCTGCGTCAGGGCGTCAAGTTCCATGAGGGCCAGCCCTTCAACGCCGACGACGTCGTCGCCACGATCCTGCGTGAGATCGATCCGGGCTCGCGCAACCGCGAGAACCTGCCGGCCGTCATCGGTGCCGAAAAGGTCGACGACTACACCGTCGACATCATTCTTCGCGGCCCCTATCCGCTGCTTCTCAACGACCTCGCCGCCGTCTACATCATGAGCAAGCCGTGGATGATGGAGCATGACGCCCTGAAGCCGGGCAACGCATCGACCGGCGTCACCACCTACGCCAGCAACCATGCCAACGGCACCGGCCCGTTCAAGCTCGTCAGCTATGAGCCGGACGCAAAATCGGTTTTCGCCGTGAATGAGAGCTGGTGGGACAAGCCCCAGCACAATCTGACGGGCGTGGAATACCGCCCGATCGCCTCGGATGCCACGCGCGTTGCGGCGCTTCTCTCCGGCGAGCTCGATATGATCGCGCCCATCCCCTTGCAGGACATCGACCGTGTCAGCAACACGCCGGGACTGAAGGTGGTCGAAAACCCGTCGCTCCGCGAAATCTTCCTCGGCTTCAACTTCCGCCCGCAGCTTCATGCCATGCCGGGCAAGCCCAACCCGCTTCTGGACGTAAAGGTACGCCAGGCGCTGTGGCACGCCATCGATCTGAACACCATCCAGAAGCGGCTGATGCGCGGCAAGTCCCGCACGTCGGGCATGCTGGTCGCACCCGAGGTCACCGGTTACGACAAGACCATCGACGAGCCCCTTGCCTACGACCTGAAAACCGCGAAATCGCTGATGGAGCAGGCCGGATACGCCGACGGCTTCCAGGTCGGCCTGAATTGCCCGAACGACCGCTACATCGCCGACGAGCAGATCTGCCTGGCGATTGCCTCCATGTGGGCCAAGATCGGCGTCAAGGCCAATGTCGGCGTCGAGAGCAAGACGACCTACTTCCCGCACCAGGACAATGGTGACTTCGACATCTACATGCTCGGCTGGGCATCGCTGCCGCCGATGGATGGCTACAGCGTCCTGCAGTCCCTGCTTGCCACCAATGACGGCACCTATGGCGGCAGCAACCCGAACGGTCTTTCGGACCCGAAGATCGATGCTCTTGCACGTTCGGCATCGACCGAGCTCGACGAAGGCAAGCGCGTCCAAATGCTGAAAGACGCCTTCCGCATCGCCCACGATCAGGCACTCTACCTGCCGCTGCACCAGCAGCCGGTTGCCTGGGCAATGAGCGACAAGGTCGATATTCCTCAGTTCGCTGACGAATACGTACGTCCCTGGTTCGCCCAGATGAAGTGAACCCGATAGCCCTGCATTGCTGTGCGATCCCGGACAGGACGTTCGGGATCGTCCTCAAGGCAAGGGAGCAAAGCAGCGCGTTTTTGAGGTTCCAGATTCTCGCCGCGCCCCTGCAAGGTATATTCCGATGATCAGGATTCTAACGACAAGGCTACTGCAGGCCATCCTCGTGATGGTTGCCGTAACGGCCATCGCCTTCATCATGTTCCGATTTGTCGGCGACCCGATTGCCGCCATGGTGCGGGAGGGCGCCACCCAGAGCGAAAAAGACGCTCTTCGCGCTGCGCTTGGCCTCGACAAGCCGCTCGTTGTCCAGTTTCTCGAATTTGTCGGCCGGGTGCTGCATGGCAATCTCGGCACGAGCTTCCGCTACCAGCAACCCGTCGCCAACCTGCTGATGAGCCGGCTTCCCGCCACGCTGGAACTGGTGATCGTCGCCACGATCATATCGCTTGCGGTCGGCATTCCGCTCGGCGTCGTCTGCGCGCTGAAGCCCAATGGAGTGCTTTCGCGACTTACGCAGTCGCTGACGCTCGTCGGCATTTCGATGCCTACCTTCGTCACCGGGCTGCTGTTGATCCTCGTCTTCGCCGTCAATCTGCGATGGCTGCCGTCTTCCGGTCGTGGTGACGTTGTCGATCTCGGCTTCTGGCAGACGGGCTTCCTGACGATCTCCGGATTGAAGTCGCTCATCCTGCCTTCGATCACGCTTGCGCTCTTCCAGTTGACGCTGATCATGCGGTTGGTGCGCTCGGAAATGATCGACGTCCTGTCGTCGGACTATATCCGCTTCGCTTTCGCGCGCGGCCTGCCCCGCCCTTATGTCTATGGGCGTCTGGCTCTGCGCAATGCGCTGATGCCCGTCGTCACCGTGACGGGTCTGCAGATCGGCCAGCTTATTGCCTTCGCCATCGTCACTGAAACGGTCTTTCAGTGGCCGGGCATGGGCCTGCTCTTCACCAATGCGGTCGGCTACCCGGATATACCGGTTCTTTCGGCCTATCTCCTGTTCGTCGGCTTCCTGTTCGTTCTTATCAACACGATCGTCGACATTCTCTACACCTTCATCGATCCCCGGCTGAGGACAAGATAATGGCCAGGCAAGCTCGACTGATTCAACGACTTCCGCCGGTTTCCGTCATGATCGCCGGCCTGGTGCTCGCGACGATGCTGGTGCTGGTGATCTTTGCGCCGATGATCGCGCCCATGGATCCCCGCGACGTCTCGTCCTATTCGCTCATCGACGCGGAAATCCCGCCCGTCTTCATGGATGGCGGCGACGCGCGCTTCCTGCTGGGCACGGACAACCAGGGGCGAGACCTCGTCTCGGTGATCCTGTTCGGCCTGCGCATATCCGTGCTGATCGGTATCGGAGCCGTGCTTTTTGCCGCGACAATGGGTGTTCTTCTCGGTCTGATCGCCGGCTTTTTCGGCGGCCGCGTCGACAATGTGGTGATGCGTGTCGCCGATGTGCTCGTCAGCTTCCCGACGATCCTGGTGGCGCTCCTCATCAGCGGTGTCGCCAAGGCGCAGCTCAGCTCCGACACGGTCCTCACATGGGCGCCGGCCATCCTGGTCTTTGCGATCGCCGCCAACGAGTGGGTGCAATATGCGCGCACCGTGCGGGCCTCCACCATGGTCGAAGTCTCCCGAGACTATGTGCGAGCGGCAAAGGTGATCGGGCTGCCGTCACGCCGCATCATGATCCGGCACATCCTGCCGAACGTGATAAGCGCGGTGATGGTCATTGCCACCATCAACCTTGCCGGCGCCATCCTTACCGAGGCGACGCTGTCGTTCCTCGGCGCCGGCATGCCTCCGACCTATCCCTCGCTCGGCACGCTGATCCGGATCGGCAACGAGTTCCTGTTCTCCGGCCTCTGGTGGATCGCCGTGATGCCGGCTGCCGTTCTGGTGATACTCGTTCTCGCCGTCAACGTGATCGGCGACTATCTCCGCGATCGCTTCAACCCCAAACTGATGGCACGCTGATGATACACGCACCGACACCTGTCCTCGACATCAGGAACCTGCGGGTGGAATACCCGCTCGCCAACGGCGAAACGCTGGCGGCCGTCGACGACGTCAACCTGACCATCGCCCCCGGCGAGATCCATGCGCTCGTCGGCGAATCCGGCGCCGGCAAGACCACGGTCGGCAACGCGCTCATGGGCCTCTTGCAGGCGCCGGGGCGGATTGCCGCGGGGTCGATCATGATCGCCGGCAAGCCCATCGACGTGCGCACCGGCCGCACGGAAGGCATCATTCCCGGCCGCGACGTCGGTGCGATCTTTCAAGACCCCATGACCAGCCTCAACCCGCTGTTCACCGTGGAAAGCCAGTTGTGCGAAGGCATGCTGGCGCATCTGAAGATCGACCGCCGCGAGGCCCGCGCCCGCGCACTCGAACTGATGAAGGCCGTCGGCATTCCGGAACCGGAGCGGCGGCTTGGCAACTATCCGCATCAGCTGTCGGGCGGCCAGCGACAGCGTGTCGTCATCGCGACGGCGCTCGCCTGCGACCCCAAGCTGATCGTCGCCGATGAACCGACGACGGCGCTCGATGTGTCGGTGCAGGCGCAGATCCTCAAGCTCATCCGCGATCTCGCCAATGCGCGGCGGGTCGGCGTCCTGCTCGTAACGCACAACATGGGCGTCGTCGCCGAAATCGCGGACCGCGTGACGATCATGCAGAACGGCCGCGTGGTCGAGAGCGGGCCGACGCGCGAGGTGCTGACCGCGCCGAAGGCGCCCTATGCCCGAACGCTGATTGCCGCCGTTCCGCCGATCGACGTCAGGCTCGATCGCCTGCCGGTTCCGAGCGAAGAGACCAAGGTCACGCTCGAGGCCCGCGAGGCCGTGCGCAGGAAGAGCGTCGAGATTCGTGCGGCAGCCACGGACGATGTCGTGCTGAACGTGCGCAACATCTGCGTCGAATATGGCAAGCGATCGCTCCTCCCGGGCCGAAAGGCGTCGGTCTTCAAGGCCGTGAAGGACGTGTCGTTCGATGTGCGCCGCGGCGAGATCTTCGGCCTTGTCGGCGAATCCGGCTGCGGTAAGACGACCGTCGCCAACACCATCGCCGGGCTCGTGACACAGACTTCGGGCAGCATCGATTTCCAGGGAACGTCGCTTGCCGGCAACCGCGAGCAATCGGTTCGCCGATCGATGCAGATGGTGTTTCAGGATCCCTATTCGGCGCTCAACCCGCGACTGCGGATCAATTCGGCAATCGCCGAGCCGATCCTTTTCTACAAACTCGCCGCGAATGCAGAGCAGGCGCAGTTCGACGCAAGGACGCTGCTGGAGGCCGTCGGCCTGCCGGGCGACGCCGGCCAGCGCTTCGCACATGCCTTCTCCGGCGGTCAGCGTCAGCGTATCGCCATCGCCAGGGCGCTCGGGCCACGGCCGACGATGCTGATCTGCGACGAGCCGACATCGGCCCTCGATGTCTCCGTGCAGGCCCAGATCCTCAATCTTCTCAAGGATCTGCGCGATCTCGCCGGCCTGTCGGTGCTGTTCATCAGCCATGACCTGGCGGTGATCCGCCAGATGTGCGACCGCGTCGCAGTGATGAAAGCGGGCGAGATCGTCGAGCTGGCGGACACGGAAACGCTGTTTTCGGCACCGCAACATGCGTACACGCGCGAGCTTCTGAGCCTCGCGCCCTCGCTCGACCGCATTTTCTCCAAGGAGCAAGCAGCTCCGACTGCTTGAGGCCTGGACGGAAATACACTGATCCTCGACGGCGCGGTCGGCGCCGTCGAGGATCAGGCAACCGCTCATTCCCGATGGCGCCGCAGGCGCCCTGACGGTCTTCGTCGATAGACAGGCCCATACCCGCCGCGTCCCTGAAATGGCCGATCAGGACAACGATGGTCGGAATAGTCTCCGGTGCGCCGCCTGCTGGCCGGAGCCGCCGCCGCACACCGGAATTCTGGCGCAGCGGCAATCATTTCGCGATCCGCAAGACGGTCCGATTTATTCCGACGTAGATAGGAAAAGCGTGCGCGATATCAGAAGCCGCGCGACCGTTGTCATCGCGACCGTGCGCCCGAGTCTACCGATTTTTTCAATCCAATTCCAGCAGCGTCGACGTTCCCGCATCCACTTTAATTATGACGTGGAGCGAGCTATTTTGTCTAGACAAGAAAACGTCGCGTGCGCAATATAGTGCTGATAAAAACGGCAGTAACGTCAACTGCCTTAACAACGAGCAGGGAACTTCACATCATGAAAAAGGCATTGTTTCTCGCAGCCTCCGTCGCGTTGGCTGGCTTTAGTCATGCGCAAGCGGCCGACACGAAGGTGTCGATCGGCATCTCCGGCTGGACCGGCTTCGCGCCGCTGACGCTGGCCAAGGAGGCCGGTATCTTCAAGAAGCACGGGCTTGACGTCACGCTGCCGAAGGTGCCGCAGGCCAGCCGCCATCTGGCACTTGCCTCCGGCGACATCCAATGCGCGGCGACCACCGTGGAAACCTGGATCGTCTGGAATGCCGCGGGCGTGGCGACAACGCAGATATTCCAGCTCGACGTCTCGCATGGCGCCGACGGCATTGCCGCCAAGCCGGGAATCGAGAATGTCGCCGGCCTCAAGGGCAAGGCCGTGGCCGCATCCGCGCCGGGAACTTCGCCATACTTCCTTCTCGCCTACATCCTTGCCAAGAACGGCATGACCATGAAGGACGTCAAGATCGTCAACATGGAGCCGGGCCCTGCCGCCCAGGCGCTGCTGGCAGGCCAGAACGATGCGGCCGTGACCTATGAGCCCTATCTGTCGGCCGTGCGCGCCGCGCCGGACAAGGGCAAGATCATAGCAACCACGCTCGATTATCCGGCCGTCATGGATACGTTCGGCTGCACGACGACCTTCCTGAAGGAGCATCCGGATGCCGCCAAGGCACTGGCCGCGAGCTATTACGACGCGCTTGAAATGATCAAGAAGGACAAGGACAAGTCCTTCGAAATCATGGGCAAGGACGTAAAGCAGTCGGGCAAGGAGTTCGGCGAATCGGCAGCCTATCTGGAATGGCAGGACAAGGCGGCCGCGAAAAAGTTCTTCGGCTCGACCTTCAAGAGCTTCAACGAGGAGGCCGCCAAGATCCTTCTCGACGCCGGCGTCATCAAGACCAAGCCGGATCTCTCGAAACTGGCCGATCCATCCTTCATCGAGTAAGGCCCGAAACGCTCCTCGGGCGTGTCGAACCCTCGACACGCCTC
The DNA here is from genome assembly GCF_010668395.1 of Martinezella lusitana. Lineage (GTDB taxonomy): Bacteria > Pseudomonadota > Alphaproteobacteria > Rhizobiales > Rhizobiaceae > Rhizobium > Rhizobium lusitanum_A. The sequence goes on from NZ_WUEY01000011.1 coordinate 196,900, forward strand.
CCTCCACGACAAGAGACACGATGCGCCCGCTAGAACCCATCAGTCCCGGCAGCCGGCTCCTATACGGCATGCTCTTCTTCATTCTTTTCTTCATCGGCTGGGGTTGCCTGACGCTCGGCGGCTTTGTCTCCAAGACCTTTCTTGCCGATCCCATCACCATGGCGACGGACGGCTACGATCTCCTCGTCAATCAGGGCTTTCTCTTCGATATCGGCATGACGATCTGGCGCGTGCTCGGCGGCTTTATCCTGTCGGCGCTGATCGCCGTGCCGCTCGGCATCCTCATGGGAGCCTACAAGCCCATCGAGGCGCTCCTCGAGCCATTCGTCTCCTTTGCCCGCTATCTGCCTGCTTCGGCCTTCGTACCATTGCTCATCCTTTGGGCCGGTATCGGAGAAACGCAGAAGCTGCTCGTCATCTTCATCGGCGCCGTGTTCCAGATCATTCTGATGGTGGCGGTTTCTGTGTCCGGTACGCGACGGGATCTGGTAGAGGCAGCCTATACGCTGGGCGCCACCGACCGGGGCGTTGTCCGGCGCGTGTTGATCCCCGCGGCCGCGCCCGATATCGGCGAAACGCTGCGGCTCGTTCTCGGCTGGGCCTGGACCTATGTCATCGTCGCCGAACTGATCGGCGCGTCTTCGGGCATCGGCTACATGATCATCAACAGCCAGGCGCTCCTCGCCACGGGCCAGATCATCTTCGGCATCATCGTCATCGGCCTGATCGGCCTCGTTTCGGACTTCGCTTTCAAGTTCGTGAACCGCAAGCTGTTCGCATGGAGGTTTGCATGAGCGTTCCCGGCGAACTTCGCATCAAGGATGTCAGCCGCACCTTTCCCGGCGTGCGGGGCGGCACGCCGACCCTGGCCCTGCAGCCGACGACACTCGACATTCCCCGCAACGACTTCGTTACCATCCTCGGGCCCTCCGGCTGCGGCAAGTCCACGCTGCTGCGGATCATCGCCGGCCTCGACCGGCCGACGACAGGGACAGTGACCCTGGACGGCAAGGAAGTGACCGGCCCCAGCGCTGATCGTGGCATGGTGTTCCAGTCCTACACACTGTTTCCATGGCTGACGATACGCCAGAACGTTGCCTTCGGCCTGCGCGAGCGCGGCGTCGCCGAAAGAGAACGGGACGACATCGTCGCCAGCTATATCGACAAGGTCGGACTGCGCGGCTTCGAGGACCATTGGCCGAAACAATTGTCCGGGGGCATGCAGCAGCGCACGGCGATTGCCCGCGCACTCGCCAACGATCCGAAAATTCTCCTGCTCGACGAGCCTTTCGGCGCGCTTGACAATCAGACCCGCGGGCTGATGCAGGAGCTGCTGCTCGGCATCTGGGAACGCGAGCAGAAGACGGTGGTCTTCGTCACCCACGACATCGAGGAAGCAGTCTTCATGGCATCGCGCGTTGTGACGATGACGGCGCGCCCCGGCCGCATCAAGTCGATCACGCCGGTCGATCTGCCCCATCCGCGCCACTACACCATCAAGGCGAGCCCGGAATTCTCGGCACTTCGGCTGAAGCTGACGGAAGAGATCCGCGGCGAAGCCATCGCCGCAGCCTCGCACGGCTGAAAAACGCGCGACGAAAGCGGATTAAGTGTGAAGCGGCGGCAATCGTGGCCGCTCCATGCTCGTTTCGTTTCGCGCGAGCCGCCGCTTCATTGACAAAAATATGGTCGTACATATTATAGGCCTATGCCGAAACCTTCTCATCGCGACACTATTCTGAAAGCCGGCCGAAAGGTCATGCTCCGCAAGGGCTATGTCGGTGCCGGGGTTCGCGACATCGTTGCCGAAGCGGGCGTCCCCCAGGGATCGTTCACCAACCACTTCCAGTCCAAAGAGGAGTTCGTCAAGGAGGTGCTCGACCTCTATTTTGGAGACCTCAAAACTGCGATAGACGAGGCCTTGGGAGATACGAGGCTCACGCCCCGCGACCGGATTGCCCGCTATCTCGACATCATTACGGAGCGTTTGGCCGGCGATGGTTTCAGCCGTGGATGTCTCATCGGAGACTTCAGCCTGGAAGCAGCGCCGCAGAGCGATCTGCTTCGGGAGCGACTGCTGGAGATTTTCGCCGAGTGGTCGGCGCCCTTTGCGGCTTGCATCGCCGAAGGTCAAAAATCCGGAGACATAGCCTCCACCTTCCCTCCTGACGACCTTGCGGAATTTCTTCTCGGCGGCTGGGAAGGCGCAATTTTGCGGATGAAGGTTTCTCGCGACGCCAAGCCACTGGAGCGCTTCAAGACGATCATGCTTTCGATCGTTTTCAACGACGGGGCCCGGTAGGATCAAGTACGGACGTCGGGATCGACCGGCCAGTTCCGCTCGGAACGCTGAGATTATTGGATCAGGTGCCGCGCCGAAGTCGCCGTCCCGACGACGGCGGCAACAAACTTCCGAAGGAAATGCGTATCCCCTGCTCAGAGAACAGTGTTTGCCGCTTCGACTTCGGAAATAAACTGCGCGGTGGTTTCCCCGATGATCTCCGCGTGATCCTCCTGCAGGTAGTGAAGACCGGATCCCAGCTTGACCAGCCTGCAGTCATGAAGTCTTCGGGCAAAATCCTCGGCGACGCGGGGCGAGACAAGCGCGCCCGGATCTCCGGAGAAAAGGAGTTTCGGATATCGCGACGCGGCCAATGCCTCATGCGCCTTCTCGATCGTGGAATAGACATCCGCCGGCTCGCCCGCAATCGGCAGTTCATTGGGAAAACGCCACGTAGGTTTTCTCGATGCCGGCGTCGGAAACGGCGCGCGATAGATTGCCATCTCCTCCTCGCTGAATTTTCGCACCGTTGCCCCCGGCAGCACGCCCTCGACAAATGCGTTTTCCTCCAGGATCAGCCTCTCCCCCTCGCCGGCCGTGCGGAATTTCCGAAAAATCTCGCGTTCCGTCTTATCTCCCAGAAATTCGTCCCAGGTCGGAAACGGTCGCGTGAACTCCATGAAGACGAGACCGCGAACAAAGTCGGGGCGGCGCGCCGCGAGATGAAAGGCAAGCGCCGTTCCCCAATCCTGGGCAACGAGATAGGCATTTTCGATTTCCATCCGATCGATGAAGGCATCGAGATAGCGAACATGATCGTCGAAACGATACTCTATGTCCGGCTTGCCGGATTGACCGAACCCGATCAGATCCGGAGCGATGCAACGCGCCTCGCCCGCGACAAGCGGAATGATATTGCGCCATATATACGACGACGTGGGATTGCCATGGAGAAAGATGGCAACCGGGCTGTCACGCCCCCCTTCTTCACGAAATGCCATTTGAGACTCAAGCACGCGAACGACTGGTAATCTGATATCGGTTCTCATTGGGCTCATCCTGCAAGACATCGGGAAAACTTCGGTTTCGACCGCTCTCGTAAAGCGTCGATTATCACAATACGTACGACCGTATTATTGTCAATAGTCCTATACCAGAGGCCTGCGCGACGTCGGGAAACCCCTTCCGGCGTCGATCCTCGGCCAGCAAAGGGCCGCCGACAGGCGCACAGATGCTCAGACGCCTCTCACCGATATGAGGCCGATTGTCCCTCATGGTCTCGCGATCCAGATTGCCAATCGAATACCCTTCCGACACCGGCTCAAGGATCTTGCCGCAAGAGCCTCGGAAGCTGTTTGCAATGCAGCGTCGCGTGGATTATCCCATGGGCGCCGGAGGCTGGAGAGCGCCGGCGAAACATTGACAAATCGGGCACCCAGCTCGGGCCACGCCGGTTCAATCCGTTTTGGCATCGACGTCCCGTCCATTACCCTTCAAGGAGTAGCTGCCAATGCCTGGCCCATACGTCGTTCCCGTCCATGGCGATGCCGAATTGCCGAAGGAAGTGGATGTGGTCGTCATCGGTGGCGGTATCATCGGCGCCTCGACGGCGCTGGAACTCGTCGAGCAGGGTCTGAGGGTCGCCCTTTGCGAAAAGGGCGGAATCGGCCATGAACAATCCAGCCGAAACTGGGGCTGGGTCAGGATTTCAAGACGCGATCCGCGCGAGGTGCCGTTGATGGCGGAATCCTTGCGCATCTGGGCCGATCTCAATCGTCGGACAGGTCGCGAAACCGGCTTCAAACGCGCGGGCATCCTCTTTACCTGCACGACGGAAGAGGAGTTCGAAGAGAACCGGCGCTGGAACCGAAACCTCGAGGGCTACCAGATCGAAAGCCGCATGCTGAGCGCGGCGGAATTCAAGGACAAGTATCCGAGCTCCAACCTCAAGATTGCCGGCGCGCTCTATACCGCCGGCGATTGCCGGGCGGAGCCGCAAAGGGCAGCCCCCGCCATCGCCGAAGCTGCCCGAGACCGCGGTGCGCATATCCTCACGGAATGTGCGGTCAGGGGACTGCAATTGTCCGGCGGGCGCGTATCGGGCGTCGTCACGGAGCGCGGTGAGATCGCCTGCAAGGCCGCCGTTCTGGCCGGCGGGGCATGGTCCAGCCTGTTCCTGGGCAACCATGCTCTCGACCTGCCGCAGTTGAAGGTCATGAACTCGGTCCTGCGCACCAAGCCGCTCGAGGGCGGCCCGGAGGAAGCGATATGGGCAAGCGGTTTTGCAATCCGCAAACGCATGGATGGCGGCTACACGATTGCCGACGGCATGCGGAACATTGTCGACATCGTGCCTGCGTCCTTTCGCTATGCCCTGCAATTCCTTCCGGCTTTCAGGCACGAATGGCGATCGTTGAGCTTCCGTCTTGGCGCCCGCTATTTCGATGATCTGCGCATGCCACGCCGGTGGTCGCTGGATGAGCCCTCTCCCTTCGAATATAATCGCGTTCTTGATCCCGTTCCCTCCAAGGCGATAACGGCGAGCGCGCTGGCCGAGCTGCGGAAGGCTTTCCCGGTTTTCGAAAAGGCGGAGATATCCCAACGCTGGGCGGGAATGATCGACGTGACGCCCGATGCCGTTCCCGTCATCGACGCCGTCGATACGATCCCCGGCTTCCATGTCGCGACGGGCTTCTCAGGTCATGGCTTCGGCATTGGCCCGGCAGCCGGACGCCTCATGGCCGACCTCGTCACAGGCCACACACCGATCGTCGATCCGAAGGATTTTCGCTTCAGGCGATTTAGCGACGGCACGAAGATCGAGCTGATCAGCGGATTCTGATCGCAAAACCCGCCCTGTCGCAATGCGCAATCTTCAGCCCGATCAGCGTGAGGAAGCGTCCCTCACGCCGATCGGGTTTATCTCAGTTCGCCGGCTCGCTCACCGGCGAGCCGGGCGTCTGCATAGAGCAGATATCCCGGTTCTCACCCGGCCAGGGTCGACTTCGCTACGGCCAGGATCTTCGAGAAAAGCTCGATATCCTCTTTCGAATCGGACGGGGGCGTGCGGTTCGGCGCCCCCTTGGTGATGGAGGAATGAAAGGCCTCGAGCTCGATCTGGAACGCATCCGTGTGGAAGGGCCCAAGGGTGCGCACGAGATTGCTGTCGGCGGTGCTTTCCTGCACTTCCAGCGTCATCGGCAGATTGCGCAGATACGGTGTGTTGTAACGGAAGTGCAGACGCTTGTTCTTCGAAAACACCTCGATCCCGGCATCGAAGCGCGCGATATCGTCGATAAGGCATTCGTAGATGGCGGTGAAGCTGCCATAGTCGAACATGGCCGTGAGCTGCTCGCCATTCTGCGACAGTTGCGCACCGATCACCCGCTTCGGCGAACTGCCCAGGAGGTCGCGCATGGCAGACAGCGAATGCGAGCACAGTCCGGTCATGACTTCATAGCCTCGCCTGACGATCGCCGGCGCATCGGCGCCGCACATGGCGTCCATCATCGCCTTGCGAAGCGCCCGGCTCTCGTCGATCAGCGCCGCCGGAATATCGCCGTTCGGCGTGACGACCGTGTCGGTCTGGTTGAAGAACCATGGCCCTTCGCAGATCACGTCGCGGACGCGGACATAGGAGATCGGTCCGAAGTTTTCCAGTTCCTGCTTGGCGGCCACGAAGGCCGGCGCGAAGCGGCGCATGTAGCCGACCATGACGACACGATTGGAGGCGGCTTCGGCGGCCACGAGCGTCTCCAGGTCGGCAGCCGTCAGGCAGGCCGGCTTTTCGATGAACACATGCTTGCCGGCGGCGATCGCCGCCCTTGCCTGCTCGCCGTGGTGCTGGTCGGGGCTGAGGATCAGCACGGCATCGATCTCGGGATCGGCAAATAGCGCCGCCGCCGTGCCGTAGCGTTTCTCGATCTTCCAATGGTCGGCCACCTGCGCCAGCACCGAAGGCGAGACGTCGTGGACGGCGGCCAGCTCGAACCGATCCTGCAATTTGTGAAGCGTCGGAATGTGCATCAGTTGCGCCACTTCCCCAAGCCCAACCAGACCAACCTTCAATCGCATATCCAACTCCTATGTTGCGCTTCAAAAACGCCAATTAAATTCGAACAATGCATTTAATTAGCGAAAGCGAAACGGCAGCTCAAGCGCAAAATGGAATAAATATTCGATCTTTTTTGCAAAAACGCCGGAATATTCCATTTACAGCCGCAAGCTTCTCGGTATTATGATCCATAATCTGGATTTAATAAAAGGGGAGTATGTCATGACCATCAGCAAGGCATTCGCATTCGGTATCGCGGCACTCGGGTTCACGGCCGCCTATCCGGCCATCTCGCAGGCCGAAACCATCAACATCTTCTGCTCGTCCTCCGGCATTGAACTGCAGTTGTGCAAGGAAGGCTCCGAAGCCTGGGCCAAGGAAAGCGGCAACGAGGTGAAGATCACCACGATGCCGGCAAACTGGGACGACGTGCTGTCGCTCTACCAGCAATTGCTTTCGGCACAATCGACCGATGTCGATGTGATGATCCTCGATGGCGTCTGGGTCGGCCCGCTGAAGAGCCACCTGCTTGATCTGAAGGACGCCCTGCCCGCCGGCAGCGTCGACAAATACTTCCCCTCGGCCGTCGCGGCAGGCACGGTCAACGGCAAATTCGTCGCCATGCCATGGTACATGGACACCGGCCTGCTCTTCTATCGCAAGGATCTGCTCGACAAATACGGCGCCAAGGTTCCGGAAACCTGGGCTGAGCTGACCACGACGGCGCAGCTTGTCCAGGACGGCGAACGCAAGGCCGGCAACGACAAGATGTGGGGCTATGTCTGGCAGGGCCGCGCCTATGAAGGCCTCGTCTGCAACGCCACCGAATGGTTCGCCAGCAGCGGTGCCGGCACCTTCATCGATGCGGACGGCAAGATCACCATCGGCTCGCCGGCTGCCAAGGAAGCATTGAAGACGGCGGCCGGCTGGGCCGGAACGATCTCGCCCCAGGGCGTCCTCAACTATGACGAAGAGGGTTCGCGCGGCGTCTTCCAGAACGGCGATGCCGTCTTCATGCGCAACTGGGCCTATGCCTGGTCGCTCGCCAACGGCGCCGACAGCGCCATCAAGGACAAGGTCGGGGTTGCGCCGCTGCCGAAGGGCGCGAACGGCCAGCATGTCGGCATCGACGGGGCCGCCTATCTCGGCGTGTCGAAATACTCGACCCATCCGAAGGAAGCAGCAGCGCTCGTCGCCTACCTCGCCGGGGAGAAGGAAGAAAAGCGCCGGGCATTGGCAGGCTCCTATATTCCGAGCATCTCGTCGCTCTTTTCCGACGCCGATGTCCTGAAGGCCATTCCCTTCCTGACGACGGCCAAGGCGGCCTTCGAGAATGTCGTCACCCGTCCGACCAGCGTGACCGGTAGCGACTACCCGCGCGTCTCGACCGAGATTTCCAACGCCCTCCATGCGGCTCTGGCGGATCCCTCGGCAAGCGATGCCTCCATCGACGACCTGGCATCGAAGCTTGATGCGCTGAAGTCGCGCGGCGGCTGGTAACACGTTCCGACAATTACGGTCCGCACCGGTGAAACGGCGGCGCGGACCGCCCATTCCAAATACTAGGTGACAGATAATGACGATCAAAGTGGCGACAGCGCCGGACTCCTGGGGCGTCTGGTATCCGAAGGACGAAAAGCAGGTCGGTTGGGAACGCTATCTCGACGAGGTGCAGAAGGCCGGCTACGGCTGGACCGAACTCGGCCCCTGGGGCTATCTGCCGACCGATCCCGAAACGCTGCTTTCGGAACTTGGACGCCGCGATATCAGGCTCTGCGGCACCGGCGTTGTCCACCCGCTGTCGCTTGCCGATTCCGACGAAACGCTTGCCGCCCGCGTCGGGCCAATCTGCGCGCTGTTGAAGGCGGCGGGTGCCGAATGGTTCGTGCTGATGGACGAATCCGAATCCTATGCCGCACCCGGCGATCGCCTGCTCGATGACCAGGCGTGGGCCAAGATGATCGCCAACGTCCGCGCGACCGCCAAGCGTGTTGTCGAGGAATACGGCATGAAGTTCGTCTTCCATCCGCATGTCGGTACCTGCATCGAGACGGAAGCGGAAATCGAGCGGCTTCTGGCCGATACGCTGCCGGAGCATGTCGGGCTCTGCTTCGATCTCGGCCACCACATCTATACCGGTGCCGATCCGCTCGCCTTCATGGCCCGCCATGCCGACCGCATTCCCTATTATCACTTCAAGAACATGGACGGCGCGCTGCGCAAGCGCATCACCGACGAGAACATTCCGTTCATGGACGCCTTCCAGATGGGCGTGATGTGCGAACTCGACAAAGGCGTCATCGATTTCGCCGAGGTGGTGAAATTCCTCGAAGCCAGGAACTATGACGGTTTCGCCGTCGTCGAGCAGGACATGTATCCGTGCCCGCCGGAAAAGCCCTTTCCGATCGCCAAGCACAATCGCGATTATCTGAGGACGCTCGGCCTTTAAGGCCGGGCAGCATGGCCACCGGCCGCATACGATCTGACTGGAGGACAAACTTGCGCGCGCATTCCGCTGAAATCCTGAACACGCCCGCCGAAATCGGCGACGTGCTGGCCACCGACATTCTAGCCGGAATTGCCGCAGCACGCGCCGAAGGCAAACTGTTTCTGCTGGGCTGCCCGAGCGGACGATCGCCAAAGCCGGTCTATGACGCAATGGCCGACAAGGCCGCTGCCGGCAATCTCGATCTATCCAATCTCGTCCTAGTCATGATGGACGAGTATCTCGGCGGCGGCGAAGACGGTCTCGGCCTTTGCCCGCCGGACGCGCACAACAGCTGCCGCCGGTTTGCCGAACACGACATCCGCCGGCGGCTGAATGCCGGGATCGAGACCGCGCATCAGATTCCCAAAGAACATGTCTGGTTTCCGGACGCCACGGATCCGGGTGCCTATGACGCCCGCATCCAGGCGGCGGGCGGCGTCGACCTCTTCATCCTCGCATCCGGCGCGACGGACGGCCACGTCGCCTTCAATCCGCCGGGCAGCCCGGCCGATGGCCCAAGCTGTATCGTCAAGCTTGCCGAGGAAACGCGCCGCGACAATCTCGGCACCTTCCCCGATTTCCCCTCTCTCGATGCCGTGCCGCATCACGGCCTCACCGTCGGCCTCGGCACCATCTCCAATCTCTCGAAAGCCGTCGCCCTGGTCATCCACGGCACCCATAAGAGGGAGGCTGCCAGCCGCCTGACGCAAAGCGACAGTTTCGATCCGCAATGGCCGGCCACCATCATTCATCGCTGCAAGCAAGTTCGCATCCTGCTCGATACCGCGGCGGCGGGGAAAATATGACAGGCCGCGGTATCGAGGAATCTTCAATTCCAGCGCGTCAGGGCGCGGACTACCGTATCGGCATCGATCTCGGCGGCACCAAGATCGCCGCCGGCCTGGTGGATATCGAAACAGGTGCCGTAACCCATTTCCGGCGCAGGCCAACCCCCGTTGAAGCGGGCCCTGCCGCCATCATCCGCGATGTCGCCGATATCGCCGCCGAAATCATCGCCCTGGCAAATGCGGAGGACAGGGTTCCGACATCGATCGGTATCGCCGTCCCCGAGCTTGTCGATCTCGAAGGCCGCGTCTGCAGCGACTGGAACTTCTCGATCGAGACGATCCGCACGCAGGTCGAAAATATGCTCGGCATCCCGGCGATGGTCGACAGCGACGTGCGCGCCGCCGCTCATGCCGAAGCCCGATTCGGAGCCGGCGCGCTGCATCGCAGTTTCGTCTATGTGTCGCTCGGCACGGGCATGAGCTACTCGCTCGTCATCGATGGCCAGCCGTGGTCCGGCGCCAACGGCTTTGCCATCCACTTCGCCAGCTCGCCGCTGGCGCTTCCCAAGGAGGATGACACCGGCCTGACCATTGCAAACGCCGAGGATTTCGCCTCCGGCAAGGGCATGCAGCTTTCCTTTGCTCGCCGCAGCGGGCTGGCGCCCGAAGACGGCGTCCGCACGCTGGAATCCTTGAGCGCCGAAGGCGATCCCGTCAGCACGCGCGTGATCGACGAGGCGGCGGAAGTGACCGGCCGGCTGATGGCGCAGATGGTCAACATGATCGATCCCGAGGCGGTGGTACTCGGCGGCGGACTTGGCTGTTCGACCGGCCGATATCGCACGAAACTGGAACAATACATGCGCGAGAACATCTGGGCGGAGCGATGCCGGTCGATCCCGCTGCTTCACGCAGCGCTCGGCGAGAACGCCGGCGTTGTCGGCGCCGCCCTTGCAACACCGCCCGGCAACAGCCGGCAAACAATCAGGGTTACGGCATGACGGCGCAGACGGCTCTCCAATCCAGCTGGACCAAGCGTATCGAACCATGGCTTTTGCTTGCCCCGATGCTGATCGTGCTGGCAACGGTCACCGCATGGCCGCTTGCCCGCACGGCGTATCTCTCCTTCATGCACGCGTCGCTCGATGCCGGCGACCTGCCGCGATTCGTCGGCTTCGGCAATTATCTGGCGCTGATGAAGGATGGCGACTGGTGGCATGCCGTGCGCAACACCGCTTTCTTCGCGGCGACGTCCGTGACGCTCGAAACGCTCGCCGGCGTCGGCATCGCCCTTCTGATCGACAGCCAGATCAAGGGTCGCGGCGCGTTGCGCGCCGTCATGCTGATCCCCTGGGCGATTCCGACGGTGGTTTCCGCGCAGATGTGGCAATGGATGCTGCATGACCAGTATGGCGTCGTCAACGCGCTCCTCATCAAGCTTGGCTTCATCAGCCATGGCATTGCATGGACGGCGGGAACCGGCACGGCGATGGCGGCGATCATCGCCGTCGATGTTTGGCAGACGACGCCCTTCATGGTGCTGCTGATCCTCGCCGGCCTGCAGATCATCCCCCGCGATCTCTACGAGGCGGCCAAGGTCGATGGCGCTCCCGGCTGGGCGCGGTTCTTCTACATCACCCTGCCCTTGCTCTGGCCGACCCTTGCCGTCGCCATCCTCTTTCGCCTTCTGGACGCCGTGCGCATGTTCGACCTTGCCTATGTGCTCAGCTCGAAGAGCCGGGAAACGGCGACAATCTCGATCTATGCCCGCCAGCAGCTCGTCGACTTCCAGGATGTCGGCTACGGCTCGGCGGTGGCGATGCTGGTGTTCCTGATGATCTCCCTGGTGGCAGCGGTTTATATCCAGCTGACCAAGATCCGATTGATCAGCGAGTGAGGATGCCGATGAAACGCCTTGCCAAAACCATCGCGCTGACCCTCCTCAAGATCGTCGTCGTGTTCTACACGGTCTTCCCGTTCTACTGGGCGATCGTTTCGTCGTTCAAAACAGGGTCGGCCCTGTTCTCGGTCGACTTCTTCCCGGCGATCGACCTCAGCAACTACCGCGACCTGCTGACCAACGGCAATTTCCTGCGCAACATCCTGAATTCCGCGATCGTCGCGGTATCGGTCGTGACGCTGTCGCTGATCTTTGCCATTACCTCGGCCTACGCGCTTGGGAAACTGAAGTTTCGCGGCCGCGGGGTCGTGCTGGCGGGGATACTCGGCGCTTCGATGTTTCCGCAGATCGTCGTGCTCTCGGGCCTGTTCGGAACGATCCGCTGGCTTGGGCTCTATAACAGCCTCGGCAGCCTCGTTCTCTCCTACATGATCTTCAGCCTGCCCTTCACCGTCTGGGTGATGACCAGCTTCATCCGGCAGATTCCGGCCGAACTGGAAGACGCGGCTCGCATGGACGGGTGCTCGACCTGGGCGATGATCTGGCAGATCTATTTTCCGCTGCTTGCGCCGGCGCTGGCCAGCACCGGCCTGCTCGCCTTCATTGCCTCGTGGAACGAATTCCTCTTCGCCCTCACCTTCACGCTCAGCGATACGGTCCGCACCGTTCCGGTCGGCCTGGCGCTGATTTCCGGATCGAGCCGCTTCGAGCTCCCCTTCGGAACGATCATGGCGGCCTCCGTCATCGTCACCGTACCCCTGATCCTGCTGGTTTTGATCTTCCAGCGCCGCATCGTCTCCGGCCTGACGGCGGGAGCGGTAAAATGATGCGCTCTGCTACCAAGGAAAGAAACATCGATGGCTGACCTGTCCCTGACCAATGTGCGCAAGGCGTTCGGCGCCCTGACGGTGCTGCATGGAATCGACCTTACGATCGAAGACGGCGAGCTGGTCGTCTTCGTCGGCCCGTCCGGCTGCGGCAAGTCCACCCTGCTTCGGGCCATCGCCGGGCTGGAGGATATCAGCGGCGGCGATATCCGCATCGGCGGCCAGGTGGTCAACCATGTTGCCCCCGCAGAACGGCAGATCGCCATGGTGTTCCAGTCCTATGCGCTCTATCCGCATATGGATGTCTATCGGAACATGGCCTTCGGCCTGAAGTTCGCAAAGATTCCCAAGGATGAGATCGATCGGCGGGTCCGCAAGGCGGCATCGATCCTGAAGCTGGACGCCGTTCTCGACCGCAAGCCGGGCGCCCTTTCGGGCGGCCAGCGCCAGCGCGTCGCCATCGGCCGCGCCATCGTCCGCCAGCCGAAAATCTTCCTGTTCGACGAACCCCTGTCGAACCTCGACGCAGCCCTCAGGGTCAATACACGCATCGAGATCGCCAAGCTGCACCGCGAACTCGGCGCGACGATGATCTATGTGACGCATGACCAGGTCGAGGCGATGACATTGGCCGACAAGATCGTCGTGCTCAATAGCGGCCGCATCGAGCAGGTGGGAACGCCGCTCGATCTCTACCATGCACCCGCAAACCTCTTCGTTGCCGGCTTCATCGGATCACCCGCAATGAACCTGATCGAAGCTCGGGTCATCTCCCTTGCGGACGGCAATCTGCGACTCGCGGTCGGCGAGCAACAGACGAGCCTTCCCTATTCCGGAGCCGCTGTCGCGCCAGGCGCCAAGGTCACCATCGGCATTCGACCCGAGCACTGGATCCCCGGCGACGGGCCAGCGATGAAGATCGAAGGCACCGTGGATCTGGTTGAGCATCTTGGCGAGACCAGCATCATCTATCTGAGGCTTGCCGATGGACAGATGCTCACCGTCCGCTATCCCGGCGATATTTTCTGCAAGGCTGGCGATCGCTTCGCGGCCGAGGCCCCTGTCGCGGCGGTGCATCTTTTCAACGATGCGGGACAAGCTATGCTCGGGCGTCGCTCAAGCCCGGCTTATGGCATTCTCGGCCAGGAATTCCGGGCACGCTGAATGGAAACGGAATGACCGATACGCCAAAGACTGGGTCGGGATCGCCCAAGCTGACCAAGCTTGCCGGAGGACGGCAAAGGCTGCCCGATGTCACCGGCACCAATCTCGAACATTCCCGTATTTTCAACCGCCGCCTCATCTTCGAGGCACTGTACCAATCCGGCCCGCTCAGCCGGATCGACATCGCCAAGCGGGTCGGGCTGACGCCGCAGACCGTCTCGGGTATCACCCGGGAACTGCTGGACCAGCAGTTCATTATCGAGACCGGCCGCTCGCAGGGCCAGCGCGGTCAGCCGCAGATCTATCTGGGACCCAACCCGATCGCGGGCTTCTCCATCGGCATCCATCTCGATCGCAACCGCGTCGTCATGGTGGTGTGCAACCTGCTGCTCGACGTCATCGGCCGGAAAACCTGGACGGGCGACACCCGCGATCCGGATTCGACACTGAAGACCATTGCCGTCCTTACCGATGTCCTGATCGACGAGGCATACGTGCCGCGCGACAAGATCTGGAGCATCGGCCTGGTCCTGCCGACGCTCGATGACGACATCTACGACTTCGCCACCAAGCAGCCGGGATGGGATGCCTGGGCGAATGTCCCGGTCGCCCAGCGCCTGAAAGATCTGTGCGGGCTGACCGTCCTCGTCGAAAACGATGCGACCGCCGCTGCCATCGGCGAGCATTTCGCACGCAGCGACAAGGACAAGCGCAACTTCGCCCATCTCTATATCGGGTACGGCGTCGGTGCCGGCATGATCATCGACGGCATGCCCTTGAAGGGCGTCTGGGGCAATGCCGGCGAGCTCGGGTTGCTGCCCTTTCAACCCCGGCGAATGCGTGAAGACGGCGAGCCGCCGATCATTGATTCCGTTCTCTCGCTCAGCGGTATTGCTAAAGCACTCGACTGGACGATCGAGGATGCCGACGCGGCCGCGGCCGACGTTTCCATCCTTGCCGATCTCCATAGCCAGCGCGACCCGCGGCTTTCCGAGTGGATGGAGGAAGCCGGCCTTTGTCTGCGCTTTCTCACGGCCATCCTCGAAAGCACGATCGACCCCGAATTCATTACGGTCGGCGGCTCGCTGCCGCCCTCGATCGTCACGGCCCTGGTGGAACGGGCCTATCCGCTGCATCGCTCGCTCAGCGAACGCAAGGACAGGCTCTCGCCCCGGCTCGTCGTCGGCCAGCTGACCGACGATGCACCGGTTATCGGCGCGGCCAGCCTCCCCATCTTTGTCAACACGAACCCGAACTTCCGGCATCTCTACATTCGCCAGCTCGGTGACGAACAACGCCCCTTCGAGCAACCGACAAGGGGTTAAAAGGTTCGGTTTCCCATCCCGGTTCAGCGCCTTCGGAATAATCGCCAAGTGTGAGCCGGCCGATCGGGAGCAGCACCGATTACCGGCTCTCCAAACTTTTGGCGCTCGCCGCTTCATCGCCTCACGGCCAAGCCGCATGATGCGCGCGGTCGGTATAACAGCGTCCATAACAAGTGTACGCCCGTTCAGATTTCGGAAAACGCCTACAACTGGCAGCACTCTCCGGTTAATTGCGGGATCTGGACTTTTGCCTGCGATCACATCGCGTTGTCGCGGGCGCAAATTCGGATTCACGGTTTCTGCGCGGCGTGTATTCGCCGCTTGATCGCAAAGACAGTATCGAGGAAGCAGATTGATGTTTAGCATTCGACTACCCACCCTCCCGCGCTTTGCGATGACTGCCCTGATCGCGGGCTTCGGAGTGGGCCTAGCGGCGCCGGCCTGGGCGATCGACTGCAGCAAGGCAAGCGACCCCATCGACAAGAGAATCTGCGGCAATGCGGGCCTCAAGGCGGCGGATGCAGCCATGGGCAAAGCCTATAGCGCGCTGATCAAGACCGCGCCGGATGCCGACGTCCGTTCGATGCTCGTCAACAGCCAGCGTCGCTGGATCGCCGCTCGCAACGAAGGATTGAATACCAATTCGGAAGGAGCGCCGCTGCCGGTCGGCGAACTGCGAAAGGCAATCGACGAACGAACCAAACGCTTGGACGATCGCTCCGGCAAAGGGCTGGTCGCTCAAGCGGAAGCCCAGCGCCGCTTCCTGGCAAAATATACCGGCGGCGCCTTTTCCGGCTTCGACACGAGCTGCGAGTTCATTCCCAACGACCGGGATCAAACGAGCTTCTCCTATCAGTGCTTCGGCGCAATGCACGTTCAGAACAAGGCGCGGCTTTGCAGCGCCAACACGGAATGGGCCACATGGTCTCTCTCGGAGGACTACGGTGTTAGCGCCATCGAGGGCGATACCGCCAAACTAACGGCAGTGTGCAACGATCAGTCCGGCAATATCTGCGGCAAGGACAAGGATGCGGGCGCAGAATCCGCCTGGTCGCGCAATCCTGAAAAAGACGGTCAGTTCCCTTCGGCCAAGACAGGCCTTCCCAAGCTGGATGTCGAAGGCATTTGGCCTCTGGAGGAGAGCGATGCCACATGGTTCGATCAATGCCTTACCAGTCCGAGCTATCCGCCGGCGCAGTAACGGGCCTATTCCGAGGACAGAACATATGACCAGTCACCCAGCATTCTCATTCAGGGCCGGCGCATGTCGCATCCTTGTCGTCGGCCTCGGATTCGGCACCCTGCTTGTACCCGGCCTGCTCGCGACGTCGACCATTGCCATCGGCGCCGGCTTTGATTGCAGGCTTGCCAAGAGCCGCGTGGAAAAGCTGATTTGCGCAGATCCGGGCCTTTCCAAGCTGGACGGCGAGATGAACATATTGTTCGACAAGATCCAGGGCGAGACAGCCGGGCACGATGGCGAGACGGGAAAGGTCGTCGATCCGGTCGGCAAGGAGCAAACCCTTTGGCGCACGACGGTGCGCGACAAATGCAAGGACACCGCCTGCCTCAAAACGGCCTACAAAACCCGTTTGTCCGCCATGCGAAAGAACTGGGCCGAGGCTCTGGATCCCGCCGATCAATGAGGATTCTTCGATCTGCCGCAAGGCTGCGTGGCGGGTCCGGTCCGGTCTTCCTCCGCGCGGCGATAAAGAGGCTATCCGCTTCCGGAACTTGAACCGATCCGCCAGCAGAGCGACCTGACGGATCGATAGCGGAATGACCGTGTTCTCTACCGGGACAGCCGGCTTTCCAACTCCGCGGCGCGCTTGGCCGTCGTTTCCACGGAGCAGTCATCGGAAACGATCAATGCGGCGGTGCCGCTATTCTTGTCGACCTCGCACTGCTTGTCGCGCTCACCGATCCAGCCTCTCTGCTCGTCGCGCAATTGCGCCGCAGCAGCCTTGTCCAGCCTCGAGCGCAGTGCACGGTAGACGTCATTGAGGCGACCGTCCTGATACTTGTACTCCGAGGCGGCGCAATTCCGCATGGCGATGGTGACGCCACCGGATTTATCCAGGCAGGACTTGTAGGACGGGCGAATGCCGTCCGGCTGCTTGCCGCTCTCAGCCGGCTTCGACGCCTGCGCCTCGGCTTCACCGGCGGAGGCCTTCTCGTCGGCCCGCCGATAGACCCGGGAAAAGCTGACATTGATCCCGCCGCACATGTGATTGTCGCCGACCACGAGATAGCGTCCGAGCTGGCTCAGCTTGACCTGGCATACGCCGGGAGAGGACTTGTCCTGATAGGGGAGCAGCTTTTCGTCTTTCCCCTCCCCGTCCGACTCGTATCCGAATTTCGCCTGGGCCTGTGCGCCATCGATGAGGGCGGCGAACTGCCCACCCTGCTCACCGTTGCCGAATTGCAGGTTGGCCTCGGCATCGATGCGGACCTTGTCCTTCTGCTGCTTTGCCGTGATCCTCGTCTCACTGTCGCCCCAGCGTCCGACCCAGTCGGGGGCAGGCGATTTTTCAGCCAATCGGTCCAGTGGCAGCCAGCCTGCCGTTTCATCGTTGTCGGGGCGCTTCGCCGGGCTGTGATATTCGGCACAAGCCTTGTTCCCATCCACCCGGCTGACGATCACCTGATCACCCGGCAGCAGGAACGCACCTTTCTTGCAGACAACGGATCGCGCGGGGCATTGGAATTCGACCTTGTCGCCCGGCTGGACTTCATAGAGGCGCGCCGCCAGCGGATCGTCATCCACGGCATCGAAGCCGAAGCAGTCCTTTTTCTGCTCCGCGGCGTTGACGACAACGGGAATAGACACCGCCAAAGCCGCAAGTGTCAGACGGCTAAAGGTGCCAAGCCAAAAACTCATGCTGTTATCCTTCCAATGAGACGGTGCTTTCAAAGCCGATAGAGTCTCCGGGGTGGAGAATCTCCTTCAGCTCATCCCCGAAATACGGATCGCTACGGATGTCGATCAGGGCAACCGCGCAAGCGGGCCGCATCCGTCATGAATGCGGCCCGCTTGCAATGGCAGTTCGTCCGCAGCTCTACGCCACTCAGGAATTGCTGACCAGAAGCCGGTACACGCTTTGATAAATATAGACGCATGTGCACTTCTGCCGGACGCAAAGATATCGGCGCGTCGAACGCAGTCTGATAAGCGTCTTCGGCCCTGGGCGGCGGCCCGGTGTGACGAGCGTGGCGACGGGGCATGTCGGATTTGCGTTCCGAACGAAGGCCGGTCGCTCCAGGCCCGGCCTGAAACCGGGGCTTCGCACGCCGATGGCAGGCGGCCTCAGGGATGCATAGAGCTCCGGGCGCAGGTCTGCGGCTGAGACACGAGGAGGGGGACAGACACCTGTACATCCGGCGACGAGGCGCATTGCACCCTTGGATCGTCGGCGATTTTTACCCCGCTGGCCCTTCCCCCATCCGGAAAGAATTTACGATGCGCATTCATCTATTTGCCTGTGTTGGCCTGACGCTTTTGTCCATGCCGGCCCTTGCCGACGACAGTTCGGCGACGCTCGGAACCGGAGGTCTCGTCCTTCAGAAGACGGACAAGATCGCCCTCGTTTCGGAGGACTTGTACCTGTCGCCCACGGGCGTGCGCATCTCCTATCGCTTTCACAACCTGACGAACGCCGACTACGCCACGACCATCGCCTTTCCGATGCCCGACTTCCCGGGCGGGGGTTCGAACTCCACGACTGTGGTTCCGGATCCAGCGAGCGACAACTTCATGAAGTTTCAAACCGTCGTGGCTGGCAAGCCGGTCGCCTCGCAGCTCGAGCAGCGCGCCTTCATCACGGAGGAGGGCAAGCCGGACGTCGAGATCACCGAAAAGCTGCGGGCGCTGCACATTCCGCTTGTCCCGACCGTCGAGGCCACGCAGGCGGCAATCGGGCGCCTGACGAACGAGCAGCGCAAGAGCCTAGCGGATGCCGATATCGTCGACCCCGGCGAGGAAAGCGACTATACGGGCCAGCCCGTACCGCTCTACCCCCTTTGGACCCTGAGATCCAAATACTGGCGCGACCAGACCTTTCCTGCGGGGAAAGACGTCACGGTTCAGCAGACCTATGTGCCCGTCGTCGGCAGCCTCTCCAGCCTATCGCTCGGCTCTCCGGACATGGATCCGGACAGCCTGAAGGCCTACCAGGAAAAATTCTGCACGGACGCAAGCTTTCTCAAGGCCGCCGGCGCGCTTTACAAAAGAGCCGCTGACGACAATGCGAAGACCTTCCAGTCCTTCGAGCAGTATTTGTCCTACGTCATCATGTCCGGCGGCAACTGGGCAGGACCGATCGGCAGTTTCAAGCTGGTCGTGGACAAGGGAGACCCGAAGACGCTGGTCTCTTTCTGCGGCAATGGCGTGAAGAAGATCGGCCCGACGCAGTTTGAAATGGACATCAGGAACTACACGCCTGACCGCGACATCGACGTCCTGCTTCTGCGGACCGTGCCGGTTCAATGACCGCGCTTTCTCCAAAAGATCCAGTTCACGCCGAATAGACCATCGACATCCCCCGGAGCTCTTCCCCCATGAACTTCGCCTCGAGACCTTCTTCCAGCAAAGCACTCCTTGCGCTGGCTCTGCTGTTTGCCGTTTCCGGACCGGTCTGCACCCAGCCGGCCCTGGCCCAGACATCGGCTCAAGTGGAGCTGGATGGTTCGGATTCGATCGAGGGAAACCTCAACATATGGGAGCGACGACTCACCCAGGAAGGGCTCATCCTTCTCGGCTACTACAACGGCTTTGCCGACGGCTCTTTCGGCCCGAGCGGCCGCAACGCCATCGCGAGCTACCAGCGTGATCACAACAGGCCTGCCACCGGCAAGCTTTCGGCTCGGGACGCCCTGGAGCTGGGAGGAACGGCGCTCGACCTGCGCAAACAGCTGCAATGGCGCTCGCTCGACAATTCCATCGCGGGAATGACGATCTCCTATCCCGCCGGCCTGCTGACGCAACGGAAGGACAATACGCTCGGCGGCGAAAACCTGCAGACAGAGGATGGGGCGATCTCGTTGAAGACGGCCCGCTTTGCCAATAGCGGCCCAAGCCAGCTCGATACGCTCTATCAGAACCTCCTGAACGAGCAAGGCAGTACGATCACCTACCAGCTCAAGCGGTCGAGCTGGTTCATCGTCTCCGGCAACGCCGGCGATCGTAAGTTTTATTCTCGTTTCGAGCAGAGGGGCAACGAGATCCGGGGCTACGATCTCAGCTGGAATGCCGACAAGAACAGCAAGGTCGTGGAAAATATTTCGGTGTTGATCTCCAACGGCTTCTATCCGTTCGGGGAAAATCCGTCCGACGGCGATCCGAGCTATCCGACATTGGCGAAACTTGCCGACATGGCGGGCGCCGGCGGACAAGACTCCTCCCCGAATGGAAGCGGCTCAGGCAACACCCCTCAGGCGCAACCCCAGCAAAGCAATGGTCCTGCCGATACGCAGACGGCACAGTCCGGCGACAAGGACGACGGGCTTACCGAACAGAAGGACGGAGCGCTGCCGCCGCCCTCCGACGGCTCGCTCGTGACATCGGACGGCAAGGGACTGCGCTTCGTCTACCATTATTTCCCGCCGGAAGATCCGAAGCTGAACTATGCCTACAAGTGGGCCGCCGACACCCACCTGTTCCTGAACATTCCCGAGATCGACGGGCTCGACGGGCTTTTCGTAACGCCGCGCCCGCTGCACTACGTCACCCGGCAGTGCAATACGATCAACGCGTTCTATGACAGGAAGAACGGCGCGGTCTTTCTCTGTTACGAGATGATCGACAGTCTGTTGCAGATGGGTGAGGCTCTTTCAAAAGGCGCATCCGATCCGAAGGCTTTGACGGTCGAATTCGTTCAGGACAATCTCCGCTTCATCCTGCTGCACGAATCCGGACATGCCTTGATCGATCTGCTGGACCTTCCCGCCGTCGGCCGCGAGGAGGATTCCGTCGACCAGCTCGCGGCGGTGCTGCTGCTGTCGCATGTCGACGACCGGGAAACCAAGAACGACATCGCGCGCGTTCTTCAGCTGGCCTCCGTCTGGTTCAAGGTCAACAGCCAATCGTCGAGCGCCCCGGATGTGGCATCTTTCGCCGACGAGCATTCGCTCGATGCGCAGCGCTACTTCAACCTCCTCTGCATGGTCTATGGGCTTGATCCCGAGAGCAATGGTGCAATCGTAGAGAACGGTATGCTGCCGAAGGAACGAGCGGCCCGCTGCCCGGAGGAGGCGTCCAAGATCAATCGCTCCTGGGCGCGGCTGATACTGCCGCACTTCTCGCCACGCTTCCAGCCGAAGTCTGACGATAGCGGGGCCAGCCAGCAGACCACGGCAACCCAGCAGCCGGCCGCAGGCGACAATCCGCTCGAATGGGACAAGAAATCCAATCCCTTCGCCAAGTAGATACCGATTGCCTCGCGGCCTTTTGCGGTGACGCCTCCTCTTTCGGGCGGATCACAAAAGGCCGTCAGCCCCTCTACTCCGACTTATGCCATTTCGACCGTTCGCAGACGGCGCCGTAGCCCGAAACGGTCGGCGTTCCGTCTCCAAAGCTGATGACGCCCAGCTCCATGTCGCCCTTGCGGTAGTAGTAACTGCAATAGGCGAAGCCGGTGCCGGCGCAATCGGTCGTTTCCACGATCCCCATCTTGCGAATGCTGTCGCCGAAGGGATCCGGATAGGATGGCGGCGGGCTTTGAAACGGCTCCCATCCCCTGGCAATGATTGCCTGGCGAGCGTCGGTTATGGGTTTGCCGTAAACATTCGGCACCACTGCCGCGCCATCGCAAACCTGCTCCTCGGCCGCCAGCGGCTTCACCTCCACATTCCGATCTCCCTCGAGCCAGATCTCTCCGACCGGCATCGAAACAAGATCACCGTCGAGAATGCGCAGATGGTCCTTGATCGCAGTGATCTTGCCGATCGACAGCTTGCTGCTCTTCTCGGCATAAACGAGCGCCAGCAATTGCGAGCCGTCAAAGACCGCGACATTGCCCTCGCTGATGTCGCAGGCCGAACCGGTCGCCTGTTCGAACTCTCCCGCAAAGCTGACGGCATCATAGGATCCCAATTTCGCCTCGCCTGTCACGCCCCATCCCAGGGCGGCGGTAATCTTGCCGCCCTTGCTTTTCAGCTCGGGCAGCACGCCGCATGTTGCGTCGGAAGCCGGTTGCGGCGCCTTCGGCAGCTTCTGAAGGCGCGTGATCTTCAAGCCCGGCACTTCGGATTTCAATGCGATCTCCGCGCTCGCGCCGACAGGCGATACGAGCGAGCCGACGGCGGTCAGGACCAAAGCCAGGAGAACGAGACGGATTGATCTTGCGGAACGGTACAGAGGTGCAAACATGAATAGACGATACCTATGACTTGATACTTCAGTGACCCTTGTCGACGGCTGACCGCCCTTGGAGGCATGCCAGTCGCCGAGCCGGCCTCGTTCCCGCATCTCGGTCGCACAAGACGCAGGCTGGCCTGTCGAACTAATTGTCGGGCACGCCGAACGGCAACGTCCAACCCGACGGACGATCGGTGCCTTCCGCGAGCCGATGAGCGGGCAAAGGCTTCGCAGCCGAATTCCGCCGCGCGATGTTCTCCAGCGTCTCGCCCGGCGTATGGCCGAATTCCGCCTTGAACAGACGATAGAAATATTTCTCGTTCGAGAAACCATGACTCCAGGCAAGTTCCGCAATGTGGGGTCGCAGCCTGCTCGGGTCCGCCAGAAGCTGGTAGGCGCGATGCAGCCGCTTGCGCTGTATCTGCCGCATGACACCCCCATTGGCCTCGAACAGCTGATAGAGCTTCGCGCGCGAAACCCCGATATCGCGGCATACCTTCTCCGGCGTCAGATCCGCTTCGAGCAGGTGCGCGTCGAGGTATCGCAAAACGCGGCCGAGCAACAGTTCGCGGATCGGGCGAGCCGCCTCCTGCATCGCCTCGGACGTGGAGGAAACCGCGGCCGTCAGAAGCTGCAATGTGGATTGCACGACGTAGGGGATTTCCTGCTCTCTCAACGTCGAAAGATTGCGGAACAGCGAAACGAGATGATCCGCCAGGAGACGGGCCACACCTGCAGTCAGCGTACGACCATGCAGGAGCGCCGTCTGGCTCGGCAGCAGGTCTCTTGGAACACCAACCGAAATGACGTCATTGGCTTCGACCATACAGTCGTTCACCTGAGCGGCATCCAGAACGAACAAGTCGCCGGCAGTCTTGATGGATGAGGTCCCCGTCGACCGATAAACGAAACGGCCGCTTAGAACCAAGGTAAAACGGAAAAAATCATGTCCGTCGGCTCGAATGAGCCGGTCCGATCTCAGAAGCTCGTAGGCGGAGGCCCGCCCCTCGCCGAGCCACTTTCGGCCGGAAAGGATGAGGGGACCAAGGGCAGCCCCGGTCGCTTCGGCATCGAACGGTGCGGAACCGGATTCCCGCAATCGACAGTCGCAATGATTGTCCTTGACCCAGGTGTGAAACCGATCCTTTTCAGGAAGATCGAGCGTCGAAAAATGAAAGATAGAACTGGAAGATATCTGCGCCATTGACCTATGCATTCCGCGGCCCTCTCGGCCTGCGAAAGTTAAATATGTCAACCTTCGCCTGCGGCAATAGTCAAAATTGAACGCCTTGCGTGTTAATTCGAACGCAGCTTAACCTGTGCCGCTGTCAAAGCCCCGACATGGCTTCGCGCTCTATCCAATATGGGAGCCGGCCCAAGTCCACGAACCTGATGCCCGCATGCGTGTCATCTGCAATGACATGGAGACGATGCTCGAAGCCGTGTCCGTCGACAGAGGGTGCCTTGGAGCGCCGCCGATTTCGTCAGGTCCGCGACCCTGGCATATCTATGACTTCAGCGCGTGCCTGACCCTCAGGATCGCAAGGGCGACCGCGCCGATGACGACGGGAATGGAGATCAACATGTAGACGGGATTGATGTGGAGGCCGGCGTGGTCCGCAGTCTCGAACGCGACCTTGATCAGGCTCAGAAGATAATAGCTGATGGCGATTATCGACAAGCCCTCGACTGCCCGCTGGATCTTGACCTGTGTTTCAGCCCGCTCGGCCATCGCCTGGATCTGAACGGCGTTTTGCACCTCGATTTCCACCTGGATGCGGGTTTGGAGCAGATCGATCAAATGCATCGTCGCGTGTGAGAGCTGCTCAAGACGCAACGCCGTTGCCTCGCAACTTCTCACCGCCGGCTTGAAGCGGCGCGCGACGAATATGCCAAAACGCTGGAAGCCCGGCACATGCGTCTCACGCAATTCAACGATACGCTCCTCCACGATCTTGGCGTAAGCGGCGGTGGCGCCGAAGCGGTTTCGCGTCTGTGCAGCGGCGGAAATCACCTCGGCGGAAAGCTGCGAAATCTCGTCCAGGAGACGTTTGTGCTCTTCCGCGGAGGTCGTCACATGACGATTGGTCAATTCGACCAGCTTTCGGTCATAACCACTGAGAACCGGGCCGAGCTGCCGGGCTTGAGGAAGCCCAAGCAACGCCATCACGCGGTAGGTCTCAATCTCATATACCCGCCGGACCATGCGACCGAGACGATAGGCATTCAGATCATTGTTAAAAAGTATGGTCCGGCTGCTATTGTCGTTCCCGACACGAAAATCCGAACAAACGAGCGCGGCTCCCCCGCCGATCATGGATGCCGCGGTGTCGCCAAATTGGAGCGCCGAGAGGAGAGGCCCAAGTTCAGCCGGCGCCGCCCCGCAAACAAGGATTTCCAGTCGGCAGATGAACGACCAGTCCGACAGCCCGGCCAGTCGCGCGGCCTCATCGATCGAGAGAGTACCTTTCGGCCACTCCTGCGCGTCGGCCTTCAGCGAAGTGACCCGGGTGACGGTGACGAATTCTGTATGAAACTCGACTTGCGTTGGCGCGTCGGCTGATCGTTCATCCGCCTCGACGGTACGATAGCTCGGATTGTAAGCCGCGGCCGCGGAACCCGTGAGCGCTATGTGCTCGACAATAGCGGGACCGGAGAAGTAGATCGACGGCCGCGCATGAAGCTCAGAATTGAAGTCGAGTGCGATCGTTTGCATTTAGCCCCCCGGCAAGCAGTGAAGCTATAGCGTTAGACTTGCCATTATCGCAAATATCAATCCCCGACCTCGGTGCGGCAGAATGTCCTGACGCCCTCCGGCAGGTCGGGAATGTCTCTCGCAGGGTCGGAACCAGGCCGCAGCCATACGCCGATTGCCGTCGGCGGCCTGATGACAGCGGAATGGTCGGGTAGAGCCGGTAGCGGCCTCCGCAAGGACATGCGGAGGCGATGTTTGCGTGTCGCCGTCTCGGCTAGAACTTCTTCGCCGCCGAGACCTTTGCGCCGACGGATGTCTCGCCGTCGCCCTCGATGTTGAAGAGGAGGCTGGTGTCGAGCATCCAGAAATTGGCCGTCTGCAAGGTCAAGCCGGCCGTGACCGCACCGAATGCACCCGCGCCGTCGAGACCGGAGAAACCGCCGGTCACCCCGAGCTTCGGCGTCAGCTTTGCACCGCTTTCGAGCGTGAACGACCTGGCGATCTCCGCGCCGAGGCTGACGCGGAACTGCTCCTCGTCGAAGCCGTCGATGGTGAGGGCGTCGCCGGCACCGT
>NZ_WUEY01000012.1 GCF_010668395.1 Martinezella lusitana
CGTGTCGGACATCGTCGAGGCTGGCGTTCCTGAACAGGTTGGAACCGTCGCGCAACGTAGCGGCATCGATGCGCTGGCCGCGTTCGAGATGCGTAAGGAGGAGTTGCGCAACACTCTCTCGACCCGCACAAGCTCGCCTCTTTCCCGGCCGTACTCTGTCGCTCTCACTCCATCGTTGACTTGGACCATGTCACGGACCATTTTGGGGGGTAAGATATCAGGATTCGAAGGAGTCCGCGCGATGCGCGTATCTGTCAGTGATGCCAAGGGGCACCTCACCGGACTGGTGAAGCGGACCGAAGCCTGAGATGAGGTTATCCTAACCGTCACGGCCATGAGATTGTGGGTCTCGTCGCCGTGGCTGCAGCACCCGGCTCGAAGGGTCGGCGAACGTTGATGGAGAGAGTTCGCGCCGCCGCAGTCGGCAAGGCGCTGCCGGGACCGGACGCGGCACATAGTCAGGACTTTCTCTATGGCGATGACGGTATGCCGGCATGATCGCGGTTGATATGTCGGCGCTTATGGCGATCGTGCTGGGCGAGCTTCAGGGCGAAGCGTGCATGACCGCTATCGAGGAGGCCAAGCAACTGCTGATTTCGGCAGGCACCGTCGCCGAGGCGCTGATTGTCTCCGGTCGGCGCAATGTCGGTGAGGAGGTCGGGGCGTTGATTTCCGGCCTGGGCTTCGAGATCGTGTCGGTAACGGCGGCTTCGGCCCGCCGGATTGCCGATGCTTATGGCAGATGGGGCAAAGGTATTCATCCGGCGTCTCCGAATTATGGCGATTGCTTCGCTTATGCCATTGCCACTGAGCACGATTGCCCATTGCTCTATGTGGGCGCAGATTTGTGCAAACTGACGTCCGCTCTGCATTACAGAGATAGTTCAGCCGAAGCGGCGGTGTGAAACCGCATGAGGTGTCGTAGCCGATCGACACATTAAGTCATTGCTTCGCAGAGACGACCAGCGGTCATTACAGGATGCTTATTCCATGCTCTATGTGGAAGTAATACTGTTACCAGTTCCTCGCTTCCTGATCCGACGAACGGGGATTAGCAGCATCGGCAATGTTCTGGATATTGTAGCCCGCGCCAGCGCTGACCAACCCGATCACCCTCTCAGGCCATGACGGCGCCGCTCGAAACTGGATTATAATAATCCACTATTGCCAGAGGAACTTCTGCGTACTATTGGTGTCGCGACGCGGACGAGGGCGCCGCTCGGGACCCCTTCATGACAGACTACAACGATGAACTGTTGGCGATCTTTTCTAGTCATGAGACCCAACTGCGCCGCTATCTGCGCTCGAAAGCGGAATCCCGCGAAGATGTCGACGATTTGTTTCAGGAAGCGTGGATCAAACTCGCCAGGAACGGCGCGGCAGCCATTGCGGCTCCTATCCCCTATCTCATGCGCATTGCCCGCACCCTTGCGCTCGATCACGGCAGAGCGGAGCGCCGCCGGCTCGGGAAACGCGAAGTAGCCGATCTGCTGGCCGTTGCCGACCAGCAAGCGGGGCCCGAAAAGATCACCCAGGACCGCGATCAGCTTCGTTGCCTGATGGAAATCATCAACGAACTTCCGGCGCGCCAAAGGCGGATGTTGACCGCCAGCCGGCTGCAGCAGCGTCCCCATGCCGAAATCGCCAAGGAATTCGACCTTTCGGTCCGTACCGTCGAGCTGGAAATCCGCAAGGCTTGCGACTATTGCCGTCGGCGGCTGGACGACAAGAACAGAATTTGACCGACCGGGCCGGCGCGGCCTTTCGACTTTTCAATTTTCAAGCGTTAATAGCACGGGATGTGCGCGCATCCATGAATTCATTTTGGCAAGGGATCGGGATTTGGACCAGGATATCGACGCTCTGAAAAAAGAAGCGACGACCTGGATCGTCCGGCTGACATCCGGCGACGCGACGGTTGCGGATGCGAATGCTCTTAAGCGCTGGCGCGCGGAAAGCCCGGCACATGAAAGCGCGTTCCAGGACGCGGCGCAGACCTGGAACAGGCTTGGACCGGCGCTGGAAACGCAGTTAGCCAGGCCTCACACCGCCGTCACGAGACGGCGGTTTCTGGCTGCCGGTAGCCTTGCGGCTGGTTCCGCCGGAGCTGTATTCTGCCTGACGGAGCTTGGCTTCATTCCTTCGATGGGCATGCTGCTCGCCGACTATACGACCGCGATCGGCGAACAACGCACCATCCGCATGCCCGACGGGTCGACCGCGGCGCTCGATGGCGGCACGGCATTGTCTTTGCGCTTCTCGCAAACAGAGCGACAGGCAAGCCTTGTCGCGGGCGCTGCGGTCTTTGACGTCACGCATGATTCTGCGCGGCCGTTCGCCGTCTCGGCGGCAAACGGACGGACGATGGGTACGGATGCATCCTTTGCCGTCAGCCTCGCAACGGACGAGGTCTCCGTGGAGTGTTTGCGCGGCCATGTCGGTGTCGAATGTCGTGGACGTGACGACCTGATCCAGGGAGAAGCCGTTAACTATTCGGTAGACGGCCTGAGTGAAAAGACCAAGGCGGACATCGCAACCTCTGCGGCATGGCGCAATGGATTGCTGGTGTTCAAGAACCGTACGGTTGCGGACGTCGTCTCCGATCTCAACCGGCATCGCCGTGGCAAGATCATTATCGCCAACAGCTCGTTGCAGGCGAGACGCATCTCGGGTGTCTTCCACCTCGATCGGCCGGAAGAGGTCTTGTCGCACCTTGAGGCCACGCTGCGTGCACGGCGCGTCAGCCTGCCCGGCAGTGTTGTCGTGCTCCTTTAACATTATCCGCAAAAAATCCGCGAAAAAACCGAATTGAATTTCGGGTTCGCGATTTGTGATCGTTTTCTTCAATGGGTGCCGCGGGAGATTTGCGCGGCTGATCGCATTGAGGGCGTTACATGTTGCAGTTTACCTATTGGCTCGGTCGGGCGCGACTTTTCAATTGTTTTCATAGCCTTCCGGGCGGCACCGCCCTCGTAGCCGTTCTTGCGTCGACAACCATCGCCTGCGCGCAGACGACGACAAGCTACTCCATCGCCGCAGGCAGCCTCGACAGCGCATTGACCAGTTTCGGCGCCTCCAGCGGTATCCAGGTCCTCTACAATGCGTCGATCACAAGCGGGCTGCGCACGGCCGGTGTCAAAGGCAAGCTCTCACCTCAAGCTGCGCTCACAAGGCTGCTGGCCGGTACGGGGCTGAGCTTCCGATTTACCGGCGCGACTAAAGTGACCATCAGCGCAGGTGCCGCCCCAGATGCGACTGGCACGACCGACGGAGCAACGGCGCTGGCGCCGATCACCGTCCATGGAAGCGGCGACAGCACCGTTGGTTATGTGGCGACGCAGAGCGCCGCAGGAACAAAGACGAATACACCGATCATCGAGACGCCGCAGGCCATTTCCGTCGTCACGCGCAAGCAGATGGATGCCCAGGGCGCTCAAAGTGTTGCTCAGGCGCTCAGCTACAGTTCCGGCGTCGTCGCCGAGCAGCGCGGCGTCAATATGTCCGGTTTCGAATATTTGACCGGCCGGGGCTTCCAGATGGAAAAATATCTCGACGGCCTGCGCCTGCCCAACGTTGCCTACAACCTGCCATCCTATGAGCCCTATGATCTCGACCGCATCGAGATACTGCACGGGCCCGCCTCAGTGCTCTATGGACAGACCTATCCCGGCGGTCTCGTCAATCTCGTCAGCAAGAAGCCGACACAGGATGCTTTCGGCGAGGTGCAGGCGACTGTCGGCAGCCACAAATATGCCGGAACGGCCTTCGATTTCGGCGGCCCCGCGCCATCCACAGATGCATTCCTCTATCGTCTGACCGGCACCTTCCGGAACAGCGACACCCAGGTCGACGACACCAAGGAACGCCGATTTTCCATTGCCCCGGCATTTACCTGGCAACCCGATGCGGACACTACGCTGACAATGCTGTCCAGCTATCAGGATGATCCAGAGGCAGGCTATTATAATTTCGTGCCGGCGCTCGGCACCGTGCTTGCCAATCCAAACGGCAGGATTTCCTCCTCACTCAACCCTGGAGAACCCGGATTTGATCGTCACTCACGCGAGGAATATAATGTCGGTTATCAGTTCGAGCACCGGTTCGATGATACATGGACGATACGCTCCAATCTTCGCTACACTCACCTCAAGGACGATCTTAAGAACGTCTTTGCCAACGGGTTTGCGGCCGATGGCCGGACGCTTAACCGCTACTCCTTCTTCAATGACGAAAGTCTCGGCCAGCTTACGACTGACAATCAGGTCGAAGCCGATTTCGATACAGGAGCACTTTCGCACAAGGCGATCGTCGGCCTTGACTACCAGCGCGTCAATTACCGGGAACTCTACGGTTCGAACTTCTTCACCACTCCGGGCCTGGATGCCTATGACCCGAACTATGGTGCTGATATCGCCAAGCCGGCTGCCACGGGAAGCGACGATGCCGTCATGAACCAGCTCGGCGCCTATGGCCAGGATCAGATCAGTTTCGAGAACTGGCGCTTCATGGTGTCAGGACGCCAGGACTGGACGAACTCCCGTGATTACGACCGGATCAACGATACGGACACCAGGCAATCCGATCGTGCCTTCACCTGGCGGGCGGGTCTCGTCTACCTCTTCGACAACGGCCTGGCGCCTTATGCCAGCTATGCGACCTCCTTCCAGCCGCAGATCGGCCAGAGCTATTCCGGGGCTGCGTTTAAACCGACCAAAGGCGAGCAATACGAAGTCGGCCTGAAATATCAGCCGACGGGCTTCAACAGCTTTGCGACCGTCTCCCTCTTCAACCTGACGCAACAGAACGTCCTGACGGCCGATCCCATCCATGCCAACTTCAGCGTCCAGAGCGGCGAAATCCGCTCGCGCGGAGCCGAAATGGAACTGCATGCGAGCCTCACCGACAATCTCGATCTCGTCGCCGCCTATACCTATCTGGACAATGTCGTGACGAAAGCCAACGAGACGGATTCGGCTTACAACATCGACGTCGGCAAGCATCCGTCCGGAATCCCCAGCAATGCCGCGTCGCTATGGGGGAACTACACCTTCGACAACGGACCTCTCGCCGGCCTCAGCCTCGGCGGCGGCATACGCTATGTCGGTTGGACCTATGGCACCAACAACAACGTCTGGAGATTGAGCGGCTACGAAAACACGCCGTCCAAGGTGCCGAGCTACACCTTGTTCGACGCGTCGGTGAAGTATGATTTCGGCACCAGAAATCCGAAACTGCAGGGGCTTCAGCTGGCGGTGACGGGGCGCAATCTCTTCAACCGAAACTATGTCGCCTATTGCCAGAGCGCCGCCGCCTGCCAATACGGCACCGGCCGGACTGTACTGGCGACCTTGAGTTATCGCTGGTAAGCCGCGTTGCACGCGGCCCCAGACCTGGAATGTGCACAAGCCGGAAAAGAGACCGGGCGTCGCGTCGTGGTAACCAGCCGGCGCAGCGTGCTGAAGCTTGCCGGTGCCGGAGCGCTCGCCTGCCTTTTCAACGGCGCTGGTCTCGCCGCAAGCCAGCGCGTCGTCGCACTCGACTGGGGCGCGGCGGAAACGATGATCGCCATGGCCAGTCCGCCAACGGGTCTGGCCGAGCGCGACGCCTACAACAAGGTTGTTGGCGATGCGCAATGCGCGCGGCCCGAAACAGTCGATGTCGGGCTGCGGCTGGCACCTAATGCCGAGGCGCTATACGCGCTCAAGCCAAGCCTGATCGTGATCAACTCGGCCCAAGCCTATATGCGCTCGTCACTCGAGCGCTTTGCCCCCGTACACACATTTACGATCTACGGGACCGAGGACGAGCCCCTTGCCATGGCGGAAGAGGCGACGTCGCTGCTGGGTAAGGCGATAGCCGCGCAGGAGCAGGCGGCCGAGCTCCGCAGAGCGACCGCAACCGTTCTCCAGCAGCTGCGCCTGTCCCTGGTAGGCAAGACAAAGCGGCCGGTCTTCGTCGTTCAACTGCAGGACGAACACCATGCGGCGGTCTTCGGCAAGGGTAGTCTTGTCCAGGGAGTTCTGGATCGGATCGGCATCAGCAACGCCTGGACGGGCAAGGCTGATTTCTGGGGACTGTCGGTCGTAGGGCTGGAAGCCTTCGCCGCCGTCCCCGAGGCAATCCTGGTTTATTTCGCCCTCCCCCAAGTCGATGTGGCCTCCATCAGATCTGGATTCTTCTGGCAAAACCTGCCGCAAGTCCGCGGCAAGCGAGCCATGTCGCTGCCGTCGCTATGGGCTTATGGCGGCCTACCCTCGGCAACGAGAATTGCCGCGGCGATCGCCGCGGCCGTCGACAGGTAAACGGATGAAACAAACCCTTGCTCTGAAACGTCATATTCCAGCCCTTGGCCTCATCATGCTGGCGGCGGCGCTGTCGCTACGCGGGCTCGAACGGGAGCTGCCGCTTCCGCTGTGGCAGCGCGCGCTCACGCATCCCGACTTCACCGATCCTCGACAGCTCGTTGCCCTTTACAGCCAATTGCCGCGCGCGATCACGGCCATTCTTGCCGGCATGGCCCTCGCTCTTGCGGGCGCCGTATTTCAGCAGATCGCACGCAATCCATTGGCCGAACCAGCAACGCTCGGCACATCGGCGGGCGCTTATCTGGCGCTTGCGACCGGCACGGTCCTGTTTCCGGGCCTTTTCGGCGGCAGCCGTGAACTAACCGCTTTTGCCGGAGGCGCGGTTGCGACTTTGCTGGTCTTTGCCCTATCCTGGCGGCGCGCCCTCGCACCAGGGGCGTTGATCCTTGCCGGTCTCATCGTCAGCTTCATCTGCGGGTCTGTGAGCTCCGTGCTGCTGCTTTATGCCAATCCCTATGACCTTTCCCTTTATCTGTGGGGAGGCGGCTCGCTCAGCCAGAACGACTGGAGCACGGTCGTAACGCTTCTACCGCGTCTCGCCTGCTGCGCTGCAGCCCTAGGCGTGCTCGCTCGCCCGTTGACCCTGCTCGGGCTCGATGACGCGGCGGCACGCAGCATCGGCCTGCCCGTGGTCTGGACTCGGCTGGCGGGACTCGTGATCGCGGTCTATCTCTCCGTTTCCGTGGTCTGCACGGTCGGCGTCATAGGCTTCATCGGCCTGATCGCCCCTGCGATGGCACGTTTCGCCGGCGCGAGGACACTGCGCCAACAGATCGTTTATGCACCCATGATCGGCGCCGGTCTGCTATGGTCGACGGATCAATGTCTTCTACTCGGTGCCGGCGGCGGACGCGAATGGCTCCCGACCGGAGCCGCGACCGCGCTGATCGGCGCGCCGGTTCTGCTTGCCATGCTTTTGCGCGGCTCGCTTCCGGCCGATCCACCAAGTTCAGGCATCAACATGACGGCGCGCAACAGGCGCCCTTGGGTAATCGTCCTCGGCGCGGTGGGCCTGCTGACGATAATGGCGATGATCACGCTGAACCTGGGGAAAGGCATCGGCGGCTGGTACTGGGCAAGTCCAGAGCAGTTGGATGGCCTTGTTGCCTGGCGCGGTCCCCGTGCAACCGGCGCGGCGGCGGCGGGTGCGATGCTCGCACTTTCAGGCGCCATCCTCCAGCGCATCACGGGTAACGACCTAGCCAGTCCGGAAATCCTCGGTCTTGGCGGAGGGGCGACCTTGGCGCTTGTCATCCTTGCGCTTCTTGTTCCAGCTGCCGGAGCCGGCTGGCAGTTTGCCGCGATGTGCGGCGGCGCCGTCACGGTCACCGTGGCCCTTCTGGCGCTTGGACGCAGCACAAGCTTCAACTCGGATCGGTTTCTTATCAGCGGTGTCGCGATCGCGGCGCTAACAAACGCCATCGTGGTGGCCGCGCTTGCCACGGGGGCGCCGCCGTTACAGAACCTGAAACTATGGATGGCCGGTTCGACTGATCAGGTCAATGCCGGCCAGGCGCTGACAGGCCTTGCTCTGGCGCTTGCCTTCTTCGCCGTCGTGCCGCTGTTGCGGCGTTGGCTGGACCTCCTGCCGCTAGGGCATATGGCGGCACGGGCTGCGGGACTTCATGCGCAGCGGGCGCTGTTCACGCTGGTTCTCCTCGCTGCCGCACTGGCCGCAGCAGCCACGCTCATCGTCGGGCCGTTTGCTTTCGTCGGCCTCATGGCACCCCGGCTCGTCGTGCATTGGGGCATTCGGCAACCGACGGCGCAGCTCTTCGGCGCAGCAGCCATCGGTGCCGTCATCATGCTCGCCGCAGATTGGCTGAGCCGAACGTTGCTCTTCCCTTACGAGATGCCTGCCGGATTGACGGCTTCCCTGATCGGTGCGCCGTTTTTCATCTGGATATTGTGGGCACGAAAAAGCTGACGCTTCGAGTTAGATACTTCATGGAATATCGTTGCCGGCAGTGCATCAGTTCCCCTGCCAATATGGAAATAAAGTCGTGCGCGCCAATAAACGCGATGTGAACACTATCAGAGTGTCGCAATACTGATAGCTTCAAGAACAGATTTTTAAGGCGACTGACGCCTTAATCCTCCCCGTTTTAACCGGGTTTGGCTGGAGAAATCACGCAGCCATTTTCAGTTTCTGGGCGAATGTGACGCCGCCAATGCCCTTGTTGGGACGCTCATGGTTGCATGTCCAAAGCCACGCTGTGGCGATCTCCTGCACCTTCGTTATGCTGTCAAAAATATAAAGATGAAGCCGTTCATGCAACGTTTGGATTGGAGCGTTCGACATAGGCGTTGGGTGCTATCTAGCCAAATGTAACTTAGCGCAAAAATTCTTTGAGAAACCCTTTTCTCATTCGGAAAACCTGCTATAAAAGCATGAGAAACCGTTTTCCCAATGGGCGATTGATGTCGAGCACAAACGTTGGACGTATTACCATTCATGATGTTGCGGCGGCGGCTAGCGTCAGCATCGCGACCGCGTCCAAGGCGTTGAACGATACCGGCCGCATGTCGGTTGAGACCCGGGCGAGAATTCGGAGAGTTGCCCAAGAGCTCGGCTTTCGTCCGAATGCCCTTGCTCGAAGCCTTTTGAGCAAGCGTAGCTTCACGGTTGGGCTGCTGACAAATGACACTTATGGTCGTTTCACCTTGCCGGTCATGGCAGGCATTTCCGAGGGTCTCATCGATCACGGCGTCTCGGTGTTCCTCTGTGCGATAGAAGACAACCCCGATCTAGCAAAACTCCATGTCGATGCGATGCTCGATAAACAGGTTGACGGCATTATTGCGACCGGACGGCGCATTGATAAGCCGCTGCCCGTGGATCTGTCACATCTTCCCATCCCCATCGTTTACGCCTTGATGACAGGTCCCGCGGATGCCGTGGCCTTGGTTCCGGATGACCGGCAAGGTGCCCGTGACGCGGTCAATCATCTGTTTGACAAGGGTCGCCGGAGGCTCGTCCATGTAACGGGGCCGGCCAGTTTCAAGGTCGTCGAGGAGCGAACCCACGCATTCAGGGATGCGCTTGCAACTGCGGGCATGACGCCTTCCGAGGCGCAGATATTGACGGGCGCCTGGTCGGAGCAATGGGGCCGTGAGGCGGTGGAAAAGCTCTGGTCTCAAGAGAACCCGCCGGATGGTATCTTCTGCGGCAATGATCAGATCGCGCGCGGCGTCATCGATGCGCTTCGCGAAAAGGATGTGGGAGTGCCCAACGACGTCTCAGTTGTCGGGTTCGACAACTGGGAAATAGTCGCCGAGCAGACGCGCCCTCCTCTTACAACGGTCGACATGAACCTCAAGGAGCTCGGCCGACAGGCTGGTCGAGCCCTTGTCCGCCTCGTCAATGGGGAGATCGTCGAACCAGGAGTTTCGAAGTTGCCCTGCACACTGGTTATCCGTGGCTCGTGAGGATTTAGCGGAGACCTGGCAGACGAAGATCATGCGTTAAAACAAGCTTTCAAGGGAGGAGACCCATTATGAAGCTGCTTAAGATCGCGGCGCTCGCCGCAACGGCGCTGAGCATTCTGTCGACAACGGTTTCTGCACAGGAGAAACTGACCATGTGGGCGCGCAATACGAGCGAAGCCTTCATGCCGGCACTGATCAAGGCGTTCAACGACTCGCATAAGACGCAGATCGAGCTGCAGATCGTCCCATCTGAGCAGATGGTCCAGAAATACGCCACAGCTGCAGCCGGCGGCTCCGCGCCGGATTTCGTTTCCCTTGATCTCGTCTATTCGCCGTCCTTTGCCAAGGCGGGCGTACTCGAAGACCTGACGGATCTGGCCAAGAGCCTACCGTATTTCGACCAACTCTCAAAGGCACATGTTGGCGCCGGTACCTATGACGGCCGCATCTATGCACTGCCGATGTCGGCAGATGCCTCCGTGCTTTTGTGGAATAAGAATCTCTTCAAACAGGCAGGACTCAATCCTGACAAAGGACCGGCCAACTGGGCCGAAATCGAAGATGCAGCCGGGAAGGTCAACGCACTCGGTGGCGACATCCACGGCTTCTACTTTTCCGGCGCCTGCGGTGGATGCAATGCCTTCACTTTCATGCCACTGATCTGGGCATCCGGGGGAGACATCCTCGTTGACGATGGCAAGAAGGCCACCCTGGATTCCCCGCAGATGCACGACGCCATCAATTTCTACCGCGACATGGTGGCCAAGGGATACGTTCCCGAAAGCGCCAAGACGGATTCCGGAAAGAACTTCTTTGGCGGCTTTGCGACGGACAAGATCGGCATATCGCCGATTGGCGCCTTTGCCATCGGCAACCTGGTGAAGAACTATCCATCCGTCGACTTCGGTGTCACCTTCATTCCCGGCAAGACCGGCGGCAAGGCATCCTTTGGCGGCGGCGACAACTTTGTCGTCACGGCCGGGCGCGACAACCTGAAGGCCGCCAAGGAATTCCTGGAGTTCGTCTATTCGATCGACGGCCAGACGCTACTCGCCAAGGGCGGCAGCCTGCCGACCCGTGCGGATGTTGCCGCCGAAGCGGTCAAGTCGCTCGATCAGCGCTACCAGGTCGCGACCGAAGCCATGAAAATCGGCCGAACCCCGTCGTCGCCGGTCTACAACGACATCATCAATAGCAACACTGGCCCCTGGAAGCAGATGTTGAACGAGGCCTTCTTCGGGCCCGACGCCAATGCTCCGATTGCGAAGGCGCAGGAGAACATGCAGTCGATCCTGGACTCGGCGAACTAGCACTCTGAAGCATCTGAGTTCCCTCCTGACTCTGATGCTCGCCCGGGCGGGTAGTTGCGCGCCCGGGCTTCCCCCGATGTCGGCTCTCCACATGGAATATCCCAATGACATATCCCAAGCCGCTTCCTTCAAGCACAGCGCGACGCAAAAGCACCAGACTGCGGCGACAGCAGCTGGCCGGGCTTCTGTTCATCGTTCCCGCCCTCATTTTGGTTGCGATATTCTTCGTCATCCCGCTTGGAATGTCCTTCTGGATGTCACTGCATAACTGGCCATTGCTCGGGAAACCGAAGTTCATCTGGTTCGACAACTACGCGCATCTTCTCAAGGACGCACAGTTCTGGGCGTCGCTGCGGTTCACAGTCTATTATACCGTGATCGTCACAATCGCGATTTTTGCGGTCGCCTTTCCGCTGGCGATCTACGCTGAGAAACCGCGCCCGCTTATCAAGCTTTATCGAACCGCCTTCTTTCTGCCCGTCGTTGTCGGGTTCGGCTCGGCGAGCTTGCTCTGGGCCTGGCTTCTCGATGTCGACGCAGGACTGTTTTCGCCAGCCGCACAGTATCTCGGGTTAACCGCCAAGCGAGTCAATCTGCTAGCCGATTTCGACACCACCTTCTGGTCGATCCTGATCATGGTCGTCTGGAAGACTGCCGGCTTCAATATGATTATCCTGCTGACCGGGCTTCAGGGCATCTCCAGCGAGGTGCAGGAGGCAGCCCGCATGGACGGTGCATCGACCTGGCAGCGGTTCCGCCGCATCACGCTGCCGCTGATGCGGCGC
The DNA here is from genome assembly GCF_010668395.1 of Martinezella lusitana. Classification (GTDB taxonomy): domain Bacteria; phylum Pseudomonadota; class Alphaproteobacteria; order Rhizobiales; family Rhizobiaceae; genus Rhizobium; species Rhizobium lusitanum_A. The sequence goes on from NZ_WUEY01000012.1 coordinate 11,890, forward strand.
ACAATCGCACTCGCGCTGATCCTCTCGGTCTCCGGATCGATGCTGGCCTTCGACCAATTCTATATCATCGCCGATGGCGGCCCACAGACCAGCACCGTGACAGCGGTCTACTGGATATTCAGCCAATCCTTCGTGTCCTTCCATCTCGGGTATGGCGCGGCTCTGTCGATGGTGTTGCTCGCCATACTCGTCGTCATCAGCGTCGTTCAGCTCAGACTACTGCGAAACCCGGAGGGCATGTGATGGCCGCAAGCTACGCGTCTTCCAAACGCCACCTGGTTAGCAAGATTCGCTATCATGCCTTCGGTGCGATCACTGCCTTGCTGTTCCTGGCACCGCTCGCGTGGAGCATCCTGGTCAGTTTCAAGCCGTCGATCGAGGCCAGGCAGCCGCCTTTGCCGCCGTGGCCAGTCGCAGGCCCGAGCCTGCAGAACTATGAGAACCTCGCTCAATATGGCTCGGGTATATGGACCTATGCCGGAAACAGCCTCATCGTCTCGGCGGCCACTGTCGTGGTCTCGGTCATCGTCAGTCTGCTTGCCGGCTATGGTTTCTCGCGCTTCAGGTTCCCGTTCAAGAACGCATTGTTCGTGCTGATCATCTCGACAGTCATGATCCCGTTTCAGTCGATCCTGACCCCGCTCTTCCTGATCCTGACCAAGCTCGGGCTGCAAAATACGCTGACCGGCATCGTCCTCGTCTATGTAACGCTGCAGCTGCCGTTTTCGATCTTCATGATGCGCAACGCCTTCGATGCCGTTCCAAAGGAAATCGAGGATGCCGCCCGCGTCGATGGAGCTTCGATCTTCTCGGTTCTGCGCCGCATCATGCTGCCGCTGGTGCTGCCGGGCGTGGCGACCGTCGCGATCTTCGCGTTTCTCGCATCATGGAACGAATTCCTCGCCGCATTGATCCTGCTGACGGATCAGAAAAAATACACGCTTCCGGTCCTGATGGCCGCTGTCCGCTCCGGGCAGTTCGGCACCATCGACTGGGGTGCCGTACAATCGGGCGTGACGCTGATGATGGCGCCGTGTCTCGCGCTGTTTCTCCTTCTTCAACGCTACTACATCCGCGGCCTGACCGCCGGCGCCGTGAAATAACTCAACTCGCAAGCTGAATGGACAAGTTAATCATGACATCTCTCGCCAACCACGCCGCAAGCGGCTTTCGCCCACCAGCAGTTCCTGACGTCGACGTGCACGGCTTCTGGGGTGAACGGATCGATGCCGTCGCCGACAAGACCGTGATGATCCTTTACGATCGCTGCGTTGCTGCCGGCATGTTCGACCAGATCGATCCCGAAAGGCCGGTGCCGGAAGTCCGGATGCCCTTCCACACCAGGCCCGATGGCTCGCCCGACACGACGAATGTGCAGATGTTCTGGGATTCCGACGTCGCCAAGGTGATCGAGGCCGCTGCCTATGCCCTTTACCGGAAGTCCAATCCGGATCTTGAGGCGAAGATGGATTCCGTCATCGCCATGTTTGAGAAACTGCAGCAAGCGGATGGGTACATGAATTCATGGTTCATCCGCATACAGCCCGGCGAGCGCTGGAAGAACCTTCGCGATTGTCACGAGCTTTATTGCGCCGGTCATCTGATGGAGGCTGCTGTCGCCTACTTCCATGCAACAGGAAAGCGCACACTCCTCGACGTCATGTGCCGCTATGCCGACCATATCGACAGCGTCTTTGGTCCCCGCCCAGGACAGAAACCTGGCTATTGCGGCCATGAGGAAATCGAGCTTGCGCTGATCAAGCTTGGCCGCACGACCGGCGAGCAGCGCTACCTCGATCTTGCCCGCTATTTCGTGGAGCAGCGTGGAAAGCAACCACACTATTTCGACATCGAGGCCGTGGAGAGGGACGACCGCAAGCAGTTCCGGCATAAGAACTACGAATACAACCAGTCGCATCTGCCAGTCCGCGAACAGACCAAGGTCATCGGTCATGCCGTGCGGGCAATGTACCTGTATTCTGGCATGGCTGATGTTGCGACGGAATTCGGCGACGACAGCCTGACGGATGCGCTGAAAATCCTCTGGAAGGATCTCACCGCCAAGCAAATGTACGTCACCGGCGGCATCGGGCCCGCGGCGAGCAACGAAGGCTTCACGGACTATTACGACTTGCCGAATGAGACCGCCTATGCCGAGACCTGCGCCTCCGTCGGCCTTGCCATGTGGGCCAGCCGCATGCTCGGGCGCGGGCCGAACCGGCTTTACGCAGACATCATGGAGCAGGCACTTTATAACGGCGCGCTCTCCGGGCTTGCGACCGATGGGACCACCTTCTTCTACGATAATCCGCTTGAAAGCCGCGGCGCGCACCATCGCTGGACATGGCATCGTTGCCCCTGCTGCCCACCGAATATCGCCCGCACCGTCGCTTCGATCGGCACCTATATGTACGCCGTCTCAGCCGATGGGGTCGCCATCCACCTTTACGGTAAAAGCACGGCACGGCTGACGGTCGGTTCGGGCATCGTTACATTGGCGCAGAAGACCGAATATCCCTGGGACGGCAAGGTCGAGATTACCGTCTCCGTCGATGCTCCGGCATTTTTCAAGCTCGCGTTGCGTGTTCCGTCATGGTGCGACGGCGCAAAGCTCACCGTCGATGGCGAGGTGATCGATGCAGCCTCCATAGAGAGCGAAGGCTATCTGCAGCTCAGCCGTCGGTGGCGCGGCGGGGAGACGATCGTCCTGGACCTGCCGATGGCGGTTCGCGCCTTGCGCGCCAATCCGGCGGTCAAGGCCGATCTCGGTCGTGCGGCGCTCGCCCGTGGACCACTGATCTATTGCGTCGAGGAAACCGACAACGCCGCAGGCCTCAATGGCCTTGTACTGCCCGCCGATATCGCGGATGCCGGCGTCGCGCCGGCAAAGGATCTTGGCAAGGCCGTGGGGATCGAGATCCCGGTCAAGCGGGAACGCTGGCCGGATATGGACGGCAGCCTCTACGACACGGCAAAGCCGGTGCTGGAAGACGCAAAGGCGCGCTTTATACCCTATCACCTCTGGGACAACAGAGAACCCGGTGAGATGCTCGTCTGGGTCAGGACACAGCCATGACAGTCACATCGCCCGAAAAAGCCCAGATCGAGCTTCGCCGCGTCCGCAAGGATTTCGGCTCGCTCACCGTGATCCACGACATCGACCTTCACATCGAAGGCGGCGAGTTCGTCGTTTTCGTCGGCCCCTCCGGCTGCGGCAAGTCAACCCTGCTGCGCATGATCGCCGGCCTCGAAGAGGTGTCCGCCGGCGATATCCTGATCGCCGACAAGGACGTGACCGACCTCGATCCGTCCAAACGCGGGATTGCCATGGTCTTCCAGTCTTACGCGCTCTATCCGCACATGAGCGTGCGCGAGAACCTCGCATTCGGCTTGGAGATGGCGAAGACACCGAAGGACGAGATCGACCGTCAGATCAAGTCGGCGACGCAAATTCTCAAGATCGACGCATTGCTTGACCGCCGCCCCGGCCAACTGTCCGGTGGCCAGCGGCAGCGCGTGGCGATCGGACGGGCGATCGTGCGCAAGCCGCTCGCCTTCCTGTTCGACGAACCGCTGAGCAACCTCGACGCGGAGCTGCGCGTCTCGATGCGCATCGAGATCGCCCGGCTGCATCGCGAGCTCGGCAACACGATGATCTACGTGACGCACGACCAGACCGAGGCGATGACGCTCGCCGACCGCATCGTCGTGCTGCGGGATGGCCGCATCGAGCAGGTCGGGACGCCGAGGGAGGTTTACGAGGATCCGAACAACCTCTTCGTCGCCGGCTTCATCGGTTCGCCACGGATGAACATCGTGGAGGCCAGATATCTCGCCGGGGATCGCGTCGCTGTGGCGGAAGCGATCATTCCTCTGGCTGCTCCGCTGGCCGGCGTGGCGGAGGGAGATCCCATCAAATTCGGCATCCGCCCGGAGCATTTGGAGACTGGCAATGCCACACCGACATCGCTGCGCGCCACGGTCGATTTCGCCGAATATCTTGGCAGCACGCGCTATCTTTACTGCTATCTGCCGAACGGCGAGAACATAACGGTCGAACAACGCGGCGGTCGCGATCTCGCAGCAGGCGAGGAAATCTGGCTTAACTGCGATCCGCAGCGTATCCGGCTGTTTTCTGCAAACGGCGACCGGCTGCGCGCGGCGACCGAGCTCGCGTCCCGGATTAGCGCCTTTGAGACAAAATTGACGTAATTGAGAAGAGAGGATTTTCGGCTCATCGTGGCTCATTCAAGGAAGCAAAGATGAGACAGCAATCCGGCCCGCAGACATCTGCGGCCAAGAAGACGATCGAGCACATCCGCCGCGCCGCGCGCAAGCATCATTCAGCCGAGGGCAAAATTCGTATGGTGCTTGAGGGGCTGCGCGGCAAGGACGGCATTACTGCGATCTGCCGCCGTGAGGTATTGCCGGGAGCCTGTACTATAGCTAGCCGAAGGAATTCCTCGAAGCGGCTTGCAGGCGACACCGCCCGTTCGGCGACCAGCGATAAGGTGAAGGCGCCTTGCCTTGAAAGCCGCGACCTGAAGAAGGCTCTGGCCGACCTCACCCTGGAAAACCGCCTGACCAAAAACGTATACCCCGCCCCGCTTGCAAGACGATTTTGCGATTTTCTGATCAGTCTGCGTTAACGTATACGGTCTCATGAGCATACTCATGGCCGAGTTGGACATCCGCGCATTTGGAGCCCCAATAAAGCACTTCGGCACCCAATGCCATTGTTTAACCGGGCTTTCCAAACGCCGTTCGACTGTAAGGCCATCTTCACGATCCTTCCTGCGGCCCCCTGATCTCATCACCAACCGGTCCTGTTTTATCCGATGCGTAAGGGATTCGACTAATGCGATCGACTATCGATCTCGACGACACACTCATGGATAGGGCGAAATCATTGACAGGGACTAAGGAAACCGCGGCGCTCGTTCGCCAGGCATTGGAGACGCTTGTTCATGTAGAGTCCGGGAAACGCCTCATCGCGCTCGGAGGAACTATGCTGGAGGCCGAGGCACCTCCCCGGCGCCAGAGCGCACCAGTCAAGTGATATTAGCAGACACTTCGATCTGTATTGATCATTTTCGATCAGCCGACGCGAAACTGCGCAGGATTACCAATGCTGATGTTATAGGTCTGATGCTTCAGATAGGTTTTACGACCTCCGCTCTTGAAGGGATCAGAACCGGCGCGCCCCATCAAAGCTGCTGAAGAATAGCAGGCTGAAGACTTATAAAGGTTTCCCGCACGGCACGCTCACGACCCACGTTGACGTGCTCAATCAGGACATTCTCGCTTTCATAAAGAGCTGATATCGCGGGAATCGTCGCGTGTTTCGATTGCATTGAAGGCTTTGAATGCTGCCCGGCCCAGCCTTTCATGACTTACGAGTTCGATAGGCCTGGATTTCGGCTTTTCTGCACAAAGCCGAAATCATCAACAGACCATCGCGATCCGGCTTAAGCCCGCTAAGGTCTTTCCATCGCCCCAGCAATCAGGACGATGAGCCCACCGGTGATTGCGACATTGCCAACCAAGCTGTTGATCCGTGACGCGCGATCCTGCCCCTGATAGTCCCAGAAATTATGGAACATCACCGTTGCCGCGATGACGAACAAAAGCAGGACGGCGGCCATTTCCGCAGTGCGAATGCCGGCGGCAAGCGACAGGCCTGCCGCAGCTTGCACGCCGACGCCCAATAAAAAGACGGCACCCGCTCGACGTACCCCGCGCGCCTTCATAATTTCAGTGACGACCGCCCGGTTCTGAATATTGCGCAGTCCGGCAAATACAAAGGCACCGCCCAAGAGCAGTCGGCCGGCAACCACAAGCTCGTTGCTAAAACTTATAATCATTGATTGCCATTTTCAGATGTGGTCGCGCGAGCGATTGCGGGCGAACGGCGAAAGCCAATGGCGATGCGGTTGAACGCATTCATGATGCCAATGGCAATCGTCAGATCGACAATCTCCTTTTCACTGAAGACCATCGATACGGCTCGAAATTCATCATCGGGAATAGCCGTTTCGGCGACGCGGGTGACAGTTTCCGCCCAAGCCAAGGCGGCAAGCTCGCGTTTGTCGAAGGCCGCACCGGCTTCGCGCCACGCCTGCAACACCGCGAGCTTGCCGACACTGACGTCCTTTTTGACCAGGTCGCGGGTATGAAGATCGAGACAATAGGCGCAGCCGTTTATCTGCGAGATGCGAAGATAAACCAACAACAGAAGCGTCTCATCCAAGCCGGATTGGCTAACATAGCTGTAGACGCTCCCGAGCGCCTTGATGCCTGCGGGTGAGACGTTGGGATAGTCGATGCGAATGCTCATAACGATTAGCTCCAATTTTCGGTATATCATTCGGAAGACGATCGGCCGCTGCTGACCATTGATTGGGAATGGCCCAGCCGCGTGGAACGGGTTTCGTGCCGATCCGAGGTTAATAGGTTTCCACTGTCGTGCGGCGAGGATGAGCGTGGTGTTCATTCCGGCCGGCCGTTGCATCTCGGCTATCAGCCGCTTCCCGATCCCACCGCGCTGACAAGCAATGTCGATCGCTACATCGGAGGGATAGCAACGTAGGAGAAGCCGGTGATCGCACGTGACATGCCGGCGAGGCGGCCCTGATCACGAACCTCACAATGAGAGCTGCCCGACACAGCATCGTTTCGAGCCGCTGCAGATCTTCGGCGGGGCGCTGCTCGGAAAGCTTCCAGGCAGCCAGAGTTACCTGAAATTCTTCAGCGGGTAGCGCTGGTTCCAGGGCAAACAAAACCGGCATTTTTGATGACATGGATATTTCCTTCGCAAGATTCCCGCTGTCAGAGCAAACGATCAATCGTTCGTACGCTGACTGAGCCAGATACTGCCGATAACAAGGGCGATACCGGTAATTTGTAGAGCGTTTAGAGACTGTCCAAGGAAAACCCAGCCGAGCAAAACCGCCGTCAACGGACTTAGGAACAGGAGCGACGACACGACCGAAGGCGCCAATCGTCCAATCCCCCTGAACCAGAGAGCATAGGTCAAAGCCGCGCCGATCAGGCCAAGCCATGTAAGGCCTATCAGGTTGAGAACCGTCGGGGTGGGAACGGAGCCATCAACGAAAAAAACTGCGGGAACCAACGACAAGCCGCCGGTTGTCAACTGCCATGCGGTGAAGACAAGAGGCGATACAGGAGGCTGCCACTTGCGTGCCAACGTAACGCCTGCGGCCATGGACGTCGCGCCGGCCAATCCGGCTGCGATGCCCACCGGGTCAAGCGCAGCGCTTGGGGTCAGCACTAGCAAAGCCACGCCTACCATACCAATCAAAACTGCAGCGACCGCCAATGGCCGCAATCGGTCATATAGCAGAAGTCGAGCCAGGAACACGATGATCAGAGGTTGGGATGAAAGCACTGTTCCAGCGACGCCGCCGGGAAGCCTGTAAGCGGCAACGAACAACATACTCAAAAAGATCGAGATGTTGAGTGCACCAAGAATGAAGGAGCGGAGCCACCAGATGCCGGTCGGTAGTTGGCGTACAATCGCCAGCAACAGGAGGCCAGCGGGCAGCGCGCGCAGCATGGCGACGGACATTGGCGAAAAGCCCGCCAGAAACTCGGTTGACACGATATAGGTGCTGCCCCACACGATGGGCGCGATCGCTGTCAAAGACAGGTCTGATAAGTCCTGTTTCATGATATGCGGAGAACCTCCGAGAGCGGACGACGCGGCTTTTGGGACCAATTGCCGGGCGCGGCACGGCCGACAGCAACAAGCATGACGGGAATCTCGCTTGGCGCGAGACCGAATTCATGCGAAACGGCGTCTGCGTCGAAGCCCCCCATCGATCCCGATTTGAGATCCGTCGCTTCGGCCGCATAGATCAGCGTTGCTGTACCGAGCGCTGCCGACCGAATGGCTTCATCACGCGCCGCTTTGGGATTGTCGTCGTATTTTGCACGCGCCTCTTCCTGCCACTCCGAAGCCATTGCTTCGGTCATAAGGCCACTTTCGACAGCTGGACGCAGTCGTTCACTGACGGTCGCGTAGTCGGGTGACTGACCACAAATGATAAACGTCATAGCGGCGTCAGAAATCTTGAGCTGGTCATAGGCAAAATGACGCAGCTTCATTTTCGCTTCCGGTGTCAGGACGGCAATAAACCGCCAGTTCTGAAGGTTGAAGGCCGTCGGTGCACGCGTTGCGAGACGGACAAGTTCCTCGATCTCGATACGCGTCAGGACGTGAGATGGGTCAAAGCGCCTGGCGGAAACACGTTGCTCGATAAGAGCGACTGTCGGATGGGGCATGGTTCTCTCCTGCTGCGTTCGTCGAAGAGATAGAGAATTTACCGAGCAGTGATAATGATGTAATTTTAGAAGAGATTCTCTTCCAGCAGGAAATAATTCAATGGATCACTTCACGGCTTTGCGGGTGTTTCGACATGTCGCCGAGTTGAGCAGTTTTGCTGAAGCCGGGCGCAAAATGGGCCTTTCTCCTCCGGCCGTCAGCAAGAACGTTGCCGAATTGGAGACGTATTTAGGCGTGCGCCTGATCAACAGAACCACTCGGCGCATGGCGCTGACAGAAGAGGGTAAAATGTACCTTGAACACGTCACCCGCGGTCTCGATGCTCTGACCGAAGCTGAAGCGGCGCTTTCTCCCGCCAAATCGTCGCCCGTTGGCACGTTGCGGGTGAGTGCTCCCATGACCGTCGCGCTGGTCCGTCTTTCCGAACGTGTTCCCGAGTTCCTCGCTCGCTATCCCGATCTGAGCCTTGAGCTGCATCTCGACGACCGTCGTGTGGATATCATCCGGGAAGGATTCGATCTCGCCATTCGCGGCTACAGCCACCTCGAAGATTCAAGCCTCATTGCCAGGAAGCTGGGAATGATGTCGCACGTGCTCTGTGCGGCTCCGTCCTATTTCGAGATTCACGGAAAGCCGCACGCACCCTCCGATCTGAATATGCTGCACCACGTGCGCTTCCCTTACGGCGGGAATGCTGATGTCTGGGAGTTCACCCGGGATGGACAGATTGAACGTATCGCGGTGAGAGCACGCTACTCTGTGTCCTCAAGCCTTGCGGTTCGCGACGCGCTACGCGCAGGCATGGGCATTAGTCTCATTCCGCTTCCCTACGTTGCGAAGGACCTGCAGCAGGGACGGCTAGAAGCAGCGTTGGAAGATTGGGGCACAACAGAGATCACGCATTACGCGGTCTATCCCTCACGCCAGCACCTGGCTCCGAAAATACGGGCCTTTCTCGATTTTCTTGTTTTCCAGTTCGGACGCCATCAGATTGCACGCGATTAATCGGTCAGGAAGAGTCTCGATACCGACACTCGGTGATAAGGCGAAGATCAGGTTGGGGAGTCAGGAGATCCAGGCAACGCGAGGAGACTTGTGAGAATGCCAATGGCGGCCAGATAGAAAGCGCGTTTAACCGCCTCTCTTCGAGAAGTCGCCGCTCTCGCCAACGTGGTCGATAACCTCGCTGGGCGGCTCGCCGCTGCGCAGAATCAGCTGCAACTCCACGGGCAGCCGATCGGGGTCGATATCTTGCAGATGGTGCCTGCCAACGAGGCGGAAAAGAAAGAGGCATACAGAAGCCCGATCACGCGAACGATGCAGCCGCCTTTAACAAGCGCTCGCTGCGTTGAAACCGCAGTAGCGATTGATTCAACCAAGTGATCGCAAGAGATTTTGGGGGCATGCGACGATGGGCAAAGCTTGGTACTGTCGCCCACCAGACAGCGCAAAGTTAGGGACTGTCGCACCTGTCCCCGTAGCCGACGGTTCAATGCCTTGAATGCGCTTGTGCCGCCGTCACTGACGGATCGCGCCGTGGGGCAAATTCTCTCGCTTAGCATTTAGTTTGCAGCGGCAAACGGCACCCGGCGGCGCAGCCGTCGGGCCGAGAACTCGAAGAAAAGAAAGGCCCTGTCTTACGACTGGGCCAAAGTAGTGGGAGACGTCGGAAAGGAGGAGGGCTATCCTCCTGTGCGTAAAAACTAGCAAATCCAAGAAATGTTCCCGCTACGCTTACAAATCGGGCGGCCGGAGCAATGCCCTCGCTCCGGCGACAGGTCGATAGGGAATGACCCGCCAGACAGCCCTTCTCGATAGCTGCCCGCCCGTGCCGTATAGGCTCAACGATCATGCCACTCTGAAAAAGTAGCTTCAATCCCACGAGGTCATTTTGAAATGAGGCTATGCACCTCATGGGAAGGGTGGCCGCTGACGATATAGGCGACGTCGCGGCGATGAGCAGGGTGTGGCGAAGCTCATCCGACAGAGAACAGGATATCCTATCGCACCCTTGCCTTGCAGGCATGCAAATACTTACATGCCACATGCGTGCGTTCAAAGGATCATGGCGCCGGGTTGCGCATCGTCAAAATCGTCAAAAAAGAGGCCCGCGCTAACGGGCCGTTAGAGAAGTGCTGCGGGTTGAAGGGTGAAAATACCCTTCAAGAGATAAACGGTTATCCCCATCCGAAGTTCCTCATCCCAACGTGAAAGTCAAGGGAAAGGCGGGTGCCCGGCGCTCTGAGGATTGCACCGGCAGTAGGAGGGGGCTTGGCCAACGTCCCGCTGGATAAATGTCGCAACATTTTATCGCACCTGCGCCTTGCACAGGCGACAGACCATGGCACGCCGGACGGACGCGCTCAATCTCTCCCGATGGGAAATTTATGAGACCGAAGCTGATCATATCCAGTCAGTGACGGACTCGTTAGGGTGCGGCAAAAGCCTCCGCGCCCTACCTCCTCTCCATACGGCAGATGAAGATCGCCCAGCCGCGCTGGTCGCATCGGCGCCCCCTCAGCACCTTTTCGAGAGGCATTGTATGGGCGTCGGGGCCAAACCTACGGAGGAGGTTCTGTCGATTTGATCCAGCGGAGACGCCCGCAACGGCACTTCGCACGTAGAATCCGCCATTCGGAGATCGCGCCCACTGTCATATCACCAAGTTCCAAATAACCGCGCAAAATTAGCACCTCAGGAGACCATTCGATCTTTCGAAACGCATCGTAGTCCTTGCAGCCGACTGCCTTGGAGCGACGTCCGGCAGGCTCTTGACGCTGACAGCGCCAGAACATCGAGCAGCGAGTTGATGCTATAGTCTTGTCTATCCGGCAGCGTGGGCACCAGAAACAGGCGGTCTCGTCTTGTGATAGGACAGCCACGGTATGCTGTCGGTCCATTTGTAGGTCACTTCCATGCGGGCACGCCCTAGACAGGTTTTCACTCGCCGCGTGCCACGCTCCGCCGCCCGCCAAGCCATTTCAAAATGATGTGATTGAAACGGCGTTTCAAGGCAAGCTCTTGCCTAAATATCGAGGAGGATGAAAAATAGGATGAGCTAAAATAGGGAGGAGGAAAATGAAGCGCTACCACCACCTAATCGAAGGAGTGCTCCAGCCGGACGAGATCGCCAATCTCCAGAAAATTTTTGACGCTGTGATTGGCCAGCCATGGTTTCATCTGACGGAAATGAACCGCGAGGCGTTTGCGGCGGAACTGATCAGGCTTTATCGAAAGGGCGTGACGGATTTTGACAAGCTTCACGACCTCGCCAGCTTGACCGCCGCTGCTCACTTCAGTCGCGATCAGCCGCAAGAGAAGCGCTTATCGATACGGAGGCTACACGATGCTCAGAAATATTACGGGGGCGGCGATACGCGACAAGCGCCAAATCTTCCGCCTGGGGGGGCCAGCAAGCAGTAAAACAATCCGAACCTCGCGTCCCGCATTGGTGGAACGAGAGCGATCGGGAGAAAGCGCTCGGACGGGTACTTGATGATCCGATCTCCCTCCATAGGGAGATCATAGACAGTGTCGCCGCGGCCGAAGCTGCGCCGGTGTTCGGCAACCGTTACTCCATCCTGCTTGATGACAATCCGATCAGCATAGGCGCGAACCTCGGCGTGGCAGCCGTCGACAGGACCGGGTATTTGTTATTGTCGAAGCGGACGGTGCAAGTCTTTGACACGAGGCTGGCACGCAATGGAAACCGTCGAACCGGCCAAACTAATGCACGAGGCAGCCGCGTTCCGCCTCGAACATCGGCGCCGTCCGTTCGGGATGGCCATGGGCATTGGCATAAGCAACGCATTTGTCGAGCAGGCAGACATTCAGTTCCTCCAGACTTTTGACCCTGAGGGGTGGTGTGAAGAACCGCTCCCGCACAGGCCGACCTGGTTCTCAACTTGCCCTTTCTCCTAGCCGGACGCACGCGTGCATCGAGCGCGCGGGAGCCGTGTCCGAAACTGCTCGACGGTCATTCGGTCGAGAACATAATCCTTTCAGGGGTCTTGGGTTGGATTTGAAGCCTCCCGAATTGTTGCTGTATTCGGCGAGCACGCGCACCGTTGGCGCCGCATTTCTTCGCGTGCTATCTACTCCTAAGCAATCCAAGATCACAAATTCCCGGTCAGAACAGGACTGTTTCCAGGATATTTAAATCGTGGGACACCATCTCAAAAGCCACAAGGAATGGTCACAAATGGAAATTTGACTGTCACTGTTGACCGGCGTGCAGAAAAGTCGACCCGGTCCCTCAGTCCGGCAGGACCGCTAGTATTGCCTCAAAACATGAGCCCGTAAGCGCGGCGTGCGGTCCGACTAAACAGCTGTTCCTTCTCCTCCGCGCTTGCCGCCGTAACAATGCGTTTGAGGCCGTTCCAGAGTACAGGATAGGACGCTACCATCCGGTCGACCGGATAGTTGCTTTCAAACATGCAGCGCTCCGGTCCGTACATGCCAATCAGCCAGCGAATGTCGTCTCCCCAAACGCGATCGATCCATTCGGACGAACGGGACCCATATGGCGCAGGCGTCCCCCGCATCATAAAAGGATTGCCGATGCCGCCGAGCTTGAGAAACACGTTTGGGCATCGAGCCAGCTCAACCATGTCGGCACGCCAGCGCTTGAGGACCTCGTTCTGTTCGAGGCCATAGTGCCCGAAGGTGACGGGTGCGCCGAAATGATTGACAACAATGCGGACGTCAGCAGCAAGCGAGCGCGCCAAGTCAACGAGTTCACCCAGTTGCGGATGCAAGACCATCGCATCGAACACAAGGCCGCGACGTCCGACCTCGCATAGGCCGGCCCGCCAGATCGGATCGGACATCAGGCCGGGTCGATCGCAAGTGCGGCTTTTCGGTGCCGCGGGATCGTCATCGAAGACCGTTCCGTGGCGGATGCCGACCAACAGGGAACCAGCGACCGCCTTCATGGCGTCGAGGACTTCGCCAACGGCCGTTCCCTGTCGCAAGTCGACATGGGCAACCGTCGCAACGCCAGGGAACCCTGCCTTTCGGGCTTCGCCGTCACTAGCCACGGCAGCTTTCACCTCCGACAATGGCGCCCAGAGCAGCCCCTTGTCGCGTTCCCACCGCCATGAACACTCGACGAACACCGAGCCGACGACGTGGTGACCACTGTTGGCCGCGGTAAGCAGATCCGGAACGAGAAACTGCTGGTGGATACCGTGGTGCAGGCCTGGATCGTAGAAATGATGGTGCGCATCGATGATCTCGATGCCAGGCTCAAGGATTTCCTCGGCCACTGCGTTTGCAATATCGCTCATTCCGCCTCCAGAAATTCCGCTACCAGCTTTACGAAACCGTTCTCGTCCTCAAGCGGCGCCATATGCCCAAGACCTTCCAGCAGCACCATGCGACTCCCGGGCAATAGGTCAGCTATCTCGTTCGAAAACGCCGGTGGCGTAGCGGTGTCAAGCGCTCCGCAAACGACCAGGGACGGTACATCCCGAAGCTTCGCCAGAGCCGGACGCGCGTCGAACCCTGCGATCGCCTCCCAGCTGCGCGCGTTCGCTTCGGTGTCCGCTTCCGCCAGCCAGCCGCGAACGATTCCAACTATCGGCGCGCCCGTATCGAGCGTTGCCGGACCAAACCAGCGTGCGACGGTTTCCTCGATCATGCCGACGGCACCGACGCTGCGGGTCCGTTCAGCGCGTGCGCGAAGCGCATTGGACAGTTCTTCGCGGGGTCCGCACATCGTGTCACACAACACCAGTTTGCCGATGTGAGCCTGCATCGTCCCAGCCACCAGCTGTGCGACCATGCCCCCAAGCGATAAGCCGACCAGGTTCAATGGCCGCGGCAGACCGATAATCTCATCTGCAACATGGGCGGCGATGGCTTCCATGTCATTGACAGCAATTGTCCGCTTGCCGCCATGCCCGGGCAAGTCCAGTGTGTGCACGACATGGCCGCGCGCCAGCAGCGAAGCGGCAATGCCGTTCCACATGCGTCGATCCAGCCCCGCCGCATGCAGCAGGACCACGGCACCGGCATGGGTACTCACGTTCCCTCCGGCCGGCCAATGCTGTCGAGGATGCCACGTATCTCTGCGATGTCGCCGAACGGATAAACGTATGGCGGCCTGACCACGCCGTTGCCTCCGGGCAGGCCGAGCGCCTGCAAGGCAAGCTTCGACCAACGCACCGCAGTCCCCCACCGCTCGACACGGCCGAGGAAGCTCATCACCTTGCGGAACGATTGCGCCGCTTCTTCTATATCCCCCCCTGCCCCGGCAGCAGCCACTTTGGCAACCAGTTCGGGATACACGTTACCTTCCGCCGATTGGAAGCCGTCGAGACCGACCAGCATATCCTGGAGGGCGGCCGGCGCGGGACCATAGATAGCGACGGTGCCATCTAATGCGTCACGCAGATTGACGCGGAACTGCGTCGTCATTGCCTGTACGTGGACACCGACAATGTTGTCATACCGGGCCTTGAGCGCGACAATGTCGTCGATAGAAAGCTGCCAGTTGGCAACCACCGGCCGCTGTATCGATAACGTCACGGGGTGGTCGATCTTTCCGAGCAGGCCATCATAGTAAACGTCGCGTTCGGACCGAGTCATCGCCATCCCATGGCCTGGATCAAGCGTGTAGATCTCAACCGCGTGAATGCCTGCTTTGATTGCAATTTGAGCCAGTTCGAACGCCCGATCAGGCGTTCGTGCTTCGGGAGGGTTGGCGTTGACGGGCACCCGGCTTCCCGCAGTCTCGACCGAGATGCGGTAGATGCGGTCGAGTTCGGCAGCGCTCAACGCGTGCGCCTCGCCAGTGCCGGGACTGCCGATATAGAAGCCGCAGCCGGTAGCCGCGATGCGGTCGACATGCGCCGCCATCGCCTTGTCATCAAGGGAGCCGTCTTCCTTGAACGGGGTGATTGACATCACGAAGCAGCGCGGGATGGATCTGTCCATCTGGATTCTGTCCTTTCAGAAATCTGCGGCAAGGAGGTAGGGTCAGGAGGTCGCTCCTCGCTCCGAGGTATCAATCTTGCGGCGCCTACGAGGGGAAGGCCGCTTTCTGCAGAGATTCATCAATATAGGTCGGCGCATCGAGGTTCGGGTTCTCAAGCTTTACGACGTCCGCCCATTGCGCCTGGTTGATCGCAAATTTGCTATCCTTGATCCCGGCCCAGTGGTTTTCATCCAGGTAGGATTTGTAGATCTGCTTCAGCACGTCCGGATCAACCTTGACCCATTTTGACCACGCCGCTTCGATGTCGGCCTCGTTGGCCGGATTGATCATGTAATCGGTTTCGGCCAGCGTGACCTGCATGAAGCGCTGCAAGCCCTCAAGTACCTTCGGATCAGTACCCGGCTTGGCAAGCAGAACTTGATAGGTCGGCGTCGATTGCCCGGTGTCACCAAGGATGACGGAATCTTTAACGGTAAGCTGAAAGGGATTGACCACCATCGCGGCCGCCACCTGGCGGTTTGCAAAGGATTGGATGATCGCCACGGTCGCGCCAATGCTGACCCAGGTCGAATCATCCGGATTGCCGCCAAGTGCCTTCACAAGCTGCTTGCCGGAAAGCGTCTGGACGCTGCTCGGCTCACCGGTGCCGATCTTCTGGTTGGCAAGGTCTTTAATGCTTTTGATCGACGGATTGGCAACCAGATAGTGCCTATCCTTGGTGGTCAGCTGTCCGACCACCTTGAGGCCGGGTACGGCGCGCACCGCATTGACGGCACCGAAGGCCTCGACAGTGCAGGCATCCAGCGATCCCCCAGCAATGGCACGCGCGCAGTCTGCGACCGTGCCGGTCTTGGTCCACTGCACGTCGAGACCAGCCTTTTCATAAGACCCATGGTCAGTGGCGAAAGCATAGCCCGATTGCGCCGGCAGATAGAGCGAGCCTTGCACACCGATCCGCAGCGTCTGCTTCTCCTGAGCGCTCGCAGTACGTTCATCAGCGATCATGGTCGCAGCCGAAAGAGCGGCGACCGCAACGAAAATCCATAATCTGTTTTTGCTTTTCATAGTCATTCTCCTCCCATTGTCTCCATCAAACGCTTTTAATCTTCACGCATTCAGGGGGCCTCTCGCTTCGGCTTTCGCCAGAAGACCGGCGAGTTCGTCAACCTGCCGGTGATAGTGTACCGACTTCTTTGTTTCGGCCGTACGCGGGCGCGGAAGGTTGACAGTGACATCAGCGAGCACGCCCGCCGGTGCCGGCCCAAGCAGGATCACGCGATCCGAAAGGAAAACAGCCTCCTCTAGCTGATGCGTGACGAAGACGACGGTCTTGCGGTCACGCTCCCACACGTTGATCAGGTGTTCCTGCATGCGCTCGCGCGTCAGCATATCAAGGGCCGCGAACGGCTCGTCCATCAGCACCACTTCTGGTGACAGGGCGAGCGCCCGCGCCAGGTTGACGCGCTGTCGCATGCCGCCGCTGAGCTGGTGCGGATAGGCGTCGGCGAATTTCGCCAGCCCCACCTGTTCAAGCGCGGCATGAGCACGCCGCACGGCTTCGTCGCGCGGAAGATCCCGCTCTAGCCCAAGGCAGACGTTTTTCAGCGCTGTACGCCAAGGCAGCAAGGCGTCCTGTTGGAAAACCATACCGATCTTGGTGCTTGGCCCGTTTACCACCGTGCCGGCAACGCGGATCGTGCCGGAGACAGGAAGCTGCAATCCCATGATCAGGCGCAGCATGGTTGATTTCCCACAACCGCTCGGCCCGATGAGGCTGACGAATTCACCTTCGCCTACGGTAAGTGAAAGCTGTCGAAAGATTGTCAGCGTTGCCCGCTTTTTCGACCGATAGCTATAGTCGACCTTATCGACAGTGAGTTGGATGGGGGCTGCGTTATTCATTGTTTTCCTCGTGCCAAGGAGACAGCCATCGATTGAGCTTTTTAAACAAGGACGAAATGAGCATGCCGGTGATCAGGAAGCAGAGGATCCCAACATACATGCCCGCCGTATCGAATTGTTGCGCGGCATTGACGAGCAGGAAACCCACGCCCGCCGTCGCACCGAACAACTCGCCGCCCAGCACACCGACCAGTCCGCGTGCCGCTCCAAGCCTGAGGCCCACCATCGTATAAGGCAACGTGCTCGGCAGGATGATCTTGCGGATGATGGCGAAGCGCCCGATGCTGAGAGAGTGCCCCATTTCCAGGAAAGCGGCCGGCGTCTCCTGTACGCCCGCAGTCACATTGATGATGATCGGAAAGATCGCGGAGAGGAAGACGACTGCAACTTTGGAGCCAATACCCAGCCCGAAGGCGATGATGAACACAGGTCCGAAGGCAATGATCGGCACCGAATAGAAGCCCGCCATCAGCGGTTGGACTGCCGTTTCCAGGCCTCGCGAGATGCCGAGGATCACGCCTATCGGGATGCCGCAGATGATCGCCAACAGCATGCCGAACAGGAATTCCTGGCCACTGACCACCAGATCCTGCGTCAGCGTGCCGTCTTGGTAGAGCTCTACTGCCCGTTTCCAGACATCGAGAGGCGGCACAATGAGCAGGTTGGAGATATGAGGCGCCGCAAGCTGCCAGACGATAACTAGAATCGCGGTCGCCATCCAGGCCGACCAGTTGCGACGCACGATCCCGTGCAACATACCTCCTGAGCGAAGCGGCTTGATTTCGTCGTCTTCGACCACATCGCGAACCCTTGGGATGGCCCCCACCTTGGTCACGCTGTGGACTCCTGCCTTCGGCGGCGGATCGGGAGGGATTGTTTGAGCATCGGACATACAACCTCACTCCGGGCTACGCGCGTTGATGACGGCGCGATTTCAGCATGGCAGCCGACGGATCGTAATCGCCGGAATCGAGCATGCCGACGAGCGCTACGATCGCTGCGTCGTAGCCATGGCGACGCATGCCCATGCAGGTACCGACCACGGCGCGCGTGAAAATGGATTCCAGCCCATCCCACTTATTGGACGTCTGGTAGTGCACCTCGATTACCGGAAGGCCGGTCTCGCCCACTGCTGCCCGGGTCGCATAGCCCCCGAAGGTCAGACCTGCCGGATTGATGATAAGCCCGTCGAGTTCCTCGTTGTGGGTCTCCTCATGTAGCCAGGTGAGGATATCGCCCTCGTAGTCAGAGCAGATCCTTTTTGCGAGCACGACGCCGAGCGCGTTGCACAGTGTCTCTACTTGATTTTCCAGGTCTTCGATACTGTGCGGCGTGCCTTTCGAGCGCACCGGCCTGTCGATCAGGTTCGTCATGTTCGGCCCGTTGATCATGCCGATCCGCCAGACCTTATCGCTCGAACGCAGCAGGCGTTTCAGCTCCGATTCGTGCCCGTTTTTCTCTTTCTCCACTATCATTTCCTCCCGCTCTGTTCTGCGACCTCACGCAAGGACTTGTCCGCGGCCTTGAACGCGTTGATCCCGGCTGGAATGCCACAATACACCATGGCCTGCAGCAGCGTTTCCTGTATTTCTGATACCGAGCAGCCGTTGCGAACGGCACCTTTAACATGGGCGCTGATTTCGTTCTCCTGCTGCAGAGCGGCCAGCATCGCTAGAGTAACGAGGCTTCTTGTGCGCTTGTCCAGCCCCTCCCGTGTCCACACTGTGCCCCAGCAATGTTCCGTGACATAGTCGACCATGAGACGGGTGAAGTCGCTCGCCGCACTGTACGAACGATCGACATAATCGTCGCCAAGCACCTCGCGACGGATGGAATTTCCTGCCTTCCAGGCTTCGCTCTCGCTCATGTCAGGCAGCCTTCGTCGCAGCGATGTGCTCAGCGCAGATCAGCCCGAAAACGGTGGCGCAGGCCAAGCCGCCGAGATAGCCGCCCCGAGGCCCGCCTCCGAGACCTCCCGCCGTACCACCGGCTGCATAGAGGCCCGGAATCGCATGGCCGTTTTCATGCTGGACCTGGCCGTTGCGGTTGATGCGAACGCCGCCCAGTGTGAAGGTGATGCCAGCGACACTCGGTACGGCGTAGAAAGGCGCGATCGTAAGTGGATCCGGCTTACCCGAGCGCGGCACCGGCAGACCGGCTGCCTTGCCAACAGTTGCCGCCGCGTTGAATGCCTCGACCGTTGCGACCAGACCGTGCGGATCGATGTCGGCCTGACGCGCAAGTTCGACAAGCGAGTCTGCCTTATAGACCGTTCCGCCGGCCTCCAAGATCGTATCGTTTGCAGGCTTGGTGCCGCGGAACTCGCCGCGATCCTTGTCCCAGCCCTGCCGCTTCCAGGATTCGGCATCGAGGATGACGAAGGCGCCCCTCGGGTCATCTCCCTGGCCGACGGCATTGGTTACGCCAACCCCCGACAAGGCAAGCCGGCTCATGCCCTCGCCGGTGATCTGCTCATTGACAAAGCGCCGGCCCTGCCGGTTGACGAGAATGCCATCCGAGATGATGCCGTCGAGGATCGGATATGGCCACAACCCGTCATTCGTCAGTGAATCGAGATGCAGCATATGGCCGTAGAAATAGTTCATGTTGTCGACCGCGGCACCCAGTTTCAGCGCCATTGCAAGGCCATCACCGGTCTGGCTACTCATCGAGCGCAGCTTCATCTTGTCGGCCTGCGGGCCGACATATTTGCGCAGCAATTCCGGGTTCGCCTGGAAGCCGCCGTCGGACAGAACGACGTTGCGGGCGCGGATTTCAGAAATACCATCGGGAGTCTCAATTTTTGCACCGCTGACGCGCCCGTCACTATCAACCAGAAGATCGATGACGCGACTGTTCGGCATATAAAGCCCGCCTTGCTCGACGAAGCGAGCGGCATGGCTAGTCATCGCCTTGTCGGGCCCACGCTCGCGGTCGTATTCGGCCAGACCCTGTGGCGTCAATCGGAACGGCAGAATATAAAGGCGATCGCGGCGTTCCGGCAGAAGACCGGCGATGATGTCCTCGCCTGCTAGCCAGTCGATCGTACGGGAGCAGTTCTCGGCCCATACCTCGACCAACTCCTTACGAGCCAGACCCGAAGTGACCTCTTCGGCATAAGCTTTCAAGACATCGGGTTTCTCCCGGATGCCGACATAGGCTGCGTTCATGAAGCCGCCGGACATACGGGCATTGGAGGAACCCGGCCCATCACCCTTATCGGCAGCCACCACACGCAGGCCGAGCTGCTGGGCACGCCGGGCGGCAGTCCAGCCCGCCATGCCGGTGCCTGCGACCAGAACATCATAAATTGTGGTTGAATCAAAGTCGGACATTCGGCTCCTCCCAGAGCGATAACGTTCTTTTCAACAGAACACTTGTTTTGTTATATTAAATTATCGGCTGGAGAGCAGTTGTCAAGCGCGTTGAGACTTCTTTTACCGAGCAACGGCTAAATCCCGATTTTTCGCTGCCGAACAATCATTTTTCAGAAAAAAACGCTGCATTGCGAACGAGACGCGATTGTCGGGTGGAGCCGAATGCTTATTGACTTAAGCCTCGGATCGCAACATTATAGAACGCATGTTCTCTTGAAAGGAACGGATGGTGTCACAGACAATGGCAGACAATGCAGTTGAAAATCGATCAGAAGAAGACGCAGAACTGCTTTCGCCGGCGGTGATGAGCTTTGACGATGACGGGCGACCCCACCTGCGCGGCGGGCGTTGTCAGACATGCGGAGCGCGGACGTTTCCGCGCGTAGAAGTCTGCCCTGCCTGCATGGGCGAGGAAATGGTCGAGGAGATCATGCCCGACCACGGCACCCTCTATTCCTATACAGTCGTGCATGTCGGGCCGGCGTGTTGGGAAAAGCCGATGACGCTCGGCTATGTCGATTTCGACAACGGGGTCCGCGTCTTTACCCATTTGAAAGGCAAGGTTGCCATCGGGCAGGAAGTCGCGCTTTCGCTCGATACGGTCGGACATCAGCCCGATGGACGGGAACTACACAGTTTCGTTTTTTCTGCAGATGGTGTGTCATGAGAGACGTTGCAGTCATCGGCACGGGCCTGATCCCGTTCGGCAAATATCCCGATAAGACCCTCGCCGACCTTGGCTGGCCTGCCGTCAAGATGGCCGTCAAGGACGCTGATATCGCGCCAGCCAAGATCGAGGCGGCATATTGCGGTACAGCGCTGGGGGGGATGATGGCGGGCCAGCGCATTCTCGGCCGGGTCGGATTGACCGGCATTCCGATCGTCAATGTCGAGAATGCTTGCTCTTCGAGTTCATCCGCGTTGCGGCAAGCCGTGATGGCCATCCGGTCCGGAGAATATGATGTCGTTCTAGTGATCGGTGTCGAAAAGCTGACCAAATTCGGCGGCGGCACGCTGCCGCTTGAGAAAGAGGATTGGGAGGTCAGCCAAGGCCTTGTCATGCCAGCGCTCTACGCTATGCGCGCGCAGCGCTACATGCACGAATATGACCTAACCCCAGCGCAACTGGCCCTGGTGTCGGTAAAGAATCGCCGCAATGGCGCGCTCAATCCTGATGCGCAGATGCGCAAGCCGGTAACAGTCGAGGAAGTGCTCGCCTCGCGTCCTATTGCCGATCCCTTCACGCTGCTGCAGTGCTGCCCGACGGGCGACGGCGCCGCTGCGCTGATTCTGTGTGAGGCGAAGCTTGCGCGCCAGTACCGCTCCGATCCAGTCCGCATCGCGGCATCCGATCTCACTTCCGGCAAATACACCCCGGGGTTTCGCGACATGACGATCCCTGAGATCACCGTGCGCGGCGCCAAGGAGGCCTACGAGGAGGCCGGTCTCGGTCCGCAAGAGATCGACGTGGCCGAAGTCCACGATGCATTTAGCATCGCAGAGTTACTTTATTATGAGGCTTTCGGGTTCTGCGAAAGGGGTAGCGCTGGCGCCTTCATCGAAAGCGGCGCCAGCGCGATCGATGGTAAGATCGCGGTCAATCCTTCCGGAGGTCTGCTGGCCAAGGGCCACCCGATCGGTGCCACCGGTGCCGCCCAGGCGGTCGAGATCGTGCGCCAGCTTCGCGGCGAATGCGGCGCCCGTCAGGTCCCTGATGCCAAGGTAGGCCTGTCCCATGCAACTGGCGGCGGCATTTCTGGCTTCGACCACGGCGTCTGCTGCATCCATATTTTTACGCGATAGGCGGACACAATCCGATGGTTACCGCAAAGAAGCTTCCGCTCGAAGGCGTTCGCGTCCTCGATCTCACTCAGTTCCTGTCGGGTCCATTCGGCTCGCAGGTTCTCGCCGACCTCGGTGCCGAGGTAATCAAGTTAGAAGGGCCACAGGGAGATTCCTCGCGGCAGATCCCACCGCACTTTGTGGCGGGCGACAGCGTCTACTACCACTCCGTAAACCGCAACAAACGTAGCGTTGTCGTGGATCTGAAGGCGAAGGAAGGCTTGGAGATTGCCCGGGAACTGGCGCTTTCCTGCGATGTCGTGCTGGAGAATTTCCGACCCTCCGTCCTGCCCAGGCTCGGCCTCAGTGCTGAAGCGCTGCGTGCCCAGAAGCCTTCGCTCATCTGGTGCTCGATCTCGGGTTTTGGCCAGGACGGGCCATATCGCGAGAAGCCGGCTTACGACATGATTGTCCAAGCGCTTTCCGGCGGGATGAGCCTCACCGGCGAGCCGGGCGGCCCGAGCGTGCGCTCCGGCGTGCCGATCGGCGATCTCACGGCCGGCCTCTATGCCGCGGTCGCGGTGCTTGCGGCGCTGGCACGTCGCAGCGCGACCGGCGAAGGCGACACTATCGACATTTCCATGCTCGACTGCCAGGCCGCTATGCTCTCCTATCAGGCGGCCTACTATCTTTTCACCGGCAAAGTACCCGGATTGCAGGGTACTGGCCATGATTCTTTTGCCACCTATCGCCGCTTCCTGTGCGCGGAGGATACCGAGATCGTCATCACCGCCAACACAGACCGCATGTGGCAGGGCATGTGCCGTACGCTCGGGCTGGAACGGTTGATCTCCGATCCGCGCTTTCTCGATAGTCACCAGCGCCATGTCAACCGTCTCGCGCTTTGGCAGGAATTGGAACCATGCTTTTTGATCCGGACGGCGCAGGCATGGTGCCCGATGCTTGAAGCCGAAGGCGTTCCGGTGGGCGTGGTCAATACGCTCGATCAAGTTGTTACCGACCCGCAGATCGTACATCGGCAAATGGTCTCGACCATTGCCGCCACCGATGGGCGCCAGGTTCGCGTCATGGGCAACCCCATCGTCATGGACGGCACGCGGGAGGCCAGGAACCGCATGCCGCCGCGCTTGGGCGAAGATACGGATGAGGTTCTACGCGAGGTGCTGGGGTATTCGAGTGACCTGATCAAAAATCTAGCCAGCCGCGGTTCGATCCAACTCGACAAGGCCGAGACTTGAGATCATGTCTCGCGATACTACTCTGTCGGCTGTCTTAAATCTCACTCACGGCGACAACAGCTTCGAGCCGATCTTCTCCTCGATATCCCGCACGCAACGGCGCATTGCTTGGAGGAGAGGGTCTATCTGGCTTGAGTCAAAGCGTTGTTCGGGTATCGTGACGCAGATATCTCCAACCACTTGATGCATACTATCAAAAATGGGGACGGCAAGGCCGACAGCACCCGGAATTCGCTGGCCGCGCGACAGTGCGTAGCCCTGGCGCCGCACCTTGGCGAGTTCCAGCCTGACCTCAGCAGCATTGGTAATCGAATTCGCCGTTAGCGGCGAAAGATGCGTTTGATTGATGATCGTCTCAACTTCCTCGTCGCTTAGGAAAGCCAGGATGGCGAAGCCGGACGCGCTGGCGTGGATCGCCATCCACTTGTTCATCTCAATCACGTAGCGCAAAGGATGCGTCGACTCCACGCTCGCCGAGAAAAACATCCCGCGGCGGGCAGGATCATAGACAGCAAGCAGGACCGTTTCGTTAAACTCCTTGGCGATGCGCTGCATCGCCGGCAGGCTGATGTCACGCAACGAAAGCTTGCGCGAGCTGAGCTGGGCTATACGGAAGAACTCGACGCCGAGGCTGTAGCGTTGACTGTCGCGCTCTTGGGCGACAAAGCCCGTATCCACCAGCTTAAGTAGAATCCGATGCGCGCTGCTCGGCGAGATCTGCATGGATGCGGCCAATTCACGCACGCCGACCTGCTGCTTGCTGGATTCGACAAGTTGGACAATGGCCTCGAGGGCCTTGGCGATCGGATCGCGGGTAGCGCGACTCATTGCGTCTCCTCAAACGAATAATTCTCGTATGCCTTTCATAGCATTTTCATGCACCGTGCAAAGCACCATGCGGCGGCACCAAGGAACACAAAAAAGAATCGCACTGTTGATTGCCAGAGTTGATCCAGAGCAGCCCGATATTTGCTCCTAGAGTAGACTCTGAGGCGGATTTGCTGAAGGAGCGTCGTTTCGCATTTAATCGTAAGATTCTGCCCACAATATTTTTATCTTGCGTTGCTAAATGAAGTCCGCTGCAGGTACCTGGATTCGATAGATCTTATTGCGGGCGCTTCGGCGCGCTCCGACAGGCGCAAATCATTAAACCGTAGCGTCCTCAGCGGTGAATAGATGGCGTCATCGGTCCTGCGGTCTTCATGAAGGACATTGTGGTTCTAAGCAACCGGCGCATCAAACAGGACGACTTCGATGAGCTTTCCGAAATACCTTGGAAGATTTGGTACTTTACCGAGCAGGGTGTCGCCAGCACCCCTTACCTCCCGGTCAATGAATGACACGGTTGCTCAGCACTATCACCTTTCCGGAAGACCGGCCTTGACGCCCTGGATCAGCGAGATTCGTTCCGTTATTATCCCCAGATTCGACGACGTTAGCGTGACTTTTTAAATGAAACCAATCCGGCAAGGGCGATTAAAAAGTTCAACAAGACCGTCAATGCCCAATGCAATCCATAGCGCGAACATAGCCCAACCAAATACGTCATAGCTGATCTATAGCGTTACATCCCATCGAATATTACGCTGTAGACGCTTGTCCGTTTTCGCAATGCCAAGCCTGACATCGAAAACCCTACCGGATGCTGATCCGCCAAACCTCGTTCTTCGTCACGCTCGCCCAGGAGAAGCATTTTGCGCGAGCAGCTGAGGTCTGCAACATTGCTCAGCGTACGCTCTCGGCTGCGATTCGCAAACTAGAGGAGGATCTCAACAAGACGCTGATCGTTCGCGGTCCCCGCTTCATGGGACTGACATCGGAGGGTAAGAGAGCGCTGGTCTGTCCCAGCGCTCGCGTCCATCCTTCTTCGCCATCACCAGATCGGCCTCCTCCCTCGCCTTCAGATGCTGTATCACTGTGCGGCGATCCCTGTGCGAGAAACACTCGCAGAGCATTCCCATCGTGCACGGCCCGTCCTTCAAAAGGCCGAGAATTTCGCGGCGGCGGCAAGGACCTTCTACTTGCCAATAGCCAATGCCGCTCCTGAACTGATGCGCCGCCCTAGATGCCGCTTTAGCAACTGGGGATCGACACGGCGCTCATCACTTCGACGAATTTCGAAGCACCTCGATGAAGGCTCTGAGCTTGGGCATCTGCGATGCATATCGTGGAAAATAAAGAAACAGGCCAGGCTCCTCGATACAGGCGGTTGGGAGTACCTGCCTAAGGCGACCGGTCCGGAGATCTTCGCGAACAAGAGGCTCGAACAGATACGCGATGCCTACCCCTTCAAGGGCTAGATCACGCGCATACAAGGAGTCGGTGACACGCACCGTACCGCTGACCTCAACCGAGACATTCTGTCCTTTCTCCTGCAAGTCCCAATCGTAGGCGGCAGCTGACGATATCAGCCGATAGCCGATGCAGTTGTGACGGGAGAGATCCGCGATGGAGTGCGGCAAGCCGCGCTCCTCGATATAGGCAGGCGACGCGACCATGATCGCCCTAAAAGGCTGCGTCAAGCGGACCGCCACCATGTCCTGTGCGATCATTTCTCCCAACCGCACGCCGGCATCGTAGCCGGCTGCGACAATGTCGATCAATCCCTCATCGGAGGTTACCTCGATCGTCAGGTCCGGATAGAGCCGGCCCATTTCGATAATCGCAGACGTAATTGCGAGAGGCAGGGCGAGCCGTGGAACGTTGATACGCAGCAGACCCGCTACTTGCCCCCTGGCGGACCGGACCCGTTCAATGCTTTCCTCGACCGTGGCCAGCGCCGGGCCCACAGCGGCAACGAAAGCAGCACCTGCCTCCGTCAATGACACGCTGCGGGTCGTGCGCGCAAAAAGTGGCTGGCCAAGCCGTTCTTCGACGACTTTTACCGCATGGCTCACCGCAGATGGACTCATGTTGAGCGAAGCGGCGGCCGCGGCAAAGCCGCCGCGTCGGGCAACGGTCAGGACGACGGGGAAATGGGCTAACAGTTCACGATCCATTCATGCATTATATCGAACAACGCAGTCAATTTGAACCAGCTAGTCGCATGATCACTTGAAGTGCATATTAAGACCAGTCTCCAACTGATCGCAATTGAGTTCTCCTATGACCCAAACCTGGTTTATCATCGGCGCTTCCTCCGGTTTCGGCCGAGCATTTGCCTTCCATGCCCCGAGGCAGGATCAGAATGTCGTCGCCACCACGCGGTGCGCTCCCTCCCTGGACGACATCGTGGCCAAAGCGCCCGAAGGAGCATTGCCCTTACACCGGATGTAACATCGATGCGGCAGTCGCCCGTTTCGGTCGATCGACGTCCCGATCAACAATACCGGATACAACATTCTCGATGCGTTTGAGGAGACTCCGGACGACGAATTGCGGATGCTAATGGAAGCAAACTTCTCCGGGGCGTCGAACGTCATTCGCACAGCGCCACGAACATTGCGGACCCCGCTCAGCGGCGCCATCGCCAATATATCCGGTCTAGGTGAACAACTCTCCTTTGCTGGCTTCAGCGCTTATTCGGCGGCGAAGTTCGCACTGGAAGGTGTGGGCGAGACCCTCGCACAGGAGATGAAGCCTTTCGGCATTAAAGTCTTGATCGTCGAGCTTGGACAGTTCCGGACTAATCTGGTCAGGCCGAGCATGCGCCATATGTGCCAGATGGAGGTCTATCACGATGTCGTCGGCAACACGCGGCGGTTCGCACACGATATGCGTGGCACCCAGCCCGGCGATCCGCTGAAGGCCGCGGCTGCTGTCGAAACGGCGTTCCAAGCTTCCGAGACGCCCCTGCGTCTGCAACTGAATGCCGACGCGATCGATGCCGTTCGAGACCATTCCATCATCGTGCTTAGGGAACTCGCAACCAAGCAAGGGCTGACGCAATAACGTCTTCGACGCGCCGTGACCACGAGCAAGCAGAAGAGGATCCAAACATGCAGAGATTGATGGGAAAAGTTGCCCTGGTGACCGGAGCGTCCTCGGGCATCGGTGCAGCGACCGCGATTGCGCTCGCAGCCGATGGCGCGCGCGTGGCAATCGCGGCACGCCGTGCGGAGCGTCTCGGCGAGCTTGCCGACCGCATCCGTCATTGTGGTGGCGAGGCTTTGCCGATCGAGGCCGACGTCACTGACGAGACGCAGGCAACCGCCATGGTGCAGCACGCCATCCAGGAATTCGGTCAGCTCGACATGTTGCTCGGAATTGCCGGAGTAGGCGTCGCCGCTCCATTCCAGAATACCACGACGGCCGAATACCGACAGATGATCGACGTCAACTTCCTCGGCCTTCTCTACCCGATCCACGCCGCCTTGCCGACTATGAAGCGACAGGGTTCCGGCCACATCGTCATCGTCTCCTCAGGCACCGGCCGCTACATTCATCCATCAACGGTCTATTCCGGCACGAAGCATGCGGCCAGCGCCATGGCCGAGTCTTTGCGCCGAGAAATTGGCAGGGAGGGCGTTCGCGTCACCTCAATCGAGCCGGGGGCTGTCAGAACAGAGTTCACCTCGCGTATGCGGGACGACGTCAGGCTGACGGTGGAACTACGGCTGGGCGACATGGAACAGCTCGAGGCTGAGGACATCGCCACGGCCATTCTTTATGCAGTCACGCAGCCGCCGCGGGTCAACGTCAACATCCTCACGATCTATCCCACACAGCAAGCGTGACGTCCTGAAAGTGCGGCTAAGCTGGCTATGCCAGCGCTACCTGTGACAATCAGGAATATATTCTTATGCGCATTATCGTTGCTGGTGCATGGGACACGAGGACCAGGCATGAGATTATTCTGCCTGCCGTCCGCTCGAACGACGAGCTTACAGATCGCCTCTCATTCAGAGCAAAGGGTGAGCGAGAAAAGTATCAATCGCTTGAAAGGACTCAAACCGTAACGTGTGAATTCGCCGCCAAACATGCATATCTGTATGTGAGCTAGAGGGTTGATGCGGTAAATCATGTTGCAGTTATACCCATCCATCCGCCGCAGCCAGACCGATCATCATCAGCACGAAGAACAAGTTCAAACACGCCGCAGCCGGTTTGAGACCTGCAGAAACGCGAGGCCTTATGTTTGCCGAGACGAGGCTCAGCGAGCGAGAGATTGACGCACCCAGATCGAAAAAGCTGCAAGCTTTCATCCGCAATTTCTACCAAGCCGGGCATGTCACATGTAACTCTTGCGCGTTTCATGCGTTCTGATCTGAGGGGAACCCTCTGGTTCGCCTTATCTCAAATCAGCAACATGGAGCCGGACATGCAAAATTCCGCCGTCAATCTCGACATTTCTCGCCGTGACCTTCTGGTATCCTCCGCTGCGACGATGACTGTCACCAGCGCCGCACGAAAGGCCGCCGCCCAGTCCCCTGCAGCATCGACAGGCCTGAGCAGCAAGCTCTCGTTGACCGTCAACGGCGAGCGCCGCGAACTCGAGGTCGACAACCGCACGACGCTGCTCGACGCGCTGCGCGAGCACCTGCATCTCACCGGAACCAAAAAAGGCTGCGACCACGGCCAATGCGGCGCCTGTACCGTCATGGTTGATAGGCGCCGGATCAACTCCTGCCTGACGCTAGCCGTGATGCACGACGGTGACGAGGTCACGACGATCGAAGGACTTGGCAAGTCCGGCAATCTGCATCCGATGCAGGCCGCGTTTGTCAAACACGACGGCTTTCAGTGTGGCTACTGCACGCCGGGCCAAATCTGTTCCTCCGTCGCGGTGCTTGAAGAGATCAACGCGAACATCCCAAGCCATGTCACCGGCGATCTGACCGCGCCGGTCCAACTCAGCCAGGCGGAAGTGCGTGAGCGCATGAGCGGCAATATCTGTCGGTGCGGCGCCTACTCCAACATTCTCGACGCTATCTCGGAAGTCGGAAGGATCAAGGCATGAGAGCCTTTACTTATGAACGTGCCTCGTCAATCGCGGCCGCGGCCAAGGCGGCCGCATCCAACGCTCAGGCAAAATTCATCGCTGGCGGTACCAATCTGCTCGATCTGATGAAGCTCGAGATCGAGACGCCGACACATCTGATCGATGTCAACGGGCTTGGTCTGGACACGATCGAGGCAACGCCGGAAGGTGGCCTGCGCATCGGCGCACTGGTTCGCAATACCGACCTTGCAGCCCACCCGACGGTTCGCCGCGACTACGCGCTGCTATCGCGAGCGCTGGTCGCGGGCGCTTCCGGACAGTTACGCAATAAGGCTACAACCGCCGGAAACCTACTCCAGCGGACCCGCTGTCCGTATTTCTACGACACAAACCAACCTTGCAACAAGCGCCAGCCGGGCACTTGCTGCTCCGCCATCGGCGGCGTGACCCGCCAGCTTGGGATCGTAGGCGTTTCCGATGCCTGCATCGCCACGCATCCGAGCGATATGGCGATTGCCATGCGCGCGCTCGACGCCGTCGTTCAAACCATCAAGCCCGACGGTACTCATCGCTCGATCCCGATTGCCGATTTCCACCGGCTTCCTGGTGATACGCCTGATATCGAGACCACGCTAGAGCGGGGCGAGTTCATTATGGCGGTAGTGCTGCCCGCGCCGATCGGCGGCAAGCACATCTATCGCAAGGTTCGCGACCGCGCCTCTTACGCATTTGCGCTCGTCTCTGTCGGCGCCGTCATTCAGCGCGATGGCACAGGGCGGGTCGCGGTAGGCGGAATTGCGCACAAGCCGTGGCGGATCGAGGCGGCGGAAGCCGAGCTCCCAAAGGGAGCCAAAGCGGCAGCGAAAGTCCTTCTCGCCGATGCCCGTCCAACGGAGCAGAACCGATTCAAGGTCGATCTGGTCGAGCGCATGCTCGGCGCGGTGATCGCCGAAGCAAGGGGCTGAGACCATGCAGTTCGACAAACCAGCAACTACAAATCCGATCGACCAGTTGAAGGTCATCGGCCAGCCGATCCGGCGTATCGACGGTCAGCTCAAGGCGACCGGGCGGGCGATGTATGCCTATGAATGGCACGATCCGAACCTTGCCTATCTCTACGGCTATCCCGTTGGATCGGCCATCGCCAAGGGTCGCGTCAAATCGATCGACACATCGGCTGCCAAGAAAGCCGACGGGGTGCTTGCGGTTGTGACCACGCTGGACGTCGGCAAGTTCAAGAAGGGAAAATACAATACCGCCAATCTCTTCGGCGGGGACGAGATCCAGCATTACCATCAGGCCGTCGCGGTGGTGATCGCGAAGACCTTTGAGCAGGCCCGCGCTGCAGCCTCTCTGGTGAAGGTGGGCTACGCCGAGGACAAGGGCACCTTCGACTTAGCCGATGCAAAGGATGCCGCGGCGAAGCCGAAGGACGCGAACGGTTCGCCGCCGGACACGGCCGTTGGAGATTTCCAAGGCGCGTTCAGGTCCGCTCCGGTGAAACTTGACGAGACCTACACGACCCCGGACCAGTCCCACTCAATGATGGAACCGCACGCATCGATCGCCGTCTGGGATGGTGACGAGTTGACGGTCTGGACGTCCAGCCAAATGATCGACTGGTGGCGTACCGATCTCGCGACAACGCTCGGCATCGAAAAGGACAAGGTCCACCTGATGTCGCCGTTCGTCGTTGAGGTCGGCGTCGATGTCGTGACCGGGGAAACCCGTATCCGACGTATGCTCGCTGTTTGTGCCGCAGGCAGAATCCTCAACCCGATCACGGCCCGCAGCCAGGTGATCGGGGCGATGACAATGGGCGCAGGTGGCGCTCTGTCGGAGGAACTCGCTGTCGATACCCGCCACGGGTTCTTCGTCAACCATGATCTCGCAGGTTACGAAGTGCCTGTCCATGCCGACATTCCGCATCAGGAAGTGATCTTCATGGAGGAGACGGATCCGATGTCGTCGCCAATGAAGGCCAAGGGTGTCGGCGAACTCGGTTTATGCGGCGTGTCGGCGGCGATCGCTAACGCCATCCATAACGCCACCGGCATGCGAGTCCGGCACTATCCGATCACGCTGGACAAGTTGATCGGCGGTTTGCCGGAGGTCGCCTGATCCGTATTGCGCTGGCGGTTGTTCCGTGGCCGCCGGCGCGATCTCTCAGAGAGATCGGTGGTGCAAATGCTTGCGATTTTGGAAGCCAACACGAGCATTTACCAGTGACAGCGCTCTCGACCTTCTTCGCTTCGCGATCGAGGCGTTAATCGCGGTCCTGTCGTTTTGGCGACCCTTGTCGAGACACGCGATGGTGCCGCGCGGGCCTTGGGATCGCACGTTTCCATTATGTCCGACGGCCGCTTTGGCGGTTATGTGTCCGGCGATTGCGTGGAGGCAGCCGTGGCGGAAGAAGCGCTTCTGGCCGTGTCTGAAGGACGCGACCGCACGGTCAAGTTCGGAAAGCTCACTTTTTTCGATGTCGTTCTTCCCTGCGACGGCGGCATCTCGGTTGCAATGCATCTGCTTAGAACCGCGGACGTTTTGCAGCACTCCCTTGATCGCCTCTGGCAGAGGCAGCCGGCGGCGCTGCGCTATTCACCGCAAACTCAAACGCTCTCCGTGGCTGAGGCATCGGGATACGATATGACGAACTGGCGGGCAAGCACCAGTGATCAAGACGCCGCCCATTCATTGATCCCTATACTGCAGTCGTCCTCTCCATCATGACCTTGACGCGGAAGCAGGAATCCTTACCAAGGCTCTCCATTGGGACGCGTTCTATATCGGCGCGCTCGGGAGCACGCGGACGCATCATCGCCGGGTTCAGCGCCTTCGGAGCCGATTCTTCAATCAACTCGATATCGATCGGATCAAAGCGCCGATCGGCACGTTTGGCCACACCCGCGACGCCGTCTCCCTGGCACTGTCGATGCTGGCCGACATTGCGGCGGCGCGTCACATTTCGTTCGGACAATCCGCCGTTGGCCGCCAGCAATGTTCATCGAGCATCAAGATCACTGTCGTGATCATCGCATCAGGGCAATCAAGCCGCAGCGGCAACCGGCCGTCCTAAACGAGATACAGCGGAATGCCGCTTATATATCGATTGACGCTGGCCGTAATTGCCAGTCAACCTTTATCCGCCTTTTCCTAACCGGACAAAGAAACCGCGAAGTTCGGTTCGGTTGGGAAAACGAGGCTGTCTGTTTGACGAGGAAAGCATTCACTGCGTTCGAGCAGCGGATGATGGCATGTCATCGATCGCCGCGGTCTTCCCATCTCGGGAACTTTAAGTCCGAGCAAGAGCTCTAGGAGGGAATTCGCAACCGGCGCCATCCCCATGACCAAGACACTTGGCCTCACAGGCCTCGCCCTTCTCATCGCTTTCCCGGTATTCGCCCAATCCGCGGCGGAGAAGACGGGCGTTAACTCGGTCCTCGGCATGGCGCCGAAGACCGAAGACTTTGTCGGCGAGGCGGCCACCAGCGATATGTTCGAGATCGAGTCCAGCAAGCTCGCGCTGGAACGATCAGACGCCGCCACCAAGGCGTTCGCTCAGCAGATGCTTACCGACCACAAGAAAACAACCGGCGAGCTCAAGGGTCTACCTTGAGCGGCAAGGTCCAGGCCACCATTCCGACGGCGATGACCTCATCGCAGCAAGACACGCTTAAAAAGCTGAAGGGGCTGCAAGGTGACGACTTCACCAAGCAATACCACTCCGATCAGCAGGACGCCCATGAGGACGCGGTTGATCTCTTCAAGCGTTACGGCGACGGTGGCGACAGCCCCGACCTCAAGGCGGGGGCGGCAAGCACCCTGCCCTGCCCTGCCCTGCCCTGCCCTGCCCTGCCCTGCCCTGGAGCATCACCTGCAGATGGCAACCGACCTCAACAAGTAATCGCCGCAGACATAAAATGAAAGGAAACCCGATGACCCTCGAAGGAAAGAAGATTGCCATCCTCCTCGCTCCCCGCGGAACCGAAAAGCCAGAATTTGTCCAGCCGAAGGAGGCTGTCGAAAAGGCCGGCGCGACCGTGGTGGTCGTCGGACTGGAGGCGGGTGAAGCCCACGTGGTCAACAACGACCTCGATCCGGGCGCGACGTATGCGGTCGACAAGGCGATTGGTGAGGTCTCGGCTGCCGAGTTCGACGGCTTGGTCGTCCCCGGTGGAAGCGTTGGCGCCGACAAACTGCGCGGAGACGAAAAGGTCATCGGTTTCGTCTACGACTTCTTTGTGCAGGAAAAGCCCGTTGGGGTCATCTGTCACGGGCCGTGGCTTCTCGTCGAGGCCGACGTCGTTAAGGGCCGGATGCTGACGTCTTTCCCTACCGTGTCAACCGACATTCGCAACGCTGGTGGCAGGTGGGTCGACCAGGAAGTCGTCACCGACAAAGGCTTGGTCACCAGCCGCAATCCGAAGGATTTGCCGGGCGTTGCGCCCGATCTGCTGTTGCGACGTCCGGCCTGAGACTAGCGTAGGCTCCTCCTGAAGCGCGGCGTAGACGACATGGGTAAACGATTCGAGCATAATTTTGTTTGACCGCATGCAAACGCGATGGCGGATCCGACTTGATCTACGGTGAGAAGAAGTGGCGAGGTCGGTTTTCCGAAAACCGGTGAGGTCCCCAGATCCCAAGTAAACAGGGAACCATTTGCCCGATACCGCAAAAATCTTTTGCGATGAGGGCCATTCCGACCGGCCGAGAGATTCCGTACCTTTCTCAAGCAGACACCAGACCCCTTAACCCATTGATTGCATCCAGTCGGGGTGCCATCCAGGCTTCGAGTTTCGCTCTTCCGCTGCGCCACAGCCGTTTGCCAAACGGTGTGGCCGAAAGTGCTGTTGCGTGACGGACGGCTTCCCGATGCAAAACGGAGGCGAGCCGAATGTCCGGTTCAGAGAGCTTTACCAATCGCCGCGGTTTTCTGCTCGGCGCGATGAAGGTGGTCCCTGCCGCCGCGCTGCTCAGCGGCAGCCAGGCTGTTATCGCCGAAGCGGCGACCACCCCCGAAGGCTACAAGCCAACCTATTTCAACGACGAAGAGTGGCGCTTTATCATCGCCGCTGTCGATCGCCTCATTCCTTCGAACGAGGACGGTCCGGGTGCGCTCGACCTGCATGTGCCTGAGTTCATTGACCGGCAGATGGAAACCGACTACGGCCATGGTGCCCGGTGGTACCTGCAAGGCCCGTACTATCCGGACTCGGATTTTACGCTGGGCTATCAGATGCGCTACTCGCCGCGCGAACTCTACCGCGCTGCCATCCCGGAGGTCGACGACTACTGTCGCAAGACACACGGTAAGGCTTTTGCCGATCTCGACGGCGTCGCACAGGGCGAGATGCTCGCCGCTCTGCAAAAAGGCGTCGCGCCGCTCAACAGCGTCAAACCGAACGAGTTCTTCCTGCACCTGCTCGCCAATACGAAGGAGGGCTACTTCTCCGACCCGATGTATGGCGGCAACTACAAGATGGGTGCCTGGAAGATGATCGGATTCCCGGGCGCTCGCGCCGATTTCACCGATTGGATGAAGACACCCGGCACGCCCTATCCGCTTGGGCCCGTCTCCATTCTCGGCGAGAAGGCGTGAGCAGATGGCAAACGTTATGAAATCCGTAGACGCAGTCGTCATCGGGCTCGGTTGGACTGGCTCGATCCTCAGCATGGAGCTGGCGCGTGAGGGCTTGAACGTCGTCGCGCTCGAACGTGGCGAGAACCGTAACACCTCGCCGGACTACACCTATCCAAAGGCGGCTGACGAACTGAAATATGGCATCCGGGGCGAGCTTTTCCGGAAGCTCTCGCTCGAAACGGTGACGGTCCGCCACAAGATGGGTGATACCGCTGTCCCCTACCGTCAGTACAACGCGTTTCTGCTGCCCGACCACGTCGGCGGAGCGGGGACGCATTGGAACGGTCAACTCTACCGCCCTTCCCCGGAAGACCTCAAATTTCACAGCCGGAATGTCGAGCGATACGGCAAGAACTTTCTGCCGGAGAATATGACGATCCAGGACTACGACGTCACCTTCGACGAACTCGAACCATATTTCGACAGGTTCGAGCACCTGAATGGAGCGTCAGGCAAGGCAGGGAATATTGCGGGAGTGCCGACCGACGGTGGCAATCCCTTTGAGGGAAAGCGGTCGAAAGAGTACCCGACGCCGCCGGTCGCTGACACTTATGGCGCCATCCTGTTTGCGAATGCAGCTCGCGAGCTAGGCTACAAACCCTTTCCGCAGCCCTGCGCCAATTGCTCGGAACCCTATACCAATTTCTATGGTGTTCGCCTCGGCCCTTGCAATCTGTGCGGCTTCTGCGAGCGCTTCGGATGTTATCTTTATTCGAAGGGATCGCCGCAGACGACCATCCTGCCAGCGCTGTTTCAGCTTCCCAATTTCGAGTTGAGGACGCGCAGTCACGTTACCCGCATCAATCTCGATTCGACCGGCAAGCGCGCGACCGGCGTAACCTACGTGAACGCGGCTGGGGCGGAAATATTCCAGCCGGCCGATCTCGTCATCCTGTCCTCATACCAGACCAACAACGTCCGCATGATGCTGCTGTCTGGGATTGGCGAGCGCTATGATCCGGTCACCGGCAAGGGTGTGATCGGGAAGAACTATGCCTATCAGATGATGAGCTCGACCTCACTGTTCTTCGACAAGGACGTGCCGATCAACCCTTTCATCGGCGGCGGAGCAGGTGGCTCGCAGATCGTCGACGAATTCAATTCCGACCATTTCGATCATGAACCGCATGGCTTCGTTGGTGGCGCCTATATCATTGGCGGCCAGACCGGTGGCCGACCGATCCAGCAGCTGGCCGTTCCGCCCGGCACGCCAAGCTGGGGCGCTGCCTGGAAGAAGGCCGCCAAGGAGAACTATCTCCACACGACCAATGTTGTGACGCACGGTTCGGTCATGTCCTATCGGGACGCCTATCTTGATCTTGATCCGACCTACCGCGATTCCCTCGGCCAGCCGCTGCTGCGAATGACGTTCGACTGGCATGACAATGAGTACCGGATGTCGCGGTACGTCACCGACCGCGCGCTCGAGATTGTTGACAAGATGAACCCGATGTCTCGCTCGACACTCATTCGTCAGGTGGGCGATCACTTCAATGTCCGCGAATATCAGACCACCCACACGACGGGAGGTGTCATCACTGGCGCTGATCCGAAATCGAGTGCGTTGAATCGGTATCTGCAAAGCTGGGACGTTCCGAACCTGTTTGTAACGGGCGCGTCGGCCTTCCCGCAGAACTTCGGCTACAACCCGACCGGCCTCGTCGGTGCCCTTGCCTTCTATGCCGCCGACGCTATCCGAACGCAGTACCTCAAGCAGCCCGGCCCGCTGGTTCATGCGTGAGGGGCGCGCCATGAGGATCAGGATAACCCGGCTTTTAGGAGCTGTTATCGCGCTGGGCGCGGTTGGTGCCCTCGGCGCTTGGGTCACGACGATCGCCTTCGGCAATATCGGCGGCGATAAGACCGCCAGCCTCGGCGTCGCGGTGACGCCCGAATTGATCCAGCGCGGCGCCTATGTCGCAAAGCTGGGTGACTGCGCGGCGTGCCACACCGCTCCCGGAGGAAAGGATTTTGCCGGCGGCCTGCCGCTGCAGACACCCATCGGCGCGGTCTTTTCCACCAACATCACCCCGGATAAGACAAACGGCATTGGCGGCTATACTTACGGGGAGTTTGAGCGTGCTGTACGTCGCGGCATGCTTCCGGACGGCACCTCGCTCTATCCGGCAATGCCGTTCCCCTCTTACGCCAAGATCTCGGATGACGACATGAAGGCGCTCTATGCCTTCTTCACAAAGGGTGTGGCGCCAGTTGCGCAGAAAAACCGCTCGGCCGACATTCCCTGGCCGCTGTCGATGCGCTGGCCGCTGACTTACTGGCGATGGGTTTTCGGGCCGCGGGTCGAGACGCAGACCGTTGCACAAACAAGCGCGGCGGATCCGCTGCTTGCCCGTGGCGCCTATCTTGTCGAGGGGCTCGGTCATTGCGGAAGCTGTCATACGCCACGCGGCATTGGCCTTGAAGAAAAGGCGCTCTCGGCCTCGGACGGGCCGAACTATCTCTCTGACGGCTTCGTCGACAACCATGTCGCCAACAATTTGAGGGGCGATCCCGTTACGGGCCTTGGAACCTGGAGCGAAGACGACATCGTGCAGTTCCTGCAGACGGGGCGCAATTCGAAGTCGGCCGCCTTCGGGGGGATGGCAGATGTCGTCTCGCATAGCACGCAGTTCATGAGGGATGACGATCTTCGAGCTATCGCCCGGTACCTGAAATCACTTCCGCCGGATGGGTCGCCCCGCGAGGCGACTGACAGCGATAGGGCTGGGAAAGATAAGACCCAGGCCATGTTGGCAGCCGCCGACGTCTCAAAACCGGGAGCGCTGGACTATCTCAACAATTGCGCGGCCTGCCACCTCTCGTCGGGCCGGGGCTATCGCGACACCTTCCCGGCCCTTGCCGCAAATCCGGTGGTGAATGCCACGGACCCCACCTCGGTCATCCACATCATCATGCAAGGCGCGACCATTCCCCGAACGTTGAAGGCGCCCACGGACTTCACCATGCCAGGGTTCGCCGACCGGCTGACTGACAAGGAAATTGCGGATCTCGCTACTTTCGTCCGATCGAGCTGGGGCAACAACGCGCCGGCAGTCAGTCCCGACCAGGTCGCGAAATTACGCGCCACCATCGATGCGGCGCGTCCGCCGGAGCGATAAGGATCAGGGCGCCCGTTGGGCGTCCCAATAGGGCAGTGGAGACCCGAACCGTTCGGACATGAAGGTGAGGAATGCCCTCACTTTTGGGGAGACAACCTTCTTGGGCGGGTAAACCGCCCAGATCGCTCGCTGCGGCCCTGATGCGATCGACCATTCCCAATCAGCAAGAAGAGTAACCAGCCGTCCCGACTGAAGGTCGCCGGAGACAAGCCATGTCGGCAGAAGGGCGATGCCAAGCCCGGAAAGTGCGGCATCCAGCAAGGCCTCTGAATCATTGGTGCGGAGATTACCTTTGATCGGCATCTCGACGGGATCCGCTTGCGGCTCTGCCGTAGGCCGATAGAACCATGCGTTCCCCACCTGGAGCGCGAAGGCGAGGCACTGGTGCTGCATGAGATCCGCAGGCTCTGCCAAAGCCGAAGCCAAAGCCGTTTGGAGATAGTGCGGACTGGCGACAAGCACGCGACGTTGCGGGGCAAGTCTCTTGGCGATAAGCGACGAGTCCGCAAGTGCGCCTATCCTGATGGCAATATCCGTGCCGGTTTCGATCAGGTCCACAGTTGCGTCGGTTAGCGTCGCATCGAGGCGGATATCCGGATAGGCGGCAAGAAAATCCTTCATATGCGGCATGACATGGCGACGTCCGAAGGCGCTCGGGATATTGATCCGCAGTAGCCCCTGAGGGTGAGCATTGAGGGAGCGCGTGGCGTTTCGGGCATCGTCGACGTCAGCAAGTATCTGCGCGGCACGCTCATAAAATGATTGGCCGGCCTCGGTCAGATGCAGCCGGCGCGTCGAGCGGTTCAGGAGCGCCGCTCCAAGGTCGTCCTCCAGCGCGCTGATGTAGCGGGACACCGTCGACACCTTCATCTCGGCCTCGCCGGCCGCCTTCGAAAAGCTTCCCAATTCCACCGAGCGAACGAACGCGCTCATTGCAGCAAAGTAATCCATACCTCAGTCCCTGCCCCATCCTGCAACAATGATTTGCCGCCGGAGCCATTCCGCGTGCAAGGGCAGATCGCTAAATTTCTGACTGCGACCCGCAAAAAAAGGAAAATGGCGATGAATACCCAAACTCAGGCGACACGCCAGGCACATGAGCCCCAAGGCAACCTCCCGGCATCTTTGCAGGAAGGGCAACTCAAGCGGTCAGATCGCACCATAGGTATTGTCGGCCTTGGTCATATGGGCAGTGCCCTGGCGCGCAGTCTCGCCGCAGATGGCCATCAGGTCCTTGCGTTCGATCGTGATTTCTCTCGCGCTTCTGTCCTCAAGGGCGTCGGGGTCGGACCGGTGCAATCGCTTGCTGCCCTGTCAGACTGCGAGGCCATCGTGACATCGCTTCCGGACGATGACGCCCTGAGCGCGGTCGTTCGCGATGGCGATGGTCTCCTGGACTGCATGCAGGCGGGCGCCGTCCATATCTCAATGAGTACGATCAGCCCGGGCTTGTCGCAGGAGCTCGCCAACGATCATGCCACCCGGGCGCAGCATTATGTCGCCGCCCCGGTGCTCGGAAATCCTGATCTCGCACGCGATCGCAAGCTTTTCGTTCTCGCCGCCGGCGATCCGGAGAGCATGGCGAAGGCCCGGCCGCTGCTCGATCGCTTCGGACAGCGTCTTTTTCTGTTGGGCGAGAAGGCCTCGCAGGCGAATTTGATGAAGCTCGCTGGAAACGTGCTAACCGCAATCACGCTTGAGAGCATGGGCGAGGTCCTCGCGCTCCTGCGAAAGAGCGGCATGGACCAGCATCTGGCTTTCGAGGTCCTTACGAATTCGCTGTTCGATTCCAAGGTTCACCGCACGTATGGTGGCAAGATCGTCGATGAGCGTTACAGCCCGGCAGGCATGGCCGTGCCGCTTGCGGTGAAGGATGTGCGCCTTGCACTGGCCGAAGCCGAACGCCAGGCGGTGCCCATGCCGGCAGCAAGCCTTGTCCATGATCGGCTCGTCGGTCTCGTCGCCGCAGGACATGCCGCACTCGACTGGTCGGCACTCGGGCTGCTCGCTGCCCGCGATGCCGGCTTGCCATTTGAGGCCGGTCGCAGCACGACCGCCGATCGCTGAGGATGACGCCCATGCCCGCCGCCTTTTTGATCCTCATTGCCTGTCAACTCATCGGCGAGGGCCTGCGAGCAGCGCTCTCCCTTCCGATCCCCGGACCGGTGATCGGCATGTTCCTGCTCGCTGCCATCCTTGCCCTCACCGACCAGAAAAAGCCGCACATCAAGGACCGGGCGACCGAACAGGAGCTCCATCGCACCGCGGATGGGCTCATTTCTCATATGGGCCTCCTGTTCGTCCCCGCCGGCGTCGGCATCATCGCGGAGGCGGGATTGCTCCAGCAGGAGTGGCTGCCCATCATTGCTGCGCTCATTGGCTCGACGGTGCTGAGTATCGCGGTGACGGGTCTCGTCATGCATTGGCTCGTTCGTCATTCCGAACGTCGGCACGCCGCCGTCGAGCCGAAGAGCGCTTAGGAGGTCAGAATGACCAAGGTTATCACCCATTTGTGGACACCGCTTTCAGCGACGCCGCTCCTCTGGCTGGCAGTCACGCTGCTCGCCTATGTCATCGGTCGAACCGTCCAGCGAGCGTGTCGCGGGTCGGCCTTCGCCAGCCCGGTCCTGATCGCCATTGCCCTTGTCGGCGTCGTTGTCCTGGCGACGCACACCTCGTATGAGACCTATTTCGCGGGCGCCCAGTTCATCAATTTCTTGCTTGGCCCTGCCACCATTGCACTGGCGGTGCCCCTTGCTCGCAACCTCGTCTACGTCAGACGCAATCTGAACGGAATTGGGGTGGCGCTGCTGGCCGGGTCGATCACGTCGATCGTCAGCGGTGTCGCTATCGTCTGGGCTCTCGGGGGCTCACGCGCGGTTGCCCTGTCGATGGCGCCCAAGGCCGTCACGACGCCGATTGCCATGGCGGTTTCTCAGGAGATCGGCGGGATTCCGGCGCTGACCGCGGCTCTTGCCATCATGGGCGGCATTGTCGCCGCTGTCGTCGGCCAGGAGATGCTGAAGCAACTGCGGATCGACGACTGGCGTGCTCACGGTCTTGCGGCTGGCGTCGCAGGAAGCGGTGTCGCAGCCGCTCAGGTGGCCTCTCGCAATGAACTCGGCGCTGCTTTTGCTGCACTGGGGATCGCGTTGAACGGTCTCCTGACCGCTCTTCTGGTGCCGATCCTGATGATGATCTGGAAATAGCCGCGGAGCGGATGCTCCTCCTCGAACGCTGTCAGGCTTCCGCGATCCGGCCGATCGAAACTGCAGCGCGCTGTGGATGCGGGGCGTTATGGGACAGGTGTTTGTGCGGGATCGCGGTCGCAATCACGGCCTGGTTTTTGCCGTTGTGCTTCGCGCCATCCATCAGCCGATCCGCCAATCGCATCAGTTCATCGCAGGTGTGGCGATTACGGGCCGGAACGATTAGAGCGCCCATGCTGCAGGTCACCGCATAGGGGGATTTTGCAAGCACCGATGAAAATCGTCTGTGCAGGCTCGCGGCAAGCTCCTGGGCTTCGTCGCTCGATGAAACGAACATCGCTATCGCAAATTCGTCGCCGCCGACACGGCCGAAGCAGTCCTCCCGACGCAGTTCCCGGGCGGCGCCTGTCGAAAAGACCTGAAGAACTTCACCACCGGCGTGATGACCATGCTCGTCGTTCCCGCCTTAAAGCCATCGAGATCAAGGTACGACAACAGCACAATCCGCTGTTGTCGTTGCGCCAGGTCGAGCATTGCGCCGGCGCGGGCGCAAAAGGCCTGACGGTTCAGTGCGCCGGTCATTCGGTCATACGTCGCGGCGAGCCGGACATGACGATAGCTTTTCCGGAACGCGAGCATGATGACCGGCAGGAGACTAACGGCGATGAAACGCCATTAACCTAAACTCCTTCGTCCGCGATACATCATGATGATGAGATATGGGCCACCAACCATACTGGACAATAGCCCTGCTGGAACTTGCGATGGGAACAGCAAATTTCTTCCAAGCCAATCGGAGATAATCAGGATGATCGCACCGATGAAGGCTGCGCCGATAATCTGGTGCCCTGCCCTCGCCAATCCGAACTGGCGTGCCAAATGGGGGGCCAACAGGCCAGCAAAACTGAGAGGACCGACCACCAGGGTGGCAACACCCGTCAAGACCGCAGTAAGTGCGACCAGGCTAATGCGTACCCTATGCATAGGTAGACCCAGTTCGACGCTCACCGCATCGCCGAGAGGAAGGATCCTCAACCAGTGAGTGGCTTTCGCCAAGAGTATCCCCGACAGCACCAGCGCCCCAAGGGCCACCATTGCGTCGATAGATGAGGTCCGGTATGTAGAACCCGACAACCATGCGAGGGCTTGGCTCGTCCGGGAATTGCCGCTTGCGAGCAAAAATACGGATCCAGCGCTTGCCCAGGTCCCGATGGCCAGGCCGAGCATCAGTAGTCTGTCAGGAGTTCCCCCTCCCCGAAGCGTCAGTAAGATGATCAATCCGAATGCAAGCGTCGCGGTGATCGAGGCGGCAACCAAGATCTCGAAACGCGAGGGATCGGGAACGAGCAAAAGAACAACCATTGCTCCGAGCGTCGCAGCCGACGAGATGCCCAGAATTTCAGGGCTGGCAATCGGGTTGGCCGTCAGGCGTTGAATTAATACGCCCGCGATTGCCAGCATCGCTCCCGTTGTGCCGGCGCCAACGACTCGAGGCCAGCGAAGGTCGAAGATCGGACCAATTGTAAGGGGACTTTCGAGCAGCCATCCCTGGTCAGCTTTTGCAACGATCATTGCCCCGATCGCTGAAAGACAAACCGCTGTGAGCATGGCGAGGAGGATGGATCTTGGGAAACCCGCGCGTTGTTCGGCAGCCCATGGCGCAGAGACAAAACCGGTTCTGCTCGAGACAAGCAGCCATACAAGAATAGGCGCACCAAGCAGAACCGTCGCTGTCCCGGTTGGAATGATCCAGCCGAAACGCGAGAGGATTTGCACGCCTTGATCGGTGCACCAAAGCAGCATCGCGCCGATGATGGGAGCGACCAGGAGATGGTTTTGAAAACGCCTAGCACCGAGCGCCCGTGCAAGAGCGGGTGCCGCAAGCCCCACGAAACCGATCACGCCAACCGCGCTGGTAACGAACGCGCCGAGGGCAACGGCAGGAATGAGCGCCAGCAATCGAATAATTCCGATCGGCACCCCCAGCGAGCGCGCAGCTTCGTCGCCGAGATGTGTGACCGAAAGCGGCCGGGCGATCATCAACAACGCAAACCAGCATATGGCCAGTCGCGGCAGGAGAGACCGAACGCCGTTCCAGTCATTTTGATTAAGGGTGCCAGTACTCCAGATGAAGATCCCGCCGAGATCATCGCTATGGAAGATCGACATCAACGTTATCAGCGTTCCCGCGTATAAAGTGATAATCAGACCGCTGAGGATCAGTCGCCTGGGTGAGAAATGTCTGTCGAAGGCGAAGAATGCGACGGCCAACGATGCCAGCGCCGCGCCAGCCAGGGCAACGGTATCCAGACCGAACGCGAGCAAGCCCGGATACCAAAGTGCTACGCCCATGAGCGCAAGCTGGGCCCCGGCGCTCGCGCCCAATGTGGTCGGTTCGGCAAGAGGGTTGCGCATCACCTGTTGCAATGCCGCCCCCGATGTTGCGAGCGCTGCGCCGCATATCAAGGAGATTACCAGACGCGGCAAAAGAGCATAGAGAAAGACGATCCGATCCAGATCTGGTACGTCTTTGATAGGTGAAGAGAGCCAGTCTTCGACCGGGAGTTGGTGGACCAGATTAAGGTAAGTCATCGTAAGGGCGGCCACGACAATGGTTGTCATGATGGCCTTGTTTCGCAGTCCAAGACCGGCAATGGGCTCTATTTCAAGGCTCATTGCGAAACCGACAAAAGGGTGTCGACGATAAGCGGGGCAAACTGAGCAGCAGCGGGCAACGCTCCGAAAACTTCGAAACGCGGGATCGTAAAAACGCGTTCGGTTTTTACGGCGGGGAGGTTTAGCCAGAAAACGCTGCGAGAAAGGGCTTGCATCGCCGTGTTGGTGAGGTCGCCATAGTCAATGCTCACGATCATTGCGTCGGGACAACCCGCCAGGAGCTCCACTCCTGTATTAGTGAAACCATATATGCTCGTGGGACCTCGCCAGGCGTTCTCGATGCCGAGTGTATCCATGACATCCCACATAAGGCTGTTGCGGCCATAGACGGTCATATTCCGTCCGTCGGGCGCAAGACCAACAAGGTAAACGGGACGGCGCGGCCAAATGGCGAGCCTCGAGCGCAGTGCGACGATGGTGTCGTCAAAGCGCTCAAGGTAGACAGTGCATGCGACGGTCGCATCCAGTTCCGTGGCAAGGCCGAGCGCCTCTCTTTTTGCTCTGCCCAGTGCGTCTGGTCGACCAGTGTAAATGTCTAGTGCGCGGACTGGCGCCACCCGTGACAGGACTTCACGAATGTCGGAGGAAATCGTCGACGTAACAATGAGGTCGACATTCATCCTCGCGATGACTTCGAGATTGGGCTCCGAGGGATCACCACAATCGACGACACCATCGGGTATGGCCGGTCTGGTTCCCATCGCGTCAAAGAAATCGCGCGAGACTGCGACAACAGGGACGACACCGAGCGCCAGAAGCGTCTGCGCCGCCCCACGGTCAGGGGCGGCCAAACGTAGAGCGCGTTTGCTGTCGCCGCCCAAGACGTGCCTGGGAAAGGCAATTGCCGCCAATGATCCGCTCAGCAGCCCCCGACGTGTAAATATGTCGATCGCGCCACGCAATG
Source organism: Martinezella lusitana (assembly GCF_010668395.1). Lineage (GTDB taxonomy): Bacteria > Pseudomonadota > Alphaproteobacteria > Rhizobiales > Rhizobiaceae > Rhizobium > Rhizobium lusitanum_A. Next base: position 56,885 of record NZ_WUEY01000012.1, read on the forward strand.
ATCAGTACTTTGCACGCAGCGTCAGCATAACCTTAGCCGGCTCGCCCCATTCGACGCTGTGGTTGGCGGGCTGGAAATATTGCCGGTCGAAGATGTTGGTTCCGTTCAGATTGAGCGAGACCTTGTCGTTGAAGTTGTACGCGACTCGCGCGTCAATAGTGACATAGCCAGGCTGCGTAATCTTTCCGGTCGGTCGCTCGTAATAGAGTTCGCTGGTCGCGCTTAGCCCTGCGCCGACCTCCCATTTGTCGAATTGGCCAGGAAGCCGGTAGTTGCCCCAGATCTTGAAGAGGTGGGTCGGTGCGATCTGTGAGAAATTTGAGGCGATCGAGTCACTGCTGTCTTCGTCGAGGTATTTGCTGTTATTGTAGGTGTACCCTGCGGTAACCGTCAGTCCGTCTGCGACCTCTCCGGACACTCTTAGATCGATGCCGCGGGTGCGGGCTTTGCCTTGGGCGAGGTAAAAGGCATCGAGCGGGAAGGATGGATCCAGGACCGCCCGGTTCTTTTGCGTAATCTGGAACACCGCCGCCGAAGCGATCAGGTCACCACCGAAGAATTCGCCTTTTACGCCTGCTTCGAACTGATCGCCCTCGATCGGAGCAATCACCTGGTTGCTGCTGTCACGATCCGATTGCGGCTGGAACACCGTCGAGTAACTGCCGTAAAGCGAATATGTATCGTTGAGCTTGTAGACAAGGCCGGCATAAGGGGTGAACCTGCCGTTGTAGCGGTCCGAGGTCGAGGTATAGCCATCATAGTTATAGACAGCGTCCGGCCCGAAATCCGAATTCCACCATGTGACGCGACCTCCGAGGATCGCTGTGAGTGAATCTGTCAGGCTGATGCGCGTATTGCCGTAAATGCCATACTGTGTCGTGTCGGTCGTGCCCTCGTCGGTGTCGGTCGGCAGGCCGAGCCATACGGGCTTGGCATAGATGAAGTTGAAGACATCGATGACCTGGCTATTGAAGTCATCGCCGCCCGCTCCGTAGTAAGTCGTCTGATGCTCATCCATGCGCGCGTAGTTCGCGCCGATCGTCAATTGATGCGTGCGGCCAAGAAGCGAGTAGGGGCCGGTCGCGTAAAGATCGAGAGACTTGTTACTTTCGCTTCCGTCCTTGCGGTTGGACCCGATTGTCGCAAGGTTTGTCGTGGGATCGACGAGAGTGTAGATGTCGGTCTGGGTAATGCTGTTTTTCAGATAGGAATAGTCGCTGGAAAATTTAATCTTCCAGTCATTGTCAAACTTGTGCTCGATCGAGGCATAGACATCGGTCGCTTCATACGAGTCCCTGTTCCAATCGCTGCCGAAGTAGTCCGAACGGTTTCCAACCGGCGTCAGGTCGGTATAAAGGGGGCTTCCGACCCACGTGGTGTGCTCGGTCCGCTTGCCATAGCTCGCGCCCAGCCGCAGCAACGTATCCGGCGTCAGATCAGCCTCGATCGTGCCATAAAACGACCGGTCTTTTTTCCAGGTGGTGGCCTGCGTCAGATCCTCGTTCGAAAAATCGCCGACGAAGCGGGCGCGGACAGTTCCATCGGGGTTCAGCGGTCCGCCGACGTCAAATACGCCATGGCGACCACCTTCGCTGCCGATTCCCAGTTCGGTAGAGGCGCTGAATTCATATTGCGCCCGTTTGCGAACAAGGTTGATGGCGCCGCCCGGGCTTCCGAAACCGTTGTAGAGACCAGCGGGACCATCGAGAACTTCCACGCGATCGAACATTGCGAGATTGGGCGCGCCGGTGCTTGATGTCTGCGACAGGTTGGGATTGGTCGAGATCGGCAAGCCATCGACCTGGATGTTCGAAATCGGAAAGCCGCGGGCGTAATACTGATAGCGCGAGGAGTCGCTTTGAAGAACCGTCACCCCCGGCGTTTTCTCAAGCACCTCATTTAGCGACTGAGCGCTTTGCTCGCGAATTTGCTTCTGGGTTACAGTCGACAGCGTCTGGGGAATTTCGCGCTGTGTCAACGGCTCTTTCGAACCAATCTCGGTCGACGGATTAGGTTGACTGGCATATGGATCACTCGTCTCGGACGAGGCGCGATTGCCTTGGACGACAATTGGCGCAAGCGTCGTGGCATCGGTAGTCGTGGCACCGTTGCCCACCTGCGTCGCGCCTAGGATGGTCACGGTGTTGGAATTGGTGAAACTATATTGCAGACCGGAGCCGGCGAGGAGCGTTGCGATCGCTTGCGCCGTGCTCATGGAGCCGCGTACTGGCCGACCGATATTGGATGCCGCCGATGTTTCCGTGAACACGACATTAATGCCGCTGGCCCTAACGATATCGTTCATACCCTGCCGGATTGGTTTTGCTAAGATATCAAAGTTATGCACCCGCTGATCAGAAGCCGCTTGCGCGAATGCCGGTTTGTAAGCGAGGCTATTTCCGGCGATGCCCGCCATAACCGTTGCCGTGAGCAAAACCAAGGTTCTGCTTTTCAATGTCGTGCCCCTCATGCGTCGCCCCTGCTGTATTCGATATGTGAGCGAAGGCGGCGAGCCATCTTGCCAGCCTTCTCATAGTGTCTATCGCGCGAGCCGGTGGCGTACCCTCACATTTTCTGGAATTATTTCCCGGGCGCCGACTTGGATCGCCTCAGGAGCCAACCGAGGTCACCTCGCCAAGACTGCAGATCGGGAAATGGACGGATGACTGCACAGCAGCGAGGGCGTTTTCGGTGTCTGGAGGGAGATATTGCCATTTACCCTCAGGTCGCCCAATGCTGCACGCAAACCATGATAGGTCCATCTCGGTATCGTCCTATGTGGGTAAGCACATCGGCAAGACGAGCGTTGTTGAAGATGAACCGGCCCTGACGCCACGGCATCTCGCCTTCGATTATGGTTTCTCGCACAGATATCAATCCCGTATCTCGGTAGTCGATAATCTCTCCTGGCTTCAACATAACCTCTGCGTGCTGGCTGATGGCACCGACCTCGACGCTTCCTTTCGCGAGCATGAATGTTATCAACGATGCGCTTCGCGCGGCTGGGTTGATGCGGTAATTAGCTGGGCGCGGCACGCAGACGATACGCTCTTGTCCCGGGTCGGGGGCAGCGGCCTCACCATTAGCATTCAGGGATCCGTTTCCATGCCGATGCTCAACATTCATCACTGTACGACCTACAGGTTTCGAGAGACTGTGTCGCTGTCGCCCACCGGCTTATGCTCAGGCCCCGCGAGGGTCGGGAGCTAAGGTTGCTCGATCATAAGGTTTCAACGTTCCCTCAGACTGAACTGAGCTGGTCGAACGACGTGTTCGGCAACGCGATCGCTTCCGCGACATTCCAGACCCGAAGCGACAGTCTCGTGGTAGATAGCTCGGCGACCGTAGACCTGACCGCGTCGGCATGGCCCGTATTCGACATTGCGGCTTCCGCGATCAACTATCCATTCCTGTACGCTCATGATCCGCATCGGCACCCCCCGAAACGTGCGAGAGACGACATGCAGTCGGCCACCGTTATCGCGATTTCGCGATAACGGTGGCCGAGGCAGATCTTCGCGACCCTCAGGCCCGTGCATCCGCCTTGATCATGTCCGCCGCCTTTTCGCCGATCATGATCGTCGTGACATTAGTGTTGGCCGAGGTGATCTGCGGCATGATCGAGGCGTCAGCGACGCGCAGGCCTTCGATGCCGTGCACCCGCAGCCGCTCGTCGACAACCGCCATCTTTGCCGAAGCCATGCCCATGCGGCAGGTTCCGGAGAGATGATAGCAGGAATCGCCAGTCTCGCGGGCATAGGCGAGAATTTCGTCGTCGCTCCGCACGTCCTTGCCAGGCTTCATCTCATGCATAACGAAGGGCTTCATCGCCGTGGCGCCGAACATCTGGCGCAGGAACTTGACGCCTGCGACTAGGGTGCGCTGGTCGAGCTCCTCCTTGAGGTAATTGCCGAGAATGGAGGGATATTCGCGCGGATTGCTCGAGCGGATCCGGACATGACCGCGGCTTTCCGGCACATGCTGGTTGACGATCGCCGTCACGCCCGAAAACGGATGCGGCGCCACCGCCAGATTGTCGCCGGAAAACGGGAAGAAATGCACCTGAAGGTCCGGAACCTCAAGCTCCGGGCGGCTCTTGGTGAAGACGCCGACAACGCCGGCGGCAACTGTGAGGGCACCGTCGCGGAACAGCGCGTAGCGCAACGCCGCCTTTGCCTTGGCCGGGAAATTCTTGACATGGTCGTTGACCGTCAGCGGCCGGCTGATCCGGGTCGACACCTTGCAATTGTAGTGGTCTTGGAGGTTTTCGCCGACACCCGGCAGTTCGTGCTGCACCGCCACCCCCCGCTGCGACAGCAGTTCGCCGGCGCCGATGCCCGAGAGCTGCAGGATCTGCGGTGAATTGATCGCGCCGCCGCTGAGAATGATGTCGCATCCGGCGCGTGCCTGGCGTGTCTGGCCGCCCACACTGTATTCGACTCCCACCGCGCGCTTGCCGTCGAGGATGACGCGCTCGACCAGTGCTTCTGTAACGACATGCAGGTTGGGGCGGTTGCGGGCCGGCTTCAGATAGCCGCGGGCGGTGGAATTGCGCAGGCCGCGCTTCTGCGATAGCTGGAAATAGCCGACCCCTTCCTGGACCGGACCGTTGAAGCCGTCATTGCGGGGTAGTCCGAGCTCGCGGCCGGCGGCGATGAACGCTTCTGTTAGATCGTTGCGCCAGGCGGCATCGGTGACCTCGATCGGACCGCTGCGGCCGTGATAAGTGCTGTCTCCCTCAGGGTAGGTCTCGAGCTTGCGGAAGAAGGGTAGCACGTCGTCATAGCCCCAGCCGACGGCGCCCATCTGCCGCCAGTGATTGAAATCGGTCGGCACGCCGCGCAGGTAGATCATGCCGTTGATGGAACTGCTGCCGCCGAGCGTCTTGCCGCGTGGCGTGAACATTTGGCGACCATTGATTGACGAGTCCGGATCGGCGGTGTACATCCAGTTGTATCTGGGATTGGTGAAGTTCTTAGCGAAACCGATCGGCACATGGAGCCAGATGCTCTTGTTGGGCGGCCCGGCCTCCAGCAGAAGTACCTTCCAGGCCGAATTTTCGCTCAGCCGCGCGGCGACGACCGCGCCTGCTGAACCCGCACCGACCACGATGAAATCGTAATAGCCCTCGGCCATATTTTCCTCCAATTCCTCCACGCCGCGCGCCCGGCGACGCCTAAATGTTTAGATGACCTGTCCGTGAAAAGCTGCCCGACCGGCCCGCGCATAGGCCTGCTCGACCAGATTCATGACCGGCACCATGTCGGCCAGCGTTGCCAATGGCGTATCCCCCCTCCGCGCCCGTTCGAGCACGTCGAAGACGAAGGTGCGATAATGCGGCACGTTGGTGGTCACCGATTGCCATCGCTGCGACCGGCCCTGGTTGTCGAGGCTCTCGACGGTGCCCGGATCGTGGGCGATGACATAGTTCGAGGGGCCGCGAAACGCATAGTGCATGTCGAAATTGCTGGTCGGCGCCGGATAGAGATAACCCGTCTCAACCGTGCAGAGCGCACCATCGCGCTCAAGCGTCACCAACGAATAGTCCTCGACCGGCTCCCCCCAGGCCTTGTTGGCCATGTTCGCGCTCAGCACGCGCGTGCCCGGTCCGAGCAGCCGCAGACCGAGATCGAGGAAATGGACGGAGAGGTTGATGGTCGACCCGCCGCCTGAAAGCGCGGGATCCAGCATCCATTCGCAGCCGGCCGCGCGATAGCGCTGCGGAAAGCCGGCAATAAAGCGGAACGACATGTAGTGAAAGCCGTCGGAACGGCTTTGCTCGACCAGGTATTCGGTGAAATCACCGTTGCGGAACACCAGCGGCACTGCGGCGAAAACGCCAGCACGCTCGGCCTTCTCCGCAATCGCCGCCACATCCCTGGAGCTGACGCCACAGGGTTTTTCCAGCGCGAAGGGAATGCGCTCGCCGATCAGGAAGTCCGCTTCGTCGGGCATATCGGCATGGCGGCCGAGCGCAAAGACGAAATCCGGCTTCAGCTTGCGGCAGAGCCTTTTGAAATCGACGTCGCCTTCGCAGCCGTACCTGGTCGCAAGCGTCTGCACGGCGACCGGATCGGGGTCCGAAATACCGACGAGCTCGGCGCCGGGCACATCCAGGAACGGGACCATATAGAGGTCCAGATGCCAGTGGGACGCCCCGATGAATACAACTTTCATGGACAATAGATCTCCACCCGGCAACGGCGCCAGGCCGCAGCAGGTCATTTCAGTCCGCCTTGGGCGGCGCTATGCTAGGAATTCGGCCACCGCCTCGACGAAAGCCGGATTATTTTCGATCTGCATCATATGCGGGGCACCCGGCAGGATGCTCAGGCTGGCACCGGGAATGGCCGCCGCAAGCGTGGTCGACGCTTCGCGTGACGTCGCCTTGTCATGTTCGCCAGCAATGACCATGGTTGGGACAGTGATGGAACCAAGCCGCGGCAGGGCCCAGAAGCCGGCAATCGCGTGCCAGCCGTCCGACCAGAGCTTCGGATCGTCGCTGAGCAGACGCTGTCTGACCCGCTCTACTCGGGGGTCGTCCATGAAGGCCGGCGTAAACCAGCGCTCCAGGGTGGTCTCGACCACCGCAGCCATACCACGGCGCTCTGCCGCGAGGCCACGCTCGCGGATCATGGCGTGCGCTTCCGGAGGTAGACCGCCGGGGCAGGCGCAGACAATGAGGCGCGACACGGCCCCGGGATACGAGAGCGCCAGCGTCTGGGCAACCATGCCACCGAACGACAGGCCGAGCACGGCGGCACGTTCCATGCCATGATGCCGCATCGTGGCATGGACATCCTCGGCATAGACTTCGATCGGAGGCCGCTCGTCGGGGGCTCCGGACTCGCCGTGCCCCCTGAGGTCGAGCGATAGCACCCGCTTGCCGACCAAAGAGGCTAGCGCCCCCCAGAATGTGTGATCGAGACCGACCGGGTGAAGGAGAACGAGATCCTCGCCCTCCCCTTCGATCGTGCCGTTCAAAATAAGCGTCTTCATGATTGCGAACCGTTCCCGCCCTGTCACAGCAAGGATCATGCGGCGCAGACCGCCGCATGTCCATTCTCAGCCGGCATCGCCTTCGATCGGCACGAGGAAATTGCCGTTTTCGATGCGCTTGACGCCATCGACATAGAGCGTCGGCTCAAGGATCACACCATCCATGTGGATCTTCGAATAGATCGAGCCGCCGACGTCGATATTGGTGCCGAGGCCGAAATGCATCGTACCCATGATGTTCTTGTCCTCGCGCTGGATGCCGCGCACCACCGCCTTGGCATTGACGCCGACCGACGCTTCGGCTGGGCACATATAGGCATTCTCGTCACCATAAGTGGCGAGGAAATCGCGCAGAATGCGGGCATCGACGCCGCCGTCGATGCTGACGATGCGACCCTTCTCGACTGTCAGTTCGATCGGGCTGCCGAGCAGGCCGAGATGGTGCATGGTCAGGTCAATGACCAGTTTGCCATTGGCCGTGCCTTCGATCGGGGCAACGTTGAACTCGCCGGTCGGATAGAGGTAGTAGTAGAGCTTGCCGGCCGGGCGGTTCTCGTCCTTCTGGAAGTTGATCACCTTGTAGGGATCGAAACTGTCAGACGGTAGCGGCGGCACCCAGATCATGTTTTCGACGCTATAGGTGAAATCGGTGCCGTAGCGCGAGGTGACGCGGCAGGTCTTGGCGCCGGCGCCGAAAACGTTCTTGCCGACATAGTGCTTTCGCACGGCGATCTGCTTCATGTCGTCGGTAATTGCGCCGGACTGCAGCCATTCGAGCTTCATGCCGCCATCGAGGCAGATGGAAGGAATGCCGGCTTCCATCGAGCGAAGGCTCGCGCGGCAATGCAGCATTCCTGTAGAAGCGATCAGGATGTTGACATCCGATTTCATCATCGCCTCACAGACCGCTTCCGGCGGGTCATAGTAGTCTGCCGGGCGCCGGCTGAACAGCGTTAGCGTCGCGTCGGCCTTGATATCGGCGAGGATGGTCATCACCGCCTGCCAGACACGCGGATCATGCTCGGTATCGGACAGGACGAGCACGCGCTGTCCCTCCTTGATGTTGCGGACAAGCGGCCGCCGCAAATAGTCCAGCGTTCCAGTAAGAAGGCTGTTCGCTCCCATCGTCATTCAATTTTCTCCTGCGGGCATTGTCTTGACGCAACCGCTTGCCTTTGCTTCATCCGATTGCGAACCTATTCTGTCGACATTTTGGAAAATGTGTCAAGATGATAGGTAGCCGATTTTCCATGTAAATGTACATATATGCATGATATATATGGAATATTTTTAATTGATCGGCATCCATACTGATCTGCACTTACAGTTAGTGTCGACATATACTCTCTGAAATTGAACTTGGCCGCCAGTGTCGATGTCCCGTGACGCAACGAACCATCGCCATCGCTAGTGTCGACAGATCCCAAATATTAGCTAGACGGCAAACCGTGCACCAGAATTTCAAAAGCGCAGTATATTCAATCATATGTGCCGATATTCCACGCAAAATATCGGATTCTTTTTCACTTTCCCCGCATTTTCCCTCGTGACAGACGCAGAAACATTCGCTAAGTGTCGACACATAAAGCTTTTAGCAGCCTTTTTAACATTGCCGGGAGGAGTAGAGACGTGTCTGAGCGGCTCTCAGGGAAACTTGCGCTTGTCACAGGCGGCGCGACGGGTATCGGCCGGGCCACCGTCGAACGCATAGTGGTCGAGGGTGGCCGGGCAATGATTGCCGACATCAACGAGATTGCGGGGCGGCAGTTAGTCGAGGATCTGGGATCGTCGGTCGACTGGATCCGCTGCGACGTCACCAGTGAGGACGACGTCAAGGGCGCTGTGGAGGCCGCCGCGGCACGGTTCGGCCGGCTCGACATCGTCGTCAACAATGCCGGGATGATCGCACACAGGATGCTGCCGGAGATCGACCTGACGCTCTGGACCAAGGTGTTTGCCGTCAACGTCCAGTCCGTTTTCCTGATGATCAAGCACGCGGCGCCGCATCTCAAGGCGGCCGGCGGCGGCTCGATCATTAACATGTCGTCCATGGCCGGCCTGCGCGGCGCGCCAGGACTGGCGGTCTATTCATCGTCTAAGGCTGCAATCAACGGGCTGACGGTGGCGCTGTCACTCGAACTGGCGCCTGACCGGATACGCGTCAACGCCATCTGCCCTGGCTGGGTCGATACGAAATTCAACCAGCCGGTAATCGATTTTCTCGGCGGCCCCTCCGGCACCGACAAAGTGGTCCGGGACAGCATTCCACTACAGCGCCAGGGCAGGCCCGAGGAGATCGCAGCACTTGCCGCCTATCTCGCGGCGGATGAATCGGCGTTCGTCACCGGGCAGACGCTGTCGATCAACGGTGGCGCCTACAACTGATCAACGGAGTTTGCGATATGCGTGACACTATCTCGGCGGACCTGGCACAGGCGGCCCTGCAGGCGGCGGCGAAGCGCGCCGGCGAAATCGGCGTTCCGATGAGCATCGCCGTACTCGACGCCGGCCGCGCCCTCGTCGCCTTCCTGCGCATGGACAAGGCACTGCTCGGCAGCATCGAGATCGCGCAGGCCAAGGCCTACACCGCCCGCACCGTCAACAGCCGCACCGCCGACCTAATGGCCGGCGTGCAGCCAGGCGGGCCTTTCTACGGCCTGGAAGTCTCGCACCGGCAGCCACTCGTCGTGTTCGGCGGCGGCGTACCGGTTACCATCGGCGGCGAAGTCGTCGGCGCCATCGGCGTTTCGGGCGGTTCCGCGGAGCAGGATGTCGACGTGGCAGAGGCCGCCGTCCTGCATATCGAGAGTCTTTGCGCCTGAATGAGTTCGCGGCCGGATACGGGTTGGTTTTCCGGTCCGTGCGATCTGTAATCTAAAGGGAGGCATGAATGCGATTTAGACTTGGAATGACGATCGGGCTAATCCTGTCGACGCTTGCGGGCGCGAATATGGCCCGGGCCGACGATGTCAGAGAATGGGGCTGGGCGCCCTATCCGGTCAATGCCTGGGAGGGCGACAAGCAGACGCCGAAAAAGTATGAACTTCTCAAGCCGTCGGACGTGAAGAAGAAGTGGCACCTCTGCGTGCTGATGCCGACGCTCACCGACAGCGTGTTCATCGGCATTAATTATGCCTTCGTTCAGGAGGCAAAGCGACTCGGCCTCAAGATGACGATTTTCGACGCCGGCGGCTTTGAGAACCTGACCAAACAGATTTCGCAGTATGACAATTGCGTAGCACTCGGCGCCGATGCGATCCTGTTCCAGGCGATTTCAGAAGAAGGCCTTCGCCGCAAGATCGAGGAAGGCAAGCAGGCCGGCATCGCCCAGATCGCGGTCGACAACATGGTGTCGTCCAATATGCCCTACGATGCCGGCGTGTTCCCCGACAACTATGCCCAGGCTAAGGCATCCGCCCAGTTCTTGATCGATCATTTTAAGAACGAGAGTGGTGAGATCGGCATTCTTGATTTCCCCGGCCCGCAGGCCGCCAATTGGGCAGCCGTTTCGGCCCAGGGTCATCAGGACGCGCTGAAGGGCCAGAAGATCAAGATCCTCGCGACCATCTGGGGCAACACCACCAAGAACGAACAGCAGCGGCTGGTCGAGGATGCGCTCCACACCTATCCGGACGCCAAGGCGATCATCGGCAATGCGGTAATGAACGAAGTAGCGCCGAACGCGATCAAAGAATCGGGCCACGAATCCATTCCCGTCGTTGGCGATTATCTCAACACCGGTAGCCTGGCCGGCGTCCAGTCCGGCGTCGTGACCGCAGCGCCCCTGCAGGGTAGCGTCGCGACCACGGTTATCGGCGTCGACCAAGCGGTGCGCGTGCTGCAGAAGATGCCGTTCGACAAGCGCCTGACCGCCATGCCAATCACAGTCACCAAGGACAATCTCAAGGACTACGACCTCACCGGCGAGTTCGGCCCGAGCGACTGGAAGCCTGTCTTCTCGGTGGAATAAGCGAGCGACGCATGCGCGCCCACCCGTAGTCAGCGGGCGCACATCGGAATGAACACGGCCTCCCGAGGCTGCAGCGACCGGCGTGGACATGGCGGGACCAATCCGCGCCGGTCGGGTCCGCGGACCTGATCGACGAAACAGGAATTTCAATATGGACGTCACACAACGCGAGCGTGGCCTGCTTCTGGTCATGATCGAGATCGACCCTGCCTATGAGGACGAATTCAATCGCTGGTATCGCGAGGAGCATTACCCGGAGCGTATGGCCTGCTCCGGCTTCATCAGCGGTAAGCGCTACATGGCCCTGGAGGGCGATCCGAAATATCTGGCGGTCTACGAACTCGAGTCGCCTGCAGTGCTGGATAGTCCAGAGTATGCCAGGATCGCCGGTCCGTCCGAGTGGACCAAGGAACTGCTGCCACACTTTCTAAAGCGCGTCCGCAATATCTATGTCGAGATCGATCCATGAGAAACGACCCTTACCGTGCCGTCGCAGCCTGCGGCGCAGACCCAGCGGCGCACGGGACTGCCACAGACCGTGAAAATCGGTTTCCGAGGAAACTCACGAGGGCCTAACCTCATGTCCAGTCTGATCCGTCTCAACGGCATAACGAAACGATTTCCGGGCGTCGTCGCCCTGGACAATGTCGATTTCCAGATGCATCCTGGCGAAGTTCATGCGTTGATCGGCGAAAACGGCGCCGGAAAGTCGACGCTGATCAATATCATCGGTGGTTCTCGCCGCCCCGATACCGGCGAATTTCACTATCGCGGCCAGCCGCTGCGCAATCTTACGCCGCATCGCGCTCGCATGCTGGGAATCAGCCCGGTCTTTCAGGAATTCAGCCTGATCCCGGATCTCGACGTCAGCTCAAACCTGTTCCTCGGCCGCGAAATGACCGGCAAGGCCCTGTTGCGGGTTTCGGAAATGCATGCCCGCGCGCAGCGGCTGCTGGACGACCTGGGCTTCGAACTCGATGAGCGCTCGCTGGTTCGCGACCTGTCACGCGCGCAACAGCAGATGGTCGAGATCGCCAAGGCGCTGCTGCAGGATGTCCACCTGCTGATCCTCGATGAACCAACAGCGTCGCTGACCGATCGCGAGGCGGAAAAGCTGTTCGAACTGGTGTTGGCGCTCAAAGCGCGCGGCGTCGGGATCATCTATGTTTCGCACCGCATGCCGGAACTGCGCCGGATCGCCGACCGCTTCACCGTCCTGCGTGACGGCCGGTGCATCGCATCCGGCGCGATGACCGATGTCACCGACATGCGCCTGGTCGAACTGATGACCGGCCGCAAGATCGACCTGCTGTTTCCGCGTATCGAGCAAAAGCCCGGCGCGCAGATGCTGGCCGTCAAGGGCTTGTCGACTGCGGATGGTCGTGTCCGCGACGTCACGCTCGATGTCAGGGCTGGCGAGATCGTCGGCATAGCCGGGTTGGTCGGATGCGGTAAATCCGAGGTCGGCCGTGCCGTTTACGGCCTGGATGCGATTTCGGCGGGAGAATTGCGTGTCAGGGGTAACACCGTGGCGGGATCTGTCCCGGCCAAGATGCTGGCGCGGGGACTGTGCTATTTTCCCTCCGACCGCGGCGCCGAAGGTCTCGCGCCGACCCGCGCCATTCGCGAGAACGCCTCGATGGCATCGATCACCGAGCCTGCGTTCTCGAAACTCGGCATGCTGAGGCGCGGCAACGAACGCAAGCTGATCGGCACGGTTGCCGCCCAGCTGCAACTGCGCCCGCCGGACATCGAACGTGCCGTCTCGCTTCTGTCGGGCGGCAACCGGCAAAAGGTTATGCTGATGCGCGGCCTGGCGCGCGACACCCAGATATTCATCTTCGACGAGCCGACCGTCGGCATCGACGTCGGCGCCAAGGTCGAAGTCTACGAACTGATGGCCAAGCTTCTGGCACAGGGCGCGGCGATCCTGCTGATCTCGTCCGAACTGCCGGAAATCCTCAACCTTTCGAACCGGGTCTACATCATGCGCGAAGGGCAAATCGTGACGGAACTGGCAAAGAGCGAAATTTCCGAAACGGCCGTACTCAACGCCTTCTTCAACGTCGAGATGGCACAGGCCTAGTCCAGGAGAACCACCGGTGCAGAACCGCACGCAACCAATGGCCCGCCGGGCCTCGCATGTCGGCACAGGCGGCATCGTCGACAGGCTCGGCATCTCGTCGATCCTGATCGTCTTACTGCTCCTAGCACTCGCGCTTTTCAGCCGCAGCTTCTTTGCGCCGACGAACCTCATCGACGTGGTGCGCAATGCCGCCAACCTGATGATCATTTCCATCGGCCAGGCGATCGTACTGATCGTCGGCGGCTTCGACCTCTCGGTCGGCGCCGTGGTGGCCCTAGCCAGTGTCACCTGCGCCCTGGTCATGGCGGCGCTAACACCATTGCTGCCCGACAGTCCCTATCTCGTGGTGACGCTCGGCATCCTGGCGGCGCTAGCTGCCGGCGGCCTGATCGGGCTGATCAACGGCCTTTGCGTGTCGCTGCTCAAGGTCTCGCCCTTCATGGTTACGCTGGGGACGATGATGATCGCCGGCGGTATCGCGCTCTATGCCGCCGGCGGTACTCCGATCTACGGCATGCCCGAGGCCTTTACCGACGATTTCGCCCGCCTGCGCTTCGCGGGCCTACCGACCAATATCTACCTTGCCATGCTGACGGCGCTGATCGTCTGGCTGGCGCTCAAGCGCACCGCGTTTGGCCGGCATCTCTATGCGGTCGGCGGCAATGCGGAAGCCGCGCGCGCCTCCGGCGTGCGTTCCGCCGCCTGCCTAGTCTCAGCCTATGTCATCTGCGGCTTCTTGGCCGCGCTGACCGGGGTGCTGCTGACGGCGCGCGTCGGTTCCGGAGAGGGCACACTTGGGGCGGAATATATGCTGCAGAGCCTTGCAGCAGCGGTCATCGGCGGCGTGTCGCTACGCGGCGGCGTTGGCCGGATCGAACGCGTGGCCCTAAGCGCATTACTAATCGCCATCCTGGCCAACGGCATGAATCTCAGCCGGGTCGACACGCGCTTCCAGGCCATGGTGATCGGAATACTGCTCGTCGCTGCCGTCGCAGTCGAGGGCTATGGCAGATCGAGGTCGCGGACATGAATGCGAATGTTATGAGAACAAATACCCCCGCGAAGCGCAGCCATGGCTGGATACGCAGCTTCGCCTCACGCGGCCTGCTGCCACTAGTCCTGGTACTAATCTGCCTGTTCTTCGCCTATTTTCAACCGCTGTTCATCGCGCCGCGCAACATCAGCAATATCCTGACGCAATCGAGCTATCTTGTCCTGTTGGCAGCGGGGCAGATGATCGTGCTGATCGTGCGGGGCTTCGACCTATCGATGGGCACGGTCCTGTCGGCGATCAGCGTGGCGATGGGTTTGGTGATGTCCGGGATATTGAAAAGCGACCCGAATGCGGTCGGCCTGTCGATCACGCTCGCCATCGTCGTTGCCATCGGCTTCGGCATCCTAGCCGGCCTGATCAATGGCGCCTGCGTGGTCTTCCTCAAGGTCAATCCCTTCGTGGTGACGCTCGGAACCCAAGGCGTCGCAGCCAGCTTCGCCGCCACCGTCTCCGGCGGCTTCCCCGTCTTCGGCCTACCGGTGGAATTCACCGATATCTTCAGCCGCGCCAGCCTGTTCGGCATTCCGGTGGCGGTGCTGGCAGCGGTCATCACCCTTGTGGTCGTCCATGCACTCCTCAACTACACCACGTTCGGCCGTGGCATCTATCTCTACGGCTCCAATCCCCGCGCAGCCGAGGTGGCGGGATTGCCGACCCGGAAATATGTGCTGACGGCTTATGTCGTCTGCTCGGTCTTCATCGCTGTTGGCGCCATGCTGCTGACCGCGCGGACCGGTTCGGGCGAGCCGAATATCGGCGGCGGCCTGATGCTGCAGAGCATTGCGGCAGCCGTCATCGGCGGCGTGTCGCTGCGCGGCGGCCAAGGCAATATCTGGCATTGCATTCTGGGCGGCGTGTTCCTGACCGTACTGTCGAACGGCATGGATCTGCTGCAAGTCGACAGTTTCTTGCAGATGGTGATCCTTGGCGTGATCTTCATAGCCGCCGTCTTCGTCGATCGGCTCTATGCCGCGGCGGCAAGGCTCTAAAGGAGATTGCCGGCATGGATGCGAACACCGTCTCACTGTCCTATGGCCGCGGCCACCTGCAGCTCGATCTGCCGGCGAAGGCACGGCCGATGCTGATCCGCAAGCAGCCGCTGGCCAAGATCGCCGATCCGCATGCGGCAATTGCCGAGGCGCTAGAAAACCCCGTCAACGCATGCTCGCTTGCGGCCCTTTCCAAGGGCCGCAAAAGCGCCTGCATCCTGATCTGCGACATCACCCGGCCGGTCCCGAACCGGCTGTTCCTGCAGCCAATGATCCGCACCATGTCCCAGGCAGGTATTCCGCTTGCCAATATCTCGGTCCTGATCGCAACCGGCCTGCACCGCCCCAATCTCGGCGACGAACTGGCCGAACTGGTCGGCGATCCTTGGGTGCTGCAAAACGTCCGGGTCGAAAACCATTTCGCACGCAATGATGCCGCCCATGTCGATCTCGGCCATACGCCGACGCGCAACACGCCGGTCAAGATCGACCGCCTGTTCGCCGATGCCGATCTCAGGATCGCCACCGGCCTGGTCGAGCCGCATTTCATGGCCGGCTGGTCCGGGGGCCGCAAGGTCATCGCCCCGGGTGTCGCCCATCACGAGACCATTCGCACCTTTCATTCCGCCCGGTTCATGGAAGATCCCCTCGCCGTGCAATGCAACCTGGTCGGCAATCCGCTGCATGAAGAACAGCTGGAGATCGTCAGGATGCTCGGCGAGGTCTACGCGCTCAACACCGTGATCGACGAGGATCGCGACCTTGTGTGCGTGACCTTCGGCGACATCATCGCCAGCCATCAGGCCGCCGTCGATTTCGTAGGCGCCTCGACCCATATTGCGACGCCGCGCAAGTTTGCCACTGTCGTGACCTCGTCCGCTGGCTATCCGCTCGACAAGACCTATTACCAGACAATCAAGGGCATGGTGACACCGCTCGATATCCTAGCCCCCGGCGGCACGCTGATCATCGCGTCGGAATGTTCCGAAGGCTTCGGCTCGGAGGAATTCCGCGAAGCGCAGGCGAGGCTGGTCGAGCTCGGGCCGGACCGCTTCCTGGCAACGCTGACAGCAAAAAGCCTGGCCGAGATCGACGAATGGCAGACGGAAATGCAGCTTAAGCCTATGCGCGTCGGCCGCGTCGAGCTCTACACCACCGGCCTGTCGGAAGACGACCGGCGGCTGACGGCCGTGACCATGATCGACGACATCAAGGCCGCGGTCGAGCGCAGCATTATCCGCAGCGGCGATGATGCCGTCGCCATCATTCCAGAGGGCCCCTATGTTGTTCCGCGTCACGTCGCCCCAGACGAACGGAGGACGGCCGATGCTTGAACTGCATCTCGATCCGGTTGGCGGGATTGCCGGCGACATGTTCGCCGCAGCCATGCTCGACCTGCGACCGGAACTCGAGGCGCCGCTGCGGGCCGCGCTGGCGCTCTGCCCGCTGATCGAGGATGTCCGCGTCCGCGTCGTCACCCACAATGATGGCGTGCTGACGGGGAGGCGTTTCATCGTCGAACGTCCGTCGGGTCACGCCGGACAGGACATCGGACTTCACGATCACGGCGACCATGATCACAGTAATGAAGGTCACGGACATGTCCATGCCCACCGGCATGCCGAAGAACACCATGATCCCGATGCCGGACATCATCATCACCATGTCGACTGGCGGCTGATTAGCGACGCCTTGTCGGCCTCGGCGCTCGATCCTGAAACCATCCGGCATGCGCTCGGCATCTTCTCGCTGCTCGCCGAGGCTGAGGCAAGAGTGCATGGCAAATCCGTCAACGACGTGCAATTCCACGAAGTCGGCGCCTGGGATTCGATTGCCGACATCGTCGCGGCCGGATGGCTGGTACAGGCGCTAGGGGCGCTGCGATGGACGGTCGGGGCTATTCCGCTCGGCAGCGGCCGGATCAGATCCGCCCACGGCCTGCTCGCCATTCCCGCCCCCGCAACGACCCTGCTTCTCGAGGGCTTCGCGACACTGGACGACGGGATTGCCGGCGAACGGGTCACCCCCACCGGAGCGGCGATCCTGCGCTATCTCTGCGATCGCGGTACGGCGCATGCTATGCCGCGGAGGCTGATCGGCTCGGCGCACGGCTTTGGCACCAGGCGCCTTGCCCGCGTCAGCAACTGCCTGCGAGTGCTAGCCTTCGACAACCAAACGCGGGCGATGGCCGAACAGGATCATATCGCGGTGCTCGAATGCGAGATCGACGATCAGACCGGCGAAGATCTGGCGCAGGCCGTGGAGCGCCTGCGCGCCCACCCCGCCGTGCTCGACGTCGTCCAAGTGCCCGTGTTCGGCAAGAAGGGTCGGATGATGACGCATGTCCGTGTCTTGGTCAGCCCGAATGCTGTCGATGCCGTGTTGGCGCTGGCCTTCGACGAAACCACGACGATCGGCATCCGCCACTCGATCGTCCAGCGAACGAAACTCGGCCGCACCTCCGGCACCATGGTCGTCGACGGCCGGACTGTGGCGGTCAAGCAGGTCGAACGGCCCTCGGGACCGACAACAAAGGTCGAGGCGGACGATATCGCCGATATCGCCGGAAACGCCGGGCGCAGCAGATTTCGCCTGCTCGCCGATGCCCAGTTGGCGGTCAGGAGCAGATGATGCGGGAACATCTCGACGCCGTGCTCGCCACCGCAGCCCCGGCAGCCATCGCCGTCAGCGGTGGGGTGGATTCGATGACGCTCGCGGTTCTCGCCAACCGCCTGCTGGGAGATACGGAGATCGCGATTCTGCACGCCGTGTCGCCGGCCGTGCCGTCCGCAGCGACGGCGCGCGTCCGGCAATGGGCAGATCGCGAAGGATGGGATCTCCGGTTGATCGACGCCAACGAATTCGCTGATGAAAACTATCGCAGCAATCCCGTCAACCGCTGCTTTTTCTGCAAGGTAAATCTTTACGGTACGATTGCGCGCCATATCGACCGGCAGATCCTGTCGGGCGCCAATCTCGATGATCTCGGCGACTATCGTCCGGGGCTGGAGGCAGCCCGCGACCACCATGTCCGCCACCCCTATGTCGAGGCCGGCTTCAACAAGGCCGCCGTGCGTGCTTTGGCCCGCGATCTCCACCTCGGCGCGCTGGCCGAGTTGCCGGCTTCACCCTGCCTGTCGAGCCGGATAGAAACGCGGATTGCCATCGATCCCGAACTGCTCTCGTCGATCGATGCGGTCGAGGCCATGCTAATGCAGGAATTACGGCCCGAAACCGTGCGCTGCCGTATGCGTCACGATGGCGTGGTGATCGAGCTCGATGCGAAGAGCCTTGAAGACGTGGAAGATAGCGCTTCGCTGATCGCCGCCATAGCCCGACTTTTGCCGGCCGCGCTGGCGGGGAACCCGGTTCGCCTCGAGGCCTATAGAAGAGGCAGTGCTTTCGTCGGACCCAAGCCATGACAACTCCGGATGTGGTGTTCGATTTTGCCCGCGCCGAGCGGATGGGGCTCGACGAAGCGGTGCTCTGTGCCGGCAAGTCCAGCGGCCAGATCGCCACGATCCTCAGACAGGCGCAGCACCGGGGCGTCGGCCTGCTGCTCACCCGCCTGAGCGCCGACGTTCATGCCACCCTACTCCCAGAATTCGCGACACAGATCGACTATTGCGGCATCTCCCGCACCGGCTTCTTTGGACCAATGCGGCCCGTCACATCGACGGGCATGGTCGCCATCGTCGCCGCTGGCACGTCCGATGCCCCGGTTGCGCGCGAAGCGGAGCGGACGCTGCGCCATGCCGGCGTCGAAGCGACCGTGATCATCGATGTCGGGGTCGCAGGCCTGTGGCGGCTAATGAACCGGGTCGAGGACATTCGCCGTTACCCGGTGGTCATCGCCGTGGCGGGCATGGATGCGGCGCTGGCCAGCGTGCTCGCGGGCCTCGTCGCCGGCCTCGTGATCGGCGTGCCGACATCGGTCGGTTATGGCGCCGTGGAGGCCGGCCGCACGGCGCTCAACGCCATGCTGGCCAGTTGCGCGCAGGGCCTTACGGTTTGCAACATCGACAACGGCTTCGGCGCCGCCAATGCGGCTCTGCGTGCTCTGGCGATTGCCAGCAACAAGAAAGACTGCACCCCATGGGAAACCCAACCATCCAGCCACGCAAACTCCTGAAGGATCTGTTTGCCGCCGCCGTCCAGGCTGCCGATCCGATGCATTGCCTGCACGCACATCTGCCCACGCCGCCCAAGGGGCGAACCGTGGTGGTTGGGGCGGGAAAGGGCGTCGCCCAGCTGGCGCGCGCCTTCGAGCAGCTCTGGCCCACGCCCGTCGAGGGCACGGTGGTGACGCGCTATGGCTACGGCGCCGCCTGCGAGCGAATCGAGGTGCTGGAGGCCGCCCATCCCGTGCCCGACCGAGCCGGCCTTAAGGCATCCGAGCGGCTGTTCGAGCGGGTTTCAGGCCTGACCGAGGACGACCTAGTCGTGGCATTGATCTGCGGCGGCGGTTCGGCCTTGCTGCCGGCGCCCCCGCAAGGCTTTAGCCTCGAAGACGAAATCGAGCTCAATCATATCCTGCTCAAATCGGGCGCGCCGATCTCGGTCATGAACGCGCTGCGCAAGCAGTTTTCTCGGATCAAGGGCGGCAGGCTTGCCGCTGCGGCTGTGCCGGCGCGGGTCTCAAGCCTCGTCGTCTCGGATATTCCCGGCGACAATCCCGCCTTCGTCGCCTCCGGGCCGACCATTGCCGATGCGGCGACGCCGCTCGAGGCATTGCAGGCGGCAAACCAGTACAATATCAGCCTGCCGTCGCGCATCCACGCCCATATCGAGCAGAATGCACTGAAATGGACCGGCGGCGAGCCCCAATCGACGCAAAATACCATCCGCATCATCGCCTCTGCCGGCGTCTCGCTTGAGGCTGCCGCGGCAAAAGCGAGAGCACACGGCCTAGAGGCTGTCATTCTCTCCGACGGGATGGAAGGCGAGGCCCGTGAAGCGGGTCTCTTCCATGCGGCGCTGGCGCTGGAAATCGAAAAGGCCGACCGGCCGTTCTCACGGCCGGTCGTGCTGCTATCGGGAGGAGAAACCACGGTCACGGTCCGCGGCGCCGGCCGGGGCGGACGAAACACGGAATTCCTATTGTCCTTCGCCAACCGCATCGCCGGCGCCCGCCACATTCATGCGCTGGCCGCCGATACCGACGGTATCGACGGCACCGAGGACAATGCCGGCGCCTTCGCCGACGGGACGACGGCTGCGCGCCTGCTGCAAAAGGGGCTCCAGGCCGGAACGCTGCTCGCAGGAAACGATGCGTGGAGCGGTTTTGCTGCCATCGATGACCTGTTTGTCACCGGTCCGACCGGCACGAATGTCAACGATTTCCGCGCCATCCTCATCGCGTGACAGGCAAGGAATCGGTTTCGTCGATCTTGTCATCGGACGAGATCGGCGTTTTCATTGGGACATATATATATAAAGAGGCGTGGGCTGCCACGCCTCTTTCCTGCATTCTATCGAATTGACTGGCTATTACTTCTCGGGCTTGCCATTCAGCGCGGCTTCGAGACCGATTTCCGGAAGTTCCGGAGAATAAATGTCGGAGAACCAGCCGGGATTCTTGATCACGCTCGGATCGAAAGCATTGCAGCCCGTATCGTGCATTTCCTGCCAGGAACCGGTCTTGCAGAGCTTGATATGTTCGCTGGTGAAGGTCGGGATCGGTACGGTGGTCAGTTTCTCGTGCTTCTTGCCTTCGAGGATATCGACGGCATATTTCAGCGCTAGCGGGCCTTCGAAGGGCGGCGAGGCAAGCGAAATGCTCGGATATCCCATCGGCCGGTAGGCGCCCTGCGTGCCGGCGATCTTCTGGTCGGCGGGCAGCATCTGGATGCGGTGACCGTTCGGCGCCTCGCCGGCACAGGGCTTCTTCTTGTCGTCTGGAACGCCGGCTTCGTCCTGCATGGCAGCAGCCGTGTAGCAGCCGACTTGGATCCACATGCCATCGATATCATCCCAGGAACGGACGGCGAGAAACTTGGACAGTTCCGACCGCAGCACCGACTCGCTCCACATATTGGCGATCGTGCCAACGATCTTGATGTCGGGATACTTGGAGAAGACGCTCATCGCACCCTTGATGCGAGCCTGGTCGGACGATGCGCCGGGCACACCGTTGACCATCAGCAGATTGCCCTTGCCATTCATCTCCTTGACCAGCCATTCGGCGCTAATGCGACCGAATTCCTGGGCATCCGTCGTGATATTGTAGGCGCAGGGTGCCGAGACGAAGGAGTCATAGGCGATGACTACGACACCGCGGTCACAGGCATTCTTGATGGCGCCGTTCAAAAGCGTTTCTGAGACGCCATACATGACGATGGCATCTGCGCCAGCTTGCGCCATGGCGTTGATCTGCTGGCTTTGCTTCTGGGCATCCGGACCGGCGATCTGCACTTCGAGCTTAACCTTGTCACGCATGGTTTCCGAAGCGGCGAGTGCCCGGATCATGTTTTCCGCCTCGGTCTGCCAGTCGTTGCCACTGAAACTCAGGCTGAGATAAATCTTGTACGGCTTGTCGCGACCGAACGCGTCGATGGTGACCATGCCGAAAGTGACAAGCGTCATCATCAGCACGGCACATGTCTTGAGCAATGTGCGCATATTTCCTCCTCAGGCTCTCAAAACCTTGCTCCCGATGACCGCTGGGTGCACGTCTGCGACGTGGACGCCGCCGAGAGCAATCTGTGTTCAAGATTGCCGGCCGTCAGTCAACATGTCGACACTTTAATAATTTCAAAGCCAAGTCAAGCATCTGGATAAAAAAATTAGGGCCATCTGTCGCCACTTTGACTTTAACGACCAGCACGTGGCAAGCCGACTATCGATAGCGCATCGGCATCGAACGCGATGGACTAGCCATCCATCTCGCTTCATGGGAACGCCGATCAAGGCACTCGATTTATTGGATAAATGGTTTGAGAACGTCTGCCCGACCCACCCAAGGCTGACCGCGCGTCGAATATCGTTAAAACAGACTGTTCCCCAGCTGACAATAGAATCGCGCCCACAGCAAAATGGTTGATGTCGACATCTTGCAGCAGGGCGATGTTAGTCGGCCTGTTCCAAAGACCGCACCGCGGCAGTTGCCATGGCGATGTCCTCGTCCAGCGAGCCGCCGGAGACCCCGACCGCGCCGCAGAGCCTGCCGCCGCGCCGGAACGGTATTCCGCCGCCGAAGGTGATGAAGGGATGATGGTGCGCCTGCGGCATGCCATAGAGCGCCGCCCCGGGCTGGACCAGGGGATCGATGTCCTGTGTTGCCATTCCCAGCGAAGCGGCGGCATAGGCCTTACCCTGGGCGGCTTCGATCGTCCCTAGCGGCGCACCCGGCAGGCGGGCAAATGCGATCAGGTTGCGGCCCGAATCCAGAATGGCCATGCTGAAGGCGCGGCCGATCTCCTGCGCCTTGCTGCGTGTCACCTCGATCGCGGCGCGAACGTCGTCATAGTTGATTTCATCCATTGCAAGTGCCTTTCCCGGACATCCCCATCCGGCGCTAGAAGAGAACAGCCACCTCAACCGCGGCGTCGAAAATGATTGAGCTGGAAGATGATTTGGGCCGGCCGGCTACGCCTGCGCCTTGTCGTCATCGACGGACATCAGCCGTTCGAGCTGGCGCAGGGCCGCCAGATGGTTGGCGCGGACCAGCGCGGTCGCAAGCTGGTCGTCGTGGGTGCGATAGGCATCCACCAGTCGCCGGTGGTCATCCAGCGACTGCTCCATTCGGCCGGGCTGCGACAGGCTCCAACGCCGCAGGCCGATCGTCCTAAGCAGCAGCGATTCGACGATACGCTTTGCCGTCAAGTTCTTCGAGGTCCGGGCGTTGAGATCGTGAAAATCGATATTGGCCCAGACGTAGGCCTTGATATCGCCGGCTCGACAGGCCGTTTCCATATGGTCGACCTGCTTGCGCAATTCGTCGATCTCGCTCTCGGTGCCGTCCATGGCGACATCGGCGGAGATCAGGCCCAGCAAACTGGCGCGGGTGCGGTAGATCTCGCGGATCGTCTGCACATCGTGCAGGGCAGCGCGCGGACGGCGGCGCGGTGGAATATCCACCAGCCCCTCCTTCTCAAGCAGCATCAGTGCTTCACGGATCGGTGTGCGGCTGGTGTCGTAGCGGCGCGCCAGTTCCACAGAATTGAGGTCGTGGCCAGGCGGGATCATGTCCTCGATGATCTCACCGCCGACCTCGACGGCGATCTGGGTCACGAGTGACGGGCTGTCGTCATGGGCGGCCACGATACGGCGGATAGCATTGCGCGCATTCGCCAACGATTCTTCGTTCGTCATCATTTCAGCCGCCCTCCTCAAATACCCGATATTGCCGACAGTCTCGAAACACCCGTCTCAATCCGCGTCTGCCGGGGGAAACGGAGACCGCGACATCCGACCGTCAAGATTTCCCCAGGTAGCGCACGAACAGGTTAAGCTGGTCCGCAAACCATTCCGGCTCCTGGTAAGGCATGAAATGCGCGCCGCGTTCAAGCGTCACCAGCTCGCAGGCGTGCAATCGCGCCATACATTTTTCCGCCTGGGCTACCGGCAACAGGATATCCTGCCCGCCCGCCAGCAACCGCACGGGGCAGGCGATCGTATCAAGGTCCTGCGCTACGGAGGCGCCGACGACACCGAGGACCGCGAGCGCATAGCCTTCGGCCGGCTGGGCAATGAAACGGGCTTCATAGTCGCGCCGCCGCCCTGTCTCCAGATAGCCGCGAAAGGCATTTTCGATCGCGTCGGGCAGCAAGGCAGTCATTCCGCCGCGCCGGACGGCCTCGGCGCGCATCTTCAGATTGACGCCGGCTGCTTCGGTGATTTCGATCGCCGGATTTGACAGCAGCATGCCTGCGACATGCTGCGGATGACGCGCGGTGTAGGCCGCTGCCGCCATGGCACCCACGGCGCATCCCACCAAGACCATGGACTTGAGATCCAGAGCGCTGCGCACGGCTTCGATGTCGAACACTGTCTGTTCAAGGGTGACGGGTGCGGCCGGTAGGGGTGTACCCGCAGCACCCCTGAGGTTGACGCTGATGCTTCTTATATTTAGATCGAAGCTATCCCGTGTCTCGTCCCAAACCGAATGATCGGCGCCGAGCGGATGAATGAGCAGGACCGGCACGCCATCGTCCGGGCCCTGGACATGAAAAGGTATGATATCGCTTGCAATCATGTCAGCCACTGCTGTTTTCATTACGGGGAGACGGCATATGCCAACTTGCTGAACTGCCCCATGATAAAGTCGACAATAATACATTTGTCAACGCCGACATGAGCACGGCTCAGTCCGTGGCCCTGTGAATGTTGTGATTTTAAACGACAAATTTCGACATCGTCTCTAGCTGGAAAAACTGAGACCAAAAAGTGTCGACTCTTATATCGTTTTCGCCGGTCATGTGCTCACCGATAGGGCGCATAGAGCGAGACTGTATCGATATGATCCGCCGCATTTCCATAGGCTGCGGGATCGACCTGCAGATCCAAGCTGCCATGCCCCTCGACCATGACGAAAACGTCGACCCCGGCCTCGCCGTCCTCAGAAGCGAATACCCGCAATTGCCTGACGTTCGGACTAATGGGGAAATTGCCCTCAGCGCCTGAAATGATCGCCGACATCGACTGTGAGGCGACGCTGGAAAACCGCATTAGCAGCAAGCGCGACGCGACTGTCGTCACCGCATCGCCAGGATAAAGTTGCACCGTCGGCCATCGGCCGAACTGGCCGCGGCCGATGACTCGCCGCGTCCATGGCGTGACGTTCTCCCCGGAAACCGCGAGATAGGCCGGCGATCGAAACACGTCGATCGCCTCGACATCGTAGAGCGCCAGATAACGGCGCGGCAAGCCGATCATGACGAACCGGCGGCCGGTTTCGAAACCGGGCACGGCCAGGCGCTCGGCGATATGATCGGTATCGTACCAGGCATTCAACTCCTCCTCGAAATCTGCCGGAGGGTTCGTGGTGACGATCAGCATGCCCTTTTGTATCATAATCCGCCATTCCTGCAGCCATTTGGCGAAAGCCGCGACCATTTGTCGAGCCCTCCCCTTGCCGGCTAAACGGGTTTCACCTCTCGGAGAGCCAACCTCCACGTATCTTTCGGCGTCCATTTACAGCGAACCGAAGCTAGCCCTAAAATGCACGTAATTCGCAAAGTGTCCACACAAATCGAATTTTTTCTCCTCAAGCTCCTCCTTAGCAAACCACTGACGCTGCGCTTCAGCATAAGACACCTTGGGCGGGGTCGATCCGATATTCTCATGAATTCTCATATTTTTCAGGTGTTACGGAAAATGAATATGGAAAAATTATGATATTTTCGTTGACATCAGCCCAAACTGCGCTTGACACCGAAATGATTTGCTTGGAAAAATCTGTCGACACTACGGCTAAGTGAGGTGTCCGCTGGGCCCCCGGTCTCGAACCGGTCCATCGGCGGGAGGAAGCATGGTATCGGAACAAAAATTGGCGCTTGAGGTCAAGGACCTCACAAAGAATTTCGGCGCGACGAAAGCGCTCGCCGGCGCGAACTTTTCAGTGAGGGCCGGACGTGCCCATGCGCTGCTGGGAGAAAACGGCGCCGGCAAGTCCACGACCATCAAGCTGTTGAGCGGTCTGATCAGGCCCGATGCAGGCACCATCCATATTTTTGGCGAGAAGGCTGAGCTTCACACGACGCGCGACGCCCATCGCCACGGTCTGCAGACGGCGTTTCAAGAACTGACGCTGGCGCCCGACCTTACCGTGCTGCAGAATATGACCCTGGCCTACGAGCCCGCGGGATTTCTCGGCCAGATCGATCGCCGCGCGGCGAAACGGGAGGTGGAGCAGCATTTCGAGCGATTGCAACTGACCGATATCGACCTCAGGTCCGACATTCGCGATCTTAGCCTCAACCAGCGCCAGCGTGTCGAAATCGCCCGCGCCCTGTTCCGCAAGCCGAAGATCCTGTTTCTCGACGAGGCGACGTCGACACTCTCCGGCCGCGAGATCGAGTGGCTCAGCGGCATCATCGCCGATCTCAAGGCCAGCGGCGTAACCATCGTGATGATTACGCATAAGATGCTTGAAGTGCGCGACTATTGCGAACATGTGACCGTGCTGCGCAACGGCCGGGACGTCGGCAGTTTCGAGACCGCGTCGGTAGGCGACGAACAACTGGTGGAGCTGATCATCGGCCGATCGCTGGATGCGACCTATCCGACCAAGCTGGTCCCGCGTTCCAGCGCCAAGCCGCTGCTCTCGGTACGCGGCATCGCTACCGAGCGGCGCCTTTCCGATTGCTCCTTCGACCTGCATCCCGGTGAGATCCTCGGGATCGCCGGATTGCAGGGCATGGGCCAGGCGGAGCTGTTCATGGGCCTTTACGGTGCAACCCCGATCTTCAGGGGCGAAATCCGTGTCGACGGCGCCGTCACCCGGCACGCCTCGCCGCGGCAGGCCATCGACCAGGGCATCGCCCTCGTGCCGGAAGAACGCAAGACGGAGGGCCTGTTCCTCGAATTATCCGGCCAGGACAATATCGCCGCCTCGGCGCTCGACCGCATGAGCCAGTTCGGTTTCATCGACGCCAGCCAAGAAGTGCGCGATGTCGCAGCCGCGATGGAAATCGTCCATGTCGACAAGCGGGCGCTCTATACGCGAGCGGGCGCCTTCAGCGGCGGCAACCAGCAGAAGATGGTGCTGGCGAAGGCGCTGCTGACTAGGCCGCGGATACTTCTTCTCTTCGATCCCTGCCGCGGGGTCGACGTCGGCACCAAGCACGAGATCTACCTGCTGATTAAGGCCTTCGCCGCGGCCGGCGGCGCCGTGCTGCTCTATTCCAGCGAAACCCCGGAACTGGTGAACCTCTGCAATCGCGTGATCGTGCTCTACGGCGGGCGTGTGGCGGAGATCCTGTCCGACCAAGGTGACCAAATGACCGAAAAGACCATCATGCGCGCGGCCCTGGGCCACGCCACGGCCGGCCGGCCGCAGACAGTGACCGCTGGAGCCGCCTAATGGTGCCCGCGCCCGCAAGCAATGCAAGCTACTTCGTCCGCAAGAACCGCAACGTCCTGCTTGCCTCCTTTCTCTATGTTGTCGTTTTCATTCTCGTCAACGGCGCCAATTCCGACGCCTTCAGCTATTTCAACCTCAAAACCACGATTGGCGGCGGCGGCACACTGGCGCTTGCGGCGATGGGCCAGACCCTGGTCATCCTGGCCGGCGGCTTCGACCTGAGTGCCGGGGCCGTCATCTCGCTCGTCAATGTCACGGTCGGCACCCTGATGACCGACGCGATCGGCAACCAGATTCTCGTCGGCCTGCTCGCCATCGGCATCGGCGGTGCGGTCGGCATGGTCAATGGCCTGCTCGTGGCCTATCTGCGCATGCAGCCGATCGTCGTCACCCTGGCGACATTGTTCATCGTGCAGGGATTGGCGCTGCTGGTCAGCCCTACGCCCGGCGGCTATGTCGCCGAGCCGTTCATAAATTTCTTCGGCGGGAATGCTATCGAAAACGTGTTGCCATCGGCCCTGATCGTGATTGTATTGGCCATCCTTGCCTGGCTGTTCATCAAGAATTCCCGCTTCGGCACGGCGATCTACGCCGTGGGCAGCGACGAGGCGGCTGCGCTCGCCGCCGGCATTGCCGCCCGCCGCGTAAAGCTGACCACCTATGTTATCGCCGGCCTGTTCTACGGCCTGGCTGGGGTTTTCCTCAGCGCCCAGAGCGGTGGCAGCGACCCGCTGGTCGGCGACCCGATGCTGCTGCAAATCTTCGCCGCCGTTGTTCTCGGCGGCACTTCGCTCGGCGGCGGCCGCGGCGGCCTGATCGGTTCGGTCGTCGGGGCCTATCTGCTGATGATGTTCATCAACATCCTGCTGGTCTTTAACCTGCCGGCCTTCCTGTCGCCGATCGCCGATGGCCTCGTACTGATCCTGGCCGTGCTGATTGGTATGATCGGCGCCCGCGGCTCCTTCATCCAGAATATCGCCGACGTCGCGCGCCGGATCCGCGGCGCGCTGTCCAATGGCCGCATAGCACGCAACTGGGATCTTGCGATCGCCGCATCCTCCCGATCGCCGGTGGCCGCCATACCCAATATCCGCTGGCTCGACCGTAATCGCGATAACCTGCGGCTTGCATTGCCCGCTTATATTACCTTCGCGATCGTGGTGGTCGTGACATGGTTCTACATCGGCGATCTCGGCAACAGCTACATTCGCTCGCTGCTGCTGCTGTCGACCTTTCTCGGCATTCTCGCCCTTGGCCAGACTGCAGTGGTGCTGTCCGGCGGACTCGATCTCTCCATTCCCTGGATGATCCCGCTCGCCGGCGCATTGTTTGCCGGCCTCGCCGGCGGCGACAATGGCGCGCTGGCCTGGGCCATCCCCGTCGTACTGATTTGCGGCATGGCCATCGGCGCCATCAACGGCTTGGGCGTTGCCGTGCTCGGTCTGCCGCCGATCGTCATGACCCTTGCCGCAAACGGCATCCTGCAAGGCCTGACACTCTACTATACCGGCGGCACCTCTGCCGGCATGGCGCCATCTGGCATGCTGTGGCTCATGAACGGCTCGATACTGGGCCTCGCGCCGCTGATCTGGCTGATGTTCGCATTCGTGGCAGTCGCGGTGGCCGTGCTGAAATGGACCTATCTCGGACGGCGCATCTATGCCGTCGGCAACAGCGCCAGCGTCGCCAACCTGTCCGGCATCGACGTCCGCGGGACTTTGATCACTGTCTATGCTATCAGCGGCGTCTGTGCCGCCGTCGTCGGCGTCCTGCTGGTCGGCTTCAACGGCGCGGCCAATCTCGACATGGGCTCCAACTACCTGCTGCCGTCGATCGCGGTCGTCGTTGCCGGCGGTGTGCTGATCACCGGCGGTCGCGGCAGCTATGTCGGCGTGATGGGCGGTGTGCTGCTGTTGATCGCGCTGCAGATCCTGATCACCGGCACCATGCTGCCGGACGCGATGCGCAGCATCATTTTTGGTTTCGTGCTGCTCGGCGCACTGATGGCGCTGCAGCAACGGCGAACGGCATAGGATTGCAGCTCACCGCCCTGCCCGGCACGGCCGACGGCAGGCGGAGCTCATTGAGGAGGTAAAAACGTGTCTTCAGCAGAATATGATTTCATCATCGTCGGCGCGGGCTCGGCGGGCGCGGCGATTGCCGGCCGCCTGAGCGAGAACCCGGCATGGCGGGTGCTCCTGATCGAGGCCGGTCCGCGTGATCGCAGCCCGTGGATTCATATTCCCATCGGCTATGCCAAGACCTTCTACGATGCCCGATACAATTGGAAATATATGACCGAGCCGGAGCCCTATCTCGGCGGTCGCACCATCTACGAGCCGCGCGGCAAGACGCTCGGGGGCACCAGCGCCATCAATGGCATGGTCTATGTCCGAGGCATTGCCAGCGATTTCAACACCTGGCGGCAGTTGGGCAATGCCGGTTGGGCCTATGACGACGTCCTGCCCTATTTCAAGAAGCTGGAATCGAACGAGCGCGGCGAGGACCGTTTTCATGGCCGAGCCGGCCCGGTCAAGATCGGCGAGCCCGTCTGGCGTCCGCAACTGGGTGACGCCTATATCCAGGCCACCGTAGCTGCCGGCCTACGCAAGACCAACGACTTCAACGGCGAGCAGCAGGAAGGCGTGTCCTACTACCAGGTGACCGCCAAGAACGGCCGGCGCAGTTCCACTGCGCGTAGCTATCTCATTCCGGCCCGCAACCGCAGCAATCTGCACATCGTCACGGAAGCGCTGACGGAGAAGATCGTGCTCGAGGGCAAACGGGCCACAGGCGTCGTCTACCGTCAGGGCGCCAACACGATCACCACAAAAGCGCGCCGCGAGGTGATCATTTCGGGCGGGGCCGTCAATTCACCTCAACTGCTTCAGCTCTCGGGCATCGGCCCAGGGCAGCTGCTCTCCGAAAACGGCATCGCCGTACAGCATGACCTTGCCGGCGTCGGCGAAAACCTGCAGGACCACTATGCGGGGCGGTTGATGTACCGCATCAACAAGAACTGGTCGCTCAATGAACGCGTGGCGACGCTGCCGCAGCGGATCATGCTCGGCGCGGAGTACCTGCTCACCCGCAGGGGCCCGCTCGCGGTCGGCGCCAGCACGATCGCCGCCTTCTTCCGATCCAGTCCCGACCTTACCGAGCCGGATTGCCAGCTGCAGTTCTTCGCCTTTTCGACAGATGGTTTCGACAAGGGCCTGCATCCGTTCCCAGGCTTCAGCGTTCTGGTCAACCCGCATCGGCCGGAAAGCCGTGGCTTCATCCGGATCAAGTCGAACAGCCCGCAGGTGCATCCGCGCATCCAAGGAAATTATCTGCAGGCGGAAGCCGACAAGTTACTCGGCATCGCATCCATGAAATTTGCGATGAAGATCCACGCGACCGACCCAATCAGGAGCCTGATCGACAAGGAGCTGACGCCGGGCGTCAACGTCCGCTCGGACGACGAGATCCTCGCCTATCTCACCCAGACCGGCGAATCCTGCTATCACCTTTGCGGCACATGCGGCATGGGGCCACAGGAAAACATTATGTCCGTGGTCGACAACCGGCTGCGTGTGCACGGCATCGAGGGCCTGCGCGTTGCCGATGCTTCGATCATGCCGCGTCTTGTCTCCGGCAACACCAATGCCACGAGCATCATGATCGGCGAGAAATGTGCCGACATGGTAAAGAAGGACCATGCGGCGGCCGGTGCGCAGGCGGCTTGATCGCAAGCACGGTCGCAAGATCGTGTCCGCTACTGCGGCAATTGTCCGCAGTGCACCCGAGCTGAATTTGCCGCCAAAAACGCATTATCGGACATCTTTGTCATTATGTAGAATGGTCCAGATCAGCGAGCAAAACAGTGAAAATCACGTCGAGGGAATCTCGGCGCCGCCTCTCAGTACGAATCCGAAGGTATTGGGCGAAAGCCCCCTCCCCTCTTTCGTCGGCGAGGACCACGCACCAGCATATCTCGCCAGTCTTGGTAATCGCGCCTGCGTTTATGGCGAGGCTGCCAGTTTCGCCAACATGCGCAAAGCCTACGCCGGCGACTGGGGGCATTTTTCTGCATGATGCCGGCGGTCCAATCTTGCTCCCGTTCCCCCGCATCCGCAAGCTGTCGGGCTTGACATCACAGCCTGCGCTTCCGGCACGGCTGAACGAGCGCCAAGGTCAACCCTGTCTTAACCATCGAACGACGCGTCTCCTCTCTCAGTTGCAACTCACAGCGCGGTCCTTCGTTCGATCGCAAGCAGCGACATATTTCCACTGTGATGGCCGGCATTCGCAACAGCGATGCCAGGCCATCGGTCCAGAAGGAGGCGGCCGAAGATATCATCGCCATGGTCGAGATGCTTGATCGCGCTCCGCGCGGCCTGCGGGATCGGGCCATGCTGCCCGTCGCCTTTGCCGGCGGTCCGCGATGCTCCGAGATCGTCAGTCTCGATCTGAAGGCCGACCAGACCGAAGACGGACACGGCTGGGAAGTTTTGATCCCCTCTGTTGCCTTCAAGAATTCCGGCTCGTCCTTCTTCGGGCAAAAACCGTTCCGGCTGATCCTTCCGGATCTGCTCGATCTCTACAAATACCTCGAGGCCTACATCGACCGGCACCGCGGTGTGCTGCTCGGCAGTGCGCAAGATCCCGGAACGTTTTTCGTGAAGACCGTGAAGACGACCAGCTACGATGCGGCTTATGACTCGACAAAGTTTTATGAGGCCTGGAGGACGATCATCCAGCGCTACGGGATCTATAATTCCTACACCGGTCGCGGCGCGATCAAGGGCTTGCTGCCGCATGGTCCGCATAACCTGCGGGATATCCTGGCAACGCACATTCTAAAGCAGACCGGATCCTATGAGCAGGCAAGCTATGCAATCCAGGACACGCCTGATGTCGTACAGCAGCATTACGGCCGCTTCCTGCCGCAGGACAAGGCAGCACTCGCGGCAAAAATCTTGAATCAAGTGTGGGAAGCCGCTTAGTCAGAAAGAGTGGAGCGCTCTGGTGCTCCACCCGCCTCGCCGAACAAACCGCCTCGGATGCTGCTTCGAAATAAGCTCGTGGCGCAAGAAGGATCAGCGCATTTCGAGCATGGTCAGCGCATTTTCGATCGCGGCTCCTGAAGCGGTATTGTCGAAGACGCACCAACCATCCGGCGTCAACAGGTCTGAGAACGACCTGATCTCGTCGTCGGTATAGCTGGAATAGTAGATCTTTGGCTTTCCATGCAGTCGAACGTATTTCGGCGGCGTTTCGAAATCTTCCGCCGGCCATACCGGCGCCGGATCGGCAAGAACCCGGTCGATCGCATAGGTCTTCAGCAGATCCAGTGCTTCGGCCGATGCCCAGCTCTTGTGCCGCACCTCCACGACGATCGGTCCGCCGTCGGCATCCCGTATTGTTTTGAACGCGGTTTCGAGCGCATCATCATCGAACGCAAGCGACGGAGGCAGCTGGCAAAGCAGTGGTCCGCGGTTTTCTCCAAGGGGTGCGATATCTTCAAGGAAAATGTCGAACGGCTCGGCGATGTCTTTCATCGCTCGGATGTGAGTAATCTCTCTGGGGATCTTTACCGCGAACCGAAATCTGTCCGGGACGGATTCCGCCCACCGTGCGAAGGTCGAAGTCTTGTGCCGACGGTAAAAGGTCGAATTGATCTCGACACCGTCGAAGACCGAGGCGTATCGGCTTAAGCCACTTCCTTCCTGCGCAAACCGGCCGGCCACCTTTTTCGGGATGGACCAGGCCGCAGTGGCAATGATCGGCAATCATCTTCTCCTCGGTTTGCAAACGCGCAAGCGAAACGAAGAGGCCGACATCACAGTTCCCGTCTGATTGAGCAACGTCCCGGAACCATCAGCCACCAAAGAATGTTTGCAGAACGAATTCAGGAGATCGCTATGAGTGACAACAACCCGGAAATCGATATCTCTTCCAACACGCAGAAAGACCCGGGCGACTGGGCCAGCGGTGACGAGCCGATGACCAGCGCACAGCGCCCCTATCTGAAGACCCTGTCGGAGCAGACACATCAGCCCGATGCCTAACCCGAGGATCTGACAAAGGCGGAAGCCTCGAAAAGGATCGACAAACTCAAGCAGTCGCTAGACCTGGAGTGACGCAATATGGCGCCGATCATCCGGGGGATCGAAGGAACGCGTGCCGAGGCGGACCTCGTCTCGCGTCGGTGGAGCTGGCCAGGACAAAACAAGCGGCCGGTCTACAATTTCCGCTCCGACGGACGCGAGCTCAACTCCAATCGCTGCCTGATCATTGCTGACGGCTTCTATGAGTTTACCAATCCGACGGAAAAGGGAAAAAAGCGCAAGGACAAGTGGCTCTTCACCAAGAAGGACGAGCCGATCTTCTGCATTGCCGGAATCTGGCGCGATACACCCGATGTCGGTGAAGCCTTCACCATGCTGACGATGGATCCCGGCCCCGATATCGCAACCCTATCACGACCGGCAGATCGTCATCCTTGAGCGAGACGCCTGGGCGGACTGGCTCGATCCGGCCGTCTCGGCGAAATCCCTGATCAGGCCGCTGCCCGCCGGCAATCTGCATGTGGAACAGGTTGGCTAATGCGATTTTGCTTTCCCTACAGCCACGCCTTCCCAAATGAACGCGTCACCGTCGAAGACGATGGCACGAGCGAGCCAGCATGCCTGGTCGAGTTTGCCCACGGTATGACGGTGATCTCGGCGTGGCGGCGCGAGAGGAGACCATTGCTCTCGATATCACGATTGCCGCCAGGCACTGGCGATTGGTACATGGGCTCGGATGGAATCTGGCGGACGAAGCGGAGGACTTGAACCGCCCCGCAAACCGATCGGGAACAAAATATGCGTTGGACGCTTCTCTCTTCCGAGGTCGCGTGTCGTGTCAACCGGACGTGACAGGGATGACGAACGCAGGGATTTTTCCGGTTTCTCCTTGCGGCCAACGAAATGGCAGTCGAGCGTCCCACCTGTCCGGCCCGCGCCTCAGCTCCGTCGTCATTCGACGCGGGGGGCGGATGTGTATCGGGGACTGCCATGGCCAGCGACAAGCTCTCAACTTACAAGCAGAAGCGCGATTTCCAGAAGACACAGGAGCCGAGCGGCCAGGCGACGCTGAAGGCATCGAACCGTCGCCGGTTCGTCATCCAGAAACATGACGCGACCCGGCTACACTACGATCTCCGTCTTGAGCTTGATGGCGTGTTCAAATCCTGGGCGGTGACCAAGGGACCGTCGCTCGATCCGCATGACAAGCGCCTTGCCGTAGAGGTCGAGGACCATCCGCTCGACTACGGCGATTTCGAGGGCACGATCCCGAAAGGTCAGTATGGCGGCGGCACGGTCATGCTCTGGGACCGCGGCTATTGGGACCCGGAAGGCGATAAGAGCCCGGAGCAGGCTCTGGCCAAAGGTGATTTCAAGTTCACCCTGGAGGGCGAGCGTCTGCATGGCAGCTTCGTCCTCGTGCGCATGCGCAACGACCGTGACGGCAGCAAACGAACCAACTGGCTGCTGATCAAACATCACGACAGCTTTTCAGTCGAGGAGAATGGTGCGGCAGTCCTGGATGAGAACGCAACCTCCGTCGCATCCGGCCGGACAATGGAAGCGATCGCCGCCGGCAAGGGCCGGAAGCCGAAGCCGTTCATGGTTCAGAGCGGCGACGTTCAGGCAGACGCGGTGTGGGACAGCAACCACGGTCTCGCCGCCGAAGAACGCAAAGCCGAAACGAAAACCAAAAAGAAGCCGGCGGCGGCCAAGGCTGCCAAGTCCGCAATGCCGGACTTCATCGCGCCGCAACTCTGCGAAATGCGCGAGCGCCCGCCCTCGGCAGATGGCTGGATCCATGAGATCAAGTTCGACGGTTACCGCATCCAGATGCGCATCGAAAACGGCGAGGTGACGCTCAAAACCCGCAAGGGCCTCGACTGGACGACAAAATATCCGGCGATCGCCGTTTCCGGTGCCGCGCTTCCTGACGCCATCATCGACGGCGAGATCTGCGCCCTCGATGAGAACGGCGCACCAGACTTCGCAGCACTTCAGGCAGCGCTCTCCGAAGGAAAGACCGACGAGCTGGTATTCTTCGCCTTCGACCTATTATTCAGTGGCGATGAGGATTTGCGGGAACGCCCTTTGACAGAGCGCAAGGAATGGTTGCAGCAACTACTCATGGACGCTGGCGAAGATCCGCGGTTGCGCTTCGTAGAACATTTCGAAACTGGCGGCGACGCCGTTCTGAAATCGGCCTGCAAGCTCTCGCTCGAAGGCATCGTGTCCAAACAGGCGGATGCTCCCTATCAATCCGGCCGCACCGACACCTGGGTCAAATCGAAGTGCCGGGCCGGCCATGAGGTGGTGATCGGCGCATATGCCAAGACCAACAGCAAGTTCCGCTCGCTGCTTGTCGGCGTCAACCGCGGCAGCCATTTCGTCTATGTCGGCCGCGTCGGCACGGGCTATGGCGCCGGCAAAGTCGAGGTCCTGCTGCCCAAGCTGCGCGCGCTCGAAACGGCCAAGTCACCGTTCACCGGTATTGGGGCGCCGAAGAAGGATGCCAACGTCGTCTGGGTGAAGCCGGAACTCGTGGCGGAGATCGAGTTTGCCGGCTGGACCGCCGACGGGCTTGTCCGCCAGGCAGCGTTCAAGGGGCTGCGTGAAGACAAGCCAGCAGGGGAAGTCGTCGCCGAAAAGCCGGTTGAGCCGGCTGAGGTGGAAACGCCTGATCCAGAGAAACAAGCCAAACCCAAACGACCGACGCCGCCGCCGCGCAAGGGCGGCAAGGAAGATGTTATGGGCGTGTTGATCTCCAACCCCGACAAGCCGCTCTGGCCGGACGCCAATGATGGTGAACCGGTGACGAAGGTGGAACTGGCACGTTATTACGAAGCGGTCGGATCCTGGATGATTGACCACATCAAGGGGCGGCCATGCTCGATCATCCGAACGCCGGATGGCATCGGCGGCGAGCAGTTTTTCCAGCGCCACGCGATGCCGGGAACCTCAAACCTGCTCGAACTGGTGACCGTATTCGGCGAAAAAAAGCCTTATCTGCAGATCGATCGCGTCGAGGGCCTGGCCGCCATCGCCCAGATCGGCGGCGTGGAGCTGCATCCGTGGAATTGCGAGCCGAAACAGCCCGGGGTTCCGGGTCGCCTCGTCTTCGATCTCGATCCGGGTCCGGACGTTCTCTTCTCGACCGTTATCGAAGCCGCCCGCGAGATGCGCGATCGGTTGGAAGAACTCGGCCTCGTCAGCTTCTGCAAGACCACCGGCGGCAAAGGCCTCCACGTCGTCACGCCGCTTGCTATAGCGAAGGGCAAGAAACTGGCGTGGCCCGAGGCAAAGGGTTTTGCCCACGATGTTTGCCTGCAGATGGCGCGCGACAACCCGGATCTCTATCTGATCAAGATGGCGAAGAACCAGCGCAATGGCCGCATCTTCCTCGACTATCTGCGCAACGACCGGATGGCGACGGCGGTTGCACCTCTGTCGCCGCGCGCCCGTCCCGGCGCCACGGTGTCCATGCCGCTCACCTGGAGCCAGATGAAAGCGGATCTTGACCCGAAGAGGTTCACGATCCGGACCGTTCCGGCCTTACTGGAGAAGACGACCGCATGGCAGGATTATTGCGACGGACAGCGCTCACTCGAACAGGCGATAAAACGGCTTGCCAAATCGATGAAGCAGGCAGCCTGAGAGGCGCGGCTCTTTGCTTCAGGCACGGTCAAATGTGAAGGATGTCAGTAGTGTCGTGACGAAGTTGCTCGCCTTTTCTTTAACGAGCATCTCGGTCCATTCGTCGGTTCCGCGCAGCCGCAGGTCCGTATAAATGCTGTCGACCGCTCCCTCTTCAATGCGCTTGATGTGGTCCATAAATGCCTGCTCCCCGCCCGTATGATACATGTCCCGAATGACCATCCGCAGGATTTCCTGAATCGCAATTTGCCAGGCCGTATTGATCGCCTGTATCTCACCTGTATTTTCTGTCATGGAGACTCCTGTGAGACGAGATGGCATATGCCAACCCGGAAAGGGGCCTGGTCGCTCATACGGCGATGCCGCGTCGACCAGCCTTGAGTGTTCGATCGGTCACGTGCATGCCGCCGATCCAAGAACCTAAGCCTGTCTTGCTTTGCGATTGGCGTAGCGCCGATCGCGTTCAGCCTTTCGCGCCGCCTCATCCTCGATCACGTGTGCGATTCGGTTCTTCTCGCGTGCCTCCGTCTCGGCTCGCGCCTTGGCAGCCACGGCTTCCAGCTGCTCCGCTGCCTCGGTCACCAGGCGCTCCGACTCCGCGAGTTTCACCCGCTCGCGCTCAAGGCGCCGCTCTTCCCTGGCTGCTGCAACGGCGATGCGTTCCCCCTGCCTTGCTAAGCTGGTTGGCTCGGCTGCGGTCTTTGCAGAGCGATAGGCACTCAGGAGAGCGGTCTTTGCATCCGCCGATGCCATGCGGCGATCGGCGAGTTCATTGTTTCTGGCGTTCTTCAAGCGTTTGTCCTTAGATCGTGTTGCTGGAGAGGTCAGCGGGTTTTCGCTCGTCTGGTGAGCAGAGAGGCAGTCGCTGTCGCGCGGTCGTGCGCTTCCTTTGCCAGCCGTGCTTCGCGAAGGCGCAGGGTCTTTTCCTCGCGGGAGCGGACGATGGAATCAAGCTCTTCGACCGCGCTGTTGCGGGCGAAAAATTGCGATTGCGCATTGCCGAAGGCGATCTCGGCCTACTGGCGAGATTTGCTATGTGTCTGTGACATGGGTTTTCCAGATCAGGCCGCCAGATACGGTGGCAACAAAAAAGGCCAGGCAATTTGCCTGACCTCGGATGGTATCATGCTCTCCACAGTGCCAGTACATCCGTGGTCAAAGGAAAGCGGATATCGGGTGTTAGGCAGCCTGGAGATTGCAAGCCGACATTTTGCCCGACTTGTTGTCGCGCTCAAGTTCGAAGCCAATCTTCTGGCCTTCGACCAGTTCACGCATGCCTGCGCGTTCGACGGCAGAAATGTGGACGAACGCATCGGCACCGCCATTGTCAGGCTGGATGAAGCCGAAGCCCTTGGTGGAATTGAACCATTTTACTGTGCCTGTGGTCATGATGAACCCTTTCAAAGCATAGAGAGAAGAACCGCGAAGCGATGCTCCGAGGACGGCGATAACGACTATTTTTGAAAGGAAGTTCGTTTAGAGCGCGGTGCCAATCGCGCGGTAGACAAAGCTCGGCAAGCAAAAGATCGATAACCGATGTATAGGCTGACCGCAGCTTGATGTCAACTTTTAGTTCTAGATATATTTTGACTCTCTTTGTGGTTGTGGTTTCGAATCTTACATCCGGCTTAACCATCACGCTGTGAGATCGCAAACGGCATAAAGGGCAGAACGCCCTATAAATAAGGCCATGCCATTTAAGTGGGGGAGCGCGCGGACATCGTCACAACGCTCATAACCGGGTCATGTCGATCGCGGCCGTACAGCGACAACTCTCGACATCACCTGGCGGCATCGTCGAACTGCGCAACTACTTCACGCAACTTTGCGAAAGCCTCGGCGCATTGATGATCGCGGACGAGGATCGGCTGTCGATATCGGTGAGCATCGACGATAGTGCCGTCGAGGCAGACATGTCCGTGAGCCTGGGGCTGATCGTGACGGAATTGGTGATCAACGCCCTCAAGCACGCCTTCCCGAACCAGGACACCGGCAGGATCGTGATCGACTATCGCTCGGCAGGCACTGACTGGACCCTTACCGTCATTGACAACGGAGTCGGTATGCCAGCCGGTAGCGATGCACTCAAGGCTGGTCTTGGCACCGCCATCGTCGAAGCGCTTGCAAGGAATCTGCAGGGCGAGATACAGTTGAGCGACGCCAGCCCTGGGACCACCGTGACAATCAGTCATCGCGGTGACGCCGACCACTGAACCAGAATTCCGGCGGTGGCATAGGACCGATTTCTCTCTGAAACGCTAACCCAAACCCGGGCTTCCCGGCTCACACGAAAATCGAGCGACATATGTTTAATGGCAAGGCGGTCGTCCTGGTGGTCGAAAATAGCGCGATTATTCGAATGGGCGCTGTCGATCTGGTGCAATCTGCGGGCTACGAGGCGATCGAGGCGAACAATGCCGACGAGGCAATTCGTATCCTGGAATCCAGAGCCGGCATCGACCTGGTGTTCACCGACGTAGAGATGCCGGGAACGATGGACGGCATCAAGCTGTCCCACTAAATCCGCGATCGATGGCCGCCGGTAAAGTTGATCGTCGCTTCCGGCATTGCACTCCTCGAAGAGACCAGCTTTCCCACGGGAAGCCAGTTCTTTTTAAAGCCCTAAAGCATGCCAGCCATCGCCGCTGCGATGGCTGGCATGCTTTAGGACGACTATAAGCTTCCGCAGCTTAGGCAGTCGCCCCAGTCGCTGACACTGCCATGCGGTCAATTCTGTTGTATAGATGGTGGGGGAACGAGACTGGCCAGGAACGAAGCAGGCATGTCGATTCAGCGTACGAGTTTTTACGTTCTTCTGGCGGTGGTGACAATTGCGTTCATCTGGCTGCTTATTCCCTATTATACCGCTGTCTTCTGGGCCGTTATCCTCGCGATCATTTTCTTTCCAGTTCATAAGCGACTGGAGCGTTTGTTAGGGGGCAGGCGCAGCATTGCCGCCCTGCTGACCGTGTTGATGAGCATATGCCTCGTCATCGTACCGGCAATGATCATTCTCGGTTCGCTTATCCAGGAAGGAACCAGCCTCTACCAGCGGATTAGCAGCAACGAAATCGACCTCAATGGATATCTCGTCCGGATCCAGAATGCCTTGCCCGCCTTCATCGACAACTGGCTGAACTCACTAAAGCTCGGCGGCTTTTCGGAATTGCGTGCGAACATCTCCTCAGGCATCGTGCAGGCAAGCAGATCGGTCGGCGTCAGCCTGCTGAGCCTTGGTCAGAACACCCTGCAGTTCTTCATCAGCTTCGGCATCATGCTATACCTGCTCTTCTTCCTGTTCAGGGATGGCGCTGACCTCAGCGGCAAGATACGCCATGCAATCCCTTTGAGCGACGACTATACGCGGCAGTTTCTCGACAGGTTTTCCGCTGTCGTTCGCGCCACCGTCAAGGGAAACATCATTATCGCGATCATCCAGGGCACGATCGGCGGTGTGGCATTCTGGGCTTTGGGCGTCGAGGCCGCCCTGCTATGGGGTGTGACGATGACCTTCCTGTCGATGCTGCCTGCAATTGGAGCCGCACTCGTATGGGCTCCGGCAGCCATCTGGCTGGTTCTCACGGGCGCCTGGCTGAAAGCAGCGATCCTAGTCCTCATCGGCGTATTCGTGATCGGGCTGATCGACAATCTGCTGCGTCCGCCGTTGGTCGGCAAGGGAACGCGGCTGCCCGACTATGTCGTGCTGATCTCGACGGTGGGCGGCATCTCCTTGTTCGGCATCAACGGCTTCGTCATTGGCCCCTTGATCGCCGCCTTGTTCATCGCCGCGTGGTCAATTTTCGCCGAACAGCAGAATACCGAGAGATCAAAGTCCAAATTAGTGAATGAGAATTCACCGGCTTCCCGGCACTTTAATGCAGGACGGGAGTGACGAATTGCAGGCGATGGACGAGCGAGCCTGTCCGATAGATGCGGTGGCTCGTTCCCACGCTGACGCCCACAGAACCGGAAACAGTTATGGCACAAATTCGCATCCACCACCGCACGATCTATCATTATCGTGATGCGGTGAATCTCGGCCCTCACCGGCTGATGTTGAGGCCGCGCGAGGGCCGCGATCTCCGGCTATTGTCGCATGAAGTCTCGGTAGCACCACAGGCCCAGATCAGTTGGGCAACCGATGTCTTCGGCAATGCCGTTGCCACTGCGGTTTTCAACGAGATGGCCGATGTCCTGACTGTCGATAGCGTTGCCTCGGTCGACCTCACCGCCTCGGCGTGGCCGGTCTTCGCCATAGCAGGCTCAGCCCTCACCTTCCCCTTCCGTTATTCGGATGGGGAATGGACCGATCTCGGCGCGCTGACGGCTCGGCAGTATGCCGACCCGTCCCAACAACTTCAGCAGTGGGCACAAGGGTTTGTCGCGGGAAATGCGACGGACACGCTCTCGCTTCTGAAGGACATAAGCGCTGGGGTGTCGTCATCGATCTCCTATCAAAGCCGTGAGGCGGAAGGCACACAGACACCGACCCAGACGCTGGAGCGCGGGTGGGGATCGTGCCGTGACTTTGCAGTGCTGTTTGCCGAAGCCGTTCGTTCTCTGGGTTTTGGCGCACGCATCGTGTCGGGATACCTGTTCAATCCCGATCAGATATTGCTCGGTTCGCAGGATCAGGGCTCGACCCATGCCTGGGTCGAGGTATTCGTCCCCGGCGCCGGGTGGATTACGTTCGATCCGACCAACCGTAGCATGGGCGGAGCCAATCTCATCCCTGTCGCCGTAACCCGTGATATCGCGCAATCTGTTCCGGTCGCCGGCAGCTTCGTCGGCGCGTCCGATGCCTTCCTATCGATGGACGTGGAGATCGCGGTGTCCACATGAGCCTCGGTAGACAACGAGGATTCTTGTCGTCAGCCATTCGCATGATGACTCGACGGGGTTCTCGCGATCAACACCGCACTCACCGCATGTGCGGATCTCTATCTCGGCGCTGCCGAGACGCGGCGATAGCACTTGCCTCCGGGGCCAGCAAATCGTGTTTCTCGGCAAAGGCGGCAAACAGGCCGCGCGCGGTCTCGGCTTCGATCTCACCGCGCAGCGCGGCACTGCATGCCTTGAGCGCGACCGTGTGCGCGACGTCTCGCATTGACACCGGCCACTCGGAAAGATGCCGGTAGGCCTCCACTACGCTGCGAACTTCCGTCGGAAAGCCGAGGCCGACGAGAATGGAAACAGGTCGCTCGAACATATCGGGTTTCATTGCTCTCTCCTTCCCAACCCGGGATGGGCGCCGTAGCCACGGCGCCCTCGATAGCGGACAATGCAGGTTAAGCCGCCTTCTGCGCTTCGATTTGCGCGGGAGCAGCAGGGGTCAAAGCGGGAGCGCTCTGGATGGAAATTTTCCGCGGCTTCAGTGCCTCGGGAATCTCGCGAACCAGATCGATCGACAGCAGACCGCTGCTGAGGTCCGCCCCGTTCACCCGGACGTGGTCGGCAAGCTCGAACCGGTGTTCGAACGGCCGGCCGGCAATGCCGCGATGCAGGTAGCCGTCATCGGAAGCCTCCTGCTTCTTACCGGTCACGGTCAGAAGATTGGATTGGAAGGTGATGTCGAGATCGTCCTGGGCAAAGCCGGCCACCGCAATCGAGATCCGATAGCTGTCATCGCCGGTCTTGACGATGTCATAGGGCGGCCAGTCGCTGATCGAGCGGGCGCGCTGGGCGTTTTCGAGAAGATTGAAGACCCGGTCGAAGCCGATGCTCGAACGGAACAGCGGTGCATAGTCATAAGATGTTGCCATAGCCATATCCTCCTTGAAGCAACATGGGTACGGAAGCGCCGAAAGGCGGCGCTCCCAGCAAGGCCGGCCCTGTCATCAGCGGCTGGCGGCAATCGATTTGGTTTTTGAGGATTACGGATTCAAGGGCATCCACCGGAAAAATTCGGCACGTCTTTCGTCATCACCACCGGCTCAATCAAGCTCATAGACTGCGGCATTATCCTGGACCTCGCGCAGGCCCTTGTAGGACGCGTGCCGCAGATTGCCGTCGTCGGTCCAGCCCCGGAATTCGATCTCGGCAATCAGCGTCGGCTGCGCGAAGACATAGTTCTTGCCCTTAAGCGGCACGACAGGTGTCTTGGTCTTCAACATATCCAGCGTCTTTGTCAGGTATGCGGCGTCCTTTTCCTTGAAGCCCGTGCCGACCGCGCCGACATAGATCCAATCGTGTCCGCGGCGGGCGGCAAGCAGCAGGCTGCCGATGCCGCCACGGGCGGTGGCGGACTGCTCGTAGCCGACGACCATGAAACTCTCGCTCTGCACGCATTTGATCTTGAGCCAGTCACCGGTCCTGCCGGAGCGATACGGGCTGTCGCGGCGCTTGGCGATGATGCCTTCCAGTCCAAGCGAGCGAGCATTTTCCAGAAGCTCGGCGCCGTCACCCTGTACTTCCTCTGAAAGCTGTATCGCACCAACCGCACCATCAAGGAGGTCCGTCAGCAGATGCCGGCGGGCCGACAGTTCTGTTTTCGTCAGATCGTGCCCGTCAAAGTATAAGAGATCGAAAGCAGAGAGGACGGATTCCGTCGAGGCACGTTTACCGCCTCTTCCGCCGAGCGAACGTTGGAGGGCTCCGAAGTCGGAGCGGCCCTGCGCATTGAGAACGACGGCTTCGCCATCCAGGATCGCAGTCGCAACCCCAAGCTCTTTCGCCGCTGCCGCTATCGTTGGGAACCTATGTATCCAGTCGTGGCCGCCGCGGGTGATGATCCGCACGCCTGATGGTTCGATGTGGATCGCTAAGCGATAGCCATCCCACTTGATTTCGTAGGCCCAGTCCGGCCCGGTTGGCGGCGCTGTTTTCAGCGGCGCGAGGCAAGGCTCGACCCGATCGGGTATTGGATCGAAGGGAAGGTTCGGCTGCGCCGGATCGCGCCTGCGTCTTGGCTGCGATTTCGCGGTGAAGCTATCGCCCCGGAGGAGCGGCTCGGCGAGCCTTTTCATTTGCCGGTCCGGGTTTCCGCAGCGACCGACTTCTTCAAGGCATCCATGATATTGATGACATTGCTCGGAGCGGGCGCTGTTGCCGACGCTTTAGCTTTGGCCTTCGACGGCTT
Organism: Martinezella lusitana; assembly: GCF_010668395.1. Lineage (GTDB taxonomy): Bacteria > Pseudomonadota > Alphaproteobacteria > Rhizobiales > Rhizobiaceae > Rhizobium > Rhizobium lusitanum_A. The sequence continues at coordinate 100,793 of NZ_WUEY01000012.1, forward strand.
CTTCAGCGCTTTCTTTTTGTCGGCGATGATATCGAGCAACCGATCCTGCACCGGATCGATGACCATCTTGGGATTCCAGTGCTGGGTCTGCTTTTTGATCAACTGCTGCACCAAGGGCATCATGTCGGAATCCGCTGTCTCATCGCCGATGCCCGCAAAATAGGTATCCTCGTCACGGACTTCATCCCCATAGCGCAATGTCCAGAGCACGATACCTTTGCCGCGTGGCTCCAGCATGACGGCGCGCTCGCGGCGCGTGATGACCAGCCGGGAGATCCCGACCATGTCCTGGGATTCCATCGCGTCGCGAATGACCGAGAAGGCCTCCTGACCAACCGAATCGTTCGGCGACAAATAGTAGGGTGTATCGAGCCAGATCCACTCGATGCTGTCTCGCGGTGTAAAGGTGGAGATATCGATGGTCTTGGCGCTGTCGAGCGCGACGTTTTAGAGCTCCTCGTCTTCCAGCATGACATAGTCGTTCTCGCCACGCTGGTAGCCTTTGACCTCGTCTTCGTCGTTCACCTCCTTGCCGGTGATGGAATCCACATAGTGGCTGACGACGCGGTTCTGGGTCTCGCGGTTGAGGGTATGAAAGCGAACCTTCTCGTTTTCCGAAGTCGCTGGTCATCTGCACCGGGCAGGTGACCAGCGACAGCTTGAGATAGCCTTTCCAGTAGGGGGCGGAGTGCCATCGTATCCTCCGATCGGCCGGCGCGGCGGGTGGGTGCAGCGGCCTGTTTCGCCTTGGCGGCGGCCGCAGGCTTTGCCGCCTTCTTTCGGGCAGCACCTTTATTGGCGTTGGCGTTGGCGGCAGTGGGCTTCGATCCCGCCTTGCCGCCGATACCGGCGCTCTCGCGCAGGGCCTGGAGCAGATCGCTCTGGTTGGAAACCGCCGGCGCCTTCTTCTTTGGAAGCGACCGACCCTCGATCTTGGCTTTCACCAGTTCGGCGATAGCCGCCTCATAGCGGTCGTCGAATGTGCTGGCGTCGACGCTGCCCTTCTTGGTGCCAATGATGTGCTCGGCAAGCTCCAGCATTTCGCCTTCGATCTTGAGGTCGGGAAGTTCCTCGAAGGCCTCCTGAGAGGAGCGGACTTCATAGTCGAAGTTGAGCGTCGTGGCGATCAGGCCCTTGCCGTGCGGCCTGATCAGTACCGCGCGCATGCGGCGGAAGAGAACGGTGCGTGCGATCGCCGCGACCTTTGCTTGTCTCATGCCGTCGCGCAACAGCACGAAGCCCTCGGTGCCCATCTTGTCGGGAGCAAGGTAATAAGGTTTGTCGAAATAGACGCCGTCGATTTCGTTGCAGGGGATGAAGGCGTCGACCTTCAGCGTCTTGTCGCTGTCAGGAACGGCCGCCGCAACCTCATCCGGCTCGAGGATGATGTACTGACCGTTCTCGATCTCGTAGCCCTTGACCTGATCGTCACGCTCGACGGGATCGCCGGTTTCGCTGTCGACGAACTCGCGCTTGACGCGGTAGCCCGTCTTACGATTGAGCGTGTTGAAGGCGATGCGTTCCGACGATGATGCTGCGGTGTAGAACGCCACCGGAGAGGCGACCTCTCCGAGCTTGATAAAGCCTCTCCAATTCGCTCGCGGGACAACCATGACGCAGACTCCTGACACAGCCAATGCGATTCAAGCGAATCGACATGTAATTTTTCCGACTCGAAACGAATCATTTTTCAATGACGTAGCCGCTCGCCCCCGCGCGTTTTGCGAGTCATCCGTAGGCATCTGATTCACATGCATCTTTTGGAGGCGACGCGCGTTTAGCCATGCAGCAACCATAAAGGAGTCCTGCCATGATCAAGCGCGAACTAATCGATACCGGGACTGACAAACGTTACGTCCGCCGCGATGAAGAGGGCAAGTTCAAAGAAAGCGTCGATGTCTCCTGGTCGCTGTCGGCCGATGCTCGCCATGACGCCAAGCATGATGCGAAACCCGGCCAGGGTGACAAGGGCGACCACAAGCGCCGGTAAAAGCGGGTGAAGCTCGCCACGTACAACGTCAATGGCATCAACGGCCGCCTCGACGTGCTGCTTCGGTGGCTCGACGAGGCGAAACCCGATGTCGTCTGCTTACAGGAACTGAAGGCGCCGGACGACAAGTTTCCGCGTCGCGAGATCGAACGCGCTGGTTATGGCGCCATCTGGCACGGCCAGAAGTCCTGGAACGGCGTGGCCATCCTCGCACGCGATCAGGAACCACGCGAGACGCGCCGTGGTCTTCCCGGCGATCCCAACGACAGTCACAGCCGCTATATCGAAGCGGCAGTCGACGGCATCGTCATCGGCTGCCTCTATCTCCCGAACGGCAATCCAGCCCCCGGCCCGAAGTTCGACTACAAGCTGCGTTGGTTCGAGCGGCTGCAGTCCTATGCGGCCGAACTGTTCGAACTCGAGGTGCCGGTCGCCCTTGTCGGCGACTTCAACGTGATGCCGACCGATCTCGACGTCTACGCCCCGGAACGATGGCGAGATGATGCTCTGTTCCGGTCAGAAGTACGCGCTGCCTATGCCGAGCTCATCGCCATGGGATGGACAGACGCCATCCGCCTGCTTCATCCGGACGAACGGATTTATACGTTCTGGAAGTATTTCCGGAACGCCTTCGCGCGTGATGCCGGTCTGCGCATCGACCATTTTCTGCTGAGCCCGTCCTTGCGCGAGAGGCTGAAAACGTGCGGCTTCGACAAGTTTGCGCGCGCTTGGGAGCATACAAGCGATCATGCGCCGGTCTGGATTGAACTGGATGACGGGGAACTTATCTCATGACCAGATATCCCGTCTCGACGAGTTCCCTCTGCCGAGTGTCTCTGGCGAAGATATCAATAGAAGGAGTGACGGCATGCCCGCTCAAGCAGACTTCGATGTTGGTGATTTCGCCGATCGTCTCGCGGCGATGAGCGACGACGAGCTGTTCGAAACCATGCAGAGGCTCGAAGACGAACGCGAAGACATCCGTCCCGACGAGCGCGATGGCAGCGATGTGTTCGCGAAAATCACCCTGGTCGAGACGGCCATCGAGGATCGGTTTCCAGGCCAGCTCTTGGCACGTTACAAGGATTGGCAGCAGCGTCGAGCCGCAAGCTGAAGGAGCGCCTATCATGACCGAACGATCCGAAAGCCCGGAACGGCTGTTTAAGCAGCTCGACGACCTTGTCGCCGACATCATCGACCAGTTCGCAAGCCAAGGACATGGAACCGCGGTCGTCATCGAAACACTGCAGGACGTTCTGGCAAAACGCCAGGTCGCTCATGAGCGTGATCCCGATCCGGCAGAAGACGCGGTCGATGAGCCCGCTAATGACTGGTCCGGCGCCGATGACCGGACCGGGGCGAAGGAGTAGCGAATATGGTTCCACCCATGGATCATCGCGGAACAGTCGATATAGCGCGAAGCCTCACCCGCACGCAGAAGCCCTCAGAGCGATCGCTTTTTTGCCGGTGCAAGAAGTCGGCAAGGGCTGGCTGGTCGGTGACAGGTGGCCTCTCGGAAAAGATCGTCGAGCGGCTCGAACAGCTGGAACTGGTGGAGGAAAGTTTCGTGCGGGCAAACCGGTGCTGCAATTGACGATCGACCGACAAGCGACTAAGGCTCGCCTGCTGCATTAGCCGATCAGGCCCATCATCGCCTTCGAAGGCCGCATTCTTTCTCGAACTCCGACTCGAAATTTGAAGCTGAACTGTCCAGTCCAGGCTCCCGCCGAGGAACCTTTGGCTTCGAAACGATCGAGAGGCCTTCAGCAAAGACTTTCCCGTTCCTGGAGCCTATAGAATATTAAAGCGCAGTGCCGCTTTCCAATGTCGGTAGATTGGCTTCCTCAACCTTTGAAAGATGCAGGAAGACGTCGGCGCTACCGTCGTCAGGCGCAATAAAACCAAAACCATTTGCTGCACTGACCATTTCACCTTGCCGCCGACATATATGACTTTCCTTCATGAGGAGAAATTCCTGCATTTTGCCAGCGTCTTTTTCCGAACGCAACCGGCATTGGCTGCCTTTATGTCCCGGTATTTAGTTCGCGGAAGGTGATCGAATAACGAAGCTGGTCGACCGGCGGGATGGAATGCTCCCAAAGGGTTCTTGCGTCGCCAGCCATCACGTAGGCCGATCCTGGTTCAGCAATGATCGAGCTACGCTGCCACCTGTCGCCGTGGCGTCGCCTCAGCCTGAAGATGCAGGGAGAGAGAAGCGAGATACCGACCACGCGACCAAAGACGAATTTGTCTTTGTGCCAACCGATCGGAGCGCCGGGACCATATTCGGTCACCAAGGCCTGTTCCAACCGGTCGGGGTCGATGCCAGCGAAACTGCCTGCCATCTCGCGCAGGGGCAAAAGAAACGGCGGAATATCGTCGCCTTTTCGGACGCGCTCCGTACCCTCATCGAAAACCGGCGCGCAAGCCGTGCAGTCTCGCTGGAGGCTATCAAAATGGCTATCGCGTATAGCGTTTTGCCTGCTCATCCTCATGGCTTTGAAGGCGTAATACGGGAATTCCAAGCCGCGCAATATGAAGTGGAGGATAAGGTCGACAACATCGCTCCATCCGTAATTGAGAGCGCGAACTCTTATTGGCCGCAGCGGCGCCAAATTTACCTTGAACGAATAAGGATAGCCATTCACCTTGCTCCGGTACCGACGGGGTTCAGGGGTGTCCCCTGACGCACCTGCCAGTTTTCTCCAGGCGCCGTGCGGTGGTCAGAAAACCGTGCAGAGCATCGCCCATAGCCGATGTGTACGCGTTGGGCGATGCGTAGGTGCGCTGTACGCATTGATACACGCTTGCATTGCTCAATCAAGCTAAGGGCTGTGTGGCGGGCGCTTGGCCTGATGGTGAGTAATAGAACGAGATTCTATAACTCACCGCCCCGGTCAACGCAGTCCTGTCACGTGATGAATATTGACAATATATGTCACGCCTTCCATAATCTAGGAGAAACGAAGGGATAGGCCCATGCCGTCAGGCAGCATTCATGTCAAGGTCAGCGGCGCGCTGCAAGACCACATCCAGCAACAGATCGGTGACGATGGCCTCTACGAGAATGCCAGCGAATACATCCGCGCGTTGATCCGCCGCGATTTGCAGACCCGCGACGAGGCATGGGAGGCTCTCCAGCGGGAACTTGCACCCGCCATGCACGCCGATGATAGCGAATTCGTCGCCGTTACCGCCGACGATGTCATCCGCCGCAACAAGCGCCCCTGAGCATGGCTGGATATCGCTTTTATCCGCGCGCTGATGCCGCGCAGGACAAGATTTGGCACGACACTTTGGACGAATGGGGCGAGGCGCAGGCCGATAGCTACATCCGGGGCCTGCATACCCACTTGCAGCGCCTGTGCGACAACCGTCTTATTTGGCGGAGGCTCCCGCAAAGGATGGCGGTTACCGCCGATGTGAAGCGCATGGCGTATTTCAGCCGCTACGAGCATCACTACGTCTTCTTCCGTGAACTTGGGAACGGTGATCTTGGTGTCATGAGCATCCTGCATGAGAGGATGGACATGGCGGTACGCCTCAAGGAAGACTTGGCCGCCCTGCATGCCAAGAGCAACGACCCGGAATAACCGACAAACCCATTCACTCCACAGGTGAATGGGTTTCCTTGGCGACCTTCTTTACCCTCCGCACGTTGAACTGCGGCTGCCTGCCATCGGGACGGCGCAACGGTTTGCCATCGGTTGACGACAACGTTCTTTTCGGCCTGGGTCGACGGATCGTCGCTGAACACGCGCCATGACTTGTCGGACTGAAGATTGAGCACGACTAGGCCGCCAGGAGACCCAGAGTCGGTGAAGTAGACGAAGGCGCCGTCCGGCGCTTCTCTAATCGGCGGGCTGAGGTCAAGCTCTTTTCCGACTACCAATTAGCCGCCGAGGCAAGCGATCGCCCGCAATCGGCCCAAAGCGGACATGTCGAAAATACAAATGGTAGGAATCAGCTGCCGTTAACGACTCGGAGCTTACAAATCCAGCCTGGGAGATCGTCTCGGGAAGCATTCGTCCAATAGATCACTAGGTTAGCCGTTGCTTGCACATCTAAAGTTTATCGTTGCGCTTCTGCTCTTGTTCGCATTAGGCGTCTTCATGATAGTCTCAACTCTATCGAGTTGGAATTCTGGAATCATAAAGAGCCATGGCCGGGCGGGCCTCGACGGCGTGACTACATACGCGCACAGCCCGGTAACGTTCATCATAGTGATCGCTCTTCTGGGCACAGTGGGCGTTTCTCTGGTTTGCTTCGCGTTATGGCGAGCGGCCGCTTATATTTCCGGTCTTCCCGAACGGTGAACGTCATGCTGTGTCCGCAATCGGCCCAAATCGGTCATCCTTGGTAAAGCAAGTCTATAAGACCGGGCAGGTGCCACTGGTTTAGCGAAGTTTTGCTTGGATCACCAATGCTGGGCAGTATATCCAACTGCCGTCAAAGGCAGTCCACTTGACCTACTGCCGCGTAAGCTGCCAACGGAGATGCCTGCAATCCGACGGCAAGAACTAGGCCATGGCACGCGGTCAAAAACCATCCACTTGTTCGAAGTTGCGGGCGGGTGATCGCAGCGATGAGGAATGCGAAACTGGTAAATCCCACTGCCAGCCAGAGAAAGCCGAGCGGAGGAATGTAGAGCATAATGATCGACCAGCAGCTTGCAAAGTATAGCGACCTGCTGTCATGTAGGACCATGTAGCCAGTGCTACCCATAGCAGTGTGTGAATGAGGACTGAACTCGCTCTCCACAAGTAGCTGTATCGCACTGGCTGTCTCCATTGTTCTACCTTCGACATCAATACAACCCAGCCGTTATTCGCGCAATGACTGCAGGTGGCGGCTTCCAGCCAAAAGCGCTGTTGCAATTAAGCACTCGTCTCCTACGTCCAGCTTGCCCAGCGTTCAACGTCTTTTCGCGGCCCGCGCTTCTCTTCGGGATCGGCACTTGGCCCTCCCATGATAGCGTCCAGTAGATGATGTGGTCCAATCTATGCTGCATCCTGATGACGGGTCATCGGAATAAACGCCGCCACGAACTCACATCACCATCGTCCTCGAAGGACCTCTTCCGCTGCTACGCGGAACCTTGGATTCCAATTTCCCTCTCGCCTCTATGGCTGTTCGTTATGCCGCGACAGTTGAGACAGTGTCCTCCCTCGTCCAGCGAAACTCCGAGCCATCCACCCACATGCGATGCATGACGACAGCGAGACGACGGGCCAGTGCGACCTTGGCTTTTTTACTGCCATTCCGTTTGGCGATGTTCATAGCCCATGCCTTCAGCCAGCACCATTTCGCCACGCGCGTCATCATCGATTGGGCGGCTTCATACAGCAGTCGCCGCATCATGGCATCCCCGCGTAAAGAGACGTGACCGACCCGCCTCATTTCGCCGGACTGTTTCACTACGGGGGTCAGACCCAATATCGCTCCAACAGATCGCGAATGTCGGAACCGGCTGGGAATATCGATCGCCGAGACATAAGCGAGCGAGACAATCGGTCCAACGCCGGGTATGGTCATCAGCCGCCTGCACACCTCGCCCTGCTTTGCCTCGGCTAAAACCCTCTTTTCCAGTTTGGCGAGCCCTTCTCGCAACTTGCACCGTCCAGCGAGCAGTGGCTCCATGATTTCCGCCAGCTCAGCGTCATGTTCAACAAGTTCGAGTATCCTTCTCTCGAACGTGCCGCCAGAGGCATGGCCGACCTTCAGGCCGAAGTTGCGCAGAAGCCCACGCATCTCGTTCTCCAGGTCGATCGCCTTCTCCTGCAACAACGATCGGGCCGTTAACAAGGCGCGGCGCTTCTGGCTGGTGAGCGTCTTCACATGCACGTCCTTGAACAGGCCGACCCGCATCATATGGGCGATGCCGCGGGCATCGTTTCGATCACTCTTATTCTGCTGCAGAGCATCCAGAAACGCCTTTGTGTGGCGCGTCTCGATGCAGAAGACGGGCAAGCCAGCTTTTGCCAGGCCTTCGACGAGCCATTGTGACAGCGGGCCGGCCTCCACACCCACCCTCTCCAAGCTGAATTTCGGATCACTCAGGATGGCAACAAGGTCCTCTGGGTGAGAGACCACCTTCCGCTCACGGCATAACTTCCCGTTTTCATCGACGATACAGACGCTGGTTTCTTTGACCGAGACATCGAGGCCGACATAATGTTTCATGGCTGCGCTCCTCAGCATGATGGTTTTGCCTGTTCTGACAGGCTACCTCTATCGTCGGCGGTGCGGTGCAGCTCCTTCTTCCTGATGGATGAGATAGGGCACGAAGCCGATTAGCCCATCTATGCTGACGTCATTGAGGTAACTGGCCGGCCCAGCAACCTCCGACGAGAAAGGATAGACCTTCTTGACCGCATTCGTCTTCAGATCGACCTGAACAAGCTTCGGCCCGTCCTTGACGGTTTTCTCGCTGTTCGGTGCCGCAGGATCGACGATCCAAAGCGACCCTTTACCGTCGGCCACGGCACTCTGCACCGTCACGAAGTGATCCTTGGGGGAGATTTCCGACATCTTGGCGTTGCGCCAGGAATTCCATTCATCGTTCGGATACGGCTTGATCGTCCCATCCTTCAGGACCTCTGCCACCGACACTGGAACGTCCTCGGACCAGCGCGGAAAGTTCACGAAGATGCGGCCGTCTTCCGAAACGGGTCACGCCCGTGACCTGATGGTCGAACGTGGCGACACTCTCCAGCCAGTCGTCGGACTTGCCCGTGATCGGCGCCGCCAGTTCCTTCGCCTTATTCGTCAACTTGTCGAGGGTCTGGGCACCGGCAGGGTGCGCGAAGGCTATGAGCGCTGTCGCGATGGCAAGGCCGGAAACCGTCATCATGCGTCGGGACATTGTAATCTGCTGTTCAATTGCCGAGGCAAACTTCGGGGCGGAACAGAAGTTCCGCGCCCGTCGCCGGGAACCAACGACGCGCGGCCGGGTTCAAATCTTCAAAGGAACGCCTCATGTCCAAGCTTTAAACCGACGACGTCCGCATTCATTTCACCGAACACGGCAGCGCGAATGGCGAACCGGTGCTCTCGCTGCACGGATGGCCCGACGACGCTTCTACCTGGGACGACATCATCGCTCAGCTCCCAAGCAACCGATATCGATTGTGTCGTGCCGACGCGGTCCGTGCCTGCAAACGACAGGTTTCAAGTGTTGTTCCTTTGAAACGGTTCCTACGAAATCACCAAACCCACCGTTTGCGACCGCCAGGAACATTAACGGCGTGACGGCGTTTTGTTTATTTCATCCAAGCAAGAGGAGATATTCCGTGCCACAGGGCGACAAATCCGCATATACCGACAAGCAGAAACGCAAGGCCGAGCATATCGAGGAAGGCTACGAAGATCGTGGCGTCTCCGATAAGAAAGCCGAACGCCGTGCCTGGGCCTCCGTCAACAAGGAAAGCGGCGGTGGCAAGAAATCAGGCTCGGGCCGTGGCCACGCCGAAAACCACGCCTCCTCCGAAAAGGGTGAACGCAAGGGTGGTGGTGCTGCTGCGTTTCGCACCAAGGAAGAGCGCTCGGCCTCAGCCAAGAAAGCTGCAGCTACGCGTAAGCGCAACGAGCACCACGCGCTTCATTGATAGGACAGGCGTCACGGCAGCGGCGCCGTTTCTTCTAAGAGGAACGCTCATGTCGACGAAGAAATCCGAACAGAAATGGTCGCAGGATGTGACCGACAACAGCGGCGCGATGGATCTGAAAGGCGGCGTCTTCAAGCAGCGCAGCGCCAAGAAGATCGCCGACTCGCTTAAGGCATCGGCCGAACATAGCGACCGCGCCAAAGCCGGTCCTTTCCAGTCCGCCATGTCGATGCTGAATTTCTATATTAATCGCGCCGGCAAGCAGCTTTCGAAGTCGAGGTTGGCGACGCTCGACAGGGCTAAGGACGAGCTGCGCAAGGATTTTGGTAAGGAGCCGAAACGCTGATTATTCGGGCGCATCACAGCAGCCAATAATCTTGTCACGGCTAAGCGATTCCCGCCGAAAAATGAGGGGCCACATTGCGCAGCGGCGTATTTTAAAAGTTACTCTCCAGCTCTCAAAGGAACCGATCATGCAAGCCGTCCGTATCCACCGCTTCGGCGGTCCGGAAGTCATGGCAATCGAGGAAATCGATCGGCCGACCCCGTCTGCCAACGAAGTCCTCATCAAAGTCTTTGCCGCAAGCGTCAATCCGGTCGATGCGAAGATGCGCGAGGGCAAGTATCCTGTGGTCACCGAGAAGGACCTGCCCTATGTGCTCGGGCGCGATGTCAGCGGACAAATCGCCGCCGCCGGCGACGACGTCTCCAGCTTCCTCATCGGCGACGAGGTTTTTGCCTTTCTCTCGCCAGAACATGGAGGTTACGAGGAATTCGTGCTGGCACGGGCTGACGAGGTGGCTGCGAAACCAAAATCACTGGACCAGGTCGGCGCGGCCGCCGTGCCGCTCGCCGGCATCACCGCGTGGCAGGGTCTCTTCGACCATGGCGGTCTTCGGCAGGGCCAGCGGGTTCTGATCCACGGCGGCGCTGGCGGTGTTGGCCATTTCGCCATCCAGCTCGCCAAGGCAAAGGGCGCATGGGTTGCAACAACCGTGTCGTCGGCGGACACGGAATTTGTGACCGATCTCGGTGCTGACCAGGTGATCGACTACAAGGCGGAAAAGTTCGAAGACGTGATTGCGCCTGTGGACCTGGTCTTTGACCTGATCGGCGGCGAGACACAGGAGCGTAGCTTTAGCGTCGTAAAGACAGGAGGAGCGCTGATCTCGACGCTCCAGGAACCCAACAAGGCGCGAGCAAAAAAACTGAACATTCGGGCGGGACGATACACTGCTCAGCCGAACGGCGCTCAATTGCAGGAGATTGCGACGCTGATCGATCAGGGCAAGATGAAGGTCGTCGTTGCCAGCACCTTCGGGCTTCGCCAAGCCGCAGAAGCCCAGTCCGCCCTCAAGGAAAAGCACATCCGCGGCAAAGTTGTCCTGAAGGTCGTCGAGCACCAAGCAACGACCGTGATTGACGACGACACACGGAGATTACGGGCATACCAAATCTGGGAAGACGAGGGCCGTCCAGAGGGTCAGGACCTCGCGCACTGGTATAGAGCCGGTGATGCCGGCACAACGGAGGAGCGTGCCAACTATCGGCGGTACTCTTCCGGTGTCGCGCCTGCTGGATCGCTGGTGATCAAATTCTATCATTCCGGCGATCAGGTTCGCGGATATGTGCGCAAGGTCTCGGCCACAGATACGGATGATACGATCTTTCCGGGCGAGGAGATGGAGCCGGAAGCGGCCTTCAAGCTGGCAGACTCGCACAAGTCCGATAGCAGCGAACCCGTCTTCGTCGAGCTTGTGGAAGGCGTTAAATGGAATCCCGCCTGGGGCCGGCTGGGATGACCGAGGAAGGAAGTCGACAATGACGAAACGCGAAACGCCGCCGGAAGCCATCCCGGCCGAGACAGATGATGCCCGCTCGATAGATAGCCCCGCTGCAGATCGTCAGCGCAACGATCTGGCCAAGGCCGCGGCGAAAGAATTGCACCGTGCCATGAAAGAAACAGACCGAGCATCAGGCCATCACACATCGACAACTAAGGAGCGCCAGCAACATGGAAGAAAGTAAAATGCCGTCAGAGGCAGAAATCGAGCGCGACGCTGGAGGACAGTCCGAAAAGCAACCATGCCGGAGCATCCAACAACGGCGTGAGCAGCGCCAAGCCACATGTCATCACGCATTCGGACGATGCTACCGTCAATAAAAAGGCACCGGGCGAAGATGAAGATGCCAAGGATTGGGACCTCAATTACGACGAACGTGACATGAACGAAGGCGAGATTCAGGGCTGAAGGCCACCGGCGGTGTTCGGCAATTTGTCGCCCAGACAGGGATGGCCAGTGCGCCGGTGGGGCTATATTTGACAGACGATCGATTTGATGGGCCATCTCCATGAACATTAGACCCCCCCTTCTCGTTCTTCTCACCGGCATCGCGACCGCCCTGATCGGTTTGGCCCTTGCCGGGCTTGGGACATGGTTGGTGCTTCTCGATGGCAGTCCTTATTATCTCCTGGCTGGCTTGGGGTTGCTGGTATGCGGCATCCTGCTCGGGCTGCGAAGATATTTGGGCGCTTGGGTCTATACGGCCGTTCTCGTCGCAACCGTCGTCTGGGCTGTCTGGGAAGTCAGTCTGGACGGATGGTCGCTGATCCCACGCCTCATTGCGCCAGCTGTGCTTGGCATCTGGATCTGGTCGCCTTGGATCGCCGGCCGCCTCGGGACCGATCGCAGTCGGCGTTGGCGGTGGGCGAATATCGGCCTTTCCTTAGCTGTAATTGTGTTGGTCTTCGCCATGGGATACCGCGTCAGTGAAAGCCGCTATCTTGTCATCAGTACCCCGTCAGGATGGGAAAACAAGGACAGCGGAAGCGATCCATCAGTTGCTGACGATGCGTGGAATTTCTATGGTCGCACGCCGGCCGCCGATCGTTATTCACCTCTCGATCAGATCAATCCCACCAATGTGTCACAGCTGAAGCAGGCTTGGTCCTTCTCCACCGGTGATCTCCCGCGCTCCGGCGAAAACAAGGGCGGCCACGAATTCAGTTTCGAGGCCACACCGATCAAGGTCGGTGATGCCATCTACTTCTGCACGCCCCACAGGGAAGTTGTGGCGCTCGATGCGACAACGGGTGAGCTGAAGTGGCGCTACGATCCCGGCGGAGACATGTCTCACAATGTCTATCAGGCCTGCCGCGGTGTCTCCTATTTCGAGGCACCCACAGGCACGCCTTGCCCGCATCGGATCATCTCCACCGCATCGGATCTGCCCCGATTGTTCGAAGTGGATGCCGATACCGGAAAACTTTGCGACAGTTTTGGCAATCACGGCATGGTCGATCTTCGCGAGCACATGGGCATCGTGCCGGCAGGGTTCCACTTCATTTCGTCGCCACCCATGGTCATCAATGGAAGGGCGATCCTCGGTGGATGGGTTTATGACAACCAGGCAGTGGGTGAACCCTCGGGCGTGATCCGTGCTTTCGATGCGACAACCGGCGCATTGTCGTGGTCGTGGGATATGGGCAGGACGCCGGCCAACGCGCCGCTCGGTAAAGACGATATCTACACTCGGGGAACACCCAATGGGTGGGGCGTCTATTCCGCCGACCCGAAGCTCAATCTTGTATTCGTACCCCTTGGCAACGCCACGCCGGATTATTACGGCGCGGAGCGGCGTCCCTTCGATGATGCCTATTCCAGCTCGCTTGTCGCGCTTGATGTCACGACGGGTCAGGAGCGCTGGCATTTCCAGACGGTCCATCACGATCTATGGGATTTCGATGTTCCTGTCGGCCCTTCCCTTGTCGACTTGCCTGACGCCGACGGCGAAGCCACCGTTCCTGCGCTGGTTCAGACGACCAAGCAGGGAGAAATCTATCTGCTCGACCGGCGCGACGGCAAGCCGATCTCTCCGGTCGAAGAACGGCCCGTTGCTCAGGGCGATATTCCGAATGAACGGTATTCGAAGACACAGCCCTTTTCGGTCGGTATGCCGGCGCTTCGCGCTCCCAAGTTCCAGGAAAAGGATGCCTGGGGTGCTACGCCGATCGATCAGCTCGTCTGCCGGATCCAGTATCGGCAAATGCGCGACGACGGGCTTTACACCCCACCTGGCCTGAAACCGACACTGGGTTGGCCGGCCTTCGACGGAACCTCCGACTGGTATGGCTCGACGATCGATCCGGTTCGCAAGATGATGTACATCAATACCACCTTTATGCCCTTCAGGCTCCAGATGATCCCTTACGACAAGGGCTTGCAGCAGGGCCTGTACAAACCCTGGGGCGGCTGGGGGCAGCCGTATCCGCAATCGGACTTCAGCAACAACCCTGAACACGGCACTCCGTTTGCTATCACCGTCGATGCCTGGCTGAATTTCCTGAATATCCCTTGTAGCCGTCCCCCATGGGGCCAGATGCAGGCGATCGACCTCCTCACCCACAAGGTCGTGTGGCAGCGCCCGATCGGGACAACAAAGAACATGGGACCGTTGGGCATTCGTATGCCCGTAGGCTTGCCGACGGGTGTCTTCAGCATGGGCGGCAGCGTTGCGACCCGCAGTGGTATTGTGTTTATCGGCGGCACGACAGACCAGAGCATCAGGGCCTTAGATGGGCGCACCGGTCAAACACTGTGGGAGGGAGATCTTCCTGCCGGTGGCAACGCCACCCCCCTCACCTATCTTGGAAAGGACGGCCGGCAATACGTGGTCATTGCGGCTGGCGGCCACGGTGGCCTGCAATCTCGCAACGGCGACGAGATCGTCGCGTTCGCGGTACCGAAAGGATCTTAGACGGAGCAGGTTGGCAGCATCCAACTTGGTTGCTGCCCCTAGATGGCATTGCCGCGCGTTTTCTTGCAGCTCTCTGCTTTGCGGGCAATGGTCGCTAACGGTCGCCGAGGAAAAGTTGAGACCACACCGACTAACTGGCTCAAATCATAGTGGTTGAACATCGCCAATGGATCTGGATATCATGCCTGTCGTTCCGACCTGGACCGAAATTGCCTGGCGGCTGGCGCTGACGGTCGCCGCGGGGTGCCTGATTGGCCTCAACCGAGAAGCCGGCGGGCACCCAGCAGGTTTTCGAACGACGCTGCTGGTCGGCCTTGCTGCTTGCCTCGCAATGATCCAGGCCAATTTGCTTCTCGGCGCCAGCGGCAAAACCGATCAGTCCTTCGCGGTTATGGATACGCTTCGGTTTCCACTTGGCATACTCACCGGCGTAGGTTTCATCGGCGGTGGAGTAATCCTTAAGCGGGGCGATATGGTCACCGGCGTCACGACGGCGGCGACACTTTGGATCATGACAGCGATCGGTCTATGCATTGGCGGCGGCCAGTGGATTGTTGGCAGCACGGGCGCCATCATCGCTTTCGTCGTTCTTTCGCCGTTCAAACTGTTTGACCAAGCCATCCCTCGCATGCAGAAGGCACGCGTTGTCATTGAGCCTCTTGATTCGAGCGATATTGTCGATCTGTCGCAGTTTCTTCCACAATGCAGTTCTTGTCGATTGATTAGCAGAAAGCTGACGGAGTCAAAACATATCGCCCTGACTTTTGAAATTGGCTGGCGGAAAGTCGAGCTCATAGCGCTTTCTCGCCACCTGGAAGAACTGGGAAGCAAGCGGTTCAGAATACTGGAACTCGAGTTTCTCAACGCAACCACCTAACGATGTCGCCTCAAGGGGATTCGCCATCGACCAGTGAGATCGCCGAATTACATGTCCTTTGGTCTTGCAGTCCCCTCCAGCACACGTGCAATGTCGGCAAAGACCTCTTCGCGCTCCTCGATGCTGAGGTCTTTGATAATCTTGATCTTTTCTTCCATATCAATCTCACTCTGAACAAGACGTGCGATGCGACCGAGCTCATCAAGCATCGATCGAAAAAAGGGCTAGGAAGAGAAAAATCCAGATTCAAGACCTCAGTGCAGCTTGAACTCGCCTGCGACACGCCGCCATTCATTGGGTCCGATCAGACGCTGATGGGTATAGCGGACGGAATGCAGCGGCCCGTCGAGGCTTGTTTGCCAGAAGTCGAGGAACTTATGCATCTCGGGAAAGTCAGGCGCCAGATCGTAGTCCTGCCAGACGTAGGTCTGCAGGACACTCTCGAAATCGGGAATGCGGTAGAGGATATGTGCGGTCGTCAGCCCATAGCCATTGAGCTGACGCTCCAGATCCGATGAAAATTGCATGCTTCATCTCCGTTTCGTAACACTGCAAAGGTGACGCATAATTTTGCGGCCATCAACAGATTTTTGAACGTGGCATCAAGCTTTGTTGTTCCTTTCCAGTATGTTAGCAGCCATGTAACACGAGTGCTAATTTTTTCGTTTTGACCTCTTGAAATCGAAAAATCCCGAAAATAAATTTTTCCCGCGAAAGCTCATTCGAGGTTCGCACCCGCCCGAACCGGTCATCCGGTCCGGCCAGGGGATCAACGTCATCTTTTTTGCTCAACGGAGGAAAACATGTCGTTCCGACCGCTTCATGATCGTATTCTCGTCCGCCGGGTCGAGTCCGAAGAAAAGACCAAGGGCGGGATCATCATTCCCGATACCGCCAAGGAAAAGCCGCAGGAAGGCGAAGTCATCGCCGTCGGTCCCGGCGCGCGCAACGAGGCCGGCCAGATCCAGGCGCTCGACGTCAAGGCCGGTGATCGCATCCTGTTCGGCAAATGGTCCGGCACCGAGATCAAGATCAACGGCGAAGATCTGCTGATCATGAAGGAAAGCGATGTCATGGGCATCATCGAAGCCCAGGCCGAGCAGAGACAAGCCGCCTGAGGCGATAACCGCCAAATCCACCCCATCAGTCAAACTAAGCTGCCTAATAAAGGAGTGAAAAAATGGCTGCGAAAGACGTCAAATTCAACACCGATGCCCGTGAACGCATGCTGCGTGGGGTCGATGTGCTTGCCAATGCCGTGAAGGTCACCCTCGGTCCCAAGGGCCGCAATGTTGTGATCGAGAAGTCCTTCGGCGCGCCGCGCATCACCAAGGACGGCGTTTCAGTCGCTAAGGAAATCGAACTGGAAGATAAGTTCGAGAACATGGGCGCACAAATGCTGCGTGAAGTGGCATCGAAGACCAACGACCTCGCCGGTGATGGCACGACGACCGCGACCGTTCTCGCCCAAGCGATCGTCAAGGAAGGCGCCAAGGCGGTGGCCTCGGGCATGAACCCGATGGACCTGAAGCGCGGTATCGACCTTGCCGTCGACGCCGTCGTCAAGGAACTGAAGACCAACGCCCGCAAGATCACCAGCAATTCCGAGATCGCACAAGTCGGCACCATCTCGGCCAATGGCGACGAGGAGATCGGCCGCTATCTCGCCGAAGCAATGGAGAAGGTCGGCAACGAAGGCGTCATCACCGTCGAAGAAGCCAAGACCGCTGAAACCGAACTCGAAGTCGTCGAAGGTATGCAGTTCGACCGCGGTTATCTCAGCCCCTACTTCGTCACCAACGCCGACAAGATGCGGGTCGAGTTCGAGGATCCCTATATCCTGATCCACGAGAAGAAGCTCTCCAACCTGCAGTCGATGCTGCCGGTCCTCGAAGCCGTCGTGCAATCGGGCAAGCCGCTGCTGATCATCGCCGAAGACGTCGAAGGAGAGGCGCTTGCAACGCTCGTCGTCAACAAGCTGCGCGGCGGCCTGAAGATCGCGGCCGTCAAGGCTCCTGGCTTCGGCGATCGCCGCAAGGCCATGCTGGAAGACATCGCCATCTTGACGGGCGGCACTGTCATCTCCGAAGACCTCGGCATCAAGCTGGAGAACGTCACGCTAAACATGCTTGGCCGCGCCAAGAAGGTGGCGATCGAGAAGGAGAACACGACCATCATCGACGGCGTTGGCTCCAAAACGGAGATCGACGGTCGCGTTGCGCAGATTCGCGCCCAGATCGAGGAAACCACCTCGGATTACGATCGCGAGAAGCTGCAGGAACGCCTTGCCAAGCTTGCCGGCGGCGTTGCAGTCATTCGCGTTGGCGGCTCGACGGAAGTCGAGGTCAAGGAAAAGAAGGACCGCGTCGACGATGCGCTTCATGCGACCCGCGCAGCGGTCGAGGAAGGCATCCTGCCGGGCGGTGGCGTTGCGCTGCTGCGTGCCGTCAAAGCGCTCGACAATCTCAATACGGCCAATCAGGACCAGAAGGTCGGGATCGAGATCGTGCGCCGTGCGATCGAAGCCCCCGTGCGCCAGATCGCCGAGAATGCCGGCGCCGAAGGCTCGGTGATCGTCGGCAAGCTGCGTGAGAAGACCGAGTTCTCCTACGGCTGGAACGCCCAGACCGGCGAATATGGCGACCTTTATGCCCAAGGCGTCATTGATCCGGCCAAGGTCGTGCGCACAGCGCTCCAGGATGCCGCCTCGGTTGCCGGTCTGCTGGTCACGACGGAAGCGATGATCGCCGAGAAGCCCAAGAAAGACGCCACGCCGGCGATCCCGGCTGGTGCCGGCATGGACTTCTAAGCTATCAAGCCAGGCTCGCCCCAGCCCATGGGGCGAGCCGATTGTGGAGTGTGTATGAGCTTGCCATCGAAAGAAGACGCACGTCTTTGCGCCAGCGTCGTCAAAGAGATTGCCCGAGCCAAAGGGATAACGGGTGACCCGGCCTCCATCGGAGCGCTGACGACAACAGTCGCCAGATTGTTCAACAGGGGACTGCGAAACCGCGACGTCCTTCTGTCAGAGGCAATGACGATCGCGGACATAACGGCGTCTCGTGGAGAGCGTGACGTGCTTTCCGGTGAGCTGCGGAACATGAACCCAGGTGCCATCGATTTATCCATGGAGCCAGAAGATGAGAGAGGACATCAACAGCAGTAACAGCCAGGCCGGCGCCGTAGCACCACTGAGTGCCGGACATCTGCTTCATCCAGCCAAGCATTTTGGTCATCCCCGTGACGTTCTTGCAGCCGACGATATCAGCGATGACGAGAAACGCGCCATTCTCGCGTCATGGGCATCCGACATTTTTGCCATCGAGTCCATTCCGGCCCTTCGTCTTTATCCCGGCACGGATAAGGCCGTCTCCTATGACGAGATCATCGAAGCGCTAAAGACGTTGGACGTGTCTGATCGGCAACCCGGAGATCAGGGCGCACCCAATTCCTTCGACATCCACAGGACGCGCCGCCGCAGACCGCAATCACGCCGGTTTGGCAACCTTGGCCTGTGCAGCTACCGGAAAGGAGACCACCGCCGACAGCCATTCCAAATCTAGACACTACCACGAACTGCCGCGTGCCTCTTCGAGGATGCGGGCGTGATTTTTACCGACGACTCTTTGCTCAATTGAGGAGGTTTTGCCGATGAAGATCGCTCAGATCGCACCGCTCGCCGAAAGTGTTCCGCCGAAGCTTTATGGAGGAACCGAGCGCATTGTTTCCTATCTCACCGAAGAACTTGTCGCCCAGGGCCATGACGTCACGCTTTTTGCCAGCGGCGATTCCGTCACCGACGCCAGGCTGGTGGCGTGCTCGGACGTCGCGTTGCGGCTCAATCCGGCCATCCAGGATCATCTGCCACATCAGGTCGTGATGCTGGAGGAAATCCGCCGGCGGGCACACGAATTCGATGTCCTGCACTTCCATATCGATCTCCTGCATTTTCCGCTGATCCGGGACTTTGCCGACCGCACCGTCACGACGCTGCATGGCCGGCTCGACCTGCCGGACCTCAAGCCCTTCTACAAGGCATTTCCGGACGTTCCGCTGGTTTCGATCTCCAATGATCAGCGCAGCCCAATGCCGCCAGTCAACTGGGCCGGGACTGTCTATCATGGGCTTCCGGTCGACATGCTGCCCTTCACGGAAAAACCGAAGGGCAACTATCTTGCCTTCCTTGGACGGATATCGCCGGAGAAACGGCCTGATCGCGCCATTGAAATTGCCGCCAGGGTAGGCATGCCGCTGAAGATTGCCGCCAAGATCGACAATGCCGACAAAGCCTATTGGGAAACGTTGATCGAACCAATGGTCAAGAGCCATCCGAATGTCGAATTCATCGGCGAGATCAACGAACACCAGAAGGCCACCTTCCTCGGCAACGCCGGCACAGTGCTCTTCCCAGTCGACTGGCCCGAGCCCTTCGGACTGGTCATGATCGAAGCCATGGCCTGTGGCACGCCGGTGATTGCATTCGGATGCGGCTCGGTTCCCGAGGTGATCGACAATGGGATCTCGGGCATCCTTGTCGATAGCGTGACGGAAGCAGTGGAGAACGTCAAATGGGCTCTGCGGATGGATCGAAAGACAGTTCGTGCGACCTTCGAGAAGCGCTTCAGCGCAGAACGGATGGCGCGGGACTATCTCGACATCTATCGCAACCTGCCGGGCGTTCGCACAAAGGCAGCGCCGCTGCGCCGCGCCAATGGCCAGGACCTGGATCTACAGGTCGTGGCATAGATCGGAGGCCATCAGCATGTCGATCGCTTCTGCAGACGTCGGTTCGGCGGGGGCAGCCAGCCAGGCGCCGGTGGCGCAGTTCTTCATCCCGGCGACCGCCTCGCTGCAGGAGCGACGGCCGCGCACCCTGAAGCACGGCGATACCTTCGCCGTCTTCGACCACAATGGCGATGCGCTTTCCGGGCCAGGCAGCCCGGAAGGCCTGTTTCACCGGGATACGCGTTATCTCTCGCATCTCTACCTGACCATCAACGGCAAGCGACCGATGCTCTTGTCGTCGACGCTGCGAGACGACAACGCGACGCTCACCTGCGATCTCACCAATCCCGATCTTCTCGACGACAAAGGCAAGCTCATCCTCGCGCATGACCTTGTCCACCTGCGTAGGACCCGCTTCCTATGGAATGCCCGTTGCTATGAACGGCTGGCCATCCGGAACTACGACGATCGGCGCCAACACGTCCGCGTCGAAATCGCGTTTGGCACAGATTTCGCCGATCTGTTCGAAGTGCGGGGAACCTTGAGAGCGAAGAAGGGCCGGCATCTTCCTGCTGTCATGGATCAGGAGAGTGTCCTTCTCTCCTATGTCGGCCTGGACGACCGCAGGCGATCGACGCGTCTTTTGTTTGCTCCCGAGCCCGACGAAATTCGCAGCGATCTCGTCACCTTTGATCTCCATCTCGGACCCCACGAGACGCGGTCGCTGTTCATCGAGATCGCTTGCGACCAAACCGCAGCTGATCAACCGAGCCACCGCTCCTTCTTCCTGGCCCTGCGGGATGCCCGCCGGGCGTTGCGCTCCTCGTCCTCGCGCGCGGCCTCGATCGTCACCTCCAACGAGATCTTCAACGAGGTCGCACGCCGCAGCATCTCCGATCTCTACATGCTGATGACCGACAAACCGGAGGGGCCATATCCCTATGCCGGCATTCCCTGGTTCAGCACCGTCTTCGGCCGCGACGCGCTGATCACTGCGCTGGAGACCCTCTGGCTCGACCCGCAGATCGCCCGTGGCGTGCTCGGGCATCTGGCGGCCAACCAGGCCACAGCGATTGATCCTGCTTCCGACGCCGAGCCCGGCAAGATCCTGCATGAGGTGCGCTATGGCGAGATGGCCGAACTCGGCGAAGTTCCTTTCCGCCGCTATTACGGCAGTATCGATTCGACGCCGCTCTTCGTGATGCTAGCTGGCGAATACGTCAAGCGGACCGGCGACCTCGCCACCATCGATCGTCTTCTGCCGCATATCGAGGCGGCGCTGACATGGATCGACGAGCACGGCGACCGCGACGGCGACGGCTTCGTCGAATACGGGCGGCTGACCGAAGAAGGGCTGATCAACCAGGCGTGGAAGGATAGCCACGACTCAGTCTTCCATGCGGACGGGACGCTGGCCAGGGGCCCGATCGCGATCGCCGAGGTGCAGGCTTACGTCTATGGCGCCTGGCAGGCGGCGGCCGAGATTTTCCGCGTGCTCGGCCGGCCGGAACCGGCGGCCAAGTTCCTTGCCCGAGCCGAAGGTTTGCGTCGCGCCTTCGACGCTGCCTTTTTCGATGAGGAACTGGGCACTTATGTGCTTGCCCTCGACGGAGAAAAGCGCCCTTGCAGAGTGCGCTCTTCGAATGCCGGCCACGCGCTGTTTACCGGCATCGCCTATCCCGAAAGGGCCGCGCAGGTCGCCCGCACTTTGATGAGCGCTTCGTCCTTCTGCGGATGGGGCATT
This sequence comes from Martinezella lusitana, assembly GCF_010668395.1. Taxonomy (GTDB): domain Bacteria; phylum Pseudomonadota; class Alphaproteobacteria; order Rhizobiales; family Rhizobiaceae; genus Rhizobium; species Rhizobium lusitanum_A. Next base: position 122,494 of record NZ_WUEY01000012.1, read on the forward strand.
CGCACTATCCCCTCGACCGAGGCGCGCTATAATCCCATGAGCTATCATAACGGCTCGATCTGGCCGCATGACAATGCCTTGATCGCCAGCGGACTTGCCCGTTACGGCTATCGCTCTGACGCGGCGCGGATATTCGAGGGCCTGTTCGCGGCCTCGACCTATATCGACCTGCGCCGCCTTCCGGAACTCCTCTGCGGATTGCCGCGCCAGCGCGCCCAGGGCCCGACCTTCTATCCGGTCGCTTGCTCTCCACAGGCGTGGGCAGCCGCAGCGCCACTCTTCCTGCTGCAATCCTGCCTCGGCATCGATTTCGATCCCAATGCGCGCGCGATCAACTTTTACGAACCGCGCCTGCCGTCCTTCGTTGATGAGATTGCGGTCCGAAACCTGCGGATGTCGGGCAGCTCGTGCGACGTCGCGCTACGTTGTTCGGGGCGGCAAGTCGTTGTCGAAGTCGTCGATCGCCGTGGTGATATCAAAGTGGTGTCGACCTCATAATCGGACCCTTCAGCAAGACAATCGTTCCGAAAACCAGCTATTTGTATGTCGCAGTCAGGTCTGGCCAGCAGAAACGCATAGGTGCCGACCCCCAACAGACCGCTGAAGGCACTGCCCACCAGCGCCATGTATGCCGTTAGAAGGGAAATAACGAGCATGGTCACAGCTCAGGTGGTGCCGCCATAACAGCCGAGGCGCTCTGGCTTACATAGGTCCCGAGGGCGATGACGCTCACCCTAAGCATCAAGGTTCACGGATGAAGATGAAAATACTGAGGTTGGCGCAGTTCGCCAGCGCCGACTTGAAAAGGGTGCACTCAGCCCGCCAAATCCTTGCGTTCAACTCGGCTCCGCTTGTGAGTTGACGAACCTCTGTAGATCCATCATCCCCCGTTTGGGATTCCTTGGCTTGAAGAACCCATTGTCCAAACTTTCTTCGGTCATCCGCGTATAGGCGTGCGCTGCCGCATCGGAGAAACCGAGCTTTCTATAAGCCGTTTTCCACTGACCACGCTTAATAACGTTTACTGCCACGTCCCTCTCGAAAACAGCGGCGAACGCGTTGGCCACATCGGTTGGGGTATACCGCTGCGGACCTTCTACATATTGGAGCTCCGTTTCGGTAATCGAGGATAGCAACCGCGCGGCGGCCGCCTGTCCTAAATCCTCGGGCGCAACCATAGGCATCACAGTGTCCGCCGGAAACATTGTCGACAGTTCACCTGTCGTTCGGACTGTATCGGCTAGCGATGTCCAGTTCGACATATAGTAGGCGCCGCGATTGATGGCGGCGGGGATAGCCTGCCGGCGCAAACCCTCTTCAAGTTCCCAAAGCGTCGTCAGGTCGCCTATTCCGTTTCCAGGTCTGGCGCCGTATGTGGATGCGGCGACGACCTTTTCTAAGCCGGAGCCATCAAGGGCGGCCAGGATGTTACGTGCCGTGCGCAGTTCGGTCGCATTGGTGTCGGTATCTGGGCGAGCAGGCGGGTTAAGCAGGAATGCACGTCGACCGCTGCGAAACGCGGTTTGCATCGATGCGACGTCTTCCGCGTCCGCGCGAAGCACCAGAGCTCCTTTTTCACGCCATTCATTCGCTTGGTCAGGCTGACGCGTAAGCACGGTTACATCTTTCCGGTCAGCTAGAAGAGCATTGGCGACCGCCCGGCCGACATGACCTGTCGCACCCATAACAATAAACATCATGCAACTCCGTTTCGTGTTTGCACGATCATAACAGGGTGCTTTGACAATTTTCGTCAGGGGCGTACTATAGGGCGATGCCTTGTTCGACTTCCTTATAGCGCGCTATGAGTCTGGACCGGGAAATGGGCGGACGTTCGTCGATCTTTTGTACCGCGATAAGTCGATCGACACGAAAGTGGCGAAACGCGCTACGGCTTTCGCACCAAGCCGCTAGCATCTCGCAATGGTCGAACCAGCCAATCGCAACGGGCCAGGTCGTTCTGCGGCTGCGCGACCCATCGGCATCGATATATTCGATCGCGAGCTTACACTCCGTCTTAAGGCAATCCCGAACCGCTGTCAGGGCCTGAATGCGCACGGAGTTTAGTGGCCCGACGAGAAGTGGTGACGAAATCTCATCGGTTGCCGTAAAGCGCTCTGGTGCCGCGGCTGTCAGCTTGCCACGTGCCGACTCCGCGGCAGCAATTTGCAAAGGATCGCCTCGGCAGAGCACGAAACGGAGACCAAGCATAATGGCTGAAGCCTCTTCCCTATCGAACGCGAGGGGCGGCAGGAAGAAGTCATCACGCAGAATGTATCCCACCCCGCCTTCGCCGGAGATCATGGCACCCTGTGCGATAAGGGTCTGAATGTCGCGATAAATCGTTCGCTCACTGACCTCAAACTCATTTGCAAGAGTCAACGCCGTAACCGGTGTTCGTTTCTTGCGAAGGGCCTGAAGCAAAGTCAAAAGACGCTCGGTTCTTGTCATTTGCGATCACTCCGACAGCTTGAGTGCCAGTATAGACCTGAGCACTTAGCCGACTCTGACTCAAGTGCTCGATTACGCTGAGACCTCATTAGCGCCGCAGGTGGTAATCTGACCGTCCGCGATGCCAGAATTTTATCTTTACACCAATCGCTTCTTCAGCGAAAAATACGAAAAACAGGAGAATGCCTTTGCTCACGGATCCCACCTTCCACCGCGTCGCGGCCGGTCTGTAGCTTACGCGTCAGCGTCATTAATTGATCGGTCGAGGCAGAACCGCGCCGTTTGTGCGCTATATCGCTTTAATCGAAAGAAATCAGATGATCGTCGAAACGACAAGCGAGGATTACACCTCGCTTATCTGCGGCTGTGCGCCTCGAACATTTACCCTTGCAGACACGCCCATCGCGCCCGCGCCTGTTCTGGAGATGCTTGCAGAGGTAGCGGCCAAGATCCGACAGACCTTCACGCCAGCTTCGTGGCTCATTGTTCATGACAACGAGGTCGTCGGAATGTGTTCCGTGACGCGTTCACCCGAGAACGGTGTCATCGATATCGGATACGGTATCGCTGCGAGCCAGGCAATCGCAGATATTGTTGAGTGGGCTAGCAATACGCCGGGCATTAATACCGTCACGGCGGAAACTAGTCTGGACAACCGTGCGTCCCAACGCGTCCTTCAGCGCAACGGCTTCGCCATGATTGGCGAACGATACGATGAGGAAGACGGCCAGTTGATACGCTGGTGCCGATTCACAAAATAGTAAATGCCCGCCGCAAGTTTCTGCTTGCGGCGGTTTTCTTAGTTACTGGCAAGGTCGAATTGGAACAATGCATGATAATCAGAAGCGAAACCTCTTCCGACATTGCGGCAATTGATGATCTGACCAGACGAGCCTTCCTACCAATGGCGTTCAGCGATGGCAGTGAAGCATCGATCATTACGGCGTTGCGTGGTGCAGGACATCTCACGTTGTCGTTAGTGGCCGAAGAAGGCGGCGTGATCATCGGCCATATCGCGTTCTCACCCCTGACAATTGGCGACGCCATTGAAGGTTGGTTCAGTCTAGGTCCAGTTTCTGTCGAGCCCGAGCGACAGCGTTCAGGCATAGGAAGACGTCTGTGGCAAGCGGCGTTGCTCATTTTCGCGAACACGCGGCGCTCGGTATTGCCCTGATAGGCGATCCCCATTTATAGCCGGTTCGGTTTCGAAAGCGATGGCCAACTTACTTACAAAGATGTTCCGAGAAACCTAGTGCAAAGGATCACCCTCTCGGGCCCGCATTCGATCGGAGAAATGCGGTTTGTAGATGCTTTTGAGATGCAGGGATAGCGAATATTATGGTGATATGCCTTGAACGTTCATGATATTGGGCGCTGAACTCTGTGTTTTATGAGGGCGGCGTTGACCCAGGAGTTCACGATAAAGACCAGGGCGCCGCGACTGTTCGATCAAGCCGCTTCAGACAGGTGAATGGGCGATGCGCTCGTCGAAGCGCGTCAAAGCGATACCGGTGTGGATTTTAGTTGGCACTTCAATCTTGAAATTTACATACTCCGGACGGGTTTTACCAGCCAGGATAAGCCGGATTTTACGCTAAGAATTTCAATAGACCTATTTTTGCTGAAGGTGTTGCAGCCCCGAACATCACGTGTGATCTGCCAAATTCCATGGTACAGCACAGTCGACCATGGACGATTTGCCAGCCTAACCCCTTGATGGGAGACGAACCCGCTACCTGCTCATCGGACCATCTAAGTACCTAAACTTCGATTGCTTAGCGTGCGGATCGATGAGGGCAGGTTGAAGGATGCCTCCCAACCCTCCGAGCGCTTTTTGTAGGGCCAAAAGGAGCTGAAGAGCCGCAGTGGGATTTCGACGGACGGTAGCCTCGAAATGCCCCAGGTCGTTTCGGAGCGAGTGCGTCGCCCTTTCGAAAACCACGGCTGGTGCTGTCGTGTTTCCAGAAGCGTCACCGCCCGGATGCATACTTTACGGGACGCTGAGCGCGACCAGGAAATAAAAAGTTTAGTGTATCAAGGTCTCCAGTTTCGGCGCAGAGCGCCGACATCCGGACGACGGTTGTATGGTCGTGGCCTGCGCAATCCTGTTCGCAAATCGAAAAGTTTCAGCCTGGCCGTCTGAAAGCTGTTCTCGGGAAAGGGCCGGATGGTGAGCTTGTGAGGAAGACCAGCGTCATGACCACCGCCGTCAAGGGTGGGTTCGTTTCGCCAGGAGATCCCATTGTGGTCGAACTTCCCGCTCCGACATTGCTCCCGCTGGAAGTCGTCTAAGCCCCAAGAGATCCCGACTAGCTCCTCTCGCCTTCGTTCATGTGGGCTGGATCGTAGTTGATGTCCCAGCCTTGACCGGCTTCTTGCAAGTGGGCGCCTTATGCTCCGTCGCATCTTCCGATCTGTTGACGACGGTCGGCTTGGCGCTGGCCACACCGGTTGCCTTTCGATCACCGACCGACTTGGCGTATTGGCCCTTCGCATCCTTTTCGACATCCGTCATCTCAATCACCTTCTGCTTGAGACCGTTGGAAATTTTCTTGACCTCAGGGTCGGCGTTAGTCTCGCCGTTCGCATCTTCAGCCCGGTCTGGATCGTCCTTTGCGGGCATGCATCCCGGTGGCGTGTTTTCTTGAGGGCCCTCCCAACGGGGAGACTGGTCGGTGGTGCCCGGCGCACCGTCTTTCGGCTTATTCATTCCCATGATGCTTTCTCCTTCCGCCAGCTTCTGCCAAGCTAACCTTTCTCGCGAATGGGTGTTCCGTTCCGGCAGTCTTACCGGACCTTTGACAACGACCGACGCACAACGATTTCCTTCCGATGCGACGGCAAAAGATGGAACTTCGGCGCTTCGACGGACTTCCTGAGCACACAGGAGAACGACGATGCCCGACCCGAGGAATTCTCCAGCAGTGCAGTCCATGGAAATCGAACAAGCAGAGCAGCGCGAGGGCGCTGCGAAGGACGGTCTCGATACCGGACTTGAAGACAGCTTTCCGGCATTGGATCCGATATCCGCCACGCATTCGGCAGTTCCTCCCGGCAGAGCCGACGCCGACGAAGCCGATCGGGTCCGACAGCAGCGGGCGGAGACCGACGAAGAGTTGCCTTCGCGCGCGACGCCGGCCTGCGCATCGATCATCTCCTGCTCAGCCCCTTCCCTGCGTGATCGGCTCCAGATCTGCGGCATCGACAAGTTCGCCCGCAGCTGGGAGCACACCAGCGATCATGCGCCAGTCTGGATTGAACTCGATGATGACTAAGTCGTTATCGCCGAGAGCATGTTTGCACGTGAGGAACCAAACGCCATGGCCGAGCGACAGGATTTCGATGCAGCGTACTTCGTGGACGACCTTTCAATGATGCCGGATGATGAGCTGTTTGCTCTCATGCAAACGCTCGAAGGGGAGAGCGAGGACGTCGCGGTCGAGGCCCGCGAGACAAGCGACATATTCGCTAGGATCGCACTCGTCGAAACCGCGATCGAGGATCGCTTTCCCGGTCAGTTGCTGGCACCTTACAAGGAATGGCACCAACGGCGAACCACGGTTTGAAAGGGGCGGTCCATGACCAACGATCCTGACATCTCCGGACGACTGTTCAAACAACTCGACGATCTCGTGGCCGATGTCATCGATCGGTTTGCCAGCGAGGGACATGGGACGGCCGTGGTGATCGAGACGCTGCAGGACGTGCTGGCAAAGCGCCAGCTTGCTTATGATCGGGACCCCGACCCAGCGGAAGACTCAATTGATGAGCCCTCTAATGCCTGGCCGGCCGCCGATCGACCGCGTCCCGACCAGAAGGGATGACCGCGTGCTCGACACCGAACACCTCAACGCAAGCGAAACAGTCAAAGCCCTCACCCGGGCGCAGCGCGAAGCGCTTGCGGCCATCGCCTTTTTCCGCCGGCAGCGCAAAGCCGGCAGGGGCTGGCTGGTCGGCGACAAGCGGCTGTCCGAAAGGGTTGTCGAGCGCCTGGAGCAGATGCAGCTTGTCGAAGAGAAGCTTCCTCGGTGGCGAACCGAGGTTGCAGCTTACGATCGTCGGTCAGGCGATTGAGGCGAAGATGCAGTGAATTAACGCACCACTCCTGTCCTTAGCCCATCTCGCGCAGTTCGCGCATTGCACCCGCGAACACGGTCGGGACTTCCTGCGGCACGTTGTGACCGACACGCGGCAGCACACGACGAATGTATGGCCCCGTGAAATGCTTGGCCTCCTCGTCCTGTGACGGGGGAGGATCGACGCCGTCGTCTGCACCGAGCAGCACGATGGTCGGAACCGAGATCGGCGGCTGCTTCGCCAATAGCGCTTCGAGGGGCGCGTAAGCGGGATCACCCGGCACCACGCCGTAACGGTGCCGGTACGAATGAATTACCACGTCAACAAAGTCAGGGTTATCGAAGGAAGCCGCGCTTTGCTCGAATGCGTCCGCATCGAAATGCCAAGATGGCGACCATGTCTGCCAGAGAAGCCGGGCTATCTCGCTTCGCTTTTGCTCGAGGCCCTTTCGCCCTCGATCGGTATGGAAATAGTACTGGTACCAGTCCCGCGCCTCCTGATCCGGCGAACCCGGATTCGCGGCGCCGGCGATATCCTGGATGTTATAGGTCGCCCCGGCGCTGACCAGCCCCAACACCCTTTCCGGCCGTAAGGCGGCAACGATGCAGGCAGCACGTCCGCCCCAGTCGTATCCTCCGAGGATCGCTTTTTCGATCGACAGACTGTCCATCAATGCCAACAGATCCGCCCCAAGCGCCGCCTGCTCCCCGGAGCGCATCGTGTTTGAAGACAGAAACCGGGTTTGACCATAGCCGCGCAGGAACGGCACGATGCAGCGATGGCCAGAGCCGGCTAGCCGAGCAGCGACCTCGTCATAGGCGTGAGCATCATAGGGAAAGCCATGAAGCAGGATCGTTGCAACGCCATCCGCGGAACCTGAATCGTAATACGCAATATTCAGGACCCCCGCGGAGACATGTTTCAAAGTCGGTGCTTGCGCCATGGACAACCTCCGAAGTTGGTTCGATCAAGTGACGCCCTTACCGCCGGTGACACCGTAGACCTCGCCGTTGATGAAGCTCGCTTCCTGCGAGGCGAGGAGGACGAAGACCGGAGCGAGCTCGACCGGCTGGCCGGGGCGACCGAAATCACTGTCCTTGCCGAAGTTCTTGACCTTCTCGTCCGGCTGGCCACCGCTTGGCTGCAGAACCGTCCAAACCGGACCGGGCGCGACGACATTGGCGCGAATGCCGCGCTCGATCAGTTGCTTGGCGAGCGCCTTGGTGTAGGCGACGATACCAGCCTTGGTCGTGGCATAGTCGAGCAGGATCGGCGACGGCTGATAGGCCTGGATGGAGGCGGTCGTTACCACGGCGGATCCCGCCGGCATATGGGGCACAGCGGCTTGAGCGATCCAGTGTAGCGCATAGAGATTGGTCTTCATCGTCTTATCGAAATCTTCGGTCGACAACTCTTCGATCGTCTCGCGATATTGCTGCCGGCCGGCATTGACAACGAGGATGTCAATACCGCCAAGGCCGGACACAGTTTTCTCGATCAGTTCGCGGCACCAAGTTTCGTCTTTGATGTCGCCCGGGAGCGCAACGGCCTTGCGCCGCTCGGCTTCGATACGACCGATCACCTCTTTGGCGTCGGCTTCTTCGTCAGGGAGGTAGGTGATGGCGACATCGGCGCCCTCGCGAGCAAAAGCGATGGCGGCGGCGCGGCCGATACCGGAATCTCCTCCGGTGATGAGCGCCTTGCGGCCAGTGAGCCTTCCCGATCCGCGATAGCTTTGCTCACCGTGATCCGGGACAGGATCCATCTTGTGGGCAAGGCCGGGCGCCGGCTGTGGTTGGTCGGGAAAAGGCGGCGCGGGATAGAGCTTGCGAGGATCGTTCAAGGACGTTTTGTCGTGCATGGTGACACCCAATGGTTTCGCGGTTGCATGGAAATGCATGTCTGCGAACCCCCGCTTCCTCCCATTGTTCCTGGAAGCCTGCTGCCCCCGGACAAATTTTCTGAGCCGTTACGCTCATCCTGACTTCGACAAAGGCGCAATGTCATGTCCGCCTAGACAAGCAGGAACCCATAGGCGGCCATATTGCCGAAAGCTGTGCCGACCGGGGCGTATAAGCAAGGAGGCCGAAGACCGAGCATGCCTGCTAGGCGGCTAGCAAATGCAGTAAATCCGGAGCAGCGGAAGTCGGCACGTACCCAGCCCATCATCAACGGACACTGGATTTCGGCGCGGGGTCACAAGGCGCCAAAGTGCGGTCGGCCCGGTACAAGCGGCGACAGTATCAGGAGTAACCACGAAGCGAAAACACTGGATGGAAAGTGGAGTGGCGCGCCTGCATGCAACCCGGAGCACCTCCTCAAGCCAATCCTTCTACGATTTTATACGTTCGAAGGATCCAAAGGGGAACTTCGACGCGCCATGGGTGTTATTCGGGTCCCCACTCTCGAAATTGTGATCGGAGCCCAACCATGGCCACTGAAAAGACCCTGAATGACCTCTTCCTCGACACTCTGAAAGACATCTACTTCGCTGAAAAGCAGATCCTGAAGGCTCTGCCGAAAATGGCGCGTGCGGCACAGTCGGACGAAGGCAAGGCCGGCTTCCTGCAGCATCGCGACGAGACCCAGGTCCAGATCGAACGCCTCGAACAGATCTTCGAGCTCATCGGCAAGCCGGCGCGCGGCAAGACCTGCGAAGCGATCCAGGGCATTCTCGCTGAGGGCGAGGAAATCATGGAGGAGTACAAGGGCACTGCGGCGCTCGACGCGGGCCTTATCTCCTCTGCGCAGGCGGTCGAACATTATGAGATCGCTCGCTACGGTACGCTGAAGTCCTGGGCCAAGCAGCTCGGCCTCAAGGATGCCATTCCGCTCCTGGATGCTACGCTCCAGGAAGAGATTGCCACCGACCAGAAGCTGACCGCCCTTGGTGAAGCCTCCGCAAACCCGAAGGGTTCGCAGAGGAAAGCCAGCTAAAATATCCGTTGTCACTAATCAGGCCGCCCTTCGAGGCGGCCTTTTTGCTTTTCGGTCTGCTGACCCTTCTCCATTCACCAGGAGCCACACATGGCCAAGAAAATCACTCCGGCGTCACCCGCCCCGAAACTTGAAACTGCGACCATCCACGACCAGAAGCTCCAGCGTGGCGCCGGCGGCGAGCTGCACCAGTTCGCCGAGGGCGATACACCTGTCCTAACCACCGCCCAGGGCGGGCCGGTGGCCGATGACCAGAATTCGTTGCGCGTCGGCGCGCGTGGTCCGCTTGTCGTCGACGATTTTCATTTCCGCGAGAAGATCTTTCACTTCGACCACGAGCGCATTCCAGAACGCGTCGTGCATGCGCGCGGCTACGGCGCCCATGGGTATTTCGAGACCTATGAATCGCTGGCGAAATACACCAGGGCCGACCTTTTCCAGCGTCCGGGCGAGAAGACGCCCGCCTTCGTGCGCTTTTCCACGGTCGCCGGCAACAAGGGCTCGGCCGATCTCGCCCGCGACGTCCGAGGCTTCGCCGTCAAGATCTATACGCAGGAGGGCAACTGGGATCTCGTCGGTAACAACATCCCGGTCTTCTTCATTCAGGACGCCATCAAGTTCCCCGACCTGATCCATGCCGCCAAGCAGGAACCGGATCGGGCTTTCCCGCAGGCGCAGACAGCGCACGACAGTTTCTGGGATTTCATCAGCCTGACGCCGGAAAGCATGAACATGGTCATGTGGATCATGTCGGACCGCACCATCCCGCGCTCGCTTCGCTTCATGGAAGGTTTCGGTGTCCACACTTTCCGCTTCGTCAACGCCAGAGACGAATCCACCTTCGTCAAGTTCCATTGGAAACCAAAGCTCGGTCTTCAGTCGGTTGCCTGGAACGAGGCGGTCAAGATCAACGGCGCCGATCCGGATTTCCATCGCCGTGACCTGTGGAACGCAATCCAGTCCGGCAATTTCCCTGAATGGGAGCTGCAGGTCCAGCTCTTCGACCAGGCTTTCGCCGACAGTTTCGATTTCGACGTGCTCGATCCGACCAAGATCATTCCAGAAGAGCTCCTCAAGCCCCAGCCGATCGGCCGGCTCGTTCTCGATCGCATGCCCGACAACTTCTTTGCCGAGACCGAGCAGGTCGCGTTCATGACTCAGAACGTCCCGCCGGGCATCGACTTTTCGAACGATCCGCTGCTGCAGGGCCGCAACTTCTCCTATCTCGATACGCAGCTGAAGCGACTTGGCGGCCCGAACTTCACGCATCTGCCGATCAACGCGCCGAAGTGTCCCATGCACAACTTCCAGCAGGATGGGCACATGGCGATGCGCAATCCCATCGGGCGGACCAATTATCAACCGAATTCGCGCAATGAGGGGCCGCGCGAGTCGCCGATGCAGGGCTATCGCCACTTTGCGTCTGAGGAGCAGGGCACCAAGGCGCGGCTGCGTCCGCAGAGCTTTGCCGACCATTACAGCCAGGCCCGGCAATTCTACATCAGCCAGACCGGCGCCGAGCAGCGCCACATCGCATCTGCGCTGACGTTCGAACTGAGCAAGGTCGAGACGCTGGTCATTCGCGAGCGGATGGTCTCACATCTGATGAACATCGATGAGACGCTGGCAACCACGGTTGCGCAGAAGCTCGGCTTCAAGTCCATGCCCAAGGCGGCCGATGCGGCGATGCCGACCCGCCAGGACCTGGAACCGTCGCCGGCGCTCAGCATCGTCGAACGCGGTCCCAAACGCTTCGAAGGGCGCAAGCTCGGCATTCTGATCACCGATGGTGTGGATGCCAAGCTGTTGAAGGGGTTGACCGACGCCATCACCAAGGAGAAAGCAGTCTTCGAACTGATCGCGCCGAAGGTCGGCGGCGTGACGGCGTCTGACGGTACATTGATCGCGGCACATCATATGATCGATGGCGGTCCCTCGGTTTTGTTCGATGCTGTTGCCATTCTGACTTCGGCCTCTGCCACAGAGGATCTCGTCAACGAGGCGGCGGCGCGCGACTTCGTGGCGGACGCCTTCCAGCACTGCAAGTTCATCGGCTACGATCACTCAGCAGTCCCGCTGTTGGAGAAGGCCGGGATTGCCGATTCACTCGACGAAGGCGTTCTTTCCCTGCCGGGGGAAGAAGGACTTTCCGCCTTCGTTGCCGAACTTGGCAAATTGCGTGTCTGGGGCAGGGAGCCGTCCGTGAAACTAGGCAAGGCGTCGCCCCCGATCAAATAACATTGAAACTGCGCGTGGGAGCAATTCCACGCGCTTTCACCTCTCCGATCACCGTTTCAATGCTGAAAAACGCCTCGGCAGCACGCTTGGAGCCGGCACCCATGGTTGACACCTAGCCGGGCCATATTTCGAGTGTCACCGCCAGGCTGTCGTCTCGCCAATCGCGGATAATGGAGCCTCGGAGTTGTTTTTCGATGAGCGCTCCAACGATAATGGTTCCGAAGCCTTTGATTAGCTCCTGCGGCTTGGGAGCACCCCCACTTTCGGTCCAGGTCATGATGAGGCGGCCGTCCTCCAGGCTTGGCTCCCACGCTATCGCGAGACGTCCGTGACCGTGCCGTGACAGAGCTCCATGTGTACGGCGTTGACCGCGAGCTCGTGGATGACCAGCGACAGCGACTGGACGGCTTCGGGAACAACGAGATACCCTGGTCCACTCATGGTGATGTGGCTGTCTGGATAGCGTGAGATCTGCGCCTCGATGACATTTCGTATGTCGATCGCCTTCCAGGAGTTCTCGGACAGCAGCGCGTGCGCCCGCGCCAGCGATTGAACACGCTCCTGTACGGCGGAGGCGTATGCCGCAGGATTATCAGCGTTGCTGAGCCGCACGATACTGTCGACGATCGCGAGAACATTTTTGGCTCGATGGTCGACTTCCATTAGCAGCCGATGTTCAGAGGCTTCCAGCGCTTGGACTTTTCGGTACTCCGTCACGTCGATCTGAGACGCGAAGAAATAAGCGACTTCTCCGTCGTCGTCGAGGATAGGGCTGACGTGGAGCTGGTTCCAAAACGGAGACCCGTCCTTCTTGTAATTCAGAAGCTCTACATCCACGCCCTTGCCGGCCGTCAACGCGTAACGGACTTCGGCCACTGCAGCGGGCGAGGTCCCCGGCCCTTGCAGGAACCTGCAGTTTCGACCGACGATCTCGTCCGCTGCATAACCTGTGAGATCGAGGAATGCCTGGTTGGCGAGAACGATCGGATATTCGGGTTGTCTTGCGTCGGCAACGACCATCGGCATCCTGGTGCGCTCGAACGCTGCCGCGCTAAGCTCCTTGTGATCCCGCTGGCCCGTAGGGATGCGACGGTCGGCTGATCACCGTGGACCGGGGTCTCTGATACTGCCAACTGCTTACTTCATTGTCTCAGTGAGCAGGTAACATCTTTGTCGGGTAAAGGTTTCACTGTGCAGATGAATGGCGATCCGGCTTGGGAATAGCTGACGCCGTAATATGCCGCCTGTAAGCCGACCTCATGCCGCGCTGTTTAGTTCGCGGAAGGTGATCGAATAACGAAGCTGGTCGACCGGCGGGATGGAATGCTCCCAAAGGGTTCTTGCGTCGCCAGCCATCACGTAGGCCGATCCTGGTTCAGCAATGATCGAGCTACGCTGCCACCTGTCGCCGTGGCGTCGCCTCAGCCTGAAGATGCAGGGAGAGAGAAGCGAGATACCGACCACGCGACCGAAGACGAATTTGTCTTTGTGCCAACCGATCGGAGCGCCGGGACCATATTCGGTCACCAAGGCCTGTTCCAACCGGTCGGGGTCGATGCCAGCGAAACTGCCTGCCATCTCGCGCAGGGGCAAAAGAAACGGCGGAATATCGTCGCCTTTTCGGACGCGCTCCGTATCGAAGTCGTATTTCCAGCCATACGAAACTGTCCTGCGTTTGCCCTCGAAACCGTGGAAATCGAAAGCTTTAAACGGCAGCCCGGGCATCTTTTCGAGAAGCGCCTGCTGCAGATTGTGGGGGACGACATCGGGTGCATAGCGAAAACCCTCCGGAAGTGCCGGCTCGATCGCGCCGAAGAGGTCATGCTGTTTCATCTCGCTCATATCCGGTTCTCAAGCTACCTGTCGTCTCAATGCACGCGCGGCGTTTTCATCACGGTCGCAAAGTCCTCGGCGACCAGTTCGCTGACGGCAATCAGGATTTCTTCGCGCGAGAAACCCGCCCGCAGCGCATCCCGGATCAGATCCTGGAGTTCCGGTTCTATAACGTCGCGGCAATCCTCCAGCCGCTCTTCGGAGATCATTATGCTGGTGAGCTCTTCCATCTTCAATTCTTTCAAACAATGCCACTCCGCACACGGCGGAGCGATTGGATTAATACTAGCGAATGGAGGCCTTCCGTCGCGGGGCGGCGATCAATCCTTCGCGTTGCAGCTTCTTGCGATGGCGGCTGATGGCCTGCGCCTTTTCCCGTACGCGCCGTTCAGACGGCTTTTCGTAAGCGCGCCGTTCCTTCATTTCGCGAAAAAGTCCTTCGCGTTGCATCTTTTTCTTCAGGACCCTGAGGGCCTGGTCGACATTGTTGTCTCTGACGAGCACTTGCATTTTCTCCTTATTTTTTGTGTTGCGCGCGAGCGTCACGATCAGCCGAGCTGTTTGGCGACCACGTCCTGCAGTTCACGGCTTGTGAGGAGGCATGGATATGGTTTCCAGCTCTCGGTCGGCCCAACGACGGCCTCGCCGCGCTCACGCGGCTTCGCGGCCGCAGGCGCGGCAGCGATGTTTATCTGGTTCAACGAGTTTCCTTTTGCCTGCCAATCGGCAGGCGTCATCAATTGTTGTTGGATTTGCCCGTCACGAAACAGTCGGAGGGCGGGAGCTTGCCGTCGGCTAAAAAGACGACGGACGAATCCCAAGAGTTGGCTGGCAAGTCCAACATATGGGTACTCGCAGAGAATATTACAATTCCCCGGAATGGCCGCCATGCGAAAGGGCAAAGGGCCTCAGCGCTCGGACGAGGCCCTTTGCCTTGGAAGAGAAAAAACTGCGAACACGATATCCGGTTGGTGCTTTGGGCTCAGTTCTTTGCCGTTCCCGGTGCCGCCATCTTGGCATGCTGCGAGGCGAGCACCGACGCCGGCGTGACATTGGCCATCGCAGCCTGGAACTTATTCTTCCAGCCCGCGACCACATCACCCTCGCCATCCATCATGGCATCGAAGCCGACCTTGGCGACGTCGGCCGGATCGTCCTTCTCGGCGTGTCCGTCGGGCCCGGCATCAGGCAGGTGACGGTCACGCCGGTATCCTGGAGTTCGTTGCGAAGGGCAAACGAGAAGCTGTTCAGGAAAGCCTTGCTGCCGTTATAGACGGCTTGATAACTACCCGGAATGAACCCGGCGATCGATCCGGTGATGAGGATCTTGCCGGCGCCCCTCGCCCGCATCTGGTTTCCGATCTGCTGGATCAGATACACCGTGCCGACAACGTTCGTATCGATGACCCTGCGAGCCTCGGCGAAGTCCTGCTCAAGGAAGCCCTTGCCCAGACCACGCCCGGCATTCGCCAGCAGCAGATCGACGGAACGGCCGGCATCCAGGTGGTCGCGAATGCTCTTGAGGTCGCCGACAAAGCGTCGCCGCTCGCTCTCGCGATCATCGTGGTCGCGGATCCGGAGCAGGTAGGAGGGATGGATCGTGACGAGAACAGGTGTGCCGCTTGCTGCTGGCAGAACGTGGCCCCGTTCCTTCGTCAGTCCGACCGACCGGCCCATCAGGACGTAGAGGGCTGTCGCCCCGAGCGCCACGATGAGGTCAGGCCGAAGGAGCTCAAGTTCGCCGCCCAGCCACCAGGCGCAACGTTGTATCTCACCGGCGTTCGGCCTGGCATGAAGGCGCCGTTTGCCGCGTCTTTCGAACTTGAAGTGCTTGACCGCATTGGTCACGTAGCAGAGCGATCGACCAACGCCGGCTTCCTCCAGACATTCGTGGAGCAGCCTGCCCGTAGGCCCGACGAAAGGCTTGCCGGCGATGTCCTCCTGATCTCCCGGTTGCTCGCCAATCAGCACAACCCTTGCCTCGGATGGGCCTTCGTCGAACACGGTTTGGGTGGCATCCCGGTAGAGATCACACCGTTCACGGGCTTCAGCTTGGTGCCGCAACGCGCTCAAACTTGTTGTTCGTGGATGGGTTCTGCAAAAGCAGGCGGGACCTGTGCCTTGCGGGTGGTCGTCGGCATTGCCTGCTACCCCTCCTCGCCCGGATATTGGGATTTCTTCAGAAGCTTGGCGAGATGAACCGTATTGCGCGCCAGCATCGATATCATCGTCTGAACCGCCTCCGGGGTCTTTTTGAGATCGACAAAGTTCGTCGATCCCATGGCCTCGCCGACCCAGTAGGCAACCGCATTGGCCGGAATCGTGAAGCCGACATCGTTGAGGGCCTGAAACACTTCCGCGGAAACGTGGTGAGCGCCATCCTCGTTACCGACCACCGCAACCGCGGCGACCTTGCCGTAGGACACCATACGACCCTGATCGTCGGTCTCTTCGAGAAATGCGTCCATGCGCTCCAGCGCCCGCTTACAGACGCTTCCCGGCTGCCCGAGCCAGATCGGCGTGCCGACCAGCAGAATGTCGGCTTCCAGAACCTTTTTGCGGATGTCGGGCCAAGCGTCGCCTTCGCCTTCGTCCGACGTCACGCCCGGCTTTATGTTATGATCGGCAAGTCGAATGCTCTCGGTTTCGACGCCGTGCGTCTTGAACTCTTCAGCAATGAGTTCGAGCAATTTGCCGGTGGAGGATGGCTCGGAAGAGTCCGAGGACTTCAGGGTGCCGTTCAAGGCGAGCGCTTTCAAAGACATGGTTGCTCCTGCTGTGAAAAAGGGCCGGCCATTCCAACGACCTAGTTGGGCGGGGTTGGTGCCTCCGGTTTGCAAGGCGAAACCGATCATCAGCCGAGTTGTTCCCTGCGCGCCGACTGCCAGGGAACAATCGCTTTGCAGTGCGGTTTCCGTTGAAGAACGAACAATCCCGACCATCAAAGGAGTTTCATCATGCAGGCTGTGCGCATTCATCGATTCGGCGGTCCGGAAGTCATGGCAATCGAGGAGATCGATCGGCCGACCCCGTCTGCCAACGAAGTCCTCATCAAAGTCTTTGCCGCAAGCGTCAATCCGGTCGATGCGAAGATGCGCGAGGGCAAGTATCCTGTGGTCACCGAGAAGGACCTGCCCTATGTGCTCGGGCGCGATGTCAGCGGACAAATCGCCGCCGCCGGCGACGACGTCTCAAGCTTCCTCATCGGCGACGAGGTCTTTGCGTTTCTCTCGCCAGAACATGGAGGTTACGAGGAATTCGTGCTGGCACGGGCTGACGAGGTGGCTGCGAAACCAAAATCACTGGACCAGGTCGGCGCAGCCGCCGTGCCGCTCGCCGGCATCACCGCCTGGCAGGGTCTCTTCGACCATGGCGGTCTTCGGCAGGGCCAGCATGTTTTGATCCACGGTGGCGCTGGCGGTGTTGGCCATTTCGCCATTCAGTTCGCCAAGGCAAAGGGCGCCTGGGTCGCAACAACCGTATCGGCGTCCGAAAAGGAGTTCGTAAGCGATCTCGGGGCCGATCAGGTGATCGATTACAAGTCCGAAAAGTTCGAGGACGTGATCGAGCCGGTGGACCTGGTGTTCGACTTGATCGCTGGTGAAACGCAGGAGCGTGGCTTCAATGTCGTCAAGCCGGGAGGTGCGTTGATTTCCACGCTGCAGGAGCCGGACAAGGCGCGCGCTGCGGAATTAAGCATTCGCGTCGGCCGCTACACCGCGCAGCCAAACGGCGCTCAGTTGCGAGAGATCGCGGAATTGATCGATCAAGGCAAGGTCAAGGTCGTGATCGCCAGCACCTTTGAGCTTAATGAGGCCGCAGAAGCGCAGGCGGCCCTCAATGAGAGACACATCCGCGGCAAGGTCGTCCTGAAAGTTGTCAACTGAAACCGTTTCAGACGCGCCGGACGGAATTTCGGACGGTGCGTCTCATCGTGGTTGCCGCGGGCGTCCTCGGCGATGTGTTTATATATCCAATCCCGGATATTTGACGGAACACTCGGGTCGACGGACCGTTTACGGGGTAGAAATCTAGGAGATCCCCATGAAACATCTTGCTATCGCTACGCTCGCCCTCGTTCTTGCAGGCCCGGCCTTCGCCCAGTCCGCCGCCGAGAAGACCGGCGTCAATTCCCTGATCGGCGTTGCCCCAAAGACGGAAGACTTCGTCAAGGAAGCCGCTACCAGCGATATGTTCGAGATCGCCTCGAGCAAACTTGCCATCGAACGCGGTGACGATGCGACGAAAGCCTTCGCACAGCAGATGGTCACAGATCATCAAAAGACCACCGACGAACTCAAAGGGCTGGTGACAAGCGGAAAGGTCACGGCTCCCCTTCCCACCGCCATGACGTCCAGCCAGCAGAGCATGCTCGACACGCTGAACGGTCTCCAGGGGGCGGACTTCAACAAGCAATATCACTCTGATCAGGAATCGGTTCACGAAGACGCCGTCGACCTGTTCAAACGCTACGGCGATGAAGGCGACAATGCCGACCTGAAGGCGTGGGCCGTGAGTACCCGACCCGCTCTGGAACATCATCTGATGATGGCGAAGGACCTGAACAAGTAGCGCTGCGGAAATTCCGGGAGACAAGCCATGATCGACGAAGAGACAAGAAGGTTGCGGGCCTATCAGATCTGGGAAAGCGAGGGACGCCCCGAAGGCCGGGATCTCGCGCATTGGTACAAGGCCGGGGAGGCTGACTTCGATGCCTCGCATGACCGACCGCCTTTCCTCCGATATTCGCCCGGCGCCGCGCCAGCCAGATCGCTCGTGATCAAATTCTATCACTCGGGCGACCAGATCCGCGGCTACGTGCGCAAGATTGCTGAGCCAGGTGCAGATGACACGATATTCCCGGGTGAGGAAATGGAGCCTGACGCGGCTTTCAAACTGGCCAACTCGCACAATGGAGACAGCGGCAGGCCGATCTTTATCGAACTCGTGGAAGGTGTCCCATGGGATGCGTCATGGGGCGAGCTCGGAAGTGACGGCCCCGAACCTATTCCGCCGGAAACGGATGATGCGCGCGCTGCCGATGACCTCGTCGCCAACCGGCGCCGCAAGAAGCTGGTGAAGGAGGCAGACAAGGGATTTCGCCAGGCAATCGCGGAGAGCGATGAAACAATTGAAACCACATTACCAGCTCGGGAGGCCAGACGTGGCAAAAAATGAAAAACCGTCCAAAACGCAGATCGAGCAGGACGCCAGAGGACAGTCCGAAAGCAGCCATGCTGGCGGGTCCAACAACGGTGTCAGCAGCGCTAAACCGCGCGTCATCACCCACTCCGATGACGCAACAGTCAACAAGAAAACGCCTGGCAAGGACAAAGACACCAGGGACTGGGACATCAATTATGACGAGCGCGACATGAACGAGGGCGAATTCCGAGGATAGAGGTGCGCGATGGCGACGGAAATGATCGCCAGGAGCGCGGCGAGACTGGAGAAAATGCCGTATCAGAGCAACGATCCGGGCCGGCACCATTATAGCGGCGTTTCGAAGCACGCCGGAACTTGATGGAGCACCAGAGGTTCCTGGTTTCCGAGGAGTTCACGCAATCAAGCCGGTTCGCCTCTTCTTCCCGTGTGAGGCCGATATGACATCAAAAACCCGCCTTCCGAAAACCAAAGCTTATTCCGGGCCTGCCGGCGGATGGGGCTCAGCGAAATCCGTCGCCGAAATCGTCCTGAAAGAGCATATCGCGCTGCGTGGACCCAAGCTGCTGTCGACGCAGAACAAGCCGGAAGGCTACATGTGCGTGAGTTGCGCCTGGGCAAAACCGGCGAAAACCCATCCACTCGAATTCTGCGAAAACGGCGCCAAGGCCACGGCCTGGGAGGTGACGTCGCGACGTGCCGACCGGGCATTCTTCGATAAACATCCTCTTCGCGAACTGGAACTTTGGGACGATCACGACCTTGAGGAGCAGGGTCGGTTGACGCATCCGATGCGCTGGGACTCAGCTACCGATCGATATGTTTCGGTGGCCTGGGCCGAGGCGTTCGAAGAGATCGGTCGGGAGCTGCGCGCCCTCGACCCCCATCAGGTCGATTTCTACACGTCGGGTCGGGCATCGCTCGAAACGAGTTACATGTATCAGCTGTTCGCCCGCATCTACGGCAGCAACAACATGCCCGACAGCTCGAACATGTGCCACGAGAGCTCTTCGGTCGCCCTTCCCGAAAGTATTGGCGCGTCGGTCGGAACAGCCGTCCTATCGGACTTCCAGAATACCGATTGCATCTTCTACATCGCACAGAATGTCGGCACATCGTCGCCGCGCCTGCTTCACGATCTCCAGGATGCCGTCGATCGTGGCGTCAAGATCGTCACCTTCAATCTGTTGCGCGAACGCGGCCTCGAACGCTTCGTCAACCCGCAATCGACGACGCAAATGCTTATCGGCAAGGAAACGATAATTTCCTCCCAATATTACCAGGTCAACAACGGCGGCGATATCGCAGCACTATTTGGCGTCTGCAAGGCGCTTATCGAAGCCGACGATGCCTTGAAAGCCTCCCATCAAAGCCGTGTCGCTGGTGACGACGGCAAACCGAAGGATCCGGACAATGCCGCAATGATTGCCTTTGCTGCATCGATTGCGGCTGCAGACAAGAAGCACGTGCTCGATCACGATTTTATCAAGGAGCACACCACCGGCTTCGAGGAGTTTGCTGATGCCGCACGCGGCCACCAATGGGAAGAACTGGAGCGGGTTTCAGGCCTCACCAGGGATCAGATGACACAGGCCGCGGCCACCTACGCCAAATCCGATGCGGTGATGATGGTCTACGGTATGGGCCTGACGCAACAGCTCATGGGCGTGCAGAACGTCCATATGGTTTGCAATCTGGCACTGTTGCGCGGCAATATCGGCAAACCGGGTGCCAGTATCTGTGCCGTCCGCGGTCACTCGAACGTCCAGGGACAGCGGACCGTCGGCATTACCGAGAAACCGGGACTGGCGCCGCTCGACAAGCTTTCCGAGCTCTACGGCTTCGAACCGCCGCGGTGGACAGGCCGCTCGACGGTCGAGACCTGTGAGGCGATCATGAGCGGACAATCCCGGGCCTTCATCAGCCTCGGCGGCAACTTCCTGCGAGCGGTGCCCGATACGACTGCGATGGAAGACGGATGGCGCAAGCTGCGTCTGAGCGTGCAGATTGCCACCAAGCTCAATCGCAGCCACGTGGTTCACGGTGAGATTGCTTATCTGCTGCCCTGCCTCGGTCGCATCGAACTGGACGAGCAGGCGAGTGGTCCGCAGGCCGTTTCGATGGAGAGCTCCATCGCCCATTTCCACGGGTCGCGCGGCAAGACGAAACCGGCAAGCCCGGAGCTCCTTTCGGAGCCGGCAATCGTCGCCGGCATCGCCAAGGCGACACTCGGCAAGACCAAGGTTCCCTGGGACAGCTGGGTCGGGAATTACGCGGAGATCCGCGATGCGATCGAGCAAACCTACCCGGAGACGTTCAAGGATTTCAACAAACGTCTGTTTACGCCGGGTGGATTCGTGAGACCGCTGCCGGCGCGCGAACGCAAATGGGTGACGAAGAGCGGCAAGGCGAACTTTCTGACGCCGGAGAAACTGTTTCCGGACTTTTCGACGGCGCAGAGCACCGACGTCCTCCACCTTGCGACCCTGCGGTCGAACGACCAGTTCAATACCACGATCTATGGGTACAGCGATCGCTTTCGCGGCGTGGAAGGTACTCGAAAAATCGTCTTCATGAACCCGGAGGATATCGTTCGGTTGGGTTTCACGGACGGCGAGAGCGTGGATGTGACCACCGCGATCGAGGCCAACAACGTCCGCAGAGTGACGGGGTTGCGGATCGTCCCCTACGATATTACCAGGGGCTGTTGCGGGGCGTATTATCCTGAGACGAACCCGCTCTTTCCGCTGGCTCACCATGATCCAAAATCAAAGACGCCATCTTACAAGCTCCTTCCGGTGCGTCTCAGCCGATCGGCGGAAATCCCACATGATTGAGGGGGCCGCTAGGTGAGCACATGATGTTCGGGGGGATCAGGGACGCAAAGTGGCCGTATCTGGCAGCCCTTCTTCTACTGGCCGCCGGGGGGGCCTTGCTCGGTTGGATGCGACAGCCACGGGAACTACGTACCGATCCACCTGTCACCGCCGATCTTGACCGGATCCGGCTGATGTCCAATGGCATCAGTGGCGCGCCGCCCGAGAGTTATTTTGCTGAGGGGAAACCTTACGAAAGCGACGCTTATAATCTCAGCCAGGGTCAGCGCCTCTATGCCTGGTTCGGATGTTCAGCCTGTCACGGCGACGGGCGCGGAAACACAGGTCCTTCCTTCCTAGATGGCTGGTGGTTGTACGGCCCCGAGATGGTGTCCATTGTCGCTTCGATCCGCGACGGTCGCCCGCACGGCATGCTGGCCTTTCGCGACCGGATGACGATCGAACAGATCTGGCAACTGGCCGGCTATGTCCAGACCATCGGCGCCTATTCGGCCAAAGTGGCCGCGACGGGTCGCAGGGACGACCGACAGATGCGGCCGGCCGAGAACCGGGCGCCCGCGAAAATCCTGTTCAACGAAGGACCGGTCGGCGCCCATCCCGATCAGGGGCCCTCCCCTTGAGAGCGGCCCGCATCCTTATGCTGTCGATCATCGCCGCTGTCGCTGGCGGCAGCGGCAACCAGTCGGCATTGCATCCCCAAGGCGCTCCCGCGATCCATATCGAGCATCTCATCATCGGCATAACCCTGATCTGCGCAGTCGTCTGGCTCCTGGTCATGATCGTGCTCGGCTGGGCACTGCTGCGGAAACGGTCCGGCGACAGCGGCGAGCCCCGTGAACGGCCCGTGACGATGATCGTTGGCAGTGCCGTTGCCGCGACGGTTATCATTATCGCAGGTCTGACGATCGCAAGCTTTTACACCACGCGCGGTATCGGCTTGCCGGAAAACGCAGCACTGACGATCACCGTCAGGGGGCAGCAGTGGTGGTGGCAGGTCATCTACGCCGACGCCAATCCGGCGCTCAGCTTCCAGACGGCGAACGAGATCCATATCCCGGTCGGACAGGATGTTCGGATCCAGCTCGAAAGTGCCGATGTCGTGCATTCGTTTTGGGTGCCGAGCCTTGTTGGCAAACAGGATCTCGTGCCGGGACGCAGCAACAGTCTTCTCCTGCGGGCGGAACGGCCCGGCATCTATCGCGGTCAGTGCGCCGAATTTTGCGGGCTCCAGCACACTCACATGGCGATGATGGTCATTGCCGATGAGCCTGCGGATTATCAGCGCTGGATTGCGGTCCAACGTGAGAACGGCGTGATGCCGACCGACCCCGACGCTGCCGCCGGAAAGCTCGCTTTTCTGTCAAAACCTTGTGCTGCATGCCACACGGTTCGCGGTACTCGGGCCATCGGCACCACCGGCCCCGACCTGACCCATGTCGGCAGCCGTCAGACGATTGCGGCCGGGCTTCTCGAAACCACACGCGGGTCGCTTGCGGCTTGGATTGCCGATCCGCAGACCCTCAAGCCCGGCAACAACATGCCGATGGTTCCCCTTACCAGCGTCGAGCTGCGGGATATCTCCGCCTATATGGAGAGCCTTAAATGACCATCAGGGAGGACGGCCAGGATCTGCGCGATACCGGATTGGGCGAGATCGAGCTCGACCACCGTCTTTCAGCGACCTGGTCGACACCCAGGGGATTGTGGGGCGCCCTTTCGACCGTCGACCATAAAATCATCGGCCGCCGCTACATCGTGACGGCCTTCGTGTTCCTGGCGCTCGGTGGGCTCCTGGCGATGGCGATGCGGCTGCAACTATCCGAGCCCGAAGCGCGGTTCATCGGTCCGGATCGCTACAATCAGAT
This sequence comes from Martinezella lusitana, assembly GCF_010668395.1. Classification (GTDB taxonomy): domain Bacteria; phylum Pseudomonadota; class Alphaproteobacteria; order Rhizobiales; family Rhizobiaceae; genus Rhizobium; species Rhizobium lusitanum_A. The sequence goes on from NZ_WUEY01000012.1 coordinate 145,895, forward strand.
ATTCACCATGCACGGCACCAACATGATGTTTTTGTTTGCCGTGCCCGTGATGGAGGCGACGGCCGTCTATCTGGTGCCGCTGATGGTCGGCACCCGCAACATCGCCTTCCCGCGCCTCAACGCGTTCTCTTACTGGATGTATCTGGCCGGCGGGCTGCTGCTGTGGATCGCCTTTGCGGTCGATACCGGCCCTGACGTCGGCTGGTTTGCCTATGTGCCGCTATCTGGACCGCAATATGCTGCTGGAAAACGCGCCGACATCTGGGCGCAGATGATCACGTTTACCGAAGTCTCGGCGCTGGCGGTCGCGGTCGAAATCGTCGTCACCGTGTTCAAGCAACGCGCACCCGGCATGTCGCTCGACCGGATCCCGTTGTTCGTCTGGTCGATGCTGGTCACATCGTTTCTGATCATCATGGCGATGCCAGCGATCATGATCGCCAGCTCGGCGCTGATCCTCGACCGACTGGTCGGCACCCACTTCTTCAATCCGGCGGAAGGCGGCGACGTATTACTGTGGCAGCACCTGTTCTGGTTCTTCGGCCACCCGGAGGTCTACATCATCTTCCTGCCAGCGGTCGGTATGGTCTCGACGATCGTTGCGACCTTCACGCGACGCCCCGTCTTCGGCTACCTCGCCATGGTGATGGCTTTGATCGCGACAGGGGTTTTGGCTTTTGGGCTGTGGGTGCATCACATGTTCGTCGCCGGGCTGCCGCGTCTGGGCGAAAGCTTCTTTACGGCGTCGAGCATGGCGATCGCCATTCCTGCTGGTCTGCAGATATTCTGCTGGCTGGCGACAGTGTGGGCCGGCAGACCAGTGTTCAAGACACCGTTCCTGTTCGTCATTGGCTTCATGGTCATTTTCGTCATCGGCGGGATGACCGGGGTCATGGTGGCCTCCGTGCCGTTCGACACGCAGGTTCACGACACTTATTTCGTGGTTGCTCACTTCCATTACGTCCTGGTTGGCGGCGCGGTGTTTCCGCTGCTCGGGGCGATCTATTACTGGTTCCCGAAGATCACCGGACGCATGATGAGCGAGACGGTCGGCCGCTGGGTGTTCGGCCTGATCTTTGCCGGCTTCAACCTCACCTTCTTTCCCATGCATATCCTCGGGCTGCAGGGAATGCCCCGCCGTATCTATACCTACCAGCCGGAAATGCCATGGTCCGGCTTGAACATGTTCGTCAGCCTGAGTGCCGTCATCCTCGCGGCCGGTTTCCTGCTGTTTTTTATCGACGCTATTCGCAGTGCCGCATCCGGTCCGGCGGCGCCGGACAATCCCTGGGGTGCGTCGACGCTCGAATGGGCGACATCGTCACCGCCGCCATCCTATAATTTCGCGCGCTTGCCGGTGGTCGGTAGTCTCGAACCGCTGTCTGATAATGCCGAAACGCTTCCCGTTGCCTCCGGCCTGTCGGTCGACCGCCGCGAACTGATCGTTACCAGCGTCGTCGAAGCGCTTCCGGAGGCGCGCGAGTCAACACCGGGACATTCGATCTGGCCGCTCTGGTCGGCGCTCGCAACCACGGTGCTGCTGATCTGGTCGATCTTCACGCCCTGGGCGGTGGTTTGGGGATCGATCCCTGTGTCGGTTGCGCTGATCGGCTGGTTCTGGCCGAAAGGCGCTCCGGAGGATGACGCATGAAACAGTCCGTGGTGCTCGACCTGTCGAAACTTCCGCCCCACGGTCTTGGCACCGCAAGCCTGACTTGGTGGGGAACGCTCGCCTTCATGCTGATCGAGGGCACCGGCTTTGCGCTGTCGATCGTCGTTTACCTCTACCTCATGAGCCTCGCACCGCACTGGCCGTTGAATGCACCGCTTCCAGATCTGCTGCCCGGAACGGCTCTGACGGCATTATTGATTGCCAGCTTGCTTCCCAACATTCTGATTGCCCGCTGGGCGCGTCAGCAGAATTTGGCGAAGGTGCGCATCGGCCTGATCATCATGTCGCTGCTCGGGGTTGCGCCTCTCATCGTTCGTATCTTCGAATTTCCGGCGATGCACATCTCGTGGGATCAGAATGCCTACGGTTCCATCGTCTGGGTGATGCTGGGGCTGCACACGACCCATATACTGACCGACCTGATCGATACGCTGGTGCTGACCTGCCTGATGTTTTCCAGGCATGCCGACAACCCTCGGCGCTACGGCGACGTCAGCGACAACGCCATGTACTGGAACTTCGTGGTCGCGACATGGTTGCCGATGTATGTCTGTCTTTATTGGGTACCGCGCCTATGACCAGAACCTGGATGCGATATTGCGGACTTGTCATCCCACCGCTGGCCGAGGCGGTCACAACGCAGCTTGGACAAATCACCCCCTATATCGACTGCCGCCAGCATGCGCCCTGGACGCCCGCGCTTTGTTCGACTCTCGTGTTGGTTTCGGCTGCGGGAGCGACTGCCTCTTGCCTATCGCCAAGACCTGCCGGCCGGACGGAGCGATTTGTTGTCGATGCCGGATTTCTAATCGCATGCGCCTTTGTCTTCGCGCTGATACTGCAGGGGGCGGCGTCGATGCTGCTGGATCCATGTCAACGCTGATCTGCACCCTGATCTTTCTGACGACGGCTGTGTCGGCAATGGCGCATGGTGACGATGCTCACGCGACAACCATGAGCTGGGCGTTCGATCCGTGGATCGTGTTGCCGATTGTCGTGATGAGCATTCTCTATGTCTCAGGACGCATCAAGCTTTCGCGCCGGTCACGCCGCTTTGGTCCGATGCATTGGCCAGACCTGTTCTTCTGCGGCGGGATGCTGACTTTGGCGGGTGCTCTCATCTCGCCGCTCCACTGGCTCGGAGAGCACCTTTTTACCTTTCATATGATCGAGCACGAGATCGTCATGGCCGTCTCGGCGCCGTTGATCGTGCTTGCACGCCCGATCGGTCTCATTCTGTGGGGTATGCCAAAACGGGCGCGTCATGGCTTGGGCGCTGCCATGCGGGCTCCTCTCATTCGGCAGGCATGGGATTGGTGCACGGGATCGGCCAGCGCCACCGTCATTCATGGCGTCGCCATCTGGGGCTGGCACCTGCCGTTCCTGTTCGATGCAGCCGTGACCAATACCGCTATGCATCGCCTCCAGCACCTCAGCTTTTTCGCGACGGCGGTTCTGTTCTGGTGGGCGGTCGTCTGGAAAAGCGACTACGGCGCCGCCGCCTGGCACCTGTTTGTAACGATGGTGCACACCAGCATCCTCGGGGCTTTGATGGCGCTCGCGCCGCGGGTCCTCTATATCGCTCAGACGCAAACTGCGTCTGCTTGGGGGCTGACTCCTCTGGAGGATCAGCAATTGGCCGGCATGATCATGTGGGTGCCAGCCGGCACTATTTACGCAGCCGCGGCAATGACGATGTTGGCGCTCTGGATTCGCCGCTCCAGCGTGAGAGGAGCACAAAATGCCTGATGTCGCTGGCTTGGCCCCTCGCCTCATAGTCTGGGCTGGCGCCGCTATTGCTGCGGGGCTGAGCGCCTTTGTCGTTACCAATACAATACGCGACAATCAGACAAGGACGGCCGCAGCTGTGGCGCTGACCGGTGGCGATCCCGCGCGCGCTCCCGCCCTCTTTCGTCGCTATGGCTGTTCGGGTTGCCATACCATTCCGGGCATACCGGGGGCGGACGGCCAAACCGGCGCGCCACTCATCGGGTTATCCAAACACGTTTATATCGCCGGCGTGCTGGAAAACCGCTCCGACAACCTTGTTGCATGGATCGTTTCGCCGCAGAGCTTTTCGCCACAGACCGCGATGCCGAACACCGGCATCTCAGAGCAGGAAGCCAAGGACCTTGCCGCCTACCTCTACGCACATTGAGGTTAGGGATGGGGCGTCGGCACGGCCGGGAGGGCCTTGATGTACCGCGCAATCGCATCGCGATCGCTGTCGGGCAGCATGGCCGTGTTGGTCACGACGTCGGCCATCGACGATCCGACACGGCCATGGTCAGGCGTATCGCCTGTTTTTAGCATCGTTGCAATGTCTCGCTCGCTCCACTTGCCCAGGTTCTGCTGCGTGGTGTTGGGCACGAACCCTGTCCCTTGCGGATCGACTCCTCCGGCAAACCGGGTGTCGGGTTTGATGGCACCGAAGACGTTCCGGCTGGAGTGGCATTCGGCGCAGTGGGAGACGCTCTCGACAAGATAAGCGCCGCGATCATGGACCGGCTCGCCACTCAGCCGGCCCCCCGATTGACCCTCTCGAAAAAACAGCAGCTTCCAGAATCCGACGAACCGGCGAATGCGAAACAGGATCGAAGGGTGATGCGGCGGTGCCCGGCCCGAGACTTTGGGAAGTGTCATGAGATACGCGTAGAGATCCCGGATGTCGGTGGCAGTCATGCCCGTAAAGCTTGTATAGGGAAAAGCGGGATAATAGTGCTCATGTTGCGGCGACACACCGCCGACAAGCGCGTTCGTCAGATCGACGGCCGTCCACTTGCCGATGCCGTCCACCGGATCTGGGGAAATATTGGGCGGGCGAAAGGTTCCGTATGGTGAGGCAAGCGCCATGCCGCCGCCGAGCCTCAGGCGATCGGACTGGCCCGGTGTCGCATGGCAGGACGCGCAGTCGCCGGCCGCGAACATCAGTTGACCATGCACGACGTCACCGGCACCGTCGAACTGCCGATCGCCTTCCGAAAACGGCGGGCGGGCTGCAGTTAAATACCAACCGGCCGCTGCCGCGGCAGCTGCGCAGAGAATGGCCGCGAGAGCAATTTTCCATGGCATACGCTGTATGCCATGGGCAGCCAAGGGTTGCGCAGCTCCCGACTGTGACAAGATCAGTCGTCTTTCGTCTTGAAAGCGTCGGAAACCTTCTTGACCTCCGGATCGCCATTGCTTTCGCCATTGGCGTCCCGATCCTTGTCGGGATTGTCCTTCGCCGGAAGGTAACCTTTAGGCGTGTTTTCCTGGGGGCCTTCCCAACGCGGTGATTGATCCGTCGTGCCCGGGGCTCCGTCCTTTGGTGAATTCATACCCATCTTTTCGTCCTCTTCGATCGAAACTAACTGAGGGGACAGGTGAAAGTTCCGGACGGCGCCGCAATCGACACGATGTTCCGTTTGATCACTCTCCAGCGCCAGTAAAGCCGCTACCTTTGAGATTTCAGTTGAAGGTGGGCTTTGCCCATCGACCAATCCATACGAACGCTTCTGGATCGTATCCCGAGGTGCGGTCTCCAAATGGTGCCCGCAGGCTTTCCAGATCGCGCCCATGCCAGCGCGCCGCTGTTAGGGTGGACCGCGCGACAGGATGGCCGCATCTGCCTTCGCGAGCTGGGCTGCCTCATGAAGATTACTGGTAAGACAGGGACCCAGATACTTCGCCGTTTAGGCTTTGCGGAAGATGGAACCAGTGGCGCTTCTCAAGGGTTAATCGCTGGCAACAACCGGTGGAGGCAGATCATGGAAAACGCGTCAAAAGCTCTGGCCGATCAATATCTGGCCTTGGGCGGACGCCGGGTGGCAGTGATCGACGACAACCTCGGATCCTCGCGCGACTGGGACGGCGATCCGCCAGCAGCAGCTGCGTTCTGGAATGAGCGTATTGCGGTGTTGTCTGATCGCGGGAGACGTGACGTCCAAACATTCCTGCCGTCCCTTACCGACGAGAGCGACGAGCCAGGCTCGGGGAAGCAGGAATAATCCTGACAGGAAAACGTGGTATGAACGCCGAGAGAGTAGTTTTCCAACCGAGTGACTGGGTTCCGAACAACCAAAAGCTGCCCGTTCTGATCTACCGGGCCGCTTTGGGAGCGTCACCGGATTTCGAGAGCGCTTTTGCTGGAAATGATTGGGCAGATATTTGGCGAGACGGCGTCTTCGATTACCAGCATTACCATTCCGGCGCCCATGAGGTGCTCGGTGTAGGCCGAGGCAGGGCTACGCTGTTGATCGGCGGTCCGGCCGGACGGTCCCTCGAAGTCTCGAAGGGTGATTGTCTCATACTGCCTGCGGGGACAGGGCATCGGAACTTAGGGTCGTCACCAGACTTTCAGGTGTTTGGCGCTTATCCGAAAGGTCAGCACGCTGACATTCAGACAGCCGCCGCTACGACCGAGATGCTCGAGAGGATTTCATCTCTGCCGGTTCCTGACACCGACCCGCTGTTCGGGTCCATGGGTGACCTGCTGAGGGCCTGGCGATGAAAACAACGTTTTTTAAGGAGCCAGACCCCGAGGGGCGCCGAGATCTTGTACAAAGACTTCGACAGATGGAGATGATTGAAGGGCTTTGGGAATTCGATCTCGCCAGCCTGCAGCTTTACGCCGACTCCGTCGCTGAAGACCGACAACGCATGACACAACAGCTTAACGGACTGCCCAGCGCCTAGGCCGTCGAGGGAGAAGCCGCTCGGGAACCAAGTCGGCGCCGTTCGAGTTTATCCTCCAACGAGTTGGAGGGACGAAGATGGCCGCACATCACGCTCAGTGGAAAGGCCACCTGAAAATTGGTGAGCTGAGTTGCGCTGTTGGACTCTACACCGCTGCGTCTACGTCCGAGCGGATCAGCTTTCATATGATCAACGGGACGACGGGAAACCGGCTGAAGCGCGAATTCGTAGATAGCGAGACCGAGGAGCCGGTGGAACGGGAGCAACAGGTAAAGGGCTTCGAGACCGGGAACGGGGATTACATCATGATCGATCCCGAGGAGGTGGCAGGGGTCATTCCGGATTCTGACAAGATGCTCGAGGCCGAAGCTTTCATCCCGTGCGGAAAGATCGATGACGTCTATTTCGACAAGCCGTACTACCTCGTTCCGGTGGATGATGCCGATCACGACGCCTTCACCAGCATTCGGGATGCCTTGAGCAGAACTAGTGCGACTGCGATCGCCCGAACCGTCCTGTTCAGGCGGATGCGGGCCGTCGTCATCCGGGCTCACGGCAAGGGCATCATCGCCACTACTCTGAACTTCGACTACGAAGTCCGGTCTTCCAAGGAAGCTTTCGAAGATGTGGCAAAGATCAAGGTCGAGGCTGAGATGCTGGATCTTGCCAAGCACATCATCAATACGAAAAAGGGCGAGTTCGATCCGGCGAAGTTCGATGATCGGTACGAGGATGCACTCGCGGCGCTGGTGAAGGCAAAAGCGGAAGGCAAGACCCTTCCGAAGCCAAAGCCCATCAAGGTTTCCAAACCCAACGACCTCCTCAAGGCACTGCGAGAAAGCGCCGGCCTTGATAAGGCTTCGGCGGAGAAGCCGAAGGCAGCCAATGCCAACCCGGGGAAAAAGGCTACGGCTGCCAAGGCATCCAGGACGCGTGCGAAACCCGCAGTTAGGAAAGCGAGCTGATCAATGGCACCACGTCCCTACTGGAGAGGCTATCTCAAGCTTTCGCTCGTCACCTGCCCCGTCGCGATGACCCCGGCCACGTCTGAATCCGAAAAGGTGCGCTTTCATACGCTCAACAAGGATACGGGTAACCGGGTCGTCTCCCAGTATGTGGACAGTGTCACAGGTAAGTCCGTAAAGGACGAGCAAGAGGCCAAGGGCTACGAGCGCGGCGAGAACAATTATGTGATTTTGACTGACGAGGACCTCGAGTCCGTCGAGCTTGAGACGGTCCGGACCATCGACATCGAGAAGTTCGTGCCGCGCGGAAGCATCGAATGGGTCTATCTGGAGACGCCTTTTTACCTCACGGCGAACGACAAGATCGGTGACGAGGCCTTCGCGGTGATCCGCCAAGCCATGGAAGCTGAGGATGTTGTCGGGATTTCCCGTGTCGTCCTGGGCCGGCGCGAGCGGGCGGTCCTCCTTGAACCACGGGGCGAAGGCATCGTCGTCTGGACACTTCGTTTTGGCGATGAAGTCCGCCCTGAAAGCGAGTATTTCACGGTTATTGACAAAAAGTCGGATCCCAAGGGCGTGTCGGCTATCGAAACGGTCATCAAGAAGCGCCTGAAGGACTGGTCACCTGACATGGCGTCGGATCCGATCCAGGAAAGCTTGCTGAAGCTGATCGCCGACAAAAAGAAGGCTAAGAAGCCGACCAAAGCCAGTGCCTCTAAGTCAACGAAGAATAATGACGAGGAAAAAAGTAACGTCGTCAACATCATGGATGCATTGAAAAAGTCGGTCGCTAAGGAACTGAAATCGCGTAAGGCAGGATGAGTCCGGTTTGAGCCCTTAGGCTCTCCTGCCTTGGTCGATTTCAGCAAGACGGCCGAGGCGGCGAAGCTGTCATATGACGTTTCCGTCTCCGCATCCGCGAGGTGGCTGCCAAGTCTGGAGTTCATCTCGTTTTCCGGGGCTTAATGCCACTACGAGGGGCGCTTTGTGACCAATTTTTATGTAGAATTTTTGGTCAGCTTGCTACTGACCAATTTTTGTATATATTCTTCGGTCAGAAAGGTCATTGAGGAAATGCCAGACCCTACATCGGACACCCAGGACCGCATTCTTGACCGGATTGCGCGGGCTGCGCCATCGGGCGTGTGGTCGCGCGCGGATTTCCTGGATATCGCGACCCCGAACGCTGTCGAAAAGGCACTGCAGCGTTTGTCGAACAGAGGCGAGATCCGCCGCCCATATCGCGGACTCTATGACAAACCCGGAACCAGCAAGTTGACCGGCAAACTGGTGTTTCCACCACGGTCCTCTTTCATCGATGCCATAGCAAGGCGGGACAAGCTGCGCGTGTTGGTCGACGGGATGACGGCTGCCAATGATCTGTGTCTGACAACGGCTGTGCCGGCACGGTCAACGATCTACGCCGATACGTATCCTCGAACCTTAGAAATCGAGGCGAACGCCGGCGATCTCCAAGCTTCCCGGCCGGTCTTCTATACGTTGGACTTCAAGCGTATCTCGGCAAAGACGGCATTTTGGGCCGGACGGCCCGCCATGCGCGTGATCCAAGCCTTGGCCTGGTTTCGCGATGATCCATCCGCTCTTGATGCTGCCGTGAATGGCACCGCGAGGTCCTTAGAGGGAAATCCCAATCGGGACGAAATCGAACGAGACCTGCGCGAGAACATCAATGCCGTTCCGGCCTGGATGTACCCATATGTGGACGCGATAACCCGGCGACTTGCCCCCGGCGACGATACCGCCCGCGAGCACCCTGGTTCGCGAGGGAAAGGGCATAATGCTGCAGGGGTTCATTGAGCCCTGATCCCGATTGCGTCTCACCCGGCATGTCTTCGCGCGTCATCACAGGATCGCATTTCCGTTGCTGTCAAACCGATGCGAATGGCTATCCGGGAAGCTTACAAACACGCGTTCGTCGGGCGCATAGGCATGCTCGCCGAACAATCTAGCTGTCACGTGTCCCAGCGTCTCGGATTCGAGATAGACGATCGTATCGGCCCCCAGATGCTCGACATAGACAATCGTCGCGGGCCAGGCGCCGTCGTTACGTGACAGCGTCACATGCTCCGGCCGGATTCCCAGCGTTTTCAAGCCGTGCATGCCAATGCGGCCAGCTTCGATGAAGTTCATCTGCGGCGAGCCGATGAATCCCGCAACGAACAGGTTGGCGGGCCTGTTATAGAGCTCCATGGGAGAGCCCACCTGCTCGATCTTGCCCGCGCTCAGGACAACGATCCTGTCGGCAAGCGTCATGGCCTCGACCTGATCGTGGGTGACATAGATCATCGTCGCCTTGAGGCGGCGGTGCAACTTGGCGATCTCAAGCCTGGTCTGCACGCGCAGCGCGGCATCGAGATTGGAGAGCGGTTCATCGAACAGGAAGAGCTTGGGCTCGCGAACCACCGCCCGCCCAATGGCGACACGCTGGCGCTGACCGCCCGAGAGCTCAGCGGGGCGGCGGGCAAGATACGGCTCGAGCGAGAGCATCGACGAGGCGTGCGAAACGCGCTGGTCGATCTCGGCCTTCGGCGTACCCGCCTGCTTCAGGCCCAACCCCATATTGTCCCGCACGCTGAGATGCGGATAGAGGGCATAGGACTGGAAGACCATGGCAATCCCGCGCTTGGCAGGCGGCGCATGGGAGACATCGGCATTGTCGATCAGGATCGAGCCTTGCGAGATGTCCTCCAGACCGGCAATCGCCCGCAGGAGGGTAGACTTGCCACATCCCGATGGACCAACGAAAACAACGAACTCTCCATCGTCGACCTTCAGGTCGATACCCTTGAGGACCTCGTGTGTTCCATAGAACTTGCGCACGGATGCGAGGTGAAGATTTCCCAACTTTATTCCCCTGACAATTCAGAAATTGATGACGGCACCCGTGCGAACGCTTTCGTCCGCCGCAAGACATATTCGCAGCGACTGGTAGGCATCCTGCATGTGGCGCGTAAGATCGATATCGTCGCGGATTGCCCTTCGGACGAACTCCGCTTGGCGATTGCACAGTTCCTGAGGGTCCGAAACGTTCCGCATCTCGATCAGTTCGTCCGGCTCCGCGAATGTTCCTCCGGAGGCCAGCGACGCCCGATGCAGCCGGATGGACGCGGCGCGCATCGCTGTCTCCACATCGCCCGTCTTGCCATCCGCATTGGCAACGATCGAGACGCTGCCCTTCGGCGACATCACATCCTTCACGAAGAACGCCATCTCCGAGATCATCGGCCCCCATCCAGACTCGTACCAGCCGAGCGAGCCGTCGGCGAAGCCAACCTGGAAATGGCCGTAGTTGTACATGCCGGGTGCGATATCATCAGACATCCGCAGTCCCATTCCGCGGACCCAGCATGGAGCGGCATCGGTGATCTGACACATGACATCGACATAGTGGACACCGCAATCGACGATCGGAGAGGTGGACTTGAGCAGCGCCTTGTGCTCGTCCCATCCCCTGCCGGAGGACTGCTGGTTGAGGTTCATGCGGAAGACAAACGGCCCGCCGAGCGTCCTCGCCTCGACGACGAGGCGCTGCCAGGACGGATGGTGCCTGAGAATGTAGCCGACGATCAGCTTCCGGCCGTTGGCCCGGGCACAGGAAATCACTCTTTCGGCGTCTTCGGCGGTGGTCGCCAATGGCTTCTCGACGAAGACATGACAGCCTGCTTCCATGGCCATGACCGCAAACTCGGCGTGGCTGTCGGCGTAGGTGTTGATCGAGCAGAGTTCCGGTCTCAGTTCCCCTAAGGCATCCTTGAAGGAAGGAATGAGCCGATGGCCGCTAAGCGCCTCGGGAAGCTCGACATTCGAACGGTTCACGAGTCCTGCCACGTCGAATCCGGAGTTCGCAGCGTAGGCCAGAGCGTGGCTGCGCCCCATCTTGCCAAGTCCGGCAACGAGAACACGGATGGGTTCGCCGGGCGAGCTCATTTGACCGCTCCCGCTGTGATGCCGCGGATCAACTGACGCGAGAAGATGACGTAGAGGGTGACAATCGGCAGGATCGCCAGCGACAGTGCCGCGAGCACCGCATTCCAGTTGGTGACGAACTGACCGATGAAGATCTGCGAACCGAGCGTCACGGTCTTCGTGGCTTCCGAAGGCGCCAGGATCAGTGGGAACCACAGGTCGTTCCAGATCGGGATCATCGTGAAGACGGCGACCGTTGCCATCGCAGGCCGCACCAGCGGCAGCACCAGGCGGAAGAAGATCGCATATTCCGAGAGACCATCGATGCGCCCGGCATTCTTCAGGTCGTCGGAGACCGTCCGCATGAATTCCGACAGAATGAAGATGGCGAGCGGGATGCCCTGCGCCGTGTAGACCAGGATCAGTGCCGTCTTGGTGTTGACGAGGCCGGTGGCGACCATGCCCTGCAGGATCGCAACAGTGCCGAGGCGGATCGGGATCATGATGCCGATCGCCATGTAGAGGCCGATAAGCCAGTTTCCGCGGAAGCGGTATTCTGACAGCGCAAAGGCCGCCATGGCACCGAACAGCAGGACGAAGAAGATCGATGCGACCGTCACCACGCCACTATTGTAGAAATACAGGCCAAAATTGCCCTGAGCCAAAACGGTGTCATATCCGATGAGGCTGAAACTGCTTGGGTTCGGCGGGGCCATCGGCGACTGGAAGATCGACGCTCGGTCCTTGAAGGAGTTGATGACGGTGAGGAACACCGGAAAAAGCGCGATGATCGTATAGGAGATCAAGGCAAGGTGGACGAAGCCGGTGCGGAAATGTGACGTTCGAGCTTTCGACATGCGCCGCCCCTCAGAACTGGTAGCGGCGAAGACGCCGTTGGATGGTGAACAGATAGAGGGAAACCCCGGCGAGAATGATCAAGAACATCACCGTCGCCACTGTCGCGCCCATGGACCGGTCGCCGAGCTGCAGCTGATATCCAAAGAACGTCCGGTAAAGGAATGTCCCCAGGATGTCCGTCGATCTGTCAGGGCCTGCAAGAGCACCTTGCGCCGTGTAGATCAGGTCGAAGGCGTTGAAGTTTCCGACGAAGGTCAGGACCGAGATGATGCCGATCGCCGGCAGCACCAATGGAAGCTTGATCTTCCAGAACTGGCTCCATCCGGTGATGCCGTCGCACTCGGCCGCCTCAATCACCTCGTCCGGGATGCTTAGGAGTGCCGCGTAGATCAGCATCATCGGCACGCCGATCCATTGCCAAACCGAGATCAGGGAGAGTGCCACCAACGCGGAATCCGTGCGGCCGAGCCAGGGAGCGAAGATCCACTTCAGCTCGACGAGGTCCAGCAGGTATGGCGCAACACCCCACATCGGCGACAGGATCAGCTTCCAGATGAAGCCGACAATGACGAAAGAAAGGAGAGCCGGAAGGAAGATCGCCGTCCGGTAGAGGGCTGCGAAGCGCAGCCTTCTTGTCGAAAGAAGTGCAGCAAGCGCGATTCCGATCGGGTTCTGAACGCACATATGTATGGCGAAGAAGACGAGGTTGTTGCGGAAGGCGTTCCACAGATCGTGCGACCAGCGGGCGTCACCGAAGAGAACCCTGTAATTCGCCAGGCCGACAAAGGTGAGCGCGCCGTCGACATCGTTATAGAAGGACTGCCGCAGCGTCTCGGCGAGCGGAAGGATCATAACGGCCGAGTAGACGAGAAACGCCGGAAGCAGAAAGACACCGATATGCCATCGGGTTGCCTTCCTCACGTCGATGACTGTGCCATCGATTTTTTCATTCATCGCAGTTTCCCTCTGGATTTCATGCACGTCGCCGGAACCTGGAGATGCCGCAAGTCCGGGCGCATTCCTTGGAGTAAGAAACCGTCCTCTTCCCTGACCAGGCCGAGCATACATCGCTGAATCCTTCGCACAGGACATCGGCGGCGCCCTGTCGCTAACGACATTCACGTTAGTCGGAAGAGGCCGCCGGCGGGTCCGCGACCTCCCGTTCGGCTTACTTGGCAGCGCCGGGCTTGTACCAGCTGTCGAGGCCCTTCTGGAGCTTCTCGCCGGCGACGGCAGGCGTATCGGTGCCGTTGATGACGTTGGCCGATTCAACCCAGGTCTCGTTTTCGAGGTTCGGGGTGCCGCGCGACAGAATCTGATAGGTCGAGCGGACGGTCGACTTGTACGGGCCGCGCCAGGAAACGAATTCCTGAGCCAGCGGATCGCTCATCTTCACCGGGTTGGAGTTCAGGCTGAAGAAGCCCGGCAGCGCGTTCGCGTAGATCTCGGCGAATTCAGGCGACGCAACCCATTCAAGGAACGTCTTCGCCTCTGCCGCATGGGCCGACTTGATGTTGAGGCCAACGCCGATATCTGGATGATCCGAGATGTAGCCCTGGTCGCCCGCCTTCGGAACCGGTGGCGGGAAGGCGCCCATCTTGAACTGTGCCTGGCTGTTGAACAGCGCGATTTCCCACGAACCGGCAGGATAGATCGCTGCACGGCCGAGCGTGAAGAGATTCTGGCTGTCCGAGTAGGTCTGGGCTTCGAAACCGTCGCCGAGGTAAGGCTTCCACTTGGCAAGCTCTTCGTAAGGCTTGACCCAGTCGGCATCCGTCAGCTTCTGCTTGCCGGAGATCAGAGCGGCGCGGCCGTCTTCACCCTTCCAGTAATTCGGGCCGATGTTCTGGTAGCCCATGGTTGCGGCTTCCCACATTTCCTTCGTGCCCATTGCCATCGGCATGTAGGTGCCGTCAGCTTTGATCTTGTCCAGGGCGGCAAAGAACTCGTCTTCCGTTTTCGGGATAGAGATGCCGAGCTTGTCGAAGGCATCTTTGTTGTAGATGAAGCCGTGGATAACGGAGGCCATCGGCACACAGAAAGTCTGCTTGCCGTCGTCGGTCGACCAGGCAGCCTTGGCAACCGGCGTGAAGTTTTCCATGCCCTTGAGTTCGGTGAGATCGGCAAGCTGCTTCTTCTTGAAGAGCTCGAGCGACGCGTCGAACGGACGGCAAGTGATGATGTCGCCTGCGGAACCGGCATCGAGCTTGGCGTTCAGCGAAGCGTTGTATTCCGTCTGGGCGGTCGGTGCGAACACCACCTTGATGCCCGGATGCTTGGCTTCGAAAGCCGGGATGATCTTCTGCTGCCAAACCTGGATGTCATCCTGGCGCCAGCTTTCGATCGTCACCGTTGCGTCTGCCGCCTGCACATTCGCAGCGAAGCCTCCAAGTGCCGTCGCAGCCAGCAAAATAGCCGTGTATTTCATATGCCTTGCTCCCTCTGTTCTAGCGTCATCCTGACGCCGCGTTGATTCCTGCACGCTCTTCCCTGACGACCCGCTAGGGCGCAAAAGTTCCCCTACCCGGACAGGCAGCCTGTCCGGATTTGCTTCACGTCAGAGATGTCACTCTTCATTTCGCCGGAACACGTCTCCGGCGAACCTTGGCAGGACGACTGTCCTGCTTACCTTTTTGGATGCAGCTCGATGGCCATCCAAATACAGCCTTCATCCGTCCAACCGCGGTGCCAGGGGTAGCGGAACGCATGTACGCCCTCGACCTGAAGGATCGGGTCGTGCGTATCGCCGGGCGCCGTGGACAATTCGCGGTAGAGATCGGCGCCAGCCTGATCGCGAAAGATCTGGATCCGGCCGTTGCCGGAGATTTGCGTGTGGATTTCAAGGAAATCGTGGGTGTTATGAATGCCGGCATCCGTCTTCGGTGGCGCCCACCAAAGATTGAGCCGGATCTCGAAATCGGAACTCTCCTCTCGCGGTTGGGGAGCATTCGCGAAATGCCAGGGATTGACCCGAACCGAACCCGCGACATCCTTCGGAGAGATGTAAAGCGGCGTATGGCGCGGAAATTCCGCCATCCGATCGCCGAACCAGTCCCAACCGTCGAAGACCACGCCGCCGAGATTGGTGGCCGTGGGAACATCGACAACGGAAACCCGCTCGGCGCTGGCGATCAGGCCGCCCCGAAGGATCGTCGACTTCCAGGGCGGGATGATGCCCGGAACGTCACCGCCGACAACCATCTTTACGTTGGACAGGTTGGTGACAACGCCGTGCACCGCCACATCGCGGGCATTTTCAATCAGCTCCGCACGGACGAATTTGCCGTCGAACGCGAGCGCACGGCGCTTGTTGAAATCGCTCATCGCTTCTCCTCCTCATTCCTTCGAACCTTCCAGAAACGCTCCCGGTAGGCTCCGTCCTCGCTGGAACTCATGTAGCGGCGCAGCTCCGCTTCGGGATCACGTCCAGGAAAGATCTCCGCAATCTGTGACGCGTATTTTAGGATGGCCGTAAACTTGGCCGCAAAGTCGACCGCGACATCGACGTGATCGCCGATCTCCCATCCGCTCCGCTCGCGTGCAGCAGGCACGTTGTCCGGGAATTTCGGAGGAAAGAACCCCGCGGAATATGGAATATCCTCATAGAGATACACATCCGCGGCCCATTGGCCGGCGTCCTGCCTGAACGCCTCGGTCGTGACGACATGGTCGACGTGCCGCCCAACCGCCATCGGGCACAAGACGATGCTCGGGGGGATCGCCTCCAGCCATGACGCGAGAAGAAACTTTAACTCCTTCCATGCCGGATCATCTGCGACTGGCGGAGAGAAGACGGCCTCGCGGGTCGGATACAGAAACTCTCCGTCCGGGCCTGTGCGGTAGATGGAGTCCAGCAATCTGCCCTGGACAATTTCCGCGCCCAGTAGCGCAAGCGATGCGGCGTCCTCGTCGCGGCGAACCTGATAAGGATTCGCTCCCAGACCCCACCATTCGTGCAATTCCTTCACCAGCGGTGACGGTTCGCCTTCGACATGCGTGTCCGCAGTGAAAATGTTACCGACCACGACCGGGCACTGCTGCCTCACCGCGCGCTCGATCAAACCTCCCGCGCTTAGCACTGCATCATCAAGATGAGGTGACAGGATCAGGATCCGGTCGTCTTTCGTGAGATTGCCCAGCGTTGTCACTTCGATTCCTTACCCTTCCATACCCGCAGTCCGGCCAGTCGCAGGTCCTGCCTGCGACCGGAACTCATCTGCACTCAGCCGAAGCCGCGTGCCTTGGAAACCTCATCGATCGCCGCAGCCGCGACCTCCACAGCCTTGTCGAGCTCTTCCCGGCTGGCGATTAGCGGAGGAGACATCTCGATGGAGTGTCCGATTGCCGTTACCAATACGCCCTTTTCATGCATCGAGTTCATCACAGCCTTGACGGTCTCGTCCTCGAAGGGGGCCTTCGTCGCCTTGTCGCTTGTGAAGTCGATGGCGTGCCAGTGGCCGATGCCCCGGACTTCGCCGACGATCGGAGAGCTGCCGAGCGCGGAGCGCAGTGCTTCCTGCAGATAGACACCGTTGTTCCGTGCCTTCGAAAGAAGCCCTTCCCGCTCCTTGATCTCGATCACCTTGAGTGACGCGGCCATGGCGCCGGCGTGTCCGCTATAGGTGTGGACGTTGCGATACATCGGAATGGCGTCGGCAATCTCGGGGCGCGTTGCGACGGCGCCGGCCGGGACGTAGCCAGCGCTCATGGCCTTCGCCATCGTGATAATGTCAGGCACGATCCCGAACTGTTCGGACGCGAACCATGTGCCCGTACGGCCGAAGCCGGTGATGACTTCGTCGCAGATGAGGAGGATGTCGTGCTTCGTGCAGATCTCGCGGACACGTCTCCAGTAGTTCTGCGTCGGGATCTGAACGCCATGAGCCTGCATGATCGGCTCGCCGATGAAGGCTGCGATATTTTCCGGTCCCTCAAGCTCGATCTGCTTCTCGAGATAGGTGGCGCACATCTCCGCCCAAACTTCATCCGTGACGCCAAACGGGTTTCTGTAGCGCGTCGGGCTCGGGATGAAGCTGTTGCCGGGGACACGCGGATCCGGGATGTTACGCACCGGAAGCCAGTCGGTCACCGAAAGGCAGCCCATCGTGGCGCCATGATAGGCATTCCAACGCGAGATGACCTTGTAGGCCCGCGGCTTCTTGCCCTTGGCCTGGTGGTATTGCTTCGCAAGCTTCAGGGCGCCTTCGACTGCTTCCGATCCGGTGCTGACGAAGAAGATCCGCGAGAGGTCCCCGGGTAGAATTTCGGACAGCTTCTCGGCAAGCCTGATGGCAGGCTCTGTCGTATTGGCCGCGGTACCGACGAAATGGACGTTGACCAGCTGGTCGTAGACAGCCTTGGCAATCTCCTGATTGCCGTATCCGAGCGTGTTTGCCCGGGTCGGCGAGCCGAGCATGTCCAGGTATTCGCGATTATCCTCGGTCCAGAGACGGCAACCCTCGCCCCGGGCGTAGATGGAAAGGCCATTCGTTGCAATTTCCGACTGGCTCACGATCGGAATGATCATGTGATCGAGTGCCGATTTCAGCAATGCCGGGAGATTGCTGTCTGATTGCGTCGTCATGGTCCTTCATCCCTCATAAATGGTGTTCTTGCAGGCTTGGATCACAGGGCGGATGCACCGTCTGCCTAAAGCCGAAATCACATTGGACGTTCGAAAGCTCTCCGCAGCCACCGCTACGGGGTCGCGAAGTCCAGGCCGCACGCCCGGAACTTGATTGTGTGACGGTCTCCCGCTTTGTTCCCATTGTAAGCGCCAGCCACAAGCAGATCCGCTGCGTCTGACGATCCGATAACTGACAAACCGCTTGCCAGTATCTCAAGGGATCAGCTCTTTCGCCCTATTTGTCCACTTGATGGACTAATACTTGCAAAAAGTTTCATTGCATGTCAATCCTTTTTTTATGAGTGAATTTTCAATGCTTGCAGACGGACCCGAAAACACCGGTGGACGGGCTCCGAGGGCCATACTCGGCGCGAATGTCGAAGGTGCCAATGCGCACAACCGTCGCGTTATTCTCGACGCGATCCGCGTCAATCGGGCGATGTCCCGGGCAGATCTTGCCCGGGCGACCAAGCTGTCGAAGCAGGCCGTCTCCAACATCGTCGACGAGTTGGAACGCGAAGGCATGATCATGGCGCAGGATACTGTCGCCCGCGAAGTGCCCGGACGCCCGGCGGTTCCCTATGTGCTGGCTCCCAACGGGGCGTATGCCATCGGTCTTCACATCGACAGACACGAAGCCCGAGCGGTCATTGTCGATCTGTGTGGCGATGTTGTGGTGCGCCAGCGCGCGCGCCTGAATGCCGAGGACCCCGACCGAGGCTTCAAGGATCTGCTCGATCTCCTGTCCAGCACCCGCAAGGATGCCGCAGTCCTTCGCCCCGAGCTCGAAGCCCGCCTGGTCGGGCTCGGCGTGGCAATGCCCGGCCCATTCGGGATCGACGAGGCGCGCAGCGTCACGGCGGACGTCTACAGCATGGCGCGCTGGCAGAGCTTCCCCCTCGTTTCCCGCCTGGAATCGGAAACAGGATTGGTCGTCAGCCTGCGAAACGACGCGGCTGCAGCGACGATGGCAGAGATGATCGCGGGGCGATTGCATGGCGTCAAGGATGCCGTCTGCCTCTATCTCGGATACGGGCTGGGGGCCGGTATCGTTATCAACGGCGAACTCTACAATGGCCGCAACGGCAACGCCGGCGACGTCGGCCTGATCCCGGCCCAGCCCGGATGCGAGTCGAGACCGCTTTTAGAACGGCTTGCCACGCTTGCGGCGCTGAGCGAGTCTCTGGAACTCGACCCCGCCGACCCCGAGTTCTTCACGGTGATCACCCAGATCGCCGAAAAATCCGGCCCCGAGTATCAGGCCTGGCTATCCCAAGCCTCCAGGGAAATCGGATGGCTCCTTGCGATGACGGAGCTGGTCTTCGCGCCGGAGGCGATCGTGCTTTGTGGCAGCGCGCCGCAGGCTCTCCTCGATGACCTGCTTGAACGCCTCAAGGCGCCCGGGCTGGCCGAAGACCGTCCGCGAATGATGCGCGGCCTCGCCGATATCTGGGCACCTGCCCGAGGCGCTGCATCGGAGCCGATCGGCCGGAGCTTCTCGCCTCGCTATTCGGCCCTGTTCAAGAAGTGACCGCAGCCTGAGCCGGCAAGCGGCGGAAGAGCGACTGGTGCCGCTGGAACAGCGCGCCAAGTGCATCGACGGTCACCCGGACGCGTCTGATATGCCTGAGATCCTCATGAACGGAGAGCCAGTAGCTGCGCGTCAGGCGGAAGTCTTCCAGCAGTGGCTTGAGCCCCGCACCTTCGGACACCATGAAGAACGGCAGGATACCGATGGCCTGCCCGGTCTCCACGATATGGCGCTGCGCGATAATGCTGGTGCTTCGAAGCGCGGGCCTCTGTTTGAAACCGAGTGCGTCGAGGTAGTCGAGTTCCCGTGTATGCAGCAGGCTGGGTATGTAGCCGCACAGTATGTGAGCATCGATATCCTGGAGCGCAGATGGCTCTCCATGGATGCGAATGTAGCTGTCTGACGCAAAAAATCCGAGCTCGTAGTCTGTCAATCGCCGGGTCGCGATGCTTCCGGTACCCGGGCGATCGAGGGTGATGGCGATATCCACTTCACGCGAGGCCAGCGAGTAATTCTGCGGGAGAGCGACAAGCTCGATATCCAGCGACGGGTACTCGGCGCGTAGCTCGTTGAGATGTGCGCTGAGATATGCCGCGCCGAGCCCTTCGGGAGCGCCGATACGAATAGTTCCGGAAATCTCCTCCAGGTCGCCAGCAACCGAGCCGATCTCGCTGAGCAGGGTCGATTCCATATGCGTGACCACCGCCACGAGGTTCTCCCCCGCGGGAGTGATCTTCAGCCTCCTCCCCGCCCGATTGAAAAGCTTCACCGCGAGGCCGCTTTCGAGCCGCACCAGCCGCCGGCTGATCGTCGAATGGTCGAGGCCGAGCAGCTTTGAGGCTTCGGTTATTTGCCCCGTCCGGGCGATGCAGAGAAATACGCGCAGGTCGTCCCAGTCCATTCAGCACCCGTTTTTTCACATTGTATGTGTAATATTGGTGGTTGTCATCTCGGCCATATCGAAGCATTCCTTTCACAAGAGGAATAATCAATATGATGGACAAATTTGATTATATTGTCGTGGGAGCTGGTACCGCCGGCTGCATCCTCGCCAATCGGCTTTCGGAAGACCCCGCCAACCGCGTGCTGCTGCTGGAGGCTGGCGGCAATGACAACTGGATCTGGTTTCACATCCCGGTCGGATATCTTTTTGTGATTGGCAACCCGCGCGCCGACTGGATGTTCCGCACTGAAGCCGAACCCGGACTGAATGGCCGTTCACTTGCCTACCCGCGCGGCAAGGTCATCGGCGGGTGCTCATCGATCAATGCCATGATCGCCATGCGCGGTCAGGCGGCCGACTATAACAGCTGGAAAGGCCTGGGCCTGACAGGCTGGGGATGGGACGATGTCCTGCCCACCTTCAAGAAGATGGAAGACCACTTTCTCGGCGAAGGCCCTTTTCACGGTGCTGGCGGCGGGTGGCGGGTCGAAGCTCCCCGCATATCGTGGCCCGTGCTCGATGCCGTGCGCAAGGCCGCCGGAGAAATCGGCGTGCCGCCGACAGACGATTTCAATCTCGGCCGGAATGACGGCACCGGATATTTCCATGTGAACCAGAAGCGCGGACGCCGGTGGTCATCGGCTCGCGGCTTTCTGAAGCCGGTCCTGCACCGGAAGAGCCTCACCCTCGAAACGGGCGTCCTGGTCGATAAGCTGATTATCAAAGATGGACGCGCGATCGGCGTTTCCTACCGGCGTGCCGACGGTTCCGTCCAGGCTGCATATGCCAAGGCCGAAGTCATCCTGAGCGCTGGCGCCATCGGCTCCGTGCAGATCCTCCACCGGTCTGGGATCGGGCCGGGCGAATGGCTCTTGCAGATGGGCGTCCAGCCGATCCTTGAGCGGCGCGGTGTCGGCCGCAACCTTCAGGACCATTTGCAGCAGCGCGCGATCTACCGTGTCAAAGGCGCCAAGACCCTGAACGACAGCTATCACAATCCCATTTCGAAGGGACTGATGGGGCTGGACTACCTGATCCGCCGCCGGGGGCCGCTCACCATGGCGCCATCTCAGCTCGGCATCTTCACCAAATCCGATCCCGATCAGCAGCGCGCCAACATCGAATTCCATGTCCAGCCGCTGTCGCTCGACAAGTTCGGTGACCCACTGCACCGGTTTTCCGCGATCACGGTTGCGGCATGCAACCTCAGGCCCACATCGCGTGGCATCGTTCAGACAGTCACGACCGACCTGACGAAACCGCCGCTCATCAAACCGAACTATCTGTCGACCGACGAGGACCGGAAAGTGGCGGCCGATGCAATACGCGTGACCCGGCGACTTATGCGCCAGCCTGCCCTCGCCTCGCTTCACCCGGAAGAATATCTCCCCGGCCCCTCTGTCGGTGACGATGACCAGTCCTTGGCGAAGGCAGCCGGCGATATCGGCACGACAATCTTCCACCCGACCAGCACGGCCAGGATGGGACTGAGGTCGGATCCGGATGCGGTGGTGGACGATCGTCTGCGGTTCATCGGGCTCGACGGCCTGCGGGTTGTCGATGCGTCGGTGATGCCGCTGATCGTCTCAGGCAACACCAACACCCCGACTGCGATGATCGCCATGAAGGGTGCCGACATGATCCTGGCGGACAGGAAAACTGCCTAGAATTTCAAATGCGTGAAAAGTGATGGCGCTTCCGGGCGCCGCTTGAGGAGAACAAGACGATGGCAAATTGGTTGAAACGCGGCGCAACTGCCGAGGCTGTTCGTGCCGCCGACAACAGTGTGCGCGAAACTGTGGAGCGGACGCTCGCGGACATCGAAGCGCGCGGTGACGCCGCTATCCGCGACCTCTCGATCAAATTCGACGGCCTGCAGCGCGATGACTATCGCCTGAGCGATGCCGAGATCCAGGCGTGCATGAGCCAGCTTTCGGATCGCGACCTGAAGGACATCGAGTTTGCCCAGACGCAGGTCCGCAACTTCGCGCAGCACCAGCGCGCCGCCCTGATGGACATTGAGGTCGAAACGCTTCCGGGCGTCGTCCTAGGACACAAGAACATTCCGGTTAACGCCGCGGGCTGCTACGTGCCGGGCGGGAAATATCCGCTTCTCGCCTCCGCCCATATGTCGGTGATCACCGCGAAGGTCGCAGGGGTGAAGCGCATCATCACCTGCGCACCACCGTACAAGGGCAAGCCCGCTCCGGCGATCGTCGCGGCCCAGCATATGGCAGGTGCCGATGAGATCTACTGCCTCGGCGGCATCCAGGCTGTCGGCGCTATGGCGCTTGGTACGGCTTCGATCACCCCCGTCGATATGCTGGTCGGACCCGGCAATGCCTTTGTCGCCGAAGCAAAGCGTCAGCTTTTCGGCCGCGTCGGCATCGATCTCTTCGCGGGCCCGACGGAAACCCTGGTCATTGCCGACGATACCGTCGATGGCGAGATTTGCGCGACCGACCTTCTCGGCCAGGCAGAGCATGGACCGGATTCGCCGGCAATTCTTCTGACGACCTCCGAGAAACTCGCGCGTGACACCATCGCTGAAATCGGGCGTATCCTGACGATCCTGCCGACTGCCGAAATCTCCGCAAAGTCCTGGGCTGCCTACGGACAGGTGATCGTGGCCGAGAACGACAAGGAGATGGTGCGGATCGCTGATCAGCTGGCGTTCGAACACGTGCAGGTCATGACGAAGGATCCTGATTACTTCCTGAAGAACATGACCAATTTCGGAGCCCTGTTCCTCGGACCGCGGACCAACGTCGCATATGGCGACAAGGCGATCGGCACCAATCATACGCTGCCCACCAAGCAGGCGGCTCGCTACACCGGCGGCCTCTGGGTCGGGAAATTCCTGAAAACCTGCACCTACCAGCGCGTGCTCACCAACGAGGCCTCGACGCTCATCGGCGAATATTGCTCGCGCCTGTGCGCGCTGGAAGGTTTCACCGGGCATGGCGAACAGGCGAACATCCGGGTTCGCCGATACGGAGGCAAGAACGTGCCTTACGGCGGCAAGGCGGAATAGCTCACCTTCATTATCTAGCGGGCCGGACAGGTTCCGGCCCATGCCTATTATCACTGGATCGAGGTGGCGCGAGACCGACCGTCACCGAAGACTAAGGAGGAACACATGGACCAGCCCACCCAACGCCTGACAGGCGGCCAGATCGTCACCGAATACCTCGTCCGGGAAGGCGTGAAATATGTCTTCGCGATCCCCGGCCATGGCAACACCGCGCTAATGGATGCGTTTGTCGACCGGCAGGACGAACTGACCGTCATTCCGGCGATGCACGAACAGGGCGCATCGCATATGGCCGACGGCTATTATCGCGCCAGCGGCCAAGTCGCGGCCGTCTGCGTTACAATCGGACCGGGCGCCACCAACACGCTGACAGGTATCGCCACGGCATTCATGGATTCCATGCCGCAACTGGTCATCACCGGCGCGGTGCATACCTATTTCACCGGGAAAGGTGTCCTTCAGGAAATCGACCGTCCGCATGCGGACAATTTCCCGAGAATGGCCGAACCCGTCGTCAAGCGCTGGTTCCAGCCGTCTCACGTCGAGCAGCTTCCGGAAGTGATGAGCCACGCATTCAACGCGATGCTTGAGGGCCGCCGCGGACCCGTTCTGATCAACTTCCCCCAGGACATCCAGGCCGAGGAAGCCGAGGTCAAGCTCGCGCCGATCGAGCAGCGTCGCCCCCGCGGCCGGCTGCATGGGGACCCGGGAGAGATTGCCCGCGCCGCCCAGCTGCTTTTGTCTGCAGTGCGGCCGGTCATTCTTGCAGGTGGCGGCGTCATCGCGGCCGAAGCGACCGACCTGCTGGTAAAGGTGGCAGAACGTCTCGGCGCTCCCGTGACGACATCCTTCAACGGCAAGGGCGCGATTGCCGAGGATCACGAGCTCTATGCCTGGCCCTGCGGCGACATGGGTTCCTTCTCGGGCAACGCCATGACCCGCGAAGCCGACGTGATCCTCTCGCTCGGCTGCCGCTTCAGCGACCGTGTCACGTCTTCCTATACCCAGGGCGTCACGTTCGACATCCCGAAGACCAAGCTGATCCATGTCGATATCGACGGTTTCGAGATCGGCAAGAATTATCCGGCAGAAGTTGGCATCCTCGGCGACGCCCATGCGGTCCTGTCGGCGTTGCTGACCGAGCTCGAAAAAGCCCCGGCGAGAGAA
Organism: Martinezella lusitana; assembly: GCF_010668395.1. GTDB lineage: Bacteria > Pseudomonadota > Alphaproteobacteria > Rhizobiales > Rhizobiaceae > Rhizobium > Rhizobium lusitanum_A. The sequence continues at coordinate 170,295 of NZ_WUEY01000012.1, forward strand.
TATCGGGGGACGGAGTACTTCCAGCGCTTCCAGGACCTGAAGGCTCAGTGGGTTGAGCATCTGCGCCCGCAGCAGGAGGCAAACCACTCACCGATCACGATCTCGCAGGCGCTCGCGGAGGCCCGCAAAGTGCTGCCACGTGACACTATCATCGTCACCGATTCAAGTTGCCCTCAGAACCAGGTTTACAACGAGTTCCCGGTGTACGGTCCGAAGCAACACCTTACGGCTGGCGGCTTCTCCGGCATTGGATTCGCGCTGCCGGCGGCAATCGGTGCCAAGCTAGGCGCACCCGATAAGCCAGTCGTTTGCATCTGCGGCGATGGTGCATTCCTTCAGACCGGACAGGAGCTCGCTACCGCGGTCATGATGGGCATTCCTGCCGTCTTCCTGATCCTGAACAACGGCGGCTGGTGTGGAATTCGTAATTTGCAGCTAAATCTATTCGGTGAGGATCGTGAACTGATCACCAACTTCAAGACACCGGACGGCAATTCGTGGATGGCCAACTGCACCGACTTCGCGAAGTCGTTGGGTGCAGCAGGCGAGCGTGTCGAAAATCCGGCAGAAATCGGCAACGCGCTCAATCGGGCACTCGCATCTCGCCAGCCCTACATGGTCGAGGTGATCTGCTCGCTTGATCGTCCTTGGAGCAACATGCACATGACCGGGTGGTGGGATATCACGGTTCCCGCGAACCGCGGCGAATACCGCGAGCGATATGAGAAGAAGCGCGGATTTTGATCTAGTTGTGGCACGACATTGGGAAGGCCAGACAGCCTGGCCTTTCCGCGGGGTACCATGGAAACATTCACGGTGAAGCCCTGACAATCTCCGTCTTTTGAATTCGACGCGGCCAAGAAAACCCCCAAAAGCAAGCTCGGGACGAGGCAGTCGTAAAGGGTATCGTTTGGAAGAGAGCAAAGGGCTACCGCGGATAGCATGAATCTCTCGGCCAACGGTGCAGGTGACGATGTCCTGCAACTGCCGGCGGCTTGGATCATGAAACAAGACATCGTTGCTGATGACCGTCTTTACCTTATGGCGAGCGGCCATGTTCGAGAGATTGTGAAGCCGCAAGCGATCATTCGGGCGACGGCGCAAGCACAGAGAAACGTAAGCCCTGTCCCGGAAGATTGCGGCGATCTTCCTGAGTTGGCCTGCATAAGTCTCGTCGGCCTCATCCGGGATCATGATGGCAATCAGGCCAGCGGCATACCCTTGCCTCCCCGGCTCTTGCCGAGTGAAAGCAGGCGGGTCAGTCTCGAATAGGCTGGCGGATCGGTGGGGTAGACCAGGATAGACATGCCGTCGGAAAGATCGAGCCGACACCCGACGATCAGTCTCACGCTCGTGATCTTTGCCGCCTCCCGTGCCCGCACGATCCCGGCAAGCGAGTTGCGATCGACCACGCCAAGGGCGTCGATACCAAGCGCTGCCGCTGTGGCAAACAGTTCCTCGGCCGAACTGGCTCCCCGCAAGAACGAGAAATGCGTGGTGACCTGAAGTTCGGCATATCTCATCCGAACACCCCATGCAGAAACCAGAGGTGCGAGCCCGTCTCGGCATCCACCCCGTCACCGGCGCGATAGACCCAGTAGCGTTCGCCCGCCTCGTCCTCGACAACGAAATAATCGCGAACGGCGGCATGTTCTCTCGGCCGAAGCCACCACTCGCCGAATATCCGCTCAGGGCCGTCTGCCCGCTTTACGCGCCTGCGCTTGCCGCGCCAGGTGAAGACGGCCGGCGGCTGGTCAGGGAGCAGAGCGGCGACGTCGATGCGCTCCGGGTTCGCCAGCAGCCGCGACGGCCTCGGCCATTTTGCCGCCCATGTCGCCCCGGTTTCGTCGGCCGTCGGGCCGATGCGCATCACCGATCGCTCGGGAACGTCGGAAGCAACAGGCGTGACCTTGTAAAGCCGCTGGCCGCGATTGCCGAGAATGTCGACAAGCGGTGTCACGTCGAACACGGGTTCTTCGATCAGAGAGGACGCTGCCTGCCGCTTCTCGAGTGGCTCTGCCATGATGGCGACAAGCACCAGGCGTTCGATGCCAAAGCCGGGGTCGATTTTCTCGATGCGGTCGCAGAGAAGTTTTGACAGTCGGGTGGGGTCACGCACCGGTTTTGCCAATCCGGCTCGAATGCACTGGCGGGTGATGTCGACGCGGTGGATGACGAGATCGGAACGCCTGACGCCGAGACCATGTGTCTCCAGCTTGGCGGTCAATTCGCCGACTAGTCGACGCACATATTTGGCGATCGTCTCCGCCGCGCCGATCGGCTCCTGAAAGTTCTTCGCTGCCTCGACAAGCTCAGGAGTGCGCAATGGTTCGATGGGTTCTGCCATTCGCCCAAAGAGCTGATCCAGCCGCCGGCCGACTTCGGGACCGTATCGCAGCGTCACGGGCGCGCGTGGCATTGCGGAGAGTTCACCGACCGTCTCGACGCCCATCACCCGCAGTCCATGGATTGTGTCTGGTGGAAGACGCAGACAGTGGATCGGCAGGCCAGTCACCGCTTTCGCAACACCGCCGATCGGGACAACCGTCGTTTCAGCCGACGTCACGCGGGTGATCGCATGCGCTGCTCCCCAGGTGTCAGTGACGGCAGCACGTGCGGTCAGGCCTCGTCCCCTCAACCCATTGACAAGCCCGGAGATCAGCAGATCTTCGCCACCCTGCAGGTGATTAGCGCCTTCGGTGTCCATGACGATCCCATCTACACCATCGACGGCGACGACCGGGCTGTATTGCCGGAGCGCCCACAGCGCCAGCCGTTCTAGGGCAGCGGCGTCGGCGCTAGGATCAGCATCGACCATCGTGAGGTTGGCGACGACGGCCTGGGCTTTGCTCGCCGGCATGCCAACCTTGAGACAGAGTTTGCGCGCGGCGGTGTCGGCAGCCGAGATCCAGCGTTTCGACCCCGATTTGGAAATGACGACGAGGGGCTGATCAGCTGGCACGGCTCCCTCTCCATGTCGCCGTATCCGGTCTGTTGGCAGAGTGGGGAAGTAGACACACACGACCCTTGGCATCACAGGCTCCTATTTCAAACTCAGCACATTATCCTGCTTTCACGCGCATCAACTCGGCCAGCCATCGTGGGCGGCCAACGCCTGCGACTGGCAACTCCTCCGACGGCAGCACGCTCACCCTCCATCGTGTCGTCGAGGCCGTCGGATTACAACCGCAACCGACCCCACTCGGCCCTCGGCAGCATCACGCCCGCCGAGTTCGCCCTAAAATCCTCGCTGGAAAAACAGGCCGCCTGAGGCCAGAAATGATGATCTGAACCCTTCAAACTGGACCAATTTTGGTTAGAGTTTTCCGGTGCATTTTCCAAGCTGGGAAAGGAACGGAAGACGATGAAGGCATCGCAGTTTTCGGACGCACAGAAGCGTTCATTCTGAAGCAGGGTGATGAAGGCGTGTCGGTTGCTGAGATCTGCCGGAAGGCAGGGATCAGCCAGGCGACCTATTTCAACTGGAAGAAAAAATACGCGGGCATGCTGCCGCCGGAGATGAAGAAGTTGAAGCAGCTCGAGGACGAGAATGCGGGGCTGAAGAAGATCGTCGCGGATCTGACGCTGGACCGCGAGATGCTGCAGGACGTCATTCGGCGAAAGCTCTAAGGCCTGGTCGCAAGCGGGAGATGGTGAAGGTCATGTGCCAGGATTGGGCGATCTCGATCCGGCGTGCGTGTGGAGCGTTGAAGTTCGACCGGTCGACCTACCACTACACCTCTCGCCGCGCCGACCAGGCCGGTCTGGAACGTCGCATTCGTGAGATTTGCGAGACCCGCGTCCGGTACGGCTATCGTCGCGTGCACGTGCTATTGGAGCGTGAGGGTTGGGGTGCCAATATCAAGCGGACCTATCGCATTTATAGGGACTTGGGCCTTCAACTCAGGAACAAGACACCGAAGCGCAGAGTGAAAGCCAAGCTGCGGGAAGATCGACAGATGGCTATCGGACCAAACGATGTCTGGGCGATGGACTTTGTGCACGACCAGCTCGCCACTGGGAAGAAACTGCGTGTCCTGACGGTGGTTGATACCTTCTCGCGATATGTGCCGGTGCTTGATCCGCGGCACAGCTATCGCGGCGAAGACGTTGTGCAAACGCTTGAACGAGCATGTCGCCAGGTACCATCCGTGTCGATCAAGGGACGGAGTTCGTGTCGCGCGATCTCGACCTCTGGGCCTATGCGAAGGGCGTTACGCTGGACTTCTCACGCCCTGGAAAACCGACCGATAACGCCTTCATCTTGCGTCGGGGCAATCGATTCGCTGGATCGATTGCTTTTTCCCTCCTCACGTTCAACGGCCGCTTCCGAGCGGAATGCCTGAACCAACACTGGTTCCTGACCCTTGCGGATGCCCGCGAAAAGATGGAGGATTGGCGTAGAGACTTTTATGAAGCGCTGACAGCATGGTGCTAAAGCTCCTCTACGCAGCGGCCGACTCGATCCTCACCCGCAGTCGTGGCAGCTTCGCTCTCAAGGGATGGGCCATGAAGATCGCCAAGCGGCGCGGACTGCGAAAGGCGCGTGTAGCGCTGGCGCGTCATCTGGCCGTCATCGTGCACGCCATGCTGCGCGATGGCACTTTGTTCGAAGCATAAGATGAAGTAGAATCTGCTTGCCAGTGGTGAAGCCGGATAGCTGATCCGAGGGCGGTGTCCCGAGAGGGAACGCAGGGACGAATGATCTGCGAAGGTTACCGGATGGGCCAGAAAGCCCGCTTCGAGTCAATGCAACATTCGGCCTTGTGAAACCCGATACAGCACGATCGCTGCTCGCAGCCATCAGTGCGGACAGATCCTTGAAACTCTCAAGGGAAACACCGCCAAGCTCTGCAAATTACAGATCCTGAACCTAGTCATCAGCCGTCTATTGGGACGGTTGCGCCGATGAAACCGTTCGATCTTGTCATCATGCCCGTCATATCCCAACCATCCAGCAGGCGATGCTCGGCGACGATTTTTCGATCACTTATTCCATCCTTCTGATCCTGACGCTATTCATGACCGATATCGCACTCCTACGTTAAGCGCCGGTCACCTAAGGCCGCACATATGATCGACTGCATGCCGGCGGTGCTGTGGTCAGCGGCCGCTGCGGCGAGCGGAATGGCGGCTCGACAAGGAGGAGGTGATGGAAGCGGCCCGCTCCGATCTCAAACTCGACGTCTCGTTTAAATTTCCACGCCCCAAGACGCTTTCCAGCGTCGCCTCTCAGCGACATTGACGCGGCGACAACCTTCTAGCCGTCCCTCCTGCCGGCTTCGCTATAGGAAAGGATCTTTCGTGCTCGTTCGATAACGGGGCGGTCAACCATCTCGCCGTCGATTCGTAAGGCCTCGCCGGATGACGCGGCGCCCAGGGTATTGCGCGCCCAGACAATTGCCTTCTCGCTGGGCCTGAACGCCTTGACGATCGTCTCGATCTGCTTTGGGTGGATCGCGAGCTTGCCGCCGAAGCCTAGCTCAGCGGCATGACTAGCATCATCTTCCATCACAGTCGGGTTTTCGAGATTGGTCGTTACCCCGTCGAGCGGCGGAAGACGTCTAGCCGCCCTAGAACGCCACACAAGTTCGCTACGCGCCGCGAGCAATGGCAAACGTTCGTGAGCACAACCGAGATCGAGAGAGAAATCGAGGGAACCGAAAGCGACCATCACCAGATTCTCAGCGCACAGAATTTCCGGCAAGTGAGCGAGCCCGATGGCGCTTTCCACCTGCGCTATGACCGGGAAGTGGCGCCTTGTACGCTTTGCGATGTTTGCGATGTCTTCCGATCGCTCAGCCTTCGGCAGCATGATGGACACCTTTTCCAGGCGATTGACAGCATCAAGATCCGCTTCATTCCAATTCGTTCCCGGGGCATTTATCCTGACAATGACTAGGGATTTTAAACCACTGGCATGGGCCAGAATGGCATCGCGTGCTCTATCCTTGTCCGCCGGCGCGACCGCATCTTCAAGATCGAGAATGACGGCATCAGCAGTGCTGGCATCCGCCTTGTGAAAACGCTCCGGCCGCGAACCCGGAACGAAGAGAGGTGCAACGGGCGAAATGAAGTTTACCATTGTGCCTTAGCCTTCATCGATAAATGGCCGTCTGCCGTTTTCACCTCCATGATCAAGCCGTTTTGGCAGGGCGTTGCGCCCAGCAGCAGTCTCTGCCTACCAACCGCAGCACGCAGGCCACGGAAAGAGAAATGGTTGGGAGGTTTTTCAGCTATAAGCGCTGCGAAATTCAATAAGAGCGTGGCCTGCAACGGACCGTGGATGACGAGGCCTGAATAATCCTCCACCTCGGCGGCATAGGGTAGATCGTAGTGAATGCGATGGCCATTGAAGGTAAGGGCCGAATACAGAAACAGGAGGAGAGAATCAACATCCGCCGCCCGTTCGTACGGCGCAGGAGAAATATCCGACGCGGCCTGTATCGCCAGGCTCGAACTGGCGGCTTCCCGGTACACGATCGTCTGGTCCTCATCGAGGATGCATCCTCGTTCATTGCTTATTTCATGGTGGACTGTCACGAAAATCAGCAATCCCGACCGCCCATGCTTTTCCTCGATCTTGGTGATGGTCGAACGGCGGCGTACTAGATCTCCGGCTGCGAGCGTTCCTCTGAAGACGAGATCGCTTGCCGCCCACATCCGGCGCGGAAGAGGAGCCGGCGGAAGGAAGCCTCCTTTGACCGGGTGGCCATCAGGCCCCCGGTGCCGCACATCGGCGATATCGGGTGCAAGGCACCAATGAAGTCCAAGCGGGGCCATCGCGTCGCCGACAGCAGCCAGATGCGGTGCAAGCGTCGCACTGAAGCTGGATATCAGGCGCGGCGTCACCACGTCCTCGACTTCGATCGCTTGGCCGATCCAATCCTGCAGTGAAACGATAGCTTTGGGGTCCATGGAACCTCTCAGTGGGATCGGGGCAAGCCCAGCACATGCTCGGCCAGGTAGGACAGAATGAGGTTGGTCGAAATCGGCGCGACCTGATAAAGCCGTGTCTCGCGGAATTTGCGCTCCACGTCATATTCCTCGGCAAAACCAAAACCGCCATGCGTCTGGATACAGGCATTGGCTGCCTCAAAGGAGGCGTCGGCGGCCAGCATCTTGGCCATGTTCGCTTCCGCTCCGGGATTCTTGCCCGCCTCGTAGAGGCCGAGCGCCTCACGCACCATCAGCTCGGCAGCGCACATATTCGCATAGGCCTTGGCGATCGGAAACTGGATGCCCTGGTTTTGACCGATCGGCCGGCCGAAGACATGCCGGTCCCTGGCATAGGCGCTTGCCTTGTCGATGAACCACTTGGCATCGCCGATACATTCGGCGGCGATCAGGATGCGCTCGGCATTCATGCCGGACAGGATATATCGGAAACCCCTGCCCTCCTCGCCGATCAAGTTTTCCGCCGGCACGCGCAGGCCATCGAAGAATACCTCGGTGGTCGCATGGTTCATCATGGTGCGGATCGGACGGATGGTGAGACCGTTTCCGAGGGCTTCCCGCATATCCACCAGCAGGACCGAAAGGCCATCGGTCTTCTTCATGCTTGCATCGAGCGGCGTGGTCCTCGCCAGAAGCAGCATCAGGTCGGAATGCTCTGCGCGGCTCGTCCAGATCTTCTGGCCGTTGATCACATAGCAGTCGCCATCAAGCCGCGCCGTGGTCCTCAGGGCGCCGGTGTCGGTGCCGCTTGTCGGTTCGGTGACGCCGAAGGCCTGAAGGCGCAATTCCCCGCTCGCAAGGGCGGGCAGATATTTCTGTTTCTGCTCCTCGGAGCCGTGGCGCAGAACGGTGCCCATCGTGTACATCTGCGCGTGGCAGGCACCGCCGTTGCAGCCGGCATGCTGTATCTCTTCCAGCACGGCGGCGGCGGCCGAAAGAGGGAGTCCGGCGCCGCCATATTCCTCCGGGATCAAGATCGAGAGCCACCCGGCTTGCGTCAGCGCTTCGATAAACGCCTTTGGATAGGCCATCTCCCTGTCGAGGGCACGCCAGTATTCTCCGGGAAACCGGCTGCATAGCTTTGCAACCGCATCATGAATATCCGCATAGGCATCGACTGCTTGGCTCATCCTTCAACTTGCTCCACGCATATCCCTCTCTGTCGCTGAATTCGCCCGCGCTCGCCGGCAGCGGCGCAGAAGAGCGGTCCCGTGCGGCCTATACGACGTAAGCCCGCGGTTCGATCAGCAGCCTGTAACGGCCGTCCTCGTTTACGAGCCGGGAGAACCCCGGATAGTGAAGATGCGCGCCGCTGATCGTCAGATTGTCGCGTGCCGCCCATTCGAACAGAGCCCGGCGGGAATCGACCGCCATGGCCTGGTCGTAATCCCAGATGGTGGCGATCCCCGGCCTCTCTATCTGAAACTCCTCAGCATGCACGAGGTCGCCCCACAGCAGCAGGCGTTCGCCGCGGGACGACACCAGATAAGCCGCATGGCCCCTGGTATGCCCCGGACAGGGTATTCCCTCGATGCCGGGGAATATCCTGCCCTCTCTGAAGGTGCGAACGCGGCCTCCATATGGAGCCAGCTGAAACCTTACCGCTTCGAAAAATCTGGTTTCGCTCCGTGGAGCCGCAGCCATCATGGCGTCGTCATTCCAATAGGAAAGCTCGTCTTCATGCAGGACAATCTCGGCATTCGGAAAGAGCGGCCGGCCATCCCGGCCGGTCAGGCCGTTCAGGTGGTCGGCATGGGCATGGGTGATCAGGATGGCGTCGATGTCGCCGGCTGCTATTCCAGCTGCGGCCATGCATGCCGGTAGGCTGCCCGCCGTCGGGTCCATGGTCCCGCCCGTACCCGCGTCGACAAGTATCAGCCTGTCCGGCGAGCGGATAAGAAAGACATTGACATCGGTGCGCAATATCTGATGCCCGAGCCTTTCCTGGACGCTCTGCCTGATCCACTCCGCCGGCGCGCCAACGAATGAATCGATCACATTGTCGAGATAGCCGTCGCTCAGCGTCGTGACGATAAAATCGCCGAGCCGTCTGTGACAGACCGCCGGCGTCTGCGCGACAGGAAACGCCCCCGGTTTTTTTTCCCATTGCCCTTCGCCCCCAGAAAGAACCTGTCCAGCAGCGGCGCGAACACGTCTTCCGCCGCCGAACACGAATCCGAATTCCGATCGTCCTCCGGAGTTGGCTATCACCGCTGGAACTTCACCAGGGTGACGTCTTCCGTAACGGCGTCGAAATACGCTATTACCGGCATATCCATTTTGATTTCTTCTTGGGGAACGCCGACGATGTTCGAATAGACCCTCGGGCCTTCCTCAAGTTCGACCACGACGACATTGTAGGGGATTTCTTCAGCGAAACTCGGGAAGTACGATTTATGAAATATGCCGAAGGACCATATTTTTCCTCGCCCCGAGGCCTTCACCCATTCCATGGCGTCCTGTCCGCAGGACATGCACAGCCTGACGGGCTCCGCGCTGAACCTGCCGCAGTTCCGGCATTTCTGAAGGCGCAGCTCCTTCAACTTTGCGCCCTCCCAATAGGGGGCGTTGAGGTCGTTTATTTGCGGCAGCGGCTTCTTGTACATGTTCATTGGCGTTCGGCTCCGTAGATGATTGATGTCGTTACCGGGGCGGCCGAAAGGAAATGAACCAGCTTGGTATCGCTCACCTGACGTGCATCGCATTCGCCGCGGATCTGCCTGACCGCCTCGACGTTGAGCGCCCAGCCCTGCATATAACTTTCGGAAAGATGCCCGCCGCAGGTATTCGTGGGATAGCGCCCGTCGAGCGCCAGGTTGCCTTCCTTGACCCAGGGACCGCTCTCTCCCCTCGGGCAATAGCCGAAGCCTTCGAGGCTGAAGAGGACGGTCGGGGTGAAATTGTCATATATCATCAGCGCATTCATGTCGGCGTGGCTCGTGCCGGCCATCGCATGAGCCTCCCGTCCTGCGAGATCGCATTGCTCGTACCAGAAATCGGCGGGCGGCATGGTCGAATCGGCAAAGGCGGTTGCCTGGGAATACCCGCGAATATAGACCGGCGGCTTGGCGAGATCCTTTGCCCGCTCCACCGAGGTGATGATCATGGCGATGGCGCCGTCGTTGATCAGGCAATAGTCGAGCAGATGGAGCGGATCGCAGATGTAGCGGGAGGCCAGATATTCATCGAGGGTGAACGGCGTGCGCATCACCGCGTTTGGATTGAGGGAGGCGTGTTTCCTGAAGGTCACCGCGACTTCCCCCAACTGCTCTGGGGTGGTTCCGTATTCGTGCATGTGGCGGCGAAACATGATGGCGTGAGCGGCGCCCGGAGACGTCATCCCGTAGGGGAAGAGCTGGGCTCCGCCGCCGCTGCCGTAGCTATCGCCTTCGCCCCCATACATCTGGCCGGCGGTCCTGCCGACGTTTCCGTAGACAAGAGCGACGGTCTTGGCGACCCCCGCCGCGATCGCGGCGACGGCCAGGCCGATGCAGACGCCGGACATCCGGCCTTGCGCGGGAAACGTTCCGAGGAGCTTGGGATTGATGTCGGCGAGTTCGCAAAAACGCTGATAATCCGGGGAGCGATGGATGACGATGCCGTCGATCTCGGACTTGTCCAGACCGCTGTCGGCAAGAGCATTGTAAAAAGCCGTCAGCGTCAGATCGTAGGCATCGTTACCGGGCGCCTTGCCGAAAACGGTATTTCCAACTCCGACAACCGCGGCAACGCTGGGTGTCTTCTTTGTATCTATGCGGACCATCGTTTCTTCCTTGCATTTCTCTCGCGCGTCCGGCGGGCAATGATTTCAGTGTCCAAGCGAATTATGGAATCGACGTTTCGAATGCATTTCGTTCGGGTTCGTCACGCCGAGCACTTGCCTGAGGCAACCTTTGAGCTGCCGTGCATCGGAGTTCCGATGCACGGCTTGCTCTGGACTGGGCCTTATGGACCCAGCACACGCCTGCCGCATGTGGAGGCCGGTGGGCAAGCGCGGAGCTTGAGAAGCTGCCTCAAGCTTGCGGCCAGATGGCCTTGGCCGAAGCATTTTCGGGCGGATGGACGGGAACCGGCACCCCGTTTTGCCACTGAACGATAACAAGCTTCGCCTTCACGTTCCGGCCGGCTTCATCGAACTTGATGCCGCCCGGATAGAAGCGGCCGGGACCGTCGGTCGTGTCGGTTGCCCGGATGGCCTGGGCCACGGCTTCCTTGTCCAGCTTGCCGGCCTGCTCGAGGGCGTACTTGAAGAACTGCATGTCGCCATAGGTGCTGACGGGATCCTGGGCCATCCAGGCTTCGCCGGTCTGCTTCCGGAACCGCGCAGAGATATCTTCCTGTCCCTTCGCTTCCCAGTTGGCGATCGTCACCATCACGCCCTCCAGAAGGTCCGCGCCGACATTCTCGAGGAGCTCGGTGGTGGTCATGGCGGCGCCATTGGAGATGATCGGGATCCGGCCACCGCCCAGGTTGAACTCGCTGATCTTCTCCAGAAGCAGCTTGTTGTCGGGCAGGTTCGAACCGATCATCACCATGAATTCGGGACGCGCCGATCGAACCTGCTGGATCAACGGCGTAGCGTCGGAGAGCGGCGGAGTGAAGATCAGGTCGAACTTGAGCTGAATCCCGAGCTTCGGGAACGAAATATCGCGGATCGCCTTTACCAGCGTCTGCGGCGACGAGGTGTTGTCGGCAAGAAGCCCCGCCGTTTTTGGGGTGCTGCCAACCGCCGCTTTGGCGACATCCATCAAAGCCGGGATAGCCTCCACGGCCTGCCCTTCTCCCGTCAGCGGCATCTGGAAAATATACTTGAAACCGCGCGAGGTGATCTGGTCGGAGTAGGACGTCGTCAGCATCGGCAGCTGCGCGCGTTCCGTAACTTCCGACACGGCAAGCGTGAAGGACGATAGCCAAGAGCCGGTGCAGCCTACGAGGTCCGGATAATTGGCGATCATGCGCAGCGCTGCGTTCTTCGCCCTTTCCGTCGTATCACCGGCATCAACGACGACGAGTTCGAGAGGCATGCCGCCCAGGCTCTTGATGCCGCCCGCGTCGTTGATGTCCTTGATCGCGAGCTCAGCGCCGGCCTGCTGCAACTGCCCCTGGCGCGCCCATGGACCCGATACCGGTGAAATCAGCGCGACCTTGGCGGTTTTGCTCTGCGCCCTCGCTACAAACGGAGCACCGACCACGGCCACCGCCGTCGCTGCGGCGCCCGCCTTGAGAACTTTCCTTCGCGTAAACACTGTATTCCCTCCCTTTTCGTATGACTGCCGCGGCGGACGCTATTCCAGGTCAGAGGGAGACCGTCTCCCAGAGGCAATGCGCCTATCCGCCATGATTTGAAGTTGTGGACTCCCAGTGCTCCCACCTTGACGTCCCATCCTCCCGGGAGCAGTCAAAGTCATCTGTTTCATCGGTCGCTATCACGTCGCAACCCCATTCGATGGGCTGCGCATTGATGCTCGCTACCGGCTTTCTTCTACTACGTTCCAGGCGATTTGGTCCCTCACTAAGTGCACTTGTATAGCTGCTATGTCATGACCATTACCCACTCTATGGCCGATTCGCACCGGCAAGGATATGCAGGTTACGGTCCGTTTCGTGACGTTGATTCCCTGGATTGGCAGGGGCCTCCCAACAACGCACGAAGCCCTCGGCATCCGCTTCTTTGAGCTGGATGCCGAGGGCAAGTTCTCCGAATAGCTTCGCCTACATCCCGAGGTAAGCCTGCCGGACGCGATCATCGGACAGGAGTTCGGCCTGCGGACCCTCCAGCATGACGTTGCCGGTCTCGATGACATAGCCCCGATCGCAGGATTCCAGGGCTTCGACGGCACGCTGTTCAACGAGCAGTACCGTCAGATTGCGTTGCCGCCTTATGTCAACGACCGCCTCGAAGATCGAGTCCGCCACCGCTGGCGCCAGCCCCATCGAAGGCTCGTCGAGCATGAGAAGCTTCGGAGAAGAAGCCAGACCTCGACCGATCGCCACCATCTGCTGCTGCCCTCCAGAAAGCGTTCCCGCCTGCTGAAGACGCCGCTCCCGCAGAATGGGGAAAAGCTGGAAGATATAGTCGATATTGCTGTCCCAATCCTTTCGTCCAGCCTCGGTATAAGCGCCCATCTCGAGGTTTTCCTCGACCGTCAGCTGGGGAAACACCTGCCGGCCCTCCGGAACATGAGCGATGCCGAGATGCGCCCGCCTGTGCGCGGGAACGGCGAGTAGATCCTCGCCGTTGAAGGTGATCGCGCCTGACCTCGGGACCACGGATCCCGAGATGACCTTGAACATGGTGGTCTTTCCGGCACCGTTCGGCCCGACGATCGAGACGAATTCCCCGGCGTCGACCTTGAGTGAAATCCCGTTGAGAGCCGCGATGCCGCCATAGCCGGCATGAAGTTGTTTGATCTCAAGCACGCTCGCGCCACCTTTTTCCCAGATACGCCTCAATGACGGACGATTGGCGCATGACGTCCTTGGGTCGCCCCTGCGTGAGCAGCGCGCCGTGGTCGAGAACGATGAAATGATCCGCGAGCCGGAGCATCGCCTGCATCGTGTGCTCGATGATGACGATGGTTAATCCCGCCTCGGACAGCTTGCGAACGACGCGAATGACCTCATTGACTTCCGTCGAGCCAAGCCCGGCCAGGATTTCGTCGAGCAACAGCAACTTCGGCTTGCCGGCGAGCGCTCTGGCTAGTTCCATGAGACGCTGATCCTTGCTCGGCAATCCGCCTGCGATGCGTTCGGAATCGGCGTCGAGACCGACCATCGCCAGCGCCTCATGAGCGTGTCTCAGCGCGATCTCGTCATTCTCCGCTCCAACATAGGCGCCGACCAGGACGTTCTGCAGGATCGAAAGCCTGGCGAAGGGACGGACGACCTGGAAGGTCCGGCCGATACCGCGTTTGCAGATCGCGCTCGGTTGCAGGCCGACGATGTTTTCCCCATCGAAAATGACCTCGCCGCCGGTCGGACTGTTGAAGCCGTTGAGAAGGTTGAACAGCGTCGTCTTGCCGGCACCGTTCGGTCCGATGATGCCGATGACGCTGCCTTGCGGCACGGTGAAGGAGACGTCCTGGACCGCCTTGAGACCGCCGAAGGATTTCGAGATGTTCCGCACCTCCAGCATGACAGGCCCGGCAACCGTATCCGGCCGTTCGGGAAACCGTCCGGCATCCGCCGTCATCGCGACGACGGCGGATGCCGATGTATCCGTATCCGGCGAGAAGCGGCGCGGCTGCAGCAGATCGCGGATCTTCCAGAAGATTCCCTCGGGCGCCAGGAGAATGATCAGGACGATGGCGACACCGAATACGACACCCTGAATGCCGGGGATGATATGCCCGAGCTGCGCATCGAGGGTATTGGAAAGCGGAATGAGAATGGCTGCCCCGATCACCGGCCCCCAAAAGGTGCCGACACCGCCGAACAGGGTGACGATAAGCGCCTGGGCCGATGTCGTCATGCCGAAGACGCTCAAGGGCGTGACGACGAGCAGGATGACGGCGTAGAAGCCGCCGATCGCACCTGCGATGGCGCCCGAAATGGCGATGGCGCGCAGCTTCCATTTCCGGGTCTCGATGCCGGCGGCCTCCGCGGCAAGCTCGTTCTGCTTGATGGCGAGCAGGGACATGCCGAAACGCGACGCTTCGATCATCCGGGAGATGACGATGGTGACAACCAGAAACGCCAGACCGATGAAGGCGTAAACGCGATAATCGTCAAATTGCATAAAGGCAATCGGCGATTCGCGCTGCATCGGCATCGCGACTTCCTGATATCCCAGCCATTCGAAGATGTAGAGGAGCGCCAGCGGATAGGCGAGCGTGGACAGACCGAAATAATGGCCCCGCAGCTTGAAGGTCGGTATGCCGATCAACAGGCCGGCGGCGGCGCCGACAACACCCGCGATCGGGATGCCGATCCAGGGCGTGATGCCGAAATTCACGACCCCCAGGACCACGGTATAGGCTCCTAGCCCGAAATAAGCCGCGTGCCCGAAGGAAACCAGGCCGGAATAGCCGGACAGGATGTTCCACGAAAGCCCCAATACCCCCCACACGCAGACCAGCGTGAGGATCGTCTGATAGTATTGATTGGGAGCGGCGAAGACAAGAATCGCATAGACTACGCAAATAATTGCGAGAATAGTCGACCATCTTCCAAAAAATCTGACCTTTTTCATTACACGCGCTCCACGTTTCTTCCAAACAATCCCTGAGGAAGAAGGAATATAACCAGAAGAAATACTGCAAATATCGCAGTGTTCTGCAGCTGGTTCGGCAGGATGAGCGTAGACATCTGCTGGACGAGGCCGATGGTCATTCCGCCCCAGAAAGCCCCGGTAATGGAACCGAGCCCGCCGAGGACCACGCCCGCATACATGATGATCACGAAGTCGAGACCGACATAGGGCTGGAACGGATAGTAGGAGGCGATAAGCCCGCCGGCGATCGCCGTGACGCCGGTACCGATGCCGAAGGCGATGCGATGCGCCTTGTTTACATCGATACCCATGTAGATGGCGGCCAGGGGATTGTCCGCCGACGCGCGCAGCGCCTTGCCGAGACGTGTCCTCATCACGAAAAGAAAGAGAGAGGTGGCGACAGCAATGGAGACTATCGCTCCCACGCCACGAGCCTTGTTGAGGAAGATGGTGACGGAGTCGCCGATCAGCGGCCCGAGTTCCCAGGCACTCGACGAGAGCGGCGTTCTCATGGAAATCGGTTCGGAGCCGAATACGATCAGGCCGCCGTTCTGCAGGACAAGTCCGATGCCGAGCGTGAGGACGAGCTGCGCATAATGGCCGTCACCCGCATAATCCAACGCCCGCATCCCGGTAACCCGCGACACGAGGAACTGGTGCATGAAATAACCGACAAAGAACAGGAGCGGGCCTGCCAGAATGGCCGCAGCTACCGGACCGGCATAGGGACCCATGAATGCCAGTACCCCGAAACCGGTAAAAAGATACCAGGCAGCATACATGCCGAGCATCATCAAATCGCCCTGGGCGAAGTTGATCACCCGCATGATGCCGAAGATCATTCCCAGCCCGACCGACATCAGTCCATACAGGCAGCCCACCATCAATCCAGTCGCGAGAGACTGGAGGATATTCTCGAGCAATGATGTCCAGTCGATCATCGTTCACCTCGCTCAGATGGCGAACGAGCATTCGATGCAGCCGGCCTTGGCCGCTGCGGCGCGGAATCGAAGTTTCGGCAGTAGTCGCGATATTGCGTCATTGTTCCTCCCAGTCCAAATGTCTTCACCGTCTCGCAGATGGCTCCTTCCCTCTGCGAGACCAGTCGTTGCGAGCTCCCTTGCATTAGCTGCGGCAAGCCAAGCGGCTAAAGCATATCCATTATGCTATATCCCCTCACGCGGCCGGGTGGAGCACAATGCGACCGCTGACCGCACCGGCTTCCACAAGTTCATGTGCACGACGCACCTCGGACAGGGACATATGCTCCGTGACAATCGGCTCGATCGCTCCGGAGGACACCAATTCGAGGCATTGTCTAAGCTGGTTGCGGGTTGTCGAGGTGACCGAAAGCATCGAGATATTCTTCAGAAAGAGCTGCGCGGGATTGAATGGTACGAAATCGCCATTGAGCTGGCCGATGAGAATCCAGCGACCGCTGATCCCGATGGAGCGACGGATCGGCTGGAAAAGGAGATTGCCGACATTGTCGATCGCGACGTCCACACCGCGCCCATTGGTCAGCGCCCGCACCTGCTTTGAGAAATCTTCGCTGCGCTCGTGCACCACGACCTCGTGAGCCCCCAATTCGCGCAGCCTGTCGGCCTTGCCCGGCGATGTCGTTTGGGCGATCACTCGTGCACCTTGGTGGCGCGCAAGCTGGACGGCATGCATGCCGAGCCCGCCGCCGGCCCCCGTGATCAGCACGGTCTCGCCGACCCTTATATTTCCCACGTCCCGCATCGCGTTGAAGATCGTGCCCACCGTGCAGGCGACGATGGACGCTTTGTCAAGCGGGACGTTGTCAGGCACGATGGCGACATTGTCGTCTTCCACCGCCACATATTCCGCATAACCGCCAACCATGCCGTAGTCGCCGAGGAACTTGAGATCGGAGCACACGGTTTCGCGGCCGGTTCGGCAGTAGGAGCAGGAGCCGCAGATATGGTATCGTTGCACGGTCGTCACGCGATCGCCGACTTTGAAATCGTGCACATCCCGACCCACATCGGCGACCGTTCCGGATATTTCGTGGCCGAGGATCAAAGGCATCTTCACACCCGCCTTCAAGGTGCCGTTGCGGGTCACTATGTCGTGATAGCAAACGCCACAGCTATCCACCTTGATGATGACATCCTTGGCGGCGGCGACCGGATCGGCAACCGTCTGCATCTTCAAAACCTCAACGCCGCCAGTCTCCGCGACGACCACTGCCTTCATGATCAATCTCCCTGCGGCACACGTATCCGACGAAAGTCATCGCGCGAGAATATCGCGTGTTCCCCTCCCGTGTCCGATCGTTACCTGCCCACCTTAGTACCGCATCTTTGGCTTTCGGAGGCTCTCCAAGCTGCACATAGCAGTTATTCACCCGACACAGCTCGCCGAAGGTCAGCCGCGCCCGACCTCCGCTTCCGCATCGCGATGGAGCACTTTCGGAGTAGCCGTCCGGCAAAAGCCGATCTATTTATAAAGCCGGGTCAGCAGATACGGCGATAAACGAACAAGATTGCCGCGACCCTCTGCCATGACTATGGTCACTGTCGGCACAGTATGCGTGAACTTTCGTACTCTTCGTACCCGTGGATGCATTCGATGGATCTCAAACAGCTGAAATACTTCATGACGGTATCGGAACTCGGCAGCTTTTCGAAGGCTGCGGTCGCCCTTTCCATCGCGCAACCTGTTCTGTCTCGCCACATCAAGAGCCTGGAACAAGAATACGGCATGGAATTTCTGTACCGGAACGGTCGCGGCGTAATCCTCAGCGAGGCTGGCCAGGTTTTCTTTCAACATGCTCGTTCCGTCGTAGAAGCCGTGCGCGCGATGTCCTCCGCGATCGAAACCATTCGCTCGGATCCAAGAGGCCAGCTCACAATCGGCATACCGCCGACCGCCAGCTCCGTCCTGACCGTTCCTCTGATACAGAGGTTTCGCAAGGAATATCCCAAAGTCAAACTGAAGGTTCAGATCGGCTATAGCGGCTACGTCCTGGAATGGCTTTCCGCAGGCCGGATCGACGTGGCGGTCCTTTACGACGCGCCCCGCACCTCGACGCTCATGACGCAGCCGCTGATCGAGGAAGAACTGCTGCTCGTCGGGCCGAAAGACATGGCCAAGAAACTGCGATGCACTTCGATTTCGGCCAAGATGCTTGGCATCCTGCCCATGATCCTGCCGGCTCACCCGCATGGCATGCGCATTCTCGTGGAATCGCATCTGAGCTCGATCAAAGTCGTTCCGAACGTCGTGCTTGAAATCGACAATCTGGTGGCGTGCCTGGAGCTGGTCGAACAGGGGGTCGGTTACACGATTCTTCCTTACGCCGCCGTGTCCGGAAAGGTGATGGCCGGAGAGGTGATGGCGATGCCGATCGTCGACCCGCGGATGACCCGCCAGCTTGTCCTGGCGACCTCCACCCAGCGGCCCACGACGCAGGTAACCCGGGCCCTGGCCCGAACCGTCGCCGAACTCGTTCGCGATCTCGTTCACGATGGTATCTGGATGCCCAAGATCGATCCCGCCAAGAGCGTCGACGGTACCCCGCCCGCGGCGGTGGACAACCTGAAACGGAATATCCACTGAGCCCGGCTTTCTCAAAATGAAAACCGGGCTCGGGCAGTTCTGCGTCGCGCTCGATTTCGCGACCGGAATGAGCGGAAACGCTACCCCTGGAATGCGGTTTCCGGCAGACCCCGTACTCCGGGCCGGGCCGCCAGGACGCATCCGGCGAGCGGCTGCGCTGCGATCTCTTCGGGCGACAGGTCATAGCGCATTGACGTGATATAGAGCGTGGCGAGATCGTCTCCGCCGAACATCACGCTGGTCGGGCGGCCGACGGGAACGTCGATGCCGCCGATACGCTTGCCTTTGGGATCATAGCGGCCGATCGCTCCCGCCCCGCATTCGGCGATCCAGAGGCACCCCTCCGCATCCACCGTGCAACCGTCCGGACTGGCCTTGCCGGATGTCAGGTCGATATGGATACGCCTGTTGGAAACCGTTCCCTCGTCGATGTCGTAATCATAAGCATAGACATATCCCGGCCGGGATTCACAATGATAGAGCGTGCGGTCGTCGGGGCTCCAGGCTATGCCGTTGGATAGGCAGATGTCACCGGCAACGCGCGTCATGGTGAGATCAGCATCGAGCCGATAGAGCCCGCCGACGGGAGCCGTCGTCGCCCTGTCGATCGTGCCCACGAAAAACCGTCCACGCCGATCGCATTTTCCGTCATTGAACCGCTCTTTGCCAAAATCCACGGGCACCGGCAACTTCGTTTCGGTCTCCAGGTCGAAGTCCAGCAGCGCCAAGCTGTTGCGTAAGGCGGCCAACAATCCACCTTGGCTGCGATGCGCGATTGAGCCTGGCATGCCGGCAAGCCGAAAACTCGTCGTCTGCCGCGCATCGATATCGCGCCTCCAGATAGTTCGGCCGGTAACATCGATGCAATAGAACATACGCTGGTCCGCCACCCATAGCGGACCCTCTCCAAGCTCGGTGGCGATTTCGAATAACGGCTCGGCATCAATCACGATGGCATCCTTTTGGTCTGTTGCGGAACGATCATGCGACCGGGCGCAATCACCCGCCGCCAGACGACGGAAGCAACCTCCGTCGTCATGCTTCATGGCCTCGCATTAATGCGCCAGTTGCCTGGGATTTTCCGAAGTGAAGAAATACACGAGGCGATTCTTCTGGATTTTCCCCGTCGTTGTCAGGGGCAGATCATGTTCGTCCACGAAGCAATAGAGTCTCGGAACCTTGTATGCGGCCAGTGATTTCCTGAGTTCGGTTCTCAGAGACTGTTCAAGCATCGCTTCTTCCCTCGTACCGTCGAGAACGATGACCGCCGCGACGACCTCGTCGCGGGTGGCATCCGGCACCCCGATAACATAGGCGAGCTTGACCCCCTCTTGCTGCACGATGATGTCCTCGACCTCCGCTGGCGCGACGTTGATGCCGCCCGTCTTCAGCATCTCCTTGAGACGCCCGCGGAAATAGAGATAACCGTCCTCATCGAAGGTCCCGAGATCACCGGTGCGGAAATAGCCGTCGGGTGTGAACGCCTGAAGGTTCTTGCTCTCATCCTTGTAGTAGCCGATGGTCACAGGGCATTTCATCTGAATCTCGCCGACCTCGCCGACCTTGCAGGGTGCGAGAGTTTCCGGATTGACGACGCGATCGATCACCCCGGGAAGCGGCGTGCCGACCGAAGTGTATACCTTGTCGCGCGGATCGAGGCGCCCGTCACTGACATGGGAATTGCCGTAAGTCTCGGTAAGTCCGTACATATGGCAGATCTCTTTCGCGCCCAGTTCGACAGGGCGCTGCATCTGTTCCACCGATCCGGACGAGCCGCCGCCACGCAGAGAGGAAAGATCGCGCTTTAGACGATCTGGATGCTCGAGCATTGCCTGGGCCATGTTGGGCATTCCGTAGAAGAGCGTGCAGCGTTCCTCCTCGATCAACCGGAGCGCCTCACCCGCTTCGAAAAATTCCTGCAGCACGATGCAGCCGCCATGCGTCAAGAGATTGAAAAGAGCGTTCTCGGAGCCCAAGCCCCAGAACAGCGAAACCGCCAGCCATAGCCTGTCGCCGGGTACCACATGCATCCGGTTGCCGATATGCCACATGTTTTCGATCAGCAAATAGTGCTGAAGCTGGACACCTTTCGGCGTCGACGTCGATCCCGACGTGTAGAGCTGATATGTCACGTCCTCGGGCTGGACCGCAGCCGATGCCGCGTCCAGCCTCGAATCGGGGATATCCCTGCCCCTCTCGAAGACCTCAGCAAACGGAATGCTGCCTGCGTATCCCGTTCCTCCTACGTGGATGAAGCTTTTCAGCATCGGTACCGTTTCGCCATGCGGCTCGATCTCCTTGAGCAGGTCGGCGTAGTTGTATTTGAGAAACCTCTCGGCGAAGATCAGCGTATCCGCATCAGAGTGCTTCAGGATATAGTTGAGTTCGCGGGCCGTCACCCAGGTGTTCACAGAGACCATCACCGCGCCGATGCTGCAGATGGCGAGATCGGCGACGACCCATTCCGGCTTGTTGCCCATCAGGATGGCGACGCGGCTGCCTTTGGAAACACCGAGCGCCAGCAGTCCCTTCGCAAAGGATCGGACCTCGTTGTAAAGCGATCTGTAGCTGTAGCGGCTTTCGCCGCCGACGAGCGCCTCGGCGTCCTCGAAACGAGCCGCCTGTTCGCGAAGAAGCGCCGGGATGGTTCGACTGAGCGGTTGCGGACCTGAATCCGGGTATATCGGCATCGCACTGTTCTCCTCACTTTTCTAGTTGGTTTTTACTGCGGTAAAAATTCACCACCCTGCCCCGCCATTGGCATCGCAGGCTAGGCGTCGAACAATTCGCGGTGATGGGCCAAAGCCAGTCAGCCGCCGCTCCCCAAGGAGGCTCGAGAAATGTCGATGGAAATTTTCATCCTTGGTGGCGACGCAAAGGCCGCAAGGCCAACCACGATACTGTTCCTTCAGGAAAATTATGGCACAGGCTCGCACATGCCTCTTGGCGCCAATTCCGAGCATTCCTCCCAACGCTGCAACGGATGATCCCGTGACCTGTCCTCCCGACAGCACTTCAGTTCGACAGGCCCCTTGTACGGAAGCCTTGTTCGCACTGTTTGCGCTTGAGCCGCATTTTTACTGTCTGCATACGCCATCTGGAAGTTCAGGCTTCGTATAGCAGGTATAGAGGCATGATAGGGTTTGTCAGACCCACCTGACGATCGAGCTGCGGGTTACGACTTTTGCGCGTTCGTCACGCCCTCGATCGCCGCCAGCGCGACGACGCGCCTCATATACCTGCTATATCAAAGCGACACCGTAATATCGGTTGTTCCTCTGCGTCAGTTGTTGGAAGGTGCAGCACAGGACGCGGCAACGGTATGCTGTGCAAGCAGCCGCACCGTGCGGTCGTCGGCTGACGCGCAGAGACTACCGAGCTGCATCTGGAAACATCATCGGTCGCCCGCGGCGGCCGATTCACGGTCGCTGACGGTTCGGGAAGTGGCAGTCAGCGTAAGCGATGACATTCATGAAAAATTGGGGCCCGATGGAAAACATTCCCGGGCTTGGAGGATGGTGAATTTTATGCCCTTGCCTGAGAGTCGCACGATCCCGGACCTGCTGAAGGAGCAGGCCGCCCGATACCGAGATGTGGAGGCGCTGGTCGGAGGCCAACAGCGCTTCACCTATACGTCCCTGCATGAACGAGTGAAAGCATTTGCCAGAGGCCTGATGGCACTCGGCCTTGGCAAAGGCAGCCGCATCGCCATCCTGATGGGCAACACGCCCGAATGGGTGATCGCAGACCTCGCCATCTGCAGCATCGGCGGCGTCATGATCTCCGTGAATACCTGGATCCGGTCGCGTGAGCTTGTCTACATTCTGGATCACTCCGATGCGGACGCCCTGATCTTCGTCGATCGGTTCCTGAAATACGACTATGCAGCCATGCTTGGCGAGCTTGAGCCGCATCAACAGACCCTGCCCCGCCTGCAGCGTCTTATCCATGTCGGCGAGAGCGGCTATCCGGGAAGCACCCGCTTCGAGGATGTCTTTTTGCTGGGGACGAATGTACCGCCCGAGGAACTGGACAGATTGTCCGCTTCCATCGATCCGGAGGATTTTGCCTACGTCCTCTATACGTCCGGCTCGACATCCACCCCGAAAGGCGTCCAGCTCAGGCATTATCCGCTGATCGAGAATATGTGGCATCTCGGGAATCGAATGCATGTCGTGCCGGGCGACCGGCTCTGGCTCGCGGTTTCCCTCTATTGGGCCACAGGTTGCGAGAATGCATTGTTCAATGCCCTGACGCATGGCGCCTGCATGGTGCTGCAGGAGCATTTCGAACCGGCGGAGGCGCTGAGACTGATCGAGGCGGAGCGCTGCACGCTGTTTTACGGCATGGCCAATATGGCCCAGCAGCTCTACGAGCATCCCGATCGCGCCAAGCGCGACCTGTCTTCCCTGCGATCGGGGGGGACGTCGGGGTCACCCGAGCAAATCCAGCGTGTCGTCGAGCTCGGCGCCAAGGAAATATGCCATATCTACGGTCTCACCGAGACATACGGCAATTGCAACGTGAGCGACGGCCGCCTCGATCCGCGCGACAAGGTCTTCGCTTCCGTCGGAAAGCCGCTTCCGTGCGTGATACAGCGCATCGCTCGCCCGGATACGCTCGAGCCCTGCGCGGTGGGCGAGGTCGGCGAGATTCAGGTCAAGCGTTTTGCGAGCATCGGCTACTACAAGGACGATGAACACAATCGTCACGCCTATACGCAGGACGGTTATCTCAAGACCGGAGATCTCGGCCATTACGACGATGAAGGGTACCTCTATTTCCGCGGTCGCATCAAGGAAATGATCAAGACGGGCGGCATCAACGTCGCTCCCGCAGAGGTCGAGGACATTCTTAGGCAACAGCGTGGAGTGGCCCTCGCTTATGTCGTGGGCGTGCCCGATCCGGTCCGCGACCAGATCGTCGGGGCAGTCATTGTTCCCGACGGCAGCGTAGGCGAGGCCGAACTGGAACAGTCGCTGCGGACGGAACTCAGAAAGCTGCTCGCGGCCTACAAGCTTCCGAAGCTCTACCGCTTCGTCGAGGAATCGAAGCTGACCCTGACATCGACGGGAAAGCTGCAAAAGAACCGACTGTTCGAATTCTTCCAGGACGCACACGCGTAGTGCCGAACAATCCAGACGGAGAAGAAACCGATATGAATAGAGAGATGTACGAGAAGGGCCTCGGGATTCGCCGGGCGACGCTTGGCGATGCCTACGTGGACAAGGCTCTTTCACAGGTGGACGATTTCACCAGGGACCTGCAGGAACTGGTGACGACCTATTGCTGGGGAGAGGTATGGGGACGCGAGGGGCTCGACAGGAAAACCCGCTCGACGATCAATCTCGCCATGATCAGCGCACTCAATCGCCCGCATGAACTGGCTGCGCATGTCCGCGGCGCGATCAACAACGGATTGAGCCTGGACGAGATCAAGGAAATCCTGCTTCAAGTCGGCATTTATTGCGGCGTACCCGCAATGGTCGACAGTTTCCGCATCGCAAAAGAAGTGTTGAGAGAGATCAATGCCAAATAGCGAGCATCCCGCGAGCGTCGTCGCATTTGTCGGTCTCGGCACGATGGGTGCCCCGATGGTCCGCTGTTTGGCCAAGGGCGGTATTTCGCTTCAGCTATACGATATCGATCCAGATATCCGTTCGCGTTTGGCGGCCGAGGTCCGTGGCGTGAACGCGGGCAGCCTATCCGAATTCGCCGGCGCCTCGGTCGTGATCCTGATGCTGCCCAACTCGCAAATCGTCCGGCAGGTTTGCCTGGGAGGCGATTCCGAGACAGGCGGCCTCGCTCAAAGTCTTTCGCCGGGCTCCCTGATCATCGACATGAGCTCATCGGATCCATCCGCCACGCGGGAACTGGGCCATCTCCTCAAGGCCAGGGGCATTGCAATGGCGGATGCCCCGGTTTCGGGGGGCGTCCGTAAAGCGATCAACGGCACGCTTGCGGTCATGCTCGGCAGCGACGATGAATCCGCGCTGAAGACCGCCGCCCCGATCCTCGAACATATGGGCAAGGTCTTCCATACCGGCGGGCTCGGCTCCGGCCATGCGATCAAGGCTCTGAACAACTATGTTTCGGCAGCCGGGCTGCGAGCCGCTTGCGAAGCCGTTATAGTGGCGGAACGTTTCGGCCTCGATCCGGTGACGATGATCGATGTGATCAACGCCTCGACCGGACGCAACAACTCGACCGAAAACAAGATAAAGCCTTTCGTGCTGACGGGAGACTTCCGCAAGGCGGGCTTCGCGCTCGAGCTTTTGGCAAAGGACGTGGGGATTGCAGCCAACCTTACCAGGCAGCTCGGATTGTCCTTGTCCGGCTTCAGCGATGCCAGGGATTTTTGGAAGGCGGCGATGGTGAAGCTGGGGGCCGGCGCCGACCACACCGAGATATTCCGTTATCTCCGGGATGAGAGCGGAGCGGAGAAAAACGCAGTGCGGCCGTAGATCCTTCCTCCCGCGTCTCCGCCTGATACGATGGATGCTACATTCCTTGCGTCCTTTAATGCGAGTACATCATGCCTACGGAACAATACGAGGTTTTCGCGATCCTCTATGCGAAATCGATCCGCCATTCGAAGGGTTTCTTCCTCGACGAGGATCCCCATAACGGCCCGGCACAAATCAACTATTACATATGGGTCATCCGAAACGATTCTCGGATCATCGTCGTCGATACAGGCTTCGATGCCGCAAGGGCCGTCACCCGCAGCCGCGATTTCATCCGCAGCCCGATGGAAGGATTGGCCTCGCTGGGGATAGATGCGGCCGACGTCGGTACGGTGATACTGACCCATCTGCACTATGACCATGCGGGAAACATCGATGAATTCCCGCGGGCCGAGTTCGTGCTTCAGGACGAGGAGATGCGGTTTGCGACCGGCCGCTCGATGCGCTTCAAGCCGTTGCGTGCCCCCTTTGAGCTCACCGATATCCTAAGCATGGTCACGCGCAGCCATGAAGGCCGGATTCGCTTCGTCACCGGCACGGAGGAAATCGCTCCGGGGGTTACCGTCCACCATGTGCCCGGTCATACGAAAGGACTCCAGGCGGTCACGGTCGAGACAAGCCGGGGCAGGCTTTGCCTTGCTTCGGACGCTGCGCATTTCTATGCCAACATAGCCTTGCAGAGCCCCTTTCCGATCGTCGCCGATGTCTCGGCCGTATTGGAAGGACACGAGCGGATATCGAGGCTGGCCGGAAGCTTGGACAGGCTGATACCCGGCCATGACCCCCTTGTCATGGAACACTTCCCGCAATGGGCGAACGATCCGCTGATCCGCGAATTGTCAGGCGCGCCACTTCGCTTGGACGGCACGGACACCTGAGCGGCGGCATTCCGTCATGCGGGCTTATGCAAAAAACTGATTGGAGGAACATGCGCCTATGTTGACCGACCTTCCGTGGATCCCGATCGAGGATGATGGTTTCATCGGACTGATAGGGCCGGTGCTGTACAAGCCGTTCGTTGACGGCGTCGGACGGTTTCGCTTCACTGCCGAAGAAAAGCATCGGAACCGGGCGGGTTTCGTGCAGGGCGGCATGCTGATGAGCTTCGCTGACCGGGCGCTTGGAAATACTGCCCGCGAACGCCATCCTGAAAGGGCCCAGACCACAGTTCAGTTCGACATCCATTTTATCCGCGCCGCCCGTCTCGGCGAAGTCGTCGAGATGGAATGCCATATTCTCAAGGAGACACGGAGCCTGGTTTTCATGGAAGGCAGGATTACGACCGAAGATGAACTCGTCGCTACAGTCAAAGGCATCTGGAAAATCATAGAACGTCGTGATCCTCCCGGTAACTGAATCTTTGGGGGGGAAAAGAACGGGCGGAACTCTCCGGGGAGGAATTGAATGAAGAGGTTCATGAACAGCGCGGACGATTTTGTCGACGAGATGCTGGAGGGTCTTTGCGCGGCCTATCCGGGTTTTGCTCTCGATCCGCAAGATCGGCGGGTGGTGCGGCGGGCATCGCCGGCGGGCCATGGCAAGGTCGGGATAGCGTCGGGCGGCGAATCGGGACATTTGCCTCTATTTACCGGCTATGTCGGTCCCGGCCTTCTCGATTCCTGCGCCATCGGCAATGTCTTTGCCGGTCCGACGGTCGGCTCCTGCATCGCCGCCATCAAGGCTGCCGATGCCGGGCGCGGCGTGCTGCGCCTCTACGGCAATTACGGCGGCGACCGCATGAACTTCGACCTTGCCGGCGAGATGCTGGAAGGCGATATCCGCACCACGACCGTGCTCGGCACCGACGACATTGCCAGCGCAGCACCGGAGGAGGCCCGCAAGCGCCGCGGCGTTGCCGGTATCCTCTATGCCTACAAGACCGCCGGTGCGCTTGCCGAGGAGGGCGCCGATCTCGACTCTATCGCGGAGATCGCCGCCCGCACGGTCGCTCGCTCGCGGACGATCGGCTGCGCGCTCACTCCCTGCATCCTGCCCGGCGCCTCCGCCCCGACATTCGCCATCGGCGAAGACGAGATGGAGATGGGCATGGGCATTCATGGCGAGCCGGGCATCTGGCGCGCCGGGCTGAAGCCTGCCGACGAGGTTGCCGAGGAGATGGTCACCCGGCTGCTTGCCGAGATTCCCGACGGATCCGACGGACGGGTGTCGATGCTCGTCAATAGCCTCGGCTCGACGCCGCTGGAGGAACTTCTCATCCTGTTCCGCAAGGCAAGGGCGGTGCTGGACGAAAAGGGCTTGCGTCTCGTGCAGCCGTTGGTCGGTCCCTATGTCACCTCCCTAGAAATGGGTGGCGCGTCGATCAGCCTGCTGCATCTCGACGACGAGCTCGAACGCCTCCTGGCAGCCCCGTGCGACTGCCCGTTCTGGAAGGTCTGAAGGAGAGCCCGATGCGGCAATGGACGATCGAAGACATCAGGGCCGCCAGCCGGCGCTGCTCCGAGGCGATGCGGATCGCGGAGCCCGCGCTCAACGCCGCCGACGGGCGGCTTGGCGACGGCGATACCGGCCAGACAATGCGCCGGCTCGCAGAAACCGTCGCCGGCGCGGCGGACAAGATTGCTGGATCCGAAACCGATGCCGGCGCCTTCCTGCGCAAGCTCGGCATGGCCGGCATGACCGCGACGGGCTCCAGCCTCGGCACGTTGGTGTCGGTTGGCCTCATGGAGATGGGCAAATATCTTTCCGGAAAGCAGGCGATTGCCTTCGACGACCTGATGCTGGCGTTGGAAGTGGCCGAAGCAGCGATGCTCGCCCGCGGCAGCGCCTCCCTCGGCGACAAGACCGCACTCGACCTGCTGCACGCCGTGCGCACCCGCTTGGCCGACCAAACGCAGCGGATCACGATGGAAGACGTCGCCGCGCGGGCAGCCGTCAATGCCTCACATGCGGCGCTCGAAGCCTTCCGCGGCCAGCCATGCCGCATGGGGCGAGCCCGCATGTTTGCAGAACGCAGTATCGGAGCGGACGATCCCGGCATGCTCGCCTTCGCGAACCTCACGATCGCCCTGACCGGGATCGGGCAGCCGTCAGCGCCGATGACCGCATTCCAGGTAGGAGGAACCCCGCGATGATGACGTTTCAACTGTGCAACCCGACGGAAATCCGCTTCGGCAAGGGCCAGATCGCCACGGTCGGCGACCTCGTCCCGACCGATGCCCGCATCCTGCTGCTTTATGGTGGCGGCAGCATCAAGACGAACGGCGTCTACGACCAGGTCATGACGGCGCTGGCCGACCGGCCTGTCGAGGAGTTCGGCGGCGTCGAAGTCAACCCGTACTACGAGACGCTGCAGCAGGCCGCCCGTATCGGGCGCGAGAAGGGCGTAAGCTTCGTTCTCGGCGTCGGGGGTGGATCGGTCATCGATGCGGCGAAGTTCCTGGCGGCGATGATCGCCACCGGCCTCGACGATCCCTGGGATCGTCTCGCCGCCGATCCGGGCAGCGTCGTACCCCTGCCGAACGGCGCTATCCTGACGCTGCCGGCGACCGGTTCGGAAAGCAACCCCGTCTCGGTGATCTCCAGCACGGTGCGCAGTCTGAAGATCCCCTTTGCCAGCCAGGCGGCACGGCCGCGCTTTGCGATCATGGATCCGACCACCATGCTGAGCCTCGGCCGACGGCAACTGGAAAACGGTGCGGTCGACGCCTTCACCCACGTGCTCGAGCAATACCTGACGCTGCCGGTCAACGCGCCGGTTCAGTACGGCTTCAGCGAGACATTGCTGAAGGTGTTGATCGAATGGGGTCCGAAGCTTATCGAGACGCGCAGCGAGGAAGCCTGCGAGAACGTCATGTGGGCGGCGAACCAGGCTCTGAACGGCCTGATCGGTGCCGGCGTGCCGCAGGACTGGTCGACGCACATGATCGGCCACGCCATCACCGCGCTGCACGGCATCGATCACGCCCGCACGCTGACGATGATCATGCCCTCGCTGCTGCGCTACAAACTGAAAGACAAGAGCGCCATGCTCGCCCGCTATGCCCGTAACGTCTGGGAGATCGACGAGCGCGACGATGGCCGCGCCGCCGAACTTGCGATCGAACGCACCGAGGACTTCATGGCAAGGATGTCCTGCCCGGTCCGCATCAGCCAGGCCGGCATCGAACTCGACCCGCAGGCGGTTCTCGACCATCTGCAGCATGCCAACCAGACGAGCCTCGGCGAGCGGGCCGATATCAAGGGAGACGATGTCCGCAGGATCATCGCAATGGCAGCATGATTCCCATGCATCAGCCTCGGCTACGACGGTTCTTATTGCCGCGTGGCAGCCTTTGCGCGCGTGGAAGGCGGACAGCCAGAGGGAATTGCAGACGACTGGTCACGGCACATTTGTCCCGTTGGCGTTCGAACCCGGCGAAGCCTTCCAGTTCGACTGGTCAGAGGATTGGGCGATCATCGGCAATAAGCGCACTAAGCGTGGCCGGGGGGTGCCGCGGCGACACCGACGAGGTGCAGTTCCGGCGCATAATCTCTTGCCATGAGGCCGGTGAAGAGCGCGAGATGTTTGATACGTCCGATGTCGTCCAGCACCGTTGCGATCTTGCAGACGCATCCCGCGACACGCTCCGACCCAAATTGAGCGGAGAGCGCACACCCACATGCCCCATGCCGTTCAGGACAGGGAGGATGATCGTGCCCGGACCCACTGCGGGTGCGAAGTCCTTGATGGCACGCTCAAGCGCGAAGCCTTTGACCGTCAGCAGAACGACGTCAAAAAGTGAGGATATCTGGTCTTGATGGGATTCGAACCGTCGCCCCATTCTTTGCATTAAATGCGAAGAAAATTGTCCAGTCTGTCCTAGCTGCACTCGACCAACTTCTTTCAGCGATTCGCTAGGCAGGATAGCCCCGCGAAGCAAAGTCAGGAAAGATGCTTTGCTCAAACGGCTGATCCGTGGCTGGCTGCGCATCCGGTTCACGTGATGTAAACAGCTCATCCCACAAATGACAACCCTGCCTTCCTTCCGGAGTCGTGTCGCGTTCCGCTCGGCGACGAGCCTGCAGTTCATGGCCTGGAATGCGTGGGCGCATTGCCGCACCATCTCCCGCTTCAGGGCGCAGGCCTTCATCCTGATGCAGCTATGGCTACTCCATGCTCATCCAATATACGTCGCTCGCCCGTCCTGATCGAAAACATAGACATTGGCGGGATCGACGAAGAGGCCGAGCTTGTCGCCGCGGCGAAGTGCCAGGTTCGGCGGCGCGCGCACGACGATCTTGCTTCCGGCAAGGGTGAGATGAACCAGCATGTCCATGCCGAGGGGTTCTATCAGCCCGGCTTCCGCCTCCATTGCAACGGCGTCCGGCGCCATCGATGCGCCGATCGAGAAATGCTCCGGGCGGATGCCGATCTCGATGTCGCGGCCCGTGAGATCGGCGATGCCGCGGTTGATCGGTATTCGGGCGTCGTTGTCTAGCACGGCGAACGTCCCGCCATCCTCTTCCAACATGCGAGCCTTGAAGAAGTTCATGCCCGGCGACCCGATAAACCCGGCGACGAATTTCGAGGCCGGCTTGAGGTAAAGCTCCTGGGGCGCGGCAACCTGTTCGATATGCCCACCGTTCATGACCACAACGCGGTCCGCAAGCGTCATCGCCTCCACCTGGTCGTGGGTCACGTAAACCGTCGTCGTCGGCATGATCTCGTGCAGCTGCTTGATCTCGGCACGCATCTGCACGCGCAGCTTGGCGTCGAGATTCGACAGCGGCTCGTCGAACAGGAACACCGAAGGATTGCGAATCATCGCCCGGCCCATGGCCACGCGCTGGCGCTGTCCGCCGGAAAGCTGCCGCGGCTTGCGCTTCAGCAGCGCCTCGATGTCGAGGATGCGCGCCGTCTCGGCAAGCCGCTTCTCGATCTCGGCCTTGCCTGCCTTGCGCAGGCGCAGGCCGAAGGTGATGTTGTCCTCGACGGACAGATGCGGATACAGCGCATAGTTCTGGAACACCATGGCTATGTCGCGCTCTCCCGGCAGGAGCTCATTGACGCGCCGGCCGTCGATGCGGATTTCGCCGCCGGAAATGGATTCCAGCCCGGCAATCATGCGCAGCGTCGTGGACTTGCCGCAACCGGAAGGGCCGACGAGCACCATGAACTCATGGTCGCGGATTTCCAAGTCGATGCTGTGCACCACCTGGAATGTATTATAGGCCTTCACGACCTTCTCTAGAGCGATGGCAGCCATCGGTTCCCCTTTTCAAGTCGCGTGAGATTAGTCGCGCACGAGCACGGTATCGCTCCGGAGCCAGAATGGCGGCAGGTAGAGCGGCGTCGATGACAGCGGCAGGATTTCGGGCTTGATATCGACGCCCAGGCTGTTCTTCACGAAGGCGCGGCGGCCTTCGATCCTGGCCGCGGCTTCCGGATATTTGGCGGCGAGTTCGGCGCGCAGGGCCTCGTCGGCAAAGACGACGACATCCTCACAATTGAGCGCCCATCCCGTCGGCACCGGAGTCGGGATGACGTCCACCTGGAAGACCATTCCCGAGCGGATCTTTTCCGTCGATCCCGGCCGGACCGGTGTGTTGGTCCATTCCTCGAAGCCCCCGAGATGGCCGGGGTTCAGCGCCGACTGCAGGCCGGCTTCGCCCAGCTTGGCGACAACGGCGTCATGGAGAACGCCACCGGCAACACCGATCGCTGCCGTCTCGTACCAGGAGATCAGGCCCCGGAAATAGCCCTTGGCGATTTCCAGGAATTCGTCGTTGCCATCATCGAGCAGGCCGGCGCGCGATGACAAGGCGCCCCAGAGGCCGACCGCGGTTGTCACGCCGTCGCCCTTGCTGAGCTTGCGGCTCGTGGCGCTGCGCAGACCGATGACAGGCTCGCCGACACTTGCCGAAGCGAACATGGTATGGACGTTGAGCGCATCGCCGGCGTAGCCCATGCGCGAAACCGCATCGAACTCCGTTTCCCCGGCCGTCACGCCGGAAACGATGCGCCATGTGGCGAGCGAGCAGCGCGTGGCGGCCCATTCGAACTGGGCGATCTGGTCGACATCAAGCGAGGAGGCAAGGCCGGTTTCGGCATGCATCAGTACCCGTGTCCGGTCGCAGACTTCACCGGCATTTCCGACCACGCGGAGGAATGCCTGGGTATAGGCAGCAGGCACGAAGAAGCCGGTCTCCGCCGCGTCATCCTCGAATGCTTCCAGATATTTCCAGCCGATAAGGCCGACGCGGTCGCCTGCCTTGATGCCGGCATCCTGGAGCCTCTGGGCAAAGCGTGGATGGCGGCTGCGATCCTGTCCCATGAGACTGAGGGACTGGCTGACCATGACTTCGAGGCCGGGCAGCCGGGCAAGCGGCGCGTAGCTTTCGGATTCGTTTCCGGTCAGGAGCACACGCCGGTCGCCCGGTCCGAGCAGCATGAATGCCTCCTCGAAACGCGGTTCGAAGCCGGTGAGGAAGGCGATATTGCCGAAATGCTCGCGGTCGGAATAGACGGCCAGCCAGTCGCAGCCGGCAGCGGCATAGGCAGCCTTTGCGCGCGCCTCATAGGTTGCCTGCGGGACGAGTGGCTTTTCGCCGGGCATGCCGAAATCGGGAAGCGCTACGGTCTTGAGGGAAATGGACATGTCGTTCTCCTTTATCTTTTTTGCTCAGTCGCCATAGATGTTCGAAGCGGCATCCCACTCGAACTCCCTGTCGAGCGGATATGTCGGGCGGGGCAGTATCCTCCAGTAGAGACGCGACATGTCGAGCTGCGAGGTTCCGTCGCTCAGCAGCAGGATATGGCGGGCCGAAACATCTTCTAATTGCGGATGCAGGTAGCCGAGCTTGACGACATAGGCCTTGTGCCCGAGCGGATCGATCTCCATTGCTGCAAAATGGTGTGGCGTGGTGATGCCGATGGAACCATCGTGGAATGTCGCGATCACCGTGCCGATGCGAGCCTTGGCCCAGGCCCCCTCCTTCGAACGGTAGGGCTGGAAGCCGGGCAGCACCAGCTCCTCGCCGCAGGCCTCGACAACCGCCCGGACCTTGACCGACGTCTTCGGACGCGAGCGGTGCTCCGCGCCGAGCTCGATCTCGACAGTCGCACCGACGCCGGCGGCCAGCAGCTTCGCTACCGTCGCAGGTGCGGTGATACCGGCAATGATGATCTCTTCCTCGCCCCGGTTCTCGATGGCAGCCTGCAGCACGGAGGTCAGGTCGCCGGCAGCGCCGGCTGTCGTGTTGTCGCCTGAATCGGAGACGAATACCGGGCGCTCCGGGCATGCGAGCGCCAGCGCAAGGCCTGGGACGACTTCCGCCGTCTCCATCTTCAGGTTGAACTCGGCGCGCCGCTTCCAGATCTCGCCTGCGAGCCGCGTCGCTTGGGCGCGGGCCAGATCGGCATCACCCTCGCTGACTGATATGGCCGACACCGAAGTCCACTTGCGGTCGTTCCAGGCAAAGCCGACAAGGATATTCGCTTCGAGCATTCCGGGGATTGCGTCGTACTCGGGCAGCCCGCCATAAAGACTGGAGGCCGGCTCCATTGAAGTAACGGCGGTTTCGCCGGGCACCAGGATCGGAATGCTCACCACCGCTTTCTTCGGCTTGATCCCCGTCTTCAGGACCTTGAGAAGCTGGTCGGCGGCACGGTAGCCGGTCTGCCTGTCGTCCCGGTGCGGCGCGGTCCTGAGCACGCTTATGACGGTCACGGCGTCGAGAAGCTCCGGCGTCATGTCGCCGTGCAGGTCAAGGGAAATGCCGATCGGCATGTCGGGGCCGACGCAGGCGCGGATGGCGGCGACGAAATCCGTATCGGCGTCCCGCTCCAGCCCCGAAACCTCAAGTGCGCCATGGTTTGCGATGAGGATGCCGTCGAAGGGGCCGTTCTCTTTGATCAGGGCAAGCGTCCTGTCCTTGATGGCATCATAGGCATCCCGCTCGACCGGGCCGCCCGGCAGCGCCGTCGCCCAGAGAAGCGGAACGGCCTCGACATTCCGATCCTCCGCGATGCGACCAAGCATGCCGCGGATCATCCAGAGATCGCCATCGCGCATCGCGTCGCTGTCGTAGGTCTGGATATCCGACGCTGCCGTGACAACCGGTGAAGCAAGCATGATCTCGATGGAGAGACCGACTATTCCAATACGCATTTCGAGACTTTCAACAGTTGGAAATTTCACGCGCGGCTCTTGGGAAGCACGTGGGGTGAATCGAGGCCGGTGACGCCGTCGAGCGCCAGCGCCACGCCGCCGAGATAGGGGTTCAGCGTCGATAGGCGGGAAAAGATGATCCTGGTCTGGGCCGACATTGAGGGATGGGCAAGCCGCTGCAACTCGCGCTCCATCGCCGGGCGCATGAATTCCTCGGCATTCGCCATGTCGCCACCAAGACACACCATCGGCGGATTGAACGTGTTGATGACGCTGGATACGGCGATGCCGAGCATGCCGCCGGCATTGTCGAGCACGCTGCGCACCACGTAGTCTCCCGCCCGGGCCCGCTGCAATATCTGTTCGAAGGAGACCGGGTGGTCGCCGCTCAACCGGCCGATTTCTTCGGCAAGACCCGATTCCGCCAGATAGGGAGACAGACAGCCGGAGCTGCCGCATGTGCAGAACCGCCCCTGCGGCACGACCTTGATGTGGCCGAGCTCCCCTGCCAGGCCGCTGGCGCCCTGATAGATTTCCCCCTTCAGGAAAAGTGCGCCGCCGACACCCGAGCCCGAGAAGAGATAGATAAAGTCGTCCACGTCGACGCATTCGCCGAACATGTGCTCGGCCATGGCAGCGCCCGTGCCGTCATTGCCGACGAAGACGGGCACCTCGAAGACATCGGAAAAGGCATCGCGCGCGGGCACGTCCCGCCATCCGAGCACGGGAGCGTGCAGCAGCACGCCGGCATCCGTCACCAGGCCGGGCAGCGACACCCCGATCCCGAGGATGCGCCCCTTCCGGCTGCATTCCTCCATCACCTCGGCGACGCCCTTCCTCACCAAATCGGCGACGGAGAAGAACTGGCCGTCGAATGGCTGCACCTTCGATAGCAGCGGAATGCCGTCAAGCGCTGCGACGACATAGCCGATCCGCTTCGCTTCGATCTGCACGCCGACCGTCAGGCCGCTGTCGGGCGAGATGGTCAGCCCCTCGACCGGGCGCCCGGGCCGGTTCGGCCCGGATACGGGCGCGCGGATGACAAGGCCGAGTTCGTCAAAACTGTTGATGATCGAGGAGACCACCGACTTGTCGATCCCCGTCCGGGCGACGATATCGCGCTGGGAAATGTTCGGCTCCAGGCGGATCCGATGGAAGATCGCGTTGGCATTCAGATGCCTTGCATATGACTTGCTCAACCGACGGCCCCATTTTTCTTTGCTGTAGATTAATTATTAGATTTCTTGCTCCGGCATTGTCAATCCGATCGGCTGGCATTGGAAGCAATAAAAAATTTTATCTCCATATATCACTGTTTTAAATAGTTATTTTGATATTCCCAGTAAGCTACCGCTTATGCGATGAGGATTTTCCGATCAATGTTGCGTTGACGCCCGCTCAAATTTGCGCTTATTTTTTCTTGTTTAAAGAAAATCGTCCGAGGGACGGTGGGAACAGCAATCGGCTAAAGGAAACAAACATGATCAAGTCGAAGTGGATCGGCGCAGCCCTGATGGTGCTGGCCGGCGCCGGCATCGCTCACGCGGACGGACCGAAGGAACTCTGGCATTATTACGCGGCAGGCTCCGAAAAGGCCGGTATCGACGCTCTTATCGCCCTTTCGAACAAGAAGAATCCGGATAACCAGATCTCCGGACGCATCATTCCGGGCAATGCCGTCGAAATGCGCCGGCAGCTGCAGACGGCCTTCCTCGCGAACACGCCGCCTGCGGCCTATCAGAGCTCCATGGCTTCGGAACTCAAGACCTTCGTGGATAGTGGCAAGCTGCACGACCTTTCCGATATCTGGGCCAAGATCGACGGCGACCACATCTTTCCGGAAGGCGTCCAGCGCGTCGTGAAGGTCAACGGCAAGCCCTACGGCGTTCCCTACGACCTCTCGCTCATCAGCAACATCTATTACAACAAGGCCGCCTTCGAAAAGGCCGGCGTCCAGCCGCCCAAGGATTTCAAGGAGCTGACGGCAGCCTGCGACAAGCTGCGCTCGGCGGGCTACGAACCGCTGGCCAACGCAGGCGGCGTCTTCTGGAGCCTCTACAATTTCTACGCCCCGCTGGTCGAATCCGTCGGCGTCGACGGCTATTACAAGATCGCCAGCGGCGAGGCAGGCTTCGACACGCCGGAATTTCGCAAGGCGCTCGAACTCTACCGCGACACGATGGTCAAGTGCTACGCCAAGAACTGGAGCGGCAAGACGTGGACGCAGGCCGCCGACGACGTGGTCAACGGCAATTCCGCCATGTTCATGATGGGCTCCTGGGCGGCTGCCTATATGAAACAGGCAGGTTTTGCCCCTGGCGAGAAGTTCGACGTGTTCCCGGCTCCCGGCACCAGCGGCAAGGCGATCTTCCAGATGGACGTGCTCGCCGTTCCGGAAGGCCCGGCAGATTCGATCGCGACGGCGAACAAGTTCATCGAGGTTGCCGCAAGTGCAGATGGCCAGGCCGCCTTTGCCGTGCCGAAGGGATCGATTGCGCCCAACATCAAGGTAAATCCGTCGATCTATGATGCGGTCGGCGCGAAGTTCGCAGCCGAGATCGCCGAAGCGACGAAGGCCAACGCAGTCCTGCCAAACCTCTACTTCCTGCTCCCCACCAAGGTCGGCAGCGAACTGGGCGTGCAGCTGGAGAAATTCGCCATCGATCCTTCCAAGGCGAACGAGGACGACATGATTTCCACGCTTGAAAACCTGCGCCGGGAAGCACAGGCGGACGGCTCCTATCTGAAGTGGTAAGCTCTCCAGCGGCGGCCGGACGTTCTCCGGCCGCCAATGAACAAGCATGCCGCACATTAGCAAGCGAGTGGAAAATGGTCGCCCTTTCGAACGTCCGCCGGAAACTGCAGTCCCAGGGCGTGACCCATGCCCTTTTTCTGGTCCTGCCGGTGGCATTGTTTCTGGTGTTCTACCTTTACCCGATCATCTCCACCTTCAATCTGTCGCTGCGCAGCTGGGACGGCTTCGCGCCGACGCAGAAGTTCGTCGGGTTTCGCAATTACGTGACGCTTGCCCACCAGCCGCGCTTCTACCATGCAGTGCTGAACAACATTCAATGGCTGCTATTCCTACTGCTGGGGCCCACAAGCCTCGGCCTGCTACTGGCGGCGCTGCTCGATCGCGGCATCAGGGGCGAGGCCGTCTTCAGGGTTCTCTTTTTCCAGCCCTTTACCATCCCCGCGGTCGCCGTGGCCGCGATCTGGCGGTGGATGTACGAGCCGACGAGCGGCCTGCTGACCACCGTTCTTGAGGGAATCGGGCTGAGCGGCTTGGCGCAGAACTGGCTCGGGGACCCCTCCGTCGTCAATTTTTCCCTGATGGGCGCGATGCTCTGGTGGACGACGGGATTCGCATTCCTCGTCTTCTTCGCCGGCCTCCGCAACGTGCCGGTCGAGCTGATCGAGGCGGCCCGCATCGAAGGCGCCACACCCTGGCAATGCTTCTGGAAGGTCAGCTTCCCGCTTCTCTGGCCGAGCACGATCGTCGTCCTCGGCATGGCGGCGGTCGATGCGATGCGCCTCTTCGACATCATTTGGGCGATGACCAACGGCGGCCCCGCCTATGCATCCGAAGTTCTGGCAACGCAGATGTACGACACGGCGTTCGGCCGCTTCGACATGGGTCAGGCCAGCGCGATTTCCGTCTACCTGCTGCTGATCGCTGCGGTGATCATTCTTCCCTACATCTATTACCTGGCCAGGAAGGTCAGCGATAACGAGGCCGAATAATGAACGCGATCGCACGCTCCCGGCCCGTCGTGCCGACGGTCATTCTTGTTCTAGCCGCGATCGTTTTCGTTGCGCCACTGGTCATCGCATTCCTGACGTCCCTGAAGTCGCCGGCAGAGATCACCCGCGTCATGTCCGTGCCGTCGGGCCTCTATGTCCAGAACTACGCGATTGCCTTCGAGCGCATGGGACGCAGCTTCTTCAACTCCATCGCCATCACCGCGCCGGCCGTCGTCTTTTCGCTTCTCGTCGGGTCGATAGCCGGTTACCCGCTTGCCTACATGAATGGATCAGGCGGACGCGCCGTGTATCTCTTTCTGCTGACGGGGATGCTCGTGCCGTTCCAGATCGTCCAGATCCCGCTGTTCTTTCTGGTGCGCGCGCTTGGTCTTTACGACACGATCCCCGGCATGTGGCTCGTCCACACCGCCTACAGCGTGCCCTTCTGCACCTTCTTCATGCGGAATTTCTTCGCCTCGGTCCCGCGCTCAATGTACGAGGCGGCGCTGATCGACGGATGCACCCCTGCCGGTTATTTCTGGCGCCTGCTGCTGCCGGCATCGACATCAGGCCTGGCGGCGCTGGCGATCATCCAGAGCAGGTCGATCTGGAACGACCTGCTGTTTGCCATAACGCTGACATCGAGCGACACCGCAAGGCCAGTGACCGTTTCGATTTCGGGCCTGGCATCCAGCCTCCAGGTCGAATACGGGCCGCTGATGGCAGCAACCTTCATCTCGCTGCTGCCGGTGATGATCGCCTACCTGTTCTTCCAGAAGGCCTTTGTGCACGGACTGCTGGGTGGCGCCGGAAAATAATGCTCACCTTGGGAATCAATCGCGTGACATATTGGCGTGGTGCAAAAATGGTATTGAAGATCTTGGAGAGATTTGAACCGTCGACCCGCGATCATGCATGAACCAGAATAACGCTTTAATATGCTTTGTATTTACGACCGCCTTGGCTACTCACAATTTGCGTATCTGCCACAGCGGCGCGTGATTGGATCCGGTTGCCGGCTCTGGTGCGCAGAAGACGACGTCAAATATTGGTCACACACATTGGCGTGCCGATCGCCAGCTTTGCGTCAGTACCCTCAAGCGACCCGGTCCTCGGGTCTCTCGCGAAAGCCACGATTTCGTTTTCATTCTGATTGGCGACTATCACATAATATCCGTCCGCACTTATCAGAAACGATCTGGGAGTGCGGCCGCCTGTGCTCGTCCATCCCATTGGCGTCAGTTCACCGCCGGCAGCGTCGATGGCAAAGCCTGCAATACTGTCGTGCCCCCGGTTCGAGCCATAGAGGTGACGTCCGTCAGGGCTTAGATGGATAGCTGCGCAAAGGCTCGCGCCCTCGAAGCCGTGCGGCAGGGTAGATGCGATCTGGATCAGGCTCCATTCGATCTCGTCCGGAGAACGGCGCATTACCGCAATCGTCGAGGCTAGCTCGTTGATGACGTAAATGGTACTTCCATCCTGC
The DNA here is from genome assembly GCF_010668395.1 of Martinezella lusitana. Taxonomy (GTDB): domain Bacteria; phylum Pseudomonadota; class Alphaproteobacteria; order Rhizobiales; family Rhizobiaceae; genus Rhizobium; species Rhizobium lusitanum_A. The sequence goes on from NZ_WUEY01000012.1 coordinate 209,853, forward strand.
GCCTCGACAAAATGGCGGGGACCCGACGCGGGCGGCAAACGACTGGCGCCAAGCGGTGAAGGCTTCACGCGACCCGTCATATCATCGAACGCATAATGCAGGATTCGATCGAGTCCCAGGTCAGCGACGGAAACAACCACGCCGTCGTGACTGATCATCGCGCAGTGCGGATGCGGGACGCGCTGGCGAACTTCCGATGGGCCACGGCCTTCATGGAGCACGCTTCCCGATGCGGGATCCAGACCTCCGTCAGGTCGGACCGGAAACACAGCCATCGCCTTGCGAGGTGTCTCGTGCACGTCGTCATGACTGTAGTTTGTAACGAACAGATGCCGACCACTTGAGCTCAAGCTGTTGTGTGCCGCGATGCTGCCCAGCGTCGCCTGCTTGTTAAGGTAGATCAGAGCACCGGTTGCTTCATCAAGCCTGAAGGCTGAAACCGTCCCTTCGTTCCAACCTTCGACCTCGCTATTAGCATACAGCGCTTTTCTCGTGTGATCGAAACAAAGATGGGTCGGATTGTCGATACCAGCGGTCGTTGAAATCACGCTGAACTGACCGTCTGCTCCATTGAACTCCACGATCGAGATTCCATCGCCCTCCGCCCGCTCGAAATATGAGGTTGAACGGGTTAGAGTGCCCACGGCAAAACGAAAAACGGACGCTTCCTGCATGCTGCGCGTCCTATTCGCCGAGAAGCTTCACGCCGCGACCGCGAATATCGGCGTACACAGCAACAAGAAGAACCAGACCGACCGCGATCGACTGGTAGGCAGAAGACAGGTTCATCAAGCTCATGCCATTATTCAGGCTTTCCATCAGCACTGCACCGATCACAGCTCCGGACACGGTCCCACGGCCGCCAAGCAAGCTGGTCCCACCGATAACTGCAGCCGCGATTACGTTGAGCTCCATTCCGTTACCCGCATTTGGGGGCGCACTTGCCAATCGGGATACTAGGACCAGTCCAGCCAACCCATAAAGCAGACCCATGCCGATGAAGACGACCAGCGTGTTTCGCATGATATTGATACCTGCGAGTGCGGCCGCCTGGCGATTGCCGCCGATTGCATAAAGCCTGCGGCCGAATGCGGATAGCCGCAGTAGGCCACCGACAACGATCATAACGCAGAGGAGTAGGACGACGGGAAGCGGCATGCCCCGATAGCTTCCGGCAATTGCGATGGTCGCTACCACCAGAACACCCGTGAAGATTGCTGGAAGCCCAACGACAGAAAGCGCGGAGGCTTGCACGCCAGCGCCCGTCTGCGCCCTGTATTCGCGCAGTTGGACGTAAACCAGCCCGATCCACAGCACAAAGAGCAGGATGGCTGTCGGAATTGCCGGGATCGTCGTATCGGAAATGACGAGGAGATCGGCTTGGGGTGACATCGTCTCGCTCGAGGTCACGACGAGGGCAAGACCGCGTACGGCGAGAAGGCTTGCGAGCGTGACGATAAAGGCCGGAACGCGCAGTATAGCAACCCACACGCCATGCCAAAGCCCCATCACCAGCCCGGCCAGCATCGTGATCGCAATCACGCTCGGTACGGAGAAACCGAACTTCGAGGACGACATCGCGGCAATCACGGCACAGAACGATACCGTCGCGCCGATCGACAGGTCGATGTAAGCCGGGACCATGACCATGACGATGCCGGCCGCCAAGATCGCGGTGATTGCGACTTGCCCGCTCAGATTGGTCAGGTTACGTGGCGACAGGAACAGTCCCGACGTCAGGAATTGGAATACGATCCAAACCAGCAGAAGGATTCCGATCATCGTGAATGAACGGACCTGGGCGCCGCTCAGGAGGGCCGCCTTGCCGCTCGCGCGCTGCTCGCTGTTATTGCCGACACGCTGTACTACGTTCATTGGCTAAATTCCTTGTTCGAGCCGGCAGCCTTGATCATCACGTCTTTTTCGCTTGCCTGGCCGCGTGACCATTCGCCGACGATCTGACCGTCATGAAATGCCAACACACGATCAGACATGCCGAGAATCTCCGCCAGGTCGGTGGAGACGATGAGAACCGCTTTCCCCTGCTCGGCCATGCTGTTGATGAGTTTGTAGATTTCCAGCCGAGCTCCGACGTCGACGCCGCGCGTCGGCTCCTCGACCACGATCAGATCGGGTTCCGCCAGCATCCATTTCGCGACCGCAATCTTCTGTTGGTTGCCGCCGCTCAAGTCACCGATGGGCTGCTCGATCGATCGGCATTTTACCTTCAGGGAACGCACGCGTTCCTGCGTCAGCGACAATTCGTGGCGACGGTCCAGGATACCTCTGGGAGAAACCTGTCTCAGCGATGCCAAGGTCAAGTTGCTGGCGATCGACATGTCGAGGAAAAGGCCATCCCGCTTTCGGTCGCTCGGCAAATAAGCCATGCCCGACGCCATCGCCTGACGCGGATTGGCCAATCGGATTTGGTTGCCACGGATTTTCGCATGCCCCGTTACACGTCCCATCGACGCGCCGAAAAGAGACTGCGCGAAGTCGGATGCGCCGGAACCAATCAGTCCGAAGATGCCGACAACTTCGCCACTGCGAATGGAGAGCGTGACGTCCTCCACGAGCGGCCTCTTGTTCGCCACCAGGTTGGCAACCGACCAATTCGAGACCTCGAACAGGGGTTCACCGATGTTTCGCCCGCTTTTGGGATAGAGCTCATCGAGGTCGCGACCAACCATCGTCCGCACGACACGCTGCGGCACGTCGTCTTCTTCATCGATCCGGAAATCGTCGACCACCTGGCCGTCGCGCATAACGGTTACAGCGTCGGCGATGCGCTTGAATTCGGCGAGCCTGTGAGAAATATAGAGGGTCGTGACGCCCAGCTCGCGAAACGCACGCATGCGCTCAAAGAGAATTTCGGTCTCCCTTTCGGTCAGGCTGGCTGTCGGCTCATCGAGGATCAGAATCTTCACCCCCTGGGTCATCGCACGGGCGATGCTGACCAGTTGCTGCTCATGCGACCGGAGATCACCCATCTTCGCGAGCGGTGAAATATCGAGCTGGAAGGTGGCCAGCCAGCGCGCGGTCTCCGAAAGCACGCGGCTACGGTCGACAAGTCCGAAGCGCCGCGGCTCCCTGTTCAGGAACAGGTAATCCGCGACGGCCATTTCCGGAACGACGTTCAGTTCCTGGGGAACCAGGAAAACACCCGCGCTTTCAGCGTCCCGAACACTGGAGAATCGGGCCGGCTGGCCGTCCAGCACGAAGGTGCCTTCGTACTCTCCGAACGGAATGACGCCGGAGATGATCTTGACAAGGGTAGATTTGCCCGCCCCGTTCTCTCCGGCGATCGCCTGAACATCGCCTGCCCTGCAGGACGTACTGACAGCCCGCAATGCATGCGTCGCGCCATATCGCTTGTCGATGGCTTCGATGGTAATCGCGTTCATGTCCGTCCTGCCCGCCTACTTAGGCTTTTCCAAACCACCAGCCGTGCTCGGCTGCGGTCTTGCCGATATTCTCTTTCGTCACGTTGAAATTGGGTGCCGTGATCCAGGGAACATCCTTGCTGCCGTTGTTGATGGTCTGTGCCGTCAGGGGTGCTTTGCGGTTGGCAAGATCCAGCGATGCCTGGGCTGCGGCACTTCCCATCAGGTCGAAGGCGCTGAAATTCGAAACCGACATGATGCCCTGACGGATCAGGTCCTGAGCGCGTGGCTCGCAATCCACACCGGAGACGAAAACCTTGCCGGCGAGACCCTGGGCCTGAAGGGCCTGGATAGCGCCGTAGGCCATTCCGTCATTGCTGCAGATGACTGCGGCGACCTCGTTGTTGACCTGAGTCAGTGCGTTCTCGACCTGGGCACGTGCCGCGTCGGTCGACCATGCCTTGTTGTATTGCTGGGAAACGATCTTGATCGCGCCGGAATCGACCAGCGGCTTCAGGACCTCCATGTTCCCCTTAGCAGTGTCATGAGCGACGCTCATGCTTTCGTCACCGAAGACGAGGATGTAATTTCCCTTCGGCTGGGCGGCGACCGCAGCCTTCGCGATGCTGCTGCCGATCTCCACCGCGTCACGCCCGATAAAAAGCGCGACGTCCGCTTTCGGGATCAGGAAATTATAGTTGATGACCTCCACATCCGCCGCCCGCGCCCGGTGGACAAGGATCGAGGCCGCATCGGCGTTGACGGGCGTCAGGACGAGGACGGCGACGTCGAGCGTCAACATGTTCTCGATCTGGCTCGCCTGCTGGGCTTCCGAATTGTTCGAGGACTGCACGTATGCCTGGATGTTGAGCTTTTTGGCTTCCTCTTCGAAGAAGCGCTGGTCTGCGGTCTTCCAGCGCATTTCTTCATAGTCGGGTACGATAAACCCGACCTTTACGGGGGTGTCCGCCGCCTGAACCTTTGCCGACGTCGCCGCAACAGCAAGCATCGCCAACATAGTCCCCTTGAAGAATTCCTTGCGGGTCAGCCCGGCTTTGTAATCTGTCATGATGTTTCCTCCTGGGTAGGTACTGGGCGGACGATCCTCCGTCGCCCTTTCATCGTTCCGCCTGGTTGGCCAGACGGTCGAATGTTCTGAACAAAGCCTGATTGCCGTTGCTGCCTTCACCGTGCGCCCGGGCTTCGAGATAAAGCGAGGTCGCAACAGCAAGCCCCGGAAGCGGCACGCCCTTTTCGAAGGCGGCGTCGTTTGCGAGCTTCAAATCCTTAAGCTGAAGATCGATGCGGAACCCCGCGCTGCCGTCCTTGGCAATGACCTTCGGCCCGAGGTTGTCGAGCATCCACGAGCCTGCCGCGCCGCCTCGAAGGGCGTTGCTCATCAAGGTGAGATCCACCTCGTGGGCTCGTGCCAAGGCGAAGGCCTCGCACATTGCCTGGATATGGGAGGCAACCATCAACTGGTTGCACATCTTGAAGACCTGACCACTGCCAATGCCGCCGGCATGAAGAATGGTCGTGCCCATATGGGCAAGGATCGGCCGTGCCGCGGCAAATGCGGTGTCCGTTCCGCCGACCATGATCGATAGCGTTCCGTTCACGGCACCGATGACGCCACCGCTTACCGGAGCGTCGACCATTGCGATGTTTCTGGCCTCAAGACGTTCGCTCATGTCCCGCTCGGCGGCGGGCGCGATCGTGCTCATGTCAACGAACAGCGACCCCTCCGGCAGGGTCTCAACAAGACCGTTCGGGCCAAGCACGACCGAACGCACGTCAGGCGTATCGGGAAGCATCGCGATCACTGTGCCACGAGCCGCGCCCGCCTCGGCCAGCGTTGCGACAACGGCGATGCCCTCGGCCTCCAGCGCGTTGCGGACATCCTCGCGCACGTCGAACACCCGAACCGTTACGCCACCCTTTTTCAGGTTGCGAACCATTGGGAGGCCCATCACGCCAGCCCCGATAAACGTAACCAGGCCGACATCTTCGAGTTGTGTGGAAGCTTGCGTCATGTTCATTCTACCTTGTCTCCAAAAAAATCTTCGATTAGGCGGCCGCGGTCGCCATCAACGATGCATCGAGTGCTGCGGCCGAGGGCATGCCGTCCCGCGCTCCCATTGCCATGCAGGACAACGTCTCCGCCCGATTTGCACGCGTCAGCGCGTCTTCGAGAGGCAAACCATCGAGCAGACTTGCTGCCAAAACCCCCGTCAAAGTGTCACCAGCGCCGGTCGTATCGACCGGCGCCACCGCCAATGCAGGTTTGTGAACCACCGGTCCGGAGCTGGGTCCGAGAAGAGTCCCGGAGGCCCCCATCGTCACGACGACGTCAGCGCCGATATCTTTCGAAAGGGCTGCGACTCTGGCCTTAGGGCCGTCGCAGTCGGGAATGCAGAGGACCTGGCAGACGACTGCGAACTCGTGTTCGTTCACCACGAGAATATCGATCGAACCCAGAAGGTCTCGAATCGCTGCAGCCGCTTCCCCTTCCGGAGCGGGTGCCAGATTCAGGATCGTCATCGCACCCGCTTCGCGGGCCTGCCTGGCTGCCTTGATCGCCTCGCTCATCGGGATTTCGTTCTGCATCAGCAGGATCGTCCCCGATGTCACCAGTTCCATCGTCAACTGCGTGGCCTGCGCATCGAGGTTGGCGCCCAACGCCACAGTGATCATGTTCTCACCGGAGGGATCGACTGCGATGAAGGCACATCCTGTCGGCGAGGCTGTCCGTGCGACATACCTTACATCGACGCCATTCGACTGCAGATCGCCCACCGCCTGATCCGCAAACGCATCCCGCCCCACGGCGCCGACCATCAGCACCGGATTTGATACCGAGATGCGAGACCGTGCCGCCGCGACAGCCTGGTTCGCCCCCTTCCCTCCATTCACCATCTGATACGATGGCGAGAGAACCGTCTCCCCTGGGCTCGGTAGCCGATCAGGCGACGTGACCAGGTCGGCGTTGATGGAGCCGAACACCAGAAGCCGCCGATGTGGGATCGAAGCGCGCATCGCCTATGCCTCGTTTTCCATGGCGTTCAGCTTGCCGACGCGGCGGCGGAAATCCTCGTCGGTCGAGAAGGTGGCAGACATGTATGCCGTCACCAGATCGCAGGCGAGCCATGCGCCGACGATCTGTGCGCCGATACACATCACATTGACATCGTCATGCTCCACACTCTGATGGGCCGAATGGACGTCGTGGCAGACGGCGGCTCGGATACCCTTGACCTTGTTGGCCGCGATCGCCGCGCCGACGCCCGTGCCGCAGACCATCAATCCACGATCAACTTCTCCGGAGACGATTTTTGCCGCGACCTTGCGCCCGATATCCGGGAAATCGACCGGCTTTTCGTCGTAGGAGCCAACGTCCACGACTTCATGACCGAGCTTGGTCACATGGTCGATGATCGTCTGCTTGAGCGGAAAGCCCGCGTGATCTGAGCCAATTACGATGCGCAATCGCGTCACTCCAGGTTGCCTGGCTCTGCCTGCCAACAGATCAAAGCCATTGATAAGCTTGTTAAATTGATTTGAGGAACCGGCTCCGCCTGAGGCGGGCGCTGATTTCGAAGTGTTCCCGGATTCGCCTGTCCGCTTCCTCGGGATCGCCGTTCACCAAAGCGACGAAGACGTCCTTATGGGCCTGAACCAGGTACGAGGTTACGTCGGGATCGGGAGCTGCGAGACGGCGGCGTTCGACATGCGATCGCAAAAGCAACGGTTCGATCGCACGGTACATCGTGATCAAGGTCGAACTCTGACTTGCCTCGACCAGGGCCAGATGGAAAGCGTGGTCGGCCGCGCCTCCACGCTCGGGATCGTTCAGAGAGTCGACGAAATGCTCGAGCTTTTCGTTGATCGCCGCCAGATGCTGATCGGTCGCCACCCGACATGCGATGCGGATGGCCTGAGCCTCGATCGCGATGCGAGCCTGCAGAACATCCTCGACCGCGTTGGATTCCTGGGCCAGCGTAAAAACGAGGGCATCCCCAATTACGGAAATATCGGCGCGCCCGATAAAGGCACCCCTACCCTGCTGTACGTCCAGCAGGCCGAGCACGGAAAGCGCGCGCAGGCCCTCGCGCAGGCTGGGGCGACTGATGCCGAGCAGTCCGCAGAGCTCACGCTCGGCCGGGAGTTTGTCGCCGAGCTTGAGTTCGCCAGCCAGCAATCGCCTGCGGACATAGGCGATGACTTTTGCGGCACCATCGGGTGGGGTTTCAGCATTATCTTCGGATGGGGATGCTTCGTTGACCATGGTCAGACCACTACGCTTCAGGAGTGCCAAAAGTCAACAACTATTTTTACCAGCGGTCTGACCAGTTGCAGGCTAGCCGCGAAACCCACGGGTGGCCGCATCACGAGACGCTGATGATGTGTTCAAGATAGGCGCAATAGGCTTTTGTGTGTCAGCTAAGCTCGCCAACTCTGCGTTGCTCCGCCTGGCCGACGGAACGGGCGAAGAAATGGGCGGTGTCCGTGTCTCTGCGCTGCGCCACCGTAGTACGCAGCGGCCACCATGATGGGATACGAACCGGCGGCGAGAATATCCAAACGAGTAGCAAATCCCAATTTAAAGGGGATTGAAATGGTTCGAGAAATTGCCACTTCCCAGATCAACAGCTTCCTCCTAAATTGCGAGGAAGGGTAATTGGCGCTGGATTGTCTGCAATAACGAATTTCTCACGGAGCATTCCTCATGAGCAGGGATGTAGGCGGCGGTACTGTCGCAGCGATCGGCGTCTATGACGCGACCCAGCTATCGTCCATGGTGTCGATGCCTCTTCGCTTCGTGAGCCGCCATCAGTTTGGCGCGCTGGCTGGCCGTCATGTCATGGCTGAAATCGGTCATTGCCCACAACACGGCGACGGTCTCAAGCTGGCATGGATTGACGATGCCGGATCGAACGAGATTAGTCAGCCGCACAGCAAAACCATCCAGACAATATTCGTTTTTGTCGAACCACGGCTGGCCCGTCACAAGACGAAAGACCCTATCCACGATCTCCAATTCTTTCGGACGCAGTGACCTACCCGATAGTCGCC
>NZ_WUEY01000013.1 GCF_010668395.1 Martinezella lusitana
GAAAAGGCCGACAAAGCTTCCGACTTTGCCGACCTCTTTAATCGTAGCTACTAAGCACTAACAAAACCACTTCTAGTGGTTCAAGCGCAGCGTTTCAAACCTCCACCTTTGGTGGAGGTCATGACTTTGTTGTCCGGCGGCAACGGCCTCCTCGGACATGCCGGTAAAAAAATTGCCCCGGATAGGGGCAATTTTCCTTGCGAGATCAGCGTGGCCTCAGCGCAGCGCGGCCGCGATATTGCCGCCATCGACGGTGGTCACATCCGCCGTCGTTCTTTCGGCCAGGGCGTGGTGTACGAAAGCGCGGGCGACGTCGTCGGCCGTGACCTCCAGGCCGAGAAGATTGCCGCCCATATATTCGGAAATCGAGACGCCGCGTGCCGCCGCACGGTTGGCGATCATCTCGTCATTGAGCAGGCCCGATCGGATGCGGTCGGCGTTGACGGCATTGACCCGGATCCGGTCGGCGCCATGCTCCAATGCGTACTGGCGGGAAAGGAAAAGGGTTGCGGCTTTCGGAAGGCCATACGCGCCGAATTTCGCACCCGGATTGACCGCCTGTTTGGAGGCATTGAAGAGCAGGACTCCGCCGGTTCCCTGCGCCTTCATGATGCGCACCGCATTTTGGGCCACGCTCTGGTGGGCAAAGAAGTTCAGCTCGAAGCTCCGGCGCAGCAGCGCGTCGTCCATCGTTGCGATGGGGCTTTCCCAGGCGGCACCCGCATTCGAGACGACGATATCGACACCGCCGAAGGTGGCAATGGCGGCATCGAAGGCGGCGCGGACCGAGGCCGGGTCGGTAATGTCGCAAGCAACGCCTATCGAATTGTTCCGGGCAGACTTGGCGACCGCCTTCGCCTTCTCGCCATCGAGATCGACCACGACCGCATGGGCGCCCTCGGATGCAAATGCCCTGACGATCGCTGCGCCGATGGCGCCGCCGCCGCCGGTCACCAGCACGACCTGACCGGTGAAGGGTTTGGGTTTTGCCCCGGCGAGCTTCGCCTGTTCCAGCGACCAGTATTCGAGGTCGAACAGATCGGGCCGGCTGACCGGCTCGAACCGCCCGATCGATTCCGCATCGCGCGCAGCCTCGATCCACATCTCGCCGACATCGGCGGCGATTGCCGCATCCTTATAGGTGCGGCCGTGGCCGTACATGCCAAGGCCTGGAACCAGGGTGAGCCGCGGCATCGGATCGAGCATGACGCGCTTGACGTCGTCGCGGGCGTCGTTGCTGCGGAAATATTCGGTGTAATCGGCGGCAAAGGCGGCAACACGCTCGTCGATGATGCCGCGATAACCGGTCAGATCGCCCCTTGTCGGCGCGGGCAGCACCATCGGTCCGGTCTTGATGCGTATGGAAAGATCGGGCGTCGAAACGCCGCGGGAGGCCATGTCGGCGACTTCAGCGGCGCTGACGAATTCGAGGATGGCCGGCGAGGTGCGGAACACGCTGACCATGCGGTCGAAACGACCTTCGCCCCTATCGACGGCAACGGCGCCGCGCAGCATCGGCGCGATGTCACCGGGGCTGGCGAGATCGCCAGGCAGGACGGCGGCCGAAAAGGGATGGCGGCCGTTCCGCTTCACATGGTCTTCCGCCAGCGTCACGTAGTGGATCATCCGGTCGTAGGATTCCTTCGCCGTCTCGCCGAAGGTGAAGATGCCGTGCTTGTCGAGGATCAGTCCGTCGACCGTCGGATCCTGTTCGAACACCTCGGCTGCTGCCTTGGCAAGGGCAAATCCCGGCATGATATACGGCACGAATCCCATCTTCCTGCCGAAGAGTTCCATGCACATGTCCCGGCTTCTCGCCTGATCGGCGATGGCAAGGATGGCTGTCGAATGGGTGTGATCGACGAATTTGTGCGGAAGAAAAGCATGCAAAAGCGCCTCGACGGACGGATTCGGTGCGGCGGGATCGATGAGGTTGGCCCGCAACAAAGTCACCATGTCCTCGTCCGACAGCTTCGCGAGCTTCCGGCTCTTCAGGAGCGCGTCGATCCGCACGGCTGGCAAGCCCGGTGGCTCGATCACGCCCATGTCCCAGCCACTGCCTTTGACACAAAGGACGGCATGGGTGTCGCCGACGAGATCCGTCATCTCCGTCTTTACGGAGGTATTGCCGCCCCCGTGCAGCACGAGCCGCGGCTCGCCTCCCAAAAGACGGGTCGTATAGGTGCGTAACGCAAGATCGCGATTGACGCCTTTGGCCAAATAGTCGGCCACGACTTTTTCCGCGACATCCGCGCGCCAGAGATTTTCCATTGTTGTTTGCCTCCCGATGATTTGGCCCTTCCCGTCCCGGCGGGCCATGTGACAGGCTCAGGTCTTGCCCGAGCTGTTCTTGTCGAGCCCTTCTTTGCTCCAGCGATCCAGAACACGCCGCGCCATCGATGCCGTGACAATGAGGTGCGAGGCGAAACCGCCCTTCAATGCGGCAATCAGGGACTCGAACTTGTTGTCTTCCTGCACGACGAGCATCCGCTTCCTGATCGCGCGGATGGAAGCGAGATCGGCGGACATGCAGCGCCGGTTATGCGCGCAATCCATCCATTGGCCATCGCGGTCGATGAGCTGTCCGGCGATGACGCCGGCCGCGCCCTTGTCGCCCATGGCGTGCATTTCCTCTGCCGAGAGGGCGCCGCATTTGACAAGATGGCTGTCTTCCTCGATGCCGCCCACCGAATAGAGCGCGAGCTGGCAATCGGAAATGGTCGCGAGCTGCTCGCGGATGACCGGCTCGGCGCGCAGTTCGTCGGCCAGCCGTTCCGACGAGAGAACGAGGGGAGCATAAAGATTGATGCCTTCAGCGTTGAGCCGCCGGGCGATTTCCGTCGTGCATTGGTCGGGGCGATAGGAATAGGGCGCACCCAGATTGCCGCAGAGCTGAACCACGGTCACGCCGCGCAGGTCCGCAAAGGGCATGACGTCGGCGATGTGATAGACGGTGCGGCCCCAGGCCACTCCGATCCGGTCGCCCTTGTTGATGAGTTCGAGGAACACCGAGGCTGCGACGACCGGCATCTCCGCAGCGGGATCCATGGCCTGCCGGTCTTCGGGCACGATCCAGGCCGTCGTCAGGCCGGTCGCGTCCTCCAGCTCCCGGGCAAGAACGTCGTCCGAGAAAAGCTCTGACGACGTGGTGATCGTGACAATACCCATCTCGCGCGCCCGGCGCAGATACATGGCAATCGATGCGCGCGAAATTTCCAGGCGCTGGGCAACTTCGTCCTGCCGCAGGCCGTGTGTATAATAGAGCCAGGCGGCCTTGTGGATGATTTGGTCGTTGGAGCGGATCGGCATGCTGCTCTCTCAAGATGGGTTGTTCTGACATAATTCATCATCGCTGACAAAAGTCAATGTGCCTGCATGACATAGCGATAGATGACTTGGCTCGATCAGCAAACCATCCGGCAGCGCGAGACCGACATGCGTCGGGTCCATTGTCCAGGCGCGCGAAAATCCAGCGCGGGTGTCAATGGTGGGGCGGCCTATGGCCTTGCTGCGGTGGCGGGGATGCGGGCATGCGCAACGATGGTGCCGCTGGGGTCGCGACCATCCTGAGTCGAATTCCAATACTTGCAACGCGGGGGCAATTCTGTTGACCTCAATTGCATAAGGATTTATATAACTAGTTATGTAACTGATTGGGAGGCCTCGCTTGGTTGAAGATATCGTGAGATCGCTGGGCTTCCTCTGTCTCGGCAGCCGGTTTCGCCGTATCGGCGAGCGCCTGCAGGCAGACACGCAGCAGATCATCGAAGAGCTTGGCGTCACGCTGCAGGCCGCCCAGTATCCGTTTCTCGCCGCCATCGACCGCGCTGGTCCTCTGACGATTGGCGAACTTGCCCAGGCGGTCGGCATTACCCAGCCGGGCGCAACGCGTACCGTCTCTCAGCTTCTGGAGCTGGGATATGTCGATATGCAGGCGTCGGCCGAAGACCAGCGGCGGCGCTTGATATCGCTGGCCCCAAAGGGGCAGGAGCTTGTCGACTATTCGAAGCGATCGGTCTGGCCGCGGATAGAGCAGGCGGTCCGCGAGCTCTGTGGCGAGCTTTCCGGCCCGATGCTGGAACAACTGGCCGCAATCGAAGACGGGCTCGCCGAAGCGCCGCTTGCGCGCCGCGCCAACATTGGAAAGGAAAAGACGTCGTGAACCATATTCTCGACCGCCCGGTCTGGAACGCACTTCGTACTGCCCATGCCTCATTGGCGGAGGGCAGCGAACGTGCCCGCCGCTATCCGCCTTCGATCGTGCCTTTTGCGGCTACCGCCGACAACTCGGCCGAGAGCCTTGAAGCCCTGGCAGAGCTACCCGTGGGAGAGGATGTCATGGCGATCGTCGAGGCCGCCCCTATCACCGTTTCCCAAGGATTGATGGTGCTCTCAAGCGCCAGCCTCGTGCAGATGATGGCCGGGCACCCTTTCGAGCGAGTGTCGGACAGCAGGATCGAACTGCTGACGGAAGCCGATGCCGAAGATATGCTGGCCCTCGCCACGCTGACGAAACCCGGCCCGTTCACGCTGCGCGCCCAAAGCCTCGGCACCTTCTGGGGTGTGAAAATGGAAGGGCGCCTCGTCGCCATGGCCGGCCAGAGGATGCGGCAGCCTGGGTTTGCCGAGCTCAGCGGCCTTTGTACCCATCCGGATTTTCAGGGACGGGGCCTTGGCTCTCTGCTCTTTCGCTTCGTGGCAGGCGAGATTTCGGCACGCGACGAAACGGCCTACCTGCACGCCTATGCGGCAAATAAGCCTGCCATTGCGCTGTATGAAGCGATGGGTTTTCGCCTGCGCTCGGACATGAACCTTTGTGTCGTCAAACGGCAGTCGGCCTGATCTTCAACCGGCTGCCGCAAACCCGTATCACTGCTGCTGCAGGGCAAGCCTCAAGCCCAGGGCCATATAGATCGTACCGATGAACTTTCCCTGCCATCGGCCGATGGTGCGGTTGCGGCGCAGCCAGCCGCCGATCGATCCGGCTCCGATCGCCAGAAGCGAGGTTACGCCAATGCTGAGGGCGACGAAGATGGCTCCGAGCAGCGCGAACTGCGCGATGACGGACCCGCTTTCCGGATGGATGAACTGCGGCAGGAAGGCGAGGAAGAACAGGGCCGTCTTCGGGTTGAGTATCTCGGTAAAAAACCCCTGCCGAAAGGCGCGCATGGGTGTGATGGCCTGCGCGGTCGGCACGTCGATGCTGCCGCTTTTCTCGAAGAAAGCCTTGAAGCCGAGATAGATCAGATAGATGACGCCGGCATATTTGACGATCTCGAAGGCGAGCGCAGATGTGGCGAGGAGCGCCGACAACCCGAAGGTCGCCATCATCGTATGGAAAAGATCGCCGGTGGCGATACCGAGGCCGGTCGCCAGCCCGGTGCGCCTGCCGCCGCTGATTGCCCTGGCCAGGGTTAGCAGCGTCGCAGGCCCGGGAATGGCCATCAACCCAAGCACCACCAATATGTAAGTCGTCAAAACACCAAGGCTGACCATCGATCCCTCTGAGGTTGGGCTCTGTCGCAAGGTCCCGGTGGCCCGGAAACCTTGCATCCGTCACGTCATTGCTAGCTGGCTTGAAGACTAGTCAATTTGAGCATCGATGCAACAATCACTTTGGGTTCTATGCCTTGAGCATCGGAGCTTCGCTGCCGGCCGACCGGCGAACCGGCTACCCTGGCTGAGCGCTGAACAGGAAACAGGCTCGGAGTGGCCTCAGGCAATGGACCGGGCATCCCTATCGAACAGGTGCAGCTGCTCGCTGTCGAGAGCGAGGCTGACCGGCTGTCCAACGTGGAGATGGACGTTGCCGGGCAGGCGAACCGTCGTCAGCTGGCCGCCATCATGGGCGACATAGGCGTAGGTGTCCGATCCCAGGCGCTCGACGACATCGATCCTGCCTTCGAGATGACCCTGACCCGGCTCCCGCACGGCGATATGTTCCGGGCGGGCGCCAAGCTTGGCGGTGTCCGAAGGCGCGGAGGGCCGCGCCAGCACGCCGCCGGAGGCAATTTTCAGCCCTTCCGCGACCGGTGCAACATCGTAGACATTCATCTTCGGCGAGCCGAGAAACTGTGCGACGAAGAGGTTGGCGGGCTTTTCGTAGAGCTCGATCGGCGAGCCGATCTGCTGGATCGCGCCGTCCTTGAGCACGACGATCTTGTCGGCAAGCGTCATCGCTTCGACCTGGTCGTGGGTGACATAGATCATCGTCGCGCCGAGGCGCTGGTGCAGTCTGGCGATTTCGATGCGCATTTCCGCACGCAGGGCGGCATCGAGATTGGACAGGGGCTCGTCGAAGAGAAACGCTACCGGATCGCGGACGATGGCGCGGCCGATCGCCACGCGCTGGCGCTGCCCGCCGGACAGTTCTTTCGGCTTGCGGTCGAGATAGTTCTCCAGCCGCAGGGATGCCGCCGCGGCCTGGACGCGTCGTTCGATTTCGGCGCGGGGCGTGCGGGCAACCTCCAGGCCGAAAGCCATGTTGGCGCGCACCGTCTTGTGCGGATAAAGGGCATAGGACTGGAAGACCATGGACAAGGCCCGATCGGCTGGGCCGAGATCGGTCACATCCTCGCCGCCGATCAGGATTTGGCCGGAGGTGACTTCCTCCAGACCGGCGACGAGGCGCAGCAGCGTTGATTTACCGCTGCCGGATGGACCGACGAAAACGACGAACTCGCCGTCCTCGATCCGCAGGTCGAGCCCGCGGATGATGTCCAATGCACCGAAGGATTTTCTGACATTCTTTAGTTCGATAACGGCCATGTCGGTTTCTCCGCAGTTTCAAGCCTTGACGCCGCCGGCACCGAGGCCGCCTTGCCAGAAACGCTGCATGACGATGAATGCTATGATGACGGGAACGATGCTGATCAGCGCACCCGCCAATACGAGGGTAAAGAGCGCGGCACCGCCGCCGGAGCCGACCGTGGCCGTCGCATACCATTGCGCGAGGCCGACGGTGACCGGGAAATACTCGGCCGAACTCAAGACGACCAGAGGCAGGAAGTAGTTGTTCCAGGTCGCGACGAAAGACAGGATGAGCACGGTGGCAAAGCCCGGCATGAGCAGTCGCAAAGCCAGCGAGAAAAAGATGTGCAACTCGCCGGCGCCATCGACGCGGCCGGCATCGATCAGCTCGTTCGGTATGGCGTCGTCGGCATAGACGCGCATCAGGAAGACGCCGGGCGGATAGACCAGTGACGGCAGGATGACGGCCCAGGGCGTGTTCACGATGCCAACTTTCGACATCAGCAGGAACAGCGGTACCACAAGCGCTGTCTGCGGGATCATGACGGCGCCGAGAATGACCGCGAAGATCAGCCGCTTGCCGGTGAAATCGTACTTCGCAAGCGCATATCCGGCCATCGTGGAAAACAGGGCGGCACCGATACCGGAGGTCGTTGCATAGATGATGGTGTTGAGCAGCCAGCGGGCAAAAATGCCACCCTGGAAGCTGAAGACCTGTCCTATATTCTCAAACAACCTGAAATCGCTTGCGAACCAGAGGCCGAAGGTCGTGAACAGATCGTTGTTCGATTTCGATGCCGATACGAGAACATAGAAGAGAGGCAATGCCGTATAGAGCCATATAACCAGCAGGATTGCCGACAGCATCCAGCGGTTACGACGGAACGAGGGGGAGCGCTTCGACTTGCCGACGATGGTCATGCGTTGCCCCTGCGGTTGACGAGCAGCATGAAAGCGTAGGAAATCACGGCTGTCACTGCACCAAGAACGAAAGACATGGCGGCGGAATAGTTATACTGCTGGTTGGCGAAGGCGAGCGTATAGGCATAGTAGTTCGGCGTATAGGAATTGGTGATGCTGAGCGGCGCGAGATTGCGCAACAGATAGGGCTCCGAGAATAATTGGAGCGAGCCGATGATGGAAAAAATGATCGTAACGATGACCATGGGCGCAATCAGCGGCAGCTTGACACGCAGCGCATAGGTGAAGCTGCTGGCCCCATCCATGGATGCAGCCTCTTCCAGATCCATCGGGATAGCCTGGAGCGCGGCGTAATAGATGATCATCTGATAGCCGGTATATTCCCAGTTGGCGATGTTGGCGATCGATGGAAGAATTGTATTCGGCCCAAGGAAGTTCGGGGCCGGAAGACCGAGCGCATTGGCGAGCTGCGTAAAGGGACCGAAGGCCGGGCCGTAGAGATAGCCCCAGATGAGCGTGGCGATGACGGCAGGCACTGCATAAGGCAGAAACAGGCTGATGCGGAAGAAGCTCTTGGCATAGACCGTGCCGCTGTCGAGGATGAGCGCGATGAGCAGCGCGATAGCCACCATTCCGGGGATCTGGATGACGGCAAACTTCAGAAGCACGACGACGCCCTGCCAGAATTTCGGATCGCCCAGCGCACGCACGAAGTTATCCGCGCCGACGAACTTGGTGCCGGCGACCACGGTCGTCTTGTAGACCGCGAGATTGAGCGCATAGAGCATCGGCGCAATCAGGAAGGCGATGAACAGCAGTGCGAAAGGTGCGAGAAAGAGAAGAGGCGCCAGTCTCTTGCCTACGCGGCGGCGGCGTTTGCGGCTGATAGGACCGGCCATTAGCTTTGTCTCCGGCTGCGAAATGTACCCGCGCCGAAGCGCGGGTCATGCGAAAAGGGCGTGCGGGGGCCTGCAGCCCGCACGCCGATGATTCAACCGTTGGAAACGGTGTAGCCCTGATCGGAGCAGTAGGCGCTGACGCCTGCCTGCAGGCGGTCGAAGGCATCGCCGAGCGATCCCTTGCCGCCGATCGAGGCGGAAAGCTCCTGCTGGACCTGGCCGGCGAGATAGTCCTGGAACGGTGCGTACTGGAACGAGGAGTCGACGTGCTTGGCGGCCTCGACAAAGACCTCGTTGACGGCCTGGCCGCCGTACAGATCGTATTTGTGGTTGATCAGCTCGGGATCCGAGACCAGTTCCTTGAGGACGGGGAAGAGGAACTGTTTGGTATTCCAGAGCCGTGCCGCCTGCGGATCGGCACCGAGGAACATGGCAAGCTGGGTTGCCTCCTTCGGGTGCTTCGAGGTGTTGAACACCGCGAATGTGGAGCCGCCGAGGTTCGCGGACACATATTTTCCTTCGTCCCACTGCGGCAGCGGTGCCGCCCGCCAGTGACCATTGCTCTTCTTGGCGAACTGCGGAATGAATACAGCGCCCCAGGCACCGGTCATCCAGGAAGCATACGTTCCTTCGTCAAGACCGGTGAACCAGTCGGTGGTCCAGACGGGGGTTTTGACGCCGACGGCTTTCGCGTCGATCAGGTCCTGCCAGTAGGCGGCCCATTTCTTGGCGACGGCGTCGTTGAGGTTGAGCTTGAGATCGGTGCCCTTGAGCTCGAACGGCTTCCAGCCGGCCTGCGCCAGAAGCGCGATGACCCAGCCGCCGTCGGCGGTGCCACCGAAATTGGTGAGGAAGGTATCCGGCGATGCCTTGCTGAGTGCCTTCGAGCTTTCGGCAAAGGCGGCCCAGGTCTTCGGCACTTCGATCTTGTGCTGTTCCAGCACATCGGCGCGGTAGAGAATGCCCATCGGGCCGGAATCCCACGGGATGCCGTATACGGCGTTGCCGTCGGAGGCGGATGCCCAGGTCCAGTCTATGAACTTGTCCTTGACGTCGTTGGCGCCGTACTGCCCCATGTCGAGCAATGCCTGCAGCTGCCGGAAGCCCGGAATATTGGTGAATTCGACCTGGCCGACGTCAGGCAGGCCCGTGCCCGCCTGGATCGCATTGCGCAGCTTGACGTATTCGTCCGGTCCCTGGCCTGCATTCTCCAGCTTGACGCTGATATGCGGAAAAGCCTTGGTGAACAAATCGATCTCGGCCTGCGTGTTGGGCGTCCAGGCCCACATCGTCAGCTCGACCTTTTCCTGAGCGACGGCCGCTGTGCCGATGCCCGAAAATGCGGCCGCAGCAGCGCCCGCGCCGGCGGCCTGCAGCAATTGGCGCCGGCTCAAGGCTATCAGGCCGCTGTCTCTTTTTATGTCGTTGGTCATTGCATGTCCTCCCACATCTGACGAAAGCACTCCCTTGGAAACCGGTTCTTTCGTGATGAGCTGCAATTCATCACGCGCAATTTGCATTGTCAATTGCGCAATTTGCGAGATTATGCAAAATCTGTCGCAATTTTCGTGTATTCGGCGGTGATAGAGCCGTTGATATCGGCGCGCAGGGATGGATTTCTCACAGGAATCCCATGATTATCAGGGAAATCTGAAGGGTAGGGAATTTGACTCGTTCACCTAAGTCCAACGCAAATCAGCTCGAAATTGCCAAGGCGGCGGGCGTTTCGGTCAGTACCGTTTCCCGCGCGCTATCGGACGCTCGCGGCATCAGCGACGAGCGGCGTACGCAAATTCGAAAAATTGCGGAGGATGCCGGCTATTTCGGCCGTAACCGGGGCGCCGCCGAGCCGACCAAGCATTTGCGCGCCTATGTGACGGGCAGCCTTGCCACCGGCGGCTTGGCTCCCTTCTATGAGGCCGTGATCGGCGGCTTGCGCGACAATGCGCGCGACGCCGGCTTCAGCCTCTCGGTCCGCATGGTGGACGAAACGTCGCTCGGTCCGGAGCGCATGGTTCGCGACCAGGAAAAGGAGGAGGCCAACGTGACGATTTTCGTCGGCATCGATCTGGCTGACAATCTTGCCGACTATTTTCTGAACGGTAGCCAACGCGCGATTCTGGTGAACGGCTATGATCCCGAAATGCGTTTCGATTGCGTCGCGCCGAACAATTTCTACGGCGCGCGCATGGCAGGCCGAGCCCTGCTTCTGGCCGGACACAGAAAACTTCTTTATATTCATGATCATACGCGGTGGACGACGACGCAGCGCCGTCGTGGGTTTTACGCCGCCCTCGAAGATTTCCCCGATGCATCCTGCACTGCGATCGGCGTTGCCAACGGTGTCGATGCCGCCTTGCTTGCGGAGGTGGAGCGCCGCACGAAGGACGAGGTGGGTTGGACTGGCGTCTTTTGCGCCAACGACATGGCCGCGTTCCGGCTGATGAATGCGCTGGAGACCGCGGGTCTCGGCGTGCCCGGCGAAATTTCGGTGATCGGCTTCGACGATCTTCCCTATGCCGCGATGATGCATCCGAGATTGACGACAATGCGGGTCAATTGCTTCGAGATGGCGCATCAGGCCATTCTGCTTGCCCAGCGCCGTAGTGCAGAGCCCGGCGCCATGCCGGTCCAGCTCGAATGCGCCGTTACACTGCAGTCGGGAGCAACGATTGCGCAAATTGCGTAAATTTTCGGGACGTGCGTAATCTTGTTGCGTGATTTGCGTTTATGTGCGATCTCTCGCGGGAATGGCATCGATGCCATTCAGCATTTGCGGACAGCGTTCCGCCAGGAGTTCGTTGTTGTCATCGCCCCCAGTTACTAGGCCTCTGAGGCTCAGCTTCGCTTTCGGCCCGCTCGGCATCGACAAGCTGTTTTCCATGAAGGATCAGAAGCGGCTCGAGAGCCACTGCAGCATCATCTCCCGGGAGCCGCTGCTCGAGTTTGAAAGCAGGGCTGCGCAGGCCCAGCTTGCCGATACGGACATATTGATCACCGGCTGGGGCTCTCCGTCCATCGATGTGGCGGCATTGGAAGCGGCCCCTTCACTCAAACTTGTTGCGCATGCCGCGGGATCGGTAAAGCATCTGATCGGGCCGGCCGTCTTCGAACGGAAGATCGAGGTAACGAATGCGGCAGCCGCCAACGCCATTCCGGTGGCGGAGTTTGCATTGGCCGCCATCCTCTTCGCCAACAAGGACGTCCTGCGCTTCCAGCGGCTTTATGCGCAGCAGCGACGCCCCCTGGAGATGCACCAATCCTTCGATGGCGATAGCGGCAGCTGGCACAAGAAGGTCGGCATTGTCGGCGCCTCGCGGATCGGTCGCCGCGTCCTCGATCTCCTGAGGTCGCACGATATGGACATCCTGCTTTTCGATCCGCTGGTGAGCATTGCGGAGGCCAGGCAGTTGGGCGCGGATCTGGTCTCCCTGCCGGAGTTGATGGAAGGGTGCCAGACGGTCTCCCTGCATGCGCCTTTGCTGCCGACGACGCGGCACATGATCGACGCCGGCATGCTCGCCCGCATGCGCGACGGTGCGACGCTGATCAATACCGCGCGCGGCGGCCTGATCGATCAGGCCGCGCTGGAGGCCGAGCTGGTGAGCGGCCGGCTTTCCGCCTTTCTCGACGTTACGGAGCCGGAGACCCTGCCGGAGACTTCGCCGCTTTACGATCTGCCGAACGTCGTTCTGACGCCGCATATTGCCGGCGCGATCGGCAACGAGCGCCAACGTCTCGGCCGGCTCGTCGTCGACGAGATTGAACGATTTGTCGCTGGCAAGCCGTTGCAACACGGACTGACTTTGGAAAGCCTGCACCATCAGGCCTGAGCTGCCGGATAGTGCGCAAGACCCTGAATTTTGAGAGTGAGGACAGCCGCATGACCGCATTCCCCTTCATCGCACCCCGTCCGGATGACCCGCGACTTCTGCAGCAGCGCCGCTACGGCATGGTTATCGACGGCAAATCGGTTCCAGCCCTTTCGGGAGAGACGATCGCCCGGGAAAGCCCGGCGCATCCCGGACGCATTGTCAGCCTTATTCCAAAAGGCCGGCGTGAGGATGCCGAAGGAGCGATTGCCGCTGCACGCCGCGCATTCGACAATGGTCCCTGGCCGAGAATGACCGGCGGCGAGCGCGCCCGCATCATGAATCGCGTCGCCGATCTGATAGAGGCAAATCTCGAAGAGCTGGCGACGATCGAAGCGCTCGAGGTCGGCAAGGCTATCAGCCAGGCGCGGGGCGAGATGGGTTTTTCCGTCAGCCTCTGGCGCTATGCGGCAGGACATGCCCAGGGGTTGGAGGGAGAGGCGCACAATGATCTCGGTGCGAATACGCTCGGCCTGATACTGCGCGAGCCTGTCGGCGTCGTCGGCCTGATTACGCCGTGGAACTTTCCCCTCCTGATCGGCTCGGAGCGTATCCCCTGGGCCATTGGCGCCGGCTGCACCGTCGTCATCAAGCCGAGTGAATTTACCTCGGGATCGACCATCCGCATGGCGGAGCTTGCGCTTGAAGCCGGCCTGCCCGCAGGCGTGCTGAATGTCGTGACCGGCTACGGCGCCGATGTCGGCCAGATCCTGGCCGAACACCCGGACGTGGATGTCGTCAATTTCACCGGCTCGCAGCGTGTCGGCCGCGTGATCGGCGCGCTCGCCGGGCAGAATATCAAGAAGGTCGGGCTCGAGCTCGGGGGCAAAGGTCCGCAGGTGGTTTTTGCCGATGCCGATCTCGATGCCGCCGCGGCAAAGATTTCAGGCGGTGTCTTCCATTGCTCCGGCCAAGTATGCATCTCCGGCAGCCGCTTGATCGTGCACGAGAGCATTGCCGATGCGCTCCTGGAGAAGGTCCGAACCGTGGCGGCTCAGATCGTCACCGGCGATCCTCTCGACGATCGGGTAAATGTCGGCGCGCTGATCCATCAGCCGCATCTCGACAAGGTTGCCGGCTATGTGGCGGAAGGAAAGGCCGACGGCGCAAAGGTGCTGATGGGCGGCGAAAGGCTCGGTGCAGCAGGCGCTTTCTACGCGCCGACCATCTTCACCGATGTCAGCCCAAGGATGACCATCGCGCAGGACGAGATCTTCGGCCCGGTTCTGACGACGTTTCGCTTCAAGACCCCCGAAGAGGCGATCCGGATGGCGAACGACACCCCGTACGGGCTGTCGGCCTGCGTCTGGTCGACGAACCTGTCGACGGCTTTCCAGGCCATTCGGCGCATCAAGGCGGGCCGGACGTGGATCAACGGCATGGGGGACGGCGCCCCGCAGCTGGCGATCGGCGGCTACAAGCAGAGCGGCGTCGGGCGCGAACTCGGGCGGCACGGCTTCGATGAATATTCGGAGCTGAAGAGCGTTCATGTGACACTTTCGGCTTTTCCGGGCTCGGCATAAGCGCGACGGTCGCCCGTATCGACAACACAGGCTGCGGCAATCCGCTGCATTTTGCGATAGCGCATGGAATCGATCGCCGAGACTTTCGGTTGCGGCGGCGTTTCCGTGCGCTATGGTGCGTGACGTGAATGGATGGCAATGCGGGCCCGGTTGTGATCGGCTGCGCGCATTCGCCATCGATTGTGCTATCGGAGCTACGAGAACGACGACTTCACCGGAGGCAACAAACCGTGTCGGGATATCCCGGCCGGCGGAGCCGTGTCGCCGGGCATTCTACTCTTCCCGCAACGTTTCCTGCCAAGGAGTTCATGATGCGTCTTCGCCGGATCAAGATGAAATTCCTCCTGTCATGCCTGGCCTGCCTTTCGCTCGTCTTTTCCGAGGTTGGGGCGGGTGCGTGTACCCGATTGGTCTACCTCGGTCCGAACGGCAATGTGATCACTGCCCGCTCGATGGATTGGAAGAGCGATGTCGCGACCAATCTGTGGATCCTGCCGCGCGGTATTTCCCGCAGCGGCGAGGCCGGGCCGAATTCCATCAAGTGGACCGCGAAGTACGGGAGCGTCGTTGCCACCGGCTATGATGTCTCCACGACGGACGGCGTCAACGAAAAGGGCCTGGAGGCCAATCTGCTCTGGCTGGTGGAGTCCGATTATCCGAAGTTCGACAAAGGTAGCAAGCCGGGTCTGACGATCGCCGCCTGGGCCCAGTATGTGCTCGACAATTTCGCGACCGTCGACGAAGCGGTCGCAGCTCTCGAGAAGGAGCCGTTCACGATCGTGACGGCCAATGTTCCCGGCGAGAACCGCCTGACGACGCTGCATCTGTCGATGTCCGATGCGTCGGGGGACAGTGCGATCGTCGAATATATCCATGGCAAGCAGGTCATCCATCACAGCCGTGACTATCAGGTGATGACGAATTCGCCGACATTCGACGAACAGCTGGCGTTGAACGCCTACTGGAAGCAGATCGGCGGCACCGTCTTCCTGCCGGGCACCAATCGCGCCTCCGATCGTTTCGCGCGGGCGTCCTTCTACGTCAACGCCATACCGAAAGGCGAGGATCCGAACCAGGCTCTTGCCAGCGTCTTCAGCGTGATCCGCAACGTCTCCGTACCTTACGGGCTCAATACGCCCGAGGAGCCGAACATCTCGTCGACCCGGTGGCGCACGGTTTTCGATCACAAGCGCCAGCTCTATTTCTTCGAATCCGCCCTGACACCCAATACGTTCTGGGTCGATCTCAAGAAGATCGATTTTTCCGGGAGCAGCAAGGTCAAGAAGCTGGATCTCGGCGAGAACCAGGACCACACCTATGCCGGCGATGCGACCTCGTCTTTCAAGGAGGCTCCGGCCTTCCACTTCCTCGGGCTGAGCTAGAGGCCAACGAAAGGTTGGAGCAATCGTCCGAGAAAGCCGTGAAAGCGAACATGCCCTTCGATCGCCGCAAGCGATATGCATTCGCCGCCGCTGTCGATGACCGGGCTATGCTCCGCTTCGTCATCGCCTTCGACGAAGTCACCCGGAAAATAGCGATTGTCGCCATCGGAAAACGATCCTGTCAGGACCTGCGTCACCTCCAGGTCGGAGTGTCCGTGCGCCGGCATGCGCTTGTTTGCCTTGACCTTGAGGAGAATGACATTGGCTTCCGGCGCGTAGGGCAAGCCGACACGGCTCAGCCTGACGCCAGGTCCCACCATGCGCCACGGGCCTATGCTGCAGCCGTCCAGCGCAGCCGGAAGCACCAGATTGTCGATCGAGGTCCGTGCCGGTCGCATGCCCGCTTGCGACCGGTTCTCGATCTCGTTCGCATCCAAACGGGAAAGGGCATGGTCGAGAGCCTTCGAAGAAAGCGCCTCGGGTTGCATCTGGGTTAGGATTTCCCCTCCGACCGCTTCAAACGTCGCCGCCCGTCTCCGGCAGACGGGACATCCGCTCAGGTGTGCCGCAACCACGAGGGCGGGACCCGCGGGCAAGGTCCCGGCTGAAAAGCGCAGGAGCGTCTGGTCGCTGGGGTGATGGTTCGCTGTCATAACGTCTCTTCCAGCATGGTCTTCAGCCTGGCGAGCGCGCGCCTTATCCGTGACTTCACGGTGCCCAAAGGCAGATCCAGCTCCTTGGCGATTTCAGCGTGGGGACAATCTCGGAAAAAGGACAATCTTAGGATTTCTTCCTGCTCGGGGCCGAGCGCCTGCAGCGCTGCGTGAACCCTGTCTTCATCCGCCCTGACGAAGATGATTTCCTCTGGAGTGCGCTCCATCGCCGGGATGCTGCTTGGGTCATATTCGGGAGGTTTCTGCGACGACTTTGCCTTGCGCTGGAAATCGATGCGCAAGTTGCGTGCGATGGTGAAGATCCACGTCATGGCGCTGGCGCGGGCGGGATCGAAATAGGAAGCCTTCCGCCAGACGATCAGCATCGCTTCCTGGGCGATCTCTTCTGCAAGCTCGGGCGAAGATCCTGTACGCATCATGAACGCCTTGATCCTGGGGGCTGCGAAATTGAAAAGCTCGGCGAAGGCGTCGCGTTCGCGTGTCGTGGCGATAGCCAGTACCAGCCGGTTCACCTCCTCCGCAGACATGCCTTCGCGGTCGGACACGGTCGTCACCGAAAACCCTCCTCCGACAAGGGCGAGGCGCAGAGGCTTACCAAGGTTATCGTTCTGCAGCGCTGAAACATTCATGTTCCTTGTACGAGAGGCAATGGCGTTTGGATCCCGGGATCCACTGCAGGAGAAAACTCGTATCAGCTTTCGAGAGGAGAAAGAAAGAGCTCCCCTTATGAAGTGTTCGTATTCAAGAACTGCATCGTTGAAGTGGGGACCGCTTCGGGAATGCGGCTTTCCAAACGGTCGGCACTCGCTGCCGACGGGCAAGAGCCGATGAAGGAATGACAATGTCACAGGACGTTATGGAAAAGCCAAGGCCCTGGGTGAATGCAGCGCTGGCGATCGTACCCGTCGTAATTGTTCTGCTGCTTGGGCAATGGGCAACTTTCCCGAACATCGAGGGCTGGTATGCGAGCTTGATCAAACCGGACTTCAATCCACCCAACTGGATTTTCGGGCCGGTGTGGACCTGCCTTTATGCGCTGATGGCCTATGCGAGCTGGCGCATATGGATGCTGCCCGCAGACCTGCAGGGACGGTCGTCGGCGCTCGTTCTTTTCTACACGCAACTCGCGTTCAACGCCGCCTGGTCCTGGGCTTTCTTTGGGCTCAACAACCCGATGCTCGGTCTCATCGACGTCATTCCGCAATGGATCCTGATCCTTGCGACAATACGCGGCTTCCATCGCCTTGATACGTCCGCAGCCTATAACCTCGTTCCGCTCGCACTATGGGTCGCCTTTGCCATTGCGCTCAATTTCGAGATCTGGAGGCTGAACGGCTGAATGGCCTTGCGTCGCCTCGGAGCGCTGCAGCGGCGGCTCAACCATGCCCTCCGGCAGGCCCGACGAGGCGTTCGGTGATCCACTGACCACTCCCGGCAGCAATGCTCGAAAGCAATGTGCCCCATATCAGATCGGCGATGGTGAGCGCAGTCGACCAGTTTCTGAGCGTCGCCTGGTTGGTCAGGTCATAGGTGGCGTATGCCGTGAACCCAAGCACGGCGCCGTAGAGCGATGCCACCGCCAGAGAGCCGGATGTCAGGCCCGGCCGAACAGCCAGGATCGTCAGGCCGCAGGCATAGACCAGGTAGAAGACGAGGGCCGGCGCCATGCGAAAACCGGGCGCCAGCATATCGCCAAGCACGGGTCTGTAGAGCCGATCCGCCATGCTGCTCAGCCAGATAAAATCGATGGCGACAAAGACGATCAGCGTGGCGACATAGGCGACAATATAGGATTTCACCGGAAGCTCCCTGGCGGATGCGCATTCTCTTGGTCAGTTCAGACGCGCCCAATGGACACCCCTGCATATCAGACCCGCGACGATGCAGCCGCGGGTCGTCATGTCATTGCCCTTGACCGACAGCGTGATCCTGTAGGTAAGGTTGCGTTGCGGGTCGAAGGCGGTTCCCGAGTACATGTCGTCGCTGTCGCGCTTTATCGTCATCACCAGCCTGTCGCCGGCTTTCTCGCTGGGCGTGCCCGGTTTGATCCAGGTATTCACCGCACAAATATCCGCGCCACAAGGAGCGATACGGATCTTCGCATTGCCGTCGCCACGGGACCATTGTCCATCGATATCGGCGGCTTCAGCGACGGCCGCAATTCCACATGCCATGATTATCGGTATCCAGAGCATCGACCGCATGTTCCGCTCTCCTGTTTTTCACCGAATTAGCGATGTTCGATCGTATAGAGGCCGACATCGATACTGCCTTCCTCGAAGCCGGCCTCGCAGTAGCAGAGATAGTAGTGCCAGAGGCGTCGGAATCGTTCATCGAAGCCAAGCGCCGCAATCGCGTGCCAGCGCGCGTGAAAACGCGCTCGCCATTCGCCAAGCGTCAGGGCGTAGGACTTTCCGAAATGCTCCTTGTCCGTAAGCGCGAGGCCTGCCTGCGACACCGCCGCTTCGAGCGCGGAAACCGAGGGAAGGAACCCGCCCGGGAAAATATATTGCTGGATGAAATCCGTGCCGTCGCGATAGGAGGCGAAACGCTTGTCCTCGATCGAGATGATTTGCAAGACCGCACGGCCGCCCGGTTTCAGGCAGCGCTTCAGTGCCGCGAAATAGGTCTGCCAATAGGTTCTGCCGACCGCTTCGAACATTTCGACGGAAACGATGCGGTCGAACTGCCCTTCGATGTCGCGATAGTCCTGCAGGCGCAGATCAACCTGCTCCGAGCGCCCGGCCGCCATGGCCATCTCCCTGGCCCAGACCAGCTGCGATGGTGAGAGTGTAACGCCGGTCATTCTGGCATCGGCTCGGCTTGCCAGATCGATCGCAAGAGAGCCCCAGCCGCAGCCGATCTCCAGGATATGTTCGCCGCCGTTCAAGGCGAGCTTTTGCCGAATGCGGTCAAGTTTCCTCTGCTGGGCGGTCTCCAGCGTATCGCCGCCGGCCGGGTCGAATATCCCGGAGGAATAGAGCATCGAGGCGTCGAGCCATTCCTTGTAGAAGTCATTGCCGAGGTCGTAATGCGCCTCGATATTTCGCCGGCTACCGCGTTTCGTGTTGGCATTGAGGAGATGTTTGATGCGATTGAAAAATCGCATCGGCACGCTTCCTTCGACCACGGGCGTCAGCGCCTCGCTGTTTCGCGCGGCGAAGCGGATGACTTCGCGAAGGTCGGGCGTCGTCCAATCCTCGTCCATGTAGCTTTCGGCAAAGCCGATATCTCCGGCTAAAACGAGGCGAGCCAGCATGCGCCAGCGCCTTATGATGATCGTCGCTTCCGGCCCTGGCTGTAAGCCGATTTTTTCGATCGCACCGCCGGAAGGCGACACGATCGTCAGCCGTCCATAACGGACATTGCGCAGCAAGCGCAGAAGCAGTCGAGCGCCGATGCCGAGCCTTCGTGCATCGTAAGCCCGGTCAGCAGGGATAGAGGAAAAATCATCAAGCGGGCTCATGGGCATCGACCTTGCTGCGGGACTCTTCTCCCTTCGTGGAGGACGGACGAACGAACGAAACGGGCTCTTTCGGCGGTGCTGGGCGGGCGCGCAGGCGCATTCCCTTCAGCCAGATCTTCAACGCCTCCCAATGAATGCCGCCGACGACACGCAGCGTCAGGAAAGGAATGGCGACGAATGCTCCTAGAAGGGCAGCATCGGTCAGCCGTTTGCGCCGCGCCAGGTGCCTCGCTGTCATGACGAGCCCGTCATTGTCGAGCGTATCGATACGGATGGAAAGATGATCGGCGGGGGGCAGGACATGAAAGGCGTAGCGCAGATCCATGTCCATGAATGGAGAGACATAGAATGCCTTGTCGCAATGCTGCACGATTTTCGAAGATGAAGCCGCTTCGACCGGGATCATGTAGCCGTGGCGTTCGCCAAAGGTATTGTCCACTTCCCAAAGGATCGCCTTCAAAACGTCATCTCGTCCATAACAGAAAAAGACGCTGAGCGGATTGAAAGCCCAGCCGAGGATGCGAGGCATGGTGAGCAACCTTATCGAGCCGCCATCCGGCTCCAGTCCGGCGCCCCGCATCCTGAGCTCCACTTGCGCCTTCAGATCGGAGCCCGATCCATCACCGCGATCCCTGCGATAAAAGGAAAACAGGTTGAAGCGGTCGATTGAAAGCAGGCGGAGCGACGCATCCATCTCGTCGAGTTCATCCAGGTCAAGCAATAGGGAATAGATGCGATAGTTCAGCCTGTGCGATTTCGGCCGAAGGCGTGCATGCGTGACAGATCCCGGATAGAGGGCCGAACACAATTCCTTGCTCATGCCAGCGCCTCCTGCGGGTTGATCGGCGAATGCAGTGGCTTGCGCACGATGCGGGCGCTCTCGTGCATCACCTCCCACGGACGTCGCACGCCGCCCAAATCCTCGGCGACCGCCAATCCCGCCTGGATGCCGTCCTCATGGAAGCCCGCGCCGAAATGCGCCCCGCAGAACCATGTTCGCCGAACGCCCTGCAGCGACCAAAGCTCCCGTTGAGCCTCGTCGGTCGCCATGTCGAAAACCGGATGTTCGTAAACCTCTCGGTGGATCACGGCTTGCTCTTTTGGAGCGCGCTGCGGATTCAAGGTCACGAAAGTCGGCGGCGCATCTCCCAGGGATTGCAGTCGGTTCATCCAGTAGGTGATCGAGGGGCCTTCGCAACTCCCATGCCTTTCCGCCACATAGTTCCAACTCGACCAGGCCGCGCGACGCTTGGGCATGAGGCTGGTGTCGCCATGCAAAACAGCTTCGTTTCGGGAATAGCGAAAGGCGCCGAGAATGCGCCTCTCGTTGACATTTGCATCCGGGAGCATGCCCAGCGCATCGTTTGCGTGGGTGCCGACGACGACATGATCGAAAACATGACGGCCTCCGCGCATATCCTCGATCACAACGCCACCGGGCTTGCGATGAATTGTTTTCACGGGTGTCGACAACCGGATGCGACCCTTGAAGCCTGCTGTCATGCGGGCCACATATTCGCGGCTGCCGCCCTTGACCGTGCGCCAGACCGGCCGGTCCCACAGGTTGAGCAGACCATGGTTGCGGCAGAATTTCACAAAGCTGGCTGCCGGATAATCGCCCACCTGCATGGCCGGCGTGGACCAGATTGCAGCGGCCATCGGATAGAGATGGTCCTCACGAAAGGCGCGGCCGTAACCGTTGCGCGCGAGATATTCGTCAAGAGACATGCCGCTCATCGTCCGCAGTTCGCGTGGCGCATTGCGGTAGAAGCGCAGGATATCGCGCAACATCGACCAGAAGCGAGGGCTGACGAGGTTCGATTTCTGCGCAAGAAGCCCACCTGCGGTCCCGCCGGCATATTCGAAGGCGCCATCGTCAAGCGAGACGGCGAAAGACATGTTCGAGGCGACCGTCGGCACATCCAGGGCGCGGAACAGGGCCGTCAGGTTGGGATACGTGACCTCGTTGTAAACGATGAAGCCGGTGTCGACCGCAACCCGGCCGTTCGCGCTTTCGAATTCCACGGTGTTGCTGTGACCACCCAGACGGTCAGCCGCCTCGAAGATCGTGACGTCGTGGCGCTGCGATAGAAGCCATGCCGCCGAAAGCCCGGAAATGCCGCTTCCGATCACGGCGATGCTCAATCGCCCTTTGTCCGTCGTTCGCTCATTTTGGTCCATCAGATCCTCTGGTCCGGCCGTTTTATGTTGGCTTGTTTGAGAGATACGAAGGGAAGCGGCGGCTGGTTTCGCTTTTTGCGCGTTTTTTTCGACGGGACGAAACCAGGCCGGGATCGCCGCCGTAAATACAATGTCAGAACGGCAAGCAGCCCAAAGCGAGCAAATGGATGGACGGTCGTCTTCTCGTTGTCATAGCCATCGGATTGTCCTTGGCGATGGCCGCAGCGTGGTACGTGCAGCGTGTGACCCGCCGCAGCGGCTGGATCGACACCGTCTGGTCTTGCGCCGTCGGATTCGGCGGGGCGGCCACGGCGATGTATTCCGCCGGACCTTTTCAGCGCCGCCTTTGCGTATTGATCATCATCGTCGCCTGGGGAGCGCGGCTTGCAAGCCACATTGGCTTGCGCACCGGGGTGGGCATGGAAGATCCGCGCTATGCAAGCCTGATGGAGCAATGGGGAGACAATGCCGCCTTGCGGCTTTTCCTCTTCCTGCAGCTACAGGCCGCGGCCGCCTTCGTTCTGATCCTCTCCGTTCATCTGGCTGCAGCCAATGGCGCCGGCTATCCGCGTCTCCTGGACATAGTCGCGATGCTCGTCGCCATGGCGGCTCTTGTCGGGGAGGCCGTATCGGATGCGCAACTGGCGCGTTTTCGCAGGTCGCAGCAGAGCGCGACCGAGGTGTGCGAGGCCGGTCTATGGCGATACTCCCGCCATCCGAACTACTTTTTCGAATGGCTGTTCTGGTGCTGCTGGCCGCTCTTTGCCGTTTCCGCCTCGCACTGGAGCTGGCTGTCGGCACTGGCGCCGATCATGATGTACTGGTTGTTGGTGCATGTTTCCGGCATCCCGCCCCTTGAGGAGCATATGTTGCACTCCCGCGGCGAGAAATTTCGCGCGCTGCAGCGTCGCGTCAACGCCTTTTTCCCGGGACCTCGCAAGGGCGGCGTCCGCACATCAGGAGACTTTCCATGAACATGCTGGCCTTTGCCATCAATACGGTCGAGCGCGCGCCGCTCAGCGACGGGATGACGCTTGCAGGGATCGATCTCCTTTGCGGTCGCACGAAGCGCCGTCTGGCTGCGATGCCGGAAGAGGTGGAGCGCCGCTTCGTCGAGACGATGGACCGTTTTCCGGTCGCGACCCATACGGAAATGGCAAATCGTCAGCATTACGAGGTTCCGGCGGAGTTCTTTGCCACCGTTCTGGGGCCGCATCGGAAATATTCCTGCTGCCTTTACCCATCCGCCGACACGACGCTGGCGGAAGCGGAAATTCATGCACTTGCCGCGACTGTGGCTCACGCCGAAATAGAGGATGGCATGAGCATTCTCGAGCTTGGATGCGGCTGGGGCTCCCTGTCGCTCTACATGGCGCAACGGTTCCCCAAGGCTCGCATCACCTCGGTGTCAAATTCGATCTCGCAGCGGCAATATATTGTCGACCTCGCAGTCGAGCGCGGGCTCACCAATCTTACTGTCATTACCGCCGACATGAATGATTTTGCCACGAGCGAGCGCTACGATCGCGTGGTCTCGGTGGAGATGTTCGAGCACATGTCGAACTGGCGTGCTTTGCTGGAGCGCGTCCATGGTTGGGTGATGCCGGACGGCAAGCTCTTCCTCCATATCTTTACGCACAGGAACCGGTCTTATCGGTTTGACCACGAAGATCCGGCGGACTGGATTGCGCAACATTTCTTTACCGGCGGCGTCATGCCGGCCAGAGACTTGCCGCATCGCTTCAGCGATCTGTTCTCCGTCGAACGAGAATGGTTCTGGTCTGGAACCAACTATCGTCGGACCGCGCTCGATTGGCTTGCCAATTTCGACGGCGACGTCGATCGCATCCAGTCGGTTTTTTCAACAGTCTACGGCGGTGACGCCAGGCTATGGCAACGCCGCTGGCGTCTGTTCTTTCTGGCAACGGCCGGGCTTTTTGGCCATGACGACGGCAACGTCTGGGGCGTCGGTCACTATCTGTTGAGGTCATCCGCGTGAGCGCAAGGCGCGAGCATGACCCGGATCCCTTGACCCGGGCAAGCCTAACCGTCGCCTGGGTTATCCTGGCGAACAAGCCCTTTTATCCCCTATACGTATGGTGGCTCGTCGGAAGTGGGGTCGGGGCCTCGCTGGCCACGCTTGTTTCCGTTCCATTCTTCCTGATGATACCACTTCTCGCCGGCCGATTTCCCTTCGGTGCACGGCTTCTCCTCCCTTTGATAGGCACGCTCGACACGGTTTTCGAAAGCTTCGTTTTCGGAAGGGCGTCCGCGACGCTGTCGTTTCTGGCGCCATGCATGGTTCTTGGGATTATCTCCTTTCATCCATCCGAGGCGCGATGGCAGCGTTGCCTCGTCGGCTTCATCTTCATCTGCTTTGTTGTCGCCTGGCATTTCGTCGGGACGCCGATATTTCCCTGGGACACCGGCCAGCTTGCCACCCTGTTGAATATCAATGTCCTTGCTGTCGGCAGCCTCCTGACATTCATCGGCTGGCGATATGCCGGACTGCGATCTTGCCAGGATGCTGGGCCGCCGCTCCCATGAATATCATTGCCGGGAGGCAAGCCCAGCGCGGTATTCTTTGTCCGTAACCTTCTCCATCCATATGACGGAACTCCCGTCGAGCGCTTCGGCAACCGCGAAATGGACCATGGGTTCCGTGGCGCTGGCGCCGTGCCAGTGACGCAGATGCGGAGGAATCGAGACGATATCGCCGGGACCGACTTCTTCGATCGATCCGCCCTCCTTCTGGACCCAGCCCTTGCCGGAAACGATGTAGAGTGTCTGGCCAAGCGGGTGCGTATGCCAGGCCGTGCGTGCTCCGGCGGAGAAGGAAACGGTCGCTCCGCCGATCCTCGCGGGCGCGTCCGCCTGAAAGCGCGTGGAAATGCGGACCTGTCCGGTGAAATAAGCGTCCGGACCCGCAAGGCCTTCATCCGGTTGGCAACGAACGATCCGGAGATCGCATTCGGCCGGCGGCTGCGCGCCGGTTTGTTCCCCGCGTGCGGTAAAGACCTTTTCCAGTACCGGAACGGCGGACATGGAGCGAGGCCAGCCGACATAGAAGCCGAGATGCGCCGCCGCCTCGCCGATTTCGGCACGAGTGAGGCCGTTGTCCATGGCCCGGTTGGCGTGGAAGGGAAGCTGTTCCGGCTGGCCGATGGCGATAAGTGCCGCCATCGTGACAAGGCTGCGATCTCGCGGCGCCAATTCGGGACGCTGCCACAGGTCGCCGAAGAGGACCCGATTGGTGAGTTCGGCAAGTAGCGGAGAGGTCGGTGCGACGTGTGCATTGACAGCGCCCGCCCGTGCCGCTTCCGCAGTCGCCTCGAGTTCGATCCGCGCCGCCTCGCTGCAGGCAATGGGGCCTATCTCGAGCTCGTCGAACACCGTCTTTACCTCAGCGACGGCTGACATGGCGTTCGGCCAACCAGAATAGAAGGCGAGATGGGTAATGACTTCACCGATTTCTTCCGCCTTGATGCCATTGTCGAGCGCGCGGCGCACATGGCTGCGGATCTGCGCGAACTTGCCGGTCGAGATAAGCGCGGCAACCGTCACGAAGCTGCGGTCGCGAGCGCACAGTTCGCCGCGCTTCCAGACTTCGCCGAAAAGCACGTCATCCGTAAAATGGCCGAGGCCGGGAGCGATCTCATATACGGCGGCCGGAGCGACGCGTCCGCCGGGATTGTGGGATAGCGTCTGAGGCGTGGTTCTTGTCATGGCCGTTCCTTCTGATCCGTTTCTCACAATTCCTGCGCGGTCGGACGGAACAGGATCTCATTGATGTCGAGTTCTTCCGGCTGGCTGATGGCGAAGGCGACGATGCGGGCGAAATTGTCGGCCGGAATGGCAACGGCTTCATAGAAATCCTGGATGCCCTTGGCGACGTCCGCCTCGGTGATGCTCCCTGGCAGTTCGGACTGAACCGCGCCAGGCGAGATGATGGTGGTGCGGATATTGTAAGGCGTCACCTCCTGACGCAGCCCTTCCGAGAGCATGCGCACGGCGGCTTTCGTCGCGGCATAGACAGCGCTGCCGGGGCGGACCTTGTGACCGGCCACCGACGAGACGTTGATGATGTGGCCGCTCTTCTGCGCTTTCATGTGAGGCAAGGCGGCGGCAATGCCGTAGAGCACACCCTTGAGGTTGACATCGATCATCCGATCCCAGTCCTCCACCTTGCCGCGCTCCAGCGGAGAGTGAGGCATCAGGCCCGCGTTGTTGAGGACGACGTCGATGCGGCCATGCAATTCGACGGCGCGGTCGACCAAGCGCTTCACCTGGTTCCTGTCTGTGACATCCGTGCGTACTGCCGCGCCTTCCGGCAGTTTCAGCGCGTCGACCAGCGCTTCCAGGCGGTCCAGGCGGCGCGCGCCAAGCACGACCTTTGCGCCTTCGTTGGTGAGATAACGGGCGGTTTCGGCGCCGAGGCCGCTCGATGCGCCGGTGATGACGACGACTTTGCCTGCAATGTTTTCCACGAGATGATCCTTCTTTCCTTGTTCTTTCAACGGCTGATCCGGGCCGCAGCCGCCCCGGAATAGCGATCGCCGGCGATCTTGATGGTCTTGAGCTGTGTTTCTATGGCCGCGAGGTCTTCGGCGCTCAGCGGGACCGCGGCAGCGCCCAGATTTTCCTCGAGCCGTTCCAGCCTGGTGGTTCCGGGAATGGGGGCGATCCACGGCTTTTGCGACAGCAGCCACGCAAGCGCGATCTGGGCTCGCGTGCAGCCTTTGGCGTCGGCAATGCGGCCCAGCTCGTCGACGAGCTGCTGGTTGGCGCGGCGGTTTTCCTCGGAGAAGCGCGGAACTTGACGGCGGAAATCCGTCTCGCTGAACGCGGTACTGTCGTCGATGCTGCCGGTAAGGAAGCCCTTGCCGAGGGGGCTGAAGGGCACGAAGCCGATGCCGAGTTCCTCAAGAGCCGGCAGGATCCCGGCTTCAGGCTCACGCCACCATAGCGAATATTCGCTTTGCAACGCTGTCACCGGCAGCACGGCATGGGCGCGGCGGATCACGGCGACACCCGCCTCCGACAGGCCGAAATGCCTGACCTTTCCGGCGGCGATCAGGTCCCCGACCGTCCCGGCCACCTCCTCGATTGCCACGTTCGGATCGACACGATGCTGATAGAACAGATCGATCCGGTCTGTGCGGAGCCGCTTCAACGCCTCGTCGCAAACCTGCCGGATGCGTTCGGGGCGGGAGTCCATGCCCGCGGTGCTATCTCCGTTCCGAAATCCGAACTTGGTGGCGATGACCACCTCATCCCGGACGGGCGCCAGCGCCTCGCCGACCAGCTCTTCGTTGACAAACGGGCCATAGGCTTCGGCGGTATCGAAGAAGGTGACACCGCGCTCGTGTGCCGCGCGGATCATCCTTATGCCGTCGTCCCTGGAAACGCCGGAACCATAGCCATAGCTTAGCCCCATGCAGCCATAGCCGAGGGCGGACACTTCGAGGCCGCTCGCACCGAGCACACGTTTTTCCATTCTGATCTCCTTTCAGCGCCCGGCGATCCGCCCGACCGAGCGGACATTCCGGTGTCCAGCGGCGCTCGCGCCGCAACACAGGACGCATTCGATTGCCGTCGGCATTCAAAATAGAGCGCAAACAGTTTATCTATTAGCGGGAAAATCACGCATGGCTCTATCTTGGAAATTCATGAATGCATCGGAACGAATTTGGTGACCTCGCAGCTTTCCTCGCTGTTGCAGAAGACCGCAGCTTCACAAGGGCGGCAGCACGGATGGGCACGTCACAATCCGCCCTTAGCTATACGCTCAGGCGGCTTGAAGAACGGCTCGGGCTTCGGCTCCTCAGCCGGACCACGCGCAATATCGCTTTGACCGAGGCCGGCGCGAAATTGCTCGCGACACTGAAACCCGCTTTCGACGATATTCGCGGCAGTCTCGCCTCGTTGGACGAATTGCGCGAGACGCCATCCGGCACCATCCGCATCACGTCAAGCCGCAGCGCGGCCGATGCTATCCTCATGCCAGTTGCCCGCGAGCTGATGGCTCAATATCCCGATCTCAACGTCGAACTCTCGGTCGATGCGAAACTGACGGATATCGTGGGCGAGGGATTTGACGCCGGCATACGATTGGGAGAGCAGGTCGAGAAGGATATGATCGCGGTTCGCATTTCTCGCGACATGCGCATGGCGGTCGTCGGATCTCCCGCCTATTTCCAAAAACATCCTAAACCGAAAACACCGCACGACCTGACGGTCCATAACTGCATCAATTTGCGGCTGCCCACCCTGGGCGGCCTCTATGCCTGGGAGTTCGAAAAGAAGGGCAGACCGCTGAACGTCAGGGTCCAGGGACAGTTTACCTGCAATGACGTGCTGACGATCATCGACGTTGCCCGCAATGGGCTCGGACTGGCCTGCCTCCCCGATGACACGGTACGCGTCGAACTCGAAAACGGGAGGCTGGTGCGGGTGCTCGAGGACTGGTGCCCTCCGTTCCCCGGCTATCATCTCTACTATCCAAGCCGCCGACAGAACTCACCCGCCTTCAACCTCCTGATCGAGGCGTTGCGCGGGCGGGCGTATCCCCCGCCGCCGGACCAGCATTCTCCCAAAGGTGTGCTTTAGATGACATTCATTTGACATCCGCGGGTAAGCACTCGTTCACCATGACTGCAGCTTGGGCCCGGCAGCGAATCGACGTTCACCTGAGGATAACCTCAGGACCGCAGAATGGTCCTTCACATCTGTTCCGAGGAATCCCGTTGACTAAAGGCGTTATTGCGGATGGCGAATTGCCAATCTCATTGTCAGAGGTCGAGCTAGCCTCGCACGCGGCAATTCTGCACGGGAGGCCTGAGAGCCTTCAGCGTGATATCGACATGGTCGAGCGACAATATTGGCTCGAGAACGTGATCAACCAAATCCCCGACTACATATATGCGAAGGACCTCGAAGGGCGTTTTTTGTTTGCGAACCAGGCAGTCGTCGCCAATAACGGATTGTCCCATCTGGCGGATTTGGTGGGGCGGACGGATTTCGATTTCCTGCCGCGCCATGTGGCGGAAACCGCAGCGGATGTCGAGCGTCGTGTAACCGAAACCGGGTTGCCGCATTTCGGCAGCGAGGAACTGGCGTTTCGGGGCGGAGGCGAACGATGGCTGATGTTCACGCGCGTTCCGTTGCGGGACGCGTCCGGAACGATCGTGGGCGTTGTCGGGGCTTCCCGCGATATCACGGCGCAAAAATCGGCGGAACGACGGATGCGCTCCCAGTCGTATCTCCTCGAAATGATAGCGCGTGGGACGCCGCTTGCCGATTTCCTCGATGAACTCGCGCGAATGATCACAGGATTCTCGGAGGATGTGCATGCGGCACTCCTGACGATCAGGCCAAATTCAGGCCAGCTGCGCATGGTTGCCGCGCCCACCTTGAACGAGGAATATCAAAGGCGCGTCAATGGGGTATCTATCCTTCCCGTTACCGCTAATCTCGCGATGATCGAGGCGGCCCTCAAGCTTGCCTTTGATCAGGCGGGTATCTCTGAACTCGACCATCAGTGCCATTGCTTGCCAATTTCCGATGCAGACGGTCAGATCGAAGGCGTGCTCGCACTCTACTCGTCTGAGGCCTCCCGGTCTCAGCCGGGTTTTTCCGACTTCGTTTCGATTGCCGTACACATGGCCGGGATCGCAATCAGCCGCCATCGCGCCGAGGCACGGATTCGGTTTCTTGCCGATCATGATCCTCTGACGGGGATGGCCAATCGCGCGTTGCTGGATCGAAAGCTCACCCTTGCAATGCAAAAAGCCGATTTGCGAGGAGGGGAGGTCGCGCTGGCATTCCTTGATCTCGACAACTTCAAGCTCGTCAACGATAGCCTCGGCCACTCGGTGGGAGATCAACTCCTGAAGATCGTAGCCGACAGGATCTACGAGCTCATAGGCGATCACGGCTCTCTCGCCAGAATCGGGGGAGACGAGTTTGTGATTATTCTTGAGTCCATGGATATCAAGAGCTGTCTGGGGCTATTGTCAGCGATAAGAGAAGCCGTCGCGCGCCCGATTGCACTCCACGAGATCGAACTCAGAATAACCTGCAGCATCGGCGTCGCCACTTATCCGAGCCACGGCAAGTCTGCGGGAGACCTGCTCGCATCCGCCGATATGGCCATGTATCGCGCGAAGGAGCTGGGCCGCGATGGCATCGCTTTGTTCACGGCTGAAATGACTGCAACCGTCCGAAGAAAGCTCTCCCGGACCGACGAGCTCCGCCAGGCGATTCTTCGCGACGAGTTCGTGCTTCACTACCAGCCGCAGGTCGATGTCCAAACGGGCAGGATCATCGCGGCCGAAGCGCTGGTCCGCTGGAATCATCCGTGCGAAGGCCTCGTCTTTCCGGATGATTTCATTGCGCTTGCCGAAGAAACCGGCCTAATCGTGCCGATCGGCGAGTGGGTACTGCGCACGGCATGCAGCCAGGCCAGGACATGGCAGGAGCAAGGGCTCGGATCAATCAGAATCAGCGTCAATGTTTCCGCGAGACAGTTCCAGGAAAGGCGCCTGATCGAGACCGTGGCGGCTGCGTTGAATGAGACCGGGCTCGATTCCTCATGGCTTGAGCTTGAGATCACCGAGAGCCTGATCATGAAGGATCTTGCCGGTTCGATTGCCAGAATGCACGAATTGGAAAAGCTGGGCGTAAAGCTCGCGGTCGATGATTTTGGAACAGGCTATTCAAGCCTCAGCGCGCTCAAGAGGTTTCCATTGTCGCGTCTCAAGATCGACCGGTCATTCATCGCTGATATTCCGCACGACGCCGATGATATGGCTATAACCTCGGCGATCATCTCGCTTGCCCAGAAGATGGGCCTCGAGGTGGTTGCCGAAGGTGTCGAGACGGAGGAGCAGGCTCGGTTCCTTGTCGAAAGCGGTTGCAAAGAGGCGCAGGGTTACCTCTATAGCCGGCCCATTGAACAGGAGCGCTTCAGCCGAATGCTCGAGAGCAACGGCCGCGATCATCCCTGAGCGGCTATGACGCCGCATCGGAAGGGCGCAGCCCTGTTAAGGAGATCGTGTGTCTCTCGCGGCCGCTTTGCCGCAAGTGTGCCGGATGGCAACCAATCAGGCGCCTTCTCAGGGCGCACATGCGATCGTCCACATATCCCAATCGCCACGGCAATTGAGGAAGAGCCCAATCAAAGGGAAAGCGACGCCATCCATTTTCGGGACGGATGGTTGTGGTTGCTCAAGTGGATTTCGCCACGCGCCTGCCTATCGAACCATAGCGACATGCCGGCGTGAGTTCCTAAATCCCCGACCCGTCGAGCTGCTGGGCGTCGTCGCCTTTCCAAGGCGCGGGCATCGAGGTGCGATTGAGATTGGCCAAGGGCATCGGCATCCAGCATTTCAATTCCGGCTCGGCGTATTCGATGATGTGTCCGGGCGAGGAATCGGAGGCGCGCCAGCCTTCCGCACCGAACTGGTCGCCGTTCGACCAATAGGCGAGGTCAACTTCCGCCGGTCCCTGTTCGGACGAGCGGATCGTTACAAGAATCCGACTACCGTCTTTCGGTGCGCTTGCCATGTGGCGCCAACGGTCTGCCTCGTCCATCGTTTTTCCTCCTGCCTTGCTGCAGGTTGCAAGTGTCGCCTCGTCATCGAAAACGGTCAACTCAAACTTTGCACGGCCCATCCTCTGTCGATTGACTGTCCCATCCAGGGATCGGGCGTAATTCCCTGAGCATCGGCGGAACGACGCGCGTGATCGCGAGGAGAGTAACCCGAGGAAAAGTGCGGGGCGGCCTTCCATCCGGAATCGCGTAAAAACAAAGGGATGGAGCGGTCACGCGCCATCTCGACTGGAGGAAGACTAAGGCCCGCCGGTTCTCCTGCCGTCGCGGGTCTGGATCTGCTCCGTTCGTATGGCGGGGGTCGGCTATCGCTTAACCCTTCGGTTGGGTTAGTCGCTCAAGCCCGCGTGTCACCCCCTCGGGCTCGACGTCGTCCAGGATTGCTGACTGCACGACGTAACCCAGCACAAGCGACAGCAAAGTCGCCGCCACGTCCGACTCCGGATTGCCGGTCGTATCGGATTTATGGCGACGCCACCGGGCTACTGCGCTTGCAAGCTCGCTGCGAAAATCGAAGTAGAAACTCTTCATCGTCGCCTTGAGTGGCTCGCTGCGCTGTGCCTCGCTCCAGCCGAGCAGCGCGATGCGCTTGAGGTCATAGCCGTCCCTGGTCGTGAAGCGATCGATGGTATCGGTAATCCTGCGCACGAGTTCGGGCGGAGCCAGGGCCGGTTCGGCGCGCAACAAGGGTTCGACCAACGAGGTCAGCCCGGACAGGGATGCCGTGACAGCAGCCATGATGAGCTGATCCTTGCTCGGAAAGTAGGAATAGACGGCGCCGGCCGAAAGGCCGGAGGCGCGGATGATGTCATCCATCGTGGTGGCATGCAGCCCTTCCTTTTGAAAGCAGCCCCAGGCGGCTTCCAGAATTTGTGCCCTGCGGGCGGCGCGCTTTTCGTCCGATATCTTTGGCATGCTCCCGAAATAAAACGAACGCTCCCTCTTTACAAGCCTGCCTCTTCCATAATAAAAAACGAATGACCGTTCTTTATTGGAGGTAAAGGCCATGATCAGGGTTACGGCGATCGAGACCGGAAAAGCGCGCATGAAGACCGCCCAGCGCACCGGCCGCGATGGACGCGGCGGTTTTGGCCGCAAGGTCGATATCTTCCGGGATCCCAAATGGGTCGAGCCGCTGCCGATCCTGTGCTTCCTGATCGAGCACCCCGAGGGGCGTTTCCTGGTCGATACGGGAGACACCTGGCGCAATTCGGTGCC
This sequence comes from Martinezella lusitana, assembly GCF_010668395.1. Lineage (GTDB taxonomy): Bacteria > Pseudomonadota > Alphaproteobacteria > Rhizobiales > Rhizobiaceae > Rhizobium > Rhizobium lusitanum_A. The sequence goes on from NZ_WUEY01000013.1 coordinate 32,500, forward strand.
GGGCTACCTGCCGGGATGGAACCCCTTCTACAAGCAGGTGCAGATTCGCGTGGCGCCGCACGAGGAGGTGGGTAGCCGCCTGCTCGCAATGGGTATCGATCCGGCCGAGGATATCGGCACGGTCATCCTGACCCATTTCCATCACGATCACACCGGAGGGCTCGATCATTTCCCGCGCAGCCGGATTATCGGTCCACGCACAAACTTTGCCATCTCGACGGGCTTGCGCGGCATGATGACGGGGTGCCTGCCGCAACGGTGGCCGATCTGGTTGCGGCCGGACCTGGTCGAGATGGATGGGCCGGCGGTGGGGCCGTTTCCGACCTCGCACGCCATCACGCGGGACGGGCGTATCCTGCTCGTCCCGACGCCGGGTCATGTTGACGGTCACGTCTCTGTCGTCGTCCGCGCGGAAGGCGTCACCTATTTCCTGGCCGGAGATGCCACTTATTCGCAGGCCAACCTGTTGGCGGAGAAAACGGATGGCGTGACGAACGATCCCGCAACGGCGCTGGCGACATTGCGGGCAATTCGTCGCTTCGCCGCCGCGGAGCCGACCATCCTGTTGCCGGCCCACGACCCGGAAGGCCCTGCGCGGCTTGCCGCCGGTTCATGCCTGGTCTGATCGCAGTGACGGAGATGCGCCATGAAGGCTGATCGTTTCGTCCGGATGCCGCAGACGGCCTGGATCTATCCGCTGCTGGCGGCGCTGTTCTACGTCGCCGCCTCCGTGCTCGGCTTCGGCAACCAAGTGGCGCCGGGCGCGATCGGCATCTGCTTGCGTGCCTGCTCCTTCCCGTGATGTTCGGGGCCATCTTCGCCGCCGTCTATCACGCCGAGGTCATCGCCCACCGCACCGGTGAACCCTACGGCACGCTCATCCTCACGGCGGCGGTGACCATCATCGAGGTCGCGTTGATCGCTTCGGTCATGATGTCCGACGCCGAGAGCGGACCGACGCTGGCGCGTGACACGGTCTACGCAGTCGTGATGACGGTCTGCACCGGAATTACCGGCCTGTGCATCCTGGTCGGTGGCCTGCGCTATCGCGAGCAAAGCTTCCGCATATCGGGCGCGAGCGCCTATCTCACCGTGCTGATGGTCCTGGCAACGTTGACGCTGATCCTTCCAAACTATACGCGCCATGCGGCCGAGCCATCCTATTCGTCAGCCCAGCTTGTCTTCGTGGCGGTCGCGACGCTGCTGCTTTACGGTGCCTTTCTCTATATCCAGACGGTACGCCACCGGGATTATTTTATCGCACCGGCCGCCCGCCACGACTGGCACTTTGCGCCTTCGGCAACACGGCTCGCAATCAGCGGCGCAATGCTTCTGCTGGCGCTCGTCGCCATCGTGCTCCTCTCCAAGAAGTTCGCGGTCATTGTCGAGATCGGTCGTAATGCCATCGGCGCTCCGCAGCAGGCGACGGGCCTCGTCGTCGCCATCCTGATCCTGCTGCCGGAAGGCATCGCGGCGCTCCAGGCCGCCCGCAACGATGTGCTGCAGAAGGCCCTCAACCTCGCGCTGGGTTCGGCGCTTGCCACCATCGGCATGACATTTCCGGCGGTCGCAATCGTCACGCTTTATCTGGGCACGCCGCTCGCGCTCGGCCTGGATGCTTCCAGCATGGTGTTGCTGGCGCTTACGATGCTCGTCAGCACGCTGACCTTTGCCACCGGCCGCACCCATGTGCTGCACGGCCTCGTGCATCTCGTCATTTTTGCGACCTTCCTGTTCCTCAGTTTTCAGCCATAGGCCGGAGGAGCGCAAGGACGACGGCATCGGCAATACGGCCGTGGGACCGTGGCGGTCGCAGGATCGATTTCGGTCCGCAAGCAGCGCTCAAGCTGTGCATTTGCGCGTTTTGCCGTCGTTCTCTCTTCTAGTGAGCGAGATTTGAGGAATCCACACAGTCATCAAGCGTCGAAAAGACCTTCGATCCACCGTTCAGAGGCACTTTGATCGAATAGGTTCCGAAGCTGACGGTCATTGCCGTTGCCGCCATTGCCATGTCCAACATCGGAATTGAATCGGTCGTTGCGAGAACGGTGGTGCTCGAACGGCTTCGCACATTCACCGATATCGTGTTCTGATCGTCGGGAAGCCCCTCGAACTGAATCGTTACGGTATCGTCCTTGGTCGTCATCGGTGCGCCGAAATAGATTTCTTCAAACCGTTTGAATTTCGAGAACATCAGCGGGACTTTGCCATTCAGCACATACTGAGCAAGGCAGATCTCAAGTGGGCCGTTGTCGCCTCTTACCACCCGCCAATTCCCTTTCTCATATAGGATCGGCTCGAAATCGCGAGCAGCCGTTATGGAGGGCAGCAGTAGAATGGTGGCAAGGACGATGGCTGACGTAAACTTCATTCCAAACCCTGTATCGCAAAGGGCATGAAGAAGTAACGTTGTTCTTGATCTAAATAAGGCGAGGACGATCGGGTTTTCCGCATTTTATGGTTGGTGACGGGGACGGCTCGGCCTTTGCACGTTCGCGCCGAAGGATTGTCAGTTGTTGTGCAGTGAGCCCAATCTCGCAATCTTTGGACAAGATTTCCTTGCGAAAAAACATAGGCTTGTCCTCGAATTGGGGCGGGCGGAGATTGAACTTTCCGATGCCGGGTGGTGAACTTGCGCTGGAAATTGAAGGCTTGGGCCATTTATTTTCCGGCATCTTGCGGATTTCCTGTTTCTAGCCCTACCGCAGCGATGATGTTGCCGACTGATTCTCCGCCAGGCCAATCCGAAGGCGAGATTCGGCAACCGGTGCCGGCTCTGCGATCCCCCCGTCAGCCTTGGACCAGAGATGCCTGCTTGCCGCCGCGAGCGGCCATGACGACAGTTCCAGCCAGGCATGCGACCCCGAGGAACGACATGACGCCCAGCGGCCCCTGCAAGTCGACCAGTATTCCGCCCAGGACCGCTCCGCTGGAAATTGCGACCTGAAAAGCGGTAAGGAGCAATGCGCCTGCGCTCTCCGCTTCATCCGGGGCGGCACGCGTGATGTAGCTTTGGATGCTGACTGGAAAGGCGCCAAAGGCGAAGCCCCAAATGGCTACTCCGACAGCTGCGGCGAGATTCGAAGCACCCGCGGTTACGAAGACCGCGGCGACAACGGTAATCAGGCTTGATGAGAAGACAATGCCCGCGGTGGCGCTGCGCTCGGCGATCATGCCGCCGACAATATTGCCGAAGAAGCCGCTGACGCCGTAGGCGAGGAGCACCAGCGACACCATCTCGACATCAAGGTGGGCGACGCCTTCCAGGTAGGGGCGGATATAAGTGAAGCCGGCAAAATGGCCTGCAACGATGAGAAGCGTCGTGATCAGCCCGATCCGCATCTTTGGCAGCTTCAGGACGGCGCCGAGGGTTGCCAGACCCGCGTGACCTGCCGGTGGCAGCGACGGCACGGTGACGGCCTGCGCAACGAATGCAAGCACGCCGACAGCCCCGGCAAGAACAAAGGAGGCTCTCCAGCCAAGGGTGGATCCAATATAGGAGCCGAGCGGTGCGGCGGTGACGGTGGCAACCGAGACGCCGGTAAAGATCATCGCCATTGCGCGGGGGAGATGCTCAATCGGCACCAGCCGCATTGCGAGCGCGCCGGCCATCGCCCAGAAACCGCCAAGCCCGACGCCCAGCAGTATTCGGGACAAGAGAAGCAAAATCAATCCGTTGGCCGTCGCCGCCAGTGCGCAGGAAAGGACGAGGAGAGCCGTCAGCCCAAACAGCACCCAGCGCCGATTGAAATTTCGGGTGGCTATGACGACACCGGGTCCGGCAAATGCAGCGACGACGGCCGTTACCGTGACCGTTTGGCCGGCCGCCCCGGAGGAGAGGCCGAGATCGGCTGAAATTGGCGTGAGCAGGCTCGCCGGCAGGAATTCGGCCGTTACCAGACCGAAGACACCAAATGCCAATGCGATCACGGCATCCCATTTCGGTCTGCCGAGCGTCCCTGCGGGCGACTGATCTCGGGGGGAAGGATCTGGTTCAAGATGGCTGTTTGCCATGGGAAGGTCCTGTACGAAGATGTTTTGGCGTGTTGTTGCCATTGAATAAAGAGGTAGCGGTGACAGCTTGTACTTTCCATGCTAGGAAATCCGAGATGCTTGACTATTCGTCCAAAGAAAAAGCCGGCAAGCCCCATGATGCCCTAAGCGAGATGCTGAGGGGCCTGCGGCTCGACGGCGTTGAATACGGTCGCTGTCGCCTCTCGGAGCCGTGGTCGACCTATTTTGCATCGCAGACGTCTGCACGATTGCATTTCATTTCGTCCGGGTCCGCGTGGCTTCAGAAGCCGTCAGGAGATTGGCTTGAGCTGAGGTCGGGCGACGCAGCGCTTCTGCCTCGCGGCAACGCGCATGTGATTGCGAGCACGCCGGGCATTCCACCTCTGCCTTTCGAGCAATTCGATCGCAAGGAGGTCTGCCAGGATATCTTCGATGTGCAGTGCCCCGATGCTTGCTGGGCAACGGTGGCTTTGACCGCGTCGATGCGCTTCAATATCGACAATCTCCATCCGCTGCTGCAGTTGATGCCTGACACCATGCTCACCAGCGATCTGGCAAAGAACGACCCGGCGATCCCCCATCTGCTCGATGCCATGGCGCGCGAAGTGGAGATGGATCGCGTCGGTGCCGGGGGTATACTCGCGCGGCTCGCGGACGTGCTGACCGCGACGTTGATCAGGACATGGGTCGAACACGGCTGTGGCGAGACCACCGGCTGGATTGCCGCTGTACGCAATCCCGAAGTCGGCCGCGTCCTGGCCGCAATTCATCTCGAGCCGGACCGCGACTGGAGCCTGGCGGCGCTTGCCAGCCTGATGGGCACCTCACGGTCGGGCTTTGCGGACCGATTCTTGAAGGTTGTCGGCGAAACGCCGGCCCGCTACGTGGCCAAGGTGCGCATGCACCAAGCTCTCCAGTGGCTCCGCAACGGGATGCGCGTGTCGGTCGTCGCGCAGAGATTGGGCTACGACGCCGAGGCGTCCTTCAGCCGGGCCTTCAAGCGTATTATCGGCGCGCCACCGAGCCAGTTTCGCAAGAGGAGCGGAGCTGAAACGGATTCGCTCAATATGGATTGAAACTCTTCAGCCGATCGGTTTTTCGATAACGCAATTGAAGAGGTGCCTGTCGCGAAATGCCGGGCATGCTGGTCAATTTCGGCGGTTCAGATGATGATAGGCCAGCGATGGCGCGGGTTGCATCAGGCTGGCCATCTCAGGAATCCTCGGACGGAATTCAGTCATGGACGTCGAACTGTTCGTCGAGCCAGTCCAGCACCCGCCGATTCAACAGGGAGCGGTTCTGCATCTCGCAATGCCCATCCGCACCTTCCGCAGCCGTAAAACGCATCAGCGTCTTCGGGCAGGTGAGCGCGTCAAAAAAGGCGCCTGCGCTCGCCGAGAGGATGTCGTTCTCGGCCTGGGTCATCAAAGTCGGGCATCGAATGAATTCGGCATGACCTTTCATGGTGAAAAGCTCGGCCGAGGCGAAGAAAGCGCGCAGGTTGTCGACGCCATGCACCCAGAAACCGCGTTGAACGATTTTCCAATACAGCTGTCGATTGCCGCGGATAGCAGCATCAATTTTGTCCAGCAGCGGCTGGTCCAGTAGACCAAGGTCGGCGGCCGATTCTGCCGACACGCCGAACATACGCATGATGACGTCGCGAAACCCATCCGCGATGCTCCAGGTGCCGGGATCGGCGATGAGCGCTGCTATGCGCGGCTCGCCCGAGGCGCCGCGCGGGGCGAGATGGCCGCCGAGGCTCCAGCCGTAAAGCGCGATGCGCTTCGCATCGACAAGAGGCAGGGTCTCCGCAAAGTCCACCACCGCCTTGATGACAACCTCCCAGTCGTGCCGTAACGGGACGCCGTTCTCACAGAGCATTCCCCCCTGGCCGGGGCCGTCGAACAACAGAGTGTGATAGCCACGCCGCGATGCCGCCACCGCGGAGGCGAAGTAGGTGTCGATGATGGTGGCGTCATAGCCGTTGTTCAGGATGATAAGCGGCCGGACTTCGTTCTCGAAGCCCTCTGCGGGAATGAAATAGCCAGGCATCGGCGTTGTCGCGAACGGGATGCTGAGGGGCCGGACCGGATGGGGGCCGATTGCCAGGCCCCTGTCGAAGGCTTCGACCTGCTTGCGAAATGCGGAGAGCAGGCGCGGATCGACGGGCGCGCCGAACAGCGGGTGGAAGGAGGCGGCGTAGAATACGCCCGCTCTGAGATAGGATTCCCGGGCGCTGACGCGATGGTCCTTGGCGAGAGCCGCTTCGGCTTCCGCGCTCAGCCGGTTGCCGGCGTCGATCCATGCCCCGTAAAAGGCAGCGTCGTCGCCATCCCCTATGGCTTCGGCGACCGCCCGGATCTCGCCGAAGTCGGCGCCACCATAAGGAATATAGGCAATCGGCCATCCGCCGAAATCTTTATGCAATTCGTCGCGAAACAAGCTGGTCAAGGCTTCCCCTCCCATAGTCCAGCGTACCGACGCCTCGAATGTAACATGTCGCGCGACAGCCGTTAAACGAATTCAGCGCGCCGGCACAAAGCTGGTCGTCGGGGATACGAAAGCCTGAACGGTGCCGGGCAGATCCGTGCTCGCTGGCAAGCCCTGGCCGCTGCCGACCGTGCGCCGATATCGGCTGCAGATGCTGCACAGGCACTCGGCTTTGCGCGACAGGGGCCCCAGTCCACCGAGAATCTTGGAGAAGGCGAGGCTTCGTGGCGCGACGGCGGGGATGGTGGATGTTCTCGCCGCACCGGTTCCTGACGCGGCTGGTTCTTCCCGGATATCTCATCGAGGGGCCGCGTTCTTTGCGGTCAACCGCTATTGAGCAAGTCTGTCGCCCCCACGGCCTCTCACGGCGTCAGTTTTCGCTGGATTTCACGATTTGCGCGCGGATCCACCGTTGGCCGATATGGTCCTGGGTGCGTTCGTGCCAAACCATTCCGACGGCGAAGCCTTCCACCGGGAAGGGCGGCTCAACGATCATCAGCCGGTCCATCTGTGCCGCGGCCAACCTTCTCGGCACCAGCGCAACGAAGTCGGTCGTCGACACGATGCTGATGACAAACAGGAACGAACTGGCAGACAGCATCACCTTGCGCTGGTAACCCAGCGCCTTCAAGGCCATGTCGACAGGCGTCATGAAGTCACTGCCGCGGAGCGAGACGATGACATGGTCGAGTTCCGCATAATCAGACGTGCCAAGCCCGGCCTTCAGGCCGGGATGGCCATGCCGCCCGATCAACACGTAACGTTCATCGAACAGGTGCCGCGACCTAAGATTGGCCGGCGCATCGCCAGGGGTCATGAGCGCAAGGTCGATTTCGCCATGGATCATCTGTTCCTCGAGCCTGGCGAGATCAAGGTTGCGGAGCGCGACCCGTATTCCCGGCGCTTTTTGCCTGAGGCCTGCGATGAAGGGGCCGGCCAATGCCGCTTGAAGATAATCCGTACATGCAATGACGATTGAAAGATCAGCGCTTGCCGGATCGAAGTTGCGGTAGGAGGTCACGGTGGCGCGCGCCAGTTCGAGCGCGTTGCGGATCGGCTCGCGAAGCTCGACCGCCTTGGGCGTCGGGATCATGCCCCTCTGGGCCGGGACGAACAATTGGTCGTCGAACAGATCGCGCAGCCTGTTCAACTGGGCGCTGACGGCCGGCTGGCTGAGATTGAGCCGCGCTGCGGCGCGGGTGACGTTCTGCTCGGCGAGCAGCGCTTCCAAGGTCACCAGGAGATTGAGATCGAAACGTCTGCTATCCATAAGGATTATACTAGCGCAGCAATAATCCGATTTCAAATATAGCAGGGGGAGGCGCTAGTTTCAGCCTCGACAGATCCGGGGAGACCGATGCGGTGTCTCTCGGCCATCCAGCCTCGAAGGAAATGAAACTATGAAAAAGACGATCCTCATCGTTCATGCGCAGCCGGAACCGACGTCGTTGACGCGCCACCTTGTCGATATCGGCGTCGAGGCGCTTCAGGAGCAGGGGCATGACGTCCTGACATCCGACCTCTACGGCATGAAATGGAAGGCGGTGTTCGACGCCGATGATTTTCCCGATCGGGCCGACACACGCCGCCTTTCGTTCATCGATGAATCCCGGCACGCCTACAAGCAAGGGCTCCAGACACCGGACGTCGTTGCCGAGCAGGAGAAGCTGTTGGCCGCGGACGCCGTCATCTTGAAGTTCCCGCTCTGGTGGTTCAGCATGCCTGCGATCATGAAGGGATGGATCGAGCGGGTCTATGCCTATAACTTTGCCTATGGTTACAAGGATGCCGGCAATTCCTATCGTTACGGCGAGGGGATCTTGAGGGGTAAGCGGGCGATGCTGTCGGTCATGTGCGGCGGCCCTCGGGAAGACTACCTGCCACGTGGGATCAACGGTCCGCTTGACGAGCTTCTATTCCCGATCACCCATGGCAGCCTTTTCTATACGGGCATGGACGTGCTGCCGACCTTCGCCCTCTACGGGACAGGCCGTCTCGATACGGATGGCGTCGCCGCGGCCGAGAAGGCTTGGCGCAGCCGCCTGGCTCGCCTGTTTCAAGAGGATCCCATTCGCTATCGCCGTCAGAACGACGGTGACTTTCCGGACCGTCACGTCATGGCCGATGACGTCGCCCCGGGCAAAACCGGCATCGCCGCTCACATCGAAGACACGGAAGAACGGGTCGCCCAATTGCAGGCGCGCGGATAAGGGTAATGAAAGGCGGCTACGTGGTCGAGAGGGCCGGGAATTGAAATCCGCTCGGGCAGCACAATACCGCCGCCGTCGCCGCCAGGATCATACCGTCCAGTCATTCGGTTCAGGCGTCCGATAGATCACTCGACCATGAATCTCGAACTGAATGAGAGGCTCGCCGCGCCGACAGCTTTCGGCACGCCGGACGCACAGTCCGTCAACACTCGAACGTAGGGAAGCCGTGCTTCGATCGTAGCCGCCAGTTCCCGGCATATGTCCTCGGCAATGAACGAGGACAGCACGACGGTCCTTATCTCGATAAACTGCGACAGAGCCTGGATGGAGCCGGCGGCGGCTCCGGCAAAAGCTTCATGCCATGCCGTGCCGACGCTTCCCAGTTCCTGCCATTTTGCCTGTGACGACCAGATGGATTGCGCCAGGTCGGGACGAGAGGCCAGATCGCGTTCAAGGGCGGAAATTCCCACATCCTGGCTGATGGGCGAGTTGCCGTTATAGATCTGATGGTTGAGAACCAGGCGGCTGTGAAGGCGTGCCCCCAGGTAAAAGAACAGGAAGTCCTGCAGTCGCCTGGCAACGCCAAAGAGACTTTCGCCCGCCGCCGCCGCCGCGATGTCATTCTGCACGAACACGGGAAGATCCAGTTCCGCCTCCAACCGCTTGTGCAGTTCCTCGTTGGTGGATATGCGGCTCTCGGTCGGTGCGGGAATGGCGACGCCGATACCTGTTATTCGTTCTCGCAGCGGGGGCGACAGGCTGTCGATCGCCTTTTTGACCTCATGGGTCGCGCCTTCCAGATCGTCGAACTCACCGATTTTTCTATGGGGCAGGGACGAGCTGAACCTGATGTTTCCGACGAAATCGACCAGGACCACATGCGTATTCCGGTGTCCGACGCTGATGCCGACTGAATAGGCGCCATCCGGGTTGAGCATCAAGGGTGTCGTGGGAGGGCCGACGCGCCCCTTCTGCGCTTCGCCTTTCATCACAAGCCCCTCCTGTTCGAGGGATCTTACGATGACGGAGATCGTCTGCGCCGACAGCCCGGTTTTTTCGCCGATCTCGAGGCGGGTGGTTGTCTCGTTCTGCAAGAGCAGCGAGAGCACAAGCCGCTCATTGTAGCTCCGCACGCTGAGCGCGTTGAGGCCGCTCGCGCGATCGGCGATACGCAAGGGGTTGGGAGGAGCAAAGCGCATGTCGGGCAAGATTATCTTCCTTTGAAGGACTTGGGCGCGGACTGCAGTTCGGCCCAGCCGATGGACAGCACTTCCATGGCAAGGGCTTCGCCCAGTTGGCGATGTGCCTCGCCGTCGATATGGAAGCCGTCTTGCGGTGCGCACCTGCAAACCGTTCCGGCATCGAAAAAGTGAACCTCAAGAGAATCGGCCATGACTTCGAATTCAAGGGCCAGTTTTCTCGATTTGGCCTGCGCGCCGTAAAAGATCGCCTCCCATTCCTTGATGTCGTCCAGCATCGGGGGAGGCGATACGATCATGATTTCGGGATCGTGGCCATTCGGTCCCGGCGCCAACTCCCTGATGTCGTGCACCAGACAGCCCATTCCCATCGCGACTTCGGATGGAGGCATGTGAAAGCGCGCCTTGAGGTCGTTGGTGCCCAGCATGAGGATCACGAGATCCACTGGCGCATGGCTCTGGAGACACGGTTTCAGATAGGTTCTGCCATTCTTGTGCGCGCCCTCGATGGGGTCGCTGTGAACCGTGGTCCTGCCGCTCAAACCCTCCTCGACGACATGCCACCCGTCGCCGAGCGCAGCCTTCATGACCCCCGGCCAACGCTCATGAACCGGATAGCGATCGAGCGGCGTTCCGCCTGGTATCTGCCCATGCGTATTCGAATCTCCGAAGCAGAGAACAGTGCGCATCTATCGCTCCTCCATGCCTGCCGACATGGCCTCTTTTGCACCTAGTCGAGCGGATTGGCAACATCGGGTCAATTATTCATTCAACTTGAATAACTATTGACAGCGCGAAAATCTCGGTGTTTGTTGCGGCCACGGAGGAATTGATCAGACAAGATGAATAATTGGCGCGGGCAGACCTTGTCCGCGATGGAGGATCCTTGTCTGGCGCTCGCCGATATCTGCCATGGAGGAGCTAATGAGCAGCTTGTTGAAGAGACTTACCCTTGCCCTGATGATCGCGTCGTCCCTGAGCGCCATGCCGCTGCGGGCACAGGAGGTGAACCTGCTCGACGGCGTTACGACGCCTGCCGAAAACAACCCGACGGTCGAAGCGGGCAAGTACAAGAAGGATGCCCCCTGGGTCATCGGGATGAGCAGTTTCGGCGTCAACGCCAACACCTGGACCGTTCAGGTGGCGCATGAGGCCGAGGCGGCGGCTGCGAGGGACAAGCGCATTGCCAAGTTCATCCTTCTCGACGCCGGTTTCGACCAAAAGAAACAGGTGGCCGACATCGAGGATCTCATCGCACAGAAGGTCGACGCCATCATCGTGCAGCCGGTCACGTCGACATCGGCGGACGCCAGTATTGAGAAGGCGGTAAAGGCTGGCATTCCGGTCATTCTCCACACAGGCCGCATCGAAAGCGCCGCCTATACCACCGAAATCCAGGGTGGCGCGGAACACTTCGGCAAGGTCATGGGCGACTTCCTGGTGAAGGAACTGAAGGGCAAGGGCAACATCTGGGTTCTTCGCGGCCTCGCCGGTCATCCGGAAGACACCAATCGCTACAACGGCCTCCTTCAATCCTTGAAGGGAACGGATATCAAGATCACAGCCGAAGAAAACGGCGACTGGCAATACGACAAGGCAAAGAAGCTCTGTGAGACCCTCTACCTCAGCGATCCCAATGTCGATGGGATCTGGTCTTCCGGCGCCGACATGACGCGCGCGTGCGTCGATGTCTTCAAGCAGTTCGGCGCGCCGATCCCGCCGATCACCGGCGAAGGCAACAACGGCTTCTTCGGCCAGTGGATAAAGGACGGATTCAAGTCGGTATCCTCCGTGTACAGCCCTGCTCAGGGTGCCGCGGGTGTCAGAGCCGCCGTCGCCCTTCTGGAGGGCAAGGAACTCAAGAAGCACTACGCCTACAACCCGCCGGGCTGGGATATCGACAAGGCCAAAAAATACTACCGCGACGATCTTTCCGCCAATGTCTGGTGGCCGTCCGAGCTTTCGGAAGAGCAGCTGAAGCAGTTCTACGGAAAGAAGTGAGCCTGTTCGCCGGGAGCCTCCCACAGCTCCCGGCGGCAGCATACCCGGATGCGAACCATGCAAAATCTTATTGAAATGTCGCGGATTTCGAAGTCGTTTGGCGGAAGCCATGCTCTTCGCGAAGTCTCGCTGACGCTGATGCCCGGAACCGTCCATGCGCTGATGGGCGAGAACGGGGCCGGCAAGTCCACGTTGATGAAGATCCTCGCCGGCGTCCATCAGCCGGACAGCGGAGAAATCTTCAAGAACGGCCACCGGATTTCATTTTCGAACCCGCGCGACGCGCTCGAATTCGGAATATCGACGGTCTTCCAGGAGCTCTCGCTGCTGCCGAACATGTCGATCGCCGAGAACATGTTCCTGGGTCGCGAGCCGCGAACCCGCTTTGGCGGCCTCGATCGACGGCGCATGAGGCAAGAGACCAGGGCGGCCCTTGAGCGGCTCGGACTCAATCTCGATCCCGGCATGCTCGTCTCCGAACTTTCCATCGCGCAGCGGCAATTCGTCGAGATCGCCCATGGCATCGACGCCGATGCCGCCATCTTCATTCTTGACGAGCCGACCGCAGCGCTGAACGCGGCAGACGTGGAGATCCTCAACAGGCACATTCGTGACCTTCGCGATCAGGGAAAGGCGATCGTCTACATCTCCCATCGCATGGACGAAATTTTCAACATCTGCGACACGGTCACGGTTCTCAAGGATGGCCGGCTAGTCGGCACAAGGCCCCTGTCGGACATGACGCCGTCGTCGCTGATCGCGATGATGGTCGGCCGAGAGCTGAGCGATCTGTTTCCGCTCCGCTCGCAGCGCGCCGGCGACGACGCAATCGAGCTCGTCAACGTCAAGATCGATGTGCGTGCAAAGCCGTTTTCCCTGTCGGTCCGCAAGGGAGAGATCGTCGCGCTTGCCGGTCTCGAAGGCCAGGGGCAGCAGAAGATCCTGCGGTCGCTGGTGGGGGAATTCCAACCTTTCAGCGGAACGGCCGTTATCTGCGGGCACAGCATTCGCCTGCCGATGCGTGCAAAGCACGGCATAAGGGCGATGCAGAAGATCGCAGTGGGCTTCGTTCCTGAGGACAGAAAGGATGAAGGTCTCTTTCTCGGACTGTCCATCGAGCACAATCTGTCGATATCGCTCCATGCCGCCCGCAAGGAGTTTTCGATCGCGCGATCCTACCGGGACATCATTGCCGCGACGATGCGCGGCATGAACATCAAGTCTTCGGGCCCCAGCGCCGCTGCCGGTTCCCTGTCGGGCGGCAACCAGCAGAAGGTTCTCCTCGGGCGGTATCTGGCTGCCAGGATGGATGTCCTTTTGATCGAAGAACCGACGCGCGGCGTCGATATCGGCGCGAAATCGGAAATCTACAAGTTGTTGCGCGAATTCGCCGATCGCGGCGGCGCAGTGCTCGTGCTGTCGCGCGAGACGCTTGAACTCATCGGGCTTTGCGACCGCATCTGCGTCGTGCACGGCAATACCGTCGTCGCCGAGATGCCGGCCGCGGACGCCACTGAACACGGCATTCTCGACGCTGCGCTCGGCGCGTGAACGGGAGGAGATTGAAATGAACCTCACAGGCAACTCGCCTCTTTTCAGGTATATGGGCAATCGTGGCCATCGCCAGGGGCTCTGGCTCCTGCCGGCGGCGCTGGCACTGGCGATCGCCTGCTGGCTCGCCTTCGCTACCGATCAATTCGCCACCAGCGAGAACGCGCTGAACCTTGTGGCGCAGGCGATGCCGCTGCTGATCACCGCAGTCGGCCAGATGCTGGTCGTGCTGATCGGCGGTCTCGACCTTTCCGTCGGCTCCGTGATCAGCTTCACGACCGCAGTCCTGGCGCTCGGAGGGCCGGCCTATGTGATTGTCCCCAGCGTGCTGCTGCTGGCAGCAGTGATCGGCTTCGTGAATGGCGTGTGCGTGACCCGCCTCCATGTCCATCCGATCATCGCGACGCTGTCGATGCAGTACATCGTGCTTGGCATCACACGCGTGCTGCGGCCGGTTTCCGGCGGAACGGTGCCGGACATCGTGCGATGGTCCGTCGAGGGACATGTTTTCGGCATCCAGATGCCGCTCATATGGGGGGCAATCACCCTCCTCGTTGCCTGGAAACTTCTCTATGGCACCCGCTACGGCGTTCATCTCTTTGCCATCGGCGGCGGTAGCGCTGCTGGGATGGATGACGCCGCGCGCAACTTCGGCATTCCTGCGAGGCGGAACATCATGCTTGCCTATGTCGGCAGCTCCCTGTTTGCCTGCGCGGCCGGTATTTTTCTCGCGGGACGCATCGTATCCGGCGATCCCAATGTCGGCCTGTTGTTCGAGCTCGACGCGGTCACGGCCGTGGCGATCGGCGGAACGCAGCTTTCAGGCGGGGTCGGCAGCCTGCAGGGAACGGTCGTGGGCGTTGCGATCCTCGCACTTCTCTCCAACGGCATGAACCTTCTGAACGTTACCCCATTTGTCCAGACCGCGATCAAGGGATGCCTGCTCATGTTTGTCGTCGCTCTCCAGTCTCGCAGAAGGATTGGGCTCTGATGCCGGCTCTTGTTCAAACCCCGCTGGCACAGAGGTTCGCAAGGATTCCTCCGGCCTATTATCTATTCGTCATCCTCATCGCGATCCTCTGGATAACGAGACCGCAGATGTTGAACGTCAATGTCATGGGTGTCTTCGTCCGCCAGGTGGTTCCGCTCGGGATACTGGTGCTCGGCCAGCTCCTGGTGATGCGCGTGAAGTCGATCGACCTATCGGGCGGTGGCGTCATCCTGCTCGTCAACTATTGCATCTCGTCGGGCATGTTTCCCGGAGCGTCGTTGTCCTTCTTCGTCGCGCTGGCGCTTGCTGTGGGACTCGTGATCGGACTGTTCAACGGCTTCATGATCGCGATCCGGCGCGTCTCGGCAGTCATCGTGACCCTCGCGCTGAACATCGTCATGATAGGCCTTGTTCAGTATCTTTCGAGCGGCAAGCCGCCAGGCGACGTGCCGCCGGTGTTCGGGGAGCTTTTCAACACCCGCTTTCTCTCCATTCCGACGCCGGTCCTCTTCTGGATAGGCATCACGGCGATCATGTCCCTGGCTCTGGCGCGGACGGTATTCGGACGGTTCGTGGCATCTGCTGGGGAAAGCATCGAGGCGGCGCACTTCTCCGGCGTACCGGTCGAGAGAACAGTCATCGCGGCGCATGCGATTGCCGGCCTGATCGCGGGGATCGCCGCCCTGGTCCAGACAGCGTCGATCGCGGTCGGAAGCGTGCGCGTCGGATTGGATCTGCCGATTCTGTCGGTAGCAGCCACAATTCTCGGCGGTGTGGTCTTCGGCAGGGGCGAGGGCGGCGTCTGGGGTCCCTTCTTCGGGGTCCTGTGCTTCGCGTTCCTGTTCGTCGTCATGACCATGTTCGGCGTCGGCGAGCCCGGCAAGCTGGTCGCTCAAGGTCTCATCATTCTGCTTGCGGCCATCTTCTATGGTCTCAAGGCGAGCGGAACCAAATCCTAGACTATCGAAAGAGGAAGCAATGGCAGAAAAACGATCCATCCTGTGTTTTGGAGACTCGCTCACCTGGGGCTGGATTCCAGTCGAACAGTCGTCACCGACGCTCAGATACCCTTTCGAGCAGCGGTGGACCGGTGCCATGGCGGCCGAACTCGGCGACGGCTACTCCATCATAGAGGAGGGTCTGAGCGCACGCACGACGAGCATCGACGATCCGAGCGATCCGCGGCTGAACGGAAGCGCCTATCTCCCATCCGCGCTTGCGAGCCACCTTCCTCTCGATCTGGCCATCCTTCTCCTCGGCACGAACGACACCAAGTCGTATTTCCGCAGAACCCCTTATGAAATCGCCATTGGGATGGGCAAGCTTGCGGGGCAGGTGCTGACCTGTGCTGGCGGCGTCGGCACGCCTTATCCGGCTCCCAAGCTGCTCATCGTCGCGCCGCCGCCATTGGCGCCGATGCCCGATCCGTGGTTCGAGGGCATGTTCGCCGGCGGATACGAAAAATCGCTTGAGCTGGCGAAGCACTATCGCGCCCTGGCGTCATTCCTGAAGGTCGATTTTCTCGACGCCGGCGAAGTCGTCACCACGGACGGGGTCGATGGCATTCATCTTTCCGCCGAGACGAATGTCAGGCTCGGAAGAGCTATCGCCGCGAAGGTCGTCGAGATTTTCGCGCGGCACAGCCGCCAAAGCGCGGCTTGATTGCGTTTGTTTCGCCGGTGATTGCTCCGCATTCGCCGGCGGTTCCTTCATGGTCGCATCTGAGGGCTGAGCGCGACCTCGTCGAGGACGATCATACTCAACGAGAATAAAACCCCTCAGATCAATCCGCGTCGCGCCAGGTTGCGCATGAGATGCGACGTTCCGAACGTCCAGGGAGCACACTCGGTCGATAGCAGCACGCGGTTTCGCAGCGATCCCAACCGGTCGTTGGAGATGGTGACGATATCGCCGGCCTTGTGGGTAAAGCCCTGTCCGGGCGTATCACGGTCCTCGACAGGCGCAAAAAGCGTTCCCATGAACAGTACGAAACCATCCGGGTATTGATGGTGGCGGCCGATGGTCTGGGAGACGAGGTCGAGAGGGTCTCGGCTGATTTCCTTCATCGACGAGCGACCATGCAGCACATAGCCGTCCTCGCCTTCGACCTTCAGGTCGAGATCGGCATTGCGCACGTCATCCAGGCTGTAGGTTTCATCGAAGAGACGGATGAACGGCCCAATCGAGCAGGAGGCGTTATTGTCCTTCGCCTTGCCGAGCAACAGGGCCGACCGGCCCTCGACATCGCGCAGGTTGACGTCGTTGCCAAGGGTGGCACCCCTGACCCTGCCCCTGCTGTCGACGGCAAGCACGATTTCCGGCTCTGGATTGTTCCACTTGGAGATCGGATGCAGGCCGACATCGGCCCCGGGGCCCACCGACGACATCACCTGCGATTTGGAAAAGACTTCCGCGTCCGGACCGATGCCAACTTCGAGATATTGCGACCAGACGCCCTCCTCGATCAGCGCCGCCTTGACCTTGGCTGCCTCGGGAGATCCGGCCTTGAGGTTGCGCAGGCTGTCGCCGATCAGCGCGGTCACCTTGCCGCGGATCGCTTCGGCGAGGTCCGGATTGCCGGCCGCGCGCTCCTCGATGACGCGTTCCAGCATCGAGCGGGCAAAGGTGACGCCGCAGGCCTTGATCGCCTGCAGATCGACGGGAGCGAGAAGATGGACGGCCGAGAGGTCGGGCTCGGCGGCCAGCAAGGTATCGAGTTTGGCGACGGCCTCGCCTTTCTGAGCGCGAACGAAAGCGACTGGATCGTCCTTCTCCAGGAGGTCGCGCATGGTTGGCGCCTCCTTCGACGTAATGTCGTAAACGGCGCCATCCCGGACGGTGATGAGGGCAGGGCCATCCACGTCGGGGCGCCAGATGCGGCCGACGAATGTTCCGGTTGTGAATGTTTCCGAGCTGGCCATATCGTTCATCTCCTCCAAACTGCGAGTGTTTCTAACGCAGTCGTTCATGCTTTGCCATCGGTTATCGATGCGCCATTTGCCGCGTCCTGGACTTTCACTTTCTCCGGACCGACCAAACGCGTAAGACCCCGCGGCAACGCCGCGAGGCCTTTGGGTCGCAAGCCGGGAGAGAGTGGCTTTATGCGGCCTGAACCTTGCGATTGCCGCGCGCCCATTCCGGCAGCCAATCGCCATGGGCGACCAGCAGCTCGTCGACCAGCGACCAGATCTGGTCGAGATCGAGCTCGGCTGCCGTATGCGGATCCATCATCGCTGCATGGTAGATATGCTCGCGATTTTCGGTCATCAGAGCCTTGACCGTCAGTTCCTGCACGTTGATGTTCGTGCGGATGAGGGCCGTCAGCTGTGGCGGCAGATCGCCGACATAGGTCGGCTGGATGCCCGACGCATCGACGAGGCAGGCAACTTCCGCCGCGCAGTTGGAGGGCAACGACGTGATGCAGCCATTGTTGCGGACGTTGCCGTAGATGACGGAAGGTTCGCCGGTCCAGACCGAATTGATGATCGAGGAAGCATATTCCTTCGATTGCTTGACCTCGATCTTCTCGGCCGTGCGATATTCCTCCGCCTGGTTCTTCCAGCGCGCGACCTGCTCGATGCAGCGCTTCGGATATTCGTCGAGCGGAATGCCGAACTTCTCGATCAGGTCCTCGCGACCTTCCTTGATGAAGTAGGGCGTGTACTCGGCGAAATGTTCCGAACTTTCGGTAACGAAATAGCCAAGGCGGGTGAGCATCTCATAACGCACCTTGTTCGGGCAGCGCGGGTTCCAGCCGGGCTTCGGCGCGCGCCCCTCGCGATAGGCACGGACAAGATCGGGATAGAGGTTGCGATAGGAGCCATCGGGCTGGCGGTGCTCGAATTCGAGATAGAACGCCATGTGGTTGATACCCGCCGAACGATAGCGGATTTCGTGGTAGGGAATGTCGAGATCGTGCGCCAGCTCCATCGCCGTGCCCTGCACCGAATGGCAAAGCCCGACCTGCTTGATCGTCGGATACTTCTCGCCGATCGCCGAGGTGTTGATCGCCATCGGGTTCACATATTGCAGCATGATCGCGTTCGGGCAGATGGCCAGGATGTCCTCGCAGATCTTCCAGAGATGCGGAACCGTGCGCAGGCCGCGCATGATGCCGCCGACGCCGAGCGTGTCGGCGATCGTCTGGCGCAGGCCGTATTTCTTCGGCACCTCGAAATCGGTGACGGTGCAGGGCTCGTAACCGCCGATCTGGAAGGCGACGACGACGAAGTGGGCGCCATCAAGCGCCTTGCGCTGATCGGTGAAGGTTTCGACCGTGGCGGATGTGCCGAGGGTCGAGGCCAGCTTGCGGGCCACGATGGCGCTTTCGTCCAGCCGTTGAGGATTGATGTCCATGAGCGCGATCCGGGCGCCGGCAAGGGCCGGGCGCTGCAAGACGTCGCCGATGATATTCTTCATGAAGACGGTCGAGCCGGCTCCGATGAACGTGATCTTGGGAGTGCCTGTCATGTAAAAATCTCCTGGATGCTATGAGGCTACCTCGAACGCCGCTCTGACGAGGCGTTCGGTGTAAGCGGTCTTGGGATGAGACAGAACCTCGTCGACCGGCCCTTCCTCCATGATCTTGCCATGCTGCATGACGATGACGCGATGACAAAGGGCGCGGACGACCTTGAGGTCGTGTGATATGAAGAGGTAGCTCAAGCCCCTTTCGTCCTGCAGCTTGCGCAGGAGGTCGATGATCTGGGCTTGAACGGAAAGATCGAGCGCGGAGGTCGGCTCGTCGAGCAGAATGAACTCCGGTTCGAGCGCTATGGCGCGGGCAATCGCAATGCGCTGGCGCTGGCCGCCGGAAAACTCGTGCGGGAAGCGCGAGAGAATGTTGGCCGGCATGCCGGCACTCACGAGTGCTTCCTTGACGCGTTCCAGGCGTTCGGCCCTGTTGGCGCCGAGATTGTTGACCACCAGCCCCTCGGAAATGATCTGGCCGATGGTCATGCGCGGATTGAGCGATGAGAACGGGTCCTGAAAGACGATCTGCATGCGCGAGCGCAATGGCCGCATTTCGGCGCGCGACCGGCCATGGATCGGCTGGCCGTCGAAATAGATCTCGCCGCCATCGGCATCGATGAGGCGCAGAAGCGCCTGGCCGAAGGTGGTCTTGCCGGAGCCGGATTCACCGACCAGACCCAGCGTCTCGTGACGGCGCAGCTCGATATTGAGGCCGCCGACGGCAACGAGCTCACGCATGTCAGGCTTGAAGAAGCTGCCGTGACGCAGCATGAAGGCGACTTTGACGGCCTTGCCCTCGAGGACGATGTCGCAGTTCGGCGGCAGCGGCTTTGCCTGCCCGCGCGGTTCCGACGTCAGCAGATGCTGCGTATAGGGATGCTGCGGATGCGCGAAAAGGGCCTCGGTCGTGTTGTGCTCGCGCATCTCGCCATGCTGCATCACATAGACATAGTCGGAAAACTGGCGCACGACCGTCAGGTCGTGGGTGATGAGAATCACCGCCATGCCCAGCTGCTTCTGCAGGTTGCGGATTAGGTTCAGGATCTGCGCCTGCACGGTGACGTCGAGCGCGGTCGTCGGCTCGTCGGCGATTAGGACGTCCGGATCGTTGGCGAGCGCCATCGCGATCATCACGCGCTGGCGCTGCCCGCCGGAAAGCTGATGCGGATATTGCTTCAGCCGCGCTTCCGGATCGGGGATCTGCACCTGTTTCAGCAAATCGAGAGCCCGCTTTTCCGCATCGCGGCGGCTGACCTTGCGATGCACGCGGATCGCCTCGACGATCTGGCTACCGACCGTGTAGATCGGATTGAGCGAGCTCATCGGCTCCTGGAAGATCATCGAGATGCGGTCGCCGCGCAGCTGCCGGCGAGCCCTCTCCGAAAACTTCAGCACATTCTTGCCGTCGTAGTGGATGGAAGACTTGTCCGAAACCACGGCGCGCTTGGTCAGCAGCCCCATCACCGTGCGGGCGGTTACCGATTTTCCCGAGCCGGACTCTCCGACAATCGCGATGGTTTCACCACGATAGAGCTGGAACGAGATATCCTTGACGGCATCGACCATGCCATCCTCGACCTTGAATTTGACGGCGATATTGCGGGCGTCGATGACAGGGGCGACCGCTTTTTCTCCAGCATCGAGGCGAAGTTCGGGAGCGAAGGAGTTGACGAGTGCAAGAGCCATGTCCGGTCTCCTCTCAATATGGATCTATCGCGTCGCGCAGACCGTCACCAAGCGCGTTGAAGGCGAAAACGGTGATCAGAACGAAGCCGACGGGCGAGAGAATCCAGGGATAGGAGCCGATGACCGAATAGGTCGACGTATCCTGCAGCATCAGGCCCCAGGAGATCAGCGGCGGCTTGACGGCAAAGCCGAGAAAACCGAGGAAGGATTCCAGCAGCACCACGCTCGGGATCGCCAGCGTCACCGCCACGATGACATGGCTCATGACGTTCGGAAAAATGTGCTGGAGAATGATGCGCCGGTCGGTGGCGCCCACTGCCATCGCCGCCCGCACATAATCGATCCTTGCCAGTGCCAGCGTCTTGCCGCGCACCTCGCGTGACATCTGCGCCCAGCCGAGCGCAGACATGACGACGATGACGAAGGCAAGGAACACGTTGGTTGGGGCGGTCACGGGGATTAGCGAGGTCAGCGCCAGATAGAGCGGCAATTGCGGAAAGGCCAGAACCACTTCGACGAAGCGCTGGATCCAGGCATCGACCGTGCCGCCGAAATAGCCCGAGATCATGCCGACCGTAGTGCCGACGATGGTGACGATTGTAACGACCGTCAGGGCGATCATCAGCGAGATGCGCGAGCCGTAGATGGCGCGCGACAGCACGTCCCGGCCAAACTTGTCCGTGCCGAGGAAATGGACCGGCCCGCCGTCGGTGGTCGCAAAGAGATGCCGGTCGCCGGGGATCAGGCCGAAGAGATAGTAGGGATCGCCCTTGACGAAGAAGCCGAGCAGACGCGGATTATCGTAATCCGGCCCGACGATCGGCTGGAACGTCACAGGGTCGAGATCGCTGGTCTCGACGAGCGCGTAGACCCGCGGCTGAAAGACGAAATTGCCGTCCTTGTCGTGAAAGCTGATGACTTGCGGCGGTGCGAAGCCGGTGTCGGTTGCCTTCGGATCGAGCGGCGCGATGAATTCGGCGAAGGCGGCCATCAGGAGCAGCAGGATAACGAGGGTCAGGCCGCTCATGCCCGTCCAGGAGCGCTTCAGGCGCCGCCAGACAAGTGCGGTGTAGCTCTCGTTGCCGCTCTTTCGCTTGATTTTCTCTTCCTGCGGGGGCGGGGAATTGCTGAAGGCGAGCATTAGTGGATCCCTCCCTGTTGACGCACGCGCGGATCGAGCAGGGCAAGCAGCATGTCGGCGATGATGTTGCCGATGATGAGGGTTGCCGAAAGCACCATCATGAAGGTTGCCGTGACATAGACGTCACCGACCGCCATCGAGCCGACGATGGCCGGCCCAACGGTCGGCAGCGTGAAGATGATGGCTGTTTCGATCTCGCCGGTCAGCATGTAGGGCAGAACCACGCCCTGATACATGACGAGGGGATGCAGTGCGTTCGGCACGGCATGGCGCATGACGACCGCGCCGCCGGAAAGGCCCTTGGCGCGTGCGGTCTCGACGTATTGGGCGTTCAGCGTGTCGAGCAGGTTGCCGCGCATAACGCGCATATTGTAGGCGAGCCCGCCGAAGGTGGCGATGGCGACGACCGGCCAGACATGTTTGACGAGATCGACGAACTTCGCCCAGGACCAGGGCGCGCCGCCATATTGCGGCGAGAAGAAGCTGCCGATTTCAGAGACGTTGAGCTGGAAGACGAGGATGTAAACGATGATCAGCGCCATCAGGAAGCGCGGCACCGTCATGCCGAGGAAGGAGATGCCCGAGAGCAGGGTGTCGATCCAGCTATATTGCCGCGTCGCCGCCCATATGCCGAAGCCGATGCCGAGAATGGACGCCAGTATATGGCATACGAGCGCCAGAGCGAGCGTCCGCGGCAAGCGCTCGCCGACGACATCGGCGACGGGCTTGTTATAGAACATGCTGTAGCCGAAATCGCCTCTGGTGACGATACCGCCGATCCAGTTGACGTATTGAATGACCATCGGCTTGTCGAGCCCGTGCTCGCGGCGATAGATCTGCGCTTGTTCATCGGCTTGCGCAAAGGATGCACCGCCCTGGTTCATCAATTGCGAGCGGATATAATCCGCATAGTCGCCCGGCGGCGCCTGGATGATGGCGAAGGTCACCACGCTCAGGATGAAGAGCACGGGAATTGCGGAGGCTATGCGAACGAGCAGGAATCGTAACATCGGACGGTTCGCTTCTCTTGATGCTGTCTGCAGTCTCTGCCCATCGGGACGATATGCGCCAGCGGTTCATTCTTCTCCGGCGATGGCTGATCGCTGGAATGCTTCGGAGGTCCATGGCAGCCGGCATCATGCCGGCTGCCATGGGGGCTTCATGCGACCTTATTTGATCGGACCGGCGCTGCCCGGGGCACCCGGAAGCTGCTCGGGGAACAGCTCGAATTTACCCTGCTTGTCAGCAGCTACCCAAAGGCGCTCGCGGATGATGGAGTCTTCCGCCCAGTTGAACAGGAAGATCGGCGTGCCCGGGGGAACGTTCGAGAAGCGCTTGTTGATGATCAGCGCGCCCGGATACTCGGTCAGGCCGATATTGTAGAGATGCCCGGTCGAGATCTTCTGGAACTGCTTCATCAGGGCCACGCGCTCGTCATTGTCCTTCGACGTGGCGAACTTGTTGACGATATCGGCCATATCCTTTTCGAAGGGCATCAGGTCCAGCTGACCGCTTTCCGGAGCGCGGTGGTTCCAGCTTGTGCGCGGGCCGACCGGAGCAAGCTGCTCGGTGTTCTGCACGACGGAAGCCAGTTCCGTGCTGTTGCGACGGACCATCCAGTCGAAACGACCGCTATAGTTGGCATCGTCGCGCTTGGGACCATCCAGCGCATTGATGATGACGCGCAATCCGAGCTTTTCCATCTGGGCGACGACGCCTTCGGCAAGGCTCTTGTCGGTGGTGTAGTCGTTGCTGACCAGAAGCGTGATTTCGACGTCCTTGCCGCCGTTGACGTTGGCAGGGAAGTTGACGACACCGTCGCCATCGGTGTCCTTGAGGCCGGCCTTCGCAAGCTCGGCCTTGGCGCCGGCGAGGTCGAACGGATAGTATACCGTGGAGTTGCGGTCATAGAAGGTGCTGCCGGAGGAAAGGCCGCCCGGATAGATCGCCGTGAAGGGTCCCTTGACCAGCGAATCGCCGAGCGCCTTGCGGTCGAGGGCCATGGTGACTGCCTTGCGGAAGTCCTCGTTGCGGTTCAACTCGCGCACGGCCTGGGCGCGCGGATCCGGGCTGCCCCAACCGTTGGCCGAGAAATTCATCTGCAGGTTATAGCCGATGAGGCGGGGGCCGAAGGCGAGGCGAGCCGGAGCATCCGGCTGTGCGGCGCGCTTCAGGGAAGCGACGAAGTTTTCCGGCTGCTCGAGGTTCGAAAGATCCGCGGAGCCGGCAACAGCCTGCACGTCGCGGTCTGCCCAGGTGGACAGCTTGTAGTGCAGCTCGTTGAGGTAAGGCAGCTGGTTGCCCTTCTCGTCGACCTTCCAGTAGTAGGGATTGCGGCGCATGACGATGATGTCGTCGGAGCGATATTCGACCGGCACCCAGGCGCCCATGACCGGAATGTTCATATATTCCGGTGGGAAGGCGTTCTTGAACTGGTCGTAGGTGTTCTTGGAATATTTCGGGTGCTGCGGCTTGAGGATGTGCGACGGGCCCGGGCAGAAGTTCGGATAGGCCATCGTATAGAGATATTGCTTCGGGAAGGCGTCCTTGAAGGTCCATTCGATGGTGTAATCGTCGATTTTCTTCAGCGTGGTTCCTTCGCCGAAGGCTTCCGGGGAGGCGCCGCCGCCGAGCGGCGAGACGTTCGGGTCGATGACTTCGTCTTCCCAGTAGAACATGATGTCGTCGGCATTGAACGGCACGCCGTCGGACCATTTTGCGCCTTCGATCAGGTGCATGGTGAGCTTGTGACCGTCCGGCGACCATTCCCAGCCCTTGGCGAGGTTCGGCAGCGGCTCGGTATCCTTTGCCTCGACCTGGAAGAGAGGTGCCGTGCGCGTCAGGCACTCGGACAGGCCGATGTCGATGCCGCCCCAGCCCTGGGTCTGGCCGGCACCGTAGTTCCAGCCTTCCGGCCGGCCGCCGATGACGTGGCGCAGCGTGTCGCCATAGACGCCGATGCCGTCAGGCATGTTGCCGGTCTTGTAGACGAGCGGCTCTTTCGGCAGGCGATCCTTGACGGGCGGCAGCTTGCCGGTCTTGACGAAATTATCCGTGACCCAGGCGGGCTCGTGATATTCCGGCAGCGCCTTGAACTCCAGGATGGAGCTGCGCTCGACATACTTGATCTTGCCTTCCGCCGGGAAGACAGGTGGCACGGGCGGCACTGTCGGCTCGGCTGCATAGGCGCTGATGGCGATTGCGGATGTGGCAATCGTCAACGCGGCGAGAAGGCCGATCGGTCGAAAATGTCTCATCTTGTTCTCTCTCCCTAAATCGCGAGCGTTCCGTTCGAGGCCTCGCGTTCCTCCATCGAAACGGAAGACGGCCGGTTGTGGCGGGATATCCCCTGAGATCCCGCCACAATCCTTATCTTCCGATTTGCATGCTCATTAACCGGCCTGCTTCAGGGCGGCTTTTTCCGCACGCAATTCCTCGATCGAGCGCACGTTGCGGCTTGCGGCACCCTTCCAGTCCCGCGTCTTGACCTTGCTGCGCGACAGGCGCTCCTTCGCCTCGTCTACAGCATGGGCGTATTGCGGCAGCCAGCGGGCTTCGGCGACGACCATTTCGTCGACCATCTGCCAGACCTCCTCCGGCGTGGCGACGGCGCCGACCAGCGGGTCGTGCAGGACGGCGAGCTTCAGAAGGTCGATGTCGCCGCTGACGGCGGCATGGACCGACATGCGCTGGACGTTGATGGAGGACATGCAGGTGGCGGCGCATGCCTCAGGCAGCGTGATGCCTGCGACCATGTTGATGCCGAACCGATCGACGAAGCCGGGGGATTCGATGATGGCATCGGCGGGCAGGTTGGTAATGACGCCGTTGTTCTTGACGTTGAAATGGCCGCGATAGACACGGTTGGTTTCCAGCGCCTCGAGAATATGGCTGGCATGCTCGTTGGAGCGGCGGGCAGGGTCGATCGGCTGCGAGGCGCTGTCGAGGATCTGCTGGAATTCCGTCTCGAACCAGTTGCGCGTTTCGGTGGAGTGACGCAGGTAGCCGCCGGTCTCGCCATGGATCCAGTCCGACATGTCGATCCATTTGTTGATCTCGTCGGGGCGCTTGCGATACCAGGGCAGATATTCGGACAGATGGCCGTTGCTCTCGGTGGAATAGACGCCGAAACGCTTCAGCACGTCGATGCGCAGCTTCTCCTGCTGCGAGAACACCGGATGGGCTTCGAAGGCCGCGATCAGCTCGTCCTTGCCGATCTTGCGGCCATTGAGGCGCAGGTCGACGAACCAGGTCTGGTGGTTGATGCCGGAGCAGATATAGTCGAGTTCGCTCTTGTCCTTCGCTCCGAGCACTTCGGCGATCTGTTCGGCGCCGTGCTGGACGCCGTGGCACAGGCCGATCGTGTCGACCTTGCCGTATTCGATGGCCGCCCAGGTGTTCATCGCCATCGGGTTGGCATAGTTCAGGAACTTGGCGCCGCTCTCTGAGACCTCGCGGATATCCTTGCAGAAATCGAGAATGACCGGAATGTTGCGCTGGCCGTAGAGAATGCCGCCGGCGCAGATCGTGTCGCCGACGCATTGGTCGATCCCGTATTTCAGCGGGATGCGGATATCCTCGGCATAGGCTTCCAGACCACCGACCCGGACGCAACTGATGATATAGCGCGCGCCGTCCAGCGCCTTGCGGCGATCCGTGGTGGCGGTGACGCGCGTTGGCAGCTTGTTGGCCTCGACGATCCGATCGAGGATCGCCTTGATCATCGTCAGATTGTGCTCACTCATGTCCGTCAGCGCAAATTCGACGTCGCGGAATTCCGGCACGCAGAGAATGTCGGTGAACAGCTTTTTCGTGAAGCCGACGCTGCCGGCGCCGATAATAGCGATTTTGAAACTCATGATCCTCACCTTCAAGTCGATCGAACGCGCAGCGGCAGGGGAGACAGCAGCATTTTCGTCCCATGATCGCACCGGTTGCGAAACGGGCCGAAATCGTGGGTTTTCCTCCAATCGCCGATCCTCGTCGGCGGTCAAGCGCTGTTTTCTGGCGGGATTATGCCTATAATGGCTGAGCCGAACAGAGAACTATTATGCTTTCAAGGGTAATTTTGTGCTGCAGGAATTGATCGATAACGGACAGGTCATGCGGACGGTTTCGCTGCCGCGCGGACGTCACCGGCTGCATGCCATGCCGACCAGCGCCGGCTATGAAATCAGGCATGACGAGCCCTATGATTGGGACGGGCGCCGCCGCGGCCAGACACCGTTTACCGTGCTTCAGCATACCATCAGCGGCACCGGGCGTCTGCGCTACGAAAGCCGCAGCTATCGTGTGAATGCCGGCGAAACGCTGCTCGTTCTCGTGCCGCACAATCATCGCTACTGGCTGCAGAAAGGCGAGCGCTGGGAATATTTCTGGATCTCGATGAATGGCGAGGAAGCCTTGCGCATCCATCGCCTGATCCTGGCTGCGGCCGGCCCAGTGCTGAAACTGCAGCAGGCGACCATCGATCATCTTGCCGATTGCAGCCTCCGGCTGGTCAAGGGCGCCGAGACGCCCGCCTCGGCCTCGGCCGTCGCCTATGAAGCGGCGATGGCGCTCTATGACGATGTCTTCGGCTCGCACGCCTTTGCTGCCGATCGCTCCGCCATGCAGATCGTCATCGACCATATCCATGCCAATCTCGACAAACCGCTTCCTGTCGACGAGCTTGCCCGGGTCAGCGGTCTCAGCCGCGCGCATTTTTCGCGTGTCTTTGCCGAAAGCGAAGGCGTGCCGCCGGCGGAATTCGTGCTGCAGCAGCGCATGCAGCGTGCCGCCAAACTGCTGACGAAGGCTGCGTTCATTCCGGTCAAGGAAGTGGCGATCATGTCCGGCTTCGACGATGCCAACTATTTTTCCAAGGTGTTTCGCCGTATCTATGGCATCAATCCGACGGAATTCCGCACCACCGGCATGTATGCCGCAGTGCGCAGCCCGGTTGAGGAGGCGAAGAACGGACGCAGCCGGTAGGTCTTGCGAAGCGGCCTGATCGGCAGTGGGTTACATGGCGGGAAAATCGGAATCCGCCAACCGGTCGCATTGCGCGCCCGCGACGAGCCAGTATAGATATCGCCCCGCGGCATTTGCGCCTGCCTCGCCGCGCGCCTGATTTTCCAAGCAACATCTGTTCGTCACCCGATGCGACGGGCTTACTCGATAGGATTGAATATGCGTTCTGTTGTCGCCTTCAACGAATCCTGGACGTTTCATGAAGGGTTCTCATCCGAGGACGCCGGACGCCGGCAGGAAGGGCAGCGCGTGACGCTGCCGCATACGGTCGTCGAACTGCCCTTCAATTATTTCGACGAAAAATCCTATCAGCGGGCCTTCACCTATCAGAAGATTTTGAACTGGGACGACAGGTTTGCCGGGCGTGAAGTATCGCTGGTCTTCGATGCCGCCATGGCCGATGCCGTCGTCTACTTGAACGGCCAGGAGATCGTCGCCCACAAGGATGGCTATACGCCATTCGAGGCACGCCTGACCGGTCATCTGCTCCAGGGCGAGAACCTGATCACGGTCAAGATTGACGGCAGCGAGAATCCCGAAATTCCGCCTTTCGGCGGCCGCATCGACTATCTGACCTATGCCGGGATCTATCGCGATGTCTGGCTGAAGCTGGCCGCCCCCGTCTCGATCGCCAACATCAAGGTCGAAACGACGGATGTCCTTTCCGACCGTAAATCCGTGACGGTCCGCTGCGACATCTCCAACCCGCAAGATCTCGCTTTCAAGGGTACGGCGAAGGTCGCGCTGCGGTCTGCCGATGGCGCGGTCATCGCCTCGGGACAGGCGGAAACGGCGGGCGGGAGCGTGACGCTGAGCTTCGATGGCCTTGCGGGCATTTCGCTTTGGGACCTCGACAATCCCGTGCTTTATTCGGCCGAGGTCGAGCTTATGACCGATCATGGGCCAGATCGTCACGCGACGCGTTTCGGCTTCCGTACCGCAAGCTTTACCGCCGAGGGGTTTCTGCTGAACGGCAGGAAGCTGAAGCTGCGCGGCCTAAACCGTCATCAGGCTTTCCCCTATGTCGGCTATGCGATGGGCCGTTCGGCGCAGGAGCGCGATGCCGAGATCATGAAGCGCACGCTGAAGTGCAATATCGTGCGCACCTCGCATTATCCGCAGTCGAAATGGTTCCTCGACCATTGCGACCGCATCGGCCTGCTGGTTTTCGAGGAAATTCCCGGCTGGCAGCATATTGGCGACGAGGAGTGGCAGCAGGAGTCGATCCGCAACGTGCGGCGCATGATCGAGCGCGACTGGAACCATCCCTCGATCGTCATCTGGGGTGTCCGCATCAACGAATCGCAGGATTCCCACGATTTCTACGCCGAGACCAATCGGCTGGCACGCGCGCTCGATCCGACGCGCCAGACCGGCGGCGTTCGCTACATCACCGAGAGCGAAATGCTCGAGGACGTCTATACGATGAACGATTTCATCCTCGGCAACGAGGAGCTGCCGGGCGCCAACCGGCCACGCACGCCGCTGAGGCCACAGCAGGAAAACACCGGTCTTTCCAAGGATGTGCCCTATCTTATCACCGAATTCGGCGGCCATATGTATCCGACGAAGATCTACGATCAGGAGCAGCGGCAGGCCGAGCATGTGCGCCGGCATCTGGAGGTCCTGAACGCGGCCTACGGCGATCCGTCGATTTCCGGCGCCATCGGCTGGTGCATGTTCGACTACAACACCCATAGCGATTTCGGCTCGGGCGACCGGATCTGCTATCACGGCGTGATGGACATGTTCCGCGAGCCGAAATTTGCCGCTTACGCCTACGCCAGCCAGTGCGACCCCGCCGACGAGGTTGTCATGAAGCCGGTGACGATCTGGGCGCGCGGCGAGCGCAATATCGGCGGGGCCCTGCCGCTTATGGTGCTGACGAACTGCGACGAGGTCGAGCTGCGATACGGGTCGCTCACCAAGCGCCTCGGTCCGGACCGGGAGACGTTCCCGCACTTGCCGCATCCGCCCGTCGTTTTCGATCACCGTTCCTTCACCCAGGACGAGCTTGGCGTATGGGGAATGGAATGGGAGGACGTGCAGTTCACCGGCTATATCGGCGGCAAGCCCGCGGTGGAGCAGCGCATGGTCGCCAATCCGCTGCCGACGACGCTTCAGGTCGAAGCCGATGCCGACACCTTGCGCGCAGGCGAGCGCGACACGGTGCGCGTCATCGTGCGCGCGCTCGATCAGGCCGGCTCGCGACTGGCTTTCCTCAATGAAGCCATCACGATCAAGGTCGATGGTCCGGCGAAGCTCATCGGTCCGGAAACGGTCGCATTCCAGGGTGGAACAACGGGCTTCTGGTTGCAGGCAACCGGAGAGGTGGGCGCGATCAAGCTCGAAGTCGCTTCCCCGCGCTTTGCCAGCCAAAGCCTGCGCTTGACTGCGAAGTGAGCGGCCGGCCGGCTCCCGCCGTTAGGCGGCGGAGCCGGCGATTTCGCTCGCACCTTGCGGGATCGACTGCAGCAGCGTCTGACGTGCCGAGGCGAGATGCTGGCGGCAGGCCGCGTCGATCCTTCGCTGGTCGCGTGATTGTAGCGCTTCGATATAGTCGAGGTGTTCGGCTATGGCGCGGGCATTGCGCTCGCGGGCGAAGGCCTTGTTCCACTGGTAGTGATAGTGGAAAATGATGGCGATGGCGTCGTAGAAATCGGCGATGAAGCGGTTCTTGGAGGCACGGTGGATGAGAAGATGAAACTTCTCGTCGAGGCGCGAGAAATCGCGGTAATGTGCGTCGAAATCCCTGAGCAGCTCGTGATGTTCCTGCTCGATCGCCTTCAGGTCGTCCCAGGCGTGGTGATGGGCGGGCAGGCGGCCGAATTCGGCTGCGGAATGCAGCTCGAACATTTCCCGCACGTCTGCTAGCTCCAGCGCGAATTCGCTGGTGAAGCCTTTCAGGATCCAATGGCTGTTCGGCCGTTTCTCGATCAGGCCGAAACGACTGAAACGAATAAGAAACTCACGAACGACGGAGGTGCCTGTGCCGATTTCGCGCGCCAGTTCCAGCTCGTTGATCTGCATGCCGGGCTGGGCTTCGTCCGACATGATGCGCATCATGAAGCTGCGCTCGATGATATCGTGCAGGGAATCGGTTTCTTCCTTGGGGAAGAAATCGGCGGGTATCGGCGGGCGCAGGACCGTCTTCTGCCGCTTGTTCCAGAGAATGATGCCGGCGTCACTGAGACGCATGAGGATCGCGCGCGCCGTGCTGCGGCTGACGCCGAGCTCGGCTGCGATTTCAGGCTCGCTCGGCAGCTCGGTATCGGGCTTCAGGCGAGCCGTATAGCGATTGAATGCCTCCTTGAAGAGCGTGTTTTGCCTTGCCATTTCCCCCTCGCGTATCGTCGCCGCTCTTTGCCGGCGGCGCTGTCTGAACCATGTATCAATGGCAGTCAATTGCAGGAGTAGTATCGAAACCGGCGTTTCCGCCATCCCCGGGCGGTCCCATGATTTCCTCGTTGACTCCAAAATGTTTATTGTAGATAAAAAACAAAATCAATTGGCGATGAAGGGCGAGCGCTTTCGATAACGCCGATGAGCAGGGAGAGAGTGAGAATGGCAATGCTTGCATCCTGCAGCCGGCGTGCAATCGTCATTCCGAGATGCGGCCACGTCGCCCCACGCCAGCGATAGATATTACGCACCGTGACGATGGCGACTGCGTCGAGCCATATGCGACGGGAATTGAAGTGACCGTCATCACAAGGGAGAGGTGATGAAGACTAGAACGATCGGCAGGACGGACCTTGAGGTCACGGAGATCAGCTTCGGCGCTGCGGCGTTGGGCGGCCTCTATCGTGCCTGCCCGCGCGACCAGGCGATGGAGACCCTGCAGGCCGCCTGGGACAACGGCATTCGTTATTTCGATGTCGCGCCCTGGTATGGCTTTGGCCTTGGCGAGCGCCGCGTCGGCGATTTCCTGCGCGATCAGCGGGAGGACAGCTACGTCTTGTCGACCAAGGTCGGTCGCCTCATGCGGCCGGTGCCGAGCGACAAGGTGCCGAATTACGGCTATGTCGATCCGCTGCCTTTCGATGCCGACTACGATTATTCCTACGACGGCATCATGCGGTCGGTCGAGTTCAGCTATGCGCGTCTCGGGCTCAACCGCATCGATATTCTCTACGTTCACGATATCGGCGGCTATACCCACGGCAAGGCTCTCAACGAGCGTTATCTCGGCCAGCTCCTGGGATCGGGGTTGAAGGCTCTGGAGGAGCTGAAGTCGTCCGGGGCGATCAAGGCCTATGGCCTCGGCGTCAACGAGGTGCCGGTCTGCCTGGACGTGATGCATGCGGCCGATATCGACTGCATTCTGCTGGCGGGGCGCTATACGCTGCTCGACCGCTCGGCCGTTGCCGAGCTGTTGCCGCTTTGCGAGAAGAAGGGAACGTCGCTGGTCGTGGGTGGCGTCTTCAATTCCGGCATTCTGGCCACCGGGCCCGTGCCTGGCGCGCATTTCGACTATCTGCCGGCAACGCCCGATGTCCTGGCCAAGGTCGGGGCGATGGAGGAGATCGCCCGCAAGCATGGCGTTCCGCTCGCCCAGCCGGCGCTGCAGTTCCCGTTGCGCAGTCCTTGCGTGGCTTCGGTTCTGATCGGCACGGCAAAGGCAGCAAGTCTTGACCGCAACATGCAGCTCGTGGAGCCACGGCTTCCCGACAGTTTCTATGCGGAATTCGAAGGATTGACCCTGGTCGCGTCTCCGTTGGGAGATGAGGCGGTTCGGGTTTAGAAGACAGCGAGCTATCGAGCCGTCGGGAGAGGCGGCTTCGAAGAGGAGGAAAGCCTGTTTTGGCGCCGGTGGCTTTTGTCGCGGCGCGATGCGTGATGCTCCAAGGCGTCACGATACCGGCCGTAAGCGTTCACCGGCGGGTGTGCAGGAAAGCAGAGCGCGTTGAGAGGAGAAGCAGATGAATATTGCCAAGTCACTTCTGTCCCGCCGCAGCTTTGCCGGCCTTGCCGGCGCTGCCATCATCGCAGTTGCGATGCCGGTGCAGTCCTTTGCGGCCGACGTGACCATTCCGATCATCGTCAAGGACACGACATCCTTCTACTGGCAGATCGTTCTTGCCGGCGCACGCCAGGCGGGCAAGGATCTCGGCGTCAAGGTGCCGGAACTCGGCGCGCAGGCTGAAACCGACGTCAACGGTCAGATCAGCATTCTCGAAAACGCTGTTGCCGGCAAGCCGGCCGCAATCGTCATCTCGCCGACCGAGTTCAAGGCGCTCGGCAAGCCGGTGGACGAAGCAGCGAAGTCCGTTCCGATTATCGGTATCGACTCCGGCGCCGACTCCAAGGCTTTCAAGTCATTTCTGACCACGGACAACGTTCAGGGCGGCCGTATTGCCGCCGATGGCCTGGCCGCCGCGATCAAGCAAATGACGGGCAAGGATGAAGGCGATGTCGTCATCATCACCAATACGCCCGGTGCCGGTTCTCTCGAACAGCGCCGCGAGGGCTTCCTGGATCAGGTCAAGACCAAGTATCCGGGCCTGAAGGTTGTCGCCGACAAGTATGCTGACGGTCAGGCAACGACCGGCCTCAACATCATGACCGATCTGATCACTGCCAATCCGAAGATCGTTGGCGTCTTTGCCTCCAATCTGATCATGGCGCAGGGTGTCGGCCAGGCCATTGCTGAAAACAAACTCAGTGACAAGGTCAAGGTCATCGGCTTCGACAGCGACGATAAGACCCTCGGCTTTCTCAAGAGCGGTGCCATTGCCGGTCTCGTCGTTCAGGACCCGTACCGCATGGGTTACGACGGCATCAAGACCGCTCTCGCCGTCTCCAAGGGTGAAAAGGTTGAAGCCAATGTCGATACCGGCGCCAACCTCGTAACCAAGGCCAACATGAGCGAGCCGAAGATCGAAGCCTTGATCAACCCGAAGGTCAAGTAAAGCTTGGAGGCTGCGGCCGATTCGTCGGCCGCAGCCTTTCTGTCTGTCCGCCTCTCGGGCGGTTGCGCGGCGATGCCAGAGGGAGGAGACCATGACGAGCCTCGAAGAAATCAGCCATCGGCACGATGACACGACCAAGACGGAAGCAAGTCGGGTTCAGGCCGGCTCGCCCATCCTCGAGCTCAAAGGGTTGCAGAAGCGGTATGGGTATGTCGAGGCACTAAAGCCGGCGACGATCACATTTCTGGCGGGTGAAATTCATGCCATTGTCGGCGAAAACGGAGCCGGCAAGTCGACGCTGATCAAGCTCCTGACCGGCGTCATCACCAGGACGGCCGGCGAGATATTCTGGTGCGGCCATCCCGTAGCACTTGCCAATCCCAATGAGGCGATTGCACGCGGCATCAACGCCGTGCATCAGGAGGTCGTCCTTTGCCCGCATCTGACGGTTGCGGCCAATCTCTTTCTTGGCGACGAGGTCAATCGCTTCGGCCTGATGCGCAAGAAGCAAATGGTCGCGATGGCCCAGACGGTGCTTGACGATCTCGGCTTCGGACTACCGGCGGCCGATCTTCTGAGTTCGCTCACCATTGGCCAGCAGCAGCTGGTCGCGACCGCAAGAGCCGCGATGCGCGGCACGCAATTCCTCATCTTCGATGAGCCGACCGCCTATTTGACGCGCAAGGAATCGGCGCAGCTGTTCAAGCTGATCCGGCGCCTGCAGAGCGAAGGCGTGACGATCGTCTACATCAGTCACCGCATGGAAGAGGTCTTCGAGCTGGCCGATCGCGTGTCCGTGCTGCGCGACGGCACGCATGTCGGCACCCGCCTGATTGCCGAGACCGATGACGACGAACTGATCAAGCTGATGATCAATCGTTCCATCGAACAGATCTATCACAAGGAAGAGATTGAGATCGGTGGGCCTATCCTGGAGACGCGCAGCCTTTCTGGTCCCGGTTTCGAAAATGTCTCGCTGACTGTGCGCGCCGGGGAAATCGTCGGACTGTATGGGCTGATCGGGGCGGGTCGCAGCGAATTCGCGCTTGGCCTCTATGGTCGTCAACCGGTTTCGGCGGGCGAAATATACTGGGAGGGGCGCAAGGTTCAGATCCGCAACGAACGCGACGCGATGGAACTCGGCATTGCGCTTGCGCCGGAAAGCCGCCGCGATCAGGGGCTCTGCCTCAACCTGCCGATCGGCCTCAATATCAATTTGCCAGTGTTCGGACGGCTGAGCCGAGGTCCGATCATCAACAACAAGAGTGAGGCCGCGAATGCCGACAAGCAGATCCGCGATCTCAGCATCAAGACGCCCAGCCGGCGGGTCCTTGTTTCCTCCATGTCTGGCGGCAATCAGCAGAAGGTGGTCATCGGCAAATGGCTGAGCCACGGCGCCAAGCTTTTCATCTTCGACGAGCCGACGGTGGGTGTCGATGTCGGCACCAAGGCGGAAATCTATCGGCTGTTTGCCAAGTTGCTTCGCGAGGGGGCGGGGATTATCGTCATATCTTCCTACCTGCCCGAGGTTTACGAGCTTGCCGATCGTTTACATGTGTTCCGGCACGGCCAGCTGGTCGCCAGTCATGATTTTCACGCTGCCACGCATGAGGAAGTCCTCGGCGAAGCGATCGGCGTCTGAACGAAAAAATTGAAAGAGGGAGAACAAGAATGGCCGCGAACACAACAGAAGGGCCCGCCGTTGCACCGCGGCGTAAGATGAATATCCTCTTCAGCCTGACGCTGATCCTGCTTTTGATTGCGCTATGGATCGTGCTCGGCTTCTCGACAGATGTGTTCTGGACGCAGCTCAACATCACCAACTTGGCGCGGCAAGGGTCGATGACGGCCATTCTTGCGCTTGGACAAACCTTCGTCATCATTACCGGGGGCATCGATCTTTCCGTCGGCGCTATCGTTGGCTTTTGCACCGTCGTCGTCGCCTGGCTGCTCCAGGCCGGAGTACCGGTCTGGGCCGCTATCCTCATCACTTTGCTGTTCGGGGTTCTTATCGGGGCATTCCACGGCTTCGGCATCGTGCGCATGGGTTTGCCACCTTTCATCATCACGTTGGCGACGCTGACGTCCCTGCGCGGCATCGGCCTGCTGATCACCAATGGTTCGAGCATCAACATCGTCAATGACGCTTTCACCAATTTCGCGGTCGCCGATTTTCTCGGTATTCCGAGCCTGTTCTGGATGGTGATCGTGGTGGCGATTCCGGCCGTCGTCTTCCTGCATCTCAGCCGTTGGGGCCGTTATCTTTTTGCTGTCGGTTCCAATCGCGAGGCTGCGCGTCTGTCCGGCGTCAATGTCAACAGGATGATCTATTTCGCCTATATACTGTCTGGAACCTGCGCCGCCTTGGTGGGTGTTCTGCTTGCCTCGCGCATAGCCATCGGCAATGCGACCCAGGGCGATGGTTGGGAATT
This sequence comes from Martinezella lusitana, assembly GCF_010668395.1. Classification (GTDB taxonomy): domain Bacteria; phylum Pseudomonadota; class Alphaproteobacteria; order Rhizobiales; family Rhizobiaceae; genus Rhizobium; species Rhizobium lusitanum_A. Next base: position 68,615 of record NZ_WUEY01000013.1, read on the forward strand.
GCAGGCGATCGCATCGTCGGTTATCGGTGGCACCAGTCTCTTTGGCGCGATCGGGTCTGTCTATGGCCCGCTAATCGGCGCCTTCATATTGGCGACCATCAACAACGGCGCTAATCTTCTGAACCTGAACTCCTTCTGGCAGCGCATCATCACCGGCGTGCTCATCATCGTGATCGTCTATTTCGACCAGTTGCGCCGCCGGCGGAGCCCTTGATGTGCTTCCCGCTGGCCGGGAGAGGGCCGGTTCAGAAACTCAGGCTGGCGAGGGGCGCGCTCTTAGCCAGCTGGCGTTTCGCAGCAGATTGCGCAGCGGCTTTTCGACCAACTCATATGCAAAGATACCGAGAAGGGTTCCCGCTATTGCGCCGATGAAGGCTGCGACATCGGATGGAATCGGCGTGGAGATCACGAGTTTTGCGATCACGGAGATCGCGAGCGTATGCCAGAGATAGATGGAATAGGAGCTGTTGCCGAGATAGGTGAGGGGCGGAATTTCCGGCAGCTTGCCGCCGCGTTCTATCGAAACCATGCCAAGCACCAATGCTATGGCAAGGGGACCGCAGATGATCTCGTTGAATTCGAGGCCGAATATCTCAATGGCTGCGAAACCTGAGAGCGACGCGATGACGAGGGCAATGCCAAGGCTGGCGCCCGGAACGCTTCCCTTCAGCCAAAGCTGCCCCAAAACCGCACCTGCCGCGAATTCGAGAATGATCGGCCTGGTATAGGTGACGAGCAAGGGCGACTGCGGGTGAAGGACGGCGCCGGCGATGACGAAGGCAGCAAAGACGCCGATCAGGCTGCCGAGACGCAGGCGTCGCGGCAGGAACAGGCAGGCCGCGAAGACGACATAAAAGAACATCTCGAAATTCAGCGTCCATCCCTGCACCAGCACCGGCCAGATCTCGCCATTGCTCGGCGATCGGACCGGAATGAACAGCAGTGAACCGAGGATATGGCTTGCGGTCAGTCTCATGTTCGGAAACAGGCCGGCAGCCGCCCCGCCGATCATGATCGCCGTGACGATCCAGTAGGACGGTGCGATGCGCTGCAGGCGGTCGAGCACGAAGCGCAGCGGCGTCACGGGGCGGCGTTCGCTCATGGTCCACATGATGAAGCCGCTGATGACGAAGAAGACGTCGACGCCGGCAGCCCCGACGCGGAAATGGCCGCCGCTGCGCTCGGCGGCATGAAAGAGTACCACCGCCAGAGCGGCAAAGGCGCGCAGATACTGAATTCCGTAAAGCGTTTTCATCGACCGGTTCGCGCCTCCCAGTTTACCGTTGGCGTGAATGGCGTTCGTTCGCTTGCCGTCAGCGCCGCTTTTGCAGGCGTACGCATCCGCATGGAGAGCTTTCCAGCCGTGAAATAGAACAGGAAGGAACCGACATGATACGGGTTCAGAATGTCGATCTCCACGAAGGAGCGGATCAGGAGCAGCGTGGCGACGCCCAGAAGCACATAGGATTCGTCGTTTCTGACGTCGCTCAGGAACCGGTTGATATGACCGACGAAGGCCGTCAGCAGGATCGAGGCGAGCAGGAACACGCCGATGAGGCCGGTTTCGACCGTCGTCTCGATATAGGTGTTATGGAAATGGAACCCGGCGCGCGAGGCGATGTAGAATTCCTGCCATAGCCGCTCGGGTTCCGAGAAGCCCTGGACCCAGTAAGCCTGATAGCCTACGCCGAAAAAGGGATTCCGCGTCGCGGCCGCGATGCCCTGTTGCCAGAGATAGGTGCGGCCCGTGAGCGTGGAATCCTTGCCGAAGGCGCCGAGCACGAGATCCACGGCGCCGAGATAGACGCCGGCGACCGCAAGGATGACGCCGGAAATGGCCACGGTGGCGAACAGCTTCTTGCGCTGCTTTGGTGACAGGAAAAGAATGAGGCGCAGGCTGATGCACAGCATGACCACCAGTCCGGTCGTCAGCACCGAGGTTGCCGATTGCGACGCCAGCAGGCAATAGGCTGACAACAGGCCGGCAATTCCCCCGCCAAGCAGCCAGATCCGACGCTCGCCAAGGACGAAAACGGCGGCGAAGGCGAAATAGATGCCGAGCGAAGCATAGAAGCCGAGCTGGTTCTTGGAATCGAAGGCGCCGACGAAGCTGTATGTCCCGTCGATGGGGTCATAGGCATAATAGCCGAACAATATCGAATAGATGAGCACGATGCCGGTGCCGGCGATCGCGCCGCGCGCAAGCGTGCGGATATCGAGCGCACGCATGGCGATCAGGGCGCAGAAGATGTGCGTCATGTACTGGATTGCCGCGCGCGCCGTCACCGACGGGACGACAGACCAGAAGATCGACAGGCAGGTGAAGACGCCGAAGGCGAACAGCCAAAGCTGCTTCTGATAGCTGCCGAGCACTGTGCGATAGTCCATCAGTACCAGCGGAAACCACAGGATGTAGTAGAGCAGGATGGAGGCCTGGCCGAAGCGGGAGGAATAGGCAAAGACGAAGAAAGACAGCGCAACCGCCACCATGCCGTAGGTGGCGTTGCTGCCTGGCCGAACGAAGACCGATTTGGCAATCCGCATCGATTTTCCTTATCGCATGGCAAGACCGGTGCTGACCTTGATGAGGTCACCGGGCAGCACCTGGGTGTTCTCCTGGGCGGGAATTTCCTTCGTCTGGCCTTTGTCGTCGCGAATGATCGTATAGACGATGCTGACGCCCTGCCCGTTGGCATCGAGATTGCTGGCGTCCGCCGATTGAGCGACCGCTTCCTGCATGAGCGACTGGCTGGTGGAAAGCTTCAGCTGCAGTGTTTCCAGCTGCGTATCGGTATCCTGCATATCCTGTGCCAGCGAGCTCTGCCAGTCGTTGTGAAGGGTAATCTCGTCCTGATTGGCCTTGTTGATATCCTGCTTGGCTTTCAGCGAGGCCGTCTCGGTATCCAGAAGCGTGGCCTCCAGATCGGACGCACGCTGCTCGGCGGAAATCCGGCGAGAGGCAAGTTCCAGCCCTCTTTCGGCAAGGCTTTCGACCTTGTCACGGTCGGCCTTGGCCAGGTCCAGCTGACGGCTCTGCGTGTCGTTCTTCTTCGAAAGCGCCTCGACTTCGTTCTGCAGCAGCGTCTTCAGATCTTCCAGGGATTGCAGCTGCGTCTTCATGCGCTGGCTGCGCGTATCCATCAGCGCCTTCTCGCTTGCGAGCAGGTTTGGCGCCTGGGGCAGCTGCTTGAGTTCGGCCGGGACATCGATCTCGTCCTTACCGGCCAATTCGGCCAGCAGGCGGGCCTTGCGCATCAACAGGCGTCCGCGCTCAGCCATATAGACGACGGCATCGCCCTTGGCATTGATGAAGTCGCGGGCAAAGCGCTGTCCGGCGTCAGCGCGCCGCATGCCGCCGCCAAGGCTCACGGCCTTGAGCACGGTCAGGTTGGGCGCGAACGGATATTCCCCGGGGTTCTGGACCTCTCCGGAGAGGTAGATCGGTCGGAACTGCGACATTTCGACGGAAGCCGAGGGCCGATCGCGCAGGCCGAACTGCTTTTGCAGGCCGATGCCGATGGCTTCGGCGATCTCATCCGTCGTCTTGCCCATGGCAGGCATTTCGCCGATGAAAGGAATGGAAATCGAACCGGAAGGGCCGACCGTGTAATCGCCCGAAACCACCGACCAATCGCGGATAGTGCCTTCGGCGGTCTGCCATTCGGCAACGCGTACATGCAGCTTGTCCATGACCCCCAGATGGTAGCCGGGCAGATTATCGGCCACGGCCGAGACTGAAGCTGCGCAAAGGCTAAGAGCAACGAAAGCTGCGCACCGAAGCGATGTGTTGACGCGAACGAGCCTCTTGGAAGGCCGAAATTCAATCATGCAGGATCTTCCCTGTTACTGGTCGGCAGCCCGCAAGATGCGGGAAAACCGCAGGACGGATCCCACGGTATCTGCCAGTCATCATCAATAGCTGCCGCGCGAGAGGCAGACCGCAGGAATGGTTTTGGCGATGATCATCATGTCGCTGCTGAGCGACCAGTTCTTCACATAGTGCGTATCGAAGGCGACACGGCTTTCATAGGAGACGTCGTTGCGGCCGCTCACCTGCCACAGACCGGTGAGGCCGGGGCGGGACTGCAGGTAGTAGATCGCCGCGGTCTCATAGAGTTCGAGTTCGTCTTCCACGACCGGGCGCGGACCGACGACGCTCATTTCGCCGCGGATGATGTTGATCAATTGCGGCAGTTCATCAAGGCTGAGCTTGCGAAGCACGGCCCCGACGACGGTGACGCGGGGGTCGTTCTGCAGCTTGCGGGTTGCGCGCCACTCCTCCATTGCCCTTGGGTCGGCCTGCAGATGGGCATGCAGAATCTTGTCGCCGTCGACCATCATGGTGCGGAACTTCAGGCAGCGGAAGCTCTTGCCATTATGGCCGATGCGGCGATGACCGTAAAATGCGGGACCGCGGTCCGTAAGCTTCACCAGCAACATCAGCATCACGAAAAGCGGGCTGATGAGAACCAGTGCGGTCATTGCGGCAGAGACGTCGAAAACGCGCTTCAATACTCCACCAGTGGGCGGAAAGACGTCGCTTTCCGCAGCGCTGAAAAAAGCCGATGTGGCCGATCTCGTCGCAGACTTCATAGAGAAAACTCCATTCATGTTGACGATTGGTCGGAAATTCTCGGACGCGTAATTAGAGCCGCGATGACCGGAGTGTAGGTTGGGATTTTGACTTTTTAAGCCAAACTTTTGTAGCGATATGGTATGGTGGTATATATTTACCGCATCGATGGTGACTTGGTTTAAATCAGTGATCGGTTATAGATGATATGTACTGTATCAAGCTTCGTATAGCCGCGGCGTTGATAGCTCTGCCGCGTTGCGGAAGACGGTTTTCAAGCACGTTATAGGGAGTTCAAGGTAAGTTGTTCATAATCATTGGCTTCGATAGCCTCGGATCGCTTTCCCGTTAGCTGCGGGCCATCTTGGTTCTCCTGCGGGATATATTGCATTGCAGCAATGTTTTGCGATGCACATACTCAGGCTCGCTTTTTCAGGACTTTGTAATAAAAGTTGATTGAATTGGCGGTGAAGTGAGCGACGGGCGGACGAGCGAATGCGTCTTAATGGGTGTGTATTTTTGACATATCGCCAAATGATTGCAGATAAGAAAAATGAACAAATTCAATTGTAATTATAATTGACGTGTAGTTTTAACCTGCGCGGCGTAAGGATCGTATCAATTCGCAACGGATCGCCGTGACTTGGTTGAATCTCAATGAATCATAAAATATATTTGAGGTTCAGGTCTGATAAGGGAGGAAAGACCTTGATCGTTTTTGACATGATGGCTGAGCGGGCGAGGTAACATTATGTATGCGCCGCGCGTCTTTATCAGCATGCTGGGCACGCTGGTCGTATTTGCCATCGCAACATACTTTTTGACGAATTCTCTTTGGACGACCTTGATCGAGACGATCATTTGCGCCGTCCTCCTGCAGATCGGCTATTTTCTGGGCGTCCTCTATCTCGTCTGGAAGGAACGCAAGTCGCGCGATGCCTTGCTCAGCGAAGAGAAGATACCTGTATCGGGCCAGGAAGACACCAAGGTCGGTGGTCTTGCCGCGTCCAATCTCAAGCGGTCCGAGCCGTTCAACCCTTAAGCAGGATCGCCAATCCGATCTTTTGCCCGTCCGGCGGTTGCCGGATCCGAGCCTTGTCCTAAGTCTCCGGCAGAACCATTGGAGGCTGACGTGACCGACCGTGCAGAAAATAGCGTCTGCGTAATCATTGCCGCAAAGAACGCCAGCGACACCATCGGGCTGGCCGTCGCCTCAGCTCTCCGTGAACCCGAAGTGGCGGAAGTTGTCGTCATCGACGATGGCTCGACGGATGGAACCGCCGCCGCTGCATCCTGCGCCGATGACGGCAGCGGCAGGTTGACGATCCGGGAATTCGAAAAGAACCGTGGCCCGGCGGCTGCGCGCAATCATGCCATCGAGATATCCAAGGCGCCGCTGATCGGCATTCTCGATGCCGATGATTTCTTCTTTCCAGGGCGTTTCGCCTCGCTGCTTGACGATGACGATTGGGATTTCGTTGCCGATAACATTGCCTTCGTCAGCGCCGACACCGTTCCGGATGCGCATGCGAGGCTGGATCATTTCGATGCGAAGCCGCGCTTTCTCGATCTCGTAGCGTTCGTTGAAGGCAATATTTCCAAGCGCGGCGTCCGCCGGGGCGAGATCGGCTTCCTGAAGCCCTTGATGCGCCGCTCGTTCATGGATGCGCATGGCCTGCGCTACAACGAGGCGCTGCGCCTCGGCGAAGACTATGACCTCTACGTCCGCGCGCTGGCCAGGCACGCGCGCTATAAGATCATCCACAGCTGCGGTTACGGCGCGGTCGTGCGCAGCGATTCCCTGAGCGGTCGGCACAGGACGGAGGATTTGCGACGGCTTTATGAGGCCGACCGGGCGGTCCTTGCAAAGGGGGACCTTTCTGCGACCGACGCCGCGGCGATCCGCCGCCACGAACGTCATATTCGTGATCGCTACGAGCTACGACACTTCCTCGATATCAAGTCGCGGTCCGGGCTCTTGTCCGCCGCAAGCTACGCGCTTGCGCACCCCTTTGCCGCTCCGGCGATCGCCGGCGGCATCCTGGCGGACAAGACGGAGCGCTTCCGCAAGCACGGCGGCGCCCCCATCGCCCATGCCGGCGCCAACGGCCTGCGCTATCTTTTGCAGGCCGCGCCGGAATAGGCATTTCGCGGACTACAGGTAGTCGCGCCGCACACCGTCGATCACCGTCAGGAGGCGCTCCTTGCAGCCTGCGAGCGCGGCGTCCTTGCTCAGCTGCGGCTTTGCCTTGCTGGCCTGCCAGAGGGCGAGGGCCGAGGGCATGGCCAATGCCTGCTTCGCCATCACCCGCAGCGTGGTCTGCTCGGGATCGGCGAGCATGACATTTTCGCCGTACCGCTGCTTTTCGAGTTCGGCCGCAGCCTGCTTGCTGCGTTCGAAGCCGACGCCCCAGAACCGGGCTCCCTTGGCGATCGCCTCGGCACGGGTGGAAACGGGGATGTGCCTCGGCTGGTAGGTGACGCCAAGCGAACGGGCCCAGTCGTTCCACTTGAAACTGTTGATGGAACGCGAGGAGCTGACCGCAATCCACGGAACGCGGAAGGCATCGGCAAGAATTGCGCCATGCATGGATTCCGCCACGATCAGCTCGGACGCCGCGATCTCGCGGATCACGGCCTTCGCCTCGCCGCGAGGATCGAGGTAGGAAAGGCCGACGGTCTTGCAGATCTCGGGCCAGAGGCCGGCGGCGGCCGACTCCCAATGCGGTATGAAGGTGCGTTTGCCATTCTTCGAAACATTCTGGAATTCCGGCATTTCCGTCACCAGGACGGCGGGGTCGACGATACCCATTTCGATCGGCAGGCCGACTTTTTCCGCGGTGAGCGGGCCGCGGACGCTGCGGACATCCCATTGCGACCTGTCACGCATATCGGGCAGGGAGCCATAGCCGAAGCCGCTGCCGATGACGAGCTTGCGTCCGTCGGCGGGCAGGATTTCCGTGTTGAGGACAGTTCCGACGCCGACCAGCAATGTCTGCGCATGGACGTCGCGAAGGCCGGGAAGCAGGAAATCCCAGAGCCAGAGATTGAGATCGTCACCGAAATTGCCATGGGTCGATTCCCAGTGGAACGGCTTCATGCAGGACTCCTTGCTGATCCAAGCGATAACGGGAACATGCCGTGGCTCTTGGGTGCGGCATGCGCAGTCTATGCTGCGGTGCAAAATCTAGGGCGCGAGTTTACCCACGGCAAGGCGCATGGCGCTTTGTAAGATGGCGGGGTCGCGCAGCGCCCATTTCGCCAGCAATCCGAATTGCGGCAGGCGCCGTTGCCGCATCTGTCGCGCCTGGCTCCAGAGCGCCTGCCGGCGGGCGCGGTTCTTGTAGCCGCGAATGGCTTCGACATCCTGCGGCCGGCGCGAGAATCTCTGCTCCAGTGTGTTCAGCGCGGTCCATGTGTTGAATTGCTGACGCAGAAACTGGGGTGAATCATTGTCGATGCTGTGAAAGATGTTCACGCCCTCGCCGCGTAGCGCACCCACGTTTTCACATAACACCACACGCTTGGCCGCCAGGATGCAATCGCAGAAAAAGAGGATATCCTCGGCCGCCAGCCGCAATGTCGGCTCGAAACGGACTTTCTCGAAAAGAGATCTCCCGATCACCATGCAGGACATATGCAGGAAGCTCCAGTCCTTCAGCATGACGCTGGCGACATTCGGGATTTCGATGACCGCGGGCCTATCCGAAAGCCGGACCGTATCGGCGGATTTGCCAAGTTCAGCGATGCTGAAATGATAATGGAACTCATCGCCGCCCTCGATGGAGTCCCAATAGCAATCGGCATGATGGTGGGTGAGTGTTCCGAATGCATTGCTCAGATGCTCCGGTGCCCATTCGTCATCCGAGTCCAGAAATGCCACGAACCGGCTGTCGGCCGGTACGCTTTCAAGGCCGGTGTTGCGCGCCCCTCCCGGGCCTGCATTGGTCTGGCGGATCACCCGGATGCGCCTTCTTTCCTCGCTGCTCAGCGATTGCAGTTCGTTTTCCGCCGGAAGCGGCGATTCATCGTCGATGATGAGTACATCGAAATCCTGAAACGTCTGCCGGGCTATCGACGTCAATGCACGCTGCAGAACGCCCGTATGCTTCTGATAGAAGGGAATAACAATCGTGATAGACGCCATTTTCCCGCCTTTACGTTTTTCGATTCAAGAGCTTGCGTTCTCATTTCCTGGGAACGCGACCATCAGTATTGCAGCGGCGCGAGCCACCACTCCCCGGCTGCGTATCCGCTGGCGGATCGCGCCGTGACGCCAACAGGTAGCGTCCATTCGATGCGGAGCAATGTCGGGAATGAGATTTTATCGAAGTTCATCCATGCAAGGCGGGGATCGTCGAATTCCGCGTCTGTGCACTTTTATGACGCATGGCCGCTCGGGATCGCGGGGAGTACAGCCATGGGAGGAGCGGGGCGAATTGATTTTCTTATAGCGATTGAATGCCTGTCGCATTTTGGTCAAGCTTCGCGCGCCAAAATCTGCTGCGCTGCAAAAAATCTTCACCTTCCAGCAGAAAAATAACAGCGTCCCGGATGCGTCGTCCAGCGCCCGCATGCAAATATCGAGCGACGCCTAAGTTCCTATCACGGCAACGCTTTTCATCGATCTAAATCGATTTTTCTATCGCTGACGGCCGGGAAACGATGTTTTCGGTCTCCGTCACCATATCACTTTTCGCTCATTTTTGCTGCGGTGCCATATTCCCTTTCCGAAGAGCGCCCTAGGTTACGTCTGCGAGCTCTGCTGTGCTCTGTTTGAAATGGCTGCGAGGGGGGATGCAGCCCGAAGAAGGGGTGACAGACATCGTGAATATGACTGCCAACGTGTCTTCGCGGATAAACCTCATGCGTATCGTGCTTATCTCGGGCATCATCTTTGTCCACATACCGTTCGATACGCATACCAGCCCGTTCAACGGCACCTACGGGCTTTTCGATTGGCTGAGAGTGTTCCTTCGCGACAGCCTGTTTCGCGTCGGCGTTCCCTGCCTGAGTGCGATTTCAGGTTATCTGCTGTTTCGCCAGGACACGGCATCTCTGGATTATGGCAAGACCATTCGTAGAAAGACAAAGACAATCATTCTGCCGTTCCTGCTGTGGAACAGCGCGTTCTTCCTGTTCGTATTGCTCCTCCAGTACTATGGGATCGGCGATGGATATTTGCCGGATCTCTCGGAAGCTACTCCCCATACGCTCTCGACACTTCTATTCGCGATCGACGGAACTCCGGTCAATCTACCGCTTTACTTCCTGCGGGATCTCTTCGTCTGTATTCTGCTGTCACCGCTTCTTGCCGTTCTGATCCGTCGCGCACCGTTCTTGACCTTGGCCTTTCTGCTTCTGCTTGCTGCCTGGCCGATATCGATCGGCCTCGTGCTGCGCAATTCGATTCTTTTCAGCTTCAGCTTCGGCATCTACCTCAGGCTCTATCGTATCGATGTCACGATCATGGATCGCTATGCTGCCTTGATCGGGCCTGCCTTCATCCTGCTTGCGGCGCTTCTGGCAACGGCCGCCTATATCACCGGCCCCGGTTTGCCCTTGTGGCTCGAGGTTTGCCGCAACCTGATGGTGATTGTCGGCATTCCCGGCTTCTGGGCCTTGTCGGCAATCTTCATCCGCAGCCGTTTCGGACAGAGGCTGGCGGGAACCGGCGGCCTGAGCTTCTGGATCTTCTGCGCCCACTATCCGTTGCTTTTCTGTCTCTGGGTTCTCTGGAACCGCGGCGGCAGCGATCTTTATCCGGTTTTCTATCTCCTGGCGGCGGCGCTTGCCTTGCTGCTGCTGCCTCTGACGAATGGCATGGCGCGCTACGCCATGCCGAGCCTCTACAACCTGCTGACCGGCAGCCGGACGCGCCCGCTGGCCGAAGTCCAAGCTGCCCAGAACCGCGCCGCCGAAGATCGGCATGCGCGATCCGAGCAAAGGTGATGCCATGACGACATCGAAAAACTGCATATCGAGACTTGCCCTTGTCTCAATCGCTCTTTTGGGCGCATTCTTGCTGCCGCAGGCCGCGTCCGCGCAGGACAATCAATCGACGGGCGGATCCTTCGTCGACAATTTCGCGCGGCTGGACACCGGCCGCTGGTATGTCTCCGACGGCTGGAACAACGGGCCGCACCAGAATTGCACCTGGTCGAAGAAGCAGGTGAGCATCGAGGACGGAATGCTGCAGCTGCAGTTTATCCAGTCCAAGGCAGGTGAGCGTAACTACGCCTGCGGCGAGATCCAGACGACGAAGCGGTATGGCTACGGCACCTATGAGGCGCGCTATCGCACAGCCACGGGTCCCGGCCTGAATTCCGCATTCTTCACCTATATCGGTCCGGCCGACAAAAAGCCGCATGACGAAATCGATTTCGAGGTGCTCGGCAAGAATTCCGGCCAGGTCCAGGTCAACCAATATATCTCAGCCAAGGGCGGCAATGAGAAATTGGCGCCGGTTGCCGGCGGTGCCGACCAGGGTTTCAACGATTACGCCTTCGTCTGGGAAAAGGATCGCCTGCGCTACTATGTGAACGGCAAGCTCGTCCAGGACGTAACGGATCCCTCAAAAATACCGACGAATGCGCAGAAGATCTTCTTCAGCCTGTGGGGCACCGATACGCTGAGCGGCTGGATGGGCAAGTTCGCCTATGGCGGCGAGCCTGCGACCATGCAGATCAAGCGCGTCGCCTTCACCGCGGCAGGCGAGAAGTGCCTGTTTCCGGAATCGATCACCTGCAAGATCGACTGAACCCGGCCGATCGCGCGGCGTCCCGTGCGATCGGCTGCAATGCCACGATGCAACACCAACCACACGGAGCACCCGGTTCGGGCCGGGCGCGGAAGCGAAAATCTTGATGCTGCATATCCTTTACTTCGTTCACGATCTTGCGGATCCCGCCGTGCGCCGGCGGGTTCTGATGCTGCAGGCCGGCGGCGCGCGCGTGACGCTGGCGGGTTTCCGGCGCGACGACAACGCGCTTGCCGCCATTGACGGCATCGAGCCGATCGAGCTTGGCAGGACGCGGGACGCCCAGTTCGCCCAGCGTGTGGCCGCCGTGACCCGGTCGGCGGTAAAATTGCGCGGCGCGTTGCAGTCGGTTGCAAGGCCGGATGTCATCATCGGGCGCAATCTGGAAATGCTGGTGCTGGCCAATCGCGCCAAATCCATATTCGGCGGCGATATGCCGGTCGTCTACGAATGCCTCGATATCCATCGGCTGCTGTTGCGGGACGACATGGTGGGCGGCGCGCTGCGTGCTGCGGAACGCCATTTCGGCTCGCAGGCATCCCTGTTGATGACCAGCTCGCCGGCCTTCGTGGAGCGTTACTTCCGTCCGCGCTCCGGCCTGGAGCTGCCGATCATGCTGCTTGAAAACAAGGTCCTTGCGCTTGAGCCCGCGGCCAGCATCGTTGCCCCGGTCGCGCGGCCGCCGGCTGCAGGCGAACCGTGGAAGATCGGCTGGTTCGGCGCGCTTCGCTGCCGCAAGTCGCTGGCTTTGCTCGACGATTTCTCCCGCCGGATGGGAGGTCGTTTCGAGATCGTACTGCGGGGCCGTCCGGCCTATTCGCAATTCGATGACTTTGACCGCGTCGTGCGCGATGCGCCCTTCATTCATTTTGCCGGCCCCTACAAGAATCCCGAGGATCTTGCGGGGATCTACAACGACGTCCAGTTCTCCTGGGCGATCGACTTCTTCGAAGAAGGGTTGAATTCGCGCTGGCTGCTGCCGAACCGCCTCTATGAGGGCGGCCTCCATGGCGCCGTACCGATCGCGATCGATGGCACCGAGACGGCGCGGTTTCTGGCCAGCCGAAGGATCGGGCTTATGCTCGATACGGCCGATGCCACGCATCTGGCCGCACTGCTGGGCGAGATGGACGAGCAGCGTTATCTCGCCGCTTTCGAGGCCGTCGCCTCTCAGGATCGCAAGCAGTGGATGATCGATCGGGCCGACTGCCATGGATTGGTGCAACGGCTGGCGTCGCTGACGCGCGCCAACGAGCAGATCACCGAAGTACAGGCCCTCCCACAACTGCATCGCAATAGAGGTGGATTGCAATGACGAACGGACGTTCAGGGGATATGCGCTGCATAATCGTTATTCCTTGCCTCAACGAGGAAAAGCACATCGAGCCGCTGATCGGCAAGCTCGGTCAGGCTCTCGATGAGCTCGACGCAAGGATCGTGGTGGCTGATGGCGGCAGCACCGATCGCACGCGCGAGATCGTGAGAGATATCGCAGCCAGCGATCCGCGCGTTCTTCTGCTCGACAATCCGAAGCGCCTGCAAAGTGCCGCGATCAATCTCGCCATAGAAACCTTTGGCGATGACTACGACTACTTCATTCGCATCGATGCGCATGGTGAATATCCGGACGACTATTGCCAGACGCTGGTTCAGGAAGCCGGCGCGACCGGAGCCGATTCCGTTGTCGTTGCCATGCGCACCATGGGCTTCAGCGCTTTCCAGAAGGCGACGGCCGTGGCGCAGAACTCCAAGCTGGGCAATGGCGGCTCGAAACATCGCGAAGGCGCCAAGGGCCATTGGGCCGAACATGGGCATCATGCGTTGATGCGTGTCGCAGCCTTCCGCGCGGTCGATGGCTATGACGAGACTTTCAGCCACAACGAGGATGCGGAGCTGGATTTCCGGCTCAACAAGGCGGGGTATCGGATCTGGCTCACGGACAAGACGGCCATGACCTATTATCCGCGTGCCAGCATTCCGACGCTCTTCAAGCAATATCTCGGCTACGGCCGCGGTCGCGCCCGCAACATTCTCAAGCACCGCAGCATGCCGAGCCTGCGCCAGATGCTGCCGCTCGCGGTCGTGCCGATCTTCATCGGCGCGTTTCTCGCCATCCTTAACTGGATTGCGGTTATTCCGGTCGGCCTCTGGGCCGTGGCGTGCATCGCCTACGGCTTCTGGATCGCGCTTGGCCAGAAGAACCCCTATGGGCCGCTGGCCGCCATCTCCGCCATGGTCATGCATTTCGCCTGGTCGATGGGGTTCTGGATGGAGGTCTTCAGCTTCCGCAACCGCAGGATCGCGTCATGACACAAGTCCATCGACGCCCCATAAGGATCGACATAGCGGTCTGCACCTACCGGCGGGCGGAGCTCGATCAGACGTTGCTGTCGCTTGCCGTGCTCAGCGTTCCCACGGGCGCTGTGGTCCGGATCATCGTTGCGGACAATGATGTGACACCGAGCGCCCGGAGCCGTGTCGACGCCATGCGTTCGGCCGTGCCTTTCGAAATCCTCTATGTCCATTGCCCGGCGTCGAACATCTCGATTGCCCGCAATGCCTGCCTCGATCATGCAAGTGGCGATTTCCTTGCTTTCATCGACGACGACGAGACGGCTTCGGAAGACTGGCTGACGGAAATGCTCGTCATGGCCGATACGACCGGCGCCGATGCCGTCCTCGGCCCGGTCCAGGCGGTCTATGCAAATGTCGCTCCGGCCTGGATGCAGCGTGGCGATTTTCACTCGACCTTGCCCGTCTGGGTCGCGGGCGAAATTCTGACCGGCTACACCTGCAACGTGTTGCTGCGTCGAGCTGCGCCTTCGCTTGCCGGTCGGCGCTTCAATATCGCTCTTGGCCGCAGCGGCGGCGAGGATACCGAATTTTTCACCCACATGCACAAGGCGGGCGGCAGGATCGCCTATGCCGAGGACGCGCTGGTCTACGAACCCGTTCCCAACGGGCGGGCGTCGGTGTCCTGGCTCTCGAAGCGCCGGTATCGCATGGGTCAGACACACGGCCGCATGCTGCTGGAGGCCGCGAGCGGGCTCGGACGCTGGCGCGCGATTGCGCTCGCAGCCACCAAATCCGCCTTCTGTTTTGTTGCAGCGGCGCTGCTCTTCGCGTCTCCGATCAAGCGGCATCGCTATGGCTTGCGCGGCATCATGCATGCCGGCGTTGTCAGCGGTCTCTTCGGAGTTCGCGAAATCGAGCAATACGGAAGTCTGGAGAAAGCACCGCAATGACGGATTTCATCCCCGATGTCAGTTTCGTCATCGCTGCCTACAATGCGCAGGAGACGCTCGCTCGCGCCATCGACAGCGCGCTGGCGCAAGGCGCCGTCAGCATGGAAGTGATCGTCATCGACGATTGCTCGACGGACGGTACGCGCGACATTGCCGGCAATCATCCCGATCCGCGCGTGCGTCTCGTCGCCATGGCCCGCAATGGCGGGCCGGGGGCGGCCCGCAACGCCGGGCTTGATGCGGCCCGCGGCCGCTGGGTTGCCGTGCTCGATTCCGACGACGCCCTGCGCCCGGACCGAATGGCGCGTCTGATCGCCCGAGCGGAAAAAGCCGATGCGCAGATCGCGGTCGATAATCTCGACGTCATTCGCGAGGATGTCGGGACCATGCTGCCGATGTTCCCCGAGCCGATGTTGGCGCGCATGCCGCTGCTCTCGCTGGCCAAATTCATCGCCTCGAACATGATTTTCCAATCGGAGCACAATTTCGGCTACATGAAGCCGGTCTTCGAGCGCGCCTTCATCGAGAAGCACCATCTGCGCTTCGACGAGGCATTGCGGATCGGTGAGGACTATATTTTTCTGGCGTCGGCACTCGCCCGAGGCGGTATCTGCGTTGTCGAGCCAAGCGTAGGCTATCTTTATTACATTCGCGAAGGATCGATCTCGAGGGTTCTCAAGAAAGAGCACGTCGAGGCGATGATCGCGGCCGATGCCAAATTTTTCGCCGAACATCCCTTCGGCGCCGCGGCCCTTGCCGCGCAAAGGCGGCGCACGCGCAACCTGAAAGAGGTCATTGCATTCCTGAAGCTGGTCGATAGCATCAAGGAGCGCGAACTGCAGACCATGCTGAAGATCGCCTGCCTCAACCCGCGGGCGGTGCGCCATCTCAGCATGCCGGTTGCTGCCCGCTTTCGTCGCCTTGCCACTGCCCTGTGGGGCAATCGCCAGCCGGCGCCGACCTCTCAACTCTCCTCGCCCCTGCCAAATATGAGCGCAGGCCCTCACTCTAACAAAGGATAGAGCCATGGACCCCAAGCATCGTGTGAGAAAAGCAGTCATTCCGGTTGCCGGCAACGGAACACGTTTCCTGCCCGCCACAAAGGCCATGCCGAAGGAGATGCTGACGATCGTCGATCGTCCGGTCGTGCAATATGCCGTCGATGAAGCCATCGAAGCCGGCATCGAGCATATCGTCTTCGTCACCAGCCGCAACAAGTCGGCGATCGAAGATCACTTCGACGATACGCCGGAGCTGATTTCCTCGCTGCAGCGCGCTGGCAAGAGCCATCAGGTCAGCGAGCTGGAACGCCTTCTGCCCCGGCCGGGTTCGGTCAGTTTCACCCGGCAGCAGGCTCCGCTCGGTCTCGGCCACGCCGTTTGGTGTGCCCGCGATCTGATCGGTAACGAACCCTTCGCGCTGCTTTTGCCCGATATGCTCTGCTACGGCATGCGCGGCTGCATGGCCGGCCTGATGGATCTCTATAATGAGGTCGGCGGCAATATCGTCGCGGTCGAGGAGTGCGCTCCGGAAGAGACGTCGAAATACGGCATCATCGGCAAGGGCTCGGCGGTACGTCATGGCTTTGCCGTAACCAAAATGGTCGAAAAGCCGCATCCGTCGGAGGCGCCTTCAAACTTTTACCTCAATGGCCGCTATATTCTGCAGCCTGAGATCTTCGATATTCTGGCCCGCCAGGAGCGCGGCGCCGGCAACGAGATCCAGCTGACCGACGGCATGCTGCGTCTTTCCGAGACGCAATCGTTCCATGCCCAGGTCTATAACGGACGCACGTTCGACTGCGGGTCCAAGCACGGCTTCATCGAAGCAAACGTGGCCTTCGCGCTCGCCCGCGCCGATATCGGCGGCCTGGTCTATGACTCGATCCGCAATCTGGTCGTCTCGCACGAAGCGCAGATGACCGCCGCTTAAGCCTGTTCACATCATGGCCTGCGGCCGGGAAGGCCGCAGGCCATGGCTATTGTTCATTCAGGCTTCTCCGACAAGGTGGTCGCCATGCATCAAAAGAACTTCACTTTCCAGAGCGCTCTTCCGCAAGCGGAGTCGCAGGATAGCTTTATCGATCTCGATCGGCTGATGGCCGTCGTGGTCCGTCGCATCCGTACCATCATTTTCGCCGTTGCCGCTTTTGTCATTCTGGCCGTCGCCTATCTGCTGACCGCCACGTCGAGCTATACGTCGATGACGCAGATCCTGCTCGATGAAAGCATGACGAAATATGCTGAGGATCAGCCGCCCGCCGCCAGCAGCCAACAGGCGGACATGGAGATCGCCAGCGCCGTCGAAATCCTGAAATCGAACGAGATGGCCTTGCGTGTTGTCGATCAGGCCGGCCTTTCCGACAACGCCAAGCTCCTTAATCCCCCGCAGTCGCCGGCAGCCCTGCTCAAGTCCGGTGCCGGCCTGATCGCCAGCATCTTTACGCCTGGACGCCCGCCGATGACGCCGGAAGAGCAGCGTGAAGCACAGCGGCAGAAGGTAGCGGCCGTCCTGCAGGACGGTCTCAAGGTCGAGCGGGTCACGCGAAGCTCGGTCGTTGCCGTGTCCTTCAGCTCGACCGACAAGCTGTTGGCCGCCAAGGTCACGCGCGCCTATGCCGACGCCTATCTGACCGACCAGCTGAACGCCAATTTCGACGCGACCGAGCGCGCCTCCGTCTGGCTGCAGGAGCGCTTGAACGACCTGCGCCAGCGTGCGCAGGAAGCGTCGCTCGAAGTCGAGAAGTACAAGGCCGACAATGGGCTGACCTCGACCGGCGGCGAGCTGATGTCGGAGCAGCAGATTTCCGATTTGAACAAGCAGCTGATCATCGCCCAGGCCGATACGGCGAGCGCATCCGCGCGCTACAACCAGTATAAATCGATCATCGACCAAGGTCCGGACAACGCCGTCAGGAACGCCACCATCTCGTCGAGCCAGACCGACAACTCGGTACTGCAGGATCTGAAGACGCGTTATCTCGCCGTCGAGAAGCGCGAGCAGGATGTCACACAGAATTTTGGCGCCGACCATCCGCAGGCCGTCGCGCTTCGCGCAGAACGCCAGGACATCACGCGGCAGATCTACCAGGAGCTTCAGCAGCTTACCGCCAGCTACAAGAACGAGCTTGACGTTGCGCAATCGCGGGCGGAATCGCTGCGCGAGAGCATCGACAAGGTCGTCGGCAAGAATTCCGAAGCCAACAAGTCGCTGGTTCACCTGAATGAGCTGAACCAGAAGGCGACGGCCCTGAAGACGCTCTATGAATCCTATCTCGGCCGCTTCGAGGAGGCGACGCAGCAGCGTTCCTTCCCGATCGCCAAGGCGCGCGTCATCTCGGTTGCCGGCGTGCCGACCGCGCCGTCGAGCCCGAAGAAGACGCTCGTGATGGCGCTTTCCGTGATCCTCGGCCTGATGGCCGGTGCCGGCCTGGCCGCCTTCCAGGAATTCCGAGACCGCTTTTTCCGCGTCGAGGCCGACGTGCGCTCGGCGCTCGGGCTGAAATTCCTCGGTTATCTGCCCCTGCTCGGCCAGCAGGGCAAGACCAGGAAGAAGGCCCGCAAGGCCAATGCCGGAGCCGAACCGGCAACGGCGGGGGAGGCCGAGAATGGTGTCGCGTTCGAGCGCATGATGCGCATTTCGGTCGAGGCGCCGCGTTCGATCTTCGCCGAGACATTGAGGAACGCCAAGCTTGCCAGCGACGTCATGCTGCAAGGTCGCGCCGATCGCGTGATCGGCGTCGTCTCGGCACTGCCGGGCGAGGGCAAGTCGACGACGGCAGCCAATTTTGCCGCACTGCTCGCCAGCAGCGGCAAGCGCACGCTGCTCATCGATGCCGACTTGCGCAATCCGGGCCTCAGCCGTACGCTGAAGTCGCCGCCGCAGGCCGGCTTGATCGAGGTCGTGCTCGGTGAAGTTCCATGGACCAATGCCGTGAAGGTCGATCCGCGCACCAAACTCGCCATCCTGCCAGTGGTCGTGCGCGATCAGCTGCTGCACACCAGCGAGCTCTTGTCGTCGCAGGGCATGCAACACCTCATGGAAAATGCCCGCAAGATGTTCGACTATATCATCGTCGATCTCGCGCCCCTGGGACCGGTCATCGATGCCAAGGCCTTTGCCCCGCAAGTCGATGCCTTCCTGCTCGTCACGGAATGGGGCGCGACCCCCACTAACCTTGTTCGTGATGTCCTGGAGCAGGAGCCGCAGATCAATTCGCGTATCCTTGGCGTCATCCTCAACAAGACCGACATGTCGGAATTGCCGCGCTATAGCGACTTTGGCGGAACGGAGCGTTATCGCCAGAAATATGTGAGCTACTACACGGAGGCGCAGCCGCGTGCCCAGGTGGATGCATAATCTGTTTATGTCCTGCCGGCCTTGACCCTTGCTCTTGCCAGGGCATGTTCACGCCAGATCGTGAATATGCCCGCCGCAACGACGATGAGCGCGCCCAGGATCATCGGCGCGCTCAGCTTTTCACCGAAGATGGTGACGCCGATGATGGCGGAGAACACGAGCTGCAAATAGGTCAGGGGCTGGATGACCACCGCGTCGAGCATGTCGTAGGCGCGAATGAGGAAATAGTGGCTTGAAACGCCCGTCAGGCAGAGAATGCCCATGAAGATCCAGTCATGCGGCGCAAGCTGCGTCCAGAAGAAGGGGCCGATGCAGCTCATGGCGACGGCGCCCACCACGCCCGTATAGAAAAAGCTGGTCATGGCCCCGTCCTCACGGCTGACGTAGCGGGTCAGGACGACGTAGAGCGAAAACAGCAGTGCGCCGAAAAGCGGCACCAGAAAGCGTGCATCGAAAACACCGCTTTCGGGCTTCAGGATCAGCAGCACGCCGACGAAACCGAAGCAGATCGCCAGCCATCGCCGCCAGCCGACCTTCTCGCCGAGGATCGGTATGGAAAGCAGCGCCACCATGAGCGGGCCGGAGGAGAAAATCGCCTGCGAATGGGCCAGTCCGACGATGACGAAGGATGAGATGGCGACGACGATCTGTGCCGCCAGCAGCAGGCCGCGGGCTATCTGCAGGACAGGGCGCTTGGTAATGACATTGCGTCGCAGGCCGCCCGGCGCGCGCGAGGCCATCGCGACGGCGAACAGCATGAAAGCCCAATAACGGATCATCGCCACCAGAAGCGGCGGATAGGCGCTGACGAGATGCTTGGATATGCCGTCCTGTATGGCGAATATGGTGATGGCCAACAGCGTGAAGACGTAACCGATACTATTGGATTTCATGGTTTTCGAAGGAAGACGATGTGCGGGGCCCCGGAGGCGTCGGGACCCGGCGCCGCAGTCACATTAGGCTATTCGTCGGTTCAATCATAGGCTTCATATTTGCCCTGCGGCCCAGCGGCGAGCGGCGTGTCAGCCCTTTTTGCGGTCCGAGACGAAGGCGCTGAAGCCTTCGATGAAAACCGTGAGATTGTGTTTCACTTTTTCATCGACCATCTGGCCATTTTCATCGAAGACGCTGCCGGCGCGCGACACCATCAGCCGGCCGCCGAACCATGGATCGGCCCCGAGCGTGCGCAACACCGTCAGCCAGGCGTTCTGGCTGAGGATGGTGCCGAAATTGCCGGGCGAAGCCCCGAGAACGGCGATCGGCTTTGCGCCGAAGACCTGGGCGATATCGCTGGACGGCCGGCTCATCCAGTCGATGGCGTTCTTGAACACCCCGGGAAGCGAGTTGTTATATTCCGGCGTAAACAGGATCAGCCCATCGGCAGCGATGGCCAAATCCTTGAGTTCGCGTACTTTTTCGGGAATGCCCTCCGCAGCCTCGAGGTCTGCGTTATAGAGCGGCACGCCATGAATGGTGCGTGCAATCAGCTCGACACCGCTTGGCGCCAGTTCGGCGGCGGCGTGAAGCAGGGCGGTGTTGAAAGAGCCTTTGCGCAGGCTGCCAGATATGCCGAGTATCTTCATTGCTTCCCCCGTTTGCGGTTACAGGAAGACATTTATGCTTCATCGCCCGTCGTCAAGGTCTAGGAGCGATCTTATGCGGCGAGCAGCGACTTCAGCTTGACCGAATTTGCCGCCAGAGCGGCGCAATCCGGACAGGCGCGGGCGGCGATCAGCATTTCGGCAAGGCGGATGTCGCGTGCGATGGCATTGCCGCGGCCGATACCGCTGGCGGCGAGCAGCCGTCCATCCGCGCCGAGGTGGAAGAGGATGAACGCTCCGTCGCCAAGATCGCGCCGTACATGGGTGACCGCCTCGCCGGCCAGGCCGGCGATCTGCAATGTCAGGTCATACTGGTCCGACCAGAACCATGGGACGGCGGATATTTCCGCGTCTTCCCCCAGCATGTTGGCGGCGGCCAGGTTTGCCTGTTCCTGCGCATTGCGCCAGGATTCCAGGCGAACGCGCCGTCCGCCATAAAGTGCCAGCGGAAAGGAGCAGCAATCGCCCGCCGCATAGATGCCGGAAACAGAGGTCTCGAGCCGTTCGTTGACGGCAATGCCGTTGTCGATCGCAAGACCCACTTCCGCAGCAAGCGCGACATTCGGCAGGGCGCCGATGCCGACGAGCAGCAGATCGGCGGAAATCACGCTGCCGCCGGCGAGGCGAACGATCGCCTTGTCGGCCTGTTCCTCAACGGATTCGATTACCTGGCTGCAACGAATATCCACGCCTTCCCGGCGATGACGTTCCGTCACGGCCTCGGCGATCGCCTCCGGCACGCCGCGCTTCAACACCCGCGGCAGGCCTTCGATGAGGGTGACGTCCGCGCCGCGCATACGCGCCGTTGCCGCCAGCTCCAGGCCGATGAAGCCGCCGCCGATGATGGCGATGTGCTGCCC
Organism: Martinezella lusitana; assembly: GCF_010668395.1. Classification (GTDB taxonomy): domain Bacteria; phylum Pseudomonadota; class Alphaproteobacteria; order Rhizobiales; family Rhizobiaceae; genus Rhizobium; species Rhizobium lusitanum_A. The sequence continues at coordinate 90,013 of NZ_WUEY01000013.1, forward strand.
GGCGCGGAGAGCGGCATGCAAGGCCATCGCATCCGCATGGGTGCGCAGCACCCGGATGCGCCCGGATGCGCCGCGGGCACCGGGAAAACCGCGTGCCGAGGCGCCGGTCGCGAGCAGGAGCTTGTCGTAGCCGAGCGTTTGTCCGTCCGCGAGCCCGATCGTCTTTGTGAAAGGATCGATCGCTGTCACCGTCGCGTCGAGCCTCAGGTCGATCGATTGTTCTCGGTAACGCTCCGGCGTGGCGATGAATTTCGGCTCCGGTGCCTCATCCGCCCCGCCCTTCGAAAGCGGGGGACGTTCGTATGGCGCGAGCGGCTCGCTGCCGATCAGGGTGATGTCGCCGTCAAATCCCTTTTCACGAAGCGCAAAGGCTGCGCGTGCGCCGCATTCTCCGGCGCCGACGATGACGAAATGAGCCACGCTTGCCTCCTCAGAGCCCGATGAAAACGGTGCCGTTTTCGACCTTGATCGGATAGGTCTGCAGATTGACGCAGACCGGAGCCCCCTTGGCTTCGCCCGTGCGATAGTCGAAGCGGCCATTGTGCTTGGGACATTCGATGATGTTGTCCATGACGAGGCCGTCGGCGAGATGGATCTTCTCGTGCGTGCACAGGCCGTCGGTGGCAAAATAATCGTCCTCGGGACTGCGATAGACGGCGAAGGTTTTCCCGTCGTGATCGAAGCGGATCACATCTTCTTCGTCGATTGCGTCAGCGGCGCAGACTTCGATCCAGTTGTTCATGTCTTCCTCCCTTTGCGATTTCAGTCTTACTGGGCGGCTGCGGCCGGTAGCTCGCCGTGGAACTCCTCGCGATAAGGCCTGGCAGTCGGCGGCAGCTCGCGCTTCAGGAAGTAATCCTCGTTGCGCAATTGCCGCAGGAACGCCGGTATCATTTCGCGATAGCCGGACCACATGGACGGATTGGCGGCCGGCAGATCGTGCTTGATCATCGCATGCAGCCTTGGCAGCGCGTGATAGGGCACCATCGGGAACATGTGGTGTTCGACATGGTAGTTCATGTTCCAGTAGATGAAGCGGCTGACAGGGTTCATCATGACGGTGCGGCTGTTCAGCCGGTGATCGATGACGTTGTCGGCGAGGCCGCCATGCTGCAGCAGGCCGGTCAGGACGTGATGCCAGGCACCATAGAGCCGGGGAAGGCCGATCAGCATCAACGGCAGGATCGAGCCCATGGCGATCGCCGCCGCAATGGTCACGGCATAAATGGCAAGCCAGATGCGGGCGATGCGAATGGCCTTTGGCTGCTCCATTTCGGGGATGAAGCTCTTTTCCGCGGCGCTGACGACGCCGGCGGCGTTGCGCAGCATATCGACGATTGCATACCAGGCATCGAGAATGCCGAAGAAATTCAGGACGAGGCGCAAAAGATCCGGCGGCCGCATGACGGCAATCTCCGGATCGCGGCCGACGATGACGGTATCGGTGTGGTGGCGCGCATGGCTCCAGCGCCAGGTGACCGGATTGCGCATGATCATGAAGCAGGCGATCTGGTAGACCGCATCGTTCATCCAGCGCGTCTTGAACGCCGTGCCGTGACCGCATTCATGCCAGCGGCTGTCCGAGGCCGAGCCGTAGAGCACGCCGTAAGCCAGGAAGAAGGGGACAGAGATCCACGACCCCCAGAAATAGATACCCAGCCCGGCAAAGACCACCATGGTGCCGAGCCAGAGAATGGTGTCGCGGATCGCCGGCATGTCGGAACGCTGCATCAGCGCCTTCATGTCCTTGCGCGGAACATCGGTATGATACCATTCGGCAGCCGCAAGTCCGGTCTCCACGGCCAGCCTGCCGCTTGCGCCGAGCAGATCGTAGTCACGCTTGATTGTCGTCGTCATCCCTGCCTCCCGCGATGCGCAACAGCGCCGCGCCTCAATGCCGGAAACGATAGATCGACTTTTTGCTTGCCTCAATGCGGGAATGATGGAATCTATCAAAACACATCAAACTCTGATGTCATGAATGATGACATATCTCAGGAGCAGCCATGCGTCGCCCCACCATATCCGATCTCGCCAAGGCATCCGGCGTCAGCGTCGCCACGATCGATCGCGTGCTGAACGGACGTCACCGCGTTCGGGAAGAAACGGCCAGACGGGTGTATGAGGCGGCGCAGGAAATCGGCTATCACGCCGTCGGCCTCCTGCGTCAGCGTGTCTTCGAAGACCTGCCGCAATATCGATTGGGTTTCGTGTTGCAGAAGCCGGTTCAGGCCTTCTACCAGGCTTTCGCCAAGGAGGTGGTGGTCGCGGCGCAGGCGATGACGACGGCACGGATCAACGCGCATGTGGATTTCGTGCCAGCCTCGACGCCGACCGCCATCGTCGAGAGACTGAAGGCGATGGCCGCCCGCAGCCAGGCCGTTGCGCTCGTCGCGCCGGATTATCCGGCCGTGACGGCTGCGATCGAGGAGTTGAAGGAAAAAGGCATTCCGGTCTTTTCCCTGCTGTCGGATTTCTCCACCACCGCGCGCCAGGGCTATATCGGCGTCGACAACCGGAAAGTCGGGCGCACGGCGGCGTGGATCATCGCGCGTTCGGCCCGTCGCCCCGGCAAGGTCGCCTGCTTCGTCGGCAGTCATCGCTTTCTGGGTCATGAGCTGCGCGAGATCGGTTTTCGCTCCTATTTTCGCGAGAATGCGCCTGATTTCGAGGTGCTCGATACGCTTATCAATCTCGACACGCCGGAAATCACGCATGAGGCGACGCTCGATCTGCTTCAGAAGCACCCCGACCTTATCGGTTTCTACGTCTGCGGCGGTGGCATGGAGGGCGCGATTTCCGCTATCCGCGAGGAGCGGCTGGCCGGCAAGCTGATTGTTGTCGTCAACGAGCTGACGCCGGAATCGAAGGCGGCGCTCGCCGACGATGTCGTTGCCATGGCGATCGGCACGCCGTTGCCGGCGCTCTGCAAGGAGCTGATGGGCCTCATGATCGCGGCGATCGACAATGGCGAGGCCGCGGTACCCGGCCAGAGCTTCCTGCCGTTCGAAATCTTCGTTTCGGAAAACATCTAGCACCTATGATGGAATTCCATCATAACTGGGATAAATCTATCAGGAATGATGTCTAAGGCCGATGGAACAAGGCCATGAATCTCGCTAGTCCTTCGCAAAGCAGGCGCGGCGGATCGAGATGTCTTTTGCGGCCGGACGCCTTGAGGAGGAGTGCCTATCATGAGTTCCATCCGTTTCGCGCTCAATCATATGTGCGCGCCGTCCCTGAGCCTGGAATCGTTCTTTGCCGCTGCAAAGGAGCTCGGTGTCGACAGCGTCGAGATTCGCAACGATCTTGCCGGCAACGCGATCCTGGACGGCACGCCGGCAACCAGCGTCAAGGAGCTTGCTGCGCGCTACGGACTGACGATCATCTCCATCAATGCGCTGCAGCGCTTCAATGAATGGAACGACGAGCGCGCCCGGGAAGCGGCGGAGCTGATCCGTTACGCCCATGACAGCGGCGCCAGGGCTCTCGTTCTCGTGCCGGTCAACGACGGCAGCGGCCGTGAGCCGGAGGCGCGCCGCGCCAATCTTCGCAAGGCGCTCTCGGCCCTGAAGCCGATGCTGGAGGCTGCCGGTATCGTGGGGTTGGTGGAGCCGCTCGGCTTCGAGATCTGCTCGCTGCGCCTGAAGAGCGAAGCGGCGGCGGCGATCGAGGAACTCGGGGCGAAATCCACGTTCTGCCTGGTGCATGACACCTTCCACCATCACCTCGCCGGCGAATCCGCGATCTTCCCGGATCTGACCGGGCTCGTGCATGTTTCCGGCGTCAGCGATGCCGGCGTTTCGGTTGCCGACATGCGGGATCCGCATCGCGTTCTCGTCGATGCCGGAGACCGTCTCGACAATGTCGGCCAGTTGCGGGCATTGCTTTCCGCCGGTTATGCCGGTCCGGCATCCTTCGAACCCTTTGCTCCGGCCGTGCATGCCTTGAAGGATCCGGTTGCGGCTCTCAAGGAGAGCATGGCCTATATTGCGGGCCGGCTCTGATTGATCCGGTAGTCCGCGGGCAACTTGCCCGCCGGCTCAATCGTGCGAATGCGTTTCGGGATGATCCGCATCATGGTCCGATGGGATGATGTGCAGGTTCCCGAAGCGCACGCCGCGTTGCGTCACGACGCTGTCGGCAAACGTCTTTATCTCGTCCGCCTTGCCCTTCAGCACGGAAACTTCGAGGCACTCGTGCCCATCGATATGAACGTGAAGGGTCGAGACTGAAAGGTCGTGATGATCGTGCTGCGCGGTCGTCAACCGCCGCGACAGGTCGCGGGTTTCGTGTTCGTAGACATAGGTGAGCGCCGCGTAGCATCTGGCTTCGCCGTCGATGGTCGGCTGCGCGCGGGTGACGGCATCGCGAACGAGATCACGCAAGGTTTCCGAGCGGCTGGCATAGCCGCGTTGCGCGCTGATCGTATCGATCGTCTCCAGAAGATCGTCATCGATGGTGATGGTAATGCGCTGCATTTCCTGATCCTCTGTTGTCTGGCGGCCTGCCGCGCTGACTAGAGGAAATTTCAGCGTGATTTGCAACGGTATCAGGCGTTATTGACGGCCGCGGAACCGACGCTGATAGGTGGGGTCGTAGAGCGAGCTTTCACGGAAATCGCTGGCGGCAAGCGATGGACCGACAAAGATCAGCGCGGTGCGTTCGATCGGTTCGGCCCGCACCTTTTCCTCGATCGTGGCCAGCGTGCCCCGAACGATCCGCTCATCCGGCCAGGATGCCTTGACGACGATCGCAACCGGGCAATCGGCTCCGTAAAGCGGCGTCAGGTCTTCTACGACCTCGCTGAGTGCGTGAATGGCCAGATGGATCGCCAGCGTCGCGCCTGTCGCGCCGAATTTTTTCAGTGTCTCGTTGTTCGGCATCGGCGAGGCGCGGCCGGAAACCCGCGTCAGGACCAGGCTTTGGGCGACGGCCGGGATGGTCAGTTCACGGCCGAGCGCCGAGGCCGCGGCCGCGAAAGCCGGAACGCCGGGAGTGAGCGTATAGTCGATGCCATGCTGTTGAAGCCGGCGGATCTGCTCGGCGACCGCGCTCCAGACCGAGAGATCGCCGGAATGCAGGCGCGCGACATCCTCGCCGGCTTCCGCCGCTTTCAGATATTCCGCCGCGATCTCGTCCAGCGACATCGGCGCCGTGTCGATGATGCGGGCGCCGGGCGGGCAATATTGCAGCAATTCCGGCGAAACGATCGATCCGGCATAGAGGCAGACCCGGCATTTGCCGATCAGGTCGCGGCCGCGCACCGTGATCAGGTCGGCGGCGCCGGGGCCTGCGCCAATGAAATGCACTGTCATCGCTCTACCTCATTCCTGATTATGGCTTGATCCAGCACCATTGCGTCACCGGCATGGCCGGCCGCCAGCCGGTCATGCGGCCGACGGGCGCGGCGCGCGCGATATCGATGCGGATCAGCGAGCCGCCCTTGCGTGCCTGTTTGGCAAGCAGAAGGGCTTCCATTTCGGTCGTAACGGCATTGGCAACCAGCCTTCCGCCGCTTTTCAATTGGCCGATGGCGGCATCGAGCACGCCGGCATCGCTGCCGCCGCCGCCGATGAAGATCGCATCCGGTGCCGGCAGCCCTGCAAGGGCATTCGGCGCCTCTCCCTCGACGATGGTCAAGGCGGGGACGCCAAAATTCGCTGCGTTGCGATGGATTCGCGCTGCGCGCTCGGCCGAAGCCTCGATGGCGATGGCGCGAAGCGAGGGATCGGCCAGCATCCATTCGATACCGATCGAGCCCGAGCCGGCGCCGATATCCCAGAGCAGTTCGCCGTGACGCGGCGAGAGTGCCGACAGCGTCATCGCGCGGATTTCCCGCTTGGTGATCTGGCCGTCATGCTCGAAGAGGTCGTCGGGCAAGCCCGCGCTCAGCGGCAAAATCCGCGCGCCGGCTTCGGCTTTGACCTCGATGCCGCAGACGTTCAGATCGTTGACGCCGGAAAGGGCGAACTCGGCCGCGTTTTGCCGGGAGACTTTCTCATGCGGGCCGCCAAGCGCTTCCAGCACCGTCAGTTTGGATTGACCGAAGCCTGAGGTTTGCAGCAGGGTGGCCAGTTCGGCAGGTCCCTTGCCGTCGGAGGTCAGCGCCAGGATCTTGCGGCCGGGATGCAGATGCGGCCGGATGAGATCGATGGGCCGTCCGTGGAGCGACAGGACCGTCGTCTCCTGCAAAGGCCAGCCCAACCGGGATGCGGCAAGGCTGAAGGACGAGGGCGCCGGGATGACGGTCATCTCGGCGGCCGCAATGCGGCGCGAAAGCGTCGCGCCGACGCCGTAGAAGAAAGGATCGCCGGAGGCGAGAACCACCGTCGGCTTGCCCCGTCGATCGAGGACCGCCTCGACGGATCGTTCGAATGGAGAGAGCCATTGATGCCTCTCGCCAGTGATGACGGGGCTCATCAATTCGATATGGCGCGCGCCGCCGAAGACGACCGGGGCCGAGGCGATCAGCCGCCTGGCCGCGTCGCCGATGCCGGCTGGACCGTCTTCGCCGATGCCGATAAGAGTGAGCCAAGGTTGAACGGAAGGTATCTCAGCCATGGGCAAGGCCCGTATTCTGATCCTGGGCGGCACGACGGAGGCCCGTGCGCTGGCGGCAACCCTTGCCCCGCGCGCCGATCTCGACGTTGTCCTGTCGCTTGCCGGCAGGACCGCCGATCCGGCGGCGCAGCCCGTTCCGATACGCAGCGGCGGCTTCGGTGGCGCCGAGGGGCTTGCCCGCTATCTTCGTGACGAAGCCATCGATCTGGTGGTCGACGCCACCCATCCCTTCGCTGCCCGCATCTCCGCCAACGCGGCCCGGGCCACTGCGGAATGCGATGTGGCGGCCTTTGCGCTGCGCCGCCCGGCCTGGGTACCGGTCGAAGGCGATGACTGGCTCCCGGTGCATAGCGTTTCTCAGGCCGTGACCGCCCTTGGCAACGCGCCCCTGCGCGTCTTCCTGGCGACCGGCCGGCAGGACGCGCATCAGGCGAACGCGGCGCCGCATCACCACTACTGGGTCCGCAGCGTCGATCCCGTCGAGCCGCCGCTCACGGTACCTCACGTCGACTACATCCACGGCAGGGGACCGTTCCGGCTGGAGGACGAGCTGGATCTGTTGCGGAGACATGGGATCGACGTGGTCGTCGCCAAGAACAGCGGTGGCGATGCGACCTATGCGAAAATCGAAGCGGCACGGCGCCTCGGCATCCGGATAATCATGATCGAGCGTGCCGAGACTGCCGGCCTGCCGGTGGTCGAAACAGTGAAAGCAGCGCTCGGTCAGATCGATCATTTCGCCTCTTCCCGGATGAAACGCGGCGTATAGACCAGGTCAGGCCGTCCTTCGCGGGCAATGACGCGCGTCTCGGCCGAGCCGATGATGACGCAGGTCGCCATATCCGCCTGCGACGCCTGGGCATCGGCAAGCCGCGCAACCGTCATGCGCTCGTCCGGCCGGCCGGCGGCCCGGCCGAAGATGATCGCTGTATCCGCCGGCAATATGGCCCGTACGATGTCGAAGGCCTTGCCGAGCTGCCAGGGCCGCGCCTTGCTGATCGGATTGTAGAGCGCGATCACAAGGCCGGCCTCGGCAACGGCACGAAGGCGGCGCTCGATGAGGGGCCAGGGTTTCAGATTGTCCGACAGCGAGATCGCGCAGAAATCATGCCCGAGGGGAGCGCCGATGCGCGCCGCCACCGCAAGCATGGCCGTGATACCCGGCACGACGACGAGATCCACCCCGCGCCATTCCGCAGGGCCGTGATCGATCGCCTCGCAGACGGCCGCCGCCATGGCGAAGACGCCGGGGTCGCCGCCGGAGACGACGCAGACATTGACGCCGGCCGCCGCCCTTTGCAGCGCCACCTTGGCGCGGTCCAGCTCCTCGCGATTGTCCGAAACATGGCGGATCTGGTCGCCGCGCAACGTCAGGCGGTCGAGATAAGGGCCGTAGCCATAGAATTCTTGAGCATCCGCAACCGCACTCAGCGCCTCCGGCGTTGTCTGCGCGGGATTGCCCGGACCGGTGCCGATGACATAGAGACGCCCGCTCATGGCCTGTTTTCCCAACCCGGAACCAGGACGAGCGAGAAATAGGGGGCTTCGGCATCGTCGCGGCTTGCAAGCGGCGTCATCGCACCGTTCGCCATCGTGCCGCGCTCGACATAAACGGCTTCGTTGAGCCGGCCGGCAGCGTCCAGCGCACGCCGGATCTTCGGCAGGTTGCGGCCGACCTTCATGATTACCGCGGCCTGCGTATCACCGAGACGGCGGACAAGCTCGGCTTCCGCCATCGTTCCCGGCAGGACGGAGAGGACGTCGTCTCCCTGCACCATCGGCAATCCGGCGAGAGACCAGCAGCCGGACATGGCGGTCACGCCCGGTATGACCTCGGTCGGGAAGCGATCGGCAAGGCGCACATGCAGATGCATGTAGGAACCGTAAAACAGCGGATCGCCTTCGCTGAGGACGGCAACCGTTTTTCCTTCCCGCAGGCGTGCGGCCACCATCTCGGCCGAGACGTCGTAGAAGGCCGTGATCTGACGGATATAGTCCGCCGCGTCCTTGTCGATCTCGGTCGTAACGGGATAGTAGAGCGGCAGCAGCGTCACGTCCGCCTTGAGGAATTCGCCGACGATCGCCTTTCCGTTGCCGCCTCTGCCCTGCTTGGCGAAGTAGGCGACGACATCGGCACGCTCCAGAGCCTTGACGGCCTTGACCGTCAGCAATTCCGGATCGCCGGGACCTGTGCCGACGCCGATCAGGCTTCCGCTTGAAGGCACGCTCATAGGCCCGGCCTCGCCAATGCGTTGAGGGCGGCCGCCGTCATGGCGCTGCCGCCGAGGCGACCGCGCACGATGGCAAAGGGAATGCCGTAGGAACTCTCCGCAAGGGCATCCTTCGATTCGGCCGCGCCGACAAAGCCGACGGGCATGCCGATGATGGCGGCAGGCCTCGGAGCACCGTCGCGCAGCATTTCCAGAAGATGGAAAAGCGCAGTCGGCGCGTTGCCAATGGCGACGACCGAGCCGGCAAGCCGATCGGTCCATAGATGCATGGCCGCGGCGGAGCGCGTGTTGCCGATGGTCTTGGCGATGTCCGCCGTGCGCGGATCCTGCAGCGTGCAGATCACGTCGTTCGCCGCCGGCAGGCGGGCGCGGGTCACGCCACGAGCCACCATCTCCGCATCACAGAAAATCGGGGCGCCGTCGGCGAGTGCCTTGCGGGCCGATGCGACGAAATCGGGGGAGAACATGAAATGCCGTGCTGCTTCCACCTGTCCGCAGGCATGAATCATGCGCACGGCGACATCGGCCTCGGCTTCGGGAAAACGCTGGAGATCGGCTTCGCTGCGGATGATCGCGAAGGAGCGCTCGTAGATCGCTTGTCCCTCGCGGATATAGTCATAGTCAGGCATTTCTATCCCTGTCGTAAAGCCGTCGCGATTGCGTCCCGGCCGAGCCGTTTAAGACACTGCCGTGCCGATTCGCCAGCAGCTTTGTTGTTTCGTAGCAGTTCACCGAGCTGCGAGAGCGCCGATTTCAGCTTTTCCTTGCCGATGTACGCCACAGGCTCGTCCGATGATGACCCATTTACGACAATAGCATGGCCTGTTGCAGTACCGACGATGGTCAGCATCGCCGCAGACGGATGGGCGCATCCCTTTGCGCAGCCCGACAGATGCACCTCGATCGAGCCGTCGAGCAAGTCGGTCCCGACCTCGAGGAGATCGACGGCAGCCTGTCTCGTGACATAGTGGGCCGAGGCACATGCACCGGCGCCGGCGCAGGGGATTGCATAATTTGCCGGATCGCCGGCACGCGTCTGAAAGCCGCAAGCTGCCGCCGCAGCCAGGATGGCTTCGATACGATCGTGCGGAAGTCCAAGGAGCAGCAGGCTGTGTTCCGGTCCCGTGCGGATTTCACCCACGCCCGCGGCTTCCGCAATGGCAAGAAAGCGGATGAGGTCCCGGGCGTGGATCTGGCCGAAAGAGGGGCGCAGCCCGACGGCGCAATGCTGATCGTCGAGCCGAATGAGGCCGACGGGGGAGGCCCAGGGAGCGATTGCATTGCGGCTATGGTTCGGCGGGGCTGGAAATCGGGCGCGCAGAGACGTGGCGTCCAGATCGCGGCCCCGGGCGCGAGGGCCGATTGCGGCCAATGCTTCGAGCAGCATGACGACGCCGGCAATCGCCTGTTCGCCGTGTAAGACGGCAAGTGGTGTAGCCGTCGCGTCCATTCCCGCGATGGCGAGCGTCCATAGCTGGCCGTCATCATCGGAGCCGGCGGCTTTCAGCCGGATATCTGCCGAGAGTTCGTCGAGAACGAGCCGGCCGTCGCCATCGACGATGATGGCAAGCTTGGCAGCCAGAACCGGCTTGGGATGAAGCGAACTGATCGCGCTCCGCAGGCGCTCGGCGAACGAGCGGGCGTCAGCGATTTCCGACGGATCAACGCCGCTGAGCGGCGGAACTTCGATGACGACGCCGCTTTCCGGCACAATGCCGGCGCGGTCGATATCGGCAGCCAGCCCGGTCATGCTTTCCGGCGTCATGCCGCGCAGCTGGAGATTGCCACGGGCCGTGATCTCGATCAGTCCGTTGCCGTGCTTCTCGGTTGCTTCGGCCAGCGCGCGAAATTGCGCGACGGTCAGTCCTGGCGTTGCGGGCCGCAGCCGCACAAGCAGCCCATCGCCCGTCTGCATCGGTGCGCTCAGCGAGGGGCAGGCACCGCGAACCATGGAGGGTAGAGGTGAGGCAACGCTGCGGCGCCCGGTCTCCTCCTGCGAGAAGCACGCTTGTCCCCTTACCGTCTGTCCGTCGGCCGAAACCGCAAAACTGCCCTTCATAGGGGACATTTCCTTGCACAATCCCGACCGGCGGGCAAACGATTTGGCGCCACGCGGCTCATTCGCGATCGTCGAAATCCTGCCCTTTGCGCAACAGATAGATATCCATGATCCACCCGTGCCTGGCGCGCGCTTCGGCGCGCGTCGCAAGAATGCGCTCGGAAACATCCGCCAGCCGGCCCGCGATGGTGATCTCGTCCCTGGTGCCGAGATAGGCTCCCCAGTAGATATAGGCTTCGGGATCGTCGATCTTGCTGAAGGCCTGCTCGCCATCGAGCATGACGACAGCGGTTTCGGCAAGGCCGGGAAAGCTTTCCGTCAGCCGCCGGCCGGTCGTGATCTGCACCGGCTTGCCGACGAGATTGAGGGGGATGCGATGGCTCGCCGTCAGCGCCTGGATGCTGGTGATGCCGGGAACGACGCTGTAGTCGAGCGTGACATTGCCCCGAGCGACGACACGCTCGAGGATACGCAACGTGCTGTCGTAGAGGCCGGGATCGCCCCAGACGAGGAAGGCGGCACTTTCATGTTCGCCCAGATGCGCCAGAAACAGCCGTTCGTAGGTCGCGGAAATCGCATCATGCCATTCGTCGACGCTTTGCACATAGCTGCGCTCCGCCGTCTGGCGCGAGGGCACGTCATAGTCGACGAAGCGGGTGGCCCGGTTGGTGACATAGCGCTGGCAGATCTCCCTGCGGACGTCGGCAAGCTCCGTCTTTGCCGCCCCCTTGCTGGGGATGAGGATGACATTGGCGGCATTCAGCGCATTGATCGCCTGCACGGTCAGATGTTCGGGGTTTCCCGTGCCGATACCGACGATGTGAATATGCCGCATATGCTTGCCCTCGCTCTCAGCGCTGTTTGCCGGAAGCGTCAGATCATTTCAAGAGCAAGGGTTCAAGCCGATTGCCGTTCGAAGGTCCAGCGGTTTGCCATGTAGGCGCGCGGCGAGGTGCCGAGCATGCGCCGGAACATGGTGGTGAAGGCTGCCACGCTCTCATAACCTGCTTCAAGCGCGACATTGGTGACCGGTTGTCCTTCGGCAAGCTGTGGGAGGCAGGCAAAGACGCTCGCCTGCTGGCGCCACGTCGTAAAGCTGATGCCTGTTTCCTTGCGGAATTGCCGCGTGAAAGTCCGCCGGCTCACCGAAAGCTTTTCCGCCCAGTCGTCCAGCCTGGCGTTGGGGGATGGATTGGCGAGATAGTCGCGGCAAAGCGCCGTCAGCCGACGGTCGGAGGGGAAGGGGAGGCCTAGCGGACGTTCCGGCAGCGTCGCGATTTCCTCGACGAGCAGAGACAGGACCAGCTTCGCCTTTCGATGGCTGACGGGCGCTTCTCCGAGCCGAATGGCCTCAAGCAGCAGGCTGCGGGCAAGATCGGTGACCTCGACGACGCGCGGGGTTTCGCCTTTCGGCGGCGGACTGCGCGGCATCACGTATACGGATTTCATGCTGACATCGCTCAGGATCTCGATCGAGTGCTCCAGCCCGACGGGGATGAACAGGGCGTGACCCGGCGGCACCATCCAGCGGCCTCGTGCGGTCATGATCACGGCGACGCCGGCGAAGATGCAAAGCAGCTGCGTGCGGCGATGATGATGCCACGGAACGGTGTAGCCCTGCGGCGGCTCGGCACTATGCACGAGCACATCCGCAGGCGAATCCTCCATCCAGCGCATGTTCTGCACATGATCGTTGTCGAGGGTTGCCAGCAACTGTTTCGATAGCTTTTCCATTTTGGCCCGATCGCGAAACTACTGGACCAAAACACGAAAGAAGGTCATCTGCAAGCCGTGTAAAAGGCGGATCAAAGAATATGGTCGGCAACTGTGCCGACAGAGGCAAGGATTCCCCCCATGGTTGCGGCATTTTCGGGTACGCAGGCCCGATATGAAAAGACGACGATGTCGATCGTCATGGCGGTCAGCACCTGCCACCTGCTGAACGATACGATGCAGTCGCTGCTGACGTCGCTCTATCCGATGTTCAGAGAGAATTATGCGCTCGATTTCGTTCAGATCGGCCTGTTGACGATGATGTTCCAGATCACGGCGTCGCTGCTGCAGCCGGTGGTCGGCATCGTCACCGACAAATGGCCGATGCCTTACTCGTTGCCGGTCGGCATGGTGAGCACGTTTTCCGGCCTGCTGCTGCTCGGCTATGCCGGCAGTTTCGGCATGCTGCTCGTTGCCGCAAGCCTTATCGGTTTCGGTTCGGCTGTCTTTCATCCGGAGGCATCGCGTGTTGCCCGCCTGGCGTCGGGCGGGCGTCACGGCTTGGCACAATCGCTCTTTCAGCTCGGCGGCAATGCCGGTTCGGCCATCGGGCCGTTGATCGCCGCGTTTTTCGTCCTGCAGCATGGCCAGAAGAGCGTGGCCTGGCTTTCCGTGCTTGCCGTTATCGGATTCATCGTTCTCAGCTGGGTTGGCAACTGGTTCATCAACCACCGTCGCCAGCACTCGGCGCGTCCTGCGCCGAGCCGCGCCCTGCCGATCGCGCGCAACAAGGCAATGTGGGCGCTTGCCATCCTCATCCTGCTGACGGCGACGAAAAACGTCTACATGGCGAGCATATCGAGCTATTTCACCTTCTACGTCATCGACAAGTTCCATCTGGATGTCCGCGACGCACAGCTGATGTTGTTCCTCTTTCTCGGCTCGGTCGCCGTCGGAACGATCATGGGCGGGCCCGTAGGCGACCGTTTGGGCGCGCGCTTCGTGATCTGGTTCTCGATCCTCGGCGTCATCCCGTTTGCGCTGCTGATGCCTTATGCCGACCTGTTCTGGACCTGCGTCCTGACCGTCATCATCGGTCTGGTGCTGGCTTCAGCCTTCCCGGCGATCGTGGTCTTTGCCCAGGAGCTGATTCCCGGTCGGGTCGGACTGATCGGCGGCATCTTCTTCGGCTTCGCCTTCGGCGCGGGCGGACTTGGCGCGGCCTGGCTCGGCGATTTCGCCGATGCGCGCGGCATCCCCTTCGTCTACACGATCTGCTCGTATCTGCCGCTGCTCGGGCTCTTTACGATCTTCCTGCCACGCGTTCCCAGGCATTGATCGATATCGGCGGGCAAGAGGCTCGCCGATCCTGTCTTGAGGTATGAAGCGCCCACCGAATCCCGGCGGACAGGCCTTATCGCCACGGGTCGGGTCGACCCGTGGGCTTTTGAAAGCGGTTGCGGATGTGGCGGGCCGATCAGGCGTAGCGGCTGATGGCGAGATCGGTTGCGTCGATATCGGGCTTGCGGCCGCTGACGAGATCGCTGATGACGCGCGCCGAGCCGGAGCTCATGGTCCATCCAAGCGTGCCGTGGCCGGTATTGAGGTACAGCCCCTTGATCTTCGTCGGCCCGATGACCGGCGTTCCATCCGGCGTCATCGGCCGCAAGCCGGACCAGAAGGACGCCTTGGCGACATCGCCGCCGGGGAAAAGATCGGTCACGGAATGCTCGAGCGTCTGGCGCCGGGCAAGGCCGAGATCGTTCGTATAACCGGAGATTTCCGCCATGCCGCCGACGCGGATGCGATCGCCGAGCCGCGTGATGGCGATCTTGTAGGTCTCGTCCATCACGGTCGATTCCGGCGCGCGCGATGCATCGGTGATCGGGATCGTCAGCGAGTACCCCTTGACCGGATAGACGGACAGGCTGATGCCGAGCGGCTTCAGCAGCAGCGGCGAGTAGCTGCCGAGCGCGACGACGATCGCATCGGCGTCCAGGCGTCCGCGGTCGGTCACGACGCCGCGCGCCTGGCCGCCCAGAACGTCGAGCCCCTTGATCGTCGTGCCGTACTGGAACCGGACGCCGAGCTCGACTGCCTTTGCGGCAAGCGCATTGGTGAACTTGAAGCAATCGCCGGTCTCGTCCTTCGGGGTCAGCAGACCGCCGACGACCTTCTCGCGGACATGCCGGAGTGCTGGCTCGACGCGGATGCAGCCTTCCGGATCGAGTACCTCATAAGGAATGCCGTCGGCCGCGAGCGCCTTGACGTCCTTTGCCGATGCGTCGAGCTGCTGCTGCGTGCGGAAGAGCTGCAGCGTGCCCTGCATGCGCTCGTCATAGGCGATGCCGGTCTCCTCGCGAACCTGGGCGAGCGAGACGCGGCTGTAATCGGCAAGGCGCAGCATCCGGCTCTTGTTGAGCGCATAGCGTTCCGACGTGCAGTTGGACAGCATCTTGACGAGCCAGGATAGCATCGCCCCATCGACCTTCGGGCGCAGGATGAGCGGGGCATGTTTCATGAACAGCCACTTGAGCGCTTTCGCAGGAATGCCAGGTGCGGCCCAGGGCGAGCAGTAACCGAAGGAGACTTCACCTGCATTGGCAAAGCTCGTTTCCAACGCGGGACCCTGCTGCCGGTCGACGACCGTGACTTCGTGGCCCGCCTTGGCAAGCTGGTAAGCGGACGTCACACCGACGATGCCGGCACCCAGAACGACGACTTTCATGATATCCTCGGAGAATTGAGCATTGGGAAGTTCAGCGGTATTGCCTGTTGTAGCGGTGGCCGAGACTGGTCAGGATTTCGTAGGAAATCAAGCCGGCGTCCCGGGCGAGATCGTCCACTGTCTGGTGATCACCCAGAACCTCCACCAGACTACCGAAAGACAGGGTGCCTTCGGGCAATGCGCTGATATCGATTGTCATGCTGTCCATCGACACGCGCCCGACGATCGGCAGGCGTACGCCGTTGTAATAAGCCGCGCCGCGATCGCTGAGACTGCGCGGCAGGCCATCGGCATAGCCGGCGGCGATGGTCGCAAGTCGGGTCTGGCCCTTCGTCACATGCACGCCGCCGTAGCCAACATGCGTGCCCGCCGGGACGGTCCGGGTCTGCACCACGGCGATATCGAGCCGCACGACGGCTTCCATCGGATTGGCGACACCACCGCTTGGAGCGCCGCCGTAAAGGGCGATCCCCGGCCGCGCCAGAACGCCATGAAAATCTTCGCCGAGGAAGATGCCGCCGGAATTCGCAAACGAGACCTCATGATCCGGGAATTCCGCCGCGATGCGGCGCATTTCCGCAAGCTGGTCGGCATTCTGTCCGCTGTCGACTTCGTCGGCCGAAGCGAGGTGGCTCATGATGAACAGGATGTCGATGTCGTCGGATGTCTGAAGATGGCCAGCGACAGCGCTCCTGTCTTCCGGCGCGATGCCAAGCCGCGACATGCCGGTATCGAATTGCAGAACCGCCGGGAGCCTGCGCTGGATAGAGCGGGCAATGTCAGACCATTGCCGCAGCTGATCGAGCGAATTGATCACGGGCACGATGCCGCCTTCGGCGCAGGCGGCTTCATTGCCGGGCTGAAGGCCGTTCAGCACGAAAATCGTCGCATTGTCGGGCAACTGCGGGCGCAGCCGCAATGCCTCTATGAAGTGTGCGACGAAGAAATGCCGGCAGCCGCGCGCATAGAGCGCTTTGGAGACCTGGCTTGCGCCAAGTCCGTAGGAGTCGGCCTTCACCACGGCGGCTGCGCGCGCCGGCGCGACGATGGAGGACAGTTTGTCGTAGTTCCGGCCCAAGGCGGCCAGATCAATCGTCAGATAACCACACGCTCCGTTGTCGACCGTCAATTTTGTCGCCCGGAAATCCGCTACGCCGCCGTCCATGTCCACCCTCGTTTTTCAAGCGCAGAATATTGAAACGATCGTGAAATTACCCGTCAAACAGTGATTGATTATTGTGTAGTTGCATTGATATTGAAATTATCTTCGAATTTTTGAAAGAACCCGCATGGCTGCCCTCGACGCGATCGACCGCAATATTCTCCGCCTGCTTCGTCTCAACGCGCGCATCAGCAACGCGAAGCTGGCAAGCGAGGTCGGATTGTCGCCATCGGCCTGTTTGCGACGCATCAAATTGATGGAGCAGGCGGGCGTCATCCGCGGCTATACCGCGTTGGTGGATACCTCCCAGGCGGAGGCGGCAATCGCCGTCATCATCAACATAACGCTTGAGCGGCAGACGGAGGATCATCTCGATCGTTTCGAGGCGGCGGTGCGCAAGCACCCGGAGATCAAGGAGTGCTTTCTGATGACGGGTGGTTCCGATTATCTGCTGCGTGTCGAGGTCGCCAATCCGGGCGACTTCGAGCGCATTCACAAGGATATTCTCTCGACCATGCCGGGAGTGCTGCGAATCCATTCGAGCTTTTCGATCCGCAACGTGCTTGCGACGCGGCCGAAAAGCATGCGCTGAACGGGCCGTTTCCGCGCGGGAAGCGACCTCATTCCTCTGGATCGAGCGCCTGATCCCAGCCGATGCCGGCGGCGGCATGGACCTCGCAGATCAACCCGCTGGGTTCGTAGCTGACATGCACCTTGCCGTTCAATTCGGCAGCCAGCAGGCTTTCGATCAAGCGCGAACCGAAGCCCTTGCGTGTCGGCGGCATCACGACCGGTCCTCGCGATTCCTCCCAGCGCAATTTGAGCCGGTCGGACTTGCCGCCTTCAAGAGACCACGCGATCGCTACACGGCCGTCCGGCACCGACAGCGCGCCATATTTGGCGGCGTTCGTTGCAAGCTCATGCAGCGCGAGCGATATGGAGACGACGGCTCGCGGCGCAAGATTGATGGGCGGCCCGGAGATTTCAAACCTGTCTTTCGGATAGGGCGACAATGCCTGCGCGATGACGGTGGTCAGCTCCGCCTGCTCCCATTTGCCATGGATCAGGAGATCATGGGCGCGCGCCATCGAAGAGAGCCTGGCCTCGAACGTCTCCACCGAGAACTTGTCGGCGTCGCTTCGTCCCAATGTTTGGCGCGCGATGGCCATGACGGTCGCGAGCACATTCTTGACGCGATGATTGAGTTCGCCGACCAGCACCGTCTGAAGGCGTTCGGCTTCCTTCTTCGCGCTGATATCATGGGCAATCTTCGATGCCCCGATGATCCGGCCATAAGCGTCATAGATCGGCGAAACGCTGAGCAGCACATCGACAAGCTCGCCATTCTTGCGCCGCCGCTTGGTTTCGTAGGGTTCGACCTTTTGGCCCGCGCGGATGCGGGCGAGGATTGCCGGTTCTTCCTCGCTTCGGTCATCCGGAACGAGCATCATGACCGACTGGCCAATGGCCTCCTCGGCCGATTGTCCGTAGAGCCTTTCGGCACCGGTGTTCCAGCTCGTGATCACCATTTTCAGGTCGGTGCTGAGGATGGCGTCGTCGGACGAGGCGATGATGGCCGCCAGGCGCCGCTCCACTTCCTGGGCCCGCTTGCGCTCGTTGATATCGATGACGATGCCGGCGACCCGCTGGATGCGTCCCGAACTGTCCCGCAGGCCGGAAACGGAATCTGTGACCCAGACGAGGCTGCCATCCTTGCGGACGTAGCGCTTCTCGATCTCGAAGCTTTCTCCGGTCGCCATCGTCATTTCGAACAGCCGCATGTTCTCGCGCAGATCGTCCGGATAGATGATGTCCTGCATCCGCATACCGAGAAGTTCGCTTTCCGGGTAGCCGACGATCTCGCAGAAGCGCCCGTTGACCAGGACGAAGCGGCCATCGAGCTCCCATTGGACGATGCCCGTTGCCGACTGCGATATGACAGCGCGAAAACGCTCTTCGCTTTCGCGCAAGGCCTGGTCCGCACGAACGCGTTCCGTCGTTTCGTTGACGATGCAGAACACACCCAGCACGCGACCGTCCGCATCGCGAACGGGTGAGTAGGAAATGTCGAAATAAGCCGTTTCCGGATAGCCGTGGCGTTCGATATAGAAAGGTCGATCCTTGGCGGCGATCGTATTGCCGTCTTGCAGGACCGAGTGCAGAAGCGGCTCAAGGTCGTTCCAGAGTTCCGCCCAATTTTCCCTTGCCGGATGCCCTAATGCTCGCGGATGCTTGTCGCCGATCGTGGGTGCATAGGCGTCATTGTAAAGGGCGATGAAATCTTCGCCCCAGAACACGACGATCTGCGCTTGCGCGGACAGCATGATATCGACGGCGGCCGTGAGGCAGGGGGGCCATGCCGATCTCGGGCCAAGACGGGTGGTCGCCCAATCGAAGCCAGAAATGAGTGCTGCCATCTCGTTGGTGTGACTTGCCAGTTCGGGCACGATGTTCAGGCCAGGATCCTCTCTTGAGCGACGGCCAGCCCGCAAGGGATGCCCTGTTCCGCTCATCTTCGCGAGGACTCTTAGCATATTTTTATTTGCGAAGTGCAGAAGGAAAATATGGTGATTTCAATGTATTTTAAGTAACATAAGTGGGTTCTACTATGTCGTTTTATGGTCGTCATGGTTGGCGGCGCCAGCCTTGCCCCTGAGCATCCGGTCGATCCGACCGCGACGTGCGCCATCGGCGCAAGGCGCCGTATGGTCCCAATGGAAAAAAGTGAATGTGTGACGCTTCCTGGCTGCCGCGACGGAATGCCCCTCGCAAGGATCAAAGATGTCGTCAGGTGGCGGAAGGTCCGATCACGGACTCGACCGCCACGTTTCTTCTTAAGCCGCGCGCAGCAGCATGCCGAACAGATCGCGCGGATCGTCCGGATCGGCGATGATGTCGAGCTTCTGGAAGTAGTCCGTGCCCGCCAGCTTCTCGCGGACGTAGCGCAATGCAGAGAAATCTTCGATCGCAAAGCCGACGCTGTCGAACAGCGTGATCTGCCTTTCGCTGCTGCGGCCCTTGGCCCGGCCACTCACCACCTGCCACAATTCGGTGACCGGATAATCCGCATCCATCTGCTGGATCTCGCCTTCTATGCGGGTCTGCGGCGGATACTCGACGAAAGTGTCGGAGCGCAGCAGGATGTCGCGATGCAGTTCCGTCTTGCCCGGGCAGTCGCCGCCAATGGCATTGATGTGGACGCCGGCGCCGACCATGTTGTCGGTGAGGATCGTTGCGTACTGCTTGTCGGCGGTACAGGTGGTGATGATGTCGGCACCTTCGATGGCGGCCTGGGCCGAGGTGCAGGGCACCAGCCGCAGGCCGGTCTTCTCCAGGTTGCGAACGGTCTTTTCCGTTGCTCTCGGATCTATGTCGTAAAGACGGACTTCTTCGATGCCGAGAACCGCCTTCATCGCCAGCGCCTGGAATTCCGCCTGGGCGCCATTGCCGATCAGGGTGAGGCGGCGCGAATTAGCCGGCGCCAGGTGTTTTGCCGCCATGGCCGAGGTCGCTGCCGTCCGCAGCGCCGTCAGCAGCGTCATTTCCGTCAGCAGCACCGGGTAGCCGGTCGAGACTTCGGCGAGCAGGCCGAAGGCGGTGACCGTCTGCAGCCCCTGCGCCATGTTCTTCGGGTGGCCGTTCACATATTTGAAGCTGTAGACGGCGCCGTCCGAGGTCGGCATCAATTCTATGACGCCGTCATGGGAGTGGGAAGCGACGCGGGGCGTCTTGTCGAAAAGATCCCAGCGACGAAAATCCGCTTCGATGGCATCTGTGAGTTCGACCAGCACGGTTTCGATACCGACATGATGCACGAGGCGCATCATGTTCTCGACGCTGACGAAGGGGATGAAAGCTCTTTCCGATGGGAGCGGTGCGGCCATTCTCGTATCCTCGATGAGATTATTTCCCATAGGGTACCAAGCGGATCGATTGACTGAAATCGCAAAACTGTGTCAGTTCTGGTATGGGTTTGCACAAATTGCCCAGAAATTTTGACCAAAAAGACAAAATCAGGATTGCGTAATGGCGCTTGCCAAATATATCCCCGATGATCTCGACCGGCGGATCATCGCCCATCTGCGCGCCGACGGGCGCGCTTCGCTCTCCAAACTATCCGACGCCCTGGGTGTTGCGCGGGGTACGGTGCAGAACAGGCTGGATCGGTTGATCGAGACCGGAACGCTGCTGGGCTTCACCGTGCGGGTGCGCGAGGATTACGACGAACAGACCGTGCATGCGGTCATGATGATCGAAGTTGTCGGAAAGTCGACGACGCAGGTCATCCGTAAATTGCGCGGCCTGCCCGAGATCTATTCGCTGCATACGACGAACGGAAACTGGGATCTGGTCGCCAATATCCGCGCCACCAGCCTTTCGGACTTTGACCGGGTCTTGCGCGAGGTGCGCATGATCGATGGCGTCGCCAACAGCGAGACGAGTCTGCTGCTGAGCAGTCTTTAGGCATGCAGCTACCGGCGCGCCAATGACCGGGCGCGGCGGCCTGACGTGCTCTTCGCGGCATGTTCCCGCAAGAAAGCCGTCCATATGGCGAGCGGCGCGGCTCGCAGTATTGCCTGTATTCCTGTTCCGGCCGGGCGCGCTGGGATGCGGTGCCGCGCTTGAAAACCCGTTCCATATGTTGTTATGATTTCGCATGGAACTCGCTCTGCTCGCTCACGCTCTTGCCTGGACCGTCCTCGGACTGGTCGTCGTGACCACCGTCGTCCCGGTCACGACGCGGTATCAGTTCATGGCGCTGGCAAGTATCGACAGCGTGGTTCCGTTTGGTCTCCTGGGCTTCCTGTTCGTGATGGCTTACCCGGATGACCGTCGCGTCGTCGCCCTGGTGTGCATATCGGTCGCCGCGGCGAGTGAATCGCTTGCGCTGGTCCTGCCGCAGAAGTGTCTGCGGATCGAGCGCGCCATCCTGAAAGTGCTGGCCACCGTTTCCGGCCTGCTTTTGGGCGCGGTGTTCATGGAACTGATGCATCAGGCGTCGTAGCTTCCGTCCCTGCGGCGAACGCGCGGAGTGCTCAAAACACGCACCCTTCACCGCATTCGCTCAGAAGAGTGATCTTCCATATACAACTAACGATCAGAAGACTTGCCGCTTTGGCTTTCCAGGCGATAGCGATTTCCGGGATAGACCAGCCGGGCCGTGGAAACGACGCGGCGCGCCGACCATGTGCGCCGCCGGATCGTCAGGCAGGGTTCGGTCTTCAGGATGGTCAGCAGCTTGCATTCCCAGGCTTGCGGCATGACCGCCTCGACCACATGTTCCGAGCCGCTGAGGGGCGCGACCGACGAAAGATAGGCGTTCGGGGTCATGTCCGTGAAGTCCTGCTCCAGATAGTCGGGCGCGGCGTCGGGATGCACATGCCGATCCTCGATCTGCACGGGAACGCCATTCTCGCTATGCACGATCAGCGAATGGAAAACCGGCGAGCCGATATCGAGTTCCAACGCGTCGGCAACTTCCGGCGCCGCCGCCTCTCGCGCCAGCACGATCACGGTTGCCTGGTGGGAATGACCGCGCTCGGCGATCTCTTCGGCGATGTTGCGCACCTCAAACAGGGCCGACGCGCCCTTGCGCTCGGCAACGAAGGAGCCGACGCCCTGGATGCGGACCAATTCGCCTTCGTTGGCGAGTTCTCGCAGGGCGCGATTGGCCGTCATTTTGCTGACGCCGAGTTCGACGATCAGTTCGTTTTCCGACGGAACCCTATGTTTGGGAGGCCACTCGCCACTGTGAATGCGGTCGAGTATCATCTGCTTGACGCCGGCATAGAGGGGCGCGGCGTCATTTTCCGCCAGTGCGTGTTTCATCTCGCCGGAACGCTTCATTGTCTATTCCCTTTGCACGAACTGAATCTGCCTCGAAAACAACTTTCCCACTTGCATATCATAAATTATCTCATATGGTACCCTATACAACCTCGCAATCAATCCTAAAAATAAATTGGGAAAGCGAGCAAGCCGGCGGAGATCGGTAGGAAGTGCCGCAAGGCCTGTTTCAACCTCAGAGGAGCTCTACACAATGAAATTCAGTGCAATTCTCTTGTCAGGTGTCATGGCTACCGCCGCTTTCGCGGCTCCGGCTGTCGCCAAGGACTGGAAGACGGCGACGATCACCCTGGAAGGTGCTTACGCGCCCTGGAACATGACGAATGCCGACGGCTCTCTCGGCGGCTTCGAACCGGAACTCGCCAAGGTTCTGTGCGAGCGCGCCAAGATCGACTGCAAGCTTGTCGCTTCCGATTGGGACGGCATGATCCCGGCGCTCAACGCCGGCAAGTTCGATGTGATCATGGATGCGCTGTCGATCACCGACGAGCGCAAGCAGGTCATCGGCTTTACCATTCCTTACGCCGCCACGCCGGCCGCCTTCGCAACCGCCAAGGATAGCCCGCTTGCCAATGCCGCCGGCACCGGAGCCACGATCAAGATGACGCCCGGCCAGACCGGCGTCAAGGAAATCGATGCCCTCAAGGAAGCCTTCAAGGGCAAGACCATCGGCATCCAGGCCGCCACGGTCTATGCCAAGTTCGTCTATGACAATTTCGGCTCGATCGCCACGATCCGCGAGTACAAGACCGGTGCAGACCGCGATCTGGATCTCCAGAACGGCCGTATCGATCTCGGCTTCGACGATGCCGTCTACTTCACCAATGCCTTTGCCAGCGCAAACGACTCGCTTGCCTTCACCGGTCCGGAAATCGCCGGCTCCATCTGGGGCGAAGGCGAAGGTCTCGGCATTCGCCAGGCCGATACCGATCTGCGCGACAAGCTCAACGAGGCGATCAAGTCGGCACTTGCCGACGGCACCATCAAGACCCTGTCGATGAAGTGGTTCAAGGTCGACGTCAGCCCTGAATGATTGTCGCGACCTGAAGGTCGCGGTCACCGGTCTCCGGCTTTGCTGCTGGAGACCGTGTGATATCCTGACGCGTGAAACTGCCACGGACAGGGATTGGATCTATGGCAACCTTGCAATTGCTGGGCTTCGGCTCGAACGGGTGGGGCGCGCTTCTGCTCGTCGCCACCTTGATGACACTTGCCGTCACGGCAACGGCTTTGGCCATCGGGGCCGTGCTGGGCGCGATCGTCGCGTTCGCCAAGCTCTCCGGAAGTCTGGTGCTGAAAACGATCGGCAATATCTATACGACCGTTTTTCGGGGCGTCCCCGAACTGCTGATCATCTATCTGATCTATTTCGGCGGTTCGTCGGCGATGACGTCAGTGGGCAAATGGCTCGGCTATGACGGCTTTCTCGGCCTGCCGTCCTTCGCTGCCGGTGCGCTCGCCGTCGGTATTATTTCCGGCGCCTACCAGGCGGAGGTCTTCCGCGGCGCCTATCTCGCCATTTCCAAGGGCGAGCTTGAAGCCGCGTCGGCGATCGGCATGCATCGCGGCCTGCGCCTGCGCCGCATCATCATCCCGCAGGTCCTGCGCTTCGCCATTCCCGGCCTCGGCAATGTCTGGCAGCTCAGCCTCAAGGATTCGGCTTTGATCTCGGTGACCGGCCTTGCCGAATTGATGCGCACCAGCCAGGTCGCCGCCGGCTCGACCCGCCAGTATTTCCTCTTCTTCATTGTCGGCGGTTTGCTCTATCTGATCCTGACCAGCCTGTCGGATCGCGTGTTCAACAGGGCCGAACGACGCGCCAACCGGAGCATGCCGGCTGCGACGATCGGCCAGGCTTGAGGAAGAAGACATGGATATCGACTTTCTTTCGAGCACGATGATTACCCTGCTGAAGGCCGTGCCGACGACGCTTCTGCTGTTCTTCTTGTCCATCGTCTGCGGCGGCCTTCTGGCGCTCGTCATCGTCGCCATGCGCGTCAGCGGCAATCCGATCCTGTCCGGCTTCGCCAAGGGCTACATCTTCGTCTTCCGCGGCTCTCCGCTGTTGATCCAGATGTTCCTGATCTTCTATGGATTGGCGCAGTTCTCGATCATTCGCTACTCGTTCCTCTGGCCGTTCCTGCGAGAGCCGGTCGTCTGCGCGATCCTGTCGCTGGCGCTCTGCACCGCCGGCTATTCGGCCGAGATCTTCCGTGGCGGCATCCGCGCCGTTTCGCCGAAGGAGATCGAGGCGGCGCGTTCGATCGGCATGTCCGGCTTCCTGCTCGTGCGCCGCATCATCGCGCCGATCGCCTTCAGGCACGCCCTGCCGGCCTATTCGACCGAGATCGTCCTGATGATGAAATCGACCGCGCTTGCGAGCCTCGTCACGGTCTGGGAAGTCACCGGCGTCGCCCAGCGTCTGATCTCGCAGACCTATCGCACGATGGAGGTCTTTCTCTGTGCCGCGATCATTTACCTCGTGCTGAATTTCGTCATTCTGCAGGCCATGGCCCTGCTGGAATATTCCTTGTCCCGCCATCGCCGCGCCATTCCGCCGGCGTTGAAGGCCTAAAGCTTACTGGAGCAGGCAAATCATGCCAGGTGTCACCCGACTTTCAGTCCGCAACATCCGCAAGAGCTTCGGCAATCATGAAGTGCTTCGCGGTATATCGCTCGATGCCCAGGACGGCGATGTGATTTCGCTGCTTGGCGCCTCCGGCTCGGGCAAATCGACGTTTCTTCGCTGCATCAACCTCCTCGAGATCGCCACGGATGGCGAGATCTGGGTGGATGGCGAGCAGATCCGAATGATCCACAAGAATGGCAAAAGCCGCCCGGCGAGCCACAAGCAGGTGGATCATATCCGCTCCGAACTCGGCATGGTGTTCCAGAGCTTCAATCTCTGGTCCCACATGACGATCCTGCAGAATGTGATCGAGGGACCGGTCCATGTCCTGAAGCGCCCGCGCGCCGAGTGCATCGCCGAGGCCGAGACGCTTCTGGAAAAGGTCGGCATTGCCGACAAGCGCCACGCCTATCCCGCGCATCTCTCCGGCGGCCAGCAGCAGCGTGCGGCCATCGCCCGCGCCCTTGCCATGAAGCCGAAGGTCATGCTGTTCGACGAGCCGACCTCGGCGCTCGATCCTGAACTTGTCGGCGAAGTGTTGCGTGTCATGCGCGCGCTTGCCGAAGAAGGCATGACCATGCTCGTCGTTACGCACGAAATGAGCTTTGCGCGCAATGTCTCCAATCGCGTCGTCTTCATGAAGGAAGGGCTCGTTGAAAGCACCGGCACGCCGGACGAGATGTTCGGCGGCGGCGCTTCGCCTGCCTTCCGTCAGTTCATCGGTCATTTCGGAAACGGGCAATGACCGTCACGATCGATAGGCCTTTATCCTGGCGCGAGGTTGCGCGCATCGGTGCCGGGGAGCCTTTGGCTCTATCCGATGCGGCGTGGGAGCGTGTTGCCGAAGCAAGCCGCATCGTCGAGCGTATCGTTGAAACCGGCGTGCGCGCCTATGGCGTCAATACCGGGGTCGGTGCCTTGTCCGATACGGTGGTCGATCGCCAATCCCAGAGCCGGCTCTCGCGCAACATCATCCTCAGCCACGCCTGCGGCGTCGGCCCGCTTTTGCCGGTGCGCGAGGTGCGCTCCATCATCGCGGCACAGATCGCCAATTTCGCCCATGGCCATTCCGGTGTGCGGCCCGAAGTCATCCGGCATCTGGCGGCATTTCTCGAGCATGGTTGCATTCCGGAAGTCCCCTCCAAGGGGTCCGCCGGCTATCTCACCCATAATGCCCACAGCGCCCTGGTGCTGATCGGCGAGGGACGGGCGACCGTGAGGGGCGTATCCATGAGCGGCGCCGAGGCGCTTGCGGCGATCGGCTTGACCCCTCTGGTGCTCGGCGCCAAGGAAGGCTTGAGCCTCGTCAATGGCACGGCCTGCGCCACTGGACTATCGGCGCTTGCGGTTTCTCGTGCCGAACGCCTGCTGGACTGGGCCGACGCCATCGCCGCGTTGACGCTCGAGGCCGCCGGTTGCCAGATGGCGGCATTCGATGAGAGCGTATTGGCGCTCCGCCCGTCGGCCGGCATCGCCAAGGTCGGGCGCAGATTGCGCAGCCGGCTGCAGGGAAGCGGTCTTGTCGCCGCAGCCCTCGGGCGGCGGACGCAGGATGCGCTGAGCCTGAGATCGGTTCCCCATGCTCATGGCGCCGCGTGGGATGTCTTCGAGCAGACGGCTCGCATCGTCGATCAGGAACTGGCCTCGGTAACGGACAACCCTGCCGTCTCGGGCACGCCCGAGCTGCCGGTCGTCTCCTCCGAAGCCCATGCGGTTGCACCCGCTCTTGGCCAGGCGGCCGACAGTCTGGCGATTGCGATTGCCCAGATATCAGCCATGAGCGAGCGTCGGATGGATCGTCTCGTCAATCCGCTGGTCAGCGGCTTGCCGCCTTTCCTGGCAAGCGATGCCGGTAGCCATTCCGGCTTCATGATCGCGCAGTATACGGCTGCGGCGCTGAGCAATGACAATAGGCGGCTCGCCGCTCCCGCATCGCTTGACGGCGGTCTGACCTCCGGCCTTCAGGAGGATTTTCTCGCCCATCCGACGGCGGCAGCCGGCAAGCTGCTCGCGATCCTCGACAATGCCGAATATATCCTGGCAATCGAGCTGATGGCGGCGGCGCAGGCGCAGGACTTCCTCGTCTCCAAGGGAGCGCGGGCGCGGGGAACGGAACGCGTCTACGCGGCGGTTCGCTCACGCGTGCCCCTTTATGGCGACGACCGGCCCTTGAATGCGGATATCGAAGCCTTGCGGGCCATGATCGCGGATGTCGCGCCGCCGGCCGACAATGAAACTGGAGCATAATATGTCTGCGGAATTCGACGTTGCCGTCATTGGGCTCGGCGCGATGGGAAGTGCCGCTGTGTCCTTTGCCGCGGCCCGCGGCGCAAAGGCAATCGGGATCGAGGCCCATTTCCCGGCGCATGCCCTCAGCTCCTCGCACGGCGACAGCCGCCTGATCCGCCTCGGCTACTTCGAGGATCCATCCTACGTACCCCTGCTGAAGCGGGCCTATCACAATTGGCGCTCGCTGGAGGCGAGGCTGCGCGCCGAGATCCTGACGGTGACAGGCGTTCTGCAGATCGGGGCATCCGACAGCAAGATCGTCAGCGGCACGCGCGCCTCGTGTGACATGCATGGATTGCCGCATGAGATCCTCGACCGGGATGCCATGAAGCGCCGTTTCCCCGCTTTTGCGCTGGAAGAGGGCGAAATCGGCCTGCTCGATCCGCAGGGTGGCTATGTGCGTCCCGAAGCTGCGATCATGGGCTATCTGAAGCTTGCGGCGGAAGATGGGGCGGTCCTGCATTTCGGTGAGCGTGTCGTCTCCATCGATCCGGACGAAACGGGCGTAACCGTCGTTTCGACCACGGGCAGATATCGCGCCCGCAAGGTGATCGTTGCTACCGGCGCATGGATTGCCGAGCTCGTGCCGCAGCTGAAGGCGCATGCGCAGCCGATCCGGCAGGTGGTCGCCTGGTATCAGCCGAAGGACGGTTTCGTTGCGGAACCGCAGCGCATGCCCTGCTTCCTGCGTGACGAGGGAGATGAAGGCTCCTATTTCGGCTTTCCGGCAATCGGCGTCGACGGCGTGAAAATCGGCCGCCACGCCCATTTCCGGGAACCCATCGATCCCACCCTGCCCAATCCGCCGGTCAACGACACGGATACCGATTTGCTCGACGGCTTTGCCCGCAAGCGCCTGCCGGATGCGGCGTCGTTTCGCGTGCGGGCGACGACCTGTCGCTATACCATGCTGCCGAGCGAGGATTTTCTGATCGACACGGTGCCGGGCCAGCCGAACGTGGTCATGTCTTCGGCTTGCTCCGGCCACGGCTTCAAGTTCACCAGCGTTGTCGGCGAGATCCTGGCCGATTTGGCGCTTGAAGGGGGAAGTCGGTTGCCGACGGCGCTGTTCTCCTTCGAAAGGCATTTTGGCCGCCAATCGGCCTAGCCGCCAAACGCACGGCCGTTTCTAGCCGATCGTCATGCGGCGCAATACGTCCGATCGGAAATAGAAGTGCTGAACGAGCGCGCCGAGAATGTGAAGGACGACGACGATCCAGAGCAGGGATTTGATCGGTCCGCCATGGACGAAGGCAGCGGTATCGATGCCGAGATAGTAGGCCGCCAGTCCCGTAAGCGGCATCGCAAAGATCAGCACATAGAGCAGGCCGTGTGTCACCCGCGCCATATAATGCAGGAAGGCGGGCTGACCGGCCGGCATGGCGGGCGCGTCGGATGAAAACCTGACGGCGAGGCGCACGATGGCGAGCAGCAGGATCGCAATGCCGGCATAGGCGTGAATGTTGGCGCTCGCAATGTTGGCCGGCGATGGCGTCTGGCCGTTACGGACCAGATGCCGCCACGCATTCATCCCGTCGGGAAACAGGAGATTGAAGAAGACCAGCATTGCCACGAGCCAGTGAAGGATGCGTTGTGGAACGGAATAGCGGAATCTCGCGGGCATAAGGGCTCCCATATTAGAATTGCTCTAAAACTAGAGCATGATCCTAACGGGAACCTGAATGCGGCTGGCCCTTTTCCGCTACGCCTGATCGCATCGCATAGTCGATTGGTGACCGCCGGCAGGGAAGCAACGGACCTAGAGCACGTAGCCGCCGTCGATCGTCAGGCTGGACCCGGTCATGTAGCCTGATTGCGGGCCTGCGAGATAGGAGGCAAGGCCGGCGATTTCATCCGGGCG
The DNA here is from genome assembly GCF_010668395.1 of Martinezella lusitana. Taxonomy (GTDB): domain Bacteria; phylum Pseudomonadota; class Alphaproteobacteria; order Rhizobiales; family Rhizobiaceae; genus Rhizobium; species Rhizobium lusitanum_A. The sequence continues at coordinate 119,096 of NZ_WUEY01000013.1, forward strand.
CCCAACGCGCCGCAGCGGGACGATGTCCTTCAGGCGGTCGATCATGCTCGAGGTCATGTCCGTCTCGGTCGGGCCGGGCTGGATATTGTTCACCGTGATCCTCCGCGGCGCCAGATCGAGGGCAACGCCCTTTGCCATGGCCGCGACCGCCGCCTTGGTCATCGCATAGACACTGCTGCCGGGGGAGCCGGTTCTGATTGCGGTGTTGCTGCCGATGGTGATGATACGACCTCCGTCGGCCATTTGTCTTGCCGCCGCCTGCACGGCCAGGAAAACGCCGCGCACATTGATCGAAAGGGAAAGATCGAGATCCTCGATGCTGACGGCGTCGACCGGGCCTATGCGCAGGACGCCGGCATTCACGACGGCGACATCGAGCCGGCCGAAGGTCTCGACCGTCCGCGTCACGGCCGCGTCGACTTCCTTGGCGTCGGCGCTGTCGGCACGGATCGCAATGCTTTTTCCGCCGAGCGCGCCGATCTCTTCGACGAGCTGCTGCGCCCTGTCCGGGCTGGAGAGATAGGTCAGGGCAACCTGAAACCCATCCTGAGCCAAGCGTTTGACGATAGCCGCGCCGATGCCGCGGGATCCTCCGAACACGATGGCGGCTTTACGTTCACTCTCTCCAAGGCTCATCGCTGCATCTCCATTCGATCACCACCACGGATGCCGGGCGACCGGATTGCGTCACCGCGACTTTGCCGGCGGCTGGCATCCGAATGTCGGAACGACAACCGCCGGCGAAGGCATCTTTAGATTTTTTGGAATGATTGGTCAATAATGAAGATAGGAGAAATTTCGGGTGCTGCTCAGCTCAGGACGGCGCGAGGCTCCAGGAAGGATTCCAGGCCATATGTCCCGAATTCGCGGCCGATGCCCGATTGCTTGAACCCGCCGAAGGGAGCCAGCGGCTCGTGCGGTGCGCCATTGATGACGACACGGCCGGCGTCGATCCGTTCGGCGACCCGCTTTGCCCGGGCGAGATCGGAGGAAAAGACATAAGCCTGCAAGCCGTAGACCGTATCATTGGCGATTTCGAGCGCGTGCGCTTCATCGCGATAGGGAATGACGCACAGTACCGGGCCGAAAATCTCCTCGCGGGCGATCCTCATATCGTTGCTGACGTCGGAGAAGATCGTCGGGCGAACGAACCAGCCGCGATTGAGCCCTTCGGGACGCCCTTCCCCGCCGATGATCAGCCGAGCGCCTTCCTCCTGGCCGAGACGGATATAGGATTGCACGCGATCCCATTGCTTCTGGCTGACCATCGGGCCGATGCTGACTTCGGGATCGCTTGCATCGCCCACCTTGAGCGTGGCTACCGCGCCGGCAAGGCGATCATGGATTTCCGCCAGCCGGCTTTCGGGCGCGAGAACGCGGGTGCCGGCGATGCAGGCCTGACCGCTATTGGCAAAGCCGGCCGCCAGGACCTGGGGTATGACGGTATCGAGATCGGCATCGTCCAGAATGACGTTCGGGCTCTTGCCGCCGAGTTCAAGCGTTACGCGCTTGAAGGTCGCAGATGCGGCCTGAAGGATTGCCCGTCCCGTCACTGTCGAACCGGTAAAACTGATCTTTGCGATATCGCGGTGGGCGCTGAGCGCGGCGCCGACCACATGGCCATAGCCGTTGACGATGTTGAAGACGCCATTCGGCAGACCGGCCGCGTGCAGGCATTCGGTGAGGAGCTGCGTCTGGATCGCGCTCATTTCGGAGGGCTTGACGACCATGGTCGTGCCGGCCGCGATCGCTGTGGCAAGCTTGCCGCAGATAAAGCCGTAATTGCTGTTCCAAGGCGTGATTGCGGCTGCCACGCCGGCGGGGCGCATCTCGACTTCGGCGTGGCCGATACGGCGACGGAACTCATAGGTTTCAAGCGTGCTGGCCATATGGAGAAATGACGTGGCGGCATGCGGCACCGAGAAGCCGATGAAGGATGCCGGTGCGCCATATTCCTCGCGCATGGCGTCGGTCAGGTCCGCGGCTCGAGCCGACACGGCATCGTGCAGGCTATGCAGCATGGCGATACGCTCGGCCTTGGAGCTTTGCGACAGGATTGCGAATGCGGCCTTGGCTGCGCTTACCGCCTTGTCGACGTCCTGCTCGTCGCCGAGGCGGACGATGCCGATCTGCTCTTCGGTGGCCGGGTTGAAAAGAGCGGCTTCTTCCTTGCCATGGGGCTGAACGAAGCTGCCGTTGATGTAGATGGTGTCTATGGTGCGCATGGGCGTCTCCTTTGTCTTCCGGATAGAGGTAAGATGCGCTATCTGCGCGGGCTAGAAGGACAAGTTTGCACAGTCTGATGAGGAAAATCGCGCAATGAAGGCAAGCCTGGCTGAGCTGGAGGCGATTGCGGCCGTCGCGCGTCACGGCGGCTTTCGCGCGGCCGCACGAGAGCTCGGCATGTCGTCGTCCGCCCTCAGCCATGCGGTTGCGGCGCTGGAGGAGCGCCTCTCCGTGCGGATATTCAACAGGACGACGCGCAGCGTGACACTCTCGGATGCGGGCGAGCGGCTGGTGGCGGACGTGGTGCCGGCGCTTGCCGCGCTCGACAGGGCCATCGAAAATGCCGGCATGTCTTCCGGCTCGGTGTCGGGCACGCTTCGGCTCAACATGGCGCCCGGCGCCGCGCGCATGCTTCTCAAGCCGCTCATCCTCGAATATGGCCGGCGCTATCCGGAGGTCGAGATCGAGATCGTCACCGATAACGCCCTCGTCGATGTCATCGGCAAGGGCTTCGATGCCGGCGTGCGCCTCGCCGAGGCCGTGCCGACGGATATGGTCGCAGTACCGATCATTCCGACCATACGCTCGCTTGTGGTCGGCTCACCCGCCTACTTCCGCCAGAGGCCGCGCCCGCTTGTTCCGGGCGATCTCCTGCAGCATCGCTGCATCCGAGCCCGCATGGCAAGCGGCAGGCTTTATCGCTGGGAATTCGAGCGGCATGGTCAGTCCATCCTCATCGACGCACCGGGAAGCCTCATTCTCGATGCCTCCGACCTGATGCTGAACGCCGCCCTCGACGGGGCGGGGCTTGCCTATATCAGCGAAGCGTCCGTTGCCGATCACATGGCTGCGGGCAATCTGATTTCGGTGCTGGAGGATTGGAGCCCGCCCTATCCGGGACTAAGCCTCTATTTTGCCCAGCGGCGCCAGATGCCCGCGCGGCTGCGCGCGCTGATCGAGCTTATTCGCGAGCAGAATGCGTCCCGCACAACGCCGGTAAAAGATCAAGTTTCAGACATGCTCCCGGATAGCGCTTGAGCCGCGCCATATCGCGATGTAGCCATATCGCCTGGGACATTCCCATGATGATTGCCTGGAAGGTGAGTTTGCCATGGACGAGAAGATCGAAGCCGTTCTTGAAGCCTATCACGAACTTATCCGCGAGGAGCATAGCAAGCCGAAAGAGATGCCGCCCGGCGGGCGCGATGGCGGCCAGGATCGTCGCTTGAGGGCTGTTGGGCCCGAAACCGGTCAGCTGCTCAATATTCTGGCGAAAAGTCTGACGTCTCCCGCCATTCTGGAGCTCGGTACATCCTTCGGCTATTCCGGCATCTGGCTTGCGGAGGCCGCGCGCGCCAGTGGCGGAAGGCTGATCTCCATGGAACTGCACGCCTACAAGACCGAGTTTGCCCGGGAGATGGCCGGGAAGGCGGGGTTGTCGGAGCATATCGACTTCCAGATCGGCGATGCTGTCGAGATGATCAAGGCGCTTCCGATCGGCGTCGACTTCGTCCTCGTCGATCTGTGGAAGGATCTCTACATTCCCTGCCTGGACGCCTTCTATCCGAAGCTCAATCCGGGCGCGATCATCGTTGCCGACAACATGTTCATGCCCGGCAACGAGGACGTGAAGCGCTACGGCGAGGCTGTTCGCGCCAAGCCGGGCATCACGTCCGTTCTGTTGCCCGTCGGCTCCGGGATCGAAGTCAGCCGCTACGATCCCGTGTAGGAAACAGGCGGCGGCCATTCATGCGGCCGCCGCCGTTTTCCCTTATTTGCCGGCGTCTTTCGCTGCCTTTTCGATAACGGCCGCGACCTTTTCCGGCTGCGAGGCGAAGACGGCGTGGCTTGCCTTGATTTCGGTCACGTCGCTGCCGGCGCGCTTTGCCATGTCCCGCTCGAGGGCCGGATTGATGGAGCGGTCATCGCTTGCAACGACGACCCAGCTCGTCTTCGTCCGCCATGCCGGATCGCCGACCTTGGCTGTAAAGGCTGCCTTCGAAGCGAACACCTGCGATCTGGCCAGGAAATCGGCCTCGTCCTTCGGCAGGTCGGCGGCAAAGTCGGCGGCGAAGGCTGCCGGATCCAGATAGAGGTATTGGCCATCCTTTGTTTCGCGGATGTTCATGCCGCCGGCGGGCTTGGAGCTGGCGAGGCTGATCAGGCTTTCGCCCTTATCGGGCTGAAACGCGGCGACATAGACGAGACCGGCGACATCGGGCCTGTTTCCCGCCTCGGTGATGACCATGCCGCCGTAGCTGTGGCCGACGAGCAGGCTCGGCCCGTCCTGCAGGTCGAGCACGCGGTTGGTCGCGGCGACATCGTCGGCGAGCGAGGTGATCGGCTCCTGAACGATCGAGACCTTGAAGCCGTCCTTCTCGAGGATCTCGCTGGTCTTGCGCCATCCCGAACCGTCGGCAAGCGCGCCGTGGACGATGACGATATTCCTGATCTCGGCGGCGTGTGCCGCAAACGCCATGGTGCTTGCAGCAAGGCCAAGGGCGATGGTGGAGAGAAAACGCGTGTTCATAGCTATGACTCCTGTCGGGTTTGGTTCTTGTGTGGGGTAAGAGGGGAATTTCAGCCGAAGGTGAAGGCGTAGGCCTGTACCCCGGGGTCGAGGAAACGGATCTCGAAGTTGCGTGCGGCGACATCGCCGGACTGGCGGACGAGCTGGTAGAGCCTGGTTTCCGTAACGGCGCCGTTTCCGGCGGCATCGGTATCGGAGCCGTGGTTGGAGCCAGGGGCCTTTCCGTCCACCGTCACCTGGAAGCGGATCGGCTTTCCATCGGCGGACGGCCCGAGGACGAGATGCAGGTCGCGGGCGCTGAAACGATAGCTTATGCCGCCGCCTGCCGTGTCGAGCGAAGCCTGTTCCGGGCCGACGGTCCATGTTCCGGCCAGCCCCCATTGGTTCAGGTCGGGATTGGCAATCGAATAGTTGGCAGGGGTATCGGCCTTCAGGCCCTCGGGAGAGACGAAGCCGGTCGCCTGTTTGTAGCCGACGTAGGTCTCGCCCGAGCGGATATGGCCGAGATCGGGGCTCGCTTCGGCACCCTTTGCATCCGGAACGACCGGGCCGCTTTGGGCCATGTCGCTGCCTGCCTCGTGTAGAAGATCCTGGATCGCCTGTTCGGTCTGGCGATAGTTGCCTTCGCCGAAATGCTGGTAGCGGACCTGCCCCTTGGCATCGATCAGGTAATGGGCGGGCCAGTAGTTGTTCTCGAAGGCGCGCCAGATGCGATAGTCGTTGTCGATCGCGACGGGATAGCCGATCTTGAAGTCGGCGATTGCCTTCCTGACGTTATCGACATTCTTCTCGAAGGCGAATTCGGGAGCGTGGACGCCGATCACGACAAGGCCCCGATCCCTATACTTTTCCGCCCAGGCGCGAACATAGGGTATGGTGCGGATGCAGTTGATGCAGGAATAGGTCCAGAAATCGACGAGCACGACCTTGCCGCGAAGCTCGGCTGACGTCAGCGGCTCGGAATTCAGCCATGTGACGGCGCCGTCGAGGGAAGGGGCTGGGCCTTCGATCGGAAGATCGCTGTGGAACGGGTGTGCCGCTTCGCTGGCAATCTTCATTGCGCCGTTGCTGGCAATTTCGGTCTCCGGACCTGGCGCTTTCGCGTGCAGCTTTTCCAGCAATGCCTGCTCGAAGGAGCCGGTGCTTGCATAGGAAAGGCGGGCGAGCAGGCCGGTATCGAGGCCAAGGGCGATGGCTGCGACGCCGGCGAGAACAGCGGCGCCTGCGAGCTGGCGGATGCGTTCGCTGACGCCCAGAGATCGCTTCATGCCGGCAAAGATCCTGCCGCCGGCAAACAGCGCGACGGCGAGCGAGGTCGCGGCACCGGCGCCATAAGCCAGCAGCAGGAACGTCGTCTGCAGGTTGGCGCCCTTCAACGCCGCGCCCGTCAGCACAAGCCCGAGGATCGGGCCGGCGCAGGGCGCCCAAAGCAGGCCGGTCGCAATGCCGAGCACGAAGGAGCTTTTGACGCTTGCGCTCGCACGATGCGCGCCGGCGGCGTTCAGGAGATTGTTGCCGAGATCGACGGCCGGCCGGGACAGGGCGCTGGCGATACGCGGCGAAATCAGGCCCAGGCCGAAGAGCCCGAGCAGGACGATTGCCGCGAGGCGGCCGTATTCATTGGCGCGGATGGCCCAGGCGCCACCGATCGCGGCAAGGGTTGCGACACATGCGAAGGTGAGCGCCATGCCCGCAAGCATAGGCAGCGTGCTCCTGACGAAGGGCTGTCCGGCGCGGGCGAAGACGAAGGGGAGGATGGGCAGGATACACGGACTGAGGATCGTCAGCGCGCCGCCGAGATAGGCTATGATGAGAAGCGTCATCGTCTTGCTCCTTTGGAAGCGATTGACCGGCTGCCAACGGCGACGTGCCGTGCTCAGCGGTGAGGCCACCTGCCGCTGGCGACGTATCTCGAATGTGTCGGGCTGGACGGGAGAATGTACCGAAACGTCGATGTCGTCGGCCTCGATACAATGCGATACAAATTGGCGGATGCGCGTGTGATCTTGCCGGCGTTTCGGGCGCTGCCAGGCCTTGGCCGATCAAAGGAATCGGATTGTATCAGACTGTATCTGTACGGCCTGAAGCTACAAAGGCATTCAAAAGGCCGCCGCATGCGACACATCGACGATACAAGCGGCTGGTTTTCTCGATCTCACGATCCAATCGACAGGAGAGACAGATGTCCGAGGAACTCAATCACAGCCGCCGCCGCTTTTTCGGTCTTGCCGCCGTCGCCGTCGCAGCCGCCGAATTCGGCCTGCCGGCCATGGCCGGCGCCGCCCAACCGAAGGCTTCCGCTTCGAGCCTGCCTGCCGTCAAGGCCGGAAGCCATACGTCCTTCGACGCGCTGAAGCAGATCGATGCTGGCGTGCTCAACATCGGTTACGCCGAAGCCGGTCCGGCCGATGGCCCGGTCGTGCTGCTGCTGCACGGCTGGCCCTACGATATCCATAGCTTCGTCGATGTCGCGCCGCTCTTGGCCGGTGCCGGCTACCGTGTCGTCATTCCCTATCTGCGCGGATACGGGACCACTCGCTTCCTTTCGAAGGAAACCCCGCGCAACGGCCAGCAGGCAGCGCTGGCGGCCGATATGATCGCGCTTCTCGATGCGCTGAAGATCGAAAAGGCCGTTGTTGCCGGTTACGACTGGGGCGGCCGCACCGCCAACGTCATGGCGGCGCTCTGGCCCGAGCGTTGCAAGGCGATGGTTTCGGTCAGCGGCTATCTGATCGGCAGCCAGGAGATCAACCGCAAGCCCTTGCCGCCGAAAGCCGAACTTGCCTGGTGGTATCAGTTCTATTTCGCCACCGAGCGCGGACGTCTCGGCTATGAGGAAAATCGGCATGATTTCGCAAAGCTGATCTGGCACACCGCCTCGCCGCAATGGGCCTTCGACGATGCCACCTACGATCGGTCGGCCGCGGCCTTCGACAATCCAGACCATGTCGATATCGTCATCCACAATTACCGCTGGCGCCTCGGTCTGGTCGAAGGCGAGACAAAGTTCGATGCCTACGAGAAGACGCTGGCCGCAGGGCCGGCGGTTGCCATACCGACGATCACCATGGAAGGCGACGCAAACGGGGCGCCGCACCCGGAGCCGTCGGCCTATCGCGGCAAATTCTCGGGCAAGTACGAGCATCGCACCATCACCGGCGGCATCGGCCACAATCTGCCCCAGGAAGCGCCGCAAGCCTTCGCTCAGGCCGTGATAGATGTTGATCGATTCTAGCACGGCGATAGTGTGCGTGCGGGCGCCGGCATATGCTGGCGCCCTCCGCCGTTGGCACGGCAAGAGGATGAATATTCGTAGGTCGATGCTTGCGATGATGGGTGGGAAATCAAAATGGACCATGTCGACCATATCCTGATCGTGGATGACGATCGGGAAATCCGTGAGCTGGTGTCGAGCTATCTGAAGAAGAACGGCTTGCGGGCGACGACGGCTGCCGACGGCCGGCAGATGCGCAGTTTCCTCGAGGCCAACTCGGTCGATCTGATCGTGCTCGACGTGATGATGCCGGGCGACGACGGCCTGGTGCTGTGTCGCGAGCTTCGCGCCGGAAAGCACAAGGCGACGCCGGTCCTGATGCTGACGGCGCGCGACGACGAGATGGACCGGATTCTCGGCCTGGAAATGGGCGCCGACGATTATCTGGCAAAGCCCTTCGCCGCCCGTGAGCTGCTTGCCCGCATCAAGGCGGTTCTCCGGCGCACGCGCATGTTGCCGCCCAACCTGCAGATCAGCGAAGCCGGCCAAATACTGGTCTTCGGGGATTGGCGGCTGGACACGGTCGGACGTCATCTTCTCGACCGGGACGGAACCGAGATCGCGCTCAGCGGTGCCGAATACCGCCTGCTGCGCGTCTTCATCGACCACCCGCAGCGGGTGCTCAATCGCGATCAATTGCTGAACCTGACACAGGGCCGCGACGCCGATCTTTTCGACCGCTCCATCGATCTGCTCGTCAGCCGGCTGCGCCAGCGTCTGGGGGACGACGCGCGTGAGCCGATCTACATCAAGACGGTTCGCAGCGAAGGCTATGTCTTCTCCGTGCCGGTGGAAATTGCGGAGCTGCGCCCATGACGATGGCGGGCCTCCCAGTCCGATGGCCCTGGTGGCCCAGTACGCTGCGCTCGCGGATTTCCCTGATCCTGCTTGCCGGGCTTGCGATTGCCTACGGTCTGTCCTTCAGCGTGCTCTACATCGAGCGTTACATGTCGGCAAAGGCCGTCATGCTCGGTACGCTGGAAAACGACGTCGCGACCTCGATCGCGGTGCTCGATCGCCTGCCGGCGGATGAAAGGGCGAATTTCGTCGATTGGCTGAGCCGCGGCAATTATAACTTCGAGCTGGGGGCCGGCCTGCCGGGCGTGCCCGATACCTCCACCCATGGCGCGGAGATCGCCGCCAAGATTGAGGATGCCGTCGGCCATCGCTTTCCGATCCGCATGGAATCGATACCCGGCCCGATCTCGCGACTGCAGGCGCATCTGAACTTGAGCGACGGCAGTCCGCTGACGATCGATGTCACGCCGAGGGGAATCATGCCGATCGCGGCGTGGCTGCCTTACGTCTTCGTCGTCCAGATGCTGGTGATTGTCCTGTGCACCTGGTTTGCGGTTCGCCAGGCGATCCGGCCGCTCGCCGAACTTGCCGCCGCCGCTGACGCCCTCGATCCCAACAAGAAGGGGGCGGCTTTGAGCGACGGGGGCCCGAGCGAGGTGGCGCACGCCGCCAAGGCCTTCAATGCAATGCGGGATCGCATAGCGCACTATCTCGAGGAGCGGGTGCAGATTCTCGCAGCCATTTCGCACGATCTCCAGACGCCGATCACGCGCATGCGCCTGCGCGCCGATATCGCCGACGATTCACCCGAAAAGGCCAAGCTTCTGCAGGATCTCGGAGAAATCGAGCGCCTCGTGCAGGATGGGATCGCCTATGCGCGCAGCGCCCATAGCAATGGCGAGAAGAGTTCGCGAATCGATCTTGCTTCCTTCATCGAGAGCATCAGCTACGACTATCAGGATACCGGAAAATCGGTCGAGATTCTCGGCCTCATTCGCGGAACGGCGACGACAAAGCCGCATGCCCTTCGCCGCATCCTTACCAACTTCATCGACAATGCCCTGAAATTTGCCGGCGCCGCTGAAATTGCTGTGGAACGCAGGGACGCGGGCGAGATTGCGATAACGGTGCTGGATCGCGGGCCGGGTATTCCCCGGGACCAGATCGAGGCGGCCATGCAGCCTTTTTTCCGGCTGGAGCAATCGCGCAACCGCAACACCGGCGGCACCGGACTTGGGCTCGCGATCGCCCACCAGCTCGCCCAGACGCTCGGCGGTTCCGTCCGGCTCTATAACCGCCAAGGCGGCGGTCTGGCCGCCGAAGTGGTCATCTCCTGAGCGCTCTCGGAGAGGATTTTTGAGGAGTGGGTCTTCCGGTCGCCTGGATGGCGGTCAAATCCATCCAAGCAGCCAGGCGAGCAGCAAAGGAACGAGGGCGAGCGCCAGCCAGGTCAGGAATCGCTCTCTGGCGCTGCGCTTGGCATTCTCCTTGGAAACAACCCGACATGCCTCCATGCGAGTCTTTTCCGCCCATTTTGACCTGCTTACGATCCTCAGGATCTTTGTAAGCATTTGTATCCGACCTGTTCGGGCCTACGTTTTGTAACACTTCCGGCGATTCCGGAAACATGCCGGATACCTCGATCCAGCAAAAACAGCTCCGTCAACGGACGTCGCCCCTCACCACACAACAGAGCGGGTAACGCAACAACGGAGTGTTCCATGACCAAGATCGACAAGGTTCTCTACACCGGCAGAACACACACCATCGGCGGCCGCGACGGCTCGGCCCGCAGCGATGACGGCCAACTGGAGGTCAAGCTCTCGCCTCCCGGCAGCGCTCACGCCGGCACCAATCCCGAGCAGCTCTTCGCGGCCGGCTGGTCGGCTTGCTTCATCGGCGCAATGGGTCTGGCCGCCGGCAAGCGCAAGGTCAAGCTGCCCGCCGCTCTCGCCGTCGATGCCGAAGTGGATCTGGGCACCACGGACGGCGCCTACTTCCTGCAGGCTCGCCTCACCATCAGCATGCCCGGCATCGAGCCTGAGCTGGCGCGGGTGCTGGTCGAGGAAGCGCACCAGACCTGCCCCTACTCGAAGGCGACTCGCGGCAACATCGATGTCGAGCTGAAGCTCGCCTGAGAATCGTTCACGTCTCGATATTGCGCGCCGTACCGGAGGGTGGGGCGCGCAGAATCGTTAATTTTTCTGCATCGGATATCCAGCAAGGCGGCGTACGCCTCGCGCCCGGAGGATCTCATGAGACCGATCATTCTTTTCCTTGCGGGAGCTGCGATTTTTGCCGCTCCATGCGTCTACGACCCCGGTTCCAACGAGCCTTCTGCGCTCGCGAGCATTGCCGTTTTGTGGGGCGGTTCCGGCTCCAACGAGAGCTCGCGTTAACCACTTGTTAACCATATGAGCGCTACAAACGGTCAACGATTTATTTACATAGATGACCAAAGTGCTAACAGACGCTCGTTCGATCCGTATCAAGGGCCGCTCCTTTCTGGCGGTCGTACTTTCGCCGGATCTTCCGCTGGAACAGTGGTTGATCCGGCTTGATGATCTGGCAGCCCGTTCGGCCGGCTTCTTTCTGGGGCGGCCGGTCGTGCTTGACATCACCGACCTGCCGATCGATCGCCCTCAGCTCAAGGAGCTGATCGGCGAGCTTACGGCCCGCAATGTCAGCATCATGGGCATCGAGGGCGGACGTCCGTCGATCGCTGGGCCTGGGATGCCGCCAATCCTGAAGGGTGGACGTCCGGCTGCCGACTTCGAAGTCGCCGAGGCGGAGCCCGTGGTGGAGCGTCGCAACAGCGAGCCCAAGTCGCCGCCGCCGGAAATCCGGCCGGTGACGCAGTCATTGATTATTCGCGAGCCGGTGCGTTCGGGCCAGTCGGTGATCTTCCCCGAGGGCGATGTCACCATCATCGGTTCGGTGGCATCGGGCGCGGAAGTGATCGCGGGTGGATCCGTCCACATTTACGGCGCCCTGCGGGGGCGTGCCATGGCGGGTTCGATCGGCAACGCTTCGGCGCGAATCTTTTGCCGCAAGCTCGAGGCCGAGCTGCTGGCGATCGATGGAATCTACAAGATGGCGGAAGACGTATCACCCGGCCTCAGGGGGCAAGCCGTCCAGCTCTGGCTGGATGGTGAGACGATCATGGCCGAGAAACTAATCTGAGCCGAAGCCGGCCAAAACAGGAGAGCGAGATGGGCAAGGTAATCGTCGTCACATCAGGCAAGGGCGGAGTTGGAAAGACAACTTCCACGGCCGCACTGGGGGCGGCTCTGGCGCAGAGAAACGAGAAGGTCGTCGTGGTCGATTTCGACGTCGGTCTGCGCAATCTCGATCTGGTCATGGGTGCGGAACGCCGCGTTGTCTACGACCTCGTCAACGTCATCCATGGCGATGCCAAGCTGCCGCAGGCCCTGATCCGCGACAAGCGGCTGGAGACGCTCTTCCTCCTGCCGGCTTCGCAGACGCGTGACAAGGACAATCTGACGCCCGAGGGTGTCGAGCGCGTCATCAATGAGCTCAGGAGCTATTTCGACTGGGTCATCTGCGACAGCCCGGCCGGCATCGAGCGCGGCGCAACGCTTGCCATGCGCCATGCCGATGTTGCCGTCGTCGTCACCAACCCGGAAGTCTCCTCGGTGCGCGATTCCGATCGCATCATCGGCCTGCTGGATGCAAAGACGCTCAAGGCGGAGCGCGGCGAGCGCATGGAAAAGCACCTCCTGCTGACCCGCTTCGATGCCGCCCGCGCCGAACGCGGCGACATGCTGAAGGTCGACGACGTGCTGGAGATCCTCTCCATCCCGCTGCTCGGCATCATCCCGGAGAGCACGGACGTGCTGCGCGCCTCCAACCTCGGTTCGCCAGTTACGCTTGCCGATGCCCGTTGCGCGCCGTCTGTAGCCTATTTCGAAGCAGCACGCCGTCTTGCCGGCGAGCAGCTGCCGATCACCATCCCCGGCGAGAAGCGGGGTATCTTCGGCAAAATCTTCGCAAGGAGGGCCGCATGAGCATTTTCGGACTGTTTCGCAAGCAGAGATCTGCACCGATGGCGCGCGAGCGCCTGCAGATCCTCCTTGCCCACGAGCGCGCCTCGGTGGGTTCGGATCTCGTATCCGTGCTGAGAGAGGAAATTCTCGCCGTCATCGCCAAGCATGTCCAGGTCGATCGTGACAAGGTGCAGGTGAAGATGGATCGCGACAAGGATGTCTCCATGCTGGAGATCGATGTCGAGATCCCGCGCGATGCGACCTTGCAGGCCGCCTGACGCAAATCGGGGGCGGCAGATATGTGCGAATAATGCCAAATGGCTCTGCCATGTGGCGGAGCTTTGAAGTTTTTCGAAGTTAGCCCTTGCAAAGGGTGCGATTCGCTATTATCTGCGCTCCATCACCTGTATCGATGGCCTGCCGGGCCGGCATTTTCGTGTCGAGCCGGCGTTTGCTGTCCGGGTTAAAAAGCAAGGGCGCTCCCCGGAAACGGGTAGAGCGCCCTTTGCTTTTGTCGCGTTCGCGGCGCTTTCCTTGTCCGATGCGATATGCCAGTTTGCCTTATTCATGCGGGAGGCGGCTGGCTTGGGCGGATTGAACAGTCTGGAGAATGCACTGGGCAGATTGTTGTTGACCGCTATCCTTGTTGCGGTCTCCGCCATCGCCGGCCAGGCGGCGGACAGAACGATCTATCTCACATTTGACGATGGTCCGTTGCCGGGAACGCAGAATGTTCTTTCGGTGCTGCGCCAGGAGAATGTGCCGGCCGTCATGTTCATGGTCGGGTTGCATGTGGAAACCAGCCCTGGGGGACGGGACCTGCTGGCGGAAGCCAAGGCAATGCCACTGGTGACCGTCGGCAATCACAGCTACAGCCACGCCAACAACCGCTACAGGCGATATTACTCCAATACGCAGGCTGTGGTGGCGGACATGTTGCACGCCAATCAGGTGCTTGGGTTGACGCCGACCGTGAATGCGCGGCTGCCGGGCAGGGACGTCTTCCGGCTTCCGACGGTATCGCGAGAGGATCTGTCCATCAATGTCGCCCAATGGGAGCGCGAGTGGCTGGACTATGAACTCGTCGCCGAAGCAGGCTTCTATCTCTATGGCTGGGATTTCGAATGGGTGCATCGCGATGATGGCAAGCCGGTTCAATCGGTCGATCACCTGGTCAACGAGATCGATCACCTATTTCAATATGGCCGTTTCACCCAACGGGGAAAGATGATCCTGCTGATGCACGATCAGATGTTTCAGGACCAGTTCGACGGCCAGGAAAATCTGCAAGCCCTCATCCGCAGGCTGAAGGAGCGCGGTTATGCCTTCGGCGATATCAGAAGCTACGCCTCGTCGACCCCTTGACGGGCGCGAACTTGCCTACGCCTGTCTCGCCGCGGCGCCCGCTGCAATCGTCAGGATAAAGTCATCCAGCTCAAGTTCCAGGCTCTCGATCGGCAGGCCGACGAATCGACCTTCGAGGCTAATGCTGACGACGCCGTGCACGGCACCGAACAAGGTTCTCGCGCGAATGGCCCGTGCCGTCTCGGACATCGTGGGCTGCAACTCGGCGAGCGGCGCGGCAATGACGCCCATCAGGAACATGTGTTCTTCCAGATGCCATTCGGGGCTCGGGCGGTCGTCCGGCGGTCGATGGTCGAAGAGCGCCTTCCATAGGTTGCGGTGGGTGACCGCAAACCGCAAATAGCCGCGTGCGAGGTTGCGCAGCTGGTCGGCCGGCGTGTGATTCTTGACTTCCGCGAGTGTCAGGGAAGCCTCCAGCGCCTTCAGCGTTGCCGAATTGACGTGGATGATGAGATCGTCGAGATCGGTAAAGACCGTATAGAGACCGCCGAGCGCACAGCCGACGTCCTGCGTGACGTCGCGCGCCCGCAGGTTGGAAAGCCCATCGGCCGCTATGCGATTGCGCGCCGCCTCGATCAGCCGCAGCTTCAGATCCTCGCGCTTTTCCAGCGTTTTTCTCGCCATTGTCAATTCCAATCCAATTTTTTGAACGTTGTTCAAAATTGTTCTTGAACAACGTTCATGATTCTGGCATATCTCGTTTCATGAACATCGTTCATAAACGGGAGACGACAAATGTTCAATGTAATTCTGACGCTCATTCGCGGTCGGGCCTTCGATGCGGAGCAGGCGTTCATCGATCGCAACGCCGTGCCGCTGCTGGCGCAGCAGATCCGCGACGCGGCAAGCGCCATTCAGTCGGCGCGCCGCGCGGTGGCAATCGCCGTCGCGCAGAACGAACAGGAAAAGAGCCAGCACGCGGCGGTTGCCGGCCGCATCGCGGATCTGGAAAGCCGGGCCGTTGCCGCCTTGCAGAAGGGCAGTGACGAACTTGCCCGGCAGGCGGCCGAGGCAATCGCCCAGCTTGAGGCCGAGCGCGACGCTTCCGAGAAGGCGCAGGCGCAATTTACCCAGACAATCGGCAGGCTCAAGGCCACGGTCCAAGCATCGGAAGCGCGTCTGCAGGAGTTGCAGCGCGGCGAGCGGCTGGCGCGCGCCACGGCGCAGACGCAGAAGCTGAATGCCGTCTGTGACGATAATTCCGGCCTGGCAACCCTGGACGAGGCCGAGGAAACCTTGGCCCGCCTTCGGGCCTACCAGGGGCGCTGCGAGATTGCGGCCTCGACCATGAAGGAAATGGACGCGGCGAGCCGGCAGACGGCCATCGTCGAAAAGCTTGCCAATGCCGGCTTTGGCGCACCGCTTGGCCCTTCGGCGGACGACGTGCTCGCCCGCCTTCGCGCGCGCATGAATTCAGCAGCCTGAACCCGAACACACCAAACTCATAAGAGAGGACACGACCATGAACGACAGCTTCCAGAAACACTCGCAGGCTTGGGTCAGCTTTTCCTATATTTCCTTTGGCGCCGCCGCCTTCATGCTTTTCGTCGGCCTTTACATGATGCCGATCGATCTGTGGGGCAAAGGCTATCTCGCCATGGGCATCCTGATGCTGGTGCAGACGGCGGTCAATGTCACCAAGACGATCCGCGACAACAGCGAGGCTGACAAGCTGATCCGCAAGGTGGAGGATGCCCGCACGGAGAAGCTGCTCGTTAAGTTCAATCGTGACGGTCAGGACTAAACTTTGTTAACGACGCCGCAGAGTTGCATTGGCGCTCAACCTTTGCGTAATAACTCTGTGGCGTCTTGTTGGCTGAACGAGGGGTACGTCATGCAAAACCACCTGATGAAATCGAGGAAATTCGCGCCGCTGTTCTGGACGCAGTTCCTCACCGCCTTCAACGATAACTTTCTCAAGCAGACACTGGTTTTCGTCATTCTCGCGCAGATGGCGACGGAAGGTGCGGCGCTGGTGACACTTGCCGGCGGCATCTTCATCGTGCCGTTCCTGCTGTTGTCGGCGATTGCCGGCGAGCTTGCCGACAAATACGACAAGGCCAAGATGGCGGAGCTTCTGAAGCGCTGCGAGCTTGGGGTCGCAGCCATTTCCGTCGTCGGCATCGCCTTCTCCTCGATCTGGATCCTGATGCTTGCCCTCTTCGGCTTCGGCGTCATTTCCTCTCTTTTCGGGCCGATCAAATACGGCATCCTGCCGGATCACCTGGAAAACAGGGATCTCCCGAGGGCCAACGCCTGGATCGAGGGCGGCACCTTCATCGCCATTCTCACCGGCACCATGGTCGCCGCGGTCGCCTTTCGCGAGGGCGAGAATGTCTGGATCTTCGGCCCGATGATGATGGGGCTTTCGATCCTTTGCTGGTTTTCCGCCCGCATGATCCCCTCGACCGGCTCCAAGGCGCCGGATCTCATCGTCGATACCAATGTCGTCCGTTCAAGCTACAGGCTGGTCAACGAGCTTCGCGCCGACAGCCGCATCTGGCGCGCATCGCTGATGAACTGCTGGTTCTGGTTCGTCGGCGCCTTCATCATGTCGATGCTGCCGGTCATGGTGACCGACATTCTTGGCGGCTCGGAAATCGTCGTTCCCGCCTATCTGGCAATCTTTGCCGTGTCCGTGGCCATCGGCTCGGCTATCGCCGGCTGGATGGCTGCCGGCCGCATCGTGCTTCTGCCGGCGCCCGTCGGCATGCTGATCGTCGCTCTTTTCGGTCTCGATCTCGCCTGGAACCTCTGGGGTCTGCAGTCGACCGCCCATGCCGAAACCATTCTCGCCTTCTTTGAGGGGCCGAAGACGATCCGCGTCGCCATCGATCTTGCCGGCATGGCAATCGGCGGCGCTTTCCTTGCCGTCCCGACCTTTGCGGCCATGCAGAGCTGGGCAAACGAGGATCGCCGCGCCCGCGTCATCGGTGCGGCGAACGTGCTGTCCGCTCTCTTCATCGCGGTCGGCCTGGCGCTTGTGGCCGTCCTGCAGGCCGTCGGCCTGTCGGTTCCGGTCATTATTCTCAGCATCTCCGTGCTCAACATCGCGATCGCCTGGGTCATGCTGAAGATGCTGCCCACCAACGCCTTCCGCGACCTCATCTCCATCATTTTCCGCGCCTTCATGCGGTTGGAAGTCGAGGGACTGGAAAATATCCGCAAGGCGGGTTCCGCTCCGATCATCGCGCTTAATCATGTGAGCCTGCTCGATGGCGCGCTGGCGCTCGCCATCACCGAGGAAGAGCCCGTCTTCGCCATCGACTATGCCTTCGCCAAGAAATGGTGGGTGCGGCCACTGCTGACAAAGTGCAAGTTCCTGCCGCTCGACCCGACGAAGCCGATGGCGACGCGTTCGCTGATCAAGGTGATCCAGGACGGCAGCCCCGTCGGCATCTTTCCCGAGGGGCGGCTGACCGTGACAGGCACGCTGATGAAGGTCTACGACGGCGCCGCCATGGTCGCAGACAAGACCGGCGCGATGATCGTGCCCGTTCGCATCGACGGCCTTGAAAAGAGCTATGCCTCCTATCTGACGTCGAGCCATGTTCGCCGCCGTCTTTTCCCCAAGGTCAAGGTCACGATCCTGGAGCCGGTCAAGCTTGACGTCCCGGCGGAGCTGAAGGGCAGGAAGCGCCGCATTGCTGCCGGTGCCGCCCTCTATCAGATCATGTCGACGCTGATGTTCCGCACCGCCGATACGAACAACACGGTCCTCGGCCGCGTCATCGAAAGCGCCCATGAGTACGGCGGCAAGAAACTCGCGGTCGAGGATCCGATTGCCGGCAAGCTTTCCTATGCCAAGCTTCTGACCGGCGCCGCGGTGCTCGGTGCGAAGTTCAGGAGGATGTTCCCTGAGGAGAAGACGCTCGGCGTCATGCTGCCGAATGCAAACGGCACGGCGGCTACGGTCCTCGGCGTCATGTCGGCAGGCAAGGTTCCGGCCATGCTGAATTTTACGGCGGGTGCGACCAATATCCTGTCCGCCTGCCGGACCGCCGAGGTTAAGCACGTTCTCAGCTCGCGCGCCTTCATCACGCAGGCCAAGCTCGGCCCGGTGGTCGAGGAACTCGAAAAGCAGGTGGCGTTCGTCTGGCTGGACGAGCTGCGCACGCAGGTCACTTTCCTCAACAAGATCGTCGGTCTCATCCGTAAATATCGACCGCTGGTCAAGCGCAGCGCCGATGATCCGGCAGTCATCCTTTTCACCTCCGGTTCCGAAGGTGCGCCGAAGGGTGTGGTGCTGAGCCATCGCAATATCCTGTCGAACGCCGCCCAGGCGGCTTCGCGTATCGACTTCCATCCCGGCGACAAGGTGTTCAACATCCTGCCGATGTTCCACTCCTTCGGCCTGACGGCCGGCACCATCCTGCCGCTGGTCTCGGGTGTGCCGATCTTCCTCTATCCGTCACCGTTGCACTATCGCATCGTGCCGGAGCTGATTTACGTCTCGAACGCGACCATTGTCTTCGGCACGGATACGTTCCTGAACGGCTATGCGCGCAGCGCTCACCCCTACGACCTGAGGTCGATCCGCTATATCTTCTCCGGCGCAGAGCCGGTGAAGGCCTCGACCCGCGAGGTCTATATGGAGAAATTCGGCCTGCGCATCCTGGAGGGCTATGGCGTTACCGAGGCAGCCCCGGTCATCTCGCTGAACACGCCGATGTACAACCGCACGGGAACGGTCGGCAAGATCATGCCCGGCATGGAATGGAAACTCGAGCCGGTTCCCGGCATCGACGAGGGCGGCCGTCTCCACATCCGCGGCGCCAATGTCATGGCCGGCTACCTGCGGGCCGACAATCCGGGTATCCTCGAGCCGCTGCCGGAGGGCTGGCACGATACCGGTGACATCGTCACCATCGATGAAGACGGTTTCGTCAAGATCCGCGGCCGCGCCAAGCGCTTCGCCAAGATCGGCGGCGAAATGATTTCGCTGGCCGCGGTGGAGACCCTTGCGGCGCAGCTTTGGCCGGGTGCTCTCAGCGTCGTCTCGGCGGTGCCCGACCAGAAGAAGGGTGAGCGTCTCGTGCTCCTGACCGATGCGCCGGAGGCCACGCGAAGCGATTTCCTGGCATTCGCCAAATCGAAGGGCGCCACGGAAATGATGGTTCCCGCCGAAGTCACCGTTGGCAAGGTTCCTGTCCTCGGTTCCGGCAAAGTCGACTTCGTGACGGCGCGCGCCATGGCTTTGGAAGCTCAGGCGCAATCGCAGGCGGCGTAGAACTCTGCAGGTGAGCGCCAAAGCGGCCGGTGGTTCTATCCTCCGGCCGCTTTTTGCTGGCGAAACCTGGACATACCAGGTCGAATCGGTCCCGCTTCAGGAAATGCGAGGCAATATGATCTGAAAGGTCGTGCCGTCCTTGCTGCTCTCAAGCAGCTCAATGCTGCCGCCATGCGCTGCGAGCATCGCTCTGATGATGCCGAGGCCCATGCCCGTGCCGCCATCCTCGCGTCGTGTCGAGAAGAAGGGTTCGAAGATGTGATCCCGATTGCCATCGGCAACGCCGCGCCCATTGTCGCGCACCTGGATCGTCATTTTCCGCTCTTCGTCGCTTGCCATGATTGCAAGGGTTGTGGCGCCGTTCTGAAAGGCATTTTCCGCAAGATTGGAGAAGACAATGCCGGCTGCTTCGACTGGCAGAGTCAGCATCTCGTCGTCGTCGGCGCCTTCGTTGCTGATAGCCAGTTGGCGAAACTGCATTTTGAGCTGGGCGATAATGTCGCTAAGGCTGCTTGTACCCTGCTCGGACGGCAGTTCGGCTTTCGCCAGCTCCCGCAGGCGCGACAACAGCCGGTCCAGCCGTTCGGTATCGGCGATGATGTTGGCAAGGAATCGCTCGCGCTGCTCCGGGCTCATCGGATTGCTGTCGTCATCGTCGCGCAGCAGCTCCGCCGCGCCCTTGATCGAGGTGAGCGGCGATTTCAGCTCGTGGGAGACATGGGTGGCAAAGGATCGCACGTAGTCGGAGTGGTCGACCAGTTTGCCGGCGAGGTCGAGAAAGCTCTGCGAGAGGCTTGCGACCTCGCGCGTACCATAGATTTCGAGCGGCCGGATCGCAGAGCGTCCACCGCGAGCGATCTCGTCCGCGCGGGCGATCAATGCGTTGATCGGCACGGTCAGGGTGCGTGTCAGTACATAGGCGACGCCCAAGGTCAGGATGAGGACGACGGCAAGGGTTGCGATTTCGGCCGGCGCGATGGCGCCGGAGGCCGCGCGCACGACGCGGAACCAGATGAGGGTCAGCACCGGAAGCGTCATCACCGTCAGAAGCACGGCATAGACGATGAGGGCGAGCGGCGGTCGCCATTTCGGTTTCACCCGTGGCGCGCGCATCAGGCGCTTCCTTCCATGCCCGATGTCAGCTTGAAGCCGATACCGTGGACGGTGGCGATGATGCCCTTGCCGCCGGCCGCCGCAAGCTTGGCGCGGATATTGCGGATATGGCTATCGATGGTGCGATCGGCGACCTGCATATCGGTGCCGTAAGCGGCCTCCATAAGCTGATCGCGGCTGAACACGATCTCCGGCCGCGACAATAGCGTGTCGAGGATCGCGAATTCCAGCGCCGTCAAGGCGAGCGGCATATCGGCGAAACTGGCGGTACGGCCACCTCGATTGAGCCGCAACGACCCCATGGAAATGGAGTGGTTGTTCGTGTCCGGCTCCGAACCGTGCCCGCTTCGCTTGAGGATGGCCCGAACCCGCGCGACCAGTTCGCGTGGGCTGAAGGGTTTTGTCACATAATCGTCGCCGCCTATTTCCAGGCCGACGATCCTGTCGATTTCCTCGTCGCGGGCCGAGAGGAAGAGGATTGGAACATTCGAGGTCTTCCGGACGCGCCGGCAGACTTCCAGCCCATCCATTTCAGGCATGCCGATATCGAGCACGAGCAGATCGAGGTCGCCCCTGTGAAAGGCCATCATGGCCTCGGTGCCATTACGGGCTGTCGTCGTCTTCATGCCGGCGCGATCGAGCGCGAAGCAGATCACGTCGCGTATATTGGGCTCGTCGTCGACGACGAGGATGCGCTGTGCCATGTGAGATGCGTCCCGGTTCACCCGCCCGTTTTCTTCGTTTCGGCCTCATCTTGCAAGTGCTGCCTCGTGTCTGAGGTCGTCGTCGAGGCGCGCGGCGCGATATGTCCAACTTCGCCAATCGGGCGAGCGGCCCTCCTGCTGCCGTAGAAGCGCGTCCCGAACCCTGCGGACGTCGCTGTCGGCAGGAAGCGATACCAGATAGGTATCGAGTGCCGGTATGGCCGATGGGCCGAGCGCTGCGAGATAATCAAGGTCAAGCACGATGCCTTCACCCGATATTTCGCGACTATGGGCGACATTGAAGCGGGCAATGAGGGCGGGGATATCGGCCACTGCGGCGGCGTAAAGCGTCATGGCCAGCGTCGCGGAGCTGAGTGCGATCAGCCATTCGTTGGAGCGGCGAAGCAGAATGCGCAGCAGGATGAAGAAAAGGCCGACCGCCACGAGGCCCATCCATATGCCGGCCGCAACGCGTAGCTCCGTCAGCGAATAGACTTCGACGTAGAGATCCAGGCGTAGAATCGAGGAGAGGCAGAGCAGGATATTCTGGGCGATCCACAGATGCACCAGGCCGCGAACAAGGACGCTTTTGTCTCCCGGACCGCCGGGGCGCATGGCAACAAGCACGAAGATGGCGGCAAGAAGCGCGGTGACCATCAGCGGATAGGCGCCGCGATGAGCATATTCGGCATGGCTCATGCCATCGGGCAGGCTCGCTCCGCCCCAGAGATAGGCAAGATCGAGCAGCGTCTGCACGGCGAACAGTGCGTTGAACACGATCAGCGAACGTAGCAACGCGGCATGGCCGAACAGCCCATCCTCAACGCTCGTGACGACTTCCGCGGCCCCGCGCCGATGACGGCGGCGCCGCATCAGGCCTGGGCGCAACAGCACGGAAAGGACGGCTGCGACAACAAGCCAGAAGCCGATGCGCCACATGCTCAACAATTGCAGCAGGAAAGTGAGGTCGATGCTGCGCAGTGTCCTGTCGATCAGCGGATTGGCCGCCGCGAAGAGCGCAAGAAAGCCGGCGGCAAACGTCAGCGGCATGATCCAGCCACGAAGGTGATGGCGAACGCCTCGCGCCGATGGCTTTTGCAGGCGTTGCAACCAACGATAGCTCACACGTCGGAAAGGCCGCGCCGGCAAGTCCAGGACGAAGCGGAGAAGCACGAGCGGCAGGCGGGTCCATTGCCGGGGCAACAGCCCGCCGGCGCCAAGCGAGACGCAGGAAAGGCCGAGCAAGCAGATCGTAATACCCATCCAGGATGGGGTCTCGATAAGAGGGACCGATGCGATGAGACCGCATAACAGGAGCCCAGCGGCTTTCGAAAAGGACAGGGATTTTCTGGAGCAGATCAGTAGACCTGCTGCGACGGCATTGGCGAAAACGAAGAGGTTGAGGCCGGGCTCCCTGTCGAAAAGAAGAAAGTCGGCAAATATTACAAGAGCGAAAAGTATCAGGAATTTGCGGTTGGAGTTGCTTGTTGGTTTGGCGTGAAGGATAGGGGCATCGGATATGCTCATCGGCATCGGCTCCCCGCGCGGCGTTCGATGGCGGCAAAGGGTATGATGGTGGCAGGCTGAGCCGGCAAATCGGCCTGAGAGTGACGATTGTCCGCCAGCCACCAGCCTTCCCTAAGGAGGCTATGTGGCAGGCGAACGGATGGAGTGCTTGGTGTCTCGGATGTGTTGCTCATGGTGCGACGATGACGCCGGGCTTTGCAGAAACTGTGCAGAGCACGAGCAGCTGTTCAGGAAAATTGGTGAAGTTGGAAAGTCGGCCTCTTGGGCATTGTGCGAGATCTGAACAGCAATTGCTTCAGGTGACGCTAATCTTGGCCAGGATAAATTTGAACTTTGAGCGATAGACGTGCCGAAATGGGGCAGTCACTTGTGGAACTTAAGCTTGTGTTTTCCAGCTTCCAGTCACCCTATGGATTGCTGGTTTGAAAATCGATTTGTTGTCCGTGCTGTCGTACTCACCCCTGACGACAGCCGGGAGTCTCGGCGGCGGCCCTTCAGCTGCAACTGAGATTCCCGTCAGAGAAAACCGATGTCATCGGGCATACCCCGAACGAAGCAAGCGGCGGCTTGGAAGCATCGGGATATCGGGATCCGGCGCCTTGCGAGCTTCGCGGATTGGCGATCGCCGGAGGATAAGCGTCAAATAAGCCGGCAATCAGCTTTCCATGCCGCTTGTTCAGGCTTTATCCTACGAGCAAGTGTCATAACTGAAGACTCGCCTGACAAGGACTTCAGAAATGCATGAGCGAGGCGCAGAGGACGGCATATGAGAATTACGACAATTACGAATTGGGCCTACGGCATCACCGTGGTCCTGACCGTGCTGTCCGCCGTGGCGTTCATTCTCTCGGCTCGGAGTGCTGTGCAGGAAAGGCAGGCCGTCGAACAGCATCTGCTGCTGAACAGCATGGGCGAGGAGCTTGCCCTCGGTGCCGAGGAAACGACCGATGAAGCCCGTCTCTACGTGATGCGCGGAGAGGAGAGGCATCTCGATGCTTTCACCGTCGATGAAGGCGAAGAGCGTCGTCGCGATACGGCGATCAACAACCTGCGCGGCATCGGCATACCGGATGCGGAGCTTCAGGTGGTCGAAGACGTGGCGGTGAACGCGCAAGCGCTGGACAAGGTGGAAGAAGCCGCGGTCGCCGCCTATACCGGCGGCAATCAGGCCGGTGCGCGGGACGCCCTGTTCGGCCCGGAGCACGAACGCGTGCAGACGACGCTTCTCAACAGCGTCAGCCAGTTTCGCGCATTGGCGACGGCTCGCACCGAGGCCGCCGTCCGCTCGGCACAGGCGCGCAGCGATCTCTGGGCCGATGTCGCCAAGGTGATGCTCGCATTGACTGCGGCGATTTTCCTCGGCGTGCTCTACTTCATATTGCGGCGCCGGGTTGCGCTGCCGCTGGTCCGCATGACGGGAATCGTCAACCGGCTGGCAAAGCAGGACTATGCCGTCGAAGTGCCGACCGATCGCCGTCGCGACGAGATCGGCGAAATGAACGACGCCATACAGATTTTTCGCGAGAACGGCCTGGAGCGCAACCGGCTGGATGCCGAGCGCAAGCGCGACCTGGAGACCAAGGATCTCATCCTGCAGATGATGCACCGTCTGCAGGCCTGCTACGCACAGGGCGAGCTTGCCGAAGTGGTCGCGCTTTTCGTGCCGCAGATCTTTCCCGGCATCGCGGGATGTCTTTATACGATGAACGAGAGCAGGACGGCGTTGACGGAAGTCAGCCGATGGCTGGATCCCACCCATACCGAGCCTTCTTTTGCGGCGTCCGCCTGCTGGGGCCTGCGCCGGGGGCGACCGCATGTCAGCCATGTGGCGAACAACGATATTCCCTGCCAGCATCTGGATGACTCCGGCGTACCCGGCCTCTGCGTTCCCCTGACCGCGCTCGGCGAGGCCATCGGCCTGCTTTATTTCGAGGACCGCTCGAAGGACGCGACCGCTGCCGATGCGCCACGGCTCTATCTGGAGCTGATCGCAGAAAATATCGGCCTTGCCATCGCCAACCTGCAATTGCGTGACAGGCTCATCAATCTTGCCGTGCGCGATGCGCTGACCGGTCTGCTCAACAGGCGCTCCCTGGACGAGACGCTCAACAATCTCCACAGGGATCAATCCGCCCGCACGGTCATCTGCATGATGATCGACATCGATCACTTCAAGCGCTTCAACGACGAGTTCGGCCATGACGCCGGCGACGAGGTGTTGCGGCATGTCGGGCAGATTGTCGCCGATACGGTCGGCGAAGCCGGCACGGTCTATCGCTTCGGCGGGGAGGAGCTGACCGTCATTGCCACCGACATGGCCGACGAGGCAGGCTTTGCGCTTGCCGAGAAGCTTCGCATGCGCGTCTTCGCCACGCCATTTTCCTATCGCGCGCGCATCGTCGGGCCGCTGTCCGTTTCCGTGGGGATCGCCTCGTCTCCGGTTTCGGGCCCGACCACGACCTTGATCAACCGCGCGGACGGAGCTTTGCTGAAGGCTAAGCTGAACGGGAGAAACAGGACGGTAGCGGCGTTTGCTTTGGAGGCGGAAGAAGAAGCGAAGATGGGGCAGGCCTGATTTGAAGTCGGCGAAATTGCCGTTTGATCGCCTTGCCGGGTACGCGCTTTGATTGTAGCTTGAGGTAAGAGCGACTTAACGCAGGCGGAGGTTTCATGGGCATCGGACAGAACGCTTCCCCCTTGTCGCCGGATGGCGAAACATTGCAGGCTGTGGGCTTCGATCCGACGCTTCGGCGCAAGCTTGAAGCCAGTATCGAAGCTGGCCTGTTACGCGACTTGCATGTGGTGCTTGCTGCGCGATCCCAGCATGCATTCCTGGAGCATTATGCCGTCGGTATCGATGAAAACTGGGGCACTCCGCTCGGCGAGGTCGCTTTCGACGCGCACACGCTGCATGATCTTCGCTCGGTCACAAAGAGCATCGTCGGCCTTCTATATGGCATCGCGCTCGACCAGGGATTGGTCCCTCCGCCGAATGCGCCTCTCTTCGAGCAATTTCCGGAATACGACGATCTCGCCAAAGATGCCGAGCGCGCCAAGATCACCGTCGGCCATGCACTGACCATGACGCTGGGGATGGAGTGGGACGAGAACCGTCCCTATACCGACCCGCAAAACAGCGAGATTGCCATGGAGAATGCGCCGGATCGCTATCGCTTCGTTCTGGAGCAGCCGGTGATCGCCGAGCCTGGGACGCGCTGGATTTATTCCGGTGGCAGCGTTGCGCTCGTGGGGGCCATCATCGAGCGAGGCAGCGGCAAGCGGCTACCCGATTTTGCGCGGAATGTTCTCTTCGAGCCGCTGGGTATC
The DNA here is from genome assembly GCF_010668395.1 of Martinezella lusitana. Classification (GTDB taxonomy): domain Bacteria; phylum Pseudomonadota; class Alphaproteobacteria; order Rhizobiales; family Rhizobiaceae; genus Rhizobium; species Rhizobium lusitanum_A. The sequence goes on from NZ_WUEY01000013.1 coordinate 145,197, forward strand.
GCACAGTTTCATTGGACGGCCGGATATGACGGCGTGGCTTCGGCAGCATCCGGCTTGCGACTGACTGCTCCCGACCTGCTGAAGATCGGCATGCTTCTGCTTCGGAAGGGCGTGTGGAACGGCCATAGGATCGTTTCGGAGGATTGGATCAGCCAATCCTTGACGCCGGCGATTTCGACTGAAGATGGTCTGAGCTATGGCAGGCTGTGGTTTTGCGGAGATGCGCCGGCACCGGCATTCGCCAATTCGCGTCCGTGGTATGCCGGGTTCGGAAACGGCGGGCAGAGGCTCTGGCTCATGCCCGATGCGGATATCGCCGCCGTCATCTATTCCGGCAAGTATAATTCATGGGATGCCTGGATAACGCCCAACCGCGTCTGGCGCGAGATCATCCTTGCCAATTTCCTGAGAGCCTGAAATTGGCGCCGCCAAGACACAAGTTTCCCGCGCTATTGACCGACCGGCTGCGGCTTCGGGAAGCGAGCATGGATGATTGCGACGCCTTCCAGGCGTTGATTTCTATTCCCGACGTCACGCGCTTTACGAACTGGCCCGACGCGCCGAAAAAGACACAGATGCAGCGTTACTTGAAATGGATGGACAAGATCTTCTCCAAGGGAACGGGCTGTGCCTGGATCATCGAGGATCGGGTCTCCGGCCAGTTGCTCGGCGGTATCCGCTTCAACTGGATCGACCGGCGCGCCAGATGTGCCGAGGTAGGGTATGAACTGCATCCCTCGGCCTGGGGCAAGGGGCTGATGAGCGAAGCGGCGAGAGCCGTCGTCCAATGCGGCTTCGAGGAATTTTCGTTGAACCGCATCGAGGCCTGGACGCTGCCGGGAAACACCGCTTCCGATCGGGTTCTGGAAAAGGCGGGTTTCCGGTATGAGGGCACGCTTCGACAGAAAGCCCGGTTCAAGGAAGCCTTCCATGATTTTCGGATGTTCGGCTGCCTAGCTGATGATCGATAGAGATTGTTTCTCGCCAACACCCTAGCTGGTCTCGTCGGGCGGCGGCGCTGATTGAAAATAGTCCCGTGGCGAACGGCCAAGCGAGCGCCGGAACATGGCTGAAAAGGCGCTTGGGCTGTCATAGCCGCAGTCCAGTGCGACATCGAGAATGTTCCGGCCCTCCGCAAGCAAGGCCAGTGCCTTCAGCATCCGTGCCTGCTGCCGCCAGCGGCCGAAGCTCAATCCCGTCTCGCGTTGAAACAGCCGCATAAGCGTTGCCCGGCTCATATAAAGAGCGCTTGCCGCTTCTTCGATCGAAATTGTATGGGCGAGATCGCCGAGCATCGTCTCGCAGAAGGCGGAGAGAGCCGGGTGCTTCGGCAGCGGCAGGTTCAATGGCTGTGCCGGCAGGAAGGTGAGTTCGAGAAGCAGCAGCCGAATGACCGCCTCTGCCATTTCCGTGCGATCGGGTTTGTCGACAAGGCCGGCAAGCCTCAGGATAAGCTCGCGCAAAAGCGGCGTGACCTCGACGACCATGCATGCCGTCGGCAGGGCGTCATTGCTCCCGACATTGATCAGCAGCGAGCGAAATCGAACGCTCGCGTGGCTCGCCGTCACATGCTCGAGGTTCGGCGGCAGCCAGACCGCGCGGCTTGGCGGAACGACCCAGGTGCCGCTATCCGTGGTCAACGATATCACGCCATCGACGGCGTAGAGCAACTGTGCCTGCTTATGACTATGCCGGGAGCTGGTAAAGCGGCGGTCGTCATGGGCGATAACGGCGATACCCTCGGCGACATCGGCGCCGTGCTGCAGATAGACTTGATCCTTTTGCGACGATAATTGATCCATATGCGTGAGAATATCAAAACCTCCGGCAATATCCTAGAACTCCTTTGAAGCAGGATAGCTCGCCAGGTGTTTGTCCCATTCCAGAAGCCGCATCGATCAGACCGGCCGCATCATGCCGCCGTCGCATCGTTGCGCGTCCGGACGGACGCCAGGGCGGCATCCCGCACCCGCGCTCCTCTTTGGCTTTCCGTTGCACTGCGACTTAGCGGCGGTCGTCGGGCCTGACGGCATCCCGGCGACCGTAGGCTACTGTCCGCTTTTTTTCCCGATTAGACCGAGTGCAACGGAACGGATCATGCTGAAGAATCCCGAAACCAAATATCGCCCCTTTGTCTCACCCATCGAGTTGCCGGATCGGCAATGGCCGAACAGGCGGCTTGCCAAGGCACCGCGGTGGCTCTCCACGGATCTGCGCGACGGAAACCAGGCGCTCGCCAATCCCATGGATGTCGAGCGAAAACTGCGCTTCTACGACATGCTCCTCGCCTCCGGCTTCAAGGAGATCGAGGTTGCCTTTCCATCGGCCTCGCAGATCGAGTTCGATTTCGTGCGCGCGCTGATCGAGAAGGGTCGCATCCCCGAGGATGTGGCGATACAGGTGCTGACCCAGTCGCGTGCCGATCTCATTGCCCGTACCTTTGAATCCCTGACAGGCGCCCGCAAGGCGATCGTCCATCTCTACAATGCCACGGCGCCGCTCTTCCGGCGCGTCGTCTTCGGCATGGATCGGCATCAGATCGTCGATCTTGCCGTCAGTGGCGTCACGGCAATGCTGGAGGAAAGCGTCAAGCGGCCGGAGACGGACTGGACATTCGAATATTCGCCGGAAACCTTCTGCTTCACCGAGCCGGATTTTGCGCTCGAGATCTGCGAGCGGGTGCTCGACGTCTGGCAGCCGACCGTGGAGCGTCCCGCTATCCTCAACCTGCCGGCGACGGTCGAGGTCGCGATGCCGAATATCTATGCCGACCAGATCGAATGGTTCTGCCGCAATATTTCGCGTCGTGAAGCCGTCATCATCAGCGTCCATCCGCACAACGATCGCGGCACGGCCGTGGCCTCGGCCGAGCAGGCGCTGCTGGCAGGCGCCGACCGCGTCGAGGGTTGCCTCTTCGGCAATGGCGAGCGCACCGGCAATGTCGATCTGGTGACGCTGGCCCTGAACCTCTACACGCAGGGCATCGATCCCGGCCTCTCCTTCCCGTCGATCCGCGAGGTCGTCAAGACGGTGGAATATTGCAATGGCCTACCCATCCATCCGCGCCATCCTTATGCGGGCGAGCTGGTGCATACGGCCTTCTCCGGTTCGCATCAGGACGCCATCCGCAAGGGATTTGCCGCGCATGAGCGCCGCAACGACGGCATATGGGAAATGCCCTACCTGCCGGTCGATCCGGCCGATATCGGCGAAAGCTACGAGGCGGTCATCCGCGTCAACAGCCAGTCGGGGAAGGGTGGCGTCGCCTGGGTGATCGAGCAGGATAAAGGTCTGAAATTGCCGCGCGCCATGCAGATCGATTTCAGCAAGCGCGTCCAGCGTCTCGCCGACAGCACCAAGAGGGAATTGACGGCCGAGGATATCTGGACGGTGTTCGCGCATGCCTATCATGTCGGCGATATCGAATGCTTCGCGCTTGTCGATTATGATGGCGGCTTGCGCAGGGGACCGGCTGCGGAGCGCATCTTCACCGGCCGCATTCGTCATCGGGATCGAGACGTTACCGTCACCGGCCGAGGCAATGGCCTCGTCTCCGCCGTGCTTGCCGCGATTGAAGAGGCATTCGGTGTGATGCTCGGCGTCATCGACTATCATGAGCATGCGCTCCGCCGCGGGAGCGATGCGAAAGCCGCCGCCTATCTGCAATGCGTCCGGCCGGACGGTACGCAGGTCTTCGGCGTCGGCATCGATGACGACGTTGCGACAGCAACCGTCAAAGCTGTGCTCAGCGCGGCGAGCGCGCACGATTGACGACTAGCCGCATCGCCCGCTATCGGCCGCGTCTCGACCGATAGCGACGAGCGTTGAACAGAGATGGCCGGCCGCATCAAGCAAGCTGCCGCAGCCAGCCCCGATAATGAACCACGGGGCCGATGACGGGCAGGGCGATCGACACGTCGAAATGGAAGTGTTCATCCTCCGCCCATTCATAGGCGGTACTGCGCGGTGCGAGGACGAGCGGCAGGCGGATGCGCAGGAGCGACCATTGCCTGATCTCCATGCTGAGCCCACTACCGCGTACAAGCAGATCGAATGCGAAGCGGAAGGGACCGAAGCGTTCGACGAGGCGGCCCCGCTCCTCGCTCAAATGGCTGGAGAAGCGCTGGCCGGAAAAATCCCGGATCCATTGTTCGATGCCGCCATGCTCCTCAAAGGAGACATGCAGCTCGTGCTTTCCCGCCGCAGGGAAACCGAATAATCCGGCAACCAGCCGGGCAGCAGGCGACTGCCCGCGGGTAACAACGGCCTCGCCGCTTGCACCGCCATCGCCGAAGACCTCGTGCATGGCGCGCACCGGCCTGGACAACTGCGTGAATGTGGAACCCATCACACGTTGATAGAGCGGCGCATAGGCTGCTTCCACCGTTTCCTCGCTGACCGTGAGATCGCGGAGCAATGTTCGGAAATCCGCAAGGGTCAGCAGGCCGCCGGCATGGCGGGCGCCGGACGAAAATCGTCCCTCGCGCAGCGCACGCGCCAGCAATTGCGCCGGAAGGGTCGGGATTTCCACGCCGTCGCCATTTTCGGCAATGAGCGTCCAGCGCCGGGATCGCATTTCGCCGTGTTGGATTCCCTTCACTACGATTGCCACGGCGGATCGGGCGGTGCCGAGCCGTGCCGTCAGGCCCTGCAATGGCAGGAGAAGATGGCTTATCTTTTTCAGAGATGCCAGCCGGCCCCAGACGACCGGCCAGGATAGCAGCCACAGAGCCAGCGTCTGAAAGGCAAATTCGGGTCCGGCCCGGAAGATGACACTCGGATGTCCGGCAATCGTGTCGACCAGCAGGTCGTGATCCGGCACATCGGCAAGCGCTACAAGTCGGTGCAGAGGAGGGTGGCCTGAGACTGCGTAGGTTTTACGCTTCACCATATGCCAGCCGATCGCGTCCCGCCACCGCCGGCCGCGCCAGAGCCGCACCGGCTTGCCGACATAGCTGAGGATCGCCGATGCGACGGAGGCGCCCGCGGTTGCGCGGTTGGAAGCGCTGATCGACATGTCTATCGAACGAACGTCCTGCATGCCCTCGCCAAGCTCCGCTACGACGGCGCTCGACAGGGCCGGCACGCTCGATGCGCCTGAGATGACGGCGACGCCGGCGGCCCTGGCCTCTCCGTCGAGCGAACCGATCGCGCCGACGAAATCGCGCGCATCGGCAAGATCGATGTAGTGGACGCCGGCCTTTATGCAGGCCCGCGCGACCCGGTCGTCGCTTTGCTGGAAGGGGCCGGCCGCATCGATGAGCAAAAAGGGTCTGTGTTCGTCAAGGGTCGCGGCGATATCGCCGTTGCGATCGGCCTGCAGCGCAGTCGCGTTCGGCAATCGTGAGGCCAGCGTCTTGGCTGCTTCCAGGTTGCGTCCCGCAACCAGAACCTCGAAGCCATCGCCGGCAAGGCGCCGCGACAAGCGCGCGCCAAACCCGCCATAGCCGCCGAGAACCAGAACCCTCTTCAAAGGATGCGGCTCGCCTGATCGGGTGTCGGCAGCCAGCAAGTCTCCCGCTTGCCGAAAATGCGATAGCGATTGCGGGCAAGCCAGCGATAGATCGGGTCGCGCAGCATGCGGGGCACGAAGCGCAGCGCGGAAATAACCTTCCAGGGCCAGCCGAGACCGCCATAGATGGCAAGCACCGCGTCGCTGTCCCGCAGCACGCCTGCACCATCCACGATAATCAGGCTGTCGGGATTGGCAGGGTCTATCCCGCAGCGACGATAGAGAGCAGCGCCGGTCTCATTCTGCATGGAAGCGAGACGGAAGCGGCCGATGCGGTCATGGCGCAATACGAACTGGGCATTGGCCGAACACAGCACGCACATGGCGTCGAATACGATGATCGGCCCTTGATAGTCGCTGATGTTGCTTTTGCTCATGCTGGCGTTTTCTGTGATCCGGTCTACCCCCACAGACTTGCCCGGTTGAGTTCCCGCCGTCAATTGCACGTTTTCCGGGGCAGCCATGCCAAACCGGCAAAAGACGTGAGATGATGGTCTCGTTCTTGACCGGTCGTTCTGAAATTCCTATCTTGTAGTCATGGCACGACCAAAAGAATTCGATGAAATGACGGCTCTGGATGCTGCGATCGGGGTTTTCCGCGATAAGGGATATGCTGCGACCTCGGCATCCACGCTCGTCGACGCGCTTCATATCGGCCGCCAGAGCCTCTACGACACGTTCGGCGACAAATGGCGTCTGTATCTCGAAGCCGTGCGTCGATATGCGGCACAGGAGACAGATGCGCATCTCGCTGCATTGAAAACGGGGCCGCGGGCTCTCGATGGTATCGAGGCCATGCTGATGCGGGTCGTGGCCACGGCCTCGGAAACCTGCCTCGGCGTCGGTTCGATCTGCGAATTCGGAACCACGCAGCCGGAACTTACGAAAATCCATGAAGCCGCAGGCTTGCGCCTGCATTCCGCCGTCCTTGAACGGGTGCGTAGCGCGCAGAGCGAGGGCAGTATTGCTTCCGTCATCGACCCCGAGCAGGCAGCACAGTTCTTGACGGCAAATATCGCCGCAATCCGCGTGGCGGCCAGGGCCGGTTCGAGGGCCGAGGATCTCTCCGCTCTTGCCCGCCTTGCTCTTCGCGGCCTGCGTTAGGAATTTTTTTGCTTAATTCTGGAACGATCATTCAAATAAGGAGATGCAGATGAAATCGATCGTCATGACCGCCGTCGGTGGTTCGAACGTCCTGGAGTATGTCGACCGACCGGATCCGATTCCCGGCGTGGGAGAGGTTCTGGTGCAGGTCCATGCCGCCGGTGTGAATTTTATGGATATCGGCGTCCGGCAGGGAATGGCCTGGACGCATATGCCCAATCCCAAGACGCTTGGCGTCGAAGGCGCAGGAAGGGTGCTTGCGTTGGGCAAGGATGTCGCAAGCGTCAAGATTGGCGATCGTGTCGCCTGGGTCTATGCGCCCGGAAGTTACGCCGAGCGCGTCGTCATGCCCGAAGCCTCCCTGGTCAAGGTGCCTGACGCGATCGATGATCGCACGGCCGCCGCGATCATCATGCAGGGGCTGACGGCCAGCCATTTCGCGACTGATTTCTATCCCGTGCAACCGGGCGACATCGCGCTCGTCCATGCAGCAGCAGGCGGTGTCGGCCTGCTGCTGACGCAGATCATCAAACTGCGCGGCGGCCATGTGATCGGCCGTGTCTCCAGTCAGGCCAAGGTCGATGTTGCGAAATCCGCGGGCGCCGACCATGTCATCGTCGATGCGGAAGGCAAATTCGCCGAAGAGGCCATCCGCTTGTCCGGCGGCGGGGGTGTCCATGTGGTCTATGACGGCTCGGGTCCGACGACGTTTCAGGGCTCCCTGGATTCTCTTCGTCGGTCGGGGACCTTCTGCTGGTTCGGCCCGGTGCTGGGCGGCCCCGGTCCGCTCGATATCATGAGCCTGCCGCGCAGCATCAAGATCGGCTACGCCGTCTTCTCCGACCATATTCACACGCCGGAGCTGTTCAGGGCGCATTCGACCCAGCTCTTCGAATGGATCGAGCAAGGTAAACTGAAGGTCACCATAGGCGGGGTCTACCCGCTGGCGGACGCTCGGCGTGCGCATGAGAATATGGAGAGCCGCAGAACGACGGGGAAATTGCTTCTTCTGCCTTGACCAGGCAGACGGGCATCGAAGCCGGCAAGGCGACAGAGCTATCGGCCGGCGCGCGACCCGATCTCCAGGACCGGGTCGCGTCCCAATCAGGATAGAGGCTTAGCGGTAGCGCCAGCCACCATGCCACCGCTCACGGTGCACCCAATAGCGGTGCCCATCCCAGTATCCGCGTCCCGGATAAAAGACGCCGACTGCCGGTCCGGCCGGCACAACGACGACCGGCCGTCCTTCGTTCGGGCGGCAATGGCCATAGGGACCACGATGAAAGCCGACGCCGCATCCCTCGCGCGCTTCGACCGGGGAGATCGTCGCAAAGCAAGCAGTTGCAGCAAAAGCCAGTAATATGATCTTTTTCATGATGTCCTCATTCATCCTTGAAGAGCTTAGGCTGTTGTCCCTTCAGCGATTGAACGGCCGTGATCGGCAAATCCGTCGCTGCGTCTCGATCAATTTTGCATTCACATCAGAATCACATCGGGGAGGCCGGGCTTATGCGGCGCTCACGTCCTTAAGCTTAGCCGAAAACAGCACTTGCCGGCTAGCTCAGGACCGAATTTCGAGAATCCCGGATGTGTGGCCGGCCTTTGCCGGGCATCCCTTGGCGGCGGGTACCACTTTTTTCCCATCCTGGGCATGCCCCGTGCCAAGGCACGCAGAACGGCCAGGAGCGTTTTGTATTGCTCTCCCGGGCACAGGCGACCGTCGGCGCCATAGGCAAAGAGAAGGCGACGCCCGGCAAAGATATGCGCCAGCCATAGTGCGAAGGCCACGCCGATGCCCCAGCCCATCAGCGTGTCGCTCGCCCAATGAGCGCCTACCCACTGACGCGACAGGCAGATCAACACACCGACGGGCATGAATACCGGGCGGAGGCGGGGAAAGACGAGTGCCAGCGACATGGCCATGGCGCCTGCCGTGGCCGAATGTCCGGAAGGAAACGATGCGAAGTCGGAGTGAAAGGCGAAAGGTCGAAAGGAGAAGGCGCCGTTCGTCTGCAGGAGCTCCGGCCTGGCGCGGCCGATGACGTTCTTGGCAAGTGAATCGACAATGCCGCCGCCGGCAACCGCCACGAAGATGAACGCCGCTGCGGCAGCGATGAGATCCGTGCCTGTGCGTATCGATTTCCGCAACGTTTGCGCCGGTGCGAGGATGGCGAATATCAGCAGGGCGCCGCTGAATGTGAGCTCAAGCAGCCCGGTGCCGAGACTGCTGATCCATTTGGCCATGCCACGCAACTGCTGAGGAAACGACGTCATCCAGATGCCCAGCGGATAATCGGCTGTCCACATGACGAACAATGACAGGACGAGGAAAATGGCGATGACGGCCAGTGGCCGCTCGAGAAATGCGCGATTTGCCGGAGGCGCAACCACAGGCGCGTTGAAGACGCAGCGAAGTCCGGCGACCACGCGTCTGCAACCGGTGTCGGCAGATCGCTCCAGCGCTTTTTTCACAGCCCTTTGGCCTCGCCGCCATGCCCGCATAAAGCCGACTTTCCGTTGCCGTCGATCACTCATCCATGAAGCCGGTGTTTGCGAACACGGATTTTCTCTTCATTTCCTTGAGGCAAGGCTGCTACAGCGACTCGCTGACAGCCGCCTGAAAGGCTGCAAACCCGGCGATTTTTGGCGTTGGCCCGCCCGCAATTTCCACCGCCCGCGGCGTTCGACATTGGTGGGCGCGGATTCATTTTCCGAAATGCTGCGGCTGTGGCAGGAGCGGTGGGATGGGCGGCGCCGAAAAAGACTTTATCGCCAATGGGATAATGGCGGAATCCGGTATTCTCGGGCGAAAGGCGCTGGGAGGATTGCCACAGCCGGCTTTTTTAGCGACAATTGCAGCAGCGTTCCGTGGGAGGAGCCTAATGCACGAATATTCCGCGCATGCGGATCAGGTCTATGCGTCGGCGCAATCTGCGGCGGCAAGTTCGCCCGTCGTCGCCTCGTGGAGACGCTGCATGACGATGCATCGCCTTGCGCCGGAGGACAAGCGTTTGCCCATGCGGCTGACGGGGCAGGAATTCCAGGCGGCGCTTGAACGGTCGCAACGACTGGTTGCCGAAGCCTCGAACGAGCTGGATCGTCTGTTCCTTGCGGTCGGGAAGGCCGGCTGCTGCCTGTTGCTGACCGATCGTGACGGCATTGCGCTCGAGCGGCGTGGCGCGATCGCCGACGACAAGGAGTTTCACGACCTTGGTCTGTGGACGGGTTCGGTGTGGACCGAAGCCAGCATCGGCACCAATGGTATCGGCACCGCGCTTGCCGACGAGCGGGCCGTCGCGATCTTTCGCGACCAGCATTTCTTCAGCTCCAATATCGACCTGAGCTGCACCACGGCCCCGATCCGCGATCATCGTGGCCAGCTTGCCGGCGCGCTCGACATTTCCACCTGCCGCGAGGATGTCAACGACGCGACATTGATGATCCTGTCGCAGACGGTGCGTGACGCGGCGGTGCGCATCGAGCTCAATCTGTTCCGCAGTGCCTTTGCCGGTGCCCGTTTCGTCATGGTTCCGACGGATACGGCGTCCACTTCCGCGCTGCTGGCAGTCGACCGCAACGACCTCGTGCTCGGCGCAACGCGAGCGGCTCGTCTTGCGCTGAGGCTCGACGATCATCGCATTGCCGCTGGAATTCCCGCTTCCGATGTTCTGCGCGAGCAGGGGGCTGCGAGCGAGGATCTTCTCGAGGTCGAACGCGCGGCGCTGCTGCGGGCCCTTTCGCGCGCCAACGGCAATGTCTCTCAGGCAGCGACCGCGCTCGGCATGAGCCGTTCGACGCTGCATCGGAAGATGAAGCGGCTCAATCTGCACTGAATTGCCGCCAGGGACACATTCGGTCGAGCAGATGTCGCATGGTTGCGACACTGTGCGCTGCAGCATGAGGCGCCGACCCTACCGCCCGAAGGCATATGCACGCACACTTCTCTCATTGGGTTCATTTACCGGACCTGCCGACCAAGGGAGGATGGCATGCTGCATCAGAAGATCGTCGAATCTCCGTTCAAGCTGAAATATGGCAACTATATCGGTGGCGAGTGGCGCGACCCGATCGGCGGCAAGTATTTCGACAACCTGACGCCGATCACAGGCGGCAAGATCTGCGAAATTCCGCGCTCCGACGAGAAGGATATCAATGCCGCTCTCGATGCCGCCCATGCGGCAAAGGACAAGTGGGGCAAGACGTCGACGACCGATCGCTCCAACATCCTGATGAAGATCGCCCAGCGCATGGAAGACAAGCTCGAGGTGCTGGCGCAGGCGGAAAGCTGGGACAACGGCAAGCCGATCCGCGAAACCATGGCTGCCGACATTCCGCTGGCCATCGATCATTTCCGTTATTTTGCTTCCTGCATCCGCGCCCAGGAAGGTTCGATCGGCGAGATCGACCACGATACCGTCGCCTATCACTTCCATGAGCCGCTCGGGGTCGTCGGCCAGATCATTCCGTGGAACTTCCCGATCCTGATGGCGGCCTGGAAACTTGCCCCGGCACTCGCCGCCGGCAATTGCGTCGTCATCAAGCCAGCCGAGCAGACGCCGGCCTCGCTTCTGGTCTGGGCCGAGCTGGTTGGTGATCTCTTGCCGCCGGGCGTTCTCAACATCGTCAATGGCTTCGGCCTGGAGGCCGGCAAGCCGCTGGCGACCAGCCCGCGTATCGCCAAGATCGCGTTTACCGGCGAGACGACGACTGGCCGGCTGATCATGCAGTATGCCAGCCAGAACCTTATCCCCGTCACGCTCGAGCTCGGCGGCAAGTCGCCGAACATCTTCTTTGCCGATGTCGCGGCCGAGGACGATGATTTCTTTGACAAGGCACTCGAAGGCTTTGCGATGTTCGCGCTGAACCAGGGCGAAGTCTGCACATGCCCCAGCCGCGCATTGATCCAGGAATCGGTCTACGACCGCTTCATGGAAAGGGCCATCAAGCGCGTGGAAGCGATCAAGCAGGGCAACCCGCTGGATTCCGCGACCATGATCGGCGCCCAGGCGTCGAGCGAGCAGATGGAGAAGATCCTCTCCTATCTCGATATTGGCAGACAGGAAGGTGCCGAAGTCCTGACGGGCGGCGCACGCGCCGATCTCGGTGGGGAGCTGGCGAGCGGCTATTACATCAAGCCGACCATCTTCAAGGGCCACAACAAGATGCGCATCTTCCAGGAGGAGATCTTCGGCCCGGTCGTGTCGGTGACGACCTTCAAGGATGAGAAGGAAGCGCTCGAAATCGCCAACGACACGCTTTACGGTCTCGGCGCCGGCGTGTGGACCCGCGACGGCAACCGCGCCTATCGCTTCGGCCGCGAGATCCAGGCCGGCCGTGTCTGGACCAATTGCTACCATGCCTATCCGGCGCATGCGGCCTTCGGCGGCTACAAGCAATCCGGCATCGGTCGCGAGAACCACAAGATGATGCTCGATCACTACCAGCAGACCAAGAACATGCTGGTGAGCTACAGCCCGAAGGCGCTCGGTTTCTTCTGAGACCTCCCAACAAAGCCAATGAGGCTCCCAGCGGAAGCTGGGGGCCTTCAAGCATTTGCACTGAGACGATTGGAGGATGGTCATGGACGACAATGGCTTAGAGCCGCGGGTGTTGGCGACCGACAAGGCGCTCGAGCTGATCCGCGAGATACAGCAGGACCATCCCGACATCCTTTTCCACCAGTCGGGCGGCTGCTGCGACGGCTCTTCGCCGATGTGCTATCCGACGAACGAATTCATGGTCGGCGACAACGACGTCAAGCTCGGGGAGATCGGCGGCGTGCCCGTCTATATCAGCGGCAGCCAGTTCGAGGCCTGGAAACATACCCAGCTTATCATCGACGTCGTTCCCGGCCGCGGCGGCATGTTTTCCCTCGACAATGGGCGGGAGAAGCGTTTTCTTACCCGCTCCCGCCTCTTTGGCGGCGGCGAGGCTTGTGCCGTTCCGGATATTCGCCGGCCGCCGGCGCCATAAATCACGTTGTAAACGGCGTGTAGTATTCGCCTAATACCCGCGCGTTGCGATGCTTTGCTAAAGTGCAGACGTTGGTTTTTAGGGAGGAAGACATGCCAGCAGCAAAGATCCTGATGATTACCGGTGATTTCACCGAAGACTACGAAACCATGGTGCCGTTTCAGACGCTGCTTGCCTGCGGCTATACGGTGCATGCCGTTTGCCCCGGCAAGAATGCCGGTGAGACGGTGGCGACGGCCATTCACGACTTCGAAGGCGACCAGACCTATTCCGAAAAGCGCGGCCATAATTTTGCGTTGAACGCAACGTTTGCCAGCATCCGTGCCGAGGATTACGATGCGCTCGTCGTTCCGGGCGGCCGTGCGCCGGAATATCTCCGTCTGAACCCCGACGTCATCAAGGCGGTGCAGCATTTCTTCGAGGCGGACAAGCCGGTTGCCGCTATTTGCCACGGCGCGCAATTGCTCGCCGCTGCGGGCGTTCTCAAGGGGCGCACCTGCTCGGCCTATCCCGCCTGCCGGCCCGAAGTGGAGCTTGCAGGCGGCACTTACGCCGATATCGCCATCAACGACGCCGTCGCGGACGGCAAGCTCGTAACCGCACCGGCCTGGCCGGCGCATCCGTCATGGTTGCGCCAGTTCATGGCCGTGCTTGACGCCAACGCGTTGTCGCAGGCAAACGCCGCCTGAACCAGAAGAAAGGGAACGCGCATGTGCGAATTGTTCATCAAGGCCGATGCCAGGCTCTGGGAAAGCACCACGCGTTCCCTGCGCATCGACGGCATGGTGACCAGCGTGAGGCTGGAGAACTTTTTCTGGTCGAAGCTGGAGGAAATCGCACGGCGCGACCGCATGAACGTGGTGCAGCTGATTACAAAGCTGCACCATGAATCGATCGACGCCGGCCACGATCTCGGCAATTTCACGTCGTTCCTGCGTGTCTGCTGCGCGCGCTATATCGACTTGCAGCTTGCCGGCGACATTTCGCGAGATCTTTCCCAGCCGATCGCCGGTGTCGACGCCCCTGCCATCCTGGGGCGGGAGCGTTTGAAATATCATTGATCGCATCGCGAGGGTGGTAAACCTGTCGCAGGGCTTTTGCTGAGCGTTGATGCGCCGACCGTCGGCTTGGGCATCGACCGGGGGCTTAAATGACCTTGGCGAAGCGATGCAACTTATGGCAAAGTTTTCTTTGCCATTTATATCCTGAGTTATATAAGCCTTAACCAACCCTTGGTAGTGATCTTGTGTCGACTATCGCATGAGGCATAGAGCTTTGCGTCAGGCTTTCATGAAAGAGAAGCCGAAGCGCGCGAGGATTCGCGATGACATCCGTTTCCAACATATCTTCGGTGGCGCTAACCATCCTGCGGGGGCTGAATGCCATTAGCACTGCAGCACCGCAACAACCAAAATCCAGGGCCGACAATCTTATTGCCGCGGCAAGCGGCCAGGCTGACAAGATAGCAGCATCAAAGCAGCCGACGCCGGCGCAATCGAAAGTCTCCGAGGCATTTTTCGGCACAGACGGCAAAGCCGATCTCACAGCGATGAAGCTCGATCTCATCTATCGCACAGGCAAGGCGCTGGGCGTCGATCACGAAGACTACAGTTCGGTGCACGATTTTGCGAAGGCCATGCAAAAGGCCTATCACGAGCTGGAGCCTTCCGAGGTCAACAGGATTGAGCACGATCTCGGTCTGGATAAACTCGGTCTGTCACTGGAAGATGTGATCAACAGCGCCAGGGATCCCGAACGCAATGACAAGGTGACACGCGCGCTCAAGCAGCAGATGGACAAGGGCGAGGGCGGCGACGCAAAGATGAGTCCGCAAGCGATTGTCGGGCCGGATGGCCTCTATGGTCTCTCTCCAGTCAAGTAGCTGCAGCCTTTTGGCCCAAGTTTGCGTAGGCCGGCGAGGCCATCTCCGATAAGATCGGCCGCTGCATCCACGGCAATTTCCACATAGCCCGGATCGCGATGGGAGCGGCACGCCGCCGCCATCGCCCGGCCGTTCATTGCATCTAGAAACTCAAGCTTTCATCCGTCCACAGGCGAAAACCTCCGAGAAAGGCATTCTCGTTGTCACCGGCGCGGCAGCCTTGAGGGAGCGTCTCGAGTTTTTCGAGGTTGCCGCCACCAATGACGGTTTCATGCGGCAGGAGCGCCGCTTGCAACCTGCCCACGACCTTCTCGACCGATTTGCGCCATTTCTTTTTCCCGTACTTGTCGAGCCCGCGCTCGCCGACGAAGTCCTCGAAGGTTTCATTCTTCTTGTAGGGCAGATGCGCGAGTTCCATCGGCAAACATACGTGATTGACGATCATTGCCGAACCCAGCCCGGTGCCGAGCCCGAGAAACAACATATTCCCGCCGTTATAGCTGCCGATTGCCTGCATGACGGCATCGTTGACAAGCCTGACGGGCTTGCCGAAAGCGGCCGAAAAATCGAAGTCTTTCCAGCCGGGGCCAAGGTTGTGCGGTTCCAGCGCCGGCTTATTGCCGGCAACTGGCCCGGGATACCCCATGCCGATGACGTCGTACTGCCAGTCGCCTGCAAGCTTTTTGACCGTTTCGACCATCTGCTGGGCCGACATCGCCACGCCCGAGACGGCTGCTCTCCGGTCGCTGCCCGAACTCAGGCGGACTTTGACGTGCGAACCGCCAAGATCGATTGCCAGTACCACGAGATCTTTCGACGCTTTGGACGTCGGTTGCTTCGGAGTTTTTGGCCTTGTATTCACGATGGATCTCTCCTCCAGGTGCGTCTGTTGTCAGTAAGGTCTAGCGAGCGCCGTCGGCCACGGCCACGGAGAAATCTACCCCCTCCCAATGGTCGGTATCGGGCCAATAAAATGTGAAGGTGACCAAGGCCCCCTTGGGCAGCCGTTCCGTCGCAAGCTCCGCAACGTCGATGCCGAAGCCGTTTTTGCGCGTTTCGATATCGCTTTCGCTCGTCCACCCGTCGGAGCTCCAGCGGACGACGGCCTTCGCCATTACCTCGATCCTGAGACGCTTGCCGACGAGAACCTGCGAAGTCTTGTTGTTGAAGCGCCAGAGCACGAAGGGCGCCGTTGTCTTGTTTTTGATATAGCGTTCGACACCCTGCGGAGGCATGTCGAAAACGGCATTGTCTCTCAGCGAACGCAGCAGCTTGATATGTTCGGCATGGGCCCAGACAAGCGGCATGGCGCTGCCGGAGGGCTCGCCGAAAACAAGGCCCCGCTCCGGCATGTCGGGCTTATCCCAGACCTGTTCGGGCAAAAGGCCACCCGGGCCAGCCGATCCTTCAAGAGCATTGAGCAATGCCATGGCCGCTTTCGGCCTGCCGGCAGCAAGTTCGTAATGGGCCCGTTCGCCGGCGAGCAGCGGCCACGGCCGACCGATGCCGGTGCCGTCGAATGCGCTGCCGTCCTCATGTTCGCCATATCCGTCGCCCGTATAGCGATACCAGAGCGGCCCCTGCGGCAGGTCGCATTTGAGCTGCGCGTCGATGATTCTCACCGTGTCGACGATGCGCGGATCGTTGGCGGCGCGCAATCCGAACCGAACCAGCGCCAGGGCATCCGGGCTGACGACGCGGGCCGTCGGCAGATAGGAATCAGCAGGCGGTCGGTTCTTGATCGGCACGAAACCGTCGGCGGGTGATGCGCCATCGGCGATATCGGGCGGGGCGATGCGCACATAATAGCCGTTGACCCCAAGGTCGGCGCTGGCAGCATCGGCGTCGACATAGGTCCAGCGCTCTATCTGGTCGTTCCAGGCATCCGCCGTCTGCCTGAGATAGTCGGCATTGTGATCGTGGCCGGCAATTTCCAGAATATCGGCGGCGGCGAGCAGCGCGGCGATCTCGACGGCGAGCGTGAAGGGAGAAAAGCCGCCATCCTCTTCCCAGCGGTCCTCGCCGGTGACGGGGCCGTTGACAACCACATAGCACGCCGCTCTCTCGATCATCGAAACGTAGGACAAGAGCGCATCCCCGGTGAGGGCTCCTTCGCGACGGAGTGCGTCGGCAAGCAGGATGGGAAAGGCGCATTCGTCCATCTGTATGCCGGTCCAGTAGGGCTCGCCGTCGAGCCAGGCGTTCTGCGGCCAATGTCCGTCCGCCTCCTGGATCGCGCGTAGATAGGCAAGAATGCGAAGTGCGTCCTGCGGTGCGCCGGCCGCAAGAAATCCGCCAGCCGTCTCGACGAGATCGCGCGGCCACACCAGGTGATAGCCTCCGAGATCCTCGTCGCCCTTGGCAAAGCCCCAGGGAATGGAGAGCGAGGCGACTGCCGGCCCCTCGAAGGACAGAGGCCGGTGCGTTGCAAGAACGGCCGTCGATATCCGATAGCGATTGAGTTCGGGTGGCGGCGCCCTTGGTTCATCCAGCGGCAGCAGAGTGCTCTGCCATCTCCGCCAGTCGGCGACATAGCTGCGCTCGGCATCCTTGTATCCGGCTTGCAGACTGGCGAGTGCGTTGTAGGCCGCCTCTTCGGGACGGTTTCCAAAGCCAAGCGACAGAAGCACGGTGTCGCTTCCGGCAGCAAGGTCGATTTCACCGGTCAGTGCGACGTTGCCGTCGGCGGCATGGGTGATGCGCGGGTCCAATTCTCCGGTATCCTGCAACTGACGCCAGCCATCGGAAATGCCGACATAGCCAGCCGAGGCCGATCGCCATCCGCCGCTGACGGCGAGCGCCAGCGAGATGCCACCCTTGCCGGTCGCAAAAAGCATCGGCGTGCCTTTGTAATCCCCGACCCAGCCCGTATTGCCGCTGCCGGCATTGACCAGATGCGGAGCGGCCAGCACATATAGCCGATAGTCGTGAACCGACCCGTGCAGCGCTTCGAACGATATTTGCTGAAGCAGGCTGTTCCGCGCCGGATCGACGATAATGCGCTTGATGATGCGGTAGCGCCCGTCGATTGCCGTATTGACGAGCCGATAGGCCGGAACGCCATCTTCGACGGTTGTGACGACGCTTTCGGCATCACGCTTTTCCTCGGAAAAATAGCCATCCGGACCGGTAACGATCAAACCGAGGTCGCGTGTGCAGGCGCAATCGACGCGCGGAAAATAAACTTCATTGAGGATGCCGTGGCTGAGTGTGAACCAAATGCGGCACGCCGGCGAGAGCGCCGTGCCCACCCCGCTCTTCGCACTGGATGTCCAGCGAGGAGCGATACCCCCCGCACCAACGCCCGAAGTATCGTCCTGAGTCATGCGTTCATCTCCGTTGTCGTTGCAATCTGCTCTGACAAACCGGCTTCGGCAAGAGCTGCTCGTCACGACGTTGGCCGGGACTTTGGAATGATGCGTCCGCTGTCGTCAAATTGCGCAATGGCGGCCGGTGAAGAAGCCGAGCCTGTGACCAGAGGTTCATCCCAAGGCACAGTCCGCGAACCGTATAAGTATGGCCAAGGATAGCCAGCCACTATTCCTACACGGTTCCGACGGGATCGTCGAAGATCTCCGGTCCATAAGGCTGCGGTGGTCGTTGAGGCTGCGGGTACTCGCCCCAAAACGAATGGCGGGTTGAGATACGTTCGATCAGCCGCTATCTGGGTGCCGAGCCCAAGAGGGCTCTTCGTGAACAAAAAGGTGATGCCGTCATGATTCCAGATTTCCTCGTCACCCATTCCGGTGGCTTCCATGCGGACGAATTGCTGTCGAGCGTCATCCTGACCCGGCTTTTCCCGCAGGCCCGCCTCGTCCGCAGCAGGGCTCCGGAATGGATCACGGCCGGCGCAGATCGGATCATCTATGATGTCGGCGGGAAATATGACGCAGCTGAGCGGATATTCGATCACCATCAGCGCGGGGCGCCGCTACGGGACGATGGCCAGCCGTACAGCTCGTTCGGATTGATCTGGAGACATTATGGTCGTGATTATCTTGCCGCGCTCGGCCTTCCGGAAGCCCATATAGATACGGTTCACGTTTCTTTCGACACGAGTTTTGTGCTGCCAATCGATCTGGTGGACAATGGTGCGCTTAGTCCCTCGATTGCAGGGCCGCTGGCCGGGCTCACGCTGTCGGCGCTGCTGGAAACCTTAAAACCGGTCTTCGATGAGACGGACCCTGAGGCCGACGATCGCTGTTTCCACGCAGCGCTTGCCATCGCCCGTAGTTTCGTCGAGGCAAGGATAGGGCAAAGCGCTGCAAAATTGCGGGCCGAGGCACTTGTACACCAGGCAATCGTGGAGACGGGCAAGGGGCGAGTTCTGGAGCTGCCGATGGGAATGCCGTTCCGTCCCGCCATCATGAAGGCGGGCGCTGATCACCTGCTGTTTGTCGTTCATCCGCGCGAAAAGGATTGGTGCCTGACCGGCATCCGGCGCGCGGAGGAGGGGTTTGAGCTTCGCGCCGATCTGCCAATGGCCTGGGCCGGTCTGACCAATGGCGATCTGGAGGCGGCTTGTGGCGTGGAGGGCGCAAGCTTTTGCCACAACGGCCGTTTCATCGCCGCGGCCCGGACGCGCGAGGCCGCTCTTGCCATGGCCGAGTTGGCCGTACGAGAGGCAATTTCCAGCGAAGCGGGATCAGCAGCCCACACCGGTCTACGCTGAACTGTCCCGGCACTCTTGCTATTGCGAGTGAAAGCTCGCGATCTGTCGCATGTGCAGTGGGTTGGGGAACATTCGGGCTTGTCTGCGATCAGGTCGTCCGGCCTGCGGCTCTCGATCCAGGGTCGTTTGAGCCGGGGAGGCGGCCTCTAATAAGATCAGCCGCCGCTTCCGCTGCAGTTTCCATATAGCTCGGGTCGCGATGGAGCAGGACGACCGCAAAGGCGCCGTCGAGAAGCAACATGACCTGGCGCGCAAGTAACGAGGCATCGCCATCCGCTCCCGCTTTCATGAAGACCGACCCCAGCCAGTCTTCCACACGCTTCTTGTGGGCTCGGGCTGTGACCAGGGCCGGATGGCCGGGAAGGTTGACGAGTTCCACCGAGGTTCGCAGGAAGCCGCAGCCCTTCCATTTGGCGTTCCGCGCCGATTGCGCCAGATGGCGAAAGATGCCGGCAACTTTCTCGGCAGCATCGCCTTCCGTCTCATCGAACCAACGCTTGAAGAGGGAGAGGTTCGGTTCGTCGCGGGCTTGCAGATGGGCAGCGATCAGGTCGTCCTTGCTGCGGAAATGATAGTAGAGGGTCCGCTTGGTGAGGCCTGCCTTTTCGGCGATGGCGTCGACGCTGATCGCGCGGATTCCATCCTGCCGGAAGAGTTTTCCGGCGGCCTGGAGAATGCGTTCGCGTGTCGGCTGCGAGCTGTCTTTCATGGCTCAATGTATACCGGGTAGTGAGTATACACAATGAGGCCGTCGTCTCATCTTGTCGGCCATGACCGAGCAACCCTTTTCATCTTCGAACACAAGCAGCCTGGCGATTTCCATTCGTTGCCGGGATGGCGTCGTTCTCGGCGGCCATCTTTGGCCGGCGGAGACCAAGAGGCCGGAAGGCAGTGTGATCATCAATCCCGCTACGGGCGTTCTTGCGCGCTACTATCACCGTTATGCGCAGTTTCTGGCGCGACATGGATTTGACGTCCTGACCTTCGATTATCGCGGCATCGGCCGATCGCGTCCGCAGCAGCTGCGCGGGTCCGGATATCGCTGGCGGGATTGGGGCGAACAGGATTTCGAGGCGGCGTTACGGTGGTTGGCGGCCGATCGGCGTAGCGGTCCGCTCATGGTGGTGGGCCATAGCATCGGCGGCTTCCTGCCGGGACTGGCCGAAAGCGCGCCTGAGATCGACAGGATGCTAACGGTCGGAGCTCAATATGCCTGGTGGGGCGACTACAAGCCGCGTCGGCGGGCTGCCTTGTTTCTCAAATGGCATGTCGCCATGCCGGCGCTGACGGCGGCCTGTGGCTATTTTCCGGGCCGCCGGCTCGGCTGGCTGGAAGATCTGCCGTCCGGCGTGGCGAACGAATGGAGCTTTCGCGGGCCGCGGTTTGAACGCAGCCATCCGAGAAGCGAGAGGAAGGACGCACTGAGGCGCATGGCGGCTGCCAGGGCACGCATTCTCGCAGTCGCGGTTTCCGACGATGAACTGGGCACGCTGCCGGCCATTCGTCGCGCGCTCGATTACTATACCGGTGCGCAGCGCACGTCGGTACTGCTGCACCCAGCTGATTTCGGCCGTGGTGCGATCGGCCATTTCGGCCTGTTCCACGACCGTTACACAGACAGCTTCTGGACCGATACGCTTTCATGGCTGCGGGAGGGTCGCAATCCCTGGCCCTCCCGAATTGTCTGAACGGCGAACCTGCTCGTCCGCCGGCGGCAAAGAAGCGCCGTGAGAGGCTTGGTTTGATAAGCCGCCTCCCTGCTCGCTCAGGCTGCTCCCGGCACCGAAAGCGAGGCCATATCGATCACGAAGCGATAGGGAATGTCCGCGCGCTGCAGTGTCGCGAAAGCGTCGTTGATCTCTTCCGGGCGGATGATCCGGCATTCGGGAAGAATGCCCTTGCGTGCGCAGAAATCGATCACTTCCTGCGTTTCGCGCATTCCGCCGATCGGCGATCCGGCAACTCGGCGCCGGCCGATAAGGAAAGGAAGGCCGTTCACTTCGCCCCAGGGGCCGACCTGCCCGACCACGACCAGCGTACCGTCGATATCCAGCAGAGGCATGTAGGCATCGAGATCATGCTTGACGGGAACCGTGTCGATGATCAGGTCGAAGGCGTTGGCAGCGGCATTCATGGCCGCAGCATGGGTTGAGATCAGGAAGTCGTCGGCGCCGATTTCGCGGGCAATCTTTTCCTTGTCCGGCGAGCGCGAGATCATCGTCACTTTGGCGCCCATGGCAGCTGCCAGCTTGACGGCCATGTGACCGAGGCCGCCCATACCGATGACGCCGACGCGGCTATGCGGACCGACATTCCAGGTGCGAAGCGGCGAATAAGTGGTGATGCCGGCGCAAAGGATCGGAGCGGTGCGCGAGAGATCCATACCCTCGGGCACGGTGCAGACGAACTCCTCGCGCACGACGATATGCTTCGAGTAGCCGCCTTTCGTGATCGATCCGTCGATCCGATCGGGAACGCTGTAGGTGCCCGTATTGCCTTCGCGGCAGAACTGCTCCTCGCCGCGCCGGCACTGATCGCAATGCTGGCAGCTGTCGACCATGCAGCCGACCGCACCGTGGTCGCCGATCCTGAATTTGGTGACATCGCTGCCGACCTCGATCACTCGGCCGACGATTTCATGGCCCGGGACCAGGGGGTAGCTCGAAAAACCCCAATCGTTGTGCGCCATGTGGACGTCCGAGTGGCAGATTCCGGCATAGACGATCTCCATCACCACGTCGTTCGGGCGCGGTGCGCGCCGTTCGAAAGAGTAGGGCTCCAGCGGAGTCTCCGCCGAGGTGCACGCATAGCCAATGGTCTTCATGTTTCGTCCGCCTTTTATGTCGTGGAGCGCTCTTGCACGCCGATTGATCATCGGGAGAGAATCTATCCGACGCCGGCCGCAACGTTAAGACAGGCAATCGTGTTCGTCATCATCTCTGTCCATCATGAATGGTATGCGACAGGATGCGATCGAAAGCGTCAGGCTGGCCGGTGACGGAGCCATTATCCGAAATCACGAATTCTAAAATCGTGAATCCGCGCCTAATTCCTTTGTTTGACGAACTTACATATGAGATAGGATATATGTGGACGTAAGCCGGTCGGGGGACCATGCATGCACCTTGATGACTATGCCGCACTCGGTCGTTCGGAGTTGCGCGTCAGTCCGCTTGCGCTCGGAACGATGACCTTCGATGCGGATTCCAGCTGGTATTTGCGTGAAAACAGGCATGCGGCAATTCTGGACCGCTATCTCGAACTTGGCGGCAATTATCTCGATACCGGCAGTGGAGACCTGAAAGCGGGTGGGCAGACGGTTGTCGGCAACTATTTTGCGCAGCGGTCCCATCAACGCGATCGGCTTGTGATCGCCGCCAAGTTCGGCATCGACCGGCATGGGCAGGAGTTCAGTCGCAGTGCCTTGACGGCCGATGTCGAGCAGACTCTGCGGCGCCTGCGTACCGATTATCTCGATGTCTACTGGCTGGACAACTGGGATATTCAGGCTCCCCTTGAAGAAGTGCTGGGCGCCCTTCACGATCTCACCCAATCGGGAAAACTGCGCTATTTCGGCATTGCCGACACGCCGGCCTGGAAGGTCGCGCATGCGCACATGCTTGCGCAATGCAATGGCTGGGCTCCGTTCATCGGCCTGCAGATCGAATATTCCCTGGCGGCCCGGCTCTTCGAGGTCGAACTCGTTCCGATGGCGCGAGGATTGGGGCTTGGCGTCGTCGCACATTCGCCGTTGAGCGGCGGCCTCATCAGCGGGCAATATACGCGCGCCAACAACAGGGCCGGTCATGCGGCGCAGCTGGCGCAACGGCCAGACGAGCAGGATCTCGAAATCGTCGATGCCCTGTTCCGCGTCGCAGCCGAACTTGGCACGACGACTGCCCGCGTGGCTCTTGCCTGGGCGATGGCGCGGCTGGCGGTATCGTCAACGATCATTGGCGTGCATACGCTGGAGCAACTTGACGAAGATATCGGCGCGCTCCAGGTTCAGCTTTCTCCCGAACAGACGGAGACGCTCGACGCACTCACCATACCCAACCCTTCTCTTTCCCTGCCGCTGCTTCTGCGGAACGCCGCGCCTTTGAGCTGTGTAGACTGAACCGCGAGCTCTGATCCCTGCCGATGCCGGCTCCGCTGGCGGTTGCATGGCTTCTTTTCTCGGCCCGCACTCCTATCTAAGCTGCCAGGGTTGAATGAGGCAGCATATGAGTGACGGGTTACAGCCGCTGAATGTGAATCGGAACGTCTTGCGCGAGCTCGTTTCAGGACTGAGCGACGGTATCGTCCTGCTCGATCCGGATGGCACGATCTCCTGGGCGAACAGCGCTGCGCTGCGGATGCACCGGATTTCGACGATCGAAGAGCTGGGGGGCGATGCCGCCGGCTATCGGCAGGCTTTCACGCTTCGTTACCGCAACAACCATCTGCTCGCCGAAGGGGAGTATCCCATCGAACGCCTGCTGAAGGGCGAGACCGTCGATGAGGTAACGGTCGAAATATCGCCCGCCGCCGATCTCGATCTCATCTGGGTTCATACCGTTCGCAGCCTCATCATCGCCGATGCCGGCGCCCGTCTGGACGTGCTTGCGCTCATCATTCGGGACGAGACGCCGCTATTTGAGGCCGAGGAGCGCTTCGAGCGGGCGTTCAACGCCAATCCTGCACCCGGTCTGATCTGCCGCCTCGACGACCTTCGCTTCATCCGGGTCAATCAGGGTTTCGTCGAGATGACGAACTATGCCAAGGAAGACGTGATCGGAAAGACCGTCGACGACATAGGGCTTTTCGCCAATTGCGATAGCGGCGAAGACGCGCTGGCAAAGCTCGCGGAAGGTCGGTTGATCCGTCAGCGCGAGGCGCTGATTCCGCTTCCCGCCGGTGGCGACCGGCTCGTCATCATCGCCGGTGAGCCGATCGCCGTCGGCGAGGAGCCTTGTATGCTTTTTACCTTTGCCGATCTCGATGCGCGGCGAAAGGCACAGAATGCGCTCAGGCAAAGCGAGGAACGCTTCTCCAAGTCGTTCCGGCTGTCGCCGGCGCCAGCCGCCATTTCCCGTCTGGATGATTTCGTCTTTACCGAGGTCAATGACGCCTTTGTCGTACTTTCGGGCTACAGCCTTGAAGAAATTGTCGGAAAGACAGCCAGCGAATTGCGGCTGTGGGGCGATGTCGCCGCCCGGCGAGCGATGGAACGAAAGCTGATCGACAATACGCCGCTTCGCGATGAGGCCATGCGGATGAAGCAGAAGAACGGTGGGAACGCGGATTGCCTCGTCTCCGCCGAGCGCGTCGAAATCAATGATCAGCAGTGTGTCATATGGTCACTGCAGGATGTCACGGAGCGCATGCGCAGCGAGGCCGAGCTCGTCGAAGCGATCGAGAGCGTGATGGCCGATACCTCGTGGTTCAGTCGTTCCATCGTCGATCGGCTTGCGACCTTGCGGCAGGTATCCGACGGCAAGGTGCCGTCCGCCCAGCTTCTCGACCTCAGCGACCGCGAGAGGGAAATTCTTGCCTTGATCTGCCGTGGCCAAAGCGATGCCGAGATGAGTGAGACGCTGCATCTTTCCAGAAACACCATCCGTAATCATGTCGCGTCGCTCTATGCAAAGATCGGCGTGAACCGGCGTTCCGCTGCCGTGATATGGGCTCGCGAGCGCGGCTTTACCGGCATGTCCGCCATACCGAAAGGCCGGAAACCGAAATAGCGGCGGCACTCCTTGGATCGAACAGCCGCATGTAACGGAAAATATATGCATCCAGCCTAAAAAAGGCTATTTTCTACCAGCACAAATAGTAGTTTCTGCTCTGCAAGCATCCGTATTGCCGCCCTACTTGATTGTTCATGGCTTCGGTCGAAGGCCGATGCCTCCTCTTTTGGAAACACAAGGAGATAAGACATGGACAAGAATCACGTCAAAGGTGCAGTCAAGGAAGCCAGCGGCTCGCTCAAGGAAGCCGCCGGAAAGTTGACGGGCAACGACAAGCTCAAGGTCGAGGGAGCTGCGGAAAAGGCCGAAGGCAAGATCCAGACGCAAATCGGCAAGGCCAAGGATGCCATCAAGAAGACGCTTAGCTGACGCCATAAGGCGATATCTTTGCTCTTGTGATCTTCGAGGTTCCGATGCTTTTCCTGGCCAAACTTTCGTCGATGACGACATCACCGGATCGCTGCGCCACCTGTGCCGCGATCCGGTGCCTGATTGCCTACGCCGAAGGCCTCGAAGATTGCCGCATCGAGGTCGCCGTCGCGGACGGCGCCATCCTCCTGTCGGGGACCGCGCCGACCGACGACGCTCGGCAGCGCGCCATTGCCATTGCCGGCGAATATGCCGGAACCCGCGTCATCAGCAATATCGCTATACCGGACGATCATGGGCTGTCCCTCCATCCCGAGATCGACCTTTCGAGTTCCCCTGCGCCGACCGGAGTGACCGCGGCGCTCAAACCGCCGAAGGAGACGTCATGAAAAAGACCCTTATTGCGGCCGCGGCCATCGCCGTGGCTTTCGGTTCTGCGGCTTCCGCCGCCAGCACTCATCAGCATCCCAAGAAGCAGTCGGCGCAGGTTGCGTCCGAGCCGAAGCAGCGCCTTGGCACGCTTTCCTGCGAAGTTGCCGGCGGCGTCGGCATGATTATCGGCTCCAACAAGCAGGTCAGTTGCACTTTCAAGCAGCGAACCGGCAGGGTCGAGCGCTATACGGGTACGATCGGCAAGCTCGGGATCGACATCGGGGTCACCCGCAAGACCTATCTGAGCTGGGTCGTCGTCAATACCGCGCCCACCCGCGTCGGTGACGGTGCTCTGGCAGGAACCTATGTCGGCGCATCCGCAGGTGCTTCCGTCGGCCTCGGCCTCGGAGCCAACGCTCTCGTCGGCGGCAACTCCAGGAATTTCGCCCTGCAGCCGTTGAGCGCTGAAGCTGGAACCGGCCTGAATGTCGCAGCCGGTGTTTCACGCTTGCAATTGCGTCCTGCCAGCTGACGCGTCGCTCGGCGACGGCGCCACTGCCCATAGGAACGCCGTTTGCCGCCACCGCGAACTGGGTCTTTTCCGGCAATAGTGCAGCCGCACCGGAGACGGTGGGGGCTACGTAGTATTGTCTGCAAGACGATCGACATTTAGCTGATCGACGGCCCGGGAGCGGCTCAGCTCTTCACGGGTGGACATCCACACGACATGCTTGTTCTCCAAGCTGCGTCCTATGAGGCCCCTTCACCCTTCTCTGAGTGGGCGCCCCTCGTGTTCAGCGACTTCTCTCATTGATTGCATTAGAAGTATCGACTTCATTAATGAATGCATCTTAAGATGGTGGCTTCGGGAGAATACACCTATGGCCATCGATATCGGAGCTGAAAAGCAGCCTCATATACCGGCGCTCGACGGTTGGCGTGGGCTCGCCGTCCTGTTGGTGCTGATTGGCCATTTCGGTGGGGACCAATACCTCCCGCATCTCGGATCGGCCGGCGTCGATCTTTTCTTCGTTCTTTCCGGACGTCTTATGGCTGAGATCCTGTTTGTGCGGAAAATGCCTCTCGGGATATTTTTCTTCCGTCGTTTCAGCCGCGTCTATCCGGCCCTGGTCGCCTTTGTCGTGATCAGTTCCGTCATTTTTCTGCCAACGCCGATGACGCCGGGCGCTTTGGGGGTGCTGTCCGCGCTCTCCTTCACGTTGAACTACGTCATTATCGAGGGCCGTGCCTTCATACCGATATTCGATCATATCTGGTCATTGTGTGTGGAGGAACACAGCTATCTGCTGCTCGGCTTGCTTGCGCTGGCGTTTCGCGGAGTCGACATGCGGTTCGCCGGACTTGTCATCCTGGCACTAGGTCTCGCGGCATTGGTCAACGGCATTTTGCAGTATGACGTTTACGGGCAGAACCCCTTCATCGTCTTTTGGCCCACGCAGGTGGGCGCCGCACCGATATTGGTTTCGGCCGCATTCTTCCTGCTGGTCGGCCAGCATCGCAAGCGGTCGTCCATGGAGTGGCTGGTACCCCTGGCCTTTTCTCTGGGCTTGGCCGTGCGGCTATTCGCGGACGCCGCCTGGTTGTTCTTTGGCGCGAAAACCCTGCTGCTGGCAGTTGCCGTTTGTGGGCTGGAGCGCGCTGTGCGCTTTTCCGCCGCCTTGTTCGAAGGCGCTGTCATCCAACGGGTGGGGCGGATGTCCTTTTCACTCTACCTGTGGCAACAGCCCTTTCAGGTTCTGGCCCAGCAGGGTTTGCTGCCGCGGCTCATCGCACTGGCTTTGGGGATCGGCTTCGCGTTGCTAAGTTTCCATTTGATCGAGCAACCGGCCCGCATGCGACTGAACGCATGGATGGATGAGGGAAAGCGGCAAGGCGCCGTGTTGAAAGCCGGTTAAAACGGACGCGACCTGGATTGGTCGCGTCCGATGTCTTTTAATTTCAGGCGATGTCGTAACGGTCGGCGTTCATCACCTTGGTCCAGGCCGCAACGAAGTCGTTTACGAACTTCTGTTCCGCGTCGGCCTGGCCGTAGACTTCGGCGATCGCGCGCAGCTGCGAGTTGGAGCCGAAGACGAGATCGACGCGCGTCGCCGTCCATTTGACGTCGCCGGTTGCGCGGTCGCGCCCTTCGAACACGTCCTTGGCATCCGAAACCGCCTTCCACTCCGTACCGATGTCGAGCAGGTTGACGAAGAAGTCGTTGGTCAGGGCTTCCGGACGCTTGGTGAAGACGCCGTGCTGGGTCTGGCCGACATTGGCGTTCAGCGCACGCAGGCCGCCGATGAGAACCGTCATTTCCGGTGCCGTCAGCGTCAGCAGCTGCGCCTTGTCGATCAGCAGCTCCTCGGAGGAGACGGTGTAGGCTTGCCGCTGATAGTTGCGGAACCCGTCCACGATCGGCTCGAGAACGGCAAAAGCCTCGACATCGGTCTGTTCCTGCGATGCATCGGCGCGGCCGGGAGCGAAGGGCACGATCACATCATGGCCGGCCTTCTTGGCGGCCTGCTCGATGGCGACAGAGCCGCCGAGCACGATAAGATCGGCAAGCGATACGGTCTGGCCTCCCTTATGCGTATCGTTGAACTTCTGCTGAATGCCCTCGAGCGTCTGCAGCACGGAAGCGAGCTGTGCCGGCTGATTGGCCACCCAGTCCTTCTGGGGAGCAAGGCGGATGCGGGCACCGTTTGCGCCGCCGCGCTTGTCGGAGCCGCGGAAGGTGGAAGCCGAAGCCCAGGCAGTCGAAACCAGCTGCGGGATGGTGAGGCCCGATGCGGCGATTTCGCCCTTGAGAGCGGCGATATCGTTGGCGTCGATCTGTGAATGGCCGATCGCCGGGATGGGATCCTGCCAGATGAGTTCCTCCGCGGGAACCTCCGGGCCGAGATAGCGGGCGCGCGGGCCCATGTCGCGATGGGTCAGCTTGAACCATGCGCGGGCAAAGGCATCGGCAAATTCGTCCGGGTTTTCGAAGAAGCGGCGAGAAATCTTTTCGTAGGCCGGGTCGAAACGCAGGGCAAGGTCCGTCGTCAGCATCGACGGAACGTGACGCTTGGACTTGTCGTGCGCATCCGGTATCGAGCCTGCGCCGGCACCATGGGTCGGGATCCATTGATGGGCGCCGGCCGGGCTCTTCGTCAGCTCCCAGTCGTAACCGAACAGGTTCCAGAAGAAGTTGTTGCTCCACTTGGTCGGCGTCGAGGTCCAGGTGACTTCGAGACCGCTGCCGATCGTGTCGCCACCCTTGCCGCTGCGGAAGCTGTTCTTCCAGCCGAGGCCCTGCTCTTCGATGCCGGCTGCTTCCGGTTCAGGGCCGACGTTGGCTGCGTCACCTGCGCCGTGCGTCTTTCCGAACGTGTGGCCACCGGCGATAAGGGCGACGGTTTCCTCGTCGTTCATCGCCATGCGGGCGAAGGTTTCGCGAATATCGCGCGCTGCGGCGAGCGGGTCCGGATTGCCGTTCGGACCTTCCGGGTTGACGTAGATGAGGCCCATCTGCACGGCTGCGAGCGGGTTTTCCAGATTGCGGTCGCCGCTGTAGCGCTTGTCGCCCAGCCAGGTGTTTTCCGCGCCCCAGTAGATGTCTTCTTCCGGCTCGAACACGTCTTCACGACCGCCGCCGAAGCCGAAGGTCTTGAAGCCCATGGATTCGAGCGCGCAGTTGCCGGTGAGGATCAACAGATCGGCCCAGGAGATGCTGTTGCCGTACTTCTGCTTGATCGGCCAGAGCAGGCGGCGTGCCTTGTCGAGGTTGACGTTATCCGGCCAGCTGTTGAGCGGCGCGAAACGTTGCGTGCCGGAAGAGGCGCCACCGCGGCCGTCGCCCGTGCGGTAGGTGCCGGCGCTGTGCCAGGCCATGCGGATGAAGAGCGGGCCGTAGTGACCGAAGTCGGCCGGCCACCAATCCTGCGAATCCGTCATGAGGGCGAAGAGGTCCTTCTTTAAGGCATCGAGATCGAGCTTCTTGAATTCTTCGGCATAGTTGAATGCCTTGCCCATCGGGCTGGACAGTGCAGAATTCTGATGAAGGATCTTGAGGTTCAGCTGGTTCGGCCACCAGTCGCGGTTCGAACGGGCCGAAACGCTCGTGTTTCCATGCGGAAACGGACACTTGCCGGCATTTTCGACTTTTGTATCCATAATAATTGTCTCCCTTACGATGATTTGAACTGTGACGGCTGGAGGAGGGGCTTTGCAAGCCCCACGGGAACGGGTCCGTTTCTATGACGAGCGTGACGGCAGCATGTCAGACGCATGAAATCTCTCGTTGTTCTGGCCTCGCGCGAAACGGATCGGCGGGAAAAGGCATGCTTTTGCCTCGTTGCCCAGCAGATCCGCGCATGGATGAATTGAGCGCTGTCGATACTCCCGATGGGAGCTGCATGTGACAGGCGGCCGCATCTCATTTCTGCTGCGGCACTATAGCCAAGGCCATCCATTAATTTAAGTTGGATTTCCTGATTGATGCGATAAGATAAACTTATGACGAACCTTACCCTCAAACAGTTGCGCTATTTCGAAGCATTGGCGCGGCACGGCCACTTCGGTCGTGCCGCCGATGTATGCGCTATCTCGCAGCCGGCGCTATCGATGCAAATCAAGGAACTGGAGGAGCAGCTGGGCACGGAGCTCTTCGAAAGAAGCGCACGCCAGGTCCGCCTGACGAATTTCGGAGAGGCGTTCGCGATCCGCGTCCGCGATATCCTCCGCTCTGTTGACGAGCTCGGCGACCTCGCACGCGCATCCCACAATCAACCTGTTGGCCGGTTGCGGATCGGTGTCATTCCCACGGTCGCGCCCTACCTGCTGCCGGGCATCATCGGCAATCTGACCCGCATATATGACGGGCTGGATATCCATGTGCGCGAAACCTTGACGTCGAAACTGGTCGAAGAACTGGAGGAAGGGCGCCTGGATACGGCTATCGTCGCCCTGCCCATCTCGGAATCGTCCTTGACGGAAGTGCCGTTGTTTGCCGAAAACTTCGTGCTGGTAAGGCCGAGCGAGGATGAAGGCAAGCCGGTCCCCAACCGGGAGGCGCTTCGCGAAATGCGATTGCTGCTGTTGGAGGAGGGGCATTGCTTCCGCGATCAGGCGCTTTCTTTCTGCAATATACAGTCGGCGCTTCCGCGCGAGCTGATGGACGGCAGCTCGCTGTCGACGCTGGTACAGATGGTCAGCGCCGGCATTGGTGTCACCTTGATACCGGAGATGGCTGTGGCGGTGGAAACCCGTTCCGCCTCGGTGTCGACGGTACGCTTCCAAAGCCCGCAGCCTTCGCGGACGATTGGCATGATCTGGCGCAAGACGAGCCCGCTGGCCAAACAGCTGCAGCAGATTTCCGAAGTTGTGCGGGAGGCCGCCGACGCGATGCGCGAACAGCATGATTCGATCTGGCGCACGCAAGATCTGGAGTTCAATGCCCGGCTGCTGCGGCCCATAAGCGGTCGCACTGGCAGCAGTGTTTCGTTTGGCGCGGGCGATGATCCTGCCTTGGGCTGATTGTCACCGGCCGTTCATATTAACGCTGTCCGAAATTTTTCCACAGGCGCGAATAATTCAAACGATTGAAACTATTTTAATCGTTTAAATAGTTTAACGCCTTGATTTACAAAGAAACTCTTCCATGTCATGCCATTGATGCATGACAATGGAGGTCGTGATGCGAGAGTTTGAAAACGTAAGAGATGAAATTCCTACGTATGTGATTGATCGCCTGGAAAATGAATGGCGCGTGATGCAGGATCAGGGCTCCGAGCCGAAGATCGGGTTGCGGACAGATACTCCTGCAAATGATAGGCCCGCAGCATCCGACAGCCTTGGCCCGCTCGAAAAGTAATCACTTTGGCAAACCGGATCGCACCGCCCTCTGAGGCTGTCACGCCTGGGCAATGATGATCACCGGCATTCCTCCCGTTTCCGTCAGCACCGAAGAACGGATCAGCCCCTGCCTTTAGCCAGGGGCTGTCGCTTGTCGTGCGGGCTGGCCGTGCATAAGCTCAGCCAGAGCAATTCCAGGAAATGTGGATGGCGGTTTTCCGTCCGGAATTGCATAAGAATAAAAGGAAAGAGCGTTTTCGCGATTCGAAGAAAAGCGGAAAGGCTCTATTGGCTCCGACATTCATCAGGCGTCGAGATAGCGCTCGGTCAGCCGCGCCCACATGGCGGCACCGACGGTCAGGCTTTCGTCGGCGAAATCATATCTGGCGCTGTGCAGGACCGCAGAATCGACGCCGTTACCGAGGCGCAGGAAGCTGCCGGGCTTGTGTTCCAGAAAATAGGAGAAGTCCTCGCTGCCTGGAATGAGATTGCATATGCCGACCTTGTCGGCGCCAACGAGTTCTTCTGCCACGATGCGTGCGAATTCGGTTTCCTTGTCCGAATTGACGACGACCGGATAGCCGTGGATGTAGTCGATCTCGACACTGGCGCCATAGCCTTCCGCGACGGATTGCGCCAGCTTGCGGATTCTTGCCTCGAGGAATTCCCGTATCTTCGGATCGAAGGAGCGCACGCTCAGGGCCATCTTCGCGCTCTCGGGGATCACGTTCGATGCTTCGCCGGCGTGGATGGTGCCGACCGTCACGACGGCCGTTTGCGTGGGGTCGATACTGCGGGCAACCACCGTCTGCAGGCTGACCACGAGATTGCAGGCGACGACGATGGGATCGATGGTCAGATGTGGCCGCGAGGCATGTCCGCCCTTGCCGGTTATGGTGATTTCAACGGTATCGGCCGCCGCCATCAGCGGCCCTGAGCGCACCAGCCAGGTGCCTTCCGGCGCGCCTGGATGGTTGTGCAGCCCGAAAATCGCGTCGAAGGGGAAGCGCTCGAATAGGCCATCCTTGATCATCGCCTGCGCACCGCTGACGACGCCCGCCTCTTCGGCCGGCTGGAAGATCAGGTTCACTGTGCCGTTGAAGCGGCGCGTGCGGGCAAGATATTCGGCGGCCCCGAGCAACATGGTCGTGTGGCCGTCGTGACCGCAGGCATGCATCTTGCCGGGCACCTTGCTGGCATAGGGACGGCCGGTCTGCTCGACGATCGGCAGGGCGTCCATGTCGGCGCGGATCGCGATGCTCTTCTTGCCGGCCCCGACCGTCAGTCGGGCGACGACGCCGTGGCCGCCGACATTGCGGGTAACTTCATAGCCCCAGGCTTCCAGCTTCTCGGCGACGAAACGCGCGGTTTCCGCCTCCTCGAAGGAAAGTTCGGGATTGGCGTGCAGGTGCTGGCGGATGCCGGTCAGTTCCGCCTTCATCGGCTCGAAGTCCGACAGGCGGGCGAAATCGTTGTCGAGGGTCATGACTGTTCCAATGGTTCGCTTGAGCCGCCATCCGCCATAAAGCGTGCAGGCCTCACTGATGATGGGGCTGCCGCGCTAGATGAAGCGCGACAGGAAGCTTCTGGTGCGGGGGTGCTGCGGATTGCCGATCACATCCTCCGGCTTGCCCTGCTCGACGATCTTGCCGCCGTCCATGAAGACGACACGGTCGGCCGCCTCGCGGGCAAAGCCGATCTCGTGGGTGACGACGATCATCGTCAGGCCCTGGCTGGCGAGGTCGCGCATGGTGGCGAGCACTTCGCCGACCAGCTCGGGGTCGAGCGCCGAGGTCGGCTCGTCGAACAGCATCAGCTTCGGCTTGATCGCCAGTGCTCTGGCAATCGCCACACGCTGCTGTTGGCCGCCGGAGAGCTGCCGCGGATAGTTGTCGGCCTTGGCCGAAAGCCCGACGCGGTCGAGCAGTGCACGCGCATTTTCCGTCGCCTGCCTCCTGCTTTCGCCATGGATGCCGATCGGCGCCTCGATGACGTTCTGCAGCGCCGTCATATGCGGATAGAGATTGAACTGCTGGAAGACCATGCCGATCTTGCGCCGCTGCAGCGCGATCGCATGATTGGACAGTTTCACCAGTCGGCCCTTGTTCAGCCGGTAGCCGATCTGCTCTCCATCCACCTCGATCGATCCGCGGTTGATCGATTCCAGATGATTGATGCAGCGCAGGAAGGTCGATTTGCCGGAACCGGATGGCCCGAGGATGACGACGACTTCGCCCGGCGCCACATCGAGGTCGATGCCCTTCAGCACTTCGAGATTTTCGAAGGATTTGTGGACATTGCGCGCATGCACCAATGGCGGCATGTTGGCGTTGGTTTTCAGTGGGGCGTTCATTGGCCCGCCTCCTGTGCCGGCACGAGCGCCGGCGTAGTGTCCTTTGCGGCCTTCGTCGTGCCGGAACGGCGGTCGGCGCGGCTATAGTGGCGCTCGATGTAGCTCTGGCCGATATTCAGCACCGACGTAATCAGCAAATACCAGATGACGGCCACGAGCAGCATCGGGATGACTTCGAAGGTGCGGTTGTAGATCGACTGCACGGAGTAGAGCAGGTCGGCCATGGCGATGACGCTGACGAGCGAGGTCGCCTTGATCATGCTGATGAGCTGGTTGCCCGTCGGCGGCACGATGGAGCGCATGGCCTGCGGAATGATGACGCGGCGCAGCGCGCGAATGCGCGTCATGCCGAAGGCTTCCGCCGTTTCGAACTGACCCTTGTCGACCGAGAGCAGGCCGCCGCGAATGATCTCGGCCATGTAGGCGGCTTCGTTGAGCGCCAGGCCCGCGATCGCAGCCGTCATCGGGCTGATGACCGAATTCGTGTCCCAGCTGACGAAGGTCGGCCCGAAGGGAATACCGATCGACAGCGTCGGGAAGAGCGTCGAGAGATTGTACCAGAAGATCAGCTGCACGAGCAGCGGCGTGCCACGGAAGAACCAGATGTAGAGCGAGGCAAGGGTGCTTGCCAGCGTATCCTTCGACAGACGGGCGACCGCCAAAAGCAGGCCGAGCACGATGCCGAAGGCCATGGCGACGACCGTCAGGCCAAGCGAGACATAGAGGCCGTCGATAACGACGGGATCGAAGAAATACTGGGCGACGACATGCCAGCCGAAGTTCTCATTGTGAGCGACCGACCAGGCGAAATAGGCTGCGATCAACAGCGTTACGGCCCAGGCCGCGACACGGCCTGCCGGGAATGGCGTATGGGCATTCGCCACATCGCGCTGTGCGGCGTTTGCACCGCCGCCTGGCGGCGGTGCATTCTCCTTGTTCGCGTCCGTCATTTGTTCGCCTGCGTAGCCAGGTTGATGCCCGGCTCCTTGATCATGTTGTTCTCAAGCCCCCATTTCTTCATGATGGCGGCATAGGTGCCGTTATCGACCAGTTCCTTGATGGCGTCACGCAAGATGGGGCTGAGCGGCGAATTCTTCGGCAATACGGCGCCCTGGAACAGATCATCGAAGCCGTTCTTCTGACCGACGCCTGCAAGTTCCAGCTGGCCGTTCGCCTGGGATACGAAATAGGTCAGCGGCGCCTGTGACGAGAAGAACGCGTCCGAACGCTTGGAGCGGACGGAGAGGATCGATGTCGGCTGGTCGGTGAAGGACTGGACCTGCAGTGCCGGCTTGCCGTCCTTCGTGCATTTTTCCGCCTGGGCCTTGATGACTTTTTCGGCTGATCCGCCCGCCATGACGGCGATGCGGTGACCGCATGCGCTATCAAGCGTGGTAATGCCCTTCGGATTGCCCTTTTCGACAGCGAAGACGACGAATTCCTGCACATAGTCGACGAAGTCATTGGCATCCTCGCGCGATGCGAAGTCGCCAACCGGACCCTCGGCGTATTGGAAGCGGCCCGAATTGATGCCGCTGAGCAGCGCCGGCAATCCACCGACTGTCGCATGGGTGATCTCGACGCCGAGGATCTGCCCGATTGCCTTGGTCAATTCCGCGCTCGCCCCGGTGACGTCGGAGGCGCCGTTGACGATCTCATAGGGCGGAAAGGAGCCGCTGTTGACGGATACCATCTTGCCTGACGTACGGATGCTTTCCGGCAACTTGGCGCGCAGCTGCTCATTGACCGAAAGTTTCGGCAGGCCGGCGTCCTCAGCAAAGGCCGAGCCTGAAATCATCAGGCTTGCAGCAACGATATAAGTTAGTTTTTTCAACGACATGCTCATTCCCCTTTTGCTTTGCGTCCTTGAATTTCGGTTGATGCTCAGAGTGTGTTCGTCCGGCTGCCGTCGACGTCGAAGGGAAAGAGTTCTTCCGGCGTCATCAAGCGCGGCAAAATGCCCTGCACATGCAGTTCCCCGGCGAAATCGGCGATCATCTTGCGATTGGTGGCAAAGCCGCTCGCATCCCAGCCCTCGGGCAGTTCGGCGGCCGATTTCAGCAGCTCGTCGAGCATGAAGGGCGTCGTGTCGGCATATTTGCGCCGCTTGTTCAGCCAGACGCGCTGCGATTCATCGAGCAAGGCATTCAGCTCCGCCATGACCCAGGGATGCTCGGCGACGAATTCCGCCTTGAAGCCGATGAGATGCATACCCGGTACATAGCCCACATCGGCAAAGTAGCGATGCTCGGCGGCGCGGAAATCCGGCAGCAGCTGGCGGAAGCCGGAATTGCCGGCGAAATAGCCGTCCGGCATGAAGGGCGTAAAGATCGCGTCGAGCTGGCCTTCCTTCAGAAGATTCACCATCGGCCTTTCGCCCGGTGCAGCCTCGATGCGGCCGGGCCGACCGAACCCGTCGAGGCGGTCGGCGATCGGATGCGCTTCGGTGAGGCGACCGGCATACCACATGGCGTCCTCGACGCCGACGCCTTCGCGCCGGAGGGCCGCGCGTGTCCAGGTATTGCCGGAATCGCGCCAGCCGGTAACGCCGATGCGCTTGCCGGCCAGCTGCGCAAAGCTCGTGATCGGGCTGTCCTTGGCGGTGACGACGCATCGATGGCGAAAGCCGCGCATGATGAAGTTCGGGATGCCGACCACGCTTTCATCGCCATCGATGCGCATCTGCGTATAGCGGCTGAACGAGGTTTCGGCGGCGTCGTAGGCGTCGCTCTTGCCGACATGGGAAATCAGCGTGCCGACCCGGTCCACCCTGATGTCGAGTTTCGGGGAGGAGACATCGCCCAGGACCAATGGCGTGATGTAGTCCCAATCGCGAAGGGCAAGGCGAAGAGTAAGGGGCATGAAATTCACTCGCGGGATAACTTGTTTTTCAAATGATTAAATGTTCAAAATGGCTCGATCAAATGTTATTACGTTATTGAACATTAAAATTGGCGCATAAATGAGCGAAACTCGGGACGCGAACTGGTTTGCCGAAAAATTGAACGATCGGTCGATCCGAGGCATCGCATTGGAGACGAGCGCGCTCATTCGGGCCGGCGCCCTGCCGGTCGGCACCAAATTGCCGCCCATCCGCGATCTCGCTTTTGCGCTCGGTATCAGCCCTGCAACCCTCTCGGAAGCCTGGAGCGAACTCAGGCGCCAGAAGATCATCAGCGGCCGGGGTCGCAACGGCACCTGGGTCAGCGGCGATCGCTTCATCAGCCAGCCGGCGCGGCTTGCAAGCGCCGGCCACTATGGCGATCATGTCCTTGATCTGACGTCAGCCGGGCCGGATGTTCGGCTGCTTCCGAAGTTGGAGACGGCGATGGCGCATGGCGCATCGGCGGAGAACCTGAACAGCTATGAGCGCAGCCGTATCCTGCCGGAGCTGGAGACGGCGGTCAGGAAGACCTGGCCTTACGAGCCGGAGGCGTTCCTCGCGACCAATGGCGGCTACAATGCCGTCTATACCCTGGTCAACGCCCTCGTGATGCCCGGCGCCGCCGTCGCGATCGAGGATCCGACCGGCATGCGGCTTCTGGATATCCTCGAGGATCGCGGCGCTCGTATCATTCCGGTCAAATGCGATGAGGAAGGGCCGCTGCCGTCTTCGCTGGAAGAGGCACTGAGATACCGCCCGGTCGCCTTTATTTTCCAGCCGCGGTTGCATTCCGTCACCGGTCAGAGCGTGAGTGCGGCCCGCATGGCGCGCATCGCGGAAATCCTGCGGGACAGGGATACGCTGATCGTGGAGGATGACGGTGTTGGCGATATCTCGACGGCGCCGCGGCATTCGCTGGGCCGGATCTACCCCGATCGAGTCATCCATATTCTCTCCTATTCGAAGACGCATGGGCCGGATCTGCGTCTGGCGGTGTTGTCGAGCTCCCGCGCCATAGTTGATCAAATCCAGTCCTACCGCAGTTTCAGCTCCGGCTGGACCAGTCGTATTCTGCAGTCCGCGGTCGCCTGGCTGCTGCGGGATCCCACGACCGAGGCCTGCCTGGATCACGCTCGCAGCATCTATCGGGAGCGCCGCGCCGGCCTGATCGACGCGCTCGCAGAGCGCGGAGTCCCCGCGCAGCATGGCGGCGGCTTATGCGCGTGGATACCGATTTCGTCGGAACCGTTCGCGATGGTGACGCTTGCAGCACGCGGCATAGCGGTCAGCCCCGGGGCTAAATTTTCCATTCTGCCGAGCAGCCACCTGCGCGTCGTGACGGCGACGCTTTCCGAACGGCTTGAGGAAGTCGCGGACGCCATCGCCTTGGCTGCCGTGCATACCTGATCGACGGGCATGCCTGATCTTTGAGGGCTAGCCGCCCTGGCGTGCCTCCACGCTGTTGGTCGAGTTTCTCCATAAGCCGGCAAATCGAACCAGCACCGCAGCCAGTTTTGCCGAGATGAGCGCGATGACGGAAACCACAACAAGATAGATTGCGATATAGATCGGCTGCGGCAGCTGGATATTGTGCATCAGCTGCGCGTAGATCTCGGTAAAGCCGCGATGGCACATATAGATCGGATAGGAGAGATAGCCGAGAAATATGCCGAGCCGCTGCAGCCTGGCCGGCAATTCGAGCATCGTGCCGGCCAGCACGATCAGCGGCGAAATCAGGATGCAGAAGATCAGCGCATATTTCAGCGAATAGGTCGGAAGAAGCAGCAGGACGCAGATTGCCGCGATCGGCAGGAGGGCCGCATAGCTGTTCATGGTCCGGCCGAACACTGTATTGCTTCGCAGCCGATAGAGGATCATTCCGAGCGTGAAGGAGAAGAAGACGCGGGCAAACCCGCCATCCACCGAACGCCATTCCCAGCCGAGATCGAGCGATTTGTGATAGAAGACCGAGGCGATGAGAAGCGCGAGCGACGCCGCGGCGACAAGAATGAGGCTTCGCGTTTTCAGCCGAAACAGCCCGAGCGCGAACACCAGGTTGGCGAGCAGTTCCCAAAACAGCGACCAGGCGGGGCCGTTCAAGGGATAGAGCGCCAGGATGTCTCCCGCCGACCGGGTGAGAAAACTCGGCGAGGGCAGCATGAAAGCCGTCGATAATATGCTTGCCCCAAGGTCGGCCCGTCCGACGCCTGATGCCTTCCAATGCAGCAGCAATTGCACAAGGCCGTAGACGCTGCCGATGAGGAAGAGCGGATAGAGGCGTGCATAGCGTGCCTTCATGAAGGCCAGAACGGTCATGCCGCCCGCGAGTTTTTCCCCATAGGCCCGGGCGATGACGAACCCACTGAGCACGAAGAAGAAATCGACGGCGATGTAGGCCGATGGCGCATACGGCCTGTCGAGGTGATAGACGACGACGGCGAATGCGGCGAGCCCGCGCATTGCGTCGAGGGCGGCATATCTATGTCTCGTTGCATCGGCCGGCATCGATCGAAACCTCGTTGAGCGAAAGGGTGTGTGCGTGAGCTATCCGGCGGCGCGCATTCCGAAGAACTCGCTTTTCAGATTGCGATCGAGCGGCCGTACCCGCGAAAGGTTGCCCAGCAGCTGGCGGGGATGCGTCAGCACCGATCGGTTCAGGAAATGGGTCCGAAGCAGGTTGGACGACTTGCTGTGGGCGCCGCTATGCCCGACCCGATAGATTGCGCCGCGGAAGGGAAGCGATCCGAGCGGGGAGCCTGCCTCGGAAAGCAGCTTGCCGATGCGCACATGGCTGCCGAGCATGGATTTGATGTAGTCGACGTCCGCCTGTTCGAAGGTCGCCGGCAACCGGTAGAGATCGGACCGGATGATCAGCGACGTGCCGCAGTAGTTGGCAAAGTCGTTATGATGCAGCAGCAGCCGGCCGCCTTCGTTCCAAAGATAACCCCGGTCGATCTTCCAGCCGTTGGCATCGCTGTTTCGGGCGGCGAAATCGACGATATTGGCGCTGACGAAATCATCGTCGTCGACGATCATGAAGAAGCGCGTGTCGCGCGCGGAAAGCATGCCGCTCAGAACGCGCCGGCCCTTGTCCAGGCGGAATGCGTCGTAGACCTTCTCTCGGTCGGCGCCATCGATATCGTGAAGCTGGTTCGGCGGAAACGTGACGCGCTCGGCCGAGAAATTCGGCGGCAGTTCGGGCAGGTCGGCCCCCTCGTTGGCAACGATCACGCCGCGCCAATTGCCATTCGACTGCCCGGAAATCGAAGCGATGGTCTGAGCCAGGCGCCTTTTCAGCGAGGGCCAGTCATTGGAGTTGGCCTGATGGCGAACGGGAATGATAAACGTAACCAGTGTCATGATGCGCCTTTCTGACATTTGGTGTTGCTGTCGCGGGGATCAGGGAGGCAATGGGGGATTTGCTCTCTCCGGATCCCATGGTCGCGACGGCCGCTACTGTGCCTTTGCGCGGCGACCTTGCAGCGTCGTCCGCACGAGGAAGAGGATCCTTTCCCTGCATAGAAGAAGGATAAGGCCCGAATAGGTGAGGCCGCCGACCAGAATTTCGCAGACCAGGCGCGTGGCGAGGGACCAGTCGCCAAGGGCGGAGGATGTTGCCAGCACTGCGACGAGCATGCCGAGGTAAGCGGCGATCGGCCTCAGGAACTGGCCGAAATATTCCGCGATGCTGAGCCCGATCAGTTTCGAGACCATCCAAAGCGTTACCGGCCATAGCAGGATCACGCCCAGCATCAGCCCAAAGACGACGGTTGCGACGCCGTACTCGTGAAGAAGGAGAACGGTGAGGAT
Source organism: Martinezella lusitana (assembly GCF_010668395.1). Classification (GTDB taxonomy): domain Bacteria; phylum Pseudomonadota; class Alphaproteobacteria; order Rhizobiales; family Rhizobiaceae; genus Rhizobium; species Rhizobium lusitanum_A. Next base: position 185,695 of record NZ_WUEY01000013.1, read on the forward strand.
GGCGACGATGTTGCGTACCAGCTGATAGTAGAACCACCAGTCGGACTTGCCCTGGCTGGTAATCAGCGATGCCTGGATGACACCGATGCCGGCCATCAGGCCGATCACGCAGAAGAAACGAACGGGCCAGATGGCCGCCGTCCAATGGGGTCCGAAGATCAGCGGAATGGCGTCGTCGGCGACGGCTGCAAGCCCCATGAAGGCCGGGAAGGACACGAGAGAGCAGCCGAAGGTCGCCATGAGGAAGGCTTCGCGCACCTTGTTCTGGTCGTGCTGCAGGGAGGAGAGCAGCACATGGCTGACCGACGTCAGGCCGCCAGCCACCACGTTGTTGAGCATCTCATAGAGCCGACGGGCGAAATTGTAGATGCCGAGAGCGGCAGGGCTGACCAGGGTGCCGATAATCAGCTGGTCGAGATTCATCGTCTGCAGGAAGCGGTTGCCCGAGGCGAAGATGCCGTAGTGCAGAAGCTCCCGCAGGCTGGAGAGCTTGATCCTGAAACCCGGCAGCCACCGTGCGCCCCAGAAGGCTGCGATGCAGGCTGCGGCTGGCGCGGCGATCTGGGCAATCGCAAGCGCCCAGAGTCCGAAGCCGGCGAAAATCAGCGAAAGGCAGATGGTCGCCGAGACGAAGGTGGCGATCGCGGTGCGTACGGCTGCAAGATGAAAGGACATCGTCCGGCCGATCAGGGCATTGGGGACGATAATCATCATGTCGAAGAAGATTTTCAGCCCGATAATCATCAACAGGCTGACGATCTCGTCATGGCCCACCCAATGGGCAAGCGTCGGCGAAAGGACAAACAGCGCGGCATAGAGAATTGCCGCCGAGAAGAAGGACAGCCAGAAGACGGTATCGAGATGGCTGCGCCGTATCGATTTCTGCTGGATCAAGGCCTCGCCGAAGGCCGTCGGCCCAAAACCGGCGGCGAAACTGACGATGGCGAAGGCGAGTGCGACAAGGCCAAAATCCTGCGGCAGGAGAAAGCGGGAAGTGACGACGAAGACCAGGCTGTTGAGCGCCGTGGGGATCAGCGTGTCCAGCGCCGACCAGAAGGCGCCTCTCAGCGCAGCCCGCGACCGGTTTTCGCTCAGATGTTCAAAGACGATTTCATCGGCTTCGGAAACCAGCAAACGCACACCTCGCCATCCAGATTGTCGTCATATGCCGAGTTCCGGCATCCGCTCGCGCCGCAATTCGCCCGGCGGGCGTGACGGCGTGTCGGATGCTTGATCTAGGCCAGCTCTTCGATTTGTCTAGGGAGGATTGTTGCATTGCAACATTGCGTTGCTGAAAATGATTGCGCGATCAAGGCAGACGCGAAATCCGTGTCCTCAATGCGGCCGGAAATGCCGTCACTATTGCGCGGCGGAACGAATCTGCGGCTCATCCCACTCGATTTCGGCAGCTACATCCGCCTCGTCCTGCAGCTCGTTCAGTTCATAGAGATAGCCTTCAAGCATGTCGCAGGCACGTTCGCTCGCGCCGATCTTTGCTTCCGTTTCGCTGATGGCGGTGGCGATCGCCTTGATACGGGCGCGCAGCATGTGGCCGACCACATCCTTGCCGGGTCGCTTGCCAAGTCGCTCGAGGTGAAGGCCGATGCGATTGGAATGCCGTTCGAGTTCGCTCTTGCTGAAATTCGCCTTGCGAATGTCTTCGAGAAGGCTCGTGCGCATCTTGGCGACGGGATCGAAGGTTCCGGGCTCGCGCTCGTCCAGCACCATCTCGGTAATGAGCTTTTCGATGGCGACCAGCGCTTGAAGATCGACGGCATCGGTCAATTCGACGTCATAGCCGGTATCGTCGAACACCTTGCGGCGCACGGGATCGAGAAGCAACTCGTAGGCTTTCTGCAAACGGGCGAAAGCATCCGTATCGCCGCCGGAATCCGGATGGGCTGCTTTCGCGCGCTTGCGATAAGCCGCCTTGACCTGCTCTTCGTTCGCATCGCGCGCAACGCCGAGTATATCGTATGGATCAGTCACTCCAACTCCTGCCGCCGCCTATTCCTGCTTCCAGGGCCTTTTGCCGCTGATCTTGCTGGCGGGTTTAAACGTGCCGCCGGCCTGTTTCAATCGGCTCCGGCGCTATTTGTACCATCACCAAGGCAGAGTTTGGACAAAAAGCGACATGTGTCAAAGGCGAACTGCCTCTTCTGTGGAAATGCGTGACCTCGGATCACCCCGTCGAGGAAGGCGGTCGAGCGTGCCTGTTTGAGCCGGCAGAGCTGGGCAAGGCGGTTGGCCCGAGCGGCAGGGCCTGCTGGTGATACAACGACAATCGGCCCGCTCCCTTGGAGGAAGCGGGCCGATTGCAGGGCATTTCAGGCTCTTAGGCGGCCGAGAAGGGGACGGCAACGAAGGTCTTGTTGCCATCGCGCTCGATCAGCAGCAGCACGGACTTGCGGCCATCCTTGCCGGCCTGGGCGACGGCCGTCTGGACCTCATGGGCGTTGCGCACCGGCTGATCGTTGACCGAGACGATGATGTCGCCGGTCTGGATGCCGGCAGCGGCCGCGGGCTTGTCCGGATTGACGCTGGCAACGACGGCACCCTCGACGCCGTGCGGCAGGTTCAGCTGTTGGCGGACATCGGGCGTGAGGTTGGCGAGACCGACGCCGATGCTCGGCTGGTTGGACGGCTGGACCTTGCCGTCGCCGCTGTCGTTTGCGGCCTGCTTGCTGTCGTCATTGCCGCCGATGGTGACGCCGACGTCCACGTTCTTGCCGTTCCGCCACAGCGTGACCGAGCGCTTGTCGCCGGGAGAGAGATCGGCGACCAGCCGCGACAGATCCTTCGGCGTCTTGACCGTCTCGTTGCCGACGGCGGTCACGATATCGCCGCTCTTGATACCGGCCCGGGCGGCCGGCGTATCGTCGTTGACGCTGGCAACCAGTGCGCCTTCGGCCTGCGACAGGCCCACGGCGTTGGCGACATCGGAAGTCACGGGCTGGATCGCGACGCCGAGATAGCCGTGATCGATGGAGCCGTTCTTTTCCAGCTTGGCGACGATGGACTTGGCCTCGTCGGAAGGAATGGCAAAGCCGACGCCGACGCTGCCGCCGTTCGGCGAATAGATGGCGGTGTTGATGCCGACGACATTGCCTTCACGATCGACGAGCGGTCCGCCGGAGTTGCCGTGATTGATCGGGGCGTCGATCTGGATGAAGTCGTCATAGGGGCCGCTATGCAGGTCGCGGCCGCGAGCCGAGACAATGCCGGCGGTGACTGTCGTGCCGATGCCGAAGGGGTTGCCGATCGCCAGGATCTGGTCGCCGAGCTTCAGCTTGTCGGAGTCGCCCCAGGCGATGGTCGGAAGCGCCTTTGGTGCCTGGATCTTCAGAACGGCGAGGTCGGATTTTGCGTCGGCGCCCAGCAGCTTGGCGGGGACTTCGGTGCCGTCATCAAGCGTTACCTTGATGTCGACCGCATTCTGGATGACATGATTGTTGGTGACGATCACGCCATCCGGGCTGATGATGAAGCCGGAGCCGAGCGCCATGGCGCGCTGGTTCTGCTGCTGATGCGGCGCTTGTTTCGGGAAGGGGATGCCCTGATTTTCGAAGAATTGGCGGAACTGCTCGTCCATCGGCGAATTGCTGCCGTCGTCGCTCGTATCGGTTGCCTTCATAGTCGTGGTAACGGTGACGACAGCCGGTTTGTCGGCATCGACGATGGGGGCGAATGAGCCGCCGGGCGCTATGATGCCGGCCGGTTCGGCGGCAGCGGCGACGGTGGCGGACGTGCTGAAGGCAAAGGGCAATGCGCCCGCGCCGACAATGATGGCTGCCCCGACGATGGCGGCAGTGCGGTGTTTGCGGAGAAGAGATGACATGGCAAAAGTCCCTTGCGAGATCGTTGGCGAATTGGCGTCTTGTCCATCTCAGGGACAGGCGTCGAATGGGGTCGCGTCAATTCGTTGCGGGGGGCTTTCTTTCCGTCATTACTGGAGGAAAGAAAGTATAAAATCGAACTGGCGCTGTTTGTTAATATGATCCGCCAATTGACTTTTACAAATTAAATATTGATCATGTTTTTATTGCAAAAAATTAAGATATTACATGAATTTAATGTTGAGCGGCCGGAATTTTTCCATATTTAGCTTTGCAGTGCCGGCCATCTCTTGAGAGCCTCCGTGCCGAGCTCCGTCAGCGCATAGATGCCGCGGTCGATGCGCTCAAACCAGCCATAGACGTTATCTCTCAGAATTTGCGGGGCCTTCGGCGCTGCGGCCCGCATGTCCTTGGGGCGCTGGACACCATTCTCGATCGCCGCCGCGCAGGCAAGCGCCTGTTGCCGGTACGCGGTCATGATCGGCTTGCGGGTACTGCCACCCAGCGCCGGGTCGCCCTTGCGCCGGCGATGTTCTTCAACAAGGCGTGATCGGCGCCGTGCATTTTTGCGCGGCATCGGCGAGACGGGGCTGACGATGACGTCGACGAGGTCATTGTCCGATACGCCCAGCATGCCGAAGCCCAGCCGGCGGCAGAGGTCGCGGAAACGGCGATCGCCCTCGCGTCCCTTGCCTTTCGCCGAGACGCGAGCGGCAATCCAGACCTCGTCGCTGGCTGCGGCACGATCCACAGCCTGCAGGATCAGCTCGAGATTGAAGCTCATCTTCAGCTCGCAAATGACGACGACGGGTGGCTCGCCATCATTCAATCCCACGAGGTCGCAGCCGCCGATCTCGCCCTTCACGGTATAGCCGGCGGCTTCGAGAAATGACTTGATCGGGAGATAGAGCGCCGTTTCCAAATCCGCCTCCGGCCTTTGAATTTCCGGTCACTTCTATCCGATTCGGTTAACCAGAAAGTCGATAAAGGCGCGGATGCGGGCGGCCAGATGCTCATGGCCGGCGTAAACGGCGTGAACGTGCTCGATATCTTCCGGGTTGAAGTCTTCGAGAACCGTCACGAGCCTGCCGGCGTTGATATCCGGCTGGACGTGGAATTGGCCGATACGGGCAAGGCCCACGCCCGCGACACAGAGGCTGCGAACCGTCGGCCCGTTATTGGCCTGGAAGTTCCCTTGCACGGTTCTCACGAAATGGGCGCCGCTCTGTGGATCGCGAAAGGCCAGCCCTCCGCGGTCGGGCGAAAGTTGAAGGTCAGACAATTGTGCTGGTCCAGCTCGTCCGGCGTTGCCGGCAAGCCGTTTCGTTCGGCATAGGAAGGGGACGCGACGATGACGCGGCGGCTTTCCATCAGCTTGCGGGCCTTGAGCGAACTGTCCCGCAAGGCGCCGGCGCGGATGGCGACATCCGCGCGCTCGCCGACGATATCGATGACGCTGTCGGTAAGGGATATGTCGAGTTCGATCTCGGGATAGCGCTCCAGAAAATCGGGAATGATCGGCACGATCGAGTGGACTCCGAAGGCGACCGAGGCGCTGACGCGCAGCAGGCCGCGCGGCACCATGGCGCCCCCGGCGGCCACGATCCGCTCCGCCTCGTGAATATCGGCGAGGATCGCCCGCGCCTTTTCGAGATAGATTTCTCCTTCAGGCGTCAATTGCAGCGAACGGGTGGTGCGGACCAGAAGACGGGTGCCAAGCCGCTCCTCCAGCCGGGTGACGAGTTTGCTGACGGCCGAGGGCGAAAGGCGCAGCTTGCGGCCGGCCGCCGAGAAGCTCCTCAGTGTGGCCACCTGAACGAAGACATCCATCTCGCCGGCGCGATTGTCCATGTTTCAGCTCACGTTTTGAATTCAATTCACAAGTGTTGCGTTTATATAGCCGATTATCGATTGAATGTCGCGGCGCCATATTCTGCTCCGAACAAGAACTGGTGTATCCGGCGCTGCCGGGTGCCATTTGATCGGGTGATCTCATGCCTCTCGCTTTGTTTGCCTTGACGATCGCGGCCTATGCGATCGGAACAACGGAATTCGTCATCGTCGGTCTGCTGCCCACCGTGGCGAACGATCTTCATATCAACCTGCCGCTCGCCGGCCTCATCGTCAGCGTTTATGCGCTGGGCGTCACCTTCGGCGCGCCGATACTGACGGCGCTCACGGGCCGCATCGAGCGCAAGCCGCTGCTGCTCGGCCTCATGGCGCTGTTCATCGTCGGCAACAGCATGGCGGCCCTGAGCCCGGGTTATGCTCCGCTGCTCGTCGCGCGCGTGCTCTCGGCCTTTGCCCACGGCGTGTTCTTCTCGGTCGGCTCCACCATCGCTGCCGATCTCGTCCCGGAAAATCGCCGTGCTTCCGCGATCGCCATGATGTTCATGGGCCTGACCGTCGCTATCGTCACCGGCGTTCCCCTCGGCACCTTTATCGGCCAGACCTTCGGTTGGCGCGCGACGTTCGCAGCCGTCGCAGGACTCGGCATCATTGCCTTTGCCGGAATTGCCCTGCTTCTGCCCTCCAACCTGAAGAAGGCTCCGCCGGCGAGCATCGGTGAGCAGATCCGCGTGCTTGCGAGCGGGCGCTTGCTTATTGTCTTTGCCATGACGGCGCTTGGCTACGGCGGAACCTTCGTCGCCTTCACCTTCCTGGCGTCGATCCTGCAGGAAGTGACCGGCTTTGCCGCCTCCGCCGTCAGCCTGATCCTCGTGCTCTACGGTATCGCCATTGCCATCGGCAATATCGTCGGCGGACGTCTCGCCAACGGCAATCCGGTTCGTGCGCTGACGTGGCTGTTCGCCGCCCAGGCTCTCGTGCTCGTACTGTTCAGCTTCACGGCCGTCTCGCCGTGGCTGACCCTCCCGACGCTCGCCGCCCTTGGCTTCCTGTCCTTTGCCAACGTACCCGGGCTGCAGCTCTATGTCGTTCAGCTTGCGCGCCAGGTTCGCCCCGCCGCCGTCGATGTCGCCTCGGCACTGAACATCGCCGCCTTCAATCTCGGCATCGCCGCAGGCGCCTGGATCGGCGGGTTAGTGGTCGAATCCTCTCTTGGCCTTGGCGCCACGCCCTGGGTCGGTGCGATCCTGGTCGTCGCGGCCCTGGTGCTAACCCTCTGGAGCGGCGCTCTCGACCGCCGCTCGTCTTCCGCGGCACAGGCCGTCTCCTGCGCCGCCTGACCAACCTTTGCAATCGAAAGGATCATTCATGCAAATCGTCAGCGCTAACGGCGCATCCATTCCCTCGCTCGGCTTCGGCACGTTCCGCATGCCAGGTCCCGACACGGAACGCATGGTCGCGCATGTTCTCGGCAACGGCTATCGCCATATCGATACCGCACAGATCTATGGCAACGAGGCCGAAGTGGGTGACGGCATCATCCGTTCGGGCATCGCCCGCGGCGACCTGTTCCTGACCACGAAGGTCTGGGTCGAAAACTATCGGCACGGCGCTTTCATCGCGTCGGTGGATGAAAGCCTCAGGAAGCTGAAGACCGACCATGTCGATCTCCTGCTTCTGCATTGGCCGAACGACGGCGTGCCGCTTGCCGAGCAGATCGGCGCTCTGAATGAGGTGGCAAAGGCAGGCAAGGTCCGCCACATCGGCGTTTCCAACTTCAACCAGGCCTTGATGCGGGAGGCTGCCCGGCTCAGTGATCTGCCCCTGGTCACCAACCAGGTCGAATATCATCCCTATCTCGACCAGTCGGTCGTCATCGAAGCTGCCGCCAGCATCGGCATGTCGGTGACTGCCTATTACGCCATGGCCGATGGCAAGGTGCTTTCGGACCCGGTGCTGAAGGAGATCGCAAACCTGCATGGCAAGTCGATCGCCCAGGTCGTTCTGCGCTGGATCGTTCAGCAGGGGCTGATCGTTCTGTCCAAGACCGTATCCGAAAGCCGTGCCGCGGAAAACGCCGCCATCTTCGACTTCGCGCTTTCGCAGGATGAGATGGCGGCAATCCATGCTCTTGCACAGCCGGGCGGGCGCATGGTCAGCCCCGATGGTCTGGCGCCTGTCTGGGATGAAGCGGCTTGACGTTCACGGTCCAATGGACCCTGTAGACAAGGGAGCCGCTCCGGCGGCTCCCTTTCGCATGTGAATGGTTCAGGCCTTGAAGTCCAGCTTAACCTCGCAGGCGCCGATCGAGGCCGGCAACAGCGGCTTGCGGATGCGCTGGCCGAACTGCCGCTTGAAGCCGAAAATATTGCCGATCAGGCTCTTGGTGTAGAGGCCGGGGCCGCTTGAATAGATGCGCCAGCCGCCATCGACGGCAATATCGCCGGCTTTGACGCGTCCCCAGTCCGAAGAGGCATGATAACGGTCGTCGAAGGCCGCATCGCTGCTGCTGAAATAGGTGTTGCGCTGGCGAAGCGACGCATGCTCCACCCGCCCGCTGACGGCGATCGGGTTGGCGAGCGCCAAGGCCTGCCATACGGCTTCCGCGTCGTTGTCGAGGGCCAGCGCCTCGCAGTAGCGCAGGTGCGCATGCACATACATGAGCCCGATCTCGCGACCGAAGAAGGATGAGGATTCGGCACGGCGGAAGAGCTTTTCCGGGCCGCCGGAATAGGTCGCCGGCTTTTCCATCAGCCGCACGCCATCCGGGAACAGCAGGTTCTCGCGGATGATCTTCATGTGGGCGTGGCGCTGATCGGGCGTAAACAGGCCACCGATCATGGGCTGGGTCATCGCAATCAGCGAGTAATGCAGGCCGGTCCGCGTGTCCTCGGGATGCAGCAGCAGTTCGACGCCGTCATGGCTCGGATCGAAGACGCCGTAGCCGGCGACGATGCCGTCGCGCATCAGGAGCCGGTTGAAGTCGGCGCGCATGGCAACGGCGGTTGCCTGAAGTGACTGTGCCTCCTCATTGCGACTGGCGAGCGTGAGGATGCCGGCATAGCGCACCAGCTGCTCATAAAGCAGCGACACCGTCCAGCTGCTGACCATCCAGTCGCGCAGGTGCGGATCGGCCGGCTGCAGGCTGTCGTTCCAGTCGCCCTCGCCATAGCGGATCAGGCTCGTGCCGGGTACGAAGCGGCTGCGCACGGTCTCCAGCAGCTTTTCGACGTGATCGGAGATCGTCGCATGCTCCGAGGTCTGCTGCATGGTGTCGTCGGCACGCCACGGCACCCTTTTGGCTAGGAAGGTGATGTCGCCGGTCGCCTCGATGTAATCGCAGAGTGCCTTGAGCGGCCAGACGACGATATCGCCATGCGCCTCGCCGGCGCGGATGTTGGCGTAGGGTTCCAGCATGAACCATTGCGGCCAGTCGCCACGATCCCGATACTGCTCGGAAAAGAGCGTGCTCAGGATCTGCCGGACCTCGTCGTCATGTTCGTAGGCCAGCAGGAATTCGATCGGTCCCTGGCAGACGTCGCGCGTTCCCCACGCGGCCCCCGTATATTGCTCCAGCCCATGCGGCACGCTCAGGTGGACGATGGCGTCATGTGCGATCCAGGGCAGCATGACCGCCTGTGCCGCGACATCGCGACCATCGCCCTCGACATGCGCGCCGCGCGTTACATGGCTCCAGAAGCGTCGCGCCGGCGCGAGCATCTCTTCGCTTTCGACACCGGCGCTGTAGCGCGAGGCAAGGGTTTCGGCCGCATCCGGATCGGTCATCGAGCCGGTGACGGCAAAGCGCAAGTCCCTGGTCGGATGCGATTTCAGCGCGATAAACGGGCCGTTGCGGGCGACGCCATCGCTATAGAGCAGTTCGTCGCCGCCAAAGGCCTCGAACGCATCCGGCGTCGAGGTGACCAGGTGATAACCGGCCTTCGGGTAGCGGTCCCAGAGCCAGGACGGCTGCGGCCGGAAGCAGAAGCGCTTGGCCGCCGTATCGACTGCAATGTTTGCCACCGCTTCGTAGTCGCGCTCGCCGAGCACGATATGCCCGAACACGAGAAAGCGGCAGGCGGCTCCTTCGACCGACACGCTCCACTGCATGGCCGGATCGTCGCCGGATGCGACGGCAGAGACCGAGACGGTGCGGCCGGAAAGCCGGTAAATCCAACGCGTGTCGTTAAGACCCATCTCGAATGCCGCGGGCACGCCGAGCAGGCGCCAGCCATCGCCGAGATCGACGAGGATGCGCAGGCCGCTTGCCCGCGTCAGATTGTAGGGGTCGCGCGAGACGGAGAACAGCTTGTGGAACGATGTATTGCCGATGGTCAGCTGTGCGGCAAAGATGCCTTGCATCCAGCAGGTCGCGGCCAGGGTCTGGTCATCGAGCAGCATATTCTGCCCGCTGCGGACGATGGCGCCGTGACGGCGGGCCACCAGCCGCTCCTTTTCGCGGAGCACAATATGTCTGTTGTGCGCCCCGTCCGGCACGAAGAAGGACAGCAGTTTTCCATCGGCATGCTCTTCCAGCATGCGCTCGGGGTAGAGCGCAGCGACGGTTGCTTTATCCAGCTCTTCGCTCTCGGCAAGAGGTGCGTCCTGCACGAGACTGCGCGCCGGCTCTGCGGCTGATATCGTGTCTGCCGCCAGCTCGCTCTGAAGCTTCGACAAGGCATCGAGACGGGCGAGATCGGCATCGCTGGAGGCGGCCGGATGATCGGCGATGAAAAGGCCGAAGAAAGTGGCGCTGGCAGCCGCGCTCGGCGCCAGCGAAAGCGGTTTTGACTGGATGGCCGGGCAGGCGACCTCGTGCTGGCGGCGTATGCTCGGGAGATCGTTGCCAAAAGCCGGCACCATGACGCCGTCGCCGCCCTTGGACGGCACGACGAGCTGGATGGCGTCGGTCGCGTAGGCCGCGGCACCCTCAAGGCAGCCTTGCGCGAGCCATGGATTTCGCCCGCCACCCTGTTTGAGGTTCTGGCGGTTCATCACCACGGGACCGAAGGCGGCATGGCCGGCAATGTGATGATCGATATATTGCGAGGCGTAGGCTTCGCTGTTCATCAGGAATCCGCGATCGCCGAGGCCGACATCCTGGATGAGGACGAGATCGGCGGAAAGCGTCGCACTGGTGCTGTTTTCCAGCGAGACCTGCCAGAACCATACGGTCTGGCTCGGATGCAGCCGCAGGCTGACCGTATGTTTGATACCGGCCGTCTCTCCGCTCCAGGAGAAACCGCCATCGCCGTGGCCAAAACGCACCGCAGCCTTCGGACCGACGATTTCGGCCGTCGTCGGTTTTGTTCCGCCGACGCGCAGGTAGAGCCTGCCGATCCCGCCATAAACAGGCGAGCCGAGCACCTGATTGATCATGATGCCGCCCTGCTGGTCGGCGAAGTCGACGGCAAACAGCGTGCCGTTCGGCAACACCGATGCCGAAAGACCGACGCTATTGCCAAGCGTGATAAGACCGAGTTCTTCGCGACGAGGCGTCTGAAAGCTGCGATGGGAGTCCGAGGACATAAGCCGTGTCTCGCTGATTCATGGATCGGATAAAGTGGCACTAGATCACAAGGCGACGCCCGATCATAGGAGGCATCACGCCATTCCCGCCCGCAATCTTTCGTAACGGTTTACTGTAGATATGAGGGCCGATCCGGCGCGATGCGCCGGATATCCTGTCCGAAGCGATCCTCGTTTTAATGATGCGGAGGCTCGGCGACCTGATTGGCCGTTCGCACGACGGTTCGAAGATCGGCATCGTCGAAGGCCTCCTTGGAGATGCCTCTTATCCTGAAGGTCCTTCTTTCGCCGGGCGCGAGATTGACCAGCATGTCGTCGACTTCGGCATTCGGGCCGATCCGGTCGACGAACAGGCAGAGATCGCGCAGGAAAGACTGCGCCGTGATGGTGACCGTGATCCCGTCCGTCGTCTGGGCACTCTCGACGTCGAAGCGAGGCTGCGGATATTGCAGCTTCATATCCTTCTCGAAGAACCACCAGGCTTCGGCATCGCCGAGGCGGGCGCGCAGGAATTCCCGGCGCGGATCGGCCGGTGTCGCGACATCGGCCGGGATATCGATATCGGTATTTTCGAAGCGATCGCACAGAATGCGCCAGACGTGGTGACGGGCAAGCAGCGTGCCGTTGAAATCGAAGCGTTCGACGGTGAAGGGCACGCGCCAGAACAGCGTTGCGTCATTGACCGCAACGGCAGCCAGGCCATCGCCGCGCGGCTGGATGGTCAGGAGATGCGGCGCGTAGCTATGCTTCAAGGCATACCAGAGCGGCTTCTTCCTGCCGGCGCCATCGAGGGCGGCCCAGGAGGTGACGGGCCAGCAGTCGTTGAGCTGCCAGACGATGGTTCCCATGCAGGTGGGGCGATGCGAGCGCATGTGGTCGATGCCGAAGCTGATCGCCCGCGCTTGGTTGAGCTGCGTGACGAACAGCCAGTCGTCGAAATTTTGCGGGTGGGGGAACCAGCCTTCCAGCCCCATCAGCAGCTTGTCGTTGCCGCTGGTTGCCTTCTGATGGTGCAGCACGCCCGGCGAGGCCGCGGCCCGGTCCTTCTCGCGAACGGACTGGGCGAGCGTTGCGAAGGTCGGCGGCGCCTGCCATCCGAATTCGGAGCAGAAGCGGGGGATATAGTTGCGGTAGGTCTCGTAACCGACCTCGTTCCAGACATCCCATATATGCTTGCAGCCATGCTCGTCCGCGTTCGGCGCGATTTCCATGGAGCCGGAATAGGGGCTGCCCGCCCAATAGGGCCGCGTCGGATCGATCTCGGCCACCAGCTTCGGCAGGAGGTCGAGATAGTAGCCGGCCCCCCAGGGTCGATTGCCGAGCACATCCTGCCAGCCCCAGTCGAAATAGCCCCAGATATTCTCGTTGTTGCCGTTCCAGATGACCAGCGAGGCGTAGGGCATGAGCCTCGTGATCGCTTCGCGCGCTTCCGCCTCGATCTCGCTGTAAACCGGTTCCTCCTCGGGATAGGTGGCGCAGGCAAACAGGAAATCCTGCCAGACCATGATGCCGGCGGCATCGCACTCTTCGTAGAACGTATCGGTCTCGTAGATGCCGCCGCCCCAGACGCGCAGCATGTTCATGTTGGCATCGCGGGCCTGGGCGATCCTGTCGCGATAGCGCTCGCGCGTCACGCGCGGCAGGAAGCAATCGTCGGGGATCCAGTTGGCGCCGCGGGCAAAGACCGGCACGTCGTTGACGACGAGCGTGAAGGCCGAGCCGATCTCATCCGGCGTCGTATCGAGCCGTACGGAACGGAATCCGACGCGGCGTTTCCAGCCGTCGAGTGCTGCACCGTCCGAGCCGAGGAGCTGCAGGTCGAGATCGTAAAGCGGCTGACCGCCCATGCCATGTGGCCACCAGACCTGCGGATTGTCGATGCGGCATTCGATCAGCGCATGGGTCTCTCCCTGGGCGACGCGAACCTCCGCGCGCTTGCCGCCGACGGACAAGACCAGCGCCACGCTATCCGTGCCCTTCTCCGCCCATTCGATCTCGACATGCAGGCGCGCCACGCCCTGGCTGCCCTGCAGCGTGATTTCCGGGCGGATGGTTCCGAGACGTGCCTTCGACCAGCTCTCGACGGCGATCGGTTTCCAGATGCCCGAGGTGACGACACTCGGGCCCCAATCCCAGCCGAAATTGCAGGCCATCTTACGGATGAGGTTGCTCGGGCCGGGATAATTCTGGGGGATATCGGCGGCGGTGCCGAGCTGTTTGCGCACGTCCTCGCCATGCTCGTAGGCCGATTGAAAATCGACGATCAATTCGTTGCGGCCGCTTTTCAGATGCTCTTCGATCGCGAAGCGGTAGCTCCGGTGCATGTTGCGGGTTTCGCCAAGGAGTGTGCCGTTCAGTTCCAGGCGTGCGGCCGTATCGAGGCCGAGGCAGGAGAGATCGGTGCGCTCGGCGTCCTCGCCATCCCAGTCGAAGGCCAGGCGATAGCGCCAGGCGGAGCGGCCGATCCAATCCTGCGAGATCTCGTTGACGTCGAGATAGGGATCGGTAATCAGCTGGGCCGCCATCAGGTCGAGATGCACGTTGCCCGGCACGGCGGCCTGGATCGAATTGGGCAGGGCCGGTGCGGTGGAGGGCGCGCGAAGGCGCGAAATGGTCCAGCCGGTGTCGAGCGTCTGTCTTTTCATGTCATGTGTCCGTTATGAAATGGATGTCTCAAACAGCCTTTGGCGCGATGAAGTGCAGGCCTGCCTGCAGATGACGGTTCATGTGATAGGCGTAGGCGATTCGATCACGTTGTTCCAACGCCCCGATGATATCGCGATGGTCATTATAGGCGCTGTCAACGGCCTCGCGGGAGCGTTTTCCCGCCTCCATGAGCCTCTGCAACAATGGCTGCAGAATGCCATAGACTTGTGACAGGGTCTGATTGCCGGCAAAACCCACGAGGGCGGCATGAAACCTGAAATCAAGTTCTGCGGCCTTGGCCAATTCCCGCGCGGATTTCATCTGGTCGTTGATCGAATTCAGTGTCGCGATCCCCGCTTCGTCGACAGTTTCGAACAAAAGATCGCTGAGATTGATCTCGATGAGACGACGGAATCCCTGGATATCGAGAAAGTTCTCGGCCGAGATGTCGATGGCGAAGGAGAAGAGCTCCATCAACGCCTGCTGGCGGCGATCCGTGATGACCGCGCCGACCTTCTGGCGGCTCTCCACGACGCCATAGGCCTTCAGGATACGGATCGCTTCGCGGACGGTATTTCGGCTTGCATTGAACATGGAGGCGAGGTCCGCTTCCGAGGGCAGGGCGTCTCCCAGCCCGAGATTGCGCTCGCGCATCAGCCGCCGCAGCGCATCGACCACCTGATCGACCGCCGAACCCTTATCGTCGATATCAGCGGTCTCCGCCACCATTGTTCCTCCACTGTCGAAAACATATTGTTGGTCAATAAGGCATGTCAAGCGCGGCCACAGGATAGACATTTCGCTATTCAGCGATATTTTGACCGACAAATAGAGGAGATTTTACCATGGAAAGCTGCTGGCGCTGGTTCGGCCCGAAAGATCTCGTTCCGCTCCAGCACGCCCGTCAGGCCGGGGCGACCGGCATCGTCACGGCGCTCCATGAGGTTTCCTATGCGCGCGCCTGGACGCCGGGCGAGATCGAGGCGCGAAAGGCGCTGGTGGAGGCGGCAGGATTGCGCTGGAGCGTGTGTGAATCGATCCCGGTTCCAAGCGCCATCAAGCTCGGGGGAGCGGGCGCCAAAGCGGCGATCGACCTCTGGAAGGACAGCCTGGCCAATCTGGCTCGCTCCGGCATCAAAACCATCTGCTACAATTTCATGCCCGTGGTGGACTGGACGCGGACGGATCTGCGCTTCGAAATGCCGACCACTGCGCTTGCCCTGCGTTTCGACATGGCGGAGTTCGTCGCCTACGATGTTTTCGTCCTGCGCAGGAAAGGAGCCGAGGAAGACTATGCACCTGAGCTGGTGCGGCGTGCCGAGGCGCGGCTGGCGGGGTTGACGCCGGAAGCCGCGCAGCGGCTGGAGAACAATATCATCGCCGGCCTTCCCGGCGGCGAGGACAGCTATGGCCGTGAAGCCATCCGATCCGCCATAGCCCTCTTTGACGGAATGACCGAAGACGATCTTCAGGCCAGTCGCGATGCCTTCCTGCGGGAGGTCGTGCCGGTTGCGGCAGAGCTCGGCGCCAAGCTCGCGATCCATCCCGACGACCCGCCCCTTTCGCTTTTCGGCCTGCCGCGCGTCGTTTCGACGGCGGCGGATCTTCGCCGCATCCTCGGGAGCATCGACCATCCGGCCAACGGCTTGACGCTCTGCGTCGGCTCGCTCGGATCCCGCGCCGACAATGATGTCCTGGCGATGGCGCTCGAATTCGCTTCGCGCATCAACTTCGCGCATCTGCGCGACGTGGCGATCGAACCGGACGGGTCGTTCGTGGAAGCTGCGCATCTGGAGGGGCGAAGCGACATATACGCCATCCTGCGCACATTGCTTGCCGAAGAGGCGCGGCGTCGCAACGAGGGGCGCGGCGATCATCTGATCCCGATGCGGCCGGACCACGGACATCTCATCGGCGACGACATCGATAAGCCGACCAATCCCGGCTATTCCCTCATCGGTCGCTTGAAGGGGCTCGGCGAGTTGCATGGCGTCCTTCACGCAATCGGCAAGGCCGGGCTTTGAACATCGTGGTGCGCGCTGTGGCTCAAGATCGTGGCCCTTCAGACACAATGAAGCCTACTGCATATTCCGTAGGCTTTTGCCTAAAGTTTAACCTTGTTACAATTTTGATTTTATTTAGTTTTCTCATCTATCAATGTCCAATTCGCTGATCTCTCAACTCGAATTGGCAAGGTCGACCTGTCCATGAATTCCGTTTGGCTCGACGCCCCGAACGACGATTTTCGGTCGCTTTTCAAAACACATCCGTCGCCGATGTGGGTCTATGATCCGCAAAGTCTGAGGTTTCTGATCGTCAACGACGCCGCGCGAGATCTTTATGGCTACAGTCACGCCGATTTCGATGTGATGACCGTGCTCGACATCCGGCCATCCGGGGAGCGTGAACGCATGCTCGACGCGTTGCATCACCGTACCGACATGGAGACGGCGCAACGCTGGACGCATCTGAAGGCCGATGGCCTGACGATCGAGGTCTTGACCTACGGGCGCGAGATCCGCTTCGACGGCAAGGTGGCGATCCTCGCGATCGTGCAGGATCGCACCGAGGTCAATGCGGCGCAACGGCAGGTCGATGCAACCCAGTCGCTGCTCGACAGCATCGTCGACAACCTCCCCGTGGGCGTCTTCGTCAAGGACATGGAGAAGGATGGCCGCTATATCCTCTTCAACGAGGCATGCGGCGGCATCGTCGGGCAGACGGCGCAGGATGTCATCGGCAAGTCGGACAAAGCCGTGTTCTCCCGCGAGCAGACGGCGATTTTCCGCGAGCAGGACAAGCTTGCCTTCGAGACCGCTGCAACCGTTTACTTTGAGGAAACCATCCTGACGGTGGATGGAGCCACGCGTATCCTGAAGACGGCAAAGCGGGCGCTTCCCGCACCGACGGGCCAAGCGCTGCGCTACGTTCTCGGTATCTCCCAGGATGTGACCGAGGAGCGCAGCGTCGAGGCGAGACTTGCGCATCTTGCCATGCACGATTCCCTGACCGGCCTCCCCAACCGCGCCTTCTTCTCCGAAAGCATCGTGCGGCAGGTGGCCGCCGCGACTCCGGAAAAGCCGATTGCGCTACTCTACATCGATGTCGATCATTTCAAGCACATCAATGACAGCAAGGGTCATGCCGCAGGCGACGCGCTTCTGCGCCAGGTCGCCGAGCGCCTTCAGCAGCTTGCGGAGAAGAGCGATCTGGTCGCGCGCCTGGGCGGCGATGAATTCGCGCTGGTTCTGCGGATGACGGATGCCGGGCGAGCCCGTCGTTTCGCCGATCTGCTGTTGCTGTCGCTTTCCGCACCCTTCGATCTCGACGGCGTCCGCGAACATGTGACCTGCAGCATCGGTATCGCCATGGCGCCGGAGCACGGCAGCGATGCCGATGTCCTGATGAGGGATGCGGATCTGGCGCTTTACGCGGCCAAGGGCAGCGGCCGGTCCACCTACCGTTTCTACCAGACCGAAATGCGGCTCGAGGCGGAACGGCGCCACCAGCTCACGCTGGAGCTTCGCGAAGCCCTGCAGAAGAATGAATTCGAACTCCACTATCAGCCGATCGTCCGGCTGGACTCAGATGCTCTCTCCGGTTTCGAAGCGCTGATCCGCTGGCGCCATCCCAAACGGGGCCTGATTGCGCCAGCCGAGTTCATTCCCGTTGCCGAGGAGACGGGAATGATCGTGGCGATCGGCGACTGGGTGCTGCGGGAAGCCTGCCGGACTGCGCGGGAGTGGCCGGGAAACCTGAAGGTCGCGATCAACCTGTCCGTCTATCAGTTCCGTCATGCGAGCCTGCTCTCCACCGTCGTTTCGGCGCTGGATGAAACCGGTCTTTGCCCCGGGCGTCTTGAGATCGAGGTCACGGAATCCATCCTGCTCTCGGAGGTCGAGCAAAGCCTGTCGCTGTTGCGTGCCCTGAAGGAGCTCGGCATCCGCATCGCCATCGATGATTTCGGCACCGGCTATTCGTCGCTCAGCTATCTGCGCTCCTTTTCCTTCGACAAGATCAAGCTCGACCGCAGCTTCGTTGCCGGCATGGACGCGGATCCCGGCAATCTCGCGATCGTCCGGGCCGTGGTCGGCATCGCGTCCGGTTTCAAGGCCGTGACATTGGCCGAAGGCATCGAGACGGAGGGGCAGCTGGCGAAATTGCGTGCTGAAGGCTATGACGAGGGACAGGGTTTCCTGCTCGGTCGGCCAATGCCGCGCGAGGACGCTCTGGCCCGCATTCTCAGCGAAGCCTATCCCACGCAGGCTGTGCGCGCGAGAAAGCCGATGCATGGATGATGCGCCAAAAGGCTGAGCGCGCAGCGGCGCAAAAATAATCGAAAAATCCGGTTCCCGTTGTCGGGATTCATGATCGACCAACGTCCTTGGGGCAGCCCATCATGAAGGGCGCGAAACGTGACACGTTACCAAGGAGACGAACATGACCGATGCAACAGAACAGTCGCAATCCCAGCAGCCCCGTGTACCCGTTCACGGTGGGGTGGTGGCTTATCTGACGGTGGATGGAGCCGTGAAGGCGGCCGAATTCTACAAGCGCGCCTTCGGCGCGGAAGAGGCCTTCACGTTCCCGGTCGATGAAAAAGGCCGCACCATGCACGTCCACCTCTATATCAATGGCAGCTCGGTCATGCTTGGCGATGCTTTTCCGGAGTACGGCCACGCATTGGAAAAGCCGCAGTCCTTCACCATGCAGCTTGTCGTCGATGACCTCGACAGCTGGTGGAAGCGTGCGGTCGATGCCGGAGCTGAAGTCGTCGTCGAGCCGCAGGTGATGTTCTGGGGCGATCGCTGGGGCCAGCTTCGCGATCCGTTCGGCGTCGCCTGGGCGATGAACGAGCCCGTCAAGGCCTGACGAAACAAGGCCCTCGGCGCAAGGAACACGTCGAGGGCCTATTCCTGGTGCAATTGCGAAATCTCTATCCCGCGAGCAGGGTTCGCGTCAGCGAATGCGTGGGGTCCTCGAGGCCGTCCAGAATCGAATAGTGATGCTTGTCCGGCTCGACCACCACTTCCGTCGCGGCGCCGAGCCCGGTCCAGATATTGGCGAGCACCGCGTTCTGTCGCACGAATTCGGCACGCTCCGCGCCGCCGACCCAGCAGGTGAGGCGAATGCTGTCGACCGGTTCGAGCAAGACCGGACTTTCGCTCCTTGCTTCCTCGGCGTCGATACGAAGATCCTCGTTCATCTTGCGCCTCATGATGGGGCGCAGGTCATGCACGCCGGAGATGGCGAGGACATGACGGACCCGCTTGAGGGTAACTTCGCCCAGTGGCGAGGTTGTCGTCATCATGCGGGCGGCAAGCTGGCCGCCGGCGGAATGTCCCGTCAAGACGATGGGCCCGCCCGTCAGCTCGGCCGCTGCCGTGATCGCCGCTGCAATTTCTCGGGCGATTCCGCCGACGTGATTTTCCGGGCAGAGCGTGTAGGACGGGACCGCCACCGCATAGCCGGCGGCAATCGAGCCGGCGGCGAAGTGAGACGAGTAGCTTTTGTCGAGCTGCAGCCAGTAGCCGCCATGGATAAAAACCACGAGGCCCTTTGGCTGTGCTTCGGGCAGAAAAAGATCGAAGCGATTGCGTTCGCCCGGGCCGTAGGCGAGGTCGAGCCGCGCGCGTCCGGCCGCCGTCATCCTGTCGCGGAAGACCTGGGCCGGCTCCGCCCAGGCCGACGGCCAACGATCGCCGTCGACGATATAGGCGCTGTTGGTATAAGCGCTTTCCCAATCGGTGACTTTGAAATAGCTCATGCCCGGCTCCCTCCTTCTGCCTGCCGATACCCGTGGATCAGGTCACGGCCGAGCGCACGGCGAAGCGTGGCTCCTTCCACGATCCGCTGCTCAGGATCTCTTCCAGCACGGTTGCGGCTTGCCAGACGTCGCGATAGCCGACATAGAGCGGCGTAAAGCCGAAGCGCAATGTCGAAGGTGCCCGGAAGTCGCCGATGACGCCGCGTTCGATCAGCGCCTGCATGACCTCGTAGCCGTTGCCGTGCTTGAAGGAGACCTGGCTGCCGCGCTTTTCGCTGTCGCGGGTCGTCTCCAGCTCGACGCCATATTGACCACACTTGGCTTCGACGAGCCGGATGAAAAGCTCGGTGAGCGCGATGCTTTTCTGGCGCAGGGCGTTCATGTCCACCTCTTCCCAGATGGACAAGGCGCCTCTCAGTGCCCGCAAGGACAGGATCGGCTGCGTGCCGCAAAGGAAGCGCCTGATGCCGGCTTCGCCGTCAAAGCTGCGTTCGAAAGCGAAGGGACGGGCATGGCTCCACCAGCCGCTGAGCGGCTGCGTGATCGACGCGTGATGGCGCTTTGCCGCATAGATGAAGGCCGGCGCGCCGGGGCCGCCATTCAGATATTTGTAGGTGCAGCCGACCGCGAAATCGGCGCCAGCGCCGTCGAGATCCACCGGCAGGGCGCCAGCGCTGTGGCACAGATCCCAGATGACAAGCGCACCGGCTGCCTGGATGCGCTTTGTCAGCGCGGCCATGTCGCGCAGCTCGCCGCTCTTGTAGTTGACGTGATTGACGAGAACGACGGCAACGCTGTCGTCGATCAGCTCCTCTACGGTATCGGCATCGCGGCCCTCAAGGCGGAGTGTCAGGTCGGGGCGCGTCGAAACGACCCCTTCCGCCATGTAGAGGTCGGTCGGGAAACTGTCGCCCTCGGCGACGATGACGTTGCGGCCGGGCCTCATCGCAAGAGCCGCATGCAGGGTCTTATAGATATTGATCGATGTGGAATCGGTGACCACGGTCTGGCCTTCGGCGGCGCCGATCAGGCGGCCGATGCGGTCGCCGAGCTCGACCGGCAGGTGGAACCATCCGGCGCTGTTCCAGCTGCGGATCAGGCCGTTGCCCCATTCCTCCATGGCGGCCTGGCGCACTTCGGCAAAAACCTCCTGCGAGGCTGCGCCGAGCGAATTGCCGTCGAGATAGATGACATCGGACGGCAGGGTAAAGCGGCTGCGGAAAGCGCGCAGAGGATCTGTCTCGTCCATGGCCTCGACGGCCGCGAGATCGGGTAGGCTATTCATGATGTTCTTGCCTCTTGAACTTATTCGCGAATGGTTTCTCTGGTGGCTGCTCCGCCACGGCTGCGGCGGATGCTTGGTAGCGCCAGCATGATGAGCACGAAAAGGCCGGTGGCGAGCTTCAGGTTCGGCGGCGGCATGCCGGCGGCAAGGCAGAGCGACACAAGCTGATAGTAGATGATCGAGCCGACGAAGGGGGCGAGCAACTGCCGCAGCACGGTCTGCTTGCCGGTGAAGGCTTCACCGATCATGAGCGCGGCAAGGCCGTTGATGAGGATGCCGATGCCCATGTTGACGTCGGCAAAACCCTGCGATTGGACCATCAGGGCGCCGCCCGCGGCAGAAAAGGCGCTGGCGATACCGACGCCGCCGATGGTGGCGGCCCAGACATTGATGCCCTGTGCCTCGGCCATGTCGGGATTGGAGCCGATGGCGCGCATGGCCGTGCCCTTCTCCGTCTTGAAATAGAGGTTGAGGGCGATGAGGACGATAAGGGCGATCAGGCCGGCAATGACGATCTTGCTGGCGGGAAAGCCGGCCTCTGTGAACGGCACCCAGTCAAAGACGGTCGGAGAGCCGAAGACGGACAGGTTCGACTTGCCCATGATGGCGAGATTGATGCTGTAAAGCATGGTCGACATCAGAATGCCGGCAAGCAGCGTGTGGATGCGGAACCGCAGGTGGATGAAGGCGGTGCAGCAGCCGGCGGCGAGGCCGACGACGAAGGCCGCGATGATGGCGAGCGGCGGGGCGACCCCGGCGGCGAGCAATATGCCGCAGACGCAGCCGCCGAGTGGAAAGGCGCCTTCGCTGGTCAGATCCGGAAAGCTCAGCATCCGGAAGGGAATCATGATGCCGAGGACGACGAAGCTCAGAATGAAGCTCTGCGCGAGCGTGACCGGGATCAGCGAGATGAAGCTCGAAACGGTTGTCTGAATGAAATCCATCATGATGTCAGCTCACCAGCAGCATTCGGTCGGTCTTGACGGAGAAATGGCCGATCAGCTCGGGCACGGTGATGCGCTGCTTGCCTTCGCCGGAAATTTCCAGATGGACGCGGCCGGCATCGAGCATGATGATGCTGTCGCCGAAATCGACCGCATGCTGCATGTTGTGCGTCACCATCAATGTCGTCAGTTTCAGGGCCTCGACGGTGCGAACCGTCGCCTGCATGACGATATCGGCGGTGCGCGGATCGAGCGCGGCCGTGTGTTCATCGAGCAGCAGCACGTCGGGCGAACCGCCGACCGCCATGATGAGAGACAGCGATTGGCGCTGGCCACCCGAAAGCAGTTCCACCTTGGTATCCAGCCGGTTCTCGAGACCCAGCCCGAGAACGGAAAGGCGGTCCTTGTAGGCGGCGAGACGGGCGGCGTTCAGCCCGGGCCGAAATCCCCGCGTCTTGCCGCGCAGTTCCGCCAGCAGCATGTTCTCGCCGACCGTCATGCTGGCGGCGGTTCCCTTCATCGGGTCCTGGAACACGCGGGCCAGGCGCGCGGCGCGCTTGTGGACCGGCATGTTCGTGACGTCGTTGCCGTTGATGAGGATCTGGCCCGAATCCAGGCTGAGAGCGCCGGAAATCGCGTTGAGCATGCTGCTCTTGCCCGCACCGTTCGAGCCGATGACGACGCCGAATTCGCCTGTCTTGAGGGAGAGCGTCAGGCCGTTCAGCGCGATCTTTTCGTCGGGCTGGCCTCTGTAGAAAACCTTGCGCGCGGATTTGATATCCAGCATCCGTGCCTCCCCTGCAGTATAGGGTTATGAAATGGCGGCGCCCTTGACGCCGCCATGGGATCGGATTGATCCCTAGACGATGCCGCCGATCACTTCGTGAAGCAATTGCAATCGGCAAGCGATGCCGGCACTTCGGCACCGAAGGCCTTCAGCACGGTCTTGTTGATCAGCGGTGCATGGTCTTCATAGGCCGGAAGTGCTGGCTTGATCGTCTTGGGGTCGGCGCCCTTGAGGATCTGCGCGGCGATCTTGCCGGCATTCTCGCCAACCTGCTCGTAGTTGACGGCAAAGCTTGCCGGTACGACGCCGTTGCGAACGGCAGCGTCGTCGGAGTTGACGATCGGGATCTGCGCCTGGCGGGCGGCGGCGGCAACGGCGGGGATCGCCGGCTGCAGCAGGTTCGAAGCGGGCGTGTAGATCACGTCTGCCTTGCCGGCGAGCGACGCGATGCGCTGCTGGATGTCGTTGACGTTGTCGACGCCGACGGGCACGACTTCGAAGCCGGCAGCCGGAGCGGCCGCCTTGACCTTGTCGATCAGCGCGACGTCGTTGGCCTCGCCCGGATTGTAGGGCACGCCGATGCGCTTGGCGTTCGGAAACAGCTTCTTGGTGAAGGTCAGGATGGCGGAGATATCCTGCAGATCGCTCGAACCGGTAATGCCGACGTCGCCTGCGTCCCAAGAGGGAACGAGCTTGGCGGCGACCGGATCGGTCACAGCCGTAAAGACGATCGGGATACCGGAGCCGGCGAGCGCCTTCTTGGCGATCTGCGACACCGGCGTCGTGACCGTATACATCAGTTTCGGATGTTCGGACTGCAGCTTGGCGATCATCTGCGGGACGAGCGAGGCGTCGAAGCTGGTGTTGCTTTCCGAGTAGACGACATCCTTGCCTTCGACGAAGCCATTGTCGGCGAGCGCCTTCTTGAAGCCGGCAATCGAAGCGTTGAGCTGCGGATGTTCGCCGAAATTGGCGATTGCGATCTTGATGGGCTCGGCCGATGCCGTGGCGACGCTTGCTGCGAAGGCGCTGGCGACGACGAGGCCGGACAGCCATTTAGACATAGATCTGCGCATGTTTTCCTCCCGAATGTCACAAGGAGCCGTGTTCCCCAGGCTCTCTTGGGGAGGGATCATAGCGACTACTGCAAGCCTGTCAATTTGTGATATATGATATTCACCGGGAGGAGCTTTAATATATAATTTCCAGCTAAAGCGATTTTATATATAATTTAAGCTCGGGGAGGATTGGGAAGCCCACATGCAGGACAAGGACGCCTTGAGTAAAACGGAAGCAGCTTATTGGCTGTTGCGACGCGACATCCTCAATACGAGGCTGCGACCCGGCGCGTCCTTGCGGCTCAGCGCCCTTCGCGACGCCTATGGTGTCGGCTGGACCCCGTTGCGCGAGGCGCTGTCGCGATTGGAGGCGGAAAAGCTTGTCACTGCGATCAGCAATCGCGGCTTTGCGGTTGCTCCCGTATCGCGCGCCGAACTGGAGGACCTGACGCGAGCCCGCATGTTCGTCGAGCTGCCGCTGCTTATGGAATCGATCGAGAAGGGCGGCCCGGATTGGGAATCGGCGGTCGTAACGGCGCACTACCGCCTGTCGCGCTGCAAGATCGCGCCCGATTCCGCCTCGGAGGAAATGGCGGACGAATGGGACGAGAAGCATACCGCCTTTCATGCCGCCCTCGTGAGCGCGGCAACGTCGAACTGGCTCCTGCGTTTCCAATCCACCATCACCGACCAGCTCCGGCGTCATCATCGCTTTCTCGGCCTGGCGCCGACGCAGCGCGCCGCGGCGGGCCTTTCCATAGGCTATGAAAAGGCGGCCGCAGCCCTGCAGGATGCCATGGCGATCGAGCATCACACCGCCCTGATGGAAGCAGCGCTCGATCGTGACATGGAGCGCGCCAAGGCGCTGATGACCGAGCATATCGGCTACACGCTGCAGGTCTATATCCGCTCGGAGGATAAGGCCGAGGAGCCGGCGGCATCGAAGTAGCGCGCCGTCGGGCAACCATGAGGATGTTGTCGCTTCTTCCCGTTGGGTGGTGACAAAGCCGCTCGCTCTACTATTCTCACCGTCAGATCATTTCGTGAAATTTGTTCGTGGTCGAGTTCGATCTCGATCCCGATCGTTGGGAGGATGTTATGGCGCGCGTAGTGGTTATCGGTGCGACCGGCCATGTCGGCACCTATCTTGTGCCGCGGCTGGTCGAGGCGGGACATGACGTCGTGGCAATCAGCCGCGGACAGGCAAAACCCTATTTGCCAAACAAGGCCTGGAACGACGTCGAGACATTGGCGATGGATCGCGCCGCGATGGAGAAGGATGGCAGCTTCGGTCCGGCCGTCCGTGCATTGAAGCCGGATATCGTCATAGACATGATCTGCTTCACGCTCGACAGTGCGCGGCATCTGACGGAGACGCTTATCGGTCACGTCGGCCATTTCCTGCATACCGGTACAATCTGGACGCATGGCTTTTCCGCCGTCGTCCCGACGCCGGAGGAGGCGCCGAAGCGGCCGTTTGGCGAATACGGCATCCGGAAGGCCGACATCGAAGCGCATCTGCTGGAGGAAGCCCATCGCGGCGGATTTCCGGCAACCATCATCCATCCCGGCCATATCGTCGGTCCGGGCTGGGCACCCCTTAATCCGGCCGGGCATTTCAATCTGTCGGCCTTCTCGACATTGGCGCGCGGCGAAACGCTCGTGCTGCCGAATTTCGGTCTGGAGACGGTTCATCATGTCCATGCGGATGACGTCGCACAAATGTTCACGGGCGCGATTGCCAACTGGCGGACTTCGACGGGGGAGGCTTTCCACGCGGTTTCAAGCGGTGCGCTGACGCTCAGAGGCTATGCCGAGGCCATGTCGCGCTGGTTCGGTCATGAGCCTAAGCTGGAATTCATGCCCTATGAGACCTGGGCGGAAGACCAGGCGCCGGAGGACGCGCAGGCAACCTGGGAACATATAGCCAGAAGTCCGAATTGCTCGATTGCCAAGGCCGAGCGGCTGCTCGGTTACCGGCCCCGCTATACGTCGCTGCAGGCCGTTCAGGAATCGGTTGCATGGCTGATGGAGCAGGGCCGCATCGGCTGACCACCCGGGCTTCGGGCCGCGATCAGCGATCCTTCAGCCAGCTATCCACGCCCTTGGCTGCGGCGCGCCCTGTCGCAAGGCAGGCCGTCAGGAGATAGCCGCCGGTCGGCGCCTCCCAATCGATCATCTCTCCGGCAGCAAACATGCCGGGGAGCTTCTTCAGCATGTATCCGTCGTCGAGCTCGTCCCAACGGATGCCGCCGGCAGACGAAATAGCCTCGGCGATCGGCCTTGGTCTGAGCAATGGAATGGGCAAGGCTTTGATCAGGCCCGCAAGGCGATCCGGGTGCGAGAGAGAGGCGGGATCTGCAAGCTCGCGCAGCAGACCGGCTTTGACGCCCTCGATGCCGGCGCCCTTGCGCAGGCGATTGGAAAAGCTGGCCTTGGGATCCTGCCGTGCGAGGTCGCTTGCCAGGCGTTCCACACTTCGCCCCGGTGCCAGATCGACAATGAGGGATGCCTCTCCCCTTGTCGCCAAACGGTCGCGCAGCGAGGCGGCATGCGAATAGACGAGGCTTCCCTCGATCCCCGTTTTCGAGACGACGAATTCGCCGGGGAAGGTTCCTGCTGGCGATGTCGCCGTCACGGCCTTAAGGGGCTCGCCGGCAAAACGCTCGCTGAATGCCGCGCTCCAGGTGACATCGAAACCGCAATTGGCCGGCTGGAACGCGGCGATATCGATCTCCTTGTCGCGAAGCCGGCTTACCCATGCGGCATCCGAGCCGAGCCGGGCATAGCTTGCACCGCCAAGTGCGAGCAAAACGGCGTCGTATCGGGCAACCTTGCGCCCCTGTGGTGTCTCGAAGATTAGCCGGCGATCATCGAAGCCGCACCAGCGATGCCGCGTCAGGATGCCGACGCCTTGCGCCTCCAGCCTCGCAAGCCATGCTCGGAGAAGCGGAGACGCCTTCATTGCTTTTGGGAACACGCGGCCGGAGGAGCCCACGAAGGTTTCGGTTCCCAGTCCTTCGGCCCACGCCCTGACATCGTCGGGTCTGAAGTCATCAAGCGCCGCGCGCAATCGCGCCGAGGCCGCGCCGAAGCGACCGGCAAAGAGGCCGTAGTCTTCCGAATGCGTGATGTTGAGACCGGATTTTCCCGCCAGCAGAAATTTGCGTGCGACTGTCGGCATGCTGTCGTAGACCGTGATGCGATGGCCGCGCAGGGACAAGGTCTCTGCCGCCATCAGCCCCGCGGGCCCGCCGCCTATGATTGCAATTTGCTTTTCTGCCATGGTTTTCCGGTGCCGCTTGCCTATTGCTCTTTAGGGCCGGATCGGCTCGGAAAGCAAGGTTAGCGCGATGTCCCGGTCTATTGGGACTGCCGATCCAAACGGCTTCCGGCGGGAGCGGCAAGCAGGGTTTCGGGGGGCCAATCCTGCCATATCCACATTTAAATCGATATAACCATATGGTTACTATGCCCCTCGATTTACCCGGGGCTGTCAACTTATGCGATGATCGGTTACTTATCGACTTTGGGAAGGCTGCATAAGCCTTTAGAAATGCCGCCGGGAGCGATGATGTCGGAAGTCAAAACCGTGAAGCGCAGTGCAAAGAGTGCAGATCTTGCGAATGCAGAAAAAACCTCCGCGCGCGCAGCCCCGGAACGGCCCCGTCTCAGGGATGCGGAACGGACCAGCAAGGCGATTCTTGCTGCCGCAACCAAGGAATTTGCCGAGCGCGGCTATGGCGGCGCACGCGTCGATGCGATAGCCGAGCGCGCCAAGATCAACAAGCGGATGCTCTACCACTATTTCGGCGGCAAGGACGCGCTCTATGTCGCTGTTTTGGAAGGCAGCTACATCGCCATTCGTTCAGCGGAGGCGAGGCTCGATCTCTCGCACCGCTCGCCTGCCGAGGGCATGCGCGAGCTGGTCGTCTTCACCTGGCAGTATTTTCTGGATCATCCTGAATTCCTCGGGATTCTCAGCACGGAAAACATGCACAAGGCGCGCTTTCTGAAGCGTTCGGCGCGTATTTTCGAGCTTCATTCGCCGCTGGTCGCCGAAATTTCCGGCCTGCTCGATCGCGGCGCCGCAACGGGCGTGTTCCGTAAGGACTGTGATCCGGTCAAGATCTACATGAGCATTGCGGCACTCGGCTCGTTCTTCCTGACGAACCGCTGGACACTGTCGACGATCTTCCGGCGCAACCTCTCCGACAAGGCCGAAATCGACGCCTGGGGCGAGCATATCGTCGATGTGATCTTCGCCTATCTGCGCCCTTAAACCTCCGAAGCTTTAAGTTCAGCGATCGCGCCCGACTGTCGCTGCGGCCATTGATGATGGGCCGTTGACAGCGTTGCTCAGCCATGTCAGTTATGTAACTATATAGTTATTTACGGGAGGAAGAACTCATGGCGACAAGGCCGATCGGCATCATCATGCACGGCATCACCGGCCGCATGGGATATAACC
>NZ_WUEY01000014.1 GCF_010668395.1 Martinezella lusitana
GCATCGCAAGCCTCACCGGCTACTTCATGAGCCATGGCGTCAGCGACCAGGCCCTCGCCTCCCACAAGGCCATCGTCGCCGTCGCGGCAAGCCTGCGCAAACAGGCAAACATCATGGCATTCAGCGACACCTTCTTCCTCATCGGCATCGCCCTCATCATCGCGCTCTCCTCAAGCCTGATCCTCAAAAAACCGAAGCCGGGCCAGACTTCCGGCGCGGGTGCTCATTGAAGCGCCGCAATGAACAGCGCACAAGGAGCGCGGCTCGCATAGCCGGGCCGGCCATGCGCGATCTTCGGCCTGTCATTTGGCCCGGCGCCGTTCCCGTCGGCCATGCCGTGCGGGTGCTCGCCGAGGCTTCAGCGGGCTTGATTGCCATCGAGACAATTGTTGCTTCCGGCAGCTGCGGCATCCTTCCGGCCCGTTCCCACAAAACTCGTCCCGTTGTTGCCAGACACAGGCCGCCCGATGCCCCACCCATAAGCGCAGATGACCATGTTGGATTGGAGCGAGGAACGACGACAATGCGGCTGTCCATGCGTGTCCTTCTTCTCGCGGCGTATCTCGCTGCAGCCGGCTGCGCGGCCGCAGAGGATATGACGGCGGAGGGCATGGCCGAACGCGTTCAGGCGTGTACGCCATGCCACGGCATTCAGGGCCGGGGAACGAGCGATCCCTACTTCCCGCGCCTTGCGGGAAAGCCCTCCGGATATCTCTACAATCAGCTCCTTGCGTTCCGGAACGGCCGCCGGAAATACCCGCCGATGAACTATCTACTTCAGTTCTTGCCGGAAGCCTATTTGAAGCAAATCGCGGATTATTTCGCGGCGCAGCGGCCTCCGCTTCCGCAACCCGGGCCGGCCGATGTCAGCGAGGCCGTCCTTGACCACGGCAAAGCTCTCGTCACCGGTGGCGACGCATCTCGCGGAGTGCCTGCCTGCGTAAGCTGCCATGGTTCTCTTCTGACGGGCCAGGAGCCCGGCATTCCGGGGCTTCTCGGCCTTCGAGCAAGTTATCTCAGCGCGCAGCTCGGCGGTTGGCGCTACGGGACGCGAACGGCCATCGCTCCGGATTGCATGCAGATCGTCGCGGGACATCTCACCGAGGACGACGTTCGGGCCGTGGCTGCATGGCTTTCCGCCCAGCCGGTCCCGGCCGACCCGTCTCCGGCGAAGAACGATGCGTTTGCGTTGCCGTTCCAATGCGGAAGCCAGCCGGAGGAAGGAACGCTCAAATGAGGCCTTCCAGTTTTATTGCCGTGGTGGGGATCTTGGCGGTCACGTCCTTTCTTTGCGGCGAAACGGCAATTCGCGCAAGCGAGAGCGTCGCTGCAAACGATCCGGCCCTCATCGCAAGGGGCGAGTATCTGGCGCGGGCGGGAGACTGCATTGCTTGTCACACGGCGCCGGAGGGCAAGGTTTTCGCGGGAGGCAGGGCCATGCCGACGCCGTTCGGAACCTTGTACACCTCCAACATAACGCCCGACCGCGACACCGGAATCGGACGATGGAGCGCGGACGACTTCTATCGGACGATGCATGAGGGACGCTTTCCCGATGGCGGATTGCTTTACCCGGCCATGCCGTTCGCGTCCTATACGAAGGTTTCGCGCCAGGACAGCGACGCGATCTACGCGTATCTGCTGCGGATCGAGCCCGTCTCGCAGAAGAACCGCGAGCACGAGCTCCAGTTTCCCTACAACAACCGCTCGCTCGTGCTCGGTTGGCGGACGCTCTTCTTCACCGAAGGGGCATTCAAGCCGGACACGCAGAAATCCGATGAGTGGAACCGTGGCGCCTATCTGGTCGAGGGGCTTGGCCATTGCGGCATGTGCCACACGCCGATCAACGCGCTCGGAGGCAATTCCGAGGCCGACGCGTTCAAGGGCGGATTGATCCCGATGCAGGACTGGTATGCGCCCTCTCTCACTTCGAACAAGGAAGCTGGTCTCGGAACCTGGAGCATCCAGGACATCACCGATCTTCTGCAGAAAGGCGTGTCGGCCCGAGGCGTTGTCTACGGACCCATGGCGGACGTCGTTTACAACAGCCTGCAGTATCTTTCGGATGCGGATATCCGCGCGATGGCCGTCTATCTGAAGAGCATAGCCCAGGATAGCCCGAAGCCGGTCGTGTCGCGGCTGCCTCACGCCGAGAGCAGCCTTCTCGTCAGCCTCGGAAAATCTGTCTACGAGAGCGACTGTGCAAGCTGCCACGGCTTGAGGGGAGAGGGGAAGCCGCCTCACTATCCTCCGCTCGCCGGAAACCAGTCCATTCAGATGGATTCGGCCGTGAACGCCATCCGGATGGTTCTCAACGGCGGCTATCCGCCGGGAACCTCGGGAAATCCGATGCCTCACGGAATGCCGCCATTCTCGGTCAGTCTTTCGGACGACGAGGTCGCCGCGGTAGTCAGCTACATCAGGACGTCCTGGGGCAATACCGGGGCGCCGGTCAGCGCGGCCGAGGCGAACCAATTGCGCGCCGCCCCGCTTCAATGAGGAACACGATATGATCAACACCGAATCCCCCGATCGCGATCCGGATGTCCACGACGCGAAGGTCGACCATATCGTCGCGAGCGGACCGCGCGGCGCAATCGTGGTCGCCGGTATCGCGACCGCCTGCGTGGTGGCGATGTGGCTGCTCTTCTATCTGTTCGTCTTTTTGCCTCGGACGGGATTTCCATGAGCGTGGAGAACAGTCAGCCGGCCAGTGCCCAGGTCGCCGAGAAGATCGAGCGCCGATGGGCGGCGATTTCGATCCTCATCATCGCCTTTCTTGTGGGGATGGCGGCCTATGCCGGCCTGTACCAGGCGACGATGCCCCAGACGCAGGTCGAGACGATAAACCCGGTCACGCTCCACGTTACCGGAGAGTTCGTGGAGACCAACCTCGGAACCGCGGTCGAGCCCGACGGGTCGGTCACCGTCCGGGCCGTTGGTCAGCAATATTCGTTCACGCCATCCTGCATCCTTGTGCCGGCGGAGACGAAGGTCGTCATTCGGGCGACCAGCGCGGATGTCGTACACGGCCTCCTGATCCAGGGGACGAACGTGAACACGATGCTGGTGCCGGGATACGTGTCTGAGCAAACCGCGCGCTTTCCGGAACCGGGCGAGCACCTGATGCCGTGCCAGGAGTTTTGCAGCGTCGGACATGAAGGCATGTGGGCGAAAGTGAAGGTCATCGACCGGCAGGCCTTCATGGCGCTCGCCGCCGACAAGAGGAGGCTGTCCTGTGTTAAGTAGCCGACGCCTGATCCTCGCGCATTTCTGGCTCGCCTTCGGCGTCTTCGGCCTGGCGATCCTGCTCGGCGCCTGGCAGATGTTCATCCGCAGCCCCCTGGCGGCTTGGATCGGAAATCCCGAGCTGTACTATCGCTCCGTCACCGCCCATGGAACCATCATGGGCTATGTGTTTCCCACGCTCGTCGCGATGGGGTTCGGTTACGCGATCACCGAGAGCTCGTTGAAGACGCCGCTGGTCGGGCGACGCTGGGCGTGGGCGGGCTTCTGGCTGATCGTCGTCGGCGCCGTCACCGCCATGATCCCCGTCTCGATGGGTCTGGCCTCCGTTCTCTACACTTTCTATCCGCCGATGATCGGCAACCCGTTCTACTACATCGGCGTGGTCCTCGTTGTCGTCGGCTCCTGGATCTGGGTCGCCCTGATGTCGGTCAACCTCTACCGCTGGAAGCGAGCCAATCCGGGCGCTCCGGTTCCCCTGGCGATGTACGCGAATGTCGCGGGCTCTTATCTGTGGGGGTGGACGGCGGTCGGTGCCGCGCTTGAACTCCTGCTTCAGATCATACCCGTAGCGCTTGGATTTCGTTCGACGATCGATGCCGGGCTCGCGCGTATCTTCTTCTCCTGGACCCTGCATGCCATCGTCTATTTCTGGCTGATGCCGAGCTACATCGCCTACTACACGATTGTCCCGAGAGCGATCGGCGGCAAGCTCTACAGTGACCCGATGGCCCGCATTTCCTTCGTGCTGTTTCTGGTCGTCGCGATGCCGATCGGCATCCACCACGCCTTTGCCGACCCTCAGGTCGGCGCCGGCTTCAAGTTCGTCCATTCCGCGTTCACGGCGATCGTCGCGCTGCCGACGCTCCTGACGGTCTTCACGATCTGCGCCTCGGTCGAGATCGCCGGGCGGCTGAGAGGCGGACGGGGACCGTTCGGGTGGCTTGCAGCGCTTCCATGGAAAAATCCGACGATGCTCGCCGTGGCATTCTCCTTCTTGATGCTCGGCTTTGGCGGTGCGGGCGGCCTCATCAACATGAGCTACCAGCTCGACGCCTCGATCCATAACACGCAATGGACCACGGGACATTTCCATCTGATCTTCGGCGGCGCGATCGTCATCATGTATTTCGTCATCGCCTACGATCTCTGGCCCCATCTGACCGGCAGGCCGCTGCTCGACATCGGTCTGATGCGAACGCAGCTCTGGCTCTGGTTCGTCGGAATGATCGTCACGACCTTTCCCTGGCATTATGTCGGCATTCTCGGCATGCCTCGACGAATGGCCTACTACGACTACGCCGATCCTGCGATTGCCGGCCAGGCGATACCCGTTGCCCTGTCCGTGGTCGGCGGCTTCATTCTTGTCGTCTCGGCAATCCTCTTCTTCGCCATCCTCATCAGAGGACACATGTCGGGGCGGCAGGAGCCGGGCAGCTACCGGTTCAGCATTGCGGTCCATCCGCCTGCCCGGGTGCCGGCCGCGCTGAATGGCCACGGCCTCTGGATCGCCCTCATGATCGGCCTGACCGTCACCAACTACGGCTATCCGATCCTGCAGCTCGCCTTCCGGGGAGATACGTCGGTGCCCGCCGTTTATGTCGGAGTCCGGAAATGAGCGGCGAGAAAATCTTCAGCATCGCGAACAGATGGTTCACGACAAGCGTCGGTATCGCCGTGCTGATCTTTCTCTCGGCAGTCGTCACCGGCTTCGTGCTCATGCCGTACGCGGAGCCGGACGGCCGCCTGGCGGGACTATGGGATTCCATTTGCAACGCGGCAGGATTTCCCGTTCGCAACTCTGCCGTCGCCTTCGTCGCTCCGGACTTTCAGGTTTCGTCTGTAACGCTCGGCGCCGAGGACCTGCGCGAAGCGCCCGCTGATTCTATCGGCAGAGGCGCGACGCTCGCCCAGAAATGCGCCATCTGCCATGGGCCGACCGGCGTGAGCCGTGCGGATTCGCCCAACCTGGCCGGGCAGTATGCGGCGGTGATCTACAAGCAGCTTCGGGATTTCAAAAGCGGCGCCCGCGTAAACGCGGTCATGAGCCCGTTCGCGCTGACCATGACGGAGCAAGACATGCGCGATCTTGCGGCCTACTACGCATATCTTCCGAGACTTCCGGAAACCCCTGCCGGAACGGCGGTGGCCGAGCCCGCCATCGTACAGGTCGGTGCGCCGATGCGGGGGATCGCACCCTGCGGATCGTGCCACGGCGGCATCGAGAACAAACGGGGGAGCCCCTGGCTCAACGGCCAGTCGGCTGTCTATATCGAATCCCAGCTGCGGGCGTTCGTCTCCGGAAATCGCCGCAACGATACCAGCGAGCAGATGCGCAATGTGGCGCGGGCGATGACCGATGAAGAGATCAGGGCCGCCTCGCGCTACTATGCCTCCCTGCAATAGGAGGCAGGCGGCTATTGTCGCATTGCATTTCCGGGAGGTGGGTCAGGCGGTCGTTATCGGAAGATCCGGGAGCGCGAGGAGGTTTCGAAGCGGCACTGACGGCCGCGTAAGATCCGCCAGCGTGTATCCGTCCAGCACGTCGAGGAACGCGGCGGCGGCGGAGGCGAGCGCGCGCTTGAGAACGCAGGCCGGCTGGATCGCGCAGATCTTTCCGGCGCCTTCCTCCATGCAGGGGACAATGGCGAAATCAGGTTCCGACGCGCGCACGATATCGCCGACGCCGATCTTGCCGGCGTCGCGCGCCAGCCGCATTCCGCCCTGCCGGCCGCGCACGGTCTCGATGAATCCTTTCAAGCCGAGTTCGTGTGTGATCTTCATCAGATGCGCCTTCGATATGTCGTAAGCGTCCGCGATCTCGGAAATCGTCGAAAGCTTCTCGCCATTCAAAGCGAGATACATCATCAGGCGCAGTGCATAGTCGGAATAGACGGTGAGGCGCATGGCGGTGTTCGATCCCTGGGGCAACTCATTCCTTATAAAAATATCTCCGGGATGAATCAATTGTGGGGACGGGCTAAGACCTGTCCCCACCTTCGAATTCATGCGGCGGCCAGATCGTCCGCCGGGCCGAAGAATTCGAAATGAATGCGCTCCGGTGGCACCCCGGCCTTCGCAAGACCGTTGACGAAGGCGGCGAGGAACGGTCTTGGCCCGCACAGATAGAAGTCGGCCTCATGGATCGGGGTGTTCTCCGCAAGCCAGTCGATCGTGATCTGACCGTCGTGATCGAAATGGATGCCGCGTTCGTCGCGCTCATGGGGCGTGTCGTAGAAGATCGCGGTCTTCAAGTGAGGGCGCCCGTCGGCGAGCCCCTTGACGTGACTGCCCATCGCGTGCATGCGGCCGTCCTGCGCGCCGTGGACGTAGTGAACCGGCAGCTGAACACCGCTGTCGACGATCGTCTCGAGCATGCTGACCATCGGCGTCAGTCCGACGCCGCCGCTGAGAAGGACGACGGGACGTTCCGGGCGTTCCGGCAAGTGGAAATCACCGGTCGGCGGCGCGACCTCGATGACGTCTCCCTCGTCGACGCGGTCGTGCAGATGTCTGGAGACGGTGCCGTTCACCTCGCGCTTGACCGAAATCCTGTATGTTATGCCGTTCGGAGCCGAGGAGATGCTGTAGTTGCGGCGCTGTGGAGGCAGGCCGGGAACGTTGATCTTGAACGTCAGGTACTGGCCGGGCCGGTGTCCGACCACCGGACCGCCGTCAACCGGCTGCAGGACGAACGAGGTGATGATGTCGCTCTCCGGCCGCTTGGCCGCGACGACGAACTTGCGCCATCCATTCCAGCCGCCGACCGAGGACTTCAGATGGTCATAGATCTGCTTCTCGCGACCGATGAGGATGTCGGCGAGGAACCAGTAGGCTTCTCCCCAGGCAGCGAGGATTTCGTCCGTGGCGGCGTCGCCCAGTACGTCCTTGATCGCGCCGAGCAGTGCCGTGGCGACGTGAGGATAGTGTTCGGGCAGGATATGCAGCCCGACGTGCTTCTGCGCAATGCGCTCGACGGCGGGGCCTAGGACCGCGAGATTGTCGATATTCTGGGCGTAGGCGAGGATCGCCTGTGCGAGCGCCTTCGTCTGGCGTCCACCTTCGCCCTGGTTGGACTGGTTGAACAGTTCGCGGACGGCGGGATCCTGGAAAAGCCGCTTGTACATCGCCGCCGTGATCGTCGTGCCATGTGCCGCAAGCGCCGGCACGGTGGCCCGTACGATCGACTTGGTTTTTTCGCTCAATGTTTCCGACATGTGATCTCCGTTCTGGCTGTGTTGGTCGGTGACCAACATCTACGTCATTAAAGATATATCTACAATGTATCTTTAATGACGTAATCGCAGTTGCGCCGTTCTGTCGCAGAGCGAAGCCGGGACGTGCTGTCGGCCGCGTTCACGATGAGAGTCGCGCCCTTTACCGGCCAGGAGGCTGATCGGCTTCCGGTACGAAGACCCTGACCTGCTGCTGACGGCCTTCCTTCAGGTCTCCACGCAGCAGGAGGAGCGCCATGAGCGCCAGCAACGCGGCGACGATCGCCAATCCCACAAAGCCGCTCGAGCTTTGCTCCGGGGCCTCGGTCGTGCGGAATTTCGGCATGATTTTCTCCATCGTTCGTGATCCGGCGTTCCGTCGCAAAGGTGGTCTGCCGAGAAGGCTGAAGTCTCGGCAGACCAGTTCGCAGACGGCACTAGCGGCGGGTGCGTCTGCTGCCGTGCCTTGGGCAGCACGGCGGGGGGGGAACGAGAGGAAATTGCCATAGTCGGCGCATGGCGAATTGTACCGGCGAGACATGTTTTGAATGCGCTGACCGTCAAGAGTGCCGCGGAAGGCGCTTGCGGCGACAATGGCGGGTGTTGTGGCCCTTCCGTCCAATGAATGCGCCGATGATGATAGAAGGCGAGGCGTCGGCACGGTTCTATTCCTCATCGACATTTCACCTGTCAGGAGAGGAATTGATATGAGACGGCTTTCTGGGAAGGTTGCCATCGTCACCGGAGCCAGCGCGGGCATCGGCCGGGCGACGGCGAAGAGATTTGCTTCCGAAGGAGCCATGGTCGTGGCCAGCGCGCGGCGACAGTCGGAACTTCAGTCACTTCTTGCGGAAATCGAAGCCCTCGGAGGCGTTGCCGCGATGCTTGCGGGCGATGTCTCGAACGAGGACTACGCCCATAGCCTGGTCGAGACCGCCTACTCGAAGTTCGGCGCCCTCGACATCGCATTCAACAACGCCGGCACGCTCGGCGAAGCCGGACCTTCCGAGACGGTCTCGCAGCATGGATTCGAGCAGGCGATTGCCGTGAACCTCACGGCATCGTTCCTGGCGGCGCGAGCCCAGATCCCGCGCATGATCGCCGGCGGCGGCGGATCGATGATCTTCACCAGCACGATCGTCGGCTCAAGCTTCGGCTTTCCCGGCACGGCGGCTTATGCCGCCAGCAAGTCCGGGATCATCGGTCTGGTGCAGACTCTCGCCACCGAGTACGGGCCGAGGAATGTCCGCGTGAACGCCATTCTTCCAGGCGCGATCGAGACGTCCATGTATCACGCGATGAACGACACCGCGGACAAGGAAGCATTCATGATCAACATGAGCGCCCTCAAACGCCTGGGCCGGCCGGAGGAACTCGCCGCCGCCGCGCTTTTTCTGGCATCCGACGATTCCACCTTCGTCACCGGAACCGCGATGCTCGTCGACGGCGGAGCGACGATCACACGAACCTGATATGGGCTCGGATGGGCAGCGCCGACCCCGCCGCTTTCGGAATGTGCGGGCCGCCGTAAATGTCGCTCGGGGAGGTGGTTGTCGCCTGTGGAGCTGGGCTGCTCGGACTTTTGCCGAAGCTGCCTGCGGCACTTCGCGGGCAGCTTCATCGCTCGGTCGGGTGTCAGCCGGGTATCACATCCAGGGAGGATGCTTGGATCATTCGCAGCGGTTGCGCCGCCAGACGCCCGGCGTTGTCCCGACATATTGCATGAAGACGCGCGTGAAATGGCTCTGATCGGAGAAGCCGCTCAAAATTCCGACCTCGGCAAGCGACTTGTCGCGATCAAGGAGAAGATCCTTGGCGCGATCGATACGTCTGAGCTGGAACCACTCGTGGGGCGATTGCCCGGTGGACTGACGGAAGGCACGACAGAAATGTCTTTTCGACAATCCGCATTCTCTTGCGAGGTCCTCAAGCTCCAGGTCGCCGTCGAGCCGTGACTCGATGAGCTCCTTGGCGCGTTTCTTTTGCCAGGGGGCGAGGCCGCCTTTCGCAACATGGCTGCCGGGCACCAGCCCTCCATAGGTGGAGGCAATATGCGACGCCATGGCAAGGGCGATGTGATCGACGAAAAGCTGCGGCACCTCCTCCGGATTGGTGAAAGCCGTTGCCGCTGCGCTCATAAGATTGACCATCGTCGGATCGTCGTATCCGCAGCCGGGCTTGTAGGCGAGCTCACTGATTTTGGGGGCGCTGGCTTCTTCCGCGACTTTGTCGAGCACGTCCGACGGCAGATAGAAATGGATCGAATGGAACGGCTTGTCCATCAGCACGACCGGATCGCGCCGGAGATCGTAGAGCAAGGTCTGTCCGGCCCGCAGGTTCTGGACCGGATATTGCTTGCCGTCCTCCCAATAGAGATGGTTTGGATAGTCGCGCTTCTGTATGGCGACCAGATATGCATTCTCGATAGGTATGGGCTTGCTGCAAAACGGTATGGGATCGTTGCCCCTGATCTCGGTCAGGGCAAGGCTCCCCCGCTTCACGTTCCGGGACAGAATCGTCGGGACGTTTTGCAGTTCGAAACGTGAGCCGAGGTTTTCACCGTATGCACCGGTGTCTGTCATGACGTGAGCTCCCTAACGCCTCGATATTAAGCTGGCCAATTCGTCAGGCAACGTCCATTCGAGCGCGGTCATACATTTGCGTCCACATCGTTCAAAAATGATCGTGACCTTTCAAACCGAGTCGGCCGGCAGCAACCCGTTTCTCTTGCGGCAGGTGGTTCGTACTGCTCTTTTCGCTTGTGGCGGAGCGACCGTAATGGTTGGCCTTTAGGCGGAAAGCCGGCGCGGGTTCGCAACGTTACGATCTTTGGCGCCGGCCGGTTCCATCTTGAAAGATCTGGTCCGTGTGCGGGATCGCTCGCCTTAAGGTTCGGTCATGATATCGGGCAACCACGATGTCGCTCGCATTTGCGGCATCCGATGCCACCTACAGTCGGCGGCGAGCGAGTAGATCCATTCGGTGTCGATCTTTGTTTTCAATTTCATGCACGGTCTCCGGATGGGCGGGATTTTCCAGGAAACGCCGAAGAACATCGACCGGGCCTTTGGGCGATCTCATGTGCTCGATCTCCACCTGCGATGGCCTCAATTCTTGTCGGGGATGGTGGGCTGGCCCGCGTCGCTATTCAGCACGAACACCGCCAGCAGCTTTGCCGGTTTGGTTTTGCTGGCATTCTCGCTGATGCGATGGTGGGCGCCCGGCACCTCGAACCAGCTCTCTCCCGCCTTGTAGATTTTGACCGCTCCGTCGTCGACCTGGCTGCGAATTTCGCCATCAAGGACGTAGGCGAAGATGAAGGCGGACTTGTCGTGCGTGTGGGAGGGCGATGTTCCGCCCGGCGCGTAATCGACGACGAAGGCCCGAAGGCTCTTGCCGGGGATATTCGGTATCTTCTCCAGAAATACCTGCGACACCTTTTCGCCGACGGCATCGTGCGCCACGGCCGGGATGGAAAGCGCGAGCACGAGGGCACACGCCATGAGAGGCTTGTAGACGTTCATCTTGGATCTCCTTGGGAAACTGTTCGCCGGCGACTGAGCCATCCGTTCGGGCTCAGCGTTTGGGGCTAGTCGACGGTCATTACGATCTTGCCTTTTCCTCGGGGCCGGCGTCCCTCGAGCATCTCATGGGCCTCGACCGCCTTCGAGAGCGGCAGCACCGTCCCGACCTTGGTTTCAAACTCGCCATTGTCGATGGCGGCGGCGATGTCGACCAATTCGGCGGTGGTTACGGCGACAAGGAAGAATTTGGCCTGGATAGCTAGCTCCTTCGCCACCTCCTCGTTCGGTTTCGAGACGGCCGAAATCAGATAGCCGCCGCGCTTGATGACGCCGAAGGAGCGAACCTGAGTCTCGCAGCCGACCAGATCTATGACGGCGTCGACCTGACTGACTTCCGTATCGAATTTCTGGCTGTTGTAGTCGATAACGACCGTTGCCCCGAGACGCCGGACGAATTCGACGTCGTTCGCGGCGCATGTCGCGATCACCTTCAGCTTTGCCTTGCGGGCGAGTTGGACTGCGAAGACGCCGACGCTTCCCGCCGCTCCGTGAATGAGCACGGTCTGGCCGGCTGTCAGATGCGCATGCTGGAACAAAGCCTGCTTGGCCGTCACCGCGATTACCGGAACCGAGGCGGCCTCGACATCGCCGATCGTGATGGGCTTGAGGGCGCTCATCGACGCCTTGGCAATGGCGTAGTCCGAATAGGCGCCGATGAAACGTTCGTTCGTGACGCCGTACACCGCATCGCCCCGCTTGAATCCCCTCACCTCAGGGCCGACCGCGTCGACGATGCCGGAATAGTCCGATCCGAGCGTGAGTGGCAGTGGCTGGGGCAGGGCGCTGTTCCCCGATCGGATCCAGCCGTCCCATGGCCCGACGCCGACCGCCTTGACCCTTACACGCAGATCGCCAGGCCCCGGCGATACGAGCGGAAGTTCTTCGCGCTTGATGACTTCAGGACCGCCGAACTCGTGGACACGGTAGGACGTCATCGTCGAAGGCTCAGGCATGGAATTCATGGTTTTCTCCATTCAAAAGTATCACCGGATTTCAGGATGGATGCCCGTCAGGTTGTCCGGCCGTCGTTCTCGTCGACCGGCCGGAACCCGGTTCCGGAAGCGATGCGCGCATCTGTTGCGCCGACCGAGCGGATGACCCGCCGACAAGCAACAAGGTGTGTCGTTTCCGGAAGGGAATGCTCGTCATCCATCCCCTTTGCTGCGGGCCATTCTCGGAAACTGCACCCGGTTTGTATTTTGTGAGGGCGCCCTGTTTTGTGGAATAGGGACTCGATCCCGGTTGGGGTGCCGGTGGGCGGATGGATGCTATTTCCTGGCCCCGGTGTGGGAGGGACGTGCCCCGGCTTCCGGGTGCGGTGTCTGCTCGTTTCGGTTCGCGGGAAGCAGGCGATCCGGTGTTTGCAGGCGTTCGCCACCTTGTCTCGACGTCCGGTCCGGAACGATAAGGTCGAGGAGAAGAGCCAATGCGACGGCAATTGCCCCTATCGCAAAGACGAGCGCGTAGTTCTGTCCCGAATGAGCGAAAAGATAGGAGTAGCCATAGCCGCCCAACGCCTGGAAGAGCGCGAACGCGGTCGTCGCATGCCCCCAGGCCTGCCGCTGGGCGGCATGGTCGTGGCGTACGATATCCTGGGTTCTGCCCAACACCAGCGGAACGATGCCCGGTGTGAAAATACCGAGAATAACGGTGGCGACGATGAGCGCGACGGCACTGGAACTGGTGGCCAGAAGAAGACCGGCGACGCCCTGCAGCAGCAGCGCGATGCGGTAGGACGACCGGAACCCGATGCGGTCGGCGGCAAAGCCGCACAGAACCGGTCCGGTAATCGCGGCAATGCCATACAGGATCCAGTAGGCCGCGCCGAGCTGCGCGCTGCCGTTCAGGCCGCGCACGATATAGTCGACCAGCAGGATCATTGCGGGCACGAGGCCGAGCGCGTTGGCTGCATACTGACTGTAAAGGATCAGCAGCGGTCCACGGGCGGATTTATGCGAGTGGACCTGTTTTGGCGCACCTGCGGCCTGCGGCTCGGTGTTGGGCCAGCCGAACCAGCTCACCGCCGTCAGCAGCAGCGAAAGCACGCCGAGACCGATCCAGGTTTCTTTCAGGCCGATGAGGAGGAGTTCGGGCACCACTGTACCGGACGCGGCGATACCGAGGCCTAACCCGAGGAATATCATGCCGCTCACGAAGCCCCTCCGTTTCGTGGGGATGTGGGGAAGGATCGTCGTTGCGACGAGCACCATGATCGCGCCGCCGGCGAGGCCGGAGAGGAAGCGCCAGACGAAGAACCACGTTGTCGAGAGGGGGAAGGCGCAGGCGAAAAAGGCGAGTGTGGCAACGGCCATGAACAGGCGCAGCGACGATCTGTTCGAGATCGAGGCGGCGACGGGCCGCCCGAGCACGGCACCGGCCAGGTAGCCCGCGAAGTTTGCTGCGCCCAGCGTTACGGCCTCGGATGCCGTGAACCAGTGCTGCCCGATGAGTGACGGCAGCAGGGGCGTGTAGGCAAAGCGCGCCAGTCCTATCGCCACGAAGCTGCCGGAGAGGCCCGCTATCGTGGCGAACCACTGGGATCTGGTGAGGGAATAATCGTCTGAAGCCGCAGCGTGATGCGTGCTCATGGGAGTGCCTTTCGTGTGTCGAATGGGTGCAGGGAACCATCGCCGGATCGCGACGCGAGCGGCCTGCAGGTTTTGCGGATAATTGGGCTGGGGTGATCAGCAGCCCGTCAGGGCTATGCTGCTTATCAGCTCGGAGGCTCCTTCAGCGGCGGCAGCCCGAGCAGAGCGAGAGTGGGCCTGGCGAGACCGAAAAGAACGTCGGGATCAGGGCGAACCCTCGCAAGAACACGCAGCCCGAGCGCCACGGAGAGCAGCATCTTGCCGATGTCGGCGGCCGGAAGGGTCGAGATCGTGGTGCCGGCGTCCTGCGCGGCCCGTGCGCAGCGCGTGAAGAAGGCCTCCATCTCCAGCGTTTCCGCCGCGACCCTCTCCCGAATTTCGGGGTCGTCGCCTCGTGCTTCCAACGCGGTGTTGACGAGCATGCAGCCGCGCTGGAGGGGATCGCCGAGGGAGCGGGCGATGGTATCGGCAAAGAAGCCGGAGATCGCATCCGCCGGCGCAAGCGTGGATTCCAGCCGCGCCATGCGTTCGTGGAGAGAGTGGTCGAGATAGTGGCCGAGCGCCGCCAGGAAGAGGCCGCGTTTGTCGCCGAAAGCATTGTAGACGCTGGCGGTCGTCATGCCCATCGCGGCGGTGAGGTCACGCGTCGAGGTGGGATGATAACCTTTCTCCCAGAAAACGCTTTCCGCGGCTTCGAGGACTTTCTCATTGTCGAATTGCCGTGAACGCGCCAAGTCACTCTCCATATTAGAACGATTGCTCCAATTCATATAGAGCGATCGTTCTAATATCGCAAGCGCAGCGCCCCATTTATTTCCGGCATTCGCGGCGCCAGACCGCCGGGGTCATGCCGACCTTCGCCGTGAACACGCGCGTAAGGTGGCTCTGATCGGAAAAACCGCATGAGCTCGCAACGGCCGGGATCGGAAGATCCGGATCGCGAAGCAGCAT
The DNA here is from genome assembly GCF_010668395.1 of Martinezella lusitana. Lineage (GTDB taxonomy): Bacteria > Pseudomonadota > Alphaproteobacteria > Rhizobiales > Rhizobiaceae > Rhizobium > Rhizobium lusitanum_A. The sequence goes on from NZ_WUEY01000014.1 coordinate 14,584, forward strand.
CTGGGCCAATTCGATCCGGCGACGCAACAGCCATTGGTGGGGTGTCGCTCCGACCGACAGCTTGAACGCTTTCAGAAACTGCCGCATCGACATTCCGCATTCCGCCGCCAGAGCTGCAAGCGGAAGGTTCCCGTCGAGGTTTGCCGAAATCAGCTCCTTTGCCCGAACCTGCTGCCATCGGGTAAGGCCGGAGGCGGCGGTAACGGGGCGCACCCTCATGCCGCCGTAGCGGCAGGCGACATGATGGGCGACCCCGACGAGCACGCTGTCCATGAACAGTCTCGGCACGTTCTGCGGGTCGGCGAAGAGCGGCAGGAGGGTGAATGTCAGGTCGCGCACGACGGGATCGTCCATGCAGACACCCGGATTATAGTGCAGATCCGTGACAGAGGGGACCCCGGCTTCCTCCGCGACGGCGTCAAGGGCCGCGCGCGGAAAGTAGTAATGCACCGAGTGAAACGAATCGTTGAGATGAAAGATCGGCTTCCGTTTGATATCGTAGATGATGATCTGGCCGGGAAGGAGCGAGGATTCGCGCGCCGGACGATCGTTCTCCCAATATCGATAGCGCGGAAAAAACTTTAGATGGAGGGCAACGACGAACGCGTCCTCCTCGACCGGCGGTGTCGACAATACGTGCTGCGGATCGTCGTATCGAAGCTCCGTGACAGCAAGCATCGCCTTGGACAACGCACGGCTCGCATATCCTGATGACCTGGCGCCGAGCCTTTTGCCAAACGCCTTGCCGTAACTCGTACTCGCTGCCATTAGCCTCCTTGCACCCGGCCGCGCAGATTTCCCGAAGCCGCCAATTTATCACGATTTGAGTGGATTTCGACGAGATCCGCCGCCTCTTCGGCAGTGCTTGTCTGGATGTTTCCAGAGATGCCCTGATTCTTCAAGCAAGCGCGCCGGGACCGCGCAACTGTCGGCTGGTCATTGCGTGCGGAGGACGAGTGTTGGCGGCGAACGAATTCCGGCGAGGTTGGCCCGCCCTGGCATCCGCGTTTCTAGGCAACGCGACCGATCGACGGAAGCAGCACTTGGCAAAATCGCGTTCGAGAACGATTGTTTCGACGCCCGCCATCTTGCTCGTGTTTTCTTTAAGATGATCCGTGACGACCCAATACGGGCGCTTACGAAGAACTTTTCAAGGCGCGGGTAAGCTCGGCTTCCGAGACGCCGAGCATTCTTGCGATGGTGGGCGTATCATAGCCGCGCGCGAGAAGCCGCCGCATGCGCTCGGTTCTCAGGTTTACCCGCCACCGATGAATGGACATCCCCTCGCTGAATTCGAAGGATGCCGCAAAATCCAGCGGCGACATCTGGTTGTCTGCCGACAGCTCGCCCAGGGAAATGTCACCGTCGAGATGTTCGGCAACGTGCTCCTTGGCTCGCATCCCTTCATTGCGGGAGAGACGGCGAACACTGGCCGCCGCTGACTTGCCTCGTCGTGCGTAGGTCTTGATCGCATGCGCGGTGGCAGCGATGCTGACATGATCGACCAGCAACCGGTTCGAGGCGAGGGGTGATCTGAAACAGGGCAGGATGGCTCGGGCCAGATTGTGCAACACGTCATCCTTGATGCCCAGGCCGGGATTGTGGTCGAAACCATCGACATCCGGAAGGTCCTCCCGTTCCGCTACCTCGAGGAGGGCGGCACGGGGCAGGTAGAAGCTCAGATGATGGAAAGCGCTTATGCTATCTGCGACCGGCGAAGAGCGAAGATCATAGATGTTCGCCGTTCCCGCAGGGAGGAAGCCGGTGCGAACTTGTCGGCCGTCGAGGAAGAGGCCGTGGGCGTGGACATCTCGCAATTGAACCGTCAGCAGGAACGCGTCTTCGATCGGGATAGGCTCGGTGAGGCCGGTGTCTTCCCTGTCGCATCGAATTTCCGTCACCGCGACCTTGGCGTTCTTCAGCGTCCTTGCCACGAATGAGGGCGCGACGTCGGTCTTGAACGTTTTTCTGAGTGTCTCGCCGTAGGCGCCTTCTTCTTTCATTTTTATACCTCTCAGAGCGATCTGCGCCATGCGCCCGGCGTCGTCCGCACGACACGGGTGAATACGCGCGTGAAGTGACTTTGATCCGCAAAACCGCAACCGATCGCTATTTCGGCGAGGGTCAGCGTCGTGGACCTCAGCAGGTCTTTGGCCAGCTCGCATCGCCGCAATACCATCCAATGGTGCGGCGCCACTCCGACCGACTGCTTGAACGCACGGGTGAAATGACGGGTGGACAAGCCACATTCACGCGCGAGCTGCGCCAATGGAATCTGCCCGGCAAGATTGGAGTCGATCATCTCCTTGGCTCGCCGTTCCATGCTCTTCGAAAGGCCTCCCGAGTTGCTGCCATCCCGAAGGCGGAGGTCGCCGTAGCGACCCGCGACATGCGTCGCCACGGCGAGCGTGATGTGATCCAAAAAGAGCTGGCTGGCGTATTCGGGGTTTTCGAACGCGGGAAGGAGCGCGGCCGTCAGACCCGCGATGACCGGATCGTCGTTGGGACGGCCCTCGTGTGCGTCCAGCTCGCTGAAGCTTGCGGCCGGGATCTCTTCGGCAAGCGTATCGAACGCGGCTTTCGGCATGTAATACATGACGCAGTTCGACGTCTCGCGAACAAAGGCGATCGGGTTCGTTCGCAGATCGTAGATGGATGTTTGGCCGGAAAACAGGGGTAGCGCGCCGCTGCCGCGGCCATTGATCCATAGTTCATGCTCTATGCAATCCTCGACCTGAAAGGCCACCAGATACGCGTCCTCGCTTGGAATGGGAGAGGTGAGACTGGGTTTCTGACAACGGATGTGCGTGACGCCCATCTCCGAGCGCTTCAGGCTTCTCGTGACGATCGCGGGGGCTCGCTCGAGTTGAAAATGATCCCCCAGCCTCTTCCCGTAGACACCCTGGCTCCGCATCCTAACCCTCCAGCCGCACGACTTCGGGTGAAGCGTGCCGAGATGTCTTGGTATCCTTTTGGCTACACCACTCGATGGGCAACCGGGCTCCTCCCAAACGTCCGACGCGGCACGCCATTTCAAGCGACCTCGGAATGCGAGCCGTATTGCCGGCGAACAGTCCGGTGTCGTTCCAGGATATCAGCGATGGCAGTACCCAGCGAAAGCTCGTCTGTCCGACCTGACGGATGATAAGGAAACCCGCGCAGCTTTGCCTGCACGATCCGGACGCACGTTGTACAATCTGGCCCAAAATCGGCGCTGTCGCGGCGAACTCGATCGAGGAGGCATTCTGCAACCCGCCAACATTTCCCCAGTTGCGCGGAGAGCAAGGCGATCTCCCGGCCTTTTCCAGCCTTCAGCCTCCGCATTTGGATAGGATAATCGGGACTCGTGGATCACCCGCCCCAATTTCAAGACCTAGGATTCGTCCCATGAATTCCTATCTCAGTCTTGCTGCTGGAGCTCCCCGATGAACGACGTAACGACCGACCTGTTTTCCAACCCCTTGATTGAAATCCTTCCGCCAGAGCGCGATGACAAGCCTTCCGGACCGGGGATGACATGCCTGTGCTGTCGACGCAGCCGATCCCGGTCGGCGATGGACGAAGACGGTTGCGGGATTTGCGACGAATGCCTTCTCCCCTGATGACATTGCCACAGGATTTCCGCGAGTTTCGGCATGCGCTCGCGCGGCTGCCCGACGGCTACTCCGAAGGCCATTTTAACGGGCGGCGCTGGGGTGTCACCGTCAAGCGGTCCGCGGACGGCCGCCGCGCTTGGCTGTTTGCCGAGGAGCTCGGAGGAAGCGACATCGTCAGCTTCAACTGGTATTCCCCGCATCAAGGGAGCAATGCTCTCAAGCCTTGCGAGATGTCTTCGTCCAAGGTCATCGAGTTTGTTGTTGCGTTCAAGCCCGGGGCCGAAGTTGGTCAGGAACCAGTCGGCAATCCGCGACAGCATTCTCCTCGCGAACACGATGCGCCAGGCCAAATCGAGAAAACCGTGTAGCATTGGCTGCGGCAAGTCGCATTCCTCCAGCAAAACGCCAAAGACGCGCTTTCTCGTCACAAAGCTTCCTGAGTTCCCATAGTGTTCAGCCTCGCCGACGGTCTCCTGTGAGAATCAACTCGCGAAGACCGCCCAAAAGCTGAAAGTTTTGGTGCGGCGTGAAGGAATAGGTGCGCGCGTCACGCCGCCAGCGATTTCAATTCCGATGGCGCATCGATGAGGAGGTCTGCGCCGGCAAGTTCGAGTTCCTGTCGGCTGCCATAGCCCCAAAGAACGCCGACGGCCCGCATCCGGTTCGCATGCGCTCCGACGATGTCGAATTTTCGATCGCCGATCATCAGGCAGGCTTCCGCGTCCAAGCCGGCATCCTTGAGAATATGGGCCAGCAGTTCGGGCTTATGGTCCAGACCGGCTCCGGGCACTGAGCCATATACGCCCTGGAAAAGGCCCGACAATCCGTGATTGTCGAGAATGCGCTGCGCGAAACTCTGCCGTTTGGATGTCGCCAGCAAAAGGCGAGTGCCCCGGGAATGCAGCTCGACGAGTGCTTCCCGAATACCATGGTAAAGTTCGCTCAGCAGGAGGCCGCGAGTTCCGTAGTCGGATCGATAGGCATCGACGGCTTCGGCGACGCGATCATCGCCAAAAGAGCGCAGAAGGTATCGCATCACATCCTCGATCGGAGGGCCGATGATCGCGGTGATATCCATTTCCGGGTCCGTTTCATGGCCGAGCGCCCGCAGCGCCGCGCGGCAGCTTGAAAGGATGCCTGGTTGCGAATCGACCAACGTACCATCGAGATCGAGCAGGAGGTTGGAAGCGGCGTAGGACACAGGGATCTCGCTTTCTGCTGGCATGGCTTGATACAAATGCGGACGTCTGCGGCGCGGTCAAAGGCAACGACTCCACGCCCGCTTGTGTGCATAACCCATACCCTCTTGTGTTGCACGCCAATCTCGTGCGAGAGCCCTCATCGACGTTTGATCAAATCTCGCGCCGTCCGACAGGGGCCTGAACTTAAGAGCGGCTTCCGACTTGACAAACCTAAAATGACCGTATTTTAATCACGCTCAAGATATGAGCAGATTTGCTCGGTCTTGACATGACTTCGCTTGTCGAAGGGCAATAGCGCCCCACAACGCCCCGGTTTCCGGGATCCGCGTTGTGGGATTTTTTATTTTTGGGGTTTCGATGCAAGACGTCGTGAAAATCGGCATTCTCTACTCGACCACCGGGCCATATGGTTCGTTGGGACGCGAGGCCCGGCTGGGCGCCGAATTCGCACTCCACGACTACCAGCGGAATGGCGGCGACAAGGCGGAACTCGTCTTCTTCAATCCGCACGCGGACCTCTCCGCCTATCTCGAGGGCGCACGAAGCCTCATGCGTGACAGCGGCTGCCGGCACATCGTCGGCACGATCACCTCGGCGGCGCGCAAGGAAGTCATTCCGCTTGTCGAGAAGCACGATGGCCTGCTCTGGTACATGTGTCCCTACGAGGGTTTCGAGGCCAACGAAAACGTCATCTATATCGGCGCTTGTCCCAACCAGCATCTGATCCCGCTGTTCGAGCATCTGATCCCGCGCCACGGGTCGAGGCCCTATCTCGTCGGGGCGAACTACGTCTGGGGCTGGGAGATGAACCGGCTCGCCCGCGAGCTGATCGTCAATGCCGGCGGAACCATCCTGGGCGAGCGCTACCTGCCGCTCGAAGAGACGGCCGTCGAACGCATCGTCGCCGACATTGCGGAAAAGCGGCCAAGCTTCATCCTCAACAATCTGATCGGTCCGTCGAGCTACGCGTTCCTGGCGGCGATCAGCGAGCTTGCCAAGCGTGACCCGGCATTCCTGCCGGAAAACTGCCCGGTTGCCAGCTGCGATCTTACGGAATGCGAACTGGCGGATATTGCCGGCGGGGCCGTCGGCCAGCTTTCGGCGCTCTCCTATTTCGATGGCTTGAACACCAGCGAGAACCTTGCCTTCAAATCCCGCCTGAAAGCATGGCGCCCGCAGACCGGCAAGGTCTCCACCATGTTTGCCAGCTCCTATACGGCGGTCGCCCTTTGCATCGCGGCGATCGAAGCCTGCGGCAACGACGATCCCGTCATGGTCAGGCAGGAAATCGTCTCGCGCTCCTGGCCGTCGGTGCTTGGCGATCTCGTTGTCGATCCGACGACCAACCATGCCGCCTTGCCCTTCTATCTCGGCCGCATCAATTCGCAGCTTGGGTTCGATCTCATCGCGGCGGAACCGGCCATCCCCGCCGACCCCTATCTGATCACGAGCAGGCAGAAGCCCGCTCGGCACCTTCGCGTGGTGCAATCATGAACGGCACGCCCAATTTCGCCGGATGGCGCGTCACGATCCTTGCGGAGGACGACACCAATACCGAGAGACTGAACCGCCAGCTCATCGTCCTCGGCATGCGGGTGACCCGCCAATGGAAGCCGATAATCGTGAGCGAGCTGCCCGATCTCGTCATGGTCGACGTCGATCGCGGATGGGACGAGCTGATCCCGTGGAGCGGCGACAAGCCGCTCAGGCCCGTCGTCGCCATTCTCGGCTCGGAAGCCCCGGGCCGTATCGCCTGGGCCTTGCGCCAGGGGGCGGGCGCAATCATTCCAAAGCCCGTGGTGGCGTCCGCCGTTTTCCCCGCGCTGGTGCTGGCGGTGTCCATTCACGAGGAGCGGATCAAGGCGGCGGGGCGGATCGCGCATCTGGAGGAGCGGTTGAAGCTCAGGCCTGTCGTCTTTTCGGCAGTCGAGAGGCTGAAGGCCGAGCGCCAGATCGACGATGAATGCGCCTATGCCATCCTCAGAAACTGCGCCATGCGCCGGCGTCTTCCGGTGGAACAAATCGCCGCCTTCTTCCTGGTCGGCTCAGAAACACTGTCCGAGGTCGGCTGATGCGGGTACTCAAGGAACTTTGCCGGCAACCTGCGGGGTTGTTCGGCCTCGTCATCGTCGTGGCTGTCGTGGCCATGGCGATTGCCGCGCCGTGGCTCGCGCCCTTCGACCCTGACAACCAGATGTTCGACGGCCTGACCCTCGAGGGTGCGCCCATGCCGCCGGGCGGCCAGTTTCTGCTCGGGACGGATACGCTCGGGCGCGACCTGTTTTCGCGACTGCTGTTCGGTGCAAGGACATCGCTGGTGATCGGCCTGGTCGCCAATGGCGTCGCCGTCACGATCGGCCTCTTCGTCGGCGTCATGGCCGGCTATCTGCGCGGCTGGGCAGGCAGTCTGCTGATGCGCTTCACCGATCTCATGATGGCGTTTCCGGCGCTGCTGCTCGCCATCGTGCTTGCGGCAATCCTGAAGCCCAGCCTGTGGATCGTCGCCATGGTCATCGCGCTGGTGAACTGGGTGCAGGTGGCGCGGATCGTCTATACCGAGACGCGCGCGCTGGTGGAGCGGGATTTCATCATGGCCGAACGCGCGCTTGGCGCCGGCCATGCCCGCATCGTCGTCCTCCACATCCTGCCGCATCTGCTGCCGACGGCCATCGTCTGGGGAACGCTCGGCATTGCAACCACCGTTCTGCTCGAGGCGACGCTTTCCTTTCTGGGGGTCGGCGTCCAGCCGCCGCAGCCATCCTGGGGCAACATCATTTTCGAAAGCCAGAGCTACTTCCAGGCGGCCCCCTGGCTGGTCTTCTTCCCCGGCGCCATCATCCTGCTGACCGCCCTTGCGTTCAACCTCGTCGGCGATGCGCTGCGTGACATCCTCGATCCGACCCAGAGAGGCAGGGGCTGATGCTGAACGTTCTCATCAGGCGTCTCGTCCAGTCGGCGCTCATCCTGCTCGGCGTCGCCGCCATCACCTTCATCCTGCTGTATGCCCTGCCGGCCGACCCGGCCCGCATGATCGCCGGCCGCAGCGCCACGGCGCAGACGGTGGACAATATCCGCCGCGAACTCGGCCTGGACCAATCGTTGCCGACGCAGTTCCTGCACTATCTCAACGGCTTGCTGCATGGCGATCTCGGCCGGTCCTACGCACAGAAGACGCAGGTGATGACGCTGATCCTGGCGCGGTTGCCTGCCACGATCACCTTGATGGCAGCTGGCATCTTCGTCGAAGTGCTGCTCGGCCTGACGCTCGGCATCATCGCGGCGCTCGATCGCGGCGGCCCGACCGATCGTCTGGTGATGGCGTCCGCTTTCGTTGGCGTATCGGCGCCGCAGTTCGTCGTGGCTCTTCTCCTGCTTTATCTGTTCGCGGCGACACTCGGCTGGTTTCCGATGAGCGGCTACGGCAGTTTCTCGAATATCGTTCTGCCCGCCGCCACGCTCGGCCTTCTCGGCGCCGGCTGGTATGCCCGCATGGTCCGCTCCGCCATGATCGACGTGCTGAACCAGGATTTCATCCGCACGGCGCGCGCCAAGGGTCTGTCCGGGCGGCGTATCATCCTGCGCCATGCCCTGCCCAACGCCATCCTGCCGATCATCGCCATGATCGGCATCGACATCGGGCAGTTCATGGGCGGCGTGGTGGTGGTGGAGGCAGTCTACGGCTGGCCCGGCATCGGGCAGCTGGCCTGGCAGGCGATCCAGCAGGTCGACATCCCGATCATCATGGGGGTCACGCTGACCTCCGCCCTCGCCATCATCCTCGGCAATCTCGCGGCCGATCTCATCACGCCGCTGATCGATCCACGTATCCGCTCGCACTGAACCACACGAAAAAGGGGAACTGACCTATGTTCAAAAGCTGGTTACTCAGAACGACGACAGCTGCCATGCTGGCCTTCATGCCGCTGGCAGCCCATGCCGCCGATCAGCCGACGCAAGGCGGCGACATCATCGTCACCTACAAGGACGACATCACGACGCTCGATCCGGCGATCGGCTACGACTGGGTGAACTGGTCGATGATCAAGAGCCTGTTTTCCCGGTTGATGGATTATGAGCCGGGCACGGCGAAGCTGGTTCCGTCGCTTGCCGAGAGCTTCACCGTCTCGCCGGACGGCCAGACCTACACCTTCAAGTTGCGCAAGGGCGTGAAGTTCTCGAACGGCCGCGAGGTTGTCGCCTCCGACGTCAAGTATTCGATCGAGCGTGCGGTCAATCCGAAGACGCAGGGGCCCGGCGCCGGCTTCTTCGGCGCGATCAAGGGCTATGACGACATGTCGGCCGGCAAGGCCGACAATCTTCCCGGCATCGAAGCGCCGGACGAGAGCACCGTCGTCTTTCATCTGAGCCGCCCGGATGCGACGTTCCTGCATGTGCTGGCGATCAACTTTGCCTCGGTCGTGCCGAAGGAAGCCGTGGACGCTGCGAACGGCGATTTCGGCAAGCATCCGGTTGGCTCGGGCACCTTCATCCTCAAGGACTGGACCATCGGCCAGAAGCTCGTCTTCGAACGCAACAAGGACTATTTCGTCAAGGACGTCCCGCATATCGACAACTTCACCGTAGAAGTGGGCCAGGAGCCGCTGGTTGCGTTGCTGCGCCTGCAGAAGGGCGAGGTCGATATCGTCGGCGATGGCATTCCGCCGGCGAAGTTCCTGGAAATCAAGAATTCGCCTGATGGCGCGAAGATGATCGTCGATGGAGAGCAGCTTCACACCGGCTACATCACGCTCAATACCAAGGTGAAGCCGTTCGACAATCTGAAGGTCCGCGAAGCGGTCAACATGGCTGTCAACAAGGACCGCATCACGCGTATCCTGAATGGCCGGGCAACGCCCGCAAACCAGATCCTGCCGCCGCTGATGCCGGGATACGACAAGTCTTTCCCGGGTTTTGCCTATGATGTGAAGAAGGCGAAGGCGCTGCTGGCCGAGGCCGGCTATGCCGACGGCTTCTCGACCGTGCTCTACTCGACCAACACCGATCCGCAGCCGCGCATCGCCCAGTCGATCCAGCAGGATCTGGCGGCAATCGGCATCAAGGCCGAGGTTCGTGCTCTTGCACAGGCCAACGTCATCGCTGCCGGCGGCACCGAAGGCGAAGCGCCGATGATCTGGTCGGGCGGCATGGCCTGGATCGCCGACTTCCCGGATCCGTCCAACTTCTATGGTCCGATCCTGGGTTGCTCCGGCGCGGTTCCCGGCGGCTGGAACTGGTCGTGGTACTGCAACAAGGCGCTGGACGAGCGCGCCGTCGCAGCCGACTCCATGTCCGATCCGGCCAAGGTGGCCGAGCGTCAGGCGGCCTGGGGCAAGATCTTCACCGACATCATGGCGGATGCGCCATGGGTGCCTGTCATCAACGAGCGGCGCGTCGTCGCAAAATCGCCGCGCATGGGCGGCGCTGACAGCATCTACGTCGATCCTACCCGCGTCATCAACTACGACGCGATCTTCGTGAAGCAGTAAACTCGATCAACGAACCCGCTCCCTCGAACTCCGAGGGGGCGGGATGGCAATCAGCGGATTTGACCCCGGAGACCCTCATGTGCATCGCCTGCACCCACACCATTCATCGCGCACAACATAACTTTGGCTGGAACAAGGATTTTCCGCCGGCGCTGACGGCCAAGGCCGGCGAGACCATACTATTCGAATGCCTTGATTCCTCGGGCGGACAGCTGGGTGCCGACGCGACGTTGGAAACGCTCGTCAATCTGGACTTTGGCAAGATCAATCCCGTCTCCGGTCCGGTCTATGTGGAAGGCGCTGAGCCTGGCGATGCGCTCAAGGTGACCATCCGCAAGTTTCATCCGATCGGCCACGGCTGGACGGCGAATATTCCGGGTTTCGGCCTGCTGGCGGACCAGTTCAAGGAGCCGGCGCTGCACGTCTGGACCTATGACAGCGTCACCATGGCGCCATCCGCTTTCGGCCCCGGCGGTCGTGTGCCGCTCAAGCCTTTTACCGGAACGATCGGCGTGGCGCCTGCCGAACCCGGACTGCATTCCGTCGTGCCGCCGCGGCGCGTCGGCGGCAACTTGGATATCCGTGACCTGACCGCCGGCGTCACGCTCTATCTGCCCGTCGAAACGGAAGGTGCTCTTTTCTCGGTCGGCGATACGCATGCAGCCCAAGGGGATGGCGAGGTCTGCGGCACGGCCATCGAAAGCCAGATGAACGTCGAGCTCACCCTCGACCTCGTCAAGGGTGCGAACCTGCAGACGCCGCGCTTCACCACGACGGAGCCGGTAACCAGGCATCTCGACGGTGCCGGCTATGAGGTAACGACCGGCATCGGCCCGGATCTGATGACCGGCGCGCGCGAAGCGGTCATGCGCATGATCGATCTTCTTGTCGCCGAACATGGCCTCAAGCCTGTCGATGCCTACATGCTCTGCTCGGTATGCGGCGATCTCCGGATCAGCGAGATCGTCGATATGCCCAACTGGGTCGTGTCCTTCTACTTTCCAAGGATCGTCTTCGCGTGACCAGTCAAAGCGGCCGTCCAGCGGTTCTCTCCGTCCGCAATCTGAGCGTCGATGCAAGAACGCCGGAAGGGCTGAAGCGCATTCTCGACGACGTGAGCTTCGACCTAGAGCCAGGCAAGACGCTTTGTCTTGCCGGCGAATCCGGCTCGGGAAAATCGGTAACCTCGCTGTCCATCATGGGGTTGCTTCCCAAGACCTCGCTCAAGGTTGCCTCCGGCCAGATCCTACTGGAGGGCCGCAATATCGTGGGCATTCCGCATCGCGCGCTTCGCCGGATCCGCGGCGGCGAGGTGGCGATGATCTTTCAGGAGCCGATGACGTCGCTCAATCCTGTGATGACCATCGGCGAGCAGCTTGTCGAGGCAATTCGCGAGCATCAGGCCAACACAGCCGACAATGCCGCGCAGATTGCCAAGTCGATGCTCGACGCTGTTCATATCAACGATGCCGCCAGGCGCCTGAAGCAATATCCGCATGAGCTTTCGGGCGGCATGCGCCAGCGCGTGATGATCGCCATGGCGCTGTCCTGCCGCCCCAAGGTGCTGATTGCCGACGAGCCGACGACGGCGCTCGACGTCACCGTTCAGGCGCAGATCCTGACGCTGATGCGCGAGCTTCGCAGCGAGTTCAATACCTCGATCCTCCTGATCACCCATGACATGGGCGTCGTGGCGGAAATGGCCGATCGCGTCGCCATCATGCAGCATGGCCGTATCGTGGAGGAGGGCGATGCGCTCACCGTCTTCGGCGAGCCGACCCAGCCCTATACGCGCGAGCTGTTGGCCGCCGTGCCCCGGCTTGGGGCGCATGCCGGAACGGACGAGCCGCCGCGCGTATCGGATGCGCCGGGGCGGGCCGTATCCGATACGCCCATTCTCGATGTTCAAAAGCTGAGCGTGACCTATGGCGCGAAGCGAGGTTTCTTCGGCAAGGGGGTAAGCAGCGCGCCGACCGTCAACGAGGTTTCCTTCGCGATCAAGGCCGGGCAGACGCTCGGATTGGTGGGAGAAAGCGGCTCCGGCAAGTCGACGACGGGCAAGGCGGTGCTCAATCTCATCGCTTTCGATGGCAGCGTGAAGATCGAAGGGCGCGAGGTCCAGGGACTATCGCCGGCAAAAATGCAGCCGACGCGTCGTGCCGCTCAGATGATTTTCCAGGACCCCTACGCCTCGCTCGATCCGCGCATGAATGTCGGCGCAGCGGTCGCCGAGCCGCTGGTGATCCATGATGTCGGCAATGCCTCCGAACGCAGGGATCGTGTCGCCGCATTGCTGAAGCGCGTCGGGCTCACGCCGGATGCCGCGACCCGCTATCCGCACGAGTTTTCCGGCGGGCAGCGCCAGCGTATCTGTATTGCGCGGGCGCTTGCGCTGGAGCCAAAACTCATCGTTGCGGACGAAAGCGTGGCTGCGCTCGATGTTTCGGTGCGTGCGCGCGTTCTCGACCTGATGCTTGAGCTGCAGGAGCAGATGGGCCTTGCCTATCTCTTCATCTCGCACGACATGGCCGTCATCGAGAAAATGTCGCATCACGTCGCGGTCATGCGCGGCGGCCGCATCGTCGAGATCGGCACGCGCCGGCAGGTTTTCGAGAATCCGGGCGACGACTACACGCGAAACCTGATGGCCGCGGTCCCCATCCCGGACCCGGCGCACTACAGGCAGGCGCAGCAGGGCTGATACTACGCGCCACATGAGCCATGGGGGTGGTTCGGAGAGGATGCGAGCAACGGCTCACCCCTCGTCGTGCGAATGTCGAGTTTTGCCGCCCGCCTTCCTGCTTTCGCATTCAGGCGGGCGGAACTGGTTTCAGACTGTATTCGTCAGGCGGCGCGGCGCGTGCGCGCCTCACGGACGGCCTGTTCGGCAATGCGAAACTGAGCGAGCAATTCGTTCAGCGTGGCCGCCTCGGAAGCAAGGCCATGGCTTGCCGCCGTCTGTTCCTCGACCATTGCGGCGTTCTGCTGAGTGCCCTGGTCCATGGTGTTGACCGCGACGTTGATCTCCTGCAGGCCGGTCGACTGTTCGCGGGAAGACCGGACGATCGCTTCGATGTTCTGGTTGATCTCCTGGACATCGCGCACGATCACGTCAAGCGCCTCGCCCGTCTGGTTGACGAGGGTGACGCCGTTCTTGACCTGCTCGCCGGAGGCGGTGATCAAGGATTTGATTTCCTTGGCGGCCTGAGCGGAGCGCTGCGCCAGTTCGCGAACTTCCTGCGCAACCACGGCAAAGCCCTTGCCGGCTTCGCCCGCGCGGGCCGCTTCGACGCCGGCATTGAGGGCGAGCAGGTTCGTCTGGAAGGCGATATCGTCGATGACGCCGATGATATTGGAGATTTCGCCCGACGACTTTTCGATCATGTTCATCGCGCCGACGGCCTTTTCGACGATCTCGCCGGATTTCTCCGCACCGCTGCGGGCGCGTGTGACGAGCTGACCGACTTCCTCGGCCCGGCGGGCGCTGTCCTTGACCGTGGTCGTGATTTCCTCAAGCGCTGCGGCAGTCTCTTCGACGGAAGCTGCCTGCTGTTCGGTACGCCGCGCAAGGTTGTCGGCAGCCGAGCGGATTTCCGTCGCGCCGGTGTCGATTGCCCGTGCATTGCGGCCAACGGTAGCCATGGCGTCGTGCAGTCGTGCGACCGATGTATTGAAATCGGTCCGCAGGCGGTCGAGATCGCCGACGAAAGGAGTCGTGATGCGATGCACCAGATCGCCGTTTGCCAAACGACCAAGTCCATCGGCAAGCGAATGCACGGCGGAGGCGATCTGCTCTTCCTCGCTGGCCTTCAGCGCTTCGCGCTCCCGGCGCTCCTGCTCGCTGAGCATGCGTGTTTCCTCGGCCTCCTTCGTCAGGCGGCCTCGCTGGATCATATTGTCCCGGAAGACGGCAACGGCTGCTGCCATGCGTCCAAGCTCGTCCTTCCTGTCGGTCCCCGGTATTTCGGCGGAGACGTCACCGCCTGCAAGCCGGCCCATGGCGCTCGTCATCTGCAGCACAGGGCGCACGACGAGGCTCGACAGCAGCGCAGCCAATACAATGATCAGCGTGACGACGCCGATGACGGTCGCGACCGTGGCGGCGATACGGAACTTGGCGATGCTGGCGAATGCCATGTCGCGGTCTATCTGAACTCCCAGATACCAATCGGAGCGCGGCAGGCCTTCGATGGGCAGGAAGCTGACGAGAACGGGCTTGCCGTTGAAGGTCGTCTCGGAAATGCCGGAACCGATCGTCGGCGTCGCTTGCGGAAACGCGTCCGTGAGCTTCTTGGTGACCAGCTGCTGGTCCTGGTGGACGAGAATGGTTCCGTCGTTCTTGATCAGGAAGGCCGATCCTTTCCCGCCCATCGTGACCGCCTTGATCATGGAAACCAGCGAGCCAAGGGAGAAATCGCTGGCGGCAACGCCGAACAGCTTGCCGTCGCGCTTGACCGGCATGGCGGCGCTGATGATCAGATTGCCCGTCGAGGCGTCGTTGTAGGGATCGGTCAGGACCAGCTTGTCGGCCTGCACCGCATCCTTGTACCAGGGGCGCTTGCGCGGATCGTAGCCTGCCGGAAGCTCCTGGTTGGGAACGCTGGTGAAAGCGCCTTGCTCATCGCCCACGTAGGTCGACATGAACTCCCGCAACAGAACGGGATTGTCGAAGGCGCTGGCGATGCCAGCCGGATTTCCGGCCTTGGCGGCGGCGTTGGCTGCGAGCTCGGTCAGCATGACGCGCGCATTCAACCAGTTCGAAATGCTCTGGGACGCCTGCAGGCCGGAGGATTCGATTTCTCCCTTGACCGCGTCGTGGGCGACGCCGCGCTGGAGACTGTCGATATAGATTGAAAAGCCGCAGAGGGCGGCAATGACAACCAGTGATGCCACCACCAGTATCTTCGTCATCAAATTGAAACGGGTCTGCACGGGATCGGTCCCTATAAGTTGTCCGGCAGGTTGATGATCGCGGACATCAAGAAGCCGGACGCGCCAAACGACATGGTCATTCCCAGCAAATGCCGTCATGGCGCCGCGCATGCCTTAATGAGACATGCGGTCAGATATGATGCAGAAGCGTTAAGGTGTCTTTAATCACGATGGATCGCAGGCCTCGCGATGGAAACCGCGGTGCGATTTATGAACGATCGGCCGGCGGGATCCATATCGAAGATGGCATTCGAAGCGGATTGAAACCCTAGCTGGCGATCGCTTCCAGATATCTCTCCGCGGAGCGCTCCACGATGCGATTGCCGTCGTTCTCGATCGTTCGACCCGGGAATGCGCCGTAGATCGCTTCAAACCGGTATGGCCGCACCGCCTGCGCAATCGCCTTCACGGCTTTGGCATTGAGGGGAACGAGGTTGGGGTAGCTGCGCATGAAGCTGACATATCGGCGATCCATGGTCACCTGCATGGTGTCGCCGACGAAGAGGGCGCCGCGCCTATCTTCGAGCCATGGGCAATGCAACACCGCGCTGCCCTCGAAATGTCCGCCGCAGCGGATCATGGTGGCCGGGCCTATCTCCAGCGACTCTCCCGTTAAGGGGCGAAGCGCAGCAGAGGTTCTCTGCACCCATCGACCATCGTCGGCGTGAATATGGATCGGCGCGTTGCCGAAGGCCGCACTCCATTCGATCATCGATGCATAGAAATGCGGGTGGGAGATTGCGACCGCACTCAGGCCGCCCATGGCGACAATCCGGGCTTTGCTGGCCTCGTCGATGAGGCTGAGGCAGTCCCAGAGGATGTTGCCCTCCGGTGTCTCGATCAGGAAGGCGCGCTGGCCGATGCCGAAATCGGGTGAAATCTGCAGGCTGTGAATGCCCTTGGCCTCCTCTTTCCAGACGATACAATGCGTCGCGCGGAGGGTTGTCATGTCGGTCCATTGCTGCCCCGATTGCGGTACGAACTGGCGATCGTCCTCGCAGATGGGGCAGGTTCGTGGAGGCTCGATGTTTTCATCGAACTGCGTGCCGCAAGCGGCACAGATAAAACAGGTCATCATCAGGTCCTCGCCAATCCGCTCTCCCGGATCAAGCCGGAAATGCTCGCAGCGCCGCTACCCACGGGCCATCCGCTATATTGGCGCAATCGTGCCGAGTTCCAGGCTGGGGTGAACTGCGACTTGCCATTTCGGACGGTCGCAGCTCTGTCGGGATATCGGCGTCGGCTTTAAACGCCGGCGATCTTTCGCAAATCGTCGATCGCGCCGGGCGCTGCGCCGAGAACCACCGATCCCTTGGTCAGGCGTTCGCCTTCGGTCGGGAAAGGATGGTACCAGCCGCCGGCCTCCTTCACGAGGCAATAGCCGGCAAGGCAATCCCAGGCGTGCATATAGGGTTCGTAGTAGCCGACGAGGCGTCCGGCCGCGACATAGGCGAGCATCAGCGCACCCGAGCCGTTGCGGATGAAGTTGCCACCGGCCTCCAGGACCTGCTCGACCATTTTCGCGACGAAGGCCGGGGTGACGTGATTGTTGGCGCCGATCCCGGTCACGGCATTGCGGATGTTGCGGGTGTCATCGAGCTTGAGGCTCTTGCCGTTGAGGGTGGCGCCCTTGCCGAGCGCGGCGACGTAGAGCTCGTC
Source organism: Martinezella lusitana (assembly GCF_010668395.1). Lineage (GTDB taxonomy): Bacteria > Pseudomonadota > Alphaproteobacteria > Rhizobiales > Rhizobiaceae > Rhizobium > Rhizobium lusitanum_A. The sequence goes on from NZ_WUEY01000014.1 coordinate 31,459, forward strand.
GTGGCACGGCGCCGAGATGACGCCGATCACGGGAATGCCGTCGTGCAGCACGGCGATGGAAACGCACCAGTTGGGCATGCCGTTGACGAAGGGGCTTGTCCCGTCGATCGGGTCGACGACCCAAGTGTAGCCGGACGTGCCCGTTTCAAGCCCATACTCTTCGCCGAGAATACTGTCATGAGGGTAAGCCTCGTGGATGCGGCCGCGGATGAGATTTTCGACGTCCCGGTCGGCGATCGAGACGACATCCTGCAGGTCGCGCTTGGTTTCGATGACCAGCGTCTCGCGGCGTTTGAAATAGTCGAGAGCGAGTTTTCCTGCTTCGTGGCCAATCGCTTCGGCCAGCGCAAGACGTGTTTCGAGATCGGCGGGAGATGCGGATGTCATTCAATAGGTCCTTGATCGTCTGATGTTTGACGGCGTTTAGCCGCCGATGACTGCGATGCCGCGATCCTTGAAGCTGATCGTGACGTCCGTGCGGGGAGGGAGGGCTGCATCGACGGTCGCGTCGACGACGAAGAGGGAGCCGCGATCGGTCTGCACCTCATATTCGACATGATCGCCGAGATAGGCGGAATGGACGATCTGGCCGTTGAACGGGCCGTCACCGGTTCTTGGTGTCAGCATGATGGCGTTCGGTCTGACGGCAAGCTGGGCCGGCCCCGGCCTGACTGCGCGGCCGTTCACCTGGTGGCGTAGCCCCTCGATCGCAATCGTTGCGCTGTTGCCGTCGGTTTCGACGATGTCGCAGGGCATGACGTTGGCCTCGCCCATGAAATCGGCGATGAAGGCGGAGGCCGGCGCATCGTAAAGCTCGCGCGGTGCGCCTTGCTGGGCGATCCCGCCCTCCTTCATGACGATGATGCGGTCGGAGACGGCAAGCGCCTCGTCCTGGTCATGGGTGACGTAAACGGCGGTAAAGCCGAGACGCTGCTGCAATTCGCGGATGTCCGTCCTGACGCGCCGGCGCAGGCGGGCATCGAGATTGGAGAGCGGTTCGTCGAGAAGCAGCACCTGGGGTTCGACGACGAGGGCGCGGGCGACGGCGACACGCTGCTGCTGGCCGCCGGAGAGTTCGGCGGGAAGGCGTGCGCCCATGCCGGCCAGGCCGACGAGGCTGAGGGCGCCTTCCGCCTTCTCGCGCGCCTCCTTGCGTCTCATGCCGGAGGATTCGAGCCCGTAGGCGACATTGTCGAGCGCCGTCATGTGCGGAAACAAAGCATAGCTCTGGAAGACCATCGAGACGTCGCGCTCGTTGGCCGGGAGCATGGTGACATCCTTGCCGCCGATCAGGATACGGCCGGAGGAGGGATGCTCGAGCCCCGCCAGCATGCGAAGCGTCGTCGTCTTGCCGCAGCCGGAAGGGCCGAGCAGGGTCACGAGCGTCCCCGGCTCGATGGTGAGCGACAGATCGGGGATGGCGGTGAACGCGCCAAAGGTCTTGCGGACATTCTCGAAGACGACGGAACCGGGAGCCTTCGGGTTCATGCGGTTTTCTCCTGAGCGAGGGATGCGGAGGTTGTCGGCGATGGCGTCATGGCGACACGGTTCACGCGCCGCAACCGCCTTTCGCCGACGAGCAGCTGGAAGCCGGCGATGATGGTAATCATGACGACGATGAGAGCGGAGGAATAAGCGATCGCGACGCCGTATTCGCCGTTTTCGACCAGGCCGACGATATAGGCCGTGGACATGTTGTACTGGGCGCTGACGAGGAAGATGACCGCGCTGATCGAAGTGATGGCGCGCACGAAGGAATAGACGAGCGCTGCGTTGATCGCCGGCCGGAGCAACGGCAGGATCACTTTCCGTATGGTGCGCAGGCTGTTGGCCCGCAGCGTCAGCGATGCCTCGTCGAGGCTCTTGTCGAGCTGGCTCATGGCGGCCACGCCGCCGCGAACGCCGACCGGCATGTTGCGAAACACGAAGCAGGCGACGAGGATCAGGGCGGTTCCGGTCATTTCCAGCGGCGGCAGGTTGAAGGCCATGATGTAGCTGATGCCGATGACCGTGCCGGGGATGGCGAAGCTCATCATCAGTGCGAACTCGAACAGGCCGCGACCGACGAACTTCTGGCGCACGATCAGGTAGGCGGTGAGCAGGCCGACGGCGGCCGTCAGCGGCGCGGAGATCAGCGCGATTTCCATCGTCGTCCAGAAGGAGTTCCAGGCGACGCCGCTCCAGGCAAGGCCGCCATCGTCGCGCAGGCCGATCGAGAAAGCCTTGACGTAATGCTCGACCGTCAGCGTGTTGTCGAGGCCCCAGGTCCGCACGAAGCCGCCGAAGAGGATCATGACATAGACGACGACGGTAAAGAGCATCCAGGGAATGACAAGCGCGTGGACCGCGATCGAGAGGCCGCGGGGCAGCGCGGCGTGCGCACCTGAATCGCCCTTGCCTGTCACCGTCGCGAAGCTTTTGCCTTGCAGCCAGAGGCGCTGGGCAAGGAATGCGCTCAGCGTAAAGACGAGCAGGATCATGGCGAGGACCGCGGCGCGAGACGGGTCGTTCTGCGCCCCGACGACGCTGAAGAAGATCTCGGTCGACAGGACGCCATGGCTGCCGCCGAGCACCATCGGATTGCCGAAGTCGGCCATGCTCTCGATGAAGCCGATCAGGAAGGCATTTGCGAGACCCGGCTTCATCAACGGCAGCGATACCCGCCAGAAGGTGCGCCAGCGATTGGCACGCAGGGTCTGCGACGCCTCTTCCATCGACGGGCTGACGCCTTCGACCACCCCGATGAGAACGAGAAAGGAAATCGGCGTGAAGGAAAGGACTTGCGCGATCCATATGCCGGTCAGGCCGTAAAGCCAGCGGCTTGGCTCCGTTCCGAAGAGCGACGAGGCCAGCTGGGTGACGACGCCCGCCCGCCCGAATAGGAGGGTGAGGGCAAGCCCGACCACGAAGGGGGGCGTGATGATCGGCAGGATCGTCAGGAGCCTCAACCCCTTCTTGAAGGGAAAGCGGGTGCGGGTCGCGACCAGCGCGAAGCAGAGACCGAGCAGCGTCGATCCTCCCGCCGTCAGGATGGCGAGCCAGAGCGTGCGCCAGGCAACGCCGCAACGGTCGCCGCCGACGATGCAGCTGAGGCTCCAGATCGATGGGTCCTGGATGTTCGTCGTGAAGCCGCTGGGATCGAACGAGCCGTCGAATGACTGGAAGGCGCCGACGAACATGCTGCCGACGGGATAGAATACGAAGATCGCGACCAGCACGATCAGCATCGTGATGGAACTGACGACGAAGGCGTCGCCCTTCATCACGCCGCGCTCCGCAAGGCCGAAGGAAAAGAGCAGGACAAAGACGATGCCAAGCGTGATCGCGCCGGCGCCCATGGCCGGCTGGCCGTCCGCCAGGGCTCCGAACATGGTTTCGCTAATCGCCCAGGCCCAGCCCGCGGAGGTGATGGCAAGCCCTTGCAGGGCCAGAAAGACAAAACCCAACGCCCCGGCAAAGGCCATGAGCGCGCCGCGCCGCATCGGACTGGAAACGAAGCGCGCGATGCCGCCAAGCACGAAAAGCCCGGCGGCAATCGCGAGCCACCATCGACCATAGCTGGAGATTTGCAGGATTCCAGGCGCTGTGGAGGGGTCGCGAGGAAAGCTGCTCAACCAGCCAAAGCCGAAGAAGCCGTCCTCGATGCGATACCATGGGAGTAGTATCAGGGCGGCGATGCCGAGAATAAGCGCAATATCCAGCCGGCGTTTGCTATTGGTCATGGTCGGATTCGCATCCCATTCAGCAGAATTTGGAGACTATGCCGGCCGGATGCGTGCGTATCCGGCCGGCACGACGGTCAAGGGCCGATCAGTTGGCCTTGGCGCCGATTTCCTTGTCCCATCGGGCAAGCAGGGCCTTGCGGATCGTGGGATCGCCGTACTTCTTGAAGTCGTAGTCGATCAGCTTGATCTCCTCGAACTTCGGGGCCTCCTTCGGAACCTCGGCCGATTTGTTGGAGGGAAGCTGATAGGATTTGGCGTCCTTCATATGCGATTGCGCCTCGGCGCTCAGCGCCCAGTCGTACCATTTCTTGGCGTTCTCGAGGTTTCTGGCGCCCTTGATGATGGACATGGAGCCGATCTCGTAGCCGGTGCCCTCGCAGGGAGCGACCGCCTTGATGGGGAAGCCTTCGACGGTCTGGGCGACGGCGTCATGCATGAAGACGATGCCGATGGTGGCCTCTCCTCGGGCCGCCGCCTTTACCGGCGCCGAGCCTGATTTCGTATATTGCGAGATATTGGCATTGAGCTTCGAGAGATAGTCGAAAGCCTTGTCCTCGCCCATGATCTGCACGAGCGTCGCAAGCGTATTGTAGGACGTTCCGGACGAATTCGGATTGGCGATCTGGATCTCGCCCTTGTAGGAAGGGTCGGTCAGGTCAGCCCAGCACTTTGGCTCCTTCAGGCCCTTTTTCTTCAGGATCTCGCTGTTGTATCCCCAGCCGAGCGCGCCGGCGTAGACGCCGACCGTGCGGAAGTTGGCGCTTTCGGCCTGCTTCTTTGCCCAGTCCTGCAATTGATCGAACAATGGTGATTTGTATTCGAGGGTCAGGCCTTCGGCCGCCGCCTGCAGATGCGGATCGCCGGTTCCGGCCCACCAGATATCCGTCTTCGGATTGCGCGCCTCGGCGCGGATCTTGGCATAGGTTTCCCCGGCGGAAAGCCGGACCATGTTGACCTTGATGTCGCTCTGTTTCTCGAACAGCCCCTTCATCAGGTCGCAGACTTCCGGATCTGCCGAGCAGATTACGTTCAGATCGCCCGCGGCATGCGCCGACCAGGCAACAAAAGATACTCCCGCGGCAAGGGCTGCCGCGGCCAAATTGACCAATCGCATGATGTCCTCCTGCTTTTGCGGCGCCTCCACGCCGAGCGCTTATTGCAAGCGTGTGCAAATGCTGCATTGGTTGGCTTGCCATGTCAACCAGCGCTGTCATAAAAGTTTCACAATACTGACATGATTGCTGTATTGCACGCGATTGCAAACTATGCTGAAGTTCATCGGCGAATAGGGAGGCACCGTGTCGCAACGAGATTTTGTCAGCGCTGAAGAAGTGGCGCAGCGGGCGGGTGTTTCGCGCTCGGCTGTGTCTCGCGCATTCACCCCCGGCGCCAGCGTATCCGAGGCCACGCGGCAAAAGGTTCTGCAGGCGGCGGAAGAGCTCGGCTATCAGGTCAATCATCTCGCCCGCGGGCTGATGCGCAATGAGAGCGGCATCGTCTGCCTGATCGTTTCCGATGTCGCGACGCCCTACCGCTCCGCCCTGTTGCGGGAACTGACCTTGCAGCTGCAGCTTGCCGGGAAGGTGGCGATGCTGATCAATACGGACCGCTCGGACGGCAGCGTCAACACGGCGCTGCAGCAGGCGATCCGATATCGCGCTGACGCGTCCGTCATCCTGTCGGGCCTGCCGGACAAATCGATCACGCAGCTCTGTCTGCGCAGCGGGCAAAGGCTCGTGCTGATCAATCGCGACGAGGATCAGTCAGGCCCGCTGCACATCAATCTCGACGACCGCGAGGCGGCAGCGCGCGTCGTAACGGCCTTTGTGAGAGCGGGCTGCAGCCGGCTCGCCTTTGCCAACTCGGAAGCCGGTACGCCGAGCCTCATGGCAAGGGAAGAGGGTTTCATCGCCGCGGCCCGGGATCATGGCCTGGAGGTCGTCGTCGAGCGGCACGGCTGGACCGGATACGAGGCCGGCCGCGTCCTGGCGCAGCGTCTGCTGACCCGCAAGGAGCGGCCCGATGCGGTCTTCTGCGCAACGGATCTGCTGGCCTGCGGCTTCATGGATGCCGCCCGCCATCAGTTTTCGCTTTCCATTCCGCAGCAGCTCTGCGTCGTCGGCTTCGACGACATCGAGCAGGCCTCCTGGTCTTCCTACCGGTTGACCACATTCTCGCAGCCGGTTGCGGCAATTGCGCGCGAGGCGGTGACCTGGCTTTCGGAGAATGGCGTCGTGCAGGGCAAATCGTTGCGGCTGCACTCCGATCTTGTCTGGCGTGATTCGGTCAGAGGCGGATGACCACGAGTTTATAACAGAAGATTTTATACTCTATCCTTCTGTTTATAAATGAGAAAATAAATTTTATGACAGTTTTGTGACAATGCGTCTTGAAAAAGATGCAAAGAGGGAGAAACATAGTCGGCTAACGAAAGTTTAGCTTATCGTGATATTGTCGTCCGGCATTCTCCGGGCATCGCAAGCATACGGAGGACCGCTATGGCGCTTATACTCGGCCTTGTCGCTCTGGCAGGCCACATCGCCCTTCTGCTTTGGGGCACGCGCATGGTCCAGACCGGCATCCAGCGCGCTTTCGGCCCCGATCTTCGCTCCTTTCTCGGCCGCGCGCTCAGCAATCGCATGAAGGCGTTTTTTGCCGGGATCGGCGTCACCGCCATTCTGCAGAGCAGCACGGCCACCGGCCTGATGGCGTCGGGTTTTGCCGCGGGCGGGCTGGTGGATCTGGTGCCGGCGCTTGCCGTGATGCTGGGCGCCAACGTCGGGACGACCCTGATCGTCCAGGTTCTGTCCTTCGATGTCGCCGCCGCGTCGCCCGCCCTCATCCTGATCGGCGTCCTGATGTTCCGCCGCACCGGAAATTCGCGCGTGCACGATCTCGGGCGCGTCATGATCGGGCTCGGCTTCATGCTTCTAGCGCTGCACCAGCTGCTCGACCTGATGACGCAGTATGAAGGATCGACGGCGCTGGCCTATGTGCTGGATGCCATCGCGTCGACCCCGGTTCTCAGCCTGCTTCTGGCCGCGATCCTGACCTGGGCGGCGCATTCCAGCGTTGCCGTGGTGCTGCTCATCATGTCTCTGGCCAGCAAGGGTCTCGTCAACGTCGATCAGGCCTTTGCCCTCGTTCTCGGCGCCAATCTCGGAACGGCGATCAATCCGTTGATCGAAGGGCAATCGGGCGCCGATCTGTCCGTCAAGCGGCTGCCCATCGGCAACATGCTGACGCGCATTGTCGGCGTGGCTGCGATGATCGGCCTGCTCGAGCCGGCGACGCGCCTTTCGGCCATGATAGACAGCGACAGTGCCCGTGCCGTCGCCAATTTCCATAGCGCCTTCAATATCGTTCTGGCCGTGGTGTTCATGCCGCTCCTGCGGCCCTATGCCGATCTGCTGACGAGATTGCTGCCGCAGAAGATCGACGAGGCCGATCCGACACGGCCGAGATATCTCGATCCGGCCGCCAAGGAGACGCCTGTCGTCGCTCTCGGTGCCGCGGCGCGGGAGGCGTTGAGACTGGTCGATGTGCTGTCGGAAATGCTCGCCGGCGCAAAACTGGCGCTCTCCGACACCGATCGAAAAGCCCTCACACGCCTGCGTTCGCTGGACAATATCCTCGACAGCCTCAATACGGCGGTAAAAACCTATCTGACCTCGATCGATCCCGATGAACTCGGCGAAGCCGACAGGCGGCGCCTGAACGAGATATTGCTGTTCTCGATGAACATGGAGCATGCCGGCGATGTGCTCGACCAGAACCTTCTGCCGCACCTGGCCAAGCGCCTGCGCCGGGGCTTGAGTTTCTCGAAGGAAGGCCAGCTCGAGCTGGCAAGGCTGTTCGACCGATTGCAATCGAACCTGCAGACGACGGCAGCCTTGTTCATGACGCAAAACGAGAGTGCCGCCCGTATGCTGGCGCAGGAAAAGGTCATCTTCCGCAAGGCGGAGCGCGAGGGCACGGAGGCTCATTTCCAGCGCTTGCGCCAGGGTGGCATCGAGACCGCCGAGACCAGCTCGCTTCACCTTGACCTGCTGCGCGATCTCAAGCAGATCAATTCCCACTTCGTCGCCGCTGCCGCCTATCCTGTCCTGGAAGAGCGCGGCGAACTCTTGCAGAGCCGGACGCCAAGCCCGCTCCCACAGGCAGCCGTGACAGCGAATGAATAAAAAGACCTATCTCAGCCGCCTGGCAGGCGAGGCGGAAAAGCTCTTCGCCGGCCGCTCGATCGAGCAATACGCCGCGATCTGCTACAGGCGCCCGCCGGGGCGGAAGGACGTCGAAATCCTGTTGATCACATCGCGCGAAAGCGGCCGGTGGGTGATCCCCAAAGGATGGCCGATGGACAAGAAGCTTCCGCATCAGGTCGCCGAACGCGAGGCCTGGGAGGAGGCCGGGGTCAAGGGAAAGGCCAAGAAGAAAAGCTTCGGCTACTACACCTACCTGAAGTCTCTCGATACCGGCGAGACCGTTCCCTCGGTCGTTCAGGTCCATCTTCTCGAGGTTTCCGGATTGGACGAGCGCTTTCCGGAACGCGGCCAGCGCCAGCTTCGATGGTTCTCGCCAAACGAGGCGGCAGCCAACGTCCGCGAGCCGGAACTGAAAGGCCTTTTGCGCACGGTCGAGACAGCGCTTGCGCAGGAGAAGTGAGGGAAAGGCCAGCCCTCGCAAGTCCACCAGCATCCCGATCCATCCCCGGTGACCGGCAAATATTGCCGTCGGCATTGAAGATTTATGCGTGAAGCGCATAAATCGCATGTTCAAATCTCGTTTGCGGATGAATTCAAAAGCAACGTAAATTTTCCCCACCAGAAAACGGAAGCTCACCAACGAGCTCAGGGGATCGAAACTTGACCAATTCAGCGCCACTCGACGTGAATGCGCTCGTGATCGTGCCGCAGCGAAAAATCGGCACCAAGATCATGGCGGCGATCTGCATCCTCCTCCTTCTCCTGTTGGCGAGAGCCTTCTGGAAGGGCGATATTGCCTGGGAATATGTCGGAGAAAACTTCTTCTCCCGGTCCGTCATGACAGGGGTCGGCAATACGATCGTCATGACCTTCTGCGCCATGATCGTCGGGATCGTTCTCGGCGTCGCCGCGGCCATCATGCGCATGTCCGACAATCCGGTCCTGCGCAGTATTTCCGTCGGCTATGTCTGGCTCTTCCGCGGCACGCCGGCGCTCCTGCAGCTTCTCCTTTGGTTCAATCTCGCCCTGATCTTCCCGACGATCGGCATTCCGGGTGTTCTTTCCGTTCGAACGGTCGACATCATGACGCCGTTCGTCGCCGCCCTTCTCGGCCTTGGCATCCAGCAGGGCGCCTATACGGCCGAAGTCGTGCGCGCCGGCCTTCTGTCGATCGACAAGGGGCAGATGGAAGCCGCGCAGTCGATCGGCATGACGAAACTGCGGGCGACGCTGAAAGTCGTGTTGCCGCAGGCCATGCGCGTCATCGTTCCGCCGATCGGCAACGAGACGATCGGTATGGTGAAGCTGACCTCGCTTGCCAGCGTCATTCAATATTCCGAAGTGCTGAAAAACGTCGAGGACATCTACTATGTCAACTCGCGCGTCATCGAACTGCTGATCGTTGCCGCCATCTGGTACATGGTCGTCGTCACCATTCTGAGCGTCGGGCAGATCTACATCGAGCGGCATTTCTCCAAGGGCTGGGGCAGGCGCGATGCCAGCGCCCAGCAGGCAGCCAACCAGGCTCTGGTCGGGGAGGCTGGCTGATGGACGCGATCATCAAGGCACACGGCCTGCAGAAATATTTCGGCACCTTTCACGTCCTGAAGGACATCGATTTCGAGATCAGGAAGGGCGAGGTGGTCTGCATCATCGGACCTTCCGGCTCCGGAAAGAGCACCTTCCTGCGCTGCATCAACCAGCTCGAACAGATCGATGCCGGCTACGTCATGGTCGAGGACGAAATCGCCGGCTATCGCCGCGAGGGCAACCGGCTGTTTCCGCTGCCGGATCGCGAGATCGCCCGCCAGCGTCAGGCGGTCGGCATGGTCTTCCAGAAGTTCCATCTGTTCCCGCATCGCACCGTTCTGCAGAACATCATCGAAGGCCCGGTCGGCGTGCAGAAGCGGCCGAAGCCGGAATGCATCGCCGAGGCGCGCGTTCTTCTCCAGCGTGTCGGCCTGGCCGACAAGGCAGGCGCCTATCCGGGCGAGCTTTCCGGCGGCCAGCAGCAGCGCATCGCGATTGCCCGCGCGCTGGCCATGAAGCCGAAGGCCATGCTGTTCGACGAGCCGACCTCGGCCCTCGATCCCGAACTCGTCGGCGAAGTCCTCGGCGTCATGAAGGAGCTTGCCGCTTCCGGCACGACGATGATCGTCGTTACGCATGAGATCGGCTTCTGCCGCGAGGTCGCCGACCGAGTCGTCTTCATGGACGCCGGCATGATCGTCGAGACCGGCACGCCCGGCGAGATCCTGGAGAGCCCCAAGAATCCCAGAGTGAAGAACTTCATCTCTGCGGTGCTTTGACAACAAAAACCTGAAGAAAGAACATCAGAGGAGAATTTCATGAAACTCATTCGTCTCGCCGTTTCGGCCGCGCTTCTGTCCCTCGCCGCGACTGCCGCCTCCGCGGATTCGAGCCTGAACCTGCTGAAGGACGGCGAACTCCGCATCATGACCAACCCGATCTATCCGCCGATGGAATTCGTCAATCCGGATACCGGCACGATCGATGGCTTCGACGTCGATCTGGCCAATGCCATCGCCAAGAAGCTTAATCTCACCACCGTTTTCGTGACGTCCGCCTTCCAGGAGCTGCAGAGCGGCCTTCAGACCGGCCGCGCCGACATGATCATCTCCGGCATGAGCGACAACGTGAAGCGCCAGGCCGCCATGGACTTCGTCGACTACATCACCAGCGGCCCGATCCTTTTCACCGTCAACGCCAATGCCGCAACCTACAAGCAGGCGAGTGATCTCTGCGGCAAGACGGTCGCGGGAAGCCGAAGCACCTCCTTCGGCGATAACGTCAAGGCCTGGAGCGCGGACAATTGCGAAGGCAAGGGCAAGCCCGCCATCAAGTTCGAGGGAACGGCGGATTCGAACGCTGCCCGTCTCGGCATGAAGCAGGGCCGTTACGACGCGGTCGTCCAGGGCATCGAAACGATCGCCTACCAGATGCGCATCGAGCCCAACACCTATACGCTCGTCGGCGAGCCGCTGCTCAGCAACGACACGTTCGGAATTGGCTTCAAGAAGGACCATACCGCTCTTCGCGATGCAGTTGCCGGCGCTCTCGACGGACTGATCAAGGACGGCACCTACGATGAGATCCTCAAGAAGTGGGGCCTGATCCACAACGCCGTTCCGAAGGCCGTGATCAACGGCGTCAAGTAACGCCCAGAAGAAGCGCCGCCGCCACCGCGGCGCTTCCCATCCCACGCATGCAGCCATCAGCCGGGGTGCCCTAGCGCCCACGGGAGGATGCCTGCGCCCTGAACACCTCGAAAAGCATGCTGAGTTCCATGACTGCGAAGAGTGCAACCAGATCGGCAAAACCAAGCCTGTGGCCGGAAGGCCGGCAGTCGGCTGTGGCGCTTGCCTTTGACGTCGATGGCCCGACGGGCGATGCGATGCTCGACGGCTCGCTGCTGTCCAATCCCCGCTATTTCACCCAGGGCGCCTATGGTCCCTGGCGCGCGCTGCCACGGCTTCTCGATCTTCTTCGTGAATACGGCCTCAAGGCAACGTTCTTCGTGCCCACCTGGGTGGTCGAACATTGGCCGTCGCAGTGCGAGCGCATCCTTCGAGATGCCCACGAAATCGCCTATCACGGCCATTATCACGAGGTCTTCATCGACTGCAGCCGGCAACAGCAGCTCGATATCATGGGGCGCTCCCGCGAGATCTTTCGCCGCCGCATGGGTGTGACGCCGGTCGGCTTCCGCACGCCGTCCGGTGACTGGAGCGACGAGACGGCCGAACTGCTGCATGATTTCGGCGTGATCTATTCCAGTTCGATGCGCGGCGACGATCGACCCTATTTTCACACCTCCTCGCGCGGCCGGGGTCTGGTCGAGATTCCGGGCCGCTGGGACATCGATGACTACACCGCCCTTGCCTATAGCGAGGAACCGGATTTCCCCATCGGTCTCGACCGGATATCGGGCTATGCCGATGTTCAGAGAAACTGGTGCGCCGAATTCGAGGGTTACCACCGGGAGGGGCTCTGCTGGACGACGATCCTGCATCCGAAGGTCTGCGCCCGGCCTGGCCGGCTTGCCATCCTCGAAGGGCTTTTCAAGGCGATCACCGCCCATGGCGATAGCGTCTGGGCGACGCATTGCGCCGAAATCGCAAAATGGTGGATCGCGCAACATCCGGAGATTGCGGCATGAGCAGCACCGTTTCCGAAGGCTTCTGGCCTCATGGCAAGACAAGCGCCGCAATCGTCTCGGTGATTTTCGACGACGGCCTTGATGCGATTGCGCAGGCGCCCGATCTCAAGGGGCGCAGCAAGAGCTTTTCTGTCTGGCAATATGGCGCGACACGCGGTGTCGAGCGTCTTTGCAATGCCTTCGCCGACGCCCGCATCTCCACGAGTTGGTTCGTGCCGGGCATCGTGGCCGAGAAGCATGAACAACTGCTGCGCGAAGTCGTATCCGCCCACCACGAGATCGAGAGCCATGGCTGGGCTTTCGAGCGTTACGACGCCATGTCCGCAGCCGAATCCGTCGATCTCCTTAAGCGCAGTCGCGAGACGCTGAACGCGATCGCATCGAACGAGGTTTCCGGCTTCCGGCTGCCAACGGGCAACTGGCCCCGTCACTTCGATCGTCTGCTTGTCGACGCCGGCTACACCTGGTCCGCGTCTTTGAACGGCGACGATGTTCCCTACAGCCATGCGTCGTCGCTCGTTGAAATCCCGGTTCATAACGAGCTCGAGGACCGGCCCTATTTCCAGTTCAATTTCACGCCGGCCTTTCCGAAAGGGCAGGGGCGTATCCCGTCCTATGAGGCGGTTCTCGGAAACTGGATCGCCGAATTCGATGCCTACCGCAAATACGGCCTCTGCTACGTCATTCAGCTTCGCCCGGAATGGACCGGAACGCCCGGCAGGATCGCGCTCGTCGAGGCCTTGCTTGCTCACATTGGCAGCTTCGACGACGTGTGGCTGACGACCGCCGCCGAGGTTGCTCGCTGGCACGGCGGCAAAGGGGCTGCCGCGCCCGCCGATCACCCGATCAATGTCTATGAAGCCTATGTCGACGAGGAGCAGGCCGGTGAGCGATAACCTGACACGCGCCCTTGCTGACCTCGTATGTTCAACGAGCTTCGAGGCCTTTCCTCCCGAGACGATCCACAAGGCGAAGCTTCATATTCTCGACACGCTCGGCGCGGCGATCGCCGGTTCGGCATCTCGCGAGACGGATGCCGTCGTTGAGATGCTTGGCATTGCGGCCGGAAGAGGGAGCTCGCCCATTTGGGGCCGGCCTGTCTCCTCGGACGCTAGGACAGCAGCCTTCGTCAACGGCGTTTCAGCTCATGCCTATGAGCTTGACGATAGCGGCGGCTGCGATCATTCCGGCGCGGTCGTTCTGCCCGCCGTGCTGGCCGCACTTGGCGATCGTGACCGGCCATTCGGTGGCCGCGAACTTTTGCGCGGCGTGCTGCTTGGCTACGAGGTCGGCCGCCGCGTGCTGGAAGCCGTCGGCGGTTACGAAGAGCATAACGGCCTTGGCTGGCATTCCACAGGCACATGCGGGGCATTCGGCGCTGCCGCCGCCGTCGGCAGCATGGTGAACCTCGATGTGACTGCCATGGCCTCCGCGCTTGGCTCGGCCTGCTCCTTTGCCGGCGGAACCTGGGCGTTCATCCATAACGGCAGCTCGACCAAGAAGCTTCATGCCGGCCGTGCTGCCGAAGGCGGGCTCATGGCCGCCTATCTTGCAAGGCAGGATTTCGAAGGTCCCGACAGTGTCTTCGAGGCGGAGCGCTGGGGCAGCTTTTTCGCAACCTTCGGCGCCGGCAAGGGCGATCCGCAAGCCCTCGTTCGCGATTTCGGACAATACTGGCGGCTGAACCGTTGCTCCATCAAGCCGCACGCCACCTGCCGCGGCACGCATGCGGGGATCGATGCGCTGGACCTGATGCTTGAGCGCCATGGCCTTTCGCCTGCCGATATCGCCGCCATCGAGGTCGATATCAGCGGTTTCCAGTATGGCATGTGCGGCGGCAAGTTCATCGAATCCCGGGCGCAGGCGCAGATGAGCCTGCCCTATGCGCTGGCTGCCCGGCTGCGCTACGGCAAGGTCTTTCTGGCCGAGCTGGAAAAGGCGGCCTGGTCGGCAGCGGAGATCGGCCTGTTGATGGACCGCATCACCGTGCGCATCGATCCAGCGATGAAGGACGAGGACGAACCGGCGATCACCATCGTGACGGCTGCCGGTGAACGGCATCGGCTCGTGGTCGAGCATCCGCTCGGAGGCCCGCAGAACCCGCTGAGCGATGACCGGCTGATCGGCAAGTATGCCGCGCTCGCCGGCATGGTGCTGCCTGCCGCCAGGGTCGATGCCTTGCGTGATTTCGTCCTCGGCCTCGAAAATCAGGCCGACGCCCGCAACCTGCTGGCGCTGCTTCAATAGAGGATGCGCCCGGAGGAGGGCGGCATCCATCCAAAAGGGAAGACCGAGATGAGAAACCAGAAAGAAGCCACATGGTCCCCGCTTTTCAAGGAGGCCGTCTCCCGGGACTTCGAAAGCTTTCACGAGTGCCTTGACCAGGACAAGCGCATTGCCCTGCACGATGTCGCCGGATCCAAGGTTCACGCCGAAATGCTGGCTCGCGCCGGCATTCTGACCGCCGGGGAGAACGGCCAGATCCAGACCGGTCTCGACCAGGTCGCCGAAGAGATGCGTTCGGGCGCCTTCGAATGGAAGACGGAACTCGAGGACGTTCACACCAACGTCGAGAACCGGTTGATTGCGCTCATCGGCGATGCCGGCAAGAAGCTGCATACCGCCAGATCGCGCAACGATCAGGTGGCGACCGACATCCGCCTCTATGCGCGCGAGCAGCTGGATCTTCTGGCCGACGATCTGAAAACGCTGATCGGCGCCTTCGTCGATCTTGCCGAGCGGCACGCCGATGCGATCATGCCCGGCTTCACGCATATGCAAGTGGCCCAGCCCGTCACCTTCGGCCACCATCTCATGGCCTATGTCGAAATGTTCCTGCGCGATCTCGATCGTGTCGGCGCGGCGCGGGAGCGGCTCAACGTTTCGCCGCTCGGCGCCGCCGCGCTCGCCGGCAGCGGCTATCCCATCGATCCCGAATACAGCGCCTCGCAGCTTGGCTTTGCGGGATCCTTTGCAAACTCGCTCGATGCCGTTTCCGACCGCGACTATGTCGTCGACGTCTGCAGCGCCGGTTCGATCATCATGGGGCACCTGTCGCGCTTCAGCGAGGAGGTGATCCTCTGGTGCACGCCGATGTTCGACTTCATCGAGGTCGGCGATCAGTTCTGCACCGGTTCGTCGATCATGCCGCAGAAGCGCAATCCCGACCTGGCGGAACTGGTGCGCGGCAAGGCGGCGCGTGTCATGGGTAACCTTGCTTTCTCCGCGGCCCTGATGAAAAGCCAGCCGCTGGCCTTCAACAAGGATCAACAGGAATCGAAGCCGCCGTTGACCGATACGCTTGAAACCGTTCGCGCGGCCGTCAGCGTCACGGCGCAGATGATGCCGACCATAAAGGTGAAGCGTGAGAAGATGCTGTCGGCTGCTAATCAGGGCTATTCGACGGCGACCGATCTTGCCGACTATCTCGTGCGCGCCGGCCTGCCGTTTCGCGACGCGCACCACGCCGTCGCCGCGATCGTCGGCACAGCGCGCGACAAGGCGCTGCCGACGCTTTCCGAGCTCTCGCTCGCCGATATGCAGGCCTTCGCGCCGACTATTGGCGAAGATGTTTTCGAGGTGCTGACCGTCGAAGGCTCGGTCGCGAGCCGCGATCACAAGGGCGGCACCGCCCCGCGGCGCGTGCGGGAGGCCGTGGAGACGGTGCGTCGGGCGATCGCCTGAGCGCATCGGTTGCCATTCGATCCGCATGCTTTAATGCTTGTTGCTTCCGGCAGCAGTGAGGAAGCAGGATAGGCAATGGAGCCGAGGTTCGATCATAACAGGTTGCCGCCGCTGCAGACGTTGCAGACCTTTTCCGTCGTTGCGGAAACGGGCAGCTTCACGGCCGCGGCAGCCGAGCTCAATCTCAGCCAGAGCGCCATCAGCAGGCAGGTGCAGCAGCTGGAACATTATTTCGGCTGCAGCCTGTTCGAGCGCCATACGCGCAAGGTGGCGCTGACGGAGCGCGGCATGGCGCTGATCCCGATCGTCGACGGCCTGCTCGCCTCGTTGAAGACGTCGTTCGAGGCAACGCGAACGACGGTGCGCTCGCTGACCATCCGCATGCCGCCGACATTCGCGCGCAAATGGTTTCTGCCGCGCCTGCCGGATCTCCATAGCCATCATGAAGACCTGAACATCAATATCGACACTGCCTGGTTCCTGCGGCCGACCTTCTCGGTCGGCGATATCGATATGCTGATCACCTACGGCAACGGACACTGGCCGGGCATGGATGTGCTGCCGCTGCTGCGCGAACGATTGACGCCGATGTGTTCGCCGCAATTTCTGTCCAGACTCGGGGATCCGCCCGCCTTGAAGAACCTGCAGAACTGCGTCCTGCTGCACTCCAATCCGCGCCATAGCGACTGGACCCTCTGGCTGCAGGCCGAGGGCGCCTACTCTTTCCAGGCGTCCCGTCATCAGGTCTTCGACACACAGGATTTCGCCATGACCGCGGCGGCAAGCGGCTATGGCGTAACGATGGGCGATCTCGCCTTCTCGCGGCAGGATCTGGAAAGCGGCGAGCTGGTCGCTCCCTTCGAGCGGATCATCGATAGCGGCTACGGCTACTATGCCCTTTGGCCAGCCCGGGCGGAAGCGCGCCAGAAGGTGCGGGCCTTTGCCGATTGGCTCGGGCACGCCTGCAGCGCAAATTCAGACGGCTTCGGCGAAGGTCAGGCCTGATACTCGACACGGAGCTCCGCTTGGCAAATCAGAGATTTGCCGCCCTCGCTCTCGCCGGCTTGCTGTCGAGCTTGGTCGGATGGGCCACGGCTGATTCCTGTGCGTCGTATCGGCGCGCAGGAATGCCTCAGACGCAGACCTGGCATTCCGCTCCCTTGATGCGCGGATAGTCGTAGGCGTTGACCTTGGATGTCGTGTAGCCTGCGCCGACCAGCGCTTCGGCAAGCTTGATGGCGGCCGTCACACCGTCGATGACCGGCACGCCGGTTGCCGCCTGCAGCCTGTCGCAAAGGGAGGACATGCCGGCACAGCCGAGAATGATGGCTTCGGCGCGATCGTCCTTCTTGGCTTTCTCGATTTCCTCGACCAGCAGGCGCTCTGCTTCGTCGGGATCTTCCTCCAGGCCGAGAACCGGCAGATTGATGGCGCGCACGTTGCGGCAATGGCGCTCCGCACCGTAGTCGGTCACGAGATCCTCGATGATCGGGATCGAGCGGGGCAGGGTCGTGATAATGGAAAAGCGGCGGCTGATGGTCATGGCGACCTGCACGGCGGCCTGGCAGATGCCGATGACGGGCCCGCGGGCGACTTCGCGGGCGGCGTGCAGGCCCGGATCGTCGAAGCAGGCGACGACATAGGCGTCGATGCCGAGAGCTTCTCCCCTGCGGATCTCAGCGAGCATTCCCGGCACGGCGGCTGCCTCGTCGGCGCCGCCTTCGATGCTGACGGGCGTGTCCGTCGGATTGACGGCCGATACCTGCGTTTCGTGCTGCTTCACACGCAAGGCGCTGTCCAGGGCCTGCGCGGTCATGGACGCTGTCGAATTCGGATTGATGAGACGGATATGCATGGAGACGGGACCTTTCATCAATCCTTGTCTTGCGGCTTGAGGAAGTCGGCGATCGGCGGTGCCTTGAGGACAAACTGGCGATCCGAGACGATGTAATTGTCGGCATGCAGCCGGGCGATCGGCTGATAATTTTCCGGATCGACGTAATGCCCGTCGGCGTCGAGGCAGTTGCGCCGCACATGCATGTGGACGACTTCGCCCAGGACGAGCGTGCGACGCGGATAGTCGATCAGGCGTTCGACCCGGCATTCGAAGACGCATGGCGACTCTTCGGCATAGGCTGCATCGATCTTGCGGCAGGGGGCGGCCGTAAGGCCCGCCATGTTCAATTCGTCGACCTCGCTGTCGAAGCCCAGGCCGCAGACCAGCATGTGCTGCGCGATTGCCATATCGACCATGTTGATCGAGAATTCCTGGGTCCGGCGGATATTGGCGACAGTGTCCTTTTCCTCGCCGCTGAGGCGCGGCTGGATGCCCAGGATCACAATTGGGGGATCGTGCGAGAAGACATTGAAGAAGCTCATCGGCGCAGCGTTGTTGTGCCCGGCCGGCGAACGCGTGGTCACCAAGGCGATCGGTCGAGGCCCGACGAAGTTCGTCAGGAGCCGATAACGGCTTTGGGGCTCAAGCTCGGCAAAGTCGAATTCCATTGCACTATCCATGTGTCATTTTGTGATCGACAATATCATTCCATATTGTTGACAATTCTGCAATCAAAATCCAATCGTTGTGATTGACTTTTTCCCGCGCATCACGCTTCTCTAGCCTTAACGAGGAGTGAAACTCATGACGGATCAAAACGGGGCGGTCTCCGTGGAACAGATTGTCGAGAAAGTCTGGTTGTCCATTGCCGAGCGCAGGCTCAGACCCGGCGTTCAGCTCAAGGAAGAGCAGATGGCGGCGATATTCAATGTCAGCCGCGCGCGCATCCGTCAGGCTTTGGCGACATTGCAACGCGACGGCCTGGTCATGATCATTCCCAATCGCGGCGCCTTTGTCTCCAAGCCATCCGTCGAGGAAGCCCGGGATGTCTTCTTCGTCCGGCGCACCGTTGAGCGCTGCGTGGTCGAGCGGCTCTGCAAGGGAATCTCCAAGGCGGATACGAAACGCCTTCGCGAGCATGTCGCCAAGGAGCGGATCGCGAACGCGGACGATATTACCACCGATATCATCAAGCTTTCCGGCGGCTTCCATCTGTTGCTGGCGGAGACCACCGGCTCGGATTTTCTCTTTGCGACGATGCGCGATTTGATCGCTCGTTCCTCCCTGATAACGGCCGTCTACCGCAATACGAACCGCTTCAATTGCGGCCCCGACGAGCATGCGGAGATCGTCGAGGCGATTGTCACCAATGATGTCGACAAGGCAACCCGACTGATGGCGCATCACCTCGAACATGTCGAATCCGAACTCGACCTCACCGAGATTCGCGACCTTTCCCACGACCTGCGCGCGGCACTGGCCTGAAGCGGCCGCGCGCCTTGGACATCAATCGGTAGCCGCCAGATGGCAGGCTATGCGCGTCCCGTTCGACAAAGTCCGCACCTCGGGCACTTCCGCCGAGCATCTGATCGTCGCCAGCGGGCATCGCGGATGGAAGGTGCAACCCGAAGGCGGCTTGAGCGGGCTCGGCACTTCGCCGCCGGCCAGCTCGTGATCGCGCTTCGGCGCATCGATGTTCGGGATGGTGGCCAGCAGCAACTGCGTATAGGGGTGGCGCGGTCGGGCGAAAAGCGCCTCGGTCTCTCCCTCCTCGACAATCCGGCCCAGATACATCACCGCGATACGATCCGACATGTGGCGGACCACGCTCATGTCGTGGCTGATGAAGAGGTAGGTCAGGCCGAGTTCGTCCTGCAGGCGGCGCATGAGGTTCAGCACCTGCGCCTGCACGGAGACGTCGAGCGCCGAGGTGGGCTCGTCGCAGACGAGGAATTCCGGCTCGCTGGCAAGCGCCCGGGCAATGGAGATGCGCTGGCGCTGCCCGCCGGAAAACTCATGCGGGAATTTCTCGCCGTCGGAGACTGAAAGCCCGACCGTCAGCAGCAACTCCTCGACGCGCTCCGTGATTTTGGCGGCGCTGTCACGCAGCTTCAACTCGCGCAGAGGCTCGGCGATGATGTTCTTTACCCGCCAGCGCGGATTGAGCGACGCATAGGGGTCCTGAAAGATCATCTGGGCGGAAAGCGGTGCGCCGCTGCGCCCGAGTGCAAACCGGATTTCGCCGCTTGTCGGCTTGTAGAGGCCGGTGACGAGCCGCGCCACGGTGGATTTGCCGCAGCCGCTTTCCCCGACGATGCTGAGACAGCCGCCGGCCGGCACCGCAAAGCTGATGTCGTTGACCGCCTGAAGAAACTGACGCTGTTTGCGTTCCACCACGCGGTTGAGCCAGGGGGCGGAGACGTCGAAGGTCTTGACCAGCCCATCGACCGCCAGGGCGGGCGTTTTTTCGGAAGATACAGTCATGCGGTGCCTCCCGCGTTGAGCCAGCAGGCGCTTGCGCCGTCGGCGGCCATGATCAGTTCCGGCCGCTCGCGCAGACAGCGCGGCCCGGCGGATTTGCACCGGGGATTGAAAGCGCAGCCATCGGGAATGGCGTCCAGTCGAGGCATCGAACCATCGATCTGGTTCAGCTTTTCGACGCGTGCGCCGAGCGAGGGGATCGAGGCCATGAGGCCCTGCGTATAGGGATGGCGCGGCGCGTGCAGCACCTGCTGCACCTGGCCGATCTCGATGAGCCGGCCCGCATACATGACGGCCACGCGGTCCGCGGCTTCGGCAATCACGCCCATGTCGTGCGTGACCAGCATCACGGCTGCCTGTTTTTCCTTGCAGAGCCGCCGAAGCAGCGAAATGATCTGCGCCTGGATCGAGACGTCGAGCGCGGTCGTCGGCTCGTCCGCGATAATCAGCTTGGGTGAGGCCGCAAGCGCAAGCGCGATGACGACGCGCTGGCGCATGCCGCCGGAAAACTGATGCGGATAGTGGCTTGCCCGCTCGTCCGCCGAAGGGATGCCGACATCCCGCAGCAGCTGGATGGCGCGCGCCCGGGCCTCGGCCTTGCCGAGCGGCAGATGCTGACGGATTGTCTCCGTCAGCTGCGCGCCCACCGTGAAGAGCGGGTTCAGCGACGTCAGCGGATCCTGGAAGATCGCGCCGATTTCGCGGCCGCGAATATGTTCCATGGACCGGTCGTCCAGCGTATCGATCCGCCTCTTGCCGAGCCAGATCTCGCCGCCGGCGATGCGCCCCGGACGCTCCAGCAAACCCTGGATGGCAAGCCCGGTCATCGATTTGCCCGCGCCGGATTCGCCGACGACCCCGAGGATTTCGCCCGGGCGGATGGACAGGCTGACATCCGAAAGCGCCGTGACCGTGCCGCGGCGGTTCGGAAACTCCACCTTGAGGTTTCGGACGTCGATGACCGGTTCCTGCGCCTCAACCATTGTCTGCCTCGATCGGATAGCTGGGCTGGAAGATTTCGGAAACGGGCGGATGGTTCCAGCTGCGCTCGGGATATTTGGCGACAAGCCCGTCATACTGCGCCTGTGCCTGCTCCCGCGCCTTTTCCATGTCGAAATTCGCCAATTGGCGGTCCAGCATCGAGAGGCGGCCATCGACGAAGACGGCACGCGTCACCTTGCCGGAGCCGCCCGTTACCAGCGTGGTGATCGGATCGACGGACGGAGCCATGATCGTATCGTCGAGGCTGAAGACGGCGATGTCGGCGCGGGCACCCGGCGACAGATGCCCGAGATCGGAGCGGCCGAGCGCGCGAGCGCCGCCCAGCGTTGCCGCATCGAAGAGATCGGCGCTGCGCACCCGATCGGGTGCGCGATCATTGATGCGGCAGGTGATGAGCCCGACCAGCAGGTTCATCAGCATGTCGGGCGGCGTCGTGTCCGTGCCCATGGCGATGTTGATGCCACGTTCGCGGCAACTGGAGAAGGAATGGAGCGTCGAGCCGCTGCGCGCCGAAACAAGGGGACAATGGATGATGGAAACGCCGTGCTCGGCGTAAAGGCGGAGATCGTCTGACGTCGCGTTCGTGGCGTGCGGCGCGATGAGCCGCTCGCTCAACAGATTGTTCCTTGCCAGCCAGACAGGCGCCGTCGAACCATGCAGCATGTGCACGGTGTCGACTTCCATCGTGCCTTGCGCCATGTGCAGGCGGAACTTGCAGTCGAGATCGCGCGCGGCGGCATCGGTGCGCTGCAGAAGGGCGAGCGTCGAGGTCTCGACCCGATCGGGCGCGAGCATGCCGCGCACCAGGTCCCCATGCCTGCCGTTCTGCCGCTCGATATAGGCGATCGCATCGTTCAGGCCCTGAAATCCACGCTCTTCGTCGAAGACAGGCACCATCTTGCCCGGAGCTTCCAGAACCATGCCGCCGGAACGATAGGCCGGGCTGAGATAGACGCGCAGGCCAAGGTCGCCGGCCGCATCGGCTGCCGCATCGAACTCGGCGACGGTTTCGCCCCATTCGCGATAGAACAGCGACGCAATCGGCGCGGCAGTCGTAATGCCGTTCAACAGGAGCTGGCCGAAGGCGAAGCGCTTCTGGAACGCCAGCTCCTCCTGGCTGTACATTTCATAAGGGCCGGCTTCCACATAGGAACGTGGCCAGACGCGGCCCTTGGCCCAGCCTGGATGATTGTCGATGCCGAGTGCCGTCGTGTCGAGGTCGGACAAGGCATCGAGATCGATCAGGCCGGGGCTGATCAGCGCATTGCCGAAATCGATGCGGCGAGCCACCTTGCCCGGAAAATTGTGCCCGACGAACAGAATGGCTCCATCCTCGAACACGACCTGGCCGTCGCGCAGCAGCGTGTGGCTGCCATTCTTGTGGCCGACCACCCAGCTTGCCGTGATCAGGGTGCGCCCGTCCGGGCGACGGCCGAGAGAGAGATCTGCAAAATGTTGCGTCATTATGGCATCTCCACCACAGCCTGTCCCTGACGGGCCACGACGCGGCCGCGCTTGACGACCAGCGGACGCGTGGCGATATCGACCACGGCGTGGGCGAGCGTCTGACCGGCCAGCAGCGTGAAATCGGCGTCGTTGCCAACCTTCAGGCCATAATTCTTCAGCTCCATGACGTCGGCGCCGCCTTGCGAGACGATGTGCAGAACATGTTCCAGATCGCGATCCGAGCGCAGGCCGTTCTTCATGCCGATGACCTGGGCGCGGTCCAGCATGTCGGGATGACCCCACGGACCCCAGGTGTCGCGGATGCCGTCGCAACCGCCGCCAACGCGGACGCCGGCTTCCTTGAGGCGCATGATCGAAGGCACGGCTGCCGAAGGTGCGCCGGTCGTGAGGATCGCGACATCGAGTTTCGCGATCTCGTCGATCAGCTTGCCGACGCGCAGGTAGTCGTTCATGCCGAGCGCGAAGGCATGGCTGATGGCGACCTTGCCCTGCATGCCGTTGGCGCGGATGCGCTCGAACATCATCTCCATCGTGAAGGCGCCGAGTTCACCGGCCTCATGCAGGTGAATGTCGATCGGGACACCGTGCTTGGTGGCAAGGGCGAACAGGATATCGAGCTGACCCTTGGGATCGCGGTCGATGCCGCAGGGATCGATCCCGCCCAGCACTTCGCAGCCCTGACGCAAGGCTTCGTCGAGCAGTTCCACCGTGCCCGGCATGACCATGACGCCGGATTGCGGGAAGGCGACGATCTCGATGTCGATGATGCCGTCAAGTTTCTCGCGCGTTTCCCAGACGCCTTCCACCAGGCGCAGGCCATGTGTCGGGTCGATGTCGACATGGCTGCGGATATGGCTGGCGCCGTGCGCCGCCAGCCCGATGGCGTGGCGCATGGACTGGCGATGCGGGTCGATACCGATTTCCAGACGATGCTCGCGCTCGAAATCGATGCGTTCGCGCAGCACGGCGGCGCGGTTGTTCACATGCCAGGGCATACCCCAGGTCGTCTTGTCGAGATGGGTATGCGCGTCGATCAGACCGGGCGCCACGATGGCGTTGCTGCCATCCTCGACGGCCATGCCGGGCTCGGCTTCGAAGGTGCCGAAACCGGCAATCTTTCCGTCGCGGATCAGAATATCGCAAGTTTCGCCCGCCATGGGCCGGACATTACGCAGCAGAAGATTGTTCATGAACTTACCTCAGTTTCGGATTGAGCGCGTCGCGCAGCCAGTCGCCGAGCAGGTTGACGGCAACGACGAGCAGGCAGAGCTGAATGACGGGGAACAGCACGATCCACCACGAGCCGGAAAACAGGAACTGGTTGCCGATGCGGATGAGCGTGCCGAGTGAAGGTTGGCTCGGCGGCATGCCGATGCCAAGGAAGGACAGTGTTGCCTCGGTGAGGATCGCCATGCCGAAGTTGAGCGTCGCCGCGACCATGATCGGCGTCAGCGTATTGGGCAGGATGTGCTTGGCCATGATGCGCCGCGCCGGCACCCCGATCAGCCTTGCCGCCTGCACATAGTCCTTGCCGCTTTCGACGATCGCCTGCGCGCGGACCGTGCGGGCATACTGCACCCAGCTCGAGAGCGCGATCGCGAAGACGAGCACGGCCGACGCGCCGATCTCGCGCAGGCTCTCCGGCAGCATCTGCCGCACGACGGTCGATACCAGAATGGCGACGAGAATGGTCGGGATGGAGAGCATGACATCGCCGATACGCATCAGCATATTGTCGATGAAGCCGCCGAAGAAGCCGGCGACGAGGCCGGCGACCATGCCGATCACCAGCGACAGCACGACCGAGGCAAGGCCGATGACGATGGAAATGCGTGTGCCGTAAAGAATGGCCGACAGCATGTCCCGACCTTGGGTATCGGTGCCGAGCAGATAGGGCATCTCGCCTCCATCATGCCAGATCGGCGGCAGTTCGGCCTTCCACATGTCGAGCTGCGCGCCGTCATAGGGGTTTTGTGGCGCAATCAGGGAGGCGAGGACCGCGGTCAGAATCAGGATCGCGAGCACCGTCGCGCCGATGATTGCCGCCTTGCTGTGCGTGAAGGACCACCAGAGGTCGCTGTTGCGGAGCCGCTTGAAGAGCGGCGGACGCTTGGGCTTTTCCTGTTTCGAAATTTCCGACAGTTCCATGGTCATCGACCGGCTCCTGGTTTCGATCAGCGTGCGGTGCGCAGGCGGGGATCGATCACCGCATAGGCGATGTCCACCAACGTGTTGAGAACGACAAAGATGAAGGAGATGATGCAGAGATAGGCCGCCATCACCGGGATATCGAGGAAGGTGACGGCCTGGATGAAGAGCATACCCATGCCCGGCCACTGGAACACCGTTTCGGTAATCAGCGCAAAGGCGATCAGCGATCCGACATTCATCGCCGTCATGGTGACGACGGGCATCAGACAGTTGCGCAGGGCATGACGAAAATAGATGCGCCAGCGCGGAATGCCGCGGGCGCGGGCGAACTTCACATAGTCGGAACGCAGCACTTCGAGCATTTCGGCGCGTACAAGACGCATGACCAGCGTGATCTGATAGAGCGAAAGCGCGATCGACGGCAGGATCAGCGCCGCACGGCCCGTCTGCGTGAGGAAGCCTGTGGACCACCAGCCGATCTGCACCACGTCGCCACGCCCGAAGGCGGGCAGCCAGCCCATGGTGACCGAGAAGGCGAGGATGAGCAAGATGCCGACGACGAAGCTCGGCAGGGATACGCCGATGATGGACAGAAACTGCAGTCCCTCCGTGTACCACTTGCCGCGCTTGATGGCCGTCAGCACACCAAGCGGAATGCCGAGCACCAGGGAAATCAGCGTTGCGACGAAGACAAGCTCCAGCGTGGCGGGGAAGCGCTCGGCGATCAGCGGCAAGACCTTCTGGCCATTGCGATAGGAAACGCCGAAATTGCCCTCGGCCGCATTGACGACGAAGCGGATGTATTGTGTCGGCAGGCTGTCGTTGAGGCCCAGCCGCTCCCGCAGCGCCGCGCGATCTTGCTGGGACGTCTGTTCGCCGACCATCAATTCGACCGGATCGCCGGCGAGCCGGAAGATCAGGAAGGCCAGCAGCGCGACGGCAAGCATCACCAGGATCGCATTCCCGAGGCGCTTGATGATGAAAACCAGCATGAGACCCTCTCGGCTTCGTCCGGTCATTCGGCAACTGCGCGAAGGACCCGGCGGAATTCATTCGATGGAATGAAGAAGAACGGCTGCAGCGGCGCGCGCGCAAATGGCGCATTCCATGTCGCTTCAAACTGCCAAAGCCGGCAGCCACTGCGACACGAGCATCGCTCGCTGCAGGCAAACCTCCCTCGCTCCCTGTGCCGCCATTAACGCAGATATCTCGAAGTTGTCAACGCGATTGTCGACAATATTGATTGCCGAGACCCTATGATCGGGTTTTCCACCGGTGGGTCGATCACCTGTCATCGCGCGCGACTTATGAACTCGGGGCGTACGGCCGCGGCGAGGAATCCCGAGTGCTCGTGACTGCGAAGATCGTGCCGGAGCGGAGGAGGGCACCTCACGAAAAAGAGCGCTTCGCAAGCCTTGCAAAGCGCTCCGTCTTCCTTCGATGTTGCTGGCGGACAGCTGTTATTCAGCCATCTGCGTCAACCAGAGGCGCGGCTTGTTGTCGGCCCGAAAATCGATGCTCTTGACCTTGTTCAGCACCGCCCAGGCGATGGGCTGCTGATGCAGGGGAACGAGCATGACCTGGTCCTTGGCGATCTTGAGCGCCTGCCCTTCCAGGGCCAGGCGCTTGTCGTTGTCCGGTTCCTGGGCCGCCTGCGCCACCAGCTTGTCGAGGTCGGGATTCGACCAGCTGCCGTAGTTGGAGACGCCCATGGCGCCGTTGCGCGTCGACAGGACCTGCGAGAGCAGCGAATAGGCATCGAGCGTCGGCTCGTTGGCCCAGCTGAGATTGAAGACATCGGCCTTGCCGTTGCTGCGCTTGGATGTCTGAACGGCGCGGGGAGCGATGTCGATGCTCGGCTGGAAGCCGCCGCGCTTCAGCATATTGGCGACGCCCGAGCAGATATCCTCCTCGTTGACGCTCTCGTCGTTCATGCACATGTAGGTGAAGGCGAGGTTCTTCTGGCCGGCTTCATCCAACAGCTTCTGGGCCAACTTGGGATCGGCCTGCTGGTAGGTATCGAGGGCCTTGTCGTAGCCGGGCAGTTCCGGCGCGATCAGCGAGCCGGACGGCCGTGCCAGGCCACGCATCACCTTCTTGTTGATCAGATCGCGATCGAGGGAGGCCTCGACGGCCTGGCGCACGCGCAAGTCATTGAAAGGATTGGGGCGTCCATCCTCCAGTTTTTCCTTGCGGTTGAAGGCGATGAACACGGTCCGCAGTTCCGTGCGCTTCTTCACGGTCACGTTGGGCGTGGATTCCAGGCGCGGCAGATCCTGAACGGGTGCGGAATCGATGAAGTCGATCTCGCCGGAGAGCAGCGCGGCGACACGGGTGGCGGCCGAGGCGATCGGCACGAATTCGATCCGGTCGAGATTGTGCTTTTTCTGATCCCACCATCCGGGATTGGCAACCAGCACCGTCTTGCTGTCGGGCACGCGGCTCTCAAGCTTGAACGGCCCGGTGCCGTTGGTATGCATCGTCGTATAGCCCTCGACCTTCGAGGCGATGTCGGTGGGCTTTTCGCTGTTGTTGTCCTTCAGCCATTTGGCATTGAACACGAAAATATTGGTGATGTCGTTCAGGAACAACGACGTGGGCGCGGACACCTCGATATCGACGGTGTAGTCGTCGACTTTCTGAATGCCGACATAGAGCGGAATGTTGCCGCGCAGCGGCGAGGTCGGATCCGATGCACGCTTGAAGGACGCCACCACGTCGTCGGCGGTGAAGTCCGCGCCGTCGTGGAACTTCACGCCCTTGCGCAGGGTGAAGCGCCAGTGCTTGTTGTCGATCAGCTTCCATTCGGTGGCGAGCGCCGGCTCGATCTTGAAGTTCGGATCATAGCGAACCAGCCCCTCGTAGATATGGTTGAGGAAGGCGAGGTTCGACGTCGACGGGACCGAATCGGGATCCAGCGAATAGATGTCGGACCGGCTGCCCCAGCGCAACGTGGCGGCATCGGCCGGCGCCGCAATGGCGGCCGCGGCCAGCGCGGCAATGATGATCTTTCTGAAATGAAGCATTGTGCCCCTCCCTCCGTTATTCGATGGGGCTCGCCCCAATTTGGTCGGGAGTATCGATGTGACGCATCCTATTGTCAAATAAATTGTTGACAATTATCGTACCCAAAATTCGCGCAGATCGGCGCCACTTCGAACTGCGGACACAGAGGAGGGAAGTGTGATGGGTTTACTGCTGGTGCATGGAACGATCGTCACCGTCGACAAAGAGCGTCGTATCATCGAAGACGGAGCGCTGGCGATATCGGCCGATCGCATCGTCGACATCGGCACTGCCGCGGAACTGATGCCGCGTCATTCGGACAAGAAAGTGATCGATTGCCGCGGAAAGATGATTATCCCCGGCCTGATCGACGCCCATGGTCACGCCGGCCACACGTTGATCCGCAGCATCGCCGCCGACACCAATGCCATGTGGATGCGCGTGGTCACGCCGACCTATTATCACTACGTCACGCGCGATTTCTGGTATGCCGACGGGCTGGTATCCGGGCTCGAGCGGCTGCGCGCCGGCGTGACGACGGGAGCGAGCATCATCACCTCGATGCCCCGCAGCGACGACCCCGTCTTTGCCATCAATCATGCGCGCGCCTACAACGAGCTTGGCCTGCGCGAGATCGTCTGCGTCGGTCCATCGGGCCTGCCATGGCCGCATCCTGTCACCCGATGGGAAAGCGGCAAGCCCGAACGCCGCCATATCGCTTTCGAAGAGATGATCGAAGGTTCCGAAGCCGTCATCGATGCGCTGCACGGCAGCGCTGAAGGCCGCATCAGCGTGTTCCTGACCCCGTTCACCATCGTCCCTTCGGTCGAGCCGTCCAATGCCTCGACGCCGGATCAGGCGGTCAATCTGACGGACGATGATCGCATGCAGGCGCGTCGCGTTCGGGAAACCGCCCGCAAATGGAATGTCCGCATCCATTCCGACGCGTTTGCCGGGCAGATCCGCATGGCGTTTCAGGACAAGGAGAACGCTCTTCTCGGGCCCGACGTCCATCTGCAGCATTGCTGGGGAATCTCGCACGAGGAGATGGATATCCTGGCCGAGACCGGAACGCATGTCACCCATGCGCCACCCGGTCGCTCCACCCCGATCCTGGAGATGATGTCGAGAGGCATTCCGTTGGCCATCACCTCGGATGGCGTTTCTCCAAGCCGGCATTTCGACATGTTCCAGACCGCCAGGCTCGCCCAATCGACACAGCACATCCTGCACAACCACGATCGCTATCTGCTGCCGCCGGGCAAGATCTTCGAGATGATTACCATCGATGCGGCGAAGGTTATCGGCATGGAGCATGAAATCGGATCGCTCGAGGTCGGCAAGAAGGCGGACATAGCGATCATCGACATGCGCAAGCCGCATCTGATGCCCAATTGGATGCCGATCCACCGCCTCATCCACCAGGTCCTGGGAAGCGACGTCGATACCGTGATCGTTGACGGCAAAGTGCTGATGGAGGCCGGCAAGGTGCTGACCGCGGACGTCGAAGCGGCGCTCGCTTTCGGCCAGCGCGAAGCGCTTGCCCTCGTCGAACGCGCCGGACTGCAAGCCCATATGCATGATCCGGGCTGGGGAAAGCTGCAGCGCACCTTCGCCGAACCGGTGCATCCCCCGCAACCGCCGGACTGCTGAATACGGCCGACCGGGGCTCCCGGAGCGGGGGCATCCAATATTGATTGTAGAATTGGGAGAGGCCCTTGTCGGCCTCTCGTTCCACCCAGCCGGGATGTGGTTTTCAGAGGAAGGCTTTGACCCGCTCCCAGGCCGCCGACAGGTGCAGTTCGATAATGTTCGAAAGGCGTTCCGCATCTCGTGCTTCGAGCGCGGCGATCATCTCTTCATGCTCCACGATCGCCTTGGCCCAGTTCTCTTCGCCCTCGTGCCCGACGAAACGCACCCGCTTCAGGCGGCCCTGCAGCATGCCGTGGGTGTAGGCCAGCGGCTCGTTGTCGGAAAGCGCCACGATGGCTGAGTGAATGTTCTGGTTCAGCTTGTAATATTCCATGCGTCGGCGCTCGCGATAATAGGCCAGCATCTGGTCGTGGAGGGAGCGAATATGGGCAATTTGCCCGTCGGTCGCACGCTCGCAGGCAATGCGGCCCGCCAGACTCTCAAGGGTCTTGAGGACGAGCAACATGTCCTTGATGTCCTTGGCATGAAACTGGCGTACGACCGCACCGCGGGTCGGAATGAGTTCCACCAAGCCTTCGCTTGCGAGGAATTTGATCGCCTCGCGCAACGGGGTGCGCGACACGCCGAGCCGTTGGCCCATCTGGGTTTCATGAATGCGCGAACCCGGCGGCAGCTCTCCCTCGATAATCATGTCGCGCAAGCGGTTGACGACGGCGTCATGAAGGGACATGCGGGCAATCGGGCCGGTTTCGCTCCCCAACGCGCTCGCCGTGCTCGAAACCGGGTCGGAGCCTGCAGCCATGTCCATCCCCTAGCTTTTGAAAGTCATGCCTTGACCGAGGACGTACCTTTTCCACCTGCGACTGTCCAGCCCTGGATCATAGGCGAAGAAATCCACGCTCGCGGTTGATGTCGGAAATGGCTCCCCCCGGGGTGGAGAAAGGCGAATCGTCTCCTATGTCAGCTAGGAGATCGGAGTTGGAGAGGAAGAGGAGCCGCGCGATGGCAAAGAACACGATCTGCCTGTGGTACGACAAGGATGCCGAGGCGGCCGCCAAATTCTATGTCGAAACCTTTCCGGACAGCGCGATGGGTGCCGTCATTCGCGCGCCGGGAAACTATCCGGAAGGGAAGCAGGGTGACGTTCTGGTCGTCGAATTCACCGTTGCGGGCGTTCCCTGCGTCGGCCTGAACGGCGGCCCCGTATTCAAGCACAACGAAGCCTTTTCGTTTCAGATCTCGACCGAAGACCAGGAAGAGACCGACCGCTACTGGAACGCCGTTGTCGGCAATGGCGGCCAGGAAAGCGAGTGCGGCTGGTGCAAGGACAGATGGGGCGTGTCCTGGCAGATCACGCCACGCATACTGATGGAAGCGCTTGCAATCGGTGGAGACGAGGCCAAGCGTGCCTTCGATGCGATGATGACCATGAAGAAGATCGATGTCGCAGCGATCGAAGCCGCCCGGCGCGGTTGAGGCGGCGTCATTATCGCCACGATTTTACAGAGCGGCCGAACAACATCCGGAGGTCGAGGAAACCGCCGGAACCTCGAAGCGAGGTTGACCGCCCCCGAAGATCGCCAGGCCCGGCAGCACACCGCCGCGAATTTGGGATCACGGCCGTTTCGGTACTATTGTTGCCTTGATTCAGGACTTTATTAAATATGGCTCGGACATAGCAAAGCTGCTATCTTGGGTCGGATCTTACAACTCGTGCTTATCAGAAGTAGAGGCGCGCGAATGACGTTTGACTGGTCCGGTTTGTAGAAGATGGCCGCCCTGGACGCCGCCAGCTTTATTCATGGCGAAGTCAACGCCGCTTTCGGCGGACGGAAAGCTTTATTCCATACCGGCCTCCAGGACGAAAGCGCTCGCGCTGACAATCCCTATCCCGATCGATTTCCGTGCTGGCTTTGGTTGCAGGCGCCGCTGTGTTTGCGGCCGGGTCAGCACGACGAGGGTTCCGTGATCCCAGCCGGAGCCGGTGGCATCAGAATTCCCAACGACCTGTTCCCGAAGAGTAGAGTTACCAGTCATGATAAAACGCATGATCATCATGCTGATCGTCATAGGCCTGATCCTGGGCGGGATTTTCGGCTTCCAGGCATTCAAGAACCGTATGATCGCCGCTTATCTGGCTAACCTCAAGGCGCCACCGCAGACGGTCTCGACCATGACCGCGGCGACCAGTCCGTGGCAGACGACGCTGTTGTCCGTCGGCAGCTTCAATGCAGTCGAGGGGTCGAACCTCTCGGCCCAGGTTCAGGGCATCGTCCAGAAGATCGGCTTTGAGGACGGTCAGGATGTCAAGAAGGGCGATCTCATCGTGCAGTTGCTCGCCGATCAGCAGGTCGCGACGCTGCAGCAGTATCAGGCATCGGCAGCGAACGCGCAGATCGCTTACGAACGCGATTCCAGGCTGATCAAGGCCAACACCATCGCGCAGAGCCAGGTCGACAGCGATCTCGCCGCGTGGAAAGCCGCGCAGGCGCAGGTCGCATCGCAACAGGCATTGATCGACCAGTATTCGATCCGCGCGCCTTTCGATGGGCACCTCGGCATCAGGCTGGTCAGCCTCGGCCAATATCTGGCGGCCGGAACCGCGGTGGTCACCCTGCAGTCGCTCGACCCGATCCAGTTCGATTTCTCGCTGCCGCAGCAGGCCCTGTCGCAACTGAAGGTCGGGCAGGCGGTCACGGCCACGGTCGATGCCTATGGAAGCCAGACTTTCAGCGGCAAGATTACGGCAATCAGCCCGCTGGTGGACACCGAGAGCCGCAATATCACGATACGGGCAACATTCGAAAATCCCGACCGCAAGCTCCTGCCCGGCATGTTCGGCAATGTCTCCGTCGTGGTCGGCGAGCCGAAAGACTATATCGCCCTGCCGCAAACCGCCGTCACCATCAATCCCTATGGCAATGTCGTCTATGTGGTGACCGACAAGGGCGGCGGATCGGACGGAAAGCCGCAGCTCGTCGCCAGCCAGAAATTCGTGACCACCGGCGAGGCGCGGGGTGATCAGATCGCCGTCACCAAGGGATTGAACGTCGGGGAGGTGGTGGTGACCTCGGGTCAACTGAAACTGAACAACGGCTCGCCGGTCATCATCAACAATGACGCGCAGCCGTCGAACGATCCCAATGCAAATCCGGCAAACCCCAACTGAGGTGTGGCGATGAACATCACCGACATCTTCATCCGGCGCCCCGTCCTGGCCCTCGTGGTCAGCGCGTTGATTATCGTCATCGGCTACCAGTCGTTCCGCACGCTGACGGTGCGCCAATATCCGCAGACCCAGAATGCCGTCGTCACGGTGACGACGACCTATCCGGGCGCGGCCCCCGACGTCATCGCCGGCTTCATCACGACGCCGCTCGAAAACGCCATCGCCCAGGCCAACGGCATCGACTACATGACCTCGTCGAGCACCAGCGGCACATCGACGATCACAGTCAACCTGCGCCTCAACTATAGTGCGGACGCGGCGATGACGGAGATCAACGCCAAGGTCTCTTCAGTTCTCAATCAATTGCCGACGGGCACGCAACAGCCGATCATGTCGGTTTCCATCGGCCAGACGATCGATGCGATGTATATCGGCTTCCGCAGCGACGTTCTGGCCGGCAACCAGATCACCGACTACCTGACCCGTGTGGTCCAGCCCAAATTGCAGGCCGTCACCGGTGTCCAGACGGCCGAAATCCTCGGCGGCAGAACCTTCGCATTGAGAGCCTGGCTGAAACCCGACAAGCTTGCCGCCTATGGATTGACCGCGGGCGACGTGTGGACGGCACTCGGCAACAACAACTACATTTCGGGTATCGGCACGACACGCGGCCAGATGACCCAGACGGTCCTGACGGCGCGGACCGACCTGCATTCGGCCGACGAGTTCAAGGAGCTGGTGGTCAAGCAGATCGGCACCACCATCGTTCGCTTGAAGGACGTCGCCAGCGTTGCACTCGGTTCGCAGAACAATGACGTCCAGGTCGGGTTCGATGCGCAGACCGGCGTCTTCATCGGCATCCAGATCGCGCCGACGGCCAATCTTCTCGACGTGATCGCCGGCGTGCGTGCGGTATTCCCGGATATTCAGGCGCAGCTGCCGCAGGGGCTCGAGGGCTATATCGTCTACGATTCCAGCACCTTCGTCACGACGTCGATCGACGAGGTCGTGAAGAGCCTGGTCGAGGCTCTGGCGATCGTGATCTTCGTGGTGTTCGCGTTTCTCGGCTCGCCTCGCTCGGTGGCCATCCCCATCGTCGCCATACCGCTGTCGCTGGTCGGCACGTTCGCCATGATGTTGATCCTCGGCTTCTCCATCAATCTTCTGACCTTGCTCGCCTTGGTGCTGGCGATCGGCCTCGTGGTCGACGACGCCATCATCGTGGTGGAAAACGTCAACCGTCACATCGAGGAAGGGTCGCCGCCGATGCAAGCGGCTTTGGCGGCCGCGCATGAGCTGGTCGGGCCGATCCTCGCCATGACGGTTGTGCTTATCGCCGTCTATGTCCCGATCGGCTTCCAGGGCGGTTTGACCGGCGCTCTATTCACGGAGTTCGCCTTTACGCTCGTCGGCGCCGTGACCGTTTCCATGATCATTGCGCTCACGCTGACGCCGATGATGTGCTCGCGCATCCTGAAGCCGCATCTGACCGATCGCAGCGGCTGGGAGGAGCGCGTCTCGGATTTCATCGATCGCCGCTTCTCGGAGATTCACCGACCCTATGTGCGCATGCTGCATGGCAGCCTGAACACCGTGCCGGTGACACTAGTGTTTGCCGCAATCGTTCTCGGCAGCATCTATTTCCTCTATACGAGCGCCAAGAACGAGCTGGCTCCGAATGAGGACCAGGGCTTTCTCGCCGCGCAGGTCACCAACGCTCCCAACGCGACACTTGAGCAGAAGCTGCTCAATTCCGATCAGGTCACCAAGACCTTCCGCAGCTTCCCCGAGGCCGACAAGACCCTGCAGGTCGAGGCGCCCGGCACATCGTTCGAAGGCATGGTGCTGAAGCCGTGGAACGAGCGCACGAGGACGGCCAACGATCTGCAGCCATTGGTGCAGGCGGATCTGGCCAAGATCGCCGGCGGGCAGGCGGTGGTCTTCCAGATACCGCCGTTGCCCGGCGCCAGCGGCTTGCCGGTGCAGTTCGCCATCGGCAGCACCGGCGGCTTCGGCCAGCTCAACGACGTCTCCAATACCTTCCTGCAGGAAGCGCAGAAATCCGGCGAGTTCATTTTCCTGACGAAGGATCTCTACGTCGACAATCCGCAATATTCGATAGCGATCGACCGCAGCAAGGCATCGATGCTGGGCCTGTCCATGAACAATGTCGGCGGGGCGCTCGCCGCGATGCTGGGGGGCGGCTACGTCAATTATTTCAGTATCGACAACCGCTCCTACCAGGTCATCCCGCAGGTGGAGCAGCGCTCGCGCCAGACGATCGATCAGATCATGAATTATCCGATCGCAAGCGTGAACGGCTCGAAGATCCCGCTTTCGGCGATCGCGACGGCGAAACTCGAGGCGACCCCGCGCTCCGTCGCGCATTTCCAGCAATTGAACTCCGCGACCATCTCTGGCGTGCCAGCGCCGGGCGTTGCGGTTGGCGATGCCCTGGAGACACTGAAATCGATCGCGGCGCGCACGCTGCCGCAGGGCTATACGGTCGATTACGGCGGCCAGTCGCGCCAGTTCGTGCAGGAATCGAGCGGCATGGCCACCACCTTCGCGCTTGCCTTGATTATCGTCTTCCTGGCGCTGTCCGCCCAGTTCAACAGCTTCCGCGACCCGCTGATCATCCTCGTCTCCGTGCCGATGTCGATCGCAGGCGCGCTCGCCTTCATCAGCCTCGGCGTCGGCGGCGCGACGATGAACATTTATACGCAGGTCGGTCTGGTGACGCTGATGGGGCTGATCAGCAAGCACGGCATCCTGATCGTCGAGGTGGCGAATACGCTGCAGGCATCCGGAAAGTCCAAGCGCGAGGCGATCGAGGGCGCCTGCGGCATCCGCCTGCGCCCGATCCTGATGACGACCGGGGCCATGGTCCTGGGTGTGGTGCCGCTGATCCTGGCGACGGGTGCCGGCGCGGCCGCGCGTTTCAACATGGGTCTGGTGATCGCCGCCGGGCTCGCCATCGGTACGTTGTTTACGCTCTTCGTCGTGCCCGCAGTCTACATGTTGCTCGCGGCGGACCATCACAAGCAGGCTGCGCCCGAAGCGGAACCGGCGCCCGCGCATTGAGTGGAGCCGGTTTTGAAAATATTGCTGCACAAGCCGGTCGACGGCGCGACAGGCCAGCGCTCGCCGGCCCGTCATCCCGACACGGCCTTTCAATCCTGCTTCACCCTCTCTATAGCTCTTCGTTCGATGATACAGGCAGGAGGATGGTCATGGACGCGAGTAACGTCGCCGCTCATTGGGAAAGCAATGCCGAAACCTGGACGATTTACAGCCGTGCGGGCTACGACAGATATCGCGATGCCTTGAACACGCCGGCGTTTCTCGAAATGCTGCCGCCGGTCGCCGGCCTGAAGGGGCTTGACCTCGGCTGCGGCGAGGGCACCAATACCCGGGCCGTGGCGCGCCTCGGTGCTCGCATGACCGGGCTCGATATCGCGCCGACTTTCGTCCGCCACGCCCGCGATACGGAAGCGCAGGATCCGCTCGGCATCGACTATGTTCTGGGGGACGGCCAGTTCATCGATTTTCCCGATGCCAGTTTCGACTTCGTCACCGCCTTCATGTCGCTGATGGATATGGCGGATCAGCAAGGGGTGCTGAAGGGCGTAGAGCGCATTCTCCGGCCCCGGGGCTTCCTGCAGTTTTCCATTCTGCATCCCTGCTTCGTGCCGCCGACGCGCAAGAACATACGCAACGAGACCGGCGAAGCGGTCGCGGTTCAAATCGCCGACTATTTCGACGAAACGGACGGACGGATCGAGCGCTGGCTGTTTTCGACCATTCCGGCCGAGCAGCGCGCAGGGCTGACGCCATTCTCCATTCCGCGTTTCCATAGAACGCTGACCAGCTGGGTAAGCATGATCGTCGGCGCCGGTCTCGCCATCGAGGCCTTTGGCGAGCCGATGGCAAGCAGCGAAGTGGCCCTTGCCGAGCCGGTGGTCGCCGATACCCGCATCGCCCCGATCTTTCTGCACATCAGGGCCCGCAAGCCCTGACGTAAAGT
Source organism: Martinezella lusitana (assembly GCF_010668395.1). Lineage (GTDB taxonomy): Bacteria > Pseudomonadota > Alphaproteobacteria > Rhizobiales > Rhizobiaceae > Rhizobium > Rhizobium lusitanum_A. The sequence goes on from NZ_WUEY01000014.1 coordinate 68,046, forward strand.
GTCATTCCTCATTGCTTTTCGATGCGGATGAAAAGGCTGCAGACCGGCCGGTTCATTCCGCAGCCTGCGTGAGGGATGCCTTATCCGATGCGCGCTCGCCGGACAGGCTTGCCTGCCCCAGAGCGACGATCAGGACCGTCGCTAGGCTTGCCATGACGGAGACCCAGAAACCATTCGCCGGGCCGAAATTGTCGACCACCCAGCCGGAGGCGAAGGCGCCGAGCGCCATGCCGATACCGATGCCGGTCATGACCCAGGTCACGCCCTCGGTCAGCATCGTTTCCGGCACACGACGCTCGATCAGCCCGAAGGCGGTAATGAAGGTCGGTGAGATCGCGACGCCGCTGAGGAAAACGGCAAAGGCCAGCAGCGCGACCGATGTGCCCGCCACAAGAAGCGGCAGAGCGGTGAGGGCAAGGATGCTGACGGCAATCAGCAGCTGCCGCTGCAGCGGCAGTTTCGGGTTCAGCGCTCCGATGACCAGACCGACGACGAAGGAGCCAAGAGCATAGACGCCGATGACGAAGCTTGCTGCCCCCGGCTGGCCGAGCTGCTTGGTGATGGCAACGGCACTGACTTCCGCCGTGGCGAAGGTGGCGCCAACAAAGATCAGGGCAAGCGTGATGATCTGCACCGGGCGAAGGCGGATCGCTGAGCGCTGGGGAACGTCGGAATCGAATGCGCGCACCTCGGGCTCCGTCGACCGTTGCAGCAGGAAAGCGGTTGTCCCGAGCGCGAGGAAGATCGTGCTCACGATCATACCTGCTTCCGGAAAGAGGGAGACGGCAAGGCCGACCGAAAGGGAAGCGCCGGCGATGTAGACGAGTTCGTCGGCCGCGGATTCGAACGCGAAGGCGGTGTTCAATTCAGGCCTGTTGCGGAAGATCTCCGTCCAGCGAGCGCGTACCATCGCCGGTATGCTCGGCATTGCGGCGGAGAGGAGGGCGGAGGCAAACAGCGTCCAGGCCGGCCAGCCCTGGTTGGCAGCGATGACGAGGACGGCGAAGGCGATGACCGAGACGAAGGTGGCGGGCGCCACGACCGCACGTTGGCCAAACCGGTCTACGAGCCGTGATATCTGCGGCGAAACAACGGCATTGGCCAAGGCGAAGGTCGCCGAGACGGCGCCCGCAAGCCAATATTCGCCGCGTGTCTGGGACAACATGGCGACGATGCCGATAGGGGCCATCGCAATAGGGAGACGGGCGAAAAACGCGGCGGCCGAAAAGCCTTTGGCACCCGGAGCACGGAAAATCTCACTGTATGGATTGGGCATCGGAATATTCCCTGGATTGGGTAGGATCACCATATGCATACGAGACGTATGTGAATGAGATAATTGCATACGTCGCGTATGTCAACTAGTATGCCGGGTGCATGTGAATTGACGGATGCCGCTAACGGACGAACGATGCGCAAACCTCGCAGTGAAATGATTGCCGAAACACGAGCCAAGCTGCTGACTGCCGGCCGCAAGGCATTCGGAAGCGTCGGCTATGCCGAAGCGTCCATGGATGACTTTACTGCCACCGCCGGGCTGACACGCGGTGCACTTTATCATCACTTTGGCGATAAGAAGGGGCTCCTTCAAGCTGTGGTCAGCGAGATCGATGCGGAGATGGCCGCAAGGCTTTGTTCGATCTCGTCCCGGGCACCGTCGCGCTGGCAGGGTTTCGTCGACGAAAATGTCGGCTATGTGCAGATGGCCCTCGAACCGGAAATCCAGCGCATCATGTTTCGCGACGGACCGGCCGTGCTTGGCGACCCTTCAGGATGGCCGAGCGCCAATGGCTGCATCTCCACGGTGGCGCAAAGCCTTCGCGACCTTCGTGAGGAGGGCACCATTGTCGACATAGACCCGGAGGCCGGCGCCCGCCTCATCAATGCGGCAAGCAGCATCGCCGCGCAGTGGATCGCCAATTCAGACGATCCGGAAGCGACGTCGAAACGGGCAGTCGAGACGTTCCGTACCTTCCTTGAAGGGCTTCTGGTCGGGAAGCCCGATCGCGGTTGAGGCCGACAGCGGCGATCATTCGGTCGATGCAGCAACGAAAACCGCCAGCTGAGCGGCGAAAGCGCGTTTGTATGCGGGCCGGGCTTCACCCCGGGCGACATAGGCGGAGAGGTTCCGGTATTCGTCCAATATCCCGGATGCTTTCAATCGAAGCAGCACCGATACCATCAGAAGGTCGCCGGCACTGAACCAGCCGTCCAGCCACTCGGCATCGCCGAGACGATTGGAAAGCTCGCCCAGCCGCGTGCGGACGCGCTCCTCGACGAGGGGCCGGCGCTGCTCGTACCAACTCTCGACACCCTCGACGAGCTTGGCGATTGCGAGATCGACGATCGGCTGCTCCACCGTGGTAAGTGCGGCAAACATCCACATGATCGCACGCGCCCGGGCACTCACATCATCCGGCAACAGGCCTGCATGGTGCTCGGCGATATGAAGCACGATGGCTCCGGACTCGAACAGGGCAAGATCGCCCTCTTCATAGGTTGGAATCTGCCCGAAGGGATGAAGCGCAAGATGTGCAGGCTCTTTCATCGCCTTGAACGAAAGCAGACGAACGTCATAAGGCTGCCCGACCTCTTCCAGCGCCCAACGAACGCGCATGTCGCGCGCCAGGCCCCTGCCGCGATCAGGCGACTGTTCAAAGGCAGTCAGAGTAATCGTCATCGTCGCTCTCCATGGCTGGTCTATCCTGAAGACGGCCGGCGAAACGAGATTCCGACACGCCCGCTCGAATATTCCTGCGCTCGGCAACGGCCAGCCCGGATACATGGCGGCCATGTGCCCGATCACGTCATGGATAGGTGGCCCGGCACACCTGCGCGACGATGCTGCGCAGCCAGCGATGAGCCGGATCGGCGTCGGCGCGCGGATGCCATATTGCGGCAACCTGTATTTCCGGCGTCTTGAACGGCAGTTCGAAACTGCGAATGCCGAATTCCGCCACCGGCTCGTTCACCTTGTTCTTTCCGAGGCAGGAGATGGGGACGGCCGCGACCAGATCCGTCGAGGCGGCAATTCTCATCGCATCCGGGAACCCCGGCACCACGACACGGATTTCCCGCTTCAGACCCATCGTCTCCAATGTGTCGTCGATCGCTTCGGCAAACTCTCCCCTTCTGGACGCGACGACATGGCTGCAGGCAGCATAGCGCTCGGTCGTCACCGCCTTGCCGGACAGCAGCGGATGCCCCTCCCGCGCCACTCCCACCAATCGATCGCGAAACAGAAGCCGCGTTCTCAATTCGGGCGCGGGAACACCGAGGACGCCGATTTCCAGATCGATCAACCCCTCCCGAAGCATGTGGGGTTCCTTGTCCGGCTTGAGAGCGAAGCGAAGGCGAACATGCGGTGCGGCCCTGGTCACGGCCGATACGAGGGGTGCCGACAACAGCTCGAGAAACGCCTCGCTGACGCGGATCGAAAAGGTCGTTTCCAGCGTGGCGATATCGAGTTCGCTCGCAGCGGGCCGCAAGAGAGCCCGCGCATCCTCGGTCACGGCATGCACACGCTCCCGCAGGCTCTCGGCAAAACGTGTCGGCACCAGCGAGCGGCCGGCCCTGACGAGAAGCGGGTCGCCCGTCACGGACCGCAGCCGCGACAGGGTGCGGCTCATGGCGGAGGGGCTGAGCCCCAGCCGCTTTGCCGCTTCCGTCACGCTCTCTTCGGCAAGAAGAACGTCAAGCGCGACGAGAAGATTGAGATCGATGTCTTCCATGGTGAGTTGGTAGATCAAATCAGCCGATGCGCCTAGCGTCAGACGCAACTATTCTTTGCATTCTGTGCGTCTGGCGAAATCCGCGTACAGCTTTCATATTCACCACACAGCAAACAAGCAGAGGAGGCATCCAGCATGCCGTCACCGAATTCCACCACCGCCGGCAGCATATTGATCATCGGCGCATCCCGAGGGCTCGGCCATGCCATGGCGGAAGAATTCTTCAAGAAAGGCTGGTCCGTCGTCGGCACGGTGCGGGCCTCGTCAGCGCGGACGAAGCTGCACGAACTGGCCGACGATTCCGATGGGCAGGTCACGATCGAAACACTGGATATCAATGAGCCCGCGCAGCTTGCATCGCTGCGCGAGCGTCTGGCTGGCCGGGTCTTCGATATCCTGTTCGTCAATGCCGGAACAACGAACGTTCCGACCGAGACGATCGCCGAGGTGACGACCGATGAGTTTATCCGCGTGATGGTGACGAACGCGCTCAGTCCGATGCGAACCGTCGAGGGGCTGCAGGACCTCGTCTCGCCGACAGGTCTGATCGGCGTCATGTCGTCGGGGCAGGGCAGTGTCGCCAACAATACGACGGGCATGAGGGAAGTCTATCGCGGCAGCAAGGCCGCCCTGAACACGCTGATGCGCAGCTATGCCGCCCGGCATGCCGGGGATGCGCGTGCGCTGGTGCTCATGGCTCCGGGCTGGGTGAAGACCGATATGGGCGGCCCGGATGGCAAGCTTACCATCGAGGAGAGCGTTCCGAACCTGGTGAACGTGCTTCTCGGTCAGCGGGGAAGCACCGGCCTGCAATATCTGGACTATCTGGGCCGAACGGTTCCATGGTAACCGGTCCACGAGACGCGTCGCCTTCATCGATGTCCGCAGGTGCATCCTTCCGGGTGAGGGCGGCAGTCCTGGCTTTACGGCCGCCAACGTCGATGCGCTGCTAGACGAGCATCGAAAGGCAACGCTTCTTGAGCTGCGTCAGAAGCATGCTGCTCCGGTTGCGCGGACGGGGAAGGTCGACCGGAATTACGTCGCGAATGCGACCCGGGTTCGGCTCCATGACGATCACCCGATCCGCGAGATAGAGCGCCTCCTCGACATCATGCGTCACGATGACGATGGAGAGCCGGTTCTTCTCCCAGATCGCCAGGAGCTCCTCCTGCAGCCGCATCCTGAGAATGGAATCGAGCGCTCCGAACGGTTCGTCCATAAGAAGAATACCCGGCTCCTGGGCAAGCGCTCGCGCGATGGCCGCCCGCTGCGCCATGCCGCCCGACAGCTGGCGCGGATAGGCCTTCGAATAGTCGCTGAGCCCGACGAGATCGATATAGTGCTGAACCTTCTCCCGGCGTTCGCGGGCCGGAAGCGGGCTTGTGTCGAAGGCAAGGTCGACATTTGCCTCGACGGTCAGCCACGGATAGAGACGGTGGTCCTGAAAGACCATACCGATCTTCGCCGGAACCGTATCCCCATCACCGCGCACGATGGACCCGCGATAGTCGCCATCGAGCCCGACAATGAGCCTCAGCAAGGTCGATTTTCCGCAGCCCGAGGCACCGACGATCGCAAGGATCTCGTTTTGACCGACGGCAAAGTTGATATCCTTGAGAACCGGGCGTTGAGCGCCGTCCAACGCATAGGCTTTGCTGACATGTTCGATCGAGAGGGCGCTCATCGCTGTTGACTTGTCCATGGAGAGAGGGATGCCGCTATCAGGCGGACGATGTGGGTGAGCAGGACACCGCCGAAAGCGAGCGCGAACACGCAGACGAGAACGATGTCCATCCTAAACTGGTCACGGGCGCTGGCAAGATAGCTTCCAAGGCCGCGCCCGTTTCCGATGGCATACTCCGCGCCGATCGTGCCTATCCATGCCGAAAGAATGCCGATTTGCAGACCCAGATAGATGCTGGGCAGCGCCGCTGGAAAATACAGGCGGCAAATGCAGGTGCGATAGCGGAGCTTCAGCACATGCGCAGCCTCGACGAGCTCTATCGGGGTTTGCCGTATTCCCTGCTCGGTGGCAAGGAAGAGCGGAAAGAAGGCCGAAAGCGCCGTAAACACGATCTTCGTCGCTTCGCCATTGCCGAACCATGCGGTCAGGAGCGGGATCCATGCAAAGAGCGCGACCTGCCGAACCGCATGGATACTTGGCGCGACACCAAGGACGACGACCCGATACGTCCCGGCCAGATAGCCAAGGACGATGCCGCACAGACCTCCGATCAGGCTTCCCGCCAGCACGCGCAGCAGGCTTTCAAGAAGGGCTGGCCAAAGCTCGCGGCCGGAGGGATCGAGGAAGGGGACTGTCACGACCTGCAATGGCGCGACCGCCATGGGGCCGGACAACACGCCGGTTTTTATGGAAAGCCACCAGACAAGGGCGGCGGCCAATGGCACGACGGCCCCGCGCGGAAACCTTGCGGAAATCTTGCCGCGCTCAGCCATTGGCGCCCAACCCGTTGCGAACCATTGCTTCGGCGCGTCTCAAGAGCAGGTCGAGCAGGAAACCCACCGATCCGACGACGATCATCCCGACGATGACGATATCGAGCTGGAAGAGGGTTCTGCCCCAGACCATCATGTAGCCCAGGCCATCCGTTCCGGCGAGCATCTCGACCACGATCAGGGATACGAATGCCTGGCTCAACGAGAGCCTGACGCCGCTTGCGACGAAAGGCGCCATCGCCGGCAGAGCCAGCTTGAAAAAGCGGGTTCTGGGCCGCAGTCCGAGAACATCGGCAACTTCGCTCAGCCGTACCGGTATGTTCCTGGCACCTTCGGCCGTGCTGATGGCCATCGGGACGAAGCAAGCCTTGGCAAGGATGACGATCTTGAGGCTTTCATCGATCCCGAGCAGCAGGATCAGGATCGGCAGCCAGCCGAGCGACGGGACTGCGGCCAGAGCTCTGAACGATGGTCCGAGATATGCCTCGGCCGTTGCCGACCGGCCGATAAGGAGGCCGAAGAGAAAGCCGAGCGAGGCGCCGATGAAGAACCCTTCCGCGATGCGCTGAAAGCTGACGACCCCAGCGGCGAGAATGTCGCCGCTGGCAATCAGATCCAGAAATGTCTGCAGAACCCAGGGCGGACTGGGCAAGACCTGCGGAGAGACCCAGCCGAACGTTGCGCTGATCCACCACGCCGACAGGATCGCCGCCGGTCCGGCAAGCAGCAGAACGACGTTGACGGCAAGGGTTTGCCACCTCGTTCCACGACGGGCCGATCCCGTCGCGGAAGCGGCGGGAATGACATTGTCGGATTGAGCCTCGAAGGCGGCCATCTCCGTCCCCGACTAGTTCTGCAGATCGCCGCTCGCCGCACGATCGGGCCAGAGCGACTGCAGTTTCAGCGACGCGACGGCCTTGTCGACAAAGCTGCGATCCACCCAGGCATCGAGATCGACATCACGGCGGATCAGCTTCTGCTCACGATCGAATGCGATGCCGCTCTTGTAGCGGGCAACGAAGAAGTTATCGAGGCGGGGGTTATATTTCTCGCCAAGCGAGCCGGTGTTGGATTTGCGGATGACATCGACCGGCGTTCCCGCCCGCGACCAGATCTGAAACGCTTCCTCGCGATTCTTGTCGTCAGCCAGCCACTGGGCTGCCTTGACGAATCCGTTCACCACTTTCTGCGTTGCCTCGGGATAGGCTTTCCTGAATTTGTCGGTGACCAGAAATGCACCAAACCCGTCGCCGGTCGCGCCCGCATCGGAGGACTTGTAGAAGATCTTCGCAATACCCTTGTCTTGCAGCGGAAGCAGGAAGTCCGCCCCGAACACGGCATCGACACTCTTGGCGGCGATGGCGGCGAGCTGGTCCGCATTCTTGAGATCCACGATGGTAATGTCCTTTTCGGACAGGCCGGCGTTCTTCAGCGCGGTGACGAGGCCCCAGTGGATGATCGTGGCTTTCTGGATGGCGACCTTCTTGCCCTTCAGGTCGGCGATCGACTTGATGTCAAGATCCGGGCGTGCCGCGCCGAAGATGGTCGTGCCGCCATAGGAGGCGAGGATGATCGTATCGAGGCCATTGGCCTTGCCGATGATATTGGGAACTGCGCCGTAGGAGGCAAAATCGAGCTGCCCGTTGGACAGCGCCTCGTTGATGGCCGGACCCGTGCCCGTGTAGTAGGTAAATTCGACCTTGGTGGACGTGCCCTTGAACTCGTCGGCAACGAAACCCTTTGCATCGGCGATAGCCTGGAGGCCGACACCGAAGGGGGTGCCGAAACCGAAACCGACATCGCCGAACCGGATCACCGCTGGCGCGTCTTCTGCCTTCGACGGCATCGCCGCAAGCGCGACAGCCGCTGCCAGGAGCAGGGTTGAAATCATCTTTCGCATGGTCTTCTCCAATCAGGGAATAATCTTGCCGGTCTCGAAGATCCGGTAACTCATGTCGCCGGCGGTTCCGCGCGGCTTGGCATTTTTCCATCCCATCTCCCGCCGGAAGCTGCCCATGATCCCGCGCGCGACGAGGTCCTCTTCCGCCGATCCTTCGATCGCCTCGGACAAAGGCGAAACGTAAAGCGCATCGACGGGGCAGAAGAGCTCGCAGAGAAAGCAGGTTTGGCAATCCGACTGCCGGCCGATCAGCGGTATGCCATCCGGCACGGCATCGAAGACATTGTCGGGACATGCTTCGACGCAAAGGTCACATTTGATGCAGCGCTCCGCGCTGATGATCTCGATCATGATGCTCTGCTTATTGAGGAGGTGTTTTCGGCATAACGCGCCCACGGCTCGTCTGTGCCGCCGGCAACGATCGATTGGACAAGCGCCGGGCTCTGGTCGGGATAGTCCGATCTTCGCTGGAGGCCGCGACTTTCCCGGCGCAGAAGGGCGCTGGCGGTGACCCACCGGGCTGTGGCGATCAACGCTTCAGCCTCGCGCACCTTGGTGCTGCGCGCCGTGCGCCAGCCATCGTCGCGCCATAGCGTTTCCAGATTCGCCGAGGCGGCTTCGAGTGTTTCCGTGCTTCGGAAATAACCTCTGTCGAGCGGCAATATCTGTTGCTTTGCCGTTGCGAGGACATCCACGACGTCGCGACGACCATGAGCTGTCGGAGCAGAAGGCTGATGGCGGTTTGCCGCGACCGTAGGCCTCGTCCGCGCGTGCGCGCCGAGGCTGCGCGCGAACCGGGCAGCATCTTCGCCGGCCCATGATCCGGAGGCCATGGCCCAGCTTGAATTCGGCCCGCCGCCGCCTGTCGTTGCCCCGGACATGCCTTGCCGGGTCGCCGCGTCGCCGGCTGCGAACAGGCCGGGCACCGTGGTTGCCGCTCGATTGTCGATCGCAAGACCGCCCGTTCCGCGGACGGTTCCTTCATGGCGAAGCGTGATCGGAAATCTCTCGGTGAAGGGATCGATGCCCATGCGATCGAACGGCACGAAGATGTTCGGCTGCCCGCGCCGGAATCCCTCCTGAAGTCGCGGAGGCGCTTTGTCCAGGATGGCATAGACGGGGCCCTTGAGCAGCTCTGCGGCCACGACGCTTTGGCGATCGCCGGCGGATTCAAGCGCATTGCCCTGCGCATCCGAAAAGGTGCCCCAGAAATAGACGACACCCTTGGTGACGCTGGAATAGGCGGGTGAAATTCCGTACTGGGCCGAGAATTCCATTCCGGAAAGTTGGGCGCCAGCCTCTGCCGCCATGAGATACCCGTCGCCGGTGAGATTGTTCGTCCCAATCGCTCCGCTCAAAAAGGCACAGCCGCCGGTGGCGATCACGACAGCGCCGGCATGGATTTCGAGACGCTCTTCCGTTCTGCGGAAGCGTGCGACGGCGCCTGCGACAACCCCATCCGCCAAAAGCAGTTCCTCGACGGGACAATGGTCGATGACCTTCACGCGCGCCTTGATGAGCTTCTGGCGCATGAAGCGAAGGTAGTCCGGTCCGCGCAGCATGCCCCTGTAGGGTCGGCCGTCCTCATAGGAAGGGAAGTCATAGCCCCATTCCGCCAGAAGGTTGAGGTTCTCGTAGGTCCGATCCAATACGCGCTCGATGCGTTCGGCCTCGGCAAAGCCGAGACCCAGCCTCAGCCTTTGATTGACCGTCGCCTCCCTCTCGACCGTGCCGCGCTTGGTGTAGATGGTCGTCGTGTTGCCCGCCGCCGTGGCGCCGCTTGTCCCGACATATCCCTTGTCGATCAGAACGACCTTCATGCCGTTCGCACAGGCGTTCCATGCGGCCCAACAGCCAGCCGGTCCCCCGCCGACGACAAGAACGTCGCACTCCAGTATCGCTGTTTCGCTCATGGTCCTCTCACTTTTCGAAAAAAGACTACTAAATTAATGGACATTATCGAGAATTGAACTGCCTTTGATTGGTTCAAGTTTGAAATTTCCTTCTAAGAACCGGGCCAAATCGTTGGCGCGATGCCGCGGGATTGGCCGCGCGCATGACGGTTCAAGCCTGACGAGTCTTCTCGACAAGCGTCACCATGAGGCGGCCTGGGCGGCTCTCCCGGCGGGCAAGCATGTCTATTGGGAAAAACTGCTGGCGGACGTCGCAAAGGAGAAGGGCGTCGTCATCAGCCGGAGTGCCTGGGGCGGAGCGTCGGCCTGTTCCGGTTCGGACAAGCAGACGCTCCGTACGGCAAACACGGCAGACCAGGGCGACAACTTCAAGGCCATGGATGAGGACACCGCCTATGTCGAGGCAGCGGGATCCCCGCGCATGATGGCGTTGCTGCAATATGTCGGATTGCCGCGTCCGCAAGGAGCGTGACGCCGAGCGTCAGGAGCAGATTGTCGTGCGGCTGGATGACAACGTCATGAAGATCCGGACTCGTCCAAACAGGACGCTCGACAAGCGCGCCAAGTCCTTCTTCGAGCGCGATTGGCCGGCCTGGCGGACGGGCCATGTCTAAAACCTCGACTGAGGCAACGCACTCGTCCAGATTATTGCTCCGGACGAGTGCGCAATTTATCTGATCAACGCTGGCGACGCTTCAGGAAGAACATGAAGCGTCCTGACGATCCTACTTAATGGAAAAATCGACGGTTTCCATCACCTTGCCGTCTACGGACAGGACGGCCTCGTACTTGCCGACGGGAAAACCTGCATTGGGCTTGCTGAGCGACGAGTCGACGTGGTCCTCCAGGGAGCCGATATCGAAGCTGGCTTCGTCTATCTTGTAATTTGCCGGCGCTACGCCGTTAGTATCAACCGCGATCCAGGAAACGGTGATTTTCGAACCAGAACCAATGTCATCCGTAACCTCCGCCGACAGATAAATCGCAGCACTGTCTGCCGGAAGTGTCGTCTGCGTCTCATCGGCATCCTTGGTGTTCGAGATGATGATATTCTCGAATCCCGACGCCCAAGCTACTGAAGTTGAGCTGAGAGCTGCGGCAAAAGTAATCGCTCGTAAGACTTTCGTGATATTATGCATTTTGAATTCTCCCAAATAGCGGGATCCTTCTTAGGCAGATTCTGTGAATCTATTGTTAGCTGGCGAGCAGCTACAGCAAACATTTCAGCATTATTACCGATCGAACCAAAAATGGGCGAGGCATCCAGCGGACATCACTTGCCACAAGGACCAGATCCGAAATGGCTAGTCCGGCGTAGCATGGACTGGAGCGGGTAGGGCTTGCATAGTCGCACGATACCCGCTCGGGAAAGACGTCATTCTTAACTCTATCTGCATAGAAACGCATAACGTCGCTCTGTCTTCGTCAAGGGCTTTCGCCAGATCATCAGTCTAGCCGCATGTCCCTTTTTATGCTTGGCGTTGTTGTCGTAGCTTGCTGCTGTTTACTTGGTCTCAGGCAAGGTGGAGTGGCAGATCAGGTTGCCGGATGTATCAAACACCTGCAATTCTGCAGCCCATTTACCAGGAGCGCCGTTGACGACAACCTTTGAGAGATCTTCTTGATGCCCTCCTTTGATCGAGAACTCGCCGCCTTGAGAGTTGGAGGACATTCCGCCTTCCGACATTGAGCGCACTCTGAACTGGTACGTACCCTCGCGGGCGGCCACTGGAATCAAGACCGCGGAAAGATGCGCCATGCCACCAGCCTCATGATATTCGATCTTGCAAATGTCCGCAGGGGGTAAGGTGGTAACCATCTTCTATCAAGCTCCTGAGGTTTTGGAGGGTCGATATGGTGGATCGACCCTCCCGATCCGTTCAGTGTTGGACTGTCACGGACGTATTGTTCTTGCCGGATTGTGTTGTTTCCGAATAGTTGCCGTGGCTGAACTGCACGGTTGCCGACAGGTTGTCCCTACCTGCCTGGGTCGTGTAGCTTTGGTTGTTCTTGCCGAACTGTGCGGTCGCCGAGATATTGTCTCGTCCGGTCTGAATCGATTGACCGTAGTTGCCCTTGCCGACCTGGCCGATGCCGGCAAAATTCCCGTGGCCGACCTGTCCGATAGCCGAGACGTTGCCGTTGCCCGACTGCGAGGTGACCGAGACGTTTCCGCCGGCGAAAGCAGCCGTTGAGACAAGCGCGAAGGCGGCGGAAAAAAGAAGGGTTCTTGTGGACATATATTTCTCCTCCAGGTTGCCGTCCTTATTGACGGTCGTCGGAGAGTAGCGTTTTCCGTACCTGCTCGCAGTTACTCAACCTCACCACGTATCTAGTCAGTTTCGAGCCATTGAATGGACCGTCATTCACCCGTGACCATGCCAAATGTCTATTTGGGACCCCAAATCAGCCCGGCCTTCTAGTCTAAATGGACTATCCAACGAAGAATGCGAGCGTCGACAAGAGAGTGAGCAGCTGTCCTTGTCTGTGAAAGCCGCTGCGCGCCATAATTGATGTTAGTTGATTGTGAACGGTGTTCTTGGCGACGCCTCGAGCCTGGGCGATTTCTGCCGGCGCTCTTCCGACGGCAAGGGCACAGGCAAGGTTCGCTTCAGCGGTCGTCAAGCCCAGCACAGAACTGACCAGGGCCGGCGTCAGCCCGTTGTGATCTCCGATCTTGTAAAAGCTCAACATGAATTTCAGCTCGCCATCGAGGTAGAGATTCACGAATGGTGTCGTGGAGAGCGATTTCAGCCCGACGAGATCGGCTTTCAGCAGCCAGCCCAAGGACTGCGCGGGATCTTTGACCCAAGCGACATGCGCGATGTCCTGGCCACTGGCCGCTTGCTCCAAAAGCCGGTCGACCTCCTTCCGCAGGGTGGGATTGCCGACGATCAGCGACCCTTCCGAGATTTTGAGAAGCGAGCCGCTTTTCTCCGTCAAACGCTCAAACGCCCGGTTGCCGTCAATAATTCTGAGGTCGCTGCGAACAATGGCGCGAGGCGTGATCGAGAGCGAGAACAGCCGGTCAAGTTGCACGGCTTTTTCCCGGTCTCTCCACATCTGCCGGTGAATGCCAACGGCGATTTGGAGATGAGGCGTTATTGCCAAAAGCAGCTGATTGGCCAGCTTCATGTCGGTTTGATCGTCGCGGCTGAAAATCAGGCCGAGATTGAAACGTCGATACCCTTCCTTGGAAATGACCGCGATAAACAATTGCCCTTCGAAGCTAAACATATCCGCCAGGCGAGACTGCCACGGCAGTCCGTCTCGCCGCACGTCAAGCATGAGGCTGCTTCCCGGGCCGAGGCTCGCAGTCATAGCGTGCACAATGTCGATAACATCCGGTTGGACGAGCAGCGCCTTGTCCACGCACTTGCAAACGACACTGGCGCTCCGCTCGGTGCCGGAGCATAAACCCATGAAGAAAGCGCTCGTTGCGCCGGTCATCTTTCTTATTTCGACCAGAACTTCGCTCCAACCTTCAGGGTTGTTGATAACCTGATAGATCGTCTGGACGACGTAAGATTGCATTTCCTGATCGAAATCAGTCGGCATTTTTCCCTCCCCTATCCTATTTTCGCGCAAGGTTCCGGAGCGAGCCACTCGTGGCAGGGCGGATTACTATGCGAAGTTGGTGTATTTTTGGATCTGATGGAGGGCCGACGGACAGGCTGGGGCTGAGACGCGAAAGGACGCATACCCCCTTTTTGGTGATGAGCATTTGCATGCAGCTCTGCTTGAGCCACCGCACGTAACATATTCAAACCCGGCCATTTGTTCCTCCCCACTGTTCATGATGATCCCCTGGAATGGATGGCAGATAAGACTGATAGAATTCGCAGCCATTGGGCGACATGCAAAATTTCATCAAGGGACACACAAATATAAAATCTTAATAATTTTCAGATTTTCTGAGTAGTCTTCGGTCAAAGGCATGATTTTTCTGGGGAAAATAATATCTATATTCAACGGTTGAATCAATAAAGAACATTTTTCAACCCATCATAACTTGAATCAATTGGTGTTACCTCTAATTGTATTTTGAATTTATTTTAAGTATTTTTATCGATGTAAAAGTATTAATAATGTATATTATCGCGGATCTGCTTTTCCTTCGGTGATGAAACGGAGTTTGCGAAAGCCGGGAGCAAGCTTTATCGCCAGTATTGTTCTGACGAAGCAAAGGTTTTGCTGCGCGCCCGCAATGGCCGCTACCGGCTGCGAAACCGCAGAACCATGGCTGGAGACTGACGGCTGCTGATCGCTGCCGCCCGCATCTCAGAAATGGGCCGCCAAAGAGAGACCGAGGTCATATTGGCTCGAGGTCGTCCGGCCAATTCCCGTGGCAGTCGGGCGTGGTCCCCACAGCGTGGCATCGATGCCGCCCGATACGCGCAGTTCGATCTGCTCTTGCAAGGGGAAGACAAGGCTGAGCTGGAGGCCTGCCAATCCCATCGCGCCGTTGGCATGATGGGTGCTTCCCGCCTCTTCGATGCTGCCCGCCACTGGCAGGACGATCTCCTGGCTCGTTCGCGATCGCGCCCCGAACATAGCAACGCCGGCCGTTCCCGTCAGCTCGACACTGAAAGGAGCATGCGGCTGGAAATGTGCTTCAAAGCCGAGCATCGGGCCACCTGACTCGACGCGAAAGCTGCCGGTTTCGCTCAGGCTGATAGGCGGTATTCCGGCGCCCGCGGCGTCGTCTGCTAGATCGAAGGTCAGGCCGTTTCCGAAGTGTTCGCGACCGCTACGGTAGGTAGCTCCCACTTTGAACGCGAGGTCGGTTTCCGAGGTCAACGGCTTCGCCAGCCAGACGGTCTGGGTATAGCCGGTGGCGTGAACGAAACTCCATGCGTGCACTGTGCCCGGGCTAGACTCATTCACCCCTGAAAAAAGCAAGCCATTGCTGTCCGCATAGGCACCGTAAGCCGCCGCGCCCGGTATCGAGCCGTTCGTCGCAAGGGCTGTAAAAGCAGCGCCAGCGGCCGTTTGGCTGACCGCATATTGAGTAACCGAATTCGGACCTGTCGGAGAAGACGCCGATGCGAAGATTGCCGCAGAGCTGCCCGTCCTGTCCGTGAAGCTCACATTGGCCAAGGCGGCCGCCCCGGATGTGTCGGTCAGGGCCTCGAGATCGATCTCTCCGAGACTTGGAGAGCCGACCGCGATGTTGAATGGATTGTCGGCAAGGGAGGCAGTCGAGGCGGAATGTCCCGAAAGATCGTAACGCGTTCCACTCCAGGTAAATGTGAAGGCGTCCGGCTGTTGCGATAGAGGCATGGTTGCAGAAATGCCCACTTCCGCGCCAGACGCGGTCAAGCTCTGTTGCCTGATCGACGGCGTTGCCATCGTCACTGTGGGGAACGAGAACTGCTGCCAGTCGAAATTGATCTGACCGGTTATACTCGCTGGCTCCTGGGCAACCGCCTGGCTTGCGCAAAATGCCGCGAGCATCGACAGACAAGGTAAGAAAACTGTCCATCTCAAGGTAGGAATAGGCTTATGTCCCCGCCCTTCATTCGAAGAACACAAATTCTTCGAATCGCATTCTAACATGATCGCGAGACAGGTCATAATATTTCCCGGCAGATAGGTTAAATCCCTGACAATTGCGGGCGCTTCCTATGGCAAGGGCTGTTTGTCGATCCTGTGATCGGTTGCTTTCATCTGTCCGGCCTATGCCGTGGCACTTGCATCGTCAGGAAGCACATCTCGACCATGCAAGCCTTGGATGATTTCCTGCCGGCGCCGAAGCTGGGGGAGGGGAGACGTCATCAGCCACAATGCATCAGCAGGTTGATCTGCCGATGATGCCGTCGTTACGGCTACACTGCGAACTCGACTGGCTTTCCGAAAAGATATCGGAACGAGCGCCATGACCGTACATGACCGCGATCCGCTCGACCTGCACAAGGTTGCAGCTATGCCAGAGACACCAAGCACTGGTTGGCATGCCTTAAATATTCCATCCGCCTATCTGACGACGGGAGAGAAGCATGAAGTGCATCGCCAAACGTCGACAACTTCTTGCACAAACCATGTGACCATGGCAGCACATAGCGCATCTTCAAACTACTCAGGCAGCCTTTGCCAGCGCCAGATAAGGTGGACAAAGATGCGACGGCAGGCTGCCAAGCCGGTCGAATATCGCGACATTCACATCGACAGACCGCTCCAAATGCGCTTCCAGCGCCGATGCTGCAAGCGCAACATCCTGATTGAGAAGCGCTTCGTAGACCTGTGCATGTTCCGATGCCATGAATGCAATATCATCCAGCTGGCGGTATTCGGCAAACGTCGAATGCGTGGCAATGAGCAACCGCTGACTGCGGCGCAAAGTATTCAACAAGATGGTATTGGTACAGGATTGAAGCGTGTGGATATGCAGATCCGCTTCCAGCTCTTCGAGTTTGGCGGGGACCACGGCATCGCGCTCGGCCGCCTGCACTCGCCGCAAGCGCATCTGCACCTCGTTCCTTTTCAGATGCGGGAAAGCCTGGCGAAGCGCCTGCGGTTCCAGAAGGATGCGCATCTCGAAATGATATTTGAATTCGGTCGCCGTCAGCGGCCCGGCATACCACCTGTTGTTGTTGTCCTGCTCGATGACGCCGGCGCGCTCCAGTTGCGTCAGGACCTCATGCGCAATCGTTCGGCTGACGTCGTAATGCGCCGCGAGCGCCGTTTCGTTGAGCACGAACCGACCATAGGCCAGGCAGACCGCAACCGCATGCTCGACCTCCGGATAGATCTGCTCGCGACGGTTTGCGGCCGGCGCTGCGGCATCGGCGGGAATATTCAGGCCACCGTCCGTCAGATCGATACGCAACGGCTCGCCACCGGGTACGATATAGCCGCGGCCTTGGAACGTTTCGATCAGGCCTTCCTGCAGAAGTTGGTTGAGCGCGATACCGGCCGGCACGCGGCTGACATTGAAAGCACGGCCGATATTGGCCTGGCCGAGAACAAGACCGGCACGAAGCGCGTTGCGATCGAGATGATCCCGAAGCACTGAATAGATCGTCGAATAAGCAGGCTGGGTGCGGCCGCCGGAACCAGGTGAAACATTCCCGCTGATTGCCCCGCCCAAGCTCATTCTATCGTCGGCTCCAAATCTGGTTGACCCAGCTTCCTATGCGCGCGCTCAGCAAGCGCGCCTGCGGCGTGTTTCGGTCCATGTTGAAGAAGCCATGCGTAACGCCCCGCCACTCCTCGTAACAGACGTCATTGCCAGCGGCAATCAAGCGCTGCGCATAGGCACGCCCTTCGTCACGAAGCGGGTCGTGATCGGCTGTGACGAGGAGAGCCGGCGCGAGGCCGGACAGGTCGGCTGCATGCAAAGGCGACACGCCGGGGTCATTCGGGTTCGCCCCTCCGGACAGGTAGTGCCCGACATACCAATCCATGGTCTTCTGGTCGAGGAAGAAGCCGCTCGCGAACAGTGCGCGGCTTTCACTCCGTCCCCCGAGATCGGTCGCCGGATAGATGAGCACCTGACCCGCAAGGCTTATCTGCTTTTCACGGGCGCGAAGAGCAAGGACCGCGGATATGGTCGCGCCCGCACTGTCGCCGGCAACGATGATCCGATCCACCGACAAGCCCTTGGATGGACCGATCGCGCAAAGCCACCGAAGCGCCGCCTCCGCGTCGTCGATAGCGGCCGGGTAGGGGGCTTCGGGAGCCTTGCGATATTCCACCGACAACACGTTTGCCGCCGCCGAACGCGCCAGTGCCCGCACGGCACCGTCATGCGTCTCGACGCTTCCCAGGACCCAGCCGCCGCCATGGAAGAAGAGAATGATATCGGCGCTGTCCCGCCAGCGGTAAAGCCGCGCCTTGATGTCGCCGGCAGCGACCGGGATCGCCAGATCCTCGGTAGCCTGCACCTCATCGCTGTCACCCCATAGCGCGGGTATCTGTATCTCGGCTTGCCGGCGGGCCTCGGCTGCGGAGAGTTCGTGCATTGGCGCCGCCTTTTCAGCGTCCGCCGCCTCCAGCATCGATCGCAATTCCGGCAATAGCCGCGAGCGGTCCGCTGGGCGCCGCTCAGATATGTCCACCATTGATGCTTCCTCCCCGAGGCCCGCTTGTCCCTTCATGCCGGCCAATCACTAGATGCGCCGCTCCCCCGTGAAAGTCAATAATCGAATATTGCATGCGTTATACGCTTGTGTTACCGATGACCGTGGCGCGGCGCGTTGAAGAGGAAGCAGCCGGCCCTTAACGGGAGGTAATTCAATGACTATTCGCGTCGGGCGCGGCATGTTTGCTGCCGCTTTCGCCTGTTCGGTCGCCTTTTCGCCGGTCGCGGCATCAGCCTCGAGCAACAAGATCGCGCTGGTGCCCGGCGGCCCCCACCCGTACTTTGCCAGCTGGGAGCAGGCGGGAAATGACGCTGCAAAGGATTTCGGCATCGGCTCGGCGCAGTATAACGTTCCGGCGGAGTGGAAGCTCGAGGCTCAGACGGAGTTGCTGGAGAGCCTGGCCGCGCAGGGCGTCAACGCCTTCGGCATTTTCCCCGGTGATCCCGTCGGCATCAATTCGACGCTTTCCGAGTTCAAGGGCAGCAACATTCCCGCGGTTGCGATCGGCGGCTGTGCTCAGGATCCGACGGATGCCAATTTTTGCCTCGCAACCGACGTCTATCAGGCCGCTTATCTCGGCACGAAAGCGTTGATCACGGCAATCGGCGGCAAGGGCGCGATCGTGCATCTTGCCGGGCTGCTGATCGATCCGAATACGACGCTACGCGAACAGGCGGTCGAAAAGGCCGTAGCGGAGACGAACGGCGCGGTGACACTGCTGCAGACGGTCGGCGATACCGACGATCAGGAGAAAGGCGACCAGAAGATCAACGCGCTGCTCGCTTCGCAGAAGGACCAGATCAGCGGAATCATAGCGACGGCTTATATTTCTTCCGTCGTCACCGCCAAAGCCCTTCGAAATCTCGGCGACAAACGCATCAAGATGATCGGCATTGACGATGACAAGATCGTCCTGGACGGTATCCGCGACGGTTTCGTCGCCGGGACCATCGGGCAAAATCCCTATGGTCAAGCCTATATCGGCACCTACGCTCTCGATCTTCTCGCAAGCGGCTGCACCGCCAAGCCCGACGCGCCGTGGACGAAGACACCACAGACCGCGCATTTCATCGATTCCGGCACGGTGTTGATCTCCTCATCGAACATCGACAGCTACAAGGACGATCTGAAGGCGCTGAGTCACAAGATACAGGCGACGTTCAAGGACACCTATCTGTCCTGCAAGTAGCGGATGCCGCGTGCGCTGACCGAAAAACATGCGCACGCGACCTCCGAAGCCAAGTGTTTCAAGAACAGGCGCGAAGATGCCCACCCAACAAGCCGTTCCAACCCAGCCGCCCGGCGTCCGTCCGGTCAGCCTCCTGATACGCGGCTCGACGCAACTCGGCCTGCTTCTGATACTCATCGCGATGTGGGTGGTGTTTTCCAGCCTTGCACCTGGCTTCCTTTCCCGCTTCAATCTCAACTCACTTGGTCGCTCCGTTGCCGTCGATGTCGTCGTGGGCTTTGCGCAGATGGTGGTTCTCGCCACCGGCGGGATGAACCTTGCGGTCGGCGCGATTGGCGTCTGTGCGGTCATGACTGCCGGTTATCTCCTGCAGGTGCTCGGCCTGCCGGTGCCCGTGGCGCTGGTCGCGACCCTGGCGATGGGGGGGCTGCTTGGATGGTTGAACGGATTTGCCATCACCAGAACGGGCGTCAGCAGTTTCGTGGTCACGCTTGCCAGCGCCAGCCTGTTTTCCGGCGGCATGCTGATCCTGACGAAGGGAGTGCCGCTGAATGCGCTGCCGCCAGCCTTCAGCGCCTTCGGCCGCGTCAGTTTCGGTCCTGTCCCCGGTCTTGCATTCGTGGCGATCGCCATTGGCATCGTGCTCTACATTCTCTTCGTCCATACCGTACTTGGCCGACAAATTCTGGCCGTGGGGGCCAATGCGCGGGCGGCGGAGATGTCGGGCATTCCCGTCGATCGCGTCATCGTCTTCGTCCACGGACTGTCGGGCGTGCTGGCGGCCGCGGCCGCCTTGATGCTGACCGCGCGGCTTGGAGCGGCCATGCCCGCCGTGGCCGGCGACGACTGGCTTCTGCCGTCTTTCCTGGCGCCGGTCATCGGCGGAACCGCGCTTTCGGGCGGCATGGTATCGGTCATTGGCACGATCCTCGGCGCTTTGCTCGTGGCCACCATTCGCAGCGGTCTTTTGGTGCTGCAGATCGGCAATTTCTGGCTTCAGCTCTTCCTGGGCATCTTTCTCCTGGGGGCGATCCTCATAGAACGCTATCGGGCGCTGCTTGCCCTGCGCCACCAGACGAGGCGGGCATGAAGCGGATCGTTTCCTTTGCCGCGCGGACTCAATGGTCCGGCATCCTGGCGGCCGTGATCCTCGGGGGCACCGCATTGAGCTTTGCCGCGCCGGCGTTCCTGACGGAATTCAATTGGTTCGTCATGCTGCGCAGCATCTGCGTCTCACTGCTGGTCGCCTTCAGCCAGATGGTGATGCTGGCGGTCGGACAGATGAATTTGTCCGTGGGCGCGCTCGGCGGCCTGGTCGCAATCATCGTCGGCGGCCTGATGGAAGCCTGGGGATGGCCGACGATTCCGGCGGTGCTGGCCGCGCTGGTCGTCGGCGGAGCGGCCGGGCTCATGAATGGCTGGCTGACGGTGCGCACCGGTATCAATGGTTTCATCGTCACGCTTGCCACCGCCTCCGCCTTCTCGGGCATCAATCTCGGCATTACCAAGGCGGTGCCGTTCTACAATCTTCCCGCATCATTCGTCGCCTTCGGTAACGGCCGGTTCGGCCTGTTTCCGTCTCTGCTCATCGTGCCGCTGGTCGTGACCGTTTTGTTGGCGGTCTTCTTTTCGAGGACGGTGCAGGGGCGCTATCTGTTGGCCGTCGGCGGCAATAGCCATGCCGCTGAACTGTCCGGCGTCTCGGCGGGGCGAGCAATCCTCGTCGCGCATGTTCTTTCCGGCGTTCTTGCAGCGGCCGCGGGCGTGCTTGCCGTCGCGCAGCTGGGCTCGGCCCAGCCGACGATCGGCGCGGATTGGCTGGTGATCTCGTTCGCAGCCCCTATTATCGGCGGCGCCAGCCTTCTTGGCGGCTCCATCTCGATCGTCGGCACGTTGATCGCGGTGCTGCTCGTCGGCCTCATTCAGAATGCAATGGTGCTGCTGGCCGTCGATCCCTACTGGGTCACGTTCCTGCTCGGTGGACTGATCCTGATTGCTGTCTGGATCAATCGTTTCCGCGCCGTGCGCGTCGGGGAGGACTGACATGACCCTCGTGCTCGACCATGTGGAGAAATCCTTCCCTGGCGTGCGTGCCCTCAAGGACGCTTCGCTGACGCTCGCGGCCGGCGAAATTCACGCCCTCATGGGTGAAAACGGCGCGGGCAAATCGACCCTTATCAAGATCATGACCGGCGTCCATCGACCCGATGCCGGCGTGGTGACCTTCGATGGCCAGGCGCTCTCCCTTTCCTCGCCTCGCGACGCCATCAAGCTTGGAATTTCCGCCGTTCATCAGGAACGCAATCTCATTCCGCGGTTTTCCGTCGCCGAGAACATCCTCCTTGAGACGCTTCCGGTTAAGAACGGCCTCATTGACTTCGAACGGACCAACACCGAAGCACGCCGTCATCTACGCATGGTCGGGCTTGATATCGATCCATCCACGGAGGTGCGGCGCTTGAGCGTCGCGCAGATGCAGATGGTCGAAATCGCCAAGGCTCTCAGCCACGAAGCGAAGGTTCTGTTGCTCGACGAGCCCACGGCATCGATCACCGATGCGGAAAGCGAGATCCTGTTTCGTCTCGTGAGGCAGCTGCGCGATCGTGGCACGGCCATTCTCTTCGTCAGTCACAAGCTTGAGGAGGTGCTGTCGCTTTGTGATCGCGTAACCGTGCTGCGCGACGGAGAAACGACACTCGCCGGAGCGGCCATGACCGGCATGACCCGGCACACGCTGATCGAAGCCATGATCGGCCGCGCGGAACGGCCGGTGATGGTCCGTGCTGGCGGCCCGCGACAGGGGACGCCGAAGCTTGAGGCTCGGCAATTGGCGACGGCTTCAGGCCATCGCAATATCAATTTTGCGTTGCAACGCGGCGAAATCCTCGGTCTCTACGGTCTTGTCGGAGCCGGTCGCACGGAGCTTGCGCGCGCCCTTGTCGGTAAGGAAATGGTTACTGATGGCGATCTGCTGATCGATGGCAAGACGGCAAGAATTCGTTCGGTGCAAGAGGCGATCAGGCGCTTTCGCATGGGCTATGTCAGCGAGGACAGAAAGCACGAGGGCGTCATCCTCACCCATTCGATCCGATCCAACATCGCGATGACGGTCTGGTCGCGTATCGCAAAAGGCCTTGGCCTGCTGACTGCGGCAAAGGAACGGGCCATCGGCGAGCCGCTTGCCCATCGCCTGGAGATTCGTACACCTGATCTGGAGCAGCTCGTCGGCAATCTGTCGGGAGGCAACCAGCAAAAGGTCTCGCTCGCCAAATGGCTCGCCGCCGACGTCGACATTCTTATCGTTGACGAACCGACGGTGGGTATCGATATCAAGGCAAAGGCCAGCATTCACGAGCTTCTAAACGGTTTGGCCGATAAGGGCATGGCGATCCTGCTGATTTCCAGCGATATGCCGGAGATGATCGCGCTCGCGGATCGCATACTCGTCATGCATGGTTTCGCGATAGTCCACGAATTCGAAAACGACCGCCGCTACGATACCGCCAGCAGAGCCATCATGTCGGCGATACAGGCGGCTGAACTGACCGTCAAATAATGCGGATCGACAGGAGAACTTCCTTGTGGCGTAGGCTTCGCGAAAAATAGCGTAGTCCCCACAAAGCCGCCGCAATGGTGCTTGCAGTCGTGATGCCTCTCGTCGACTGCTGACAAAGGCGCGAAGCGTATCTGCCCGCCATATTCATCGCAACGTCAAGGGTCATTAACAGACCCGGATGATGCTGCGGCCATGCAACCATCTGGTCGCGCAAGGTAGTTTTCACCCGTAGCGGCAGTCGTCCCTTCGGTGACATGGTAACTGGCGCCGAACGTTTCGGTTCAGGACGAACCGTTCTCGTCGTCCACGGAGTATTATCCTTGCTTGCTGGAATACCAGGCTGCGCCTTCCATTAGTTGCTTTGTATTCAACCCAATGTCGTGTATCGTCACGGCTGCGGGCTGTAATCGCGACCATTGAGGGGGATGTGCGATGAAGTGCAGCGAAGGTCGTCGAGCAGCGCGGAGCATTCGCCGCGATATTGTCGGGAAATGGCTTTGGGGTGTCGCAGCTCTCTTGCTGGTGTCCACATCAGCGCGGGCCGCCGATGTCATGCCGGTCATAGCGGCACAACCGGGCGAGCAACAGCCCGATCATCCGACCTTTTCATTCTCGCCGTATTTATGGGCCGCGGGTATCAGTGGCGACACCGCTGTCTTCGGCCTTCCCGAAGTGCATAGTCAGGAGAGTTTCGCTGACCTTTTAAAGGATGTCGACTTCGGCTTTACGGGCGCCGGCGAAATTAGATACGGCAAGTTCTCCGTTCTCACGGATCTTTCCTATGCGCGTGTCACCAGCGATTCTGCAACGCCAAGAGGCGTGTTTGCAGACAGCGTTGCACTGAAGCAGGAGACCTTCACCGGGATGCTCGGCTTTGGCTATACCATCCTCGGAGATGAACAAAGCCACCTCGATGCCGTCGCTGGAGCGAAGCTCTGGTGGACCGAAACCACGATCTCCTTCCGGGGCGGTCCGCTTGGCGGTGCCTCGGGGCGCGAGGAGGCAACCTGGGTTGACGGATTGGCGGGCTTCAGGGGCGTCTATTCGATCACGCCGAACGTCTATCTTACGGGCTGGGGCCTTGTCGGTGCAGGTGGTGCCGACATCGACTGGGATGTCATGGGTGGCGTCGGCTACAAGTTCAAGGAATCCGTCTCCGCCGTCATCGGCTACCGCGCCCTTGGCGTGAACTACTCGAATGGTCGCTTGACCAACGACATTGTCGAACAAGGTCCGATTCTGGGGCTCGTCGTCCATTTCTGATCACGAAGAGGAAGCATGACATGAAGTCGGTTGCTTTGTTGGGCGCTGGTTTGATCTCGCTCCTTGCCGTCAGCGACAGCCTTGCCCTCGACGATATCGTAAGGCAACAGATCGAGCGCAGGGCAACCGAGGCGGTCATCTGGGGTATGCCCGCCGTCAATACGGACCTTATGTTCCAGGCCTTTCGCAAGGCGGGCGGCGAGGCCAACCAGATAGCGCTCTGGTCGCGCTTGCCCTCCTGGAAGAACCAGACGCTCACACCCAACCCGGACACCGTTTACCTGATCCCCTTCTTCGATACGAAATCGACCGGGCCGATGGTGCTCGAATTTCCACCGGCGGATACCGGTTCGATTACCGCCAATATCGACAATGTATGGCAGGTTGCCCTTGAGGATGCCGGGCCGGCCGGAGCTGATAAGGGCGCCGGCGGTAAATACCTCATCCTTCCGCCGGGATACTCGAAGAAGGTTCCGGCCGGATACATACCCCTGCGATCGGATACTTTTACCGGCTATGCGCTGATACGGTCGACGCCCAAGACCGGAAGCGAGGAGGACGTGGCCAAGGCCGTCGCCTACGGCAAACGGGTCAAGCTCTATCCGCTTTCAACGGCGTCGAAGCCGCAGAAGACGATCTTCGTGGATGTCGTCGACGACCTGTTCGACGCGACCATTCCGTATGACGCGGCATATTTCGTTTCGCTGGACAGGGTCGTGCAGAGCGAACCTTGGCTTCAGCGCGACCGCGCGATGATCGATCCGCTGAAGTCGCTTGGCATCGAAAAAGGCAAAGCCTTCAAACCGGATGGCGATGTCAATGAAGCGCTCTCAGCGGGTGCGCGAGCGGCGCAAGTCTGGCTGGAATACCAGCGCCAGCATATCTTCGCGCCCTATTTCGAAAGCAGCAGATGGTTCGTTCCGGCGTTGCCGGAAGGTATTCAGGCCCAGTCCGATAACTTCGCGAAAGCGGACAGCTACACCACGGACTCACGGGCGATCACCTATTCAATGGGCTATGTCGGGATCAAGCATCTCGGTGCCGGACAATTCTACATAATGTCGGTACGAGACAAGGCGGGAGATCTGCTCGACGGCACTCGACGATACCGCCTGACGGTCCCTGCCAACGCCCCCGCCCGACAATACTGGTCGGCGACCGTTTACGACGCAAATACGCACGGCTTTATTCGAAATCTGGAACGCTTCAGCCGCGCCTCCAACACACCGGGTCTGAAGCGCAATGGCGATGGGTCCGTCGATATCAACTTCGGCCCGGTCGCCCCGCCGGACGGCGAGACCAACTGGATTCCGACGATGACCGGTCAGCGTTTCGAGGTGCTTTTCCGGCTCTACGGACCGGAGAAACCTCTGTTCGACAAGAGCTGGGTTCTGCCCGACATCGAAGCGGTTCAATAGGAGAAGCATCCATGCGGTTTTTATATCTTGCCTCCGTTGTTACTCTGTGTGCCGGTGCGGGAATGCAAGCAGCGCAGGCTGCGGACACGCCCGTCACCGTCGACAATTTTGTGCGTGCCGAAACCGATCTTTATTTCAACAACGCATTGAAGGATGCGGGCGGCGCGACCGGCAAATTCGGCCACCATCGCGAACCAATGTCGATCGATCATCAGACAGTTGTCCGACCCAACCGTGATACGCTGTATTCGGTCGCCCTTATCGATCTCGACGCCGGACCCGTTACCGTCACTCTTCCTGACGCCGGCAAGCGCTTTCGCTCGCTGCAGGTCATCAACGAAGACCACTATCTGGTGGGCGACGAAAAATACGACGCCGGCAGCTACACCTATAATCGCGACCAGGCCGGAACGCGCTACGTCCTGATCGGACTGCGCACGCTGGTCGATCCCAACAGCCCGGATGATATTGCGCAGGTTCACAGCCTGCAGGATGCCTCGAAGGTCAGCCAGGCCAGCGCCGGGAAATTCGAGGCCCCGCACTGGAACGAGGCGAGCCAGAAGAAGGTGCGCGACGCTCTGCTGGTGCTCGGCTCGACCATACCGGACTTCAAAGGTGCGTTCGGCGCTAAAGACAAGGTCGATCCGATCCGCCATCTGATCGGCACTGCCGCAGCATGGGGTGGCAATCCCGAACGGGACGCGACCTATCTGAATGTCACCCCGGCCAGGAACGACGGCAAGACTGTCTATAAACTCTCCGTCAAGGACGTGCCGGTCGACGGCTTCTGGTCGATCAGCGTCTATAACGCCAAGGGCTATTTCGAGAAGAACAGGTTGAACGCCTATACGCTGAACGACGTTACGGCTGCCAAGGCTGCGGACGGCTCCATTAACGTGCAATTCGGCGGCTGTGACAAGAAGACGGCCAAGAACTGCATTCCAACCATGGCAGGCTGGAATTACACGGTGCGCCTCTACCGGCCTCGCGACCAGGTGCTCGATGGAAGCTGGACATTTCCCAAGGCTGAGCCACTAGCACAATGACCGCTTCGCAGCGGCAATTTTGCACTGCCTGACAAGGTCGCATCCGAAGATACCTATCGGGTCAGCAGTCCGGCTTTCAACGTCTGGAAAGCGGCGGCTGCGGCGGTTGCGTGGTCGAGCCGGGACCGAGCGAACGCTGGACCATCACAGTATCGGCCCAGCGGCCGTAACGGTAGGCAACTGCCGGCAAGAGGCCGACTCGAACGAAGCCGAAGCGTTCGTGCAGCGCAAGCGAAGCAGCGTTATCGGCGTCGATATAGCCGATCATCTGCCGGAAGCCGGCGGCGGCACAGGCATCGATCAGCCCGCGCATGAGCAAGCTCCCGACGCCCTGGCCGACATGGTCGTGATGCACATAGATCGAGTGCTTGACAGTATAGCGATAGGCCGGGCGTTTACGGAACAGTACCGCATAGGCGTAGCCGACGACTTTGTCGCCTTCGATCGCAACGACGTGCGGGAAGCGGCGGTCCTTTAAATTCTTGCGCCGTTCCCGCAGATCGTCGGGCTGTGGTGTGTCGCCATCGTCCACTCCATCCTCGATGCCGTGGCGAATATGGCGACGATAGATCGTCAACATGGCATCGACGTCCGTTTCCCGGGAGGGGCGGATGACGATCGTTTTGTCCTGCTTCATGCCTGAACCTGCGTTTCCAACCTATTCCGCGACAACGTATGTATGAAGCCGGATGCGACCGGACGCATCCGTCTCGCGATAGAGCCCCTGGATCTCCACCTCGAAACCGGGGAACATGTTGAAGCAGGTCTCAAACATCTTGAGATAATCGATCATCGGCTTTGCCTCATCCGTCAGCCGCTCGCCTGGCACGATGGTCGCGATCCCCGGAGGATAGACCACGAACGGTGTCGTGGCGATGCGGCCTGCGATGGCATCGATCGGCAGATACTCTACGTCGTTGCGAACCAGGCAACGCGCGGCATCATGCGGCGACAGGGCGATCGGTGGCAGATGGTCGGCGGAAAACTGCATCGTCTGCAGCGCACTGACATTGGCCTGCCGGAAGAAGTCGTGCATTTGCGTGCAGAGATCGCGCAATCGCACGCCCGCGTAGCGTGCCGGACGGCGGCGATAGAATTCCGGGATAGCCTCTTCCAGCAGCGCATTGTCGTCATAGAGCTTTTTGAAGGCGACGAGGCCGCTGATCAAGGTGCCGGCTTTGCTCGCCTCCACGCCCGGGGTGAGGAGGAACAGCAGCGAATTAAGGTCGTTCTTTTCTGCGACGATGCGATTTTCGCGCAGGTATTGGGCAACCACGGGCGCCGGTATGCCATGCTCGGTGTATTTGCCGCTCGCCCGGTCAAATCCGGGGGTGAGCAGGGTCAGCTTGTTCGGATCGGTCATGGCAAAACCCGGTTCCATGTCCGAAAAGCCGTGCCATGACGCGCCGGGTGTCAGGTGCCAAAAGGTGGGATTGGTGGCGAGCTGATCGGTGGCGACGCTTTCCCACGGCACGTCATGCACCGCGCCGGGGCTGGACACGTCCGGGATCGCCACCCGGTCGGGCACGAAGGGCTCGAAGAACCAGCGGCGTTCCGGGCGATGCTCCTTCTCCTCGAATTCGCGGCGCACGGCGCGGATCTTTTTGCGCAGCTCGATGCCGAGGCGGATCGTGTCGTCCCAAAGCACTTCGCCCGAGCGGCCCTTCATCATCTGCGCTCCAACGTCGAGGGAGGCAAACAGCGGATAGAAAGGCGAGGTGGAGGCGTGCTGCATGAAGCTTTCGTTGAAGCGCCGATGTTCCACGCGGCGTTTCTGGCCGGTGATGTGCCGGTCCTTCATGTGGATCTGCGAGGCCTGCGAGAAGCTCGCGAGCTGCTTGTGGGTGGATTGCGTGGCGATGATGCCCGGTGCATCGGGGCCTAGGTCGGAAAGACCCATGGCAAAACGGCCGGCATAGAGCGGATGAAATTTCATGAAGCCCGCCCAGGCCTCGTCGAAAAGGATGTAGTCGCACAGGTGCCCGATGCGCTTCAGGATCATCTCGGCATTGTGGATCGTGCCGTCATAGGTGCACTGCTCCACCACCGCGACGCGGAAGGGGCGGGGCTTCTTGTAGGCCTCCGGGTCTTTCACCAGGGGATGAGTGCGGATGCGCTCGCGCAGTGCTTCCTCGTCCATGGCCGAAAAATCGATGGGACCGATCAGGCCATAAGGGTTGCGTATAGTGGGCAAGTAGACCGGAATGCCGCCGGAAATCATCAAGGCGCCGTGATGCGCGGCCTTGTGGTTGTTGCGGTCGAACAGCACGAGATCGCCGTCGGTGACGAGCGCAGAGAGCGCGACCTTGTTGGAGGTGGAGGTGCCGTTCAGGACGAAATAGGTTTTCTCGGCGCCGAAGATCTTGGCTGCTTCCTTCTGTGCGGCAAGCGCAGGCCCCTCGTGGGTCAGAAGGTCGCCGAGGTCGAGCACGGAGTTGTCGAGATCGTCGCGGAACACCGCTTCGCCCAGATGCTCCATGAAGACGCGGCCGATCGGGCTGCGGCTGTAGAAGATGCCGCCATTGTGGCCGGGGCAGGTCCAGAGGTGGTTGCCTTCTTCGGCGTAGTCGACCAGCGCGCCGAAAAATGGTGTCTTCAGCGTCTCGGCATATTGTTTGAGCCGGCTGATAAGGCTCTTGGCAATGAAGGCGGGCGTTTCTTCGGACAGGAAGACGTAGCCGTCGATAAAATCGAGGACCTCGACCGGTACATCCTCGAAGCGCTTGCGGCGGATCAGCAGGATGATCGGAAATTCGAGGCCGCGCCGGCGCATCAGATTGATGAGGGAGGCCGTCTTGCCCTCGAGACCCTTTTTACCCCAGTCGACCAGCATGCAGCCGATGGCTGCGTCCGTCTGTACGGCAATTTCCGCGTCTTCGAGATTGCGGGCCCGCACCACCTCGAAGCCCGAACGTTCGATCTCCTCGACGATCTGGTTGTAGCGGGCGCCTTCCAGATCCTCGCTGTCGAAGGCCGGTGTTGCGAACAGAAAGTTGAAACGTCTGAAATAGTCCATCTGGGTACCCGCTCTTGATCTGGTACGAGGTGTCGACGCATCTCATGACATGGATGTGACAACGTCCATTCGTGGGATCGCTCTGTGCTATCAGCCAGCTACGCGCTGATTATCTTGCCGACCCTTTCTTACGATATTTTCGGGGGCAGTTTCAGCGCGCAGCGGACGAATTTGCCGCCGAGGCAAAATCGAACGAGGGTGATAGGCCGAGGTTCTCGCGCATGAGGGCGCCTCAGGCAGCTCGCGCGATACGGACAGCATCGCGAAACGAAACTAGCTTCCCGCCATGCTCATCCCAGAGCACCAACTTTACGCAGCGAAGGCTCTGCCACAGTGTCAGCCGGCCTATTTTGCCAAGCTCCGGATGATTTCGTAGGACCTCCGGCAGCCGGTAATAGGGAATGCGGCTGGAGAGATGATGCACATGGTGAATGCCGATGTTTCCGGTTATCCAACGCAAGACAAGTGGCAGGTCGTAGTGCGAGGCGCCATGTAAGGCCGCCTTTGGGAATTGCCATTCCGGCTCCTTCGACCAGTGCGTCTCCTCGAATTGATGCTGTACGTAAAAAAGCCAGATGCCGCCGGCTCCGGCCAGGAGAACGATGGGCAGATGGATGATGAGAAAAGCCGGAAAACCGACTGCCCAGATCAGAAGCCCCGCGATCAGCGCGACCGCCAGGTTGGTTGCCATCGTCGACAGCCAGGGAAGGGTGCCGCCACGCATCATGCCAACTGGCAGGCGCTGCTTGAACAGGAAGAGCCATGCCGGCCCGATCCCGAACATCACGAGCGGATGCCGATAGAGACGATATCTGATCTGTCCCCATCGGGATCGGGAATAATATTCGCGTACCGTAAGAGTGGTTATGTCGCCGACGCCGCGCTCATCGAGATTGCCGGCGGAAGCATGATGTGCCGCATGCGCGCGACGCCAGTAATCATAAGGGGTCAGCGTCAGGACGCCAAGAATGCGTCCTGTCCAATCGTCGGAGCGGCGATGGGCGAAAAACGAGCCGTGGCCACAATCATGTTGAATCATGAACAAGCGCAGTAGAAATGCCGCAGCGGGAACAACAAGAATAAGGCCCCACCAGAAACCGTAATGCACCGCCAGCCAGGTCAGGACCCAGAAGGCGGCAAAGGGAATGGCGCTTACCGCGAGTTCGAAGATGCTACGGCCCGTATTGGGCGTACGGTATTTCGAGAGGATCTTTAGCCAGTTTCCTTCATCCGGGCTGTCGGGAGATTGAGAGACACCCTTTGCGATCATTGTGGTTGGCCTACTTTCCGCATGGCCGCGCTGCGGTAATAATGCTCGGCGTGCTGATAGAGGTTTTCCGCCTCGATGCGGTCTCCGGCCTGAGCGCTTTCGCGCGCCAGCAGTATATAGTGTTCGTATCGACGCCTCAGGCTCTCGAACGTCTGCCCTGATGCGGCGGTGTCGAAGGTGGCCTTGTTGGTCGATAGCTGGGGTCGTCGTGGTGAAACCAACTGACAATTCAAGCCTTATACGGCTTGCTCCTTATCGGTAATATGGGGAATGACTGACGCGGCTGGGATTGCTTGTGTCAAATGTGCTGACGCTTGTGGCGCGGCATTGCAGCCTGATACAACCTCTATACTCCCATTGCGGCCGTTTCATGTTGGGCAAGAAGGCTCCGCTACCTCGAAGGCCTCAATGTCGATGTGCAACGCCTAGGCAGCGTCGAGAATCTCCTCGGTCACCACCTGGAAACGTTTCAAGATCGCCGGCCCGAACGCCGTCGACATGGCGACATCGGTGGCGTCACGGCCGGTCGCCATGAGAATGCGTCCGATGCGCGGCGTATTATGACGAGCGTCGACCGTATACCAGCGGCCACTCAGATAGACTTCGAACCAGGCGCTGAAATCCATGGGACTGGGACTTTTTGGCACGCCGATATCGCCGAGATAGCCCGTGCAGTAACGTGCGGGAACGTTCATGCAGCGGCAGAGCGTGATGGCGAGGTGGGCGAAATCGCGACACACGCCCGTGCGCTCCATGAAACCGCCGAAGGCGGTTCTGAGCGGGTCGGCTTTGCTATAGTCGAAAGCGATATGGTTGTGCGTGAAATCGAGGATGGCCTGGACACGCGGCCAGCCGGGCTGTGTAGCGAAGAAGGTCTTCCAGGCGAAGTCCGCCAGCCGGTCGGTGTCGCAATACCGGCTGC
The DNA here is from genome assembly GCF_010668395.1 of Martinezella lusitana. Lineage (GTDB taxonomy): Bacteria > Pseudomonadota > Alphaproteobacteria > Rhizobiales > Rhizobiaceae > Rhizobium > Rhizobium lusitanum_A. The sequence continues at coordinate 99,811 of NZ_WUEY01000014.1, forward strand.
CGAGCAGGTAGACGAGCACGTCGTCGGGCAGGTGGTTGATGTCGTGCTGGACGGCGTCGCCGGGCACAGGGTCGGGCAAACCGCCGTCATAGACCTCGAATCCACTGGAAATCGTCGTCAGGCCAGGCGGAGCGACGATGCGGCTGCAGGCATTGCCGAAGCTATCGGTGTAGCCCCAGGCCTCGATCGGCTGGTCAAAACTGAGCACCTGTTCGGTCAGAAGATCCACGCGGCGGGAAGGGTGGATGTTGAGGACCAGCAGCATGGGTGTTTCGTATTCGCATTCATAGCCAATGTGAAAGCCTGCGCGTATTTTCATGGATCTTGATCCTTTGAATTCAGTGATGATCGTGCAAGCGAACGCATGGGCGCGTGGGTCGTTCCGTTTATCCCCTGTTTGCGGTATCCAATTCCGGCTCCGATGTAACGTTGACCTGCACCTGCAAGCTGTCAAAGTCGCGCGATCCGCCGGCATAGCTGCCGGAAAGCGGCACCACCTGATGCGGATCGCGGCCGACGCCGACGCGGATCAGATCGCGATTTCCGACAATGCCATTCGTGGGATCGAACTCCACCCAGCCGGCGCCCGGCAGATAGACCTGGCACCACGCATGGGTCGAGCCGCCGCCGAGCGTGGTCGATCCGTCACGATCGGGAACATAGACATAACCGGTGACGAAGCGGGAGGCGAAGCCGAGCGAGCGGGTCGCTTCCATCATGAACAATGCGAAATCGCGGCAGGTGCCGCTGCGCAGTCGAAGCGTATCACAGGGCACCTGCGTACCGTGTTCGGTGCGCCTGACATAGCTGAAGCTCTCGCGAACCGCGTAGCAAAGCGTCATGAGAACATGGCCGGTGCGCGCTACTTTTCCTTTGGCTACGAACTGTCTTGCCCATTTTCCCACGTCGTCATCAGGGTCGGGATAGTGCCGCAATATGGTTTGCTCGAGATCCGGTGATTCATCGGGATCGTAAGCGAACGGGAAATCGAACGCTTGCCTGTCCATTTCGAGGTCGAGGGGTATTTGCGCATTATGGTCGAGGCGGATGGCCGTCTCGAAACGCAATTCGCGCGATGCTGTGGGTATGTCGATCAGCGCGATGCAGTTGCCGAAGACGTCATGAATCCAGCGGACTGTATGCGCCTCGGGGAAGACATCCAACGAGCAGCCCAAAAGTGTCTGATCGAAACTGTCGCGTGGCCGGAACAGCAGCCTGTGCCGGCCGAATTTGACCGGCCGCACGTAGCGGTAGGTGGTTTTGTGCCGAACCGAAAAAATCGTCATTCGCCCTCACTGGATGGCAGACACAGGCGACGTTTGCGATTGACACGAGCGCCCCTTCGTCATTTGGCCTCGCGGGGGAGAGGGTAGTCGTGTGCTTCATAAAGTGTTCTGATTTGTTTATGGTCGAAGCGCACCTCGTCGACTTCCAGTATGGATCCTTGTTGCTGTGAGCGCGGCACGGTCTCCATTGCAAAGCGCAGGGCCTCAGCGACCGTTTCGAAGCGCCTGTAGCGAAGGCCGCTGCTCCCCCGGAGCTTCTTGCCGGCGTAAAGCCCGGCTTCGCTCGTATAGTCGAATTTGGTCACGCGATTATCTTTCGGTTTCCTGAACGATCAGTCGCCCGCGCGAGGAGAGGGGACGGCGGGCCGAGAAGCGCCCTTGCGGAACTCGCTTCTTGCGCCGGACTTTCCGCTCCGTTGGTCGGAGGCCACGCCTGTTCGCCTGCAACTGCTTCTGCAAATACAGGCATTTTTGATATCGGAGCCTGTTTCCTCGCCAACTTTGCGAGGGAGGCTTTCTGCAGCAATGCTGGTGATATCAAGCAATCATGACGGTATTCATAGGCGATGGGTAAGATGTTTGTCCATCGCTCTGCTAGGGATCGGGGCAATCCGGGGTCTATCCCTTTTTGCCGAAACTTGCCGCGCCGTTGTCCAATCGCTTGACCTGTGAACCCGCCAACGGCGGCGGTGTCACTGCGGTCTTGTCTTTCTTCGGTTTGCGGACTTCGCGGTTGCCGCGTACTTGGCCTTTGGCCATGGGACCCTCCAGGATGTGTCTTGATGAAGTGTGAAGCCTGACGCCGGCGCTGTCGGATGGTGCGACCGAAATCAGTATGTCAAACGCTGGTCGAATTCTTCGCGGCTACGTCGTCACGCGGACAAGGATGCCGTTTCAAAAGACGCGCGCTTTTTCCCTCTGCGTTCATGCCGAAATCGGGAAAGACGGTGAAATTCACCATCGACGGATTGATCCGGGCGCCAGCAGGAATTGCAGTGTCTACGGCGAGGCGAAGGGTTGTATTTTCCCGATATCCGAACGAGCCCGTCTGGACCAGATTTCGTGAAACGCATGGTGGGTAAATGTTGGAAGACATCGCGCCCTCCTTTCGTTGTGGTCGGGGTGTCGCCACCCTCCTGCAGCAATGCCCTTGAAAGAGTTGCTGATGCGAGAAGTGTGCGCCTATATCGCCCTCCCGACAAGTGCTTGGCGTCATTTCCTCTTTCTAATCATCATGGCGGCTTCCTTTCGGGATGGTGCAATGAGCCGATTGAGGTGAGGTGGATAGCCCTTTACGAGCGTCCGGGATCGGGCCTTCTATCCGTTCTGGTTGCTCGCGGAGGAGGAGGCCGTATCGATATCGTCCTCGCCGATGCTGCGGTCGAAATTCTCGTTGAGAAGGCGCACCCTGTAGCGCGCCGACCGTTGAATATCCGGCAGAACGGCAATGATCTGCCCGGAGCCATTTGGCTGGATGCTTCCCGGCTCGCGTTTTTTGAGCACGATTGTATCCCCGGGAAAATATCGGATTTCGGACACCGGACCCTCCTCAGCTCCCAGAGAACAAAAGGCCGGGCGCTAACCCGACCTCTCACAGTCACTCAACTCTGCTGCCAGTACATCCGTGGTCAGCCGAGCGAATGACAAATTCAAGCCGCCTGAAGATTGTCGGCGGAGTTCTTGCCGGTCTTGCGGTCTTGGATGATGTCGAAAGTGATCTTCTGGCCGTCATTGAGCGACCGAAGGCCAGCCCGCTCTACTGCGGAGATGTGCACGAACACATCCGTGCTGCCGTTGTCGGGTTGAATGAAGCCGAAGCCCTTGCTCGCGTTGAACCACTTTACAGTGCCGGTATTCATAACGATTTCCTTTCAAAGCAATCGTTGTTGCTCCCGCAATACATTGCGGGATTTGATCGATTATTTGAGAGGAAATCCGTGGGGAGCCGTCAGGCTCTGGCCGACATCACAAGCAATGGTCGATAAGAGTAATTTATGCTCAATTTCTGATTTTGCAAGGGCGCTGTTCGAAATATAGCGATTCAGAAGGCGAATTCAGAAATGGAGCACGCGTGGGCAGGGGCCCGATAACCCAACGCAGGTCACCGCACCCAGCCTGTACTTCTCACCTGCATATCAGTGGCCCATCCGCTTTCGGTAGAAATGCCTGTCTTACCCGGAACCGAAACCGTTCACGATCGTTTCTGACAAGAGCTTTGGCAATCCGCTAGGAGAGATATTATGGCTGACACGACGCTGGATAAAGACATCAATGCTCAAATCGAGGAGCTTAGAAGTCAGATCGGCGATCTTTCAGCACAACTGTCCGGTAGGATTGAAGCTGCTTCGCAAGGTGCCAACGAGATGCTTTCGTCTGCGAAGGCCAAGGCTTCTCATGTTTCGGACCAGGCGCGCACGGAAGGCAGAAATCTCGTTCGAGCCGCCAAAGAAAACCCAGCAGCAACGAGCTCCATATTTGTTGGTGGCGTTCTTCTCGGTCTGTTTGCCGGATTTTTGATCGGCCGGCTTTCAGAATAGACAGTCCAAGGTCGTCACCGCTATTCAGACCGATCGAGTGCCGGTGCATATGTATCTGCGGGCTTACGAATTGCGGTGCCTCCCTGTGCCGTTTTGCATGGTGGCTCGCTTGTGCCAATCTTGAGATAGGAGCGGTCCTTCGATAAGTGGGACGATAAGGGGCCGCTTTCGAGTTCACGTCTCATATTCGAAATCATATGCTATCCTCATGAAATAACGTTGAATTCTGCGGGTCGCGCTGTGCTGAGGACGTCGTTAGGCCGGAATTGCGACAATGCTCCGGCCGCTTGTCAGTCATGACCTCGGCGAACGCAGCCGGTTGGAAGACATGGCAAACCCGAAGGGTAGGGGCCGCGTGAAAGAAGCCGCCTTTGCAATGTCGGAAAACAAAAATCCGCCTCGGCCGATTTTCCATTGAAGTTGACGGGCGCGCGCGCCATTTAACATTCACCGGCGGCATCTGAAACGGGCGCAGCCGAGTGCGGGCGCATAACGTGCCTCAGCCCCAAAGAAGGAGGACAGCATGTCTTCCGTTCAAGGCATCTACTCCTGGGAAAGTCTGCTGCAATCCGCTCGTCGGTTCCGGTACGTTGAATTTCTAATCAAATCCACCCCGGTCATCAGCATCGCGTTTATCGTCTACGTGCTTCTGAAGGGTATACTTTGGTGACACCGGGCGGTTGATGCTCGTGTCACGCAATTGCCCTGTCTTTCGTTGCGCTGACGGTAACAGATAGAATTTCTCACCGCATTCGAGGTTATCCACCATGGAACGCACGATTGAAACAGAGATCACCTTCATCCACCCCTTCGTGCTGAGCTCGTTCAAGATGCCGCTCGAAGCCGGAACTTATCGGCTGATTGTCGATGAGGAGGAAATCGAAGGGCTGTCTTTCTCGGCATTCAAAAGAACGTCCACCCAGCTTGAGATACCGTCGATATCAACAGCCATCGGCACCCGGCAGCGCCTGCAAGTGTCTTCGCAAGAAATTGAAGCCGCCTTGGCCAAGGACTCGAGAGCCGGAGATTGACGCGACGAGCAACTCACCGGCCGTCCCGCGATCAAGGCGGCATGTTCGAGATCTAGTTTTTCCGTGCCTGACAAAATAGGTGGTGGCACCGCTTGGGAATGGCCGGGCAAGAGCCGCGCACCCTGGGGCCGATTACCACAGAAAGCCTATAGATCGTCCAAGGAGAACCAGAATGGAGTCCCGCTTTGCTAGACGAGTGATGATGGCAGCCATGGTTGTCGGCCTGGCTCTTTCCGTACTCTACGCGTCAAGTAGCTCACCTAACCATCATGACCCGGCAGATCGCCACGCGGCCGATATTGCGAAGTAACCTCCCGCATAGCGGCTACTCGTTGCCCATTGCGGCAGCAATGCTGTGGAGCGGAACAAGGTTCGGAGACCTCCATAGCCTAAACGGCCAGCGATAATTTCGCGGATCTGATGAAATCGGGAGGGCAACCAGCCCGCCTCACAGAATGAAGCCAGAAAACTCTATCCTCTGCCAGCCCAGAGTTTGGGAACGGTCCAACTTGCTCCCAGCCGAGCGGGCTTCACAAGCAAAGGTTCATCTCGAAACGATGCTGGCACATCAGAATATTGATTTTAGACATCAATAGGCACATCATAAGTGTCAATTATCAGAGTTCGTGCAAGACAAGCGATGTTTCAATCGTGATTACTGCCGCTCAGATGCGGGCCGCCCGGGCCCTTCTCGGTATCGACCAGCGCCAACTGGCCGAACTGGCGGGAGTTTCTGTCCCGACAATTCAGCGTATGGAAGCGAGCGTCGATGTGGTGCGCGGCAATGTCGACACCTTGATGCGTTTGCTGGCGGCATTGGAAAGCGCCGGCATCGAGGTGATCAACGAGGGCGCCGTCAGCTCGGACGGTGGGCGGGGCGTCAGGCTCCGGACGAAGCTGAAGCCATCCGAGAGCGTGGCGGCGGAACCGTCAAAGCCCCTCCCTGCCGAGAGGGATGATTCATGACATCGGTTTCAATCCTGTTGTCATGTGTGGCCGCGCTGCTGGCTTCGGCTGTGCTCGCCGTGGCGATCGCCCGTTTGTCCTCGTCCACGCTTGTCGTCTACGCTGCCAGCCTGGTCTTCTCCGCCGTCGCTTTTGTCGTTGCGCTTGCCTATCTCGTCATGGCTCCGCCTGCCGCCGAGGCGCCGACGCTTGTTCTTCCTCTGGGGCTGCCGTGGCTCGGGAGCCATTTCCGGATCGATGCGCTTGCGGCCCTGTTCCTCGTGGTCGTCAATCTCGGTGGCGCGCTCTCCAGCCTCTACGGCCTCGGCTACGGCCGTCACGAACACGCACCGCATCGGGTATTGCCGTTCTTCCCGGCGTTTCTCGCCGGCATGAATCTTGTGATCATGGCCGACGACGCCTTCACCTTCCTCATTTCCTGGGAGTTCATGTCGCTCGCATCCTGGGCGATGGTGATGGCCCATCATCGCGACACCGGCAACCGCAAGGCCGGCTATCTCTATATCGTCATGGCAAGTTTCGGCACGCTCGCGCTGCTGCTTGCTTTCGGGCTGCTTGCCGGAGCTGCCGGAAATTATGGTTTCGCCGCGATGCGGGTATCCGGGCAAACGCCGTTCACGGCCGGTCTCGTGCTTGTCCTGCTGCTGCTGGGCGCAGGGTCCAAGGCCGGTCTCGTACCGTTGCATGTCTGGCTGCCATTGGCACATCCGGCTGCGCCGAGCCATGTTTCAGCCCTGATGAGCGGCGTCATGACCAAGGTCGCGGTCTACGCGTTCGTCCGCGTGGTGTTCGACCTGATCGGCGCGCCGGCATGGTGGTCGGGCGTCATCGTTCTCGTGCTCGGCGGCGGCACGGCTGTACTGGGCATCCTGCATGCGATGATGGAAAGCGATCTCAAACGCCTGCTTGCCTATAGCACGATCGAGAATATCGGCGTGATCTTCGTGGGCCTCGGTCTGGCGCTCGCCTTCAAGGCGAACGGCATGGCTCCGGCGGCGACGCTGGCGCTGACCGCCGCGCTGCTCCACGTTGTCAATCATTCCTTCTTCAAGAGCCTGCTTTTCTTCGGCGCCGGCGCTGTGCTGACAGCAACGGGTGAGCGGGACATGGACAAGCTCGGCGGGCTCATCCACCGAATGCCGGTCACCAGCTTTCTATTCCTCATCGGTTGCGTCGCGATCTCCGCCCTGCCGCCGCTCAACGGCTTCGTTTCCGAGTGGCTGGCGTTTCAGGCAATCCTGCAAAGCCCCGCTCTGCCGCAATGGGGCCTGAAGATCCTGGTGCCGGCGGTGGGCGGGCTGTTGGCCTTGTCGGCGGCGCTGGCTGCGGCCTGCTTCGTCAAGGCATTCGGCGTCACCTTTCTCGGCCGTCCTCGCACCGCCGTTGCCGATCAGGCGCGGGAGGTCGACCCCTTCTCGCATGCGGCCATGTCCGTATTGGCAATGCTCTGCCTCCTCGTCGGCATCCTTCCGGGGATCGCGATCGACGGCCTTGCGCCGGTGACGCTATCGCTGATCAGTGAGCGGATGCCGCTGCAGGCCGATATTCCATGGCTATCGATCATGCCGATCGCCGAAAGCCGCAGTTCCTACAACGGTCTGCTGGTTTTCCTGTTCACCCTCTTCTCGGCATCGCTCACGGCCTATCTCATCCATCGCTTCGCTTCGCAGCGGCTCCGCCGGGCGCCGGCTTGGGATTGCGGCTTTCCCGAGGTTGGCCCGACGACGCAATATGGCGGAAGCAGCTTCGCCCAGCCCGTCCGGCGCGTCTTCGGCACGCTGATCTTCCGGGGACGCGAACGGGTCGACATGCCGGCGCCCGGCGATCTCCGTCCGGCGCATTTTTCCGTTGAGACGCATGATCTGATCTGGGAAGGGCTGTACCTGCCGATCGCAGGGGCCGTCGGCTTCGTGGCGGAAAAGCTCAATTACCTGCAGTTTCTGACGATCCGGCGCTATCTCAGCCTGGTGTTTCTGGCGCTCGTCTTCCTGCTTCTGGTGCTGGCGCTATGGTCCTGATAGCGGCTCTTCTCGTCCAGGCATTGCAAATGACGCTCGTCGTACTGCTTGCGCCGATGCTGACGGGCTTCATACGCCTGGTCAAGGCGCGGTTGTTGCGCCGGCGGGGACCTTCCGTGATCCAGCCATACCGCGACCTTTTGCGGCTTTTGCGCAAGGAGGTGGTGCTGGCTGAAAACGCCTCCTGGCTGTTCAGGGTGACGCCTTATCTGATCTTCGCCGTCACATGGGTCGCAGCCGCCATCATCCCCACCTTCGCCACCGGTCTCATCTTCAGCTGGACCGCGGATCTGATCGCCATTGTTGCGTTGCTGGGCAGCGCACGCTTCTTTCTGACGCTTGCCGGCATGGATGTGGGCACCAGCTTCGGCGGCATCGGATCGAGCCGCGAGGCGATGATCGCGACGCTCGCCGAGCCTTCGATGCTGCTGATCATCTTCGTCCTTGCCCTCATCGCCGGCTCCACCCAGCTTTCGTCCATCGCCGCTTTCATGACCTCTTCGCAGGTGGGGCTGCGTGTTTCCCTGGCGATCGCGTTGATAGCCCTGGTCATGGTCGCGGTCGCCGAAAATGCCCGTATTCCGATCGACAACCCGGCGACCCATCTGGAGCTCACCATGGTTCATGAAGCCATGGTGCTCGAATATTCCGGACGCCATCTTGCGATGATCGAGCTTGCGGCGTCACTCAAGCTATTGCTGTACATCTCGTTGATCGCCTGCATCTTCGTGCCGTGGAAACTGGCCGGTCCAGGGGCCGGCGCCACCGCCTATCTGGCCGGCCTGCTTGCCTATCTCGTCAAGCTTGCGGCCGGCGGTGCGCTGCTTGCATTGTTCGAAACCGCAACCGCCAAGATGCGGGTGTTCCGCGTGCCGGAATTCCTCGGCGCGGCACTCATGCTCGCGCTGCTCGCCACTCTTCTGCGGTTCGTCTCGAGGAGCCTTTGATGAACGGGCCGGTCTTCGATATTGCCCATATGCTCGCAGGCGGCCTGGTGCTGGTCAGCATGATGATGCTCTATCAGGATCGTCTCTATGCGCTCCTCAACGTCTTTGCCCTGCACTCGCTGATCCTGACGCTGTCGGTCGCCTGGCAGGCCTTCATCCAGGATGCGCCGCATCTTTACGTAACGGCGGCAATCGCTCTCGTCTTCAAGGCCATCGTCATTCCCGTGGTGCTCCACCGCATGATCCGCCAGCTCGGCATCCATCGGGAGATAGAGACGGTCGTCGGAATCGGCCCGACCATGCTCGCCGGGATCGGACTGGTCGCTCTGGCGACGGTGGTGATGCTGCGGGTGACGCCGGAGGCGGATCCGCTCGCGCGGGAGGACCTCGCGTTTGCCTTGTCGGTGCTGTTGCTCGGGCTTCTGATCATGGTCACCCGCCGCAACGCCGTCAGCCAGGTTGTCGGCTTCATGTCGCTGGAAAACGGGCTGGTGCTTGCCGCAACCGGCGCCAAGGGCATGCCGCTGGTGGTCGAGATCAGCGTGGCCTTCTCGATCCTCATCGCCTTCATCGTCATCGGCGTCTTCCTGTTCCGCATTCGCGAGCGGTTCGACACCGTCGATATCCGCGCGCTGGAAGACTTCAAGGGGAGGCGACGAAAATGAGCGTTTTCTCCCCGGTCCTGGCGTTCGACGCGGTCACGGCCGTTCTCGCGATACCGATTGCCGCGGCGGCCCTGCTGGCGCTTCTGCCCGGCTACCGGATGACGGCCCGGCTGAACGTCCTCGCGAGCCTGCTGACCCTGCTTGCCGCCCTTTGCCTGTTCGTGACCGATCGTCCGGCGCCCGGACAATATCTGCTCGTTGACGATCTCAACATCGTCTTCATTGTCCTCAACACCTTCGTCGGCTTCACCACCAGCGTCTTCAGCGCCAGCTACATTGCCCACGAGCTGGAGACAGGGCGGCTGACACCGGCCAATATCCGCTTCTACCACGCCATGTATCAGATCATGATGTTCGGCATGAATCTCGCATTCGTGTCGAACAATATCGGCCTGATGTGGGTTGCGGTCGAACTTGCGACGCTGACGACCGTGCTTATGGTCGGCCTCTACCGCACGCATGAAGCGCTCGAGGCCGCCTGGAAATATTTCATTCTGGGAAGCGTCGGCATCGCCTTCGCGCTCTTCGGCACCATTCTGGTCTATCTGGCGGCGCAGCCGGTGGTGGGCGAGGGTTACGACGCCATGGTCTGGACCATCCTGATCAACCATGCCGCCGCCTTCGATCCCGCGCTTCTCAACGTCGCCTTCATCTTTCTGCTGCTCGGCTATGGCACCAAGGTCGGCCTTGCTCCGCTGCACGCATGGTTGCCGGACGCCCATGCCGAGGGGCCGACGCCGATCTCGGCGGTGCTTTCCGGCCTGCTCCTGAATGTCGCGCTCTATGCAGTGCTGCGTTTCAAGATGCTGCTGTCGGCCAGTCCCGAGGCGCTCGCGCCGGGGCCGCTGATGATGACGATGGGTCTCACCTCGCTGATCTTCGCAGCCTTCATGCTCTATCGTCGTCGCGACATAAAGCGCCTGTTCGCCTATTCCTCGATCGAGCACATGGGCATCATCGTCTTTGCCTTCGGTCTGGGCGGGCCGCTCGCCAATTTCGCCGGATTGCTGCATATGGTGATGCATTCGCTGACCAAGTCGGCGATCTTCTTCGCCGTCGGCCATATCGCCCAGGTCAAGGGAACGCAGAGGCTCTCGGCCATTCGCGGCCTGAGCGAAACGCATCCGGGGCTTGGCTGGGGCCTGCTCACCGGCGTCATCGCCATCGCCGGCCTGCCGCCGGCGGGCGTATTCATGAGCGAGTTCCTGATCGTCAGCTCGACCTTCGCCAAGCAGCCGCTGCTCGCCATCCCGCTGGTCTTCGGATTGCTGATCGCTTTCGGCGCTCTGATGCTCAGGCTGACGGGCGCGGTCTTCGGCCAGCCACGCGGCAGCACGGCGCCGGCCCAAGCGTCGTATCTGCCGATGTACGCCCATCTCGCGCTGGTGCTCGCCGCCGGCATCTACCTGCCGCCGCCGCTGGTCGCCTGGTTCCAGCATATCGCCAACCTTCTTCGATGATGCGAGGGAAAGATGTCGGCGCTGAGCGATCTGATTGAAAAGGGTGTGTCGGTTCCACATCATGCGCCGTGGCTGCGTGCTGTCGTCGATCCGGCGGTATGGACGTCGGCTGCCCTGGAGCTTGCGCAAGGGCGCTTGACCTTGCTCGGACTTTGGGGAGAGGCGCGCGCGGTTCATATGGCTCTCCTCGATGAAGCCGCCGATGCGATCGCGGTCATCAGCCTTGAGGGGCTGGCGGATGGCTATCCCTCCGTTGCGCGGCATCATCCGCCGGCGCTGCGGCTGGAGCGGGCAATCCGCGACCTTACCGGGTTGGAGCCGCAGGGTCTGCCGGACATCCGTCCATGGCTCGATCATGGACGCTGGGATCTGCGCCACCCGCTTGGCCAGCAGGCGGCTCCCCTGGCCGAGCCTCGTCCCTACACCTTTCTGCGTGCGGAGGGCGAGGGGCTGCATCAGATCCCGGTTGGCCCCGTGCATGCCGGCATCATCGAACCGGGACATTTTCGTTTCACGGCCAACGGCGAAACGGTCGTCCGTCTCGAAGAACGTCTCGGCTATGTCCACAAGGGCATCGAGGCGCTGATGGCCGGCGCGGATCTGTTGCGCGGAATGCAACTCGCCGGGCGCACATCCGGCGACAGCGCGGTTGCCTATGCCTATGCCTTTGCGCGGGCGGCGGAGGCAGCAGTCGGGCTTGATATTCCGCCCCGTGCCGTGTGGTTGCGAGCCCTGATGGCCGAGCTGGAACGGCTCGCCAACCATCTCGGCGATATCGGCGCCATCTGCAACGACGCCGCGTTCCCGCTGATGCTGGCCCATTGCGGCGTGCTGCGCGAACGTGTGCTTCGCGCCGCCGACACCGCCTTCGGCCACCGGTTGCTGCGCGACCGTATCCTTCCCGGCGGCGTTGCCACCGACCTCGGAGAAGAGGGGCGTGCCGGCTTGAAGATCCTGCTGGATGAAATTCACCGGAAATTGTCGGCCTTGGTGGAACTTTACGACAACACGGCCTCGCTTCAGGACCGGACGGTCGGAACCGGCAGGCTGCGAGGCGAATTGGCCAGGCAATATGGAGCCGGCGGCTATGTCGGGCGGGCCTCCGGGCGCGGCTTCGATGCGCGGCATATCCGGCGCTACCCGCCCTATGACCAGCTTTCCTTCGAGGTTCCCGTGCTGAACGAGGGCGATGTCAACGCTCGCGTCTGGATCCGCATTCGCGAGGTCGAGCAAAGCCTCTCGCTGCTGGGCCAGATCCTCGACAGATTGCCGGACGGTCCGATCCTGAAGGATATTCCCGTCATCGATGAGAACCGGGAGGGCATGGCGCTCGTCGAAGGCTTTCGTGGCGATGTGCTGGTCTGGCTGCGGCTGGCACGAAATGGCGGGATCGAACGCTGCCATTTACGCGATCCATCCTGGTTTCAATGGCCGCTGCTGGAGGTCGTGATCGAAGGCAATATCGTCGCGGACTTTCCACTCTGCAACAAGTCTTTCAATTGCTCCTATTCCGGTCACGATCTCTGAAGGCGACCCGTCATGCGCAAGCTTCTCTTCGAAAGTCTCATCCGGCCGCCACTGACCGAAGCTAGGCCGGCGGTTTCCGACGCTGCGATGACAGAGCTTGCCGCCGCCATCGAAAGGAGCGCGCGACGATGGCTCGGGCGCAGCCTGTCGATCCGTGCCATCGACGCCGGGTCATGCAACGGCTGCGAGCTCGAAATGCACGCCCTCAGCAACGCTTTCTACGATATCGAGCGCTTCGGGCTTCGTTTCGTCGCTTCGCCGCGCCATGCCGATGTTCTGCTGGTGACCGGCCCCGTGACGAGAAACATGGCACAGGCGCTCGAACGGACCTACATTGCCACACCCGACCCCAAATGGGTCGTAGCCCTCGGCGATTGTGGTCGTGATGGAGGTTGCTTCGCGGGCAGCTATGCCGTCCTCGGCGGGGTTTCGAAAGTCGTGCCCGTCGATCTGCATATTCCCGGATGCCCGCCTTCACCGATGGAAATCCTCAAGGGTTTGCTCGGGCTGCTAGAAGATGTGAGTAAGGAGGGCCGCGTTCCGTGACGGGCAGGTTCGATGGTTCAACTTCTGCGGGCTGGAATCGTAGCCATTGCCACGCTGACCGGGGCAGCAGCGAGGCTGCTTGCGGCCATTCGGCACCGGATCGCACCATCGAGACCACCGCCACGCCGGAGGCGTGACATTGCGCTGGGCGGCAAGAGGAGTGAATGCATCGCCGGCGACCGGCTCGATGAAGGCGAGGCGCCCAATCTCCGAGGTCGAGCCGGCACGACAAAGCAATCGGCGCCGTGCCGGCTCAGCATGGGGTCGTTACGACCATATGCTCATTGCGCCGCCTGTTCGGCATCATCGAAAGCGGCGCTGAGCGTCTTGTAGAGAGCCGGATTGCGCGTGCGGATACGCAGCCCCATGGCAACCGCCCCAGCGGCAAGCAAGATGACGAGCGCCGGAAGCCCGTATACGAGCGGGTTCGTGCTCCCGGTCATCAGGTCGACATTGACGGATACCAGCAGGAACGCCCCTGCGAGCGCTATTCCGGAAAGTAACGGCGCCACACGCACCCGGAATATCGACTTGCCCTGGCGGCCGTTGCTGAACAGGCCGAAGATCGCAACGGCCACGAGCACCTGCACAAGAAGAATGCTCAATCCGCAGACGGTAACCATTCCTGAAAACACCGTCGTATAGGGGTCGGCCTTGATCAAAGCGAAAATGGCAATCACCGAAGTCACGATGATGACTTGAACCGCCCCGGCGACATAGGGCGACTTGTGCTTCTCGTGCACCTTTGCCAGACCTTTCCAAACCAGCCCGTCGCGGCCGAAGGCGAAGAAATACCGGTTCAACGTATTGTGAAACGAAAGCAGCGCGGCAAAATAACTGGTGAGAAGAAGGATATTCATCGCATACCCGGCCCAGTTTCCGAGAATGTCCTGCAAGGCCGTCATGTAGAATGTATCGAGATTGGCTCCCGCAATGGACATGATCTTCTCTGCGCCGTAATACTGCACGATAGCCCAGCTGCAAAACGCGTAGAATACGGTGATAATGCCGACTGCCAGATAGGTTGCGCGGGGAATGGTTCTTGCGGGATCTTTGGCTTCCTCGCCGAAAATTGCCGTCGCTTCGAAACCGATGAAGGCCCCGACGACGAAGACGATCACGACGCCAATGCCCGGTGCCAGGAAATCCGTTGGCCGCAGACCCGCGCTCGTCAAGCCGTCAGGCCCTCCGCCCCTGATTAGAACGCCAATCGCGAAGAGCGTCAGCAATGTGATTTCGCCGATCATGCACAGGCCGAGCAGACGTCCCGAAAAGACCACATGCTGTCTTCCGCAAAGGAAAACCACCACAAGCAGCGCCAAGGACCAGACCCACCACGGCAAAGAATAGCCCAGCGGTCCGACGGTTGCGTTCACGAACACACCGAAGATCGCGTATATGCCGATCTGGATGGTGAAATAGGCAAGAAAGGCCAGCATTGCCGCAGCCATTCCCCAAGGCCCGCCCAGCCCCTTGGTGACATAGGAGTAAAAGCCGCCTGCGCTTTTCACGAACGGTGTCATCGCCGTGAAACCTATCGCAAAGAGCAGATAGACGATCCCCAGCGTGACGAAGGCGGCCGGCACTCCGATATTGCCGAAGGCAAAGGCAGGTGGCGTTGCGCCGACAAGAGCCGACATTGGCGCAGCAGCTGCAACGACGAAAAAGACGATATGGGTAACGCCTATGGAATTCTTGTCCAATCTTCCACTTGGCGCTTCTTTCAATCCGACATTGCTCATCGAATATTCCCCTCTTGTTTTTGAGCTTATGGTAGGAAAGCAACGGCGTCTTCGTCTGGGGAAGGCGCCATTTGGCGAGGAGATGGAGATGCCTGCAGCCGTTCATTTCATCGCGGTTCCGCCGGCTTCCCCGATCATCCGGGATTAGCGCGCCTTGAAGGCGCGGGCGGTCGCATCCAAGGCATCGCGCGTCATTGCGAAAACCTCGTCGATCTGACCGCGGGTGATGATCAGCGGCGGCATCAAGGTCATGGTATCGCCAATGGCGCGCAACGCCAGACCGCGGTGAAGAGCCTCCGTGCTGCAATGATCGCCCACGCGCAGCGCCTCGTCGAAAAGGACACGCTTATCCTTGTCTGCAACGAGCTGGATGCCTGCGAACAGGCCGCAGCTGCGGACATTGCCGACAAGCGGATGGTCGGCAAGGCTTGCGACATGCTCGCCGAAGTGTTTTCCGAGCTCGGCGGCGTTTTCAACGACCTGTTCGCGCTCCATGATGCGGATGTTTTCCAGAGCAACCGCAGCGCCGACCGGATGACCGGAGTTGGTGAAGCCGTGGTAGAATTCACCGCCCTTTTCAATCAGCAGCGATGCGATGCGGTCGCTCACCATCGTTGCCGACATCGGGAAATACGAGGATGTGATGCCCTTTGCTATTGCCATGAGGTCCGGGGCTTCGATGCCGAAGGTTTCGCAACCGAACCACTTGCCGGTTCGCCCGAAGCCGGAGACGACCTCGTCGATGACCAGGAGAACATCGTATTTCCTGCAGATTCGCTGGATTTCCGGCCAATAGGTATCCGGCGGCAAGATGGCGCCACCGGCGCCCTGGAACGGCTCTGCGAAGAAGGCCGCGACGTTCTCGGCGCCCAGCTCCAGTATCTTGTCTTCAAGCCAGCGCGCCGCCGTCAAGCCAAACTCTTCCGGAGTTTCGCCCGCTCCGTTCAAATACCAGTAAGGCGCTTCGATACGCTCTATCCCGGAGATCGGCATTCCGCCTCCGGACGTATAGAAGACCGGGTTGCCGGAGAGGCTGGTGGTTGCGATCGTGCTTCCATGGTAGGCCTGCGCCCGCGCGATGATTACCCGCTTGTCCGGCTTGCCGGCGAGGTTCCAGTAGCGATGGACCAGTTTAAGGCAGGTTTCGTTGGCTTCCGAGCCCGAATTCGTAAAGAATACGTGGTTGAGCCCTTTTGGGGTCAGTTCCACCAGCTTTTCAGCCAGCTGGATCGCGGGTTCATTTGACGTCTTGAAGAAAGACTGGCTGTAGGACAGCTTTTGCATTTGCCTGGCTGCAACCTCGGCCAGCTCTTTGCGGCCATATCCCAGGGTGACACATCCCAGCCCCGCCAGTCCGTCAATTATGCGGCGGCCGTCGGTATCCCAGATGTAGACTCCCTCCGCATGATCTTGAATGCGCGAGCCTTCGGCGTGCAACTCCGCGTAATCGGTGAAAGGGTGCAGATAGTGTAAATTGTCACGGAGCTGCAGCGCGGTTATCGGCGAGTTTATGGTCGAAATTTCGTTCATATGCGGGATCTCCTGCCTGGCCAGTCTTGGCATGGGAGGATGATATGAAGTCGCCGGGAAGATCTCCTGCCTGTCCGTGCAGGGTTTCTTGCCTATCCGTGCAATTCTCCGGGATTGCCTTGCGAGTTTGGCTACGTCCGACGCACCGCTCGACATTCCCGTGGCGTCAATCCGAACCGGCTGCGGAAGGCACGGCTGAAATGCGCGGAATCTTTAAAGCCCCAGGCTAGTGCAATATCGCTGATCGATCGCCCGAACATGCGGGTATCCTCGATTTCCTTCCGGCACTGATCCAGCCGGGTATCCTGGATGAAGCGCCACACGGTCGTCCCCTCGCTTTCAAACAGGTAGTAAAGATTGCGCAGCGACAATCCCTGGGCTTTCGCCGTGGTGGCAGGCGACAGCGTCGCATCGGAAAGGTGGGCCCTGATATGGGCCTTAACCCGCGACAATGTGCTCGCTTTCGTGTCGGAATCCTGAAGCGGGCCGGTCTGACTGAGCGAAAAGAGGGCGATGCCCAGCAGTTCCATCAGGTTATCCTGCAGATAATTGGCAATCAGCAGGTCATCATCGTTCTTTTCCATGACAAGCGACTGGACGTAGGAATACAGGAACCGTCCTGGCCCGCTCGTTCCGGAAAAGCCGCGGGCAGTCACACGCTCGCTGCATTTCAACCGATCCTGCAGCATCGCGCGCGGAAAATCGACGGACAGCTGTCGAAAAGGCCCATCGAACCGCATCTCATAGGGACGAGCGCTATCGTACATCGTCACTTCGCCGGGTCGCGTCACGGCCTCCCGGCCGTCTTGCAGAACCGTTCCCGTGCCCTCGAGCTGGAAATTGATTTGGATGGGGTTGTCTCCGCTGGGCCGGATATGCCTGCTTTCACGAGCGACAACCGAGCAGGTGGAACGAATGTCCGACAGAACGACATCTCCGATCTTGTGCCAATTGATCCGCCCATAGAACTGGACCGGATTTTCAATCGCCACCGTCGTTTTGGTATAGAGGTCGGAGATCGCTTCCTCCCAGAAGCGGCCTCGGCGGCCGATATGAATCTGATCTGTGGAGATGGTTCCCATCTTGGCTCTCGCCGATTTGTTCAAAGCAACCCATGAACTATCGTACACTGGCCGGCTCTTGTCGAGTTCCGTGCTCTCGATCGCAGAGAACATCCCCGAATGCTGCGTTCGAACGTCCCGCGGCCGCCGCCTTGCGCCGGATGCCGCCGGACCCGGACGGCGATTTTTGAGATTTGCACGGATAGGCAAGAAATCCTGCACGGACAGGCAGGAGATCTTCCCGGCGTCTTCATATCATCCTCCCATGCCGGCAACTGGTTTGGGAGGAGAAGAGGACCATGAACATAAGCAGCGGGACCACCGTTCAGTCGATCGACCATTGGATCGGGGGCGAGCGTATCGCACCATCGAGTGGTCGCTATTTCACCGACAACAATCCGGACGACGACACGCCCTATGCGCGGGTTGCCGAAGGCGACACGAAAGACATCGACCGCGCGGTCCAAAGCGCCCACGACGCGTTCAAGACCTACGGAAAGAGCATGGCGCTGGACCGCGAGGCGTGGCTGTCGAAGGCGGCGGCATTGGTCGAAAAATACCGTGACGACTTTCTTGACATTCTCGTCAAGGAGGTGGGCTCGCCCATCGGCAAGGCGCATTTCGAAGTCGGGTATGCGGCCGGCTGCCTACGCTCTGCCGCCGGTGTGGCGCGTCGTATCGCGGGCCAGACGATCCCTTCGGACACCCCGGGCCGGTTTGCCATGACCATCCGTCAGCCGCTCGGCGTCGTGGCGACCATCTCGCCGTTCAACGTGCCGCTTTTGAAGGCGTCGAAGCTTAGCGCCTCACCGCTTGCGACCGGCAACACGGTGGTAATGCTGCCCTCCGAGGAAGCCTCGATGGTCACGAGCCGTCTCGTCGATATCTACAAGGAGGCGGGGATACCGGCCGGAGCGGTCAATATGGTGACCGGGCTCGGCGCCGATATCGGCGATGCGCTGACGACCCATCCGCTGGTCAAGGCCGTCATGTTCACCGGGTCGAGCCGCGTCGGCAAGCATATTAGTGCGCTTTGCGGATCGATGATGCGGCGCGTGCTGCTTGAACTCGGAGGCAAGAACCCGCTGGTCGTACTGGCCGATGCCGATCTCGATGCCGCGGTCGAGGGAGCCTGTATCGGGCAATTCTTCTATCAGGGTCAGGCCTGCATGGCTTCAAGCCGGATCTACGTGGAAAAGAGCATCGAAGAGGAGTTCACGCGCCGTTTCATTGCCAGAGCCGAGACCCTGGGCATGGGAGACCTCCGCGACCTGGACACATGGCTGGGCCCGATCATCTCTGGCCGTCAGCGCGAGCGCGTGCGAACACATATCGAGGACGCCCGTGCCAAAGGCGCCAAGGTGCTGACCGGTGGCGAATGGGTCGGCAACCGCTGCCGCCCGACCATCCTTTCAGGGGTGGATGAAACGATGACGGTTTGCCGTGAAGAAACCTTCGGCCCCGTTACATCGATCTATCCCGTCGCAGACCTGGACGAGGCGATCGAGCGTGCGAACGACACCAACTACGGACTGAGCGCCGCGATCTATACGAAGGACCTCAACAAGGCCTTCCGCTATATGCAGGAAGTCAACGCGGGCATGGTTCATATCAATGCGCCCACGATCGCCGACGAGCCGCATGTGCCGTTCGGCGGCGTCGGCGACAGCGGTTTCGGCCGCGAGGGAACCGATGTCGATGTCGACACTCTCACCGAATGGAAGTGGGTCACCTTTCCAAACGGACGCAATTGAACCCAGCGCATAAGCAGGGGCTGGTGAACGGTGGCGACCGGACGGCGCGTCGCCACCGCGCCATCGGCGTCGGCCATGCCGTCGCTATCGCGCTGTTTTTGACGAAGTACCAGACATTTCCTTCATTCGGGTCGGTTGCGACGAATGCCGCGCAGAGGCCGTATCGAATGAAAGCGATGAACGTAACGAAGATGGCGGATCATGCTGAAACTCATAGTCAAGGATCGAGCGGGACAGGAACATGAAATCGCAAGAGAAAATTTCGCGAACCGCAGCCTGATGGAGATCGTGAGGGATAGTGGCGTCGAGGAAATACTCGCTGTTTGCGGCGGATGCTGTTCCTGTTCGACCTGTCACATCTATGTCGACGATGCGGATTGGGGACGCTTGCCTGCGATGGGTGTCGATGAAGACGCTTTGCTCGATGCCTCCGATCATCGAACCCTGTCTTCCCGGTTGGCGTGCCAGATACGCTTCAGCGACGAACTGAACGGCCTGAAGATCGCCGTGGCGCCAGAGGACTAGACCATGCCGGACGACACTTTTGGCTATGTAAAGACGCGCTATGACGTTCTGATCGTGGGCGGCGGCCATGCCGGGGCGCAGGCGGCGATTTCTCTGCGGCAGCTCAAGTTCCACGGATCGATCGCGATTATCGGTGACGAGCCGGAATTGCCCTACGAACGGCCGCCCCTTTCCAAGGATTACCTTTCGCGGGAAAAGACCTTCGACCGTATCCTGCTGCGCCCGGCGAGCTTCTGGGAGGAGCGGAATGTCACGCTGCTGACGGGCCGCGAGGTCGACATGGTCGATCCATCGGACATGAAGATCATTGCCGACGACGGCAGCGTGATCGTCTACGGCACGTTGATATGGGCGGCTGGCGGCCGGCCCCGCCGCCTCAGATGTGCCGGCGGCGACCTTGAAGGCGTACACAGCGTGCGCACGCGTGCCGATGTCGACAGGATCCAGGCGGAACTTGGCGATGTCGAAGATGTGGCCGTTGTCGGCGGCGGTTATATCGGCCTGGAAACTGCCGCGGTCCTAACCGGACTCGGCAAGAAAGTGACGGTTCTCGAGGCGCAGGACAGGGTTCTGGCCCGTGTCGCCGGTCCCGTGATTTCGCGCTTCTACGAAGCACAGCACCGCGCTCATGGTGTGGATATCCGTTTCGGCGCAACGGTGGAAGCGATCGAGGAAAGCGGCGGCAGGGCGTGTGGCGTACGGCTCAGTACGGGAGAAACAATCCCGTGCCAGATGGTGATCGTCGGCATCGGCATCGCCCCATCCATCGACGCATTGATTTCCGCCGGTGCGAGCTACGCCTATGGCAATGGCGTTGTCGTCGATGAGTTCTGTCGGACTACCATGCCGGACATCTATGCTGTCGGCGACTGCGCCCTTCACAACAATCCGTTTGCCGACGGTGCGCAGATCCGCCTGGAATCGGTTCAAAACGCCAGTGACATGGCTATGACCGCTGCCAAGGCGATCGTCGGTATGCCCGAGGCTTACCGTTCCGTGCCGTGGTTCTGGTCGAACCAATACGATCTTCGGCTTCAGACGGTCGGCTTGTCGCGGGGCTACGACGAGGAGGTCGTGCGCGGCGATGTCTCGTCCCGTTCCTTCTCCGTGGCATACCTGAAACAGGGAAGGATCATCGCCTTGGACTGCGTCAATGCAGCGAAGGATTACGTGCAGGGCAAACGGCTGATCGAAGCGGGTGTCCGTGTAAGCGCGCGGGCAGTGTCGGATCCCGCCAATGCCTTGCGGGATATCGCCTAGAGCAATTCCCGCAAAAGCGTGAGCCGATCTTGCGTTTGCGACGGCATGAATCGGCATCCGCAGCAATCCAGTTCCGGGGAGGGGAGTTCCACGGTCGCTCTTCCCGTCTGTCCTACAAAGGAGGATTCCATGCATACAGAGCCATTCGAAGCACGATTGAATGACCTGGTCCATCCAGACCACGTTCATCAGGACGTCTATACCGATCCGGAGATTTTCGAGCTCGAAATGGATCGGATTTTCGGGCGGGCATGGGTCTATGTCGGCCATGAAAGCCAGGTTCCGAACGCAGGCGACTACTGGACCACGCTGATCGGCCGGGATCCGGTCCTCATGGTCCGTGACAAGTCGGGCGCGGTCAATGTCCTGCACAACCGCTGCCCGCATAAAGGCGCCAAAGTCGTTTCCGAAGGCTGCGGCAACGCCGGGCCGCTCTTCCGCTGCCCCTATCATGCCTGGACCTTCAAGCTGGATGGTTCGCTGCTGGGCGTCCCGCACCGCAGCTGGTACGAGGGCACCGGTTTCGATCCGAAGGGCGAAAGCTTCTCGATGTCTTCGGTTGCTCGCGTCGCATCTCATCGCGGTTTCGTCTTTGCCAGTCTGAGCAGGGAAGGGCCGGACCTGAAGACCTTCCTCGGCGGCGCGATCAGCACGCTCGACAACTTTGCCGACCGCGCTCCGGAAGGAAAGGTCCAGGTTGCGGGCGGGGTTCAGCGCGTCTGGCAGGAAAACAACTGGAAACTGTTTCTGGAAAACATGAATGACACCGCGCACGCTCCCGCAACGCACGAGTCGTCATGGGCCGCCGCCAAGCAGACGGCGCAGAGCCGTTTCGGCGGAAAGTCGCCGTTCCAGCTGCACATCATCGAGGGCAACGGCGAGCCGAATGCCTTCTGGGAATCGCTCGATTTCCGCTGCTATGACTATGGCCACAGCTACTTCGACGCGATCTTCAATGCGCCGGGCGACCGCATTTCGCTTGAGTATCGCCAGCAACTGGACGCTGCCTATGGCAAGGAACGCGCGGGAGAAATCCTCAAGCTGAACCGTCACAATACGGTGTTCTATCCAAGCTGTTCGCCTCATGTCGGCTTTCAGCAGATGCGCGTCATTCGCCCGATCTCGGTCGGTCGCACAATGATCGAGTTCTTCACATTCCGCCTGATGGGCACCAATGACGAGTTCTTCCAGAGAACCATCAGCTACACCAATATCGTCAACTCGCCCTCCTCATTGGTCATGGTGGACGACGTCGATCTCTATCGCCGCTGCCAGGAAGGGATGCATTCCGATGGCGGCAAGTGGATCAGCCACCACCGCAACTACGGCAGAGACATTAAAGGCGATCACGAGATCATCGGTAAAGGCGTGACCGAGCTTCCGATGCGCAACCAGTTCCGCGCATGGCGCGAATACATGCAAGCACCGGGCGGCGGTGATGGCCGCGCCGCAACCGCAGCAGAATAGGGGAGCCGGGGATGACAACGTCCAATACCCAGAAAACCGGAGTGGCGGTGGACATGTCCACCACGCCGGACTTCCATCACGAGATCGAGCAGTATCTCTATCACGAGGCCGCACTTCTGGACGATCGCGAATGGGACAGGTGGGAAGCCCTCTTTGCCGATGGCGGCACCTATTGGGTGCCACTCGCTCATGACCAGACGGATGCGCTCAACCACGCCTCGCTCTTCTACGAGGATGCCGTGATGCGTGAAGTCAGGCGCCGGCGGCTGAACCATGTGCGCGCGTGGTCGCAATCGCCCGTGACCCGGACCGCCCGTATCGTCGGAAACGTGATGATCGTCCGTGGATCGCGCAGCGCCGGCGAACTGATCGTCCGCTCGACCTTCCAGCTGACGGAATGGCGCGCGCGGCGTGATCAGCGCCAGCTTGCCGGGCACTACACACATTCGCTCGTTCTCATCGAAGACGAATGGCGCATCATGCAGAAGCGTGTGGACCTCATCAATTGCGACGGCGTTCACAACGCCCTGGAGGTTTTCATTTGATCGACCGGACACCACTCCTTCAGGCCACGGTACTGGTCGTTCTTCACTATCAAAACGATGTCCTTCATCCCGATGGCAGGATAAGGCTTGGCTTTGGCGAAGGCGGGACCAACAGAGACAAGGTGCTTATGGCCGCGGAGCGGTTGCTCGGTGGCGCGCGGGCGGCATCCATTCCCGTCGTTCACGTCCGCACCGCCCGTCCACCCACCTCGAAATCCTTCTTGGAGAACGCGCCTATATTCCGCAATGTGGTCGCCAAGGGCGCTGTCATAGAGGGTGAATGGGGCTCCGAATTTTTCAAGGGCCTCGGCCCCGTCGGCCGCGAGGCTGTCGTGGTCCATAACCGCGTCAACGGCTTTTATGATTCTGCGCTTGAGATGCGCCTTCGCGAGCTTGGCGCGACGCATCTCGTCCTGGCGGGCGTGGCAACCAACTCATGTGTCGAGCACACCGCCCGGCACGCAGCCGACATGGGATATGTGGTGACGGTTGCCCAGGATGCCTGTTCGGCCGCCAACGCCGACGTGCACGAAGCGGCTCTGTTCAATATCGGGCTGATCGGCGCGGTGGCCGATGTCGACGATCTGATCAAGGCTGGTTTCCAATGATCCGGCTCGATGGACGCAGTTTCATAGTAACGGGTGCCACTCAAGGGCTGGGTGCGGATATTGCCGAATGCCTGCTGGAAGCGGGAGCGAAAGTGGCTCTGGTGGGGCGGGGGCGGCCAAAGGGCGAGGAACTCGCGCGCCGCCTGGGGCCGGACGCGCATTTTGTCGAGGCCGACCTGTCGGACGACGACGCGATCGACCGATGCGTAAGCGAGGTAGTCCGGCTGTTCGGCAGGATCGATGGCCTGGTCAACAACGCCTGCATGTATGACGATCCGGGCTTGCAGGCGACGCGGCAGGACTGGATCCGGCTCCTCAACGTGAACCTGATCGGGGCCGCGATCATCAGCGCCAAAGTTTCCGATTGCATGCCGGACGAAGGAGGGGTGATCGTCAATATCGGCAGCATCGGAGGCAAGTCGGGCGCGGTCAACCGGATGCTCTATCCGGCCTCGAAAGCAGCCTTGCTGCAGATTACGAAGAACCTGGCCGTGACGCTGGCCGGGCGGAAGATCCGCGTCCTGTCCGTTTCGCCGGCCGTGACCTGGTCGCCCAGCGTCGAATCCTCGACCGGCTCGATAGAGGTCGCGGATCGGCGGGCGGCCGTTCTGCATCCACTCGGCCGCGTCGGGCGAGGGCGGGAGGTCGCCAACGCTGTCATCTTCGCGTGCTCCGACCTTGCAAGCTTCATCACCGGTTGCGACATTGCCGTCGATGGCGGCTATACGAGTCTTGGGCCCGATCAGGGTCTCGGCCCCCGGCCTTGGATGAGTGGAACGGCCGGCCGTGAATAGGGGAGGGCCGTCCGGCGCCCCCCGAGGTCATGGAATGTCATCCGACGACGGGAGAGTGTGATGCTGCGCATCGTCACGGCCGACCATCTGACCGGTATCGCGAGCGTGTTGAACGTGAAGACCGAGGTGCCGATGGAAGCATCGAAGCGAAGCTTTGAGTTATCCTTGGCGTCTTAGTTTCCGGGGTACCCAAGCCAACCGCGCACCGAGGCGATGAGGCTTTGTCTCATCTCGGAGACCCAGCTTCGCACAATCTCGACGCGATCCATGATCCATTTGAGCCAGCCGTAAGTGAGCAGCTTCTCGCGACCCGCGTGGAAGAGGCGTTCAACCAAGAGGAAGCTCATCAGATAGGCCAATGCGATTATCACGAGCCCGGAGATTACGTGGCCCCTGGCGATAACGAACAAGGCATAAATCTTCAGCGGCTCGGCAATCGCAAGCGGCACGACGAACAATATGAGGATGACAGCTCGTGGCAACGAACCAACAAACTCGCCGAAGTGCTGCACGATGGAGAGTGAGGAGAACCACGTCACGAACGGCCGGTACAGCGGCCGGGCGACCTCGCTGATAATCACGAACACGGCTATGACGAGCTGCAAGGGTAGCAGAAGGATTTGCCAGGCAGACCGGCTTCGGTGTTTGATGACCATCTCTGAATGCCTCAAATTGCTATCACATGACCGACTGTTGCCTGGATGTCATGGGTCTGGAATTGAATGCAATCGTTGCCCCACGGGCACCGCTGACGTCGCCCAAGGCCTTCATACGGTATCGAGGAGATCTTTCGCGGGCTTACACCTCGGTTTAAACGGGCTTTCGAAGATCACCATGCGCCGACGAGGGAATTGCCGACAAGCGGCACAACGTTGGTTTTGCCGCCCTGGTCCCGAACGGTAATTGATGCCTGCATTTTCTTGGGAGACTTCCGAAACCAGTTCGTGGCGACGGTGGCGAGATCTCCGATCATCGGATGCTTGCGCCAGTCTGCAAAGCGACGGTTCGTTGCCTCAGGCTCGGAACGATAGAAGAAATCTCCGGATTGGCCGAGATCGTTGATGGACGGGGCCATGGACGAAAGCGGACGCTGAAACATCCTTGAAGGTATCACCAGATCCGGCGCGCGCTCCGGGAAGGCGGGGGTCATGAAGTCGATTGCCCAACCGTCCGCTTCGACCCAGCAGTGGAAATTCTCACCGGCGCCGGAGACGTAGCCATCGTCGCGCTGGTCTGCGAAAAGGATGTGCTTTCCTTCAAGATTATAGGCGGCGAGACCGCCTTTCGGCTTTGCATTCACCTTGAAATGATGTTCGAGGATGAAGGCACCAAAGGTGCTAAAATACATCGACGCCGTAGCGGGATTGGCGTTTTCGTTGATCAGCAGGCTGTTGATGACCCGGTAGATTCGATGGTAGTCGCTTTGCGTGATCAACATGATCCTTCGCCCCTGAACCCACAATATCGACATTCCCGTAAGCGACTGCGGCGGCCATGTAAACCGCACATGTGACTATTTGCGGCCGCTTACGAGGGGAGGTGCGTTTCGCAAATCGATTGCGGCGTTGTTCCGAACCGCTTTGCCAAGAAATATACGAGATCCCTGGCTTCATCCCGATAGACATCGGCAAGAGCGCTGCTCGGATCCGATGCCATCGCCACGAATTCAGCAAACTCGACCAGGCACACGCCCGCCACTTCCGCAGTGTCGACCGCCACATCCGAAAGCGCGAAATCTCCCCATGCCGCATACACATCGTTAAACTGTCGATCAATGTATTCTTCGCTCAGGACCGCGTCGCGTCGGTATGAGAATAAGAAGCGGGTCGATACTCTCTCGCGCGAAAGACCAAGCTCCTCTTCCAGCTCTCTTTCGACCGTGTCCATGCTGCTTTCTCCCGCATCCACATGGCCCAGCACGGAAATTGTTAGTGCATCCGGAAAGTGATCCACCGTCGATGCGCGGCGCTGGAGAAGTAACCGACCTTTCGTGTCGAATAAATATAGGTGCACAACCCTATGTAACTTCCCCAGCCGATGGATGTCCGACCGAGAAAGCACCTCACCGGTCCTCAACCCCGACTCGTCCAATACATCAATCGCATTCTTCATGATGCTTAAGCCTCTTCCGCTTCATCACTGCTTTCGTCATCTAAGCCATTGAAATCATTCATAAGTCGCACTTCATCCTTGAACCCACCCCCTGCAATAGAATGTCAAAGCTGATTAGTGCTGCGACATTGTCAGCCGGTTAGAAACGCGACACTGGCTCTGATGATCAGCCCCCGATCCGGCCGGCTGGGCTGGGTTGAAAGGGCGGAGCGGGGGGGGGTGAGGGGCACCCCTTCGGCTTTAGATTCCATGAGGCGTGAACCGCGCCCAGCGCTCTGCGAGAGTGTGGTTGTACAGATGCAATCAACCTCTAGGAGACGACCATGCAAGCTTCCCACAGCCACTACGACAATACGACCGCGATCCGCACGGATCTGGGTGCAATATTTGTGTCCCTTGAGTTGAGCCGGGCCACGTGGCTGGTCACGTCATTGTCGCCAGGCGGCGGTGAGAGGATGTCGAAGCATACGGTTCAGGGCGGTGATGTCGGCGAACTGCTGTCCCGCTTCGCCTACCTTCAGGAGAAGGTGCGCTGCCGTATTGGCCGGGTCGTTCCAATCATTACGATCCAGGAGGCAGGGCTCGATGGGTTCTGGATTCACCGGGTTCTGCAGGAGCATGGCGTCGAAAGTCATATTGTCGACGCAGCGTCAATTGCCGCATCACGGCGCGGTCGGCGTGCCAAGACCGACAGGATCGATGGCGAGACGCTGGTACGTGCTCTGCTCGCCTTTAAGCGTGGCGAGCCTCGTGTCTGCGCGATGATCAGGGTCCCGAGCCCGCAAGAAGAAGACCGTCGTCGCATTTGTCGTGAACGGCGGGTTCTGATTGCTGAGCGGGTTGAGCACGTCAACCGCATCAAGGGTCTGCTCTTTGCGCAAGGCATTGGCGGATATCAACCGCTGCGAAAGGACAGGCGCATGCGACTCGATGAACTCCGAACCGGCGACGGTCGGGCTTTGCCGCTTCATCTCAAGGCACAGATTGTCCGCGAACTCGACCGCTTGGAGCTTCTGCTCGATCATATAGCGGTCGTTGAGCGCGAGCGTGACCTACTGGTGAATGCAGCCGCTGAGAACACCACAATCACCCGGCCTGCCGCGATGCTATGCGCCATCAAGGGGGTAGGAGCGGAGATTGCGGCTGTACTTTGGACCGAGGGTTTATCTCGGCATTTTGACAATCGTAGACAGGTCGCCGCCTACGCAGGCTTGGCGCCGACGCCCTGGCAAAGCGGGACAATCGACCGAGAACAAGGGGTGTCGAAAGCAGGCAATCCACGACTGCGAACTACCATGATCCAGCTCGCCTGGCTGTGGCTGCGCAATCAACCATCCTCGGCGCTGAGCGAATGGTTCTTTCACCGTGTTCAGTCTAACGGTGGACGTCACAAGAAGAGTACCATTGTCGCGCTCGCCAGGAAATTGCTCGTCGCACTCTGGAAGTACGTCAAGTTCGGCATGGTAATCGACGGAGCCGCGATGAAGGCGGCGTAAGCAACGCACCATCTGAGCAATCTCGAAATCTTCCAGGACTGATCAATCCTGGCGGATCCAGGTGGGCGAACCGGCTCAAAGTATGGCTTCAAACGCCGCGCTTTAGAATGGTCCCGTCCTCCTGAGCCTTACCGCAACGCAAGCGGAATGATGGTGCGGCCGCGAGTGCGGCGACCGTATGTGAGTTTGAACCGGCAAGGAATGCCGCGTCACGCGAAAAGGCTCAGACCATGGAATCCGACGGCAAGGACAGGAGGCTTCTTATGACTTGACGCCAATCTCCTCATGTGAGCTTTGAGACTATGGCCACCCCCCCTTCATTCCGCTGCTTCCATCCGTGCCAGGGCCTTCTGCCTTTTTGCAATGACTTCCGGATCGTTCATGTAATCCGTCTGCCGACCGGGCTTGCGACCGCGCTTCTGATAGCCATTGCTCGTGCTGCCATCCGGTATCCCAAACATATGATCCGTCTGGCCAGTGCGGCGAGGGCCGCTCTTGCTACGGTGCTGTTGGCGCCCAACCTGCAACTCGGCGACAGCAGACAACACGTCGTCCAAACGCTTGTTCTCAACGACTTCGGACCGATGCACCGATCGCAACTTGTCGAAGGTTCTGTAGAGCATGGCAAAGCTCTCGTGCATGATCTCCAGACGGCCATCCGGATAGTCGCAGACGACGACCTTCTTACCCGCCAGGGACCTGGAAAGGTCAGTCGGATCGAGAATGAACAAAACCTTGTCGTAACGCAGCGTCAGAGCCTGCGACAGCGTGCGGACTTCCTTGCGGCACATGGCGCCGTCAAGGTTCTCATGATCGGCCAGCGGCCGATGCATATCTTTCGGATTGCGTGGTGGCTTGCCGAACCGAGTGTTGAAATCCGCAATAAATTCTGACGCATAGACATTGGCTGCCTCGATCGTATCGATACCGCGAAGCCGTAATTCCTTCACAAGGCGATCCTGCAGCGTCTGATTGGCGCGCTCCACACGGCCTTTGGCCTGCGGGGTGTTGGCGCAGATAATGTCGATGTTCAGCTCATAAAGCGCCCGACCGAACTGTGTCAGGCCGCTCGTCCGATCTTTCTCAGACGCATGCGTACTGCGGAAAACGCCATGCTTGTCGCTGTAGAACGCCAGCGGCTTGCCCCATTGTTGCAGATAGGCCTTGGTCGCGTGCAGATAGTCGAATGTGTTCTCCGATCCGGCAAACCGTAGATGCAAGAGCTTGCCGGTGGCGTCATCGATATAGACGAGCAGGGCGCATTTGGGCCCACGGTTCTCGAACCACCAGTGATGCGAGCCATCGATCTGCACGAGCTCACCAAAGCAGTCGCGCCGGCCACGCGGCTGGAAAACCCGCTTCTTACGCTCGCGTCGCGAAACCCATATGCCGGCCTCCGTCATCCATTGACGCAGCGTCTCTTTGGCCATCGAGATCCGGTGCAACTCGATCAGCTTCTCGCGCGCCAATGTCGGACCGAAATCCAGATAGCGCTCGCGGATGAGATCCAGCGCCGTATTGCGAAACTCCTCGCTGTGGCGCCGATTGCTAGGTCGCAATCGCTTCTTCGAAACGAGACCGGCCGGACCATCCCGGTCATAGGCCTGCAGCAGTCTGTGCACCTGACTTCGGCTGAGCCCAAGCAGTTCGGCAGCCTGGACGACGCTCAGGCGCTGATCACGGATCTTCTGAATGACTTCGAGGCGATGCAATTCTTTCTGCGACATGGTGATCGTAAAGGACATGACGACTCCGACCGCTCCTGGTCTCGACCAGGCTGAAGATCGTCATCCTTGCTCCCGACGTTGGCATTGACCAGCGCATCGAGAGGCGAGACTGTCGCATCTCTAACTGGCCCAACTGTCGCATTACTAAATAGCCCTGGAGAAGCTAACCCAAGTGCATCATGGCCGCCTTGGAGGGTAGGGCATCAGCCACCTTCGCGCAAATGGGCAGCAAAGGCTTCGGCGGGGGTCCGATATCCGAGGCATTTGCGCGGCTGTGAGTTTAGATGATGCGCCAAGTCGGTCAGTTGCTGTTGGGTGACATTGGCAAGATCCGTGTCACCAGGCATGAAGCGGCGGATGCGTTTGTTGGTGTTCTCAACGGCGCCTTTTTGCCATGGCGCGCTTGGATCGCAGAACCAGCTCCTGGCGCCGATGCCTTCCTCCAAAGCCCTGAAGCCGCTGAACTCCGTGCCGCGATCGAAGGTAAAGCTCCGCCGCGCCAACGCTGGCAACAGCGAGAAAGCATGAACGATCTTATCCATGATCGGTCGCGAATGACGACTGTTGTTCTTGAGCATGACCGTATAGCGGCTCTTGCGTTCAACCAGTGAGGTGATATTGGTCGGCCCAAGCTCCCGCTTGAAGATCAGCAGATCGCCTTCCCAATGTCCGAACTCGGTCCGATTGCCAATAAAATCAGGTCTTTGGGATATCCTGCAATCGGCCGGGAAGACGTTCCCGCGCGGTCGGCGAGAGCCCCGAGGGCGACGCTTGCGACGTGCCTCCGGCAGGTAGCGATAGAGGCCCAGACCATAATCCTCCTTGCAGTAGACAAAGCGATAGATGGTCTCCGGGCAAATGCGAACGGGGTTTGCGCTGTCTTCGGCAAGGCGACCGGCAATCTGTTCCGGTGACCAATAGGCCTTCAGGCGGTCAATGACCAGCTCGCGCAGTCTTGGATGCCGCCTGAGCTTGCGCAGCCTTCGGCGCCGCTCCTTGGCGATGTCATCGGCGATCGTATCAAAGTAGCCGGTGTACTCGGGAAACTCGCGATCGTGGAAAGTGTTGCGCTTGAGCTCACGATAGATCGTTGAGCGATGACGTCCGAGCTGGCGGGCGATCTCGCCAACTGGCACCTTTCGCTCTCTGAGATGATAAAGACGGCGACGATCGGCGAGGGTGAACTGCTGATAGCAAAGCGACATGCCAAAATCTCCAAAGTGAAGCCATTGAATTTACTGGCATGTCGCACTTGGAAATAGAATGTACCCCCCTACAAGACAAAATCAGATAAGGTATATTATGGAACTCTTGCGTCGAAGCGATTAGGTGCTGAGAGATGTTGATCCATTCTATACCGTGAGAAACTTTGTCAGAAGATGATCGACAGACGCTTTTCCCGGCCCCCAGGCCATAAGCGAAAGCGCCATCGCCGCCCATGTGATATGGATTGGCCAGCCAGGGAAGACGCCGCTACACTGCTTGAAGACGCGCGCCCCGAAAGCCAGGGAATCGACAGGTATGCGCTCATCGACCGCATGAAATAGGCCCCAATAGTCGAAATCCGCCGGGACCCGCATCGGCACGAAGCCATAGCCGTGGATACCGATCTTCGATTCGAAAGCGCCTATCTATTCCATATACGGCGTCAGCACATCTTCGATCCATTTCATGAATGCCCGGACACGGCGCGACAGATTGCTCCGATGTGCTACGACGAGGGATACGGCGACCGCCCGGCGACGAAAACCGGGGAGAACTTCCACTAGCGCTCCACTCTCCAAGTATTGGCCAATTCCCAAGAGCGGCGCCTGAATCAGGCCAAGGCCAGCGAGGGCAGCGGCATCGTAGGTTTGCGCGCTGTTAACGTGTAGCGCACCCGGCAACTGAAGCGTCGCATAGCGGTCGTCGTCCGGATATTCCCATCCGTAGGGTCTTGCACCCAGCGCCGTCGAAAAATGAATTGTCCTATGCTTCTGACGTTGGAGATCTTCCAGCGATCGAGGGACGCCATAGCACGCCAGATAGGCGGGACTGGCAGCGTTGACCATGCGTAAGAGACCCAGTGGGCGGGCAATCAGCGTCTCGTCCCTGATGGGGCCAAGCCGCAATACACAGTCGAACCCCTCTTGGACCAGATCAACTTGCCGATCCGTACTCGATACCTCCAGCTCCAACTCGGGGTGAGCCGCCATGAAATCCGGCAATGCCGGCACG
Source organism: Martinezella lusitana (assembly GCF_010668395.1). Lineage (GTDB taxonomy): Bacteria > Pseudomonadota > Alphaproteobacteria > Rhizobiales > Rhizobiaceae > Rhizobium > Rhizobium lusitanum_A. The sequence goes on from NZ_WUEY01000014.1 coordinate 131,632, forward strand.
ATCGTTGTGCGCGCCACCTCGGTCGGAAGATCGACTCGTAGACGTCCGCGAAGTGCCACGCGGTCGTCTGCGAACATCGTGTGCAGGTCATCAACTTCAGCAAGAAGATCGCGGGCACGGGCGTGAAATGCGCGTCCGTCCTCCGTCAACTGCACACTTCGCGTCGTCCGATGCAGGAGCCTGACACCGACATCTTCTTCCAGTTTCCGGACCGCCATCGAGGCCCTCCCTTTTTGTATGCCGAGGCTATCGGCTGCGCGGGTGAAGCTCCCCATTTCCGCTACCGTCACGAATATAAGGACGGGCTCGAGATTCTGCATTTTCGTGCCTCTATATTGTTATCACCTAGGAGAACAATGAGTTCTTTTCTTTGATATTTATCACACATGAGAGGCACAGTAAGTTCCAAATATTGGGATCCACCCTTCGGAGAACAGCAAGTGTCCGAAACTATGAATCTAAATCAGGTGCCTGCAACCATTCCCTTGCGTCGCGCCCTGTGGACCGGCCGGATAATGAGTGCATTCGTCGTTATCGCTCTGGTGGCAGACGGCGCTATTCAGCTTCTCGCGCCGGAACAGATCGCCAGCATATTGCAGGAAGCCGGATTCGCGATGGGCCTGACCCGTGTCGTTGGTCCAATCATACTCGCCTGTGCCATACTTTACGCCATTCCGGCGACCGCCGTCCTCGGGGCGATCCTGGTGACGGGCTTTCTGGGAGGCGCGATCTGCGCCCATATTCGCATCGGTGAGCTGGGGTCGCCGCCCGAACTTATTTCCCTGCTTCTAGGCGCGACGACATGGGGCGGCCTCTATCTGCGCGATCCTCGTATCCGGGCCATTTTGCCGCTCGTCCATTGAACGAACAGCGGCATTGTTCTGTCCCTCAAAATCAGGAGAAAACGCATGTTTTTAGTAATGGGAATTACCGGAAAAGTCGGTGGTGCAACGGCACAACATCTGTTGGCACAAGGCAATAAAGTCCGCGCATTGGTCCGTAGTCGCGAAAAGGCGGTTATCTGGGCGGACCAGGGCGTGGAATTGGTGGACGGCGATTGGAATGACGCGGCAGCCATCGAGCAGGCGCTCAAAGGCGTTGAAGGTGCGTTTGTCATGTTGCCTTCTGTATGGGCACCTTCGCCTGACTATAAAGAAGCGAAGGGCGTGATTGCGAACTATGTCGCAGCGCTCACCGAGGCAGCGCCGCCGCGCGTGATAGCGCTCTCGTCGATGGGTGCGAACAGAACCAGCGGGCTCGGGATGATCACGGCGCTCTCGCTTCTGGAGCAAGGTTTTCGCAATCTGACATCTCCGGTCACCTTTCTGCGCGCGGGCGGTTTCTTCGAAAACTTCCTATACGGCTTGCAGGTCGCTCAAGGTGGGATGCTACCGGTCTACTATAATCCGACAAACCGGAAATCGACCATGGTCGCGACGAGCGACATCGGCGCGGAGGTGGCAACGCTTTTGACCGGGGCAGCCTGGTCAGGACAGCGCGTCATCGAGCTTGGTTCGATGATCAGCGCGGATGAAGTCGCCGAGCAATTGGGCGAAGTCCTGAAGCTCGACGTGAAAGCCTTTGCAGTCCCGCGTGCGGGGTGGGCGGAAGCGTTCGAGCAGCTCGGTATCCCCAAAGGCCACACGGGACCTGCGGAAGAAATGTATGAGGCCGTAAATGCGGGATGGATGGATCTCGGAGCCGAGAAAACGGAGCACATCGCGGGTACGACGTCCGCACGCGAAGTCTTCGAGGCGGCGCAGAAAGCCGCCAAGGGATAAGCCCTGGACGGATCAGGCACGACAGAGACTATCTGCTTCTGCGTCGGACGCGTTCTGGCAAACACTCAACAGTTCATGTCAATCCGACTCACGTCTGCTCTGGCCCAATCTTCTGAATCTTAGAATGGCGGACTTTCTGGCTTGATGAAAGTCCGCTATTTGCGTCTTATCATAAGGGTCTGATCGCTCTGGGCCGAAAGCAGCAACCGTTCAATGGAAATTCCTATGTTTCGGTGAATTCTGCTGCGAAGCTCGGCATAATATCGCTTGTTCGGACGGGTGGCGCCACAAACGGACATGGATCTTCTGTAGCCTTGCGAGCCGACCGAATATGAACTGCTTCCATCGATTGAGCGGAGGGCAGCTTCGCAGCCGCCCTCTAAAGTCGCTTAAGCGCGCGGATCTATCCGATCGCGCCCACGCTCTGCGGCAATCTGATCGGACGTGTACGGATCGGCCGCATCGTCGAAGTGCAACCATCCATCGGCACTATACTTGGCCCGAAGGTCATCAAGATCGACCGCTCGTGCGTCGTTAAGGATCGTCTGCGATGCCGCAACCTTGTCGTCTGCCACTTTTGCAATGACGACGGAGCCACCACGACGCAAGGCTTCAGCATATAAGTGGGCGTCCTTTTCAGGAACGCCGGATGAGATCATTGCGCCGACGATCCCGCCTGCAGCGCCACCGACCACGGCGCCTGCAACGGCGCCAGCCGCTGTCGCTGCAAGCCAACCGGCTGCAACCACGGGGCCAACGCCAGGGATAGCCAGCATGCCAAGCCCTGCCAGCAAGCCGCCAGCGCCACCAGCGACAACACCAATTCCAGCGCCTGTTCCCGCACCTTCGGCGGCATTGTTGCCCTGCCCTTCGACCTTTTCCTTACCGTCTTTGCGCGAGACGATACTGATCTGATCGGAAGGCACGCCTGCATCTTCCAAGGCCTTCACGGCCGTTTGCGCGTCGTCGTAATTGTCATAAAGTCCACTAACGATGGTCATCGGCATTTCCTCTTCATTGTTATTGTGGTTTGATCGTTGAAAGCGATCACTTTGCCATCACGACATTGCCTTGGAAGTCGACAGAGACGCTTCCCTGCTTTCCATCCTTGCTGGCCATCGCCCGCCATACGCCCTGGTCATCGAGTTTGAGACCCGACACGTCGGTGTAGCCTGCGTTTTCGATCCGCGATTTTGCTTGGGCCTCGGTAAAACTGTTTTTGCCAGCCACCGGTGCGCCGGGATTGGTTTCGCCGGAAGTGGGCATTGCAGGAGTGGTCTGCGATGTCTTCGGCGTCTCGCTCTGGGCGAACGCGACCGGGGCCGCCAGACATATGGCAGCAAGGCTAAAAGCCAACTTTTTCATGGAGTTCCTCCGAATTTTGCATCCAGTTGCGGATACTTGGAGGAAACACGTCAGACCCTAGATTGTTCCATCGACTGCAAACGGCGTTATGTCCGTCAATGAAGGCCACACGAACTCAAGCATCCCTTCCGAGCAATAGTCGGCGCTATCGACGAGCACGCTGAACCTCTCGCCAAAGCGATGCGAAGCTAATTTGACTTTGCCGAGCGCCGTCCAAACTGCCGATGGACCGGCCAAGACGGAACTTCTTGGAGCTAGGCGGATTACCCTAGACACCGGAGGAACATCAATGTCCAATGACAAGTCGCCAGCGGTCGAATCGATGAAACAGGAACAGGCCGAGCAGCGCAAAAAGAACGCCAAGGGCTCACTCGAGAAAGGCCTGGAAGACACCTTTCCAGCATCGGACCCTGTATCGACAGCTTCCCCGGGAATCCCATCGGGACGCGCCGATGCGGATGAAGCCGATCGCGTAAAGAAGAATTGGGATCCCTCCGCGAAGCGATAGTGGTTGAGGATATCAAACCAACGCAAGAGCAGAGTGCGCTATCGCCTCGATATAGCTCGAATGCCGTGCGATGATGCACAGGAATGGGGCCACAGAGCAATGACCATGGCCCCTTCACGATCTGTCAGTTGATCGAAGACCATTGGCTACGGACATAGTCCGAATTTTTCGTCAGATGGACGTGGGCGTCGACGTGATCGACCCAATCGATCGGGATCAGATGGTGCCGACCGTCGTCGAAGCCGTTTTTGGTAAGCTTGATGCGGCTTTCTCCATCCATGTGGTCGACGGTCCCGACATGGATGCCATCTGCCGCGATCACTTCCATATGTTCGGCAATCTTGTCTGCGGAAATCATTATGGCCTCCTCTTGTGTTGGCCTTACCCGAACGCCCGCAACAGCCTATAGTTCCCAACGTTGGCAAGCGTCTCATCCGCACAATGACGGCCGCTGAACTCTTGATCGCCTCAGGAAATAGGAAACAGATCCCAATCGGTATCATGATGCCCAAGGATCTCGCCCGCGATCAGCTCGGCTGCGATCTGACTGAATGTGATGCCATTTCCCCCGAAACCCATTGTCACGAACACGTTCTTCATGTGAGGGACACGTCCAATCATAGGCAGGCCATCAGGTGTAACGGCAAAGGCCGCTGACCATTTGAATTCCGGCTTCCCAATCGCTATGCCTGTGAGGTCCGCTAGCTTTTCGACCAGCGCCTTCGTCTTGCGCGCGCGCTTCGTCTGGTCCTTGTAAGCGTCTTCACCATTTTCATCTTCTCCCCCAAGAATGACCCTGCCGTCAGGTGTGGATCGAAAATAGAGATACGGATCGGATCCTTCCCAGACGAGATACTGATCCAGCCACTCCGGCCGTTTGAGCTTGGGCCGGCTGGCGAGAGCCCAAGTGGAAATCACCTTCTGGCTTTTGTTCGCAAGCGATTCCAAGAATTCGTAACCCGTGCAGAACACGACCTGTCGCGCCGACAGCATGGTTCCTTCCGACGTCGAGAGCACCACATCCTCGTCAAATGCCCTGACATCCTTGATCTCGACGCTGGAAGCGATTTCCGTGCCATGCATCGCGGCGCGCCGGAGAATTCCCGCTGTCAGTTGCGCTGGATTCGCAGAGGCAGAGATCGTGCTGTCGATCGCGGCCGTGCGAACGATCTGGAACTGTTCTCGTAGCACTGAAGCACCTAGAAGCTCTGCCCCGATGCCCGCTTCGCTCCTCGCCTCCCATTCCGCCTTCAATGCACGCGCGCCGTATTCCTCCCCTGCCAGAAACAGGCTCCTTTTTCGCTGGAACGAGCATTTGATATTGAGATCTTGTACAATTCCCGCGAGTTGCTCCACCGCGCCTGCCGAACGCTGCCAAACGCGCTGAGCGTTCCTGACCCCCATCGATTTCTGAAGCACATGCAGAGGAACATCGATTTCATGCTGGATCATCGCCGTGCTTGCTAGGCTGCTCCCCTGCACGGGTGACCGGCGATCGACCACGAGGACGCGCAGATTTTTCCCGCTCAGTGCATGCGCCATAAGGGCACCGCTTATGCCGGCACCGACAATGATCACGTCATAGGCGTTGTGAGCAATAGTTTGGCCCGTTTTGATCGATCCGCCGCGGATGGCGGCCCATAGTGGCTGGTCGCGGCGCAAGGCATATCTTTGCGTCAATGGTGCGGAATTGTCCAAAGCAAGCCCTGTTAGTGGAAGACCGTATCAAACTACTGCCGTTAACGGCCCAAAGTTGCTGAGGTTCCCGAGAAATAAAATCTGAATATTTCGAAACAACTTCAAGGCCGGCGAGTTTGAACATGACAACAGAAGAGAGGAAATATCCAATGTCTACGAAGATGATCGCTGTGTGTGTCCTTTCAATTGGCATGGCCACCGCCGCCATGGCGCAGCAGTCCAGCTCCAGCGGCTCGGGCAGCGGCAATGGCGCAGGCACCGGCTCGCAGAGCGGCGATACGTCCAATGGAAACGCGGGTACGAACGGCGGCGACACGTCCGGCAGCCATGCCAATTCCAATGGCCAATCCCAGGACTGCAACGCGGTGAAGACCGGTAAGAACACCACTCAGAGCAATAGCGCGCAGGATAGCCAGACGAACGACAAGACCTCCACCAAAAAATGCCAGTGACGAAACCCATGGAAGGGCCGCGAGAGCCCTTCTCCTCGCCGTTGCAAGCCATTTCGTGTCAGCAAACAGGCGGTGGGTTGCAGACGTCATCGATCCTTTTCGAGGACTAGAATGATGAACAACAGCGCTCAGGACCTTGCGAACGAATATCTGCGTCTGGGTGGACGCAGACTTCTGGTGATGGACGATAACATTCTATCGACCAAAAGCTGGGAAGGTGATCCGCCGGAAGCCGAGACTTTTTGGAAACAGGAAATAGAGGGGCTCGCTCCCAGGCGCCGCAACGAAGTCATGTCCTTTTTGCCCTCAATCAATGTCACCTAGAGCGGCAGGTGGCCAGGCTTCAGGCCTATCATCTTCGACGCCGCCGAGCGGCGCCATCCTCCTGAATTGGACATTCAGGATTTCGTATAGTGATCAACGTCCAGCGGTGTCACCGTTCTTCCGTTTGGTGGCGACCGGCCAAAATCTCCGCTTTCGCCAGCGGCATGAAGCATGGCTTCGTCATCACGGTCGTCCTCATCAATCAGATCCGTCAGCGTCTCATGCTCATTGTCTTCCTCTAGTTCATCGGCGGCTTGCAGCCAATGGCGCATTGCCGCTCCCTCCGGGCGGCCTTCCTCCTCCCATAGTTCGTAAGCGCGGCGGCGGATCTGTTCGTGCTTGTCAGTGGCCATCGTTCCTCCTCACCCAAGCGGGTTATCTGCCAATCTATTCTGGCTTGGTAGTAACTCGGCCTTCCGGCCTTTGTTCCGAGTATCATCGCCAATAACGAAGCCTTCAAATCCGACGTCGGCGGCGGTCGCCAGCGGGTCTGTTTGAACGCGTCACCAAGCATGAATACGCGCCTCAATATCGTTGTGATTCAATAAATTAATCGACCTCCTGTTCATGGCGAGGAACCAAGCGTGGTTTGCGTCGTTTTCCCATCGTAACAACTGTGGAGGCAAAGATGCTCTATTACGCGCTGGTATTTCTAGTCGTGGCCCTGATAGCAGGCGCGCTCGGGTTCGGTGGCATTGCGGGTGCATCGGCGTCAATCGCTCAAATCCTTTTCTTCATCTTCCTCATATTGTTCGTCGTATCGCTCGTCATGCGCCTGGCAAGACGGTAAGCGCCAGGAGGCGCCGGAATGGAGGGTAAGGGGATGACTGTTACCTACCATGTTGGAAAGCACGATGGCGGATATGGCTACCGCCTTGGAGACGTTTGGTCTGAGACCTTCCCGGACCACGACACCGCGCTTGCCGCGGCCAAGGCGGCGGCCGAACGCCAACATCTCGAAGGTCGCGATGCCGAGATTGCCTATCAGCTTCCCGATGGCGGCTGGCATACGCAACATGCCGCTGGCGGAGACCGCCCCGATACCAGCGTTATTGATGACGAAGGCGGACGAGCCTCATGAGCAGATTGGCGGCATCATGCCGATGGTGATAGGTGCGAATTGCTTTTCGAGGCCAGTCCAAGCGGATTTGCCGATTGCCCAATCCCGTGACGCCAATATGGCAAGGAATTCCTCATGAACTTCAGAAAAATCAGCGAGGTAGACGGCCAAAAGACCTACGTCATCGTACTCGACACCAACGAAGAAGCCTATTCCGCGCTCGCAACATTTGCGACGGGTGATGACGGCAAGGCGAGCCTGCATCTCCATGCTGTCCTTGGCCTGAAGGATGGCTCGACCCGCAGAGGCCATTTTCTCGACGGAACCGTTCATTCGACATTAGAGGCAACTATTGTCGAAGCGCCGAGCCATCTTCGACGCAGCCATCAAAAGGATCTTGGGATTGCCCTGATCGATATTTGATTTCCTTTCGCGCCGATGCCGCCAAGGCAGGCGCCCTCTGCCGCCCGAGGAACAATGCTCGGCGTGTCTCGTTTGATTCCGAGTGTCGATCTGGAGTTGTCATATGGCCCCGCGCGCGCAATGGAAGGGATTTCTGAAATTTGGTGAGGTGAGCTGCGCGGTCGCCCTCTACACCGCCGTTTCGACGTCGGAGCGGATCTCCTTCCATACCCTCAACCGGGAAACCGGCAATCGCGTGAGGCGGGAGTTCGTCGACAGCGAGACCGGAAAACCGGTGGAGCGCGACGATCAGGTCAAGGGCTATGAGATCAACAAGGACGACTACATCATTCTTGAACCCGACGAGGTCGCCGCTGCCGTTCCGGAAAGCGACAAGATCCTCCACGTGACGGCGTTTCTTGCGTGCTCCGATATCGATGACGTTTATTTTGATCGGCCTTATTATCTCGCTCCTTCAGCCGCCGCCGGCGAAGAGGCCTTTGCGCTGATCCGCGAAGGAATGCGCAAGCAGAAGGTCGCCGCGATCGCCCAGACAGTTATTTTCCGGCGCCTGCGGACGTTCATGATCCGCGCGCATGGAAAGGGCTTGATCGCCACGACCTTGAACTTCGACTACGAGGTTCGCCCGGTGGACGAGGCCTTCGAAGATGTGCCGGATATCAAAATCAAGGGCGAGATGCTCGATCTCGCCAAACACATCATTGCCACGAAGAAAGGTGCATTCGACGCGAGCGCGTTCGACGATCGCTACGAGGCGGCGCTCACCGAGCTCGTCAAGGCCAAAGTCGAAGGCAAGCCGATCCCGGTACGCAAGCCCACCAAAGTGACCGATGTCACCGATCTCATGGAGGCTCTGCGAGAGAGTGCCGGCTTGCGCAATGGCGGCAAATCGAAACGGGCAACGACGAAGTCGGGTTCTGCGCGTGGAAAGACAGCGAAATCGAACCCGCGGACACCGTCACGGCGTGAGCGCAAGGCGAGTTGACAATGGCGCTAGAGGATTACAACCGTAAACGCGATTTCGGCAGAACAGCAGAGCCGAAGGGCCGGGCGGCCAGAAAGCGAAAGCCTGCCGGCAGCAGCTTCGTCATTCAAAAGCATGCGGCGCGCCGGCTTCATTATGATTTTCGCCTTGAAATGGATGGCGTGTTGAAAAGCTGGGCCGTCACCAGGGGACCGAGCCTGGTCGTCGGCGAGAAGCGGCTCGCCGTACAAACGGAGGATCATCCTCTGGAATATGGCGACTTCGAAGGCACCATCCCGAAGGGTGAATATGGCGGAGGCACCGTCATCGTCTGGGATCGCGGTTCCTGGACGCCGCTCGGCGATCCCCATAAGGGTTACGCCAAGGGCCATCTCGAATTCGAGCTGCATGGAGAAAAACTGGGAGGTCATTGGCATCTGATCCGTATGGCCGGAAAGCCACGGGACAAGAGAGAAAACTGGCTGCTGATCAAAGGAGAGGACGATGCGGCCCGACCGGAAGGCGCGCCCGACATACTCGATGAGCGACCGGAATCGGCCAAAACGGGCAGAGAGATTGACGAGGTCAAGGGAGAAGAGCCAGGTTGGTCCTCCAGGACGGGCAGGATCGATCGCAGGAAACCCAAGCCGAAGAACAAGCCCGAACCCACTCCCCCCGATGCAGCGCCCGCCCTCGCCGAACCGTCTACCGTGAAAGGTGCAAAAAAAGCGGCACTCCCGACCTTCGTCAAGCCTGCTTTGGCAACTCTGGTGTCAAAGCCGCCGCTCGGAGCACGCTGGCTTCATGAAATCAAATTCGACGGCTATCGGCTCGAGGTTCGCATCGAGGCCGGCCGCATCAAGTTGCTGACCCGCAGCGGCCTCGACTGGACGGCAAAGTTCGGCAAGGACATTGTCGGCGCCTTCAAAAGCCTGCCAGTCGGAGCGGCCATCATCGATGGAGAGCTGGTGGTGGAGCAGGCAGCCGGCGCTTCGGATTTCTCCGCCTTGCAATCGGATCTCAGCGAGGGCCGCAGCGATCGCTTCGTCTTCTACGCGTTCGATCTCATCTTTCTCGACGGCTATGATCTCCGGGCTTGCCCGCTGGTCCAGCGTAAGGAACTACTGCAGGAGATCATACCCGCGGAGACCGGGACCCTGCGTTTCAGCAGCCACTTCGATGCGAATGGTGATCTGTTGTTGAAGCATGCCTGTCGGCTCAGCCTGGAGGGCATTGTTTCCAAGGTGGCGAGTGACCCTTATCGATCTGGGCGCGGAAAGACATGGGTCAAATCGAAATGCTCGTCGCGCCAGGAGTTCGTCATTGCCGGCTGGGTCGCCTCCAGCACCTCCAGAAAGGCTATCGGATCGCTGGTCCTTGGCGTCTATGACAAGGGCAAGCTCGAGCACGTCGGCCGCGTCGGCACGGGTTTCAGCAATGTCGTTGCCGAGCAGCTCTTCAAAAGACTGAGCCGCCTGAAGGCCGACCAAAGCCCCTTTGCGGCGACACTGACCGCCGAGGAAAGTCGAGGCGTCCGCTTCGTGCAGCCCGATTTGGTGGCAGAGGTCGAATTCCGCACATGGACAGCCGACGGGCATTTGCGCCACGCCTCTTTCCGCGGTCTGCGCGAAGACAAGGATCCCTTGGAAATCGTGCGCGAGGTGCCGAAAGCTGCGGCGAAGGCACGGGCAACACCTGTCCGACCCAACGTGACCCTGACCCATGGCGACCGCCTCTATTGGCCGGACGAGGGTGTGACCAAGGCTGGGCTTGCCGATTATTATGCTGAAGTCTGGAGCCATATGGGGCCGTTCATCGTCAGTCGACCCTTAGCGCTGGTCCGTTGCCCGAACGGGATCAATGGCCAGCACTTCTTCCAGAAGCACGCGTGGAATGGCATGAACCGGAATATTGCCCTTGCCAAGGATCCTAAAGACGAAGAGCCCTATGTCAGCATCAACGGTCTCGATGGGCTGATTGGCCTGGTGCAGGCAGCGGTCCTTGAGATTCATCCATGGGGATCGATGATCGGCAATTGGGAGAAGCCGGACACCATCGTCATGGACCTCGATCCGGGGCCTGGTGTCAATTGGAGCGAGGTGATTGCTGCGGCGGAGGAAACGCGAGAGCGGCTGATTCAGGCAGGGCTTACCCCCTTCGTCAAGACATCGGGCGGCAAGGGTCTGCACATTGTCTGCCCGCTCGTGCCGAAAGCTGAATGGCCAGAGATCAAAGCCTTTACGAAGGGTATCGCCGATGCGATGGCATCTGACAGCCCCGGACGTTGCGTCTCGACCATCGCCAAATCGAAACGGAAGGGAAAGATCCTGATTGACTACCTTCGCAACCAGCGAGGTGCCACGGCGGTGGCGCCATATTCGACGCGCGCCCGTTCGGGTGCCGCGGTTTCCATGCCTCTGTCATGGGATGAACTTAGCGCCGCCATCGGGCCTGACTATTTCACCGTGCTCAACGCGCCGGCAAGGCTTGGCGCACTTCGTTCAGACCCATGGGCCGAATTCAAGACATCGGCCGTGCCGCTACGTGCCGAGAAAAGACGGAAGCGCAGCGTCTGAGGCCGGCCATTCTCACGGGATTAACGCAACCTCGACCCCTACCGTTTCTTTGCGCCGGCTTCCTGCGAAAGGCTCTTTCGAAGCGCGTCCATGATGCTGATGACATTGCCGGGCGCCGCCTCTTGATCGGCTCGAGCCTTTGCGGGGCGTTTGCGGCCCTTCTTTCTGGATGCGATGATGTCGAGCAGTTTTTGCTGCACGGGATCGGCAACCATGCCGGGATCCCACGGCTTGGTGCGTTCCACGATCAGTTTTCGCATCATAGCCAGCAGCTTCGAATCCACTGATTTCGCCTCGATATCGCCGAAATAGTCCCCCTCGCCGCGCACTTCATCGCCAAATCGCAATGTCCATAATATGATACCCTTGTCTAGTGGTTCCAGCATGACCGCCCGCTCGCGGCGGTACATGACCAGCCGCGAGATTCCGATCATTTGCGTGGCCGCCATGGCATCGCGGATGACACAATAGGCTTCCTCACCGACGGCATCATCCGGCGTCAGATAGTGCGGCGTGTCGAGCCAGATCCATTCGATACTGTCGCGCGGCACGAACAGCTCAATGTCGATCGTGCGCGTGCTCTCAAGCGCCACCGCATCGAGTTCGTCGTCCTCCAGCATGACATAATCGCCCTCGCCCCGCTCATATCCTTTGACCTCATCATCTTCGTCCACGGCTTTACCCGTAACGTTATCGATGTAGCGGCTGACGATCCGGTTGCCGGTGGTTCTGTTAAGGGTGTGAAAGCGAACCTTTTCGTTTTCGGTCGTTGCCGGCGCCATCGCAACCGGGCACGTCACGAGCGAGAGTTTCAAATAACCTTTCCAAAATGAACGGGGAGCCATGAGTTTCCTCCTATACCGGAAGTGAACGGGCTCACCTGGGCTTAGTTCCCCGATTGACAATGCAATCACGGACCCGACTCGGTGCGCGCCGCCGCCGCCCTCGTTCAGATCACGATTGCTGAGGATGAGGGCAAGCGGTGGCGATGCATACGCCGATCGACCCGCGGGTTCCCTATCGACCTATTCAAGCCGAGCCACTCGATACCAGGCGAACCAATGCCACCGCTCAGCGCTCTCGAAAGAAATGCAGCAGCGCGTCCGAAAGAGCGGTCGGATTCTCCTCCGCAACATGGTGGCCGCTGTCGATAGCGTGGCCGCGAACATTGTTGGCCCAGGAGTGCCATATCGCCAAAGGGTCGCCGAAATGCATCTCCAGATCGTCGCGGCTCGACCATAGACAAAGCAAGGGGCAGGCGATCTTTCTTCCAGCCGCCCGGTCCTCCAGTTCTTGCTCCCGATCCACGGTAAGTCCGGCCCGATAATCCTCGATCATGCCGTGAACAACAGCGGGATCATGAATCACAGCGAGAAGATCGGCATAGGCGTCATGTCCCATCATGTCGGGAGCAATCTTGTCGTACCACGCCAAGGGTTTGATATTGATCGCGCGCTCAGGCTTTTCCGGCTGCGCGAAGAAGAACCAGTGATACCAATCGCGGGCAAACTGCCAGTCCATCCTGTCGAGATGTTCGATGATGGGAATGCTGTCTATAACGGCGACCTTCTCGATGATGTCGGGGAAATCCATCGCTAGCCGAAACGCCACGTAGCTGCCGCGGTCATGCCCCGCAACCGCGAACTTCTCATGCCCGAGCGTCTTCATGAGATTGAGACAATCACCCGCCTTGGCGCGTTTTGACGACCCATTACTGTCTTTTTCATCCCCAGGCTGAAACGACCTGCCAAAGCCTCTTAGATCAGGACAGACCACGGTGAAGTGCGGCGAAAGTAGATCGGCGACGCTGCCCCATGTCATGTGCGTACGAGGATGCCCATGGAGCAATAGCAGCGGCGGTCCCGAGCCTCCATATCGAACACGCAAGGTCCCCGCCCCCACATCGACCATGGCAAGCTCGAATCCTTTGAACACATCTGCCTCCCTGATCTAACGAACACGCTTGCGTCAATGGCATTGAGATGTCCGAAAGGACGGGCTGTCATTGGGATAGCCTCGTTCGGGGCATATCCGGTAACGGCGCGTAACCGCCGATGTTCCAACTGATTTGGGGCGCTCCTCTTCGACGTCTCCTCGTCCCGACGCCTTGGCCACGGCACGATGACGTCGAAATGCCTCAGCGCGATCATGGGAATACCCGGTTGCCGACATCGAAGGGCGCACAATTCTCAAAAGATGCCGGAACTTTAGAAGCGATCGACGGTTTGATAGGTATAGTCCTCGAAACTCTGATCGGATTTCTGACGGCCTTTTGTTTCGCTGGTGTCCTTCAAACTCAAAACATGCAGGAGGCCCAGATGGCCAAGAAAACCAGTGCGGCATCGCAGGCGCCGAAAGTCACAACTGCGACCATCCACGACCAGAAGCTTCTGCGTGGCGCCGGCGGAGAGCTTCATCAGATTGCAGAAGGCAAGGCTCCCGTTCTGACGACGGCCCAGGGTGGACCAGTCGCCGACGATCAGAACTCGCTCCGCGTTGGTCCTCGAGGGCCTCTCGTCGTGGACGACTTTCATTTTCGGGAAAAGATTTTCCATTTCGACCACGAACGCATCCCGGAACGGGTCGTTCATGCGCGAGGCTATGGTGCCCACGGGTATTTCGAGACCTATGAGTCTCTGGCTGCCTATACCAAGGCCGATCTCTTCCAACGCCGTGGTCAGAAGACCCCGGCTTTTGTTCGCTTCTCCACGGTCGCCGGCAATAAAGGTTCTGCGGATCTGGCTCGCGACGTTCGCGGCTTTGCGGTCAAACTTTATACTCAAGAGGGAAATTGGGATCTCGTCGGCAACAACATCCCGGTCTTCTTCATCCAGGATGCCATCAAATTTCCGGACCTTATCCATGCGGCCAAGCAGGAGCCGGATCGCGCATTCCCTCAAGCCCAGACCGCTCATGACAACTTCTGGGACTTTATCAGCCTGACACCTGAAAGCATGAACATGATCATGTGGATCATGTCGGACCGAACCATCCCTCGCTCCCTGCGTTTCATGGAAGGCTTCGGCGTTCATACGTTCCGACTGGTCAATGCGAAGGATGAGTCGACCTTCGTCAAGTTTCACTGGAAACCGAAGCTTGGCCTTCAGTCGGTTGCCTGGAATGAAGCCGTCAAGATCAACGGCGCCGATCCCGATTTCCATCGTCGCGACCTCTGGCACGCGATCCAGTCGGGTAATTTTCCCGAATGGGAATTGCAGGTCCAGCTCTTCGATCAGAAATTCGCCGACAATTTCGATTTTGACGTGCTCGATCCGACCAAGATCATTCCGGAAGAGATCCTACCGCCGCAACCGATCGGCCGCCTGGTGCTCGATCGGATGCCCGACAATTTCTTTGCAGAAACCGAACAGGTCGCCTTCATGACCCAGAACGTTCCGCCCGGTATCGATTTCAGTAACGATCCGCTGCTGCAGGGCCGCAACTTCTCCTACCTCGACACGCAATTGAAGCGCCTCGGCGGCCCGAACTTCACCCATCTGCCGATCAATGCGCCGAAGTGTCCCTTTGCGCATTTTCAGCAGGACGGCCACATGGCGATGCGAAACCCGACCGGCCGGGTGAACTACGAGCCGAACTCCTCCGGGGAAGGGCCGCGGGAGTCGCCCACACGAGGCTATCGTCACTTCCCGGCGGAAGAACAGGGAACGAAGGCCCGCCTACGTCCCGAAAGCTTTGCCGACCATTATAGCCAGGCCCGGCAATTCTACATCAGCCAGACCGCACCGGAACAACGCCATATCGCATCCGCCCTGACGTTCGAGCTGAGCAAGGTCGAAACGCCCGCGATCCGCGAACGCATGGTGTCTCATCTTCTCAACATCGATGAGACGTTGGCCAACACCGTTGCACAAAAGCTAGGGTTTCGGGCGATGCCAAAGCCGGCGGACGCTGCAGTTCCGACCCGTCAGGATCTGGCGCCCTCGCCGGCGCTTAGTATCGTGGAACGCGGCCCGAAGCGTTTCGAAGGTCGCAAGCTCGGCATTCTAATCACCGATGGCGTCGATATAAAGCTGTTGAAAGGGCTGACTGCGGCCATCACGGGAGAGAAGGCCGTCTTTGAACTGATCGCGCCGAAGGTCGGTGGCGTGAAAGCATCCGATGGAACCTGGATCCAGGCTCACCACATGATCGACGGCGGGCCATCGGTTCTTTTCGATGCGGTGGCACTACTGATATCGGCTGACGCGATTGCCGACATTGTTAATGAAGCAGCGGCGCGTGATTTTATCGCGGACGCCTTCCAGCATTGCAAGTTCATTGGCTATGACCAATCAGCCATACCGTTGCTGGAGAAAGCCGGCATCGACAGCGAACGTGATGAAGGCGTTCTTCCGCTGCCCGGCGATGGGCCGTCTGCCTTTGTCTCGGAACTCGGGAAGCTGCGCATTTGGGATCGAGAACCCTCGGTGAAGCTCGGCAATGCGCCGGTCCCGATCAGGTAATCGGCGGCGTCACGTCAGCACCATTCTTACCCCAAGCCGATAGACGGAGCCTGATAGAAAGATGAGGAATCCATTGACCCAACGCACCTTGCTGCAGTTCTTTCATTGGAATTATCCGGACGGGGGCCACCTTTGGGACGAGGTCGCGCAAAAAGCCGAGGATCTCGCGGCCATGGGCGTCACCGATGTCTGGCTGCCGCCTGCTTACAAAGGAGCCTCGGGTGGTTATTCCGTTGGCTATGACACCTACGACCTGTTCGATCTCGGCGAATTCGATCAGAAGGGAACGGTTGCTACCAAATACGGCGATCGCCCTGCCCTTGAGAATGCTTGCCGAACCCTGGAGAACAAGGGCCTTCGCGTCATCCACGACGTCGTCCTCAATCACAAGATGGGCGCCGACGAGGAAGAGAACGTGCGGGTTCGTCGTGTGGATGCAGAAAACAGGCTCCAGATCGAGGAAGAGGAGTTTCGAGCGCTCGCCTACACCCGCTTCACCTTTCCCGGTCGTCAGGGAAAGTACTCCAAGTTCATTTGGGACGCGAAGTGCTTCAGCGGCGTCGATCACATCGAACAGCCGGATGAGACGGGCATCTTCCGGCTCGTCAATGAATACGGCGATGGCGAGTGGAATGTCGAGGTCGACGACGAGCTTGGTAATTTCGATTATCTGATGGGAGCCGATGTCGAGTTCCGAAACAAGGCAGTTTATGAGGAACTTAAATATTGGGGTCGATGGCTCGCCGAACAGATCCCCACGAATGGATTTCGCCTCGATGCGGCCAAGCATATCCCTGCCTGGTTTTTCCGCGATTGGGTCGGCCATATGCGCGACACGGTAGATCCAGACATTTTTGTCGTTGCCGAATATTGGCATCCCGATATGGAGACCTTGAAGAGCTACCTCGACCTGGTCGACAAGCAGCTCACGCTGTTCGATGTCGCGCTCCACCAACGCTTCCACGACGCCTCTCAAGGTGAGAGCTTCGACATGCGCACGATCCTCGATGGATCGCTGGTGTCGGCTTCACCGGATCATGCCGTTACGCTGGTCGACAATCACGACACGCAGCGAGGCCAATCCCTGGAGGCGGCAGTCGAGCCCTGGTTCAAACCGCTGGCCTACGCGTTGATCCTTCTTCGCGAACAGGGCGTGCCGTGTGTCTTCTATCCGGACCTTTACGGCGCGCAGTACACCATCGAAAACCCAAATGGCGGCGCCGAGCAGATCGACATGCCGGCGATTGCCTGCCTGCCCAAGCTCATCGAGGCGCGGTCGCGATTTGCGAATGGGCCTCAGACCGACCTCCTCGACCACAGCTCATGCATCGGCGTCGTCCGACATGGCAGCGCCGAGGCACCGGGATGTGTTGTCATCATTTCGAACGGCGAGCGAGGTGAGAAGATGGTTGACCTGGGTCCTGATCAGGGCGGCGTCGCGTTTCGCGATTTTCTCGGTCATCGGGACGATCAGGTGACGACGGATGAAACCGGTAAGGCGGCATTTCCGGTTGACGGAGGTAGCGTCAGCGTCTGGGTACGAAATGATCAAGTTTAACTTGAGGGACTTTGCTTGACGCTACGGAAGAGCGGCATTTTGCCCTCTGGTTCGAGCCTCAAGTCGATCGATAGCGAGCGCTCACGCCGCACTGCCTTTCTGTTTCCGACATAGCGCATGCCCAATCGCCGCCAACGATCTTGGCAATATGCCCGCGACCAAGCTGTTACGGTTGAAGAGGTCGTGAAGGCTGCAAACAACGCCGAGCGGCCCGGGCCGTCGGCGTGAGTCCCGTTAAAGTCGATAGCGTCTGCTCCAAAGATGCCCGATTTACGTCAGGTGAGGTGACATAATTTTAGTCCAAGCGATTCATTTTAAGGATCGCTCTTGTAAACCATCTATATACCATCCAATTAACATCCATACGGATGGAGTTAATATGTCAGGCGACGTTTACAAGTTCCGCGACAAGAGCGGCGAATCGGAGAAAATTACGATCAATCTCGGCTATGTCGATCTCGGTCGTATCGATCTTCTCGTCCAGGAGGGCTTCTATTCCAATCGCAGCGATTTCATCCGAACAGCGATCCGAAGCCAGCTTGCCGCCGAAGGCGAGACCGTCAAGCAATCAATCGTCCGACAAACCCTGGAACTGGGGCTGCGGGACTACAGCAAGGCCGATCTGGAAGCAATCAGGGCGGCCGGAGAGCGACTTCATATCAAAGTGGTCGGACTGGCGCGCATCGCGCCAGATGTCACCCCCGAGCTCGCCTTGGCGACGATCGAATCCATCACCGTGCTCGGCGCCCTTCAAGCCAGTCCGGAACTAAAAGCGGCACTAGCCAAACGCATTCGCTAAGACTACAGGCCGCCCAACAAGGACATCGACATGAATGACGATTTCTTCATTGCCATGAGGCGGGCGGCGTCCTCGACGCGCGCCTTGAACCTTGCCGAGGCGACACGCGTGATCCAAGATGCACTTGTCGGCCGTCCAACCTCCAGGCCTCGCGCAACTTCAAAGCCGGAGATCAACCCCACTCCTCCGTCGCATCGTTCGAAACCGTTCTCGATCGACCCCAACGCCGAGATCGTCGAGCCGGGAGCAACGCCAAATATCCAATCCAGCGAACCGCTTGGCAGCGCTGCAACCTCGCAACGGATGCGAAAGCCCCTGGGAGAAACATTGCGGATCCTGCGCGAGGGAAGGACGCGCGCTGGCATATTCGGATCGGTGCCGGGCACACGCTTGTCCGGACTGGAGAAACATAGCCCCTCTCCCGCAGCGGAAGGCAAGTCGCAGTTTCTTACGCGATCCTACACGTGCGCGGCCGGCACCCGAAGCTACAAGCTCTACATCCCGGCAGCCGAGCGGGACCCGCCGCAAGGATTGATCATCATGCTGCATGGCTGCAAGCAGGACCCCGATGACTTCGCCACAGGTACGGGCATGAATGCAGTTGCCGAGGCAAATGGCCTTCTCGTCGCCTATCCCCGACAGACTGGAACGGCAAACCCGTCATCCTGCTGGAACTGGTTCCGACCCACCGATCAGAAGCGCGGCGAGGGGGAACCCTCAATCATTGCAGGAATTACGGCAGAGATCATGTCCCGGTTCGGCCTGAATGGGAGCCGGGTTTTTGTGGCGGGCATGTCAGCTGGCGGCGCAATGGCCGCCGTTATGGCCGAGACTTATCCTGATCTGTACGGTGCCGTGGGCATTCACTCAGGGCTAGCCTATGGTTCAGCGAGCGACGTCATGTCGGCCCTCTGCGCCATGCGCGGAGATTCAGGAGCTATGTCGAAACCACGAGCAAGCTCTGCATTTGGGGTTCGCACGATCGTCTTTCAGGGAAGCGATGACCGCACGGTGCATCCTTCCAATGCCGAGCGGATTGCCGCATCAGCCACCTTGCAAGGCACCGGCTACACCACCCAAACACAAACCGACCGTTCCGAAGGCGGGCGAGCCTACACGAGGACAATCGTTATGAATCCGGAAGGATTGTCTACGCTGGAATACTGGCTCGTGGACGGCACCGGCCATGCCTGGTCTGGAGGCAATGCCGGCGGGTCGTACACCGATCAGCACGGTCCAGACGCAACAAGCGAGATGGTGCGTTTCTTTCTTGGAAATTCCAGGCAAGGCTTCGCAGAGAAATATCGTCCCTGAGCGGCATGGTCTCGACTATTCGTCGCCGCTGAGGAAATGCCCGATAGCGGCAAGCGGGCGAATTCCATCGCAGACGATTTTCGTGATGGCAAGCATCGGTACCGCCAAGATCGCTCCAGGCACTCCCCACATCCAGAACCAGAAGATCAAGGCTATGATCACAAGCACTGGATTGAGCGTGAACCGCCGGGCGAGAAGAACAGGCGTGACGATTTCGCCCTCGGCGATATGTATCGCCAGATAAAGCGCCGCCGGCAGAAGAGCCAGCCACAGCGTATCGATCACCAGCAAACCGGCCAGCAGGAAAATGCAGATGCCTAGAAGCGGCCCCATGATCGGGACGAAGTTGAGCAGGAAGGCTGTGACACCCCATAGGACCGGATCACCAAGCCCGGTCAGCCACATGGAAATACCGGTGGCCAAGCCGACAGCTGCATTCATGACCGTGATGGTCACCAGATAGGCGGAGATGTTCCTCTCGACATCCTGAGACAGCTCGACGACCTGTCGTTTTTCCTTGAAATTGGGTAGTATCTCCACCATCCGTTTCAGGAACGTGCTTCCGGAGACAAGCAAGAAGAACAATATGACGATCGTCTCGAAGAAGCTGGCTGCAAAGTGAGTGGTGCCTGCAAAAAGCGTAGCAGCGATGGTAGATCCAGAGCCGCCATTCGCTCCCGATCCCTGCTGCATAAAGCCGTCAACCTTATGCAAGAATGTCTGCAATGTATCGACGGGTTCATTGAGAAATTTGAGACGCTGCTGCAATCTGGGAATGCCGTCCGGTAACTTCGCAGCCCATTCCGTCGCAGGACCGGATATTGCTGCGCCAATCGCGACAATGGCTCCGAAGACCAACAAGATCAGCGCCAGTGCCGCAAGGCTTCGTGGAAAACCGAGTTTCTCCAACAACCGCATGGCCGGCTGGAACAGGAGTTTGAGAACGAGCGCCAAGACGATCGGCAGCACAATCTCGGCTGCTACATAGGCAAGACACAAGACAGCGAGCACCACCAGTATCGCCAGCAGCACGACGACCGGATTTGAGGGTAGATCGAGCGACCTTCCTTGCACATCTGCAGCGGTTTTTGGCTCCGTCGTTTTGATAGCCGGGTCAGTCTTGTCATCAATCGTCATCTGCACTTCCTTCGACCGCGCTAAGCGGGACGGCGTGACCGGCAAAGTTCCGACCGCTCAAATTGAAGCAGACAAAACTCTGCTCAAAGGACTTCTTCTGCGGGCATGCCCGTTCCGCACGCGGGGCGTTTCATGGCTTCTTACACTGACTTGGATGCCTTGTTCGCGCGAGCTGTTCAGTTCGCCAATATGTTCTCTCTTCTGGCTCGATGGCAAGAGCCCTATGGCCTTGCGGCTCCGAGCAGGCATTCGGAGCCCATTTCCGGCTACCTCTGCCAATGACAAGAACTGCTTCTTGCCGGCCGCGGTGCCACTGAACGGCGCTGCCCGCGTTTTTGTTCCCTGCCCGCAACAGTATTCAGGGCGATACAGCTTATAAATCTAACTGCTGCGGTCTCGCTGCTTACGCGTGCTTCCTTGCGATATTTTGGCTCCGGTGGAACTTTCGGCCACGGTATCGATTTGCATCATCGAAACAGTGAGGAGAAATCGGCATGAATACACAACGGGCCTTCGAGCGACGAAGACAAGTAAGGGGCGTTCCTTACTCGCTGGCGGAGTTTCAGAAAAAGTACAGCCTGGACGATGGTATGGCCGAAGATCTTTTCATTCGGTTTGGCCCATCGGCGATTGAGCTTGATTTGTTGATGAAGGCGAAACGTCGGGCACCTTCCTTTAGTGAACTGACGAAAGACATGCCGCACCGATAGAGGTCGTCGGAGGACACTCTTTGAAGATGTCACAAACACGGCCATGTCGCCAAACCAGCAAGGAGCAATTTCAATGGATGACAACGAAGATAAACGTCGCGAGCGAGCCTATCGGATCTGGGAGGACGAAGGACGACCTGAAGGGCGCCACCTCGACCATTGGCAACGCGCCGAAGATCAGCACGAGGAAACAGAAAAAGAGGCCGATAGATCCGAGGCCGCCGAAGTGGCCGCCCCCAAGCTCGGCACTGGCAACAAAAACGCCTCCGGTGGAACTCCATGAAACTGCGCAGGGTATTTTCACAAACCGATCCTTCGACCTAGCTGACCGGATAGCGATAGGAGTGGAAAGTCGGCTCGGCGGTGTGGGATTTGAACGCAGCGCGTGAAGCCGACGGCGGCGAGTACCCCATCCCTCCTTCAGATGACCCGAACACCGGCAACCGAGAGACAGAATATTTTCCCTGGGTCGTCCCGGCTCAATGAGCCGGCCAGGGCATTGCGGCATGCCGATACGAGCGGTCACGCGCGCAGGATGTTGCGCATCGTCGAAATTAGAACACGGATTGCAGTCCATCGCGTCCCGGAGGGCAAAAGCAACGGTACGGGTAAGCCGATCATCCTCGGGCACCTATTTGTGTGGGCGCCGGGGGGTGCCTTCACGCGAGTGAAGGCACCCTTATTAACCCTGACGGGAAGCCATATGCTATTTCCCGGAATGTTTGTGGGCTTCCGCTGTGGACTTATGTGCTCTCTCGGCATGCTCCTGAGCCGCCATAGAGTGATGCTTGGCCTCGTCATGCTTGCCGTGCGTGTGCGCATGTGCCGCCTCATAGTGGTGGTGGGCGGCGGCGGCATGATGTCCGGCTGCTGTATGATGATGTTCGTTGGACGGATGAGTAGCCATTTCTTCCTCCTGAGGAATTACCTTCGGTCATGCCGACGGCATCAACCAACTGCTCAAAGAGCCATACGTTCCAATGTTTTTTAGAATATCCTGAAATTCGCGATTAAGTGGCGACCGATTGTCGCGACAACCAACGAGCTGCCTCGCCGGCGTCACGCTCCCTTGAAAACCGGTGCGCCTCTTCGAGCGATGCCGGTGGCAAGTCCGCCTGATTTACGGGTGCCAGAGTGTAAATCCTTCTTACATCGTGGTTTGTCAGGCGTGTGCCGCGATGATTTCCGCGCCGCCTCTAACAAAAGCATCAACAGACGATAGGCCACAGTTGGCAAAGCCCGAAAAAGTGAAATGCCGGGCATCTACCAGGCAACTACCAGCATCTACGTAGCGTCCGGAACATGGACACTCAATGGAATGCCCTTGGTCGGCAGGCGAGTAGAGCCATTTGAACTGGTCGCCCCCTTGTCCGCATCGAAGAGGTCGAGGAACGGTCTGATGATATCGATCGGCATTGGGAAGACCACAATGGAGTTCTGCTCCGCTCCGATTTCCGTCAGCGTCTGTAAATACCGCAGCTGCATTGCGGCAGGAACGGACGAGAGAATTTTCGCGGCATTGACGAGTGTCTGCGAAGCCTGAAACTCTGCATCTGCATGAATGACCTTGGCGCGCCTGTCGCGTTCAGCTTCTGCCTGCTTGGCAATCGCCCGGACCATGTTCTCCGTGAGCTCTACGGTCCGGATCTCGACATTGCTGACCTTGATGCCCCACGTCTCGGTCTGGCTATCCAGAATAGCCTGAACGTCAGCGCTCAGCTTCTTGCGTTCCGACAGCATCTCATCAAGATCATGCTGTCCTAGCACGGCGCGCAGAGTGGTTTGCGCCAGCATGTTCGTGGCGGCTTTATAAGCCTCCACCTCGATGATGGCGTGCTCGGGATTGACGACGTTGAAATACAGTACGGCATCGACCTTCATCGACACGTTGTCGCGAGAAATGACGTCTTGGCTGGGGATCTCGATGACCTGAATACGTAAATCGACGCGAACCATTTCCTGGATGAAAGGAATTAGCGCAACGAGACCTGGACCTTTAACGCTCTGAAAGCGCCCGAGCGTGAAAACGACAGCTCTCTCGTACTCCCGCAAAATTCGGACAGCCTTTGCGGCCAGGACGAGTGCAATTATTATGACGGCAGGAACAGCATACAGTACGAACAACGGCATCACCTTGCTCCTTTTCGGCCCTCTGGCCGTCTGGATAGCACAAGCGATCTAGGCTCAATCGAACCGGGATTTTCATGTCCGAAAAACAGCGATTCGCCGCGAACCGACAGCGGCCGGGCGACATTCACTTATGCTACTTGCTTGACGTCAATTTAACCGACATCCCCAAATGGCGCCAACCTCGGAATCTACGCTGCGTCGCCCAGAGTTAAGAGGCTCCGCGGGCCAGAGAATGCGCCCAACATCGCCGCAAGGGCTCCCGACACAGAGTTTCCAGAACTACGACCAGTTAAAGTGGAATGTTGACCATTTCTGCATGCGAACAGACTGCTGCACAGAATGAGTAGTTCCCGAAGCTGCCTCGCACCGATTGACGCGTTATACTTTTATGGGTGCCATCGTCGGCGTTTGTAGAAGACTGTGAGATCCCGAACGTGTCCGATCCACGATCACTGCCAGCCCTGCGTCTCTGGTTAGCTGCCGCTGTCGTCGGAGTGCTTGTGATCGCTGGCAGCATTATCTGGTGGTGGAGCTCGGTCGAAAAGCAGGCCGCTTCCGCGGCCAAAGCGACAAACGCTCTGCCAATCAAGGTTCCCGTTACTGCTGCGAAGGTCGTTACTGCTGATGTCCCGATCTATCTGAACGGACTTGGGACGGTCGCACCGTACCAAACCGTCGTCGTTAGTAGCCGGGTTGACGGCGAAATAATCAAGGTCGGCTTCAAACAAGGGCAAATGGTCGCCAAGGGAGATCTGCTCTTCAACATCGATCCACGCCCATACCAAGCGGCCCTTGATGCCGCCGAAGCCAAGAAGGCCCAGGATCAGGCAAGCCAAACGGAGGCCGAGTTGAACCTGAAGCGGATAACCGATCTCTCAGGAAAGGGCGCTGATTCCAAGCAGCAGCTCGACACGCAGCAGGCGACCGTCGATCAACTTGCTGCCATGATCAAGGGCGACCAGGCCCAGATCGACAGCTCTCAACTCCAGCTTCATTATACCACGATCCGCGCCCCGATCACCGGCAGAGCCGGGTTTCGACTTGTCGACGTCGGCAACATCGTCCACGCCGCGAACGCAACCAGCATGGTTGCGATTGACCAATTGCAGCCGATTTCGGTCGTCTTCACCGCGCCTGAAGAAGATATAGGCCGTATCTACACAGCACTTGCGGCGGGCGATGTCCCAGTCCTCGCCGAGAGTTCCGACGGTCTCAAGACCCTCTCCAAAGGCCGGCTGGCGATCGTCAACAACGCGGTCGATGCGACAAGCGGCAGCATCAGCCTGAAGGCGACGTTCACCAATGCCGACAATGTCTTGTCGCCCGGTCTTTCGATCTCGACACGGCTTCTGGTCGAAACGCTGCGCCAGGTGACCGTCATTCCACATGGCGCGATACAGAACGGACCGGACGGGCTCTATGCATATGTTATCGGAGCTGACGACAAAGTCGCCATGGTGGCCATCACCATTGGCTCCGACAGCGACGGGACCGCCGTCGTGTTGACCGGACTTCACTCCGGCGAGGTCGTCGTGACATCCGGACAATATCGCCTGGGTCCGGGGACACTGGTCGATGGCACGCTACCCGCCAATCAGGTTGCGCCCGCTGCCAAGGTGCCGTGACCATGGCGTTCAACATCTCGGCCGCCTTCATCCGTCAACCGATCGCGACCTCCCTCCTGATGGTCGGCATTCTCTTCGGAGGGATCGTTGCCTATCCGCGATTGCCGGTCGCTCCGCTGCCGGAGGTGGACTTCCCGACGATCCAGGTCAGCGCATCCTTGCCGGGAGCCGATCCCGAGACGATGGCGGCCTCTGTCGCCCAACCGCTCGAGACGCAATTCTCCCAAATCCCCAGTGTGACGCAGATGACGTCGACGAGTACACTCGGCTCGACGACGATCATCATTCAGTTCGACCTCGACCGCGCCATCGATGGCGCCGCCAACGATGTCCAGGCTGCGATCAACTCGGCGAGTGGACAACTGCCGAAGGACCTTCCAGGGCCGCCGACCTATCGAAAGGTCAATCCCGCCAATTCCCCTATTCTCTTGCTCGGCGCGACATCGGCAACGATGCCGCTGACGGAACTCGATGATGAGATCGAAACAAAGCTCGCACAGCAGATCAGCCAGATTTCAGGTGTCGCGCAGGTAACGGTCGGCGGTCAGCAAAAGCCAGCAGTCCGGATCCAGCTTGATCCCGCAAAGCTGGTCGCTAAATCGTTCTCGCTCGAAGACGCCCGTGCAGCCCTCTCGGTCGCAACCGCTAACGGGCCCAAAGGAGCGGTCAACGGGCCAGCACAATCCTACACGATCTACACAAACGACCAAGTCGATGTAGGGGCCTGGAACGACGTCATTCTCAGCTACCGCGATAACAGCCCATTGCGGGTCCGCGATGTTGGCCAAGCCGTCAGCGCCGCGCAGGATTCGACCCAGGCGGCTTGGGCCGACGGCAAACGCGGCGTCTTCCTGATCATTTTCCAGCAGCCAGGCGCCAATGTCATTACAACCGTGGACAAGATCATGGCGACGCTGCCCGGCCTGAAGGCAACACTGCCACCGTCCCTGCAGGTCTTCATCCTGTCCGACCGCACGCAGACGATCCGCGCCTCGGTCAAGGATGTCCAATATACATTGCTGATTACGATCATCCTTGTCGTCACGGTCATCTTTGTCTTTCTTCGCAACTTTTGGGCGACGATCATTCCCGGCATCACGGTTCCACTGGCGCTGCTGGGCGCCTGCGCCTTGATGTGGTCGGCGACATACAGCCTCGACAACCTCTCGCTGATGGCCCTGACAATCTCCGTCGGCTTTGTCGTCGACGACGCCATCGTGATGCTCGAAAACATAATGCGCTATATCGAAGAGGGAATGGAGCCTTATGCGGCGGCGATAAAAGGGTCGGGCGAAATCGCCTTCACCATCATCTCGATCAGCATTTCGCTGATTGCCGTGCTCATCCCCCTGTTCCTAATGGGCGGCATTATTGGTCGGCTGTTCCAGGAATTCGCTGGAACGCTCGCCATGACAATCGTCATGTCGGTAGTGGTGTCTCTGACGCTGACCCCGATGTTGGCCTCGCGCTATCTGAAGTCCGCGACTTCGACCACGCATGGCCGTCTTTATCGATGGAGCGAACAGGGGTTTGACCATCTGTTGAAGGCGTACGAACGCGGCCTCGACATCGTGCTGAGATTCCGTCTTGTCACGCTTATGTTATTTCTCGGCACCTTTGGGCTCACGATCTATCTCTTCGTGATCATTCCGAAAGGCTTCTTTCCGCAGCAGGATACGGGCATGATCTCAGGCATCGCGGAAGCCGGCGAAGATGTATCAGCAGCTACAATGATGCAGCATATGGAGGCGCTCGGAACCATCATCGCCAAGGATCCGGCGATTGCCCATTTCGCCATGTCGTCTGGCGGAACAGGGAATGCTGGCAATATTGGACGCTTTTACATAACCCTGAAGCCGCGCGCAGACAGAGACGCCTCCGCCGACCAAATTGTGGCGCGGCTGGCGCCGGGTCTGGCCACTGTTCCCGGTGCGCGGTTGTTCCTACAGGCTGCGCAGGACGTCACCGTCGGCGGCCGCACGTCGCGCACGCAGTATCAGTACACATTGCAGGCGCCGAGTCTGACCGAGCTCAATGTCTGGGCGCCCAAATTGCTCGCGAGGATGCAAACTTTACCGGAACTGCGGGATGTCGCCTCGGATCAGCAGATAAGCGGCACCGCGCTGACGCTGACGGTCAACCGCGACCAGGCATCGCGCTTCGGCTTGACCCCGCAACTCATCGACGACACCCTTTACGATGCCTTTGGCCAACGGCAGATTGCCCAATATTTCACGCAGGTCTCAACCTATGAAGTCATTATGGAGATACTTCCAACGCTGCGGGGCGACGTGGCGACGCTCGACAAGATCTTCCTGAGATCGACCACCGGCGCCGAAGTCCCACTGGCCGCCTTCGCCCATTGGTCTACGGGGCCGGTGCAGCCGCTGTCTATCAACCATCAAAGCCAGTTTCCGGCCGTCACGCTCAGCTTCAATTTGACGCCTGGGAGTTCATTGGGTGCGGCAACCGATGCAATTGTTGCCGCGCAAGCCGGCATTAAGATGCCGACGACGATCGTGACCAGCTTCCAGGGTACGGCGCAAGCGTTCCAGCAATCGCTCTCGACCATCCCTGTCCTGATATTGGGCGCCCTTGTCGTCGTCTATCTGATCCTCGGCATTCTCTATGAGAGCTACGTTCATCCGCTCACTATTCTTTCGACGCTGCCAGCGGCGGGCGCCGGCGCACTCATCATCCTGATGGTATTCGGCTTCGATTTCAGCATGATCGCGCTGATCGGCATCATTCTGCTGATAGGTATCGTCAAGAAGAACGGCATCCTGCTCGTTGACTTTGCTATCACCGCCGAGCGCGACGATCATCTTTCGCCACATGACGCCATCCGCCGTGCAGCCCTTCTGCGATTTCGTCCAATCATCATGACGACAATGGCGGCCTTGCTTGGAGCTATCCCGCTGATGCTCGGACATGGCACAGGCTCCGAACTGCGTCAGCCGCTTGGCTATGCCATGGTCGGCGGCCTTATTGTCAGCCAGGCGCTGACGCTTTTCACAACGCCGGTAATTTACCTTTACCTCGATCAATTCGAAACTTGGGCAACCCATTGGCGAAAACAGCCCAAGTCGCCGATACCCCAGTAATCTCCACCTACCCCGCCAGCGCAGAAAGCTAGACTCCACCTCTTGGCGACAACCACCTGCCCGTTGGCCTGGTCGAGGGCGGTCTAAAATTTGCGGGATTATGGATGTTCCTAATATCTGCCAGATCCCGAATTTAGATCCCCCGCGCATCGCCTTGGCAACCTCGGAATCCAACGCGGGTTCGTGCCAATCGCTGCAAGACCAGCACTCTATAAGCGGCTAGACTCCTCTCGCCCCGAGGTGGCGACGAGCGCCAGCCGTGCCGATGCAGGGAGAGATTTTGCTCCGGTTTTTCTCATGATCGACGCACGATGATTTTCGACGATGCGCTTGCCGGGATGGCCTGCAGCACCATCCCCATGATCTGACACTGTCTCAGCGTAGGACTAGCGATGTGCTCGGTCGCGATCCTTCGCCAGACCGACAGGTTGGCGGCGCAGTGGGCCTGGTCCACCGCGCGAGACACGCCGGCAAGAAGAACTAATCTCGT
The DNA here is from genome assembly GCF_010668395.1 of Martinezella lusitana. GTDB lineage: Bacteria > Pseudomonadota > Alphaproteobacteria > Rhizobiales > Rhizobiaceae > Rhizobium > Rhizobium lusitanum_A. The sequence continues at coordinate 160,113 of NZ_WUEY01000014.1, forward strand.
TCCCGGTTAACATATGCATGCTTGATATCATCAAGACCGTCCGCCTGGTCTTGAGCATCCTTCAACAACTCTTCTGCGTATTCTTGAGCATCCCGTATATCGCGAATATGAAGCCCTCTGCTGCGGCAATCCACGTCGATGTCCGTCAGAATTGCAGCGATAAGTTCGGTTTTTTCTTGGCTATCGTGGAGGCGGAGCAATTTGGCTGTTGAGCTCGACGCAATCATTTCTAGAACAAGAAGGCGCCCCTCAATTTCTCCAATTGTTGGCGAGACTGCGGCTATCGGCCTAGGCGAATTCGAGCTATTTCTTTTCGGCATGGCTGCGATCCTCGTTGTAACGCTGCTAAAGACTTGCTCGCCAGCAGAGCTGGAGTACTAGCTCTGAGTTTTTCTCCCGCTCACATCAACAATTTCGAGCGAAAAAAACATATGGGTGCTCAAGGGATTCTCCGCCAATTTGGCGGTCGGTTTCAATGCGCCAGGCTCCCACCAATCGGTGTGTTGCGCCAGCAATGACCAAGCTTGATCTCTTTCTTCTCGACACTCTTCTGCACTGAGATCGATGAAACGCGCATCGACGACCACGCTCTTCCAAGAATGCTTGCTTTTCAGTTGATCGATCTGAAGACAGACATGAGGGTTTCTTCTCATGATTTTCAGCTTTTTGCCTGGCAAGGTAAAAACGTATACTTTGTCGCCAGCAACAGCGTATTGAACGGGAACAATATAGGGGACATTCCCGTCCGCACACGCAAGTCTCGCAAGCCATTCTCTTTTGATGAGTGCGATACACTCGTCGTAGGACATCTCTTGGACATTCATTGATTCTACCTCAAACAGTTCCGGCGGAGCTTATTCACGGCACTCGCTGACTGTGCGCTCATGTTGACAGAGTTCTGCCCGTGTCGAGCGACTGCTTCTCGAATGAATCGCGCAGAGAAGCACCTACCTTGCAGCCCAGAATTTTCATCGCTGAGCGTAATTCATGCCATAGCAACAAAACAGGTATGGTTGCTTTAAGAATGGTCTCGATCCGCACGGGCAGATGCTTCTTCGAATAACGCTTGAGCATATTCCGAGGCCGCAGCGATGTCGGCTTCGTTGAGGTTTGCCTGCTCGCACTTTCTTTTGGTTGCGCGGCGAAGCGCTGCTATCAGTGTGGCCTTGCCTCTTTCGTCATAACGTTTCAGAAGCCTCGCAAGTGCGGCGATCGCTACTACCCGCAGAACAAGGGTTCGGCCCCCAACCTCATCCATAGACGGAATTGGGTGACCGGGCGAGCCGCCGAAACTGTCGCGCTTTCCTCTAAGCATAGTATCGATCCAGACTTCGGTGCGTTAATCGGAAACCTATGGACCCGGCGATGCACCATCGCATTGAGTTAGATCAAATGCCCGACGAATAGCTTCAATGGCGTGGTCGCGCCGCGCGCAACGGGCGTATTGGCACCTGCGCTTAGAAGCCGTATGTTTGCCTCCTGATCCGAGACACCTTTTTCCCAGGAGTGCTGTATTCGCACCCAGGGCCGACGTTGACTACGCCCAGTAGGCTGTCCGATAGAGCCAAGCGCCTCGATGCGATATAACTGATATTTTCAGACCGGAACCGCTGATGGGCTGGCTTATTTTGTCCGGCGCAGTTCCAGCCTAGCGATGCCTGCGGCGATATTCAGTCCTGTGCCGGCTTCAGCGCTCAGCGGCTGAAGGCCAAAATTCTTCGAATTGCCGCCGACGAGAGCATTGGCACCCAATCCCAGCCCGACCGAGGCACCCGCCGAAGCGCCGATATAACTGCCGTCAAGAGCACCCTCGCCTGTCCGGTTAGCCGCAACGCTGTAGACGATCCATCGCAGATAAGACTTGTTGGTGATACCGATGTCGATACCGAGCTTGCCGATCGAACCCGCATAGTGCTCCGCCCTGCCGGAACTCCGGGTAAACTTGCAATCGACTGTCTTGCGGGAGCCGATGAGCATTCCGACGCCCCCGGCAACGTCGCAGGACAAAGTACCCAGCCGCTCCTTCTTGTCGCGGACCACCTCGTTCTGTTGGGGACGTTTCGTGGGATACGGCGCCGTTTCTGCATGTTCCGCGCCGGCAATGGCGAGAACGGAGACCGCGACGATGAGGATGAAGGTCTTCATGACATTTCCTTTTGGGGTGAAAGCGGTCTTTAATCTGGCCGATTCTGAAAGATTTAGATCCGGCTTTATATAGCAGCTGTCGGAGCCTCATCGGCCGTTCCTTGCCGGTTACCCTCCGTCGATCAGGGACCCAAAAGCTCAGAAAGAGGGCCGGCAATTCTGCGATGCCGACAAAACTACCTGAAATCTGCCAACCTTAGAATGATCGGGCTCGTTCGCCGGGAATTATAGGCACGCTTTGCTACATCGAGAATCTTGGTTCGAAACCGGTCAAAAGCGATTAGATAATCGTTTTCCGATGTCACAGACGACGACGATCCATTTGCCAGCACATCGATATCCAGCAGAAATCGAATCTCGAACATGCCATCATAGCCGAGAAAACGGACACGTTGGGCTGTTTCATCATAGCTTCTGGCGCTGTTGGGAAATGCAATTGCCATATCGGAGAGTCTCTATTTATCTGGTTTGCTGGAACCAACGTGGGCCATCGCCATGACCTTTCGTCAGGACAGCAGCGGTCTCATGCGATCGTTATGTACGATCTCGTAACACCCGGTGTCGACCGGGCCTGCGTGGCTTCTTGCACCGCGGGGCAAAGGTTGCGGTCAGCCCTCCGCACCACGGATCACATTGTGCCGAGATGCAGCCCGCCAATACCACCGATGAGCCAAAGGACCACGATGACGATCAGCAGAAGACCCAGCACGCCGCCGAGCCCCCGGCTTCCGTAGCGATTGTAGCCGTAATAGCCTCCGCCTCCGCCGAATACGAGAAGCAGAACCACGATCAATAGAATCATTCCCATATGCTTGGCCTTTTGTTGCTCGCCTGACGTTCCGAATTTTAATCAAGGCGATTCTAACTGGTTAGAGTGGGAAGCAGCAGGTTCGGAAACTACTCAACGGCCGACGTAAGCCCGCATGCCTATTCTGAGGCGCACCGCCCGCCGGGATTTCCCCGACCTTCCGGGCGAGTACGGATAGGAAGCTCCGCAGACGAACCCGACTGAATTCTTGGCCGCCCATGTGAGCGCGATCGAGATCGGCGGTCAGGACGCCAGTTCCACCTGGGATTGCTATCCCCCACGGTGCGGTGTCATCGCATGGGTGTCATCGAAAAGTTCATCTCGAAGGGCCTGGAAGCTCCGTTCGCAATAAGTAGTTTCCGAACCTATCGCGCCGGCGCCCTGCCACTATTCTTCATTACAATTGAGTCGCGACCTCCAAGTCTGGAATCAAACGCAATTCGCAAAAAGAGCCAGCCGGCGGGATAGCCAATGACGTCCGAGGTCAAAGATTCTGAAAACCCGGACCCGGTCGTCGGCACGTCGAAGCCGCGCTTGCTGGATGTGCTCGGTCCTGGACTGATCACCGGGGCAGCCGACGACGACCCAAGCGGCATCGCGACCTATTCCCAAGCCGGTGCACAATTCGGATTCGCCATCACCTGGACGATGCTTTTCAGCTATCCGCTGATGGCGGCAATCCAGGAAATCAGTGCGAGGATCGGCCGCACGACCGGGCACGGCATAGCCACCAATCTTCGCAAGCACTACCCCGCATGGCTGCTGCCGTGCATCGTCGTGTTGCTGTTCATCGCCAACATCATCAATATCGGCGCGGATCTCGGCGCCATGGGAGACGCGGTCGGCCTCCTGATTGGGGGACAGACAGCCATCTATGTCGTGTTCTTTGCCGCAGTGAGCGCGTGCCTGCAGATATTCCTGCAATACACCCGCTACGTTTCGGTTCTGAAATGGCTGACCTTCTCGCTCTTTGCCTATTTCGGGACGGTCATGTTCGTGAAGATTCCCTTTGCCGATCTCGCCCACGGCCTGTTCATTCCGACGTTTTCGCGCGACACGGCGTTCTGGACGACCGTCGTCGCCATTCTCGGCACAACGATCAGCCCCTACCTGTTCTTCTGGCAAGCGTCACAGGAAGTCGAAGACGAGAATGCGATGCCCAGGCGAAAGGCGCTCATCGACGCGCCCGAACAAAGCAAACGGGCGTTTGCCCGCATTCGCATCGATACCTATGTCGGCATGGGGTTTTCCAGCCTCGTCGCCCTGGCGATCATGGTCACCACGGCGGCCACGCTGCACGCCGCCGGCAAGGTCGATATCCAGACCTCGAGCCAGGCGGCGGAAGCTCTCAAACCCGTGGCCGGACGCTTCGCCTTCACCATCTTCGCGCTCGGAATCATCGGCACGGGACTACTGGCGATCCCGGTTCTCGCAGGTTCCGCCGCCTATGCCTTAGGGGAAGCGCGCAGATGGCCGATCGGGCTTGCACGCCAGCCGATGGAGGCAAAGGCCTTCTATGCCACCATCGCGCTTGCAACCATCGTTGGAACGGCTGTGGAGTTCTCGCCGATCGATCCGATCAAGGCGCTCTACTGGAGTGCCGTGGTCAACGGCGTCGTCTCGTGCCCAGTGATGGTGACGATGATGCTGATGACCAGACGGTCCGACATCATGGGTACGAACACCATTGGAGGTCCGCTGCAATGGATCGGCTGGGTTGCGACGGTCGTCATGACCGCCGCGGTCGCAGGCATGATCTGGACGTCTTTTTTGTGAACTCCCCTCGGAGCGCGTCGCGGCCAGATCCGGAAACAGCACCAGCAGCGCACTCGCCATGCCACCAACGGAAATCGCCAAGACGACGGCTGTATAGACCCTCCGGTCATACCAGTGGCTCTCGTTGATTCGAAGCAATATAGAAACGACCGGCGCCTCGGTGGCCCGCGGCTTGGTTCGACGACAAGAAGATCGCCATCATGTCGCCACATCTCTGCCGGTGCGATGCCGATCACGGCTGGATAATCCACTCTATATGCGGTCTGGCTCCTCCCGCCCCGAGGTGGCGGCGAGCGCCAGTCGTGCCAGGGCGGGCAGAGATTTCACCCCGGTTTTTCTCATGATCGACGCGCGATGATTTTCGACGGTGCGTTGGCTGATCTTGAGGTCGGCGGCAATGTTCTTGCTGGGGTGGCCCGCCAGCACCATGCCCATGATCTGATGCTGTCTCGGCGTGAGACTCGCCATGTGCTCGGTCGCGACCCTTCGCCAGCTCGACAGCTTAGCGGCGTCATGGGCCTGTTCGAGCGCGCGCGCCACGCCGGCAAGGAGATCTTCGCGGCCAATCGGCTTTTCGATGAAATCCGATGCCCCGGCCTTCATCGCCTTAACCGCCATCGACACGTCGCTATTGCCGGTGATCATGATTGCAGGCAGGCGCCAATCTTCGTCATGGAGCCGCTGCAGCAATTCAAGGCCTGATATGCCGGGTAAATATGCGTCAATCAGAAGACACCCTTCCTGGCCGGGACGACAAGCTTTGAGGAAATCCTCACCATTCGCGAAATCCTCGACACTCCTTCCGTCGGCTTCGAGCAGCTCGCGAATTCCTTCGCGCACGTAGCTGTCGTCATCGATGACGAAAATCACCGACGTCTCGGCATCGCGAACTGGTCCTGTCCGGCCGGCCAACGGAGGATGCGACGTGTGTTGCGAGATCGGTAGCAGCCGGTGGATCGCCTGAGTGACGTCTGTGGCCTTGACCGGCTTGTTGAGCTGTACGCAGTCCTGGCTTGCGATGCGCCGCAACGTTTCTGTCGAAATATCGCCCGTCAAAACGATGACCGGTATCCGACGATGAAGGCGTTCCCTGACCTTGGCGGCCACGGTCAGTCCATCCATACCGTTCGGCAGATTGTAATCGGCCAAAATCAGGTCGGGCGCCACGCCGCCGTGGTCCAGCAGCGCGAGCGCTGCCGCGCCATCAGGCGCCGAAACCGGGAAATGACCTTCCTCCTTCAGTACGACCTCGAGCAGTTCTCGCAGTTCCGCCTCGTCTTCGATGATCAGGATTGCTCCAGTATGACGGGAACCGTCGTCCGTCGGGACTGATGGCATGTGGGATGCATAAGCATCGTGCTGCCCGTCTATGCTCGGCGGCAGCATGACATCGATGGAAAAGACGGAGCCCCTGCCCGGCTGCGAGCGGACGTGGACAGGGTGGCCAAGCAAGACCGCCAAACGCTGCACGATGGACAGTCCAAGGCCGAGACCACGACTGCGTTCACGTGCGGCGTTGTCGAGTTGGTGATATTCGTCGAAGATCACCTGGAGATCCTGATCGGCGATGCCGACGCCGGTATCACAGACTTCGATGCTGAGCATGCCGCAGCGACGCCGGCAGCCGAGCAGCACTTTGCCGCGCCTGGTGTATTTCAAGGCGTTCGACAGCAGATTGCGGATCATCTGCTCAAGCAGGCGCGGATCGCTGTAGACCGACAGACTGCACGGAACCACTCGCAGAGCAAGATTCTGCGCCGTAGCGTGATAACTGAACTCATCGCGCAGCCGCTCCAGGAGGTCGGCAATCGGGAAGCTGACGAACTCGGGGTGGACCGTGCCAGCTTCCAGCTGGTTGATATCGAGCAATACGTTGAGCATGCTCGACATCGCGGCGGCCGTTTCATCGAGACGGTTCACAAGCGCTAAAGCTTCTTCCTTCTTGTCGTCTCGGATCTTCCGGGCCAGCACGCCCCGCATCAGGCTGAGGGCTTGCAGCGGTTGGCGAAGGTCGTGGCTCGCGGCGGCAAGAAAGCGCGACTTGGCAAGATTGGCTTGTTGTGCGTCGCGCTTGGCTGCCTCCAGCGCATCGGCGGCGAGTTTGCGTTCGGTGGTATCGACAAAGGTGATGACGACGCCCTCAATCCCGTCATTCTGGGCGCGATAGGGCAAGATCCGGCGAATATACCATCGTCCGTCCCGAGCCTGAATCTCGCGCTCGATCGGCGCCAAACCTTGCAACACGGTGCGCGCATCGGTGAGGAGGACGCCATCATCGGCAAGCGAGTTGAGGTCGGCCAGCGGCCGGCCGATATCGGTCGCAATGATGCTGAACAGCGCTTTGGTTGCTGGCGTGAAGAAACGGATATTGAGATCGAGGTCGAGGAAGATGGTTGCGACGTCGGTGCTATAGAGGATGTTTTGCAGGTCGCTGGCCGTCGTCCGCTGCCGCTCCAGCGTTTCCTGAAGCTGGCTGTTGAGGGCCGTGAGCTCCTCATTCATCGACTGCAGCTCTTCCTTGGAGGTCAGCAGTTCTTCGTTGGTCGACTGGTATTCCTCATTGACCGAGAGCGCCTCCTCATTGATCGCCTTCTGCTCCTCGTTCGAGGTCTCGAGACTTTGGATCGCGGCGTGAAGCTCCGCCTGTGTCGCCTCCAATTGCTGCTCAAGCTCGGCGACGTGTTCATTGTCGGATGGCGTCGTCTTCCGGCCCGCTGTATGGCTCGACGCTGGCGCCTCTATGAAACAGACCAGCAGAAGATCTTCGCCGTCGATCACCGTCGCCTGTACGCCGATCTCGAATGAATGAGGCTTCCCTTCATGGTCCATATGCCCGCCTGGGATGACGATGCGGGCCTTCTCCACCATGGCTTGGTGGATCGCGGCCCTGAGCTTGATCCGCACGTTCGGGCGCACCATCGCCAGCAGATCGAAGCTTGCATGACCTCGCGGCACGCGCAGGTAGCGTTCTGTCGGTCCCAGCGAATAAAGCCACTCAAGCTTGCGGTTGATCAGCACCGCCGCGGGCGTATAGGTCTCGATGATGAGGCGCCTGCACCCCTCGGCGAGCGCGGCTTGCCGGGAGGGTATCGGGCTCTCTGGTATACGTGGCGGCAGCCGCGCTCCTTCCCCGCCCCCCAACAAAAAGCCCACCTCACCGGGATACGCGCGCCCGATGTGTCGAAAGATCCGCTCCGCCTTCGAGATGACCTCGAAGCGGCCTTTGGAACCGCTGATCGCCTCGGCACTCCCGAGCAGGAGAATACCACCCTCGCGCAAAGCGAAATGAAAGAACGAGATCACCTTCTCCTGCGCCTCCGGGCGCAGATAGATCAACAGATTGCGGCAGGAGATGAAGTCGAGCCGGGAAAAGGGCGGATCGGCCAAGACATCCTGCACGGCGAAGACGATCGTCGCCCGCAGCTCGGGCAGAATTCGATAGCCGTGGTCGTCCTTTGAGAAAAAACGGGCAAGTCTGGCAGGGGATACTTCCGCTGAGATCGCTTCCGAATAGAGCCCCTCTCTGGCTGTTGCGACTACTTCGGAGTCGACGTCAGAGGCAAATATCTGAAGCTTAATCTCCTTCTTGGCAGCCGTGATTTCCTCACGAAAGAGCATAGCCAGCGAATAGGTCTCCTCACCGGTGCTGCATCCGGCAATCCAGATACGTAGCGGCTGGTCGACGGAGTGGTTGCGAACCACATCCGGGATGATCTTTTCGCTCAGGACATCGAACACCGCAGGATCACGGAAGAAGCTGGTCACGTTGATGAGCAGGTCGGCTGCGAGGCGATCAAACTCCTTCTCATCGTTTCTCAGGACATCGAGATAGCGCGCTATGTCATCGGTCTCGATCGAGGCCATCGCCATGCGTCGCTCGATCCGACGCCGCAGTGTGCCTTGCTTGTAGAGTCTAAAATCGTAAGCAGTCTTTTTCCGAAGGAGGTCAACAATCTCAGATAGCCAATTCGGGGCGACGTTGCTTTGGCCGGGCGCCGCCGCGCGCGTGAGCGCCATTCGGCGATGGAATTTTACAAGTGCATCCGGAATGCTCGTCAGTGGGAGGATAAGATCGACCGCGCCGGTCTGGATCGCGTTTTTCGGCATGCCGTCGAAAGCAGCCTCATTCGGATCCTGTGCGATGACGAGGCCGCCCTTTTCCTTCACGGCCTTGAGGCCGAGGCTGCCATCGGCGCCCGTTCCCGAGAGGATCACACAGATGGCGCGCTCCCCATATTCCTCTGCGAGCGAGCGCAGCAGGAAATCGAAGGGCAGACGCGCGCCGTGGCGAGCCTCAGGCTCGGAAAGACGCAGGATGCCGTTGCTGACGGCGAGATAGGTTCCGGGCGGAATGATGTAGAGGTGATTACTCTTGAGCTGCGTGCCATCAACGGCCTGCTCCACGGTCATCGCGGTGTGGTGGGCCAGCAACTCGGCCATCATGCTCTCGTGCTTGGGATCGAGATGCTGCACCAGGATGAAGGCCATGCCGGCGCCCGACGCCAGCCCGCTAAGAAGCTTGGTGCAGGCCTCCAGGCCGCCGGCCGACGCGCCAATACCGACGACGGGAAAACTCTCCAATCGTTCTCGCGATGGTCCGCTCACAAGCGTAACTGCAGCCTTTGCCTGTGAATGAGCGCGAGCCGGCTTATTCCGAGTTGTTTGCCGTCGCGGCATTTCGCCTTCGCTTTCGCCCGAAACACTCAATCCAGCCAAGGATCGGGTGATGGAAATTCACAACTTTTGAGGGAAGTGAAACGACGTCGCCTGAGGACCCGTCGACCGTTCCACTATGACATACATCGCCGTGAATTACCACCATATCATGTTGCGGCAGATGCTTGAGTAGTTTCCGACGCTCCCCGTACTGACGAATTTTGGTTAGGTTCAATAATGCCGCTCTCTCCGTCTCGCGCAGGCGGCCTCTGCGATAAAGTGGAACGTGTCGTGCGTGGTTTGGCAAAATCCTCGACCAAGCGAAACCGACGGACGAAGGCAAGGTTCAGAAAATGCCGCAAGCGGCTCGAATATTCTTAAAAAGTAGAATCGCGTCAGCAGCACTGCCGCCGCCCATTGACCAGGCGGCAGGTAATCACTCAATTGCAGGAGCGTCCGATGCATCGATCATTTACACTTTTGGCCGCAGCGACCCTCTTTGCGGTACCGCTTGACAACCCTGCCTTCTCGCAAGGCTCTCCTCAAACGGTTACGCTGACGAAGGTCGATCCGGCATCGTTGGCCACGGGCTATCGAACATCGAAGGTGGTGGGCGGCACCGTCGTCAATGACGCCGATGAAACCGTTGGCACGATCGACGATCTGATTGTTACCCCCACCGACAAGGTGCCTTTCGCAGTACTCTCAGTTGGAGGGTTTCTAGGGGTGGGCTCGAAATACGTCGTGGTGCCGTTCAATTCGATACAGATGCAAGACAAGAAAATAGTGCTGGCCGGTGCGACCAAGGATTCGTTGGGTGCGCTTCCCGAGTTCAAGTACAATACCGGCAATTGATCGGAGCCAGGAAGCGACCTCCCGCTTAGAGAATGGAAACCCGGCCGGGACGGACTCTTGGGCATCGCCAGTACGGCGGAGGTGTTATCAGCTTGCTCGCTGCCGTCCTCTTCTTGCTTTGGCTTTTTGGTGGCATCGGCAAAATTTGAACTCTCCAGCGATATGCCGAGCTTTGAACAGAATATCTGGCTCCGTTGGACGCTCGGACAGCCTTTGACAGAGGCTAACTGAGGCCACGAGAGCGATGTCGAAAGCAGGGTGCGGAAATGTCAGAAGATGGCTCTCGCGGAATATCCGCCTCAACAAAAGCGCTCCGCATCCTCCTGGTCGAAGACGACGCCCTCCTCGCGATGCTGTATGCCGAGCTTCTGGCAGACATGGGGCATGTGGTCTGCGCGATCGAATCGACAGAACCCGACGCGATTGCGGCTGCGGCTCGCTGCAAGCCCGATTTGATGATGGTGGATGGCGGTCTGCGCAAGGGTAGCGGCATCTCCGCGGTCAGTGAAATACTAAAGAGCGGATTTGTCCCTCATTTGTTTGTGACCGGTGATGCCAGAGCGGTGCAAATGTCACGACCACATGCGGTGATTTTGGAGAAGCCGTTTCGCGAACCGGATCTTGCGCTGGCCATACAGAGCGCACTCGATGCGACTCCCGCCAGTTAAGGATGGATAAGCTCGCCAAGTGTTATCGGGATCAGAGGATGAACCTCGGCCGGCCAGGCGACAACTTGGGCGGTGAGTTGTTGGAGCAGCTCGACCAACGCAGGCCGATCGATAAGCTTCATCGATCATCACGGTTGACGCGATGAGGGAGCCGGGCAGCACCCGGGCGCACCGATCAAAGAAAGCCGAATATCGGCCACAGCAGGATCTGCGGTCGGAGCTTGTTCCGCGACAAGCAGTTCTGATGACTACGCGCCTCTTCAATGAAACAAAGAATTTCTGAACTTTCTATGAGAATATATTCCAATTTAAAGTTAATATATCAATATTAAGTGATGAAAGCATCAGTACCATTGTATATTACCCAATGAATAGCCATATAAACTACTGAATAGGAGAACATAAAAATGAACAAGCTAGCTCTCGGCATTGTGTCACTTGCTGCAGGACTTAGCAGCATTCTACCAGCCTATGCGTTCCCGATTGCTGAACTACCGATCACCCAGCAATCCGACGTAATCCAAGTCAGAAATTACGGACATCACGGCGGCCACATCTGGCACGGCCACGGTCACTATAACCATGGGTATTCCCGCTACAATCGTGGCTATGGCGGATATCGCGGTTACGATCACGACGGAAACGCCGGCGCCATTATCGGTGGCCTCGCAGCCGGCGCGATCATTGGCGGCGTGCTCGCTTCACAGTCGCATTATAATGGCGGCACTCACGCGCAGTCTTGTGCCAACCGATACCGCACATATCGAGCCTCGGATAACACATTTCAGCCAAACAGCGGACCGCGCGTCCAGTGCCGATAGACAGCCCACTCGTGATTAACGCCGGCAGTTCTGCTCTTTCGATTAGCAAACCCGGCCTTCGAATTTTGCGTTTCGAAACGTTCGGGCACCTTGCCTGCCGCTCCATCCACTTAACGCCACCTGATGAATGAACTTTCCGATCCCCGTATTGCCGCATCGATCTTTCGCCAGGAGTGGTCTCATTAATCGAAGCGGAACCCAATTCACTGCCGGTGACGGAGCCGCGACGCCGTCCAGCATTGGGCCTTTTGGATCCTTTCAAAGTCGATGGAATATTCTTTACGCGGCTTTCGGGGACGGCCAGACTGCCTGACCATCGCGCCCGGACACCAGTTTGCGGGTCGTCTTGATGGCCCACGGTTTCAATAGCTCCGCCAGAAGCAGATAGATTAAAACAAGGCCGCCGACGCTGGCCAAAACGGCGAATGATGGAATCACGAATCCAAACCAGGTTCCGATAGGCGTGAACGGAAGAGCTATGGCGACGAGCAAGGCGATCAAGGAAGATGCCGCGAGCATCGGTCGAGGCAGGTCCCGCCACGGCCTCCCATTCGTGCGAATGATGAAAATCACCAGGATCTGCGTCATCATGGATTCGAGGAACCAGGTCGTACGGAATTCGTCAGGCGCTGCCCTGAAAGCCCATATCAGGATGCCGAAGGTGAGAAAGTCGAATAGAGAAGACAGCGGTCCCATGATCGCGGCAAACCTGATCAATCCCCGCATATCCCATACCTGCGGCTTGGCTGTCGCCTCCCCCCGAACACCGTCAAACGGAACGCCGACCTCTGAGAAATCGTAAAGGAGATTGTTCAGGAGGATCTGCATCGGCAGCATCGGAAGAAACGGCAAGACCAGGGATGCCATGGCCATCGACAGCATGTTCCCGAAGTTAGAGCTTGCCCCCATGCGAATATATTTGAGGATGTTCGCGAAGGTTCGGCGCCCCTCTTCGACACCATCAGCAACAACTTCAAGATCGGATGCCAGCAGGATCATGTCTGCCGCCGCCTGGGCAACGCCGGTTGCTCCATCGACCGACAGTCCAATATCGGCCACTTTCAATGCCGGTGCGTCGTTGATGCCATCGCCGAGGAAGCCAACGACGGCGCCCTTCGCCTGCAGCGCTCTGACGATACGAGATTTCTGGTCCGGTGCCAGTCGGCCAAAAGCATCCACCGATTGCACCTGGATTGCCAGTGCCTCGTCACTCATCGACGCGATGTCCGCGCCGGACAGGACGCTTCGTGCGCTTAGTCCGACCAGGCCTGCCAATCGTCTGACAACCACCGGATCATCACCCGAGAGGATTTTCAATCTTATGCCAGCCGCAGCGAGGCGCGTGATTGCGGCGGCGGCCGTAGGCTTCGGAGGATCGGCAAAGGCGCAGAATCCCTCGAAGACCAGATCCGCTTCATCGGATGTTTCGACGTTTCGTACGGCTCCTTGCCATGGTCGCGAGGCGACCGCGATCGAGCGAAGACCGTCTTCGGCAAGCGCACGAACTTTCTCCAATGCCATCGTCCGTTCCTTATCTCCCATGGCGGAGGCAAAACCGCCGGCGCGCTGCCTGCTGCAAAGCGCCAGGACAGCTTCAGGCGCCCCCTTGATGATCAAAGTCGGCCCTTCGGGGCCATCCGCCAGAACCGAGCCCAAACGGCGCGTGAAATCGAAAGCATGACGGCCGGAGAGCGACCAACCATCGGACGCGCCGAGGCTTCCCTTCAGCAGGGCCGCATCGAGAGCCCCGCGATCGCCACCCAGATTGGCAGCAATCGCGCCCAATTTGGCCGCCCGCCCGTTATCCGCCCCTGTCGGGTCGAGGCTGCTCGCGAGCGTGATTTCGGCAGATGTAAGCGTGCCCGTCTTATCGGTGCACAGTACCGACATCGCCCCGAGGTCGTGAATTGAGGCAAGTCTCTTGACGATAACCTTCCGACCGGCCATGCGAATTGCGCCGCGTGACAGAGTGACGGTGGTAATCATCGGCAGCAGTTCCGGCGTCAGACCCACTGCCAACGCAACCGAAAATAAGAGCGTGTTCAAAATTGGCTGCCCCAACAGTGTCCGTGCGGCAACGATGACGACGACCAGAGCAAGCGTCAGCCTCGCAACCACAAGACCGTATTCATGCAAATCACGTTGGAACGGGGAAAGCGCCTGTTCCTCTATCAGTGCGGAAGCGGCCGCGCCGAAGATTGTCTGGCCGCCGGTGCCGACGACCAGTGCGATTGCCTCACCTGTCTGCGCCACGGCCCCCCGAAACAAAGCATTGGATGCTTCGCCGACATTGGGTGTGGCGACAGCACCTGGCCGCTTTTCAACCGGATAGGGTTCCCCGGTCAGTGCCGCTTCGTTCGCAGTGAACGCATTGCTTTCCATGACCAGACCGTCGGCAGGAATAATATCGCCTGCACGGACCCGAATCATATCCCCCGGCACCACATGTTCAACGCTCACTTCGACGAAGACCCCGTCGCGTTTGACTTCGGCTTTAAGCGCCACGGACCTCCTGAGCGCTTCCGCAGCCTTGACCGCGTGACCTTCCTGTATCGTATCCAGCCCAATCGATAACACCAGAATGGCAACTATGATAAATCCGCCGGTGATGTCTCCGGTTGCCATCGAAACGAAACCGGCGACGAAAAGAATGAGCGAAAGCGGTTCCAGCATCCGCCGCATAATGGCTCTTGGCAGCCCCGTCGCTTTCGCGATGGCGTCGCTATTCGGACCATATTGTATCTGACGGTTGGTCGCGTCCATGGTCGTCAATCCGTCGGTCTTGCAATGAAGTAAACCGCAAAGCGCCTCCGGCGTCTGCGTCCAGAACATTGAATGGGGCGTCATCGCCGTCTGCAGCACAGTCGCTTTGGTCATTAACTTTTCTCCTCCAACGGAACCGCGCCTGATTGCATCTACGACGGGCCAGTGTATTTGCCGCTATTCATCGACAGCCCGAGCAACACAACGCATTGCAAATTCGCTCCGTCTTAACGAAGCCCTGTTCACGCTATCAAAATAGCTCAGGACAGGTGCTACCGGGAGAGACGGAATCTACTCGGCGAAAACACCGGCTGCGGCAGGAAGAACACGCTGCAACAAAACCTCGGCAACAGGGCGAGATTCCGTTGGATTGAGTAGGATCCGGGACTATTTCATCAGGCAACGATAATGGCGCCGTCTTCGCATCTTTGATGATGGGTGGCAGTACCGAATATAAAGACGGAGAACTCGGGATCGCCACCGGGGAAGGTAAGCCTCCTCCACGGGAATCGGCAGAGCCTAGGAGCACAATTCGCCGTCGTCTTATACGAGCGTTTCTTCAACCAAAGATGAATCGGCGTCACGCGTGGAATTCCTGCCCGCTAGGGTGCAAGTGAAACGGATATTCTCTACGGTCTTATTGCGGTTTGAGCCCGAGAAATCTGATAGCACCGGCGTCGCTCCGCTTCCATTCAAATTGCTCCGAGCCTAAGTCGAGTCGACACCTCCAGTTCCTCGACAAAACCGAGCGTGGCTCGAAGAGCAGCTGCCTCATTCAAAACCGTTGTTCCGTGATCCCTCACCGCAATAGAAAATTCGGCCTCGCCTGCGAGTGCATGCAATCGGACACTGTACACGAGCCAGGCATCTCTTCGTTCTTCGATTTTGATTACCTCAACATTTTCCATCATCTCACTCCTGTGAACGGAAGTTCCATAGCGAGATTCTACGGATTTTCTCATGTCAATTCGATTGGACCGTATCTGATCAGCCACAAGCAATCTAATGCTCAATGACGATCCAATTTGATGGCCGCCGTTATCAGGTCTCGTTCAAAAATATGTGCGCGAAGAGCGCGATTAAGGTCAATTAATTGATCTTCCGCCAATCGGCTAGGCTCTCCACGCAACAGAATACCTCTTATATCCGCCTCTTGGGAGGAAACGAGCTTCTGGTCTTCGGCGATTTTCCGGCGAGAAAGCTCAAGGGTGTTTGGCGTAAAATCCATGAAATAATATAGCACATAGTGGCAGGTATTGTCCTGCTCTTTCGTCTATATCATGGCTTATCTTTTGATCTAATGGTTATGGATTTGTCATTATCTTCCGGCTGCCTTATCCTATCATAGCTTCACATCACGATAACATCTACATAGCTCACAGTTTTTGGTGGAGGTATATGTGATTCCATTTTGATAGTTGCGTAATAATATGGATGCGCGTGGCACCATGCGTCTTGCATCAGCGACATCTGAAACGGTTACATGATGTACGTCTGCATGATAGACGCGCGCGACAGCGATCACCTTCATTATCTCTTTGTCCTGAGCGCGTTGTGATGTCGCTCGAAGCCGCATCTTTCTCTGCTCACTTAAGCGTGATGGTTAAGCTTGTCAGAGCCAGGGGCGCCTTTTCCCGCTTTCCATGCCGTGGTCGGGCAGCTCGGTACCAAATACATAGTCCCAGACCGGCGACGAAACTCCATAATTTCCCTCATCGATCGAAGCGTGGTGTTGTGCGTGCCTCCGCTTCGCACGGTAAAGGTATGTACCGTGCCGGATCCGCCAGTGATGCATGGCATGGTGCATCAGGCCATAGATTAGATATCCAAGCGTCATACCGACGGTGAATCCCGTCGCCGGACCAAAGCCGAAAAGCCACCATGACGGCAGGAGCACACCTGCAAACATGAACGAAAGACTGAGCCAGATCGGCGTATCGATCAGTTCCTTCGGCGAGCGGTGATGCTGATCGTGCATCTCGCGGATGAACATGACGTGATGCAGTATGAAGCGGTGAATGATATATTCAACCAATGTCCACACAGCAGCACCGACTATGACAGTGGCTAGCCATCGCAACGGACGTCCATCGAAATCTTTCATCAAATAGGCTGCGGATAGCCCCGCGACAACAAGAGGATAGACAACGAAGTCCATGTAGTAGGCAAAGCCTTTGAGCATATAAACGGATGGACGCTTCATGAAACCTGCCTGCTGGATGTCGCGAGGTGACTCGCCATTTAGTATTCTGACCTTTTACAAAGGCGGTACATTTTCCAAGAGAGATCGACATTAGCATAGCGGCGTCCCCCTTGATGCCATCAATTGCTGCTCGCCGCCCTTTATTCCTTGGAAACCGATGGCTGAGGGGGGCGTTGCAATCGTTTACCAGGCATGGACCTTTCGCAAAGCGGGACATGCCAACACCATCTTTACGGTTGTCGCGGAATACGCGGCTCCCAGTGCGCCATCGAGAGAAATCCAAAAATCAATGTTAAGACGGATATGCGAGGCTGCTTACTTGCATTCAAATCCGCTCCCGTCGGAACTATCGGCTCACCAGCTCGTTTTGCTGCGTGTGGCGCCACTATGCGACCTCCCCAAAAGGAAAAAATCCGATGTCAAACAGCGTGCTTCAGAGCGGAGGTAAGCCTTCGGAAGAAGACTCTGCTGCCCCTAGCGTCCAATCAGTCGAGAGCCAGGCTCAGTTGCGCGATGCCGCAAGGGAGTCGTCGATCCTCTTACAACGCGGCGAAACACTCACCCTCTATCGACTGGTTCCTATTGCCGCTGTGAACGATCATAACTGGGATCTTGCGCCCTCCTACGGAGAGGTACTGGTCGCGGCCCGTACGACCGGCGACGCGCGTGTGGTAGCAGCGGCCTTTGAGGTTAATTACATAAGGGACAATTCGATGCCAGGCGAGAGTATCGCTGCCATGGGCGCGAGCGCCTTTCGAAACGAGAAACTCTACACGGTTATCGAAATCGACAGGCATCGCATCGATCTTGCTCGCGGAGTCGTGGCGCTCCTAAGCGCGGATTTGCTTGCCGACGACGCTCTGCGAACCGATTTCGCTATGCGCGCACACATCGATCGACCTCGCGACCCTTCAGCGTTGCAGCGGTGGGATAACGAGGGCGGGGCACAAGGGGCCGTCTAAAATAGAGTCGTCCTGCATGTATTGGCTGCTTGGATTTTCAGAAAGCCGATCGCGCCCTTCTTTTCCCGCAGGTTGCCATAGCATCGTCCTTGCAGACGCGCTTCACGAGCGACGTAAAAATCTTGATTCGCCATGGTGACAGTCAATCAGCCACTGGCCCATGGGCTTGGCACTAGACGGCTAGCGGCGTCGATGCCGTCATCCGTCTTTGTGAAGAGGCTGAGCTTTTGCTCTTACGTCATCGCCGTCGGCGTCAGAGCTTTCTCCATATGTATCGCTGAAGGTCTCGGCTCTTGCAGAATATCTCGCGCTCTTGCGAACCCATCGGGGCGATAGCAGACGATAGCATTCTCAAACCCGAGGTGATCGATATTTCAATCACGGCTCTTGAGAAGAGCAGGCGCCACCCATCGCGAATAGTGCAAGATTCTTAAGGAAGAACGCCGTAAGATGAATATACCTAAGGGCAAGCACGCGGCAGGCATCTGAGTAGTTTCCGAGCCTGCCGGCAATACTTGTCTTTGAGTAGGTTCGGCTTCACCGTTCAGTTCTGTGGGCTCAGCAAATCAAATCGTGATGAGGTCTCGGTAAGGAACGCTCACCGTGCGGGTCAACACCAGAGGTGTAGACGATTTTACTCATTGTCATTTTAAGGGTGCGCAACCATGGAATACCTAAAGGGTCTCACCAAGGGCATCCTGTCCTCTAATGAGGTGGATGTTCTTATCCAAATATATGATCGCGTGACTAATCAGCCTTGGTTTGCCTCTAACGCATATAGTCGTGAAGGTTTCGCTATGCGCTTAGTCTGTTTATTTCGATATGGGATTGTCAATCCAGCTCATCTCGAAAGAATCTCGATAGTTTGGTCATTGAAAGACTTTGATAGCAACATGACGACCGCCCGGGGGGCAAAGCTGAAGGCGCTATATTAAGTGCTAATTGAACAATCGTGCCGCTGACGGCGCATCCGTCTGGAAAACTTCCTTTCAACCCACAGCATGGCTGCCGCAACGGGCAACGTGAGCGGCCGCCGTGCAAGAGGCTACTCACAATATCGGCCTCGTCTCAGGGCTTTTCCTTCAGATCCTCTGCCTCCTGAGACGCCTGCCAGAAAGAGAAAGAGGAAAGCGCCTCGCGATGAACCCTTTGAGCTTCTCAGGGCAATCTTTCCTCAATGCTTTGCGAGGTAACTGCTGCCGAACGTTTGCAAGCGTTATTTAACATATAGAACTTCGCTGATTTCAATTTGAACGCCTCGTCGAGGATCCTGGCATGTATCGATCCATTCTTCGACCCAGCACATTTTTTTGTAACCGACATTTTACCGTTTTATCTTTCCCATATCGTAATCAGGTGGCCGCCCGTTGTAAGGCAGATCGATGGAGAGATCTGGTTCAGCCAAACGTGATATTCCGCCGCTTTCAGCGCCGGCGAAGGACGTAGCTGTCCGTGCGGCGACGATCTCGCACGCGTGTTACCTGAGGGATTAAGCAAGACGCTGCGGCATTATCCCCTACGGTCGCCTTAGCGGAATGACATTCGCCGGACCGTTCGCAGCATTTCTCGGGATATCGCCTCCATCCCAATCGCGCACGATCATCTTTCGATCGCCTCGCTCCAAGCCGCTCGCTCCCGCATCATCAAAGTATCGCGCTGGCGTCGTTCCAAGCATTCGCCTGAACATGGAGATGAAGGCGCTCACACTCTCATAGCCAAGATCGCCGGCGATGTTGGTGACCTGTTCACCTTGCGCAAGTCGCTGCAGCGCGAGGCCAATATGCAGTTGCTGTCGCCAGCGAATGAACGACATGCGCGTTTCGCGCTGGAAGAGTCGGCTTAGCGTTCGATTACTTGCACCAACGCGGGCGCCCCACTCATCGATGGTAAAGCGCAGGCCTGGATTCTCAATCATGGATTCGGTCAGCCGGCGGAGCCTCCTGTCGTTCGGCATCGGCAGGTGAATGGGCTCGGGCGGTGCCGCGTCCAATTCATCGAGCAGCACGGATATGAGCCGCGTCTCGCGCTCGCGATCCATGTTCGCCAGCGGCGTTTCAGAATCGAAGCGCAGAATGAGTTCGCGGAGGAAGGGCTGCACGAACAGAATGCCGCAATTCTGATCAAGCGGAGCGGCCAGAGCCGGATCAATATACAGGCTTCCGATCTTGATGTGACCAGCCACCCTGCCGGCGTGGAAAACGCCGCTCGGTATCCACAAGGCACAATGCGGCGGGACCGTCCAAATGCCACCCGCGGCCTGCACCGTCAGTACACCACCGATCACGTACATCAATTGCGCCTTGTTGTGCCGATGAGACTCCGTCTCACCCACGAAAGTCGTTTCGGTGATGAGACTAAAGACGGGGCGTGGAATATAGTCCACTTCGGCGGCGCCGGATTTATGCGGAAACTCCATCACATCATCCCAATCCGTGCCTCAGGCCGGTCAACAGTGTATAGTTCCCCGTTATCGCGAGTGTTTCCCTTTGAAAGTGCGGGGATAATACCACTGAATATTGCGCCTCAGGCGGCATGTTTTTCAAGCAAAACCATGCCTTTGGCCGCGGCACTCTCCTCGTCGGCTGCAAACTGGACGGAAAAGCCCAATGCTTTGCTTGCCGCAGCCGCAGCGATCCGTGCAGCGGTATTTGCTGGAGAATGGCCTTCGATCACAATCAATCCGAGGCAATATTTCCTTATCCGGTCTTTGATCCGCTTGAAGAACAACGCCTTTGCCTTGCGCTCTTCGGGAGTTTCATCATCGTGATCGTGCGTAGAGTGATCTGCGATCAGGACGAACGGCGTCTGCTTGTCCAGGAGGCTTTCAAGCTGGCTATTCCTTTCCTGCTGCTCATCGATGGAGGAACCAAGTTCTTCGTGCGCGCGCAGGAATACGAGTGGAAAACGGGAGTCGTCTAGCAGCATCGTCTATTACCTTTCATTGACCGGACGAGAGCCGAAGGCCGCTGAAAGCCGACATCGCTATTCGGTCAACAAGGCAGCCCGCGGACAATGACTGACGTGCTTACTTATATCACGGGCAGTATTTCGGCCGCTCTCGTGGACCTGCCAACAAATATCGCGATCCCGCCACGGGCGTGGTGCGGGCGCTGCCATGAAGAATGCTTCCCATACTACATCCTCTTCCTGACGACTCAGGATCAATGATGCGCCACTACTCTGAGATCACACTTACCCGTTGACCAGCTTTCCGGGTGGTCCTCCTATGAAACGGTTGCGTTCGCGCCAAAGCGCCGGTATCGAAAGCATCATGATAGAGATCAGCGCGATCAGCGTCTTGGTGATCTGCGAGAACTCAGGCGTCTGCTGATCGACATAGAAGACGATATAGACGATCGCCACATGCCAGACATAGACATGCAACGAGTGGCGGCCGAGCAACCGCAGGAAGCTTAGAGAGAACAGCCAGGTCACACCGGCGGCAAGACGGCGTACGTGGACGTTCCGGTGACGCGGACCTGCCATCAGCAGCCAAACCAGGCCAATAGCGACGGCGGGAAAGTTCAACAAGTATACCGGCCCGAAATCGGCGCGGATCTCCATTGTCGCGAACTTATCGAGCACAAATTGCGGTAGGAGCTCGTGCGCGGAAGAAATCCGCAGCGGCAGAAAAAATAGGCAAATGATCAAACAGATCTTCGGGAGGAGGGTCGCCTCGGGCCGGAAGATCTTCGACCAATCGATTGTTCGGTTGGCCGTCAGGACGCCGGCCATCAGACCGGAAAAGAAGACGATCTGCCAGCCGAACAGGTTGAAGCTGACCCGGATTCCCTCCTCGTCGCTGCCCATGATCCAACGATTGACTATCTCTGTCGCCAGCCGCTGCAGGCCAAGTTGCCCAGTGATCCACAATATCAGCGCGCCCACGGCGACATAGGGCCATTTACCGTTCATGCAGAGCCAGATGACTGGCGGCGCGAAGACCATGTAGACGACATATTGCGGCAGGATATCCATGAAGGTCGGCTGGAACAGCAGCGCACCGATCGCCGCCAGCCGCAACGGCTCGTCGAAGTTCGTATAGCCCAGCCAGTCGTGCCAGATGCGGTAGGCATCTGGGAGCAACATCTGAGCTACCAACACGACCATGACGATACCCATGGCATAGCGATAGAGCTCGAAGGCACGATCCCATATCTTCTGGCGCGCCTGCTCGTAACCCGCCTTGGCCATCTTGCGGCTATAGACCATGCCGACCAGCAGGCCGGACAGGAAGACGAACCCTTGCGCGTCCTCCACAAAGGCAAGTTGATCGTGATTGACGAGCAGCATCCAATAGCCACCGACAAAAACGAGATGGTTGATCAGCATGAAAACCAGGAAATAGCCACGCAGGCCATCGATGATTTCATAGCGTTTCATGTTCTGCTTCCGTCACCGATGCGGCGGGCTCGGTCCGAGAGCCCCATGGTAGGATTAGTAAGCTAGGCTGAACGTCAGATGAACGAAACATCCGGTGTGAAGATTAGGGATTGGCTCGCGAAGTCGTGATCAGACATCTTTGCGAATCTGGTCTCATTGATCGACCGACGATATTGAAGAGACCGTCACCCTTCACGAAAGCCATGATATGCTCCTTGTAGCGTAGCTCGGACTTTGCCACGCAGTCGCACATGCCTCAGCGTCCTGCTCTTTAAGTGAGCGCTCGGCGCCCTACCAAACAGAGAAAGCGTTCTCAGCGCATTTGCCAATCGAGGTCCGTTTGGCTTGCGTGCGGATTCCGTCAAAGTCTTTCGAATCGTTCTAATACCTTACGCGGGTGGGCGTTTTGCAGGTGCAACCTTTGAGCCAGTCGTCGCCTCAACTGGTTGATCTCTTCGTCAAGACACGTCACTTCGTCAACGAAAGCCCCGACGTGCTGGAAGGCATGTCGTTGTTGACAGAACTTGTAGCCGCTGCGCGTGCGACTTTTGCATCGGTCTGATGTTTCGCCATCCCTCCTGGAGCTCCGCGCCACAGTGTGGCAAAGGGCTTTTTTTCTTCTTGCGCCTTCGTGCCGAAGGTTGGGCATTCATTGGCATATGAACTATTTTATCCACCAGGAACGTGGTCGAGGCTACGCCGAACAGTTTGCAGTAAAAGCGGCCAACACCTGTATGAATGTTCCTCCAGAAGATCTCATATTCCCACAGCTTGCATTAGCTATAATCAGATTCGATTAAGGGGTTTCAGCGAACGATGTTGAAAGAATTTACGAACCACACCGGCAACCACACGTTCAAATCAGAAGGGGCAGCCGACCGTATCGTCTGGATAGACCTTCTTGAGCCTTCTCCCACGGAGGTGGCAAATGTAGAAACCCTTATCAGCGCCAAACTTCCGTCGCTTGGAGCTCTCAGCGAAATCGAATCTTCCAGCCGGCTCAAGAGTGAAAACAGCGTATTGTATATGAGTACGCCGTCGGCTGCGCAGCGACCGGAAGGGGCACGGGTGACGCCTCCACTGGGGTTTGTCCTGTCAGCCGATCGACTGGTTACGGTGCGATTTATGCCATTGCCTGCTTTCGATACAGTCGCCGGGAAATTCGCCGACCAGCATAGTGCTCCCAAGTCAGGAGTCGAAGTCTTCACAATGCTTTGCGAGGAGATCGTCGATCGTGTCGCTGATGCACTCGAACATCTGGCAGCCGAATTGAATGGTCTATCGGCCGAAACGTTTCACGCTGACGACACCCGTGGTCGCCAGGCCGCCAAGGCAAATCGTATTCTGAGAGTCCAGTTGCGCCAGGTAGGGCGCCTGGGTGACCG
Organism: Martinezella lusitana; assembly: GCF_010668395.1. GTDB lineage: Bacteria > Pseudomonadota > Alphaproteobacteria > Rhizobiales > Rhizobiaceae > Rhizobium > Rhizobium lusitanum_A. Next base: position 183,538 of record NZ_WUEY01000014.1, read on the forward strand.
GCTCTCCGAACTACGGGACGGCTTGCAAGGCTTGGGACGTATCGTTGCCTATGCCGATGAGAGTGCGTGTAACTGGTCGGGCGGAAAACTAACGCAACGCATCGTCAGATTACGCCAGGACATCCATTCTCTATCCGACTACGAAGAGCAACTTGCCAACAAAGTGCAATTCGTCCTGGATGCGCTGGTCGGCCTAATCGGCATAGCTCAAAATGATGTCTTCAAAGTTTTGACGATTGTTTCGATCGTTGGCATTCCGCCTACCCTGTTGGCGGGTGTCTACGGCATGAATTTTAAAAACATGCCGGAATATGATTGGACATGGGGATACCAGTATGGCTGGGTAGTAATCCTTATTAGTGCCATCGTACCGTTGATTTGGTTCAAGGCAAAAGGCTGGTTTTAGAGCAGTTCATTGCTTATCGGAATTAGGGCGGGGTTCCCAGATCACCAGAGTTGTGCTTCACGATGGATGCTGGAATGGGCCTGTATCGAGGACCCGCCCTTGTTCGAATGATCATCGTGAATGCGTAAATACCATCTGGCAATTCATGTGTCGGGAAAGCTTGAGGTTCAAAAACGCTACTCGTCCTTCAGCGGGGCCGCGTCTCCGGGCATCCTCCCAGCCGAGGACTTAACATTTAAGCCCATCCTTCCCGTTATGGGGATCAGATTCAATCGAAATTTGGGGTAACTCCCCATTTTGATACGAATTGGCAACCCGCGATTTCTCGGGAGTGTTGCGACGGCCCAAAACTCCGCGGAATTGGCTCTATAAGGTTCCAGAAGTGGCTGCTTTCTACCATTTCTTCACATGCTACATGACATCGTGAAAGCGTAGGGAGAGGGAATTGGCAGATTTTGATTTTATCATCATAGGCGCTGGATCGGCTGGTTGTCTGCTTGCAAATCGACTGACGAGATCGGGACGTTTCCGCGTGCTGCTGCTTGAGGTCGGCGGGAGCGACCGTCGTTTCATGATCCATATGCCAATCGGATATGGGCACAGCTTTTATAATTCCAAGATCAACTGGCGCTTCGAAACAGGGCCGCAGGACGCGCTGGCCGGACGCACAAGCTATTGGCCCAGGGGCAAGGTCCTGGGAGGATCTTCATCGATCAACGCAATGGTCTATGTGCGGGGCCAGCGGAACGATTTCGAAGATTGGCGAGCGGCTGGCAATGTTGGCTGGGGTTGGGACGACGTTCTTCCCTATTTTAAGTCCATAGAGACGTTTGAGCGAGGCGGTGACGCCTGGCGAGGAGACAAGGGCGAATTCTTCGTCTCCGATATGACATCTGCCGTGCATCCGCTTTGCAGCGACTGGCTCCGGGCAGCTGAACAAGCAGGTTTCCGCCGTACGGCGGACTATAACGGCGAAGATCAGGAAGGCGTCTCGGCCTATCAGATCAGCGTTAAGCGCGGTTTTCGTGTTTCCTCTGCCACGGCGTTCCTTTATCCGGCGGCTCAGCGGCCCAATCTGAAAGTCCTCACCGAAGCTCTGGCCACTCGCGTCCTCTTCGATGGGCAGGCTGCAATTGGGGTCGAATTCGAGCAAGGAAACAAGAAACAGCAGGTTTTCGCGCGGCGGGAGGTCATCCTGTCTGCAGGAGCCGTCCAGTCTCCCACCCTGCTCCAGCATTCAGGTGTCGGCCCCGGCGAACTTCTTCAAAAATTTGGCAAGCCCGTCGTGAAAAACATGCCGGCGGTTGGTCGCAACCTTCAGGATCACTTGGGCATCGACTATCTTTATCGCTCGCGCCGGCCCACACTCAATTCGCTTCTCCGTCCCTGGTGGGGACGTTTCATGCTCGGCGCGCGATACATCCTGTTCCGTGACGGACCGCTTTCCCAGAGCGTCAATCAGGCGGGTGGGTTCGTCAAATCTTCTGCCGATCTCGATCATGTAGACACTCAGCTTTATTTCTCGCCCGTCAGTTACAGCAAGCCCACGCCGGGCGTTCGCCGCCTGACGATGCCGGACCCGTTCCCGGGGTTCTTCATTGGCATCCAGCCTTGCCGACCGACAAGCCGGGGATTCATCGAGATTGGATCGGCTGAATTCAAGGCGCCTCCGGTGATCGAGCCCAACTACCTCGCCACGCAAGAAGACATGCAATCCATGATCGCCGGCGTGCGTCTTATTCGCCGCATCGCCGAGCAGTCGGCCATGCAAGCCATCATTATCGATGAGATGAAGCCCGGAAAAGATGTTCAAGGCGAACAGGACCTTATCGCCGATATACGTGCTCGCTCAGGAAGCGTTTTCCATGCGTCCTGCACATGCCGCATGGGACCGGACGATGGAGCGAATGTGGTGGACGCGCGATTGCGGGTTCACGGGATTGGCCGATTGCGTGTCGTCGATGCGGCGGTTTTTCCCAATCTGACGTCAGGCAACACAAACGCGCCGACATTGATGGTGGCGGAAAAAGGCGCAGCGATGATCCTGGAAGACAATCGATAGAACAGACTGGCTGCATCAGCCACGATTCGCCTCCAATACGCGCGCCAGTGTCTGAGCGCCTTTTTCTATCATACGAACGTCGATCGCACTCACACCGAGAACAAGGCCGCGCTCGACGTTCGACTGATCGATGCAAAATCGGCCGATAGGCGAAACGACAAGACCGGCATTTGCGGCATCGACCGCTATTTGATCTTCGTCCATCGTCGGGGCGGCGAAGGTGCCCACAACATGGAATCCGGCCACGGACTTCCTCACGTTTAAAAGCCCCTCAAGATGACGCTGCGCGGCTTCTTGGAATGCAGCATGGCGTTCGGCATAAATTTCGCGCATGTGCCGCAGATGAGTTGCGAAGTGTCCTTCCTCTATGAATGCGGCCATGACTGCCTGAATGCTGGACGGCACGCCCTGAAGAAATGCGCCGGAAATTCGCTGAAACACAGGCGCCAATTGTTTTGGAACGATATAGAATCCGAGCCTGAGAGACGGGAACATCGTCTTGGAGAACGTCCCGACATAAATCACTCGCTCTCCTGCGTCTCCACTTTTCAAGGTAGGAAGAGGCCTGTTGTCGTAGCGAAATTCTCCATCGTAGTCGTCTTCGATGATCCAGGCTCCGTGCTTGATGGCCGCGGCCAGAAGTTCGGCCCTACGCTCCAGGCTCATTTCCACACCCATCGGATGCTGGTGCGATGGTGTTACGAAGGCCAATCGGAAATTGGGCGCAAGACGCAATCCATCGGCGACCGAGAGACCCTGCTCATCGACCGGGACGGGAACTATATGTGCGCCGCAGGCAATCAGACTATTGCGGGCACCGATCGCGCCGGGATTCTCGAACCATACAGGATCCCCTGGATTGAGAAGCAGGCGCCCGATCAGGTCGAACGCCTGTTGCGCTCCGTTGACGATAAATATTTGCTCGGGATCACAGAAGATACCTCGGTTCGAGCGAAGATGTTCAGCAATAATGGCTCTCAGGCGAGGATCGCCTTCGGCATCGGAGTATCCCATTATCTGTTCGCGAGGTTCGCGCCAGTATTTGGCAGTTAGTCGCGCCCATATTGCGAGCGGAAAAGCGCCATAATCCGGCAACCCTGTCATGAAAGGCCGTGGCGTACGCGGATGCGACAACCGCTGGAGAAAGCGCGGTGAGGCATCCGAGATGATATCCGCCAGCGTTGTGGACATCGGTACACCCGGCGTATCGACCAGAAGCGGCTGTCCGGGCCGGGTTGCGGCGGCCATGTTCGAGATATACGAGCCCGAACCCGTTCGGGATTCAATAAGCCCCTCGGATGTCAGACGCTCGAACACGGCCATGGCCGTCGTTCGCGAAATACCGAGTTCCTTGGCAAGTATGCGCGTCGAGGGCAGCCGCTTGCCGCCTGCAAGATCGCCCGAAAGTATCAGTTGACGCATTGCACCGTAGACTTGTGTCGTAATGGACTTACCGAGCGAGCGATCGACGGCGATGGAGAATAACAGTTCACCCGATGATCTTTTGACCATTTCCGGCGGCTCTCACCTTGCTTGATTGGACACGTCGCTTCCACAGGCGAAGCTGAAGCTATTGTCTTCTTCGATAAAATTGCGATCCCGTGTGCGACGCCGATTTCTCCAATTCGCACAAAGTTCGATCCTTCAACATGGCCACCACCGTCTGACGAACAATCGTACTAGACCGGCTACCCCATTTTTCGAAAGTGGACCTAACCGCCTTTTCCGATGTTCGATAGGAGGGACAGCAGGCTTTCATCAGGCTGTATCGAGGAGACCGGAAGTGAAGATAAAGCGCATAGAAACATTCGCAACCTCTTTCATCGGTTTCGTTCGGATCACAACCGACGACGGCAAAGAAGGTATCGGCCAGGTATCCACGTACAATTCCGACATCACCTCGACCATTCTGCATCGTCAGGTCGCTCCGTATGTATTGGGCGTCGAGTTCGATGATATCGATGCCCTGACCGAACGGGTGATCGAGCGCGAGCACAAATTTCCCGGGTCCTACATGAAGCGAGCGCTCGGCGGCCTCGATACGGCGATATGGGATTTGCGCGGAAAAGCTGCCGGTTTGCCTGTCACGAGCCTGCTGGGCGGCTCGCCAGGTAAATTGCGCACTTATGCATCTTCGATGAAGCGTGACATCACGCCAAAAGCGGAGGCTGAACGGTTCCAACGCCTTCGCGATCGATTCGGGTTCGACGCCTTCAAATTCCGTGTGGCTGCCGAATACGGTCACGACGTGGACGAGTGGCCGGGACGTACCGAAGAGATCATTCCCACGATTCGGAAATCACTCGGCGATGAGATGGCGCTGCTTGTCGATGCAAACAGCGGTTTCAGTCCCGGGCGCGCCATCGAAGTGGGGCGGATGCTGGAGGACAGCGGCATTGAACACTTCGAAGAGCCTTGCCTCTACTGGGAACTGGAGCAGACAAAGGAGGTCGCCGACACTCTCGACATAGCAGTAACCGGCGGAGAGCAGGACTGCGAGATCGCCACATGGCGTCACATGATCCAGATGCGCGCGGTCGATATCGTTCAGCCTGACATCCTCTATCTCGGAGGCATCAGCCGCACCCTGCGCGTTTGCGCGATGGCGAAGGCTGCCGGCTTGCCGGTGACGCCGCACAGCGCTAATCTCGGTTTGGTCACGTTGTTCACCATGCATTTGCTGCGCGCTATTGAAGGCGCCGGCAAATACCTGGAGTTCTCGATTGAAGGGCCGGACTACTATCCCTGGCAGGATGGGCTTTTCGTCAATTCCCCTTACACGGTGGAAGACGGCATGGTCACCGTTACGGAGGCACCTGGCTGGGGCGTCGAGATCGACCCTGAATGGCTTGCGAAATCCAGTTATCAGGTGAGCGAGGCTGAACAATGACAATTCGATCCTCAGGCATAGTTTCGGAAACATGGCCTTCCGGGCATTTCATCGACGGCACATGGCGCAAGCCGGTGTCAGGCAACCTGATGGAGACATTCGATCCCGGGAAAGCCGAACCACACGCGCTGTTTGCAGCGGGAACATCGGAAGACGTTTCGGATGCCGTCGCCTCTGCCCGGCGCGCCCAGGAGACCGTCTGGGGAAGGTCACTCCCGGCCGAGCGCGGGCGCATCCTAATGCGCACCGCCGAGTTGCTCCGGGCGAATACGGAGCGTCTGGCACGGGCCGAGGTACTGGATAGTGGCAAGACGCTGGAGGAGGCGCGCGGCGATGTCCGCGGGTCGGCACGGACGTTCGAGTACTACGCTGGCGCCGCCGACAAGCAAGAGGGCAAAGTCTATCCGCTGGGGCCTGATTATACATCTTATTCCATCGAAGAGCCGGTCGGCATCACGGCGCATATCGTACCCTGGAACTACCCGCTTTCGACGGCTTGTCGTTCGATCGCGCCGGCGCTCGCAGCCGGCTGCACCGCGATCGTGAAACCCGCCGAGCAAACACCTTTGACCGCGTTGCTTCTGGCGGAAATTCTCGTCCAGGCCGGTTTGCCGCATGGTGTCTGCAATGTGGTGACAGGAACCGGAATTTCAGCCGGCGCTCCTCTAGTTTCCCATCCGGACGTCCGCCATGTGACATTTACGGGTTCAACGGTCACCGGTATCAACGTCATGAAAGCCGCGGCGCAAAATATCGCCTCGGTAACGCTGGAACTGGGCGGCAAGTCTCCCAATATCGTGCTGGCCGACGCGGATATCGATCTGGCGCTGACGAATGTCGTTGGCGCGATCTTTGAAAACGCCGGCCAGATTTGCTCTGCCGGCTCGCGTCTGGTCATCGAGCGTTCCATTCATGCCGAGTTCATCGAGCGGCTGGTCGCGCAGGCGCGCAAGCTGAAGATCGGCCATGGGCTGACGGAAGGTGTCAACTTCGGCGCGATCAACTCGAAGGAACACCTGAACAAGATCGCGTCCTATGTCCAGGGGGCAAAGGCGCGCGGGGTCGAACTCGTGACCGGCGGACACGAGACCGTGGACCTCGCAACCGGCAAGGGATGGTTTTTCGAGCCGACCATTTTTGACACCGCGGAATGGACCGATCCGATCGTTCAGGAAGAGATATTCGGACCGGTGCTGGCAGTTCAAGTCGTCGATAGTGTCGAAGAAGCAGTCGCCGCGGCCAACTGCACGAATTATGCGCTTGTGGCGGGTCTCTTCACAAAAGACCTCTCCAAGGCGCATCGCATTGCGCGAGATGTCGACGCCGGGCAGGTTTTCGTCAACGAATATTTCGCGGGCGGAGTAGAGACCCCTTTCGGCGGCAACCGGCGATCCGGCATTGGCCGAGAAAAGGGCTTGATTGCGACGGCCAGTTACTGCCGAACGAAATCCATCACGATGAAGATTTGAGCCTCTTTCGTCATCGACAGCCTATCGTCATCGAGGGAAGTGGAGCTTATCTTACCATGTACGGCCGATATAAATGGTATGCCAATCCTTCGAAACTGGCCCTATTCGCATGGCTACAACCTTCATACCATTAACCGGAACAAATTTCGGAACAGGAAGGAGATGATGCGGCGCAAAGCAGCCATTTGGAGCTGACTGGAGCATCAGCGATGCTGATCATCCCGCATGCCGACCACAACTTAATCATAATGAAAACCAGCTTGCTATCGCCTTCTTGCGAGGCGCGTATCAGGACTACAGAGGGAGGAGAAAAAATGAAATCTATTGCATCCACCAGCCAGGGCCTAGCCACAACAACTATGTTGTGTGGGGCGGTCGCGATGGCTTTCGGCCTCGCCGGCGTACCGCAGAGCGCACGGGCCGCCTCAGCAGATAATACTGCGACCAGCGTCTCCGCATTTGGCGGCATGGATGGGCTGATTGCCGCTGCCAAGAAGGAAGGGGAATTGAACGTCATCGCCCTGCCGCCGGACTGGGCGAACTACGGCGAGATGATCAAGACCTTCCAGACCAAATACGGTATCAAGGTCAACAGCGCCCAGCCGGACGCCGATAGCCAGGACGAACTTAACGCTGCAAAGCGACTGCTGGGACAGAACCGCGCGCCTGACGTCTTCGATCTCGGCATCAATGTCGCCTTGTCGGCCGTATCGACCTTCGCGCCCTACAAGGTCGCGGGATGGGGTGACATTCCCGACAACCTCAAGGACGCGAATGGCGCGTGGTTTGCCGACTACGGCGGATATGCCTCGATCGGCTATGACGCCAAGCAGGTCCCGGCGATCACCAACGTCGCGGATCTTCTCAAGCCCGAGTTCAAGGGAAAGGTAGCGCTTAACGGCAATCCGACGCGCGCATCCGCCGGTTTCCACGGCGTGATGATGGCTTCGCTTGCAAACGGTGGCTCTGCTGACGATATCGCTCCGGGTGTGGAGTTCTTCAAGAAGCTGCATCAGGCCGGCAACATGCTACCCGTCGACCCGACGCCTGCGACCATTGCCTCCGGGCAAACCCCCGTTGTCATTGACTGGGAGTATCTGAACCTAGCGCAATCCAAGACATTGAAGGGCTCGATCGACTGGAAGGTCGTGGTCCCGCCTGGTGGGCCGGTCGGCGCCTATTATGTGCAGGCGATCAATAAGGATGCCCCGCATCCTGCTGCCGCGCGCCTGTGGCAGGAGTTCCTCTATTCCGACGAAGGCCAGAACATCTGGCTTCAGGGCTTTGGCCGGCCGGTACGACTCGATGCCATGACCAAGGCAGGTACCGTGGACAAGACGGCGATCGGCCAGCTTCCCCAGGTTGACGGAAAGCCTGTCGTCCTAAGCCAGGACCAGCTCAAGAAGGCGCAGGATTACCTCAAGGAGCATTGGGATCAGGCGGTCCAATGATAGCAGGCAAGCCGCAAACGCGCTTCTCGCTCCCTGACGGGAGCGGGGTGTCCGCGCAAACTGCACCGGCCCGGAAGGTGCCGGTGCGGCGTCGCTTCAGCTTCGATCAGCTAGGTGTTCTGCCCTTCTTCATCTTTGTATCTCTGTTCCTTTTCTGGCCAACGCTTGTCGTCGTGACGGGGGCCTTTGAAACCTCCGAGGGCGCCTTTACCCTGAACAATCTTGTCGACGCGGTCTCCAATCAGAACCTACACGTCTTCATGCTGTCGATCATGCTGTCGGCCATAACGGCGATTGCAGGTGCCGTGTTGGGCGGGCTGCTCGCCTGGGCCGTCGCGACCGGGCCGCGCCACGGCCTGCTGCGCCGCGCCGTCCTTGCCGCGTCGGGCACGCTGGCGCAATTCGGTGGCGTCATGTTGGCCTTTGCATTTCTTGCTACCTTCGGCTTCAACGGCTTCGTCACGCTGTTTCTGAAGCAGCAGATGAGCGTAGACATTTTCGCCTGGGGGCAATGGCTCTATTCGCTACCGGGCCTGGCGCTGGTCTACACCTATTTTCAGATACCGTTGATGGTCATCGTGTTTTTGCCTGCGATCGAAGGTTTGCGCCCGCAATGGCGCGAAGCCTGCGAGACGCTGGGTGGCGGCGAGATCGCCTATTGGCGACATGTCGGCCTGCCCATTCTCTGGCCGTCCTTCGCGGGCGCCACGCTCCTGCTTTTCGCCAATGCCTTTTCCGCTTACTCTACAGCCGCAGCCCTGCTCTCTCAGGCCGATCCGCTCGTGACCTTGCGCATCGGGACCTTTCTGACCAGCGAAGTGGCGCTCGGCCAGGAAAATCTGGGAGCCGCGCTCGCCTTTGGCATGATCATCATAGTCGTGACGACAACGGTTCTTTATGCGCTGCTCAAGGCCAGAACCAGCCGGTGGCTTGCATGACCAGTCTCGCTCAGGCCCGCGCGCGAAGGGGTGAAAAGATTCTGCGGCTCGTGATCCTTTTCTCGGTTTTGGGGTATCTCCTGCTGCCGATGCTGGCCATGTTCGAATTCTCCACCCGCGGTGCCGGCGGCCAGCGTACTTTGGCCGCCTGGACGGAAATCGGTACGAATCCCGATCTCTTGGGCGCCATTATTCTTCAGCTTGAGCTTGCAGTGCTGACGGTGTTTCTGGCGCTCGCACTGCTCGTGCCGACGATGATCCTGGTGCGGCTACGGCGCCCCGGTCTCAATCGTGTGCTGGAGTTCATTTGTCTCTTGCCTTTGACGGTGCCTGCGATCGTCCTCGTCGTCGGACTGGGCCCGGTCTACGGCCTGATCGGGCGGTTCGTCAGCGAATCCCCGCTAACGCTCACCTTCATCTACGTCATTCTGGTCCTGCCCTATAACTACCGCGCCATCGCTTCGGGGCTAGATACGCTTGATCTGGCGACCCTGTCGGAGGCAGCTCGTGTCTTCGGCAGTTCCTGGAGCGGTGTGATCTGGCGGATCGTGGTACCCAATATCCGCGGCGCTCTTCTTGCTGCTGGGCTCATCTCGGTCGCGCTGGTTCTTGGAGAGTTTACGATCTCCTCGCTTCTCAGCTTCGAGACGCTTCAGGTCATCATCAACGAGATTGGCAAGCGCAATGCAAGCGTCGCCGTTGCCGTATCGCTCGCAGCTCTCTGCTTTGCCTTCATACTGCTGTTCATTCTGTCCTTCGTGGGGCAGCGTCCGGAAGCCCGGGAAATCGCCGAAAAAGAGGAATAATGATGGCTATGTCTCCGGCTCAGTTCGGCAATGGTGCAACCGATGGCGGCGTTCCTGTCCAGCTCGTGGATCTTCAACGGCGATACGGAAGCATTCGCGCCCTGGATGGATTGAGCCTCGATATCCGCCCAGGCGAATTGGTGGCGCTGCTCGGCCCCTCCGGCTGTGGCAAGACGACGGCGCTTCGTGCCGTCGCCGGGCTAGAGCGGGTCGATGACGGCAAGATTGTCATTGGAAGCACCGACGTCTCGCAACTGGCGGCGAGTGGCCGTGACATCGGCATGGTTTTTCAGGCCTACAGCCTGTTTCCGCATATGACGGCGCTGGAGAATGTGGCCTTTGGGCTAATGATGCGCAGGATGGGAAAGACCGAGAGAAAGCGGATCGCAAGCCATTTTCTCGAGGTTGTTGGCCTGGCTGACCGCGCAGAACGCTATCCGCATCAGCTTTCTGGCGGGCAGCAGCAGCGTGTTGCTCTGGCGCGCGCGCTTGCAATTCAGCCAAGCGTGTTGCTGCTGGACGAACCCCTTTCCGCGCTGGATGCCAAGGTTCGCACACAGCTACGCGATGAAATCCGCAGGATTCAATTGGAGCTGCGGACGACGACCTTATTCGTTACGCACGACCAGGAGGAGGCAATGGCTACAGCCGATCGTGTCGCAGTGATGCATGCAGGGCGGATCGAGCAGATCGCGACCCCGAGTGAACTTTATGAGCGCCCCTGCTCGCAGCGTGTTGCCGAATTTGTTGGCCTTTCCAATCGGCTTCGTGGTGAGGTGCGTAATGGAATGGCAATGGTACTCGGCTGCGCAATTCCCGTCCTTGAAGGTTCCGTCGCCAGGGGGGCGGCAATCGTCCTCGTTAGACCGGAGTGTCTCGATCTCGTGCCGGATGCGCAAGGCACAGGCCGTGTCGTCGCTGCAAGCTTCCTCGGTCCTATAGCTCGTGTGCAGGTGAGATTACATGATGATACCTTGGTGCAGGCGCAGATCCCCAGCGCGGACGTTGCCCGCTTCGGTCACGGCTCGAGTGTAAGGGTTGTCGTGCGCCCGTTACCCGCTCTTGCCGTAGCAGCACGTACGTGACGGAACGCTGCGACGGCTTCATATATCCCTCGCTCAAGAGTGCGGGCGGCGGCGACCAAGATATGTCCCGTCCCTCGACAGCGAGCCTTTGATCATATTGATCTCGTCTATCGTCGTGAAGTGTTGATCGAGACGCCCGATAAAAAGGCGACAGTGTCATGTGAGTGTGCTGAACAATGTCGACAAGTTCAATTGCGTGATCAATCTGTCGCGAAGCTATCAGCGATCCGTCCTCGTCGCCTTCGAGGTAGCTGGCAATGATCACCGCGCATTGGCAGAACAGATTCTGAGCGATTGATCCCCGAGAACGACTTTCTTGGCGCAATGTTTGCCGGTCGCGATATCAGTCAGGCTCATTTTGGTGCGAAGGTTGCGGAAATTACACATTGATACAGAAGTCGGTTCAGAGAGCTCGAGTCGCCTCCTCCATGCTAGTTGGATGGCGCAACCTTCGATGCAAAGATCTTCCTAAAACTTGAACGCGATATTCTGGGAGGGTATGGCGGCGGTAGAAGGCAAGGATATGATTGTCGATGATATTGAGAAGGCTGTTGCGCTGATCGAGGAGATTTGTGACCGGCTCTAAAATGACCGAGATAAACAAGGTTCCTGTGGTGCGAGGAGGTGTTTGATGACGAAATGCCAACAACTGTCCGATGACGATCTATTGCTGGCGATCGAACGCGCACGGGTCGCGATTGAGGGTCAGAAGCTTGTTTTGGCCAAGCTGGTCGCCGGCACCCTAGAATTTCAGGATACAGTTGACCATCGCGAACTCGTTGACACGCATATTTTGACGCGCGCCATGCAGGAATCAGACCTCCGTGACTTGGAGGCCGAATGGCAGCGCCGACATGACATGCATCGATACACTTTATACACTGCTGTGGAGATGTAGAACGTCAACGGCCTCGCCGTAGGCAAGACTTAGATTCATGGAACCATGAGACCAGATCAATACATCGCCTCCGCAAGGACATGCGGAGGCGATGTTTGCGTCTTTCCGTCTCGGCTAGAACTTCTTCGCCGCCGAGACCTTTGCGCCGACGGATGTCTCGCCGTCGCCCTCGATGTTGAAGAGGAGGCTGGTGTCGAGCATCCAGAAATTGGCCGTCTGCAGGGTCAAGCCGGCCGTGACCGCACCGAACGCACCCGCGCCGTCGAGGCCGGAGAAACCGCCGGTGACCCCGAGCTTCGGCGTCAGCTTTGCACCGCTTTCGAGCGTGAACGACCTGGCGATCTCCGCGCCGAGGCTGACGCGGAACTGCTCCTCGTCGAAGCCGTCGATGGTGAGGGCGTCGCCGGCACCGT
>NZ_WUEY01000015.1 GCF_010668395.1 Martinezella lusitana
GAAAAGGCCGACAAAGCTTCCGACTTTGCCGACCTCTTTAATCGTAGCTACTAAGCACTAACAAAACCACTTCTAGTGGTTCAAGCGCAGCGTTTCAAACCTCCACCTTTGGTGGAGGTCATGACTTTGCCGGCGTGTCCAGGCCGACCGCCGCGGCAATGAAATCGGCAATGGCAAGAGTGTCATCGAGGTCGAAGACGGGAAGCGAACCGGCATCCTCTACGGGATGATCGGCGGCGATGGCGACGATATGCCCATCGTGCGGAGCGAGCGGTTCGCGGTTGGATGCTTGCAACCGGCGGGCCTCGATCTTGGGGATCGGCTCGCGCTTGTAGCCTTCGATCAATACGAGGTCGCAAGGGGCGAGGCGTGCCAATATCTCTTCGAAACCCGGTTCGGGTTCGCCACGCAGCTCGTGCATGATGGCGTAACGCGTCCCGGAAACGATGGTGACCTCATGGGCTCCCGCCTCGCGATGGCGGAAGCTGTCGGCGCCGACCTTGTCGATATCGAAATCATGATGCGCATGCTTGATCGTCGAAATCCGATAGCCTCTCCGGGTGAACTCGGTCACCAAGCGCACGGCAAGGCCGGTCTTGCCGGAGTTCTTCCATCCCGCGATGCCGAAGATTCTGGGCCGTGATGTCGTCATGGCATGCTTTCCAGTGCCGCCAGCCATTTCTCCGCTTCGATCAGATCGGCAGGCGTATTGATGTTGAAGAAAGGGTCGAGAGGGCCGATCGGTGTTTCGACCGCGGCAAAATCCACGCGCCGGACCTGATGGCGGGCAAGAAAATCCCTGACGCGCCGCTTTTCGTCGGAGACGATCCACGTTCCCAAGTCGGCGGCGATGGAGACCGGCCAGAGGCCGAAAACGGGATGGTCCTGGCTCAGCGACGCTGCGATCGCAATCTCGTTGGGGCCTTCGATGGCCTGTGCCAGCCGTGGAGCAAGGTCGAGCGGAAAGAAGGGGCTGTCTATGGGGAGCGTCGCGACGTGAGAGGCGTGAGGATAGCGCAATGTCGTGTCCTGCATTGCGGCAAGCACGCCCGCAAGTGGCCCGAGCTTCCCGGGGATCCGGTCGGGAACGAGGTCCATCCCCATGGTGTCGGGCCAATCGGTGTCGGCATTGAGCGCGATCGGCTTCATCTGCCGCTGCGCGATGCGTGCGGCGATGCGAGCGAGCAGACTCTCTTCGCCAAGCAGGGAAAATGCCTTGTTTGCGCCCATGCGGCTCGATCGTCCTCCCGCAAGGAGAACGACGGGAATGTCTTCCGTATTGGCGATGAAGCCGGGCATGGTTGCGACCTCAGGCGGGAACGCGGGGTTCTGATTCCTGCGCGACAGGCTCGGCGCTCCGCCGCTTGCTTTCGCGATAGAAGGTATAGATGCCGGAGGCGATGACAATGGCCGCGCCGAGGATGGACCAGCCGTCCGGCATTTCCCCGAAGGCGATCAGGCCCAGCAGGGTGGACCAGATGAGGCTCAGATAGCGGAATGGCGCGACGAAGGAGATTTCGCCCATGCGCATTGCAAGGATGACCGCCTGATAGCCGATCAGCACGAGAACGGAGGCCAAAAGGATCTGGAGAAGCGATGTCGTGCTCACCGGCTGCCAGCCGCCAAAGGGAACGATGCACAAGGCTCCGAAGACGGAAATGGATATGGCGGTGCAGAGCGTGACCATCAGCGACGGCACCTCCTTGTCGATGCAGCGCGTCGCCAGATCGCGGGCCGCGGTTGCAAACATGCAGGCGATGGCAAGGAGGGCGGCCGTCGTGAACCCTTCGCGACCGGGCCGGATGATGATGAGCACGCCGACGAAACCAACCGCGATCGCCGTCCAGCGCCTCCATCCCACCGGCTCCTTCAGGAAGATCATTGCGCCGAGCGTCACGGCAAGGGGCACTGCCTGCTGGATAGCGGAGGCATTGGCGATGGGCATCATTCCAAGAGCGGTGATATAGGTTGCCGCCGCCGTCGCTTCACAGGCGATGCGCAGCGCGATCATCGGCTGGAGCATGACCTTCCAGGATCGCAGGGCGCCCATGCGGCGGGCGAGGAGATAAACGAAAAAACTCGTGAACAAGCCGCGAATGAAGATGATTTCGCCTGCGTTCATGGAGGCGATAACCGCCTTGGACAGCGCATCGCTGCAGGAGAAACCGGCCATGGATGCAGCCATGAAAAGCGCACCCTGCGTATTCTTGGTCAGTCGCATGAGAAAATTGAGTCCCCCGAGGTATTCGTCTGGAGTAGCGCCGTTTTCCATAAATTGGAATCGATTGTGCGCCTGCCTTGGCCGAATTCGATTGTGCGCTGCGGTGGAGTTGTTGCGCCTGGAACAGTTTTTTCGCGCAATGGTCGTATGATTGTGCGGTGGTTGTAAGATTTTTGCCGATATGGCGGCTTTTGCTCGGGCAATTAATTCTTATTCAATCTTATTTCCCGACGCTCGCTGCGGTTTTGCATGAGGCATAAGCCCTACCGCAGCGCAGCAGGAATGACGATCCCGCCTTCGCTGGAGATTTTTAATAATCCAGTTGAGGCGCCGCATGTTTTTCATTGATCGTCTTTTGCAAGGCCGCAGGATTGTCACCAAGGTTCTTATTTTCGTGGTGCCGCTGGTGGTTCTCATCGCCGGTGTCGGCCTGGCCGGTTATCACACGGCCAATATTCTGAACGGTCATATGACCGTGACGCGCGCCACGATCGAAAATATCAGCGACTTCGAAAACCTGCAGGCGGCGCTGCAGGAGTTTACCGCTTCGCCGTCCGAAGAGACGCGCCAGGCGCTGGCGGATAAAATCGATGCACAGGAGCAGGGCGTCCATCGTCTGAGCGGGCTGTTGAGCGACGATCAGCGGGCCAAGATCGTTCAGGTCAGCGAGCTTGCCGCCAAGATGCGTGCGCAGGAGACAACGCTCTGGGCGATCCGCCAGAAGCAGGACAGCGATGTCGATGCCATCCAGAAGGCGGTGCAAAGCATCGAGGCGATCGCCAAGGCGGCCGGCAAGCAGATCGACATCATCCGCAAGGATTTCAGCGACAAGGAAACCTTCGCCAAGGAACTGCTCTACGATGCCGCTGCCTATAAGGGCCTGTCGGAGAAGATGAGCAACTTGCGTATCCAGGTGCAGATGGCGGCCGATTCCACCGAAGAGATTTCGGACGCGCGCACCTACGCCGATGCCATTCTCAAGCAGGTAACCGTTTCCAAGGCGCTGGTCTCCAAGCGTGGCGCTCCTCTCGTTGCGAACGCTTCCGATGCCGCCGACAAGCTCGACGCAGTGCTGAAAAGCTCCGGCACGCCCGACCAGAAGGTCGAGGCGATGGGGCCGATCCTGCAGAGCTTCGTGAAGATCGAGGGAGAAATGACCCTGCAGTCGGCCAAGAACAGCGATACCGCTGCCGATCGCTTTGTCAGCCTCGACAAGATTATCGACGGCCAGAAAGAGCTTCTGGATCATGTCGACCAGGCCCTTGGTGTTGTCGACCGCCTAACGCTGCATGCGTCTCGTATGGAAAATGTCCGTGACTCAGCATCGCGCGATCTCGTCCTTGCGGATCTCAAGGATCTGCAGGCGGCCGCTGCCCGCATTTCGGAGCTTGGACAGACCAACGCCACCATGCGTGATTTCACGGCGCACATGAAGCCGTTGATCGATGGCCTCACCAATGGATCGGCCGATCTGCTGCAAACCGCGGCCGACTGGAAGACGACGCGCGTGCAGTCCAATGGCCTGCTCGCCGAAGCGATGACCTCGCTGCGCGGCTTCGTCGCCCAGGCCCAGGAGCTCGGCAAGGAAGACAGCGAGCGTTCGGCCAATGTCTCGGTCATCGCCATGATCGTCGGTACGCTGCTTGCCATCGTCGGCGGCCTGATGCTGGTCGAGACCTTGCGCGGCCCGCTGAAGCGCGTCACCGAAATCATGACGCGCCTTGCAAGCGGCGACCTCGAGGTGGCGATCGACGGCCGCAATCGCGGCGACGAGATCGGCGACATGGTGCGCTCGGTCAGCGTCTTCCGCGATGCGGCGCTCGAGAATGTTCGATTGGAGCGAGAAGCCGAGAGCGCCCGCGCGTTGTCGGCAGAGGAGGCGGCCCGCCGCGCCGCCGAACGCTCCCGCATCGAGGCCGAGCAGAAGCAGGCGCTCAATGCGCTGGCCGACGTTCTCGCAAAGCTTGCCGACGGCAATCTGGAAGAGGGCATGCGCGAGGATCTCTCCGCCGACTTCGTGGAAATGGCCTTCACCTACAATCATGCCGTCGAAGCCCTTCGCGAGACTTTGACGGATGTCCGTTATACCGCTGAAGAGATCAAGGGCGGCACCGGCAACCTTGCCATGTCGGCTGACGATCTGGCGCGGCGCACCGAACAGCAGGCCGCTGCCCTCGAAGAAAGCTCGCGCGCGCTGCATCGCCTGAGCGACGTCGTACGCTCGACCGCCGATCGCGCGCGGCAGACGGCGAGCTCCGTCAACGAAACGCAGGCCTACGCGACACAGTCCGGCGAGGTGGTCGCCAAGGCTGTGGGCGCCATGAGCGAGATCAACCGCTCGTCGGAGAAGATCGCCACCATCATCGGCGTCATCGACGAAATCGCCTTCCAGACCAACTTGCTGGCGCTGAATGCCGGCGTCGAGGCTGCCCGCGCTGGCGAAGCGGGCCGCGGCTTTGCCGTGGTGGCGCAGGAAGTGCGCGAACTGGCGCAACGCTGCGCCAATGCTGCCAAGGAGATCAAGGGCCTGATTTCGGCAAGCTCCGCCCAGGTGCAGAACGGCGTTCATCTGGTCGAGCAGACCGGCGCGGCGCTGGCGGAGATCATCAGCCACGTCACCGGCGTCCAGAAGCTCGTTGCCGATATTTCTTCGGCTACCACCGAGCAGTCGACCGGGATCGAGGAAGTGACCCGCGCCGTTGCCGAAGTGGAGCTGATCACCCAGCGCAATGCGGCCATGGTCGAAGAAAACAACGCCGAGATCCACGGTCTGCGCCAGCGTGTCGATACGTTGTCCGAAAAGATCGACCGCTTCCGGACCGGTGAAGACGAGGTGAATTACGCGGAGTACGGCAACGCGGAGGCGCGCTATCGCGCCGCGTAGCGAGGGTGTCTACCAAAGAAACGCCATCACGAACAACAGCGCCGGGCCCATGGTCCGGCGCTTTCGATTGAGGCTTACTGCGGCGTTCGTCACGAGGCCGGCGAGTTACCGGCCGAGATGAAGCGTTTCGCCATCGGCGGGGATCAGCAGCCGCGAGGGATCGAGACCGGCAGCATCTGCCGCCTGGCGGAGATCGTGCCGCGTCACGGTGGCGTGATCGAGCGCTTCCATATGGGTTGCGACGATGGTCGCCTGAGGCGCCATGCGGCTGACTTCCAGCGTCTGCTCCGCATCCATGACGATCAGATCGCCGTCCCAGCGTGCGCCGCAGGAGTGCGTGACGATGATGTCGGGCGAAACTTGCCGGATCGTCTCGACGACCGGCGGATAAAGCACCGTATCGCCTGCCCAGTAGACGGTAGGCTCGCCTGCCGCCTCCAGCGTGAAGCCGATCACGGAGCCCATCTTCTCTGCTACGGGGCCGACGCCATGGCTGCCTTGGCGCGGCGTGATCGTCAGCCCTTGCCATACGGTTGATTCGGTGAGGGGCGTGACATCTGTGAAGCCGGCCTCGCGGATATTCTCTTCGTTGCCGGGTTGGCAGAGGATCGGCAGCGACTTCGGGACGCGCTCTTTCGCCACACTATCGAAATGATCGGTGTGCAGATGCGACACGATCACCAGTTCGACGCCCTCGAGGATGTCGTCGATCGGGCGCGGCAGCTCCGTCATCGGGTTGGGGGAACGGCCGGTGAAGGATGGAAGACTGTGGCGCGGCGCGAAATAGGGATCGATCAGCAGCACATGGCCGCCATAGATTACCTTCAGCGTCGCATTGCGAATAAGCTCAAGCTGCATGTTGATTTTCTCGATGGGGTTTAGCCGCCGGTGACACTCATGTGGCGTGAGACCGCCGGCCGATTGTGCGTGCGGTCGATGATGAAATCGTGGCCTTTCGGCTTGCGGGTAATCGCTTCGTCGATTGCGGTGTGCAGCAGGGCGTCGTTTTCGCTGGCGCGTAGCGCCGTGCGCAGGTCCGCCGCGTCATTCTGGCCAAGGCACATGTAGAGCGTGCCCGTGCAGGTGAGCCGCACGCGGTTGCAGCTCTCGCAGAAATTATGGGTCATCGGCGTAATGAAGCCGAGGCGGCCGCCGGTTTCGGCGACTTCGACATAGCGGGCCGGTCCACCCGTCTTGTAGGGAATGTCGCTCAGCGTGAACTGGCGCTCGAGATCGGCGCGCAACTCGGAGAGCGGCAGGTACTGGTCGGTGCGATCCTCATCGATCTCGCCCATGGGCATCGTTTCGATGACGGTCAGGTCCATGCCGCGACCATGCGCAAAGCGCAGCAGCTCGGGAATTTCGGTCTCGTTGAAGCCCTTGAGCGCGACTGTATTCAGCTTGATTTTCAGGCCAGCCCTTTGCGCCGCATCGATTCCCTCCATGACCTTGGAGAAGTCTCCCCAGCGGGTAATGGCGTGGAACTTGTCGGGATCGAGCGTGTCGAGGGATACGTTGATGCGCCTGACGCCGCAATCGTAAAGCTCGTCGGCATGGCGTGCGAGCTGCGAGCCGTTCGTCGTCAGCGTCAATTCGTCGAGATCGCCTTTTTGGACGCTCTTGCCGAGCTGCCGGACCAGAAACATGATGTTCTTGCGCACCAGCGGCTCGCCGCCGGTAAGCCTGATCTTGCGCACGCCCTTGGCGATGAAGGCGGAACAGAGCCGGTCGAGTTCCTCGAGGGTCAAGAGATCCTTCTTCGGCAAGAAGGTCATGTGCTCGGCCATGCAGTAGGTGCAGCGGAAATCGCAGCGATCAGTAACCGAAACACGCAAATAGGTGACGGCGCGACCGAAAGGGTCGATCATGGGGGTCGCATCCGCCTGAAGCGGCGATGCGTTGCCAATGTTGCCGACGATGGTGTTCACTCATGCCTCCGTTAGATTCCTAATGTGGGCATAGGCGATTGTTGCGTCAAGGAAAATGCTTTTCGATTACACTTGCGCGTGACAGAGCGGCGGCATAATTCTCGGAATGACACTGAAAGGCGTGGGGAAATCGATGAGCGACGTTTGGCCGACCGAATTGCGGGTATCGAAAGACCGTCATCACCTCAGGGTGACATTCGATAACGGCGCGAGCTTCGACCTGCCGGCGGAAATGCTGCGCGTGCTGTCGCCTTCGGCCGAGGTGCAGGGGCATGGCCCGGGACAGAAAGTCACCGTACCGGGCAAGCGCAATGTCGGCATCATGTCCATCACGCCGACCGGCAACTATGCCGTGCGCATCGGATTCGACGACATGCATGACACGGGCATCTTCACATGGTCCTATCTGCGCGAACTCGGCGAGAAGGGTCATGAGCTTTTCGCGGCCTATGAGGCCGAATTGAAGGAAAAGGGTCTCAGTCGCGACCCGAGCGGAAGGCCGCACTAGCACAATCTCCATCAACGGAAAGAAGGGCGTAGGCATGATCCTTGGGGGTAGGGAAAACTGGCTTCGCGCCAAGGGCAGCAAGAACGAGAGCAAGGTGTCTTTCGTCGAGCTGTTTTTCGATCTGGTGTTCGTTTTCTCGATTTCGCAGCTTGCGCACGCGCTGGCGGAGCATTTCACGCCGCTGGGGGCGCTCGAAGCCATCATGCTGATCTTCGCGGTATGGTGGGTCTGGGTTTTCACCGCATGGGTCACCAACTGGCTCGATCCGGATCGCATGCCGGTGCGCATCATGCTGTTCACGCTGATGTTCGCGGGGCTCATCCTCTCGGCCTCGATCCCCGAGGCTTTCGGCGAGAAGGCGATCTATTTTGCCGGTGCCTATGTCTTCATGCAGGTCGGCCGCTCGCTCTTCACGGTCTATGCCCTGAAGGATGCGAGCCAGGCCAACCATCGCAATTTTCTGCGCATCACGAGCTGGCTCGTGCTGTCAGCTGTCTTCTGGATCGCCGGCGCACTGATCGAAGGCGAGGCGAGGGTCATACTCTGGCTGATCGCCCTCGCCATCGAATACGCAGCGCCCGCGCTCGGCTTCCGGGTGCCCGGCCTCGGTAAGTCGACGACGGCGGACTGGGATGTATCGGGCGCGCATCTGGCGGAGCGTTGCGCGCTGTTCATCATCATCTGCCTCGGGGAAGCGGTGCTGCAGGCCGGCAAGACCTTTGCCGAGCAGCCGGTGACGCCTTTGATCGTGGCGGTGTTCATTACCGCTTTCGTCGGCACGGTTGCGCTCTGGTGGATCTATTTCCAGTTCGGCCATGAAAGGGCGGCTCATCGCATCGAGCATGACGACACGCCGGGCAGCATGGCGCGGCAGGCGTTTACCTACGCGCATATTCCCATCCTCGCCGGTATCATCCTCAGCGTCGTTGGCGATGAATTCCTGTTTGCGCATCCCCACGATGCCGCCGACATGCATGCCGCGGCCGCCGTTCTCGGCGGCCCGGCGGTCTTTCTGTTTGGAAACCTGTGGTTCAAAGGGGTGACCACCGGTCGGCCGCCGCTGTCGCATATGGTGGGGCTCGCCGGGCTGGCGCTGCTGCTGCTGACCCTGCCGATGGTCGTGGTCTACCAGCTCGGCATTCTCGCAACGGCGGTGCTCGTCGTCGTCGCCATCTGGGAGTTTGCGTCTTTGAACCGCGTCGTTCCCTCCGCGCGCTCGGCCGGCGATCACTGATCGTCGGCAAACTCCAGCGGTTCGCGTTCTTCCTGTATCAGGAGGCCGACGACGCGCTCCATATGCACCGCAATGGCCTCGCACTCTTCGATCGGCGCGTGCGAGAGCATGCGATCGATGAGGGCGGTCTGGATGGTCATGGCTTCCTTCGTGACGCGCCGTCCTTCCTCCGTGAGGTAGAGGCGCAGCACGCGCTTGTCGTGCCTGTCGCCGCGCCGCTCGATCAGCCCTCGCTTTTCCATCTGCGGCAGCAGCATGCTCATGTTGGACCGGCCGACCAGCAGCTTGCGGGCGAGTTCCTGCTGGGAAATCCCTTCGAAGCGAAACAGGTTGACCAGAATGTCGAGATGCGGCGGCTTGATGTCGAGATGCGCCAATGCCCGCGATAGCGATTGCTGCATGAGCTGGCAGGCGCGCGCCACGGCGATCCAGCTTCGAAAACGCGGATGGTCCCAGGGAAGGGATTGATTTTTGTTCATCGTTGTACTTTATTGTTCATAGTTGAACATTATCGGAATCCCACTATGCCATCCTTTGCGCTCAAGGTCACCCGGTCGGGACTGTCCGGCCTCGGAAGGCTGTCGCCGCGGCTTGCCGGCAAGGCAGCTTTCCGGCTTTTCTGTCTGACGCCCTCGCGCCAGCCGCGTGGTTCCAAGGCCAAAGCGGCCCATATGGAGGGGAGGGAGCGCCTCCTCACGGCCGAGCAGGTCATGCTGCCGTTTCCCGGCGGCCGCGCAATGGCCTATCGCTTCAATGGCGGAGCGAAGGGGCTGCGAAAGCGCTACCTCGTCGTGCACGGCTGGGGCTCCAGCAGCGAATACATGTCCGAGCTCACGCTTTTTCTGGCAAACAGCGGCGCGGAAGTGATCTCGCTCGATCTTCCCGGGCACGGCCGCTCCGGTGGGCGGTTTCTGAACGTGCGTTTGGCCGTCTCGGCCATCGCTGCCGCTTCAGAGCGCTTCGGCACCTTCGATGCCGCTATCGGACACTCTTTTGGCGGTGCGTCTCTGGCGCTGGCGTGTGCGGGCTTTCTGCCTGATATCGAGCCCTTTTCCCCAGGCAAGTTGGTTCTGATCGGAGCGCCGAGCGCCATGGGATGGCTGTTCAGGGACTTTGGCCGGTTGATGGGTCTCGGGCCTGCGACGCAGGCGGCTTTGGAAGACGAGGTGCGCCGGGTGACGGGCAGGACGCTTGCTTCCTATGACCAGAAGCGCGGCGTTCTCGATCCGAACCGGCCGGTCCTGGTGATCCATGCCGAGGACGACAAGGAGGTCAGCGCCGATCATGCGCGCACCTATGCCGCCGAGGGATCGCATGTCCGCCTCTTCTGGGCCAACGGCTTCGGGCATCGGCGCATCGTCAGCGCCGCCCCAGTGTTTGAGGCAATCGAAGCCTTTCTCGCGGAGGCTCCGAAGGCGGAAAATCCGCTCGAAAACGGCGACGGGACGGTGCTATCGTTCTACCGAACCCCGCTGCGTCGCTCGTCATAGCGAACTTGCGTCGCGCGGGCTTAGGGCAGATCGCCACAAAACGCGCGAGGCAGCATGCGTATCGTTACGTCCATCGAGGAACTGAAAGAGCTCTACGGCGTGGTCGGCGAGGCGTCGATTACCAAGGTGACGGGCGTTCTGACGCCGCTCTATCGCCGGATGATCGAGGCTTCTCGGTTCATGGCGCTGGCAACGGTCGGGCCGGAAGGGCTGGATTGCTCGCCGCGCGGCGATCTCGGCGGTGTCGTTCGTGTCTGGGATGAAAAGACCCTGCATCTCCCCGATTGGCGCGGCAACAACCGCGTCGATTCGCTTGCGAACATCGTGCGCGACCCACGCGTAGCATTGATGTTACTGGTTCCGGGGTCGAACACGACGATGCGGCTCAACGGTCGCGCGGTCGTCTCCATCGAGCCGTCCTTGCTGGAAAGTTTCGAGATGGACGGCAAGCATCCGCGTTGCGTCGTCGTGATCACGATCGACGAGGTCTATTTCCAATGCGCGCGGGCGGTGATGCGGGCCGAACTGTGGAATGCCGAACGGTTTGCCGATCCGGCAAGCCTGCCGAGCCCAGGGATGATGCTCAAGGCGGCGAAGGGCGATTTCGATCAGGAGGCCTATGATCGCGAGTGGCCGGCACAGGCGGCCAAGACGCTTTGGTAGCGGGATGCTTTTGTAAGCAAGCCGCCGGCATGCCTGGGAAAGCAGCGCCGGCGGTTGGTTGGCTTCGCTTCTAGTTCTTGTAGATGAGCCAACTTTTGGTGAAGTCCTTCTGCATGCCGTCCTGATAGACGCTCGAGCAGTTACGGCCGGCATTCTTGGCGCAATAAAGCGCAAGGTCGGCCTTGTTGTAAAGCTCGCCGGAATCGGTGGCCTCGGAGGCCATGCAGATGCCCAGAGACAGAGTGATCGGACCGTAATCGACCCTGGTGCGGGAATTCTTGAACGGCGTCATCTCCAGCGTGCGGCGGATTCGTTCGCAGACTATGGTGACTTCCTCGATGCTGGTGGCTTCCAGGATCAGAGCGAACTCCTCGCCGCCGACACGGGCCACGAAGACATCGCGCCGGACATTGGCGCGGATGATGGAGGCAACGGTGGCGAGAATCTTGTCGCCGACCGGATGGCCGTACGTGTCGTTGATTCTCTTGAAGTGATCGATATCGGCAAGCACCAGCGCCGTCGTCTGTCTGGTCAGCTGATTGTCGAAGATGGCGACCAGCCGGTCCTCGAAAGCGCGGCGATTGGAAAGCCGGGTCAGAGCATCGGTATTGGCGATGCGTTTGTACTCATCCAGTTCCTTGCGGACCAGCTCCATTTCCTGGCTGCGCTGGACGACGTTCTCGACCGTCTTTTCACCCTGAGCCATGGTATCGCCGGTTGCCACGGCGAGCATGTCGATGGCGCTGCGCAGCAGTTCCGCGCTGTTATGGCTCCGTGAGCTTATGCTTTCGCAGGTCTCGCCGAGCAGGCGATTGTAGCTCTGGAGCGTAGTCTGTTCCTGGCGCAAGGCGCGCAGCACGCCATCCAGCTCGGTCGTCAGGCGGGCGTGCGCATCATCGAAAACACGGCCCGCATGGTGCGGAAAATATTTTGCTCCGATCGCGTCCAGTTCCTCCTGGGTCGCGCTCTTGCCGAGAGCTGCCAATTCCCGGGTCAGCGCGGGATTGGAGCCGATATAGGCTTCGTAAAAAAGTTCGTAGTTGCGCGGAATAGGTGCGACCCCCATGGATCGCATGGCGTAGGTAATCTGCCCTGCCACGTCGGGAATTTGCGCCTTGGGCGCAATCGCCGTACTCATCGGTGAGCTCCGTACATGTATTTGTTAATTCCCTCTTCTACTTATGCAGAGATTCTTTGAAAAAATATTAAGGAGATGGTTATGAGAAATCCTCTGTCATTACGGCTCTATTCGAAGAAACTACAATTCAGGCACGTTTTACAGAAGAGGACGCCGTCGGCGCCCTCCTTTGATCAGCTCGATATCACGCGTTGACCTTTATCCCAGATTGAGCTCCTGGAAGAAGTCGTTGCCCTTGCCGTCGATGACGATGAAGGCGGGAAAGTCCTCGACCTCGATCTTCCAGACGGCCTCCATGCCGAGCTCCGGATATTCCAGCACCTCGACCTTCTTGATGCAGTCCTGGGCGAGGCGCGCGGCAGGGCCGCCGATCGAGCCGAGATAGAAGCCGCCGTATTTCTTGCAGGCTTCGCGCACCGCACGCGAGCGGTTGCCCTTGGCGAGCATGACCATCGAGCCGCCGAACGACTGGAACTGATCGACATAGCTGTCCATGCGCCCGGCAGTGGTCGGGCCGAAGGAGCCGGAAGCGTAGCCGGCCGGCGTCTTTGCCGGGCCGGCATAATAGACCGGATGGTTCTTCAGATATTCCGGCATGCCTTCGCCTTTTTCCAGGCGCTCGCGGATCTTGGCATGCGCCAGATCGCGCGCGACGATGATGGTGCCGGTGAGCGACAGCCGGGTCTTGACCGGATGCTGCGACAGCTCGGCCAGGATATCGGCCATCGGCCGGTTGAGATCGATACGGATCATCGATTCGGAAAGCTTCGCCTCGTCGATCTCGGGCATATACTTGGACGGATCGGTCTCGAGCTGCTCGATGAAGATGCCGTCGCGCGTGATCTTGCCCTTGGCCTGCCGGTCGGCGGAACAGGAAACGCCAAGGCCGATCGGCAGCGAGGCGCCGTGGCGGGGCAGGCGGATGACCCGGACGTCGTGGCAGAAATACTTGCCGCCGAACTGGGCGCCGACGCCGAGGCTCTGCGTGAGCTTGTGGATTTCCTTCTCCATATCGGTATCCCGGAAGGCATGCCCGCTTTCGGAGCCTTCCGTGGGAAGACAGTCCAGATATCGCGTCGAGGCGAGCTTGACCGTCTTCAGGTTCATCTCCGCCGAGGTGCCGCCGATGACGATGGCGAGATGGTAGGGCGGACAGGCTGCCGTGCCGAGCGTCAGGATCTTCTCTTTCAGGAAATCCAGCATGCGATCGTGCGTGAGCAGCGACGGCGTGCCCTGATAGAGAAAGGTCTTGTTGGCCGAGCCGCCGCCCTTGGCGACGAAGAGGAATTCATAGGCGTCGGTGCCTTCCTCGTAGATGTCGATCTGCGCCGGAAGGTTGTTCTTGGTATTCTTTTCCTCGAACATCTTGATCGGCGCGAGCTGCGAGTAGCGCAGGTTCTTCTTTTCGTAGGCGTCGAGCACGCCCTTGGCCAGCGCGCCGCTGTCGCCGCCCTCCGTCCAGACCCGGCGGCCTTTCTTGCCCATGATGATGGCGGTGCCCGTATCCTGGCACATGGGAAGTACGCCGCCGGCGGCGATATTGGCGTTCTTCAGCAGGTCGTAGGCCACGAAGCGGTCGTTGTCGGTGGCTTCAGGATCTTCGAGGATCGAGGCGAGCTGCTTCAGGTGGCCGGGGCGCAGCAGGTGGTTGATGTCGGCAAAGGCCGTTTCGGCAAGCAGGCGAATGCCTTCGGGATCGACGGTCAGGATTTCCTGGCCCTTGAACGTATCGACGGAAACATAATCGCCTGAAATCTTGCGATAGGGGGTCGTGTCGTCGCCGAGGGGGAATAGATCGTCAGCCATGTGGGAAACCTTTCAAGCCGGATGGCGGAGGAGGATGTTTGGAAACGATCTAAATGCGGCTCGTGTCAAATGCAATCGGCTGAAAACCGGCTCGGCGCGTCAAAAACGCCATTGTCAACGAGGCGTAGACAATCGGTGCTGAAATCACCGGCTTCTAAGAACAGTCAACGAGGAGCACATTCAGGCCAAGCGGGAGGGCGAGGGCGCCCGGACCCGAAGCAGGGATCTGAGATCATGGATATCTCGCACAATCACCATCACCACATCTCGCCGGCCGTCATTGCGGCTGTTGTCGCCGGGGTCGGCATATTCGGTCTCGTTCAGGGTGGCTATCTGAAGGGTGCGTTTCACAAGGAGATCCTCGCCAGGATCGATCCCGCCACTGTCCTGATCGCCACGGAGACGATTCCGCAGGAGCGGCGGGCTACGATGCCGAGCGACGAAAGGCTGAGCTCGGTAAGCGTCCACTAGGGAAAGACGGGGCAGGTATTCCGGACGAGCCGTCCGGTGCCTGCCCCCTTTTCGATTTTACTTCGGGCCGATCATCGTTTCGGGCCGGACGATGGCATCATATTCCTCGGAAGATACCAGCCCGCTTGCCAGCGCCTCTTCCTTGAGGGTCGTGCCGTTCTTGTGTGCCGTCTTGGCGATCTTGGCGGCATTGTCGTAGCCGATCTTCGGGGCAAGCGCCGTCACCAGCATCAGCGAGCGTTCCAGGCCGGCCTTGATGTTGTCTTCGCGGGCCTCGATGCCGACGACGCAATTGTCGGTGAAGGAGATGGCGGCATCGCCGAGCAGCTGCACCGACTGCAGGAAATTATAGGCCATCATCGGATTGTAGACATTCAGCTCGAAATGGCCCTGGCTGCCGGCAAAGGTGAGGGCGGCGTTGTTGCCGAAGATGTGGATGCAGACCTGCGTCAGCGCCTCGCACTGGGTCGGATTGACCTTGCCCGGCATGATCGACGAGCCCGGCTCGTTTTCCGGCAGCGCCAGTTCGCCGAGGCCCGAGCGCGGGCCGGAGCCGAGCAGACGGATGTCGTTTGCGATCTTGAAGAGTGCCGCGGCTGCCGTATTGATGGCGCCGTGGCTGAAAATCATCGAATCGTGCGCTGCGAGCGCTTCGAACTTGTTTGGAGCGGTGACGAAGGGCAGGCCGGTGATCTCGGCGATTTCATCGGCGACTTTTTCGGCGAAGCCGATCGGGGCGTTGAGGCCCGTTCCGACGGCCGTTCCGCCCTGGGCGAGTTCGCAAAGGCCCGGCAAGGTCAGTTCGATGCGCTTGATCGAGGATGCGACCTGCGCGGCATAGCCTGAAAATTCCTGGCCGAGCGTCAGCGGCGTCGCGTCCTGCGTATGGGTGCGGCCGATCTTGATGATGTGGGCGAAGTCGGCGACCTTCTTTTCCAGCGCCGCATGCAGATGCCGCAGGGCGGGCAGCAGGTGATGGACGATCTGCTCGGCGCAGGCGATGTGCATGGCCGTGGGGTATGTGTCGTTCGACGACTGGCTCATGTTGACGTGATCGTTCGGATGCACCGGCTTCTTCGAGCCCATGACGCCGCCGAGCATTTCGATCGCTCGGTTGGAGATCACTTCGTTGGCATTCATGTTGGACTGCGTGCCCGAGCCGGTCTGCCAGACGACCAGCGGGAAATGCTCGTTCAGCTTGCCGTCGATGACCTCCTGTGCCGCGTCGACGATGGCCTTGCCGATCGCGGGATCGAGTTGCCCGAGCGCAATGTTGGCGCGCGCGGCCGCCTGCTTGACGATGCCGAGGGCGCGGACGACCGATAAGGGCTGCTTTTCCCAGCCGATCTTGAAGTTGCCGAGCGAGCGTTGCGCCTGTGCGCCCCAGTAGCGGTCGCTGGCGACCTCGATCGGGCCAAAGGTATCGGTTTCGGTGCGGGTGGCAGTCATGTTCCTGGTCCTGCTTTCCATTGAGACGGATAGCAGCCATATAGGCCTGAACGGCGCCCATGAAAACATCAAAGCGCTATTTCATGATTATAATCATCATGTTTTAGCACGCTCCCGGGAGCGTGCTTTTTTTGACACGCTCCGCATATATTCGCAGAGGCGCATTTTCCGCCCCTCAAAAAGCCTGGGAAATTTCAATAAAAGATTAACCAATAATTTCATAATTTTGTGTGAACTGAACCGCGAAAAATGCCGCCGCTTCGTAACGCGAAGTTGAGGCATTGAACGAAAGGCGGGGTCTCGCCGTTTTCATAGTAGTGGGTATACGATGTCTGGGACATCGCGGCCGAGTTGAAAACAGCACCGTCAAGCTCGAAGTTACCGCACGATACAGGGACTGATTAGAGAATGAAACTTGCCATCAAAGCCACAGCATCCGTCCTGGCTCTCTCCTGTTGCCTTTCCTCAATCGGCGCAACCTCCGCAAGTGCCATGACTCTCATGGATTTTATCCGTGGCGGTCAGGGGCGTCAGCAGAGCACGCAGGTTTCAGCCCCCGTCCCCGAAAATCCGGGGCAGGCCGTGCTGAACCCCGACCAGCCGCCGCAGGCCAAGCAGCCGCTGCCGACCGTCAGTGCTCCGAAATACTATACCTATAAGGCCGACTCGATGCGGCTGGTGTCGACGGCGCATTTCTCCGATCCCGTGGTGACCGGTGCCGTCGCGGACGCTTCGCCGGCTCCCGTCGCAGTCGATACCGAGGCTTCCCAGCGCCGCTATCTGGCGGATGCGCGTGTCATGGCGACCAATGACATCGCCAAGGCCATCGAGGCTTATTACGCCGATCAGAGCAAGCCGCTTCTCTGGGTCGCCGATCATGCCGTCAGCGAAAAGGCGAAGGCTGCCATGGGCGTCCTCGCCGATGCCGGCTCCGTCGGCCTCGACCCCGCGGATTACGCGGTGACGCCGCCAAGCGCCGATGCTGCAAACGCCGATCCGGTGATGCGTGACCGCGCCCTGATGCAGTTCGAGCTGGCGCTTTCCAGCAAGGTGCTGATGTTCGTCCAGGATACGATCCGCGGCCGTCTCGACCCGAACAAGATCTCCGGCTACCACGACTTCAAGCGCAAGGACGTCAACCTGACGGCAATGCTCGATGTGCTGCGGGCAAGCCCGGATGTTTCCGCCTATCTCAACAGCCGCAACCCGTCCAACCAGCAGTTCGCGTTGCTGAAGGCGGAGCTTGCGAAGCTGCGCGCCGAGTCCGGATCGGACGGCAGCAACATTTCCATTTCCTTGACCGGCACCCTGAAGCCGGGCGGCAGCTCGCCGGAAATGGCCAATATCGTCAAGGCAATCCAGCATCGCGGCTCCGATGCGCTGAAGGCGGCTCATGCCGATCTTTTCGACGCCTATCTCGGAACGCCGGACTATACGCCTGAGCTCGTCTCTCTGGTCGAGGACTTCCAGAGAGAGAAAGGGCTGACCTCGGACGGTGTCATCGGTCCTTCCTCCATTCGCGCCATGGTCGGCGAGAACAATGACGTGAAGATCCAGAAGTTGATCATTGCGATGGAGCAGCTGCGCTGGCTGCCGGCCGAACTCGGACCGCGCTACGTCTTCATCAATCAGCCCGCGTTCATGGTTTATTACTACGACAACAACCAGGAACAGCTGTCGATGCGTGTCGTCGTCGGCAGCAAGCAGCACCAGACTTTCTTCTTCGAAAACCAGGTGCAGACGGTTGAGTTCAACCCCTTCTGGGGCGTTCCGCAGTCGATCATCATCAACGAAATGCTGCCGAAGCTGCGGGCCGATCCGAACTATCTCGACCGCATGGGCTATCAGGTCGAAGTAGGCGGCCAGGCCGTCGCATCGTCCAGCGTCGATTGGTACGGTTCGACGAAGAGCATCTCGGTTCGCCAGCCGCCGAGCAGCGACAACGCTCTCGGCGAGCTGAAGATCCTCTTCCCGAATTCGCATGCGATCTACATGCATGACACACCGCAGAAGAGCTTCTTCAAGAAGGACATGCGCGCGCTCAGCCACGGCTGCGTCCGCCTCGCAGATCCGCGCGCAATGGCCGCCGCTGTGCTTAACACCACGGTCGACGACGTCGCCAAGCAGATCGCCACCGGCCAGAACAAGGGCGTCTCCGTGCCGCAGAAGTTCCCGATCTACATCGCCTATTTCACGGCATGGCCGAACAAGGATGGCGTTATCCAGTATTTCAACGACGTCTATGATCGCGATACCGCGACGCAGAAGGCGATCGATGCGACCTCAAAGGCACGCACTGCTCAGATCTGAGGTCCGTTCGATCCTAAAGTCATGACCTCCACCAAAGGTGGAGGTTTGAAACGCTGCGCTTGAACCACTAGAAGTGGTTTTGTTAGTGCTTAGTAGCTACGATTAAAGAGGTCGGCAAAGTCGGAAGCTTTGTCGGCCTTTTCTTGGTTCCGGATATATTGTCTGACGACCTGCTCATTATAGCCCGTCGTCGACACGAAATACCCACGTGCCCAAAAGTGATACCCTTTGTAGCGGCGCTTACGCGCGTACTTGTTGGCAATGTAAAGAGCCGTCTTGCCCTTCAAAAATCCAACTATATGCGCGACCGAGTATTTCGGCGGGATCGATATCAACATGTGGACATGATCGGGCATCAAATGACCCTCTTCGATCTGGCAGCCCTTTTGCTGAGCCAGACGACGTAAGAGTTCACCCAACTCTCGACGCACATCCCCGTAGAGTCTTTTCGTTCGGTATTTGCTGCCAAAAACAACGTGATATTTGCAGTCCCACGTCGCATGCGAGAGCGATTGCTCATCCATATAACCTCCTTGTTTGAAGTCTGGGCCACGCCAGCGGTTCAAGCAGGAGGTCTCTCAACTACCGTGTAAAACTCGTCCAGTCCTCCACCGTAGGTGGAGGTTTATTCTTGATATAAGTAAAAGGCGGCCCATCGGCCGCCTTTTTCAATTCGCCTTGCGGGACGATATCCGGCGCTGTCCAGGCGTCTCAATCCTTGGCCTCGATGCGCCATTCCCGACTGCCGAAAGTAACATCGAAGCGTGAAAGGAAGGAGCGGCCGAGCAGCCCATCGATCTCATCACCCAAAGCCGCGTTATCATCCAGGATGACTGTGGTGATGTCGCTGGCCTCCACCTTTCCGACCTTGACCGTCGCCGCGGTCGTGTGGGTGGCATGGGAAACGCCGTTGGCCGTCTGCAATGAAATTCCATTGCCGTCATCGACGGGCAATTTGGCTTTTTCGGCAAAGGCCTTGTTCACCGCCACGAAACTTGCGCCGGTATCGACGATGAACCTGCCTTCCGTGCCATTGAGCGATACTCTCGCGACGATAACGTTCTTGCCCTGCGTCGGAAAGCGATCGCTGCCAGTGGCATAGTTCGAGGCGCATTTGCCCTCGTTCTCATATTCCTTGATGATGCCGCGTACGACGGCCGTGTCGTTGCGATCGGGATTGGTGGAGACCCAGAGCTGGAGCGGCCCGATCGCCTCGCAATAGGCGCCGAGTTCGCGATAGCTGTTCGAGATTCCCTCAAAGACGGTGCTATTCAACGTGGCGATATCATCGGTCAGACCGATGACCGAATAATAGTCATCGATTGCATCGCGATACTTCTTCGCGCTTTGCCGGATCTGTGCCCGCTGGTAGTAGAGGCCCGGCATTCCCGGCGACATCGCGATCACATCGTCGGAGATCCTCAGCGCCTCATCGAAATCGCTGAGATCGCCGAGGATACCGACGGCGGCGCTCAAGGCGACGTTGGATGGCGTGCATTTGTTGGAGAAGGCGACGAAGACCTTGGCCGCTTCGCGACGATAGCCCTGGTTCTGCAATTCCGTGGCAAATTTATAGGCTGCATTCCAGTCGCAATGTTCGCGCCGCAGCATATCGAGATCCGCGGCCATGGCCGCTCTGCCTGCAACGACGTTCGGCAGCGGAGTGATGTCGAAATGCTGATACACGGCCAGTAGCGCCGGATCAGGGGGCGCCGATGTTGCTTGCTCCACATAACCGACGACGCGGTCGCCGTAGATGTAGAACCAGATGCCGGCGCACAATGCGGCGCAAATGACGAGTGTCCTGACGATTGGAGCAAACCACCCTCTGCGGTTTGGCAATCTACCGGCGTTGCGGTCTTCGGGATCTGCTGCGAGCAAGGGGGGCGCTCCACCATCGAGTTACCTTCTGCCTCGGCAACGATCCTGCAGAGAGCTTTTCCTCATGCAGTGGCGGTGCTGGCAGCAAGACGTCGATAGGTTGTGGCGGAAGCGCGTGAATCGCGCAAGGTCCGCTACAACCTGGCCCATTGAATCAACAGAGATTTTAGTGGCTCAGGCGGCCAGCAGCCCTTCGACGAGTTCCGGCGTGAGTTCGTCGTAGTGGTATATGATCCTGTTCGGGCCGAGCGTTTCGATGCCGACGTCGGAATAGCCGAAAGGAACCGCGATCGAAGGCACGCCGGCGTTTCGGGCAACGAGGATGTCGTTGACGCTGTCGCCGATCATGACCGTGCGCGCGATGTCGCCGCCGGCGCGCTCAATCGTGCCGATCAGGTGTTCGGCATTCGGCTTGCGCACGGTGAAGGTGTCGCCGCCTGTTATGGTCTCGAAGTAATGGGTCAGCTCAAGCCGGTCGAGCAGCGTGCGAGCGAGCGATTCCATCTTGTTGGTGCAGACGGCCAGCTTGTAGCCTTGGCCCCTGAGCGTGGTAAGCGCTGCCAGAAGCCCCGGGTAAGGCTGCGTGACGCCCGGCATCGTCTCGGAATAATGAGTGATGAAGCGTTGCAGGAGGGCGGGCAATTCCTCCGATGTCAGCGTATAGCCGTGCAGCTTGCACGCCCGCTCGATCATCACCTGCGCGCCGTTGCCGACGAGATGCGTCACGTCGTCGTAGCTGACGGGCGGAAGCTTGAGGGCGGCGATCGTATAGTTGAGGCTGACGATGAGGTCCGCATGCGTGTCCAGCAGCGTGCCATCGAGATCGAAGACGACAAGGGGAGATTTCACGAGGAATCGGCCTTTGCATAGAAAAGAGAGCGTCTTTCGGAGTTAGAAG
This sequence comes from Martinezella lusitana, assembly GCF_010668395.1. Classification (GTDB taxonomy): domain Bacteria; phylum Pseudomonadota; class Alphaproteobacteria; order Rhizobiales; family Rhizobiaceae; genus Rhizobium; species Rhizobium lusitanum_A. The sequence goes on from NZ_WUEY01000015.1 coordinate 20,882, forward strand.
ATCACGCGGGCAATTGCAACCGAAGGAGCCCGGAAGCCTTGGGAAAGAGGCGCGGGGATTTCTATATCACGCCATTATTTTGGCTTTCGTTTGGTTGGAGAGCCGTGTAAACAGCAGACCAACGTAACAATGGGAGCAGGTGGCGCATGGACGCCCGCCAGATGAAAATCGAGGCTGCGAGGGCGGCTCTGGCTCATGTCGAGAGCGGCATGCGGCTCGGGATCGGCACCGGCAGCACTGCCGAGGAGTTCGCTCGGCTGCTCGCCGAGAAGGTGTCTGCGGGACTTTCGATCCAGGGCGTACCGACGTCCGAGAGGACGGCAAAGCTTTGCAACGAGCTTGGCGTGCCGTTGAAGTCGCTCGACGAGCTTCCCGAACTCGATCTCACCATTGACGGCGCCGACGAAGTGGATGGCGCGCTGACCCTGATCAAGGGCGGCGGCGGCGCGCTGCTGCGCGAAAAGATCGTGGCCGCTTCCTCCGCGCGCATGATCGTCATCGCCGATCAGAGCAAGGTCGTGGAGACGCTCGGCGCCTTTCCGCTGCCGATCGAGGTCAATCCGTTCGGTCTTGCGTCCACCCGTATCCTCATCGACAGAGCCGCTTCGCGCCTTGGCCTTTCGGGTTCGCTCAACCTGCGCCAATCGGGTGGCGACACCTTTGTCACCGATGGCGGGCATTTTATTATTGATGCATCTTTCGGCCGCATTCCTGATGCAGAGGCGCTGTCGAGTGAGCTCAATTCGATTCCCGGCGTTGTCGAACACGGGCTCTTTATCCATATGGCGACATTGGCGATCATTGCCGGCCCTGCCGGTGCGCGCACGTTGCAGGCGAACAATACATAGGAGCACTCATCTCATGATCAAATTTGCGGGTCTTGGCCGTCTTGCCGCTGCAACCATCCTTCTTTCCGGCATTGCCTTTGGCTCTGTGAACGCTCAGGAAGTTTCCGAGGACCAGATCAAGGCTGCGCGCGCCGCGATTAATGCTCTGGGCATCACCAACCAGTTCGACAACATCCTGCCGAACCTGGCCGAGCAGCTGAAGAGCACGATGATCCAGGCCAATCCGAATTTCGGCGATGCCATCAATTCGACGGTCGATGCGACCGCTCTGGCGCTCGCACCGCGCCGTGCCGATCTCGAGCGCGAAGCTGCCATCACCTACGCCAAGGCCTTCTCTGCGGATGAACTCAAGGCGATCGCCGATTTCTACAATTCGCCGGCCGGCAAGAAGCTCCTCAAGGATGGGCCGCTTGCCACCCGCGAGCTCTACAAGGCTGCCGACATCTGGAGCCAGGGCATTTCGCGCGATCTCGCCAACCAGAGCAACGATGCTCTGCAGAAGGTCGTCAAGCAGCCGGTCCTTGCGCCGGACGCCGGCGCCGCCGCGCAGCCCGCGCCGAAGCAGTAATCCACGGCTCGCCGCCACGCCCGTTCCGGAAGCTGGGTTTCATGCTTTCGCTGTGAGTGGCAGGCAGTTGCAAATTCGAAGCCCGGATCGATTCCGGGCTTTTCTTTTTTGGCCGCGGCTCCCTATATGAAAGCCGACCCCCAATGGCGCGTCGCGCGCATGTTCATGTCTATAGGAGCCATCGATGCCCTCGTTTGATTTCGACCTTTTCGTAATTGGCGGCGGTTCCGGCGGCGTGCGCAGCGCGCGCGTGGCCGCGTCGCTCGGCAAGAAGGTCGGCATCGCGGAAGAATATCGCTATGGCGGCACCTGCGTCATCCGCGGCTGCGTGCCGAAGAAGCTGTTCGTCTACGCGTCGCAATACAGCGAGCATTTCGAGGATGCGGCCGGTTTCGGCTGGACGGTCGGCGAAAGCAGTTTCGACTGGAACAAGCTGATCGAGGCGAAGGACAAGGAAATAGCCCGGCTGGAGGGGCTCTACCGCAAGGGGCTCGACAACGCCAAGGCCGAGATCTTCGATACCCGCGCCGAACTGGTGGATGCTCACACGGTCAAGCTGCTGAAGACCGGCCAGACCGTCACGGCGGAAACGATCGTCATCGCGACCGGCGGGCGGCCGAACCTGCACACGGCGTTGCCGGGGCATGAGCTTTGCATCTCCTCCAACGAGGCCTTCCATCTGAAGGAGCTGCCGAAGTCGATCCTGATCGCCGGCGGCGGCTATATTGCCGTCGAATTCGCCAATATCTTCCACGGGCTCGGCGTCGAGACGACGCTGATCTATCGTGGCGCCGAAATCCTGTCGCGCTTCGACCAGGATTTGCGCAAGGGCCTGCACGAGGCCATGGAAGAGAAGGGTATCCGTATCCTTTGCCACGACATCCTCTCGAGCATCGAGAAGGTGGAGGGCAGGCTGCTCGTCCGGACCAAGAACGACAAGGTTCTGACGGTCGATACCGTCATGCTGGCGCTCGGCCGCACGCCGAATACCGAAAATCTGGGACTTCAGGCTGCCGGCGTTGCGATCAACGATCAGGGTGCCGTCATCGTCGACGAATATTCGCGCACGTCCGTTCCGAACATCTACGCGCTTGGTGATGTCACCGACCGGGTACAGCTGACGCCTGTCGCGATTCATGAAGCCATGTGTTTCATCGAAACCGTCTACAAGAACAATCCGACGCGGCCGGATCACGAGCTTATTGCGACGGCGGTGTTCTCGCAGCCTGAGATCGGCACGGTCGGACTGACCGAGGAAGAGGCGGCGAAACGCTATCCGGAACTCGAAGTCTATCGCGCGCAGTTCCGGCCGATGAAGGCGACGCTTTCCGGCCGCAGCGAGAAGACGATCATGAAGCTGATCGTCAATGCTGCCGACCGCAAGGTAGTCGGTGCCCATATTCTCGGTCACGAGGCCGGCGAGATGGCGCAGCTGCTCGGCATCACGCTCAAGGCCGGCTGCACCAAGGACGATTTCGATCGCACCATGGCGGTGCATCCGACCGCGGCGGAAGAATTGGTGACGATGTATTCGCCAAGCTATCGGATCCGCAACGGCGAGCGCGTGTAACGTGCCCGATAGGGGCAGGGATCGTCTCCGCCACAAAAGATTCGCACAGTAGTTCGTCTGCCTTTGCAAGCAGGCGGCAAAGGTTTATAAGCGCGCGTTATTTACGACGACGGGCCGCCCGGCCGAGATCGGGCGCACAAGCAGGTGAGTGAGATGGCAGAGAATTGGACCCCGAGCAGTTGGCGGCAGAAACCGATCCAGCAGGTGCCGGATTTTCCGGACAAGGCAGCGCTTGCAGAGACCGAAGCGCAGCTCGCAAGCTATCCGCCGCTGGTTTTTGCCGGTGAAGCTCGCCGCCTGAAGGCGCATCTTGCCAATGTTGCCGAGGGCAACGGCTTTCTGTTGCAGGGCGGCGATTGCGCCGAAAGCTTCGCCGAGCATGGTGCCGACACGATCCGCGACTTCTTCCGCGCCTTCCTGCAGATGGCCGTCGTCCTGACGTTCGGCGCGCAGCTGCCGGTCGTCAAGGTCGGCCGTATTGCCGGCCAGTTCGCCAAGCCGCGGTCTTCGAACATCGAAACGCAGAATGGCGTCTCGCTGCCGAGCTATCGCGGCGACATCATCAACGGTATCGACTTCAACGAAGAGTCACGCATCCCCAATCCGGAACGGCAGATGATGGCGTACCGCCAGTCTGCCGCGACGCTGAACCTGCTGCGCGCCTTCGCCATGGGTGGCTATGCCAACCTTGAAAACGTGCAGAAGTGGATGCTCGGCTTCGTCAAGGACAGCCCGCAGGGCGAGCGCTACCGCAAGCTCGCCGACCGCATCGGCGAGACCATGGACTTCATGCGCGCGATCGGCATCACCGCCGAGAGCAATGCGAGCCTGCGCGAGACCGATTTCTTTACCAGCCACGAGGCGCTGCTTCTGGGCTATGAAGAAGCCTTCACCCGCGTCGACTCCACGACCGGCGACTGGTACGCGACCTCCGGCCACATGCTCTGGATCGGCGACCGCACGCGCCAGGCCGATCACGCCCATGTCGAGTATTTCCGCGGCATCAAGAACCCGATCGGCTTGAAGTGCGGTCCTTCGCTTCAGGCGGACGATCTGCTCAACCTGATCGACATCCTCAATCCTGCGAACGAAGCCGGCCGTCTGACGCTGATCTGCCGTTTCGGTCACGACAAGGTTGCCGACAATCTGCCGCGCCTCATTCGCGCGGTTGAACGTGAGGGCCGCAAGGTCGTATGGTCATGCGATCCGATGCACGGCAATACGATCACGCTCAACAACTACAAGACGCGCCCGTTCGAGCGCATCCTGTCGGAAGTGGAAAGCTTCTTCCAGATCCATCGCGCCGAAGGCACGCATCCGGGCGGCATCCATATCGAGATGACCGGCAAGGACGTGACCGAATGCACGGGCGGCGCCCGTGCCGTCGGCGCCGAGGACCTGCAGGACCGCTACCACACGCATTGCGACCCGCGCCTCAATGCCGACCAGGCACTCGAGCTGGCCTTCCTGCTTGCCGAGCGGATGAAGGGCGGCCGCGACGAGAAGCGGATGCGCGCTCACGGCTGAGCGAATGCAGATATGAGAATGGTGAAACGGGTCGGCTCCACGCCGGCCCGTTTCGCTTTTGTACGGGTCGTATCAATGCGGCTGAAAGGTCCTTCATTTCTTTGAGATTGACCGCGGCAAGGTTCTCGGGAAGGCTCCCCGAAAATCGGGAGCGACTATGACAAGCGAACATACCGGAGGCTGCCTTTGCGGCAGCGTACGTTTAAGAACCAGCGGCAGACTGCGAGAGGTCGTCGCCTGCCATTGTTCGCAGTGCCGCAAGCAGACCGGGCTCTACTATGCCGCGACCAACGTGGCGGTCGATACGCTTTTCATCGAAGGGGAGGAGTCGATCACCTGGTATCGCGCCAGCACCTTCGCCCGCCGCGGCTTCTGCAAGACCTGCGGCTCCGCGCTGTTCTGGGCGGCGGATGGCGCCGACGAAATATCGATCATGGCGGGGCTGTTCGACCAGCCAAGCGATTTGCGGCTCGCCTATCACATTTATTGTGCCGACAAGGGCGACTATTACGAAATCACGGATGGCCTGCCGCAATACCGGCAAGGTCGGCCCGGATTGTTGACGGCGGGGCCTTCGGAATAGCGTTTGCCGGGGCAGGGCGTCTCTGCGTGGCGGATCGCCAGCCGTCTCGCTATTTGCGGATGATCGCCTCGATCGCCGATCCGATGATTTGGGGCACAAAGGCCAGCATCGCGATCAGCGACCATTTCCACAGGGCCTTGTATTGTTCCTGCTCGGCCATCTGCGGGGCGGAGACCAGTTCGTTCCTGAAATAGATGCAAAGCGCGAAAGCTATGACGGATAGCGCCGCAAACAGCGCCAGCGACACGAAAGCGGCTTTGCGGCCGAGCGTGGAGAGGCAGGCGACGGTAATGACCGTCAGCACGCAAGCAAGGCCCGCGCCGGTCGAGAACGCGGCATCCGCCCATTGTGGGTGAACGAGCTCGGTACCGCGAAAGATCCCTTGCCATGCTGCGATCCAGCTCAACAGAGCCGTGGGCGTGAACCGGAGTAGCGTGGCGAAGATCTTCATTGCGGTGCTTCGATCCAGGCCGGCGCGAAGAACGAGCCGACGACGATCTTGTTGCGATCCAGAATTTCGTATCTCGCGTTTTCGAGCGTCGGATTTTTGGGCATCGAAACGGTGAAGCTGATTTCGTTTTCTTCGGGGTTGGCGATTTTCCAGCTCATGTCCTTGAAGGAGGAGGCCGCACGCAAATAGGCCGCAGCCGGGCTTTCGCTTTCAAGCCTTATCGTCATATCCAGCGGATTGCCTTCGTCGCGGCCTTCGATGCGGGAGAATCTGTAGGCTATGTTCTGCCGGTAGTTTCCCTCGCCATCGAGGTGCGTCGATGTTTTTCCTTCGATTTTCAGCATCGTGTCGTGAGACTTCTCGCGGTCCGAAGGGGCGAAAAGCTTGAAGAGCGTGTCGATATAGTCGGGTATCTTTTCGAGAATCCTGTCGCCGACACTGGTCGCTACGGGTCGGCAGCCGTCGCTATCCTGCTTTTGCATCTGCGTGCTGTCGGTGGCATGGCCGAGATACGGATCCACCAGCATTTCGGAGAGCGGCCCATATTCGAGGCAGGAATGCGCATCGATCGTCTGCCGGTTCACGAAGGTTCTCGATGAAGGCACCGCTTCACCCGGGAGCACGTAGCTTTTAGGCCCGGGTATTTTCCAATCTATCCAGAGATCCTTGTCTCCGTTGTTTTTAACGCAGCTTTCATAGACCTCCACATTTGCATCCCTATAGACACGGCTGGACGTTTCGAACGCGATACCGTTGAGCTGATGCGGCTTTACGATCTTGCTCGGACACTCGTCGGCTGAAGCGCCGTACACAGGCACGAGCAGGATCATGGCGGTCGAAATCGCCAAGAGAGACAGAGTGTGAAATTTCATGCGGCAATCTGGCATAAGCGGCCTCGCTCGGTGATCGCGTTTCGGGATCAACTCTTCAAGGATACAAACAGATTTCGGATGCTCTGATGCCGATCGGAACTTAATACTTGTGGTTTTCTACCGTCCGTCTTCGCGAATATATTAGATTTACGGCCGAGCCGGAAGCTTTAGTTTTTAGACACGCTTCCGGCGCTTGCTTCCATGTGCCTTCTAAGGACGGCAAATTCTTCCCGCAATGTGGCAAGCTCCGTCAGGACCTGCATATCGATCTTCTGGTGCAGCGAGAGAACTTCCAGTTCGGCCTTGAGATTGACCTCATAGTCCTTGGCGGCTTCGAAGCGGTCCCGCTCGGCCTGCCGGTTCTGCGACATCATGATGATCGGAGCCTGGATGGCCGCAAGCATGGAGAGGACAAGGTTCAGGAAGATGAAAGGATAGGGGTCGAAGGCGCGCGTGGTCAGAAGGATGGTGTTGATGAGGCACCAGAAGACCAGGAACAGCAGAAACGCGACAATGAAGCCCCAGGAGCCGCCGACGCGGGCGATACCGTCCGCCAGACGCTGTCCGGTGGAGGATTCTGCCTTTATGGCCGCATTGATATCGGTGGATATGATTTTCCGCTCGTGCGCTTTCGCGAGGACGCGCTTTTCGATGTCACCGAGTTCATCGGCTGACTTGTCGAAATGCAGATGAACGAAGTTGGGCAAATTGTGCATAAGGGGGCTCCGGGAATCCTGATGGCATTCGATGCAACTATTCGACCAATGGGAAAAAATGCAACGGCGAAAGAGCTTTGGTCCCGATCGCGTAGGGAGCGACGGTATTGCTCCGCTTTGTGGCAACGGCATTGCTGTGCGGGAACAAAGGCTCGCATGTTCGAGGTTCTGGCCAGCCGAAAAGCCTCAGCCGGCCGCTTGCACTATCGTTGATGACGTCGAAGCTCGGATGCCGGTACGCCGGACCGCGTTCGTATCGTCATGCCTCGGCCAATGCGTCAGGGGAATTGTTCCCTCGAATCGCAGCGCGGGCTCTAGCTGCTTTCCTGGCCGACAATGTCCGCATGGGTGGGGAAGAAACGCTCGAGCCCATATTGCTGTCCAAACATCATGTCATGCTGCAGATAGCGGTAGTCGCGCATCATAGGGTCGATATCCTGCTCCTTGCGCGCCCAGTCCGGGAAAGCCTGGTTGTCTCGGGTCGCCAGCTGATAGCGGTCGACGATGTTGTATTTCTTCTGCACGCGGCCCAGGAACCCGGTGTAGAAAGGGTGCTCGTAGCCGGCGGTTTTCAGCAGCTGGTAGGGCAGCTGCGAGGGGCTGATGGTGCCGATGTCCTTGCGGGCGCCCTTCTTGCTCGACCAGATGACGAGTGGCGTCTCGTGCTCCTTCTTCATGACGTCGAGCGGCGCTTTCCGGGTCGCGACCTGCTGCGGCATATAGCCGGTGTCCGGGTAGACGTTGCCGAGGGGCGGCAGATGATCGCCCCAAAGGACGACGATCGTTTCGCGGTCGCGCTTTTCGGCCCAGTCCATCAACATCCTGAGGCTGGCGTCGGCTTCGCGCACGCCCTGCGCATAGGTGGCAAGCGTCGCGCGGTCGTCATCGTTCAGATTTCCGCCGATACCGACGGTATTCTCAGCGTAGCGGTTGGCTTCGTAGGGGCCATGTCCCTGAAGGGTGACGGCAAAGAAGAAGAACGGGCGCTCGGCCGCGTCGCCCTCGCGCATGATTTCCTTCATCAGGGAGTCGTCGGCGGCGAACATGCCGCGCTTGTCCATGGGCGGCAGGGTTTCCTGCGTATGGAATTCCTCGAAGCCAAAAGCCTTGTAGACCTCGTTACGATTCCAGAACCAGCCGCTGAAAGGGTGAAGGGCGCGCGCCGTATAGCCTTCACCACGGAAGAAGGTGGCAAGCGAGGGCATCGGGCGGCGCACATATTGCTGATAGGGAATGCTGCCATAGGGCAGGAAGGCGTTGGAGAAGCCGGTCAGCGCCTCGAATTCCACATTGGCGGTCATGCCGCCGAACTCCGGCGAGAAGACGTTTCCGGATTGCCGGGCGCGGATCGTCGGCATCGGATCGGGCGTGAAGGCGATGTTGGAAAGCCGTGTCGGATCCCAGAGGGATTCGCTCATCAGCACGATGACATCGGGCTTCTGGCGCGGACCGGAGAGATAGCCGTAGTTCCGCGCCGGTATGGCGTCGATCGCGTTCGATCCGTAGCCGGCCGGTGACTTGACGTCGGCCATGGGCAGATTGAGCGCGAAGGCGATGACGAAGCCGTTATGGCTATAGTTTTCCTTCTGGTCCCAGACGATCGGAATGATGCCCAGCTTTTCGCGAATGAACGAATATTGCGTCGGGTCCATCTGCGAGACGAAAAGCGCTGCCAGCGGCAGACAGATCGAAAGCCTGCCGAGGCGCTCCTTCGGCGAGAGCGCTGCGGCATGACGCCGGATATAGCGCCAGAGCAATGTCATGGCGGCTAGGCAGACGACGATGCCGGCGACGAGCGCGACCGCCGTCCAGGGGCGATCCCTGACCATGACCGGCATCAGCTCCATGATCTGCCGTACGAACAGCAAGTCGGAGGGATAGAGCGGGTCGGACAGATAGTTCTGCTTCTGACTGGAAATGAAGGCAGGCACGACGAGCAGCGGCGCGACGATCAACGCCGACAGGTGCACGCGGCCGATCAACGCGTCGAGGATGAGCATCGTCAGCATGACGATGCCGACCGTTGCCAAGCCGGGGCGGGCGGTCGAAAGCAGATAGGACGGGATGGGCGCGAACTCGCCGCGTGCGATCCATTCGACGGCGATGACAATGGACAAGGAGAACAGCATGGTCAGCGTCAGACTCAGAAGCAGGCGCACGACAGCGGATCTTTGTCTCGCTGCGCCGATCTTCTGGAAAAGAGCAAGCCTGCCCGCCAAGGCGGACTCGATGACCAATGCGACCAAGGATTTCTCCAAATGCTACAAAGTATTCATAGAAGTGTCATGCTTCTGTCATGAACGGTGGATGAACCGCAAGGCAGGCTTAGTAATTTTCCGAGTAAAAATACCGCCTATGCGAGCAGCTCGATCTTTGACGCCTGGCGGGGAAGGAAGGCGGTTGCGGAAGAAAGATGCCGTCGTTAAATGTATGGCATGACAGAGCAAAGCCCGATTACCCACACCATCCGCATCGCCGTCGCGCAGCTTAATCCGACGGTCGGTGACGTCTTAGGCAACCTCGCCAAGGCGCGAGAGGCGCGGGCGGAAGCAGCGCGCGAAGGCGCGCAGCTCATATTGCTGACGGAATTGTTCATTTCCGGCTACCCGCCGGAAGATCTCGTGTTGAAGCCGGCCTTCATTCGCGCCTGCTGGAAAGCGGTGGAAAGCCTTGCGGCAGATACCGCCGACGGCGGCCCTGGCGTCGTTATCGGTTTTCCCCGGCAGGACGATACCGGCCGCTACAATTCGGTAGCCGTGCTGGACGGCGGCAAGGTCATCTTCATCCGGGACAAGGTCGACTTGCCGAACTATGGCGAGTTCGACGAGAAGCGGGTTTTCGACGAAGGGACGATCGCAGGGCCAGTCAATTTCCGTGGCGTCCGTATCGGCATACCGATTTGCGAGGAGATCTGGAACGATCTCGGAATCTGCGAGACGCTGGCGGAAAGCGGTGCGGAAATCCTGCTGGTCCCCAATGGTTCGCCTTACTATCGCGGCAAGGTCGATGTCCGTCATCAGGTCGCTTTGCGGCAGGTGATCGAGTCGGGCCTGCCGCTCATCTTCGCCGCGCAGGTCGGCGGTCAGGACGAACTGGTTTTCGACGGCGCAAGCTTCGGCTTCAACGCCGACAAGACGTTGGCCTTCCAGATGAGCCAGTTCGAAACCGCCCTGGCGGTCACCACCTGGAAGAAGAACGGCGATGGCTGGCACTGCGCCGAAGGCCCGATGGCGCATATTCCGGAAGGCGAGGAGGCGGATTATCGCGCCTGCCTGCTGGGCTTCCGCGACTATGTCAACAAGAACGGCTTCAAGTCCGTCGTGCTCGGCCTTTCCGGCGGCATCGATTCCGCGATCTGCGCTGCGATCGCCGTCGATGCGCTCGGCGAGGAGCGCGTGCGCACTGTTATGCTGCCTTACCGCTATACGTCGCAGGATTCGCTGAAGGATGCGGCCGACTGCGCCAAGGCGCTTGGCTGCCGCTACGATATCGTGCCGATCGAGGATCCTGTCACCGGCTTCAGCTCGGCTTTGTCCGACCTGTTCGAAGGCACGGAAAGCGGTATCACCGAGGAAAACCTGCAGAGCCGCGCCCGCGGCACCATCCTGATGGCGATCTCCAACAAGTTCGGCTCGATGGTGGTGACGACGGGCAACAAGTCGGAAATGTCTGTCGGATACGCCACACTCTACGGCGACATGAACGGCGGCTTCAATCCGATCAAGGATCTCTACAAGATGCAGGTCTATGCGCTGTCGCGCTGGCGCAACCTGCATGTGCCGCCCGGCGCGCTCGGGCCTTCGGGCGAGGTGATCCCCTACAACATCATCGACAAGGCGCCTTCGGCGGAGCTCCGGCCGAACCAGACGGACCAGGATTCGCTTCCGCCCTATCCGGTGCTCGACGATATCCTCGAATGCCTGGTGGAGAAGGAAATGTCCGTCGAAGAGATCGTGGCGCGCGGCCATGACATCGCGACGGTGCATCGCGTCGAGCATTTGCTCTATCTCGCTGAATACAAGCGCCGCCAGTCGGCGCCGGGCGTGAAGATCACCAAGAAGAATTTCGGCCGCGACCGTCGCTATCCGATCACCAATCGGTTCCGCGATCGCTGATCGCGCCTTCATCGCAGGAAGAGGACGAATGCGCAGCTCGGTCGAGATCTACAACATCCGCACCGGCGGGAACCGGGTTGTCTGGCAGACGGACCAGCTGGTCGAGGCGCCGAACTATTCGCCGGATGGACGCTATCTGCTGCTGAACGGCGATGGGCTGCTGTATCGACTGCCGCTGGATGGCAGTGGCGAGGCCGCGCCTGTCGATACCGGCTTTGCGACGCGATGCAACAACGATCACGGCATCTCGCCCGATGGCTCGCTGATTGCGATTTCCGACAAGACCGAGCATGGCAAGGCCTGCATCTATGTCTTGCCGGCAGAGGGGGGCACGCCAAGGCAGGTGACGACCAATCTGCCGTCCTACTGGCATGGCTGGTCTCCGGACGGAAAGCGTTTCTCCTACTGCGGCATCCGTAACGACGTCTTCGATATCTACACGATTTCGATCGACGGCGGCGAGGAGACGCGGCTGACACACGGCGAGGGCCGCAACGACGGCCCTGATTTCTCAGCCGACGGGCAGTGGATCTACTTCAACTCGAGCCGCACCGGCCTGATGCAGATCTGGCGTATACATCCCGATGGCACCGGCCTGCAGCAAGTGACCCATGACAATTACGGCAACTGGTTTGCGCATCCGTCGCCGAAGAACGACAAGGTCGTCCTGATCTCCTACGATCCGGACGTCTTCGATCATCCGCGCGACCTTAATGTGCGGATGCGGCTGATGGACATGGATGGCAGCAATATCACGACGCTGTTCGAACTCTTCGGCGGCCAGGGCAGCATCAACGTGCCGAATTGGTCACCGGATGGTGATGCGTTTGCCTATGTGCGTTACGAGCCCGTCTGACCCTCTGGACAGAGTGCAACCGGCGCTATAGATCTGGGTGCGTTCGCAGGGCGCATCCGATCCGCGGGAAGGGCAAGGCCCACCTGATGCACGTAGAATGAGACTGCCACACCTCTTTTCAGTCTGTGGGCGCGGATACCGGACGTAAATGGAAGGAGGTCTATCGTGACCACGCGCTCTTTGGCGAGCACCGCCACACTCGATTCCCTGAAAAAGCAGGCCAAGTCTTTCCTCAAGGCCGTTCAATCCGGCGATGCGTCGGCATGCAGCCGCGTCGCGCCGTATTTTGCCGACATCGCCCATGTCGGACTGCAGGACGTCCAGCTCGTCCTCGCCCGCGAATTCGGCTTCTCCAGCTGGACGAAGCTCAAGGCGCATCTGGAAAGCGGCGACCGCAAGCATATTCCGCGAGATCAGCTGGCCAACGGTTTCCTATCGCTCGCAACGGTCTCCTATTTTGGCAACATTCCGGCCGATCCAGCGCGCTTCGATGAGGCGCGGCAGTTGCTCGAGGAAAATCCGGATATTGCCGGGGAGAACATCCATATTGCCGCGGCGCTTGGGGATGCCGATGGCATCGGGCGCTGGCTGGATCGCCAGCCGCAGCTGCTCGACCGCAGGGGCGGGCCCTACGACTGGTCTCCGTTGATGTATGCCGCCTATGCCCGCCTGCCGGGCAGATCCAGCCTGCCGGCCGCCCGCGAGCTCGTCAGGCGCGGGGCCGATGTCAATGCCTTCTTCCTCGATAGCGGTCAGTATCGGTTCACCGTGCTGACCGGTGTCTTCGGGGAGGGCGAGGCGGGAAAAATCCGCCAGCCGCAGCATCCGGATTGCAATGCTTTCGCGCGTCTGCTGCTGGAGGCCGGCGCCGAAGCCAATGACAGCCAGGCGCTTTACAACCGGATGTTCGAGCCGGACGATACGTGCCTGACCCTCCTGCTGGAATACGGTCTTTCGGCCGAAGACAGGAACAATTGGCTGGTGCGCGAAGATGGCAGGCTGGTCGCAAATTCGCAGACCGTGTTCGACTATCAGCTGGCATGGGCGCTGGAGCATCGCATGGGCTCGCGCGTGCGCCTGCTGGTGGAGCATGGCGCCGATGTCAGCAGACCGGTTAACGGCAGAACACCCTATGAATGGGCGCGTCTTGGCGGCGACAGCGAGCTGGCGGCATATCTGGTGCGCAAGGGCGCGGTCGCGGTTCGCCTAAAACCGGCGGATTGGGCTTACATCCAGATAAAGAGCGGCGATATATCCGCCGATCAGATCAACGCCGTTTTCAGGCAAATGCCGGGCGGGGACGACCTCGATATCGCGGCGGCGTTGCAGAAGGCTCATCCCGCCATGCTGCACGAAGCTGCCGGCGACAACGATCTCGGCGTCGTCCGCCGGATGCTGGACCTCGGTGTCGACGTCAATGCCATGACCAGCCGCACGCCGCTGCATGAAGCAGCGCTTCATGGCAATATGGACATGGCCAAGCTGTTGATCGAGCATGGTGCCGATACCACCCTGCGCGATCCATATTTCGCCGCGCCGGCGATCGGCTGGGCCGAATACAACGGCAAGGCGGAAATGGTCGAGTTTCTGAAAGCCTATCCGCTCGATGTCTTCGCTGTCGCGGCCTTCGGCCAGGTTGAGCAGTTGACGGATCTCCTCAACCGACATCCGGAGCAGCTGGATATTCGCTTCGGCGACATCCGCCCGCACGGGCAGCCTACCGATCGAGATTGGATGACGCCGCTCGGCTTTGCCATCGGCAACCGGCGGGCTGACGCCGTGCGTTTCCTGCTTGAGCGCGGTGCCGACCGCGCGGTCAGAGATGCATCCGGAAGGTCCTATCGCGATCTTGCGCAGGAGACGGATGACGATGTCATCGTTTCCCTGCTGCGCCAGCCCGGTACGGCTTGAAAACATGGCGGCCGGAGCTGTTTCAAAGAGAATGGACAGGGCTTTCCGGCCCGCTTTGCGTGAAAGCGAATAGATGGGGCGGTCAGGCGAGTATGAAACGCTTGGCCGCTCTATTGCGCCTGCTGCGGCCCGGTTGCCTTCGGGTGCTTCAAGTCGATGCTGCCCTGATCGGTCGCCAGAAATTGGGGGCCGACTTGGCGGACCTTGTGGGCTGAAGGATCGTAGGGGCGATCCGGCGGAAACTGCTGCGGTTCGGCTTGCGTTACCGCCGGCGCTTTCGTCTGGGGTGCCTGCCGTCGCTCGAGACTGGAATTCTTCTGGAGCCTGGGCGCTTCGATGACGGTGATGGAGCTTTCGGGCTGCGCCAGGGACTGTTCCTGCGGCACATAGGCATCCAGTTTCGTGCGGGTGTCGATGACGATATCCGGCGTGGCGGAAGCCGGCAGGCTGCAGCCGTTCCGTTGCATCGTATCCAGCAATTGCCGGCGCTGCACGGTCACGACATCGTCTCGGCCGTGGCTCTGCTCGCGCTGGTCCATCAGCGTGGCAAGATCGTGCCGCATCTGATCGAGCGACGTCCTCATGTCGTCGCAGGCGCCCTGATCGTCCTGTCCTTCGATCGCCACGCCGCCATAGTCTACGCAACCCTGATTGCGCAGATCGCTCATTGTCCGGCGGATCATCATGTTCTGCTGCACGATGTCGCGCGACAGCTGGCGCGTCTCCTGGCTCGCGCCGATCACTTCGTTGATGTTCACGTAGCGACCGCGCAATTCGTCGCAGAAATTAACCTGCGCGAAGCTGGGTGTGGCCGTCAGCAAGGACAGCAAGGCAAAGGAAGCGTATTTTGTGCCGCGATACACGGTTCTTCTCTCGAAAGCGGTTCGATTCCGCTGAAGCCTATACCTTCGAGCTTAACAACGTATCCATCAAAACACATGGATTTCGAGAGGAATTTTACGAAATTGCAACTCGCAGCCGCCATCCGGCGGCTGCGAGAAAGAGTTGATCAGGCAAGCTGCGATGCTTCAACCACGGCGAGAGCCGCCATGTTGACCACACCGCGGGACGTGACCGAAGGCGAGAGTATGTGGGCCGGAAGCGCCGTGCCGAGCAGGATCGGGCCGACATGCAGGCCATCGGTCATCGTCTTGACCACGCCAAGCGTGATGTTGGCGGCATCCAGATTCGGGAAGACGAGCAGATTGGCTTCGCCGGAAAGCGCGCTGTCCGGCATGACATGGCGGCGCAGGCTCTCGGAAATGGCGCTGTCGCCGTGCATTTCGCCGTCGATTTCCAGGTCGGGCGCGGCTTTGCGCACCAGCGCCAGAGCGTTGCGCATCTTTGTCGCGCTTTCGGATTCCCGGGAACCGAAGTTGGAATGCGAGACGAGAGCGGCGCGCGGCTCGATGCCGAAGCGCTTGATTTCCTGCGCGGCCAGCACGGTCGATTCCGCGATTTCCTCGGCGGTCGGATTAAACGTCACATAGGTATCGGCGTAGAAGGTGGTGCCGCGCTGCGAAATAAGCAGGCTGAGCGCGGAGAAATCCCGAACGTCCGGCCGCTTGCCGATGACCTGCCGGACGACGCGCAGATGGCGCTCGTAGCGGCCTTCGAGGCCGCAGATGAGCGCATCGGCTTCGCCGCGCTTCAGGGCCAGCGCGCCGATCACGGTCGTGTTGGTACGTACGATCGTGCGAGCGGCTTCGGGGATGACGCCGGCGCGGCCGACGAGCGAGAAATAGAGCTCGACATATTCGCGGAAGCGCGGGTCGTCTTCCGGGTTGATGACGGCGAAATCGGTATGCGGGCGGATCTTCAGGCCATAGCGCTTCAGGCGGGTCTCGATGACGGAAGGACGGCCGATCAGGATCGGGACGGCCGTGCCTTCTTCCAGCAAGACCTGGGCGGCGCGCAGCACGCGCTCGTCCTCGCCTTCGGAGAAGACGACGCGCTTGCGTTCGGCGATCTTCGCGGCCGCGAAGATCGGCTTCATGATGAAGCCGGAGCGGAAGACGAAGCGGTTGAGCTCGTCCATATAGGCGTCGAAATCGGTGATCGGACGCAGCGCCACGCCGCTGTCGGCAGCCGCCTTCGCCACGGCCGGCGCGATGCGCAGGATGAGGCGCGGATCGAAGGGCGAGGGGATCAGGTAGTTGGGGCCGAAGACTGGCGTCTCACCGGAATAGGCGCGGGCGGCGACGTCGGACGGCTCCTCGCGGGCGAGAGCGGCGATGGCGCGCACGGCGGCCATCTTCATCTCTTCGTTGATCGTCTTGGCGCCGCAATCGAGCGCGCCGCGGAAGATATAGGGGAAGCAGAGAACGTTGTTCACCTGGTTCGGGAAATCCGAACGGCCGGTGCAGATCATGGCGTCGGGACGGGCCGCGCGGGCGAGATCCGGCATGATTTCCGGCGTCGGATTGGCGAGCGCCATGATCAGCGGCTTTTCCGCCATCTGCTCGAGCAGTTCCGGCTTCAGGACGCCGGCGGCCGAAAGGCCGAGGAAGACATCGGCGCCCGGAATGGATTCGGCCAGCACGCGCTTATCGCTGTCCTGCGCGTAGATCGACTTCCATTCGTCCATCAGGACGTTGCGGTCCTTGTAGACCAGGCCTTCGATGTCGTGGACCCAGATGTTTTCGCGCCGAGCGCCGAGCGTCACGAGCAGGTTGAGACAGGCGAGTGCCGCGGCCCCTGCGCCGGAGGCGACGATCTTGACGTCTTCGATCTTCTTGCCGGCCAGTTCCAGCCCGTTGAGGATGGCGGCTGCGACGATGATGGCGGTGCCGTGCTGATCGTCGTGGAAGACCGGAATTTCCATCTTCTCGCGCAGGCGGCGTTCGACGTCGAAGCATTCCGGCGCCTTGATGTCTTCGAGGTTGATGCCGCCGAAAGTCGGCTCGAGCGCCGAAATCGTGTTGACCATCTCATCGACGGTGGGAGCTGCAATTTCGATGTCGAAGACGTCGATGCCGGCGAACTTCTTGAAGAGAACGGCCTTGCCTTCCATGACGGGCTTGGAGGCGAGCGGGCCGATATTTCCAAGGCCGAGCACGGCGGAGCCGTTCGAAATCACGGCAACGAGATTGGCGCGCGACGTATAGTCGGCCGCCGTTTCCGGATTGTCGCGGATGGCTATGCAGGGGGCTGCGACGCCCGGGGAATAGGCGAGCGCGAGGTCACGCTGGTTGCCCAGCGGCTTGGTCGCCTGAATTTCCAGCTTGCCGGGGCGGGGATAGCGATGGAAATAGAGCGCCTGTTCGTCGAGATTTCCGCTCGCCATGTTCTTGGCTGCTTTCGAAGTGTCGTTCGTATCCAAGTCGCGTCTCCATTCCTGCCTGCGCTAGAGCCCCCTGCATACATCAATCGCTCCGCCTTCACAGTATGCAATCGACGTCGCAATGCGTTTTTGCCATGGCAAAACTGAATTGCCTTTTCTGCAATGGTGACACGACGGCCTTCTCGCGGGTCGCATTTGTTGCGCGCGCGTCGTCGGTCATTCGTTGCGCCGATGTCGGTTGCTTCGATCCTTTAGCTCTTTCGACGGGATGGCGTGATGGTGCATGGCTGGATGAGCGGCACATACTGCGAAGAGCCATGTTTCGCCTTGGTGTTGCCAGTTTTTCAAGCGACCGTCCGGACCTTGCGATCGCGGCGGGACGCGGCTGAACCTGGCCTATAAGCCGTCAAACACAGGGCTTGTCATCTTCCTGAAACACGAGTCTGGTTTTGGAATAGCCAAGGTAGGATAGGGCACGGACAAAAAGTTCGTGAATGAAAACATGGACACCCGGCGATTTCGAACGCTGTTCATTTCTGACGTGCACCTGGGCTCGAAGGCCGCCAAGGCGGACTACCTGCTCGACTTTCTCCGCTATCACGAAGCCGACACCATCTTCCTGGTCGGCGATATCGTCGACGGCTGGCGGCTGAAGCGAAACTGGTACTGGCCCCAGGATTGCAATGACGTCGTACAGAAGCTTCTGCGCAAGGCGCGCAAGGGCACGCGCATCGTCTATATTCCCGGCAACCACGATGAATTCCTGCGGGATTTCCCCGGCATGCACTTCGGCGGCATCGAGGTCGCGCAGCGCGCCATTCACGAAACGGCCGACGGCAAGAAGTATCTTGTCCTGCACGGCGACGAATTCGACGTCGTCGTCCGCAACGCGCGTCTGCTCGCCTATCTCGGCGATTGGGCCTATGACATGGCCATCCTGATCAATATCGGTCTTGCAGCGGTGCGCCGCCGCCTCAACATGCCTTATTGGTCCTTCTCGGCCTGGGCGAAGCTGCAGGTGAAGCACGCCGTCAACTTCATCGGCGAATTCCAGCGCGTCGTCGCCGAAGAGGCCAGGCGCAACGATGCCGATGGCGTGATCTGCGGCCATATCCACCATGCCGTCATCGAGGATCTGGATGGCGTGCGCTACATCAACACCGGCGACTGGGTGGAAAGCTGCACGGCGATCGCCGAGCACGAAGACGGCACCTTCGAGCTCATCACATGGCGAACCATCCTGGAGACGCAACCGGCAGGTTCCCCGGCAGAGGAATTGCTGCGGCCTCTCGGCGCTCAGGCGGCGTAAGTTTTACGCCTCTTCACGGCCCTGATAATAGCGTGTCATAATTATTGATCGCTTAAGAACGGCTGCGCCTCGGGATTTTTCCGAAACGTTACGGTTTTGGCCATTTCTCGCCATAGTCGTGCTCACGATAGCGTGATAGGGACAAATCAGTTCCCCTTCAGGTCTGTCATGATTCCCGCGATAAAGTCCTTCCAGGGCGAGGGTGCGCCCCCGTATTTCCGCTTGCGCACCGCCTTGTCCTATTGCGCGCCGTTGTTCGTCAACGGAGTTGCCCTGCCGTTCTTTCCCGTCTGGCTGGCGGGGCTGAATTTCAACGACCACGAGATCGGTCTCGTGATCGCCATTCCCATGGTCGTGCGCGTTCTCGTGACGCCCGTCATCGCCACGCTGGCCGATCATATGACGGAGCGCGCCGACGTGCTTCTATGGTCCGGCGCCCTTTCGCTTCTGACAGCGATAGCGCTCTACTGGACCAGCGATTTCTGGCCGGTGCTTCTGGTGTACGGCATCCAGGGCGCGACTTATGCGCCATACGTGCCGGTGGTCGAATCCATCGCCATGTCGGGCGTGCGACGTTGGGGGTTCGATTACGGCTCCATGCGGGTCTGGGGATCGATCACCTTCATCCTCTCGACCCTCCTCGGCGGTCAGCTGATCAGTATGTGGGGCGGAACCACCGTGTTGCCCGTCATGGTGGCAGGCTTCATCCTCACGACGCTGATGGGGCTGTTCGCCCCGCGCATCGGACCGACGCGCCGCCAGAACCAGCCGATCAACCTGCAGTCGCCGACCGGGAATTTGCGTTCTCCGCAGCTGCTCATAACCATGATCGGGGTATCGGTGCAGCAGTCGAGCCACGCGATGCTTTATACGTTCGCGTCGATCTACTGGCGCAAGCTTGGCTTTTCGGGTGCCGAGATCGCCGTTTTGTGGAGCATCGGCGTCGCGGCCGAGGTCATGGTCTTCTTCCTGTCGAAAAAATTGAGCCGGCGGTTCAGCGCATGGACGCTGATCTTCTTCGGCTCGAGCATGTGCATTCTGCGTTGGGTCCTGTTTCCGATCAATCTCGGTTTCATCGGCTATTTCGTGCTGCAGTGTTTTCATTCCTGCACCTATGCCTGCGTCCATACGGGCATTCAGCGCCGCATCGTCGCATCGGTCCATGAAACGCAGGAATCATCCGCCCAGGGCGCCTACTATTTCTACAACGGCATGTTTCTCGGCCTGATGACGCTGGCATCCGGATATCTCTATGCGTGGCTCGACCTCTCGAGCTACTATGTCATGGCCGGTGTCGCCGCCCTGGGCCTCGCCATGGTCGTTTTCGCCTATGGGCTGAGGACCAGAAACCCGGTGATTGGCGGAGGCGCTCACGGCGTATCCTGACACGGCTTAACAAATTCATTTGGATATCAAAAACCCGTGACATATGTTGTCGGCGGCATGAGATGGATATTCCCTGTTCGGTCGGTGTATGAAGCATCGATTCCAGCGAGCTCTCCGAGTCGGTATGTTGTGACAGATTTGAAAGACGCATGAATTTGAAAGCAGCCGAACAGAAGTCCGACGCACCGAGGATCGATGATGCGCCCGAGGGTGCAGGCCATCGCTATCGACTTGAGGGCAATTGGCGCAGCGCCAACGTGCATGGCGTCTTGCGACAGATCGAGCAGTTGTCGAAGCGCAGCTCCGGCGGCGAGGTCGTGATCGATCTTTCAGGCCTCTCGGATGTCGATACCGCCGGCGCGCTGCTGATTCGTCGTCTCAAAGAGAGTCAGGAAGCACACCAGGCTCATGTTACGATCGAAGGATCGGACCCCCATATCGACGAATTGCTGACGGCCTTCGATGCGCATCCGGACGATCAAGCTGCATCGCCGAAGCCGGAGAAGTCCTTGCCGGAACGGCTTTTCGCGCCCATCGGCAAGAGCGTCTACGACATATGGGGCAATCTCGTCGCCGCCATGTACATTTTGGGTTCGGCGGTGCGCGGCGCGCAGCTCAAGTTCGGGCGCGGCAGCGGCGTTTCGCCGGCTTCGATCATCAATCAGATCGACCATATGGCGGTGCGCGCCGTTCCGATCATCCTGCTGATGTCGTCACTGATCGGTGCGATCATCGCGCAGCAGGGCGCTTTCCAGCTGCGCTATTTCGGTGCCGAGGTCTTCGTCGTCGATCTGGTCGGCATCCTGCAATTGCGTGAAATCGGCGTGCTTCTGACGGCGATCATGATCGCCGGCCGTTCCGGCAGCGCAATCACCGCGGAAATCGGCTCGATGAAGATGCGCGAGGAAGTGGACGCGCTGAAGGTCATGGGCCTCAATCCCATCGGCGTGCTCATTTTCCCGAGGCTCGTGGCTCTGACGGTTGCCTTGCCGCTGCTGACAGTCATTGCCAACTTCGCTTCGCTTTTCGGCGCTGCCATGGTCGCATGGGCCTATTCCGGCATCACCGTTGCGACCTTCATTTCGCGCCTGCACGAGGCGATCAGCCTTTCCACGGTCATTTCGGGCATGATCAAGGCGCCGTTCATGGCGCTGGTCATCGGCATCGTCGCGGCGGTGGAGGGATTGAAGGTTGGAGGCAGTGCCGAGTCGCTGGGTCAGCATGTGACCTCATCGGTGGTGAAATCGATTTTCGTGGTTATCCTGATGGACGGGCTGTTCGCCATGTTCTACGCAGCGATCGATTTCTGAGGGATGTCAACGATGAGCGCGCTTCACTCGGAAATCCCATTGGACAAGGATGAACATGGCAGGGACATCGTGCTGTCGGCGCAGGATGTCACCGTTGCCTTCGGGTCGAAGGTCGTCCTCGACAAATTGAACCTGAACATCTATCGCGGCGAAATCCTGGGATTTGTCGGGGCCTCGGGTGCCGGCAAGTCCGTTCTGCTGCGCACGGTACTGCGATTGCTGCCACGCCGCTCGGGCAAGATCGAGATTCTCGGCGAAGATTACGACAAGCTCGACGAGCAGGACCGCAACCGGCTGGACATGCGCCTCGGGGTGCTCTTCCAGCAGGGCGCGCTGTTTTCTTCGCTGACGGTGAAGGAAAACATCCAGGTGCCGATGCGGGAATATCTGGATCTGCCCAAGGAGATGATGGACGAGCTGGCGCTGATGAAGATCCGCATGGTGGGTCTGGCTGCCGACGCCGCCGACAAATATCCGTCCGAGCTTTCCGGCGGCATGATCAAGCGCGCCGCGCTGGCCAGAGCCCTGGCGCTCGATCCGGATCTCGTCTTTCTCGACGAACCGACATCGGGTCTCGACCCGATCGGCGCCTCGGAGTTCGACGAGCTGATCGCGAGGCTGCGCGACACGCTCGGCCTCACCGTTTATATGGTGACTCACGATCTCGACAGCCTGTTTTCCGTCTGCGACCGTATTGCTGTTCTCGGACAGAAGCGGGTATTGGTGGAAGGCACGGTCGAGGACATGCTCGCCTGTGATGACCCCTGGGTGCAATCTTACTTCAGGGGAAAGCGCGCACGCTCGATCGTGCCGCGGGAAGACATCAGGGAACGCAACGACGACAAAGGCGCAAGCGCCCACAGCCGCGAGAAGTGACTGGAGACAATGGAAACCAAAGCCAATTACACGATCGTCGGGTTCTTTACGCTGCTTGTCATCGCGGCCGCCTTCGGTTTCGTCTACTGGATGGCGGAGTATGGCCGGGGCGGTCCCATGGTCGAACTCGTCGTGCGCATTCCCGGTTCGGCGAACGGATTGAGCGTCGGCTCGCCGGTTCGCTTCAACGGTATCCAGGTCGGGTCTGTTCAGAGCCTCTCCATCGACGCCGATGATCCAAACTATTCGCTGGCTTTTACGCAGGTGCGCGCGGATGCGCCGGTCTACACCTCGACCAAGGCCATCCTTGAAATCCAGGGTCTCACGGGCGCTGCCTATATCGAGCTTTCCGGCGGCCGCAACGGCGACGAAAACATCCTGAAGCGCTCGATCGATACCGGCAAGCGGGCGGTGCTGCTCGCCGACCAGTCGAGCGTGACCAACTTGCTGACGACGGCGGACAAGATTCTGAACCGTGCCAACGACACGATCGGCGACATCCAGGGCTTCGTATCGGATTCGCGCGGACCCTTGACCGATACGGTGCGCAACGCGCAGAAGTTCTCCAAGGCGATTGCCGACAATTCCGACAATATCGACAAGTTCCTGGCAAGCGTCGGCCAGCTTTCCGATACCTTCAAGACGGTATCGACCCGTGTCGATTCGACGCTGGACGCGATCGAGAAGCTGGTGCGTGCGGTCGATGCGCAGAAGGTCAACGACGTCATAGCCAATGCGGACAAGATCACCGCGAACGTGGCGGATGCGACGACCGATCTGAAGGCGACGGTCGCAAGCTTCAAGCAGACGGCGGATACGTACAACACCTTTGGACAGAACGCGCAGAAGACGCTCGATCGCGTCGATGCGATCGTTGCGCAGATCGATCCCGCCAAGATCAAGGGATCGGTTGACGATATTGCCGACGTGACGAAACAGGCGCGCGTCGCGGTCGCATCCATACGGGATGTCGCCAATTCGGTCGCGGCCCGTCAGCAGGACATCGATCAGACGATCGCCAATGCCCGCGATATCTCTACGAAGCTCAATGCGGCGTCCGGCAAGGTGGATGGCATCCTCACCAAGCTTGATTCCCTGCTTGGCAGCGACAGCACGCAATCGCTGTTTGCCGAGGCCAAGGATACGCTCCAGTCCTTCAAGAACATGGCTGACAACCTCAATTCTCGCATCGGTCCGATTGCCGACAATCTGCAGCGGTTCTCCAGCAGCGGCCTGCGCGATGCGCAGACCCTCATCAACGACATACGGGGCACGGTTGACAATCTGAATAGCACAATCACTAATTTTGACCGCAATCCGCAGCGACTGATTTTCGGTGGCGATACGGTCAAGACATATGACGGCCGCGCGCGGCATTGATGAAGAGCGATATCTGGTCTCCGGGGGATAAGCTGAATATGGTCGGTTGCGTGTCGAGTGAGCGTCATCAGGTGTGGAAAGCTGTGATCGCATTGCCGTTGCTTGCGGCCCTGCTTGCAGGCTGTGGAACCTCTTCCAACAACGATACCTACGATCTTTCCGCGTCGGTGAAGGCGAACGGGCCATCGGTCAAGAAGCGCCAGATCCTTATTCCGCCGCCGACCGCATTACAGGCGCTGGACAGCAACCAGATCGTCATCCGCGTTTCGGGTTCGGAGATCCAGTATCTCGGCAAGTCGCAATGGAGCGACAAGCTGAGCCGGATGGTGCAGTCGAAACTGGTCGAAGCGTTCGAAAACACCGGCAAGCTCGGTGGCGTCGGCGTGCCGGGGCAGGGGCTTGCGATCGACTATCAGATCGTCACGGATATCCGTGCCTTCGAGATCAATGCATCGGGCGGCCAGAAGACGGCTACGGTCGAAATCTCGGAAAAGATCCTGAACGACCGCACGGGTACGGTGAAGGCGCAGAACGTCTTCCGCAAGGTCGTGCCCATCAGCGGCAGCAGCAATCCCGATTTCGTTCGTGCGCTTGACGCTGCGTTTGCAGGCGTGGCGGGTGAGCTCGTCGACTGGACCTTGCGCTCTCTCTAGGCGCGGATTTCCGGAAGCACTGCGCAGCTTATTCGTTTTTGCCATATGGTTCCGAACAGAGGCGGCTGTGCACCTTTGCCGGAGCCATCCTAGCGCTCCATAAGCTCTTTCAGCGTTTTCAGGTCCCGCATGACGTGCGCAGCGTCAGCCGCGAACTGTTGCTCGTCCATGCCCGGGAGCCGGAGCAGCGTGAACATGACCTCGCTGCCATCGCCGTTCGGTACGATGCGCAACGTATTGTGAACCTGAAGGCCGGATTCCAGTGTCACCCGATGGTCGATGACGCCGAAATCGTTGGGCGGCGCGAAGCGCACGCGGGCCGTCCCAAGGGTGCCTTCTGCGATCCAGTCATCGCCGTCCTGCGTCAGTCCCGATGCCAAGCCGGAAGCCCATGACGGCATGTTTTCCGGGCGGCTGGCATAGTCGTAGACCTCTCTCCAGTCGCGATCGATGGAGATGTGCACGATCTTTGCGCTCATGGTCGACATGGTGGTTTCCTCCTCTATATCATCCTGCATACGGCTCTGAACGGTCGTGTAGACGCTGGTTCGGAAATGCATGAATCACGAATCCCGCAACATTCTTGCACAGTCCTGCAAAGGGAACGATTCACGGCTCGCGAAGGCTTGCCGTTTTTCGTCCGGAGTGCAACAACAACCCCCAACGCAGGGCTGTCGCCGGTCGCGCCGAGCGTCGGCGGGATTGCGTCATATCGGATGTTGCTGCGTCTTCCGGGTCTTCAGGGTGGGGCCGGATGCAGTCAACGAGTCACTGGAGGATTGTCGTGGAAAAGGCAGAAATCGGGCTGATCGGTCTCGCTGTGATGGGATCGAATCTGGCGCTCAACATTGCCGAAAAAGGCAACAAGATCGCGGTGTTCAACCGTACCCCGCAGGTAACGGATGAATTCTACGCGAATGCGGGCGCTCTCAAGGACAAGATCATTCCTTGCAAGACGATCGAGGAGTTCGTCGACGCGATCCGACCACCGCGGCCGATCATCATCATGATCAAGGCCGGCGATCCGGTCGACCAGCAGATGGCGGCGCTGCAGCCCCATCTCGACAAGGGCGACATCATGATCGACGCCGGCAACGCCAATTTCCGCGATACGATCGCCCGCTTCGACCGGCTGAAGGACACCGGCCTGACCTTCATCGGCATGGGCGTGTCCGGTGGTGAGGAAGGCGCGCGCCACGGCCCGTCGATCATGGTCGGCGGAACGGAGGAATCCTACAAGCGCGTCGAAAAGGTCCTGACCTCGATCGCCGCCAAATACAATGACGATCCTTGCGTTGCCTGGCTCGGCAACGGCGGCGCCGGTCATTTCGTCAAGACCATCCATAACGGCATCGAATATGCCGACATGCAGATGATCGCCGAGATCTACGGCATCCTGCGCGATGGCCTCGGCAAGAGCGCCGCCGAGATCAGCTCCATCTTCGGCGAGTGGAACAAGGGCCGCCTCAACTCCTACCTCATCGAGATCACCGAGAAGGTTCTGGCGGCCAAGGATCCGGCAACCGGCAGCGCCGTGCCCGATATCATTCTCGACAAGGCCGGCCAGAAGGGCACCGGCAAGTGGTCCGTCATCGAAGCGCAGAACATGGGCATTCCGGCGACCGCCATCGAAGCCGCCGTCGCTGCGCGTAGCCTCTCTGCCATCAAGAGCCAGCGCGAGGCCGCCGAAAAGATCTTCGGCAAGCCGGACTACAAGTTCCCGATCGCGTTCGGCCCCGACCTGTTAAAGGATCTCGAGCTCGCATTGTTTGCTGCCAAGATCGGCGCCTACGCTCAGGGTTTTGCCGTCATGGCCGAAGCGTCGAAGGAGTTCAACTGGTCGCTGCCGATGCCCATCATCGCCAAGATCTGGCGTGCCGGCTGCATCATCCGCTCGCAGTTCCTCGACGAGATCACCAGCGCCTTCACGAAGACGCCGGATGCGGCGAACCTGATCGTCACTCCGGCTTTCGCCGAAATGGTGAAGGAATCGATCCCGTCGCTGCGGCGTATCGTTTCGGCTGCGACAGCCGCCGGCCTGCCGGTTCCGGCGCTGGCTTCGGCATTGACCTATTTCGATGCCTACCGCCAGGCTCGCGGCACGGCCAACCTGATCCAGGCCCAGCGCGACTTCTTCGGCGCTCACGGCTTCGATCGCGTCGATGGCAAGGATATTCACCACGGCCCTTGGGGCAGCGGCGCCCACGGCTGATAGAACCATCGAACTCTATGTGAAAAGGCCCGCCGGAGAGATCCGGCGGGCCTTTTGTCGTCAGCTCTTTGGCCAATCGGGCTCACTGATGCTTTGCAGCAGTTGCGGTTCTATCCCGTCGATGCGAGCGATAACGGCCTTGGCCAGCTCGCGGCCGCCGTGGCGCACGTCCTCGTAGATCGTGATGATTTCCGGGCGGATCCAGTTCAGCACATCGGTCGATTGCTTGGCGACCATATCGATGTCGCGGCCGAGGCGAAATCCGGCCGCTTCGATGCCCGCGTTGACGGCAATGGCGCCGCCGCCGCTAGAGCAGACGATACCATCCGGTGGATGCGACGAGCGCATCAGCGCCTCGACGCTGTCCCTGATATCGGCCAGGGGGGCGTCGGTCGTCACCCTCAGGGGAATTTCCTCGGCGCCGAATTCGTGCAGGCCGATCTGGAAGCCGATGCGGATGTGCGAATAATAGGTGAGCTTGCTGGCGGGCTGCAGGAGCGCGAGGCGACGCCGGCCCTTGGCGACCAGGGCCCGAACGGCCTCGTGAGTGAAGGCTTCGTTGTCAAAGTCGTGGAAGGGGTGAACGATGCCCATGTCCGTCCGCCCGTGCGTGGCGAAGGGCAGGCCGCGTTCGTGCATCAAGCGGACGCGCGGATCGTCCGGCTCGGTTCGCGATATGATGACGCCGTCTGCGGAGCCCGTGTCGAGAATATAGCGCACCGGCAGCAGGGGATCCTTGCTGTGCGAATGCGGGGTGATCACCAGATGATACTGCGTGCTCGCAAGAACTTCCGAGATGCCGAAAACCATCTGGCTGGTGAATCCCATGATTTCCTCATCGATGCTGAGCACCAGTGCAATGACATTGGTCTTGCCGGTCCTCAGGCGCACGCCGGCGCGATTCGGCTGATACCCCAGCTGCCGGGCGACCATGCGCACGCGCTCCTTGGTCTCCGCGCCGATATCCGAGGCATCCTTCAATGCGCGCGAAACGGTGGTAATCCCGAGTCCCGTCATGAAGGCGATGGTCTTCAGCGTTGGTCGTTCGGGTGCGGACGATGTTCCGCCCCCTGAGATTTTCTTATTGTCCATTCCGTTCAAGCTCGCCTCCCGGCCGCCTCCCGCAGCCAATCCGCTTATATTGCCCACATGCCCGCCGCAAGCATAGACGCAATGCGACACCTCTTGGACTAATGTTAAAAACTGTAACGATACAGTTCAAAAGTCGAGTGCTATTTTGATGCGCGTTTCCGTTGATACTCCCTTGGTTGTGTCAGACGGCACAACCGAGAAAAACTCTAGCGGCAAAGCGATGAGGTGGTGTGTTATAGGAACGGAGCAGAATATATGACGTATTATCAATGATATATGGCATTTTTCGTCAAGAGAATCCGGTTCGCGTCACATTGCGGTACTTCCGTCTTCCACAGGAGGGATATAATTTTAGGTTGTATAATCGGTCGCTGCTAAAAAATTACAGATAGGCGGTTGCGTGTCGAAAATGATTCGACTACGTTTTTCCGGCAACGTTTCAGTGAGGGAGGAGAACTCATGAATATTCGTTTGATGGCTGCCGCTTTGCTTGCATCTGTCGCGATTCCGGCTTTTTCAGTAAATGCGACCGATCTTGAGGTAACGCATTGGTGGACATCGGGCGGTGAAGCTGCTGCCGTGAAGGTTCTGGCGGATCAGTACAATGCTCTGGGCGATAATCACTGGGTCGACGGCGCGATCGCCGGATCCGGTTCCACGGCAACGCCGCTGATCGTCAGCCGCATTCTCGGTGGCAACCCCATGGGCGCAACGCAGCTCAATACGGGCCGCGACGCCGAGGAACTAGTCAAGGCCGGCCTTATGACCGATCTGACGGATCTCGCCGAAAAGGAACACTGGAAGGACATCATTCGTCCGGCCAGCCTGCTGGCTTCCTGCACTTACGAAGGGCGCATCTATTGCGTTCCGCTCAATATCCATTCCTGGCAGTGGCTTTGGCTCAACCGGCATGTCTTCGAAGACAACGGCCTGAAGGTTCCGGCCAACTGGGATGAATTCGCGGCCGATGCGCCGAAGCTGCGCGAGAAGGGCATCGTTCCGCTCGCAACCGGCGCCCCGTGGCAGGTGGACGGCGTCCGCAACGTCATGCAGGTCGGCATCGGCGGCAAGGACACCTATCTGGCGATCTACGACAAGAAGAACGCCGATGCGGTCAACAGCCCCGAGAACCGCAAGGTGTGGGATGCTTTCGCACAGGCTCGCGACATGGTCGATGATAGCTATTCGGGCCGCGACTGGAACGTCGCCACCAACATGGTCATCACCGGCAAGGCCGCTGGCCAGATCATGGGCGACTGGGCGCAGGGCGAGTTCGGTGTCGCCAAGCAGGTTGCCGGCAAGGACTATGACTGCCTGCCGGGTCTCGGCTTCCACGCGCTGCTCGATACCGGCGGCGACAGCTTCTACTTCCCGAAGAACAGCAATGCCGACATCACCAAGGCGCAACTCGAGCTTGCAAGCATGCTGGTCTCCAAGGAAACCCAGGTGAAGTTCAACCTGGCCAAGGGCTCCCTGCCTGTTCGCGGCGACGTCGATCTGGCTGCTGCCAACAGCTGCATGAAGAAGGGTCTGGAAATTCTGCAGAACCCGGACAACGTGCTGCCGGGTGTCACGCAGCTGCTCGATCCCGATACCCGCGGGCAGATGACCGATCTCGGACTGCAGTTCTTCTCGTCGAAGATGACCGTCGACGAGGCGCTCGCAAAGCAGGCCGACATCATCAAGCAGGCGCACTGACACACGACCATCCTATCAATCGCGATGGCAAGCATCGGGGCGGGCGAGGGTTCTCGCCTGTCCCGATGCGCGCCACCAACGGAGGTATCGATGGCTAACGCTGTCCGGCCACTTGGTTTGTTCCGCAACCTCAATGCGAAGATCGCCGCCATCCCGATGGTGCTGACCGTGATCGTCGTCTTCGTCGGTTGCACGCTCTGGACCGTCATCTATTCGTTCACCGACTCGAGGCTGCTCCCCAGCTCCAATTTCGTCGGCCTGGCGCAGTATCAGCGCCTGTGGGGCACCGATCGCTGGAATATTTCGATCGGCAACCTCGCCACTTACGGCATTCTCAGCTTGATTTTCGCCTTCGTCGTCGGCTTCTTTCTTGCCGTGCTGATGGATCAGAAGATCCGCTTCGAGAATACGTTCCGAACCATTTTCCTCTATCCCTTCGCTCTGTCCTTCATCGTTACCGGCCTAGTCTGGCAATGGATCCTCGATCCGGCGCTCGGGTTGCCGAAGTTGATGCAGGATATGGGATTCACAAGCTTCAATTTCGCGCTGCTCGGCAATCAGAAGACCGTGCTCTATGCGCTGGTCATTGCCGGTCTCTGGCAGGGCACCGGGCTTGTCATGGTGCTGATGCTGGCGGGTCTGCGAGGGATCGACGGCGAGATCTGGAAGGCGTCGCGCGTCGACGGCATTCCTGCCTGGCGGACCTATATCTTCGTTGTCATTCCGATGATGCGGGGCGTCTTCGTCACCACGCTCGTTATCGTCGCCTCGGGCATCGTGCGCGTCTACGATCTCGTCGTCGCCATGACATCAGGCGGACCGGGCTTCGCGTCCGAGATGCCGGCCAAATACGTCTACGACTTCATGTTCCAGCGTTCCAATCTGGGCCAGGCGCTTTCCGCCTCCACCGTCATGCTGGTCACCGTGTTCATCTTCGTCGTGCCGTGGGCTCTCATCGAGTTCCGCCAGAAGCGCCGGTAAGGGAGGAACCCATGGCACTTGCCGCTACCATCGAACCTTCGGGCACCAAGCCCAAGCGCCGCTTCGAACCGCGCACGATCATGCTTTACGGCATTCTCGGGCTGGCCGCGCTCTACTATCTCCTGCCTCTCTATGTGATGGTCGTCACCTCGCTCAAGGGAATGCCGGAAATTCGCATGGGCAACATCTTCGCGCCGCCCATGGAAATCACCTTCGAGCCATGGGTGAAAGCCTGGTCGCAGGCCTGTACCGGCCTCTACTGCCACGGTATCCAGATCGGCTTCTGGAACTCGGTGAAGATCCTCGTTCCGAGCGTCATCGTTTCGATCGCGATTGCGTCGGTCAACGGTTACGCGCTGGCGAACTGGCGCTTCAAGGGATCGGAAGTCTTCTTTACGATCCTGCTGTTCGGCGCGTTCATTCCCTATCAGGTCATGCTCTATCCGCTGGTCATGGTGCTGCGCGAACTCCATCTGTTTTCCACGCTCGGCGGCATCGTGCTCGTGCATACGATCTTCGGCATGCCGATCAACACGCTGCTGTTCCGCAATTACTTCGCCTCGCTTCCGCCGGAGCTTTTCAAGGCGGCGCGCGTCGATGGAGCGGGCTTCTGGCAGATCTTCCTGCGCATCATGCTGCCCATGTCGCTGCCGATCTTCGTCGTCGGCATGATCATCCAGATCACCGGCATCTGGAACGACTTCCTGTTCGGCGTCATCTTCGCCGGCACGCAGAACTATCCGATGACCGTGCAGCTCAACAACGTCGTCAACGCCGTGCAGGGCGTGAAGGAATACAACGTCAACATGGCCGCAACGCTACTGACCGGCGCGGTGCCGCTTATCGTCTATTTCGTGTCCGGACGGCTCTTCGTCCGGGGCATCGCCGCCGGCGCAGTGAAGGGGTGATCCATGAACAGCAGCGTTTCCATCAAAGACCTTTCGCTGAATTTCGGTGCGGTCAACGTTCTGAAAAATCTCAATCTCGAGATCAACGACGGCGAGTTTCTGGTGCTTCTCGGCTCGTCGGGCTGCGGCAAGTCGACCTTGCTCAACTGCATTGCAGGGCTGCTCGACATCAGCGAAGGGCAGATCTTCATCAAGGGCAAGAACGTCACCTGGGAGGAGCCCAAGGACCGCGGCATCGGCATGGTGTTCCAGTCCTACGCGCTCTACCCGCAAATGTCGGTCGAAAAGAACCTCTCCTTCGGCCTGCGCGTCGCCAAGGTGCCGGGAGATGAGATCAAGAAGCGTATCGCGCGTGCCGCCGAGATCCTGCAGATCGAGCCGCTCCTGAAGCGCAAGCCGGCCGAGCTTTCGGGCGGCCAGCGTCAGCGCGTCGCCATCGGCCGCGCCCTGGTGCGCGATGTCGATGTCTTCCTCTTCGACGAGCCGCTGTCGAACCTCGATGCCAAGCTGCGCTCGGAACTGCGCGTGGAAATCAAGCGGCTGCACCAGTCGCTGAAGAACACGATGATCTACGTCACCCACGACCAGATCGAGGCGCTGACGCTCGCCGACCGTATCGCCATCATGAAGAACGGCGTCATCATGCAGCTCGACGACCCGACGACGATCTACAACGAGCCGCGCAACCTTTTCGTCGCCGGCTTCATCGGATCGCCGTCCATGAACTTCCTGCGCGGCGAGCTGGTCAATCGCGAGGGCAAGGTGGTGTTCGCGACCAATGACGTGCTGTTCTCCCTCGATGGCTACAAGGCAGGCGAGGCGTTGCAGGCCGGGCGCAAGGTCGTGCTGGGTGTTCGCCCGGAACATATCAAGGTCAATGAAGAATTGGCTTCGGGCGCGGAGGTTCACAATGCTACCGTCGATATCGAGGAGCCGATGGGCGCCGATAACCTGCTGTGGCTGAAACACGCCGGCCATACCATGTCGGTCCGCGTCAACGGTTCCCGGCGTTTTGGCCCCGGTTCGGCTGTGAAACTCGGCTTTGACATGTCTCTCGCATCGCTCTTTGATGCGCAGACAGAACTCAGAATCTGATCCCATGCTCGGAGGCGGCAAAGCCGCCTCCGTCTTACAGCGGTCCGGGGAGGTCCGATGTCGTCTTCGATCAATGATAACTTCACCGTCGATCTGGCCGGGTCGTGGAGGCTGACGTCTCCCCACAGCGACCATTCGCTTTCCATGTCGCTACCCGGTGATGTCCACACGGCCCTCCACGCGGAAGGGCTCATCCCCGATCCTTACTTCGGTCGCAACGAAGAAGTGGTGCAGTGGGTCGCCAAGCAGGACTGGGAGCTGACGCGCAGCTTCACGCTCGATGATGCCGGCGGAGACTGGTATCTCGACATCGACTATCTCGATACGGTCGCGAGCGTCTACGTCAACGATGCGCTGGTGCTGGAGGGCAACAACTGCTTCCAGCGTTATCGTCCCGATGTCTCGAAGGCATTGAAGACGGGTGAGAATACCATTCGCATCGTGCTGCATTCGAGCATCGCGACCGGGGCCGCGCTCCAGGCGAAACAGCCCTTCTACATCCCCTACAGCACCGGCAATTCTCCGATCCCTAACGGTAACATGCTGCGCAAGCCGCAATGCCATTTCGGCTGGGACTGGAACATTGCGATCGCGCCGCTCGGGCTCTACGGCACTATCGCGCTGAAGAAGCTCGAGATCGCCCGCATCGAGAATGTCGTCACCCAGCAGATCCATAATGACGACGGTTCCGTCGATCTCAAGGTGACGGTGGCGCTGTTCGCCAAGGGAACCGGCATCGCGCAGCTCTATTTTTCGCTCGATGACGAGCGGGTGCGCCTCGATGTCGGCGTCAATGCCGGCGAGACGTCCATCACTCATGTCTTCCATGTCGACAAGCCCAGGCTCTGGTGGCCGGCCGGCAATGGCGAGCAGGCGCTTTATGCCCTGTCCGTCGAAACCAGTTTCGAAACCGTCACGCGGCAGATCGGCCTGCGCACGGTCGAGTTGATGACCGACGAGGACGAGGCCGGAAGCCGCTTCGCGCTAAAGGTCAACGGCCGCGAAATCTTTGCCCGCGGGGCCAACTGGATCCCGGCCGATGCCCTGTTCTCGCGCTCCAAGCCGGAGCTGACCGAGGATCTGCTGCAATCTGCGGCGGCCGCCAATATGAACGTCATCCGCGTCTGGGGCGGCGGCTTCTACGAACATGACTGGTTCTACGACACCTGCGACCGCTTGGGGCTGATGGTGTGGCAGGACTTCATGTTCGCGTGCAATCTCTATCCCTCCACGGGCGATTTCCTGGAAAATGTCGAGGCGGAGGTGGACTATCAGGTGCGCCGGCTGGCGACACATCCTTCCATCGTTCTCTGGTGCGGTGATAACGAGCTGGTGGGAGCGCTCACCTGGTTCGAGGAATCGCGTAGGGATCGCGATCGCTATCTCGTTTCCTACGACCGGCTGAACAGGACGATCGAGAAGGCGATGAAGAAGGCGTTGCCGGATGCGATCTGGTGGCCGTCCAGCCCGGCTTCGGGCTATCTCAATTTCGGCGATGCCTGGCACGCCGATGGCTCCGGCGACATGCATTACTGGTCGGTCTGGCACGAAAACAAGTCCTTCGACAATTATCGCACCGTGCGTCCGCGCTTCTGCTCGGAATTCGGCTTCCAGTCCTATACGTCGCTGCCCGTCATCAAGACCTATGCCGACGCGAAGGACATGAACATCGCTTCTCCGGTCATGGAGCTGCACCAGAAGAATGCCGGCGGCAACGAGCGCATTGCCGGCACGATGTTCCGCTACTTCCGCTTCCCGAAGGATTTCCCGAATTTCGTCTATCTGAGCCAGGTTCAGCAGGGCCTCGCCATCAAGACGGCGGTGGAATATTGGCGCTCGCTGAAGCCGCATTGCATGGGCACCATCTACTGGCAGCTCAACGACACCTGGCCGGTGGCCTCCTGGTCCAGCCTGGACTATGGCGGCCGGTGGAAGGTCATGCATTATCTGGTGCGGCGGTTCTTTCAGCCGGTATCGGTCGCGGCAATTCCGTCCGAGGACAACAAGACCATCCGCTTTTCACTGGTCAACGACACCAACGCCGACATCACGGCCGATATTTCGGTATCGCTGTTGAAGCTCGACGGTGAGCGCGTGCCGCTGACGACTGCCCATGCGGTCTGCACGCCGGATGCGGCGATTACCGCATTGTCGATCGACGCGGATCAGGTGCCGGCCGATTGCCTGCTGGCGTGGCGTTTCACCGCATCGAACGGCATGGGCGGCGAGGGGCATTATGTCCACGGTACCTACAAGGCGCTCGAGCTTCAGCCCGCCGGCTTGACGGTGCTCAGGGAGGAGACGACGGAGAACGGGACGGTGGAACTCACTGTCACCGCCAAGGGACTCGCGCTGTTCGTGATGATCGAGAGCGAGGTAGAGGGGCGCTATTCCGATAACGCCTTCGATCTTGCCGCCGGCGAAAGCCGCCGCATCGTCTTCACGCCGGCAAGCCCATTGACAGGCGGCATGCCGGACTTCCGTATCTACGATCTGGAAACGAGCCAGTCGGTGGCCGGCCAATCGACGAATTGAGCTATTCGCGCCGCCACGGCGGCAATTTCGGGGCCAAAAGCCCAAGACAGACGGCCGGGAGGCCATTGGAGGAGTATCGATGACGAAACTTGGATTTCAGCTTTATAGCGCCCGCAATTTCCAGCCTTATTCGGAGATCTTCGTCAAGCTCGGCAAGGCCGGCTACGCTGAGGTCGAAGGCTTTGGCGGCATCTATGCCGATCTTGACGAGACGGGTCTCAAGAATCTGCGTGCCGAACTCGACAAGAACGGCCTGACCTTGGCGAGCGGCCATTTCAGCCCGGATTTTCTCGACGGCGAAGTGCAGAAGTCACTGACCATTGCCAAGACCCTCGGCATGGATTCGATCTATGCGCCGCACATCGCTGCCGACCAGCGCCCGACGGACGCCGCCGGCTGGCGCGCTTTCGGCAAGCGCCTGCATGAAATGAGCAAGCCCTACAAGGATGCGGGCTTCGAGTTCGGCTGGCATAACCATGACTTCGAATTCGTGAAGCAGGCCGACGGTTCGCTGCCGATCGAGCAGATCTTCGAGGCCGCGCCGGATATTTCCTGGGAAGCCGATATCGCCTGGGTCATCCGTGGCGGCGGCGACCCCTTTGCCTGGATTGAAAAGCTGGGTCCGCGCATCACGGCCGTTCACGTCAAGGACATCGCGCCGGCCGGCGAGAACAAGAACGAAGACGGCTGGGCCGACGTCGGTCACGGCACGGTTCCGTGGGCGAAGCTGCTCAAGGCTCTGGCCGGCACGAAGGCCAAGCATTTCGTCGTCGAACATGACAATCCGAGCGACGTCGATCGCCTGATCACACGCTCCATCGCATCCTTCAAGAGTTTTTGAGGCACTTCCAAATGGCTAAGGAACTTGGCGTCGGCATCATCGGATGCGGCAATATTTCAACGACTTATTTCTCGCTCTCACCGCTCTTCAAGGGCCTGAAGGTGCTGGCCTGCGCGGATATCAACATGGATGCGGCGCGTCTGCGCGCCGAGGAATACAAGGTCAAGGCCCAGACCATCGACGAACTGCTCGCCAATGACGAGCTTGACGTCATCGTCAACCTCACCATCCCGGATGCGCATTTCCCGGTTTCCAAGCGCATCCTCGAAGCGGGCAAGCACGTCTACTCGGAAAAGCCGCTCGTGCTCACCTTGGAGCAGGGCGAGGAGCTGCGCCGCATCGCCAAGGAAAAGGGGCTGGCCGTCGGCTGCGCTCCCGATACTTTCCTCGGCGGCGCGCATCAGCTCGCGCGCAAGTTCATCGATGACGGCGGCATCGGCCGGATCACTTCGGGCGCCTGCTACGTCATGAGCCCGGGCATGGAAATGTGGCATCCGAACCCGGACTTCTTCTTCCTGCCCGGCGGCGGCCCGATCCTCGACCTCGGACCGTATTATATCGCCAACCTCATTAATCTGATCGGCCCGGTGAAGCGCGTCGGCGCGATGACGTCGATGGCGTCGGAAACCCGCACCATTACCAGCCAGCCGCGCAATGGCGAGACCATCCCGGTGAAGACGCCGACGACGATCCAGGCGCTGCTGGAATTCGTCAGCGGCGCACGGATCACGCTGACGGCAAGCTGGGATGTGTGGTCGCACCGTCACGCGAATATGGAGCTCTACGGCACCGAGGGCTCGCTCTACGTGCCGGACCCGAACTTCTTCGGCGGGACGGTGGAAGCCAGCGGTCGCGACAAGGATATCAAGCCGCTGGAAAACTGGGCGCATCCGTTCGGCATCGCCAATCAGGAAAGCCCGAGCGGCCCGCGCGCCAACTATCGCACGGCCGGCCTTGCCGACCTTGCCGCGTCGCTGATCGACGGGCGTGATGCGCGTTGCTCGCTCGACCGCACGCTGCACGGCGTCGACGTGATGACGTCGATCCTGAAATCGGGCGCGGAAAACCGCTTCGTCGATCTGACCACGACCTGCACGCAGCCGGCGGCGCTCTGCATCGAAGAGGCGCAAGCGCTCTTGAAGTAAGCGCAGGAAAAGCTAGTTTGCGCGCGGGTGAACAACCCGCGCGTTTTTTCATCTCGAAGGAATAGTTATCATGGCTTGGCAACCGGCATCCGACCGCTATGCGAAAATGAAATACAACAGGGTCGGTCGCTCCGGCCTGAAGCTGCCGGCGGTCTCGCTGGGGCTTTGGCACAATTTCGGCGGCGACACGCCGCATGACCGCAAGATCGACATGTGCCGCACGGCTTTCGATCTCGGCATTACCCACTTCGATCTCGCCAACAATTACGGACCGCCTCCCGGCAGCGCCGAGACCGCTTTCGGCGAAATCCTGCGCACGGAATTCGCCGGCCTGCGCGACGAGCTGATCATCTCCTCCAAGGCGGGCTACGACATGTGGCCGGGCCCCTATGGCGAATGGGGCAGCCGCAAGTATCTGATCGCCTCCTGCGACCAGAGCCTGAAGCGCATGGGCCTCGACTATGTCGATATCTTCTATTCCCACCGCTTCGATCCGGATACGCCGCTCGAAGAAACCTGCGGCGCGCTCGACCATATCGTCCGTTCGGGCAGGGCGCTCTATGTCGGCATCTCCTCCTATAACTCGCAGCGCACCCGCGAGGCTGCCGCGATCCTCAAGGACCTCGGCACGCCTTGCCTCATTCACCAGCCGAGCTATTCCATGCTCAATCGCTGGGTCGAGGATGACGGTCTGGTGGATACGCTCGAAGATCTCGGCATCGGGTCCATCGTCTTCTCGCCGCTGGCGCAGGGCATGCTGTCGACCAAGTATCTCGGCGGCATTCCGGACGACAGCCGTGCGGCGCAGAACCACTTCCTGAAGCGCGACTTCATCCGTCCGTCGATCATCGACAATATCCGCAAGCTCAACGAGATCGCCGAAAAGCGCGGCCAGACGCTGGCGCAGATGGCGATTGCCTGGGTTCTGCGCGGCGGCCACATCACCTCGGCCCTGATCGGCGCCAGCCGTTCGTCGCAGATCGTCGATTGCGTCAAGGCGCTCGACAATCTCGAATTCACGGCGGAAGAGCTGAAGCAGATCGATGTCTATGCCCGCGAGGCCGACATCAATCTCTGGGCCAAGTCGGCCGAACGGGACTGACAATCATAAAACGCCCGGAACCAGGTTCCGGGCGTTTTACTATATACTGCCGCTCGTCGAGGTCTCTGGAGGAGAGAGTTTCATGATCCGCAATCCGATCTTGCCGGGTTTCAATCCCGACCCGTCCATCTGCCGTGTCGGCGAGGACTACTATATCGCCACCTCGACATTCGAATGGTATCCGGGCGTACAGATCCATCATTCGCGCGATCTGGTGAACTGGACTCTGGTCCGGCGGCCGCTGGAGCGTGCGTCGCAGCTCGACATGCGCGGCGAGCCCGACAGCTGCGGCATCTGGGCGCCTTGCCTCTCTTATGCGGACGGCCTGTTCTGGCTCGTCTACACCGACGTCAAGCGCTACGACGGCAACTTCAAGGATGCCCATAACTATATCGTGACCTCCCCGAGCATCGAAGGCGAGTGGTCCGAACCGGCCTACGTCAACTCCTCGGGTTTCGACCCTTCGCTCTTCCATGACGATGACGGGCGCAAGTGGTTCGTCAACATGCAGTGGAACCACCGCACCGAGAGCTACGGCGGCTCGCCGAAGACGCCGGCTTTCGACGGTATCCTGCTGCAGGAATGGGATCCGGTGGAAAAGTCGCTGAAGGGGCCGATCAGAAACATCTTCGCCGGCACGGAGCTGGGGCTAGTCGAAGGGCCGCATCTCTTCAAGCGCAACGGCTGGTACTATCTGACCACGGCCGAAGGCGGCACCGGTTATGACCATGCCGTGACGATGGCCAGATCGCGCGACATTGCCGGCCCTTACGAATTGCATCCGAACAAATACCTGATCACATCGAAGGATCATCCGGAAGCGTCGCTGCAGCGTGCAGGTCACGGCCAATATGTCGAGACGCATGACGGCCAGTTCTATCACACGCATCTTTGCGGACGGCCGTTGCCGCCGCATCGCCGCTGCACGCTCGGTCGCGAGACCGCTCTGCAGAAATGCCTGTGGAAGGAAGACGGCTGGCTCTATCTCGAGAACGGCACCGCCGTTCCGGATGTCGAAGTGCCTGGCCTGAATGGTGCACAGCGCATCGAAAAGCCGCGCCGCAGCGGCTATAACTTCGACGAACGCCAATTGCCGATGGATTTCCAGTGGCTGCGCACGCCGCAACCGGAGCGCATCTTCAGCCTGACGGAACGTCCGGGGCACTTGCGGCTCTTCGCCCGCGAAAGCATCGGTTCCTGGTTCGAGCAATCGCTTGTCGCCCGTCGTCAGGAGCATCACAGCTTCCGCGCCGAAACTGTCGTCGAATTCGAACCCGACACCTATCAGCAGGTTGCCGGACTGACGCATTACTACAATCGCTTCAAGCTGCATGCCATCGCCGTGACGCTGCACGAGAAGCTCGGCCGCTGCGTCACCATCATGACCTGCCCGGGCGACTACCCGAACGGCCGGCTGAGCTTTCCGATCGAGGGCGGTGTTGCCGTGCCGAACGGGCGGATTCAGCTTGCCATGGAGGTGCGCGACAACGACCTGCAATTCTTCTGGCAGGCGGAAGGCATGGGCGCATGGCAGGCTGTCGGCCCGGTGCTCGACGCCGGCGTCATCTCGGATGAGGGCGGCCGCGGCGAGCACGGATCCTTCACCGGCGCTTTTGCGGGCATGTTTGCCTTCGATACGTCGGGGCGGGCAAAGACGGCGGATTTCGACTGGTTCAATTACGATGAGTTGTGAGGCTGTCGACGGCTGGCGGCGGTGCGGGCACAAGGTCGGGCCGACCGATCGGGTCCATTACGGAATTGTAATTCGACTGTCAGATTCGTTTCATGTCTGTCACGATAAGGTCGCGCGCAGATTCTGAAATGAGGAAACAACCAATGAGAAAAATCTTCACTGTCCTTCTCACGGCGTCCGTCCTGGCGATGCCGCTGGCTGCGACGGCGCAAGTCAGGCCGGCACCGGCGGCCAAACAGACGGCTGTCCAGAAAGACGTGGTGAAGAAGAAGGTGGTTGTCCGCAAGGGCGGCTGGGTCAAGGGGCGCCGCCTTTCTGCTTCCGACCGCCGCCGTGCGGCGGAAATCGACTATCGCGCCTATCAGCTGTCCACACCTCCGCGCGGCTATCACTGGGTTCGCATCAACACGAACTTCCTGCTGGTCGGCATTACGAGCGGCCTGATTTCAAAGGTGCATGAAGCCCGGTAGGCTGGTCGCGATCATTATCGAATAAAGCAAGGGCGGCTCACAAGGACCGCCCTTTTTTCATGCCGAAAGCCGGACCAACGCCCCGAAGTCATGACCTCCACCAAAGGTGGAGGTTTGAAACGCTGCGCTTGAACCACTAGAAGTGGTTTTGTTAGTGCTTAGTAGCTACGATTAAAGAGGTCGGCAAAGTCGGAAGCTTTGTCGGCCTTTTCTTGGTTCCGGATATATTGTCTGACGACCTGCTCATTATAGCCCGTCGTCGACACGAAATACCCACGTGCCCAAAAGTGATACCCTTTGTAGCGGCGCTTACGCGCGTACTTGTTGGCAATGTAAAGAGCCGTCTTGCCCTTCAAAAATCCAACTATATGCGCGACCGAGTATTTCGGCGGGATCGATATCAACATGTGGACATGATCGGGCATCAAATGACCCTCTTCGATCTGGCAGCCCTTTTGCTGAGCCAGACGACGTAAGAGTTCACCCAACTCTCGACGCACATCCCCGTAGAGTCTTTTCGTTCGGTATTTGCTGCCAAAAACAACGTGATATTTGCAGTCCCACGTCGCATGCGAGAGCGATTGCTCATCCATATAACCTCCTTGTTTGAAGTCTGGGCCACGCCAGCGGTTCAAGCAGGAGGTCTCTCAACTACCGTGTAAAACTCGTCCAGTCCTCCACCGTAGGTGGAGGTTTATTCTTGATATAATCAAAATCCCCGGCGCTGCGGCCGGGGATCGGGCATTCGTCTTTCGTCCATCCTAGCTCAGACGGCCGGCGGCGTGGGCCAGCATCGTGTAGACCTTGCCGGTGTCCGAGGTGAGATAGGATTGCGTGATCGTGCGATCGCGGTCCGTACGGGCGACGTCGGCGAGCAGCTTTTCGAAATCGGCGATGTAGCGATCGACTGCCGTGCGGAATTCCGGCTCGCGGTCGTACTTGCGCTTGATTTCGTCAAAGGTCTGCTGGCCCTTGAGCGTGTAGAGACGGCGCGTGAACACATCGCGCTCGCCACGCTGGTATCGACGCCACAGGTCGACCGAGGCGTCGTGATCGATGGCGCGGGCGATGTCGACCGAAAGCGAGTTCAGCGACTCCACGACATGGCGCGGGTTGCGCGCGACCGGGGCGGGCGCTGCTTCAGCAGCCGGCTTGGGCGCCGCCTGGCGGGCCGGCTGCAGGCCGGCATTTTCGTCACGCGAAGCGCCGCGCAGCAGGTCGCTGATCCAGCCGCCGCCAGCCGTTTCCTGGCGGGCAGGAGCCGGCGTTTCGGCCGGACGCTGCGGCTGAGCCACCGGACGGTCTGCGGGAATGGATCCGCGCAGACCCAGAGCCTCGATCGAAGGCTGCTGCGGCTGCGGCTGGGGGGCGGGCTGCTGCACAGCCGGCTGGGGTGCAGGCTGCTGTGCGGCGGGTTGTTGCGGGGCTGGCTGTTGCGGCCGCGGGGCGGTGGCCGCCGGCGCGGGGGCAGGAGCTGCGGGCCGCGGGCGCTGGGCCGGCTGCGCATCTGCAAGCGCACGAGCCGCCGGTTCGGAAATCTCTAGCTGCTGTGTCGAGCGGCCGACGATCTGCGAGATGTCCTGCAGGGCCTTGATCTGTTCGGCAACGGCGCGGCGCATGGCTGCGGCGCTTTCCTTTGCTTCTTCCGGAAGGTCGAAGGCGCCGCGCTTCAGTTCGCTGCGCGTCAGGTCGAGTTCGCGGCGGATATCGCCGGCCGAGCGGCGGATCTCGTCCGTCGCGCCGGCGAAGCGGCCGACGGCGTCGTCGACTGCGACACGCAGCGTCTCGCGCAACTGCTGTGCTGTCGTATCGGATGTCTTGCCCGCATCGGCCAGCATCTGCTCGACCTCGGACAGCGAAGCCGTCAGGCCGCCGCGCAGGCGGTTGGTGAGGTCGGTGGAGCGGCGCTCGGCGTTGGCGAATGTGCCCTCGACGGCCTGGCTTGCTTCTTCTCCAGCCTTTGCCATCGCGCCACGCATAGCCTCTGCCGCATCCTCGGCGCGCTTCTCGGCGTCGGAGAGAACGCGACCGATATCCGCGAAGGAGGATTGGACGCTCTGGCGCAGATTGCCGGTGACCTGATTGGAGCGCTGTTCCGCGCGGTCGAAGGCGGTTTCCACCATGGAGCCAAGGGCGCGCATGGTGTTTTCGATCTCTTCCGAGCGTTGCACGAGCCCGACGGCCAGGTTCTGCAGGGCTGTTTCGCGTTCTTCCAGCGTCGATACGAGGTTCGACTGGGCGGCGCCGAGAAGCTGCGAGGCCTGCGACAGCACCTTGGAGTGGTCGTCGAAGCGACCGACGATGCTGCCAACCTGCGACAGGGTCTGGCCGGTGATCTCCGACAGCTTGTCCACCTTGCCTTCGAGGAGGCGGCTGGAGGCCGAAACCATCTCGCCGGCCTTGGTGGCGGATTCGGCGAAGCGAGTGGAAGTCGCGGTGAGGCGGTCATCGACGCTTGCGAACTCGGCAGCGGCATTGGTCAGCAGGCCGGCGATCGCGGAATTGTTGTCCGCAAGGCGCGCGATGATACCATTGACGCTGGCAAGCAGATTGTTTTCCAGCGCGTTGACGGTGCTGACCGCGTGTTCGGTCCGCGATGCGATCGCGCTGATCAGCGCGGCGTTTTCGACGCGGAGACGCTCGGTGCTTTCCTGGGCTGCCGCGGAGATGAGGGCTGCCGCTTCCTGTCCCGTCGCCGCGTAACGATCGACGATCGGGCGGGCCTTCTCGTCGATGAGGCGGGAGAGCTCGGTGGAGCGTCCGGCCAGCATCGAGTTCAGCTCGCGGGTGCGCTCGTCGAGCGAGGTGCGGATGGACGAGCCACGCGCTTCCAGTGCCTTGTCGACATCGGCAAGCGTGCTGTTGATCTCGCGGGTGCGTTCTTCCAGGGAGGTGCGGATGGCCGTGCCGCGCTCATCGAGGGCGCGTTCGACCTGAGCCATGCTGGAGACGATCTGCTCGCTGCCGCTGGCCAGCGTATTGCGGATGGCCGCGCCACGGGCTTCCAGGGACTGCTCTGCCGAA
Organism: Martinezella lusitana; assembly: GCF_010668395.1. Taxonomy (GTDB): domain Bacteria; phylum Pseudomonadota; class Alphaproteobacteria; order Rhizobiales; family Rhizobiaceae; genus Rhizobium; species Rhizobium lusitanum_A. The sequence continues at coordinate 63,892 of NZ_WUEY01000015.1, forward strand.
GACAGGGCCTGCGAGATCGTGTTGACCTGATTGCTGACGAGGCCTTCGGCTTCCGCAACCTTGTTGATGATCGCGTTGCCTGCTTCCGAGAAGGTCTGGGCGACGGCAGCCGCCTGGCTTGCCAAGCGGTTCTGCGTTTCCGAGACGCGGTTGACGATATCGTCGGAGCGCTCGGTCATGACGCGTGCAAAGACATCGCTGTGGCTGCCGAGGTTGTCGGCAAACTGCTGCCCGGTGTTGGCAAGCAGGTCGGCCGTGCGTGTCGCTTCCGTGTCCATGCCCTGTGCAGCATCGGCGACGGCCGTCCGCAGCGTGGTTGCGAGATTGGCGGCCTTGCCTTCGATCGTGCGGTTGACGGCTTCGAGGCCGAGATTGAGGGCGCGATCCATGGTCGAAAGGCGCTCTTCGATACGGGCCGCGGCCTGGCTGCCGCTGTTGTCTATCTGGGCTGCGCCGCTCGCCAGCGTCTCGGAGAGACGGTTGCCGGCGGCGTCCACCTGCGTGGCAACGCCGGTAACGCCTTCGTGGATGCGGTTTTCGAGGGCCGACAAGCTGGCCTCGACACGGGAGCCGGTCTCGGCGAAGCGGCTCGTCACGCCGTCGATCGTCTGGTTCAGGTTGGAAGACAGGGTATCGGCCGAGCGCGCGATGTCGCCCGCGGCCTGCTGGATGCGGCCGGCAATATCGCCGGCGCCGCTCTTCAGGCGCTCTTCCAATGTCCTTGCGCTGGCGTCGATGGTCTGGCGCAGCGAGGCTTCGCGGTCTTCGAGCGACATTTCCAGCATGCTGGCGCTTGTGGCGATGGAGGTGCCGATGGCGGTCGTCTGTTCGAGCAGCGTGTTGTCGATCTGCGCATGGGCGTCGCGCAGGGCGAGGTTGATGGCGTTGCTGCGATCGTCCAGCGTGGAGCGCATGCGCTCATAGGCGGAAGCCAGGTTCTGATCCATCTGCGACAGACCGGCGCCGAGCGTGTTTTCAAGATGGCGCGTCGTCGTGCCGAGAACGGTTTCGACGCGGCCGCTGTTGCTGTCGAGCATTTCGGACAGAGCGTCCGTATGGGCCGTCAGCGAGCGATCGAGGCGATCCTGGTTTTCGTTATAGGCGGCACGGATGGCGTCCGCCTTGTCGCCGAAGGCGCCGGCAACGCGAGCTTCAGCGCCCGAGACGCTGTCGAGCAGGGCGTTGGCGCGTTCTTCCAGGGTGCTTTCGAAGCGGTTCTGGTTTTCGGCGAGCGAGATTGCGAAGGCCATGCTCTTGTCGTCGAGCGTGTTGGTCAGTGCCTCATGGCCGCTGGTGACGGTGTGGGCAATCGCCTTGGCACTGTTTGCCAGGGTTTCCTCAAGCTTGGCATGGTTTTCCGAAAGGGCGATGGCGAGCGACATCGTCCGGTCGTCGAGGCTGTTGACGATCTTGTCATGCGTGCCGGCAACGGTTTCGGAGAGAGAGACAAGTCGGCTCGATACCGCATCTTCAAGCCGGGACTGGGTATCGGCGAGCGAAATGGCCAGCGCCATCGCTTTGTCGTCGAGAGCATCGGCAAGGGCGTTGTGGTTGCTGGTGAAAGCGTTGGTGATCGCCTCGGCGCGGTTGGCAAGCGTTGCTTCCAGGCGCGACTGGCCCGAATTCAAGGCATCGGAGAGAGCTCTCGTCTTGCCTTCGAGCGTATCGGCAACACGGTCGGCATGGCCGGACACGGTATCCTCAAGGCGGGCCTGAGCTTCCGACAGCGCGATGGCAAGCGCCATCGTCTTGTCATCCAAGGTGCTGGCGACGCTTTCGGCATGGCCGGAAACGGCGCTCTCGAGGCGGGCGTGGCCTTCGGAGAGAGCAATGGCCAGAGCCATCGTCTTGTCGTCGAGGGTGCTCGCGACGCCTTCGGCATATCCGGACACGGTATTTTCCAGCCGCGCATGGCCTTCGGAAAGAGCTTTGGCCAGTGCCGTCGTCTTGTTGTCGAGAGTGTTCGAAACGCTTTCGGCATGACCGGAGACCGCGTTTTCGAGGCGGGCCTGACTTTCGGAGAGGGCAATGGCCAATGCCATCGTCTTGTCGTCCAGGGTGCTCGCAACGCTTTCGGTGTGGCCGGCGATGGTGCTTTCGAGGCGTGCCTGGCTTTCGGAAAGCGCGATGGCGAGCGCCATCGTTCTATCGTCCAGCGCCTCGGCCAAGGCATTGTGATTGCCGGCAAAGGCCTTGATGATCGCCTCGGCGCGGTGGGCGAGGGTCTCTTCGAGCCTGCTCTGACCGCTCGTCAGGGCGGAGGCAAGAGCATTGGTCTTGCCTTCGAGCGTGTCGGCGACACGTTCGGCATGGCCGGCAACCGTGTCTTCCAGGCGCGCCTGGTTTTCCGAAAGAGCAATGGCGAGCGCCATCGTCCGATCGTCGAGGGCGTTGGTGACGCTTTCCGTGTGACCAGAAACGGTGTTCTCCAGGCGAGCCTGACCCTCGGCAAGCGCGCGGGCGAGTTCCCTGGTCTTGGCATCGAGCGTGCCGGCAACATGTTCCGCATGACCGGAAACGGTGTCTTCCAGGCGGGACTGGCTTTCGGAAAGGGCGATGGCCAGCGCCATCGTCTTGTCGTCGAGCGTGTCGGCGAGCTTGCCATGCGTGTCGGCAATCGTGCTGGCGATGGTATCGGCACGGGTCGCCAGCGTGTTCTCGAGCCGAAGCTGGCTTTCGGCCAGCGAGATCGCCAGCATCGATGTGCGCTCGTCGAGCGCGGCGGTCAGATGTTCATGAGAGCCGCTGACGGCATTGGTGATTGCTTGAGAACGCTCGGCAAGCGTCTGCTCGAACCGGGCCTGATTGTCCGTCAGCGCGCCAAACAGCGCGTTGCTGCGGGCTGCCATGACGGTGTCGATACGCTCGTGGGCGGAGCCCAATGCCTGGGTGATCTCGCTCGTGCGGGCGGAAAGGGTATTGTTGATGTCGTTGGCGCGGCCGGCGAAGGCTGTGGTCAGTTCTTCGGTGCCGCTTTGCAGGGCAGCCGAGACGTCCCGCGTTACGCCCTGCACGGCCGAGGTGAAGGCCCCGGCATGCGAGGCGAGCGTGGTGTTGAGGTCGCTCGTGCCGGAGGTGAGGGCGGACGAAATGCCCGTCGTGGCGTTCTGCAGCGCCGACGTGATCTCGTTCGCCCTGGAGCCGATCGCGCTTTCCAGCACTTCCTGGCCGGTTGCCAGTGTCGTTGCCAGCGCGAAGGACTGGTCGGTGAGGTGCGAGCCGAGGCGCTCGATGCTGGAGGTCAGAATGCCTTCCAGCGCGTCGGAATTGCTGCCGAGGCTCTGGTTGATGCTGGCAAGGCTTTCCGAAAGCTTGGTGTCCAGCGTGCCGGCGCGCTTGTCGAAGGCGGAGGTGAATTCCGACACGCGCTCGTCGAAAGCGGTCGAGAGCTGTGCGATCGTCGACTGGAAGCGTTCTTCGAAGAAGCCGGAGCGCAGATCGATATCCATGATGGCGTCGTCGGCCGTCGACTGCAGGCTCTGGCGGAAGCTCGAGCCCTTTTCGTCGAGCGCGGTGTTGAGGCGGGACAGTACGTTGTCCAGCGTTCCCGTGATGGACCGCTCGCCGCCGGTAAGGCTCTCGCTGATCTCCCTGGTGCGCGCGACCAGCGTTTCATTGAGCTGACGGGCACGCTCGTTGAGCGCGGAGTTCAGCTTTTCGGTGTTCGCGTCGAGCGTCGATGCGCGGGTCTCAAACTGGCCGAGCAGGTCCTTGCCGCGTTCGGACAGGGTCGACGACAGGGATTCCAGGCGGGTGTCGAATTCGTGGCTGAGGGCGAGGCCCGAAGCGTTCAGATTCTGCAGCAGGCTATCGGTCTTGGCGGCAAGCAGGGTGCCGAGCGCCTGGACGGCGGAATCCGACTTTTCCATCAGCGCCGCGGCGCGCGTATCGATCATCGACGCGAAGGCTTCGCCCGATGTGGAGAGGCGTACGGCGATTTCTTCGGTCGCGAGAGACAGGTCTTCCTTGATCTGGTCGTGAACACCGACGATCGACGAGCGGATGCGCTCGGCGTGATTGACGATCGCATCGCGCTCCGTGCCCAGTTCGTGGACGAGGCCGCGCACCCGCAGTTCGTTGTCGGCGTAGCTGCGTTCAAGCGCGTTGACTTCGGTATGGACGAGCGTTTCGAGCTCGGTGGCGCGCGCAATGGTGCGCTCGATGCCTTCGTTCATCGCCGATACTTCGCGGCGGACGGCCTGGCCGACCGTCATGATGCGTTCGGAGGCGATGGTTTCGGGCTCGACGAGGCGCAAGGCAACCTCGGCCATGGAGCGGGCTGCGTTGCGCATGTCATGGGCACGCGAGATCATCATGCCGAAGGCATAGAAAAGCAGTACCGGAACAATGATGCCGACGATGCAGGCGATGACGCCCGGCAGGGCGGCCAGATCCGCTACCGAATGGATGTTTCGGATCTCCGAGCCGTATAGCATGAAGGCAAGGCCGACGCCGCCGATGATCCAGAACAGCGAGAAGATCGTGGCGTTGCGCACCGCGTGGCTCTGGGAGCCTCCGTCGAGCGCCCTGAGAAGGCTTGCGGAGCTTGCCCGGTTGCCATCGTTGGCGGCGGCAAGGTTCGGATTTTTCGGCGCCTCGGCGGGGCGGGGCGTTGCCGTAGGGGCGGCTGCGCTGCGCGCGGCGCCGGCCTGGCGGGCTGCATCATCCCTGGACTGCTTTATCGGCTGTTTCGGCGGTTCAGACACATTTCGCTCCGGGATATCGGGCGTAGTGCCGCTGCGAGACTCCAAGCTCTCGTCACTGAAATCGATCTGCAAAGCTTCGTCCAACGCCTGGAAGGCCTTGTCCTCGACCGACTCGATGTACTTTTTGTTCGCCATGCGGTTACGCCTCGTTACAACTCACTCGGGCTTGCCGCGTCTTTTCCGGTAATTCCGCCGCGTCCGGAAAAGACGAACCCTGCCTCCCGTGGGGCCTCCGCATCCGGTCGATACCGAGGTTGGATTTCCCATTACATTTCAGAGTGGATAACTGGTTTTTCAAACGGATGTTATGAAAACATTACCATCATCCACTTCCTGGGCAAAGGCGTGTGCCATCTACCCAATTCAATAGTATCGTAGTGACACATTCCCCCAGTCCTGACAATTAATTCCACCTTAAAGACAGTGGATCATTAAGGCGTCATTAACCTTCTTTGCTCGTATAACGTCATGAAAATCCAAGATTCTGCGCATGTTTAACGCACGTTAACCATGTCCGGAGTTTTAGGCCCTCAATGTGCCAAAATTTAACTGGATGGCCATGCCCGGGCCGCAACTATGCGGCAGGTCCCTAAAACAGTCCTAGATAAAAGACGGGAGCATTGGCACATGGCAGCTTTGAACATCGCGTTTGAATCTCCGGATAATTCACGGGGCTCGGCCCCGTCACGGGAGCGGGCGATCGATCTCGTTCATCTCGGAAAGCAGACGATGGGCGACAAGGCGCTGGAAGTCGAGGTGCTGCAGATGTTCGCCAGGCAGGCCCGTTCCTGCCTGCAGGAAATCGGCAGCGGCGATCCCAAGCGCATCGAGGCGGCATCGCACAAGCTGAAGGGGGCGGCGGGCGCCGTCGGTGCCTTCCGCGTGGCCGATGCGGCCGGCGCCCTCGAGAGCAATACCGGCGACGCCGCGCGCATGGCGGCCGTCACCACCTGCGTCGTCGAGGCCGAGAACTTTATTCTGAAGATTTCGCGCTGAACCTTGCTCGAAGACAGCGACAATCCATCCTTGCGCCGCCAGACGGTTCAAACCGTTTCGGCGGCGCAAATGTTGACTGCCCCAGCGATTTGTTGGAAGTAAAATTCCGATCGTCCTTCATTCACGAAATTCGGAATTCACCCACATGACCCAATTGACCATCGTCGCCTTCGACGGCACGCGCTTTGACCTCAATGTCGACGAGGGATCCACAGTGATGGAAAATGCCGTGCGCAACTCCGTTCCGGGCATCGAAGCCGAATGCGGCGGCGCATGTGCCTGCGCCACCTGTCATGTCTATGTCGACGAGGCGTGGACCGAAAAGGTCGGCAGCCCGCAGGCGATGGAAGAGGACATGCTCGATTTCGCCTTCGACGTGCGGCCGACCTCGCGTCTCTCCTGTCAGATCAAGATGACGAGCGCTCTCGACGGGCTCGTCGTCCATGTGCCGGAGCGCCAGGCCTGACGGCTGGTTTCCTGCTTAGCTTGTCGCGGATAGTGGGGATTGCCCGTATTCATCGGGCAAGCCTTCGCCCTGATAGCCCTCAAAAAGATGCCCCGCTCAGCTGATGCAGCGAGCGAGGCAAGGCGGGCGCATCACCGACAGGCAAGGGAGGAAACACCTGCGGCTTAGGACGCGCCAGGAGAACACGTAGCGCATGCTTCAAGAACAAACCCAGGCTGCGTCGAAGAGCGAATAAACCCGCCAACGCAGGCACTCTCAATTCATCTTTCTGAGATCCCCAACCGGTATTCCTCGAATCATCCGGTGTGTTTATCTCTGTAATTCATAGGAAAAACCTATTTCAGATTCTCGTAAAGTTCAAAGAGCATCGCGGCGGGACGATTCACAGATATAGTGGCTGTTTTCCCACAGTCGGCAGCTGTGCGATGGCTTTTTCCCTGAAATTAAGGGGAGTAGAAGGCCTATGGCTGCCCGGTTTGGCGGCTGCGATAGTAAAGCAATCTCTGCATCCGGTTTTGGAAGTTGATCGCCTCGATGCGGTCGAAGCGTGCCTGATCGGCATCGTGGCGTTCGGTTTCTCGTGCCGTCACCTCGTTTGCCTTTTCCTGAAGAGCATCGCAATCGCCGGCCGATGGCAGGGAAAGGATCTGCTGTTCCATCTGGCGCGCATGCTGGCGGGCGATCTCGACATGCCGGTTCTCATGGCGGCGGATATCGGCGGCCAGCGTGTCCCATATCATCGAAAGCTGCTTGTTCGCATGCCGCCGGTCGCGCCACCGCGGCAGGATGATTTCGGTGTCGACAGTTACCTTGACGCCGGAAATGTAGCAACGCCCGTTCTCTTCGCTGTAGGTCGCGTTGCCGCCGAAGCGAATTTTCGTCGCGCCGGGGTGATGGCTGCTCGATCCCATGGCAAGCGGCCCGCTCTGGTTCAGGGCAGCGTCAAGCTCGTCGGCGGTGCTGCCCTTGATGTCGAAATAGGAAACGGATTTTCGGGCAATGACTTCGGCATCGGCCGTGCCGGGTATGCAAAACGCGAGCAGCAAGGCACATGAAATGCTGAACTTATGGGATGCAAGCGGCATTCGTGTCGCTACCATGTTGAACTTCCGCGAACCTTGCGGCATAGCCACTGTGAGCGCAATATCAAGCGCAAGGTTTTTTCAATTTCAATGGGATGGGACGGTTCGTGACTGAGCTTCGCAGCCAAATCTGGCATGTCGCGCATGGGCGCAGCATCGACGTCGGCCAGAAGAGCCTCATCATGGCCGTCGTCAATGTGACGCCGGATTCCTTTTCCGACGGCGGGCACTACGAGGCCGTCGAGGTGGCCGTTGCCCATGCTTTAGCTTGCGTCGAAGAGGGTGCCGGCATCATCGACATCGGCGGCGAGTCGACGAAGCCCGGTGCCGCTGCCGTGAGTGCCAGCGAAGAGCAGGGGCGGGTGCTGCCCGTCATCGAAGCCCTGCGCGGCAGAACCGATGCGCTGATATCGGTCGATACCTATCGCGCCGCTACGGCGCGGCTGGCGATCGGGGCCGGTGCTCATATCGTCAACGACGTTTTCGGCCTGCAGCGCGAGCCGGATCTCGCGGACGTGGCGGCGCAAACAGGGGCCGGGCTCTGCATCATGCATACCGGCCGTGACCGGCAGAAGCTACCCGACGTGATCGACGACCAGATTTTCTTTCTCAACCGCTCGCTCGAGATTGCCGCCGCAGCCGGCGTCGACAGGCAGAACATCGTGCTCGATCCCGGCTTTGGCTTCGCCAAGGAGAATGCCGAGGAGAATCTGGAATTGATGGCAAGGTTCAATGCGCTGCTTCGCCTCGATCTTCCGTTGCTGGTGGGCACATCCCGCAAGCGCTTTATCGGCACCATAACGGGTCGCGATGCGCCTGATCGGGATGTCGGCACCGCCGCGACGAACGCGATCCTGCGTTTGCAGGGAGCTGCCATATTCCGCGTACACAATGTCGCAATCAACAGGGACGCGCTGGCGGTTGCGGATGCTATTCTCAGGACGCGCGCGAGACTTAAAGCTTGATCCTCGAAGCCAGGGAACGGTTTTCGGACCCCCTCGTGCCTGTTCGAAACGGAGAGACGCCATGAGCGCTGTGACATATACCATTACCTTGCAGAATTGCGCCTTCTTTGCCCGCCACGGCGTGCATGACGAGGAGGAGTTCCTCGGCCAGCGCTTCTTTGTCGATGCCGAGCTCGATGTGGACGCGGGCGACGCGCTGGAGCGCGACTCGATCGACGACACCGTGAACTACGGCATCGCATTCAGTGTCATCGAGGAAATCGTGACCGGGCGGCGGCGCTATCTGATCGAAGCGCTGGCGCTCGATGTGGCAAAGGAATTGTGCCGACGTTTTCCCAGTATCCGCCGCGCCAAGATCACGGTGCGCAAGCCCAATGCCCCGGTTCCGGGCGTCCTCGATTACGTGCAGGTGAGCATTGAGCATTTCGCCTGAAGATGCGGCCGTGCGCGCGACGCTCGGCCTGGGTGGCAATCTGGACAACCCCGTCCACGCAATGGCGCTTGCCTTGCGGACACTCGATGCGCGCGCCGATTGCCAGGTGATTTCGGTGTCGCGGCTTTACCGCACGCCGCCCTGGGGAAAGACGGATCAATCCTTCTTTTACAATTCCTGCGCCGCCATCGATACGACCCTGGCGCCGGAGACATTGCTGGACGTCTGCCTCGATATAGAGCGGCAGATGAAGCGGGTTCGAATCGAGCGTTGGGGGCCGCGGACGATCGATATCGATGTCCTGACCTATGGTGATCTGGAACGAATCGAGTCGCTGCTGACGATCCCGCATCCGCGCATGACGGAACGGGGTTTCGTGCTGATGCCGCTTGCGGACTTCGCGGCCGATCTTGTGGTGAAGGGCCGGACAATCGGCAACTGGCTGGAGAGCGTCGATGTCGAGGGCATCGAGATCGCAAATGAAAGCCGTGACTGGTGGCGAACGGCGTGACCATGGATATAAAAGAAAAGGCCGGCGAAATAGCCGGCCTTTTTCTATTCCCGAAATGATGTCCGAAGACTACTGGATCGACCCGACAGCCATCTGGTCGACATCGGCGCGCTTGAGCGTGACGCCGATGACCGGCACCATCTGTTCGCCGACCTTCACCGAGATGGTGACGTTCATCGACTTGCTGTCCGCAAGGCGGGCGATCATGGCGCCATTGAGCTTCTGTCGGTTCAGTCCGAGGACGACGGTGCCGTCATTGACCGTGCCCGAGGTAACGTCGAGGCCCTTGCCGGCCGCGCCGTCCAGGAACTTTCCGCTATAGGAGCCGCCGCTCTGCGTGATTTCCGCAGACATCGGCTGCTGGAAAACACCGACGCGGCAGGTGCCGTCGAGCTTGACGCCCGCATTGCCGCCGTCGGACGGCTTGCCGGTGAGGTTGCAGGTGAACTTCGTGCCCTTGTACTTGCCGGCCACGATTTCGCCGGGACCGCTCCATACGCCGGATATCGACTGGAAGAAGGCCTTGTCGCGGGGCGCCGCGTCGGCTGATTGCACCCAGACGCCGGTCGGTATGGCGGCGGCGGCAAGGCTGCTTACAAGAAGAAATCGACGCGAAAACATGGACATTCCCTAGCGAGGCGGAACCGTAAAACTGGTTCTCACTTTTGCCCTAGAATGGTTAATGCTTGGTTTCCGAGACGCTAAAACACTGGTTTTGCGGGTGATCACGTCGGATTGCGGCCGGTGACGTTCGGCGTGAGGTCGCCGGCGAAATCGGCAATGCCCGGTCTCTTGAGCGACTTGAAGGGAAGCGGCCGGCAGAGATCCATCGCCGCAATTCCGATCCGGGCCGTCATCATGCCGTTGACGACGCCTTCGCCAAGGCGCGCGGAAAGCTTCGATGCCAGGCCGTGGCCGATCAGCTGCTGGACGATGCTGTCGCCGACGGCGATGGAGCCCGTGACGGCCAGGTGAGCGAGCACATCGCGCATCAGCCTCACCATGCCGAGCGTGCCGGGCCGGCCGCCGTAGAGCTCCGCCATGGCGCGGATCAGTTTCGCCGCCTCGTACAGGACGTAGAGAATATCGACGAGGGCCCGGGGGCTGATGGCGGTCACGACCGAGACTCGTTTCGAGGCGCCGAGAATCAGTGCGCGGGCGCGGCGGTCGAGCGGCCCGAGGAGCTCACGCTCCGCGAGATCGATCAGCTGCGGCGCATCGATGATGTCGTCTTCCGCCGCCTTCAGCGTTGCGCGGCCTCTTGCCGTGTCCGGATTGGCTTCGAGCAGCGAGCAGAGGCGCTTGACCAGCGCTTTGGCGCGTGCCGGCCGGGTTTCGACCGCTGCGGCTTCCGCCTCGGCCTTGATGGTCTGCACTGCCGCCAGCCGCATCATCCCGGCCGTTTCGCGGACGACCATCGCCAGAACGGCCAGGATGCCGACGATCACGACCGCAAGAGCGGTATAGCCGAGCCAATCGGCCCGGCTGAACAGATCGCGGATGAGCTGATCCGTCCACAGGCCGAAGGCGAGCGACACCAGAATTCCCAGCGCGCCGAGCGCCACCTTGCCGAAGGAGAATCCCCTGCGACGGGGCTTGGCGATAGCGTCCCCGCCGGAATCGGCGCCAAGGGTGGGATTGATGAACGGATCCTCGGCGTCGGGCGTGAGCACGATATCGGTATCGAAGCTTTGCGGCCTGCGCGCCGCCGGCGGGGTCGCCTTGATATCCGTCTCTCTTCTGGAGACCTCGGGTTCCAGGGCAAAGGCAGCGGGGCGGCGGTTACCGTTCTGGTCGTTGTCGGTCGGTTTCGTCATGCGAGACGGTCTCCGAACAGGAACTGCATGGCGCGGTCGAGGCGGATGTGCGGCACCGAGAGCTTGATGCCTCCACCGGTTTCGTCCAGCTCCGGCGGGCGGAACCGCACGACGTTCACCTCGGGCAGATGGACTTTTGCCCCATTGGATTCGAGGGCTTCGAACAGCCAGCGCGGGTTTTCCGGGAGGTCGCCCGGAAAGACCGCCGTCTTGCGATTGCCGTCGAACGTCTCGCCCGCGATGGTTTCGTTGTCCATCGGCGTGCCGACGATGACGGGCAGCGTCTGCCCGTCGCGGGTTACGGTGGCTTCGCGGGTCGCGCGCACCGAGGCGATGGCCATCACGTCGATGCCGGCGCCCGCCATGCCGATGCGCTCTATGGCGCGTTCGACGAGCCGGCGCGTCAGCGCCTCGAGCCGGTCATGGCTTTCATGATGAAGGTGGTCGGCCTTGGTCGCGGCAACGAGCACGCGATCGATGCGGCGGCCGAGCAGCGAGGAAAGGAGAGAGTTGGTGCCGGGGCGAAAGCAGGCCAGCACGTCGGTCAGCGCCCGCTCGAGATCCTGCACGGCTTCCGGGCCGCGATTGATGGCCTGCAAGGCATCGACGAGAACGATCTGCCGGTCCAGGCGGGCGAAATGCTCGCGAAAGAACGGTTTGACGACGACGGCCTTATACGCCTCGTAGCGGCGCTCCATCATGGCCCATAGCGAACCTTTGGGCGCGTTGCCTTCTGCCGGCAGCTTCAGCGGCGCGAAGGTGAGGGCAGGCGAGCCGTCGAGATCGCCCGGCAGGAGGAAGCGGCCGGGCGGCAGCGTCGAGAGCGAGCGTTCGTCGGATTTGCAGGCCTTCAGATAATCGGCAAAGGCGGTGGCGAGGTCGCGGGCTTTCATTTCGTCCGCAGGCGCGGAGACGTCCGTCGCATCCGTCATCACCAGCCAGTGACTTGACAGCTCGGCGCGAATGCCGGTGTTCGCCAGTGCCAGTGTTTCCGCGCTGAAGGTGCGGAAATCCTTGGCGAGCAGCGGCAGGTCCAGCAGCCATTCGCCCGGATAGTCGACGATATCGATAGACAGACGCCCCGGCGAAAACAGGCGGTTCCAGCCGCTGGCGCTTTGATAGTCGAGCGTGATGCGCAGCTCGGAGATGGCCCGCGTCGAATCCGGCCAGATGCGGTCTTTGACGAGTGCGCGAATGTGGTCCTCGTACTGGAAGCGCGGCACGGCGTCATCGGGCTGGGGTTCGAGGCGAACGGCGGAAACGCGACCGGATTGCACCGGCTCGAACAGCGGCAGACGCCCGCCGTTCAGGAGGTTATGCACCAGGGAGGAGATGAAGACGGTCTTGCCCGAACGCGAGAGGCCGGTGACGCCCAGACGAATTGTCGGATTGACGAGGCCGGCTGCGCGATCGGCGAGATTGTCAAAGGCGATCAGGGCGTCGTCGGTAAAAGAGGTCAGGCTTGGGGGCAAAGGCGGGATCCCTGGATGACAGCGTGACCGTGAATATAGGGATCGAAACTTGCTCCGAAAAGATGAACGGGTTTCCGCCTGCAATCGGGGCAGGCGCTCGTCGTTTCTTATTGCTGGACGTTCCTACTCGGTGACGAAGTCGGTCAGAACCCAGCCCGATGGCGACGAGTCGATAACGGCGAGCCCGGCCGTCGGAAATCCGCGTGGGAGAGTGTCGGCCAATGCATCGCGCCCGATCAGGGAGGCGAGCGTCAGCTCGATGATCGGATTATGCCCGACGAGCATGACCGAGTCCTGATCGGTCTGGCCGGCAATGAGCGACAGGTAAATATCCAGCGTGCCGTTATAGATGGCATCGACAAAGCGGAATTCCGTCGAGGGCATCACGGCGCGGCGCATGGCCTCCGCGGTCTGGCGGCAGCGTAGCGCCGTGGACGAAATGACGAGGTCCGGCTTGTAGCCTTTGTCGGCGGCTTCGTCCGCGACGATTTCCGCAGCCGCATAGCCGTTGTCGCTCAGGGAGCGGTCGAAATCCCTCTGGCCGGGCGCAGCCTGCTGGGCCTCGGCGTGACGCAGGAGATAGATCCTGAAAGGCGGCGGCGAAATGCTGGTCATGGCGAAATTCCGGAGTTGGATTTCCTTAATGACGTAGCGTCTGTTCACATATGCCGTCAACTGCCGCGCGACCCGTCCGAGGGGCGCAATGAGCCGGCCTCACGCGAAGGTTACAGACGCGGCAAATTTGATCGCGGCGAAGAAATGATGAAAAAATAGACCCTTAGCCGAATTTTATGACAAATTTAAAAATCAGTTGACAGCATCTATTTGGCTTGAATCGGCCCTATCGGTTGGGATATACAGCCCAGCCATATGAGATGTTCTTCAGGAGAATCGCGTTGAGTGAGAAGATCGATCTTAGCAATTATGTGCCCTCGGAAGACGAGGAGTTCATGAATACGAACCAGCGGGCCTATTTCCGGTCGAAGCTGGTGGCCTGGAAAAATGATATCCTGAGAGAAGCGCGCGAAACACTGGATCATCTGGCAGAAGAAAGCGCAAACCATCCCGATCTTGCCGACCGGGCTTCTTCGGAAACAGACAGAGCCATCGAGCTTCGGGCTCGTGACCGCCAACGTAAGCTTATCTCGAAAATCGATGCCGCATTGCAGCGTATCGATGACGGTACTTATGGCTACTGTGAAGAGACGGGTGAACCGATCGGCCTGAAGCGTCTGGACGCTCGTCCGATCGCGACATTGTCGATCGAGGCACAGGAACGCCACGAGCGCCGCGAAAAAGTTTATCGCGACGAATAAGCGAACTGCCGGTCTCGGCCGGGCTTGCAAAAATAAAAGGCACGACAGGGATAGCTGTTCGTGCCTTTTTGATTCGCGGTGTTTGACGCCCGGCGCTACTTGTCGCGGCTGACGCTCATTTCGCCGAAGATGCGAGCGACTTCCTGCTGGAGGGCGCTGTCCGCCCCGGTCATCGGCGTGAGCTCGGGTTCGACACGCTTTGCCGGGCCTGGAGTTTGCGATGGTGCTGGTGCTGGTGCCGCACTCGGCTGTTGCTGCACCTGCTTAGGCGGCGTCACATTGGGAATGATCCGTTCGGCGGTCAGATTCTTCGACATTTCCGCTTCCAGCACGCGCTGGAAATCATTGCCGGGTTCCGCAGCACGCTGGGGCGGGATGGAAACTGCGGGCTCGACAGGCTCTGGCCGGGCGGGAGCAGGCTGCTGCTGCGGCAGGACGACATGGCGGGCGGCGTCCAATATATCGGCGGCTTCGGCTTCGCTGATTGCAGGAGCGGGTTGAGGAGCCGGCTGCTGCGGTTTGACTGCAGCCGGCTGCGGGCGTTCGGCCATGCGTGGTGCCGGTGTCGGTTCTGGCGCAGGCGTGGGTGCAACGGTCGGCTCGGTGCGCAAATAGGCTTCGATCTTGTCCTCCGTGGATTGCCGACGCTGTGGAAGCGCGACGGGAGGAGCATCAAGCTCGGGTGTCTTTTTCTGGAGTTGCTGCGGATTTTCATATGCGACGGGAATCTCGACGGGCGTTGCGGCGGCGCCTGCTCGCGTGGCGTCGGAAATACCAGACTCGATCACGATATCGGTGGGGCCGCCGATCATGATCAGATGTTCGATCCCGTCGCGCCGGACGAGCACGAGGCGGCGGCGGGCATCGACGGCGGCGGCGTCGAGCACCTGCAGCCGGGGCTGGCGGTTCTTGCCGCCACGCACGAAGGGAGAGGGCGCCCGGCTGCGCAGGATCCACAGGATGCCGATCAGGACAAGAAGGGCAATGCCAACCCCACCGGCTGCGAGAAAGAAACGGCTGCCATAGGCTCCGGCGATGTCGTCCAACATGTCGAGATACTCCGTAATTGTCCCGATGTCGCGGTCTGTTTGCAACCAGGGCGAGTAGTTGCTTTGACCTTGCCTCTCATATGCGGCGATCATATGAACAGGATTGGGCCGGAGACAAGAAGAGATTGCAGTCCGTTGTGCGCTATTGCCTGTGAATTCAAGCCTTTCTGGCCCGGCAAAGCTTTTTGCCGATGACGCAAATTGATAAAGAAGATTCGAAAGGTCCGACTCCCGCGATCCCTAACGTGTATGACATGTCGCAAGGAGAACGGCTGGTACGAGGGGTTTATGACGAAGCAGCGTCCGTCCGACGAGTATAGCGTGCCGCTGGTGGATCGCGGAGTTCGTTCGGGAACTGCGCTGCGCATCATTTTGCTTGCGCTCGTTCTCATGGCCGCGGCCGCGGCCTTCGTCGTCTTCAAGAGCCAGCTCGACAATGAGGCGGTGCTCGGCGGCCTCGGCATTCTTGCCATGGTCGGCATCTTCTTCCTGGTTTCCTCGATCATCGGTTTCGTCGAGGTGATGCCGCAGCCGCAGTCCGACAGCCTGGCGCGCTCGTTTCTCAACAGCCACCCGGACGGGACGCTGATCACCGATGAAAAGGGGCGCATCGTCTACGCCAACACGGCCTATGGACGGCTGACCGGCGCCACGAAGGCGACGGAGGTGCAGTCGCTGGAAATGCTGCTGTCGCGCAATCGCGAATCCAATGAGGCTCTTTATCGTCTTGCCAACGGCCTGCGTGACGGCAAGGAGGGATCCGAGGAGTTCCGCCTGCTGAACTCGCTCGGACCCGCGGACGGGAACAGCAACGGGGCGCATTGGTATCGGCTGAAGGCGCGTGTGCTGCCGCCGGAACAGGGCAGCAGCAAAATTCTGCATATCTGGCAGGTTACAGACATCACCTCCGAGCGTGACGACCAGGAGCGCTTCTTCAAGGAACTGCAGAACGCGATCGATTATCTCGATCACGCACCGGCGGGCTTCTTTTCCGCCGGCCGCAAAGGCGAGATATTCTATCTCAATGCGACGCTTGCCGAATGGCTGGGCTTCGATCTGACGAAGTTCGTGCCGGGTTCGATGACCATCGGCGATCTCGTGGCCGGCGAGGGGCTGGCGCTGATCCAGTCCGTTCAGGCGGAACCCGGATTGAAGAAGACGGTGACGCTGGATCTCGATCTGCGCCGCTCCAATGGCCAGAGCCTGCCGGTGCAGATCGTTCACAGCGTCACGTCGATGCGCGACGGTGCTCCCGGCGAGAGCCGCACCATCGTCCTGACCCGGCAGAGCGGTGTGGGCACCGAGCAATCGGCTTCCGCGGCCGCGATGCGTTTCAGCCGCTTCTTCAACAATACGCCGATGGCGATCGCTTCCGTCGATGGCAACGGCCGCATCCTGCGGACGAACGCGCCGTTCCTGAAGCTCTTCGCGGATCTGGTTTCGCGTGACGATATCGAGCGTGGAGCTGCGCTAGAGACCATCGTCAATGACAGCGACCGGTCGCGGCTGCAGCAGGCGCTGGTTGCAGCAAAGGATCGGCAGGGCGATATTCCGCCGATCGACTCCCGCAATCCGAAGGACGACACGCGGCATTTCCGCTTCTATGTCAACGCCGTCATCGACCAGACCGACGAGGCGCCGGAGGAGGCTGCCATCGTTTATGCCGTTGAAGTGACCGAGCAGAAGGCGCTTGAGACACAGATGGCGCAGACGCAGAAGCTCAATGCCGTCGGCACGCTCGCAGGCGGTATCGCGCACGACTTCAACAATGTGCTGACCGCGATCCTTCTGTCTTCGGACCATCTGCTGCTGCAGGCCAGGCCCTCCGATGCCAGCTTCGCCGATCTTATGGAAATCAAGCGCAACGCCAATCGCGCGGCGGTGCTGGTGCGGCAGTTGCTCGCCTTCTCGCGCAAGCAGACGATGCGGCCGACGATCCTGAACCTGACCGATGTGATCGGCGATCTGCGCATGCTGGTGGACCGGCTGCTGTCGGGCACGCACGTCAAGCTCGACGTCGATTACGGCCGCGATCTCTGGCCGGTGAAGACCGACCTGTCGCAGTTCGAGCAGGTGCTCATCAATCTTTGCGTCAATGCGCGCGATGCCATGCCCGGCGGCGGCACCCTGACGCTGCGCAGCCGCAATCTGCTTGCGGCCGATGTCAGTGCCTTCAATTATGCCTATCTGCCGCATGAGGACATGGTTCTCATCGAAGTCAGCGATACCGGCACGGGTATTGCGCCCGAAATCATGGACAAGATTTTCGAGCCTTTCTTCACGACGAAGGAAGTAGGCAAGGGCACCGGCCTCGGCCTTGCAATGGTCTACGGCATCATCAAGCAGTCCGGCGGCTACATCCAGCCGGAGTCGGAAGTGGGCAAGGGAACGACCTTCCGCATCTTCCTGCCGCGGCACATTGTCGAAATGCCCGCCGTAACGGAAGCGAAAGCGCCGGAAGGCCGGGGTGCCGCTGCCATGGACCAGAGCGTCGCGGCGGTGGCTCCGCCGGAAGAGCCGGCCGATCTGACCGGCAAGTCCGCGGTCGTGCTCCTCGTCGAGGACGAGGAGGCGGTGCGCCGCGGCGGAAAGCGCATGCTGGAGACGCGCGGCTACACCGTCTACGAGGCCGGCTCCGGCGTCGAGGCGCTCGACATCATGGACGAACTCGACGGACAGGTCGATGTCGTCGTCTCCGATGTCGTCATGCCTGAAATGGACGGACCGTCATTGCTGCGGGAACTGCGCAAGAAATATCCGGATATGAAGTTCATCTTCGTTTCAGGCTATGCCGAGGATGCGTTTGCCCGCAATCTGCCGGCGGATGCGCAGTTCGGCTTCCTGCCGAAGCCATTCTCGCTAAAGCAGCTTGCCGTCGTGGTGCGCGAGACGCTGGACAAGAAATAGGCGAAGGGACGATTTTTGTCCCTGCATGTTGCCGATCGCAGCAAAAAGGTGCTACCCACCGCGCATGATCGACATTGCCAAGCCCATTTCCCTCATGTGGTGGCGCTCCATCTAGGAGCGGCAGTCGTCATGTCTTGAAATCGACCCTGCCGCCGTGATCCGGCAGGCATGTCCATTTCCGTCTTCCTTCCCGATTGCGGCGGCTCCTTTTGCGGAGCAACAAAATGTTTTCCCCCATCGATACCCGTCCCGTCATCCTGACGGGCGACCGGACCACCGGTCCGCTTCATCTCGGTCATTATGTCGGGTCGCTGAAAAGCCGCGTCGCGCTTCAGCAAAGCCATCGGCAGTTCCTGCTGCTGGCGGATACGCAGGCGCTGACGGACAATGCCCATGATCCCGAAAAGGTTCGTCGCAACGTTCTCGAAGTCGCCATCGATTATCTCGCTGTCGGCATCGATCCCGCGCTGACGACGATCTGCGTTCAATCCGCCCTGCCGGCGCTGGCGGAATTGACGCTGCTCTACCTGAATTTCGTCACCGTCAGCCGGCTGGAGCGCAACCCGACGATCAAGACAGAGATCCAGATGCGTGGTTTCGAACGGGACGTGCCGGCCGGCTTTCTCTGCTATCCGGTGGCGCAGGCGGCCGACATCACCGCCTTCAAGGCGACGGTCGTTCCCGTCGGCGAGGATCAGGCACCATTGATCGAGCAGACCAATGAGATCGTCCGCCGTCTCAACCGGCAGATCGGGCGCAATATTCTGGTCGAGGCCGAGGCCATGGTGCCGCGTGTGGGCCGCCTGCCTGGCGTCGATGGAAAAGCGAAGATGAGCAAATCCCAAGGCAATGCCATTCCGCTCTCGGCATCGCCCGATGATATCAGCGACGCGGTGCGGCGCATGTATACCGACCCGGACCACTTGCGCGTCAGCGATCCGGGGAGGGTCGAGGGAAATGTCGTCTTCACCTATCTCGATGCTTTCTGCGACGACCGGCAATTGGTCGAAGACATGAAGGCACATTATCGTCGCGGCGGCCTCGGCGACGTCACCCTGAAGAGACATCTGGAAGAGGTGCTGCAAACGCTGCTCGCGCCGATCCGTGAGCGGCGCGCGCGCTATGCCGCCGCGCCGAACCATGTCATGGATGTCGTGCGCGAGGGTACGCGAAAGGCAAGGGAACGGACGCAGGCGACGCTTGCGGAGCTGCGATCCGCCTTGGGCCTGTTTACGCTGGATTGAGCATTCCGCGGAAAGGCAACGAGACCTTTCTGTCGGGAACGAAACGAAAGCGGCCTGACGCTTCAGGGAAACGCCAGGCCGTATTCCAACATGAGATGGTGCGACGCTCTGATTATTCGGCCAGAGCGACGGCGATTTCGGCGGCCAGACGTGCGTTGTTCTCGACAAGCGCAATGTTGGTCTTGAGGCTGCGGCCTTCCGTGATGTCGAAGATGGTGCCCAGCAGGTAAGGCGTCACGGCCTTGCCGGAGACTTCGTCGCGCTCTGCGCTGTCGATGGCGCGCTGGATATAGATTTCCATTTCCTCACGCGGGATTTCGGCGGCTTCCGGCACAGGATTGGCGATCAGCATGCCGCCATCGATGCCGAGCTGTTCGCGCGTCGTCTGGAAATTGGCGATGGCGGCCGGGCTGTTCAGCGTCAGCGGGCTTGCGAGGCCGGAAGAGCGCGACCAGAAGGCCGGGAACTCGGTGCTGTCATAGGTCACGACCGGAACACCACGGGTTTCCAGCACTTCGAGCGTCTTCGGAATGTCGAGGATCGCCTTGGCGCCGGCGCACACGACGATGACGCCGGTGCGGGAAAGCTCTTCAAGATCGGCCGAAATATCGAAGCTCTCTTCTGCGCCGCGATGCACGCCGCCGATACCGCCGGTGGCGAACACCTTGATGCCGGCACGGGCCGCGGCGATCATGGTGGCGGCAACGGTGGTGGCGCCGGTGCGGCGCTCGGCGATCGCGAAAGCGATGTCGGCGCGCGAGACCTTCATGGCGCCTTCCGTCTTGGCCAATGCTTCCAGTTCTTCCGGCTCGAGACCGATATGCAGAGTGCCGTGAATGACGGCTATGGTCGCCGGAACGGCGCCTTCCTGGCGAATGATCTCCTCGACGCTGCGGGCCATCTCGATATTGCCGGGATAGGGCATGCCGTGGGTGATGATGGTCGATTCCAGGGCGACGAGCGGTGCGCCGCGCAGCTTGGCGGCGGCGACTTCCTTCGAATAGGAGATCGGAAGCAGTGGCGAGATAGGCTGGGTCATTGTCGTTTCCAATTCACTGAAACAGTATACGCGTTTTGAACAGGCTTCATGACAGAATTTCGGCCTTGGGAACAAGGGCCAAGGTTGTCTTTAGCAGTTCCGGAGAGAGATTTTCTGCCGTGGCATACGGGGACTGCACGGTGATCGCCGCGGCGGCGGCGCCGTGGCGGACGGCTTCCGCGAGATCGTGGCCGGCAAGCAAAGCGGACAGAACACCGGAAGCGAGGGAATCTCCCGCCCCGGTGACATCGGCGACATTATCGACGACGGGCGGCTGCAGGCTGACGACGGCATCGCGCGAGAATGCGATCAGCGCGCGCTTGCCGCGGGTGATCACGCCATTGCGCAGGCCGAGCGCGCGCAACGCGCCTATCCATTCGCGCGGATCTTCCGGGCGGCTTTCGGTCAGCGCGGCGGCTTCGGCCTCATTGAGGAACATATGGTCGATGCCGGCAAGGCTCGGCTTCAGCCGCACGACTTTTGCGGGCGAGATCGCAATGGCGGCGACGGGCTTGCCGCATGCGGCGGCCCTTGCCGCAATCGCTGCCAAAGTCTCGGCCGGCAGATTGGCGTCGCAGAGAACGAGGTCGGTATCGTCGAAAGCGTCGCGGACGGAACGAATCGACAGCCGCCTCGGAACGAACAGCTTGTAGAGTTCCATATCGGCAAGCGCGATGACGAGATTGCCGTCATTTTCCAGGATCGCGGTATAGCTCGGCGTCTTGCGGTCGAGGAAGACGAAGGGCCGATCGTCGATGCCGGCATGGCTGGCGGCTTCCGCCACCATCTCGCCTGAAGGATCGCCGCCGCGCGGCGAGATCAGCCGGACGTCGAAGCCGAGACGCGCAAGGTTGCGGGCTGCGTTGAAACCGCCGCCGCCGGGTTCCTCGAACCATCCGCCGGGATTGCTGGCGCCGGGCGCCGTCTCGCCGAAGATGCGGCCGCGCCGGTCGATATGGGCGCCGCCGAGAACGAGAATCTTCTTCGCCATATGGTTATCCTCAGCAATCGGAAAGACGAATCGGGCAGGGCAACGGCACGTCCGAATTAATCGCCCCGGATCCGTAAGTGTCTGGGAAGAAAGAAGAAAACAAAAGTAGAACGGAATTCATTTTACCTTTTTCTTTCAATTGCTTGTTGTGTCCTTGCGATAAAAGAACAAATAGAGTACAGAATTCTCATCGGCGGCGACATTGCTAGAGCGGCTTCAATAACCTAAAGGTGGATCGAATGTCTCAGAATTCTTTGCGGCTTGTAGAGGACAAATCGGTGGATAAAAGCAAGGCACTTGAAGCGGCACTCTCTCAAATTGAGCGGTCGTTCGGCAAGGGCTCGATCATGAAGCTCGGCTCTAACGAGAATGTGGTCGAAATCGAAACGGTTTCCACCGGCTCTCTGAGCCTCGATATCGCCCTCGGCATTGGCGGCTTGCCGAAGGGACGCATCATCGAAATCTATGGGCCGGAAAGCTCCGGCAAGACGACGCTGGCGCTGCAGACCATTGCTGAGGCCCAGAAGAAGGGTGGCATCTGCGCCTTCGTCGATGCGGAACATGCGCTCGATCCGGTCTATGCCCGCAAGCTCGGCGTCGACCTGCAGAACCTTCTGATCTCGCAGCCGGATACCGGCGAGCAGGCGCTTGAAATCACCGACACGCTGGTGCGCTCCGGCGCCGTCGACGTTCTCGTGGTCGATTCCGTCGCGGCATTGACGCCGCGCGCCGAAATCGAAGGTGAGATGGGTGACAGCCTGCCGGGCCTGCAGGCCCGTCTGATGAGCCAGGCACTGCGCAAGCTCACGGCTTCGATTTCGAAGTCCAAGACCATGGTGATCTTCATCAACCAGATTCGTATGAAGATCGGCGTCATGTTCGGCTCGCCGGAAACGACGACGGGCGGCAATGCGCTGAAGTTCTATGCCTCGGTTCGCCTCGACATCCGCCGTATCGGCGCGGTCAAGGAGCGCGAAGAGGTGATCGGCAACCAGACCCGCGTCAAGGTCGTCAAGAACAAGATGGCGCCGCCCTTCAAGCAGGTCGAGTTCGACATCATGTATGGCGAAGGCGTTTCCAAGACGGGCGAGCTGGTCGATCTCGGCGTCAAGGCCGGTATCGTCGAAAAGTCCGGCGCCTGGTTCTCCTATAACAGCCAGCGTCTCGGCCAGGGCCGCGAGAATGCGAAGATCTTCCTGCGCGACAATCCGGATCTCTCCCGCGAGATCGAATTGTCGCTGCGCCAGAATGCCGGCCTCATCGCCGATCGCTTCCTGCAGAATGGCGGTCCCGACGCCGATGATGGCGACGCGTCCGGCGAATAATGATTTCCGGGGAGCAATTCCTGGCTTGAGACTAGACTAAAAAACCGAAACCGGCCGTATTGTCCAAGGGATGTGCGGCCGGTTTTGTTCGTGCGGCTGGACAGCGCCCGGAGCGAACGATAAAAGCCACTGACTTTGATGCAAGTTGCCGAGCGCAGTACTGAAGGGCCCCATATGAGCGGTGTGAATGAAATCCGGTCGACCTTTCTCGACTACTTTAAGAAAAACGGCCACGAGATCGTGCCGTCGAGCCCGCTCGTACCGCGCAACGATCCGACATTGATGTTCACCAATGCCGGCATGGTGCAGTTCAAGAACGTTTTCACCGGCCTTGAGCAGCGTCCCTACAAGACGGCCTCGACGGCGCAGAAATGCGTTCGCGCCGGCGGCAAGCACAACGACCTCGACAATGTCGGCTATACCGCCCGCCATCACACCTTCTTCGAAATGCTCGGCAATTTCTCCTTTGGCGACTATTTCAAGGAGCGCGCCATCGAGCTTGCCTGGAACCTGATTACCAAGGAATTCGGGCTCGACGCCAAGCGTCTGCTGGTCACGGTCTACCATACCGACGACGACGCCTTTAACCTGTGGAAGAAGATCGCCGGCCTTTCGGACGACAAGATCATCCGCATCGCCACGAGCGACAATTTCTGGGCGATGGGCGATACCGGTCCCTGCGGCCCCTGTTCTGAAATATTCTACGACCACGGCGATCATATCTGGGGCGGCCCTCCCGGCTCTCCGGAAGAAGATGGCGACCGCTTCATCGAGATCTGGAATCTCGTCTTCATGCAGTTCGAGCAGATCACCAAGCAGGAGCGTGTCGATCTGCCGCGTCCGTCGATCGATACCGGCATGGGTCTCGAGCGCGTTGCCGCCGTTCTGCAGGGCAAGCACGACAACTATGATATCGACCTGTTCCGCGCGCTGATCGAAGCCTCCGAAGAGGCGACGGGCGTCAAGGCCGAGGGCGAACATCGCGCCAGCCATCGCGTCATCGCCGACCACCTGCGTTCCTCCGCCTTCCTGATTGCCGATGGCGTGCTGCCGTCGAACGAAGGCCGTGGCTACGTGCTTCGCCGTATCATGCGCCGCGCCATGCGCCATGCGCAGTTGCTCGGCGCCAAAGAACCGTTGATGTGGAAGCTCCTGCCGGCGCTGATCCAGCAGATGGGCCGGGCCTATCCTGAGCTGGTGCGCGCCGAAGCGCTGACGTCCGAGACGCTGAAGCTCGAGGAGACCCGTTTCCGCAAGACGCTGGAACGCGGCCTGTCGTTGCTGAACGATGCCACCTCGGATCTGCACAAGGGCGACAGCCTGGACGGCGAAACCGCCTTCAAGCTCTACGACACCTATGGCTTCCCACTCGATCTGACGCAGGACGCACTGCGCGCCCGCGGCATCGGCGTCGATATTTCCAGCTTCACCGATGCGATGGAGCGGCAGAAGGCCGAGGCACGCTCGCACTGGACCGGCTCCGGCGACAAGGCGACCGAAACCATCTGGTTCGAGCTCAAGGAAAAGAACGGCGCGACCGAATTCCTCGGCTACGACACGGAAGCAGCCGAAGGCTTCATCCAGGCAATCGTCAAGGACGGCGTTGCCGTCGACAGCGCTGCTGCCGGCGACAAGGTACAGATCGTCGTCAACCAGACGCCGTTCTATGGCGAATCCGGCGGCCAGATGGGCGATACCGGCGTCATTTCCAGCGATAACGGCAAGCTGACGGTCGGCGACACCCAGAAGAAGGGCGAGGGCCTGTTCGTTCATATTGCCGAGGTTTCGGACGGTGCGATCAAGGTTGGCGATGCCGTCGTGCTGACGGTCGATCACGCAAGGCGCTCGCGCCTGCGCGCCAACCATTCCGCCACCCACCTGCTGCATGAGGCCCTGCGCGAAGTGCTCGGCACCCATGTCGCGCAGAAAGGCTCGCTGGTTGCGCCCGAGCGCTTGCGCTTCGACGTCTCCCACCCGAAGCCGATGACGGCCGAGGAGCTGAAGGTCGTGGAGGAGATGGCGAACGAGATCGTTCTGCAGAACTCTCCGGTTACGACCCGGCTGATGAGCGTCGACGATGCGATCGCAGAAGGTGCGATGGCGCTGTTCGGCGAGAAGTACGGCGATGAGGTGCGCGTTGTGTCCATGGGGCAGGGCGTGCATGGCGCCAAAGCCGGCAAGCCCTATTCCATCGAGCTCTGCGGCGGCACGCATGTGTCCGCCACCGGCCAGATCGGTCTTGTCCGCATCCTCGGCGACAGCGCCGTCGGTGCCGGCGTGCGCCGTATCGAAGCCGTCACCGGCGAATCCGCGCGCAGCTATCTCGCCGAGCAGGACGAGCGCGTGAAGAACCTCGCCTCGACGCTGAAGGTCCAGCCGGCAGACGTCGTTTCGCGCGTCGAAGCCCTGATGGACGAGCGCCGCAAGCTGGAGCGCGAATTGGCCGATGCCAAGCGTAAGCTTGCCATGGGTGGCGGCCAAAGCGGTTCTGCCGATGCGGTGCGCGAGGTCAATGGCGTCAAGTTCCTGGGCAAGGCCATTTCCGGCGTCGATCCCAAGGACCTCAAGGGTCTGGCGGACGAGGCCAAGGCTGGCCTCGGCTCGGGCGTCGTGGCGCTGATCGGCGTTTCCGAGGATGGCAAGGCCAGCGCGGTCGTCGCCGTTACCGAAGACCTGATCGGCCGCTTCAGCGCCGTCGATCTCGTCCGCGTCGCTTCGGCCGCCCTTGGCGGCAAGGGCGGCGGCGGCCGTCCCGACATGGCCCAGGCCGGTGGCCCTGATGGCGGCAAGGCCGACGAGGCGCTTGAGGCTGTGGCTGCAGCTCTCAACGGCTAATACGCCAATTTCCCATTGATAATCAAAAGTGGCGGATGCTTCGGTATCCGCCATTTTCTTTTGCGGCGTAACTCCGCAGGATTTGTCAAATCCGGTTATGGTCTTGTCGGGCCGATCGGTTTGCAAGAGGTTTGACATGAGTGGTGGAACGGCGTGGACGCTTTACGAGACCCGGTTGCGGCGGGTTTCGGCCTATATCCATGAGCATCTGGATGACGAGCTCGATATGGAAAAGCTCGCCGAAATCGCCTGCATGTCCAGCTATCACTGGCACAGGATCTATCGGGCGATCTATGGCGAGACGGCGGCGGCCACGGTCAAGCGGCTGCGGCTGCATCGCGCCGCCGGCGATCTCGTCAACACCCGTCTATCCATCCGCGACATTGCAAAGCGGTCGGGCTATCCCAACCTCCAGTCGTTCAACCGCATCTTCAGGTCCGTCTACGGCATGCCGCCGGCGCGATATCGGAATGAGGGAAGCCATACGATCTTCGAACCCAGTACCCAAGGAAGGATCACGGTCTTGTTCGACGTTACGCTTCGCACCATCTCCCCGATGTCACTCATCGGTGTCGCCCATCGCGGCTCCTACATGCAAATCGGCCAGGCTTTCGAGACACTGTTCGGCACCATCTTTGCCCGCGGCCTTGCGGGGCCCGACATGCGCATGATCGGCGTTTATCTCGACGATCCCGATGTCGTCGCGGCGGAGAAGCTGCGTTCCTATGCTTGCGTCACCGCCGGCGAAGGAACGGCGGCCGATGCGCCGCTGGAGCGGCGCTCGGTGGATGGCGGAGATTATGCCGTACTGCGCCACAAGGGCCCCTATGCCGATATGCACAAGGCCTATCAATGGCTCTACGCGCAATGGCTGCCGGCCTCGGGGCGCCAGCTCCGCGATACCGTCATGTTCGAGGAATATATCAACAATCCGCGCGACGTGCCGCCGACGGAGCTCCTGACCGATATCTACATGCCGCTGCAATAGCGGCATGTAGGGTGGTCGAGGACTCTCTCTTAGAGCTTTGTGTTTTCAGGCATTTGCCTGCTTGGGCATCGCGGCGTCGTCAAGTTCGTTGCCACGGCGATACGCGTCGCGGTCGCTGACGCGGCTCCAATAGTCGATGAAAGCCGGGCGCTTCTCGATCGTCCCGAAGGCGAGGCCCCAGCCGACATGCGAACCGACATAGACGTCGGCGGCCGTGAAACGGTCGCCGGCGATGAAGGGCGAGGCGCTGACGGCCCGTTCCAGGGTGTCGAAGACATGGTCGAGACTGCCGCAGCCGGCCATGCGCAGGCGTTCGGTGGGGATTTCGAAGCCGAGGGCGCGGTTGGTCACCGCCATCTCCATCGGCCCGGCGGCGAAGAACATCCAGCGGAAGTAGTTGCCGCGTTCGGCGGCGGTCGGCGCAAGACCGGCCTGCGGGAATGTTTCCGCCAGATAGGCGCAAATGGCCGCGCCTTCTGTGACGATGGTCTCGCCATGCTTGATGGCGGGCACCTTGCCCATGGGATTGACCGCAAGATACTCCGGCGCCTTCATCGTCGTGCCGAAGTCGAGATACTCGGTGCGGTAGGGTTGGCCGATCTCCTCCAGCATCCAACGGGCGATGCGTCCGCGCGACATGGGGTTTGTGTAGAAAACGAGTTCCTCGGCCATCTGTCTCTCCCTTTTGTTGCGCGCATTCTTGCCATCGCTCCACTCCGGCGGCAAGATTCCAGGCAAAAAGTCATGACCTCCACCAAAGGTGGAGGTTTGAAACGCTGCGCTTGAACCACTAGAAGTGGTTTTGTTAGTGCTTAGTAGCTACGATTAAAGAGGTCGGCAAAGTCGGAAGCTTTGTCGGCCTTTTCTTGGTTCCGGATATATTGTCTGACGACCTGCTCATTATAGCCCGTCGTCGACACGAAATACCCACGTGCCCAAAAGTGATACCCTTTGTAGCGGCGCTTACGCGCGTACTTGTTGGCAATGTAAAGAGCCGTCTTGCCCTTCAAAAATCCAACTATATGCGCGACCGAGTATTTCGGCGGGATCGATATCAACATGTGGACATGATCGGGCATCAAATGACCCTCTTCGATCTGGCAGCCCTTTTGCTGAGCCAGACGACGTAAGAGTTCACCCAACTCTCGACGCACATCCCCGTAGAGTCTTTTCGTTCGGTATTTGCTGCCAAAAACAACGTGATATTTGCAGTCCCACGTCGCATGCGAGAGCGATTGCTCATCCATATAACCTCCTTGTTTGAAGTCTGGGCCACGCCAGCGGTTCAAGCAGGAGGTCTCTCAACTACCGTGTAAAACTCGTCCAGTCCTCCACCGTAGGTGGAGGTTTATTCTTGATATAAGAAAACCCGGCGCTGAGGCCGGGTTCTCTCAAGTTCCGATGCCTGCAAGGCTCAGGCAGCCATGGCCTTCTGGAGGTTTTCGTCGATCTTGTCGAGGAAAGCGGTGGTCGACAGCCAAGGCTGATCGGGGCCGATGAGCAGCGCCAGATCCTTGGTCATGAAGCCGGCTTCGACGGTATCGACGCAAACCTTTTCGAGCGTGGAAGCGAACTTGGCGAGTTCGGCATTGTCGTCCAGCTTGGCGCGATGGGCGAGACCGCGGGTCCAGGCGAAGATCGAGGCGATCGAGTTCGTCGAGGTTTCCTGGCCCTTCTGATGCTGGCGGTAGTGACGGGTGACCGTGCCGTGCGCGGCCTCGGCTTCGACCGTCTTGCCGTCCGGCGTCAAGAGAACCGAGGTCATCAGGCCGAGCGAGCCGAAGCCCTGGGCAACCGTGTCGGACTGGACGTCGCCGTCGTAGTTCTTGCAGGCCCAGACGTAACCGCCGGACCACTTCAGCGCGGAGGCGACCATGTCGTCGATCAGGCGGTGCTCATAGGTGATGCCGATTTCGTCGAACTTCGCCTTGAACTCGTTCTGGTAGACTTCCTCGAAGATGTCCTTGAAGCGGCCGTCATAGGCCTTGAGGATGGTGTTCTTGGTCGACAGGTAGACCGGCCACTTGCGCATCAGGCCGTACATCATCGAGGCACGGGCGAATTCGCGGATCGATTCGTCGAGGTTGTACATGGCCATGGCAACGCCGGCGCCGGGAGCGTCAAAGACGTCCTTCTCGATGACCGTGCCGTCTTCGCCGACGAACTTGATGGTCAGCTTGCCCTTGCCGGGGAACTTGAAGTCGGTGGCGCGGTACTGGTCGCCGAAGGCATGGCGGCCGACGACGATCGGCTTGGTCCAGCCCGGAACCAGGCGCGGCACGTTCTTGCAGATGATCGGCTCGCGGAAGATGACGCCGCCGAGGATGTTGCGGATCGTGCCGTTCGGGCTCTTCCACATCTGCTTGAGGTTGAATTCCTTGACGCGGTCTTCGTCCGGCGTGATCGTCGCGCACTTGATGCCGACGCCGTGCTTCTTGATGGCGTTGGCGGCATCGACGGTGACCTGGTCGTTGGTCGCGTCGCGGTTTTCGACCGAGAGGTCGTAATAGTCGATATCGATATCGAGGTAGGGGTAGATCAGTTTGTCTTTGATAAACTGCCAGATGATGCGAGTCATTTCGTCGCCATCGAGATCGGCAACGGGGTTAGCGACCTTGATCTTCTTCATACTTCTGCCTCGTTTAAGCTGATGGGACCGGATGGTCCTGTGGTGAATGTGAAGTCCCGAGCGCTATAACACCGCAAGCCCCGAACGCAAAGCCGGTAGAGCCCTCGAGATCGCGTTTTTGATCATTCGTGACACCGGTCGCTTTTTGATATCCGGCCATTGCCAAAGCGGTCGATGCGTCTAATGTCGCCCATGTTTTGCCTGTCGCAACGGAATCATATCATGCAGAAATTTGCCGCATCCGCGCTTGTCGTCACATTCCTTCAGTTCTCGTTCGGCGCGCATGCGGCGTTGGCCGCCGATGCGACGGCGCCGGTCAAGGCCATCATGGAGGCAACCGTTTCGAACTGGGCGGGCGGCGACAGCGACTGGCAGGATATTTTCGACGAAAGCAGGCTGAAGGATATCTATAGCAAGGATTTTGCGGCGAAATATGAGGCTGCGGCCCAGTTTCCCGCTGCCGATGAGGACGGCATCTCGCCATTCGATTATGACGTCATCGTCAACGCGCAGGACGCCTGTCCGCTGGAAGAGCTGAAGATCGCCGCCCAGCCGCCCAAGAACAATGTTACGGAGGTGCTGGCAACCTTCAAGAAATCCACCTGCATGGGCTCCGATGCCGACTATCAGAAGGTGACGACCGTGCGCTTCGAGGTGATCGATGAAGGCGGAAGGCCCGTCGTCGACGATATCGTCACGGATGACGACAACGGCAATCCGAGTTCGCTCAAGAGCGTGATGCAGGATCTCGTCAAACAGCAGCAACAGCCCACGGATCAGCAACAGCCGGCCAATCCGCAATAATCCAGCGGGATTCATCCGGCCGGCGATGCGCAAAAACCTTGCCGACCGTCGCCTGTCTCGCTATTGCGACCCGTCATTGGCGCGACTAGGCTCGCGCGCGGAGATTAAGGCATCATGGCAGGCACGAACAGCGAACGTCCACTTCTGGCCGAGGGGCCGGCCATTATTCTGGTCGAGCCGCAGATGGGTGAGAATATCGGCATGGTGGCGCGCGCCATGGCGAATTTCGGACTGGTCGAGCTGCGTCTGGTCAATCCGCGCGACGGCTGGCCGAACGAGCGGGCGCAGGCGACCGCCTCGAAGGCGGATCACATCATCGAGGCGACGAAGGTCTACGATACGCTGGAGCAGGCGATAGCAGATCTCAATTTCGTCTATGCGACGACGGCGCGCGAGCGCGATGGCTATAAGCCCGTTCGCTCGCCTGTCGTTGCGGCGGAGACCCTTCGCGCCCGGTTCAAGGCAGGTGAGGGCACCGGCATCTTGTTTGGGCGTGAACGTTGGGGCCTGACGAACGAGGAAGTCGCGCTGGCGGACGAGATCGTGACCTTCCCCGTCAATCCGGCCTTTGCTTCCCTGAACATCGCCCAGGCCGTGCTGCTGATGTCCTATGAGTGGATGAAGTCGGGCATGGAGGATGTGGGCGCGGTGCCTTTCCAGGCGATCGAGCAGCGGCCTTCGACGAAGGATCAGCTCTTTGGTCTCTTCGACCAGCTCGAGGAAGCGCTGGATGCCCGCAATTATTTCCATCCTGCCGGGAAAAAGCCGAAAATGGTCGACAATCTCCGCGCTGTCCTCTCGCGCCGGGCGTTTACCGAACAGGAAATCAGCGTCTTGCGCGGGGTGATCTCGTCTCTCGACCGCTTCACGCGAAAATCCCCGCGCGGCAGCGGCTCGCATCCCCGGTCTGGCAAAATGCCCTCGAAAGCTCCCAAGGAAACCACGAGCGATGACAGCAACGGCGAATGAGCTGAAACCGGTCCTCGTGTTCGATTCAGGGATCGGCGGTTTGACCGTGCTGCGTGAAGCGCGGGTGCTGATGCCGGAGCGCGGTTTCATCTATATCGCCGACGATGCCGGTTTCCCCTATGGAGGCTGGGAGGAGCGGGCGTTGAAGGAACGCATCGTCGACCTCTTCGCAAAATTGCTTGCTCAGTACGATCCGGAAGTCTGCATCATCGCCTGCAACACCGCCTTCACGCTTGTCGGCGCCGACCTGCGCGCCGCCTTTCCGCAGATGACGTTCGTGGGCACGGTGCCGGCGATCAAGCCGGCTGCCGAGCGAACCCGCTCCGGTCTCGTCTCGGTGCTCGCAACGCCGGGCACCGTCAAGCGCGCCTACACGCGCGACCTGATCCAGTCCTTCGCCACGCAATGCCATGTTCGGCTGGTGGGGTCGGAAAATCTGGCACGCCTGGCGGAAGCCTATATCCGTGGCGATGCGATCGCCGATGAGGCTGTCATGACGGAGATCGATCAGTGCTTCGTCGAGATGGATGGCCGCAAGACCGATATCGTCGTGCTCGCCTGCACGCATTACCCCTTCATGGCCAATATTTTCCGCAGGCTCGCGCCGTGGCCGGTCGATTGGCTCGATCCGGCCGAAGCGATTGCGCGACGGGCGCGCAGCCTGGTGCCGCAGGCGACCGATGCCGTCCATCCCGACAATTTCGATTTCGCAGTGTTCACCTCCGGCGCGCCGGATTTTCCGACCCGGCGGCTGATGCAGGGTTTTGGACTGAAGGCTTGAAGATGACCGAAAAAGTTTCGTTGCGTAAACTCGACCTTGCGGACATGCCGGCGGCTGCAGCCGTTCACCGGGCCTCCTTCGACGAGCGGCTTCCGACGCTGT
Organism: Martinezella lusitana; assembly: GCF_010668395.1. GTDB lineage: Bacteria > Pseudomonadota > Alphaproteobacteria > Rhizobiales > Rhizobiaceae > Rhizobium > Rhizobium lusitanum_A. Next base: position 95,319 of record NZ_WUEY01000015.1, read on the forward strand.
CCGGGCTGCACACGCCGGAGGAAGACGTCGGTTTCTGGAGTGCCGTCGTATTCAAGGATTGCCAGATCTGGGGCGCGGAGGAGGGTGGCCGCCTGGTCGGCGTCATTGCTTTTCTCGAAGATTGGATCGATCAGCTCTACGTCCTGCCTGAGGCACAAGAGCGCGGTATCGGCAGCCGCCTCCTCGATGTCGCCAAATCGGCCTATCCGGTCCTTTCGCTCTGGACATTCAAGAGAAATGCGCCGGCGCGTCGCTTTTACGAAAAGCATGGCTTCTTCGTGGTTGACGAGTCGGACGGGGCAGGCAATGAGGAAAAGGAACCGGATGTGCTTTACAAATGGGAAGCACGCTTGCACCGGATGTAATGCAAGGTCTGACTGAGCGGCGGGATATTGGGAGCTCGATAGTTGATGTCTTTTGAGAATGATTTCTGTGTTGTTGTCGAGGCAAGCCATGCGTCTGCGTGAATGCCACAACTTCCATGATTTTCGCCTTCTCGCGAAAAAGCGTCTTCCCGGCCCGATCTTCAACTATATCGACGGCGCAGCCGACGACGAAGTGACGCTGCGGCGAAACACATCGAGCTTCGAAAGCTGCGATCTCGTTCCCAACGTCCTGCGCGGGGTCAGCGAGATCGACATGTCCGTCACCGTCATGGGACAAAAGCTTGCGACGCCCTTCTATTGCTCGCCGACGGCTCTGCAGCGTCTATTCCATCATCAGGGCGAGAACGCGGTCGCTGCCGCGGCGGCCTCGCTCGGCACGATGTTCGGCGTCTCCTCGCTCGGCACGGTCAGCCTCGAGGAAATCCGCAAGAAGCACGAGGGGCCGCAGGTCTACCAGTTCTATTTCCATAAGGATCGCGGACTGAACCGGGCGATGATGGAGCGGGCGAAGGAAGCCGGCGTCAACGTGATGATGCTGACGGTCGACAGCATTACCGGCGGCAATCGCGAGCGCGATCTTCGCACCGGATTTTCTATTCCCTTCAAGCTCAATCTGGCGGGCGTCACCCAGTTCGCCATCAAGCCGGCCTGGGCGCTGAACTATGTGACGCATGAGAAATTCCGCCTGCCGCAGCTCGACGAGCATGTGGACATGAGCGGCGGCGCCATGTCGATCGGCAAGTATTTCACCGAGATGCTCGATCCGTCGATGAACTGGAACGATGTCGCGGAAATGGTGAAGCATTGGGACGGGCAGTTCTGCCTGAAGGGCATCATGTCGGTCGAGGATGCCAAGCGCGCGGTCGACATCGGATGCACCGGCATCGTGCTTTCGAACCATGGCGGCCGGCAATTGGACGGCTCGCGTTCCGCTTTCGATCAGCTGGCGGAGATCGTCGACGCCGTCGGCCATCGCATCGATGTGATGATGGATGGCGGCATCCAGCGCGGCACGCATGTTTTGAAGGCCCTGTCGCTCGGCGCCAAGGCAGTCGGTCTCGGCCGCTTCTATCTCTATCCTCTGGCCGCTGCCGGCCAGGCGGGTGTCGAGCGCGCACTGAGGCATTTGCGCACCGAGATCGAGCGCGACATGAAGCTGATGGGCTGCACCTCCGTCAGCCAGTTGTCGCGGGCCAATCTGCGGTTCCGCTGACATCGCGATTGCCTGTGGGTTTTTTCAATCCACGGGCGCGAAGCTTGGAAATCTTTGCTAGACGGAGGCGCGTCCTTTCAGAAAGATGGGACGCATCCGCGTTTGATTCTCGTTCATAGGGGAAGTGCATTGCAGGTCGGCATCGACATGGGAACGGCGTCCGGCGGGACCAGCGCCCAGCTCGATATCGAGGAGCTGCTGGCAACCCGTCTCCTGGTGCAGGGCAATTCCGGCTCCGGAAAATCGCACCTGCTGCGGCGGCTGCTGGAGCAGTCCGCGCAATGGGTGCAGCAGGTCATCATCGATCCCGAAGGCGATTTCGTCACGCTGGCCGACAAGTTCGGGCATGTGGTGGTCGATGGCGAGCGGACGGAAGCCGAGCTTGCCGGCATCGCCAACCGCATCCGCCAGCATCGTGTCTCCTGCGTACTGACGCTCGAAGGGCTCGATATCGAGCAGCAGATGCGCGCCGCCGCCGCCTTTCTCAACGGCATGTTCGATGCCGATCGCGAATTCTGGTATCCGGTGCTGGTCGTGGTCGACGAAGCGCAGATGTTTGCGCCTTCGGTTGGCGGCGACGTCTCGGAAGATGCGCGCAAGATGTCGCTCGGGGCCATGACCAATCTGATGTGCCGTGGCCGAAAGCGTGGTCTTGCCGGCGTCATCGCGACGCAGCGACTGGCCAAGCTCGCCAAGAACGTCGCGGCCGAAGCCTCCAACTTCCTGATGGGGCGCACCTTCCTCGATATCGACATGGCCCGCGCCGCCGACCTGCTCGGCATGGACCGGCGGCAGGCGGAAATGTTCCGAGACCTGAAGCGCGGCAATTTCGTCGCGCTCGGACCCGCACTCTCGCGCCGGCCGCTGCCGATTACCATCGGTGCGGTGGAGACCTCGGCGCGTTCCTCCAGCCCGAAGCTGATGCCGCTGCCGGATGCGCCGCAGGATGTGGAAGACCTGATCTTCACGCCGGATCCGGAAGAGTTCACGCGGCCCGTCGTGCGCCGTACGACGCCGGCGCCGCGTCCGACGACCGATATTCTGGCCGAGCTTTCCCGCTCCGTGCCGGCGGCAAGTCCGGCGCCGGCTGAGCCGAAAATCAGCCAGCCGGAGATGTCGAGCGAGGATCGCGAGGCAAGGGTCGGCGCCGTCCTTTCGGAGATCCTCGACGATCCTGCTTCCGGCTTCCGGACGGATTCGGTGCTCTATCAGGAATTTCTCGTGCGGCTGCGCATGCGCCGCGTTCCCGGCGCGCCGATGAGCCTGGCGGAGTTCCGCCGCCGCGTGGCGATTACGCGGTCCGGTGCCGACGAAGAGATCATGGCGACGGATCGATGGGCCACGGCCCTGTCGCTTTCATCGAGCGTGACCGACGACCTGCAGGGCGTGTTTCTGATGCTGGCCAAAGCAGCCATCAGTGGCGAGCCGTGCCCGTCCGACGCCCGCATCGCCCGTGCTTACGGCACCCATTCGGCGCGTCGCGCGCGTCGTCTCCTCGGCTATTTCGAGGAGCAGGGCAGCGTCGTCGTTCATACCGATTTCTCCGGCCGGCGCGTCGTCGCGTTTCCGGATATGGATTGTCAGACCGCGCCGGGCGATGCCAATGCGCCCGATATGGATGGTGGCGAGCGGGCCGCGGCGGAATAGCTGTCGTATTCTCGAACAAGAGCATCCGACGCTGTTGACATTTTCATGACGCCCCCTTAAAGACCGCCCCAACACCGGGCAGAAATGTCCGGTGTTTCATTTGACATGTCCCGTGGCTTTCTCCGTTCGCTAATGTGAGAAGCCTGTCAGAGCTCGAAAACAGAGTTCAGAGGAGGGCGTGTTTCCTTCGCGGTTCGGCAACGGACCGCGGCAACGTTTGAAAGGAAATGCGATGAGCAAGCGCGAATCGTCCAAGTACAAAATTGACCGCCGTATGGGCGAGAACATCTGGGGTCGTCCGAAGTCCCCGGTAAACCGTCGCGAATACGGCCCGGGCCAGCACGGCCAGCGCCGCAAGGGCAAGCTCTCGGACTTCGGCGTGCAGCTGCGCGCCAAGCAGAAGCTGAAGGGCTACTACGGCGACCTGCGCGAGAAGCAGTTCCGCGCCATCTTCGCCGAAGCTGACCGCCGCAAGGGCGACACCTCGGAAAACCTGATCGGCCTGCTCGAATCGCGCCTCGACGCGATCGTCTACCGCGCCAAGTTCGTTCCGACCGTTTTCGCAGCGCGTCAGTTCGTCAACCATGGCCACGTCACGGTGAACGGCGTTCGCGTCAACATCGGTTCGTACCGCTGCAAGGCTGGCGACGTTATCGAAGTTCGCGAAAAGTCCAAGCAGCTCGTGACCGTTCTGGAATCGGTTTCGCTCGCTGAGCGCGACGTTCCGGACTACATCGAAGCCGACCACAACAAGATGGTTGCGACCTTCGCTCGCGTTCCGGCCCTCAGCGACGTTCCTTACGCCGTTGTCATGGAACCGCATCTGGTCGTCGAATTCTATTCGCGTTAATAAGCGGATAACTTTCTTGATGAATGAAAAGCCGCTCGGTTCGAGCGGCTTTTTTGTCTTTGGAGCGCCTCATGACGGATTTGCAGGCCATTCTCGACGGTATTTACACGGAGCTTTCGCCGCGCATCGGTGAAGGCAAGGTTGCCGACTACATTCCCGAACTGGCAAAGGTCGATCCGAAGCAGTTCGGCATGGCGATCGCTACCGTGAACGGCGATGTCTACAGCATCGGCGATGCCGGCATTCCCTTCTCCATCCAGAGCATTTCCAAGGTCTTCATGCTGACGCTGGCGCTCGGCAAGGTGGGCGAAAGCCTCTGGAAGCGCGTGGGACGCGAACCCTCCGGCACGGCCTTCAATTCCATCGTTCAGCTGGAGCGGGAAGAGGGTATCCCGCGCAATCCCTTCATCAATGCGGGTGCGATCGCCGTCAGCGATGTCGTGCTGGCCGGACATGAACCGCGCGAGGCCATCGGCGAGCTGTTGCGCTTCGTGCGCTATGTGGCCGACGACGAATCGATCAGCATAGACGACAAGGTCGCGCGTTCGGAGACGCAGACCGGCTTTCGCAATTTCGCCCTGGCAAATTTCATGCGCGCCTACGGCAATATCCACCATCCGGTCGAGCATGTGCTCGGCGTCTATTTCCATCAATGCGCGCTTTCCATGAGCTGCCAGCAGCTTGCCAGGGCGGGGCTCTATCTCGCCGCGCGCGGCAGCAACCCGATCACCGGCCATTCGGTCGTGTCGCCGAAGCGGGCGCGGCGCATCAATGCGCTGATGCTGACCTGCGGCCATTATGACGGCTCCGGCGATTTTGCCTATCATGTCGGCCTGCCGGGCAAGAGCGGTGTCGGCGGCGGCATCATGGCGGTCGCGCCGGGCATCGGCTCGATCGCCGCCTGGTCGCCAGGGTTGAACAAGGTCGGTAATTCGCAGCTCGGCGCGGTCGCGCTGGAAATGCTGGCGGCTCGCACAGGCTGGTCGGTATTCGGCGATTGATGCGGTGTCTTCTTGGCGTGCTTTCTGCTATCAGCGTGGCAAGATACTGAGGACGATGGAATGAATATCGCAACTGCGGTGATGGACGAAATCGATATCGAGGCTGAAGACGGCGGCTCCGGCGTGCATCCGATGTTTCTCGATGCCCCTCGCTCAGTCTCCTTCAATAAGCTGCGCAAGCGCCTGTTGCGGCAGGTGCGTCAGGCTCTGGAAGATTTCCAGATGCTGAAGGGCCAGAAGCGCTGGCTGGTCGGGCTTTCCGGCGGCAAGGATTCCTACGGGCTCCTGGCGCTCCTGCTCGATCTGAAGTGGCGTGGTCTGCTGCCGGTGGAGCTTATCGCCTGCAATCTCGACCAGGGCCAGCCGAACTTCCCGAAGCATATATTGCCCGAATATCTGACGAAGATCGGCGTTGCGCATCGCATCGAATATCGCGACACCTATTCCATCGTGAAGGAGAAGGTGCCGGAGGGCGCGACCTATTGTTCGCTCTGTTCGCGCCTGCGCCGCGGCAATCTCTACCGCATTGCCCGCGAGGAGGGGTGCGACGCGCTGGTGCTCGGCCATCATCGCGAGGACATCCTCGAAACCTTCTTCATGAACTTTTTCCACGGTGGCCGCCTGGCCTCTATGCCGGCAAAACTTCTGAACGACGAGGGTGATCTGATGCTGCTGCGGCCGCTTGCCTATGCGGCGGAGGATGACCTCGCCAAGTTTGCCGCCGCCATGCAGTTTCCGATCATTCCCTGCGATCTCTGCGGCTCGCAGGACGGGCTGCAGCGCAACGCCATGAAGGACATGCTTGCCGACATCGAGCGGCGCATGCCGGGCCGCAAGGATACGATGCTGCGCGCGCTGGCGCATGTGAATCCGTCACACCTGCTCGATCCGAAATTGTTCGACTTCGCCGGCTTGATGACCGGAGGGTCTTCGGTAGGACGAACGGCGGCAGATTAGGTAGTTTTGCCACACCGATGTCATCGAATCGGGCATAAGAGGAAGCCCTTTCAAAACAAAGGCCTCCGATGATTTTCTCCGATGCAGATTTCGACCACCTGATGACGACTGTTGCCGAGGCGGCGGCACAGGAAATCCTCCCGCGCTTCCGCAATCTGGTCGCCGGCGACATATCGGAAAAGACCTCGGCCATCGATCTGGTGACAGAGGCCGATCTGCTGGCCGAGCAGCGTATCACCGCAGCGCTGAAAGCGCGTTTTCCGAGCGCACTTATCGTTGGAGAGGAGGCCTATGAGGCCGACAAGTCGGTCGTGCCCGCTCTGGCGCATGCGGAGCTGGCCTTCGCCATCGATCCGGTCGATGGCACGTTCAATTTCGCGGCCGGCCTGCCGGTGTTCGGGACGATGGTGGCCGTCGTTGCCAATGGCGAGACGATCGCCAGCGTGATCCACGATCCCGTGCTCGGCGATACCGTGACTGCCATGAAGGGTTCCGGCACTTTCCTGCGTCGGCAGGCAGGGCAGGCGAGGCGGCTTTCCGTGGCTGCGCCGGCTCCCCTGAGCGCGATGACGGGCGCCATATCCTGGGCTCATATGGATGAACCGGACAGGTCCCGCATCTGCAGCAATCTCTCGAAGGCCCGCATGGCCTTTGCGCTCAATTGTTCGGCCTACGAATATTGGATGGCGACATCCGGCAAGTGGCATTTCATCGGCCATTCCAAGCTGATGCCATGGGATCATCTCGCCGGCGTGCTCGCGCATCAGGAAGCTGGCGGCTATACCGCCAAGTTCGATGGTTCGCCCTACAAGCCCGGCGAAACGGAGGGCGGCATCATCTCCGCGCCGGACGAGGAAAGCTGGCAGATGATCCGCCGCGAGATCATCGGTGCCTGAAAGCAGAAGGAAAGAGCATGACATCGCTTGTTGACGTTACGACCCTCGCTCATGTGCTGCGACGCGCGGCACAGACGGAGATCCTGCCGCGTTTCCGCAGGCTGGGCAGCGACGATGTCCGCGCCAAGAGCGAGGCGACCGATCTGGTGACGGAAGCCGATGAGCGTGCCGAATGCATGATAAAGGCCGAGGTTTCCCGGCTTTGGCCCGAGGCGCTCTTCGTCGGCGAGGAATCGGTTGCCGCCGAGCCGGCGCTGCTGAACAAGCTGCAGGATGCCGATTTTGCCATCATCGTCGATCCGGTCGACGGCACATTCAACTTTGCCGCCGGCATTCCGGCATTCGGCGTCATGGCTTCGGTCGTCTCGAAAGGCGAGACGGTCGCAGGCATCATTTTCGATCCGATGGGCGACGATTGGGTGCTGGCGGAGCGCGGCAGCGGCGCATGGCTGCGCCGGCCCGATGGCGAGATGCTGCGTCTCAAAGTGACCGGGCCGGTTGTGCTCGACGAATTGGTCGGCATGGCAGCCACGGGCTACCTACCCAAGGCAAAGCGCGCCGAGATCATGGGCAATCTCGCCAAGGTGCGCTACGCGACCAGCTATCGATGCGCGGCCCATGAATACCGGACCCTCGCGGGCGGCTATGTGCACTATCTCATGTACAACAAGCTGATGCCCTGGGATCACCTGGCGGGATCGCTGATTTCGCAGGAAGCGGGCGCCTATGTCCGTCGTTTCGATGGCTCGCCCTATCTGCCGCATCATCTCGATGGCGGGCTGCTGGCGGCCGTCGACAAGGATACCTGGGAACTGCTGCGGCGCGATGTCTTTACTCTTTAGGGCGGCCCATACGGGCTTATAGCCGGGGCGACCACTTGGAAAGTGGCAGCGGGAGAGCTATCTTCCTTGCAACATGCAGGAGCCTTGGTGGGCGCCTGCTGCCGGGATGAGGTCGATGTCCGAGACAAGCCGCAAGCTGACCACTATCTTCTGCGCCGACGTGCAGGACTACTCGCGTCTTATGGGCAAGGATGAGGAGGGGACGCTATCGATCCTCCGTCGTTATCGCGATGCGATGAAACGACTGATCGAGGCGCATGGCGGCCGGGTCATCAACACCTGGGGCGACGGCGTCTTTGCCGAATTTCCAAGCGTCGTCGAAGCAGTACGCGCAGCGATCGACACCCAGAACGAGCTTGCCGGCTATAATGCCTTCTGCGATCCCGACAAGCAGATGCTTTTCCGGATCGGGCTCAATCTCGGTGACGTGATTGCCGACGGCGACGATCTTTATGGCGATGGCGTCAACATCGCCGCCCGGCTGCAATCGCGCGCCGCCGCGGGCGGCATCGTCATTTCCAGCACGGTCTACGACCAGGTCCGTAACAAGGTCGCGGTCGGTTTCGATTTTCTCGGGCAGTTGGAAGTCAAGAATATCGAGGGTGGCGTGCCGAGTTACGCAGTGCGTATCGGAGGCATGCAGGTCGTCGATATCGCCTCCGATTATCGGCCGGCACCGGAGCCCACCCCGGCGCGCGCGCCGGATGTCGCGACGCCGGAACCTGCTCTGCAGGATTGGCGGCGCAGCATCGGAGTGTCGCTTGTCGTCGTCATCGGCCTTGCCGCCTTCAACCTCATGAGCTGGCATGGCGAATTCTGGGCAAAATGGCCCATACTCGCCATCCTCTGGGTTGCGGCGTTCCGTTTCGTTCGAAGCAACAAGCAGATCGATATCGGCATCGCCAGCATGGCCATCACCGGTGTCGGTCTCATGGTGATCAATATTTTCACCTGGCACGGCACACCCTGGGCGATCTGGCCCCTGCTGGGGCTTGCGATCGCCGCGGCGCTGCGCTGGGTCAATCGCCCGCGCAGCGACGCATAAAACGAGGCGCAGCGCCGCTTAGACGTGCCCCATCCCTGGTTCCAGGGCCGGCGTATCGCCGGGATGGGTGAAGAGCTTGCCGCGCTCCGCCCACAGTGTCGCCAGGATCGACAGCACGCCGAACACCGTAAAGCCGGCGATCATCGGCTGGGCGGTGCCATCGAACATCTGGCCGACGATGCCGCCGAGCACGACGCCGCCAGTTGTCGAGACGGAGCTGGTGATCGCGGCTGCCGTTCCGGCCAGATGGCCCATGGGCTCGAGGCTGATGGCCATGCAGTTGGTGGTGATAACGGCGAACATCATCAGCATCACGGAAATCAGGATGTAGATGAACGTGAAGCTCGGCTGACCGGTCATGCCGACGACATAGCCGATAATGCCCAGTACGGTGAAGATAATCATGGCTGCGTGCGAAATGCGGCGCATGCCGAAGCTGCGAACGAAATAGCCGTTGGCGAACTGCGCGACCGCCGTGCCTGCAGCGGTTGCCGCGAAGGCGATGGGAAACCAGTCGCCCAGGCCGTAGACTTCGCCGAAGACCTGCTGCACGGAGACGATGTAGGCGCAGATCACGCCGGTATAGAGCGTCAGGCCGATCATGTAGCCGCAGGTGATGCGGTTGGTCAGCACGGTTTTGAAGCCGGACAGGACGGACGCGACCGAAAGCGGCAGGCGCTCCTCGACCGGCAAAGTCTCCTTCATGCGGAAGAAGGCGACCAGGAAGAGGCCGGCGCTGGCGATGCCGAGCAGGATGAAGATCCACTGCCAGTTCGAATAGGCAACGATCATCTGGCCGACGAACGGCGCGACCATCGGCATGATCATGAAGACGATCATGACATAGGACATCACGCGCGCCATTTCGCGGCCGCCGAAGCAATCGCGCACGATGGCAAGCGTGGTGATGCGAACGGCCGCGGCGCCGACGCCCTGGGCAAAACGCATTGCGAGCAGCGCGAACAGGCTGCCGCTCCACGCTGCCGCGAACAGGGTGACCGTATAAAAAGCCAGACCGCCGAGCAGGATGCGCCGGCGGCCATAGGTATCCGAGAGGCTGCCGAAGAAGAGCTGGCAGATGCCGAAGCCGAGGAAATAGACGCCGATGACGAGCTGGGTGTCATTCGGGTTGGCGACATGAAGCGACTGGCCGATGTTCGGAAGCGCCGGCAGCATGCTGTCGATGCCCATCGAGATGCTGGCCGTCATCAGGGCGATCGTGATGATGAATTCCACGATGCCGAGGCCGATGCGATTGGAGCCGGACTGTGCCGACGACTGAGGCGGGGTTGTCATTCGAATATGCCTGTCAATGTAAAGCGAGGGACTGATCAGCCGGCGGCGGCGCGTTCTGCGGTCGGAACAGCCGCCCTTTCTCGGCGATCAGGACGAAAAGGATGCCGACGAGGGAAACGGTGAAATAGCCGATGATCATCGGCGTTGCCGTGCCGTTGTAGAACTGGCCGATGCAGGCGCCGATCGATGCGCCGCCGACCGTGCTCATGAAGCCGAGCACGGAGGAGGCCGTTCCGGCGACGTGGCCGAGCGGCTCCATCGCGAGCGAATTGAAGTTCGAGCCGATCCAGCCGAACTGGAACATGGCCAGCGCGAAGAAGATCATGAACAGCGGGAAGGGCATCGGCGCCGGCCCGTAAATCTGCACCAGCAGCCAGCAGAACGTGACGCCGGTGAAGCCGAGCAGGGCGGTGTGGGATAGCCGCCTCATGCCGAATCGCCCGACGAACTGCGAGTTGACGAAGGAGGAAAAGGCCATGAACAGCGCCACGCCACCGAAGGCCAGAGGCGCATAGACGCCGAGGCCGTAGATGTTGTTGTAGATCTGCTGCGCCGAGTTGATGAAACCGAACAGCGCCCCGAACAGGAACGTGCTGGCAAGGGTGTAACAGAGGGCCACGCGGTTCGTCAGAACCATCTTGAAGCCCGATGCCACCGACCGGACCGTCAGCGGGCGTATGTTCTCAGGCTTCAACGTCTCCGGAAGCCGGAAATACATCCAGAAGCCGACGAGGGTCGCCATCGTGCCGATGAAGACGAAGATCATGTGCCAGGTGCTGACCAGCATGATGACCTGGCCGCTGCCCGGCGCGATAACGGGCACGATCATGAAGACCATCATGATCAGCGACATGACTTCTGCCATCGCCCGGCCGCCGAAGACGTCGCGGACGATGGAAATGGTAATGACGCGTGTCGCTGCCGAACCGAGGCCCTGGATAAAGCGCAGGGCGAGCAGACCGGCGAAGGACGGTATGAGGGCGATGCCGAATGCCGAGATGACGTAAACGACGATGCCGATCAGCAAGGGTATGCGGCGCCCGAAGCGATCCGACAGCGGACCGTAGACAAGCTGCGCCGAGCCGAAGCCGATCAGATAGGCCGTCACCACATACTGCCGGTGATTCTCGTTCATGACGCCGAGACTTGAGCCGATCTGCTGCAAGGCGGGGAGCATGATGTCAATTGCTAGCGAATTGATCGCCATCAGGAAGGCCGCGAGTACGATGAACTCGCGCTTGCCCATGGGCAGTTGCCCATGGGACATAGCCTGGGATGTAGTCGTCACGGTTTTATTCCCATAAACATATCAAGGCGCCGCCCGGCGGCAGCGCCTTATCGATCGAATTGAACATGGAAACCGGACGAAGAGCCCGGTGACCGATCAGGAAGCGGCGCGAACGCTGATGCCGTTTTCCTGGAAATGCTGCTGCAACTCGCCCGCCTGGAACATTTCGCGCACGATATCACAGCCGCCGATGAATTCGCCCTTCACATAAAGCTGCGGAATGGTCGGCCAGTTGGAATAGTCCTTGATCCCCTGACGGATTTCGGCGTCGGCAAGGACATTGACGCCCTTGTAGTCGACACCGATGTAGTCGAGAATCTGGACCACCTGGCCGGAGAAACCACACTGCGGGAACTGGGGCGTGCCTTTCATGAAGAGAACGACGTCGTTGTTCTTAACTTCGTTTTCGATGAATTCGTGAATGCCGCTCATTGTCCAGTTCCTTTCACATGCGGGGTCAAGGCCCGCAGCGTTAAATCTGCTTCTTAAATAGCAAGCGACCGGCAAGATTTCCAGCCGCAAAACATACGTGCCGTCTTTTTCATCGCATGAATGGATTTTCGGTATCAGCGGCCATTGCAGGTCGCGAAAACGGTCAATTGGCCATGTTTTCTGAACAGTGCGTTTTGAAAACGCGTCTTCAACCCAATGGCTGAACAACACATATAAAATAAAAGCAAGGGACGATTAATATTAGGTTGCTATTCATTTTACAGGCAGCCGGTATGTTTGTTAGAGTCCGTCGATGATGCGATTTGGTGCGTATCGGTTCCTTGTGAGCATTGCATTTGATTTTTGAGGGAGCGGACACCATGAGCCACCATCATTATTCCGACGGGCAGGTTGGTGAAGAGCGGGAATTCTACAGTTCCGAAGATACGAGCGAAGGCGAACGGGAATATTACGAGCATGTGCGTACGCCCAAAGCTTCGGTCCTGAACAGCGCCGTGACCGTGAGCGCCATCGTGTTGATTCTGAGCATTGCCTTCGGTTATCGCGCTTCGACCGCTCCGACACCGCAGCCGACCTTGCCTCCCATTGTCGAAAAGATCATGACCGCGCCGCCCGCGGATTCGTGTGCCGAAATCTCCCCATATCCGCGCCGTGATTGCTGATATATTCTGGTTTCCTGCCTTGTCACCGCATGGCGCGGCGAAAAGACGGTGCGCGACATCGGCTATATGCTTTCTCGCGTCGGTTCGAGGGCGCAGACGCGTGATCCTATCTTTTTGTTTTTGGGATGATTTGTGATGCGCTGCCATGAAAAAGCCAGCAGCCCGTGGTGTTGCCGATCCGCAAAATACATCGATGTGCTGGCGCGCGCCGGGGACAGACCACAATATGGATAATATCAAGAAGAGGGTGGTTCTCCACTTCCCTGGCTTCGAGCCGTTGGATGCCGCCGCGCATCGCGCTCGCTACGAGCGTTCGGCTCGCCAGAGCGCTGCCGTGTGGGATTTTTCCGCCTCGATCGAGGAATTGAAGAATTTCGGACGGGCACCCTATTTCGACGTCACCGCGACGGGTGCCGACTGGCAAACGCAGAGCCGCGTTCATATCGTCGATCACAACGATCTGGTGGCTGTGCTGAACGGCAGGCCATTCTTTACGCGATTGCTGCATGGTTATCTTGCGGCTGCAAAAGTTGCTTTCACCGGCGGGATGGTCGGCTATTTCCGCCATGCCTGGCGTTTCGGCCTGTTCTTCATCTTTCCGTTTCTGCTGATGCTTGCGGGGTTTCTCGCCAGCCTTTTGATCGCATTCACGCCCAACATCCTCGGGTTGCCGGCCTGGAGCCATATCGGCAGCATTGCCCTGGCCGTCGCTTTCTTCGTTTATGTCTTTCTGCCGCAGGCTGAAAAGCTGCACACTCTGCATCTCTTTTCCGACTGGGAGATGGCCGTGGCGATGGCGGGGCTGAACGGGCTTGGCGCCGAGCAATGGCTGGAGGCGAGCGCAATCAGCGTGCGTCAGGCGCTGGATGAGCCCGATATCGACGAGTTCGTCATTTCCTCGCACAGCATGGGTTCGTCCGTCGCGACCCATGTGCTCGGCCTGCTGCTCGAACGCGAGCCGGACCTGCTGCAGGGCAGGCGCGTGGTGTTCACGACGCTTGGAAGCGCCATCCTGCAATGCGCGCTCATGCGGTCGGCATCCGTGCTGCGCTCACGCGTGGGGTTGATCGCGCGCTGCAAGGAAATCTTCTGGCTCGACGTTCACTGTCTGACCGACGCTATTCATTTCTACAAGGCGAAGGTTGCCGCCGTTTGCGGCCATGAGGATGCCGAGCAGGCCTCCATCCTGTATGTGCGCTTCAAGCAGATGCTGTCGGCAAAGCACTATGCCAAGATCAAGCGCGACTTCCTGCGGGTTCACCGGCAATATGTGCTCGGTCCGGACGTGAAGGCATTCTTCGATTTCACGCTGATGACGGCTGGTCCGCTGCCGGCCTCGCTTTTCGCCGAATTCTCGCCGAAGAAACTGCCGGAGCTGACATTCAACTCCGGCGAGGAAGCGCAGGCGCTCTCAATCGGGCGCTGAAGTCTGCAGCGCAAGGGCGTGCAGCACGCCGCCCATGTTGCCCTTCAGGGCATCGTAGACCATCTGGTGCTGCTGCACGCGGCTCTTGCCGCGGAAGGCTTCCGCGACAACTTCGGCGGCATAGTGATCGCCATCCCCGGCCAGGTCGCGAATCGTCACCTTGGCTCCTGGAATGCCGGCCTTGATCATGTCTTCGATATCGCCGGGGTTCATGGGCATGAGTGGTGTACCTCGATCTATTCAGCGGCAGCGAGCGCGCTGCCATCCATAAAGGCAGGAAACCACGATTCATGCGCCTCGCGCAACTGCTCAACCGAAAGCGTTAACAGGCCATCGATGGCCAGCGCATTGCCGCCGACTGTACCGAGGCGGCGGAAGGGCACGCCGGCGCTTTCCGCATTGATGCAGACGAAATCCGCGAGATCGGCAGGTACGGCGATGACGTAACGGGCCTGATCCTCGCCGAAAAGGGCGGCATGGGACAGGGTCTTGCATTCGGCGAGATCGATGCGCAGCCCCTTGCCCGAAGCGATCGCCATTTCCGCGAGTGCCAGTGCAAGACCACCGGACGAGATGTCATGGCAGGCCGTGACCTGGCCGTTGCGGATGGCCGAGCGGATGAAATCGCCGTTGCGGCGTTCGGCGAAGAGATCGACTTCCGGAGCCGGGCCATCGGTCGAGCCGAGAATATCGCGGAGATAGATCGAAGAGCCGAGATGGCTGCCATCAAGGCCGATCATCAGCACATGATCGCCTTCGGAGGCGGAGCCGATGCGTGCCATCGTCTTCCAATCCGGCAGCAGACCGACGCCGGCGATGGTGGGGGTCGGCAGGATCGCGACGCCATTGGTTTCGTTGTAGAGCGAGACGTTGCCCGAAACGATGGGGAAATCCAGCGCTCGGCAAGCTTCGCCGATGCCTTTGATCGCGCCGACGAACTGGCCCATGATTTCAGGCTTTTCCGGATTGCCGAAGTTCAGGTTGTCGGTCGCAGCCAAGGGCTCGGCGCCCGTCGCGGTAATGTTGCGCCAGCATTCGGCGACGGCCTGCTTGCCGCCTTCGAACGGATCGGCTTCGACATAGCGCGGGGTGACATCGGACGAGAAGGCCAGCGCCTTGGTGGGATGCCCCTCGACGCGGACGACGCCGGCATCGCCGCCGGGAAGCTGCAGCGAATTGCCCTGGATCAGGGTGTCGTACTGCTCGTAGACCCAGCGGCGGCTGGACTGGTTCGCGGAACCGACCAGCTTCAGCAGCGTCTGGCCATAATCTTCCGGAGCTGCGACCAGTTCGGCCGGCAGAGCGGCGCGCTTGTCGGATTCGCGCCACGGGCGGTCATATTCGGGAGCCTGATCACCGAGATCCTTGATCGGCAGGTTGGCGACTTCCTCGCCCTGATGGATGACGCGGAAGCGCAGGTCGTCCGTCGTCTTGCCGACGATGGCGAAATCCAGTCCCCATTTGACGAAGATCGCCTTGGCGACGGCTTCCTTTTCCGGCTGCAGCACCATGAGCATGCGCTCCTGGCTTTCCGACAGCATCATTTCATAGGCTGTCATCTGCTCTTCGCGCACCGGCACCTTGTCGAGGTCGAGCTCGATGCCGAGGTCGCCCTTGGCGCCCATTTCGACGGCGGAGCAGGTGAGGCCGGCCGCACCCATGTCCTGGATGGCGATGACGGCGCCTGTCTGCATCAGCTCAAGGCAGGCTTCCAGCAGGCACTTTTCGGTGAAGGGGTCACCGACCTGAACCGTCGGGCGCTTTTCCTCGATCGATTCATCGAACTCGGCGGAGGCCATGGTTGCGCCGCCGACACCGTCGCGGCCGGTCTTGGCGCCGAGGTAGACGACGGGCAGGCCGACGCCCTTGGCCTCGGACAGGAAAATGGCGTTGGACTTGGCAAGGCCGGCCGCAAAGGCGTTGACCAGGATGTTGCCGTTGTAGCGTGCATCGAACTCGACTTCGCCACCGACTGTCGGTACGCCGAAGGAATTGCCATAGCCGCCGACGCCGGCAACGACGCCGGACACGAGATGCCGGGTCTTCGGATGGTCGGGCTCACCGAAACGCAGAGCGTTCATGGCAGCGACCGGGCGCGCGCCCATGGTGAAGACGTCGCGCAGGATGCCGCCGACGCCGGTCGCAGCACCCTGATAGGGTTCGATGTAGGATGGATGGTTGTGGCTCTCCATCTTGAAGACGACGCAGTCGCCATCGTCGATGTCGACGACGCCGGCATTTTCGCCAGGCCCCTGGATGACGCGCGGCCCCTTGGTGGGCAGGGTGCGAAGCCACTTCTTGGAGGACTTGTACGAGCAATGCTCGTTCCACATGGCCGAAAAGATGCCGAGTTCGGTGAAGGAAGGCTCGCGGCCGATCAGATCCAGAATGCGCTGATATTCATCCGGCTTCAGGCCGTGGGAGGCAATCAGTTCGGGGGTGATCTGGATCGAATTGGAAATGGTCATGGGCGCTCGAGGGTCCTTGCCTGTAAAGGGTTTGAAAGCCGGTCAGGGGATCGGGGTCTCTTTAGCGCAAGTCTCCCTGTCGTGCGACAGGAAAATCACCGGCGTTCACAAGACGCCGGCCGTCAGGATGCACGAACTGCGGATACGGCCATTTGCGGCCGCGCCGCGCGCGTCAGAATTTGTAGCCGACCATGACACCCGCCCGCGTCATGCCGCCATTGGGGCCGTCGCAAAGATTGGCATGCGATGCATGGGCAATCTGCGCCATCACGTTCCAATGGTTGTCGAAATTGTAGCCGATGCCGGCATATTCGTGGAAGAGGAGGCGACAGCCGAGCATCGGGCCGTGATCCTGCCAGTCGTTGAGATTGCCGCTGTGGACCGTTCCGCCGAAGCCGACTTCCGTGAAGATGCCGTTGCTGTGCGTCAGCGTCCACGAAAGGCCGCCATAGACCTGCGTGGCGGAGCCTGCGGTGCCGATCGACGTTCCGACGTGAATACGTGGATGGGCGAGCTGATCCTTCCAGTCGGCGGTCGGATTGTAACCGAATGGATTGAAGAGCACCTGTACGTCCGGAAAGACACCCTTCTCGTGATCGTAACCGTTCTGAATGGAGCCGCTTGCTCCAAAACGCAATTCATCGAAGACCTTGGCGTCGGAGGCCACGGCAACCTTGTCCGCGGCGGTCGCGACGGATTGCCCTGCGATGAATATGGAACTGACTGCCAGAAAACTCGTAACGAAACGCTTGCTCAAATGACCTGCAAAAATGCTACCAGTAGCCATGCACTCCCCCTGGTATGGCGGGCGAATCTCCTCCTATTGATAGAATGGCAAACTGCCGGGAGTCGAGACGGCCCAAACGGAATTTAAGGGGGTAACTCTCGATAAATCGGGGGGGCTTGCTTAAATGTGACTATCGTATCCCGACGAGCCGTTTTCGAGCAAATGACGCAGGGTCATGAAGCCCGCCGCGACGTCTTCCCGGCGCGGTGGAGACGAGAAAGCGACGCGCACGCGATGGTAGACTTTCTCGATACGGGCCGCCTTGAACTCATCCTCGTCATCGATCAGCACACCCTCCGTCAGGGCGGCATTCTTGAACGTACCGGACAGCCAGGGCTCCGGCAGCTTCAGCCACAGGAACGGCAGATGCGGATGCGAGTTGAACTCGAAGCCCGACAATGCCTCTCGGGCCAATTGCTCGCGGGCCTTGATTTCCTCGACGGATTTGCGGCGCAGTTCGAGCGCATGGCCACCCAGCACGAGCCGGGCGCAGGTTTCGGCCAGAATGAAGGGCAGGCCGCCCGTCGTCATCTTGTGGGTGACCTTGATGCGCTGGGCGAAATGGGGCGGGCAGGCGACCCAGCCGCCGCGTACGCCCGCCGTCACGGACTTCGACAGGCTGCTGACGACGAAGGTCCGTTCCGGCGCGATGGCGGCCATGAGCGGGTTCTGGTCGCCGGTCATGCCGCCGTAGAGATCGTCCTCGATCAGCCAGACGCTGTGCCGGCGCGCGATGGCGGCGATCGCCCGGCGTCGTGATTCCGGCATTGTCACCAGCGTGGGATTGTGTGCCGTCGGCATCAGGAAGGCGAGGCGCGGATGCTGCTGCTGGCAGAGCCGCTCGAAATCCTCCGGGATCATGCCGTGCTCATCCGAATCCACCAGGATCGAGCGGCGTCCGAGGAGGCGCGCGGCACGGCTGATCTGCGTATAGGTGAGGTTCTCGAAGACGATCTTGTCGCCCGGCGAGGTGACGGCCGATATGACGGCGATGGCGCCGGCATGGGCGCCGAGCGTCGGCACGATTGTATCGATTGCCGGCTGCCAGCCGTTCCGGGCAAGCCAGATCTGTCCGGCCTGAAACCAGCTTGCCGGGAAATTCCGGGAGTAGGAGGAAATCTCCGTCTGATGCTCACTGCTGATGTCGGCGAAGAGCCTGCCGATGATTTCGCCCTGGCCGATATCGGGGGCGGCGGTCGTGTCGAAGCGGATCTTGGCGTCCGGCGTATTCAGCCCGCGGGTGCCGGCAAGCGCCTGCGTGATCGGATCGACGAGCTCGATCTGTTTGCCGTTCAGGCGCTCCAGCACGTAGGTGCCCCGGCCGACTTCGCCGGCCACGAGGCCCCGTTCGTGCACGAGGGCATAGGCCCTGCTGACCGTGCCTATGGTGACGCCGATATCGTAGGCAAGATTGCGCTGCGGCGGCAGCTTAGTGCCCGGCGGCAGAACGCCGTGCGTAATCGCGTTCTCGATGCTGTCGGCAACACGGATGTAGACCGGACCAGTCCCGCTGGAAATGTCAGGAAGCCAATTTGTCATAATGACAATTTCCTAGATTGTCTCCCTCCTTGAGTCAAGTCTATGACTCAATTTGTATCGTTTGGCTCGGTACATCAAAATTGTCACCATCATGCGAGAATGAAAATGAGTACAATAGATGCAATCTGTTCGGCCGATGTGCAGGAATCCTGCTCGGCTGATATCGCAAAGGGGGCGGCGCAGCCAAGGCCGCATCCGATGCGTCGGCTTTGGGCCTTCTATTTGCGTTGGCTGGAGAAGCGCGAAAGCCGGTGGGTACTGCGCGAGCTGACGGACGATCAGCTGCGCGATATCGGCCTGACGCGCCGCGAGGCGGCAACGGAAGCGAAGAAGTCGTTCTTCTGGGATTGAGCGCGGTGGACGCAGTCCTGCGCGCGGCGTGCGGCCTTCGGGATGGCTTACGTTAGATCCAGAACCGAATGAACGAAGTCCACCCGTTCCCCGACGCCGATTTTCGGCAGGATGTGAACCTCGTAGCCGAGGGCCGGATAGGTGGTGCGCAGCCGTTCATATTCCGCAACCGCCGCCGAAAAATCGTGCCGTCGCTCGTGGTCGCCGACATATATTTCCGGCCATGGCGGCGTCAGGAAGACATGGCTGTTGTAGCGATGCGATTGGCCGAGCGAAGCCAGGACTTGCTCGCCCGTCAGATGCTCGATCGCCGATGCCGCATCGATCAATCCCCTGTCGAAAAAGACCGTGCCGGAAGTTGCCTTCGCTTTCTCGCGATCGGCCAGCGACATGGCGATTGCCCGGCGCGCGAACGCCGGTGCGTCGACCCATGGCAAGGCGGAGCCGTCGCCTTCCAGTTCCTCGATGACGATGCGCCGCCCCGGCTCCTCGACAGTGGAGTGACCACGGCGCTTGAGCGCTTCCAGCAATGTGGATTTGCCGCCGCCGGAGCAGCCTGAAAGAATGACAAATCTGTCCATGACAACGATCCCTGATGTTGAGGGCAGGTCATGCGTCGGTAGCTGGTTTGCCGCTGAGGCGGAAGGCCTCAGGCCTAGCTGCAGTTCTTGGAGCCCGCGGCCCAGCGGTTGACGTCGCCCGTGATGCGGCCGCCGGAGGCGCCGCCCATCATCGGACCGAAGGCCTGCAGCTGCGCGGGATTGCCTTCCGCCTGCACAACGAGCGACGGCCTGCCGGTCGGATGTTTCTTGTCGACCACGAGGATGCGCGGACGACCGGTGAAGGAGTTGAGCTCCGGAGAGAGCTGATAGCCGGAGAAGGCCGGATCGGACGACTTGAACCAGCAGGCGCTGGCATTGAGCATGACGCGCTCCATCGTCGACAGGGCGCTGTGATCGGTCGCATTGATGCTCGGCGGACGCGGGCCGCACGAGGTCACCAGCAGCCCGAGCATCGCGATGGCAGCGGCGGAGTAAAATCCTGTCAGGAGGCGAGGGCGCATCAATCTCTTTCCAATGAGGCGGTTAAGGCTGTTCGGCCGAAGATCGCCGGATCGCTTTCCGGCGTCCTGCTGTTTTATGCAAAGACGCCGATTTTATGGTTCCGATACCGGGGCAGCCTGTTATCAGGCTGCGATCACGCCGAGCGCGGAGGCAAACAGCCCACGGCCATCGCTGCCGCCGTGAGCAGCCTCGATCAGATTTTCCGGGTGCGGCATCATGCCGAGCACATTGCCCTTGGCGTTCATCACGCCGGCGATGTCGTTGACCGAGCCGTTCGGGTTGGTGCCTTCGGCATAGCGGAAGACCACCTGGCCATTGTCCTCGATCGCCTTCAGCGTCTCGGCGTCGGCGAAATAATTGCCATCGTGATGCGCGACCGGGCTGCGGATGATCTGGCCCTTGGCGTAGGCAGCGGTGAAATCCGTCTCGGCGTTGACGACTTCAAGCTTTATTTCGCGGCAGACGAACTTGAGCGAGGCGTTGCGCATCAGCGCCCCGGGCAACATCCCCGCTTCCAGCAGGATCTGGAAACCGTTGCACACGCCGAGAACCTTGACGCCCTTGTCTGCCTTGTCCTTGATCGCCTGCATGATCGGCATGCGGGCGGCGATTGCGCCGCAACGCAGATAGTCGCCGTAGGAGAAGCCGCCGGGAATGACGATCAGATCGACATCCGGAATCTCGGTCTCGGTCTGCCACACGGTCACCGGCGCATGACCGGAAATCTTGGTCAGTGCCGCGATCATATCGCGATCGCGATTGAGGCCGGGGAGTTGGACGACTGCTGATTTCATGATGCTGATCCCGCAACAGGCTAGGGGTAATCGCTGGAATATTCTTCGTGAGCCATACTCCATCGCCTCAGGCAAAGGAAGAACGGCTCGCGAAAGAGGACGATCAGTCGATCGAAATGCTGAAGTTCTCGATCACCGTATTGGCGAGAAGCTTTTCGCACATGGCTTTGAGATCCGCCTCGGCCTTGCTCTTGTCCGTGCCTTCCAGCTCGAGATCGAAGACCTTGCCCTGGCGGACCTGGTGAACGCCGTCAAAGCCGAGCGCACCGAGCGCGCCTTCGATTGCCTTGCCCTGCGGATCGAGAACGCCGTTCTTCAGCGTGACGGTTACACGAGCCTTGATCACGATTGTCCTTTCTGAACTTACTTGACGAGAACCGGGCCCGTGCCACGCACGGGTTCGTTTTCATTGATAATGCCGAGGCGGCGCGCCACTTCGGAATAGGCTTCCAGCAAGCCGCCCATGTCGCGGCGGAAGCGATCCTTGTCCATCTTCTCATGGGTTTCTATGTCCCAGAGACGGCAGCTGTCCGGCGAGATTTCGTCCGCGAGGATGATGCGCATCATGTCGCCTTCGAACAGGCGGCCGCATTCGATCTTGAAATCGACGAGCTGGATGCCGACGCCGAGGAAAAGGCCGGTCATGAAATCGTTGACGCGGATGGCGAGCGCCATGATGTCATCGAGTTCCGCCGGATTGGCCCAGCCGAAGGCGGTGATGTGCTCTTCGGAGACCATCGGGTCTTCGAGCGCGTCGGACTTGTAGTAGAATTCGATGATCGAGCGCGGCAGCACCACGCCTTCCTCGATGCCGAGGCGCTTGGCGAGCGAGCCGGCGGCAACGTTGCGCACGACGATCTCGAGCGGAATCATCTCCACTTCCTTGATCAGCTGCTCGCGCATGTTGAGGCGGCGGATGAAATGCGTGGGAATGCCGATCTTGTTCAGATGGCTGAAAATATACTCGCAGATGCGATTGTTCAGAACACCCTTGCCATCGATGACTTCGTGCTTCTTCTTGTTGAAGGCGGTGGCATCGTCCTTGAAGAACTGGATCAGCGTGCCCGGCTCAGGCCCTTCGTAAAGGATCTTGGCCTTGCCTTCGTAAATACGGCGGCGACGGTTCATTGTTATTGTTCTCTGTCTTTGGCGCTCTCGGGATAGCGCAAGTGGATCATACGTGGGCGTCCCCATAACGGATAAGAAGCGAATTCACAATCCGCCTGCGCCTCCTTCCTCGGAATTCCGGCCTCGGCGGGGCGCCAATGCTAGAATCGGGATCCTGTCTTGGCCTGTTTTACAGGCTTTTGTCTGACGATGGAATGAAGGTGCCCGGTACTTCACAGGCTAGTGAGGCAAGGCGCATCCTATTCCGTTGTCGCTGCCGACACAATCAGGGCTTCAACTGGCTCAGGAACTTGGCGAAGACCATCGTGCCTTCGGGCCAGGGGCCGTGTCCGGATTCGGTATTTATGTGGCCTGCTTCGCCGGCATCGATCAGGAGCGAACCCCAGCTATTGGCAATGTCGTCCGCATGTTCGTAGCTGCCGAAGGGATCGTTGCGGCTGGCGATCGTGATCGATGGGAACGGCAGGGGATCGCGCGGATAGGGCCCGAAGGTCATCAGATGCTTCGGTCTGATGCCGGGATTGGCGACATCCGGCGGAGCGACGAAGAAAGCGCCCGCGACCTTGTTGCGAAATTGCGGAATGGCATGGATCACCGAGGGAATGCCGAGCGAATGCGCCACGAGCACGACGGGCTTGTCCGAAGCATTCACCTCCTCGGCGATACGGGCGGCCCAATCATCGCGCACGGGCTTCGACCATTCCGCCTGCTCCACGCGCCGCGCGGTCGAGAGCTTCTGCTCCCAACGGGTCTGCCAGTGGTCGGGGCCGGAATTCGTATAGCCGGGGATGATAAGGATATTTGCGTCGGAGGCTTTCATGATGGCGCCGATGTGGAAAAGGTGAACTCAACTGTCAAGGGAGAAAGGCGACAATTGCGGCAAAATTTGCTAATATGGCAGCTGCCGGTAGCGAATGATGATGTCGGCATCCATTTTGCCGTCATTTTGCGCCGCCTGCCGAGCACGTCGAGGTTGAGGAGGAGAGCATTATGACGGCCTTTCATGTCATGGCGGGAGCGGATCATACTTTTAGCCGACCAGCCATTCGCAAGATCGGTATCGCCGATCTCGTCGACGCCCTGAAGCTAGGGCTGGACGACTTCAGCGAGAAGCCATCCCACTACGTTTTTCTGTGTCTGATGTACCCGATAGCGGGCATCGCGCTGGCGATCTGGAGCACGGACCAGAACCTGTTGCCGCTGTTGTTTCCATTGATGTCCGGTTTTGCCCTGCTGGGCCCGATCGCCGCAATCGGCCTCTATGAGATCAGCCGACGCCGGGAAAAGGGGCTGGATACGTCGTGGAGCCATGCATTCGACGTGCGGTTCTCGCCGGCATTGCCGTCGATCATCGTCGCCGGCCTCATGCTGTTCGGCCTTTTCATCGTCTGGCTGTTCGTGGCGCAGAATATCTACTTCATCTATTTCGGCGATGGCGTGCCGCCCACGCTTTCCTCCTTCGTGTCGAGCGTCCTGACAACGCCGGAAGGCATGGCGATGATGCTTTGGGGCGATCTGATCGGCTTCCTCTTCGCGCTCGTCGTACTGGCGACTACGGTCGTCACCTTCCCGCTGCTGCTGGACCGTGACGTCGGCGTCGTCGCGGCGATCGATGCGAGCATCCGGGCGACGCTGACCAATCCGGTGCCGGTGGCGGTCTGGGGCCTGATCGTGGCGGCGCTGCTTGTCATCGGCAGCATCCCGGTCTTTGCCGGGTTGGCGGTTGTCATGCCGATACTCGGTCATGCATCCTGGCATCTCTATCGCAAACTGGTGGTATCCGAAGGGTAGATACAGCCATTACAGACGGCGCGTTGCCATCACTGGAACCGTGGCGCGCTTCTCGCGTTGATCCGCATCATCAGGAGATGCGGATCATGACCCGGCTTACGCATGTTTTTACCCGCTTTGCAGTCGTGGTTTCGGAATGGACGGGCAAGCCGGCGATCTTCGTCCTGGCGCTGTGCTCCGTCATTCTATGGGGCGCCACCGGCCCGATCTTCCATTATTCCGACACCTGGCAGCTGGTCATCAATACCAGCACGACGATCGTCACGTTCCTGATGGTTTTCCTGCTCCAGAACGCGCAGACGCGAGACACGCGGGCCATTCAGGCCAAACTCAACGAACTGATCCTGACCAGTGCCGCCGAAAATCGTTTCGTCGGGATAGAGAACCTCGACGAGGAGGATCTCAAGCACCTCGACCGGCTCGTGGGAAAGGCGGCAAAGCGCCAGCAGGACCAATTCGAAGGCAAGGATGAAGGACGTGTCGAGCAAAGTCGCGTGATCGTCGCGAAATCGGCGAGCAAACGAAAAAGGCGGCGCGTCAGTCGCGCCGCCTCAACCAAGGAGCAATCTAAAACGGCAGCTTCTAGCCGAAAACCCGCTTGAAGATCGTATCGACATGCTTGGTGTGATAGCCGAGGTCGAATTTTTCGCGGATATCCTCCTCGGAAAGGGCGGCGCGCACCTCCTGGTCGGCGAGCAGTTCCTCAAGGAAATCCTTGCCTTGCTCCCAGACCTTCATGGCGTTGCGCTGCACGAGGCGGTAGGCGTCCTCGCGGGAAACGCCGGCCTGGGTCAGCGCCAGCAGCACGCGCTGCGAGTGAACAAGTCCGCGGAACTTGTTCAGGTTCTTCATCATGTTTTCCGGGTAGACGAGAAGCTTGTCGACGACGCTGGTCAGGCGGGACAGCGCAAAATCGAGCGTCACGGTCGCGTCGGGGCCGATCATGCGCTCGACGGACGAGTGCGAGATATCGCGCTCGTGCCAGAGGGCGACATTTTCCATGGCCGGGATCGAATAGGAGCGGACCATGCGGGCAAGGCCCGTCAGGTTTTCCGTCAGCACCGGATTGCGCTTGTGCGGCATGGCGGACGAGCCCTTCTGGCCCGGAGAGAAATACTCTTCCGCTTCCAGAACTTCGGTGCGCTGCAGATGGCGGATTTCGGTGGCAAGGCGCTCGATCGAGGAGGCGACGACGCCGAGGGTGGCGAAGAACATCGCGTGGCGGTCGCGCGGGATGACCTGGGTGGAGACCGGCTCCGGCTTCAGGCCGAGTGCGGCGGCGACATGTTCCTCGACGCGGGGATCGATGTTGGCGAAGGTGCCGACGGCGCCGGAAATGGCGCAGGTGGCGACTTCTTCGCGGGCTGCGATCAGGCGCTGCTTGCAGCGCTCGAATTCGGCATAGGCCAGCGCCAGCTTGATGCCGAAGGTGATCGGCTCTGCATGAATGCCGTGCGAGCGGCCGATGGTAACGGTGTCCTTGTGCTCGAAGGCGCGGCGCTTCAGCGCTTCCAGAAGCTTGTCGATATCGGCGAGCAACAGGTCGCTGGCGCGCACGAGCTGCACGTTGAAGCAGGTATCGAGCACGTCGGAGGAGGTCATGCCCTGGTGAACGAACCGCGCATCCGGACCGACGATTTCGGCGAGATGCGTGAGGAAGGCGATGACGTCGTGTTTCGTCACGGCTTCGATCTCGTCGATGCGGGCGACGTCGAACGTGGCCTTGCCGCCCTTTTCCCAGATGGTGTCCGCAGCCGATTTCGGGATGACGCCGAGGGCTGCCAGCGCGTCACAGGCATGGGCCTCGATCTCGAACCAGATGCGAAACTTGGTTTCGGGCGACCAGATGGCGACCATTTCCGGTCGGGAGTAGCGCGGGATCATAGGCTCAAAGCTTTCTTGGCTATCGGAAAAGGAAAACTCGGCGCCCCCATAACAAAGACGGGCGGCAATCACAATGTTTCAAGGGCACAATGTTTGTTGGGCCGATCTTTCGTGCGTCTCAACGGCTCTGGCGAGCAAGATAGGCGGAAACGGCGGTCAGGCATAGCAGGCCGACCGGCAGAAACAGAGTAAGGCCGAGGACGGCGAACTGGTAGACGGCGCTGGCGCCGGTGAACAGGAACTGGAATATCCAGACGAGCGAGCCGAACGGCGCGTGCCAGCGCGAATAGAACCAGCGATAGTCCATCGCGAAAATGAATGCCGTCATCGCCGCAGTGCCGATGGAGAGCGCCAGAAAGAAGGCCGCGAAACGCGCGCTGGTCGGTCGGCCACGCGCGAAACGGCGGGTAAACGGCACGAGAATGGGCCAGGAGAGAGCGCCCCCGAAGAAATAGACGAGAGCAAGGGCCGCGAGGTGGCTGGTCAGAAGGCCGTTGCGCAGGAAGAGGGCCACGAGTGCGGAGGCGGCCATCGCCGCGCCCCAGCAGACCGCACTGCCGAAAACCTCGCGGCAATGCGATGCGACGGTCCTTGCCCGGCCCGTCGCGACGATGGTGTTGGTCGGATTAGTTTGATCCAACGCGACCTCGTTCGGCGGCGGCCCTGAGATCGCCGACCGTCTGGCGATAGGCTTCGACCGATTCGCCCTTGAAGATCGCCGAGCCTGCGACAAGAACGTTTGCGCCGGAGGCGGTGATGAGAGGAGCGGTTTCCACCGAAACGCCGCCGTCGACTTCGAGCTCGATCGGGCGGTCACCGATCAGGGACCTGGCGTTGCGGATCTTGTCGGCCATGGCCGGAATGAACTTCTGGCCGCCGAAACCCGGATTGACCGACATGATGAGAATCAGGTCGATATCGTCGAGCACGTTTTCCAGCACGGACAGCGGCGTTGCCGGATTGAGGGTGACGCCGACCTTCTTGCCGAGATGACGGATCGTTTGCAGCGAACGGTGCAGGTGCACGCCGGCTTCAGCGTGGACCGTGATGCGGTCGCAGCCGGCTTTGGCAAAGGCTTCCAGATAGGGATCGGCCGGCGAGATCATCAGGTGGCAGTCGAAGGTGGCGGTCGTATAGGGGCGCAGCGCCTTGATGACATCGGCGCCGAAGGAGATGTTCGGCACGAAATGGCCGTCCATGACATCCAGATGGATCCAGTCGGCTCCGGCTTCGGTCACATCCTTGACTTCCTGTCCGAGCTTGGCGAAGTCGGCTGCGAGAATGGAAGGGGCAATGCGGATCGGCAAGGTCATGGGTAGCTGAGCTCCATCTGATTTTTCGCGACTGGATTAGCACCGCTATCGAGGCCAAACAACCGCCCGAACGGATCGCTTCAGTTCGACGGCGTCGGCGGCGGCACGAACGCGTTGCCTCGCCACTCCAGCAAGCGATAGGGGTTTTGTGTCAATTCGTGGTTCTGCCCGAAGGAGATCGGGCCGATCGCTGTCTGGAATGCCGTGCCGACGAGCTTGTCGGCAATGGGCTTGTTGTCTGCCTTTGCGCCTTCCGCCGCCTGGCTGGCGATCTGTGCGGCGGCGGCGGCCGGCAGGATGTAGCCGTCCGGCTCGATACCGCCCGCGCGCATGGCTTGCACTGTCTGTTGGGCCGCCGGCAGGGTGCCGTACTCGGGCAGCGCGATTGCCTGCACGCTCTCCAGAAGAGGCAGCGGTTGGTCGGCGGCGCGCATGGCATCGCCGCCCATCAGAACCAGCGAGATATTTTCGCTCTTGGCGTCGCGGGCGATGACCGCGACATCGCTGCGGTCGCCGCCGACGAAGACGCGCGTTGCGCCAGCCTTCTTCAGGCGGCGCACGAGGGCGATCTGCTGATCCTGGCCGGGGCGGTAAGTATCGGTGAAGACCGGCTTCAGCCCTTTTTCCTCGAGCGCGTTGCGGATCGCGCCGACCAACTCGCGGCCGTGTATCGTGCCGTCGTCGATCAGCGCCATTGGCTCCGCCGCCCAGTTTTTCAGGATCGTATCGATCGCCATGGCGGCCTCGGCGCTGTCGACCGGCGCCAGCCGAAACAATGGCCAGCCGCTCTTCAAGGCATCTTCCATGAGGATGCGCGAGCGCACGGAAACGGTGATGACGGGGATGCCGGCATCCTTGAGACGCGGCAGCGCGCCCTCCAGGGTCTCCGTGCAGAGGAAGCCGATCGCGACCTGTACCTTGGCGGCAACCAGCGCCTCGGCGGCAGCCCGGCCGCCGTCCTCGGTGCAAGGTTCGTCGACCACGGTCGCCGTATCCTTCTGGGCCTGGATCTCGAAATTGGCTCCGGCGGAGATTTCGGCGCCCAGCATCGCGAAGTTGCCGTCCTGCGGTGCTACTACGCCGATGTTAATTCCTGCGGCGTAGCTGCTGCCGGCCGCCGAAAGCAGCACAAACAGGAGCGGAAGGCGACGCAGAACGCTCATCGATCGATTATCCCGGACAATTTTTCTGCTCTATTTATCCGTCTGAAGGGGATCGTCAAAGAAAAAGCAACAAAATCTCTCTGTTTTCAATAATGCTATTGTAGAAAAGCTAATATCTGACCGTCATATTGAATGACAAACGGGCATGACATGACAAAGGAGACGGTGGTGCTAGACAGGCAGCGTATGGATCCGGCGCTTTATCGCGATGCCATGAGCCGCTACGCGGGGCATGTGCAGCTGGTGACGACGGCGCTCGGAGCGGAGCGGCGCGGCGTCACGATCACGGCTGCATGCTCGGTGTCGGATAGTCCCGCAACCGTTCTGATATGCCTCAACAACAGCAACGCCAAGAACGAGATCTTCTTCAAGAGTGGGATCTTCGCGCTGAATACGCTCGGCGCGGATCACCAATCTTTGGCCGACGCCTTTTCCGGAAAGACGCAGCTGACCGTCGACGAGCGCTTCGCTGCCGGCAAGTTCGAGACGCTGGCAACCGGCGCGCCTGTCCTGACCGATGCGCTTGCCGCTTTCGATTGCCGCGTCATCGAGATCAAGCAGGCAACCACGCACAACATCATCTTCGGCGAGGTGATGGCCATACGCTACAGCGAAGCCAAGCCGGCATTGATCTATATGAACCGGGGCTATCACGCGCTATAACCCCTGCGAGGGAGTTATCATGGCGGATCAGACATTACCTTCATTGCCGAGTTCGATCGATGAAGCGATGGCCTTGCTCGGCGCCCACGATTATCTGGCCGGCCGTGCGCTCGGCACGGTCCTGTTTCTCGCCCTGAAGATGAAGCGGCCGCTCTTTCTGGAGGGGGAGGCCGGTGTCGGCAAGACCGAGATCGCCAAGGTGCTCTCCAAGGCGCTCGACAGGCCGCTGATCCGGCTGCAATGCTACGAAGGGCTGGACGTATCCTCGGCCGTCTACGAATGGAACTATCCGGCGCAGATGCTGGAAATCCGGCTGGCGGAGGCATCGGGCCTTACCGACCGCGACCGTATCGAGGCTGATATCTTCTCCGAGCGCTATCTCATCCGCCGGCCGGTGCTGCAGGCGCTGTCGGGTGTCGGTGGGCGTGCCCCGGTATTCCTGATCGACGAGCTCGACCGCACCGACGAGGCTTTCGAGGCATTCCTTCTAGAGGTGCTTTCCGATTTCCAGGTGACGGTGCCGGAACTCGGCACGATCCGCGCCGCCGAACCGCCGATCGTCATCATCACGACGAACCGCACGCGCGAGGTGCATGACGCCCTGAAACGGCGCTGTCTCTATCATTGGGTCGATTATCCCGGGGCCGAGCAGGAGCTCGACATCATTCGCCGCAAGGTGCCCGGCTGCAACGAAGCGCTCTCGCGCCAGATCGTCGCCTATGTGCAGAAGCTGCGCACGCTCGATCTCTTCAAGAATCCCGGCGTTGCCGAGACCATCGACTGGGCGACCGCCTTGACCGAGCTGGATCGGCTGGCGCTCGATCCGGAGACCGTTGCGGACACGCTGGGCACGCTGCTGAAATATCAGGACGATATCGCTCGCATCCAGGGCGCCGAAGGCAGGCGCGTGCTGGATGAAGTGAAATCCGAACTGCTCGCGGCGGGATAAGTCATGGAAACCGGCGCGCAGGATGGCATCGTCGTGGCGCCGTCACCGCCTGGTGACGGGCGCCTTGCCGACAATATCGTGCTGTTCGGCCGGGCGCTGCGCAAGGCGGGTCTCAAGATCGGTCCCGGAGCGATCGCCGACGCCATCGAGGCGGTCGAGGCCATAGGGATCGGTTCCCGCGAGGAGTTCCATGCCGCCTTGTGTTCGGCCTTCGTCAAGCGGCATGAAGATCTTGCCGTGTTCGACGAGGCGTTCCGGCTGTTCTGGCGCTCGCGCGATCTCGTTGCCAAGATGATCGCGATGATGTCGCCGGTCGCACCCGATCACAGGGAGAAGGAAAAGCCGAAGCCGGGAGAGAGCCGGGCAAGCGATGCCTTGCTCAACGACCGCGGCGACCGGCGTCCCCCGCGGGAAACGCCCGATATCGAGATCGATGCGCGCTTCACGAGTTCCGGCAGCGAGCTGCTGCGTCATCTGGATTTCGCGCAGATGTCGGCAGCGGAAATCGCCTACGCCAGGAAGGAGCTCGAAAAGCTGCAATTGCCGCTCGACCGCGTGCGCACCCGCCGCTTTACGCCATCCCTGATGCCGGCCAAGGTCGATCCGCGTGCGACGATGCGCTCGGCGCTGCGAACGGGAGGAGCGCTGATCCTGCCGCGTTTTCGGCGGCCGAAAGAAATACAGCCGCCGCTGGTCGTGCTTGCCGATATTTCAGGCTCCATGAGCCAATATACGCGCATCTTCCTGCATTTCCTGCATGTGCTGACCGAGCGGCGCCGGCGGGTTCATACGTTTCTGTTCGGAACGCGCCTGACCAACGTGACGCGGGCGATGCGGCACAAGGATCCCGATCAGGCACTGGACGAATGTGCGGCGGCGGTGCGCGACTGGTCGGGCGGGACGCGGATCGGCGAGACGCTGAAGGAATTCAACCTCATATGGGCACGCCGCGTGCTGGGGCAGGGCGCGATCGTGCTGCTGATTACCGACGGGCTGGAGCGCGAAGGCGTGGAACTGCTTGCGCAGGAGATGGATCGGTTGCATCGTTCCTGCCGGCGGCTCATCTGGCTCAATCCGCTGTTGCGTTTCGACGGCTTCGAGGCGCGTGCCCGCGGTGTAAAAGCCATGCTGCCGCATGTTGACGAATTCCGTCCGGTTCACAATCTATTATCTCTGGCCGATCTCGTATCGGCCCTCACCGCCGGCCGCGCGGATGCCTATGATCCGCGACGGTTTCTCGGCAAGAAATGAGGCTCCGATGTCAGATATTTCCGAAAGTCTGGATCCGCTCGTGATCGCGGAGGAATGGGTGTCGGCAGGCCGCAATGTGGCCATGGCGACCGTCGTCGATACCTGGGGGTCGGCTCCGCGCCCTGCCGGCAGCCATCTCGTGATCGACGGCGAGGGCAATTTCCATGGTTCCGTTTCCGGCGGCTGCGTGGAGGGTGCTGTGATTACCGAGGCGCTCGATGTCATCGAAACCGGCAAGCCGCGTATGCTGGAATTCGGCGTTGCCGACGAGACGGCCTGGCGGGTCGGCCTGTCATGCGGCGGCCGGATCCGCGTCTATGTCGAAAGGCTCGTCTGATGGACCGTCCAATACTGGCGCGGCTGAACGAGATGCGGCGCAGGCGGCAGGCGGCTATCCTTGTATCCGACCTCTCCGGGGGACCGGATCGGCTTATCGTCGAAGGCGATGTCCTTGAAGGCCCACTGGCCGAAGCGGTTTCGTCCGCATTCCGTTCGGGCCGGTCCTCAGCGGTTGAAATCGATGGGCAGAGCCTGTTCCTGAACGTGCATTTGCCGCCGCCGCGCATCGTCGTCATCGGCGCCGTGCATATCAGCCAGGTTCTGGCGCGCATGGCGGCACTTGCGGACTTCGACGTCACCATCATCGATCCGCGTACCGCCTTCGCGACGCCGGAACGTTTCGAGGGCATCGACCTGATTGCCGACTGGCCTGTGGACGCGCTGAAGGAGCGGCCGCTCGACAGCTATATGGCGCTGGTAGCCGTGACCCACGATCCGAAGATCGATGACGAGCCGATCATTCAGGCGTTGAGGACGGACTGTTTCTATGTCGGCGCGCTCGGCAGCCGCAAGACGCATGCCGGCCGTATGGAACGCCTGAAACGGGCGGGTCTGACAGAGGCGGAGCTTGCCCGCATCCACGCGCCGATCGGGCTTCCCATCGGTGCCGCAAGTCCGGCCGAGATCGCGGTCGCCATCCTGGCGGAGATCATCGGTTCTCTTCGCGGGCGTGACGTGTCGTCGCCCAAAGGTGGGATGCCATGATTTTCGGGGAGTTTTCGACAGTGGAGGCGGAGGGTGCGATTCTCGCGCATTCCGTACGGCTGGCCGATGGCGGCTTTTCCAAGGGACACAGGCTCGTCCACGACGACATCGACCGCCTGACGGCAGCCGGGGTCGAGCACGTCATTGCCGCGCGCATCGAGCCGGGCGATCTCATGGAAGACGAGGCGGCCGAACGGCTGGCGCGAGCGATGGCGCCGGACCATATCACCTTTTCGGAGGCGGCAACGGGACGGGTGAACATCCACAGCGCCGTCGATGGCCTGTTCGTTGCAAACCGTGCGGCCGTCGATCGGATCAACAATGTCGATCCGGCGATTACCCTTGCCTGTCTTGCCGATCACGTTCCGGTACGGTCGGGCGATATGATCGCGACTTTCAAGATCATTCCGCTCGCTGTTTCCGGTTCGAAGGTGGCGGCAGGCGTTGAAATTCTGCGGCAGACGCCGGTTTTCGAGGTCAAACCCTTCCAACCTCACGCCATTTCGCTCATTGCCACCGAGCTGCCATCGTTGAAACCGGCAGTTATGGACAAGACGGCACGCATTCTGTCGCAACGGCTGCAGCCTTCGGGCAGTGTCCTGCAGCGGGAAGAGCGCGTTGCGCACCGGGCGAGCGCTGTTGCCGACGCGATCTGTCGCGCCATGGCGGCACCGGATCGGCTGCCGAAGCTGGTGATCGTCTTCGGCGCATCGGCGGTCATCGATGCCGGCGACGTCATTCCGGAGGCTATACGGCTGGGTGGCGGCGACGTCATTCACGTCGGCATGCCCGTCGATCCGGGCAATCTTCTCGTGCTTGGCAGGGTGAACGACGTCTATGTCGTCGGGGCGCCGGGATGCGCGCGCAGCCCGAAGGAAAACGGATTCGATTGGGTGCTGGACAGAATATTAGCCGGAGAACGACCTGCGCCGCAGGATATTAGCGGCATGGGCGTGGGAGGGTTGCTCATGGAAATACAGTCACGCCCGCGGCCGCGCGACATCGCTACGAAGCCGGCGTCACAAATATCGGTAGCCGTCGTCTTGCTGGCCGCCGGCAAGGCCAGCCGCATGGGCGAGGGTGGTTCACACAAGCTTCTGGCGGAATTCGACGGCGTGCCGCTGGTTCGCCGATCGGCGTTGATTGCCATTGAAAGCGGTGCGTCCGATATCGTCGCAGTCACCGGGCACCGCCGCGACGATATCGAAGATGCGTTGCGTGGTCTTGCGCTCGAGCGGGTCTTCAATCCGGATTATGCCTCGGGCATGGCGAGTTCACTAGTTGCGGGCGTCGGCACGCAGGCGGCACAAAAAGCCGATGGCGTTCTTGTCATGCTTGCCGATATGCCCGGCGTTACCGGCGATGATCTGAAAGCCCTAACGGCCTCCTTCCGCGAGGCGAACGGA
The DNA here is from genome assembly GCF_010668395.1 of Martinezella lusitana. GTDB lineage: Bacteria > Pseudomonadota > Alphaproteobacteria > Rhizobiales > Rhizobiaceae > Rhizobium > Rhizobium lusitanum_A. The sequence goes on from NZ_WUEY01000015.1 coordinate 128,876, forward strand.
CAGGCGATCGTGCGGGCGGTCTCCGGCGGCAAACGCGGCAATCCCGTTATCCTGCCGAGATCCGTTCTGAATGCGGTGATGCGGCTGGAGGGCGATGTGGGCGCCCGGCATATCATCGAAACATCGGGGCTTCCGGTCATCGACGTCGAGCTCGGAGAGGCGGCGCATCTGGATGTCGACACGCCCGAGGCCGTCGTCGCGGCCGGCGGCGTCCTGAAAGGGTAGGGAATGGACAATATCGATATCGAGGAGATGTTCCGGTCTCTTGGGCCGGTCACCATCAAACGCATGTTCGGCGGCAAGGGCATCTACCATATGGGGCGGATCCTGGCGCTTGAGGTGGACGACGAGATTCTCCTGAAGGCGGACGATGCCAGCGCGTCCGAATTCGAGGCCGCCGGCGCGCGGCGCTGGGCTTATGAAGGCAAGAAGGGCAAGGCCATCAACATGCCCTATTGGTCGATACCCGACGATGCGTTCGACGATCCGGACGTAATGGCGCGCTGGGTGGGGCTTGCCTATGAGGCAGCGCTGCGCGCGGAAAAATAACAAGATTCGCGCAAAAATGCCGAACTCGGTAGCCGCGCAGCCAACCGAGCCGGTAGCATTTACTGTGATTTGGCTGCGGAAGCGGTCACGCGGCGGAGACTACGCCCAGCGTTCACAAAAGGCCTCTATGTCGCTTGATTGAAAGTCCGCAAGCCGTCCCATGATGGTTTCGAACGGCCAATCCCACCAGGCGATAGAGGCAAGCTTCTCCGCGATGGTTCGTGTAAACCGCTCGCGAATGAATTTGGCGGGAACGCCGCCGACGACGGTATATGGCTCGACGTCTTTGGTGACCACCGCTCCCGCCGCGAGAACGGCACCGTCTCCCACGGTGACACCCGGCAGCACAATGACGCCGTGGCCGATCCAAACATCGTTGCCAATGATGGCGCGATCCTGCTTGCGCTGATCAAAAAAGGAAACGTCGCGTACGGCTTCTGCAGAGTAATATTCCGGGCAATAGGTAAAGCGGTGCATGGACGGGCGGTCCATCGGGTGATTGGGAGCCCCGATCCTCACCTCTGCTGCAATGGCGCAGAACTTTCCAATCGTTGCATCGCCGACGATGCAGCGAGGCCCCAGGTAGGAATAGTCCCCGAGTTCAACCGTGTGCAGAGATGTGTCCGCCAGGATCTCGCAACATTTGCCGATGTGCGAATCTCTTATGCTCGCCGTTTGATGGATTACGGTTTCGGCGATCTTGGGGCGGGTGGGTTGTGCGGTCGAGTGCATTGATGGCCTCCGGATTTCCGCCTGCCTAACCGGAGACGATGAAGGACATGTGACGCAGATCGTGCAGGTGCATCGCGCATCTGAAAGATGGCGGCAAGCCCGGGCGTCAGCGGAAGTCTTCCTCGCTCAGATGCGCGATGGTTGCCTTGGCGAATTCAGAAAGCTGGGGCGGCAGCTCGTCACGGCCGAACCAGCCGAAATCGGAGAGCTTGTCGGGCTCCATCAGGCGAGGCTCGCCCGAAAAATTCCTGCAGACGTAGATAAGAGAGATCCAGTGCTGGCGGTCGGCATCTACGATGACCTCCTCGGTGCAGAGGTAATCGATCCTGCCAATGGAAAGACCGCTTTCCTCTTCCGCCTCGCGGATAGCGGCCTTGGCGGCAGGCTCCATATGATCGACCTTGCCGCCGACGATGCTCCAGAAGCCGGCTTCCGGCGCCTTGAGGCGCCGATAGAGCAACAGCTTGCCGTCCCGCACTATTGCGAGACCAGTTCCCAATCCCGGGAAATCGATGCCAGGCTTGCCCATGCCATGATTCCGAATTTTGCCGCGACTTCCGGCGCAGGGGTTCGGATCGGCGGCAGGTGCGGTTTATCAGCCCTTGGCGTTCGCCACGATGAGCATGAAAGCGGGGATGTCGTCACCGAAACCAACCGGCGTCGGACCGTCATCCTGATCGCGATAACGGTTGCGACGCTCGCGATGATCGTCGTTGGCAGCTGGGAAGGGCCGATGGTTGTTGCGAGAACCGTTATGGGACTTGTTGTTGTTCTCAGACTTGCGCTCGTTCTTCACGCTTTCGGCCTTTGCTGGTGCTGCTTCGATCGCCACGACGCCATTATCCTCGACGTCGATATCAGTTTTATGACTCGGGGCGCTGCGGCCTCCGCGGCTGCGATCGCGATCGCGGCCCTTGCTCTTGGGATCACGGCGGCGGGAGGAGCGATTGTCGTCTCCGCTTTCGTCCGCCGGCGGCAATGCCGACAGGTCGCCGTTCAGCCACTGGACGTCCTCGCCGATCAACTTCTCGATCGCGTCTACATGCTTGGTATCGCGCTTCGTGACGATCGTGAAGGCGGCGCCGGAGCGACCGGCGCGACCGGTGCGGCCAATGCGATGGACGTAATCTTCCGAATGGATCGGAACATCGAAATTGAAGACGTGGCCGACATCGGGAAGATCGAGACCGCGTGCCGCGACGTCGGATGCGACGAGAAGCTGGATCTGGCCGTCACGGAAGTTCTGCAGCATGGTCGTGCGCGAGCGCTGATCCATGTCGCCGTGCAATGCGCCGACCGAGAAGCCGTGGCGCTCGAGCGAACGGAAGAGATCAGCCACATCCTTCTTGCGATTGCAGAAGATGATCGCGTTCTTGAGATCCGTCTGGGCGCGGATGAGATCGCGCAACGTGGCGCGCTTCTCGTAATCCTTGCCATGCGAGGCAACGAAGCGCTGCGTCACGGTCTTGGCCGTCGATGCGGGCTTGGCGACTTCGATGCGCTCCGGATTTTGCAGGAACCGGTCGGCCAGCTTCTGGATTTCAGCCGGCATCGTCGCCGAGAAGAACAGCGTCTGGCGCGTGAAGGGAATGAGCTTGGCGATGCGCTCGATATCCGGGATGAAGCCCATATCGAGCATGCGGTCCGCCTCGTCGATGACCAAGATCTCGACGCCGCTCATCAGAAGCTTGCCGCGTTCGAAATGGTCCAACAGGCGTCCAGGCGTGCAGATCAGCACATCGGCGCCACGCTCAAGCTTGCGATCCTGCTCTTCGAAGGAAACGCCGCCGATCAGCAAGGCGATGTTCAGGCGATGATTCTTGCCATACTTCTCGAAGTTTTCGGCGACCTGCGCCGCCAGTTCGCGCGTCGGCTCCAGGATCAGCGTGCGCGGCATGCGCGCTCGTGCGCGGCCTTTTTCAAGCAGCGTCAGCATCGGCAGCACGAAGGAGGCGGTCTTGCCGGTTCCGGTCTGGGCGATGCCGCAGATGTCGCGGCGCTGAAGCGCAAACGGGATGGCACCGGCCTGGATCGGAGTCGGTGTGGTGTAACCCGCGTCAGTAACCGCGGAAAGGACTTTTTGGCTCAGGCCAAGGTCAGCAAATGTTGTCAAAGGGAAATCTAGTTCCGTCTTGGTTCAGTCGAACACCATGAGTCGACATGCAGGAGCGTGCCGTAATGCTGGGCGACATAGAACCAAATACCCGGGAAGTCAAGGAAAGCAGGCGCTTCAACCGACCTGAAGTTCATTCATGACACAATTTTCGGATTAGTGCCAACTTTGTTGCGCGTTTGTCACAATTCCGGCAGCTAAATTGCGCCCAATCCGCTGATGTAACTTGCGAGTTTCGTGCCGGCATTGATGAAATACATCGGATCGACGGGATGCCCATTCTCGCGTACTTCATAGTGCAGATGGGTCCCGGTCGAGCGCCCGGTGCTGCCGGCAAGACCCACGACATCGCCTGCGCCGACCTTGTCGCCGATCTTGACGAGCACCTGTTCCATATGGCCATAGCGCGTCGAGATGCCATCGCCGTGGTCGATCTCCACCATGTTGCCGTAGCCGCCGGTCCAGCCGGCTGCCGTTATCCTGCCGGGCGCCGTGGCCTTGACCTTCTCGCCGGGACTGAAATGAAAATCCGTACCCGTGTGGAGAGCCAGGGTGCCGAAGAACGGGTCCTTGCGGTTGCCGAAGGGGCTGGTGATGAGCTTGCCCGCAGCCGGATTGCGGAACGGCAGGCTTTCGGCCGCTCCCCGCACCGTTTCCAGATGCGTCAACGCGGTATCGAGGTCTGCCATCGACTGCTCGAACTGATCGACGTTTTCCGGCGGGACATAAGGACCGCCGACGCCGCCATCCGTGTCATCGCTTCCTGAGCTTGCGACATCATTCGGAACTTTGACGCCGACATTGTGCATGATCGTCTGGATCTCGTTCGCGGTTTCGGAGGCGTCCGCGGTGAGATTGCGGATTCTGGACAGCTGATCCTGTTCGATGTGCTTTAGCGACAGCGTCACCTTTGAGAAGACACGATCGGCGCGATCCGCGACGGTTTCCGGGGCGGGGACATAGGCGAGCGTGGAGTTGTCGGGCGTGGCGTCGGCCGGCTTGCCGCCGAGGAGAAGCTTTTCGATCGCCTTGGGCGAGGTCAGCTGAGCGTGCTCATTCTTGGGGGCGGCCGTATTTGCATCGGGATGCGCGCTCTTGTCGGTCAGGCCGGAATTCTCCGCCCTGTCGAGCAGGGTGCTGAGTTTGCCGTTCCGCGAGGTCAGTTGCTGTTGCTGCTCGATAAGCTTGTCGACCTTTTCTTCCACCACCTGCTGATCGAGAAGCTGGCGGGACGTGACACGGTCGACCTGGGCGCGCAGCGCGGCGATGCGATCCTCATAGTCATATTGCATGCGCGCCTGGCGCGCCATCGTCGCGCCGATCAGATCGTCCCGCAACACGAGGTACGACGTCGCAAGGAGATAGCCGATCGAGAAGATACCGACCAGACAGACGGCAATGGCCGCCATCCATGGGCGCACGGTCATATGGCGCACCGTATCGCCGCTCGCGACGATAATGGTGTGATGCCGCTGTTGTTTGCCGAAAACCCGGTTCTGAGGCTTTGCTGTCACCGAGAATCTCCCAATCGATGCCTTTTGGCATTGATTGGAAGTACACGGCATTATGGTTAACGAATGCTTTCGAAGTCATCGTTAGATACGGGAAAACCCTTTGATCTGAGTGGGCTATGCGCTGCTCGTGGATGTCAGGGAGCGATAGAAGGAAGGCGTCAGTCCTGCTTCCGCGCGGGCAATGTCGTTGAACGGCGCCTTGAGCGAGCCGCGGAAATTGGCGCGCACCAGCTCCTGGAACGTCCGGGCGGGATCGCGTTTCTCCCGCGCGCACAGAAAGCGGAACCATTTGGCACCCACAGCGACATGGCCTTTTTCGTCATTGTAGATGACATCGAGAATCGCGGCGCTCTCCAGGTCGCCGGTCTCGCGCATCTTTGCCTGCAATGCCGGCGTCACGTCCAGCCCCCTGGCTTCCAGGATGAGGGGCACGACGGCGAGGCGGGCCGTCAGATCGGTTCGGGTCGCATGGGCTGCCTGCCATAGGCCGTCATGGGCGGGAAGATCGCCATAGTCGGCGCCCAGCTCGCGCAGGCGCGCGCGTACCATACGGAAATGCTTGGCTTCCTCGAAGGCGACCTGCATCCACCCGTCGAAGAACGAATTGGGGACCGGGCCGGTCGCGAAGCGGGCGACGATATCCAGCGCCAGATCGACGGCATTCAGCTCGATATGGGCGATGGCATGCAATAGTGCGATCCGGCCCTTGAGCGTGTGCAGGGAGCGTTTTTCCATATGTTTGGGCGGCACCAGATCCGGCTTCTCCGGCCGGCCGGGGCGATCGGCCAAGGGCGGATCGAGCGGCGAGCGCAGGGAGAGGGTGCGGGCAAACCAGCGCGTCGCCGATTCCTGGGCAAGCGCGGTCTTGCGATCGAGATCGGCCGCAAGGATGGCGGCGATGGCGCCGCCACGCAGCGAGGTGATCGTTTCGGGACTGCCAGTCATGCCGTCAGAGTTCCTTTGCAGCGGCCAGAACTGCCTCGGCATGCCCCGCGACCTTGACCTTGTCCCATATCCTGGCGATCCGGCCGTCGGAGCCGATCAGAAAGGTCGAGCGGACGACACCCATATAGGTGCGGCCATACATGCTTTTTTCCCGCCAGACTCCATAGGCGATAGCCATCGTCTTTTCCTCGTCGGCGGCGAGCGGAATGGAAAGCGCATGCTTCTTGACGAATTTGTCATGGCTCTTGACGGTATCCGGCGAGACGCCGAGAAGGGCGACACCCGCCTTGCCGAACTCGCCTGAGAGCGCCGTGAAGGAAATCGATTCCGTCGTGCATGCCGTGGTGTCGTCCTTCGGATAGAAATAGATGACCAGCGGTCTTGCGGCGAAATCTGCGAGACTCACGCGTCCGCCGCCGTCACGCGGAAGATCGAAATCCGGTGCCTTGTCGCCAATGCCTGGTTGAACTGGGAAAACTTCCGTCACGGGAAAACCTTTCTTTTGCCGGTTTTTTAGATGACACTCACGGGAAGCCATATATACTGCCCGCGTATGCCGTCCAATGGGACGCAGCGTCATCAAAAAAGAAGAAGAGCGAAAGGCACGCACAGGAGTGATCCGAGGCGAAAAGGTAACATTCCGCAAAAAGGATCTCGTGTCGCTCGACCATCTGCCGTCCGCCCAGGTCGAAGATCCCTTGATTGTCCATGTGCCCGAGCGCTCCCGCCGCAGCCGCTCGCATGTCTGGCATGTCTGCCGGATGACGCTGGTTTTCTTCGCATTCCTTGCCGTCATCCTCGGAGCCGTCATCGCGACCATCGAAAGCGGCGTCTTCGACGAGCCGCTATCGCAGAAGGCGCAGACGGCCCTCGATCAAGCTATCGGGCCACGTTACAAGGCCGAAGTCGGCGCGACCGTGATCCGGTTCACCTCCGATCTGCGGCTGGCGCTGGAGGCGCGCGACGTCAATGTGGTCGATCAGGACAGCGGCAAGCATCTGTCGACGATGTCGGCGGTGAATATGGAGCTGGATCCGCTGGCCTTGATCGAAGGGCGGATCGAAGTGGCGAGCGTGGCGGCGGAGGGCATTGCGCTCGATACGTCGCTGCTGCCCCAGGGAGATCCGGTCGATCTGACGGCGTTGCGCGTCGATGCATTGCCGCGGGCTCTCAGCGCGACCTTCGACAATCTCGATTTTCTGGAACATTTCGTGCAGCGCGGTGGGACGAACTCCGTGCGTATTTCCGGCTTCTCCATGAAGCTGGCGCGTCAGGAGGGCGATCCGATCTCCCTCGTGGTCGATAGCCTGACCTTCGAACGGGCCGAGCCGAACTCCCTGCATCTTTATGGCAAGGTCGCCGTCAACGGATCCGTTGCGACCCTGGATGTGAAGGCGAATCAGCAGGAGGCCGGCCACACGTCTTCATTGATCGCGAAAATATCCAATCTCGATCTGAAGCCGCTGACGATGGCCTATGATGCAAGCGGCACGCCGCGGCAGGGCGTCATGAGCCTTGCCGACGTCACGCTTTCGGCCGTCAAGGGAGGCGATGGTGCCGATCCGAAGCTCGATGCTTCGATCAATGTAAAGCCTGGCACCATCTATATGGACCGCGATGCGCAGGACCTGACGGCAGGCAATATCAACCTCGCCTACAATTTCGACCACCAGACCTTGGAGATTGCGCCGTCGAAGGTGCAATTCGTCGGTACGATGGTGCCTTTCTCCGGTGCCCTCATCGATCTCGATCGTATCGATGCCAACGCAGGCAAGGGGTTCGGGGTCGATTTCGTGATCAAGAACGGTATCGCCGCCTCGTCCATTTCGGGGGAAAAGCCTGTTAGCTTCGATGGCCGCGCCATGGGACGCTTCCTTTCGGCGACCAAGGAGCTTCAGGTCGACAATCTCGGCATATCGACGCCGCAGGGCGCGCTGTTCGGCTCTCTCCATGCGAAGTTCGGAGACAGCTCGCCGGAGATCAGTTTCGGCGGCCGAGCCGACAAGCTCGACACGACGGTCGTCAAGCAGCTATGGCCGTTCTGGATGGCGTCCAAGCCCAGGGCCTGGGTCGAAGCCAACCTCTTCGGCGGCTCGGTGACCAATGCCGTCATATCGGTCTTCATTCCTGCCGGAAGGCTGCGGGAGGCTGCCCAATCCGGCAAGCTGCAGCTCGGCAAGAACGAGCTCCACATCGCCTTCGACATAGACGGCGCCCGCCTGAACATTCCGGGCGAAATTCCGCCGCTGCGCGACACCAAGGCCCATTTCGACCTGACCGGTCCGGCGATGGTCGTCGATATCAATACGGCGACCTCCTATTTCCCGACCGGACGAACGATCTCCCTGAATAACAGCAGCTTTTCGATCCCGTCGACCTACGACAAGCCGCTGATGGCCGATCTCGCGCTGACGATATCCGGTTCCGGCGACGCCATCGGCGAGCTTCTTACCTACAAGCCTCTCGAGGTATTGCAGAGAACCGAGTTCAAGCCGGAGGATTTCAACGGCAAGATCGTCGCCAAGGTCGATGCCAGGATCGGGCTGATCAACGACCAGAAGCCGCCTCCGCCGGATTGGCAGGCGACACTCGAGCTCAACAATGTCGATCTGCTGAAGCCGATGAACAATCGCAAGATCGACAATATCACCGGCGAGATTTCGGCTGACTCGCAATCCGTGCACTTGCAGGCGCAGGCCCAGATCGACGGTATTCCCGCGCAGATCGACATGGTCGAGCCCACCGACGGCAAATCGTCCGTCAAACGCAGCCGCGTGATAACGGCGACGCTCAACGACGCCCAGCGCAACACGGTTCTGCCGGGTCTTCGCGATATGATAGACGGGCCCGTCAAGGTGGAGCTGACCCGCATCGACGACGATCGTCAGGGCGTCAAGGTCGATCTCGGTAAGGCGACGCTCACGGTTCCCTGGGTCGGTTGGTCGAAGGGCGTCGGCATTCCGGCGACGGCTCAGTTTGAAGCGTCCGGACCGGATAGCCAGACCGCCTTGAAGAACTTCACGCTCAAGGGGGATGGTTTCGGGGTCAGCGGCGATCTCCTGATCAGCAAGGGAAGCCTGTCGTCGGCCAATTTCGATAGCGTGAAGCTCTCGGCGCTCGACGATTTCGCGCTATCCCTGAAGCGGAGCAAGAGCAGCGGCTACGACGTCTCCGTATCGGGCAATTCCGCGGACATACGCCCGATCCTCGCGCGCCTGAAGACATCGACGTCCGGCGGCCAGCAAAGCTCCGGCGGGGACGATTCAGCGAGCGCGACCGTTCGAGCCAATATCGACAAGGTCATCGGCTTCAACGACGAGACGATCGGCAACGTCAAGGGCGTCTATTCGATCGCCGGCGGCAAGACGACGGCAGCGGATTTCTCCGGCGTGACGCGCAGCGGCGAGGCGCTCGTCACGCAGATGAGCAAGGGCAGCAATGGAGCGATCCGTATCACAAGCGGCGATGCCGGCGCGGTGGCGCGCTTTACAGATCTCTACAAGCACCTGAGGGGCGGGCTGTTGAATTTGTCGCTCCGCTCGACCGGGCAGGATGATTGGGACGGCTCGCTGGATATCCGCAACTTCTCCATCATCGATGAAAAGAAGCTCTCGACCATCGTGTCGACGCCGAGCGGCAAGAACGGAAAGAGCCTGAACTCGGCCGTCAAGGAGAATATCGATACGCGCTCGCAGAGCTTCGGGCGGGGTTTTGCCCGACTGGTCATGCGTGACGGCGCACTTTCGGTCGAGAACGGCGTGGTGCGCGGCGTGCAGGTGGGGGCGACGTTCCAGGGAGTGCTGAAGGATGCCAGCGGCAAGATGGACATGACCGGGACCTTCATGCCCGCTTACGGCCTGAACCGGCTGTTCGCAGAAGTTCCCATCGTCGGCTTCATTCTGGGCAACGGCAGCGATCGCGGCCTGATCGGCATCACTTTCCGGCTGACGGGCAGCTTCGACAAGCCGAACATGCAGATCAATCCATTGTCGATCATCGCGCCGGGCGTCTTCAGGCAGATCTTCGAATTCTGATCAGGCGCACGGCGCGACGGCTATCATTTTTCCTCGGCCAATCGCTGGCGGATGCCTTCGGGTCCGCCGGCCACGCGCCGCGCAAATGGTCGATCGGGGTCCACAAGGCGCCAAAACGGAGCGGTACCGCTCTGGCTGATCTGCACCAGATGCCGCTGAAGGGTGACCGGACAGCAAGCATCCGCTCCATATTGCTTTGCAAGCGCCCGCCTGACTCCGGCAACGTCGGATAGTTGCCCAGGGGTCGCCGCCCGTAGCGCGCGGATAATCATCTCCTCGCTCGGAATCAACATGCTCTGCGTGAGGCTTCGGCCTTTGCGCCTCGTCTTGATCACCGGCAGTTCGTCCATAAGGCACCTCTGGGATTAGGATATTACCAGAGGACGAGCGGGCCAACGGCGATCCGACAAAACGGACGTAAAAAGTCTCGAACAAGGCAGACGATATCGCCAAGTCCACGCTCAAGGCAAAAAGCAACAAAGCCGGCGGGGATGCGCCGGCTTTGTTGGAAGACTGCTCGATTGATCAACCCGCCGGCCGGATCAGGATGTGCTTCTTCTTGCCGAGCGACAGCTTGACGACGCCATCCGCCGTCACTTCGCCGCTGCCGATGACCTTGCGCTCGTCGCTGACGGCTTCGTCGTTGATACGCACCGCGCCGCCCTGGACGTGGCGGCGAGCCTCGCCGTTGGAAGCGGCAAGGCCGGCGCGAACGATCAGCGAGAGAAGGCCGATGCCGGCTTCCAGTTCGGAGGCCGGAACGTCGACCGACGGCAGGTTTTCGGACAGGCCGCCTTCCTCGAAAGTCTTGCGCGCGGTTTCGGCTGCCTGCTCGGCCGCGGCGCGGCCGTGCAGGATTGCCGTAACCTCGGTCGCGAGGATCTTCTTGACCTCGTTGATTTCAGAGCCGGCGAGCGCCGAAAGACGGGCGATCTCGTCCATCGGCAGCGTCGTGTAGAGCTTCAGGAAGCGGGAAACGTCGGCATCCTCGGTGTTGCGCCAGTACTGCCAGAAGTCGTAGGCCGAGAGCAGGTCGGCATTCAGCCAGACCGCGCCGGTGGCGGACTTGCCCATCTTGGCGCCCGACGCCGTCGTCAGCAAGGGCGACGTCAGTGCGAAGAGCTGCGGCGTCCCCATGCGGTGACCAAGGTCGATACCGTTGACGATGTTGCCCCACTGATCCGAACCGCCCATCTGCAGGCGGCAATCATAGCGCTTGGCCAGCTCGACGAAGTCGTAGGCCTGCAGGATCATGTAGTTGAATTCGAGGAAGGACAGCGATTGCTCGCGGTCGAGGCGCGTCTTGACGCTGTCGAATGACAGCATGCGATTGACCGAGAAGTGGCGGCCAACGTCGCGCAGGAATTCGAGGTAGTTCAGCGAGCGCAGCCATTCGGCGTTGTTGATCATCAACGCATTCTTCGGGCCTTCGCCGTAGCTGAGGTAGTTCGAAAAGCAACGCTTGATCGAAGCGATGTTGCTTTCGATCGTATCGATCGTCATGAGCTGGCGGGACTCTTCCTTGAAGGAGGGGTCGCCGACCATGCCGGTGCCGCCGCCCATCAGCGAGATGGGCCGATGGCCGGTTGCCTGCATCCAGTGCAGCATCATGATCTGGATCAGCGAGCCGGCGTGCAAGCTCGACGCCGTCGGATCGAAGCCGATATAGGCCGTCACGGTTTCCTTGGCGAAGAGGTCGTCGAGGCCGGATTCATCGGAAATCTGATGAATGAAGCCGCGCTCTTGCAGAGTGCGCAGGAAATCGGATTTGAACTCAGCCATGATCTTGGTCTCTCGAAGCCGCATCGCTGCAGGATGCGGTGAAGTCGCTGTTGTTGAATGTCGCGGTGGCGCGTTTAGCACCGATTTGCCGACGCGTCATCATTTTGGTGGGTGCAATGTCAAGTTTCAGGCGCGGCGACGGGTCAAAGCGCTATTTTCAGGCGGTTGCGGCGCTCGCACTATCACCCGATTGCCCTTGTTGAAATCATGCCGTGCGTTTAGCACTTGTCCGCGAATTCGTGCCGATACCGTACCGCGAAAGCAGGCAAGCTGATGAGTGACATCCCGGTTCTCGAAACTCCGCGCCTCGTTCTGACGATGTGGGGCAAGGACGATGCAGAGCTGATTCGGCAGCTGCATTCGACGATCGAAACGACGCGCTATCTTTCCGGCGCGGCTCCGTGGACGCTGGAAAAGGCGGAGGAGCGGCTGAAGAGCTGGTTCGGCGAACAGGCGCGCGACGGCGTGACCAAATACAAGATGCTGAAGCGTGAAGATGGCCGCTTTATCGGCCGAGCCGGTTTTTCGCGCTTTCAGGGGGAAAGCGGGCGTGGCGAATTCGAACTCGGTTACTCGATACGAAGGGAAGCCTGGGGCAATGGCTATGCGACGGAGATCGCCGCCGCGCTCGCCCAATGGTTCTTCAGCCGCGGTTTTTCCAGGCAGTTCATCGCCTTCACGCATCCGGAGAATTCGGCATCGCAACGCGTGTTGCGAAAGATCGGGATGCAGGATCACCCGCCGATGACCATCGACGGGATCTCGTGTCCAACGTTCAGGATGGCCCGATAAGGGCCGGTTTCCTTAGCGGATGCGCTTGGCGGCCGGTTCCGGCACCAGTTCGCCGTTCAGGCGGCGATCGAGGTAATCCTCGCATTCGCCCAGAAGCGTGTCGACCTGGCCGTTGAAGAAGTGGTTGGCACCCGACACGATCTTGTGCGTGATGAGGATACCCTTTTGCGTCTTCAGTTTCTCGACGAGGCCGTTGACATCCTTTTCCGGCGCGACCTTGTCGGCGTCGCCGTTGATGATGAGGCCGGACGACGGGCAGGGGGCGAGGAAGGAGAAATCGTAGATGTTCGGCTGCGGTGCGATCGACATGAAACCTTCGATCTCGGGGCGGCGCATCAGGAGCTGCATGCCGATCCAGGCGCCGAAGGAGTAACCGGCAACCCAGCAGCTCTTGGAATCAGGATGAAGGCTCTGGACCCAATCGAGCGCCGATGCCGCATCGGAAAGCTCGCCGGCGCCGTGATCGAACTCGCCCTGGCTGCGCCCGATTCCGCGGAAGTTGAAGCGAAGCGTCGTGAAGCCGCGCTTCTGGAACATATAGAAGAGCTGGTAGACAACTTGGTTGTTCATCGTCCCACCGAACTGCGGGTGGGGATGAAGAATGATCGCGATCGGGGCGCTCTTCTCCTTGGAGGGTTGATAGCGGCCTTCAAGGCGACCAGCGGGGCCGTTGAAAATTACTTCAGGCATCGATACTCCGGCTCTTCTTTTTCTGCGTTCAAACCCAACGGCACGCAGCAAGTTGACTTGACGAATGCGCTCATCTTTTCTAGAACGCAGTTTAGAACAATTCGAAACTTGATGCGGTGGTCCGCGCGTTGTGTGTGCAACGGTTTGTGGAACGTGTCATAAGGCATGCTCGGCTGAAATTTCAAGGAAAATGAGCCGACCTTAGCAAAGCAACGTCGCGCAGGAAGAAGATTATGGCGGCACCACGCCTTTATCTCGATTGGAATGCTACCGCGCCGCTTCATCCGGCGGTGCGCGAGGCAATGATGCGTGCGATGGATATTCAAGGCAACCCCAATTCCGTTCACGGCGAAGGTAGGGCGGCGCGCGCCGCCGTCGAGGCCGCGCGTCGGCAGGTTGCAAGCTTGACGGGTGCCGAGCCTGCTCATGTCGTTTTCACCAGCGGCGCCACCGAGGCGGCCAACATGGTGCTGACGCCGGAATTCCGCATGGGGCGCACGCCGCTGACGGTAAGCCATTTGTATATATCGGCCGTCGAACATCCCGCCGTGCGCGAGGGCGGGCGATTTGCCGGGGACAGGATCAGCGAAATACCGGTGACGCCGGACGGCACGGTCGATCTTGCCGCGCTGGAGGCGATGCTCTCCGCCCATGACAAGACGGCCGGCCTGCCGATGGTTGCCATCATGCTCGCCAACAACGAGACTGGAATTCTCCAGCCCGTCGGTGAAGCGGCGAAGATTGTTCAAGCTGCCGGCGGGCTGTTCGTCGTCGATGCCGTGCAGGCTGCCGGTCGGGTACCGCTCGATATCAATGAGATCGGCGCAGATTTCCTCATCGTCTCCTCGCACAAGATCGGCGGCCCCAAGGGTGTCGGCGCGCTCGTCTCACGCGGCGAGGTTCTGATGCCGAAGCCGCTGATCCATGGCGGCGGACAGGAAAAAGGCCATCGCTCAGGCACGGAAAACACGCTGGCGATCATCGGCTTCGGCGCGGCTGCAGCTGCGGCGCTGGATCAGTTCGATGCCCGCAATGCCGCGATCGAGGTGCTTCGCGAGCGGCTGGAGGACGGTATGCGGCTTGCTGCACCGGATGTCACTATTCATGGCGAAGGTGGCGCGCGCGTTCCGAATACCTGCTTCTTTACCTTGCCGGGATTGAAATCCGAGACCGGCCAGATTGCCTTCGATCTCGAAGGCGTCGCCATATCGGCCGGCTCCGCCTGCTCGTCGGGCAAGGTCGGCGAGAGCCATGTGCTCGTGGCGATGGGATGCGATCCCAAGCTCGGGGCTCTGCGCATTTCGCTGGGGCCCACCACTACCGAGGCCGACATCGACCAGGCAATCGCTGCTTTTGCCCGCATCGCGGGAAGGCGCAAACTGGCGGGTGCGGCGGCCTGACGGCCATAATTTTGCGGAAACAGAATTTTCCGCTTGCCAAGCGGGATGAAAAATCCCTTTTGGCCGACTACATAGGGGGCAGACATAAGTCTGCCGCAACGTTGACAAGCTGCCGGACCTTGGATCCGGCGAGATTGGAGAACGAAATGCCTGCAGTCCAGGAAACGGTCGATCAGGTTCGCCAGATCGACGTGGACCAGTATAAGTATGGTTTTGAAACCACCATCGAGGTGGACAAGGCTCCCAAGGGCCTATCCGAAGACATCATCCGCTTCATCTCCGCCAAGAAGCAGGAGCCGGAATGGATGCTGGAATGGCGCCTCGAAGCCTATCGCCGCTGGCTGACGCTGGAAGAGCCCACATGGGCGCGCGTCGACTATCCGAAGATCGACTTCAACGACATCTATTATTATGCCGCGCCGAAGAGCACGTCGGGACCGACCTCGCTTGAGGACGTCGATCCGGAACTCTTAAAGGTTTACGAGAAGCTGGGCATCCCCTTGCGCGAGCAGGAGATGCTTGCCGGTGTCAAGCAGTCGAAGATCGCGGTCGATGCCGTGTTCGATTCCGTTTCGGTCGTCACCACGTTCAAGGAAGAGCTGAAAAAGGCCGGCGTGATTTTCATGTCGATCTCCGAAGCCATCCGCGAACATCCCGATCTGGTGCGCAAGTATCTCGGCTCCGTCGTGCCGACGACCGATAATTTCTACGCGACGCTGAATTCGGCCGTCTTCACCGACGGTTCGTTCGTCTTCGTGCCGAAGGGCGTTCGTTGCCCGATGGAACTGTCGACCTATTTCCGTATCAACGAGAAGAACACCGGCCAGTTCGAGCGCACGCTGATCATCGCCGAAGAGGGAGCTTATGTCTCCTATCTCGAAGGCTGCACCGCGCCGCAGCGTGACGAAAACCAGCTGCACGCCGCCGTCGTCGAGCTTGTCGCCCTGGATGATGCCGAGATCAAGTATTCGACCGTCCAGAACTGGTATCCGGGCGACAGCAACGGCAAGGGCGGTATCTACAACTTCGTTACCAAGCGTGGCGATTGCCGCGGCCACCGTTCCAAGATTTCCTGGACGCAGGTCGAGACCGGCTCCGCGATCACCTGGAAATATCCGTCCTGCATCCTGCGCGGCGACGACAGCCGTGGCGAATTCTACTCGATCGCCGTTTCCAACGGCCATCAGCAGGTCGACAGCGGCACCAAGATGATCCATCTCGGCAAGAACACGTCGAGCCGTATCGTTTCGAAGGGCATCGCTGCCGGCGTCTCGCAGAACACCTATCGCGGTCAGGTCTCGGCTCACCGCAAGGCGTCGAACGCCCGTAACTTCACGCAGTGCGATTCGCTGCTGATCGGCGACAAATGCGGCGCGCATACCGTGCCCTACATCGAGGCGAAGAACTCGACGGCGCAGTTCGAGCATGAAGCCACGACGTCGAAGATCTCCGAGGACCAGCTGTTCTACTGCCTGCAGCGCGGCATCCCGACCGAAGCGGCGATCGCACTGATCGTCAACGGCTTCGTCAAGGAAGTGCTGCAGGAGCTGCCGATGGAATTCGCCGTCGAAGCACAGAAGCTGATCGGCATCTCGCTTGAAGGCAGCGTCGGCTGACCTTCGCATAAAAACCAGTTCTGGCGCGCCGAGCGCGCCGCACGTCCATTCCTTCGTTAGGATTCTACAATGCTTGAAATCAAGAACCTGCACGCCCGTATCGCCGAAGACGGCACCGAAATCATCCGTGGCCTGAACCTGACCGTGAAGGCAGGCGAAGTCGCCGCGATCATGGGGCCGAATGGCTCCGGCAAGTCGACGCTCTCCTATATCCTGGCCGGCCGCAGCGACTACGAAGTCACCGAGGGTGACATTCTCTATAACGGCGAGAGCATTCTGGAGCTCGATGCCGCCGAACGCGCTTCAAAGGGCATCTTCCTGGCCTTCCAGTATCCGGTCGAAATTCCCGGTGTCGCCACCATGCAGTTCCTGAAGGTGGCCCTGAACGAGCAGCGCAAGGCACGCGGCGAAGACGAGCTGACGACGCCGGACTTCATCCGCCGCGTCAAGGATGCCGCGGCCAAGCTGCAGATCAACATGGACATGCTGAAGCGCCCGCTAAACGTCGGCTTCTCCGGCGGCGAGAAGAAGCGCGCGGAAATCCTGCAGATGGCTCTGCTGGAGCCGAAGCTTTGCGTGCTCGATGAAACCGATTCCGGCCTCGACATCGACGCCTTGAAGATCGTTGCCGATGGCGTCAACGCGCTGCGCTCCCCGGATCGCGCCGTGATCGTCATCACCCACTATCAGCGCCTGCTCGACTATATCGTTCCGGACACCGTTCACGTTCTCTACAAGGGCCAGGTAATCAAGTCCGGCGACAAGACGCTGGCGCATGAGCTCGAAGCCAACGGCTATGCCGACATCATCGGAGCTGCAGCCTGATCGGGGCGGAAAGGACACGTCGATGAACATTCAGACGACGAACCGCCTCACCGCCGCGGAAACGGCGTTGATCGAGGCATATAACGACCAGTTGGGCGATCTGCCCGGTGACGGCGAAGTCTTTGCCGTCCGGGATCGGCTGCTGGACGACCTGAAAACCGCAGGCCTGCCGACGCGCCGCGTCGAGGCCTGGCACTACACCGATTTCAAGAACCTGCTGCGTCTGGTTCCCAGCGACATCGGCAAGGGTCTAGCCGAAGCGCTGCCGCCGACGGTCGAGGGATCTTCCGTTCTCGCCGTTCTTCAGGGCAGGGCGAGCGAGAAGGCTGCCGTCAAGAATCTGACGGTCGCACGCTATGCGGACAGCCTGGTCAACGGCAAGGCTGCCGCCGGGCTCGAAGCGCTCGGCAAGGATGATGCCATCGGGCGCATCAATGCAAGCTTCGTGCGCGATGGCTATGTCATCGATCTGCCCGACGGCACGGAACTCGACGCGCCCCTGGAAGTGCAGTTCGTCCATGCCGGCGGCCAGATTCACAGCCGCCTGCCTGTCAACTTCGGCGCCGACGTCAAGGCGACCCTCATCGAGCGCCATCAGGCCGTCGAAGGTGCCGCGGCACTCGTCTCGTCGGTGAGCGAAGTCAAGATCGGCGAGCGGGCCGACGTGACCTGGATCGTCCTGCAGGAACAGGGAACCGAGGATACGCATCTCGGCCAGATCCGTGTCGATCTCGGTGCCGACGCCAAGCTGAGACTGTTCGTCATCAACGCCGGCGGCAAGCTGGTGCGCCAGGAACTGCATGTCAAGGTGACGGGCGAGGGCGCCGATCTCAAGATTCGCGGCGTCAATCTTTTGGGTGGCGACACCCATACGGACGTGACGCTGGTGCTCGGCCATGACGTTCCGCATACAGGCTCGACGGAAATCGTCCGTAACGTGGTGTTCGACCGCGCCCGCGGCGTCTTCCAGGGCATGATCCGTGTGGCGCCCGATGCGCAGAAGACCGACGCGCGCATGGCTTGCAATACGCTGCTGATGTCCGACGATGCCGAATTCTCGGTGAAGCCGGAGCTCGAAATCTTCGCCGACGACGTGCAGTGCGGCCATGGTGCGACTGTCGCCGATATCGACGGCAACCATCTCTACTACCTGATGGCGCGCGGCATTCCGAAGAACAAGGCGCGTGCCATGCTGGTCAACGCCTTCGTGGCGGAGATCGTCGAGGAACTGGAAGACGAAGCCCTGGTCGAGGCGCTGGAAGGCGTTATCTCCGGCTGGCTGGAAAAGCACGCCTGATTGGAGGCAAAGCTCGTGGACAAGATCCTGCCGGCAACGGCCTATGACGTCGAAGCCATTCGCCGGGATTTCCCGATCCTGACGAAAACGGTGCATGGCAAGCCGTTGGTCTATCTCGACAACGGCGCGTCGGCACAGAAGCCGCAAGTCGTCATCGACGCGATTTCACATGCCTATTCCAACGAATATGCCAATGTGCATCGCGGCCTGCACTTCCTGTCCAACGCGGCGACGGAAGCCTATGAGGCGGCTCGCGAAAAAGTGCGCCGCTTCCTGAACGCGCCGTCGGTGGACGATATCGTTTTCACCAAGAATTCGACGGAGGCGATCAACACCGTCGCCTACGGTTGGGGCATGCCGAAGATCGGCGAAGGCGACGAGATCGTCGTCTCCATCATGGAGCATCACTCCAATATCGTTCCCTGGCATTTCATCCGGGAGCGGCAGGGCGCCAAGCTCGTCTGGGTGCCGGTCGACGACGAGGGCGCGTTCCATATCGAGGATTTCGAGAAGAGCCTCACGGAGCGCACCAAGCTCGTCGCCATCACCCATATGTCGAACGCGCTCGGAACCATCGTTCCGGTGAAGGAAGTGTGCCGCATCGCCCATGGGCGCGGCATTCCGGTTCTGATCGACGGGTCGCAGGGTGCGGTGCATCTGCCTGTCGACGTGCAGGATATCGATTGTGACTGGTACGTCATGACCGGGCACAAGCTCTATGGCCCCTCCGGCATCGGCGTTCTCTACGGCAAGAAGGATCGGCTTGCCGAGATGCGGCCTTTCCAGGGCGGCGGCGAGATGATCTTCGACGTCACCGAGGAAAACGTCACCTACAACGAGCCGCCGCATCGCTTCGAAGCCGGCACGCCGCCGATCGTGCAGGCGATCGGCTTGGGCTACGCGCTCGACTATATGGACGGCGTCGGCCGCGAGGCGATCGCACGCCACGAGGCCGATCTCGCCGCCTATGCGGCCGAGCGGCTACGGGATATCAATTCGTTGCGCGTGATCGGCACGGCGCCCGGCAAGGGCGGCATTTTCTCCTTCGAGCTTGCCGGCATCCATTCGCACGACGTCTCGATGGTGATCGACCGCCAGGGTGTTGCCGTTCGCGCCGGGACGCATTGCGCCCAGCCGCTCTTGAAACGCTTCGGCGTTACCTCCACATGCCGTGCATCGTTCGGCCTGTACAATACGCGCGCCGAGGTGGATGCTTTGGCGGATGCGCTGGAATATGCGCGCAAGTTCTTTGCCTAAGGAGGCAAGCGATGTCACTCGACGAAAGCGAACAGAAGATCGACGTACGCGAAGGGATCGTACATTCCAGCATTCCCGAGGATGAGCTGGCTCGCCTCAGCGACGATATCATCAGCGCGCTGAAAACGGTCTACGATCCTGAAATTCCCGCCGATATTTTCGAGCTTGGTCTGGTCTACAAGATCGATATCGAAGACGACCGCATGGTGAAGATCGTCATGACCTTGACCGCGCCCGGGTGCCCCGTTGCCGGCGAGATGCCGGGCTGGGTCGAGAATGCCGTCGGCGCCGTCGAAGGCGTTTCCGGCGTCGATGTCAGCATGACCTTCGATCCGCCGTGGACGCCGGACCGCATGTCGGAAGAAGCGCAGGTCGCCGTCGGCTGGTATTGAAGCTTTAAGCCGCCGGCTTTACATTAAGACTCGAAGCGCCGGATCTTGACCCCGGTTGTGGAAGGAGAATGAGCCCATGGGCTTTTCAGTGATGAGCATGACGGATGCGGCAGCGGCCCGCGTCAAGGCAATCGTCGAGAATTCCGGTCCTGATGCCAAGGGCGTCCGCGTCGGCATCAAGAAGGGCGGTTGCGCCGGCATGGAATATACCATCGACCTGGTGACGGAGCCGAACCCGAAGGATGATCTGATCGAGCGCGACGGCGCAAGAGTCTGGGTCGAGCCGTCGGCCGTGCTTTATCTGCTCGGCACGGAGATGGGCTTCGAGATGACGACGCTGCGTTCGGGCTTCATCTTTACCAACCCGAACCAGACATCGGCCTGCGGCTGCGGCGAATCCGTCGAGCTGAAGCCTGCCGATCTCGCTGCTCTGGCGGCACAGCGTCAGTCTGCGCAGGCGATCTGAGTCAAATTCTATCTTCCAGTCTTTCAGATCGTGCCGGATTCGCAATGCGCGGCCGGCACCGGCGTCAGCTTGAGCCCCAGCGCCTTGACAACTTTCAGGATCGTCGCGAATTCCGGATTTCCATCGCCGCTGAGCGCGCGATAGAGCGCTGAACGGTTCATGCCGACATCCTTGGCGAGCTTGCTCATGTTGCGGGTGCGGGCGACTTCGCCCAGTGCCTTGGCGATCGAGGCCGGATCGTCCGTTGCAAAAGCGGCTGCGATGTAGCTGTCGGGATCGTCGGTGCTCAGGGAAATCTCCTGATTCATGTCATGGGCCTTTCCGTAGCAGCCAATCGCGGATGATGCCGGTCTCGTCCTGATGAAGGTCGTGACCGGCCGCCAGCACATGGGCACTGACATCCGCGCCGGCATTTTCAAGTTGGTTTTTCATGACATCCGCATCGCCGGCCTCGCGCCGCCGGTCGTGCTCGCCCGATGTGATCAGGATCGGCAATGCGGTCAGCGGCGGGAAATCTGCTGTCGGTGCCGGCGAGAGCGGCCGTATCAGAATAGCGGCGGAGGCCAGTTGCGGTTGCCGAAGAAGAATGGACGCGGCCATGATCGCGCCATTTGAGAAGCCGAGCAGAATTGGCGGCTGGGAGATTGTCTCGTCTTCCAAGGCCGAGGCGATGAAATGGCAGAGTTTGTCGGTCCGTCTCTCGAGATCGGCATGATCCAGGCTGCGATCCGGATTGCGACGGAAGAAAGCAAAGCCTGTCTCCCATGTCAGGGAGCCGCGCAGGGCGATATAGGGCCGATGCGATGCGACCGCGCCGGCAAGGGGGGTAAGCGATGTTTCGTCCCCGCCGCTGCCATGCAGCAGAAGCAGTGGGGAAGAGGAATAGTCCGCTCGTCCGATGATGAAGTGATGTTCCGGTTGTTCCGGCATGAAACTGAATTCCAGGGCCCGATGCCGACTCACGAAAAACGCCGCGCATCCGTTGAGATACGCGGCGTTTTCATAGACAAGTTTCGCGATAGATTTATGTCTATTGCAAGCGAAGCGACTGAACCGCTTCGCTTTTTCGTAAAAATCCTACTCCGCGGCCTCGGCGTAGGATTCCAGCGGCGGGCAGGTGCAGATCAGATTGCGGTCGCCGTAAACATTGTCGATGCGGTTGACCGGAGACCAGTATTTGTCCACGCGGAAGGCGCCGGGCGGAAAGCAGGCCTGTTCGCGCGAATAGGGACGATCCCACTCGCCGACCAGGTCTTCCACCGTATGCGGTGCGTTCTTCAGCGGGTTGTTGGTCTTGTCCATCCGGCCGTCCTCGATGGCGCGGGCTTCCTCGCGGATGGCCAGCATTGCCTCGCAGAAGCGGTCGAGCTCGGCCTTGGTTTCCGATTCGGTCGGCTCGATCATCAGCGTGCCGGCAACCGGCCAGCTCATGGTCGGCGCGTGGAAGCCGCAATCGATGAGGCGCTTGGCGACATCGTCGACCGTCACGCCGGCGCTTGTGACCAGCGGGCGGGTATCGATGATGCATTCGTGCGCGACGCGTCCGGCCTCGGACTTATAGAGCACATCATAGGCACCCTTCAGCCGGGCGGCGATATAGTTGGCGTTGAGGATCGCCACCTTCGTCGCCTGCGTCAGGCCTTCGCCGCCCATCATCAGGCAGTAGCTCCAGGAGATCGGCAGGATAGAGGCCGAACCGAAGGCTGCCGCCGAGACAGCACCGCTGCGACCGTCCGTTTCCGGGTGACCGGGCAGATAGGGCGCCAGATGCGCCTTGACGCCGATCGGGCCCATGCCCGGACCGCCGCCGCCATGCGGGATGCAGAAGGTCTTGTGCAGGTTCAGGTGGCTGACATCGGAACCGATATCGCCCGGACGTGACAGGCCGACCATGGCGTTCATGTTGGCGCCGTCGAGATAGACCTGACCGCCATGCTTGTGCACGAGATCGCAGATCTCCTTCACCGTCTCCTCGAAAACGCCGTGCGTCGAGGGATAGGTGATCATGCAGCAGGAGAGGTTGTCGGCATATTGCTCGGTCTTGGCGCGGAAGTCGGCCATGTCGATATCGCCGTCGTCGCTGACCTTGACCACTACGACCTTCATGCCCGCCATTTGCGCCGAGGCGGGGTTGGTCCCATGCGCGGAGGTCGGGATGAGGCAGATGTCGCGATGTCCCTGGCCATTGGCAATATGGTAATTGCGGATGGTCAGGAGGCCGGCATATTCGCCCTGCGCGCCGGAATTCGGCTGCATGGAGAAGGCGTCGTAGCCGGTCACGGCGCAGAGCTTGTCCGTGAGGTCGTCGATCATCTCGCGGTAGCCGAGCGCCTGGTCGGCCGGAACGAAAGGATGGATATCCGAAAATTCCGGCCATGTGATCGGCAGCATTTCCGCCGTCGCATTGAGCTTCATGGTGCAGGAGCCGAGCGGGATCATCGAGCGGTCGAGCGCCAGGTCGCGGTCGGAGAGACGACGGATGTAGCGCGTCATCTCGCTTTCGGCGCGGTTCATATGGAAGATCGGATGCGCCAGGTATTCGCTGGTGCGCAGCAGGGTCTTCGGCAGGCGATAGGACGGCTCGAAATCGGCGATGCGGAAATCGCCGCCGAATGCGCGCCAGACGGCTTCAACCGTCGCCGGGCGGGTGCGCTCGTCGAGGCTGATGCCGATCTTCGTTTCACCGACCTTGCGCAGGTTCACGCCTTCGGCGACGGCCGCGCGCAGGATGAGGCCCTGCATATGGCCGACTTCGACGGTGATGGTGTCGAAGAAGGTTTCAGGCTCGACGGCGTAGCCGAGCTTTTCCAGCCCCTTGGCCGTCAGGACGGCCTTCTGGTGAACCTGCTGGGCGATCGCCTTGAGACCCTGCGGACCGTGGAAGACCGCATACATGGAGGCCATGACGGCGAGCAGCACCTGTGCGGTGCAGATGTTCGACGTCGCCTTTTCGCGGCGGATATGCTGCTCGCGTGTCTGCAGCGACAGGCGATAGGCGCGATTGCCGCGTGCGTCGACCGAAACGCCGACGAGACGGCCGGGCATGGAGCGCTTGTACTCGTCCTTGACCGCCATATAGGCCGCATGCGGGCCGCCGTAGCCAACCGGCACGCCGAAGCGCTGCGAGGAGCCGATGGCGATATCAGCGCCCATTTCGCCCGGAGATTTCAGCAGCGTCAGCGCCAGCAGATCGGCGGCGACGATTGCGATTGCGCCGGTCTGGTGCAAGCGAGCGATCAGGCCGCTGAAGTCGTTGATATGGCCATGCGTGCCGGGATACTGGAAGACCGCGCCGAAGACATCGACGGGATCGAGATCGGTGAAGGGATTGCCGACGATGACGGTCCAGCCGAGCGGCTCGGCGCGGGTCCGGATCAGCGCGATGGTCTGCGGATGGCAGGCGGCGTCGACGAAGAAGGCCTTTGCCTTCGACTTGGCGACGCGTTCGGCCATCGCCATGCCTTCGGCCGCGGCGGTCGCTTCATCGAGCAGCGAGGCGTTGGCGACATCGAGGCCGGTGAGGTCGCTGATCATCGTCTGGTAGTTCAGCAGTGCCTCGAGGCGGCCCTGGCTGATTTCCGGCTGGTAGGGCGTATAAGCGGTGTACCAGGCCGGATTTTCCAGAATGTTGCGCTGGATAACCGGCGGCGTGATCGTGCCGTAATAGCCCTGGCCGATCAGCGAAACGAGAACCTTGTTCTTGTTGGCGGTCTCGCGCAGCCTGTCGAGCGCCTCGCGCTCGGTCATCGGCGCGCCCCAGGAGAGCGGCGTCTTCTGGCGGATGGCCGGGGGCAGCGTCGCGTCGATCAGGCCATCGAGGCTCTTATAGCCGATCACCTTGAGCATATCGGTCATCTCGGAGGGAGACGGGCCGATATGGCGGCGATTGGCAAAATCGTATGGCTGATAGTCGGTGAATGTGAATTCCGTAGGCGTCGTCATTATCCGATCAGCTCCTTGTAACCGGATTCATCAAGAAGACCATCGACATCGCTCACATTCTTCAGCTTGAGCTTGAAGAACCAGCCGGCACCCATCGGGTCGGAATTGACGAGCGCCGGGTCGGCGGTGATGGCTTCGTTGACTTCGGTGATCTCTCCGTCGAGCGGACAATAGACTTCGGACGCCGCCTTGACGGATTCGACGGTTGCCGCATCGTCGCCCTTGGAGAAGCTGGCGCCGACCTCGGGCAGTTCCACGAACACGAGATCGCCGAGCTGCTCGGCCGCATGCGCCGTGATGCCGACGGTTGCGACATCGCCTTCAATGTTCAGCCACTCGTGTTCTTCGGTAAACTTCAGCATGGATAATCCTCTCTGGAAAAGACGTTCAGCGTTTGTAGGTAGGCTTGATGAAAGGCAGGGCGCTGACGGCGACCGGCAGATACTTGCCGCGCACCTCGGCATAAACGGTGGTGCCGGGCGCCGTGAATTCGGTCGGCACATAGCCCATGGCGACCGGGGATTCGGCGCTGGGACCGAAACCGCCAGACGTGACTTCGCCAATCTCGGTCTTGCCTTCGGCATCGGCATAAAGCTTGGCGTGACCGCGAACCGGTGCCTTGCCCTCGGGCTTCAGGCCCACGCGGCGGCGCGACGTGCCGCCATCGAGTTCGGCGAGAATGCGGGTTGCACCGGGGAAGCCGCCGGCTCTGATGCCGCCGGTCTTGCGGGCCTTCTGGATGGCCCATTCGAGCGCGCCTTCGGCCGGCGTCGTCGTCTCGTCGATGTCGTTGCCATAGAGGCAGAGACCGGCTTCGAGGCGAAGGGAGTCGCGGGCGCCGAGGCCGATGGGCTGAACGTCGGGATGTTCCAGCAATCGCTTGGCGATATCCTCGGCCTTGTCTGACGGAACGGAGATTTCGAAACCGTCTTCGCCGCTATAGCCTGAGCGCGACACGAGGCAGGAGACGTCGTGGAGGCGACAATGGCGCACGTCCATGAACTTCATGTAGGCGATATCGGCCCAGAGTTCGGCAAGCACATCGACGGCGCGCGGTCCCTGCAGGGCAATGAGCGCGCGATCGAGTAATGTAACTTCGCAGCTATCGCCTATATGATCTTGAAGATGCTTGAAATCCTGCTCTTTGCAAGCAGCGTTGACGACGACGAAAAGATAGTCGTCCAAATGGGTGATCATCAGATCGTCCAGAATGCCGCCCTTGTCGTCGGTGAAGAAGCCGTAGCGCTGGCGGCCTTCGGCGAGGCCGAGGATATCGACCGGCACGAGGCTTTCCAGGGCGAGCGCAGCATCTTCATATTTGCCGGAGCGGGCGCGGATCGTCACCTGACCCATATGCGACACATCGAACAGGCCGGCATTCGATCGAGTCCAGAGATGCTCCTTAAGGACGCCGGGGGCATATTGCACCGGCATGTCGTAGCCGGCAAACGGCACCATGCGGGCACCGAGAGACACATGCAGGGCGTGAAGGGGTGTTGTCTTGAGGGCAGCGGTCTCGTCCAAATGACGCCTCCGGGTTTTGCGCTCGTTTCGAAGCGCTGAGCTCACAATTTCGGCGCGACTGCGCCTGACGATGAGCCCCCTCTGTCTGTTTGCCTGAGATTGTTATCCCTTCGGCGAACGCTTGCGCGCTTCTCTCCAGAGTTCCGTCTGCCCCTTGCTGGTCCTTTGGCCTGAGAGTTTCCGGGGCGGTTGCTCCTTCGGCACCGGCTTGCGCCGGATTCTCCCAACAAGGTCGAGTGCCATTATCCGGTCCCGGGCAGAGATGGCAAGGGGCAAATGTCGCCGCTGAACAAATTTTTGTCGCGCCGATCAATCCTGCGTTTGGCAATGATTACGGGCCTTTGCAACGGACATGGGAGAGGCTATCCCTTTTCGTCGTTTGAGGAGCCGGGCAGGAGATGAAGATGAACCGCAACCACGCCGCCGCACTGCTGACTTCGATCGGCGCATTTTCACTTTCCCTCGGCGGAGCGATGGCGCAGGACAACGGCACGATGAAGTCGATGCCCGGAATGCACATGGATGCCGGCGCGGCGCCTTCCGGCTCCGCCGGGGTCAAACTGGGCGATCTCGATATCAGCGGCGGCTATGTTCGCGCCATGCTTCCCGGCCAGCCGGTCGGCGGCGGGTACATCACCATCCACAACGGCGGCAAGTCCGACGACAGGCTGACCTCGGTGACGTCATCGGCGGCCGGCAAGGTCGAACTGCACGAAATGAAGATGGACGGCGAGATCATGAAGATGCGCGAGATAAAGGGCGGCATCGCCATTCCGGCCGGTGCCACCGTGACGCTTGCGCCGAACACGATGCACATGATGTTCAAGCAGGTGAAGGCACCCTTCAAGCAGGGCGGCACGGTGCCCGTAATGCTGATGTTCGACAAGGCGGGCATGGTCGATATCAATCTGCCCGTCGTCTCCGCCAAGGGAAACTGAGCCAGAAAATCATTCTGCCGCGCAATTCCGATTTCCACTTTTCCTCGAAATGCTCTAAAGCCACGTCAAAAGGCCGGAAAATGTCCGGCCGCGGGGCCGATGGTTCCGTCGTTTGAATAGGCATGAACCCCGTCCAGCGATCGTCTGACACTTCCTGGGACATGCCGCGGTATTTGAAAGAAGAAGAATGGCCGGGATTGAGCATATTGAGGTCGAGCCTGACGAGGCCGGCATGCGCCTCGACCGCTGGTTCAAGGTGCATTTTCCGGGGCTCGGCTTCGGACAATTGCAGAAGCTGATGCGCTCCGGTCAGGTGCGTGTCGACGGCGGACGCGTGAAGACGGACGCGCGCGTTCAGCCGGGGCAGATGGTGCGCGTGCCGCCGCTGGATGTCGACGCCAAAGGTCCGAAGAGTGGCCCCATTGCCGGCAGTGACCTCAAACATTCCGGCGATGCCGAGCTGCTTGCGCGGATGCTGCTGCATGAAGACGACAAGGTCTATGTGCTGAACAAGCCGGCAGGCCTCGCCGTGCAGGGCGGCTCCGGCCTTACCCGTCATATCGACAAGATGCTCGAGGCATGGACGAACAAGAAGGGCGAGAAGCCGCGCCTGGTGCACCGTCTCGACCGCGACACGTCTGGCGTTCTCGTCGTTGCCCGCACCCGTGGCGCGGCGCAGAAGTTGACGGCGGCCTTCCGTGAACGCGACACCAAGAAGACCTATTGGTCACTGGTAAAGGGCGTGCCGCGCAAGCATGAAGACAAGATTTCGACCTGGCTGGTGAAGGAAGCGACGCCTGACGGCGACCGCATGCGCATCGCCAAGCATGGAGAGGAGGACGCCGATCACGCCATCTCCTATTATCGCGTGCTCGAAACCGCCGCGCAGAGCCTCGCGTGGCTTGAGATGGAGCCCTATACCGGCCGCACCCATCAGCTGCGCGTCCACGCGCTGCACATGGGCCATCCGATCATCGGCGACCCCAAATATTTCGACGACGATCCGAATTGGGATTTCCCGGGCGGCGTGCAGAAGCGGCTGCATCTGCACGCCCGCCATATCGATATTCCGCATCCGAACGGCGGCCGCCTGCGCGTAACCGCTCCTCTGCCGCCGCATATGGTGCAGACCTGGAACCTTCTCGGACTTGACATGGCATCGGCAGGGGAGCCGGACGACGAATGAAGCTGGTTCTTTTCGATTGCGATGGCACGCTGGTCGATAGCGTGCGGTTGATCCATGAGGTCATGGCACGAACCTTCGTGGCTTTCGGCTACAAGCGCCCGGACGTCTCCGCCACCAAGTCGATCATCGGCCTCACGCTGGATATCGCCATCGCCCGCCTGCAGGGCAAGCCGCATGTCGATGAGGAAGCGATCGCCATGACCGCGCATTACAAGTCGATCTTTCCCGACGTGCGCGACGAAGCGGATATGCAGACGCCTCTCTTTGATGGCATAAAGCCGCTGATCGAGACACTTGCCGCGCATGAGGAGCTGCTGCTCGGCGCCGTGACGGGTAAATCCCGCCGCGGCCTGACCCATATTCTTGCCGTCAACGATTTCACGCCCTATTTCATCGTCTCGCGTACCGCCGACGATTGCCCGTCGAAGCCGCATCCGGCGATGGTGACGGAATGCTGCGATGAAACCGGCATGGATCCGCACGATACCATCGTCATCGGCGATGCGATCTACGACATGCAGATGGCGAAAGCGGCGGGTGCGACCGCCATCGGCGTCGCCTGGGGCTATGCCTCCGTCGAGGATCTGCTGGCAGCCGGGGCCGATGCCATCGCCCACCATCCGAACGATTTGTTGAGCCATATTCTCTGAGGTGACGCCATGCGCGACCTGTTGAACGACCTTTCCGAGGGTCTCAGCCATCCAGATCCGATCCGCCGCGCGCAGATCCAGATGAAGAAGCCGTTGCCCAAGCGCTTCTACAAGGATGTCACGATCAATGAAGGCGAGGGCGGCCATGCCATCGCGCTCGACGGAAAGGTGGTCAAGACGCCGGCAAGGCATTCCCTGGCTTTGCCGACGGAAGCGCTTGCCAAGCTGGTGGCTGCTGAGTGGGTACGGCAGGTCGACGTGATCGATCCCTCGACCATGCCGGTCACACGCCTCGTCAACACGGCTATCGACGGTGTTGCGACGGAGAGCCAGGCCGTATTCGACGAAATCGTCCGTTTCTCCGGCAGCGATCTGCTCAGTTACCGCGCTGACGGCCCCGAGCGGCTTGTCGAGCGGCAGTCGGCGCGCTGGAACCCGGTGATCGAATGGGCGGCGCGCGACATCGGCGCCCGCTTCATTCTGGCCGAGGGCGTCATACATCAGGAACAGCCCGGCGAAGCCATCGCGGCATTTTCCGCCGCATTGCGCAAATACGACACGCCGATGGAGCTTGCCAGCCTGCATACGATCACCACGCTCACCGGCTCTGCGATCCTGGCGCTTGCATTTGCCGAAGGCTTCCTCCCGCTTGCCGATGTGTGGTCGCTTGCCCATCTCGATGAAGACTGGACGATCGAGCATTGGGGCAGCGACGAAGAAGCCGAACAGCGCCGTGCACAGCGTTTTGAGGAGTTTCAGGCCGCGACCGACGTTTTTTCTGCGCTTCGCAGTTGAATATTGTTGGATTTCAGTCCTTTATATCGATCTGCATAACTTGCGGGTTTGAAAGTCGGGGCAGGGATCATGTTGTTGTCGAGGTCGAGAGCCGTGTCGGCGCTCGTGGTATGTTTGGCATTGGCCGCATGCTCGAGCTGGTCTGTCGAACCTCCGCCTGCCGCCTATGACGTGCGTAGCGCGACTGTGGTAGCGGATCAGGCTTTGCCGCCGGTATCGCCGGCTCTGGTCGCCGCCGTCAACGATCGCGTCAATGCCGCAATTACGTCCACCACCCGTACGACCACCTTGCCGCAGGTCGCCCTGACTGTCCGGCTTACCGATGTCCGCCGCGCCCGCGGTTTCAACCGGGATCGCAACAGCGCCAAAATCAATATCGACGCGGCGGCGATGGATGGGGGCGCGGTGGTCGCCATGGCGTCCTTCGAGATCAGAACTGTCGCTCCGGATCCCGCCACGGCGGATGAGCTGATGGCGGAGGACATAGCCGCCCGCATTCGCTCGATATTCGCGTTGAACACGCCGCGGCTGGCAAACTGAGCCGGCGGCTTCAAACGATGCGCACATCATGCTAAGCCCGAGTGGCAATGGAGAGAGGGCCGCATGAAGGAAATCCTACAGGAACTGGAACGCCGCCGCGAGGTTGCCAGACTGGGTGGCGGGCAGGTGCGAATAGACGCGCAGCACGCGCGCGGCAAGCTGACCGCCCGCGAGCGCATCGACATCTTTCTCGATGAGGGTTCCTTCGAGGAGTTCGACATGTTCGTCGAACATCGCTCGACCGATTTCGGCATGGACAAGAGCAAGATCGCCGGCGACGGCGTCGTGACGGGCTGGGGCACGGTCAACGGCCGTACCGTTTTCCTTTTTGCCAAGGATTTCACGGTCTTCGGTGGATCTCTTTCGGAAGCACATGCGGAAAAGATCACCAAGGTACAGGATATGGCGCTGAAGAACCGGGCGCCGATCATCGGCATCTATGATGCCGGTGGCGCCCGCATCCAGGAAGGCGTTGCAGCACTCGGCGGCTATGCCGAGGTGTTCCAGCGCAACGTGCTGGCCTCCGGCGTCATTCCGCAGATTTCGATCATCATGGGTCCATGCGCCGGCGGCGACGTCTATTCTCCCGCCATGACTGATTTCATCTTCATGGTGCGCGACACCTCCTACATGTTCGTCACCGGCCCGGATGTGGTGAAGACGGTCACGAACGAAACAGTCACCTCCGAGCAGCTCGGCGGTGCCTCGGTGCATACGACGAAATCCTCGATCGCCGATGCCGCCTACGACAACGATATCGACACGCTGCTGCAGGTGCGCCGCCTCATCGATTTCCTGCCGCAGTCGAACACGGCGGCGGGGCCTGAGATCGAGTGCCATCAATCCGTCACCGAGCCGGACACGTCGCTCGATACGCTGATTCCCGCCAATGCAAACAAGCCCTACGACATCAAGGAGCTGATCCTGAAGGTCGCCGACGAGGGCGACTTCTTGGAAATACAGGAAAGCTTTGCCAAGAATATCGTCTGCGGCTTCGGCCGTATCGAGGGTGCCACGGTTGGCTTCGTCGCCAACCAGCCCATGGTGCTGGCCGGCGTTCTTGACAGCGACGCATCGCGAAAGGCCGCGCGCTTCGTGCGCTTCTGCGATTGCTTCAACATCCCGATCGTCACCTTCGTCGATGTGCCCGGTTTCCTGCCGGGAACCGCACAGGAATATGGTGGCCTTATCAAGCACGGCGCCAAGTTGCTCTTTGCCTATGCCGAAGCGACAGTGCCGAAGCTCACCGTCATCACCCGCAAGGCGTTCGGCGGCGCTTATGACGTTATGGCCTCGAAGCACCTGCGCGGCGACCTCAACTATGCCTGGCCGACGGCGCAGATCGCGGTCATGGGCGCCAAGGGTGCGGTCGAGATCATCTTCCGCAAGGACATTGCCGATCCGGAGAAGATCGCAGCCCATACCAAGATGTATGAGGACCGCTTCCTTTCTCCCTTCGTTGCCGCCGAACGCGGCTATATCGATGAAGTGATCATGCCGCGTTCCACCCGCAGACGGTTGGCGCAGGGGCTGCGGATGCTCCGCAACAAAGATCTGACCAATCCCTGGAAGAAGCACGACAACATTCCGCTGTGAAACTGTGACAACAAGCCACGGATTTCACACGGAAAATTGATTGGACGTCAGAAGCCGTGTTTTCCCGTCTCAGGCAGGTCGCTCTAAAGATTCCTGCAGGGGGAGTTGAAACTGGAGTTAAAAATGGCGCTTTCCGATCGGCTGAATCAATATCAGCCCCATGCTCTTACTGTATTGCGTATCGTCACCGGCGTGTTGTTCATCGAACATGGCCTGCAGAAGCTTTTCGGCTTTCCGCCCGGCGGGCAGTTTCCAAGCCCGCTGCCGACCCTGCTTCTGGTTCAGGGTATCATCGAGGTCGTCGGCGGCTTGGCCACGATCGTCGGATTCTTTACCCGTCCCGTCGCCTTCATCCTTTGCGGCAACATGGCGGTCGCCTATTTCATGGCGCACTATCCGAAGAATTTCTTCCCCGCCAACAACGGCGGCGATGCAGCCATCCTCTACTGCTTCGTCTTCCTGTTCCTGATCTTCGCAGGCCCGGGCCTTCTGGCGATCGACAACAAGAAGAAGTAAATCATACCTGCGCCGGGCTCGATCAATCATCGGGCCCGGCGAATAAAATCGTCTCTCGCGTGTTGATTCCGTTATCAGCGGAGCGGGAGTCTTTCGACAAGATCTCGTCCGCATCCCAAATTCGAACGGAGATCTTCATGTCACTTTCCGAGCGCCTGTCGCCTTACCAGCCGTCCGCACTCGCGATGCTGCGATTGATAACGGCCATTTTGTTCATCGAACACGGGAGCCAGAAGCTGTTCGGCTTTCCGCCGGCGCCCTATGCCATTACGACATTGTTCTTCGTGGCGGGGGTGCTGGAGCTCGTGGGCGGCATTCTTGTTCTGCTCGGACTCTTCACTCGACCCGTCGCCTTTCTCCTTAGCGGCGAAATGGCGATCGCCTATTTCACGGTGCACATGCCGATCAATTTTTTCCCGGCCAACAACCAGGGAGACGGCGCGATCCTGTTCTGCTTCATCTTCCTGTTCATGGTGTTTTCCGGACCGGGGGATTGGGCGCTGGACAATCGCCAGCGCCGATAGCGGCAACCCGTCAGGCGGTGAGCTTGAGGCCCGCAATGCCGGCGACGATCAGGCCGATGCAGAGCACGCGGACAAGATTTGCAGGGTCGCCCAGCAACCATATGCCCAGCAGAACGGTGCCGACCGTGCCTATGCCGGTCCAAACCGCATAGGCGGTGCCCATCGGCAAGGTCTTTACCGCGAGGCCGAGCAGCACGACGCTGATGACCATGGAAACGACGGTGAGGGCCGTCGGCACGAGCCGGGTGAAACCATCGGTATATTTGAGGCCAACTGCCCAGCCGATTTCAAACAAGCCTGCAAGGAAAAGCAGGAACCAAGCCATTTTACGCTCCTTGTTAAGAGCGAGGCCGTCCCCGCGATGTCTACGGCCGGCTATAGATGCCGGCCGCCGCAGTCGTCTGCGTGATTCCTATATGCCTTTGCCGCTCGCGCATTTCAAGGCATGTCGCGAATGCTGGCCGGGTTCACGCCAGACGTTCGGCGTGCCACTTCAGGTGATCGTCCATGAAGCTTGAGATGAAGTAGTAGGAGTGGTCGTAGCGCTCGTGCATGCGCAGCGTCAGGCCGATGCCGGTGCCTTTGATCGCTTCTTCGAACAGCCAGGGACGGAGACCGCTTTCGAGGAAGCTGTCCGCCTTGCCCTGGTCGATCAGGAATTCGGGGAAGCGGGCGCCATCTTCGACGAGCGAGCAGGCGTCGTATCGTCTCCATGCGGATTTGTCGCTGCCGAGATACTTTTCGAAGGCGGGTGCAGACCAGTCGGCCGTCGACGGCTGGACGATGGGGGCGAAAGCGGAGCAGCTCTTGAAGCGGTCCGGATGCTTCAGCGCGATCGTCATGGCGCCATGGCCGCCCATGGAATGGCCAAAGATGCCCTGACGGCTCATATCTGCCCGGAATTGCCTGGCGATGAGACCGGGCAGCTCTTCCGTGATGTAGCTGTACATCCGATAGTTTTCGGCCCAGGGCGTCTCGGTGGCGTCGAGATAGAAGCCGGCGCCTTTGCCCATCTGCCAATTGGTCAGTTCGTCGGGCACGTCGTTGCCGCGCGGGCTGGTGTCCGGGCAGACGATAATCAGGCCGAGCTCGGCGGCCATGCGGCGATATTCGCCTTTCTCCATGACGTTGGCATGGGTGCAGGTGAGGCCGGAAAGATACCAGAGGACGGGACGAGGCTCCCGGATCGCCTGCGGTGGCACGAAGACGGCAAAGGTCATCTCGCATTTGCAGGCTTCGGAATCATGCGAAAAGACGCCCTGCATACCGCCGAATGCGGTGTTCTGGGAAATGATGTTCACGGCTGGTCTCCAGGCGATTGATAGGCTTTTGCACGCCGGCAAAGCCGGTCGAAGGTTTCGAGAAAGGCGGAGCGGTCGCGCGGCGAGAAGGCGGCATTGTACCCCTTGCTTTCGCCGGTTTCGCGAAGATGCGCGCCGAGATCGCGCATGGCCGTCACCATGCCGATGTTGGTCTTGTCGAAGATGCGGCCGGTCGGCCCGGTCACCTCCGCTCCGGCGGCGACGCAGCGCCCGGCCAGTGGAACATCGGCCGTCACGACGATATCGCCGGGACCGGCATGTTCCGCGATCCAGTTGTCGGCGGCGTCGAAAGCATTGGAGACGATGACATTGCGGACCATCGGATCACGCGACGGCCTGAGCCCGGAATTGGCAACGAAGGTCACCTCGATGCCGTGGCGCTCGGCCACTTTCAAAATCTCCGGCTTCACCGGACAGGCATCGGCATCGACATAGATCATTGGCAACGGAACTTTATCATGATGAGCGCTGCGCGTCCGACCGAACGCGCAGTCGCGGTTTATCGAAGTCCCACGCATGGGGCCAGATTTATTCCCTCAAGGTGCCCGCCTTTTTCGCCACAAAGGTGGCGATGACATCCATCAATGTCGGCGAGAGGCAGTCGTAGGGCTCGAGACGAAGTTCTCTCAGCCGGCTGCGAACGGCGGTCATCGCAGACGGCGGCGTTCCCGATTCGATAATGGACGAAACAAAGGCCGCGAATGTGGGTTCCGGCCAGCCGCCCTCCTGGAAACGTTCCGGATGAATGAAATCAAGACCCTTGAAGGCGTGGTCGCGCTCCACCGGTCCATACATGTGGACACCACACGCCTTGCAGGCATGGCGGAGGATCAACGCGTCCGGATCGACAATCGCGAGCTTGTCGCCATTTTCGAGAACCTTCACGTTTTCATGGGCCGTCACGGCAACGACCGAGAAGGCGGCGCCTTGCGGCTTCCAGCATTTGGTGCAGCCGCAGGCGTGATTATGTGCAATCCCGCCGGTGATCGCGACTTTGACCGGGCGATCGGTGCAGGCGCAAACGAGCGTCCCACCGCTGAAATTCGCCTGTCCTGCCTTCACTCTGCCGTCGAGCGCCGGATGTATCGATACTTGACTTGGCATGTTCAGCTCCTCCTCCTTGGTTGCCCACGGCCTCCCAAATCCGGATCGATTTGCGAAAAGGCCGTGTGCCATTCAAAGTCGTGCAGCGTTCCCTCGTGCCGTCTAAGTCTCAGGCAGTCTTTTAGTACAGCACCACGCTTCTGATGCTTTCGCCTGAGTGCATGAGCTCGAAGCCCTTGTTGATGTCCTCGAGCGGCATGGTGTGGGTGATCATCGGATCGATGATGATCTTGCCCTCCATGTACCAGTCGACGATC
>NZ_WUEY01000016.1 GCF_010668395.1 Martinezella lusitana
TTCACCTGACCCAGGATCAGTCCGAAAAGTGGCCGCCTTCAAATCGGAACGGCGGCCGGAATGAAATCGGAATGACTGGCCGGCTTGATTTCGGAACCAGTGGCCGGCTTCATCGGAATACGCACCTTCGCGAAAGCCGTTAAACATCGGTACCGCTTTCTTAAACAAAAAGTTGCGAAGGCTCTATCGGCGTTGTATTGCCCACCTATGAATGCAATGCCGGGGCGCCATTGGGGAGGCCGGTGTGGAAGTCGTTAACGTGTAATGAATTGGATTAGGTTTGTCCCGAGGCGCCGTGCTGTCTCGGCTCTTTGGAATGTTTTGACGTTATTTTTCACCTGTACTTTCGCAATCCTGCCAGGAGCAATCACTCCGGCGCATGCCGTGGTTGCTCCGATTTTCAATCACGACAACCTCGCTGTCGTCGGGCCAAAGCGGGGTGGATTATGGCGCTATCATTCCGGGCGGGACAGGGGCTTACCGATATGCCGTCACATCAGGTCGAATGCCACTCGGTATCAACCTTCTTCCAGACGGAAACTCTTTCGGGCAGACCGACCGGAGTCGGTGCACGTAACTTCGTCATCAGACGCGAGCAGTGCCTTTCCAAAAAGCACCCCACTATCAGTAGATTCTGATCCCCCGCGTTTTCCTGTTCACGGAACAAAAAATTCACTTGGCTGCGGTGAGGATTTCCCTGACTTTCTGAGCGAGATCATCTATTGCGAATGGTTTGGTGATCATTTCCATTCCCGGGGCCAGGAAATCGGAGCGCGATGCCGCAGTGGCGGCGTATCCGGTAATGAATAAGACCTTAAGAGAGGGACGGAAAGACATAGCAATTTCGGCAATTTGCCGGCCGTTGAGCCCGGGCAGTCCGACATCCGAGATCAGCAGATCAACACGGCCCTTACCTTCGATGACTGGAAGCGCTTCGCTTCCATCAATGGCTTCGATAACGCGGTATCCTAATTCGTTCAACACATCGACAACGAGCATTCGCACCGAATCGTCATCTTCGACAACAAGAACGGTCTCGCCTTCGCCACGAGGAGGATCAATGTCCGGATCGTCCGCATCACCTTCTTCCGATCTGTCTTGAACACTGCTAGGCAGGTATAGCTTGATCGTCGTCCCGAGGCCCACCTGGCTGTAGATTCGGACGTGGCCTCCGGACTGTTGCGCGAAGCCGTAGATCATCGATAGTCCAAGACCGGTCCCCTGACCGATGGGTTTTGTGGTGAAAAATGGATCGAATGCCTTGGCGATGGTCGCCTGTGACATACCGATGCCGGTATCGCTGACGGCCAGGACGACGTAGCTTCCGGGCTTCAGGGTTTCGCCGCGAACCAGATCGGCATCCGCAAAAACGACGTTGGTCGCCTCGATGGTCAGCTTCCCCCCCTTGGGCATGGCGTCACGGGCGTTGATCACCAGATTGAGGATGGCACTTTCGAGCTGATTGGCATCAGTCACCGCTTTCGATGTGCCAGGTGTCATGTTGATCAGCAGCTCTACCCGCTCGCCAAGGGTGCGCCGAAACAGATCCTCCATGGAGCCGATGAGTTGCGTAACATCAACTGGCTGGCGATCGAGAGACTGACGGCGTGAAAAGGCCAAGAGGCGATGCGTCAGGGCTGCTGCTCGTGTTGCGGACGAACTCGCAGCATCGATGAACTTGTCGAGGTCATCCAGCCGCTTTGCTGAAATCCGTCGCTTAATGATGGAAAGGGCGCCGATTACTCCGGTAAGCATATTATTGAAATCGTGGGCGATTCCACCTGTCAATTGCCCAACGGCTTCCATCTTTTGGGCCTGTCGCAGCTGCGCTTCAGTCTCTTCGAGAACCGCCTGCTGTTGCTTCTCGGTCGTGACATCCCTGCCGTAGGCATAGACACGCTCTTCTTCGCGGGAAGTCATCCACGACACGATCCTCAACGAGCCGTCTTTGTGCGTCATACGGATCTCAAGATCGGTATGCGTATTTTCAACCGCTGCTCTCAGCAGCGGTCCGATACGCTGACGATCTTCTGCCCAAACGAAGTCTGTGACGTGATGGCGAATGACCTGTTCTCGAGTGTGACCGAGGATCTCGAGCCAAGCCGGACTTACATCGCGAAAAATTCCATCGGTACCGATCACGACCAGGAGGTCTCGCGAATTTTTCCAGACGCGATTGCGGTCCCGCACGCTTTCAAGGGCGATTTCGGATAGCGCGGCATTGGCTTGCTCCAGGCTTTCCTGGGCCTGCTTCGCCTCCGTGATATCAAAGATTACGCCGACATAACGCCGGCCGTTCGATTCTGTATCATCGACATATTCCCCTCGCCGAGCAAGCCAGCGTTCCTGCCCGTCATCAGCGCGCTTGACACGAAACTCGATATTGCGCTCATTTTGAAGGCCATCAGGGTCGCTGAGGTCGATAATCCGCTCATCGTCAGAATGGATAAGATCATTCAGGGTACGCACGGTTAGGATACGCGTTGGATGCAGGCCGAACAAACGGCAGAATTTCTCGGAAACGCTGATCGTGCCGAAACCCACAATATATTCGAATGTGCCGATTCCACCGGCAGATTGAGCAATCCTAAGCTGCTCGTTGGCACGCTTCTGTTCGGTAATATCAACCAACATACCGACGAACTTTATAGGCTCATCGGCTTCGCTCAGGACGGCGCGGCCGCTGGCGTGCACCCAGCGATAGCCGCCGTCGCCGCGCAGCAACCTATATTCCTTCGAGAACACTTCGGAACCAGACAGGATGCCGGCGACCGCCACCTTTATCCGCTTAACGTCATCAGGATGGATTGAAGTGAAGAATCGGCTGGTTGCCACTCCCGCAGCCAGCTGGATAGGATCTTGATGGGTGATTGCCGCAAATCGAGCATCCGCGAACAGCCGCCTGTTGACGATATCCCATTCCCAGCCGCACGTCGCGCCCGCCGCCTCCAATGTGAGCTCCAACCGACGCTGAGCAGTTTCAAGTTCGGAGCGCACGTTGGATAGCTTTGCTGCAAGATCGTCGGCATCGTCAGTCATGGTGTGCGCCAATATTTTCTCGCCTTCGTTATTCTGTGTCCGTCATGACACGGTCGATGAAGGCAGCGATTAACTGTTTGAGCTTCTCCAAAGAGGGAAGATCCATGATCATCGCGATATAGCCGCGAATATCATGCTCTCGGACAGAAAAATTTATGTAGAGAAACAGGACAAAGCTCTCCCCACTCGTGCCACCAAAGGCTTCGAAAAGAAGATTGCTATCGCCCCGACGGACAGCCGGTAGGGACATTTTCAGCGTATGCTGAAGCATATTGGCCATCGAACCCAGGCAGCCATTCAAGATGACGTTGCCAGTCTCGGCCAGGGCCTCATCCTCCATTTCCGCCACTTCGATTTCAGCCATCTCATCACCAACGATGGCTCGAACGAGTGACAATCCATTGCTCTCAGGAAAAATCAGCAGGGCGCGGCCAGAAAATGGACCTTCAAATTGCTGCTGAACGGCGATCAGGGTCTCGCTTTCGCGCTGACCGATCAATGATGCCGCGGTCCTGCGCGTTACGACTTCAACTGACGGGACCGAAAGCGTCACTTGTTTGCTCACCATCTTGCGCAAGCTCACCGCCGCTCGGCTTACGCCGATATTCACGAGCTCGGTGAGCGCGTCGCGTTCGAGCTCGTCAAGGGCTATAGCGCTCTCGCTCATACGCTCGCCTTCTTAAGGCGAAGCGCAGCTCCAGCGATGAAGCCATTCAAGCCGTCCTGAGTAACGGGCTTTGCCACGAATGTGGCATTTAGCGAACGGACGCGGGCGATGATCTCGTCCTGCACATTGGCCGTAATCAGCGCAATCGGCATGTTGGGGTGAGCAGCACGCAACTCCGTTGCCAGTTCAAGCCCATCCTTATCCGGCATGTTGAAGTCGAGGATGGCCACATCGATCTGCTGCGATCCGACGACATCCAATGCATCTTCCGCATTGCCCGTTTCGACGCGCTCCCAATCGGGTTGCAAAGCCGCAATCGCCTTACCCACCACGATCCGAGCCAATTTGCTATCGTCCACCACTAACACCGTGACTGTCATTCTAAACTCCGCATAGTCGTCGTGTCTTAGACCTTTGCAAGGCCTTGAACTACATTACCGGCATGAAAAACCTTCGCAAGTTCCAGCTCCAAATTCGTCAGACTGGTTGAGATAGGTGACCAGTCCCGACATAAGCCTCTGAGTCATCAAGGATGGATGGGTTTCGGCAACCATTTTCGGTCGAAAAACCATCAAAGCCTGCCACAGGGCCGTATGTATTGCGGTTGCACCGCTGAGATCCACCAGGAGATCGGCGCGGCTTTGCAGATAGGAAACAAGGGTTTCTACCTCTTCGACACCACACGTGCCTGTCAGCATGAGAATATTGTCAACAAGTCTCACCGTCATTGTACCAGCTCTTCCATGTCCAGCACGAGGAGAACTTTGCCATCGCCCAGAAGGGTCGTTCCCGCAATCCCCTTTATGCCTTGCAGCAGGCCGCTCAGTGGCCGCGTCAAGGTTTCGGCTCGTTCGGCGATCGCATCTACGGCTACGCCAATCTCATCGTTGCCTGCTTGTAAGATGAGCACCTTGAGATCGTCAGAATGTGACGATTGAGGCGGCATCTGCAGCAAGTCGCCAAGATAAAGCAAAGGGATCGTTCTGTTGCGCAAAACAAATGCCTTGCCGGCTCTAACGAGTTGAATGGCGCTGGCCGGCAGCTTGTGCGTTTCAAGGACATTTGCAATCGGGATACCATATCGCTCGCTGCCAATCTCGACGACCATGAGCTGCGCCATGGAAAAATTTATCGGTAATTTCAGGATGAACGAGGTGCCCGATCCGACGGCACTTTGCAATTCAAGCGTGCCGCCCAGCCTTTTGACGGAACTCTGAACGACGTCGAGACCAATCCCGCGTCCAGATAGGTCGGAGATGGAGGATGCTGTGGAAACGCCGGGGGCGAATACAAACTGCAATATGTCCTTATCGGACAGCGCCAAGGCCTTCGCTTCCGCGATGAGGCCGAGCTCTAGCGCTCTTGCTCGCACGCGTTGCGGGTCCATGCCTCGGCCGTCATCGGAAACCTCAATCTCGATCTGATCGCTGCGGCGCTGCGCCCTCAGCAATATGCGTCCCCGGGCAGGCTTTGATAGTTGTAGCCGTTCGGTTTGAGGCTCGATGCCGTGATCAAGGCCATTTCGAATGAGATGCAACAGCGGTTCGAATAGGTTCTCGACGATTTCACGGTCGGCTTCGACGGTTTCACCTTCGATGACCAGATCGAGCACTTTTCCAAGCCTTACTGATGTTTCCCGCACGAGTCGCGGAAAGCGTCGAAAGGTATGCTCGAGCGGAATCATCCGTGTCTGAGTAACAGCGCTATAAAGGGATGCGACCAGTCGCTCGATCTCATGCTGGCTTGCAAGAATGCGCCTCGCGAGCGCTTCTGTGCCTTGGGTGCTCGCCTCTATGGCCAAAGGAAGAAGGCCGTTCTTTGCAGTGATCAGCTCGCCGGCAATTTCAACCAGCTTGTCAATTCGTGCCGAATCCACGCGTATCGTTGCCAATTGCCGGTCAGCCAATTCCGTAGACGTCGCTTTTGGGGGGGTGGGCGCTAGGCCATGAGCCTCTCTCGGCAAGGCAAAAAGCCTAACCTGATCGGGGATGAGCCTGAATGTGCGCTCCGCCTCCGCAAGGGAGACGCCCGAAACCGCCTCTATCAACAGATTACAGCGAAATGGGTCGTAATCGTGGATAGACTGGCGCGGATCCTTCAGCGAAAAGGCCAGATATCGAAGATCTGGCAGGTGTGAGATAGCTGCCAATGGGTCGTCTCCGCTGAAGAAGCATTCCGGGTGTGGCTGGTATTTGATCGCAACGAGCGCCTCTTCAGAATCGGATGGACCAAACTTTTCCTTCAGTGACTGAACCCAGCCGGGGACCGTTATGGAGGTGGACGTCGCAGCGTCTTCCGCGTCACCCTCGGTCATCGTCCCGTTCAAAAGCCCGAGAAGGCGTGGAGCCTGCTTTTCCTGGGCATCAGACAGGCGCTCCGTCTGCTCAATTCCGCCGATGCTATCGTCAATCCACTCCGTGACAGCAAGAAGTGGACCGACGAGCGCCGCGTCTACGACAATCTTGCCTGCGCGAGCCTGGGATAAAAGGTCTTCAGCCCGATGCAATATGCTCTGCATCGGGCCGAAGTCGAACAAGCCGACCGAGCCCTTGAGCGTGTGGATCGCGCGAAATGCACTTTCCAGGCTTTCGCGCTTTTGCGGATTGGCTTCCAACGACAGAAGATCGTCCGACGCCTGTTGCAATAGCTCGCGCGCCTCGATGGTGAATTGTGCGATCAACTCATCCATTTATCTTTCTCCGACGTCGCGATAGACGATGGCCTCGGGGAAACGAATAGGCTCGAAGTTTTCCGAAATGCGTGACATGGACTCTGTGTGACCGAGACACACATAGCCGCCTGGACAGAGAAGGCTATGGATATTGGCCGCGGCGATTTCC
Source organism: Martinezella lusitana (assembly GCF_010668395.1). Taxonomy (GTDB): domain Bacteria; phylum Pseudomonadota; class Alphaproteobacteria; order Rhizobiales; family Rhizobiaceae; genus Rhizobium; species Rhizobium lusitanum_A. The sequence continues at coordinate 6,547 of NZ_WUEY01000016.1, forward strand.
CGTGCCGCTTCATCAAAATAGATCATCAGGTTGCGGCAGAATATCACATCAAAACGCCCCAGTGCTGCCAAGCTTTGTCGATCAACGATATTGCTCTTTGCAAATGTGACGGATTCCCGAAGATCACCTATGAGCCGGCGCTGCCGATTGCTTTCTGGCTCGAAATACTGGTCGACAAGCGACGAGGATAGTTTCGAAAGCGCCCGCTGACCATAAAATCCATCGATCGCTTGCTGCAGAATGGCAGTGTCGATGTCCGATCCGACTATTTCGATATTGTAGGCATCCACAAGCGGCCAGTTTTCAAGTAGCCAAATGGCGATCGAATAGGGCTCCTCTCCGCTTGAGCATGGTATCGAGAAGATCCGAATACGATCACCTGGGCCTTTAGACCGTATAAGATCCGGAAGCATGGAATTACTCAAACAGGCAAGCTGATGTTGTTCGCGATAGAAATAGGTTTCATTGACGGTGAAGCTGTTGATCAGCAATTCAGCCTCGCGCCAGTCCCGGCGTATCAGGCTAATGTAGTCTTTTGCGGATTGGGATTTCCGTTGGCTTATTAGGTCAGCGACGCGGCGCTCGATATAGTAGCGCTTCGTTTCGCCAAAAACCATACCACTGCACTTATAGATGATAGCACAGATTTCCTCAAGATCGGCCGCCGACAGCGGTTCTGTCATGAGGCTATTGCCCGCGCTGGTCAGTGGGATCGCCATCAGCCACGCCGTTCCAGCAACAAAGGGCCGATTTCATCGACGCGCTTGATCTCACTCGCGCCGCCCAGGCGCACCAATTCTCCTGGCATGCCCCAAACGACTGCGGTTTCCTCGGACTCTGCGATCGTGTACCCGCCGGCCGCCCTGAGGTCGGTCATAGCGTCGGCTCCATCATTTCCCATGCCGGTCATGAGTACCCCGACAAGATTGGCGGCAGGCACATGTTTCAGGGCCGATCGCACCAATCGGTCGACGCTCGGGTGCCACCGATAGCTCTGATCGCTCGGAGCCGCCATCGCGACCAGCAGGCCCGCCCGCGAGGAGATGATGATATCGGCATCCCCTTTGGCAATGTAGACATTGCCGGGTTCGATTTTGATTGGTTGCGTCACCTCGGTAACGGTCATTGAACATAGCTTGTTGAGACGCCGGGCAAGAGGCCCGGTAAACGATGCCGGCATATGTTGGGCAACGATGATCGGCCAGCCGAATCCAGCCGGGAGGGAGGCCAGAACGCTGTCGAGTGCCGGCGGGCCGCCGGTGGATGCTCCGATCAATACGAGACCAAACTTCTCGGCGTCTGATTTCGATTTCGTGTTCGATACAGAAGCTGGGCGGTAGCGCTCTGCGGACTCGAAGGCTGATGGGGCCAATTGCGCGAAACGAACACGCTCGACCAATCGGCGGCTACGACGGATCCGAACCGATGCAGCCATGCGGACTTTTTCTAAAAGTGGTGGAATCAGCTCATGGATCCCAAGCGAAATGGCACCTGCGGGCTTTGGGATGAAATCGACGGCGCCAATCTCCAGTGCCGCCAATGTCTCCTCAGCTCCTTCTTCCGTCAACGACGATACCATAACAACGGGGCAGGGGTGTTCCAGCATGATCCGGTCGAGACAAGTGAGTCCATCCATCAACGGCATATGGATATCCAGGGTCACGACGTCGGGCCGAAACTTCGAAATTACCCTCAATGCCTCGGCACCGTCGCGCGCAAATTCGATCTCAAAGTCTCCTTCGCCGCTGAAGACCTGTCCAAGCAGCTTGCGCATCAATGCCGAATCTTCAACGATGAGAAGCCGGATCACGAACCGGCCGCCTTGGTCTTTTCGTCCCTGATTGCTTCAACGATATCTCGCTCCGCTCGTGTCAGAAGTTCCTTCGGGTCAATCAGCAAGATCATCCGGCCATCTGAATCGATTTGGGCAATACGGTCGAAAATATCAGTGCGTTTGGACGAAAATTCGGGTGCCGCCGACAAGGCAGCCGAGGAGATAGCCTTTACCTCCGTGACGCTGTCCACCACAAAACCGGCCTGCAGACCTCCAAGGTTTACGATAATGGCGCGAGCCTTGGCGGCCCGCGTTGAGCTCGGCGTATCGAAGCGGGTACGCTGATCAATCAAGGGAACGGCCCTGCCGCGCAGGTTGATGACACCCATCACGAAATCTGGCGCGCCGGGCATACGGGTTACATCTTTTGGCACCCCTGCGACCTCATCGACCGACCTGATCGGCAATCCGTAGCTCTCATCGCCGAGTTGAAAGATCAAGAACCGCTCGAACGCGTTCTCCTGCTCACCTGTCGTTTCCATGGGCTTAGCTTCTGAATTCTGGTCAATTGCCTGTGTGACGGCGTGATGGCCGAACAGCTTTTCCGACGACAGGATGGAGATCAGCCGCACATCTTCCCCAATTCGACCGATGGCTTCGATCTGAGCATCGCCGCGCCCCCGTTGAAGAAGGTTCGGTACCCGGTCGATCGCATCGTCGCGCAGACGGCAAATGACATCCATCTCATCCACAACAAGGCCGATCATCTCACGGTCCTGTTCAACGACGATGATCGGGGAGCTTTCGCCGATTGCTTTTTTGTCATCGATGCCAAGGAGGGAGGCCAGCGAGAGTAGCGGCAGAACACTGTCGCGTAGCGGGATAAACCCGATCACCGCCGCCGCAGCATCTGTGATTAGCGAGATGTCACGGGTGAGAGGGACAATCTCTCGAATATGATCTAGCGGAAGGCCATATAATTGGCCTGCTACGCGAAACGATAACAAGGCAGTTTGCTTAACTGTCACGACCGCGACGTCGTGGGCGGCGGACTTGGTCCGTTCAACCGGCGCTCGCCGCGCGACCTTGAATGCAGTGTCCAGGAGGCTGTTTAACTCCTTCAGCGGGGAAGCCTGAGTATCGGCGGACAGTTGCAGAACCTCGTTGACCAGCAGGCCCACCGGGCCACCATGATCATAGACGATGATCTTGCCCGCATGGGATGTCGCATCGCAAACATCGTTGAGGACCCTGTCCATCGATAGGATTGGAACCGGTTTGCCGCGAAGATTGGCGATGCCTGCCAACGCCTGCGGACCATGCGGCACCCGGGTGATCGGCGGTATCCTAACGACCTCGAGCACCTGCCTTGCGTCGATTTCGTAGCTGCGCACGCCGACCTGAAACACGAGCCGCCGATCGGCATCCACCTTGGAGGTCGATATAGCCATGGCCTCAACTTTCAGCCATTTGGAGTTCGTCTGCCAACGATGCGATTTCCTCGACGGCCGCCGCCAGATCTTCCGCCCCGCGCGACTGCTGGCGCGCCGCAGTTGCGGCTTGCTCTGAAGCGGAGCTTGCCTCTTGGGCCGCTGCAGCAATTTGTTGCGTGCCGGCCTGCACCTCTTTAGTTGCCACAAGAATTGCTTGGGTGGCCTCCAGTATCGACGTGTTGCTGCGCACCATCATTTCCACATCGGCTTCTGCTACCTCCAGCCGATCGATAATCAGCCTGCTCTTACCGATTTCGGCCTCTGACGCCAGGACGATAATCTCGAGCTCCCGCTGCACCGCCGCACTCTGAATCTGAATTTGCCGAACAATATCCTTGACGCCCTCAATGTTTTCGGAGGCATCCTGAGCGAGTTTGCGGATATCCGTCGAAACGATTGCGAAACCACGACCCGTTTCCCCGGCTCTCGCGGCCTCGACCGAGCCGCTCACCGCAAGCATGCTTGTCTGTACGGCTACAAGAACGATCCGATCGACCGTGCGCTCGATCTGGAACGCGATTTCGCTAAGCGAATTCAGGTCAGACAATGCGCTTTTCGTTTCGCTGAGTGCGGCTGAAACGCCCGATGCTATCGCTGTAAGCCCCGCCTTGTTCTTTGCCAGAAGCGCTTTAATCTCTCCAGCCTGCTTGCTCGCCAGTTCCGCGCTTTCCCGAGTCTGCGCCGCGCTCTTTTCAATCTGGATCATCGCCGCGTTGGCTTCTTGCGTAGCAGAGGCCTGCGCCTCCGCTCCTTTGCTAATCTGCTCGATGGCGACGAGAATTTCGCCCGCAGTGCCGGATAGCTCCTGAACGGTTGCGGATAGCTCTTCTGCGGCCGAGCCCAGCTCTTCGGTGCGCGACGCCCGCGAACTCCTGCCACTTTCGTTCATCAGATCGTCAGCGAGCACTGCCAAACCTTGCGCGGTCTGCTGGCTTTCTTCAAGCGCGGCGCTCTGTTGTTGGACGGAGCGTTGTGCTTGTGTTGCGGCAGCGGACTGTTCTTCGGCTGCGGCACCAACAATTTCAGCACCCTTTTGTGCCTCACGCGTTGCCGCTTCAGCCTCAACAGCAGCAATCAGGATCACCTGACTGTTCTGCGACAGTGCAGTCAAGCCCGAGCGTATGGTGTGCAACTCCTCGGACACCGATCGCCCCGAAACAGTCTGTTTTTGTGCACTGGCAGCGGCCGATTTTATGCGGGCCGCAATAGAGCGAACCCCTTCGACGATCAACTCGGCGCGTTGACTAACGTCGCGTGAACTCCGCTCGGCAATTTCTGCCAAGGCACGAACCTCGTCGGCGACAACCGCAAAGCCTCGGCCTTCATCGCCCGCCCGAGCAGCCTCGATCGCTGCATTAAGAGCCAGCAGATTGGTGCGATCCGAGATGTCCGCGACGGCGACAGTGGTGGTGCCAATACTTTCAGCCTGAGACTGAAGCTTGTCGATGACCGCAACGGAGCCGATCTGCCGTACGGCGTTGGCTTCGATGGTTGCAATCGATGAATCGATCTGTGCGGCGGATTCCAACACCGAACTTTGAAGCGCCTCGGTGCGTTTACGCGCAACCTCCGCTTCGACCCTCGCCTCGGAAAATCTGGACCAAAGATGAGTGGTCGCCGCCAGAGACTCTTGGGCGGCGCCGGCGGCCTCTTCCGCCCCGCTTGCGATCTGCTCCAAGGCACGGCGCAATTCTTCCGCTGCGGCCGCAGCTTCGCCCACACCCGAGGCAAGCTCTTCCGTGGCAGCGCCTATGCGCTCCGCCGCCTTCTGCTGGCGCAGGCGCGAGCGATCCTGTGATTTGCGCGATGACGTTGAGGCAGTGTCTCGGATTGGTGTTGCAGAGCCGTCCTGGCCGAGGTTTGCAGCCGCTGTCTTCGCGCCTAGTTGCGTGGTTTTCACAAGTGCCATGGGATGCCCGTTAATCACCTTAAACTTGGATTGCAGTTCGGGAGCCGCGATTTACAGTATCGTCAGCTAAGCCATTTGATTTTTATGAACTATTAGACGAGCCAAAGCAATCTATGCGATCTTGAGTGATGCAAGTTCGCGAATTTGCCGAACGACATCAGCAATGTCATAAAGTTTTCCGATGTATCGAACCTCGGGGGGCAATTCGTCCTTCGACATTTTCAAAAAGCCAGATGTGACGATGATAGACATCTGCGGATGTGATTGCCGGACTTTTTTCGCCAAATCCAATCCATTCATCGAACCCGGCATATCGATATCAGTAAAAATAGTGCCTACGTCCGAATTCTCATCCAATACTATGAGCGCTTCGTCTGCAGTACGGGCTTCTAGAACTTTGAGCCCCGCGTCCTCAAGTTCCGCAACCAAGTTCATGCGTATCAGGCCCTCATCTTCTACAACCAGTACGCATTCTGTATTCATGTTCATATCAGGAGATACCAGGTTTGAGTAAAGCCAACTCACGAAACGCCTAAGATGGCAAATGGTTCCAAATCGTTCGCGCAGGAACGCATTGTATCCGATTTGTACGAACTTGGGAGACGCAGAGAATGCACCTTGGCGGTGGAACTCTGGTTATCGTCATGAATTTCCTTATGCCGCGGCTTCGGTCGTTGTGAAGGGCTTCGGCACAGAAATTGCTCGCTCGCTCGATCCTTAAACCGTTTTTCTCTCGTGACCGAAGATGAACATGCCGGGGAACCGAAAGCAGACGAAGGTCTCATACGAGGCGTGGATCCAGCCTTCCCTTCTGGCGGGTTGACCATAGAGCAGTTCCGTCATTGCTTCCCTCGTGTTCGATGGAGCGATTTTCGGTAAGATTGGTTTGTGCCCGGCCGAATGGCGCCACGTCGCTCGCTCGATGGATGGCGAAACTCGAATCCCATGCCGACATATATCCGGCCGTCGAGGGCAGGGACGCCGTCCAGGTCAACCCTATTGAGAGCGGCTACCTGGAAGTCGACAAAGCCGACTTTCGGAGCAAGCCCCGTTATTCAAAGACCATAATTGACAAGCTGCACGACAACCCCTCTCGCGATGGGGCGGCGACTTGACGGTTTGGCACGTTCCCTTCCGTTCATACGAGGACCTTCAAAGACACTGTCCCGCCATTGAAGCGTAGGGGCGCCGAAATGAACCGGAAGAACGACGCTGCGCCGAAGATCGAAAGGGGCCGAGGAAGCGACAAGATCTCGGTGGTCCGGTTGGCGTCGGAGCTTAGAGATTTCTTATCCGTCTATGGACAGCGACCGCCACCGCATAATCTCGCTTCGTTGAACCCTGTCGCCGTTCCTATGACGTCGGCGACGTTGGTGCTCCGCCCAGCGCATTCGAAGGAATGGTTAGTTTGATTATCAATCCTGCGGGGTTCCACTCTCGCTCTACGGATCCTCCAAGCGAATTGATCGTCGCCCTTTCGAGCTGCGAACCGAATCCGCTTGTCTTATTCGGCGTGACGGAAGGTCCCCCGATCTCCGTCCAAGTCAGCAGAAGCATTTCATGGTTGTGCACTTCGATCTCAACTCGCCCGTGAATAGAGGATAGGGCGCCATACTTGACAGCGTTCGTTGAAAATTCGTGAAGAAGCAGCGCCAGCGAGGTCAACGAATGCCCTTGCAGTAGGAAGTTATTACCGCGTATCGACACGCGCTCGACGCCGTTGGCCCGATGGGCGGCAAAAAGCGCCCGAACAAGCGCAAAGATGGTCGTGTCTTCGGACCGAACGGCAGAAGCACCGACGGTGGGGAGGGTCAACTCATGGGCAATCGCCAGCGCGTTCGTGCGAGCGCGCAGGTCAGTGGCAAGATCCTTGGTTGAAGTTGCGTTCCGCTCGCTCAAACCGATAACTGCATTCACAACGGCGAAGATGTTCTTTATTCGATGGTTCATCTCTCGCAGCAGCAAAACCTGACGCTCGGCGTCCCGTTTACGCTCCGAGATATCCCGTGCCAATTTTGAAGCGCCGATAATAGCCCCATGACTGTCGCGTATGGGCGACACGGTCAAGGAAATGTCCAGAAGGGTACCATTTTTATGACGCCGGACTGTCTCGTAGTGCTCGATTTTCCTGCCTTCGCGGATGTTGCCGATGATCGTGTCTTCCTCAACTAGACGATCATCCGGAATAATGAGCGAGATATGCTGGCCGATCGCCTCCTTGGGCGTGTAGCCGAAAAGCCGTTCAGCGCTCCTATTCCAACTCGTAATGATGCCATGAATGGACTTGCTGATGATCGCATCATCGGAGCTCTCGACAATGGCCGCGAGCAGCGCTTGCGCGGAAGACTCGCTTTCGTTCGACGGCCCTTCGAGGATGCTATCCGTGGGGTCAGGCTGCGATACAGTCGGTCTTTCGAAGGGATTATCTGCAGATGTTTCCTCTCCGCGCATGTGCTTGCTCCCAAATGTCGAACTTTTTGCCATGGATAAGCAAATGTCAGTTCGGGGATAGGATCATTATCCTAAACCATGTCTTGCCGCCCTGCCGTCGAATATGCGGTATATACCGAACAAGGCAGCGCAGATATTATATCCGCTTAGGAGGCGTTGGGAAGCCGATCGTCACAAGGAGAGTTGTTTCGGCAAGGTCATGGTTCCCTTTCGGCGCCGAATTGCCTCGATGCTCTTCGCAACGCGGTGAACATCGATTGCACAGCGGCATAACCTGTACCGACTGGCTGATATCTATCGCCGTCCGTGGTGAAACCATGTTCACAGGAATCTTCAATCAAGATTTGCGGAGCAACGTCATTTAGAAACCAACTATGAAATAGAGGCGGTCGATAGGCCCGCATTGATCTGCGAGATGATCGCTACGATTTTCCGCCGGGAGAAACAGCCCCAATTAGCGGCTTTGGCCGGAAGCCAGCGCCTGCGCCGAGCTTTCAGGTTGCGATCTAGTCGCGATGTTCGGGCATCGCCTTCAACGGATCCTTGGTCCAAGATGTCACGCCGTGAATCTCGTCGCTTTTGGCACGCGTGAAGTGAAGATTGGCCATCGGAAGCGACACCGGCTTGGCCTCGATGCCGAGGAAGCCCGACAACATCGATCACGACTTTGCTGGCGCTGCCGCATCCGTGCACGTGATCAACCGTACTGACCTTGTGGTCGCCAGCTCCATAGATCGATGCGCCTTTGAGATTGGCCTGCGTAAATTCATCTTCGCTTGATCGTATATAATTGCTAGGATCCATAGTGAGATCCTCCTTTCGATTTTGCCTTCAATGCCGGACTGGGAGAAGGCTAATCTCACGCGGAGGCTGATGTAAGTCGGGCGACTTGCTAATGGTACACGTGATAGGCGGCATTGTGCTTGCGCGTTGCCGCAACCTCGCCACGCTTTTCCCTCCTGTGTGGGCGGCGGGATGGCTAATGTGTTTGCCTTGTCCGGCGGCGCCTGCCTTCTTGCCGCCGCCAACATCATCGTTGACGACCTCCTAACTCTCCGATCAGCCTCTTACTCCAAGACCCACCGCCATCCTCATCGCTTATAGCGATACAGTCGGCCGTATGCCGGCTTTTTTCCCGACGAGCAGCGTTCTGGGAATAACTCTCTGCGAAGGGCGCTCGCCAAAGCGTCGACCTGAATGAACAGCAACAGAAAACGCAAGCCGTCTCGCACGGTTTGCGTCAGGGCGAAATCAGACACCCGGTGAGATTGGGTTGGGTACTTGCTAACAATCCGACTACTTGGTCATCGATGACTCCGCCGGCTGAGATCGAGACATTCCAAGATCACTACGAGTTAGATCGGTTTTCTGACGGAGCATCCGACATTCACCATGTCGCCACTATGCCGACCACCTTTCCCGAAGCCCTGTGCTCTTCGACACGGCCATATCCCAGACGTCGGTAATTGAGACCGACAGCTAAATTGACCGTTGTAGCTCGCGGCGATAAGCGCCTCGCGCCCTCCAGTTGCTTTCCTTCGTCTCCTCCAAGGGGCAGGTGCCTTGGAAAGCAAAATTCGCCGTTACCAAAACGGAACAATCGCAGATCGCGTTCGACAAGGATAGTCTAATCTCGTTGGGCTTTTTACGCGTTCGTCAAGGAGGCGAAATAGTGTCAAGAAAAATCAGCATATTGTTTGGCGCTCTTGCAATCGGCGCGCTGGGGCCGTTGGCCGCTCACGCTTAAGGCGTGGTGGGCGGAGCGCGAAACGGCGCGGACGAAGGTAATCGGCAGGCGGGGCCTGTTGGCGTAGTGGTTGGTGGTGCGGGCAGGAACCGGCGGCATGAATGGACTGCTGGGAATTGATGAGCACCCCCGCTTTCATGACTATGTCGTAAAAGAGAAGCGGCCATCGATTGTATATCAAGACAGCGTCGCAGTCGGTGCCGTGCTTCCCGAGGAGGACGTGCAATACTATGACGTCCCACCGGAATATGGAGTAACGAAGCACCGTTATACCATTCTGAACAACCACGTCGTTCTCGTGGACCCTCGTACGCGCACGGTTGTTGAGGTCGTTCAATAGGTACGTGCTGCAAAAACATATACCTACTTTTGTGCCTGATAGCATACTCATCCATCGCGCTGGAAGTTGCAGCTCCAGTATTCATCCCCTGCGGCAGCATGTATACCAGCGGTAGCCTCCGCACCGACGACACTTGCCGACCGGTGCCTCCGTCGATAGGAGGCACCTCCAGATCGGTGCCGCGGTGGTGTTATTTATTTCGCGGATTGCTTATGGGCTTCACTGGAAGATTTATGGGCGCGTTCCGCATGCTCGTGCGCGGCTTCTGAATGCCGCTTTGCCTCCTCATGCTTGCCACTTGTGTGCGCATGCGCGGCCTCGTAGTGATGGTGCGCTGCCGCAGCATGGTGGCCGGCTGCTGTATGATGATGGTCATTTGATGGATGGGTAGCCATTGTTTCCTCCTGTTGGAATACCTTTGATCATGCCAAGGGCAATGATTAACAATCCAAACCTGTCGATGTTCCCGTGCGTTCCACCAAATCAACAATGTTCTCCATCCTCGCGCTAAATTCATTGCTTCGTTGGGGGTGCCAGGAAGGGTTTGCTACGCTAAGGCCAACCCGCGGCTCCGGCGCGAAGGAGTATTTTCCAGAATCCTGATCGGATCGTTCAAAAACTCCTGTTGAGGCATCGGGAGTGGATGCTTTCCGCCGCATCGCACCATTCTTTTGTTGTTGGACTCGCTACGGAGCTCCAATCTTTCCTCGCAAAACATCGATGGAGGGATTGGAGATGAACCCTGAGAGGGATGATACCCAAGAGCTACCACTGTGGGAAATCCTCATTTATGTCAGCGTAAGTAGCGAGAAGGGGCGCTCTGATCCCCATCGCCGGAGCGCGATGTGAGAAGCTGATAATTTCGCCTACAGGATGCATCGCAGGAGGTTTGAGCGGGATGCATTTGCCGTTATCGGCGGGCAAGCGCAAATTGCCGGCAATGCTCTAGATAGGCCCTGTCATGAATGGAGAGGAGATCGATCACGCTCGACCAGAGCCACGACGGTGCATCCGGCTTTTTCTTACGCGCAGTTCGCAGCTCGCGGACCCAAGCTCGCCATTCCTGCAAATCTATTTGTCGACCATGGGCGCGGCCAACCACACCACCAAGATAGCTAGCCACTGCCTGGATTTCGGCGCCAGACATGCGATCTATTTCTATCTTCATATCCTGCGGCGCGATTTCGCGGACAAATACAGCTTTATTAAGTACATGCGACGCGACCATTCGGTCGCCAAGATTGGGTGAGAGTGATTTCGCGCCAGTCACGACTCTTTCAGCGCAGTCTTGTGGCATTCTCGCGCGGTGCGCGGATGGCGAGGTTGCCGCGATTGCTTCCTTAATGTCGAGTAACGCGACCGGTCCCCTCTTGCCGTCGCGCACAAGGACTGCGCATCGCAGATGACCGAGCGAGCTGCAGCCCTTCACCCAATAGGCGGCATCAAGGACTCTGCGGCGCTTCGGCGTGGGGTTTTCAAAGTCCAGGAGGATTTTGCTCAATTCCTCCCCTTTGCTCATTGCGATAACAGCTGCCCGTTCGGCCCAATGCAGCGACCAGAAGCGGTTGTCCCGGGGCAGGGAAGGGCGTTTTGTCTGAAAATTCTCTTTTGCAAGACCTCGCCACCGCCTGTGAACAGCTTGCTTCAAAAGCTTCCTGATGTCTTTAGGTTGCCGTAGGTGCGGATTATTCGACTCGTCAGTTAGGGATGCCGCCTCATATCCGGCAGCGAGTGCGTCAAGCATCCTTGCCGTGGTGACACCTGGCAAATCGGAATCCCGCGCAAGCGAGGCGAGCGAAAGGCCAAGCCGTATGAGATCGTGTGCCGGATTGCCTATAACCGTCTGATCGAAATCCCTGATCTGAACTGAAACATCGCCATTACAATCAGCAAGAGCACCCAGGTTACCTAGATGACAGTCCCCACAGATCCAAACAGCGGGTCCTTGCGGGATCGACACCGAACTCCGGTCTATCCACTCGTAGAACAGCTTGGTCGTCCCGCGAATATAGGCTTCGGGAGATCGTGCCATCTTCCGGTTTCTCCAGGATTCCAGAAACGAAAGGCGGTCCTCGTCATTCATGGTCTGGCTCCACTCTCGGATCTATCCGCAGTCACCATGGTCCGAAATGTTTATTCTGCTCTCTCGTCGAATATCAACGTGGCCGGCAGATAACGTTGCTGCGTTTCCCTTGCTGGCGGTGATTCGATTGACCGAATTGACACGCGACCGTCCTCAGCCTTCAGAAAAGGCAATGTTCGCTTCATTCAACGCTGCGATGAGCGCCTGACGCGCATCAGGCCATTGACGCTTTCCATCAAAAGCCTCAAGCAGAACGACCTTGGCAGCGGTGAAGGCATAGCCGCTCGAATTCTGTGGCCAATGGCTGAGTAGGAAATCGGTCGCGCCTTCTGTGCTCTCGATGACCATCCGCTCGCCAAGCCGGTTAGTCTTGATAATTACCGGTTGTTTCCACCATTGCATCGCGGTGCTCCTTTTAGAAGAAACGAGCATGTTTCAATTCGGTTCCCGGCTGTCTCTGTGTTGCTCGATTTGAACAATTATCGCCAGGCCCCGACGAGGCCCGCTGATGACTCCAGCATCGAATCGGCCACTGGCACCGGCAAAGAGCAAATGAATACCACATGTTGCTAGTCGCGGCAGCGGTCCGAATGCCAACGTACTCACGGGCCGGATAGGCGCCAATGACTTTGAAGTCCAACGAGTAGTAGCCAGAAGCCACAAGGCCGATCTTGAGACTTCCGTACCTGCCTCCCTGTATTCGGTAAAAGCCGTGGACCGAGAGGTCAGGATCGAGTTGTTGGATCACCCGCAAAACCGTTTTGGCAGCCAGTTAGAAATTTCATTCATTGTGTCGGTGCCAATGCCCCTGGTCCTGACTGTCGAGCATCCGCGCGAGGTCTGAAAATGTGCAGCCCATTCTTAAGGGAACTCCGCCTGCCGTGTATGTGCGAAATAACAGAGCAGATGTTTTGGTCGCAGCAAATCTATTACTCATCAAGTGAAACGAGGACCGAACAAGCCATAGGAACCCGGTGCCGATCCGCCTGGATCCAGCTGATTATCTCGTTCAACTCCCTCCGACCATCACTGACGCGCGGCCGCTTTTTCTTCGGTGTTGGCAGGGCCTGTCGATTTGCTCGCGGCAACGGGACGAAATTGACTGCCACTCCCGCCGACCGTCGAATAGGAACAAAGAAAATAGAGGGAAAAATAACCGGAATGCCTAAGACAGCTGCTCTCGTGTGCCCGTAGTAGATCGGCTGCATAGACATCTACAACGCCCTCTTTGACCAAGCTGAGGCTATTTGGTAACACGACGAATATCACGTACGACCGAATCCTGGAGAGCGCTCTGCTTCTCAACGTTGAAATGATTGATACGCAAGTCTCCGGAGCAGTCGCGATTTTCCAGCCTTCCCGCGAAACGAGGACCTCCTGATAGCGGGAGCCCCCAGCTACGGCTTGCGAAATAGAAATTTACGGCACGTTTGACGTTTCCCGGCAATGGATCGGGGCTGGTCGCAGCAAATGACGCGATGTAATCCACTTGGATGTGATGCTTATCCAGTTCTTCGGCCAAAGAGATAATCGCGTTTGCTCCAAGCGAATGACCAACAAGAGCAATAGGTTGCTTTCCATATTTCTGGCGATCGCCGACAATTTTATCTGAAATCGATCGCCAGGCAGTGAATGCCTCGACACGCGCATCGATGCCATCCGCCTGCAGTTTCCTGCCGATCTCGTCGAGGCCCGTCGAAAAAATATTCGCCAGGCCGCGCAGTAGATAGACTTCCGGCCGTCCTCGCTCACGGTTCCTGCCAATTGCAAGCGTCGATTTTGGATTCGCGCGGGCATCCAGGCTCAGGAATGCGAAAGCAAGTCCAGAAACCAGCAAAGAGCGGCGAGTTGCGGCAGGTTCTCTGACCATCTTCGGCTTTTTCATCGGCTTGGCGACCAAGGTTTTGGAACGATGCGACCGGTATGTCTCGCATAGTCGTCATAGGATGCCCCGAATGCCGCACGCATCATGGCTTCCTCATGGGGAACACGCGAGAAATAGAGAACAGCAACTCCGACCAGGCCAGCCATGCCCGCAATTGCGTTGGGTAAAAGACAGACCTGCGCGATCGCCCATAACCAGAATGAGAGATACATCGGATGCCGGACATACCTATAAAGCCCGTCCGTTATGAGCTTGTGCTCCTGACGAATCTCCAACGTAACCGACCAATTTTTCCCCAGCTGACGATGACTTGCGTAAAACAGGCAGAGAAATGCGACTTCAAAAAATAGACCGATCCAACTGAGCCATGGATGAAAAATATAGTCGGCAAATGCCGGAAAGCCGGTTGCGACAAAAACGATCGGAATGACAGACAGTCCGATCGTCGCCGCTGCCAGAGCCAGTCGATCTCCCTGCGTTTTGGCGTTGCTGGCTACCCTTGTTTTGCGAGACCGCTTCTGATGCGGAACACGAATTGCCACCCATGCGATAAGGCCGATCGCCCATATGATGATTGCGATTTTTGGTGTCATTCCACGTTACTCTTGCACCTCCGCGATCCGCCAACAATAAAGTCCTGTACTCGCGCGTTCAAGTAAATCGGGCCGCAGCAAATCTGAAAGAAATCATACCAATAGGGCCTCGTGTTCGCGAATATGTATTGATAATGCACTCTGAAAAGGTTCCTCTTTATCCGCGCGTAGGTACCGGGCTGGAGCATGTCTTTTATTTTCACCGTTCGAACGATGGGAAAAGAACCATCGACCTGAGACTTCAATCCCATTTCCTCAACCGGGTTGGTCTTATAGAAATTAATCGCGTCGGTCAGGCATTGGATTTCAACCCATCCCAATTGGTCGTTGTTGGCAAGATGCCCCACTGCTTTCCGGAAGTTCTTGCCCGCAGGATGATACCCGGCTTTCAATGCCGTTGATCCCAATGTTAGGAGAACGACCTTGCCGGCGAGGTTGGGAAACAAGCTATCGATTGAAAGACAGCGAGCCGCAGCATCAATCATCAGCATACCGCCAGTGCTGTGCCCGATCAGAACGACCTCGTCATAGGAGCCGGCCCGCACGCGCGCAACGATCTCTTCGGCAAAACGCTGCAGGAGTGCATCAGCGTCAGGGCGCCTGCCGCGGATGAAATCGAGAGAGAACGACCACAAATCCATCAGATGGCTGACCGACCATCGCTTTCCAAGGATCCACAGCATCCCGCCAAACACGAATGCCCCAACCAGCCAACTTGCGTGTCCGAACCATGAGAACGTGACCTTCATTGCCGCGTAGCCGGCAAATAAGAACAACGTAATCATGATAAATGGATAAAGAAAATAAAGGCCAAAGCGCCAGGCACGAGCAAGGAACCTCAGCGCCGCTCCCGAAATGGCAAAGTCGGCAAACGTCCAGAGATAGCGGAGTAATCTGACAGGCAGCGGTCGCGCAAAGTCAGAAAGCACCATTTCATCAAGACACAGAAAGCTGAAATCGGTTGTTGTCGACCAACCGTCCTTCGGTGCATGGGTAGCAATGGTGACCGTTCCTATGGCATTGTCCCCTCCATTCTGAACGGGGGAAACCACAGTTTGATAACCCCAAAGTGTATCGAAACGAGAGATCTCTTTACGCAAGCGATCGAAAAAGGCCGTCGGCGTCTTCGGGTCGTAACCGCCAATGAAGAATACGGCTCGCTTTTGCACCGGCTGATTCATCTGAAAACCGTAATCAGCCTATCCGGCAGCGTCAAGTTCGCACGGTGAAGGGAGGATAACAGCTGACAATCGGGTGAGACTAAAACAGCGATTCTGCTGTCATTTTCTCGCGGCAATGCGACAACGAGCCGATCGTTTGAGTTTTTTGGGATCACCTTCACAAAGGACACCACCGCATTGAACAGCCGATCCGCATCGGCGTTATCGATACGCCTGGTCCTGCCCGCGACGCCTCGGCGCCCGTTCTCGGTGTTCGTGATATCGTGGTGCTGCTCTTCAAAAAATATGGACTTGCCTATAATCAAGCCGGCAATGAACGCATCCCGCTCCTCCGCTGCGGCCAGCTTGCCTGCCTTCTTGTCGACTTCAAACGCTTTGCTGTTGGCCATTCGCCCCCTCAATTAAGCGGTCTCACGTTCGACGTTCGAGATGGCTAGCCGATCTCCGGTGTGAAGACTTCCTACCGATCAGAGGTCGCGTCACGCAGCTCCTTACTCGCCCTCAACACGCGATGTTTCGAATTGTTCCCGGCGTGGTCACTGCGGTGTTAACTCGTCATGAACCATCTTGGGCCTTCGCCATCCATGATCGCGACGCACGCCTACCGACAGGTGCACGTGACGGGCGCGCGCATCAAGACATTCCCCGCCGCCATTGTTGCTTCCGCTTTTGGCTTCCTGCCTGGGAATGACGCCGAATCAAAGCATGCCACCCAACGTACGTAATGGGAGTATCCGTTACGGATAAGGTCTTCTAAGCCCCTTACTGGCCGATCGCACACTTAAAGTGCTAATCGGATGCCCGCGATACGGTGGATTATAAATGCTTTCGGCGCTCTCCCTCGCGCCGGCGCGACCATCGTCAGCAAGGGTGTTTTCGCCTGCCAGGATATCGCGGGAAGGGTGAGAAGCAATCATGTCGGTTGATGAAGCAGCCAGAAAAAGACTGAACAATCTGAGGCTTCGCGCATTGAGTTATGCAACCGAAAAGGAGAACTACTCATGGATTGGAATCGTGTGGAAGGTAACTGGAAGCAGGTTAAGGGTAAGATCAAGGAGCAGTGGGGCAAACTCACGGACGACGATCTGGAAAAGATCGCCGGCAAGAGAGATCAGCTCGAAGGCAAGCTCCAGGAACGATATGGCCTTCAGAAGGATCGAGCAAAATCCGACATCGACGATTGGTATGGCCGCCAGAAGTGGTAATAAATGCGAAGGTCGGCAATGCCGGCCTTTCCTTCACTATGGCGAATATTCGTTAAAGGCGAAAGGTCGAGTATTCATCTATAATAGTCAAGAAATCAGCGGCATACGAGCATGATCGCGTCCAGTGCTTTGTGTATCTCGTGCTCGTCGTGCGTGCAATCAGAAGCTCCGCCTCCTCCAGGCGGGGAGAGAAGATTGCTGGTCACGACCGGTATTTCGCGAGATTCTATGTAGCGAAGCATTGGAGCGCTTCGTGTGCCCGGGCTGCACTGTTGCAGGAACAAAGGAGCGTGGCCGGCGTTCGTCAGATTGCATCCATTAAGCAATCTGACGGTGACATTATGAACGACAAAGCCACCCTAAAGGACCCGCGCAAGCTTTACCCGGGTCCGCCCTTCCCAGACCAGCCGCAACAGGCCCCTGGGCTTGCCCGCAAGATGGATCCCACCCCGGACCATGGCGAGGAGAGCTATCATGGCTCCGGCAAGCTCATGGGCCGCAAGGCTCTTGTGACAGGCGGAGATTCCGGCATCGGCCGGGCCGCGGCGATCGCATTCGCTCGAGAGGGCGCCGACGTCGCGGTTGCCTATCTCCCAGATGAGGAGGCCGATGCCAAGGAGGTGATCGGGCTGATCGAAGCGGAGGGGCGCAAGGCTGTCGGGCTGCCTGGCGACATCAAGGATGAGGCTTGGTGCCGGGAACTGGTCGAAAACGCCGCCGCCGGCCTAGGCGGGCTTGATATCCTGGTCATCAATGCTGGACGCCAGCAATATCGCGAGAAGATCGAGGAGTTGTCGACGGAAGATTTCGACAAGACGATGAAGACCAACCTTTACGCGCTGCACTGGATCGCTCAGGCGGCCGTTCCCCATATGCCGGCCGGATCAGCCGTCATCACGACGGCGTCGATCCAAGCTTACCAGCCATCGCCGATCCTTCTTGACTACGCCACGACAAAGGCCGGAATCGTCGCCTATACCAAGGCGCTTGCCAAGCAGTTGATCGAACGCGGTATCCGCGCCAATGTCGTCGCACCCGGGCCAGTCTGGACAGTGTTGCAGCCAAGTGGTGGCCAACCGGGCGAGAAGGTGAAGAATTTTGGCAAGGACAGTGACTTCGGACGTCCTGGCCAGCCGGTTGAACTGGCGCCAGTCTTCGTCCTGCTAGCGTCGCCAGAAGCCAGCTTCATCAATGGTGAAGTCTATGGTGTCACCGGCGGCAAAGGCGTAGCCTGACCGAAACACCTGCAACCGAGACGACGATGTCACGAGAACCAAGTTTGAGGTGCGTGCCAGCCGGCGTTCTGGCCAATGCCTACTATGAAGCGGGTCCTGTCAGCGGAACTCCGCCCATCCTGCTTCATGGATTTCCCTATGATGCGCATGCTTACGATGAGGTGATATCCAAGCTCGTCGGCTCTGGCTATCGGGTCTTCTGATCATAGGCGAGCTTCCGCTTGGCGAGGACGTCCTGGAGGGCCTTGATCACCACTTCTGTGCCATCTCCCTCTCTGGCGAGACGGTCAATGATCTCGGCGACAAGATCGTCAAGCTGCTGGAAAAGCCACCGCTGGAACCCTCAGAGCTATCGGTTATGGGATATAAAAGGGTTATGTGTCATCCAGTTCAATCCAAACGGGCGCATGGTCGCTGGTGCGCTCCCATGTCCGCGCGAACTTGTCGACGCCAGAGGTCCGCAGCCGCTCACGCAGCGAAGGGCTGAGCAGGAAGTGGTCGATAAGAAGACCAGCATCGCGTGCGAAGGCGTTGCGGAAATATTTCCAGAATGTATAGATCCGCTCTTCCGGATGCAGCAGGCGAATGGCGTCGGTCCATCCCATGGTGATGAATTCGGCATAAGCGGCCCGCACCTCCAAACGGAACAGTGCATCGTCACGCCACCGCTCCGAAGCGTAGACATCGAGATTGGTGGGCATGACGTTAAAGTCGCCGACAAGGGCAACCGGCACCTCAAGTTCGAACAACTCCGCAGCGTAGGCGTTCAGCCGCTCGAACCAGCGGAGCTTGTAATCGAACTTCGGGCCAGGCGCCGGATTGCCGTTTGGAAGGTAAAAACACCCGATCACCATCCCATCGATCGCCGCCTCGATGTAGCGGCTGTTGCTGTCGTCGAGATCGCCGGGAAGACCGCGTCGGGTTTCGCGCGGCTCCTGATCGCGGGCAATGATCGCCACGCCATTCCAGGCTTTTTGACCATGCCAGATCGCCCCGTAGCCGGCGCGCTCTATCTCGCGACGAGGAAACCTCTCGTCCGGCGCCTTTAACTCCTGCAGGCAGACGACATCTGGGTTGGCCACTTTGAGCCACCGCAGTAATACTTCTAGGCTGCCATTGATACCATTGACATTGGTAGGTGGCGAGCTTCATGGGATTTACGTCAGTGCTTGCGGGCGCCCTGACCAGGCTTGGCGTCATCATGGGAGTCGGCCGACTGCAACCGCGAAATGCCTACGCTCTTCGATTTCCCCTCCTTGCCGCGGCAGACGTAGAGCTTGTTTGTACCTCTATCGAGCAGTGCGCGTTTGCTCATGGTAGGAACCTTTTATGGTTCCTTCTTCAGGAAACGCGCATACCCGCCAAAAGATGCATGTAACCAGGACTCTCGGAGCGACTCTCGAAAGGGGCATGGCCAGGACAATGCTACGGTCTATGAGCTTGATTGAGCCGGTAGCCAGGTGATGACAAGGCTTCATAAAGGGGACGATTGAAGCCGGTGTTATGAGCGATGATCAGATCGACCGACCGTATGGCGACAATGCGTTGTTCATCACGTCGCGCATAAGGCGCAGCGCCGCGCCGGCGACCGGGCGAGAAACAGGGCCGGATCTTTATCGTCTTCATTTTTGCCATTCTCCCATCCGTGCGTCAGACCTTGCCCGCGCGGTAGCTTTCTGCAAGATGGCGGCACGCGCGCATCGTGAGCGCCATCACCGTCAGCGTCGTGCCCGCAACCCCGGAACCGGGGAAGGAGGAAGCATCCGTCACGATCAAGTTCGGCGCATCCCAGCACTGGTTATAAGAATTGAGAACGGATTGCGTCGGTACGCCACCCATGCGCGCGCCGCCTGCCTCGTGGATGGCCGCGCCCATGCACATCGTCTTGCGGAACCATGTCCGAAACATGAGCCGGCTGAGGGGATCGGCGTCGGGGAACGCACCGCGGCCGATTTCCTTGAGCCCCAGGGGAGATCCGATGAATTCCAGTTCGCCCCCCACGCCGTGCACCAGCTCGATTAATGTGTCTTCCTGGCGCTTCAGGAGAGACTTTTCCTCCTCGCCTATAACGCAGCGGATATGCGGGACGGCTATTTTCCACGCGTCCTTGCGCTTCGGGTCCAGCGTGATGCGGTTGTCGGCATAGGGAAGCATCCTTCCGAATCCGAAGAAGGAGAGTCGCGAAGGCGCGTCGTCGGCCGCCGGTGCGCGGCCGACCGAGCCCTGATAGTCGAAATCGCCACGCGCCGGCGATCCGGCATCGAAGCGCGGAATGAAAATGCCGCCGGAAGGGTTGTAGAATGGATCGATAGGGGCGGAATCATCCGTCTCCCAACCCTTCTCCTGCGGAAAGGTGCCGGAGGCGAGGCAGGGAAGCTGATCCATGAAATAGCGGCCGAGGGTGCCGGAACTATTGCCGAGCCCTTCCGGATGTCGGATGGAGGCCGAATTGAGCAGCAGGCGCACGCTCTCGATCGGCGATGCCGACAGGACGATAA
This sequence comes from Martinezella lusitana, assembly GCF_010668395.1. Classification (GTDB taxonomy): domain Bacteria; phylum Pseudomonadota; class Alphaproteobacteria; order Rhizobiales; family Rhizobiaceae; genus Rhizobium; species Rhizobium lusitanum_A. The sequence continues at coordinate 26,941 of NZ_WUEY01000016.1, forward strand.
GGGCCGCCTTTACCGTCTCGACTTTATTGGTGACCCGGTCAATGAACTCCGCGCCGGTCGCAAGGCCCGTGGCATTGTCTGTGGTGACACGGCGAACGACCGCATCGTTGCGAACCGTCAGCCGGCCGGTCGCTAGGGCTGCGCGCAGCGGCCGGAGCATACGCTCCGGATCTGGCGCGATATAGCGCCAGGAAACAACATGGCGATCCGGCCAGCGGGTCTCGACGTCCCGTTTAAAGTGTTCTTCGGCCTTTGTCAGCTTCGCGGGATGTGCATAGACGCCGTCGGGCAAAGTCGCGAGGTCGTCGCGGTTGCCGTAAAGGCCGAGTTCCGTCTCCACCTCGGCATAGTAGGGGGCGAGATCGTCGTAGGACAACGGCCAGTCCACGCCCTTGCCGGTCAGCGATCTGATCCTAAAGTCATCGTCCGTCCAACGCAGCAGTACGCGTCCGAATGTATGGAGACGCCCACCGCTCTGTCGGCCCCTGATCCACAGGAAGGGGGCGTTCTTTGGGGTCGTGTAGGGATTTTTGCGGTCGTTGACGAATAGATGGCTGAACCGCTCGGTGAAGAACGCTGCGCGCGCCTGGATGGGCTGGCCCTTGAGGGTGGCGCGGATACGCTCCCATATGTTGATGCTGCTTGCTGGCTCCTTCTTGCGGAAAGGATCAAAATCCTTGGCCGCCACGGCGGGACCTGCCTCCAGCAGCAGCACAGACAAGCCCTGGGCCGTCAATTCCCTGGCAGCAAGGGAACCGGCAGCACCGGAGCCAATCACCAGCGCATCATAAATCGTCTCTGTCATCGCAATATTCCGTAAATGTTAAGCGACGCCTCAAAGACGCCGGCCATCCGTGCCGAACAGAGAGATCTTAGCGAGGTCGATTCCAAGTTCGATCGTCGCTCCGGGCTCCACTCCCGCATCTCCCATCACACGGTACGAGAAGGCTTTTCCTGCCCAGTCAAACCATACGACGGCATCCGCTCCCATAGGCTCGACCACGGAAACGGTTCCGGGAATAACGGCCATGGCGTTGGATGACGCATTCACAATCAGATGCTCCGGTCGGATGCCGAGGGTGACAGATCCAGGCAAAGCCGTACCCGCGAACGAATAGGCCGAAAGACTGACCTCGACCCCGTTACTTTCAAATACAGGTCTGCTGTTCTTGGTTTCGATCCGCCCCTGGATGAAGTTCATCGCCGGAGCACCGATGAAGCCCGCCACGAAGAGATTCGCCGGCCGATTGTAGATTTCAGAGGGGCTGGCGAGTTGCTGGATGACGCCGTCCTTCATGATGGCGATCCGATCGGCGAGGGTGAGCGCCTCAACCTGATCGTGCGTCACGTAGATCATAGTGTTGCCAAGGCTCTGGTGGAGCTTCTTAATCTCGACACGCAGTTCATTGCGCAGTTTCGCGTCGAGATTGGAGAGCGGTTCGTCGAATAGGAAGACATCCACCTCGCGCACCAGCGCTCTACCGATCGCGACACGCTGGCGCTGTCCACCCGATAGTTCGGAGGGGCGTCGGTCGAGCAGGCTCTCCAGATGCAGCAGCGACGCCGTGCGGGCAATTCGCGCCTCGATCTCAGTCTTGGGCAGGCCGGCGACGCGCAGGCCGAAGGAAAGGTTTCTGCGCACCGTCATCCGCGGGTAAAGCGCGTAGGACTGGAAAACCATGCCGATTCCGCGATCTTTCGGCTCCTCCCAGGTCACGTTCTTGCCCGAGATCCACATCTCGCCGTCGCGGATGTCCTGCAGACCGGCGATCGCATTCAGAAGCGTCGATTTTCCGCAGCCGGATGGGCCGAGAAGCACCAGAAATTCTCGTGGAGCAATGTCGAGGGAGAGCCTTTCGATGACGGTATGGTCACCATAGGCAATTTTGAGGTCTTTTACCGCTACGGCAGGCTGCATGGCGTTATCCTTTGACGGCGCCGGCTGCGACACCGCGCAGGAACCAACGGCCGGAGAAGAAATAGATGGCGAGCGGAACAACGGCGGTCAGGATCGTAGCGGCCATGTTCACGTTATAGGCGCGTTCGCCCATGGTGGTATTGACGATATTGTTGAGCTGGACCGTCATCGGGAGATTGTCCCGTCCGGCGAAAACCAGCCCAATCAAGAAGTCGTTCCAGATGCCCGTGAACTGAAAGATGGATGCAACCATCACCATCGGCACCGACATCGGCAACATGATTTCGATGAAGATCCGCCAGAACCCAGCCCCGTCGACGCGAGCTGCCTTGCACAGCTCTTCGGGGATGGCGACGAAATAATTACGGAACAGCAGCGTAACCAGCGGCAGCCCGAAAATGACATGAACGAGGACCACCCCGGCCACCGAATTGTAGAGGCTCAAATTCGCAAGTAGTCGCACAAGCGGATAGAGGAAGATCTGATAGGGGATAAGGCCGCCTGCCATCAGCAGCCCGAACAGGAAATTCGAGCCTTTCGGCCGCCAGAGTGACAGCGCATAGCCGTTGATCGCACCGATGAAGACGGAAATAATGACGGCGGGCACGGTGATCTTGACCGAGTTCCAGAAGCCAACGCGCACGCCGAGGCATTGCGTGCCCATGCAGGCCCCGGACCATGCTGTCTTCCAGGCGTCGAGGTCGACGGTGCCGGGTAAGGCGAAGATATGGCCCTGGCGGATTTCCTCCATTGACTTCAGCGAGGTCACGAGCATCGTATAAAGCGGCAGCAGGAAGAAGAGCGCTGACAGCAGCAGGAAGGCGTAAAGCCCGATCTGGCCGACCGTTGGCCGTGACGGCCTGGGGCCGCGAGGATGCCGAAGTGCTGTCATCAATGCGCTCCTCTTCTTCGGGCGCGGATGGCAAGCGCATAGCGAAATGGGGCGACGGCCATGACGACGGAAAGCACGAGCACGGTGGCGCCCGCGCTGGCAAGCCCGAGGTTCTGGCGTTCGAACAGATTATCCATGATGAATTTCGCCGGCACCTCGGTCGAGTAGCCGGGGCCGCCGCCGGTCTGCGCCACGATCAGATCATAGGTTTTGATCACGCCCATGGACAGCAGCATGCCCGATGCCGCAAGCGCCGGCCCGAGTTGCGGTAGGATGACTGAAAGGTACATGCGCCAGACCGGTATGCCGTCGATCTGGGCTGCCCTCCATTGTTCCTCGCCGATGCCGCGCATGCCGGAGAGCGCGATCACCATGACGAGCCCGGCGCCCTGCCAGATACCGGCGAAGACAACCGTGTATATCGCCATGTCGCGACTGACGATCCAGTCGAAGACGAAGCTTTGCCAGCCAAGTGCCCTGACCGTGGCCTGGATGCCGAATGTGGGGTTGAGCATCCATTGCCAGATCAGTCCCGTGACCACGAAGGACATGGCATATGGATATAGGAATATGGTCCGGAAGACGCTTTCGAAGCGCACCTTGCGGTCGAGCGCGGCGGCCAGCACAAAGCCCAGGGCAAGGCATCCCACGACATAGAGCACGCCGAAGATCAGCACGTTTTCCAGCGATGCGAGCCATCTCGAATTCCTGAACAGCCTGGCATATTGGGCAAAGCCGACATAGTTGGACGACGGGAAGATCGTCGAATCCGTAAACGACAATCGCACCGACCAGACCATGGTGCCGATGTAGACGAAGATGGCGGCGATCCATGTCGGCAGTAGCGCACAGGTCGCAGCAAGGGAAGGTCTGCGCTTGGCTTGCATGAGCAAACTCTTTCAAAGGGATGGAGGGCGCGGATCGGTGAACCTGTCACCGTCCGGCCCGGGAGGCGGTTCTATTCGAAGATCGCGAAGAATTTCTCGGCGCCAGAGGCGCTATCCTCCGAAGGATTGCTCCAGAACTCGTCGACAAAGTCGTTGAGCGCGCCTGCCTGCTGCGGCGAGAGGATCAGGGCTTGATCCGGTACGATCTTGCCTGCGCTCATCAGTTCCAGACCCTTTTGCGCGCAAATATCGAGCTTCGACTTGTCGACATCAGTGCGCATTGGCACGGAACCCTTTTTCAGTGAGAACTCGACCTGCACCACCGGATCCATGGCGACTTCCGCCAGCAATGCCTGCCCCTTTCGCGATGCCGGATCGGTCATTTTCGGGAAAGAGAAGGAATCGGCGACGTACACCATTCCTGGCGATTGCGGGGCGAGCATGCAGCCATAATCCTTGCCCGGCTGTTTGCCGGCGGCGACGAACTCCCCCTTGGCCCAATCGCCCATGAACTGCACGCCAGCCTTGCCGCTGATGACCATCGCGGTTGCATCGTTCCAGTTGCGTCCCGGCGCACCCTCATCGACATAGGTTCGAAGCTTGCCGAGAATATCGAGCGTCTTCTTCACCCCCACGACGGATGCGTCGCCGTTGTCCTTGTCGACATAGATTTTGAGGAAGCCGTCGATGCCGACCTGCGTCAGCAGGATCATATTGAAGACCTTAGATTCCTGCCAGGACTGGCCGCCCCAGGCGACCGGCTGCACGCCGGCGACCTTGAGCTTGTCGAGCACCGCGAAAAACTCATCCCAGGTCCGAGGCTCCTTGTTCACGCCAGCCCTGGCGAAGGTGTCCTTGGAATAAAAGACCCAGCTCTCGCCATGCGCGTCGGTAGGGGAAAGATAGACCTGGCCGTTGTAGGAGATGAGATCGAGGATCGACTTGGGCAGCACATCCGCCCATTTGCCGGCCTTCGCGGTGTCGTCGATCGGACTCAACAGACCCTGGTTGACGAAATCGGTATTGGCAAGGCCGATCACGGCCTGCTTGGCTGCTGGCGGATCGCCGGCGACGAGCCGGTTTTGGAAGGCGGCGTCGGCGGCGCCGAAGCCTGCGATGGACGAATCCTTCCAGACGCCGCCGCGTTTTTCAAACTCCTGCTTGATGACATCGAGCGCTGCCGCCTCGCTGCCGGACGTCCACGACGTCACGACTTCGGCTTTAGGCTGGTCGTCGGCGTGAGCAGGAGCGGAGGCCGCGCCAAGGGTCGCACCCACCACGAGCAGTTTCATTGCGTTTCTCATCGTTCCACCTCTTCAAGAAGGCCCTCTTTTGCGGGGCCGTTTGTCGTCAGGTCATGAAATCAGCGATAGATCGGCAGCAGCGCCTGCCGGACAAGCGTCAGCCCGTTGGCGATGTCGCCGACCGGATCCGGGGCGGCGTCGAGTTCTAGGATCGCCCAGCCTTCGTAGCCTCGATCACGCAGGAGCCTGATCCAGCCGGGCCAATCAACGCGACCGAGCCCAAAGTCGCAGAAATAGGGACGATGACGATCGTGGATATGCTTATCGATCGGCGTGTCGGCGGGCATCGCCCCGAGCGCGTCCTTCCAATGGGCGATGATGACCCGTTCGTGATGGCGTTCGACGACGTCGAGTGGATCGGATCCGGCAACGATGATGTGGGCCGTATCCGGGCACATGTGGACATATGCGGGGTCCGTCAACAGCATCAGCAGGTCGACATCGCGCGAAGCGGCAAAGATCGAATGCGCCTCGGTATGAAGGGCAAGCCGGACGCCCTTTTTATAGAGGATCGCACCGAGTCGGTTGAGAAAGTCGGCGATCTTCCGTGCCTGTTCGAAATCGAAGAACCGTGCGGGCCACTCACCGGGCGTATGGCGCAGCGGCGCGCCGATGACCATGATGTCGCTGCCGCACGCCGTGAGAAACTCGGCATATTTCTCCGCTTTTCCGATGATGGCGGCCTGGGCCGAGGCTTCGGTGAAATCGCCGGCGGCCTCAAGTTCGGCAAAGAAGCCGCTCGCCAGGGTCAGGCCGCGCTTGCGCAGCTCACCCGCAAATGCCTCGACCGAACCATAGGCTTTCGTCGCCTCCTGCCAGTTGAAGGGAGAGAAGGTGAGTTCGACGCCAGTGACGCCGGAGTGCTGGGCGCTATCGAGTAGCCTGTCCCAGAATGCGCGCAGATCGCTGTGTGCCAGGGCGACGATTGCATCATTATCCGCTACCCCCCAAAAAGCAGGATGAGAAAAAGTGACGAGGTCTACGCCGAAGCGCAGCCGTTCCATAGCGGTCATGTCATCTCCCTTTGGTTCTCGCTCCGAGTGCCCGAAGCGGACCCGCTTCGCGCTTTTGAATAGGTCAAGGATGCGATGGCAATCGTTTGCCATGGCGACATAGTAGCCGAAACGGGCCATGGCGCAAGAAAATTCGGCAATCGTTTGCCAAAATGTTTGAACCAGCTTATTGTCAACTCATCGGAGTGAAAGCGACAAAGCGGAAACATGAAAAATAACAAGGATCTACCGGCTGGCGATCACGCAGGGCCACTGATGGCCGATGTCGCCCGCCTTGCCGGTGTCGCAATATCCACAGTGAGCAGGGCGCTGACGAATCCGGGTCGGGTAAACGAGAAGACGCGCGCCAGGATTCAAGGGGCTGCCATGCAACTCGGCTACACGCCGAATGCCCTAGCCCGGGGGCTTCGGGTCGGCAAGTCGAACAGCGTGATCGTTGTGCTGCCCGGTCCTCTATATTATGGTGCCTCGCAGATCATCCCGCAGGTACTGTCAGGCATTAATGCGGCCCTCGTCGAGGGCGGCTACCATCTCATAATCGCCAATCTCGACCGGGGCGAGCAATCCGAACGCCACGTGCTGGACTTAGCCTTCGGCGGTAGCGTGCAAGGCGTGCTCATCCTCTCCTCCGCGGTTCCCGAAGTGGACGGTCGATCGCTCTCCCAGGCTGCGCTGCCGATCGTATCCCTGCTCCACGATCTGACCGCCTTAGATATACCCAGCGTCGTGACGAACGATCGGGAAGCGGTTCGCGGTGCGACGGCGGAGCTGATCGCCCTGGGGCACAGGAGATTTCAGTATCTGGCGGGCCCGCCCGGCGACTATCACGACGTGGAACGATACGCCGGAGTTCTGGAAGCCCTTCACGATGCGGGACTTGGTGAGGATGCCGTTTTGCGCTCCGGCGGCATTGACTATCGGCATGGCTTCCGAATCGGCGTGGAGGCCGCAGCGGAATATCATGGCCTTGCGACAAAGCCGACAGCGATCATCGCGACCAGCGACGACATGGCCATCTCATTCATGAGCCGTGTCCATCAGGCCGGCTATAAGATACCTACTGACCTTTCGATCGTGTCTTTCGACGGTTCGGCGATCTGTGACTATTGCTGGCCCCCACTATCGTCCATTCTGCAGCCTGTGGAGGAGATGGGAAGAAGAGCCGTCTCCCTGTTAATCGAGCGGATCAATGCGCCGCAATGCGAACATTCGGAGCGTATTATAGTTCCGAGCACGCTTGTCCGCAGGGACAGCCTTGCACCGGTGGCAGGGTCAATGGCGCTTTTCTGAGAGCTCGCAGCGCATCCGCGCCTACAGGCAGGCTTAACGCTTTGCGATTTCGCACCTCGAACTGCTCTTCGCGCACAATTCGTCGGTCGCATCGTGCGGTGAGCAGTTTTTCCGCTCCAATCATCTCAGCGGCGAAGAACACGGTTCCCGGTTGCTGGAGATGGCTACGTCGGCGATTCATGGTGGCCATGAAGTGACCAGACCAGTCGCTGTTGCGGGCAGAACTTGGGGAGTTGATTTGCACCGAGACATGATACCGAGTGATGGATATGGACGGCTGCACACCAGCGACAGCGACCGTTTATTTATTGTTTGTCGTCTCATGGAAGAAAGAGCACCCGCAAATGTACGTTAAGACGATCAGGATGATCTCTTGCTCTCACCGCGCAAGGCGGTAAATGCTCACGATGGCGGCTGCTTCTCCAACGAAATGGGAAAGCATCGGACATTGCTGATCAATCTCGGGGTTTCACAGATATTTAAGGTTGGCGATACCGGAGGCGGATGACGGCAATAGCGGTGAGCGATGAATTCTAATCTGCGACATGCTTGCCCGCACGCCAAGTCCGCGTCCGTTCGTCATCTTCAATGTCTACCGCAATAATGGGCGAATATGAGACTATCGGACTCATCGATTCCACGCCCTGCGGTATCACCAGTCTACTATCGTGCCGTCACCAAGCACCGCCGCAAGCGTATGAATCACCTCCGGCTTGAAGGGGTGCCGAGCGGCAGCGTTCTCATCGATCTCAACGCCGAAGCCCGGCGCGGTCGGTACAGACCAGTAGCTGCCTTCGCGATGAAGTGGAGTTTGGACCACCGCGTCATACCAAGGAACAGCGCCGGACATTTCCTCCTGGATCACGAAATTCGGTGTCGAAACATCGAAATGAAGCGCTGCGACGCCCGCCAACGGCCCGTTTGGATTGTGCGGCGCAACGCCCATGAATGCTGCTTCGGCTGCGGCCGCGATGCGCTTGCCCTCCAGCAGACCGCCGGTATGGTTCAGATCCGGCTGAACGATATGGGCCCCTTTTGACATGAACAGTGGCTCGAATTCCTTGATGCCAACGAGACGCTCCCCCGTCGCTATGGGGCAGCTTGAGCGTTCCGCCACGATCCGCATAGCGTCGGCATCGCCGGGCTGGACGGGTTCCTCGCAGAACATCGGCCTGTAGGGTACGAGCTCATCGATGAACTGCAGCGCCGCGCTGATCGATGCCGGCCGGCCGTGAAAATCCACCATGATCTCGACGCCGTCCCCGACCGCGTCCCGTAGCGTCTCCATCAGAATGGCGACATGGCGGCGGCTCGGAATATCGGCCGTGAAATGGCTATAGGGGATGAAGACGACCTTCAGCGCATCATAGCCGTTCTCGACGACTGCCAGAGCTTTCTCCCGCAGGGCGCCCTTGTCGAAAGTTTCGTAAACCGATCGCATGTCGCCGAGACCCAGGTGAGTATAGACACGGACCTTGTCGCGGACCTTGCCGCCGAGAAGGCGCCAAACCGGCAGACCGACGCTCTTGCCGAAGATGTCCCAAAGAGCATGCTCGATGCCACTGATCGCCGTGGCGCCGATGATGCCGAGACGATAATAGCTATGCTTGTTCATTACCCGCAGGCATTGCTCGATATCGCGGGGATCGCGACCGATCAGGAGAGGTTCTATATCCTCCACAGCACCGACTACCGCTCGGGTCTTCCAGTTGAGGCTCGCCTCTCCCCAGCCATATAGCCCGTCCTGATCAGTCAGGACCTTGACGAAGACCCAGTTGCGCATCTCCGCATTGACCACGAGGGTCTTGATCCCGGTGATCCTGATCTGAACATCGGCAGCGCTGGCCGGAACTTCAAACGATATGGTGGCGGTGTCATTCATCTTGATAACCTCTCCCGGTTCGGCATTCGCACAACGTTCTCCAGCGGCTTGCCGTTGTGCAGCCTGGTTATGTTTCCAGCAATGAAACGATAGCGCCGTTCAAAAATGCCGTCTGTCCATGCAGAGGAGTGGGGTGTGCAGACCACGTTCGGCAATCGATCAAAGTGCATGGAGGAGGGCTTCGCATTCGGGTTCTCGCCGATTGGATAACGATACCACACATCGAGATAGGCGCCGGCGATGCGCCGTGCAAGCAGCGCGTCGTAGAGCGGCCGCTCCTGAACGATCTCGGCCCGCGAGACATTGATGAGCACCGACGAGTTGGGCATCGCTTCGAGCTCGGCCTTGCCGATGATCCCGCGCGTCTCCTCCGTCAGCGGGCATGCGATGACCAGAAAGTCCGATTGCTGAAGCATCTCGTGCAAGCGATCCAGCGGCAGCACGGCATCCGTCGGACCTTCCAGATCGACCGAGCTACGCTGAACCGCAACGATCCTCATTCCAAAGGCGCGCGCCCTCTTTGCGATCGCCTTGCCGATGTGACCCAGACCCAATAGCCCGAGCGTCTTGCCGGCGATCTCTTGGTGGGGTATGCGCTGGCGATAGGCCGTCGCCCAATTGTCGAAGGAGAAGGCCTGGCGCATAGCGTCGAAACCGGTTGCCCAATGGATCATCGCCATCAACACGTATTCGGCGATGGGGATTTCGTGTTCGAAGACGTTGCAGACCCACGCCGTCTCCGGCAGCGAAGTGAAATTGATGCCGTCTAGCCCGGCGCCGGGCACCTGGAGCAGCCGAAACTGCCGCGCGGGCTGGGCCAGATGTGGAATGCGGAGGGATACCACTACATCGACTGTATCTGCCAAGGCTGCGAACGAGACATCGCCATCGGCTGGAAACGGAACAGTCAGAATCTCGCAAGGGATCTCCAGCCAATTGGCGAGTTGGTTCCGGTGGTTGGCAGCTTCGCCGACAAGAAGAATTTTCACTGGTCACCCGTTCCACCGCCGAGAACAGTAAAAAACTGCCCGAACTGCGGCGCTTCCTTCCCATCGTCAAAGTCGAACTGCGAGAACATCTGATCGGACCTCTTGCAAAAAGCGATAACGCCGCTGTACGATTAATGCAAATTGCAGTCTTTAATCGACTAATAAACGAAAGTTATCACAGATGGATTTGCGTCGCCTCGCCTGCTTTGTGGCGCTGGCCGAAGAACTGCATTTTCGCAGGGCGGCGGAGCGCTGCCATTTGACTCAGCCGGCGCTAAGCCAGCAGCTCCGTCATCTTGAAGACGAGCTCGAGGCGCAGCTCGTCTATCGCAACAAGAGGCGCGTCTCGTTGACACCGGCTGGCGAGGTATTCGCCGACGAGGCGCGAAAGATGCTGCATATGTCGAAACAGGCTGCGCAGCTGGTGCGCCGCACTGCCCGCGGCGAATTGGGGCAGTTGTTCGTGGGCTGCACCGCTCCCGGAATGTTTATCGCGCTTCCGGAAATCGTCCGCATGTTTTCGAAGGAATTGCCGGATGTGGGCCTGGTGATTCAAGAAATGACGACGGCCGAGCAGGAGGAGGCGCTTCGGCATGGCCGCATACAGCTCGGCATCATCCATCCGCCGCTGGATGACTCCTCCATCTCCTGTCTGAAGATCGCGGAGGTGGCTTTCAAGTTGGTGATATCAAATCAGAATCCGTTATCGCGGAAACGCAAATTGACGCTCGGCGATCTGGCGTCTGAGAACTTCATCATGTTTCCGCGAAAGGTCGGCCCGCAACTCTACGACCAGATCGTCGCCCTTTGCCAGAATGCCGGCTTCAGCCCTCGCATGATCCACGAGGCCTCGCCGGCGCAATCCATCGTCGCCATGGCGGCAGCGAATTTCGGTGTCGGCTGGATTGCTTCGCGATACCAGCAGTTTGCCCGGCCGGGCATTGTCTATCGGGAGCTTCTCGGGCCTGCTCCGTTCCTGACGCTGGGTATCGCCTACAATGAAGGCGAGACGGCGCCGGCAATCCGGAAATTCCTCGCCGTCGCGACGGAGATCGGCAAGACGATCGTCTAGACCGCCCATGACGAGGGGTCTTTCCCTAAAACGGCTGGCCGGCGCATGATTACCGCTGGCGCGGCCGGTTTCCCCTCAATGCATCCTCGATGATGGATGACACCGCTTCCATCGTCACCGGGCCGGGATTAAGACCGTTATCCGTTTCGACCGTAATTCGCGCGATATCCGATACATCGGCCGGCCGGATACCGACCTCGGCAAGGGATGTCGGTAGGCAGAGTTCAATAAGAAGTTCGAAGATAGCATTGCCGACATCCGGAACCGCCATGGCCATCGCGAGTGTTTCCATCTTCGCCGGGGCGAAGCGAGCGTTATATGCCGCGATATGTGGAAGGATGATCGCGTGTGATAGGCCATGCGCCACGCCGAAGGATCCGCCGAGCGTATGCGCAAGGCCATGCTGCAGGGCAAAGCCACCGGTCAGCGCAGCCCCCGAGAGATAGGCGCCATAGAGCATCTGCGATCGGCCGACGATATCGTGCGGATTGGTGACGACATTGCGGATCGCATTGACCACGACCCTTGCCCCTTCGGCCGCCGCAAGGGCGATGATCGGATCAACCGTCGGGACATAGATCGCATCGATGCAGTGGGCGAGCGCGTTCATGGCGCTGGAGGCGCTGGTCGCAATCGGCAGCGACAAGGTAAGTTCGGGATCGTAGATGATCGTCGCGGCGAGCATATTGAGGCTGGTGTGCATTCTCTTCACGCCATCGATCGTGATGCCGCAGAATCCAGTAACTTCCGAGCCCGAGTAGGTCGTCGGTACGTCGATGATCGGCAATGCAAGTTCGAGCGCAATCGCCTTTGCCAGGCCAATGGAAGCCCCGCCGCCGATGGCGACCAGACAATCCGCATCAACCTCGCGAGCGCGCTGCCTGCCCTGCCGAGCCATTTCGATCGGCACCTGCGAAATCGCCTCCGGCAGGATGGCTGCCAGCATCGGGCCGAGGTGATCGGCTATCCGCTGCCCCATAGCCTGGCGGCCGGGCGTAGACACGACCAGCGCCCGTCGCCCCCCCAAACGCGTGACCTCGGCGGCGATGCCGCGGATGGTGCCGGCGCCGAAAACGATGCGCGGCGGTCGAACATTGTAGACGTCGCCGGGAGTGGAAAAAGTGATTGTCGATCGTTCGACGAGATTCATCATGGTGCCTGCGTCCGCTGTAACTTGCATTTCGAGATATGCATCCATTTAAAGTATTACAATAATATCTTTCGTATTTTATAGTATAAATTCTGAAGCCGATCGAGGTATATAAGCTATAGTTCGCGATGTACATTCAACCTCGTCGAATGCTACAATCGATGAGAAAGCGATGTCCATTTATTATTACTGATTGTATGATTTGTTTTCCTTATCACCGGCGCTCCAGTGTCTCTTCAGCCCGCAGCGGCCGCGCAGCTTCAGGCTTCAACGGTCAGCAACGCCGAGTCTGACACCAAAGCACCATATAACTTCGCGAAATCAGTTATTTCGTCGGATGGGTGAGTGGAAAATACATCACATTAGTGACCGGGGATGCAGGAATATTCGATTGATGGCTCATAAAAGGCGCTTATCACCCAATCATCAAGTTCGATTGGAAATAATCATTGAGGGCGAGTATTACTTTGGAGGTGAGGAAATAAATAATAATCAGGGTGGAGCTTGCAATGAGTGGTGAGGTTTCTTCAATTCCGTCTGAATTGGCTGCGTGGCCAGGCCATACCGGCAATTGGGGCCGCTGGCCCAACGACCGGGGCACTCTCAATCTTCTGACACCCGAGGTCACGCGTCGCGGCTTGGCAGCTTCCACATCTGGTCAGGTCATTAGCTGCGGAAGACCCTTGTCCCTCGATGATGTCGGCCGGAGCACGCCGGGCGCATCGGTGGAGATGATGACCGCTGGCGATCTGAAGATCGAAGTTCAGTCCGCCAAGGATCAGATGTCGTTTCGCACGCACGGTCTGCTGAATACTCATATCGATGCCATCAGCCACTATGGCTATCACAATTACGGTTTCAACGGCGCGAAGTTCAGCGACTACGTCACCGTGGAGAACGGCTCACGCCGCTGGGATATCGCCGGCGCCGGCCCGATCGTGACACGCGGGATCTTCATCGATGTCGCGAGAAAGCGCGGTGTTGAATATTTTGAGCCGGGCGAAGCCGTCATGCCAGAGGAAATAGCCGACGCGGTCGAACTTCTCCTCCCCGGCGACGCTATCGTCATCCGGACGGGCGCTACCTTAAAACGAGGCACGGCACCGGATCGGGAAGACGACCCGCATTATACGAGAGACCCTCACGAGGGAATGTTCTGTGCCGGCCTCCATCCGGATTGCGTGGAGCTATTCGGCAGGAAGGACGTGTCGGTCATTGCGACCGACACACCGAACGAAAGGCTTCCGGTACCGCGGCCGACCCTCTGCCGCTCGCCGGTTCACGTGCTCGCCCTGACGATCTACGGGATCCACCTGATTCACAATATGAACCTGGAACAGGTTGGCGAAGTTTGCGCGACACAATCGCGCAACTCGTTTCTGTTTATGGTCAGCCCGTTGAACGTTCCAGGCGCGACCGGTTCGCTGGTCGCTCCTGTCGCCGTCCTCTAGACGGCTTCACATATCGCTGAATCGGATGCGGTTTCCGAAGGAGGAGTTCGGAAACCTGCGTCTTCGTATCTATCGAAAAGCGGAACTTTCCCCTTGTGTTGCAGGGAGCGTGAGGCGGCCGACTAAGACTAAACATCGATAGAATAACAAGGGAGGAAGCAATGAGACGTTATCTTATCTATGCAGGCCTGTTCGTGCTGATGATGGTGAATTATATCGACCGCGTAAACATGTCAGTCGCCATCGGCCCGTTAGCCAAGGAGTTTAACCTCACGCCGGTGGAGATCGGCTATCTCTTCTCCGTTGCCGTCTGGAGCTATGCCATTCTGCTCATTCCGCTGGGGATGGCCGTCGATAAGTGGGGTGTCCGCCGGGTAACCGGTATTTCGGTTACGATCTGGTCCCTCGCGGGCATTCTGACTGGCGCGGCGACCACCATGCCGCTCCTTCTGTTCTCACGATTGCTGCTCGGTGCCGGTGAATGCGCCACCTATCCTGCGGGGGGCAGGGTTGTCAGCGAATGGGCGCCCAAATCCGAGCGCGGCATCGCGACGGCCTTTCTGAATTGCGGCGCTTATGCCGGGCCTGCTGTCGGTGCGGTGCTCGTCGGGTTGCTGGTCAGCTATTTCGGATGGCGCGTATCCTTTTACGTTACCGGCATCATCGGCTTCGCGTTCGGGATCATCTGCTTTTCTTTCTACCGCCAGCCCGAACATGCAACCTGGCTTTCCGTCGAGGAGCGCACACGCGTTCTCAACGAGAGAAATGATTCTGACGATAGCGCGCGTATCAGCCGCCTTCAGGCATCGGATAGTAAGGGGGAGAACGGGCAAATTCAGCGGCTGAAGGTTTTGCTCGGCAACCAGACCATATGGGCCCTCTTTATGGTCGAGGCCTGCATAACCTATACCTGGTCGATATTCCTAACATGGCTGCCGTCCTATATTCAGTTTGCCACCGGCGTCGATGTTATGAAGACGGGCTTCTTTACCGCAGTGCCTTTCGCGTTGGCGACTTTGCTTGTACTTGTGCTGAGCTGGCTGAGCGATCAGCAGGTCTCATGGCTTGGCGGAAAGAACCGTCGGGTTCTCCTCTGCGCCACGCTTATCCTATCCTCAGTCATTCTGGCGGCACCCTTGGTGACATCGACCGTCGCGATATTATCGCTGGTGACGATATCACTTACCTGTGTTGCAACCGCGATCTCTCTCAATATCACTCTGACGAACGACGTTTTGCCGGATCGCTCCTATGCAGGTCTTGCAGTAGGATTCGTGATCCTCGGAGGCAATATTGCCGGACTCTTGGCGCCGATCGTGACCGGTTACATCGTCGGTCAGAGCGGAAACTATTCAAATGCCTTCATCGTTTCCGGCGTGCTGATGTTTATTGGCGCAATCATCTCCGTGTTGTTCATGAGCCGCCCCGTCGTGCTGAACGAAAAGGCATACGCCTGAGTTGGAATGCTAACGGAGGCCGGATGACAGCCCGATGTTTGCGCGTTGGCTCGCAGAAGCTCACTCGCTGCAAGGCACTAATACCAGGTGGGATTTCGTAATCGGGGCGTTCCCACAATGTGAACCTTGTCGTTCGCGACCTCGATGCGCCAAACGATGGCGGGTAGGTGATCACGCCGATAGCCCGCCATCATTTTGAGGGTAGGAAAGGTTGGATTTCGCGCGGCCGTGATCTGCGACAGTCCGTCCAGCGAATGCGGCGGTTTCTGCTGCGAGGACTACGACATTGCCGCCCGGGCGGACATGACAGATAAACTCTTCGTTGGCATTAAAGCCTATGCGCTGAACTCTGACGAGGCCGGGCGGCTTTGGAACCTCTCGAGCGAGTTGATCCAGTCGGGAGCACCATGAATGTGCCCGTGGTTATAGCTTCAGGAATTGTTCCTCGCCGACAACGCGAGCCACGAAATCCATGACGGCACGGATCGGCTCGGCGTTGCGCAAGTCGCGATGGACGACGATCCAGATGTCCCGCGAAAAGGCCGGGCCGTCCCGATCAAGGCGCATGAGATCTGGATCTGCTTCGCCGAGAAAGAGCGGTAGGCCGGCGACGCCGACACCGGCGCGAGCGGCGATCAGATGTTCGCCGATATAGTTCAGTTCGCAGACAACGGAACGGTCAGCAGCAATGCCGAGCAGCCATTGCTGCTGCGGCATCTCGGCATAGGTCTGATCGAAGGCGATGAACTGCCAGCGTTCCGGCGCGGACAGATGGACGTAGGAGCGGTGTGCGTAGAGGCCGAAGGGCATCGCGCCGATCTTTCGTGTCACGCTGCCTGTTTCCTTCGGCCGAACCAGCCGCACCGCGATATCGGCTTCCCGACGGCTTAGCGAGATCTGTTCTCCCTGAGCCGCGAGCGAGAGGCGGATGTCCGGGAAATCTTCATGGAAACGGGCAAGGTGGCGGGCAAGGAGTGGCGCGACCAGGACCGGCGGCGCGCTGAGCGCGACGCGGCCGACAAGAGGGGCGTGCGCGGCTTTCGCCAGCCGGGCAATTCCGTCCGCCTCGGCCATCATCGCGGCCCCGCGCTCGCGCACGGCCTCCCCGATTGTGGTCAGACGGCAGGCGCGTGGCAATCGGTCGACCAGACGAACGTCGAGTGCCGCTTCCAGTGCAGCAAGCCGACGGCTTACCGTCGCGTGGTCTACTTTCAGCGTGCGCGCTGCTCCGGAGAGGGTTCCAGCCTCGGCTACGGCCATAAAATGGCGAATGTCTTCCCAATCGATCATCTGTGCGAATTCTCAAGGATCACTGGCAGATATATCGAATTTTCGCGGAGAAGGCACGCGCTTAGTCTGGATGCTGAAACAGGTTTCCGCGCGTCACGCCCAAACGCCAATCGTTGGCCGAACGACAGCGCGGAACGCAGTCCAGAAAGGCGAAACATCATGTTAGTCCAGCGTCTTCGTGTCGGCATCATCGGCGTGCAGCCCGGCCGGAGTTGGGCGGCGCGCTCCCATATTCCGGCGTTGCAGGCACTCTCCGACACTTTCGATATCGCGGGGATCGCGAACACCAGCCGGGCGAGCGCCGAAGCTGCCGCTGCGGAGACCGGGATCGCACGGGCATTCGACAACGCGGCCGAGTTGATCGCAGCGCCCGATGTCGACATCGTCACCGTCGCGGTGAAAGTGCCGCCGCATTTCGAGCTCGTGAAGGCGGCGATCGGGGCAGGCAAACACGTCTATTGCGAATGGCCGCTCGGCAATGGCATGGCCGAGGCGGAGGAGATGGCTGCGTTGGCGCGCGCGAAAGGCAGTGTCGGCGTCGTGGGCACGCAGGCGCCCTTCGCGCCGGAAATCCAATATCTTAAGCACCTTGTCGCGGACGGCTTCGTCGGGGATGTCCTGTCCACGACGATCGTTGCCTGGGGTGGCGCCTTGCAGGGGGGCGGAACGATCCCCGACAAGAAGACCTATGGATATCTGTTGGATCGCGCCAATGGCGCCACCATGCTGACGATCCCGGTCGGTCACACCTTGTCGGCGCTGACCAGCGTGCTCGGCACAGTTTCAGCGATTTCCGCCGTACTGGCGACCCGGCGCCCTACGGCGCGGGTTCTCGATACGGGGGAGGTTCTTCCCGCGACCGCGCCGGATCAGGTTCTCGTATCCGGTGTTCTGGCAAACGACGCGCCTCTGTCGCTGCATTTTCGCGGAGGCGCACCACGCGATGGCGACGGCCTCTTCTGGGAGATCAACGGCACGGAAGGCGACATCCGCGTTTCCGGCTCTTCCGGCCAAATGCAGATGGTCCAGCTCTCTCTTCGAGGCTCGAGGGCTGAGGAAAAAGTCTTTCGTCCTTTGGAGGTGCCGGAGAGCTATCGCAACAGTTGGCCGGAAGACGTAGAAGTGGGAAACGTTGCCCGCGTCTATACCGCGATGGCGCACGACCTGCGTCATGGAACACGCACGACACCGCGCTTCGAGGACGCCGTGGCCCTCCATCGCATCATCGATGCCATCGAACGGGCTGCTGAAGGCGGTCGTCGCATATTGCTCTAGGCGGTACGCCAATGCCATTCGCCTCAACGAGTCATGGTCTGCGGTCCGCGCGTCTTCCATTCGTCCCAGTTCTGCGGCCCGTCAGGGCGGCAACATGCAAGCCGGCCGTTATCCCAAAGAATTCATCATAGAATTTCCAAACCAGCGGCATAAGACGGCCCCATGGATTGGATCAATCCTTGAAAGCTCTGCGCTCAAGCTACGGAATGATGGCCCGCGTGCACCTCTTCGCTTCGAATGCTGACGATGATCACCACAGCGTCCCGGCCGGCAGTTCAAACTCTATCGAGGACCGAGATGCCATCTACGGTTCAAGACCTACCCATACAGTTATCGACTTCCGTTGCACAAAAGTCAGTCGGAACTGGACCTGTTCGAAGGCGCCTCGGGATAAAAGCGATCTGCTAGGGGAAGGCAAGCCGCACCGAGTGCTGCTGCTTTGCGCGTGTGAGAGCCTTCCCGAACGATGAGCGGCGTCGAGCTCCTCCCGTCGATTTCGCCAAGCAAAGTGCGTAATAGGGCGCACAGACGGCTGATATACTCGCTCGAAATTGCGCCGTCGACGATTACGGCAGAATAGCTGACAACTGCGGACGCCGAATAAGTCGCAAAGGCAATCCCGCGCGCCAGCAACTCCAGGTCTTTCGATAGGAGTTTCTTTTTCCGCACGACAGAGGCAAGCGATCTCAGCGGAACCATTTTGGCATCGGCGTTTGGCACGAGAACCTTTCCCAGGTTCGCACCGGAACCATCTCGCGAAAAATGGATTCGACCGTCGTGGACCAAGCCGCCGCTGACCGACTCGTCAACAAAAACGTACACAAAATCGGACAGTCCGCCACCCAGGCCGTAAATCTGCTCAGCACTGCAAGCAGCGACCGCATCATTGGAAACATAGGTCGTTACGCCAATGTCCTGACCAAAGGCTGCAAAGGCATCATCGATCTCAAGCCACGACGCGGGGTCCGAACCCATCCGCAAGGCACCCGATGCAATTGAAGCCCCCAGGCCCTGGATGCGGGCATTTCGCTCAGAATTGAAACCCGTTCGAATCTCTTCGACGGCCTGTCGAGCAAACGCTATAACGTCCGAAAGGTTTGCCGTGCCGCGCGCAACGGATGTTTCCGTTATCACATGTCCCGTGAAATCGACGAGCGCAAGACAAGCTTTCTTTGTCCCGACGTGAAGGCCGAAAAACATCGCTCCCTGCGGGTTCAGTCGCAATGGCACATAAGGCTGCCCGACCCTGCCGCGTACCGGGTTGCCGGCGATCAGGAGACCTGCCTCGATGAGGCTCCTTGATATCACCGAGGCGGTTTGCGCAGTTAAGCCCGAGAGCTCTGCGATCTGTGCCTTTGAGAGTTCGCCGTGGGAACGGATCAGGGACAGGACGAGCCGTTCGTTGGCTGCACGCAGCGCGACGTGGTTGGAACCGGGGCTGACGACAACGCTTTCGAACGGCAATCGCCGCAATACTGTTGCCCCTGGAATATGCCCTGTCACCCTCTACCGCCTATTTCTATCGAATGCTGAGTTGGGATTATTAATCCACAGTGACTTATCTATTGACGTTCGCGCGAGGTCAAGTTTTAGTCGGCGTTTTGTTGCGAGGATTACAGTTTGACCCGACAGTGGATAACCTCCTGGACCGCGGCTCCGATGACAGCCTGGGGGCCCGACGCGCCATTATCAGGCTTCTACGGCCAAACCGTTCGTGAGATTGCTCGTTTAACTCTGGGTGGAACACATCTCGTTCTGCGCTTCAGCAACGAATTCGGTGCGACACCGATAACGCTTGACGCAGTCCATGTTGCGCGAGCGGGTGAGGGTGGGCGCGTCGAGCCGTTGACGACGCAACCGGTAACATTTGGCGGCGTCGGAACGACGAAAATCTATCCCGGTGCTCCTTGTTTCAGCGATCCGATTGAGATGGCGACCAGCCCGCTTTCGCGCGTTGCCGTCAGCTATTACAGTTCGGGTTTCGTGCCGGTGACTACCCATCACTTGGAAGCGCAACAGACGGCGTATATTTCGGTGCCTGGCAACTTCGTCGGCGCCGAGCAGATTATCGTTCAGCAAACGACAACGAGCCACTACCTGCTCTCTTCCATCCAGACCCATTCGGTTCCGCAGGCGCGGGCGATCGTTTGTATCGGCGATTCCATAACGGACGGCTTCTGCTCGTCTGTCGATACCGACCGGCGCTGGCCAGATATTCTTGCCGAAAGGCTCCAGAACGTACCCGAGTTGCAGAACGTCGCTGTGCTCAATCAGGGTATTGGCGGAAATCGCCTCTTACACAGTCGGCGCGGAGACCTATTGCTGGCGCGGCTTGATCGCGACGTCTTCAGCCTTAGAGCTGTATCGCATGTCATCCTCCTTGAGGGCATTAACGATATCGTCTGGCCCAATACGGTTCTGGCCGGACCGGAGGAGGCGGTGTCTGCCGCGGAGATCATCGCCGGTCTCAATCAGGCCATCGCAAGGGTCAGACTGGCGGGGCCGAAGATCTGGCTTGGAACGATAACCCCGTTCGAAGGCACCTTGCCGCGATTGCCGCATGGTGGCTATTACACGCTGGACAAGGAACGCATCCGACAAGCGGTCAATCAATGGATTCGAACGAAAAGCGGAGCCGACAGTATCCTCGATTTCGACACGGTGTTGCGCGATCCCTCTCATCCTGCGCGGCTGCTGCCGGAGTATGATTCAGGTGATCATATTCATCCGAACGATGCCGGCTACCGGGCGATGGCGAATTCGGTCGACCTCTCCCTGCTTCGATAAAAATTAAGTCAGACTGAATTAGTTATTGACATGCGGCGCGGATAGAGAGGAAATGTAGAGGCCGCTGGAGGAGCGCGCCCGAGCGAAGGAGGATTACATGCCAAACCAACCGAAGTGTAAGCTGTTGATGCGCCTAGCCCTGTCAACTGCAGCCAGCCTTGTGCTCGCCGGAGCGCCGCTCAACGCCAGTTTTGCCGCACCGCTAAAATCGATTTTGTTCGTAAATCCGCTTCCACAATATCCAGCCTGGCGGTTGATCGGCGATTGTATTGCTCAGGAAGCGAAGGCAAAGAATGTTGCGGAAACGGAATCAGGCCCAACCGGTGCCCTGAACGCAACCGTGATGATCCAGCAGATCCAGCAAGGCATCGCAAATTCCCCTGGCGCCATCATCACCTTTCCGGCGAGCGATGGCTTCGCACCAATTCTTCAGCAGGCCCGCGACGCCGGTATCAAGACGGCAACGCTTTATGGCGCCGGCGGCAAGGCCTCCGGCGCTGACGTGAATGTCGGCGCAAACTTCGGCCGGGTCGGAGAGATATTCGCAGAGGCGATAGCAGAGCGCGACGGGGAGCAAAATGTCGGCCTCATGGTGCAAGGACCCACGGGAGTTGGAAAAGCGTTTTCCGACGCGTTCACAGCGGCTGCAGCCAAGACAAAGAATGTTAAAGTGGTCGCCGTCATTTACACGAACGATGATCCCGCGAAGGCTCTCGATCAAGCCAATGCATTGCTGACGGCGCATCCGGAGATCAACGTCATCGCTTCGCACATGGGAACGGCGACGCAGGGCGCAACCTCAGCCATTCGCGCGAAGGATCTCGTCGGGAAGGTAGTGTTTGTTGCCAATGGAACCGCGGGCGGGGGCCGTGAAGGACTTGCGGACGGCACTGTCTACAAATTGATGCTTCAAGACCTTTGCACCGCCGGCAAGCAGGTCGTGGACTCGGTGGTCGATCTCCATGATGGCAAAACAGTCCCGGAGCAACTTGACGTTGGCGTGCAGATGTTCTCCGCCGATGGGGTTCAGGCCTATCTCGACAAGGGCTGGCAATGAGTGGTTCTTCGCAGCGACTAGGGAATGTTTCCTCTATGTCAGGGACGCCGGCTCTGGAACTCAAGGCGATCTGCAAGTCGTTTGGCCAGGTACGAGCGCTCACCAATGTCGATATCGCTGCCTTTCCGGGCGAGGCGCACTTCATCGTCGGGGACAATGGTGCAGGAAAATCAACGACATTGAAAGTGTTGGCAGGGATCCACCAACCCGATGCCGGTGAATTGCGGATCAACGGCGTTGAAACCAGCATGCGCGATGCATCGCAAGCGCATCGACACGGCATCGCTGTCGTTCACCAGGATTTGGCCCTGGTCGAATGTCTCGACATTGCGACCAATATGGCGCTCGGGGCAATCCCGCGAAAAAGGCGGTTCATTCTTGATCGCAGAAGAATGGAGAGAGAGGCGACAGAGGTTCTCTCCGAGCTCAAGATCCGGGTCGGTTCTGTTCGAACCCAGATCGGGTTGCTTTCGGGGGGCGAACGACAGATCGTTGCGATAGCGCGAGCGGTACGCATGAATCTTCCAATCATTCTCCTGGACGAGCCGACAGCTGCGCTTGGTGTGCGCGAGACCGCCCATGTCGGCGAAATCCTTGACGAGCTTCGAGGTCAGGGAAAGACTGTCATCTGTATCAGCCACGATCTGGAATTCGTCTTTGCCCACGCGGATCGCATCACCGTCATGCGGCTAGGGAACACTGTCGCAACCTGCCTGCGCGGTGCGACGAGCCGCGACGAGATCGTCGGCATGATTACAGGGACGATCACAGCTTCCACAGCCAACGCGGGTACGCAATGACGATGACCGTAACTGACAACGATGAAACACGCAGGCGTCGTTTTTCCGCTGAAACGTTCCTACGCTCAGAACTGACGCTTATTCTCGTCATATTGGCGATTGCCATCGCCACGTCGCTCCGCAATCCGAATTTTCTAAACGTCGGAAACCTTACTGACATTGTCCGGGCTGCTGTCATCTACTTCGTGATGGGATGCGGGGCATCGCTGCTTATGATTGGCGGCGGTCTCGATTTCTCTGTCGGCTCGGTATTTACCTTAGGGGGTATTTCGGCCGCCTGGCTGATGCAGGTTGCCGGGGTTCCGTGGCCATTGGCTGTTCTGGGCGGTCTGGGTATGGGTGTAGCCGCCGGCTACATCAACAGTCAGGTCGTTGCGCGCTTGCACGTGCCGCCGATCATCGCGACACTTGGGACATATTTCATCATCACCGGCCTTTGCGTGCAGATTACCGACGGCCAGGACATCGTGCCGCTACCCAAAGACTTTCAGCATCTGGGTCAGGGCTCCTTTTTCGGCCTGCCCTTCATCGCGATGTATGCCGTCATCATAGGCCTGATCTTCTGGTTCCTGCTTGAGCACACACCATTCGGGATCGAGGTCAGGGCGGTTGGCGGCAACCGGAAGGCCGCTGTTGCCAACGGGCTTAGGGTCGCGCGTATCGAGACGGTCCTCTACGTGCTGGGCGGCGCGGCTGCCGCGCTGGCCGGCATCATCTACGCCGCGCGCGTTGGCAGCGGCCAGGTCTCTGCGGGCGGGGCAAACGTCACTCTCTCCGTCGTTACCGCTGTCTTGATCGGTGGTATTAGTCTCCTGGGGGGCCTGGGAAGCATAACTGGCGTTGCCGTCGGAGCGATATTGCTATCGGAAATCGACAACGCGCTGATCGTCGCGGCAGTTCCGCCTCAGTACAACACCATCGTGGTCGGTGTTATCTTGATCGCTGCGGTTGCCATCGATCATGTCCGTCGCGAGCGCCTCTACAAGGTACGTCGATGAAGCAAGCTCATGAGGGCGCCGTTCCCGAGATATGCCGGCTGCCCGGGACGTTTTCGCATGATGGACTGGACACAACGGCAGTGCAATTGCGCAGCAGCTCTCTGACCTTCGTCCTGGCGATAGATGCCAGAAGGTTCGAATGAACCATCGCAACCTCTTTTTGCCATAGCGAAGCGTCCGGCGTCGATGGTCTGGTAAGGGTGCGCATCGTCTCGCGCGAGAGCCATGCACGTCTAATCTTGCGACGTATCATCTCGATCGTTATACTGTTTTTGGGAAACAGTATAACGCCGGACCGAACTTATGAAGTCCATCGACCTCGTGTATCAGACGATGCTCGCCGAGCTGGGTCAGCGTTCGCTCGACGCCGCTTGGACGGCCGATTTCCCCCCGGAGGGTCGGTTCACCCGGCAAACATCAAGGGGCGCAAATACTGGTACTTCGACATTCCAGATGGGCATGGTGGTACGAAACGTCGTTACGTCGGCTCTGCTGATGATCCGGATATCGCGGGGCGTGTAGCTGATCATAAGCGAGACAAGGACGATCTACGCGCTCGTAGGCGCTTGGTAAATACCCTGACCCGCGAAGGCGGGATGATCGCCCCTGACGCCATGTCGGGCGACATCGTCGAGGCTCTTGCCGATGGCGGTCTTTTTCGACTCCGGGCTGTTCTCATCGGCACGGTGGCCTTTCAGTGCTATTCGGGGCTGCTGGGCGTCCGCCTTCCCATGGCCGCGATCCTGACCGGCGATGCGGACATCGCCCAGGACTATGCCATCAGTCAGGAGGTTGAAGACAGTCTGCCTCCGATTGTTGAGCTGCTGCAGGGCGTCGACGCCAGCTTTCGGCCAGTTGCGCATCGATCGGGGTCGGCCGCCTCTTCGGCGTTTCAAAATACCGACGGCTACCGGGTTGAATTCCTGACGTCGAACCGTGGTTCGGATGCCTACATCGACCAACCGGCGAAGATGCCCGCCCTTGGGGGCGCCAGCGCGGATCCACTGCGCTTTCTCGACTTTCTCATAAGGGAACCCGTCAGGACAATGCTGCTCCACCGAAGCGGTGTCCCAGTCGTCGTCCCTGATCCATCCCGGTATGCGGTCCACAAGCTCATAGTCGCCAGCTGCCGGCATACTGACAGCCAGGGGCTGGCGAAGCGCGAGAAGGACGTTCGTCAAGCTGGCCTGCTCTTTGAAGCCTTGCAGCAGACAAGGCAGTCTGCCGATTTGGCGCTCGTCTACAACGAAGCCTGGGAGCGCGGGCCTGCGTGGCAAATAGGTATTCGAACGGGGGCGGGAATGCTGCCGGCACAAGATGCCGAGCGGTTCAACACGGTCCTGATCGAGGGCGCAAAGAAAAACCGCGAAGAAATTGAACTTCCTTTTGGAGAATAGGCTGTCGTCCGCCTTGAAAGCTAAGCAGTTGAGTTGATTCGAAGTGGCGGAGACAAATAGGGTGCCGGGAGTTCAATTTCGCTCAAGGCCAAACTGGTTGCCCCATCATGCCGGAAAACGTAGACGGCACTGGTTATCTTCGATTATATGCCCGTCAAGTTAATTAACTGCTCGACGATTTCGGTGTTGATAACATCGTTACACTTTTGGCTGGCTTGTGCCTCATTCCAAGTTCCTCCGAAATCGCCCTAGCGGCTGCAACTACGCCGATGTGCCACTCTTTTGATAAATTTGATTCATACTGCGCGATCGTCCCGGTGATGCCAACGCTCCCTGCAACAGCGCCATACGCATCGAATACCGGCGCTGCAAGCCCGTAGACGCCCTCGTGCCATTCTCCTGCGGTGAGCGCGAACCCCTGCGTACGCACTTTTTCGAATTCGGCGGCCAACTCGGCTGGCTCACAAATCGTCTGGGATGTATAGCGTGTCAGCTTGTCAGCGAACATTGACACGTCGATCATTCGATTGGCCAAGATGACTCTTCCTGTCGCGTTGGCCCAAGCAGGTGCTCGACGCCCGATGCGGTTAAAGACGCCGATTGGCTGGTCGCCGGTGATTCGATCCATATAGAGAACTTCCATCCCGTCCAGGATCGCAAGCAGTGCCGTTTCGCCGGTATCTTCGCTGAGTCGGACCAGATGCGGGCGGGCGACCTGCGGAAAATCGAGCTGTGATATCGCCTTCACGCCGAATTCCCACAACTTGGTCGTCAGCGTGTAACGTCCCTTGGCTCCTACCTGGCGGACATAGCCGAGCTCGATAAAGGTGCGCAACAGCCGGTGGACGTTGCTCTTGCTAAGGCCGAGAGCCGCGACGATTTCATGCAGGTTTTTGGGCTCGTCGCATCCGGCAAGATATTCAATCAAGGTCATGCCCTTGGCGATGGTCGTGTCCATTCGTCTCTCCCCCCTGCCATTGTTAGCAAGGCCTCCGTCGTGAGGCCAGAGAGCCCCGAAACGCCAATACGTCTCAAGCTCCCGCAAAAAATGCCTAATCACCGCAAGGATATGAGCAAGTCAGTTGACAGACAAAGA
Source organism: Martinezella lusitana (assembly GCF_010668395.1). Taxonomy (GTDB): domain Bacteria; phylum Pseudomonadota; class Alphaproteobacteria; order Rhizobiales; family Rhizobiaceae; genus Rhizobium; species Rhizobium lusitanum_A. Next base: position 52,946 of record NZ_WUEY01000016.1, read on the forward strand.
GCCATACGGTTTAAATAGTGATACGTTGTTCTGATATTTAGAACTACTTGTCAAGTGGAGGAGGACAATATGCAGAAAAAGTTAAGCCGCAGCCTCGCTTTCGGGGCAGTGGTTGCCGCGGTCATTCTGGGGAGTGGATCGGCTAGTGCCGAGGTAAGCAAGGAGCTGATCGCCAAGGCCAAGGCCGAAGGTGAGGTGGTCTGGTACACGACGATGGTCGTCGATCAGGTCGTTCGGCCGGTCGCCGCGGCTTTCGAATCGCAATATGGCATCAAGGTAAGTTTTGTAACTGGCGGCTGGCGCGATGTGGCTCTGCGAGTCTCAAACGAGGCGAAGGCGGGCAGCGTCAAGGGCGATGTTTACGATTCGTCGGAGGCGCTTGGCGCCATGCTGCCAGATGGCCTAGTCGAGGCATATCGCCCGCAGAGTGCTGCGAATTTTCCTGACGATCTGAAAGACAAAGACGGCTATTGGACAGCTGCGATCATGCAGCCAATGGTGGCCGCCGTAAACACCGACATGGTCGAAGAGGCCGATTACCCGAAAACCTTCGAAGACCTTCTTGATCCCAAGTGGAAGGGCCAGATGGCCTGGACCAACAACCCGACTCTGAGTGGCCCGGTCGGCTTCATCGGTGCGGTTCTTGAAACTATGGGGGAAGATAAGGGGATGGACTATCTGAAAAAGCTTGCCCAGCAGAAGATAGCCAATGTCCCGAGCAATCAGCGTGTCGTGCTCGACCAGGCAATTGCCGGCCAGTACCCGCTGGTGCTCTCGGTCTACAATTATCACGTTGCGATTAGTCAGGATAAAGGCGCGCCCATCAAGCCGATCCATCTCGATGTGAGCCAAATGAACACCGGCATGGCCGGCATGCTCAAGGGTGCCCCTCATCCCAATGCCGCCAAGCTTTTCCTGGAATATTTCTATTCGGAAGCCGGCCAGAAGATCGCCGCGTCTGCGGGCTACATTCCCGTCAGCCCAGACGTAAAAGCCAAGCATCCGGAGCTCAACCCGTTGGCTGGCAAATTTAAGGTGATCAGCTTCAGTCCGACCAATGTTGGAGACAAGCCGGCCCATTGGCTGGACATTTACAAGACGCTGTTCGAATAGCTCTGATCAGAGAGTATGCAGGGGGCGTAGAGCCCCTTCTTTCCACATCCAAATATTATGGGAGATCGTCCCGTGCTCAGCCTGCGCAAAGGCCAGACCCTGGGTCTGGTCATGACCAGCCTATTGTGTCTGCTGGTTCTGCCGCCGCTCGTTATGTTAGCGCAATCCGGCTTCACCTCACATGCTTCCGGGGAGGGGACACGCGTCACGCTCGACAACTTCCGCCGAATTTTCGAAGGCAATGCTCTTGTCAGTTCAGGGATCAATTCGATTCTCTTTGCGACCGCTACCACCGCAGTCGCCTTATTGTTCGGCGGCATTCTCGCCTGGCTTGTCGAGCGCACGGACGTGCCGTTCAAACCGCTCGCTTATGTGACGACCATCATCTCGCTTGGAACGCCTTATGTTCTCTACGTGGCAGCGTGGTTATACCTGTTGGGCCGCGGCGGACCGTTCAACGACTTCTACAGATCCTTCATCCAGCCCGGCGTGTCACCTTTCAACATCAATACGCTTCCTGGGATGGCCCTTGTCGAGGGTTTTTTATGGTCACCGTTGGTGTTCCTGCTTCTGTCGTCGACATTTCGCGCGGCCAATGCCGATATGGAGGAGGCAGCCCGGATGTCAGGTGCAACCGTCTTCCAGGCTATTCGACGAATTGCATTGCCGCTCGCATGGCCGGCGGTTTCGGCTCTGGCGATCTTTATCTTCATCCGCAGCATCGAATCCTTCGAAGTTCCAGTGCTGATCGGAATGCCTGGCAATATTGATGTTCTGACCACGGAAATCTACCGACGGCTGGATAACGCACCCCCAGATCTCGGCTATGCTAGCGCCTTTTCCATTCTGCTGATCATATTCCTAACGATCCTGCTTTATTTTTACGGCAATATTGCCAAGAAAGCAGAGCGCTATGCCAGTATCACCGGTAAGAGCTTTCGTCCGCGCCAGCTCAAGCTCGGCGGATTGCGCTGGGTTGGCGGCGTCATCATCTTGTTCAACTTTCTGATGATTCTGCTTTTGCCGCTTCTTGCTATGTTGTGGATGGCGATTACTCCCTTTACTCGCCCCATGCGCTGGGCATCGATGAAGAATCTGACACTCAACAACATCACGAATGTATTGAGCGACCCCTACTACTATCACCTGGCTGGCAACACGCTGCTCGTTGCCGCAGTCGTCGCGACAATCACAATGGCTCTGACTTTCTTCTGCGGCTGGCTCACGGCCCGCAGCAGATTCGGGGGTAGGGCAGTCGAACAACTGACGTCGATCACTCTGGTGTTCCCCGGCCTGGTGCTCGGCGTGGCTGTGTTGCAGATCGGCCTGGCAATCCCGCTGCCGGTCTATGGCACCCTTTGGATTCTCGGCCTCGGTTTCCTGATCCGCTATCTACCCTATGGCATGCGCTATTCCTTCGCCGGCGTTCTTCAGGTGCAGAATGAGTTGGAGCAGGCGGCGGAAGTCTCTGGAGGCTCGCGTGGCGAGATCATGCGCAAGATCGTGGCGCCGCTCGTCATACCATCGCTGGCCTCGGGCTGGTTGTTCATCTTCCTTCTTGCCTCTAAGGAAATGACCCTGCCGCTGCTGTTGGCCGGACCAAACTCCCAAGTTGTGGCCGTAGCGATGTTCGACCTCCTCAACAATGGGCAAAGCGCCGCCGTCGCAGCGCTCGGACTTCTATGGTCAGGGCTGATGACGGTTATCGCGATCGGCTTCTACGTCGTTTCGCGCCGTCAGAGCCAGTCAACATTCGGAGCCTGATACTCATGTCTTCCACGGAAACGATGCTGGAACTCGCCAGCGTTCAGAAACTCTATGCACCTCAAGCCAATGGTGGCCCGGTGGGCGGCGTCCATGCAAGCAGCTTCACCCTCGACAAGGGAACCTTCTTCTCGTTGCTCGGGCCGAGTGGCTGCGGCAAGACTACAACGTTGCGCTGCATCGCCGGCTTGGAGGAACCAGATTCCGGTATTATCCGCATTGGCGGCAATCTGGTGTTCGATGAGAAGTCGAACGTCTCGGTGCCGCTCAACAGGCGTAATATCGGCATGGTCTTCCAGTCCTATGCGATTTGGCCGCATATGGACGTCTTCGAGAATGTCGCATTTCCATTGCGGGTCGCCAAGGACAAACGCCGTGGCAAGGACGAGATCGGTCGAATGGTCAACGAGGCCCTCGAGACTGTGGGTCTCGGCGGTTACGCCGATCGGCCAGCGACGCGTTTGTCTGGCGGTCAGCAGCAGCGTGTTGCCCTCGCCCGCGCGATCGTGCGCAAGCCGAGCCTATTGCTTCTCGACGAACCGCTGAGCAATCTCGACGCATCGCTGCGCGAGGAAATGCGGGACGAACTGCGCCGCCTGCAGCAGAATATTGGCGTCACCACCGTCTACGTCACCCACGATCAGTCGGAAGCGTTGGAAATGTCAGACCAGATTGCTGTCATGGAGCACGGTAGAGTGGTTCAGCTAGATACTCCGCGCAAGATCTATCGCCAGCCGAGCTCACGTTTCGTCGCCGAGTTTGTCGGAACATCTAACTGGATCGATGGAATTCTAGCTGGCCGTGAGAGCGATTTGATCGCGCTGCGTCTTGTAGACGGCCGCGTCGTGTACTGCAAGGATCTGGCTGTTGCTGCGCAAGGCAAAGCGCTGCGAGTGGCCTTGCGGCCGGAGGCTATCGCCATATCGGCCGCCGACAGCTCCAAGGACGCCTTACCGCCGGGCACGAACCGGCTTGAGGGCGTGGTGACTTTTGCGGGCTTTGTCGGAAACATGATGCGCTATCGCATCGACCTTAACGGTTTTCAGATCCAGGCATATGCACCACCACAATCGCCTTTCGACCTTGGCCAGAAGGTCACCCTGACCTTTGCCGCCGGCGATGCCATTCCGTTCACCGCGACTGCCTGATCCTCCGCTCATTTTCAAGAAGAGAGTTGAATGATGTCCGAAACCAATACCCGTATCATCACTTGCGCAGTCACTGGCTCCGGCCTGACGCCGTCAATGTCGCCCTATTTGCCAATCACCCCCTCCGAAATTGTCGAGCAAGCGGCAGAAGCGGCGCAAGCCGGTGCGGCGATCTTGCATCTTCATGCGCGCAATCCGGAAGACGGCCGTCCCACCAATGACATTGCCATATGGCGCGAGATCGTTCCCGCCTTGAAGGCGAGAACCAATGCCATCATCAATATGTCGGCCTCACTCGGTTCAACGGCGGAGGATCGCCTGTCCGGCGTGCTCGACGTTCGTCCGGACGTCGCCACTGTGATCGTCGGTTCGATGAACTACGGCATTTTCCGCAAGGCGGAGGCGCTGAAGGCGACTGAATTCAAATACGATTGGGAGCGCGAATACTTCTTCGGTGGACGCAGCTACGAGATCGTCACCCAAAACACTTATGCCAAGATTGCCCGTATGATCGACATCCTCGTCGATCAAGATATTGGCATTGAGTTCGAATGCTACGACGTGGGCGACATCTATGCGGTCGAATATCACGTCAATCGCGTCGGTGGCCTCAAGCGTCCGCTCTACGTCCAGTTCCTCACCGGCATTCTCGGCGGCATCCAGTCCAATATAGAACATCTGCTGCACATGAAGCAGACGGCCGAAAAGCTCTTCGGGAAGGATTGCCATCTTGCGACCCACGGAACCGGGCCGGACAACATGCGAGCAGCCTGCTACGGCGCTCTAATGGGAACGCATGTGCGTATCGGACAGGAAGACAATGTCCAGGAGCGTCCAGGCGTGCTGTTCAAATCCAATGCCGAACAGGTCCGCAAGATCGCGCGCCTCATGGACGAGTTCGCTCTGACGCCGAGCCCGGTTGCCGAAGCACGCGCTACGCTTGGCTTCTGACCCTTTCGCGAGCCGGCCCGCAGTTTTTTACAGGACATTTCCATGACTGATAATACGTCCACCTATATTCGCGATATCCGTAAGCCTGGCACCTTCGCCGTCCTTCCGGCTGCCTGCGATTCCCACTGCCACATCTTCGGCCCCGGCCATAGCTTCCCCTATGCGCCAAGCGTCACCCCGCCGCCGGATGCCGGCAAGGAGGCGATGTTCAAGATGAACGCGACGATCGGCGTTGAGCGCCGCATCATCGTCCAGACCGTCAATCATGGCTACGATCATAGCGTGGTGATCGATGCGTGGCGGGCAAAGCCGGAAACGACGCGCGCCATCGCGCTCGTTCCGCTCGGAGTGTCCGACGAGAAATTGCGCCATCTGAACGATCACGGTTTCCGCGGCGTCCGTTTCCATCTGACAGCGAACCTTGCCGGTGGTGAGACGCCCGACGCGATCCTCGCTTTCGCTCAGCGCCTAGCAAAGATCGGCTGGCATATTCAGCTCCATATTGACGAAGCGGGCCTTGAGGCGGCCGAGACCATGATCGCCGCATCGCCGGTCGCCGTGGTGCTCGATCATCTAGGTTATCCAGATGCTTCTAGGGGGCTCGATCAACCGGGCTTTCAAAGAGTGCTGAAGCTTATGGGCAAAAATCGTCACGTCTGGGCTAAGACGAGCGGTGTCGAGCGAGCTTCGCGCCAAGGCTATCCCTATGAGGATGCGTGGCCATTTGCGCGCACACTCGTTCAGAACTTCGGCGACCGTGTGCTTTGGGGCACCGACTGGCCACATCCCAAGGTGTCAGGCGGCGCGCCGGATGACGGTCTCTTGATGGAACTCGTAGCCCAATACGCACCAACTAAGGCGGAGCGTCAGGCACTGCTAGTTGACAACCCCGACCGTCTCTTCTGGATCGGTGTCTAAGGAAGGTAAAGACGATGGCAATTTTAGTCACAGGTGCGAATGGCTATGTGGGATCTTCGTTGATCCGGCAGCTTTTGGGACGTACGTCCGATCCCGTGGTCGCTCTGGACATCGTGCCCGAGCCGACGCGGCTTTCCGGGCTTCACGATCGCCTGACCTATATCCAAGCGGATGTTGGGGACCTTTCGGTAATGCTCTCGACGATCATGAAACATCGGATCAAAGAGATCTATCATCTCGGCGCGATGCTAAGCTCTATGTCTGAAACACAGCATTGGAAATCTTACGAGACCAATGTTGGGGGCACGATGCAGCTGTTCGAATTAGCTTCTTCGTGCGGGCTGAAGAAATTGTTCTTCGCCAGCAGCCGAGGAACCTTTGGACGTACGCCCGACCGCGTGATTGGCGACAACTCGCAGCAGATTCCGACGCATTTCTACGGCTGGGGCAAGCTCTACTGCGAGGGCGTTGGCCGTTGGTATCGGGACAACAAGGGTCTCGACTTCCGCTGCTTGCGTTATCCGACCGTTGTCGGCAGTGGAATTCGCACTGCTGGTCATTGGGCGCCGGCGATGATCGAAGACGCCATCTCCGGCAATGATCATCAATCGGTCTACGGCAATGCCGGTAGTGTTGGCTTTTTCCTACATGTTGATGATGCAGCCCGCGCGACCCTGGATTTGATGGAGGCGCCCGCTGGTCTGGTTAAGTCTTGCGTCTATAATGTCTCAGGTCTGCGCGAGCCCACGACGGCAGCGATGCTGGCTCAAAGACTTCGTGAACGCTTTCCTAACATCGATATTGCGCTCGCAGGTCAACGCGACAGTACGCATGAGGTTGCCTATGATGAATTCCGTGACGAAGGCGCGCGCGCGGAATGGGGCTGGATGCCGCAATTCGGAACACTCGATGCGATAGTTGATAAGTTCCAAGCGGATGCTAGCTGATACATAACTCGACTGAATGTTTTCCAAGAATCGACGCATCTCGCAGTGCGTCGATGATGATTATCGCTGTCTCTCCGCGATGCTCGGTCCGAGTCGGACTGGGCAGAAGGTTGTAGCCTGGAACCCACCGCTTCGCTCATGCGCGGATGTGCCGACGAAGGACGCGCGTTTTATGGCAAGCTCGCAGGTAGCTCCATGCTAGAAATATTGTAAGCGTCGTGCTACATAAAGCCAAATTTTGTAGCGCGAAGGTCTCAGATGCCCACCCCCACATCAACCATAGGCGGCCGTCAGGCGAGCTTTGCGAAAGCTCGCCGCGGATAGGATACTCGGCGTCGACGTCAGCTGCCGATGGCAGTGGTAGCAGAGCGAGCATTCACCTCGCGTTCGACCCTGCAAAAAATCGAGGCGGGCGACACGAATGTCAGCATCGGAATCTATGCAGGCGTCCTCCAGGCATTAGGTCTACTCGACGGGCTGACCCAGGTTGCTGACATCAGCAACGACAGTGTCGGCCAGGCGCTTGCCAGCGCTGACCTGCCAAAGCGCGTTCGCTTGAAATCCGCGTCGGGATCGTCTCGCGATGGCTGACTTCGAGGTTCATATCGACCTTGCTGGAGATACGTACCGGATCGGACTGGCGCGGAGCAATCGCATCCGCGGCTCTGAGACCATATTATTCGAGTATGACCATACCTGGCTGAAGGATCCTGATCGCTTCTCGCTGGAGCCCGCGCTCGCATTGACCCGAGGGGCCTTCGCTCCGCCGGCAGGTTTGGCAACGTTCGGGTCGATCGGCGACTCTGCTCCCGACACCTGGGGGCGGCGGCTCATGCAACGCGCCGAGCGTCGCAGCGCGAAACGCGAAGTGCGAGCTGTTCGCACCCTCGCCGAAAGTGACTACCTGCTGGGCGTTGCCGACGAAACCCGTCTCGGCGCGCTTCGATTCCGGTGGGTCGGGGAGGAGGTGTTCCAGGCTCCGATCCAGACCGGTGTCCCGGGCGTCATCGAGCTTGGTCGGCTTCTGCAGATCACCGAGCGCATTCTGCGTGCCGAAGAGACAGACGAAGACCTCCAGCTCATTTTCGCTCCCGGTTCGTCATTGGGCGGAGCACGACCGAAAGCCTCGGTCGTCGATCAGCAGGCCATCTTTCAATCGCCAAGTTTCCGAAAGAGACCGACGAATACAGCATGGAGACCTGGGAGGAGATCGCCCTTCGGCTCGCCGACCAGGCCGGCATCGCCACTCCACAACACGAGCTGATAGAAGTGGCCGGCAAAGCCGTCATGTTGTCTCGTCGCTTCGACCACAACGGTGCCATTCGCATTCCATTTCTGTCAGCGATGGCGATGATGGGTGCCAGGGATGGCGAGCGCGGCAGTTACCCTGAAATCGTCAATACGCTCGCCGAGCACGGCGCGCAAGGAAAGACCGATGCGCACGCTCTCTATCGACGCGTGGTGTTCAACGTGCTGATCTCCAATGTCGACGATCACTTGCGCAATCACGGATTCTTGTGGCTGGGAAAAGCGGGTTGGTCATTGTCGCCGGCCTACGATCTCAATCCCGTCCCGACCGATCTCAAAGCTCGGGTGCTGACCACCAATATCGATCTCGACGAAAGCACCTGCTCGCTCGATCTCCTGCAGGCTGCATCGGAATATTTTGTGCTCTCGCTGGGCGGTAAGGCCCCTGTCGTTCGTCTGCACGTACATGGCCAGGATAACGGGTTGCAGGTTCACACCCCTTCAAGGCGAAGAGGGTTTTGGTCGTTGTGGCCCAATTCCAGCCCTTTACGCACTATTCGCCTCTAGCGACTGCTATCCCTACAGAGCTGACCCTCGTCTCAATTCGTAGGTAGTGTGCGCGCGGATAATTTATTTCCGTCAGGATCGCGAAGATACGCAACGAATGAACCGTTCGGGCGCTCGGCGGGTGGGCTCTCGATCGCTGTGCCCCCATTGGTGGTGCCTGCTGCGTGCCAAGCCAGAACATGGTCAGGACTCCCAGCGGCGATGCCGATGGTCCCACCATTGGCCACGGTCGCCGGCTTGCCGTCGATCGGTGTCGTAACCATCAGCCAACTGCCCTCATGAGCATAGATCAGCCTGCCTCTCGCATCCATTTCGCCGGGTTTTCCTCCCAATGCAATGAACGTGGCGTCGTAGAAGGCTCTGGCACGCTCCAAGTTGTTGCTTCCGATCATGACGTGGGTGAACATGTTCCATCTCCAGTGGGTTAGCCAACCTAACCTAGCCGTTGGTTCGTCGCAAATCGCCCGAATTGTGGCACCTGGTAAGACGTTTTTCGATGCCGCCGCCTGTGAAAAATGCGGGTCTGCCAAGATGACCGCGATGGCAATACATGATAATTCTTCGAAGATGACGCAACATGAAACCGCCGGAACGCCCGAGCAATTCGACATGTTCGCCGATGGGTCCGGCATGTCAGCGCTGCGCCCCGGTACCGAGTTGCGCGTAAAGCGCCCGGCCAGCGCACCTATGACTGAAGATGAGATGGTGGCGCATCTTACCGGGACAGGCCGCCATCGCATCCTGCAAAAGCTTGAGCCACGGCAGGTCGCACCTTTTCTCCCGCCTGAGTTCCCGTTCAAGTGCATCATTCTCGACACGGAAACGACAGGTCTCAACCACCGCAAGGACGAAATCAGGGTCATCGCATTCAGCTTCGACGAGCAGGGCGCCATTGGCGATGTTACTGGAATTTACAGTGGTCTGCAGCAACCGAGTGTTCCCATCCCAAACGAGATTACCAGGCTTACCGGCATCACCGATGAAATGGTGGCCGGTCAGAGTATCGACATGCGGGCGGTGTGGTCGTTGTTCGACATGGCCGATCTGATCATCGCCCATAATGCCGGCTTCGTCCGTCCTTTCTGCGAGTCGTTCTCGCCGGCATTCGCTGCCAAGGCCTGGGCCGGCTTGAATTCCGAGATCGATTGGTCGTCGCGCGGGTTCGAAGGGACGAAGCTTGGCTACCTGGTGGGACAGGCCGGTTTTTTCCACGATGGCCATCGCGCCGTCGACGACTGCTTCGCACTGCTGGAAGTCCTTGCCCGACAGGACGCTGCTCATCCTACGACGGCATTCGCCGAACTTCATAGGGCGAGCCAGCGATCCCGTGTCCGCATTTATGCAGAGAACAGTCCATACGATTACAAGGATCTTTTAAAACACGCGGCTATCGTTGGCCCGATGGAAGCGAAGGTCAGCCGAAGTCCTGGTGGATCGAGGTAGACGAACCATACCTTGAGGCTGAGCTACGCTACCTGCGAACCGAAATTTATCAGTATCCGGAAGCTGATCCACCGACAAAGCATCTCACGGCCTTCGACCGGTTCAGGGCCTGACCACATCACCACGGCTCGCCTTGGCTTCTGTCGCCGGATGCAGCGTTCGCCACCTCCTGCGTGAGTTTCAGCAGACCAAGGGACACATACCGATGCGTTACGTCCAGATGCAGCGTATGGAGCGCGCCAAAGACATGTTGGTACAACAAGAAAATCGATCACCGGCATCGCCCTTGAATGTGGCTTCGGACATGTCCAGCACTTTTCCACGGCTTTCAAAGAAGCAACTGGAATGACGCTAAGGGAATGCCGTCAGTTGACGTCGAACGTGTAATCGCGGCGGACTGATCAGCAGGCTCACGCATGCGGGCTAACTTCTCATATCAAGAGCGTAAGCTCCTAGATTAAGTTGACCGCCTTCGTGAGGGCTGGCCTCAACTTCTGCAATATTGGCGACCGATCTATCGCCGCATTAGTTAGTCCCACAGCCGAGTCGTCGCGAATGTGATCGGGCAGACTGTCCTGCTTGCGGTGCTTCCAGCCCCTGCCGCTTCCTAAGCTTTTCGGCCCTGCAAAATGGAGGCATTCTCAGTCTTTCCCCCAGCTGTTGGTGTCTTTTTTGGCTCCGAAATGGCGCCAATAAATGACGGTTGCCTGAGCTCCTATACATCGTTGTCCATTTCGGCAAATCGGCGAAGCGCCTCGATGTTTCGGATCGTGATTACCCGGTATCCCGAAGCAAGCCAGCCTTCCGCCTCGAACCGCTTCAAGGCAGCGTTCACATGCTTGCGCGAGGTATTGGCCATGAAACCCAGTTCCGTCTGCGAGATCGGAATTGGTTTGCCTTCGACAAGATTGACGCGCCTGAGCGCCGACGCAATTCTCTGATCCGCGCTTTGTTTCTGAACGTCGTAGAAAGCGCGCACGAGGATATCGAGATTAATGAGCAGAATCTGGGCGAAGCGTCTTACGACGGATGGATCTTCCCGCTCCATCTGGTCCATCGCCTCAAGCGGCAGATGCATCATCCAGGTTTCGACCGCCGCCTGCATACCGACGCGGCGAGGCTGGCGGCTCAAATAGGGACCTTCACCAATCCAGCTCCCCGGCGTGCCGACATGAAACAACCTCGGTACGTTGACCGGGGGAGCGGTCGTTACCATGACCGCCCCCGCAACGAGGCCGTAGACGCCGCCTAGCGGGTCACCCAGGCGATAGATCACATCGCCCGAAGCAAACTTAACGAGCGATGCCCTTCGCAAGACTTCAGCCCGAAACTTTTCTGGCTGCATGGACAGCCAGCCTGACGTCGCGAGCACATCCCTGGCCTTAGCCAAACCAACCAAGCTGCTCCCCCGGATATCCTCAAGCCTTTGCCGACAGATTGTTGACCCGATGTAGGGCTGACCTATGCAATCACGAAAATGCACTGAATGCAGAGAGAAAATGTCTTCCCGAGAATTTTTTCCGCTTTGTAACGCGGGTGACAATCCCGCTCCCTGAAAGCGGCTATAGGGCGTATAACGAGCCTACCGGGAGTAGCAGATGCATTTTCAGCGCGACTGAGGATGACCCTTTACTCGCTCATCGCATGCCAAGGGAAGTCGTCCTGATCTATCGACCCGTCGGGGAGAATGTCGATATGAAGCATGTTTCGCACACCATATGGATCGTCGCGGCCGCTGCGCTTGCTGCGTCGGGCGCTTTGGCCGCGCCGCAGACAATCGACACCCGGATCGGAAAACTGTCGTTCGAACACGGGCTGCCGACGGAGAAATCGGTCACAAGGCTCTTCAACGAGATGGATTTCCAGCGAGCCGTCCAAGCCTATCTCTGGGCTCTGCCGATCGTGAGCCAGGTCCAGGCGAAGATCGCCCAGAAAGAGAACACCGGAGCGGAAGACGGCGATGTCGGCATCTACGAAGGCTATCGCGGCGTGAGCGTCTGGCTCACCGCGAATGCGACGACGCCCTACATCATCGGCTTCTACGACCTCTCGACGCGGGGACCGGCCGTGCTCGATATCCCGGCCGGCGCAATTGCAGGTTCAGCGATGGATTTCTGGCAGCGCCCCTTCACCGATTTCGGGATCACCGGCCCTGATGGCGGCAAGGGTGGCAAGTATCTGGTCGTGGGACCTGGCCAGGAAACGCCCGCCGCCGTCGAGGGCTACACTGTCGTCCATTCGCCTACTTTCAATTTCGGTTATTTCTACCGCGCACTCGATACCGATCCGGCAAAGGCGGAGGCGATCGCTACCGGGGTGAAGGCCTATGCCTATGCTCAGCGCGACAATCCGCGGCCGACGCGATACCTGCGGCCACCGGCCGGCACGAAGCTTATGCTGACTATCCAGCCGCGTGGGCTGGAATATTGGCAGCAGCTCGCCGACATCATCGAAAAGGAGCCTGTCGAAGAACGCGACCGCTTTTTCCTGGCGATGCTGCGCCCGCTCGGGATCGAGAAAGGTAAGCCATTCAAGCCCGATGAGCGGCAGAAGAAGATCCTGCTTGACGCCGGGCAGCTCGGCGAAGCCATGGCCAAAGCCAATTCCTTCGACAAGCGCTTTCCAGGCTCCCGTTACCGCGAGGACGCGCATTGGGACTATGTGCTGATGCTCGATCCGGCGCAGGACCTGCCGGGTTACAGCCAGCTCGACGAGCGAGCCGCGTATTTCTACGAGGGCGTGGCGACCTCGAAGGGCATGGTGAGCCAGACGCCGGGTGTCGGCCAGGCCTATCTCGGTAGCTATCGGGACAAGGCCGGCCACGCCTTCGACGGTGCGAACACATACCGGCTCCGCATCCCGGCCAATCCGCCTGCAAAACAATTCTGGTCGCTAACGGTCTACGATCTCGATACCCGCACGCTCATTCAGAGCAGGCAGCAGATCGCCGACCGATCGTCCCGCATGGATATCGCAGCGAATCCCGATGGGACCGTGGATATCTATGTCGGTCCGAGGGCGCCGAAGGGCGCCGAGAAGAACTGGATTCCGAGCGTCCCAGGCAAGGCCTGGTTTGCCTATGTGCGGCTGTACGGTCCGACCGAGGGATATTTCGACAAGAGCTGGCCGCTGCCGGATTTTGAGAAGGTGAACTGACCGTCGGTTGCGATAGGCGACCGCGTGGCGGGGGTACGAGGAGGACAATCGATGAAACTGACCAGAAGGCATGCGCTTGCCTTGCTGCCGGGGGCTTTGCTGGTAACGACAGTTGCGCGCCATGCATACGCAGCGGAGACGGTAACAGCTCTTTCCGACGATATGATCCTGCGAGACGCCTATGTCTATTTGCTTGGCCGCGCGATCGTCGTTCGGCAGGAACAGACGGACCTCAAGGAAGATGGCGTCGACTATAACATCATCAAATACAATCCAGTTGGCCAACCGATCGGCTGGGTCAATCCCAATCTCGATGTCGCCAATATCGAAGCCTGGATTGCGGTCGACGAAAGGACACCGGCGCTTCTCGAAATTCCCCGCATCGAGGGCCGCTATTACACCGCCCAGATTTGCGACGAATGGGGCGAGGTCATCACCAATATCAACGAGCGCAATTATCCGCTGCATCCTTCCGGCAAATACGCGTTCGTTGCCCCGGATTCCAATGTCAGGATTCCGGACGATGTCGTGCGGATCGAATTGCGCTCACCGAAGGCCAAGATGCTCGCGCGTGTCGAGATACATAACGACATTGACGGCGCCGCAGTGCTGCAGAAGCAATTCAAGCTTAGCTCGCTCGGCAAACCGGTGATCGCTCCCCCCGTGGCTATTCCCGGTTTCGACAATAAATCGCTGATCGGTATGGAAATTTTCGACCACGCGGATGTGCTTCTCGCCAGTGCCCCTGATGTCTCGCCTGTTGCGGCGCAACTGCAGTCGAAGGTTCGCGATATTGCCAAGCTCGCTGCCAATCCGGCCCACCGCGCCGCAATGGAAAAGGCGTTGCACGACAAGATCATTCCCGAATTTCAGATCTTCTCGGTCGCAGGCGCGGGGGTGACGAGAAACAACTGGATTGGCACCACCGTCATCGGCAACTACGGCGAGGACTTCGCCATTCGCACGGCGGCAAACTACATCGGGATATGGGCCAACGCCCGCCACGAGGTCATCTATTTCGTCACCACGCGCGATGCCGATGGCAACCAGCTGTTGGGCTACAGCGATTATCTCGTCGAGTTTCCGCCCGGCGACAGCCCCGACAATGTCGTCAACGCCTATTGGTCGTTGAGCCTTGTCGACGTCCCGGGCTTCCTCGCCGTCGCCAACCCGCTGAACCGGTATACGTTCAACAGCGTGGCGCCGCCCAGATCCGAGGCCGACGGTTCGCTCAGGATTTTTCTCGCGGCCAAGGCGAGGGGTGACATTCCTGAAGCCAATCTGCTGCCGTCACCTGAGGGAAAACCGTTCTCACTGACCTTCCGCACCTATGTGCCGAAGGACGTGGTCAAGCGTGGCGAGTGGTTTCCACCGGCAATCCGAAAGATCCGATAGATGGCAAAATCTGGAATGCTTTTCTGCCTGCGATACCTATCCTGCAGGCTGTGGTCGCTCGCCCTCGTGATTGCGGCAGGCGGCGCCTTCGCCCCCTCTGTTCATGCTGCCGATCTTGTCACCCCGACGTCGCCCACGGTCGTTGAGAAACAGGCAGGCGATTGGACCTTTGCCTTCAGCCCGTATTTCTGGGGTGCGGGTCTTTCCGGCGACGTGGCGCAGTTTGGCCTGCCGACGACGGTGCATATCAGCCCCGATTTCGGCGATATCCTGGATAATCTGGACTTTGCGGCGATGGCGACCGGCGAGGCCCGCTATGGCCGCTACAGCGTCTTTTCGGACGTCATCTATACCAAGCTGTCTGTCGGATCCGGAACCCCGCGCGGCGTGATCGCCGACAGCGTCGACGTTACGTCGGAAACATTCGCCGGTCTTGTCGGCGCCGGGTACTGCGTCCTGCAGGACGCCAACAGCAACCTCGATATTGTTGCTGCGGCGAGGATCTGGAGCGTCAGCACCGAGATTTCCCTCCAGGGCGGGATCCTTGGCGGCCGAAGCGTCAGCGACAGTGCGACCTGGGTCGATGCGATGACGGGCATTCGTGGCAGGTACTTCTTCAACGATAATCTGTATCTGACAGGCTGGGGACTTATCGGCGCCGGCGGCGCGACACTCGATTGGGATGTGGCTGCGGCCATCGGCTATCAGTTCAGCGGCAAGTTTTCTGCTCTCGCGGGCTATCGGGCACTAGGCGTCAACTACGACAACAACGATTTCGTCTTCGATGCCGTACAGCAAGGGCCGATCGTCGGGCTCGTCCTTCATTTCTGAGCAAAACCGGAAAGACATTTCAGGAAGGGCCGGTAGATGCGCAATATTCTCTTGAAGATTTGGAGTGTCGTCGCAGGTTTGGTCGTATGTGCAGCGCATGCGCAGGCTCAGGAAACCGCCGACGCTATTACCAGCCGGCTTCTGCCATCCAAAGCTCGGCGTCTTTACCGCCGGGAATCCGCAAGGGCGCAGACGGATCGGTTGCAGCCTTCCAGATTGCCGCTGCCACGTCCGATGCATGGGTCACGGGAACGGTATCGTCCTGCACGTTCTTGACAAACTGCTGGAGCAGCGGAGCATAATCCGGGTCATCCATGCCGCGAAGGTGCGGGCGAGCATTAACTCCGAAGTTGGTCTCTGGCGAGCGACCGGGCAATACAATATGCACACGCACGCCAAACGGCTGCATTTCCAGCGCCAGGGACTCGGTAAAGGCATTTACTGCGGCCTTGCTCGCCCGGTAAATACCGACCACCGGCAGTGTCTTGACCGTCACCGTTGAGGTGACGTTGACGACCACACCCGATCGTCTTTGACGCATTTGGGGCAAGACGGCTTGGACCATCGACAGCGTTCCGATTGTGTTCGTCTGGAACAACGCCTCAACCGTTTCCGGCGCTGTCAGCTCGATCGGAGACGGCGCCCCGAAGCCAGCATTGTTGACCAAAACGTCGATATGGCCGGCCGCTTGCACAGCCTGTGCGATGCTGTCCGGTTTGGTGACGTCAAGCGCAAGTATGCGCAGGTGTTCGGAAGCCGGTAAGAGGTCTTCATTGGGAGTGCGCATCGTTGCGATCACGTCCCAGCCCCTCGCGAGGAATAGCTTCGCGGTTTCAAGACCAAAGCCGGACGAGCAGCCGGTAATCAATATCGTAGGCATAGGTTTCTCCGTGACAATCTAGAATGCCCAGCGTAGTGACTGAAGGAAAGACGTTATATAGTCTGCCGTCTCGATTTCATTAGCGTTAGTCCTGTCCATGACCGTTGATCCGCTCGCAGAAATAGTCACCTTGCTGCAGCCTGCCGCTCGATTCTCGAAACTGGTGGAATGCGCCGGCCCGTGGCGGATCCACCGTGAGGCCACTGGAGAGCCATTCTACTGCGCGATCCTGGATGGAACGTGTCGTGTGACTTTTGGCGAAAACCCGCCGGTCGTTCTTCAGGCCGGTGACTTCGTGCTTGCGCCTGCTGTGGGCGACCTCACCAATGAGAGCATCGATGCGCCGGCTGGCCTCTCCGCCATGATGCCGACGCAGGTCGATGACGGCCAATTCCGTGTTGGACGCCTTGAGGGACCTGCCGACCTGCGCATGCGTATTGGTCACTGTAGCTTCGGCGCGCCGGATGCAGCCCTTCTCGTCTCGCTCTTGCCGGACGTGGTCGTCGTCCGCGATCAACCGCGGCTCGCCATGCTGATGCAATTGCTCGGCGAGGAAACTCGGGAGCGGCGGCCGGCGCGTGATCTCGTTCTTGAGAGACTTCTCGAGGTGTTGTTGATCGAAGCCCTGCGCTCCGGCACGCAGAGCAGTTCCGCACCAGGCCTCGGCCGCGGCCTTGCCGACAGACGCCTTGCCGAAGCACTCTACGCAATGCATGCGCAACCGGCCCATCAGTGGACTGTCGCCAATCTCGCAACCAAAGCCGCGCTCTCCCGATCGGCTTTCTTCGCGCGCTTCAGCCGCATTGTCGGCTTACCGCCGATGGAATATCTGCTGGCCTGGCGCATGGCGCTCGCTAAACAACTATTGCGTAGCCGGGACGTCCCGATGGACGAGGTGGCCGAACGTGTGGGCTACGGTTCAGCAAGTGCGTTTAGTGTTGCCTTTGCTAGATATACTGGTGTGCCGCCGGCTAGGTATGCCCGCCAAAGTCAGGCTGGCTGAGAAACAGTCTGTTGTGTCAGCGAGGCGCCTTCATTTCTGCCTGTCAACGTGCGGCGTCGCCCCTCACGTTCTGGCCGGAACCAAAAACCGCAATGTGGTCTTTGTCGAGCAAAAGCTGGTCCTATCATCGCTGAGCATCACGGTCGTGTCGCTCATCCCTGTGCATGATCGTGGGGTTAAGCGCCCCACTACCGCCATTCCATTGATGTCTCTACCAGAGCCGCCGTCCGCGCCCCTCGCTCCGCCGTTTTCGCGTTCACCCTTGCCACGATCCCGAGGAGGAAGGCCGCGTGGGACCTTGCTCCGGAAGAACGGCGTCTGCGGGGACAGGATCCAGGTCAAGGGGTCTGGACCTCGTTCTTTCAATCATAGCGGCATCTTACAAGGATCAGCCTCTGGATTCTCTCTTCGGGTAGCGCGCGACTTATGGACGCGAAATACAGCGATCGCATGGAACGCGCCTCATGTTGTCCAGGACTCTCGTTCCTCGATCGTCTGCATCAGGAGCGCCGCCGCGCTCGAAATCTGTTCATGGCGCGAATGGCAAAGCGCAAGGATCGGCGTGCGTAAGACAGCATCGGAAAGCGGAACGAAGCATAGGCTGCCATCGGTGATCTCCGTTGCGACATCCTGCCTGCTGAGGACCGTAATGCCGACGCCCTGCGCAACCAACGACTTGATCATGGCGATATTATTCGACGAGAGTGGCGCATCGACGCGCAGGCCGGTCGAGGTTTCGAGCACACGAAACAATTCGGCGACCTCCAGCGGTTCGGACGGCCTGATGACGGCCTCTTGCGAGAGATTGCTGAAGCGCAGGCTGATCTTTCCCGACAATGCGTTCTCGGGTAGCATGACGACGCCAACGGGATTTTCGCGAAACGCCCGGACGACGATGTCCCTGGACGACTGCGGGTTCAACAACAGTCCAATATCGAATTCGCCCCGAGCGACGGCTTCTCCGATCTCGTCATTGGGCAATACGCTGATGTCCAGCGCAATCCCCGCATAGCGCCTACGCATTTCAGCGATAACTGCGGGCAGGAAACCGCGTACCGTCGCTTCGATCGCCGCTATGCGCACATAGCCTCGACGCAGGCCCGAGAGATCGCCGATCTGCTCTTGTATTCTTACGAAATCCCGCCGCCAGTCGAGCGCGCCCCGAAGCAGCAGTTCACCCGCCGCAGTCAGCCGCATGCCGCTCGGCAATCGGTTGAAGAGCGGCACGCCCAACCCCTCTTCCGCCGCGAGAATCTGCCGGTCGATGGCCGAGGCAGAGACGTTCAAATGCTCGGATGCCCTGCGAACTGAGCCGACCCGAGCGACCTCTACGAAATAAATCAACATCCGAGAATAGGGCTGCATCGCGCGTTCTCTTTTTTGCATTCACTCATGCGAAACATGATGTTTGAAGTTTACGTCCGCGTCCAGCAACGATGTATCCACGTGAATACATCGCCAGCATAGGATCGCCAGCCGTGAACATTCCGACCCCGTCCGCTTCTTCGGATCTGCCCCGCAACTGTACCTTCGATGCCGATGACTGGCACATCCTCGCGCGGCACTGGTACGCCATAGCGCTTGTCCGGGATGTGGAGGAAAGAGGCCTTGTGGGTGCGACCCTGCTCGACGAAAGACTCGTCGTCTACAAGGTCAATGACGAGATCGTCGTTGCCAACGATATCTGCACCCATCGCGGCGTGCCGCTGACCATGGGATCGAACGAGGATGAGAAGGGCGTGCGCTGTCGTTATCACGGCCTGCAGTTTGGCGCGCGCGGCAAATGCGTCAAGGTACCAGCGCATCCCGATAGTGCGATACCGGCGAAGCTCCATCTCAGATCCTATCCGGTGGTGCTGCGCTATGGCCTCGTCTGGACCTGCCTGCGCTTGGAGCAGGGAGAGAACGCCCCCAAGATGCCCTTCATGCCTCATTGGGACGAGGCGGGGTTCCAGAAGATCAACTGTCCCGCCTTCGATATATCAGGCTTTGCCGGCCGGCAGGTCGAGGGTTTCCTGGACGTGGCGCATTTCGCCTTTATCCATACCGAGACCTTCGCCGATCCGGACAATCCGGTAGTGCCGCCCTATGAAACGAAAGCGACCGATAGCGGCTTCGAGGCGGAATATTACAGCACCGTGGGCAATTATCCGCATGGCAAGCAGGCCGAGACGCCGAAGGATTTCCTCTGGCTGCGCCATTTCCGCGCCCATCTGCCGTTCACCGCGCATCTGACGGTGCATTTCCCGGAAGGCGGCCGCCTGTCGATCCTGAACGCCGCCTCGCCGGTCTCGGCGCGCAGGACGCGGCTGTTCGTGCCGATCGCTCGCAACTTTGATACCGATCGTCCCGTCCAGGAGGTCTACGACTTCAATCTCAAGGTTTTCCGCGAAGATGCGGAAATGGTCGAGCAGCAGAAACCGGAGAACCTGCCGCTCGACCCGCGCATGGAGGCGCATATTCCCGCTGATCGCAGCTCGATCAACTATCGCCGAGGGCTACGCGACATGGGCCTCAGCCACTTCTTCATCGCGTGAGGCGAGAAATGGAACTCATGGTTTCCGCCATCCGCATCAATGGCGATGACAATCTCGATATCGAGCTGATGGATCCGAAAGGAGCGGAGCTGCCGGCGTACACGGCCGGCGCCCATATCGATATCCGCACGCCGGCTGGACAGCTGCGGCAGTATTCGCTCTGCGGCCCGGCCGACGATCGCAGCGTCTACCGCATTTGCGTGCGGAGAGATGAAGCCTCCCGCGGCGGGTCCCGGTCGCTTCACAATGATCTTAGGGTACGGACAAAGCTCGATATCGGCGGCCCCCGTAATCTCTTCAGCATGCCCGAGGCGAAGCGCTACATCCTCTTCTCCGCCGGCATCGGCATAACACCGGTCATCGCGATGGCGCGGACACTCTCGGCAGCTGAGGCGGATTTCGAGCTGCATCATTTCGAGCGCAGCCGTTCGCGCGTGGCCTTCCTCAACGAACTGACGGCGGGACCGTTGAAAACCGCGGCCACGCTGTATCTCGGAGAGGAGGGCGAAAGCTTCCGCGAGACCGTACCGCCTTGCCTTATTTCATCCGATCCGGATGCGGCCGTGATCGCCTGCGGCCCGAACGGCTTCCTCGATCTACTCGTCCTTCGCCTCGCCGATGCCGGATGGTCGCCCCACCAGTTTCACTCCGAACGCTTTCGGCCCGAAGCACTTAAGTCTGCCGACGTAGCCAACGAGAAGGATGCCTTTCAAATCCGGCTCGCCTCTTCCGGTCAATCTTTCACGGTCGGATCGGAAGAAACGATTGCAAACGTCCTCCTCGCCAACGGCATCACAATCGATCTCTCCTGCGAACATGGTATGTGTGGCGCATGCCTCACCCGCGTGCTCGAGGGGGAGCCCGATCATCGCGATATCGTGTTGAGCGCTGCCGAAAAAGCGACGGGAGATCAGATGACGATTTGCTGTTCTCGATCCCGATCCCCGGTGCTGGTTCTCGATATCTGAATGTCGGTACATGGTGGGTATGTATTTGATCGACTGCGAGATAGCATTCCCGACGAATGAGGCTGCGTGGTCCAAGCTCCACTCAATCCATTTCGTCAATGACCGCCGTCGCGAATGCCAAACGTCCGTTGCCGAGACAACGGACTTGTCCATATCTCTTTTTCTGAATCGCAAGCAAGCAGATCATACCACGGCCTGAAGAGTTCAGGATCGATCTCTTCGAAGCGCCAACCGTCATCGGGCTCATGATCGGCGACAAGATCAGCGATCTGCGTTTGCAAATCCGTGTGGCTACGACGCTGAAGGTCTCCCATCAGTGCCGCGGTGACATAGGTCGGCGCTGTACGGCTCCGATGCGGCATCTGGAAAGCGCGCCATGTACCTGCATGGCGACACATGAGCGCTGGGCCGTTGATGACGATGGTTGCCGGTGTTCTGTCGTCATCGATTGCATTCGTGACAACGTTCTGCCGTGCGAGATGAAACTCGACTGCCTCTGCAGATACAAGGTCATCTCGAAACGTCAAAGAGGCTTGCGCGACCAATGGCCTCGCTTTGCCGTTGATCGCAATCGCCGCGAACGGGAATGTCTCGGTCAGACATCGCAACGCTGTAGAGTCGGTTTGCTCAATCTGAGTATGGTGCATAAGTTTGGCTATCCTCACCAGGCACATCTTCGTAAGCCTTGATTGCCGTTGCAATTTTGCCTAGCCGAGAAAAAGCGAAACCGCCAGCCTCGTCCATGTACGAGAAGTAGGCATCAAAGGGATGGAAATGCGCAAATCGTTTCGACTGATCACATCGCAGGGCCGCATCAGCGACAGGACACCTCGTGCCATTGCCGGGGCCAGAGCGACCTCGGATCTTCTGGCCGAGGCACTGTCGTTGCAGGCGGAACTGATTGGTTTGCCAGACGAGGCCTGTATCGACGACTGGAGCGCCAGTCTGCCAGCTGCCGAGAAGACACTGAACAAACTGCGTGCGGCGGTTCTCGATGCGATCGGTGAGGGTATTGCGCCGTTACTTGCCGTCAACACCTGTTCTGGCAGCCTCGCGACATTGCCGGCTGCGGTAACTGCGATTCCGGATCTGAAGATCCTCTGGATCGACGCCCACGGGGACTTCAACACGCCCGAAACCACCGGTTCCGGCTACCTGGGCGGAATGGTGCTGGCTGCCGTCTGTGGGCTTTGGCAGAGTGGTCACGGTGCGGACGTAGACCCCACGCAAATTATCATCGCCGGAATTCGCGATATCGACGAGCAAGAACGGCGACTTCTCGAAGTAGCGGGGGTTAAGCTTCTGCCACCGTCCTCGACAAACGCGGAAGCCGTCCTGCCGCTTCTTGGCAATAGCCCGGTCTGGATCCACGTCGACTGGGATTCGCTGGAGCCTGGCCATGTGCCTGCGGCCTACAAAGTGCCAAATGGGTTGATGCCGAGTCAGCTTCGTGCGCTGTTCGAGGCAATCCCGCCTGAACAGATCGCTGGGATCGAATTTGCTGAATTCGAGATCCAGGACGATGAAGAGGAGCGAGCGCAAGCGCTCGCCGTGCTGTCTGATGTCATCGAGCCTCTGTTGGTTCGTCGGGCTTGAGGTAAACCCAGGCTTTCGTGCCGGATTTCAAGGTCACTTCGATGCGCGTGTAATCCGCTACTTCGTATTCGTCGGCCGCGGCTAGCTCATCCGCAGTGATCTGAAAGAGCTTCCCGGATACCTCGTCCTCCGAATCTTCCGATGGCATAACGATCGGGTGGAAGCGCTCGCCGCTTTTAGCGAGGACGTCGCGGTCGGTGATCTCGACCATCTCCTTACGAAATCCGATCATGGCGTCGTCGACGCCTTGGAGTAGCCTGCCAAAGGATGCCTTCTGCACCTCGGGATATTGCAGGGTGCCGTAAGAAAACAGAAAGACGGTGTCGGACAATCTAGGCTCCTTGCTGCATCGTTCTAAATGTGGCCCTAAGAGTCACATTTATTCTCCTCTTACTCAACCGAGCGTAATAGGTTCAGGCACTGTCTTGCCAGAGTCAAGCCTGCTCGATGGGCAGGTGAAGAGCTCGGCGACATTGACATATGCAGGCACCTGCGTTGGGAAGAGGGTGGCCGCAACGATGTCACCGGCTTCCAGGAAGCGGACCTGTGGACGGTAGGCATCCAACATCTGCCGGCGATCTGGACTGGTTGCCTGCTCAGGCGGCTCTTTTGCAATCCCACCCGGCTGGATGCACGTGACGCGGATGTTGTGCTGCTTGCCGACTTACATGCGAACACCGTGCGGCCGGCAAACGAGGAGGTGTTGAGGATATGGCCCGAATGCTGCTTGATCATATGCGGCAGAACGGCGGCGGCGGTATTGAGCACGCCCTTGACGTCGACCATCCTGTTCCATTCGTCGGCCTTGCGGTTTTCGACAAGCGAGACCGGCATGATACCGGCATTGTTGAAGAGGATATCGATTGAACCGTAGGTGTCGAGAAGCGTCTTCACGCCGGCTTCAACGGAGCGTAGTTCGGCTACGTCAATCTCGAGAGCGAGCGTCTGCCCGCCTTTGCGTTCGATCTTGTCCTTCAGCACTGCCAACCGCTGCGTGCGCCGTGCGGTGATACCGACCTTGACGCCGCCGGCAGCCAGATCGAGGGCGGCGAGAACGCCAACGCCGCTCGATGCGTCGGTGATCAGCGCGATTTTTCCATTGATGCTCATTGTCATTCTACCTTTCGGCTTCTCAGGCCTAGTCCGTTGGAAGGACGACGATTTCGATGATGGCGACACGCCGTTGATTGGTGACGATGAAAGCCACGGCTTCGGCGATGTCCTGCGGATGCATCTGCTCCATCTCGCCGAACATGCTGGTCAAGCCTTCCCACTGCCCGGCCTTCTGATCGAACAGGTCGGTGGCTGTCGCGCAGGGCTCGATGACCGAGAAGAGGATCGAGCGCGTTGGTGAACTCTTGCCGCCAGGCTTCAATGGCGGCCGTCGCGCCTCACAGGCCGCGTTGTAGATCGCGACCTGTGACCGAGAAGATGTTGACCTTGCGGAGACTGTCGGCGAGCCTCGCGATGATCGTGCAGGGCAGCAAACGTGTCGTGCTTGGCGATGCGACCTATCTCTACGATGAATCCCGATTCCTGCTGACGGCGGTCAACCTGCCGACGATCACCCAGGTCCTCAAGGCGACGCCGGAGGAGCCCTATATTTCGATCGTGCTGAAGCTCGATCTCGTGGCGGCCAAGCAGATGATCGCCGACATAGACCTTGCTGATCCGGAAGGTGCTACGGCAGGCGCCGGAATGGCGACGGGACCGGCGACGGTCGCCCTCTTCAGCGCCCTGGCCCGCCTGATTGATCTTCTCGATACGCGGAGAGATATTCCGATCCTTGGCGGCCTCGTCCAGCGCGAACTCCTCTACAGGGTGCTGACGAGCCCGGCCGGCGCCCGGCTGCGGCAGATCGTGCGCCTCGGCACGCAAGGCAATCGCATCGCCCGCGCGATCGACTGGCTGCGCGACAATTATGCCCGGCCGCTGCGCATCGAGGAACTGGCGGAGATATCGGGAATGGGCGTTTCCACGCTTCACCATCATTTCCGTCTCCTGACGGCGATGAGCCCGCTGCAGTTCCAGAAGCACCTGCGCCTGCATGAGGCGCGGCGTCTCATGCTGAGCGATGAGCTCGACGCAGGCAACGCATCGCTACGCGTCGGTTATGAGAGCGCCACCCAGTTCAATCGCGAATACCGCCGCCTGTTTGGTGCCCCGCCGATGCGTGACGTGAAGGCGCTCCGGCTGACCAATGCCGCCGAGCTTGGGAGCGCCACCGGGACGGCCGTGGCTCTAGCGCGACCCTTTTCGGGTTAGATTTGCTTCAATCACCGTTGACATTGCCAGGCTATGAAACGGCCAGGTGTCATTTTGCCGGTTACCTCTCGGTTGCACCGGGCCATGTGGACAGGACAAGTTCGACGATCGCACGCAACGAGGTCCTGGAAGTTCCGGCCTTGGCTTGAACGCCCAAACCTTGATTGACCGTCATCAGGTAACGCGCCAGCGTCGCGCAATCGGTTGAAGGCGGAAGCTCTCCGTCCCGGACGCCGCGCTCGAATTTAATGCGCCACGCATCCTCGGTCAGCTTTTGCCGTGCGATCAACGCCTGACGGACAGGTTCGGCCTCGTCCGAACAGGCAAGCGTGCTGTTCATCACTGCGCATCCTCGACCGACGTCGCCTAGCGTCTGGACCTCGATTGCGCCCTCGAAAAAGCGCCGAACAGCAGCGTGGACCTTCGGCTCCGCGAGGGCTTCGCGCAAGTAGGTCATATGTTCGACGTCGTAGCGCTCGATCGCCTTGAAGAAAAGGGCCTCCTTGTTGCCGAAAACAGCATAGAGACCCGGACGCGCGACACCGGTCGCGCGGGTGAGATCCTCGAGCGAGGTTCCTTCGTAGCCTTTCTGCCAGAAGACCGCCAAGGCGGCTTCCAGCGTCCTGTCGACGTCAAATTCGCGGTGTCGTCCCATCACAACCTCTTTCGATACCGACCAGTATAAAAAGCTTGACGACAAATGTCCAGATAGAGTACCGAACGATACTATACCGTTCGGTATTGAAATGGCGTGTTCGCCGCTGAAGGAGCAATCATGGTCGATCATCCCGAAACATCGAGTACCTCTCTTTCCGATAAGGTCGCGCTCGTGACCGGTGCCGCGCGAGGAATCGGCGTCGAGATCAGTCGCGAGCTCGCGAAGCTCGGCGCTCATGTCATTGTCGCCGCACGCGATCTGGTGAAAGCGGAACAGGTTGTCTCCGACCTCCGCGACCGCGGCGGCCTGGCTTCAGCGCTGAAGCTCGATGTCACCAACGAGGCGGATCGCAATGCGGCCTATCATTCGATCGAGGCGGCACACGGCAAGCTCGACATCCTGATCAACAACGCCGGCATCCTGCTCGACAGCCCCGATGGTGGCACGCCGGCGCCTCGGCAACCCAGCGTGGCATTGCCAGAAGTGCTGCGCGACACGTTCGAGGTGAACTTCTTCGCGCCCATCTTTCTGACCCAGTTGCTGCTGCCGCTGCTCACGCGGTCGGACGCGCCGCGCGTCGTCAATGTGTCCAGCATCCGGGGTTCGCTCGCGCACCTCTCCGATCCAACCTCGCCGGTCTATCCGGTTCGTGCACTCGGCTATGACACGTCCAAGGCGGCACTGAACGCTTTCACGATCCTGATCGCAGAGGAACTGCGCGGCACGCCGATCAAAATCAACGCCATTCACCCGGGTTGGGTGAGAACAGAGATGGGTGGCGAAGACGCGCCCGTCGGCCTTGAGGAGGGTGCCCGCACGGCCGTCAAATACGCCACGCTCGGTGAAGACGGTCCGACCGGCAGTTTCTTCTTCCTCGACGAGCGGCTGCCATGGTGAGGCGCGGCCCTGACAACGAATCCCAATCAACGAGAGATTTTAGAATGAGCAAGATACTATCGGGCAAGGTCGCTCTCGTCACCGGCGGATCGCGCGGCCTCGGCGCAGCAATCGCGGCAGCGCTTGCGGATCAGGGCGCCGACGTGGTGATAAGCTATGTCGCTTCGGAGGAAAAGGCGGCGGCAGTCGTTGAAGGCCTCAAGGCAAGGGGCGTGCGCGCTGTCGCCGTCCAGGCCGACCAGGGTGACCCCGGCGCATCCCGGCCGCTGATCGAGAAGGTCGTCGAGACTTTCGGCAAGCTCGACATTCTGGTCAACAACGCGGCCGTCGCCTGGCAGGGCAAGACCATTGACGATCCCGAAATCGACAACGCGGCAATGGACCATCAGTGGATGATCAACACGATGGGCGTGATCGCCAATATACGTGCTGCCGCCAGGGTATTGCCGGATGGTGGACGGATCATTTCGGTCGGTTCGGGCCTCGGCACCCGCATCGCCTTCCCCGGTACCGCCGACTATGCGGCGAGCAAGGCGGCGGTTGTCGGCTACAGCAAGGGAGCGGCGCGCGATCTCGGACGACGCAACATCACGGTCAACGTCGTTCAGGCCGGCATGATGGACACCGACATGGCCGCCGGCTCGAAGGGCAAATTGCCGCCGATCATCATGGAATCGCACGCGATCCACCGCTTTGCCGAAGTCAGCGAAGTCGCGGCCGCCGTCGTCTTCCTGGCAGGACCGGATGCGGGCTTCATCACCGGCTCAGTGGTCGATGTGAATGGCGGCTTTACCGCCTAACATCCTCAAAGCGGGCATTGATCTGGCGGTTATGGTTATCGTCGGCGGAGCGGTAGGTGGGCGGCTGTGATTTATTGAGGCCGGCAAATAACTTGACCAGCCAGTCGATAAAGACACGAAGGCGCGTGCTCATGTACCGGCTTGATGGATAGAGCACATGAAAAGGATGGTTTGGTCTGACCCATTCCGTGAGGACCGGCACCAACAGGCCTTCCTGGATTGGCGGTCGCAGCTTCCATTCGAAACTCTGCAGCACGCCGAGACCGGCAATGCCCGCCGCGAGGTGGGCGTTGCTCTCGTTTACGCTCAGGAACGAGCGGCCCGTGATCGTCACTCGGTTTTCGCCGCGCTCGAACCTGAAGGCAGTCGGACGGCCGGTCCGTGCCAGACGGTAGTGGATAAGCACATGGCCGGCGGTGAGCTCGTCCGGGTGCGTGGGGATGCCGTGCCTTTCGAGATATCTCGGACTGGCGGCTGTGAGCCATCGTGAGGAACCCAGCAGCCTGCTGATGAGGCTTTGGTCGCCGAGTTCGCCGCCGCGGATCGCACAGTCAGCGCCTTCCCGGATCAGATGGACGGAGCGATCGGTGACGCCGAGTTCTATCTCGATTTCCGGATATTCCTCCTGGAACTGCGGCAGTGCCGGAATAAGCACTTCGCTTGCGACCTAAGAGCTGGTGTGGACGGCCAGTCTCCCGCGCGGCTTCACATGTTCGCTATCAAACACGTCGTCTATGTCAGGGAGTTGTTGAAGCCAGGCCGAGGCCCGCTTATAGTAGATCGCTCCCTCCTTGGTGAACTGAACCGATCGCGTCGTCCTGTTCAGCAACCGTACGCGAAGGTGGCCCTCCAGATCGCCGACAATCTTGCTCGCCGTCGCCTTGGGCATGTCGAGCATCCGCAGCACTCGAGCTCCTTTAAAGGTACCTTACCGCGGCAGACAAACAACGCGTGTGCACGGCGTATGAATGTTTGGGCCATTGGGCAAAGAGCGCACGATGACCCAACGCAAATTCAGTAATCTGAGATCTTTTTCATGTAGCGCCGGTCTTCCAGCATGATCTTCTCGCGCTTGGCTGCCAGCTTGTAGGCGAACTTCCAAAGTGCGTCGAAGAAGATCAGTGGAACAAGATAACCCTTGAAGCCCTCATCGATCCCAGTCAGATCCAGATCCTTGGCGTCCAGGGCCAGAACGTTTTCCCGAGCACCGAAGCGATAGAGGAACTCGCGGCCGCGCTCTTCCAGACGGCGTGTCTCGTCGAGGCCTATCAGGGCAACGAATTTTGCATTCCTATCGACGACTTCGAAGGGGCCGTGAAAGAATTCATTGGCATGGATCGCCTGCGAGTTGATCCACAGCATTTCCATGAAGACGCATATAGCAAAGGAATAGGCCGCGCCGTAATTTGCGCCGCTCGCCACGGTATAGATGACTGGCGCATCCTTGAATTGATCGGCATAAGTATCGAACAGAGCTGCATATTGCACATGGGCCTTGTCGATCGCCGGCTGGAGATGGCTGAGGCTCGACAGCAGCGGCGGGACGAGGTCGATCGTGTCTGACTGGCGGAGGAGACCGGCGAGGATCATGTAAAGCACGCCGTAATTGCTCTCGGCGGCATCGATCGGGATGCCCGTCGTGTAGGATGCCTGATAGGCGACGACATGGTCGGCAGCTTCTGCCAGAGGTGACTGCGGATCGAGCGTCATGGCGATCGTCAATGCACCCTTTTTGCGGGCATGCGTGGCGGCGCGCACCGTTTCCTTCGTTGTTCCTGTTTGCGAGCAGAGTATCACCAGCGCCTTGCCATCGAGCTTACGCGGGTCGCGGGTCACGAATTCGTCGCCATTGTAGACATCCGAGGTCAGAGCGCTTGAATGGCGGTCGAGGAAGTATTTGCCCGGATGCATAATCGACAGCGATCCGCCGCAGGCAATGAGGAACACATGTCGGACCTCCCTGCTGGCGATCGCTTGCAGGGCGTTCGTGATGTCGGCGTTCAGTTCGGTCTTCATGGCTTGATCTCGCGTCGGCGTTGACAGTAGGTTTGCGTTGTGCGAACGTTCTCATATATAGTCAATCAGAAAGATTTCCGATGGTCAAGATTGTTGCGATGGGCGATAATGTCGTCGATTGCTATCTCTCCCGGGATACGATGTTTCCCGGCGGCAATTGCCTTAATGTCTCTGTTTTTATTCGAAAATTTGGTGGTAAATCTGCCTATCTCGGCGCAGTCGGCCGCGATCCCGCAGGCCGCGCCATTGTTCAGGCGTTGTCTCAGGAGGGGGTCGATACCTCCCGCCTTCGCCAGCTTGACGGTTCCACCGCCTATTGCATCATCGGCCATCGAAATGCCGATCGGGTTTTCGTAACATTCGATCTAGGGATATCGATGTTCGAGCCATCGGACGATGATTTCGAATTCATTTGCGGCTACGATGCCGTACAGATCGGCCAGTCGAGCGGGCTTGATGGACATGTGGCCCGGGTGGCTTCCCTACGACCGCTTTCCTACGATTTTTCCAACAAGTATGACGATGCTAAAATCGAGCGCATCGCCCCGCTTTGTTATCTCGCCACCGTGTCCGCCAGGGACGATGCGCGCGATCATGCGCTTGAACTGATGCGTAACGTCGTGACCAGGGGTGCGAAATGGTGCCTTGTCACCCTTGGCTCCAAGGGCGCGATCCTCGGCGGCGAAACCGGGATATTCGATGTTCCTGCCGCGAAGGTAGATCTTGTTGATACGCTGGGTGCCGGAGATACGTTCATCGCACGTACGCTTTTCGGTCTGGTGAAGGGCGAGGCGCCGCCGGAGCTTCTCGCTGCCGCCGCGACGGAGGCAGCGCGCACTTGCAGCTATTACGGCGCCGTAGGCCACGGCGTGCCGATCGATCTCGACGTGGATGTCGACGCTATCCTTTCTGCCCATCCCGACTTATAGGGCGAGAGGCGCGGCAATCGAGCCTCGAGCGGCAAACTTCGGCTGCAGGGCGAGATATTGTGGCTTGCTGCCGTCACCTTCGACGCGCGCTAACATAAGCCGTGCAGCCGCTTCTCCCATTTCGGTAAGCGGCTGTACAACGGCCGCGATACCGGGCTTGATGAAGCTCATCCAGTCCAAATCGTCGAAGCAGATCAGCGAAAGATCGCGCGGGATCTGCAGGTCAAGCGAAGTGATGACGTGCATAGCTGCAGCCGACATCAGGCCATCGGCCGTGAAGAGGGCGGTCGGTCGCTCTGGCCGTTCGAGCAGTCGCTGCGTTTCCTTGCGGGCGGCCTCCGACGAGTAAACACCGACGCGGCCAATAAGGCCTGGATCGATCGGGAGCCCAGCGCTTCGCAGCGCGTCAATATATCCGTAGAGACGCTGCCAGCTGGGAAAAAGCGTGGAGGAATCGAGCGCGCCGTCCTCGACCGCAGTGAGAAAATCCGTGATATCGCCGCCCTCCCAGCGCTCAAGTTCGGCGACGAGGCCAATGCGGCGATGTCCTGCGTCTGTCAGCCGTGTAATACAATCGCGGGAAGCCGCGCGATTATCGACGCAGACGGCATCGGCGGCTAGATTCTTGATGGCACGGTCGATCAATACCACCGGGCAACCATCGCGGACGGCGGCCTGAAGATGGGGGGAGCCGGAAAGATCGGACGGTGCGATGATCAATCCGTCCACTTGTTTTTCCCGTAGCAGCTGGACGGCTTCCAGTTCCCGCTCGATCTGCTCGTCGCTGTTGGTCAGAAGGATGCCGAAGCCGGCCGCGCGGGTAACGTCGGCGATGCCGCGCAGGATGCTTGCATAAAAAGGGCTCTGGATATCACCGGCGACGACGCCGATCGTCTTTGTCTTTCCGGTGATTAGGCCGCGTGCGAGGAGATTCGGGCGGTAGCCCAGTTCCTCGGCCGCCTGCTTCACCCTATCCTTGATCTCCTGACGCGAATAGCCGTAGCCACCGAGGACACGGCCCGCCGTTGCTGTGCTGACGCCGGCATGTTTTGCCACCTCGGTGATCGTTACCTTGTCCTGCCGCTTGTCGTTCATGACCCCTTGTTCTTTCCTTCCTTCGCAGCCTCCGCAAGCCTCGCGACATGCACGTCGAATTTCTCACTTGACGAAAAACAAAAAGCAATGCCTATAATATGAGAACGTTCGCACATTTTCTTGTCCAAGGCAATCGGATGCGAACCTGGGCGCGGGAACCTACAATAAAAAGGGAAGGACCACAGAGATGACACGCCAATCGGGAATAAGCATATTGCGAGCAGCGAGCCTTGCGGCTGTCCTCTTCGCATCCGCTCTGTCCGCGCAAGCCGCAGGAGTCGACAAGACGCTGCACGATGCGCTGTCTGAAAACTACAAGTCCAACGGCGTCAACATCGCCGTCTTCAACGACTGGCCGCCGGATGAATTCGTAGAGAACGGCGAACTGAAGGGCTGGAGCGTCGATATGGCGAAGGCGATGTCCGAGCGTCTCGGTGTGCCGTTCAAGTTTGATCCGACCAGTTTCGACGTGATCATTCCGGGCCTTGCAAGCAAGCGTTACGACGCCGGCTTTTCGTCTTTCGGTGTGACCAAAGAGCGACTCGAAGTGCTTGATTTTATCCCACAGCGCAAGGAAGGCACGGGTTACGCTTTCCTCAAAGGCAAGGATCTCAAGCTCGGGGGAGAAAAGGATCTATGCGGCCATAGCGTCGCACTGCTTACAGGTGCCTGGGACTTCCAGTATCTGAGCAAGGTCAGCGACGAGACCTGCGTAGCCGCCGGCCTGAAACCGATCGAACTGCAGCAGTTCACAACCCAGAATGCGGCCGAGCTTGCCGTTTCCTCCGGTCGCGTTGAAATCGTTGCCGCGGGCTCTGCCAAGCTCGCCTATCTTGCCAAGCAGACCGGCAAATTCGACATGGCCGGTTTCATCAGTAATGCCGTCTATAACGGCATCGGCGTGCGCAAGGGCGATCCGCTCGGCCCAGCGCTGAAGGGCGCCCTTCAGGCAATGATGGATGATGGTTCCTACAAGAAGATCATGGCAAACTGGGGTGTCGATGGTGCGGGCATGCTTGAAAAAGCAATTCTCGTCACCAAAGGCAACCCGAATCCGTGACCCCTGCATAAGGCCCGGAATCCCGTTCCCGAGCCTTTCTGAAGAAAGATGCAGCATGGCTGTTTCAGACAAAATGCCTGTCCAGCGACCGGACATCCATTCCGTCAGGCCTGTCGATGTCTTCCATCCCTCCTGGTGGATTGGCGGCGCTTTTCTCCTGGGATTGGCAGCACTCTTCGTCCGCCTCCTCGTAACCAACGAGAATCTGCAATGGAGCGTGGTCTGGCAATATCTGTTCAGCCCGGAAATCCTCGCCGGGCTCGGCCGCACGCTGATGCTGACATTTCTGTCTATGGTCATCGGCCTGATCGTCGGCACCATCATCGCCATCATGCGGCTGTCACGCAATCCGGTGTTTCGGGCTACAAGCTGGGCGTGGATCTGGTTTTTTCGTGGTGTGCCGCCGCTAGTGCAACTGGTCTTCTGGTACAATCTCGGATTGTTAATCCCTGATGTGTCGATCGGCATTCCCTTCGGCCCTACACTCTGGTCTGCGTCGACCAACCAATTGATCACGCCGCTCAGCGCCGCCTTGCTCGGCCTGTCCTTCACCGAAAGCGCCTATGCCGCAGAGATGATCCGCGCCGGAATCCAGGCGATCAATGTCGGCCAGACGGAGGCCGCCGCCACACTCGGCATGACGCAAGCCCAGACGCTGTGCCGCATCGTGTTGCCGCAAGCGCTGCGCATTATCGTTCCGCCGATCGGCAACGATACGATCTCGATGCTGAAATTTACCTCGCTCGTCAGCGTGCTTGCCCTTCCGGATCTGCTTTACTCAGCCCAGATGGTCTATTCGCGCACCTACCAGACCATCCCGCTGCTGATTGTCGCGACGATCTGGTATCTGGTGCTATCTACTATCCTGACGCTCATCGAACACTATATCGAGCATCGTCTCAAGGACGGCGGGCCGATCGATTTCCAGCTGCTTCTCAAGTCGCTGTTCAAGAGCAAGTTCTGGAGCCTGCGTCGCGGGGAGGTGCTCCCATGATGCCGCTTCTGAACGTCGAGCGCCTGTCGAAAAGCTTCGGCACACATCAGGTGCTGAAGACAATCGACCTGACGGTTTCCGCTGGGGACGTGACCTGCATCGTCGGTCCTTCGGGCTCTGGCAAGAGCACGCTCCTGCGCTGTCTGAACTATCTCGAAGTGCCGACCTCCGGCGTGATCTATCTCGAAGGCGAGCCTGTGGGCGTTCGTTGGCGCGGGAATAAGCTCTTCCGCATGTCGTTCAACGAGCTTTCGGTGCAACGGCAGAAGATGGGCATGGTCTTCCAAGGCTTTCATCTCTTCCCGCACAAGACGGCGCTCGAAAACATCATCGAGGCGCCCATGATCGTGAAAGGCAAAAGCCGGCAGCAGGTGACTGAAGAAGCTCTGTTGCTGCTTGACAAGGTCGGTTTGCGCAACCGGGCCGACTATTATCCCAGGCAACTCTCGGGCGGCCAGCAACAGCGCGTGGCGATCGCCCGTTCGCTTGCCATGCAGCCGACGCTCATGCTGTTCGACGAGCCGACATCCGCCCTTGACCCCGAACTGGTGGGCGAGGTTCTAGCCGTCATGCGGCAGCTTGCGGAAGAGGGCATGACCATGGTGGTCGTTACCCACGAAATGTCCTTCGCGCGCGATGTTGCCGATCACCTTGTCTTCATGGATAGCGGCGTGATTGTCGAAGCGGGACACCCGCGCGATGTGCTGAGCAACCCGCAACACAGCCGGACGCGTTCGTTTCTCGCGCGTGTCCTTTAAAAGGAAATTCCATGCGTCATTTCGATGCCGAACAGGTTCATCGCGCCCTTGATTATCCGGGGCTTGTCGCGGCACTGCGGAGTGCTCATGTCCAGGGCGCTTTGCCGCAGATGCATGTCACTGTGTTAGGCGACGGCGAGCGGGATGAGAACAAGTTCGTTTCGCTACTATCCTGGGCCTCGGGTGATGTTATCGCGGTCAAGTTGGTTGGCGTTTTCCCCGGTAACCCAACACTTTCCCCACCGCAACCTTCTGTGCAGGGGCTGGTTGCGCTATTTGATGGCAAGACCGGCGCACCGCTCGCGACTTGTGATGGCGCGGCGCTCACCTTCCGAAAGACTGCAGCCGATTCAGCGCTGGGTGTCGACCTTTTGGCCCGGGCGGATGCCGAGGTGCTTCTGGTGGTTGGAGCCGGAGGACTGGCGCCGCATGTAATCGAGGCTCATACAAGCGTGCGGCCGTCGGTTCGCAAGGTGCTGATATGGAATCGCAACGTTCCAAAGGCCGAAGCGCTGGCTTTTGAATTGCAGAAGGGAGGCAGGGAGGTCTTGGCTGTTTCGGTTCTCGACGAGGCCGTCGCTGAAGCCGACATCATCTCATGCGTCACCATGGCGACAGAACCTTTGGTTCGCGGCGCGCTCTTGAAGCCAGGCGCCCATGTCGATCTCATCGGGGCCTATACGCTGGAGATGCGCGAGGCCGATAACGACGTTGTTGGGCGGGCCGGTAAGCTGTTTGTTGACACGCGCAACAATAGCGAGGGCTCCGGCGATGTGGCGGGACCGCTTGCAGCCGGCATCATCACGCGCGCCGACATCGCGGCCGATCTCTTCGAGCTCTGCAGCGGCCTCACTGAAGGCCGGCGATCACCCGACGAGATCACCGTCTATAAGAATGTCGGCGGCGGTCATCTGGATATGTTCGCGGCGAGACATCTACTAGCGACCGGAACTTGAACGCTCCGACTCAATGCAAGGTGTTCGTAATTCAGGATGCGGCCTCGTTAGGCCGAACCATCAGCCTCTTCACCCGCATGATCGGTGTCGACAGCGCCGCCGAGGCACGTCGTTTTTCCGACGAGAATGTTTCCATGCCCTTAAGAAGTCCTAGCTCGTTTACATGTGGCTGCGGAACAAACCTCTTACCTTCGGGTTACCTCTGTTCAAGAAACAAGGAGGATCACCAAATGGATCATACAAATCATGTTCGCCTCGCTGCTACCGAATTGACGCCTGCCATACTTGAAGGCGCGACCATCTACGGCGCAGACGACAACAAGGTCGGAACACTGGACCACATTCACGGTTCTGGCACAGGCGGCACCGCAGTCATAGATGTAGGCGGCTTCCTCGGAATTGGAGCAAAGCCGGTCAGCATTGCGCTGGCCGATCTGGAGTTTATGCGCGATGAAGATGGCGCCGTCCATGCTGTCACCAGCTGGACGAAGGATCAGCTTAAGGATATGCCCGAACACAGGGATTAGCCGCTCCAAGCAGCGAATATCGGAGTCCGGCCGCCGTGCCGGGCTTTTTCGTGTCCGTGCATCCGGCGGATGCTTGGCTTCCCACCAGGGGACACGCAGCTGAGCGCTCTCATGCGGCGGCGGGTGCGGTTGAGGATAACCGCAGCATCGACTTCATTCGATCACAGCTACAAATGAAATCAATTCCAAGGCCATTTTCACTGTCAGCCCCTAGGCATTTGCGAAATGCCCAATATGGGAGATGCACGCGGCGTCGATATGATCTGAACAAAGGAGCCGAGGGCATGTCTTGATT
Source organism: Martinezella lusitana (assembly GCF_010668395.1). GTDB lineage: Bacteria > Pseudomonadota > Alphaproteobacteria > Rhizobiales > Rhizobiaceae > Rhizobium > Rhizobium lusitanum_A. The sequence continues at coordinate 88,661 of NZ_WUEY01000016.1, forward strand.
GGGCATCTCACTATTGCGAGACCGGGTGCCGCAACAGGGCTTTAAAATCTGCTTATGTTAACTTACTGGCAGTTCGACGAAGCTGCGGGATTGGCCGCTTGGTCCTGCTTCATTGCAGTCGTGTTCTTTGATGTAGCCGCTCCGTTGCAGTCGCTCGCCTTCCCGCCATCACTGTTGGTGCCGCTACTACTTGTGCCGCCGTTATTGCTACCGGCGCCATTGTTAGTGCCAGAGCTGCCGGTTGCGCCTGTACCGTTACCAGACCCGGAACCGGAACCAGAATTTGTAGAGGATCCGGTTCCCGCGCTTGAACCGGATCCGCTGCCATTGCTACCCGATTGCTGGGCCAGAGCTGAGGTTGCAAGACAGATGGAAAGAGCAGACACCGTCAAGATTTTAATGAACATGGTTTTCTCCTTGGATGTTCTTGTTGACAACTGTCGAACCACCATCGGTCCATTATGTTCCGCCATTTTTCTGCAATGTGACATTATTTTAATGACATTCAATGCGGGTTTTCGAATGATTCTTGTCTTCGACTGGATCTTTGCCTTCAGACCGTATTTTCGCGTGCTGCAGGCGTATCCGGCAACGAGGCGCAGTTTGACTGGGTACATGTCAGCCTCATTTTCGGGGACATTCCGTACAGTTTTGATTCTGCAGCAATGGCCGTTAAGAAGCACGCTTCAACCGCTACAGCCTGTGTCAACCGGCGGGGAATGTCGATCCCTTATAGGCGTCCAATCGTCACCTCCTTATAGACGATTGGTGCTGTTCCTTACGCAGCGCATCGGTAGAGCGATCTGGTTCTACTCATGCCCATGCGGCGTCAGTCGCCACCAGGATTAGGTAGAGTAATTCTGCCGTCCTCCTTCATGCCGGTCGATCGCTTTGAGAGTACAGGCTTCCTCATTGGTGTGGGGCTGTCGACACCTCTTTGCCGATCGATCCATCGCATGACCGGGGTGACGGCAATACCGTGAATTGCGATGGAGATCAGAATAATGATCAGCACGGTTGCCCAGACGGTTTCGCTGCCCGGAAAGTTGGCCTTTCCGGTCGCATAGGCGAGATAATAGATCGAACCCAGACCGCGAATGCCGAAGATGGCGATGATCGCTTTTTCCGCGGACGGTTGCGGTGTTCCCATCAGGCTGAACCACGCGGATGCGGGCCGGATGATCGCCAGGGTCAGGACGGCAACGACAATGACCCGCCAATCCACACGGGAAAGTAGCGATCCTTCGGCGACCACCGACCCGAAACAGACAAGTACCACCATCATCAGCAGTCGCTCGATCTGTTCACCGAAGTCATGGAGCTCCCCGTGGAATGCGTTTCGCCGCTCGACGCCGCGCAGCGTGAGCGCGGCGACGAAAACCGCAACGAAGCCATAGCCATGCACAAGCTCGGTCGCACCATAGGCAATACACGTAAATCCAAGGGCGAGAAAGCCGTCGCCGGTCTTTGCCAGGCTCGTGCTTCTCGGCACGCGGAAGGTGAGGTATCCGAGGATCTGGCCCGCGAGCCATCCCATACCGAGGCCGGCAACGAGGCGCCATACGACGTCGAGAGATAACCAATGGCCGAGCCAGGATGGGTCTCCTGGATGAAGGGCCATCGCGATCGAGGCCAGCACAAAGGGAAAGCTCAAACCGTCGTTAAGCCCGGCTTCCGAAGTCAGGGCAAAGCGGATCTCGTCCTCCTCGCCCGTCTGCGGTGGGCCGACCTGCACATCGCCGGCCAGGACAGGATCCGTCGGTGCCAGCGATGCGCCAAGCAAAAGCGCGGAGGCAGGTGCCAAGCCGAGCACGCCCCATCCGGCAAGTGCAATTGCGGCAATCGATAGAGGCATGGCGATCCCTAGAAGACGCCAGGTGGCGGCCCAGCGGTTCCAGCCGACCGGCCGGTCGATCTTCAGGCCCGCGCCCATCAAGGCAACGATGACAACGGATTCCGTGAAATGCTCGGTCAAGGCGCGGTTCTGAAGGGGATTGATCTGCAGCAGCGGCGGGAAGGGAGACCAAGCCAGCAGCATTCCAAAAGCAATACAGCAAATCGGTAAGGAGAGCGGCAATCGGCGAAGCGCCATCGGAAGCCAGGAGGTGAGCAGGATGACGACGCCGAAAATCACCAGCGTAATGACATAGATGTTCATTGTGGCTTCGCTCCCAGCGTATCAATCCAGCTGATGACGGACTTGAAGGGAACGGCCGTCACGACCGCGCTGTCCTGGTCCGGCAGCTCGACGACCTCGACATCTTTGTAGAAATTATTTCCGTCGCGCAGCTGAAAGAAATAGCGCCGTATCCTTCTGTCGCCATTCATTAAGCTGCCGTACTGGATTTCTCTTCAGCGATTTCCTCGACACATTCCGCCTTTTCGGCCAGTGTCCTGCTCATCTCGCGCAGCTGCTGTTCATCGAGCTTTTCGATGCCGACGAATTTGTTCTGCGCCTGGGAGGACAGGATAAGCTCGTCGAGCTTTGCCTGCAGCGCTTTGCCGTCGCGGTTTTGCGAGTTCTGAAGCACAAATACCATGAGGAAAGTGATGATCGTCGTGCTGGTGTTGATCACCAGCTGCCAGGTTTCCGAATACCCGAAGAAAGGTCCTGATACCGCCCAGACAAGGACGAGCGCCACGGCCAGAACGAAGGTTGCCGGCTTGCCGGACAGATTGGCGATCGTTGTGGCGAAGGTGGAAAAGAAATTCGATTTCAAAGTGGTAATCTCCGGGCACAAAGCATCTTGCTGTAAGCTGCAAACGTCTTGAGTGATACGAAGTTCCTCAATGACTGAAAGAGATAGCAACGCCCACGTCGACAGCGCAGCGATCGGCGGTCGGATCGGTTGCGTCCGCATAATTGCGAAAATCGGAACAAACGGCATGCCGGCCGATTCCTGTGCAAATGAGAAGAAATGGACAACGAACCGCGCACCTTCATTCTGTCTGAAGAACGCCTCGAAGCTTGCCATTTCTCGATAGAAAATGGATCTTTTAGAGCTTGCCAGGAACGCCGTGAAAGCCAGCCGAACCGAGGGCGAGATCCTTGTTCCTGCCGGCCAACTCTTTGCGGATGAATTCACGTCGGTATTTGACATTCCGAGCGTGCATTAGCCCAGCGCTTGAGGGACTTGGGCGGAGAACGTAATACCATATTCGGTGCTCCACTCAGTTGCGAAACATGGCGACCACCCTCCGTTAACAAAGTCCTCCCGCTTATATTAAGATCGCCTTGAATAACAGCATCGTCAGTTCATGCGTATCGCGATCGTTCTTTGCCAGAGCGGCATACTCACCCTTGATCGTCTTGACCAAAATTTGCGGTCCGGAACAGCGACATAGATTTCCTCTCAATATGCAGCCGGGGATCCCGAATTGATGTTTGTCACGCCTCTTGCCGGATCGCACGATGATCCCAGATATCTAGACCATGGGAGAAGATAGAGTACCAAGCGCTGGAAGGCCTCGCGAGAAGAGTTCGCAGGCTGATCGCAAGCGTCGTTTCGAGCAAACCCACAATGCCGCGATGACATCGATACGAACAGAAGCTGAAGAACGCCGGAAAAAGACGGAGCGCTTGCGTAGACTGCGACTGGAAGATGACAAATAAATTGTAATTCGGGGCGCAGAGCATAAAGGAAAGCCGGTGGTGCCGGGCTTTTGATCTCTTGGAAGCGCTGCATAATCAATCGCGACGTAATCCCTGGCTTTGGCTAAAGCAGCTCTGAGTTTGCGACTGCGAACGCTGGTCGCCGACGGTGACTTTGGTCTTTCTGATCGTCTCGGCCCGATCGGTCGCGGTCTTCCTTATGCTGATCTCTTCGACAATCCGCGCATCCTTTGACACCACGGCCTTCACATGATGTTCTTCTTCAGCGGAGATGGTCCGATCCTGGAGGCCTGATCAGCGTCGCTAAGGGGCCGATTAACGGGGCGACGCTCGATGATCAGGCTCTCGTCGCGCAACGAGACATCTTACCTTATTGGGGCTTCGACGGTACAGCCTTGACGCTCAGCGACGCAAGAAGGGTGTCCGAGGAGGGCGCTGAAGCGCGTAAAACGGTGATAGCATCCGTCGGCCATGCCTTGCTGTCCGTGGGCAACGATCTGGCAGCGGACGACTTGCTTTTGGCCGAAGACGTCGCGGCTCGCGCGCTTGGTTTGATCACAACATTCCATTGCCGACATCAGAAGTTCCCCGTCGGGCCGACGCCGCACCGATGAAGGTGTTCATCTGCGGCGCGCTTACGAGAGGTTTTCCGATATTCCAAAAGGGACTGATCGACTCGCGCGCTGTCTAGGCGATGTAGAGGCGGTGACACCATATCTCCTTCATATAGCCGATTCCTTTTACGACCCGACAATGCTCGACCTGCCGGGCGAAGGTCTGGTGGTCGGCGCCGAACTGTTCGAGATCGAGGCGTACCGGCTGACAGTGCTGGATAGACTTGAACACCTGGGGAGCGATGGAAGCATCTCATTCGATGCTGGCGGGGGCACGATGACCGCTATTGTTTGCATGAAGTTGGAGATGTGGCTCGACCCGTTTCAGTTAGGGTTCCTCTCGGATTATCACGACAGGAAGTTCATTCCATCGTGGAAGAGATAGACGTACGGTCACGCACGACATCTCTGCGACTGACGATCCTGGTCGCCGAGGACGATCATGTACTCGCACTGGAAACGGCTCATGCCCTTGCACGGTCGGGAGTGAGAGTGGTCGTCTCTGTCCAGACCGGCGAGGCTCCTGTGACGCTAGTGGACGATTAGCTGGATGCGGCGAGCACCGATATCAATACAGGTGAAGGCATTAACCTCACGTTCGTTGCTGAATTGAAGCGGGGGCCATTCCCTTCGTGATCCTCACCGGCTATGGCGACCAGGTTATTCCCAGAGAATAGGCGGATGGGCCACGCTTCCACACGCCGGCTGGTCTTGAGGCCGTGCTGGCAGGACTTTGGTTGCAGCTCGAGAGAAGCATCAAGCAGGGCGATGATCTCAGGGCGTGAACTCTCCTCCGTTTGTGGCTTAGCGAGACAGGTTAAAGGCTTGTGACCGCTAAAAACCGTTCCCCAATGTCGCGGTGAGCGCGGGCCGCCATGGTAGGGGTCATTTTCGAGAAGCGACCTTCTCTTCGGCTGCAGCGCGAAAGAAGTGCTCTGCATGCTGGAAGTCGTTTTTGGCGCAAATGCGGTCGCCAGCCGAGATCATGAGCTCGGCGAACCGGGGGTGCTGTTAATATCGTTCGAGCAGGCGTTGCTTCGATGGCAGGTCACTCTTAACCTGCGGGGGAAGGTCGGTTATTCATGAAATTTCGAACCCAAGAGTTCGCTCCTGATGTGAGTGCCTGCTTAACAATCTGCTTAGCAACCAAAGAGTGATTTTATTTACGAATAGATCCTAAGATTGCATTAAAAGGAGGCCGGCGCACCGGCGGTGAACGGGCGAGTGTCGGCATCGGGAGGGAGCGGTATCCTGGGTTCACTTTCAAAGAGTCCGACGCAGGAGCAACGCTCAACCGCGGCTATTGAAATCGCTGATATTGGAATGACGAGCCTATCGGCGATTGGTCGATGGTCGTCCGCTACATCAACAGGCCGCATGCCTATTTCTACTTTTTATCTGCAGTAACACGGTGGCTGCATCACGTTTCAATCAGGATGCCTTGCTCGAGCCCGGGCCGCTCCCGCCAGCTCTTATATCGCCCTAAATACGGCAAAGGGTCTTTCGGGGGCGACGCTTGTAACGTCAAGATGCTCACCAGGTTCGATGAGCATCTTTGAGAACAAATCCTCAAAACGACGGTTCTGAAGGTGGCTTGGCAACGTAAGGCTTACGCCTTGCCACCGCGACAAAAGAGATGCGCCACTGAAGTTAAGTCTTTGCACTGTCACAATAATGACATCGTCGGCCTCAGCACGTGCAAAGGCGACGATGTTCCCCATATTCTCCCCGGTAGCAGAAAGAGGAATGTAGTCGCCCTTACTAAATAGGCTCGGCAACTCCTGCCGGAGCCTCAGGAGGACTGCAACGACACGCTGCTTCAATTGGCCAGTCTGCCATTCTTCTTCGTCGAAAGCAGTCTCTTTCGACAGGTGCTTCTGCAGGAGATCGAAATCAGGTTTGCGACGGTTGTCTGGATCGACAAGGCTCAAATCAAGACCTTCGCTGCCCTGGTAGATATCCGGCACACCGGGCGCCGTAAGCTTAATGATCGTCTGGGCGAGGCTGTTGATCAGGCCGGCACGGATAAAGGGGCGCAATGTATTAGCGAAATCCGCCAGGAAACTTTGGTTGTTTGGCGCAAAAAGGCGGCGGGCGTAGTCGAGCACGGCTTTCTCGTAGGATGCGTTAACATCGCCCCAGGTGGTACGGAGTTTGGCCTCCCGTAATACCTTTTCTGCATAGGCAATGAAGCGCTCTTCGAGTGACTTCAGATCTCCGCAGTCCTCCGGATGAAAGTCCGTCGGCCAAACGCCGGCGAGTGCCTGATAGAGCATCCATTCTACCTCCGGTTCAGGGGCTGGGCTATCTCCGAGCGACTGTACCGCCTGGCGATTCATCTTCCGCCAGCGCTTAACGGCTTCCGCCCATAGCTTCGGTGCCTCCGTGATGGTGTAGAGCCGAGCCCTGGCATCCTCGCCGCGTTTGGTGTCGTGGGTGGAGGTGGCCAACAGTGCTTCCGGCTGTCGTTGAAGCCGTGTCTGCATTTCCCGGTGGTAGCGTTCGATCGAGAAGGAGCGCGGCAAGGGCTCGGCGCCGACCTCGTTAAGGGCAAGCGCCATGTGCTGGCGGAAAAAAAGTGTGTCCTCCACCGACTTCGCCATTAGCGGGCCGCTCAGTTGCTGGAAGCGGATGCGAAAAAGGGACGCTTGGCCCCGTGCCTGCTGCCCGACATCGCCCTCGAAAATGCGTTTGAGGAATGCTAGCGCCCGCGGCTCCGGTACATTAGGGCTTTGACGAACCTGATCGAGGACTTTAGCCAGCATCTCGCGACCCTCAGGCGGTAGGCCGTCGCGGGTGCCGTAGGTGCGGTAGACGGGAAAGGCAACCAGCAGTTCGCGGATCGCCGTTTTAATTGAAGCTTTCGACAAGTTACGCTCCGTGTCTTCCGCTTGGGCGATCTGCAACGCAAGCTTCACAAGAGCGGCGAATTCGACGGCAAAGTTATTGTCTGCCATCAGCAGTTTGGCTTTTCGCAGCTCGGCGCGCATGCTGATCGGCTGGCCCGCAACGTCCTGATAGGCCTCCCGCAGTTCATCGAGTTTCTCGCCATCGACCAGCGCATCGCTGAGGGCGGCGATGAACTCGTAGCCTGTTGTGCCGGAGATCGGCCAGTCGGCCGGGACCTGCTCGCCCTCGCCAAGGATTTTTTCGACGATGATGTAGCAGGCAGGTCCCGCCTCCCGGCGCAGGCGTTCCAGATAAGCTTTCGGATCTGCAAGGCCGTCGACGTGATCGACCCGTAGGCCATCGACCGCGCCGCTGCGGACGAGTTCGAGGATGAGCCGGTGCGTGTCGTCGAAGACCGGGCCGTCCTCCACCCGCACACCAATAAGGCCGGTGATCTCGAAGAAGCGGCGGTAGGAAAGTTCGTGACGTGCGTCCCGCCAGGACATCAACCGATAGGGCTGCGTATCATGGAGTTTGGAGACGGCCGCCTTATCGGTCGCCTTCAGTATCTCCGCCTCTCTGCCGGTGTAGGTGGCGGGGTTCAGCGGATAGAAGGTCTCGGAATAGGCGAGCGCCGGCTTTCCCGTCTCAGGATCGGACTTCACCGAAATCTCATCGGCCTCCAGCACCTTCTCGAACGTGTCGCTAAGGAAGGGCAGGGTCAGCTTTCGCGTCCAATCGATATCGAAGTGACGGGCATAGCGGCTCTTCTCGCCGTTCTCTACGACGTCGCGCCACCAAGCGTTCTCGAGCGAGGCGGCCATGTGGTTTGGCACGATGTCGAGGATCAGGCCAAGACCTTCCGCCTTCAGCGCCTTCACCATGCGGTCGAAGCCCTCTCGGCCGCCGATCGCGGGATCGATCTGGTTGGCGTCGGTAACATCGTAGCCGTGGGTAGAGCCGGAAGTGGCGGTTAAGACCGGCGAGGCGTAGAGATGGCTGATGCCGAGGCGTTTCAGATATGGCACCAGTGCCGCAGCTCGGTCGAAGGTCATGCCGATGCGGAACTGGATGCGATAGGTTGCTGTCGGGATTGTCATGGCTTTATCCAGTAGGCGGCAAGGCCGCATGTAAGAGGATGATGATCGTTGAGGCCAGAAAGAATGTCACCGTTATCCCCATGTCGGAGAGGTCGCTATCAACTTTGTTGATCGCCAGATGTTCCAAACAAGCAAACGATCCGCAGACGGGGTGTTCTCACCGTGAGGAAGGCATTTGCGTATTCACGATTCCTGGCGCGACAGCCTACACAGCCACGAAAGCGGGGCAGGTCGTATTGGTGCAACAGCTCGCTCTCGAGCTCGCCCGCCACCGCATAGAGATCGCACTGATGCTCGACCTTGCTCTCAATCCGCCCGCCGCAAGGGCCGGTGTCGTCCGACGATTTCCGCGGGCGGATATGAGGCTTTTCCCGACGCCCTGCGCGATGCATGGCAAAACGCCTGGCGGCCTTTGCCATCTGCGGGATCGCCGGCTACCGAGTGCTCGGCCTGGATATCCTCTCCCCCGATTGCTGGGAACGACTCATTGCGCGGCTAGAGCGGCAAAACCAGATACGAAAACTCTTCGCCTATCGCCGGGCACGGATTTTTCCCTACGCGAGGCATTGATAGGCCGCGGCTTTGGCGGGTGCTTTTCCTCGCTTCCCGGAGGCGCCCTTCGCCAAGCGGCTCGCCCATGGGACCGAGGGCACGGAGATCCGGGAACGCGAGGTGCTCAGGGCGCTACGCCTGTCTGCCGAAATCGGCAACGGTCTCCTCATAGGTTTCGAGTTCGGCGCTGTCCTGCCGCTCGATCCCATGCATGGCCCCAGAGAAGGACTGCGAATCTTCCGAGCCGAAGGAGGCTTCAACCTTTCGGCGGAATCCGCTCTCTCAGTGTGGCGTGTGCCGAGGCCATTGGTCCGGGCCTTTGCAGAAACTTCGAGACATCTGCGAGGTCACCGTTGTCGTACAGACTGATTGGGCGGACTTGCGGGTAGCGGAGAACACGGTGATAGGTGATCGCGTGCTTGTCGAGGCGGACATTTAATTTTCACCGGTTCATCGGAACGAATATCGGATCCGTGTTCGTTTTGCAGGCCTGTAGCGCCAGATTGTCAGTACCGATGTTTCCATTTACGGTGAAGGCGGGCAGAGCCTTGGTGATTGCGATAGCGATTATGTGCCTTGGCACGGACGCGAATAATCCCTTGTCCTTGATCTACCTTTGACGACCATGATTTTTTTCACGACACCGAGACAGTAGTGAACTCGGAACCTGCGCCAATGATCCCTTATCATACGAATCCTACTCTTCCGGAACTTCTTAGAGGTCCGGATGTTCAGATGGCTGAATAGGAAATCCGATGCAGGTTCCCTGTGAAGTCAACCGTCGCAATTGTTATAGGACCTCGGTCCGGATTGGGAAGCGGCCGCACGGGCGGTCGCGGAGGATGGTTCAAGATCAGATCGCCCGGGGCATACGCGAGAAGAGATTTCCACAACGGCGATGCGATTTTGGCGGCGGGAGATGAGGCGGTTTCGCTGTTTTTCGGCATGTTCGGTCGATGGCAACCAAGCTTGCTACGCAAATAGCACAGTCTCATTTGAAAAGAGGTGATGTTTTGGTCGAATATGCGTTTGGTCCGCTAATCTTGGAAACAAGTGTTGAGTTTCGCCTCTGGGCGCCCCTCGTGGACCATGTTTCCTTGAGGATCAAGGATAGCGAGCCATGGCCACTGGCGCGAACAGAAGACGGTTGGCATCGTTGCCGTGTTGCCGGCGTCGGCCCAGGCGCGCATTACCAATTCCTGCTACCTGATGGCTCCGAGGTACCTGACCCGGGCTCGCGTTATCAGCCCCAAGACGTTCATAGTTTCAGCGAAGTCGTCGGTGTCAAATCATACGAGTGGCGGACCCTAGGCTGGTTGGGACGTCCATGGGAAGAGAGCGTTATCTACGAACTGCATATCGGCTCCTTCACGGCGGAGGGGACATTCCGGGCAGCAATTGAGCGACTGGATCACTTGGTTGGGCTTGGCGTCACCGCCATTCAGATCATGCCGGTCGCCGATTTTCCCGGTCGCTATAATTGGGGTTATGACGGCGTACTGCCCTATGCTCCCGACAGCAGCTATGGTCGTCCCGAAGAGTTCATGGCACTGGTCGATGCGGCTCACGAGCGGGGTGTCAGTGTTTTTCTGGACGTCGTGTACAATCACTTTGGTCCTGATGGAAATTACGTTCCCCTCTATGCGCCGCTTTTCACCGAGCACCATAAGACCCCGTGGGGCAACGGCATCAATTATGATGGCGATGGGTCGACGACGATCCGCGAATTCGTGGTCCAGAACGCGATCTACTGGATCATGGAGTTCAGGCTGGACGGCCTGCGCCTCGACGCCGTGCATGCCATAAAGGACGATAGCGAAGAACATCTTCTTCATGAACTTAGCCGTCGGGTGCGGGCAGCGGCAGCTGGTCGGCATGTCCATTTGATCGTCGAGAACGAAGACAATGACAGCGATCTGCTGAGGCGCGACGGCAACGGACGACCGAGCAGATTCACGGCTCAATGGAACGACGATGTGCATCACGTGCTTCACATCGCTGCGACGGGAGAGACATTCGGCTATTATCAGGATTATACCCAGGATTATGGCAAGGTCGGCCGGGCGCTTGCCGAAGGTTTCGTATTCCAAGGCGAACATATGCCCTATCGTGGCAAGAACCGCGGCATGCCCTCGACCGGTCTTCCCTCCACCGCGTTTATCTCGTTTATCCAGAACCATGATCAGATTGGAAACCGAGCGCTCGGCGACCGTATGGTTACATATCGACCTTTGGAGCCCGTCAAGGCTGTGATTGCGATCTATCTTCTGTCGCCGCAGATTCCGATGCTCTTTATGGGCGAAGAATGGGGAGCACGCGAGCCATTTCCATACTTCTGTGACTTCGATGAAGACGTGAACGAAAAGGTAAGAAAGGGACGCCGAGAGGAATTATCGCGCCTTCCCGGATTCGATGCGGAAGACCTCCCTGATCCGACCGCCCGATCTACATTTGAAGCGGCAAAGCTAAACTGGTCTGAGCTTGACGGCACTACCGCATCGGAAATGCTGGCATTCTACAAGTCGCTTCTTGCCCTCAGACACGAACAGATCGTGCCGCTGTTGAAGGGTACCGGCAACACAAGCGGCTCGTTCAGTCTCAAAGGAAGCGTGACTGCGGTGGACTGGACGCTGGCGAGCGGCTCCAAGCTTCGTCTGGTTGCAAACCTCTCAGACGAACCGGCGAAGTTCTTACCGCTCCCCGCGGACGAACATTTGTTTGTACTGGGTCCTGTAAGCGAGGATGCCCTCGCTCCCTGGTCCGTAATTTGGAGCGTTCGTCTGGCTAAGACTTGAAGTTCGGCAGCCTGACGAAGAAAGGAACGCCGCCATGGATTCGTATTTCGACCGCCTCGCCAAAGAGTATGGAATAAGCCTCACGAAACCGTGCCCCGACAATGTCCAAGTGCCAATCACCGACGAGGCGTAGAGGAAGGTTTTTGCGATCCTCGGCATTGATGTCGAAAACGCCCTTCACAAGTCCGAGCACCGCGGAGAAAGAAGCAACGCTCGAAAGAGGCCATTCCGAAATCGTATCTGCCGCATGTTCTCGACACAAGCCGCTTGCGGGGCATCCGTCTTTAACTCTGCGAGTTGCGTTCCAAGCGCAACTGGGGTCATTGGGGATTTCGAGGGCTTGGTCGGAATGTTCGGACTTGCCCATTCGTTCGGTGCGCATTTTGTCGGGCCGACTCCGTTGCAGGCACCCTTCCTTGCCGATCCCGATCGTCGCAGTTCCTATGATCCGTCGAACCAGCAGATACTCAATCCGCTCCACATTGCTGTCGATAAAGTTACAGGCTTCAAGAGCACGCCAGAACCCGAAAAGTTATTGGGGAAACTTCGTCAGACAGATCGCGACTATGTACGAGCTGCAGAGACGAAGCTGAAGGAGCTTCGGGAAGCATCGCGATCGGCGGAAAATCAATCAGCTAAGGAGCGGCGGGATTTCGAGGCTTTAGTGCGAAAAAGGGCATAGCCTGGCGGCCTTCCGACTGGCGGACCTGACAGGAGAGAAGTGCCCAAAGAACATTCCTGGCACCAGCGACACCTATCCGAATTGAAAGCCGAAACTCTCGGGTTTCGATGGGCAAGTTAGCAGATTTGCCGCTTCTACGGGAAAGTACCAAAGCGATGCGTGAGGGGCGTTCGATCCGAAAATCCAGAGGGGAGAAGCATAGATGCTTCGCTCCCTCCGCAAGTCGGATAACCTTGGAGCGGGTGTAACGTTTGCAGCTCGCGCTCAACGGGCAAAGAAGCACGCACATTAGTGGCGCTTCTTTTCTTCACCCTCCGGCTTAGCGGTGCGATCCGGACCGCAACAGAACGAGGCTGCGCTCGATGAGGACATATTCGTTAGACTCAAGCTTTTGGTCCATAGCATTCAGATCAGCCGTTGTCAGTACGGCTGTCCAGCCGCCCTCGGCTTTCGGTAAAATAAAAGGCACCGACCCGTCGTGCGGATTGAAGAGGATCAGCACGTCGTCCCACCCTTCCTCTTCACCATGGTCGCGAGACACACGCAGGCCGATCGTCGTGCTACCGGCGTCCGACCATTGTTCACCCGTCTGCTCCCCACCGCCCGGATTGTACCAGGTCACCACCATGCCGTCGCGCCAGCTATCGCGCCTCAGGATCGCGTGCTCGTCGCGCAACGCGATCAGCCGGCGCGTAAACTCACGAAGCTCTTCCGCGCTCGCAGGCAGATTGTCCCAATGCACCCAGCTCAGGTCGCTATCCTGGCAGTAGCCGTTATTGTTTCCCATCTGGCTTCGGCCGAACTCGTCTCCCGCTAGCAGCATCGGCGTGCCATGCGAAAGAAACAGCGTGGCGAGGAAATTCCGCTTTTGCCTGTCTCTGATGGAGATCATGCCTTCGTCATCCGTCGGCCCCTCGACGCCGTAGTTGAAGCTGCGGTTGTCGCTATGGCCGTCCTTGTTGTCTTCGCCGTTCGCCTCATTGTGTTTCTCGTTGTAGGAGACGAGATCGTTGAGCGTGAACCCGTCATGAGCCGTCAGGAAATTGACGCTGGCCCACGGGCGACGGCCGCGTAGATCATAGACGTCGCCGGAGCCGAGGACACGTGCGGCAAAATCGGGCGTCGTGCCGTCTTCGTTCCTCCAGTAGTCACGGACCGTATCCCGGTACTTGTCATTCCACTCCGCCCAGCCCGGCGGGAAGCCCCCGACTTGATAACCGCCCGGTCCGATGTCCCACGGTTCTCCGACGAGTTTCACCCGCGATAAAACCGGATCTTGACCGACCGCATCGAAGAAGCCGCTGCGCTGATCGAAGCCTTCGGGCTCGCGACCAAGGATGGTACCCAGATCGAAACGGAAGCCGTCGACATGCATGTCCTCCGACCAATACCTCAGAGAATCCGTCACCATCTGCAAGACGCGAGGATGTGAGGTGTTCACCGTGTTGCCGGTTCCCGTATCGTTGACGTAGTAGCGTGCCTGGTCGGGCATGGTGCGGTAATAGGAGAAATTGTCGATCCCCTTGAAGCTTAGCGTCGGCCCGAGTTCGTTGCCTTCGGCCGTATGGTTGTAGACAACGTCGAGAATGACCTCGACACCGCCATCATGGAAAGCACGAACCATGTCACGAAAGCCTGCGATACCGCGCGGGCCATAATAGCGCGACGCCGGCGCGAAGAAGCCCAAGGTGTTGTAGCCCCAGAAATTCTTCAGGCCCTTGTCGAGTAGGTGGGCGTCATCGGGAAACCAGTGGATCGGCAACAGCTCGATCGAGGTGAGGCCAAGGCTTTTGACATAGTCGACGATCTTCGCATGGCCGAGACCTTCGAATGTACCGCGAAGGTCTTCGGGGACTGCCGGATGAAGCTGTGTGAATCCCTTGACATGAGTCTCGTAGAAAATCGTCCTCGACCACGGGATGAGCGGCCTCACATCGCCTTTCCAATCGTACTGGGAAGAATCGATAATGCGCCCCTTTGGCATGAACGGCGCGCTGTCCGTCTCATCGAAAGAGAGATCCTTCTCATTGCTATTCATCGTGTAGGCAAACTGAGACTGTCCCCAGTCGATGTCGCCGAAAAGTTCTCGGGCATAGGGATCGATGAGCAACTTATTCGGATTGAACCGTTGGCCGTTTTCCGGATCATATGGTCCGTGCACTCGGTAGCCGTAAAGCACACCTGCCTTCAGGCCGGGTACGAAGCCGTGCCATACCTCGTTCGTATACTCGGGAAGTTCGATGCGTTCGACTTCTTTCTTGCCATCGTCGCTGAATAGGCAGAGGTCTACCCGCTCGGCGTGAGCGCTGAAGATCGCGAAGTTCACCCCGTTCTTGTCCGGCATCGCCCCTAGCCGGGTGTAATCGCCGGCTATGATACGGGCTTTATTATTGCTCATGAATCGGCCTCGCGCAAAAGCGGGTGTTAACGAAAGATACGCTGCCTTGGCCCTATCCGGCGAAGCATCGGTTGGAGGACCGATGAGCCACTGCGCGCATTAAACCCGGGACGTGACAAATAGTTCCGCCGTCGCCGTCGACCTGGTCGTGGTGGTGCTCGGCGAACGGATGCATCCTGTGGCGGCGACCTTTCCTGGCAGTGGATCGGTGGTAGACATCCCGCTTTTGCCACGCCGCTTTGATCATCGGCGGCGATCGATATCGATTGATGCCTGGCAAGCCATGATCGGGATGTATCCCACGCGCGATCCGGCAAGAGGGTAACGGCTCTCCGACGCTCCATGTCACAAACGGTTGTCCCGTAGGTCTGGCCGCGCCTGAAGGCAAAATCATCAATGCAGATGACATTGAGATCGTCCTGCGAGCCATCCGCGTTGAAATGGTGGATCATCCCACACATTGCAACGAGCGGTCGAATCGAAAGTTTCTGGCCACATGAATCTTCAGAAAGTGACCGCTTCGGGTGCCGTATCCGGTCTCGATCTGAGCCCTTGGCGAAAGCCGGATGGCTCAGCCCAATCGCTCGTGCGACTGTGCTAAAAGCCCGGAACTTGCCTCGTCTCGAAGGGTGTGCAATTGCTGCCGACGCGCGCTCCTTCGAGGACCGCGCTTCACGCTTGCGGGGCATTCTCGACCGAAAAGCACACCCTTTAAGACCTCGAAAGCGAAACAGGCATCTCACCTGCCACGCTAAAATAGCGTTATCATGCCAGCGGATATTTTTTACTCGCGGCTCGTGTTAGTTGATCGGGGGCGATGCCTTGCCGAGCTTTACCGATGGTTCCCGGCCCCAGATACGAAGCTTACCAAGTTCTTTGACGAACGCCGACAAGCCTTCTTCTCCCGGCAGGGCGACGACTCCTTCATCGAGTTGATCGGCAATTCCAGCTTTTTCCAATAGCGGCACCGCCGAATGATCATAGCCAATGAACTTGCAATGCTGGAAAGCGTCGGAGACGAAGTCGCGAGCAGCCGTGTCCTGGACGATATCGTCGATTGCCGTGACGGAGGTAAGCAACACCACGGCATCGAAAAGAACCGAAGGCCCACCGTCGATCATATGGTGCGTTTCTATCCATTTTCCGTCGGAAGCGGTGACTCCCCCAACTGTCGGCGCGATCAATTCGAAAACAGCCTTCTCTTCGGCGATCGCCTCCATGAGGCCATTCAACAAATTGGCATCCACGCCATCGGTGACCAGAATACCAAGCTTGCGTCCTTCGAAGCGTCTGGGACCGCGTTCGACAATACTCAGCGTCGGCGATGGCTTTAAATCCTGGCGCGTTGGCATTGCCGCGTCGGCAGGTCTCGGCATTTTTTGAAATCCGAGCTTCTCGGCGACGGTGGTCGCCAGCGTCTCATCGATGTTGAGCAGATGCGAGACCATGCGCTCCCGGATCGCCGGAATTTGGACCTTGCTGAGTTCGAAGGTCAAGGCAGATGCGATGTGGCGTTGCTCCGTACCAGTCTGACTGATATAAAATTGCCTGGCTTGGCTGTAATGATCTGCAAAGCTCTCTGGACGTAGTCGAACCTTCGCGCCCGTCTCATCGGCGGGGAAATGACGGTAGCCGCGTACCGGCGATTCCCGCGGGCTTTCGCTATGCGAATTCGGCTGATAGTTCGCCCGGCCGACCGGGTTGCGCATCGCCATATGGCCGTCCTGTTGAAAATGCGCGAAGGGACACTTCGGCGCATTTATAGGCAGATGGGTGAAATTCGGGCCGCCAAGCCGCTTCAGCTGTGTGTCGAGATAGGAGAAGTTGCGGCCCTGCAGCAGCGGATCGTTGCTGAAGTCGATGCCCGGAGGAACGTTCTGGGTCATAAACGCGACCTGCTCGGTTTCTGCAAAAAAGTTATCGGGCATGCGATTGAGCACTAGCCTGCCGATCGGCCGTACAGGAAGGATTTCTTCAGGAATGAGCTTCGTCGGATCGAGCACGTCGAAGTCGAAGCTGTCCGCAAACTCCTGATCGAAAAGCTGCACGCACAATTCCCATTCGGGAAAGTTGCCGGACTGGATCGACTGCCAGAGATCCCGTCGATGGAAATCGGGATCAGCCCCGTTGATCTTCACGGCCTCGTTCCATGCAACCGACTGCAGCCCCAGTTTCGGTTTCCAATGGAATTTGACGAAGGTGGATTCGTCCTTGGCGTTGACAAAGCGGAACGTATGGACACCGAAGCCCTCCATGAAGCGAAAGGAACGGGGTATCGCCCGATCCGACATCACCCACATTATCATGTGCATGCTCTCCGGCGTCAGGCTGATAAAATCCCAGAAATTGTCATGCGCCGACTGCGCTTGCGGGAACGCACGATCTGGTTCCGGCTTCACGGAGTGGATAAGGTCGGGAAACTTGATCGCGTCCTGAATGAAGAAAACAGGAATGTTGTTGCCGACGAGGTCCCAGTTTCCTTCCTTGGTGTATATCTTTACCGCAAAACCACGAACGTCGCGGGCAAGATCGAAGGATCCTTTGCTGCCCGCGACTGTCGAAAAGCGAACGAACGCGGGCGTCTTTTCTCCGGGACGCTGAAAAAGGTCCGCTCTTGTATATTTCGCCGCCGACTCATAGGTCTCGAAATAACCGTGGGCGCCATACCCACGCGCGTGCACGACCCGCTCCGGGATGCGCTCGTGATCGAAATGAAAGATCTTTTCGCGAAAATGGAAGTCGTCGACGACAAGCGGACCGCGTGCTCCGACTCGCAACGAGTTCTGGTCGTCGGCCACCGGTGCGCCCTGGGCCGTTGTCAGGACGGGTTGGCCATCCTCCACGAACTGATGGAGCTCGCCGCCTTTACCACGCTGCAGCTTCTGATCGTGGATAGTCACAGTTTTGGATCTCGATGTCGTCGATGCGGTGGGGGTTTTCTTAGCCATGGTGGGCTCCCGTAAAGAGGATTGGAAAACAGGCGATGTCGGAGCAGAAAGGCCGCCATTGTCGGCGGCATGAAATGGTGATATCGGCTCAGCATGCTCTTTTTGCGAGCCCTTGGGGTTCGCCGAAGCTTCGCCGAGTGCCGTCAGCTTCTGGCCGGTCGCAATCTCCTCCTGGAGATTGGCATCGAGGAGCGCGATCGCCTCATTGAGGCTGAGTTGCTTAGCCCAGGATTTCAGCATGCCATAGGGGGCGATCTCGTAGTGTTCGACGGCCTGGGCAGACGAGATCAAACCAGCATCGAGCGTTGCTGTGCCTTTGTACTCTTCCATGATCTCTTCGCATTCGGCGACGATGCCCTGTATGGCTTTGCAAGTCTTGCTGCGAGCTGGTTTGCCAGGAAGATCGAACACCCGTTCGAGGCGCTCGATCTGGCTCCGAGGTTTCATCGCGGTGCTGCATGAAGCCGGCCTTGCCTTTTTCCGGTTGTGCGGCCCGAGCCATCTTGGACAACGCCTTCAAGATTTGCTTTTCAGTGAAGTAGATGTCTTTGAGGGTATCGAGAAAAAGGTCATTAAGGGTCTTTTCTGCAGGCATTGGGTGGTCCGATCGCTTTGTTGAGATGGAGCCTGTCTAACCCGTGAAGTTGGCTGAAGTTCCTTCGGTTGGACCATGAGCTCAACGGAGGGGTTTAATTCGGAATTTGCTGCCGAACGAACTGCTACCCGAGGGGCAGCCCGTATTCCATATCGAAGACTTTGATCACCGGCGCGCTACCTAGTCTCCGGGGGGATGCCCTCTCGCGCCGGTTGGGCAAGTGCGTGTAGAGCCTCGAACGTTGCCCTCTATGGTCGCAAATTCTATCTCCGCCTCGATAGGATCTGCATTCCCGCAAATGATCAGTTGGAAGAAAACTTAGGTGGCGAAGCCATTCGCCGTTGCAGCGAGGATGGCCGTAATGTCGCCCACACTGACAGCAAGATGATTAAGGTTCGACGTAGAAGACCCATCCCGTGAAACAGGCATCGTACCCACAGCGCCTCGGATCCAAACTACGGCAACCGTCGCGCGATTGGTAAAGGACAGAATTGCGCAGGCTCAAAAGGGCATGACTGGGGCCTGCGCTGTTTTGATTGCCTGCTTTTTTGCCGGAGCTATCGTATCCTGAGGCGGCGAATCAAAAAATCTTTTAGGCTGCACCTACTACCTTCGATATTGCCTCCCAAATTGTGACAATCAGCCAGAATTGGCGATGGACAGCGCCAATTTATCGTCTATGCCCCATTATCCTGCAGTGAAGCCAACGAGAAGATTTATGTTGCGATCCCAACCATCCGGTATCTCCCAACGAACGTTGGGTCTCGATCTTCCTGTTGCCTTCGGCCTCTTTGGCGCAATTCTCTTCTTCCTGATTAGCGGGTTCGTGGCGTATTTCAATCTGCAGGCCCTAGAGGATGGCAACGAGAGGGTCGTGCAGACCCACCTCGCCATGGTCGCGCTCGATGAACTGCTCTCGAACATCCAGGACGCCGAAACGGGTCAGCGCGGGTTCCTACTGACCAACAATGAAAGCTATCTTGCTCCCTACAATACTGCGCTCCGTGCAATTGAGCCGCAATTGGACAGGATCGGTCAGCTAACCAGCAGCAATCCGGGCCAGAGCGAAAGGCTGGACACGCTCCGGCAGCATGTCGACGCCAAGCTGGCGGAACTCGCCAAGACGATCGACCTTCGCCGTAATGCAGGTCTCGATGCCGCGCTTGCTATCGTCAATTCGGACAGCGGTAAAATCGAGATGGACGCGATCCGCGCCCAGATTGGGGCCATGGCGGCGGGCGAGGGGGAAGTCCGTATTCGGCGGCTGGCGGAGATGAAGAGTGCCCAACAGACGGCACTCGTCAGCACACTCTTGTCCGGCATTCTCGGCATCTTGCTGACTGTGACGATCGGCTATCTGGTTCGCAGAGCCACGCTCGCCCGTCGTCGGGATGAATGGCTTCAGTCGGGGCAGGTCGGATTGGCCAGCGCCATGATAGGCGATAAATCGATAGAACAACTCGGCAACAGCATCCTGGACTTTCTGGCGCGTTACGTTGGCGCTGTCGCGGGAGCTGTCTTCAGCGGGGATGGTGACAATTATCATCGATCCGCAATTTATGGCGTTCCAGAAGAGGCGGCCATACCGATACGCTTCAGGCCAAGGGAAGGTTTGCTGGGTCAGGCGGCTACGGAAGACAGGTCTATGGTGATCGATGAAGTGCCGGACGGCTATCTCGCTTTCGGTTCGGCACTTGGCGCGGACAAACCGAGACATCTGGTCATTCTGCCGGGTAGTGTCGACGGAATCGTCAATTCAGTGATCGAACTCGGCTTTCTGCGCCGCATTGATGAGAGGGTGATCACCCTTCTTGAGCGCGCATCGGAAGATGTTGCCATCGCCGTCCGATCGGCGACTTACCGCAGCGAACTTCAAAATCTTCTCGAAGAAACCCAGAGACAGTCCGAGGAACTGCAGACCCAAAGTGAAGAGCTCAGGGTCTCGAACGAAGAATTGGAGGAGCAGAGCCGGGCCTTGAAGGAATCGCAGGCACGCCTCGAACAGCAACAGGTCGAACTCGAACAGATCAATTCACAGCTGGAAGAACAGACCCAGCAATTGGAGACACAACGCGACGATCTTGAGCGCGTCAATGCCGCCGTCAACCTCAAGGCGCGGGAGCTGGAGCAGGCAAGCCAATACAAGTCCGACTTCCTTGCCAACATGTCACACGAGCTGCGAACTCCGCTCAATTCGTCGCTCATTCTCGCCAAGCTTCTCGCCGACAATCCCGAAGACAACCTGACGGACGAGCAGGTCAAATACGCAAAGACAATTCAGTCCTCCGGCAACGACTTGTTGAACCTTATCAACGATATCCTAGATCTCTCGAAAATCGAGGCCGGTCATGTGGAGATTCGGCCCGAAACGATAACGGTCGAGCGATTGGCGGGCAATCTTCGCCAGGTCTTTCAGCCGCTTGCCGCCGATAAGAAGCTTAGCTTCACGGTCGAAATTGCGACCGAATGTCCCGCAGCCATCGAGACCGATCCGCAACGTCTTGAACAGGTGCTCAAGAACCTGCTGTCGAATGCCATCAAGTTCACCGAGGCGGGTCGTGTCGTCTTGTCGATCCGCAGCGCCGAGGCAGGTCAGGTTGCTTTCTCGGTATCGGACACCGGCATCGGCATAGCGAGGGAGCAGCAAAGCAGCGTATTCGACGCCTTTCATCAAGCTGATGGCACCATCAGTCGGAAGTATGGCGGCACCGGTCTCGGTCTTTCGATCTCACGGCAGTTGGTGCGCCTGCTAGGTGGCGCGATTGACCTCGAGAGCCAACCGGGGCAGGGCAGTACCTTCACCGTCATCATTCCGGAAACCTATGATCCGGCAAAGATCACACCGAGAGACCTCAGAGCAAGTGGGCCCGCGATGTCGCCGCTTCTGCAGGCGGAGCAACCTCGCCCTGCGGTGCCGAGACCGATCCATAAGCTCGAAGACGATCGTGCAGCGCTGACCGACGCGAAGCGCGTTCTGTTGATCATCGAAGATGACGATATCTTCGCCTCCATCGTGCGGGATCTATCCCGCGAGATGGGCTTTCAAGCGCTGGTGGCAGGAACAGCCGAGGAAGCTTTAAGGCTGGCCAAGGAATTCATGCCAAGTGCGATCATCCTCGATGTCGGCTTGCCCGACCAGTCGGGTCTGGCGGTTCTCGATCGGCTCAAGCATGACGTCAAGACCCGGCACATTCCGATCCATGTCATTTCTGCCAGCGATCAAACCGAAACTGCCTACCTGCTCGGCGCGGTTGGATATGTCGTCAAGCCGGTGAATCGGGAGGAGCTGATCGAGGTGCTCCAAAAGCTGGAGGCAACGCTTTCTCAACGCGTCCACCGGATTTTAATCGTAGAGGACGATGCCGTTCAGCGCGACGCGGTGGCCCGATTGCTCGGGGCTCAGAACGTCGAGACCGTCACTGCGAGCACGGCAGCGGAATGCCTCGAGCTTCTCAGCCAAGAGACCTTCGACTGCATGGTTCTTGACCTCTCGCTGCCGGACGCATCGGGCTACTCGCTTCTCGAGACTTTGAGTCAGGAGAGCGGCTATGCTTTTCCGCCGGTAATCGTCTATACGGGCAGGGAATTATCGGCCGACGACGAGCAAAGGCTGCGGCGATACTCCAAATCGATCATTATCAAAGGTGCAAAGTCGCCGGAGCGGCTGCTTGACGAGGTAAGCCTTTTCTTGCATCAGGTGATTTCTGAACTGCCAGCCGAACAGCAAAAGATGATCCGCAAGGCGCAACATCGCGATGCTCTTCTCGAAGGGCGGCGAATCCTCGTGGTCGAGGATGACGTTCGCAACGTCTATGCACTCACCAACATCCTCGAGCCGCGGGGCGCGATAATTGAAATCGCCCGCAACGGCCGCGAAGCACTCGATGTTCTGGAGAAGGCATCGACCAATTCCGTGATCGACCTCGTGCTCATGGACGTCATGATGCCCGTTATGGACGGCCTTACCGCCACGCGCGAAATCCGCAAGAACCAGAATTGGAAGAAGCTACCGATCATCACACTGACCGCCAAGGCCATGCCCGATGACCAGCAGCGCTGCATCGAGGCCGGCGCCAACGACTATATGGCAAAGCCCCTCGACGTGGAAAAGCTTCTGTCACTCGTGCGTGTCTGGATGCCCAAATGAGGGATACGATTGCTCCAGAGAAGATCGAGGATATAGAAATCAGGCTTCTGCTGGAGGCCTTGTTCCTGAAATACCATTACGATTTCCGCAATTACGCGATGGCGTCCATTAAGCGCCGGCTCAAACAGGCACGTGAGCAACTGGGATTTGCCACTTTTTCAGCACTACAAGCAAGCCTTTTACACGATCCGGATATGCTGCCGCGACTGCTGCGATTTCTGACAGTACAAGTCAGCGAGATGTTTCGCGACCCTAGCTATTTCAAAGCAATCCGGGAAAAAGTGGTGCCTCACCTGCGGACATATCCGTCTCTGAAGGTCTGGATTGCCGGCTGCAGCGGCGGTGAGGAGTTATATTCGCTAGTGATCCTGTTCCGAGAAGAGGGGCTGGAGGACCGTACGATCTTTTACGCCACCGATATCAATCATGAAGCGCTTCAAATGGCCGAAGCTGGCATATTCGCTTTGGACAGGATGCAGCTCTTTACGGAAAGCCATAGAAAGTCCGGCGGCAGATCCTCGCTGTCCAATTATTACCACGCAGCTTATGGGAGAGCGTCTTTCGACAAAACGCTACGCCGCAATGTCGTCTTTTCGGACCACAGCCTCGTTACGGACGCCGTATTTGCAGAAATGCATCTTATCTCCTGCCGCAATGTGCTGATCTATTTTGACAGAGAGCTGCAGGATCACGCGCTGGGGCTCTTCAAGGATTCGCTGGCCCGAAAAGGATTCTTGGGACTCGGCGCCAAAGAGAGTCTGCGCTTCTCGCGGCATGGCGGCGCCTTCACGGACTTCGTGCGCGAGGAAAAAATCTATCAGAGGCGGCCCGAATGATATCAATCGAACCCGAGGCCATAGTAATCGGTGCATCGGCAGGCGCGATCGAGGCCCTCTCGGTCATTCTGCCCGCCCTGCCAAGGGACTTCCGGATGCCGATCCTTGTTGTGGTTCATATCCCATCTGACAAGCGGAGCGCTATCGCCGATCTTTTCCGGGCCAAGTGCCAACTTTTCGTCGATGAAGCTGAAGACAAGGAGCCCATTTCGGCCGGGAAAATCTATTTCGCGCCGCCGGACTACCATCTGCTTGTTGAGATTGGTAAGACGATCTCGCTTTCCAGCGACGAGCCCGTTCTCTTTTCTCGCCCATCGATCGATGTCCTTTTTGAAAGCGCCGCCGATGCCTTTGGGCAAGCGTTGATTGCCATCGTGCTCACTGGTGCCAATCATGATGGCGCGAGAGGCTTGCGCGCCGTTGCCGAAGCAGGTGGGCTCGCACTTGTTCAAGACCCGAGCACTGCCTTCGCCTCCACAATGCCCGAAGCCGCCATCCAAATGTGTCCAAGTGCTCAAATCATGTCACTTGGAACACTCGCAGAATATTTAAAAGAGGTTTGAGGCAAGTCATGGCGCGTGTTCCCTTTCTTCTGGTTGACGATCTTGAGGAAAATCTCCTCTCCTTGGAAGCATTGCTTCGGCGCGATGACCTTCTTCTTTTAAAGGCTCGGTCGGGCGATCAAGCGCTTGAGCTCCTGCTGAAGCACGACGTAGCTCTGGCGCTGGTCGATGTCCAGATGCCAGGCCTTAATGGTTTTGAACTGGCTGAACTGATGCGAGGAAACGAGCGCACCCGGCGCGTCCCAATTATCTTTGTCACCGCTGGAACGTCCGATGGTCAGCGCCGCTTTCGTGGCTACGAGGCTGGTGCTGTAGACTTCATCCAGAAACCTATTGAGCCGGATATCCTGCGCGGCAAGGTAGACGTGTTTTTCGAACTTTATCGTCAGCGACAGCAAATCGAGGCGCAAAGGGATGAATTGGCGGTCCGGGCTGAAGCTCTCCGAGAGGCAGCCGAGCATAAAGATATCCTGCTGCGCGAGATCAATCACCGGATCAAGAACCTGTTCAGTATAACAGCTGGATTGATCTCATTGAGTGCTCGAGCTGCTACTGGCGTCGCCCAGCTCGAAGCCGATCTGAGATCGCGTATGGAGGCGCTGGCGCGCGCCCATGAATTGATACTGCCTGATCTTGTCAACGACGTTGATGTAACTGGAACAGCAACAACCGTCCAGACTCTCCTACGGGTGATTGTGGCACATCATGAACATGAGCAAGGGCCGCATATCGTGGTCAGCGGTTCAGACGCACCGCTCGTGGGAAATGCGTTGACGTCGCTCGCGCTTCTTCTTCACGAATTCACCACGAATGCAGCTAAGTACGGCGCGCTCTCGACGCCGAACGGAAGGCTTGCGATCGAAACCTCGACGGTCGACGAGATTTTCCATTTGGGTTGGCACGAGAAGGGTTCTTCTCTTTCAGATGTCTCCCTTCGTGAAGGGTTCGGGACCACACTTGAAAAGGCTGCATTGCGTGGTCTCAATGGCAGGATCGCAAAAAATTGGACGAGTGACGGGCTTTCTTTGTCGCTGGAAGTACCCGTGGCCAATCTCGTGGAATGACCGTTTAAGCCCAATACGGACCACGACGCGGGCGTCGCACAGGGGCCAATTGCAAGCTTCTCACGTCTTTCCCGAGCCTGCTCTGGAAGCGTTAAGAAGCCCTCCTTGTTCCGCATGAGCTTGCTCAGATTGGAATAGGAGAAAACAACGTCGATCCAGGCGGCCTCAGGCGCACCTTGCGGCTGTCACTATCTTCGTCAGCATGTTGAAGTAAGCCCTTGTTCCCACGTGTCCCAGAAGCCCTTATCGATGCGGCATATCTTTCGTTAGATCGTTGAAAGAGGGCATGTAACGTTTGGCTCGCATAAGCAAATCAAGCTCAATCGCCGATGGGCCAAATCGAACAAAGAGGTTTTCGGCGACACCGTCGTCTAAGCTGTACTTCTTTTGAAACTCCGCGAGGGAATAAGAGGCACCCCTTATCACTCGCCGCCGCTCGTAAGCACGTTGTGTTTCCATTGCCGAACCTCCTTGTTGTCGTAATCAAGCAACTCGATACAGCGCCTGAAAGTTCCATCCTGTTCAAAATACAACTAAGACATCTGGAATACGAGCTAGTCTGCCACTCACGCAGTTGCATTCTTTTTAGCTGCCAGAGCCTTGTGGAACAAACAACGACGTAATCGGTTTATCAGCACCGCGACCGACACAAATGTCCCAGTCCCGGCTTCTGCTGGGAGGCAGCCATGAGCGGCTATCAAATGGACGATAAAAGCGCTGTCGTGGAATCTTCAAAACCACGAATCCTGGAAATCCTTGGGCCCGGTCTGGTGACCGGTGCGTCTGATGATGACCCGAGCGGAATAGCGACGTATTCGCAGGCTGGAGCTCAGTTCGGTTACGCGGCCAGTTGGACCTTGATATTCACATATCCGCTAATGGTCGCCATACAGATGATCAGCGCCCGCATCGGCAGGACCACCGGCCAGGGCCTGGCCGGCAGCATGGCCAAATGCTATCCGGGCTGGGTCGGCATGGCTATCACCGTCCCGCTTCTGATTGCCAATATCATCAACCTTGGCGCTGACCTCGGTGCGATGGGCGACGCGGCGAAGTTGCTGGTGAATGGCTACGCGCTCGTCTATGTTGCCGCTTTCGGCGTCATATGCGTCCTTCTGCAGGTGCTTCTTAAATACAAGCGCTACGTCGCGGTTTTGAAGTGGTTGAGTCTCGCATTGCTGTCCTACATCGCGACGCTGTTCGTCGTACATGTCGACTGGTCGAGTTTCGCGCGCGGGCTGGTGCTGCCAACATTCAAGATGGACCCGAACTACTGGTCAATGATCGTCGCGATTTTCGGGACGACCATCAGCCCCTATCTATTTTTCTGGCAGGCCTCGCAGGAGGCGGAAGATCTGAAGGAAAAGCCAAAAGAGGAGGCGCTGACCGAGCACCCTCAAGAGGCAAAGAAGGCGAACACTCGAATTACTCTCGATACGCTGATCGGAATGGCCGCATCCAATGTCGTAGCCCTGGCCATCATCACGACAACGGCCGCCACGCTCAACAAGGCGGGTAAGATGAATATAGAGAGTTCCATCGACGCGGCGAAAGCCATAGAGCCGCTTGCCGGGCATTTCGCCAAGATTATTTTTGCGACGGGCATCATAGGAACCGGCCTTTTGGCTGTGCCAGTGCTTGCCGGATCGGCCGCTTACGCCGTCGGCGAGGCGGCGCGATGGAAAGTCGGATTGTCGCGTGAACCGAGCGAGGCGAAGGCCTTCTATGCGACGGTCGGTATAGCGACCGTCATTGGTATGCTGCTGAACTTTACCCCCATCCCACCGATGAAGGCGCTGTTTTGGAGTGCGGTGATCAATGGCGTGGTCGCGGTTCCCGTCATGGTGATCCTGATGCTCATTGCATCCAACCCAAAGGTCATGAAGCAATTTGTGATCGGCAGAGGGCTGAGTGTTTTGGGCTGGGCTTCCTGTCTCGCCATGTTTGCTGCGGTTGTCGGCATGGCGGTGGCGGCTCTCTTTTAGAAGTAAAAACCCGACGTAGAAGGGAAGCTCGGTTATCTGCGGTATGCGTTTTGATGAAATCATAGGGATGCGCGCCCATGTTTTTGCCGATGGGCGTGTTTACGGAGATCCACTTCTCAACGCCGCCTCCAGGCACCCAAACTTATGACAAGTTTAGAAATTCGAATATCTCTTCAAGACGTGCGACCTGGACCCGCGTCTCGTCGCGATTCTTGAGGTTGCCAGCCTTGCCTTCTTCCGATTGCGCGCCCATACCATCCTGGGCAAAGCTTTCACGATCTGCTTTTCAGCGAAATAGATAACTCTCAACTGTCAAAGAAAAGGCTGCCCGAGATCTTCTCGGGACCCCATTCTGAGATCCCTTCAAAGTTTCGAGATACGACAGTGACCGAACCTTCTGCCTCCGTTAAAATTCCGGGAACCGTTGGGAAGCGTGTATGCCTTTCGATGTCGGCAATCGGGCATTGCTGCGGTCGCGTCAATGCATTTCGCCGTCAGGGTCGAGGCTCCGGATGAACAGAACTGGGAGAGGATCACGTTAAATCAGTTGGAACATCCGCGCTTACGCGCCGTTACGGCTGCAAGACAAACACAGCTATCAAACGCCAGACCATCCGTTGGGCAATCTAAAGTCACTGACGCGACGGGTGCTCACCAGATCAGGGAGAGGCAGACGTGTTCAATGGATTCGAGCTTGCTATGGTCGATGTTGGGCAGGGTGCCTTGCGCGTTCGATATGGAGGCTCTGGCCCACCGCTGCTGCTGCTCCACGGTCATCCTCGCACTCATATGACATGGGGTGCCGTCGCTGATTTGCTGTCGCCGCATTTTACAGTGGTTTGCCCGGACCTGAGAGGTTTTGGAAAATCGTTCCAGCCGGCAGAGCAGGAGGGCAGTCATGGCTCTTCAAAGCGCGCCAAAGCAATCGACTGTCTTAGCCTCATGAAGGTACTTGGGCGAGACGAATTCTCCGTCGCCGGCCATGACCGCGGCAGTTACGTGGCTTATCGTTTGGCGATGGATTTCCCCGGTGCTATTAACAAGGTCGCTGTCATGGACAGTATCCCCATTATCGAACATCTTGAGAGGATGGACTGGCAATTTGCCCGCGATTGGTATCACTGGTTTTTCTTTGCACAGTCTGAGAAGCCGGAGCGGTCGATCAATGCCAATCCGCTTGCTTGGTATAACAAGATTGCTCCGGACCATATGGGGCATGCTGCGTATGTCGATCTTCTCACGGCAATCCATGATCCAGCGGTCGTTCACGGAATGATTGAGGATTATCGAGCCGGGCTCACCGTGGACCGACAGCACGAGCTGGAAGATCGGGTCGCTGGCAAAAAAATAACCTGCCCATTGCTTTGCCTGTGGTCGATCCGAGATGATCTGGAGGCGCTTTTCGGCGATCCTCTGGAGATATGGCGCTCTTGGGCCACGGACGTTCAAGGCCATGGCATCGACAGCGGCCATCACATCGCCGAAGAGAACCCTAAAGCCCTTTCTGAGGCGCTGCTGCGTTTTTTTCAGGGACCTGAATGCGTAAGATAAGGGCTTTCTAGATAATGGAACGGAGCTGTTTGGATAAGGCGTAATGGAACCCGGAAGCGACTTCAATTCGCCTCAATTCAGAATGTGGAATGCCATCTTTACACAGCGGGATTCTCCCACCGCTCACCGTCGAAACATCGGAAGGGCAATTGCCCGCTGAATAAACCAGGCGAGCGATATTGTTGCATAGAGGCCCATCAATACTCGCTCCGATCACCTCCAAGATACTCGATCATTCGAAGCCTTCACTGCTATCGTCAGGTCGTTTTAGGATTTCTGCCCAACTGGGTGATCGTGCCCCCGCTCGGTCCTTGATAGCTTTGGTCCTTGACCATCGGGTTTTTCGGGCGATCGAAGCGACCGAGCGGTTTCTCACGCACGCTATCCCGGCTCGTCTCCGTTTTAAATCTACTTGCTCGAGCGATCGAGCAGGATGCGCATTTCGTCAAAGCGGCGCTTCCGATCCGCGTTCGTATCATTCGCCGAGTAACAAATATCGGACACGCAAAATCTCATCAAATGGTATGGTTGGTCAGTCTTATCGCACTCGCTTTCGAAACTGTCGTTCATGTCGGACTTGGCGGTTCCCGCCCGGATCGAATAGGTCAGCCGGACGCCTGGTAGTTTCAACTCCGGGAAAAGATTGAACGATACCGATGTTGAGGTGATCCGTCAGAGGAAAGTTGCGTGCGGCAATCTGGCATGTATTCTCAAACTGTGGTGATTGAGCATGTGCCAGCACTGGCATCGACAGGACACCTTACGATCCTTTCAAACGCCTGCCGCGGGAGCGGAAGGCCCGATGATTGACCGTCATCCTGCAGGATGATCGCCATCGGATCCATTCTAGAACCGGACAACGTCCTCTACGGTCCCAAAAGCTGTCTCGCAGCTATTTTTAGTTTTCGCCACACGTTCAGAAACGGCGCGGCGGGAACCAAGCGCTGAAAAGACCGTTCTTGTCATGTTCGGAGGACATTTCATGGCTCCAAGGTCATTCTGGAAAGGCTATCTAAAGCTGTCGCTCGTGACCTGCCCGGTCGCAATGGCACCTGCGACCAGCGATAATGACAAAGTTCGTTTTCATACGCTCAACAGAAAGACGGGCAACCGCATCGTCAGCCAATATGTGGATTCGGTCACTGGCAAGACTGTGGAAGAGGATGACGAGGTCAAAGGATACGAGCGCGGTGACAACGATTACATCATGCTCGAGGATGATGAACTTGATGCAGTCGCCATGGACAGCACGCGGACGATCGATATCGAGATGTTCGTGCCGCGAGACAGTATCGAATGGATCTGGTTCGACACGCCGCATTACCTGACACCGAACGATCCTGTCGGGGAGGAGGCATATTGCGTCATCCGCGACGCCATGGCCGCAAGCCGCAAGGTCGGCATATCCCGGCTCGTCATGTACCGTCGCGAACGCGCTGTCATGCTGGAGCCGCGTGAAAAGGGGATAGTGCTTTGGACCTTGCGGTTTGGCGACGAGGTCCGCGATGAAAAGGTTTACTTTGAGGATATCGGTACAACGGCCATCGACAGCAAACTGATGAAACTGGTGGAAGCGCTGATAAAAGAGCAGAAAGAGCCGTGGGATCCGAGCATGGTTTCCGACCCCATACAGGAGAAGCTTCTCGATATTATCGCCTCAAAGAAGAAGGGTCGCAAGCGACCTGTAAAGGCAATAGAAGAGCAAGCCGCACCAACCAATGTTATCAGCATCATGGACGCACTTCGGAAGAGCCTCTCGCAGGAGAAGGGCGCCAGGAAACGATAATCGGCGCATCTACGCGCTGTGCTTGCGTTTGGTCTCCCGTTGGCGCAGAGGTTCGGCGGCTGATTTGAAGTCAGCCCATGGGTCGGTCCGAAGCGCGGCAAGCCGCGTCGGCACATTGAGCACGGTGAAATAGTCCGGGCCGATTGCGGGGCTTAGTTCCTGCCAGGATAAGGGCATCGAAACGGGAGCCGCTGAACGCACGGGTCGAATAGGGGTGCGACGGCGGTCGAGCCGCGCTGATTTCGGAGATAATCGATCAGGATTTTGCCACGGTGCTTGGATTTGGTGATTGTCGAGACATAGCGCTCCGGGCTGTCAGTCGCCATCGCGTCGGCGATGCCCTTGGTGAAGGCTTTAACGGCAGGCCATTCGGCCTTGGCGACCAGCGGACAGGCAATGTGCAGCCCCTTGCCGCCCGAGGTCTTGACGAAAGGGAACGAGGCCAGCTTGTTTCAGTCGCTCGCCCGTTTCTTCCGCAGCCGCAATGACCTCGGCCCAGGCGACATCAGGCCCCGGGTCAAGGTCCATGATGATCATATCCGGTCTTTCCCAGTTACCGACCATCGAGCCCCAGGGATGAATTTCCAGTACCGCGGCTTGGAACAGGCCGATCAGACCATTCAGATCATCGATGCGCACATATGGGTCCTCATTCTGCGGATCCTTCGCCAAGGCGATGCTCCGGTTCATGCCCTTCCAGACGTGTTTCTGGAAGAAATGCCGTCCATCGATACCGTTGGGGCAGCGCACGAGGGCGAGCGGCCGTCCGACGACGAAGGGTCCCATATGGCGTCAAACTTGTGTGTAGTAATCCGCAAGCCCTGCCTTGGTAACGCCTTCGTCCGGCCAGTAGAGACGATCGCCATGGGTCAAGGCGACGCTGCTTCGCGGGGCCTTTTCCGTTGAAGTCTTCGCGGACGATTTCGGTGTTTCCCGGATGATCTCAAGCGGGTTCTTGTCTTTCCCGCGAGCCTCGAAAGGCGGCATGGCGCAAATGGCCGTCAGTTGTCCAGGCGCGAAACCCTACTTTCGCCACCAGTTCGGGCCGCACGAAGCGAACACCGCGGCTTTCTTCCGCCGTCAGCCTGGTCGAAAACGGGCTTTCCTCCGCTTTCAGGCGGCCAAGCCTTTTAAAAAACTGCCCGGCAACGGTATGGGTATAGCCAATGCCGACACGGCCGACATGATCCAGTTGACCGCCCTCATAGACGCCGGGAACCAGCGAACCGATTGCCTTTCGGGATGTCGTCGACGGCACCCAGCCGCCGATAACGAACTCCTGCCGCGAAGAGCATTTCGATTTGACCCATGATTTTCCGCGACCGGGACGATAAGGATCGTCGGCGATCTTGGATACGATCCCTTCCAGGCTCAACTGGCATGCGTGGCTCAGCAGCAGATCGCCATTTTCATCAAAATGACTGCTGAAGCGAAGAATCCCGGTCTCGGATGGAATGATCTTCTGCAGCAATTGTTTGCGGGCGATCAAAGCGCACGCCTCGAGCCCGTAACCGTCAAGATATAGCAGATCGAAGGCGTAGAAGACGAAGCGGTCGCTACGGCCCTCGCTGAGATCGGCCTGCAAGGCAGAGAAGTCCGAAGCGCCTGCCGCCGGCTCGACAACTCCCCATCGATGACGGCAGTGCCGACAGGAAGATCTTTGAATGCCTCGATAATGTCCTTGCCGAATTTTTGGGTCCAGTCGAGCTCGCTGCGCGTCGACAGCTTGATGCGGCCAGCCTCGATGCGAGCCTCGAGCCGATATCCGTCGAACTTGATTTCGTGAAGCCAGCGCGAACCCGAGGGCGGTTTGGATACTAGCGTTGCGAGCGCACGCTCGATGAATGCCGGCAGGGGCGCCTTCTTTGCGCCTTTCAAGATGGATGGATCAGGAAATGCGGGCTCCAATTCCGTAGAGATTTCACCTGCTGCCCTGTCGGTCTTTTTTGAAGCCTTTCGTGGCGTTCTTCCGTCGATCGATCTTGCCCGTCCTGGAGGACCAACCGGGTTTCTCGGCTTCGACTTCGTTGATGACCCGTCCTGTCTTGGCCGCTTCCGGTCGCTCTTCAAGGATGTCGGGCGCGCCCCTTCCGGACGGGCTGCGTCGTCTTCCCCCTTGATCAGCAGCCGGTTTTCCCTTTTCTCACTCGGTTTGCCTGTCATGCCGATGAGGTGCCAGCGCCCGCCCAGCTTCTTTCCGTAAAGCTCGAATTCCAGATGACCCTTGGCGAGGCTCTTGTGTGGGTCGCCATGCGGCATCCATGAGCCTTTATCCCAGACGATGACCGTTCCGCCGCCATACCCGCCCTTCGGGATCGTGCCTTCGAAGTCGCCATATTCCAGGGGGTGATCTTCGGTCTGTACGGCG
Source organism: Martinezella lusitana (assembly GCF_010668395.1). GTDB lineage: Bacteria > Pseudomonadota > Alphaproteobacteria > Rhizobiales > Rhizobiaceae > Rhizobium > Rhizobium lusitanum_A. Next base: position 121,147 of record NZ_WUEY01000016.1, read on the forward strand.
AGCCGCTTTTCGCCGGTCACCAGGCTCGGTCCCTTGGTCACAGCCCAGCTCCCAGCATGCCATCGAGTTCAAGGCGAAAATGGTATTGGAGGCGACGCGCGTCATGTTTCTGAATAACGAAGCTGTTTTTCCTCGCGGCAGCTTTTTCTCCTGTCTGAGCGGCCCTTCGGTTCCGGTGTCTTGGTAAAGTCGCGCTTACGATGGTAGGTTTGCAATGCCATGATCAGCTCGCCTTGCGTTGCGGCCGCGGAGAGGATGCTGCCCGCGATGTCGGTGTCGTCTCAGAGGTCGAAGCCGATTTCTTGGCGGCGCGTTTCGGGCTTGCTTTGCTTTTGCCAATCATGGCTGCGCTCTGGCGCAGTGCGTCCATAAGGTCGGTGACTTTGGCGATCTTCGCCGGCTTGCGTGCCGGGATTGCCTTGCCTTCGATCTTGGCTTTGACGAGTTCGGTCAGCGCAGCCTCATATCGATCGTCGAATTTGCCAGCGTCGAACGTGCCTTCCTTCGTGCCGATGATGTGCTTGGCGAGATCGAGCATCTCACCCTTGATATTGATGTCGGGAACGTCCTCAAAGGCTTCCTTGGCTGAACGAACCTCGTAGTCGAAGTTCAGCGTGGTGGCGATCAGCCCCTTGCCATGGGCGCGGATCATCAGCGTGCGCAGGCGCCGAAACAGGACGGCACGAGCGATGGCGGCCACCTTCATCTTGCGTATGCCTTCGCGAATCAGGGCGAAGGCCTCCTCACTGGCGGAGGTGGAGGGAGCCAGATAGTAGGGCCGGTCGAAATAAACGTCATCAATATCGGAGCAAGCCAGAAAAACCTTCACATGCAGGACCTTGTCGCTCTCCGGTACGACAGCAGTGATTTCCTCGGGCTCCAGCGCGATGTAATCTCCGTTGTTGAGCTCATAGCCTTTGATCTGCTCCTCACGCGGCACCGGCTTTCCGGTGTCGCTGTCGACGAATTCCCGCTTTACGCGGTTGCCCGTTTCCCGGTTCAATGTATGGAAAGAAATCCGCTCCGAGGTCGAAACCGCAGTATAAAGGGCGACCGCGCAGTTGACCTCTCCGAACTTCAGATATCCCTTCCATTGCGCACGCGGGCTCATTTGCTGGCTCCAGATTAAGTATCGGAGTCAAACGAAATGCGGCGCGCATTGTTCCTGGGGAGGGGCAAGACCGCTCATCGGTCGCGTCCTGCAACATGACCTTCATCGCTCGATCAAATGGAAAGCGATAGTGGTTTTACGCAGTTGGATGGCGGATCCAAAAAAGGAGGCCAATCATGACATCGAAAGCCGTGGCACTAAACGCAACGTTGAAGACGAGCGGCGGGCCCTCATCGTCAATCGACTGCTTTTTCTTAATTGCTAAGGCAACAGCCAGAGAGTATGCGGCGACAACGATGATCCGTCGTGTCGATCACAATATTCTGCCAGCCGTCAAATCCGACGAGGCCCGACCGACGAATGGCCGGATATTCGCCGGAAGATCCTCGAAGCCCACATACTCGCCTTCGGCACCTCGATCTAGATGGGCGATTGTCCAGCATCGCAAAGATAGCTTTCGAGCGCATGGATGCCTTCCTGTCTGAACGGGATTGCAGGGTCAGATGCCATTTCTGGTCGTATGCCCTGTCGTCGTGGTCAGCAAGAACGACGGCGTGCATCCTGCGTCGGCGGAAATTGATCAGGCTTTGAACGATGTCGGTTTCACGATCCTGCCGACCCGGCTGCCTATTGGTGGGACAAGCTACGGATAGTGCGAATTTTCTTGATTTGAAGAAGATGCCCAAGGAAGCAGCCTGCGCGATCGATATGGGAGCACCGAACGCCGCGCATCTTTCGAAATTTCTTGAAGGAACCTATCACACGGCAGACACCGGGCCAACCGCATTAGACCGATGATGACTTCGGTCGCGCCCCCTAGGGTTCGCGGCCGAAGTCCTTTCTGAGTTCCTCCTTCGCCTTTTCCAGCGTCCCCCTCTTCGATTTCGAAAGCTGGGTACCGGCGCGGTTTATGTAGAAGTTCAGCATGGACATTGCGGATTGAAACGCGCCCGCTTTGCGGCGATGGCTGTCTTCGGCGGAACGCTTGAGTGAATCGGCTATCTTCTTTGCACTGCCCTGTTTGAAGACGTCTTTTTCAAGGTCCATCGCGTCGCTATTGTCGGTGACCCTCTGGGACCATTTTTTCGATTTCGTCTTTGGCATCGTTCATCTCCTTCGCGCCATCAGGACAAAGCTGTCCGCAGCGCCGGCCCATAATGCATGACGGAAGATCTAACAAATATTCCTGCCATATGTTCCCCGTCCAAGGTGGGAGTTGATCGTTACGCCCTTTCTTTCCGGTTCTTTCAAGTGCGAGCGGAGGGAACATAAATTGCATTTGCATGTTTGATCACGGTGATTTCAGCGAGAAGCGACGTGCAACAAGCGGAGACAAATCATGGCAAAGACGGTTGGCGATTTCATAGTGCAGCGTCTTTACGATTGGGGCGTGAGGCGCATCTTTGGCTATCCGGGGGACGGTATCAACGGTGTCTTCGGCGCGTTAAACCGTGCCGATGGAAAGATTGAGTTCATCCAGGCGCGTCACGAGGAAATGGCGGCGTTCATGGCATCCGCCTATGCGAAATTCTCCGGTGAACTAGGTGTCTGTATCGCTACCTCCGGCCCCGGCGCAACGCACCTCATCACCGGCCTTTACGACGCTCGGCTGGATCATCAACCAGTGCTGGCATTGGTCGGGCAGCAGGCACGCCGTGCAATTGGCGGGCACTATCAGCAGGAGGTTGATCTTGCTTCCTTGTTCAAGGACGTTGCCGGGGATTTCGTCCATCAGGCGGCCGTGCCAGCGCAGGTGCGCCATCTGATTGATCGCGCTGCTCGTATCGCGCTCGCAAACAAAACCGTGACCGCAGTGATCCTGCCAAACGATCTCCAGGAAATGCCATATGAGACGCCGCCACGTAAGCATGGCTCCGTGATGTCGGGCATTGGCTATGTCGCGGCAAGAACCATGCCGCAGGAGATTGATCTTATGCGCGCCGCCGAAGTTCTTAACGCAGGCAAGAGGGTTGCGATGCTGGTGGGAGCTGGTGCGCTCGGCGCCACTGAAGAGGTCATTGCGGTTGCAGATCGTCTCGGCGCAGGTGCAGCAAAGGCGCTGCTCGGCAAGGCGGTACTACCGGACGAGTTGCCTTGGGTTACAGGCTCGATAGGACTTCTTGGAACTGAGCCTTCCTGGGATCTCATGCGCGATTGCGATACCCTGTTGATGATTGGCTCCGGATTTCCCTATTCCGAATTCTTGCCGGAGGAAGGCGATGCTCGGGGCGTTCAGATCGACATCCGTCCGGATATGCTTTCCTTACGCTATCCGATGGAGATCAATCTCGTCGGAGACGCGCGGGAGACCTTGCAGGCCCTCCTCCCGCTACTCAGGCAAAAGCAGGATCTTTCCTGGCGTCGGCAGATCGAAACAAATGTCGGCGATTGGTGGAAGATTCTGGAAACGCGGGCGCATGTGGAGGCCAATCCGGTCAATCCACAGCGTGTCGTGTGGGAGCTCTCGAAAAGATTGCCGGATGGCGCGATCGTCACAAGCGATTCCGGCTCCTGTGCTAATTGGTACGCTCGTGATCTGCGCATGAGACACGGCATGATGGCTTCTCTATCCGGCGGCCTGGCTTCCATGGGTGCGGCCGTTCCCTATGCGATCGCAGCTAAGGTTGCGTGTCCGAACCGGCCGGTTTTGGGCCTTGTGGGTGATGGCGCCATGCAGATGAATAATATGGCTGAATTGATCACTGTCGCGAAATACTGGCGGAACTGGTCGGATCCCCGATTTGTAATCTGCGTTTTTAATAATGGAGACCTCAATCAGGTGACCTGGGAGCAACGCGTCATGGAAGGTGATCCGAAATTCGATGCGTCCCAACAGCTCCCCGATGTTCCCTATCACCGATTTGCCGAACTTATAGGGCTAAAAGGAATTTTCATAGACCGCCCTGAGGATCTTGGAGCTGCTTGGGATGAGGCGCTTGCCGCAGGACGACCGGCTCTCCTGGAGGTCAAGACTGATCCGGAAGTTCCGCCGCTGCCGCCGCACCTGACTTTCGAGCAGATGCGCAACCTCGCCACGGTCTTGCTGAAAGGAGACCCTGAGGAAAGCGGTGTCGTGAAGGGAACCTTGCGACAAATGCTCAGCGCGATCCTCCCCCGGCGATAGCCAGATACCATTCCCTCGATCGCGAGGCTCGGGGGGATGCTGTCTATCGCTGAACAAAATCTATTTTTCCCATTTCCGTATTTTGCTCGTTTGATCTCGAACTGAATCGAAATGAGACAGCTGGCGGCTATTGGAAACGGACCGTGTGACGACACCAAAACATCTCTCGACAAAAACATAATTCTTTCGCAAACCGAAATTCGATAGGCATGTTTGTTTTCTTGGGAACAACAGCGGCTGGTGCGAGTTGAAGAGCGCCACAGTATGCTGGAGGAAAATCATGAGTGACGACGACATCAGGAAAGCCGCTTACGCTCGATGGGAGGCTGAGGGCCGTCCGCAAGGTCAGGATGAGCGCCATTGGCGCGAAGCCTTAGATGAGTTATCCGCAGCGGATCGTCCTCCACCTGCCTCATCTCCAGATCAGGGAAGTGGTTCAATTTCCGCTCCGGAAGAGAGCGGCTCGACAAGTTCTGAAGCGATCCGTTCCCGCGAAAGCCGTCGAGGTGGTTTCAAACCTGGCGAACTTGCTTCGGAAAATAAATAGGATAGGCAGTCGCGCGAAGGGCGGCGTTTCCATGAATACTTCGCGACAATCATACAACTCGATCCTTCCGGGTTTTCGCGCTAGTCATGTGGAACCAAAGTAAGCCTCATTTGTTCGGCTTCTGTCAGGAGAGCCGGAGTTTGATTGATGGTTGGCAGGCAGGCGGACCTCGTCGTTCTAAGCGACGCGGATAGAGATTTCCTCGAAACTCAGGTGCGCCGGCATAAAGCGCCACGCTCCTTGTCGGATCGATGCCGGATGGTCTTGCTGTGCGCGCAGGGTTTGCAAAGCAAGGAGGTTGCCGAACGCCTGGGCGTTCACGCGCACACGGTTGGCAAGTGGCGCCGCCGGTTCGTACAGGATGGTATTGAAGGGCTGACAGATGAATATCGTGCCGGTCGACCGCGAACAGTCTCCGATGCCCAGGTTGCTCAGGTCGTCGAACGTACGTTGAACGCCACTCCAATGTCAGTACCGGATCAATACTCCCCATTAGTGCCGTTTGAATCTTCCCCAGGTGCTGCGGCCGCCGGTCTTCCGGGGCGCGCCATCACCGATACTCCTTCTGATGGTCGGAAGGGGGATGTTGGTGATCAAGCTGAGGGAGACGATCATGATCCTGGATCTGCATCAGCAGGGGCTGACGGTGTCGGCTATTTCCAGAGAAACTGGCATCGATCGCAAGACGGTGCGCAAATACATTGAGCGAGGACTTGAGGCCCCGGCCTATGGTCCAAGAAAGCCACGGGCGACGGTCATCGACCCGTTCGCTTCATATCTACGGGAGCGGGTCAAATCCTACTCCGGTCTGACCGGCAGTCGATTGTTTCGGGAACTGCGTGAGCGAGGCTATACCGGCGGCTACACGGCTGTGACGGATTTTCTCCGCGATGTACGCCCCGTTGCAAGTCAGGGCTTTGAAGTTCGTTTCGAGACGCCGCCCGGTGAGCAGGCTCAGGTCGATTTCGCGCAATTCCATGTTGTCTTCACCGACGAACCGACGACGCCGAGGATCGTCTGGTTGTTCTCGATGGTGCTGGGTCACAGCCGCCTCATCTGGGCACGCTTCGTCATGCATCAGAACCTGCCGACCGTCCTGCGGTGCCATATAGCAGCCTTCGAGGCCATTGGTGGCGCTCCACGGGAGGTGCTTTACGACCGGATGAAGACGGCCGTCATCGGTGAAGGCCAGACAGAAGGCATCGTCTATAACCGTGCCCTCATCGACCTGGCACGCCACTACGGTTTCCACCCGAAAGCCTGCAAACCTTATCGGGCCAAGACGAAGGGCAAGGTCGAGCGGCCGTTTCGCTATATCCGCGAAGACTTCTTCCTCGCCCGTTCGTTTCGCAACCTCGATGATCTGAACGCCCAGCTCCGGCACTGGCTGGACAGCGTCGCCAATCCAAGGAAGCACGCCACGACCCTGCGTGTCGTCAATGAAGCCTTCGCAGAGGAGCGGCCGCACCTGCGACCATTGCCGCTGGCTCCGTTCAAATCCGTCCTGAAGCTAGAGCGCCGGGTGTCCCGAGAGGGTATGGTCAGCGTCGGCGGCAACACCTACAGTGTTCCGGATGCTACGCGAAGCCGAATGGTGGAAGTCCATTCTCTCGCCGACGAGGTCCGTATCTTCGAGAACGGCATGCTGATCGCAGCCCATCCTGTTCTGGAGGGGCGCAAACAGCGCCGGGTTCATCCTGATCATCGACGAGCACTCGCGCCGCAATACCGATCCAGAACACGGGACGCCGCCATTGTCGTCAAGCCTGCCGGCGACACCGTGCTGCAGCGATCTCTCGCCTTCTACGATGCTATCGGCAAGGTCCTGGCGCAGGAGGGCCGCCCATGAGTGCGACCCTTGATGCCATCCCATCCATGATCGATCGCATCCGTCATGACCTCGTCGGCCTGAAGATGCCACGTGCACTGGAAGCTCTCGACCATGTCGTTCGACGTCTCGAGCACGGTGAACTTTCGGCGCTGGAAGCCATTGATATCCTTCTCTCCGAAGAACTCACTTTACGCGAGAACAGCCGGATCAAAACTGCACTGCGAATGGGCAGGCTTGCGACGATCAAGACGCTCGCTGGCTTCGACTTCACCTTCCAGCCCTCGCTCGATCGCGATCGCATCCTCACTCTGGCGCAACTCGGCTTCGTCGATCGTCATGAGGCCGTTCATTTCCTTGGCCCGCCAGGAACAGGCAAAAGTCACCTCGCCACAGCGCTCGGCGTCGAAGCCGTGAAGGCCGGAAAGAGTGTCTACTTCACGACGCTCGCCGATTTGATCGGCTCACTTGCCCGCTCCGAGCGGGATGGTAGATTGCAGGAGCGCATTCGCTTCTTCTGCAGGCCGAGCCTGCTGATCGTCGACGAGATTGGCTATCTGCCGGTCGTCCAAGGCGGCGGCAATCTCTTCTTTCAGCTCGTCAATGCGCGATATGAACGTGGTGCGATGATCCTGACGTCAAACCGCGGCTTCGCAGAATGGGGCGATGTGTTCGGAGATCCCGTCGTCGCGACGGCGCTGCTCGATAGATTGCTTCACCATGCCGTCGTCGTGCAGATCGAGGGATCCAGCTACCGCCTGCGGCAACATGCCGAGCTGATGCCGGAGCATGTCCGATCCAAAGCCCTGATCGCACCCCCGGCGTTCGCTCCACCTCAAAAACCACGCGGACGTCCGCCAAAAAATTCCCAAATCTCCGTCGCCTCCACGTCGGCATAAGTGGGGAATTTTACTTCGGCACTTCTGAGGAAAATTCACGCGGCATTGACACTCCAAAGGATGCCACGCACTGGTCTATTCGTTCGATGGCAGCCGACAGCGGGCTTTCGCATACCACCATCCGTCGGATCCCGTCGGATCTGGACCGCATTTGGCCTGCAGCCGCATCGTGCCGAGACATTCAAGCTCTCCTCTGATCCGCTCTTCGTCGATAAGGTGCAGGACATCGTCGGTCTTTACATGTCGCCTCCGGACCGGGCGGTCGTACTTTGTGTGGATGAGAAGTCCCAAATCCAGGCCTTGGATCGCGAGCAGCCTGTGCTGCCCATGGCACCGGGCGTCGCCGAACGGCGCACCCATACCTATGTCCGCAACGGCACGACATCGCTGATCGCCGCGCTCGACATTGCCACTGGGGCGGTCATCGGTTTGCTACAAGCGTCAACGGGCCACTGAATTCCTCGACTTCTTGAAGCGGATCGACGCCGAAATACCCAATGGGCCGGACGTGCATCTGGTAATGGACAACTATGCGACCCACAAGACGCCTAGGATCAAGGCCTGGCTCGCGCGCCGCCCACACTGGCATGTTCACTTCACGCCAACGTCGGCATCCTGGATCAATCAGGTCGAGCGGTGGTTCGCAGAGCTGACGCGAAAGCAGTTGCAGCGCGGTGTACACCGTTCCACTGCGGAACTGGAAGCCGACATCGACGCCTTCATCGAAACCCACAACGAGAACCCCTCCCCATACAAGTGGGTTAAATCCGCCGACCAAATCCTCGCCTCAGTCAAGCGATTCTGCCAGAAGACAATGAACCGAACTTCAGATTCAGGTGACTAGAAAGAAAAGGCATCTCCTACCTGAATGTCGTCGGGTACTACTCGACATGGCGCAAAGGCTGGTTGGTAGTTGGTACCATCCTCTGGCACCGGAACTTGTCCAACCCTGCCGAAAGTTCATAGCGGTGCAGTTCAGCGCATTGATCTGGGAGTTCCAACGTGTTTCTCCCTGGCTCGCTCCCGCTCCTACAGTCTGTAGTGAGTTAGGATTTGTCCTCTTCATATTGCTCCGCACCTTCGATGGGGCGGAGCCAAGGCTCGCGGCGTTTGATCCAAAGTTCGTAGGTTGGAATGAGAGTAGTCGGCGCCTCGGTCAGTATTCCAAGCTTGATTTCGGCTTCGACCTCGTTTGCCGAGAAGACTCTGGAACCACACCTCGGACAGAACTGGCGTCCCGAAAATTCAGTCGTTTCGCCCTTGTACTCAAACTGGCCGCTTGGCCATACCGCAAAGAAGGTAAAGGCTGATCCGCTTTCCTGCCTACAATCGGTGCAATGGCAGATGCCTATCCGCCTTGGCGGTCCTCGGACCGCAACTCGCACCTGTCCACATCGGCATGACCCCATCAATGTGCTCATGATGGGCGTCCGTCGTCATCATCGACCACGTAAGTGTCGGGGCGGTCTCCGCCATCGACATGTTCCGTATGCCAGCCACCATCGGAAAGCTGATAGGCAATTTCGGCATCGCGACCTTCGAGATGCTGGCGTTCGGCTGCCGCCTTCGCCGCGGCCAGCGCAATGTCATGATCCGCAAAGGTTTCAGACCAAACGTGTCCAAGCCGGTAGCCGTATCCACCGTCGTGCTTTCCAACATGATAAGTCACGGTCATGTAGTTTTCTCCATTTCAACCATTCGGCGCCCTTACCGCCTTGCCAGACGCATGGCGAGAGATACGACGAACAATATGAGGAAAATGAAGAATAGGATTTGAGCGATAGATGCCGAGGCCCCCGCAATACCCCCGAACCCAAGTGCACCTGCTATCAGGGCCACGACGAGAAATACCAGCGCATAGTAAAGCATATCAGCCTCCATTGTAGTTAGACGGAAGAACGAGTTAGACCATGCTTGGTTCCGCAATATGAAGAGAGGGGCCGGTGAATGCGCTGAAATCGTCACTGAATAGACGGAAAAGGCTCCAGTCGCTCTGACGGCGATCCCTCGGGTCGGATTTGGCTGCCTTGCAGTTGGCTACAGTTTGCGGAACAAAACCCCGAAAATCGAGTTATTGCCAAGCCCGAGTGTGTGGCAGAAAAACCAGCTGCCCAGATTACATCCCGATTGGGTGAGGAGGAATGATGGCGACCGACAAACACGAGCAAATCCGCCGCCGCGCTTACGAAATATGGGAGGATGAAGGTCGTCCAGAAGGCGCAGCAATGCGCCACTGGATGCAAGCCTCTGACGAACTGGAGGAGGACAACGAGCACGAGACACTACAGGATCTGATTGATGAAGATGACCACGATGATGAAGCCATGCCCGACGTTGCGGGCGAAAGCGGAGATTTTGGTAGGATGCCACCACGATCCGTCTGAAAAGCTTGCGTTTGCCGCCATCGATATGAACTTCGTGAAGTCGATGCGAAAAGCTATGGCCACGAAGTGAGTCCTCATTGGCTGCGGCCAAGGTTGGTGGATTGTGCTTTTTGAAACAGGAACCTTTGCGCGTTGAGGAACCGCCGCGCCTCTTCGCTGTTAACGACAAGAAACCAGAGTCGCCCCAGCCTTCAAATGACAGGTCATTTCCTTGGACAATTCTGCGCCATTGACGCAACAACGTTCCTTGCGCCGTGAGCAGCCATTATGGGCTGCCATGCGGGGCGGATCGATCAGGACAAGCCGAGCGATCATTCATAAGACTTACGACGTGATCATCGTAGGGGCGGGCATAAGCGGAGCCCTCATGGCTCATTCTCTGGTTGGCAAAGGTTTGCGCATCCTCATGGTGGATCGGCGGGCACCTGTGAAGGGAAGTAGCCTGGCAAGTACCGCGATGATTCAGCATGAGATCGATATTCCGCTGCATGTGTTGCAGAAATCAATGGGGGTCGCAAATGCGCAACGGGTATGGCGCCGTTCGGCAAGCGCGGTGGAACAACTAGCGCAAATCGTGCGTGATCTCGATGTGAAATGCTCATTCCAAAGAAAGAAGACCTTGTTTCTGGCAGGGAAAGAGTACGGGGCGCGTGCGTTGAAAGCAGAGGTCGAGGCAAGGACCGAGGCTGGTATAGGTGCGCAGTTGCTGAGCGCTGCAATCCTTCGGGAAAGGTTTCAGATCGATCGCACGGCTGCTATCGACAGCACGATCTCCGCCTCGGCGAACCCGGCACAACTGACAGCCGGAATTCTCCGGAATGCCGTAATTCTCGGTACGGAGATCGTGTCGGGAGTGGAAATCAAGGATGTCCGGGTGTTTGACGAGGATGTTGTGCTTTCGACGTCGCAGGGGGCCCTGCTGTCAGCGCGACATGTCGTGTTCTGTACGGGATACGAATTCCTGGAATGGTTTGCAAACAAGAGGCAGAAGGTGATTTCCACCTGGGCGCTTGCCAGCCGCCCAAATATTAAGCGCCCTGAATGGCTGGATCGGTATCTCGTATGGGAGGGATCCGACCCCTATCTCTATTTTCGGTCAACACCTGACGGCAGAGTCATTCTTGGCGGCGAGGATGAGAGTGTCGAAGAGGCTTATAAGGACCAGGCGAAGCGCGAACGAAAGACAAAAGTGCTCGTCGAGAAGCTTGCCGACCTTACCGGCATAGCGATCGGCGAGCCACAATTCGAATGGTCAGCGGCCTTTGCGGTGACGCCTGATGGCCTGCCGATGATCGGAAACGTCCCTCATATGAAGAACGTGTTCGTGACAATGGGCTACGGGGGAAACGGCATTACGTTCAGCCAGATCGCAGCGGAGCTGATCTCGGGTGAGATTCTCGGCCATCACGATGCCGATTGGGATTTGTTTCCGATCTCCTGACGTCGCCGCAAGCCGATGATGTTCTCAGTCGATGGAATGCCTGTGAGGTTCGGGAACTATAGGCTTTCGCGGGCGTTCAGATATGGCTACCAAGGAGGAGGCTATGATGATTTCTGCAAGCCAGATTGCCGAACATATGGAAGTGATTGCCGCAGATGGCATTCATGTCGGGACGGTTGACCACATGGACGGCGAGAGCCGTATCAAGCTCACTAAAAACAATTCCGATGACGGTCGGCATCACCTCATTCCGATTGACTGGGTCGCTCGCGTCGATGCCCATGTCCATCTGACGAAAAATTCGGACGAAGTCCGCAGTCAGTGGTCTTCCTTCAACTGAGGCGTATGGGGCCGCTGGCCCCATACTTCGACTGTTCTTACGGTATTCGCCGTGATCGGAAGCTTCGCTGCGAACGGTGACTATCATCATACAATGACGGTTACGACGGCTGTGCGGGAAAGTCCGGATCCTTTTTTACTCGATCGGCTTCATCTGCATCCGTTCGTCCCGATGGAATGCCTGTCGAGGTCGTCGATACCGGATCCGATGCCGGAAAGGTATCTTCGAGACCTTTGTCGAGGGGCCCTCTGGCGGCCTCTTTGCGCTGTTCGGCCTGTTCCTGTTTCATGGATTCGACGGCTGGCGACTTGGGTGAGAGATTGGTCATTCATGTTCCTCCAGTGTCCAGATTAATCCTCCTGGTCGCCGGAAGTTCCGTCGCTGGACGTCTTTCGTTGTTGATGAGGGCGTTCTGCCGTTCGGAAGGCTTTAATTTTCAGCCCGAAATCTGGTTCAATTCTCATGGAACGCAGCGCGTTCGCCTGGCATTTATTCGCGACATGCTTGAAACCGTCTAGAGGCAGCGGAACAATCATCGTCATGGCGTGTTTCCTCCTTGTACCTGAAACTGGATGAAAACCTCGGAGGAACTCCATGAAAAAATTGGCTTTTGGCCTCGCGTTCGTGTGTCTTACGGCTACCGCAGGCTTGGCGCAGAGCGAGACGCCCAAGACATCCCAGACAACTCCCGCGGTTTCCACCTCAGGTGAAACCAATCCCGGCGCACCCGTCGCGGGCAAGAACAGTTTCACCGAGTCTCAGGCAAAATCGCGGATGGAAGAGGCAGGATACCAAGACGTATCCGGACTGAAGCTCGACGACCAGGGCGTATGGCGGGCAACAGCTTCGAAGGATGGAAAGCAGGGAAATGTCTCTCTGGACTTCCAGGGCAACATCGTCATGGCGAAATAATTGCCCTGTTATGCCCTACCGATATAACAACGAAGAGGAAATACCCATGAGAATCGTGAGCGGACTTTATGACAGCTATGACGATGCGCGAACGGTCGTGAAGGCCCTGGAAAATGCAGGAATATCTTCAGACCAAATAAGCATTGTGTCCCGCAAGGATGGGAAGGAAAAGGTTGAAGGACAGGGCAACGATGCCGCTGAAGGCGCCGGAGCCGGTGCTGGCATCGGCGCTGTTGCGGGTGGAGCAGGCGGCCTTCTGGCAGGGCTCGGCATGCTCGCGATTCCCGGCGTCGGACCTGTCGTGGCGGCGGGTTGGCTAGCCGCGACCGCTGCAGGTGCTGTTGCAGGTGCCGTTGTCGGTGGAGCAGCCGGTGGCATCGTAGGTGCGTTGATTGCATCTGGCGTTCCTGAAAAGGATGCTCATATGTATGCGGAGGGCGTGAGGCGTGGAGGGTCTGTCGTGACGGCAAAGGTGGAAGACGACAAGATCGTTACCGCGCAGACGGTCCTCAACAACTCGCGAGCCGTTGATCTCGAAGACCGGCGGGCGAGATACAGTGCCGAGGGGTGGTCGCGCTTCGATGAGGCCGCTGAGCCTTACACACCCGATCAAATTGCCGCCGAGCGCGGACGCTACGGTATCGACCCGCGCGCTTGATCGACTTTGGAGGGGCGGCCTACAAGGCCGTTTCTCTGTTCCGCCAAGCTTCATCGTTAGTTGTCCGCAACCCGTCTTCCCGATGTTGCAGCGACCTGGAGCGGCAGACGGGAACGGCACAAGGATCTAAGATCTAACTATGCACCGGTGTTCATTTATGTCGCCCTTGATCACCGTGCGCATTCAATTGCATTCACTTGCGCGACTATCTTTTCATATTTTCTGTAACTAAGCCTCCTAATCGGACGTGATGAAGTGGCTTTCCAAGGGACATCTGCAAGGAATCATGTGTCGCACGTCGCGTCATGCAAGGACCGCTGCATGGTTACACTGTTTCATAGCGCCTTTTCCGCCTTGGAACCCTCATTGACGGGCGGACATTGAGGTGCATCAGAAGTTTCGGCCTAACGCTATTCACGCCTTTTGGCAGAAGCAGCTTTAATGGCTGGAACAAGAAGTGGCTTGATTGCCAGCGCCACCAGACCGAAAGGCAGTCTGCGAAGGTATTGTCCCATCAGGAATGCTCCCAACGAAGCCCCGGATAATTTTAGCCATGGGTAGTCTCCTAACTGGTCGTGAGCAGAAGCGTCCATCCATCGAACGCTGCCCAAAGCGATAATCCCGGCCTGTCGTTTGATAATTCGAAAGCGAGCTTGCATGATCGCGATTTCAATCTGGAGTTCCCGCAACTGCAGCTCAAGCCGTTCCCGAGAAGTGATCTCTTCCAGGGCTCCAAGACCAATGGCGTCCTCCCGGGCAATTGCTGAAGCCTCGGACTCGCTGTTTCCCACGGGATTGGTATGCAAGTTGTGGCTCTGAGCCATGGTGTACGTCTCCCTTTTGTCCGAATGATCGCCAGGCAATGCTTCCCGCTGCGGTCGCAGGAAAGTTGCCTGAAATGATCTCATTTCAGCTACCGCAACAATCCCTGCCCGCCATCGACAAATACCGGCGTGCCAGTGATGTGAGCGGCTGCATCGCCAAGCAAGAATTCAATAGTATTGGCGACATCAATGGCCGTTCCGGGTTTGCCTTCAGTCATCGGTATGCTGCCTTCCGGCCAGATAACCGGAATCTCTGTTTGCATTTTTATGGCGTATCTCTGTGCTCGTTCCGATGTTAGTTGCAATCGCGCCGGGACAGACGGCATTGATGCGGATGTGGTGACGGCCGAGCTCCAGTGAGAGCTGTTGGACGATAGCGATCTGCGCAGCCTTTGTCGCGCTGTAAGCCGTCGCGCCGGGGCTTGTGAACGTTCGTACACCATTAATGGAAGAAACAATGACAATGGCGCCGCCGCCTGCCTTCTTCAACAAGGGGACTGTTTTGTTCAAGGTCAGATAGGTTCCGCGAAGATTGACACGAATAGTTGTATCCCACTCCTCTGCCTTGATATCGTCAATCGGCGCCCAGACGCCGTTAATTCCGGCGTTGGCGACGACGGCCTGAAGGCTGCCAAACTTCTCGGATACGCACCGGATGGCGCGATCGAGATCAGGTTCGCTGGCGATATCAGCGGGAATACCAATAACTCTACTGCCTGTTCGCTCTAAGCGCTGGCAGGCGCTCGCAATCGCGGAGCGATCGATATCGACAAGAGCGAGGTCATAACCAGCTTCAACAAGGCGCTGTGCGGTTGCAAGTCCTATTCCGGAAGCCGCCCCGGTTACCAATGCGACGCGCCGTGTCATACGTCAGCCTTTGCTAGCGGAGTGGCCATGTTGCAAGACATGATCACCGGCAATCGATGAAAAGAGGTGGTCTGACCACGCGCTTAGCGTGTC
This sequence comes from Martinezella lusitana, assembly GCF_010668395.1. Classification (GTDB taxonomy): domain Bacteria; phylum Pseudomonadota; class Alphaproteobacteria; order Rhizobiales; family Rhizobiaceae; genus Rhizobium; species Rhizobium lusitanum_A. The sequence goes on from NZ_WUEY01000016.1 coordinate 136,175, forward strand.
ATGCCCCAAGCGAATCCGATGGCGATGGCCGTAACCATTATCGCGATCGGTCGTTCGCGAATCCTTTGCTTGATCTCGCTTAAGAGGCCCCCCTCGTCAGATAAGGAAGAAGTACCGCCGCGCGAGGTCGCGGCGGGATCGGATCGGAGGATTTGGGTCGCTGCTCCATAAAGCGCCGGAGTGCCGTTCTTCGCCGCATTTTTGTTGAGAAGCTTAACGTTCTTCAAGACTTCTCCAGGAGTAGCGATGGGAAGCTTGTCCTCGAAAGTATCCACGTGATGATGCGCCTCGCCTTTTTTCGCTTCCTCAGAGGAGATAGACATCGACGAGGCAGTCGTATGTGTCGCGGAAACGGGATCGGAAGCTGGAAACGTGTCCCTAAGCCCCTTGTCAAGTTCGCTTTCGGGCGCCTGCTCTCGCTGCTCCTCGCGTTCGTTCAAGAAGGATTGAACTGCACGGGAATTCTTTTGTTTGGGCATGTCTCCGGCTCCATTCGTGCCATCAGATTTTTGATCTTAACTGATCTGAATTCATTTAGTGCGCTGTAACTTACTGGCTTGATTATCTACGCGGTTGGCGCGCCGCGACGAGCAAGTCCTCCTCCTCGTCGCGCTGACGACCGCCAAGAGCTGCTGCCGCCGATGCGATGAATGCGCCGACCAGCAAAGAGAGAGAACCGACCAGCGCGGTGGTTGCACCTGTCTTTCTTGCCTTGTCTGCCGCTTCCTTCGCTGTCGACTTGGCGTCATCGATCTGCTTGAGCACAGTATCGACGCGATTTCGGGCATCGGCGTCGGAAAGACCGGTACGGGCGGAAATGATCGCCGCGATATAGGACTTGTCTCCGTCCGGAATTTGTCCACTTGCCGCACTTTGCAAAAGAATTCTCGAGATTTCCGCCGCTGCTGCCCGATCGTCGGATTGAGCACGGTCGGAGACCTTGGTGGGCCGGAGCAGGGCGTCAGTAAAATAGGCGGTCGAATCCGCGCTGGTCGCTGGTGTTGCAGAAGCGGCCAGGCTACCTGCGGTCTCGGCGACCTGTCCCACCGCATTGAGCGATGCGCCGGCCAGTGAAGTCAGCGAAGAGGCGAGAAATCCCGCGACGAATACAGTTGCCAACGCCCAGCTGAGAAATCCGTGCGCTGTGTCGCGAAAGAAAACCTCATCCGAATGGACTTCAACCCATTTCGTGCGAAGGCGGCCAGTCAGGTAGCCGCCGATTGCCGACGACAGCCATTGAACCACCACCAGCCAGATGGCGGCCGTGACGCCAATGGTGGTCGCTGAGCTGCTTTGGCCAGACCAAGGAGATACCATCGTCAGGCCGACGCCAGACCCGAGGAGCAACAGAATGAGGGTAATGCCGGTTGCGGCGAGGCCGCCACCGATAATCGGCCCCCAGACAATGGCGGGTTTGGACGACTCCACCGCAAGCGCTTCTGCGGGCACGTCTTCGATAGAGGACATTAACTCCTCCTATCGCGTGAAGAGAACGAGAAGAATGACGATCGGCAGGGGAATGCCGAGAAGCCAAAGCAGAATACCTCGACCCATTTGAATATCCTCCAGGCGTGAACTCACGCCAATTGCAACGGCGAGCGAGGGAATTTGTTCCAGCATGGGCGGTACTTTGCGTTGCTTGCCAACGCGGATCTTGTGGTGGTTTCGCCCGGCAAAATCAAACCATCAGACGGTCGCTCTTTCAAAAGCTCCAATTGTGGTAATCGAGGCAGCCTTCCCGCTTCGATCCATAGCGAAAATGACAAACGCGGAAAAGGTGGCGGCACAGGATTTGGTATTCGCTCTGAAGCCCAAATCTTTTGCTTTCTGGACCCGCTGACACTGCGGGAATTTCGCAGAGCGGGTGCCGATGAAACGGCCGAACAGCCGGTCGAGCTGTGACAGCTTGTGTTGTGTTAGCCGATCCTCTCTCGATTTATATTTCCGGCGCCACAGCTGCCGTCGCTGGCGGCAAGCCACTGCTATAAGGGTGCGCGTTCGGGCTTATCGCGGTAGGTTAAATGGGGCATTTTTTGCCTGAGAGACTGAGCGCTCGGAACAAATCGCCTTTGGCAAAGTTGATGTTGCAAAGACAGCGCAAAGGTCTTTTTCAGCGACATTAGGTGGCACTATGAAAGTATTAATCGTTGAGGACGAAGCTTTAATTGCATTGCATCTCAAGACGATCGCGACCGACGCAGGCTTTGTGGCGCTGGGACCCGCGACGACAATGGAGCAAGCGCTCGCTTATGGTCCCCAAGCCGATATCGCTTTGATCGACGTCGGTCTTGCTGACGGAAAAAGCGGTTTGCAGCTCGCCCGCCGCCTGATTGATCGGTATCATACGACGATCATCTTTGTTACTGGCGCTCCAGAAGCGTTGCGAAATGGTCTATCAGGTGTATTCGCGATAATAGCAAAGCCGTTTGTCGATGAGAATATAGTCGATCTGTTGCGATCCGCGAACGCTACTCGTCTCGCAGGTGGCCGTACAGTCGTGGAATGAAAAATTGCCTACTTTGATTAAAGTTGCGATATCATATACAGCCGTTGCTGCTTTCCGCCGTTCGGGATGAAGGCTCCGGATGTCGGTCCATGGATCAATTTCTCCGTTCTCGATATACCCAAAGGCAAAGACCTGCTGTCCCGTTATGAAGGTCAGGGCCCGCGCCATCACCTTCGCAGACAAGGTCATCGACCTGTAGGCCGGCTCCACGCCCGCCGACCTCTATCTCAATGACGGGGCGACCGGTGGTACGTTCATCTCGGCAGACCTGGTGGTGTATCTCCGCCCCATGGTCGGCAATCAACGTATCAAAGACGGACCGCAGTTCGAACGCTGACCTCATGCCGGCGACGTAGAGAAGTGTAATTGCCGATGACCAGGGTACATGTGTGACTTTTGGTAGACGATATGAAAGAATTCGGTCAAGCTCACTTCGGCCCATTGCAGGGGCAAAGTGCCTGTCGATAAAACGACCGTCACAAGATCCACGGATCGATGATTTCAAAAGTGGCTTGTTGGTGGAGAAAGGCGTTAAAGCCAGGCGGCAGATTTCCGGCTCAAAATGCGGCAGCCTACGCGTAGCTATCGCAATGGGCCTAAATTACCAAACGAGCGGCACAACCATTTTCCCGTTCGAGTGCTTACCGTGTACGGGGGGCGGCCTGCGCGGAGGAGCCGAGAGCAAAGGAGCAACTTGCAACAATCATCGCGGTTTTGTTCATGGCGATACCTCCTTGATTGAGCGAAGGACAATGCCGAGTCGCTTAGTTCGTTCATCGCGCGAATCGAGAAACTTGAGTCACAGATAGGCCGATGGCTTGGGAACGCCCGAAGCGGGGGCTTCGCGAAAGCGAGCTTTCATCAATGCATCTGCCGCAGACCAACGCACCGTTCGCCCACAAACCATCGTCATGGCAGGCCACGAGCCTTACTGCAGTTTACGTGAATATTTTACGAGTCGTGTCAGCACATTCCGTCTCCTGCCGTATGGTGCGAGATCGACGTCACTTACCAGCCTCGCTCCGCCTTCACGCTTCTCAAGTGTGATCTTCCGGCTGTGAAATACCTCCAGTTCGGCGCGGTGAGCCACGCTTACAATGGTAGCGTCGGGTAGCTCCTCGATGAGCATTTCCATGATCTTGTCCTGGGTCTTCTCGTCGAGCGCGGAAGTCGCCTCATCCAGCACGATGATATCGGAGTCGTTGAGCAGCAGGCGTGCGAACGCCAGTCGCTGCTTCTCGCCGCCGGACAATGTGTGGTCCCACGGGGCTTCGTCGTCGATTTTATCAGTGAGATGAGCCAAGCCGACCTTCTCGAGAGCGGCTTTAATGTCTTCCACCGTGCGGCTGTCAGCTGGCTGAGGATATGCGACGGCACGTCGGAGTGTCCCCGAGGGAATGTACGGCCGCTGGGGGAGCATGAACAACTGCCTGTCAGCGTGAAAATTGACGCTTCCGCTGCCCCACGGCCATAAGCCGGCGATGGCCCGCACCAGGGTGCTCTTACCCGACCCGGATTCACCAGCGACCAGAACACGCTCACCTGGACCGACCTCGACCTGTGTCTCCTTGACGACAGCGGTGCCGTCACCGAGAGAAACCGAGACGTCGTTCAAACTGAGCATTGCCTCACCTTCTGTTTCGCCGCGCTTGATCCGATCAAGCGAGTCACTTTGTTCCGCGCGTTCCAATCCGTCGAGCGACATCATGAGAGAAGCAACGCGCCGTGCGCACGCGTTCCAGTCGGCGAGACGGGGATAGTTGTCGACCAGCCACCCAAACGCGCTTTGGACGATAGTGAAGGCGGATGCTGCCTGCATCACCTGCCCAAGCGACATGCTGCCGTCGAGAAACTTGGAAGCGCAGAGCAGCACCGGGACAACAGGCGCGATCAGCATCGATCCATGCGAAACAAGCGTAGTTCGCATGTACTGATGCGCGAGCCGCCGCCACTGTTGGCGGACATTGGCGAACGTCTTGTCCAGGTCGTTTCGTTCCTCCTCCTCGCCGCCGAGGAGGGCGATGCTCTCGCCGTTTTCGCGCACTCGGGTCAGGGTGTAGCGAAACTCGGCCTCGACCTGATTCTTCGCTTCGGAAACTCGGACGAATCTCCTGCCGATGAATGTTATCGAACCTGAGGTTACAACCGCATAAATGACGGCCGTTACGACGAGGAAGCCTGGTATGGTGATGACCGTTCCTCCGATGGGCAGGCTCATAGCCCCGCCGATGGTCCACAGGACGACGATAAAAGTGGACGCCGACACGAACGCCGCGATTACGCCGGCGACAAAGTCGACCGGAGACTCGGTCGCGATGCGCATATCTTCCGAGAGTCGCGCTTCTGGATTTTGGTGATCTCCACTTATGAGATTGAGCTGATAGTAGCGGCCGTTCGCCAGCCAGCGAGCGATCAATGCCTTCGTCAGCCAAGAGCGCCAGCGCCGCTGAATCAGCATGCGCACGTGGACCTGGACGGTGACGACCGCGACGCTTCCAAGGACGAGCGGCGGAAACACCGCGCCAAGAAAGTAGACTGTCGACGCATTGCGCTGCTCGATGGCGTCGAAGAGACCGCGGTTCCAGACATTGATGCCGTACTGGAAGCTGACATTGATTGCGATCAAGAGGAACAATCCGATCGACGACGGCCAGGCAGATCGGTCGCCGTCCCATCCCCAATATCCGCGACCGCTCACCCAGAAGCGCTTCAGCAGATAGGCTTTGCGCGCCTCTTCCGTCTGCTCAGGCGTCAAGGCGCCTTTGGTGTCTGCCGTTTCAATTGTCGGTGGGGTTTCCAACCTAGAACCTTTCCATTTCTTCGACTTTAATTCTTAGAGTCTCGCGATCGCCCTATCAGCGTTACAAACACCGACATCCCGCTGTCGCAAAGTTTGGAACGGTCGGTCGCATCTCTGAAAACAGAGGCTATACGATAATGAAAGCCAAGAGGCTGGCAGATCGGGAGGCTCGCCGCGACGATCAAATGCCTCGCGAGAACAGGGATAGCGCCAAAACAATTGCTCGATGCGGTGCGCGGCGAGCAGCTGGCTGTGACAAAGAAGGCGCTCGCTTAAGCTGCGTTCTGAGCGGTCATTTTTGCGGCGGAAGAAGAAACTGGCGATGTGACGGACCTGCACGAATTGGCGATGAGAGCGCGTGATCAAAACGACGGGCGCCGATGACAGGGCGCCTGGATCTAGTTAAGGCGAAAAAAGCCCAGCATTGCCGGATGTTCGGCTCAATCGCGGTGCTCAGGTATGTGCTTCAACTGGTCTTTTGTCCAGCTGGTGACCGCGTGCACGTATCCGCCTTCATCGCGTATGACGTTGAGATCGCCAATTGAGACTGCGACAGGCTTGGCGCCTCCTTCGAGAAAGCCGCCGACGTCGATGACGACGGTTGCGGCCATGCCGCTGCCATGAACATGGTCAATCTTGCCGACTTTACGGTCGTCGACGCCATAGACAGCCGCACCTTCGAGATTGCCCGCATTGAGCTGATGCGGGCTTAAACGAACATGATTGGAATAATCCATGATTTCTCCTCCGTTTAACTGCGAAGGAAACCGCGATAGCCGCAGGTCGTTCCAACGCTATGCAGAAGGCAGGCGGCTATGCAGCCGTCTGCCGAATAGCGATCACTTCTTCAGCTTGGAATAGTCAAATTTCGGCGCCTTGGAGAGATCGTCCTTGTTCGTATCGACGTAAGCCTTCCAGGTGCCGTTATCGTTGGCGAGCGCCAAGGAGGCGGGATCGATGACGATGTAGCTTTCACCAATGCCGAGGAAGCCGCCGACGCTTGCGACAACGCCGATCACAGACTTGCCGTCGCCGATGACGATATCGGAAATCTCGCCGACGTCCTCATTGGCCTTGTTGTAGATGTCGACGCCAATGAGCTTCGATGTGACGAGGTCGACATCCTTGATCTCAACATACTTGAGGGGCATCGTTGCGGCGTTCCCGATGGTGATGCCCGGGCCAGCCATCATAGCGTTGGAGCCGGTTGCGACTGTCTGCTGGGCGACGACGACACCCGTAAGGGAAAGCGAAACGGCGGCGGCGATAATCAAGGTCTTCATTGGTGCTCCTGTGAAATTGTCCCCGCACGGCAGTGCGGGCTTCAAGAAATGCATATGACTCTTCGAAGTTCCGCACGAACGATAAATAACGATAAGAATTGCAGTCGCAAAGCTAGGCGAGCGCGATTGCACGGCGCAGCGGCGAAACCAGAAGCTCATCGAGGAATCACCATCGCCCGTTTTGGATGAGACACTTCGGCGTGATCTCGCTAGGGCCGCAGCCGCGCTTTGCCAGTCAGTTGCCTACAGAAATGCGGGAACTGTCGAGTTCGTCTTCGACAACACCGAGCGCAAATTCTACTTCATCGAAATGAACACGCGCATTCAGGTCGAACATCCGGTTTCCGAGATGGTGACGGTATCGACCTCATCAAGCTCCAGCTGCAGATCGCCAGCGGCTTGCCTCTCACATTGCAGCAGGAGGATACCCGTTCAGCGGCCACGCCATCGAATGCCGCATTAACGCAGAGGATCCGAACAATGGATTCGCACCCAGTCCTGGGAAGCTGGCCCGCATCAGGCTGCCCGGCGGATTCGGCGTGCGCATAGATACCCATATCGAGGCCGGCTACGCCATTCCGCCCTTCTACGATTCCATGATCGGTAAGCTAATCTGCTGGGGAAGAGACCGCGACGAGGCAATCGAAAGAATGCTTCGGGTGTTGGATGAACTTGTTGTCGAGAGCGTGACGACAACTGCTGCCTTTCACGCCCGGCTGCTGAACCATCCAAACTTCAGATCGGGAGACTTCAACACTGCTTTCGTTGCGGGTGTTCTTGAAGGTCAGAGCATCACTACGGAGAACGTATAATGTGCGCCTGGTCGCTGCACTCCCTGGCTATTCTCGCGTCCAAAATCTCATCGACAATCAAGGGCTTAGAAAGAAGCGTTGGCCTCTGGAGCAGTAGATTTCCTGGTTTAAGTTATGGTGCCACAGTTCACATCCACCCGAAAGCGCGAGCCAGAAGAAGCGAATGTTGTTTTCAAGAACCCACCTTCGACTAGACAGACTGTCATCATTGCCCGGTTTAATGCTGCAAACGGCGTGCCGCGCGAGGGTTGCCTTTTGAGCATGTTTCTTTCCGAAATACCGAACTTCTTTTCCTGGCATTCTTCTGAGGCATTTAGCTCGTCTAACCTGGCTGATGAAGGAGCCTCGTCGGTGCATAAGTCGATCTATTTGCTATTGCTTGGGAACTTCGTGTTTAGTCTTGATGCCTTCGTTGTTGGGGGATTGCTCCCACGATTCTTTGAAACTTTTGCCGTTTCTCTGCCCGCGGTGAGTATGGCCATGGCCGTCTTACCTCAATCTATAGCCGTAACGAATATTGTCCGTTAGCGCAGTAGCCTAGCCGACCTCCGCATCAACTTCCGAAGCGGATTGTTCGGAAAGTTCCACCATCATGTGTTTGGAAATCTCTCGCGCCTGCACCGCAAGATCCTCAAGACGCGCTCGGATTTCGGCCATATCCATAGTATTGTAATCCTCGACATCATCCATTAGAGCTATCTCCATTAACCAAATGAAATATAACCGAGAATGAGAAAAATCGCAATACGGTTGGATGCAACTCAAACCCCAGCTGACACCGCGGCAGGGCGCCTCTGAGGAGGGCTGATCCCATAGCTGCCGCGCCGTGTCCGGCCCTAACGTGCCGCGGGGTCAGCGCCGAGCATTCGGGCCTCCGCTTCCGGCATGTGCGGGATGATCTCCGGTTCGTCGTCGCGTTCTCGCAGCGCCGCCTCCATGCGTTAAAACGGGGCAATGTAGGCAGGCTCGAATTCCAGCGTCCTGTCGCCGGTGAAGCTCATAGCGAGAAGCGTAAATCCATCTCGGTCCATATCATACGACCGGTCGGTTTGGCCGTTCTGAATGTGGATGTAGGGGGTCTCCCCAAAATTGATGGTGTGGACGGCCCTCCGGGACCGCAGCGCGAGATGATACGATCACCGCGCTCCAGCAATTCAAAGGAACCGCACCATGTCTTTAGAGAATATCGCTGTCGTTGGTCTTGATCTGGCCAAGAACGTTTTTCAGGTACATGCTGTTGATGACACTGGGTGTATCGTTGCTCGCCGCCAGCTCCGCCGAAATCAGTTGCTGCAATTCTTTGAACAGATCCCGCGTTGCCTAGGAGGTGTGGACAGTTACTTGAGCCATAGGATTGTTGCGGCCAGTGCGATCATGGCTCGATAGTTTCGTGCGGTTTTCTCGTACCGTGTGGCGATGCGCCGAAATTGTTTGAGCTTGGAAAAGCAGCACTCGATCAGGTAACGCTGTGCATAGAGTTGCTTGTCGAGCGGATACTTCTTCGCACGAGATGGGTTGTTGGGGATGACGGCTTGCGCGCCTTTGTCTGCGACAGCCTTGCGCAGCCGGTCGCTGTCGTAAGCGGTATCGGCCATGACGACATCGGCTGGCAGGTCTTCGATCAACGCACCGGCTTGCGGTGCGTCGCCTTTCTGGCCGGCGGTGAGAATGAAGCGCACAGGGCATCCGAGACCACGGACCGCCATATGGATTTTGGTGCTCAAGCCGCCGCGAGAGCGGCCAAGGGCTTGATCTTCAGCCCCCTTTTTGCACCAGAGGCGTGCTGGTGGGCGCGGACGATTGTGCTTTCGACGATCAGATATTCGAAATCACTATCACCCGACATCGCCTCGAAGAGACGCCACCAGACGCCCTTTTGGCTCCAGCGGCTGAAGCGCCGAAAGACGCTGTTCCAATCGCCAAACACATCCGGCAGATCACGCCAGGGCGAGCCAGTTCGCACGATCCACAGCACCGCCTCCACGAACATGCGATTGTCACGCCCCGAAGAACCGCGCGTACGATCATCGCCGATAATATGGCGCGACATCTGATCCCATTGGTCATCACGAAGAATCAAACGGTCAAGAACACCCATGACTGCCTCCAAAAGACAGTCTTGAATCACATCATCAACCGTTTGGGAATCCTAAGAGTCCACACCTCCTAGTCGGTATGGAAGCCTGCTCGACTTCTCATTTCTGGGCGCGAGAACTCGGCAAGTTGGGCTTCGAGGTCAAGCTGATGCCGCCAGTCTATGTGAAGCCCTATGTCAAACGCGGGAAGAACGATGCTGCAGACGCCGAGGCGATCTGCGAAGCGGTCACACGCCCTACGATGCGTTTCGTGCCGATCAAGAGCTGCGAGCGGCAAGCACTGCTAATGCAACACAAGACGCGAGATCTACTCGTTCGTCACCGAACTGCGCTCATCAACGCTCTCCGTGGCCACCTCGCGGAATTTGGCATCATTGCTCCGCAAGGAGCGATGGGCGTGAAGACCGCGCTCGAAGCGCTGCATGCGGCAAGAGATGAGCTACCCGCGCCAGCAGTGCTGGCGCTGGAACACATTCGAAACCAACTACAAGAACTCAGTCAGAAGATTGCCGAGTTGGATCGCATTATCATTGCGTGGTGCAGGAGCGACGCGGCCGCCCGTCGCTTGATGACCATCCCTGGCGTAGGTTCACTGACGGCGGCGGCTATCGCCGCTTCGGTCGGGGATGCTGCGGAATTCAGATCGGCACGGCAATTCGCGGCCTGGCTCGGTCTGACGCCACGACAGAACAGCAGTGGCGGGAAAGAACGGCTCGGCCGGATCAGCAAGCAGGGAGATCGAACCATCAGGCGATTGCTGGTGGTCGGAGCGACTGCGGTTGTTCGGCGAGCCCGCCTCGACGCATCTTCATTTCCGTGGATCGCACGGTTGCTGGATCGCAGACCTGCAAGGCTGGTGTCCGTGGCGATCGCAACAAAACCGCGCGCATTGCGTGGGCTATTCTCAGACGGGAGGAAGTGTATCGGCCGGCAACGGCCTGAGGGAATCCCGTTCGGCCATCACCGGTCGGGCGGGGGAATGAAGGACTGAGTTGTGATGGCGAACCGGCTAGGCCGGGGATGGAGTGAAGCCTGGGTGCCCCCAGCGCTTTGAGCGCGCAAAATTGGCTCTCCGTCCGCGGACTTCATCATGGCCAGCAGCACCGACGCTGCGCATATAGGCCGGACACATGACTGAACCTGATTGGTCGCTGCCAGAAATATAGTCTTGCATTCCACGGGCCGTCCACACATGGGGCCACCCCTATGTACGAGGTCATCGATCGATCTCTTTACGTCGTGGTGGTTCTTCCCAAAATAAGCAGCCACATCCCGGCTGTTGGCTACGCATCTCCGTCCTTCACGGACAGAACGGGAAATCTGATTCCTTCAGTCATGTCGTGGTCTTGAATCGGGCGGCCGGAGCAAAGCCCCTCGCTCCGGCGACAGGTCGATAGGGATGACCCGTCAGACAGTACTTCTCGATAACTGCCACGCCCGCGCCTCATAGGCAAGCGGATCATTGCACGCTGAAATAGTCGTTTCAATCCTGTTGGTTCATCGCAAAGCCATGCCGACATTTAGGGTGGCCGCAGGCGATAGCATTCGCACAACGGCTATGTTTGGGGTTGGAGACTCATCCGATAGGGAACAGGAGCGTCCCAGCGCACCCTTGCCTTGTAGGCTCGAGGACAATTGCACGCTCACTGCGCGCGTTCAATCTCGCTCACAGAGAAGTGAATTTAACCAGTTGAAATCAGGTGCCCGATGCTCTGAGGATTACACCGGCAGCGGGAGGGGCTTGGCCAGCGTCCCACCGGATAAAATATGCAACGTTTTATCACACCTGTGCCTTATAGGCGACAGGATCATCGCACGCTGGACAGGCGTACTCAAGCCTTTACCGTTTGACTTTCTCCATCCTGCAGCTCGAGCGTCTGGCTCGCTGCAGAACCACCGCTTACCGTCAATAGGATCTATCCGGGTCATAGCGTAAAACTTCTGACCCGGGACATGATAGATACGCTCGCCAGTGTCGATGCTGATATTACCCTTGATATTGCACGCCGGATCGATGGTCTCCATGACACGCTTAGCAACAGGCTGCGGAATCAAGGTATATCCTCCTGCAGCCGTAAAAGGTGCCGCTGAAACCAGTACCACCAGTGCGGCAAATTTGGGCATCTATACATCTCCCGAATTTCGGGAATTTAGCAAATGCCGCTTTCGTTTGAGTTGAGCGGATAAATCAAAATCTACTGATCTCCCAGGACATCCCATGAAACTGAAACTCGTGCCCAAGCCGGGGCGGGCGCTTTGGCGTGCTTACTCCATGTGGCCGGTCTATGTCGCCGGGTCATCAAGTCCGGTACGCCCGCAGCTTCTTTCGCCTCCGTCGTTCGGTTGACGATCTTTACGGCACACTTGGCGTCGGCTGTGAGCGGTCCTTCACTTCATGGTGCCGGTAGCTTGTTGCCGCATGTGCCAAGAGAATGCTTCACCAAGGAGATGCGGCGTGTTGCCTCCACGCGCCATCGCTCGCTGGAAATAGTCCAGAAGTGCCTCGCGATAGTCCGGATGGGCGCAGTGCGTAACTATCAGCCCGGCGCGTTCCCGTGGTGCAAGCTCTCGAAGATCCGCCAGGCCGTTTTCCGTGACGATGACGTCGACATCGTGCTCCGTGTGGTCGACATGCGGCACCATTGGCACCACCGATGAAATTCGACCGCCTTTTGCCAGCGACTTGGTGACGAAGATAGATAAATAGGCATTGCGTGCGAAATCACCCGAGCCACCGATGCCGTTCATCATATGGGTTCCGTTCACATGCGTGGAATTGATATTCCCATAAATGTCCACCTCCAAGGCGGTATTGATACCGATGACGCCAAGTCGACGAATGACTTCTGGATGATTGCTGATCTCCTGCGGCCGCAATACCAGCCTGTCCTTATATTTGTGGAATTGGTTGAACACCCGATCACTGCAGGCGGCCGAGAGCGTGATCGACGATGCGGATGCGAATGACAATTTTCCGGCATCGAAGAGATCAAAAGTACTATCCTGCAGCACTTCGCTGTACATGCGCAGATCGCGGAAGGGGCCGTCTGCCAGGCCGGCTAGAACCGAATTGGCGATGGTCCCAATCCCCGCCTGCAATGGCTGGAGAGACAGGTCAAGGCGCCCAATTGCGACTTCTCGCTCGAAGAAATGGATCAGGTGGGCGGCGATCGCCTGCGTTTCGGCATCAGGAGCCTCGACAGTCGAAAAGCTGTCTTTTTCATTCGTGACGACGATGGCAGCGATTTTGTCCGGATCGATCGGCACATAAGGGAAGCCCACCCGACTGTCGCAGGCCACAACCGGGATCGGCACTCGCGTTGGTCGCTTTGTCGGAATGTAGACATCATGAACGCCTTCGAGCGCCAAAGGCTGACTGAGATTGATTTCGACGATGATTTTCTTGGCCAGGATTGCGAAGCTCGCGGAGTTGCCGATCGAGGTGGACGGTACGATCCCGCCGTCTTCCGTGATTGCCGCAGCCTCCACGACTGCATAATCGAGCGGCCCCAACTGATGGGAGCGCAGGTGTTCGACCGTCTCCGACAGGTGCTGGTCGATGAACATGACCTCGCCGCGGTTGATCGCGGCGCGCAAGGTTCTGTCCACCTGAAACGGCATGCGTCGAGCAAGAATTCCCGCCTCGGTCAACATACGATCTATGTCATGGCCAAGAGACGCACCGGTAATGAGGGTGATCTTGAACGGATCGGATTTTGCTTTCTCGACCATGGCGATCGGTACGGCCTTCGCGTCACCCGCTCGGGTGAAGCCACTCATTCCAATGATCATCCCGTCCTTGATCAGGCTTGCGGCGGCTTCTGGCGTTGTGACCTTGTCAAGAAGGGATTTGCGACGGATGCGGTGTCCAAGCATGGCGACCTCTAAAGCGGCGAGGGAAGTAAGAATGCTTTGGAACCCGGCCCGCATTTAGTCAAGCGTGCGTCGTGTCCGAGTTGCCTGATAAAGGCCTGGAATTGCGAGCAAGCCTGATATAGTCCGTCGCTGCCATAGTCGTGGTCAGGTTCATGGCTTTGGTGGATACGAAATCGAATCTCTTTTACTTGCCTCGTCTATACAGACAGACCTATCCGTAGTGCCTGCGAGCGACCGCAGCGGATCGACGTGCGCCCGCCGGTAGAGCTCACAGTTCAATGCGTGGACCGTGCCTATAGGCCGCATCGGCATTTACCGCGAAGCGGAAGATGCCGACCGAACGGACCACCGCCACCGCTGCGCCATCATAGACCAACGAATGACCATAACCGAGTTCCACTGCGCCGCCCGGTGACGACGACTGATATAGCGGCAACGCAGACATACGATGCGTTCTTGCTCTGAAGTGAGTAATCGGAAATAGGGGAACAGCAGGGAGATGAAACGAAAAAGCCCCGCACGAAATCGGCGGGGCAATTGGAGAAACATCGCCCGGGTGGAGTTCGAACGGGCCGGAGAATATTGAACCAGTTCCCCAGCCCGTGTCCAGGTCGGATCGGGCCAATTTGGTACGGTGCGAAAAAGCTGCAGCGTGGCGCTACCACGAAGTTGTGGGAAACGGGAGAATCCCGTCAGATTGTTTCCCACTTCGCCTCAACCCGCAACGCCGGAGCACTCGGATAGTTGAGTTGAGAGAAGTCCCGTCCCCGCTGAAATCTAAAGCGCCGCCCTGCGTCCTGCATATCCTGCTCGTGAGCGCTTGTAAGGCCTCCAGCCAGCTCGCGAGTTCGGCCGGCACCTTCTCGTTTCCGGGGCCGCAGCAAATATGCCGATCGTCAGGTCAAAAAATGCCCCGCCTGATGGCTGGCGGGGCAAGAAAAGTGGGTAAATCCTGTTCAACTGCTAGAAGAGGACCCGCACATTTAGAAAATAGAAACGAATTGAAGTCGAGGCCAAATACCGCCGTTTTGGTACGGTTGAAGCACAAAAGAAGCGCGCCGAAACTGGTTCATCTTGCGTTCATTTAGCGGGTCCTAAAAGTTGCAACGCCGCACCGTCATATGCGGCAGAGACTCGGCGCGGCGGACATCACGAGGACGAAGAGCCGGGTCTCTTTCTGGGGACCCAATGTGAAATTACTCTGTCGATTATTGCGTTCAGTCGCCTTCTTCAAACCTGCCGATA
>NZ_WUEY01000017.1 GCF_010668395.1 Martinezella lusitana
CGACTGTCAGATCCGCATTGATCTGCTTCAGCCGGATCGCAGCCGACAGGCCCGCAGGACCCGCACCCACAATCACGACGTCGAATTCCATGCTCTCCCGCTCCGGCAACTCGATCGCGTCAGTCATTCACTCTCTCCGCTTGGCCGGCATCCCATGATATCGGATCGCAGCCTCATCCCCTTTGGGCGTCTTCCCCGTTTCGTTTATCTCTTGTCAAAATGGAAAGGGATTGTCGAGCCGGGAAGCGACAGGCAATCCCCAATTCGCTCACCGCATCAAACAAGTTAATTTACTCTTACGTTAACGTCAATATTCTGACGGCATCCGCGATCACCATGAGAGCATGACTTTCATAATTGCCCGATGGCGCTCTATAAATAGCGCTCAGGATTTTCGAACAGCATGAAAGGTGTTCAAGATGGATCTTCGTATCGGCGGAAAGCGTGCGCTGGTGCTCGCCTCGTCCAAGGGCCTCGGCCATGGAATCGCGGTGGCGCTGGCCCGCGAGGGCGTGAATGTTCTGCTCTGCGGCCGCAGCGGCGAACGGCTGGAAAGCAACTGCAAGACAATCAATGCCGAGGGCAAGGGCCGGGCCGACTGGATCTGGGCCGATCTCAACGACGAGAATTTCGTCGATGTCGTCAGCAAGGCCGCTATCGAAAAACTCGGAGGCATCGACATCCTCGTCAACAACAGCGGCGGACCGACGCCCGGAACGACGGAGGATATGACCGCCGACCGGCTGGAAATCTATTTTGTCTCCATGGTGGCGCGGATCATCGGCCTGACCAACGTCCTGCTGCCGGGCATGAAGGCGCAAGGCTGGGGGCGCATTCTCACCGTCGCCTCCTCCGGCGTCATCGAACCCATCCCGAACCTGGCGCTTTCCAACACGCTGCGTCCCGCCCTTGCCGGCTGGAGCAAGACCTTGGCAAGCGAAGTGGCGGCCCACGGCATCACGGTCAACATGCTCTTGCCGGGCAGCATCGCGACCGATCGATTGGCCGAACTCGATTCGGCCACGGCCAAACGTGGCGGCAGAAGCCTGGAAGATGTCAGCGCGGAGCGTCAGCAACGCATTCCTGCCGGTCGCTACGGCCGCGTCGAGGAGTTTGGGGCGACGGCCGCCTTTCTCTGCAGCGAACCGGCAAGCTATGTGACGGGCACGATGGTTCGCTGCGACGGCGGAGCGGCACGCTCTCTCTAGAAAGGTGCGGGCCCTTCAAAACAGGGCCCGACAACACATTTGCGTGAGCAGTCACAGCATCCGCTATAAGCGTTGCGATGCATCTTCTGACTATAAAAGCCGCATAAGGCTTTTCGATCACCCGATTATTACATAACGGCAATCAAAAAATAGCCATTTAGCTTTCTGCTGCAGTGCAAAAGCGGGGGCAATGCGAAAGCTTTCCAAGCTTTAATTTTTCGTCCCGCCGAACTGTGATAAATTGCACTGGATCAGCGTTCATGAATACACGTTATAGGGACAGAATTACCGAACGTTAGCGGTAACAGCGATGTGATGGATTGCGGCGAAACCCGTCTTTGTTGTGCGGCGCAATAAATACACCTCGATGTCATCGTGTTTCCCGCAACTTGCCTCGACCGGTTCTTTAAATATGAAAAAAATCTGGCTTCCCCTCGGCCTTCTCGTCGTCGCAGCCCTTCTAGTCTGGGGTTATCGCGATCGCATTCCCTTTCTTTCCTCATTCGTCGACCAGGCTTCCGCAGAAACCAAGGATGGCGGCAAGGCAGCGCAGGCCGGCAGCAAGCGTCAGGCTGGGCCGATCTCCGTGAAGACGGTTGCCGCCGTCAAAACCACGCTTCCCATGGATGTCTCCGCGACCGGATGGGTCGTGCCGATCGATTCAACGACGATCGCCGCACAGGAAGCTGGGCTGATCACGCAGATCGCGGTCAAAGATGGCGCAACGGTTAAATCCGGCGACCTGATCGCAAAGCTCGATCCGCGTACGGCACAGGCCGCCGTCAACAAGGACCAAGCGACCCTTACAAAAGACCAGGCAAACCTTGCCCAGGCGCAGACCGCGCTGACCCGCGCCAATAGCCTGCTCACGAGCAGCGCCGGCACTCAGGCGACTGCCGACGAAGCACGAGCGACCCGCGATGCCGCTGCCGCCACGCTCAGCGCGGACCAGGCACAGCTTGCCGCGGATCAGGTCCTGCTCGGAAACACCGACATACGGGCACCCTATGACGGCCGGCTTGGCGATGTTCAATTGAGCCTGGGCGCTTATGTCAGCGCCGGCACGCCAATCGTGACGATCAGCAAATATAATCCGGCATACATCAAGTTCACCATGCAGGAAAACAACCTGCGCGAACTGCAGGAGCAGATGGCCGCAGGACCTGTCCAGGTCACCACCGTTCCCCGCTCCACACAGGGCAAGCCCCGCACCGGAACCATCACCTTCTACGACAACACGGTCGACCAGGCTTCCGGAACGATCGCCGTGAAGGCAACCTTCGAGAATGCCAACGGCGCCTTGTGGCCGGGACGCTCCGCGAACATCATGGTTCACTTTGCCGACAACGAGCAGCTTGTCGTCGTGCCGACCGTTGCCGTCAGCCCGGGACCGGATGGCTACATCGCCTTCGTAGTCAAGGACAACAAGGTCAAGATCACGCCAGTGACGATTGCTCGCGCCAATGGCGGCCGCACGGCCGTCGCCACAGGCCTTTCGGTCGGCGATCATGTCGTTGTCGAAGGTCAATCGCAACTTAACGATGGCACAGAAATCAAGGAACAGTTTAGCGCCGATCCAAACGAGAAGGTCGCTTCGGCCGATGATGGAAAAACCGAAACCATCGCAGTTGGAGCGCAACAATGATCCCGACCTTCTGTATTCAGCGACCGGTCGCGACGACGCTTCTCGCCATCGGCGTAGTGCTTGCCGGTCTTGCCGGCTACCAGCTCATCCCCGTCGCAGCCGTGCCGCAGGTGGACTTCCCGACGATCAACGTCTCGGCTCAGCTGACGGGTGCCTCGCCACAGACAATGGCGACATCGGTCGCCACGCCGCTGATCAAGCAGTTCGAGACGATCCCCGGCATCAGCGAAATTTCCTCGACGAACTCGCTTGGCAATACCAGCATCGTGCTGCAGTTCAATCTCGACCGCAGCATCGACGCCGCCGCCGGTGACGTGCAGGCGGCGATCTCGACCGCGCAACGAAAGCTTCCCAACAACCTGACCACCCCGCCGAGCTACAGGAAGACCAATCCGGCCGACGCGCCCGTCATGCTGATCGCCGTACAAAGCGACACGCTGCAGCGCAGCAAGCTCGACGATATCGCCGAGAACATCATCGCTCCGTCGATCTCGACACTGCCTGGCGTCGCCGAAGTGACCGTAAACGGCGCGCAGACCTACGCGGTGCGTATCGACGTCGATCCGAACAAGCTTCTGGATCGCGGCATCGGTATCGACACGGTCAATACAGCCGTTGTCAACGCCAACAACCAGGTCCCGGTCGGCACGTTGCAAGACGCAGCGCAGAGCATGACGATCAACGCGAATACGCAGCGCGTCAACGCCGACGAGTTTCGCACACTTGTAATCGCCAATCCCAATGGCAATCCCATTCATCTCGGCGATGTCGCCGACGTTCAGGACAGCGTCGAAAACCAGAATATCGGCAGCTGGTATGATGGCCAGCGGGCGATCATCCTGGCTATCCAACGCCAGCCCGACGCCAATACCGTCGACGTCGTCGATGCCGTCAACAAGACACTGCCGAAGCTGCATGCCGAAATGCCGGCTTCCGTCAAAATGACCGTCATGAACGACTCGGCCCAGCCGATCCGCGAGGCCATCTCGGACGTCAAGTTTACCTTGCTGCTGACCATCGGCCTCGTCGTTCTCGTCATCTACCTGTTCACCGGCCACGTAACGGCAACGATTATCCCCGGTCTCGCCGTACCTCTTTCCCTGATATCAACCTTCGGCATGATGTATGTGCTCGGCTACAGCGTCGACAACATCTCACTGCTCGGATTGACGATCGCGGTGGGCCTCGTGGTGGACGACGCGATCGTCATGCTGGAAAACATCCTGCGGCACATGGAAGAAGGCATGCCTGCGCTGCAGGCGGCCATCAAGGGCGCGGGCGAAGTCAGCTATACGATTATCTCCATGTCGATCTCGCTGATCGCCGTTTTCATCCCGATTCTGCTGATGGGCGGCGTCGTTGGCCGTATCTTCAACGAATTCGGCATGGTGGTGGCAATCGCCATCGTTTCGTCCGCCGTGGTCTCGCTGACCGTCACGCCGATGCTCGGTTCGCGTCTCTCCAACGCCCACAGCCATCCTCCCCTGCCGGTACGCCTCTTCAACAAGGGCTTTAACTGGACCGAGGTCAATTACGGCAAGGGCGTGGAATGGTGTATTCGCCATCGCTACATCGTGCTTGGGAGCTTCCTTGGCTCGGTCGCGCTCTCGGGCTATCTCTTCCTCACCCTGCCAGCCAGCTTTTTCCCGCAGGAAGACATCGGCCGGCTGCAGATTTCAACGCGCGCCCGCCAGGACATTTCTTATCCGGCGATGCGTGACCTGCAGAATCAGGCCGCTGCCGCGATCAAGGCGAACCCTGCCGTGCAGCACGTCATGTCGGTTGTCGGCGCCAGCGCACGCCAGACACTCAACAACGGTACGATCTACGCTCAGCTGAAGGATAAGAAAGAGCGTCCGCCGCTCGACCAGACCTTGCGCGAAATGCGCGCCGCCGTCGCCAAGATCCCGGGCATTCAGGTCTTCATCAACCCACAGCAAAGCCTTCGCTTCGGCGGACGCCAGACCGCCAGCCAGTATCAGCTTATCATCCAGGCACTCAACGCTGATCTGACGAACCAGTGGGCCAACAAGATGCTGCAGGAGATGCGCAAGGATCCACGTTTCACCGACGTGACCACAGACGCGCAGTACAATGCATTGCAGGCCAATATCGTCGTCGATACGGAGAAGGCCGCCGCCTACGGCATCAACAACAACCTGCTGCGCACCACGCTTGAAGAGGCCTTCAGCGACTACGCCGCCGCACAGATCCAGTCTACGGGCGACAGCTATGACGTGATCATCGAATATGATGCGAATCAGCCCTGGGACGACCAGAAACTGTCGCGCATCCATGTGACGTCTTCGAAGGGCGACCAGGTTCCATTGTCGGCCTTCGCGCACATCGACCGCAACACCGGCCCGGTCACCATCAACCAGACGGGCCAGTTGGTCTCGACCACGGTATCCTTCAACCTGCCCGCCGGCGAAGCGCTCGGCGACGCCACCGCGCAGATCGACCAGATCAAGAAGGATATCAACATGCCGGCGGACGTCTTCACGTCCTACGGCGGCACGGCGCAGATCTTCCAGCAGTCTCAGGGCAGCACGCCTTACCTGATCCTGGCGGCGGTGCTGACGATCTATGTCGTTCTCGGCGTTCTCTACGAGAGCTTCATCCACCCGCTGACCATTCTGTCCGGCCTGCCGGCCGCCGCGCTCGGCGCCCTGCTCGCCCTGAAGGTCTTTGGCTTCGACCTGTCGATCATCGCTCTCATCGGCCTGCTGATGCTGATCGGTATCGTCAAGAAGAACGCGATCATGATGATCGACGTGGCGCTGGAAACGCTGCGCTCGAGTACGGGCATGTCGCCGCCGGAAGCGATCCACGAAGCCTGCGTACGCCGTTTCCGCCCGATCATGATGACGACCTTCTGCGCCCTGCTCGGTGCCCTGCCGATCGCCGTCGGCGGCGGAGCGAGCTCCGAGCTGCGCCAGCCGCTCGGCATAGCAGTCGTCGGCGGTCTTGTGGTCTCGCAGATCCTGACGCTGTTCATCACGCCGGTCATCTTCCTGGAAATGAACCGCCTGAACGATTTCCTCGGCCGGCTCGGCAAGCGGAAGGACGCGGATCCGCATCACAAGGAGCCGCCAGCGGCCATCGCTGCGGAATGAGATCGACGGGCGCCGAAAGGCGCCCGTTTCGCTTGTCGGGGATCCCGGCCCGCGTTCGGGGAGGGATTGCGGCCAGCGGATACGGCGACAAACAAAATAAAGGCTTTGCCACGACTTGAACTTGAGGCTCAGCCATGTCATGACGCGCCCTCTTTGCGACAAGGCGCGTCTTGCGTCTCTCAGGGGGCTTGGCCCCAATCCAGACAATTTCGACGGAAAGGAGTGCGGGCATGGCTCGGGCGCTTGGTTTCGACTTCGGCACGACGAACACGGTCCTGGCGATGGCCGATGGACCTGCAACACAATCGGTTGCCTTCCACAGCGCGGCCGGCACGGCGGACAGCATGCGTACCGCTCTATCCTTCATGAAGGATGCGGGGCTGGGCGCGACCGCGCTCAAGGTCGAGGCCGGTCATGCGGCGATCCGGCAGTTCATCGACAATCCCGGCGATTGTCGTTTCCTGCAGTCGATCAAGACCTTCGCGGCGAGCGCCCTCTTCCAGGGCACGCTGATCTTCGCCAAGCGCCACAGCTTCGAGGATCTGATGGAGATCTTCGTACGCCGCCTGCGCGCCTATGCCGGAGACGGCTGGCCGGCGGACGTCTCCCGCATCGTCACGGGGCGCCCCGTGCACTTTGCCGGCGCCAATCCCAATCCGGCACTTGCCACGGAGCGCTACAACGCCGCCCTCTCGCGGCTCGGCTTCCCGGAAATCCATTATGTCTACGAGCCGGTGGCGGCGGCCTTCTATTTCGCGCAGCATCTGAAGAAGGACGCGACCGTACTCGTGGCCGACTTCGGCGGCGGCACGACCGACTATTCGCTCATCCGCTTCGAAACCCAGGCCGGAAAGCTCTCCGCCACTCCCATCGGCCACTCCGGCGTCGGCATCGCCGGCGATCATTTCGACTTCCGGATGATCGACAACATCGTCTCTCCGGCCATCGGCAAGGGCAGCTTCTTCAAGAGCTTCGACAAGCTGCTGGAAGTGCCGACCTCCTACTACGCCAATTTCGGACGCTGGAACCAGCTTTCGATCTTCAAGACCTCGCGCGAATATGCCGACCTGAAGACACTGGTGCGCAGCAGCCTCGAGCCCGAGAAGCTGGAGACCTTCATCGAGCTGGTCGAGCATGACGAGGGCTACCCGCTCTATCAGGCCGTATCGGCGACGAAGATGGCGCTTTCGAGCGAGGAAGAGGCAGAGTTCAACTTTCCTCCGCTCGGCAAGGCCGGTCGCAAGCAGGTGCGCCGCGCCGATTTCGAAACGTGGATCGCCGAGGATCTCGCGCGCATCGAGGGCGCTCTCGACGACGTGCTCACCACCACGAACACATCGCCCGATACGATCGACAAGGTGTTCCTGACAGGCGGCACATCCTTCGTGCCGGCCGTGCGGCGCATGTTCACCGAGCGCTTCGGTCAGGAGCGGATCGAGACCGGCGGCGAATTGCTGTCGATCGCCCACGGCCTTGCCCTTATCGGCGAGCGCGACGACATCGCCCAGTGGACGGCTTGAGATAGCCGACCACCCTGCCCTTTCGTTCCCGCTCCGCATTGGCTAGAGTTCAGCCATGATTTCCGCCAGCGACCTCACACCGGCCGAACTTGCCGCCCTTCTGCATTTCCATGCGGATGCCGGCGTCGATTGGTTGCTGGAAGAGCAGCCGGTGGATCGCTTCGCCGAGTTCGAGGCCATGCGCGCCGCGCGGCAAGGCTCGCGGGCGACGCAGCCACGGGCCGAAGCACCGCCGGCCGCGGCAAGACCGCAGCCTGAGCGTCGCCAGGCCGCAAAGCCGGCCGCCGCCTCTCCTGCGCCGCCGCGCGCCGCACCCGCCATTCCCGACGAACAGGCCGTGGAGCAAGCCCGATTCGCGGCCGAAAGCGCGCGGTCGCTCGCAGAGTTGAAAACTGCGATCGAAGCCTTCAACAGCTGCAACCTCAAGAACAGCGCCCGATCGACGATCTTTGCGAGCGGTACGCCGGAAGGCCGCGTCATGGTGATCGGCCCGATGCCGAGCGCCGACGACGATCGCGAGGGTGCGCCGTTTGCCGGCCGTTCGGGACAATTGCTCGACAGGATGCTGGCCGCCATAGGCTTGCAGCGCGACGCGATCCTGCTCACCAATGTCATTCCGTGGCGTCCGCCCGGCAACCGGGCGCCGTCCGCCCATGAAATCGAGATATGCCGCCCGTTCATAGAACGGCAGATCGCGCTTGCCGAGCCGAAGGCCGTGCTGCTGCTCGGCAACTTCACCGCGCGTCACTTTTTCGGAGGCGGCGAAACCATTCACGGATTGCGCGGACAGTGGCGGGAATTAAGCATTCTGGGCCGTACCGTACCGGCTATCGCCAGCCTGCATCCGCAGGAATTGCTGACCGCCCCGATCAACAAGCGACTGGCCTGGAATGATCTTCTGGCCTTCAAGAATTATATCACCGCCGAAATATTAGGCTGATTTTCTTAGTCATTAACGAAAAATGACACTAGCCATGCGTTCTTCGCATGGCAGTCCTCTTTTACTGTGCATTGCAAAATCCATGCTGCACCGCAATATATGGAGGTGTCTTGGGAGGAATCTCTAAAGGAACCAAGGCCATGACTGCACGTTTTCGTCCTATTCACTGCGGGTTTGATACCTTGCGCCGCGCCATCGAGCCCGTGCGCGCCACAAGCGGACATCGCAACCTCGGCATCGCTGCCAACGAGCAGATGATTGCACGAGGCACCGGCGTTTCAGCTCGCGTCGGCCGCCCCACGACCTTCTTTGCCGATTTCCGCGTCTGCTGACCGGCAGGACGCGGAAATCCAGCGTCGTATTTGATTATCAGGAACCACATCATGTCTTCGGGTTTGCGCTCGCTCATCGCGCTGTTTGATTCGGTCGGCCACATCGGCTCCGCGGTACGGGCCGCCGAGGAATTCGAACGTGCGCGCAACTTCCGCAAGGGCGACTGCCCCGACACAACCGCGGCAAGGGCGACGGCAAGCATCCCGCTTTGAGATATGAGAGGCGGAATTGCACCGCCCTGTCGCGCGCTTTCCGGAGACGGGGCCCGCACATCTTGCCCCTCCCCTGCGGATAGCTAGTTCGGATCGCCACGATCCTCGTTGGACTGCGCCCAGGAAAAAGCCTCATCGACTGCCGCGAGCTTTATGGCCTGCCATCCGCAATATTGATCCAGAAAATCACGCGATACCCACATGCGCGTCTTCCGGGCTTCGTCGTGCCATCCGATGTCTCCGCGCTCGGCCGACTTGCGCAGGAGACGCTGCAAATGGGTTCGCGATATCATGAAATGCGTGGCCAGCGCCCGCGCGTCAAAGCGGCCGATATCGATTCGATCGCCGCCTTCTCCGGCAAGGTCCAGCTTCGACATGATATGATCGACGACGAGGCCGCCGGCCTCGGTCCAAAGAAACAGGCCGACGCATTCGGGCGGATCGCGCCAGACGTCGGTAGCAAGGCAATTGCGCGCCATGCGCGGCTGTGCCAGATCCATCAGCATCGGCGAGGCAACGAGAGCGGCTGCGCGGCCGCCACCGTCGAGCAAATCGATGGCAGCCAGATTGGCGAGATACCAGCCGAACATCGCCGTGTAGCTGACTTCGGTCGGCACGTAGCGGCGCGGACGTCGGACAGGCCCCGGAGCCAGCTCCAGGAAACGATAGGTCAGCAGCTCCTCTATGAAGCTCAACACGGTATTGCGGCTGGCAATACGATGGTGGGTAATGACGTCCCGCAGAGCGACCACGGTAAGCCCCGAGCCCGGGACCGCCGAATCGTATTCAAGATGAAGTGCATAGGCAGTCTGCGTCAGAAGCCAGCGTTGGTGCGAGGCGAGCATGCGCGCAATCCTCGGACCGCTATCGTAGCGATTGCGCAATGCCTCGGAGAGAAAGCGCAATGACGGCACGAACTTGGGATGGCGAGCAAGTTGCTCGATAGAAAAGCTCAATCGGGCCTCCTTGGGGTGCCCTTCTCAATCTACGACAAAAAGATGATGTTTCATTTTTGTGAACAAATTCACCGGAATCGATCATAATTCCGATACCTAATAGCATGCTATAGGTATGCAAGAGCGCTTATATCGCAAGAGGTTAAACAAATAATTTACTTTAAGTTACTGCTCCGGCGACAGTGGAATATTGATGATACACCTGAACGCTATGGTAGCAATTGCGCCGACAGTTTGCAAATTCAGGCAGAAAGCGGCTTATAACCAGTCAATATCCATTCAATAATTATCCTCGACCGGGCGACGACGGCGGAGCGCAAAGCGAATACTTATTGTGCCATAACAAAACATGTCGATGCCGCGACATGACTTTAACTTTGGTTCAGATTTCGATGTAATGATGCGGCCAGTTTCAGTCCGGAGGAGGGCTTCGGACCGTGCCCGCCATAGCATAGCCTGATCAGGATAGACCATGCGAACAGATACCGGCCAGATCGTCAATCTGGCAGACTACCGTGCTACCGACTTCGTTCTGGAACGCGTGGACCTTACATTCGATCTGCATCCGACCGAGACGAAGGTGGAAGCACGGCTGATCTTTCATCGGCGGGAAGGCACGGATCCAAAGGCGCCGCTCGTGCTGGACGGCGATGAGCTGGTGCTGTCCGGGCTGCTGCTCGACCAGGTCGAACTCCCCGCCGCGCAATATGATGCAACTCCCGAAAGCCTGACCGTCCGTGACCTGCCGGAAGCTGCGCCCTTCGAGCTGACGATCACGACCGTCATCAATCCGGAGGCCAACACGCAGCTGATGGGCCTCTATCGCACCGGCGGCATCTATTGCACGCAATGCGAAGCCGAGGGTTTCCGCCGCATCACCTATTTCCCCGATCGGCCGGACGTTCTCGCGCCCTATACGGTCAACATCATCGCCGACAAGGCGGCAAACCCGCTGCTGCTGTCGAACGGCAATTTCCTCGGCGGCGCCGGTTATGGCGAAGGCAAGCATTTCGCGGCCTGGTTCGATCCGCATCCGAAGCCGAGCTATCTCTTCGCGCTTGTCGCCGGCGACCTCGGCGTAGTCGAAGATGCGTTTACGACCGCATCCGGCCGCGAAGTCGCGCTGAAGATCTACGTCGAGCACGGCAAGGAGCCGCGCGCCGCCTATGCCATGGATGCGCTGAAGCGTTCGATGAAGTGGGACGAAGAGCGGTTCGGGCGCGAATACGATCTCGACATCTTCATGATCGTCGCCGTGTCGGACTTCAACATGGGGGCGATGGAGAACAAGGGTCTCAACGTCTTCAACGACAAATATGTGCTGGCCGACCCGGAGACGGCGACCGACGCCGATTACGCCAATATCGAAGCGATCATCGCGCACGAATATTTCCACAACTGGACAGGCAATCGCATCACCTGCCGCGACTGGTTCCAGCTCTGCCTCAAGGAAGGTCTGACCGTCTATCGCGATCACGAGTTTTCCGCCGACCAGCGCTCGCGCCCGGTCAAGCGCATTGCCGAAGTCCGGCACCTGAAATCGGAACAGTTTCCGGAGGACAGCGGCCCCCTCGCCCACCCGGTTCGCCCGACGAAATACCGGGAAATCAACAACTTCTACACGACAACAGTCTATGAGAAGGGCAGCGAAGTCACCCGCATGATCGCGACGCTGCTCGGCCGCGACCTGTTCAAGAAGGGCATGGACCTCTATTTCGACCGGCATGACGGACAGGCTGTCACGATCGAAGATTTCGTCAGATGCTTCGAGGATGTCAGCGGCCGCGACCTTGCGCAATTCTCGCTGTGGTACCATCAGGCCGGTACGCCCCTCGTAACCGCCTCGGGCGCCTATGACGCCGACGGCAAGACATTCACGCTGTCGCTCGAGCAGATGGTGCCGGCAACACCGGGCCAGACGGTCAAAAAGCCGATGCACATTCCGCTGCGCATGGGCTTGCTCGCCGAAGACGGTTCCGCGATCGTTCCTGCGTCCGTGACCGGGGCGGAGCTCACCGGCGATGTATTGCACCTGACGAAGAAGGCGCAGACGGTCACCTTCCACGGCATTCCCTCGCGGCCGGTTCTGTCTCTCAATCGCAGCTTCTCGACGCCGATCAACCTGCAATTCAGCCAGAGCGCGCACGATCTCGCGCTGATCGCCCGCTACGAGACCGATCATTTCGCCCGCTGGCAGGCACTGATCGACCTCGGCCTGCCCAATCTGCTGCAGGCGGCGCGCGATGCGCGCCAGGGCCTCGATATCAAATGCGATTCCGCCTTCATCGACGCGTTGCTCGCAGCTGCGGCCGACGAAAGCCTGGAACCGGCATTCCGGGCTCAGGCGCTCGCCCTCCCGAGCGAATCCGACATCGCTCGCGAGCTTGGCGGCAATAACGACCCAGACGCCATCCATGCCGCGCGCCAGACGATCATCAAGCGGGTCGCGGAGGCTGGAAAAGATGTGTTTGCTGCGCTCTACGACAGCTTGCAGACACCCGGCCCGTTCACTCCGGATGCGGCAAGCGCCGGCCGGCGCGCATTGCGCAACGCGGCGCTCAGCTACCTCTCTCAGCTGGACGAGGCGCCGGCGCGAGCGAAGGCAGCCTATGACGCCGCCAACAACATGACCGATCTCAGCGCCGCACTCACCATCCTCGCTCAGCGCTTCCCGGATACGGCCGAGACGGCAGCGGCACTTGCGCACTTCCGCGACCGCTTCGCGGACAATGCGCTCGTCATCGACAAATGGCTCGCCATTCAGGCTGCTATCCCCGGCGCAGGCGCGCTGGAGCGCATCCGGCTGCTGATGGAAACGCCGCTGTTCAAGCGCACCAATCCGAACCGCGTACGGTCGCTCGTCGGCACTTTCGCCTTCGCGAACCCGACCGGTTTCGGCCGGGCAGACGGCGCCGGATACAATTTCCTGGCCGACGAGATCCTGGAAATCGACCAGCGCAACCCACAGCTTGCGGCCCGCATCCTGACGTCGATGCGCTCCTGGCGCCTGCTGGAGCCGGTGCGCGCCGATCATGCCCGCTCGGCACTGATGCGCATCGAGCGCGCAAGCGGCCTTTCGACCGACGTGCGCGACATCGTGGACCGCATTCTCAAGGAGTGATTTCGGTCGCTCCGCATGCCGATTTAAAAGGCCGATGTGCATCGGCCTTTTCATCCTCAGCGAGTCCCGAATTCGCGCAACTTACCGCTGCGTGTGCAAATCATGCTGAAATCGCAGATGGTTAAGAAAGTTTTACCTCACCCTCTGGACAAGCCGAATCGCGAATGATTCATTAAGGCAGATTCGGGCGAGCGGCGCAGCGAATCACACGAGGGACAAGGCTAAAGCGATGGTGGACGTGCGGCGGACAACCGCGGCCGATGGACGGCTGCGTGTTAATTTCGACGGCCTGAAATCCTGGCATAGCGGCGTTGCTGATCGAACCGGAGTGCGGATGGAGACGATCTCCGGTCGTTTTCCGCAGACCGAACATATTCTCAAGCGCATCATTCCGGTCCTCATCGTTTCCTTCCTGATGGTCGTCGCCGCCTCGCACTTCTTCGGCATGGTCACGGAACATAGCCGCATGGCGGCTTCGGCTCGTCGCTCGACCTCGCTTTCCATCGCAGCCGCAGCCGCCGCATTTTCGAACGATGCCAGCCTGTTCCAGGCTGGCGACCGCGGTGGCGCGGAGCGGAAACTGGCCTCCTACCTGCCGCAGGATCGACTGGACACCGGCGCTTTCGTGCTGCTCGTGCAGTCGAGCGGGCGCGTGTTCGGCTCATCCGCCGCCGGCTCCGCCTATATCGGCATGTTGGTCTCCGACTTCTTTCCCGAAGTGTCGGCCATCCGCAATTTCGGCGACCAGGCCGGCGTGATCGAAACCATGATCGGCGGCGAGCCCTATTATGCGGCGATTTCCCTGATCGGCGACAAGGGCGATTTCATTCTGTCGGCCGCCTCGATGGACCAGATCGACAAGCTCTGGCGTGACGAGCTGACGCTCAACGTCACGCTCTTTGCGGGCATTTCCTCCATCCTGCTCGTCATCCTCTATGCCTATTACACCCAAGTAAAACGAGCTCGAGACGCGGACGAAATCTTCCTCGAATCCAACCTGCGGGTCGAGACGGCGCTGTCGCGCGGCCGCTGCGGCCTCTGGGATTTCGATTTCACCAGCCGGAAGTTCTTCTGGTCGCGGTCGATGTACGACATGCTGGGCTTGCCGGCCGCCGACAAGCCGCTCGCCTTCACGGATGCGGCGCGGCTGATGCACCCGGATGACAACAGCCTGCACATGCTCGCCCGCGCCGTCACCCGCGGCAATGCCGGCCAGGTGGATCAGATCCTGCGCATCCGCCATGCCAAGGGGCACTATGTCTGGATGCGCGCCCGCGCCCAGGTCATCCGCGCTCATTCGGGCCGCGTGCACATGATCGGCATCGCCATGGACGTAACCGAGCAGCATCGGCTGGCACAGCGTTATGCCGAAGCCGACCAGAGGCTCGCCGACGCCATCGAATGCACCTCCGAAGCCTTCGTGCTATGGGACAAGAACGACCGGCTGGTCATGTGCAACGCGCACTTCCAGCAAGCCTACGGTCTGCCTGACAACGTGCTCGTGCCCGGCACCGAACGCGCCGTCGTCAATGCCGCGGCGGCGAGACCGGTCATCGAACGGCGTATCGTCGATCCTGGCCGTATCAGCCATTCGCAGACGACCGAAGTGCAGCTTGCCGACGAGCGCTGGCTACAGATCAACGAACGCCGCACCCGTGACGGCGGCCTCGTTTCCGTCGGTACGGACATCACGCAGCTGAAGCGCAACCAGGAGCGCCTTCGCGAGTCCGAGCGGCGGCTGATGGCGACGATCAACGATCTTTCCGCCTCGCGGCAAATTCTCGAACGGCAGAAAGCCGAGCTTTCGACCGCCAACACCAACTATCTCGCGGAAAAAGAGCGCGCCGAAGCCGCCAACAGGGCGAAATCGGAATTCCTCGCCAACATGTCGCACGAGCTGCGCACGCCGCTCAACGCCATTCTCGGCTTCTCGGAGATCCTGCACGATCAGATGTTCGGACCGCTCGGCTCGGCCCGCTACAACGAATATGCCAAGGACATCCACGACAGCGGCAAGCACCTGCTCAACGTCATCAACGACATTCTCGACATGTCGAAGATCGAAGCGGGTCATATGAAGCTCTCCTGCGAGCGGATCAATCTGGCGCCGCTCATCGAGGAATGCCTGCGTTTCACCCGCATTCCCGCCGCGCAGAAGAACATTCTCGTCGAGCAGAACATTTGCTCCGACATCAAGCTCAACGCCGACCGGCGGGCGATGAAGCAGATCGTGCTCAACCTGCTTTCCAACGCCGTGAAGTTCACCAATGACGGCGGCCGCATCGCGGTTCGCACACGCAAGGTCGAGGATGCGGTGATGCTCGTCATCGCCGATACCGGCATCGGCATTCCGAAATCCGCCCTCGGCAAGATCGGCCAGCCCTTCGAACAGGTGCAGAGCCAATATGCGAAAAGCAAGGGCGGCTCCGGCCTCGGGCTTGCCATTTCGCGGTCGCTGACTGCGCTGCATCACGGCCGCATGCGTATCCGCTCCCGGGAGGGCGTCGGCACGGTCATCGCGATCCGCATCCCGGATCAACGCTGATCAGTTTCCAACCGTCGCCTGGAAAATCTTGCGCACCGCCTTCGACAAGCGCTTCAATTCTGCTTCCAGCGTGCGGATATCCGGGCAGTCGCCGGCGCGGCAGACGAGCTCGATCAGCCCCGAGGGCGCATTTTGCGGATCGAACGAACCGTCGATGCAGAGCCGAATGAGCTGCGACAGCTCCGTATAGAGATGCAGAGCCTCCAGGCAGACGTCCAGGTCGTTGCGGTCCATCAGGCTGCCGCCGAGCAGTTTCAGCGCTTCCGCCGTGCTGAGCCCGTTCGCATCGATGCCGACACCGCGCTCCGGCGCGATCAGCCGCAAATATTGCGCGATGAATTCGATGTCGATCAGCCCGCCGGGAATAAGCTTCAGGTCCCAGATGTTTTCGGGCGGCTTTTCCTGTTCGATGAGACCGCGCATCTCGCGAACGTCCTTGGCGATCTTGGCGACGTCCCTCTTTGCCGAAAGAACCTCGCCAATGACGCGCTCGGCATCGTTCACCAGTTCCTCGTCGCCGCCGATCAGCCGCGCCCGAGAGAGCGCCATGTGCTCCCAGGTCCAGGCTTCGGTGCGTTGGTATTTCTCGAAGGCGTTGATGCGGGTGGCGACAGGTCCCTTGTTGCCCGAGGGGCGCAGGCGCATGTCCACCTCGTAGAGGATACCTTCGGCCGTCGGGGCCGAGAGGGCGGCAATCAGGCGCTGGGTGATCCGCGTGAAATAACGCGTGGCATCGAGCGGTTTCGGACCATCGGATTCGCCGGCCGTGTCGTCGTAATCGTAGAGCAGGATGATATCGATATCCGATCCCGCCGTCAGCTCGAAACTGCCGAGCTTGCCCATGCCGACGACGGCGACGCGGCCGCCGGGAT
Organism: Martinezella lusitana; assembly: GCF_010668395.1. Classification (GTDB taxonomy): domain Bacteria; phylum Pseudomonadota; class Alphaproteobacteria; order Rhizobiales; family Rhizobiaceae; genus Rhizobium; species Rhizobium lusitanum_A. Next base: position 16,469 of record NZ_WUEY01000017.1, read on the forward strand.
ATTCGCCATGGGCCGAGCGGATTTCCTTCATCACCGCATCCAGCGCCGCCTCGACGATCAGATCGGCGAGATAGGTGAAGGCGCGGGCGGCCATCTGGCCGCCGATCGCGCCCGTCAGCAGGCGAATGCCGATCAGGAAGCGCTGCTCGGATGCGAAGATGCGCAGGCGGTCCAGCACCTCTTCATAATGCCGTGCAGGCGCCAGGAAGCTCCTGATGCGCTCCGCCAGATAGTCGCGCGTCGGCAGTTCGGCCATGAGGCCCGGATCCAGCATGCCGTCGAAAACATGCGGCTTGGCTGCGATGATCTCGGCAAGACGCGGCGCCGAAGACATGATGTTGACGATGAGGGAGAGCAACGCCGGGTTCGTGCCGAGCAGCGAGAACAGCTGAATGCCCGCCGGCAGGCCGGAGATGAAGCTGTCGAAGCGCAGCAGCGCCTCATCCGCACGCTTGCTCTCGCCGAAGACCCGCAACAGCTCCGGCGTCAATTCCGTCAGCCGCTCGCGCGCCTCCACCGATTGCGTGGCGCGATATCGCCCATAATGCCAGGTGCGGATGACGTTGGCGATGTCGGACGGCCTTTCGAAGCCCAGGCGGCGCAGCGTCTCCAGCGTGTCGGGGTCGTCGCCCTGACCGGTGAAGACCAGATTGCCCGTTTCGGACGACAGTTTCGTCTCCTGCTCGAACAGGCGCGCATAGCGGCGCTCGACGGCCCTCAACGTCGTCACCAGCGCCTCGGAGAAAGCCGATACATCGGCAAAACCCATCATGAAGGCGATACGCCGGAGTTCCACATCCGTTTCCGGAAGCAGATGCGTCTGCTCGTCGCGCACCATCTGGATGCGATGTTCGACATCGCGCAGGAACCAGTAGGCCGATGTCAGCTCGTTGCGCGTTTCGGCGTCGATCCACTTCGCATCCGTCAATTCGGCAAGCGTCCGCTCCGTCGACCGGCTGCGTAGCGCAGGCATACGGCCGCCGGCGATCAGCTGCTGGGTCTGCACGAAAAACTCGATCTCGCGAATGCCGCCGCGGCCAAGCTTGACGTTGTGACCCTTGACCGCGATCGCACCGTGCCCCTTGTGCACATGGATCTGACGCTTAATGGAATGGATGTCGGCGATCGCGGCGTAGTCCAGATATTTGCGGAAGACGAAGGGCACGAGATCGCGGATGAAGGCCTGACCGGCGGCAAGATCGCCGCCGACGGCTCGCGCCTTGATGAAGGCGGCACGCTCCCAGTTCTGGCCCCTGCCCTCATAATAGATCATCGCGGCATCGACCGGGATCGCAAGCGGCGTCGAGCCGGGATCGGGGCGCAGGCGCAGGTCGGTGCGGAAGACATAGCCATCCGCCGTGCGCTCCTGCAGGATGCGCACCAGCCGCCGCATCAGCCGCGGAAAGATGTCGATGGCGTCATCCGGATCGGGGACAATGCCCGCCGTCTCGTCGAAGAAGACGACCAGGTCGATATCGGAGGAATAGTTCAGCTCCTCGGCGCCGAGCTTGCCCATGCCCAGCACGATCAGCCCCGATTTCTCGCTTGGGACGGCCGGATCGGGAACGGAAATCTTGCCAGCTTCGTGCGACGACAGCAGCAGATGGTCGATCGCCGCGGAAATCGAGGCCTCCGCAAGCCTGCTCAGCCAGCGGGTCGTCGTCTTGCCATCATAAATTCGGGCAAGGTCGGCAAGCGCGACGAGAAAGGCGGCACGGCGCTTGGCGACGCGCAGACGGCTCATCACCTCGGATTCCGATGGCGAGGGATTCCCTTCCTCCGCCGGCAGCCATGCGCGTCGAGCGTCTTCGACCAGCGCTTCTATCTGCGGCGACAACGGCTTCTCGATGGCGGCAACGAGCAGCGGCGGTTCGAGATTGGCGATGTCGCGCAAATGGGGGGACAAGGTGAGCGCCGCGACAATGAAATCCCGCAGCGCGCTTTCGCCAGCCAGCAGATTGGCGACGGCGGGTTCGCTCCCGCCGATCTGCTTGAGGTCGGCCAGCGCGGACTTCGTCTCCGTCTGGTTCAACGGCCGCAATCGCCCGGACGGAACATCCCGCAGCCAATCGCTTTGCGTCGTCGTCATGCAGTTCTCCCCAACAGCAAGCGGATACTGCAGGATTAACCTATTGTTTCTGCATGGGGAAGATCATGGTGACCGTTAATCCCTTGGCGTCGGGACTTTCAGGATCGGTATGGGAAAGCTCCAGCCGGCCGCCATGCAGCTCCATGACGGCCTCCACCAGCGAGAGGCCAAGGCCGGTTCCCGGCTTCGAGCGGCTCTCGTCGAGGCGGAAGAAACGCTTGACCACGTCGGCGCGCTGATGGGCGGGAATACCGGGGCCATGGTCGGCCACGGCGAGCGTGACCGCATCATGGGTGCGCGCCAGCTTGAATTTGATCGTCTGCTCGCCGTTGCAGCCCGTCGCGTATTTGAGAGCATTGTCGATGAGGTTGAAGAGGGCCTGGCCGATCAGTTCGCGATTGCCCTGCACCTCGACATCGGGTTCGATGTCGGCCGTCAGCGCCAGTCCCACTTCTTCTGCGACCGGCTCATAGAGCTCGGCCGTGTCGGCGACGATGGACGAAAGATCGACACCGGTCATCTCGGCGGCAACCGATCCCGCCTCGACGCGCGAAATCATCAAGAGTGCATTGAAGGTGCGGATCAGCTGGTCGGATTCGCCGATGATGCCCTCGAGCGCGGTACGGCGACCCTCGCTGTCAGCATTGTCGAGCGCATCGGCGGCCTTGTTGCGCAGGCGTGTCAGCGGCGTCTTCAGGTCGTGCGCTATATTGTCGGAAACCTGCCGAAGCCCTTCGTTCAGCTTCTCGATGCGCCCCAGCATGGCGTTCAGCGACGCCGACATGCGGTCGAATTCGTCACCGGAACCGCCGACAGGCAGGCGCTGCGAGAGGTCACCGGCCATGATCTTGCGGCTGGCGGCCGTCATCCGGTCTATGCGCTTCAACGCATTGCGGCCGATGCCGAACCAGATGACCAGTGCGCCAAGACCCATGATCGCCAGAGCCAGCATCAGCGCCTGGCGCACCAGCACACGAAAACGCTCCGGCTCGCCAAGGTCGCGGCCGATCAGGATGCGCAGACCGTTGTCGAGGATGAAGATATTGGCGATCGCCAGATGCTGGCGCTCCGGATCATTGGAGGCATCCGTATAGCGCTCATAGATGAACGGCAGCTCCGTCCAGCCTGCCTGGCCGAGCACGCCGGGCTGCACGGACGCGACGTTGCCGGCAAGGATATCGCCCGAGGGACCGGCAATGACATAGAGATTGGCGCCCGGCTGACGCGCGCGACGTTCCATCGTGCGCAGAAGCAGATTCAGCCCGCCGATGTCGTAGGCGCGCTTGACCTGATTGACCTCCTGCTGGACGGCATCGCGGATCTGCCCCGTCAGCAGCCGTTCGGACATGGCCGTGACGTAGAAAACCAGCGTCGCGGCACAAAGCGCAAAAAGAAGGATGTAGAGGGCGGAAAGGCGGACTGCTGTGGACTTGAAGAGGACGCGAAAGCGACTCATCCCTCGTCCTTGATCATGTATCCGGCACCGCGGATGGTCTTCAGCAGCGGCTGGCTGAAATCCTTCTCAATCTTGGAGCGCAGCCGCGAAACGTGGACGTCGATGACGTTCGTCTGCGGATCGAAATGATAGTCCCAGACATTTTCCAGCAGCATAGTGCGGGTCACCACCTGGCCGGCATTCTTCATCAGATATTCCAGCAGGCGGAATTCGCGCGGCTGCAGCAGGATTTCCTTGCCGCCGCGGCGAACCTCATGCGAAAGCCGGTCCAGCTCCAGATCGCCGACGCGGTAAAGGACATCCTGTTCCGGCGTGCCCTTGCGGCGGCCGAGCACTTCGACACGCGCCAGCAATTCGCTGAAGGCGTAGGGCTTCGGCAGATAATCGTCGCCGCCGGCGCGCAGGCCCGTGACGCGATCGTCAACCTGGCCGAGCGCGGAAAGGATCAGAACCGGCGTATGCACGCCCTTGCGGCGAAGTTCGCTGATGACGGAGAGCCCATCGCGGCGGGGCAGCATGCGGTCTATGATGGCGACATCGTAGGCGTTCTCCGTGGCCATGAAGAGACCGCTCTCCCCGTCGCTCGCGTGGTCGGCAATGATGCCGGCTTCACGAAACGCCTTGGTGAGGTAAGCCGCCGCCTCGAGATCGTCTTCGATAATCAGAATCTTCATGTGGGCGACACTACCTGTCGAGGGTGCATCGGCACAACCAGAATCGGCGGAATTCACGGCATGTTGGCCAGCGGTTGTCATCTTTCACCTGCCTTGGAGCCAGTCAATTTTGACGTCTTTCAAAAGGGAAGCCGCACAAGCCGTGGCCTGCGCGGCTTCCCGAAGCACTCTATCGTCTGAAGAGATCAACCTGCATTGATCGGCAACGCGACGAAGCGGCTGCCATCACCGGACTGAATCTGGAACAGGGCGCGCGTGCGGCCGTCCTTCTTCGCCTGCTCGATGACCTTGGCGATGTCGCCGGCGTTCGAGACCTGCTGGTTGTTGACCGAAGTGATCTTCTCGCCTTCCTTCACGCCCTTGTCGGCGGCATCGGAATCGGGATCGACGGCGGTGATCGCAACACCCTTGCCATCGTCGGAGGGGCCGACGGTCAGGCCGAGATCGGCCAGAGCCTTTTCAGAAGACGGCTGCTGCGGCTGGTTCGGCTGCGAGTCGTCATCGGAGGCCTGGTTCTGATCGGCAGGCAGGCTGCCGAGTTCAACCGTGACCGATTGCGACTTGCCAGCACGCCACAGCGAAACCTCGACCTTGGAGCCCGGCTGCATGGCACCGATGCGACGAGCGAGATCGCGCGGATCCTTGACCGTATCGCCGTTGACGGCCGTGACGACGTCGCCGTTCTTGATGCCGGCCTTCTGGCCCGGAGAGCCATCCTGCGGAGAAACGACCAACGCGCCGCTCGCTTCGGAAAGGCCGAGGGATTCGGCGATATCCTTGGTGACGGGCTGGATCTGTACGCCGAGCCAGCCGCGCGAGACGGTGCCGGTCTTGATCAAGTCGGTAACGACATCCTTGGCGGTCGTTGCTGGAATTGCAAACGCGATGCCGACGCTGCCGCCCGACTGCGAGAAGATGGCGGTATTGATGCCCACCACCTGGCCGTTGAGGTTGAAGGTCGGGCCACCGGAGTTGCCCTTGTTCACCGGCGCATCGATCTGGATGTAATCATCGTAGGGACCGGAATGGATATCGCGGCCACGAGCCGACACGATACCCGCCGTCACGGTGCCGCCGAGGCCGAAGGGGTTGCCGACGGCAACGACCCAATCGCCGACGCGGACCTTGGCGTCATCGGCCCAGTCGACATAGGTGAACTTCTTGCCCTTGCCGTCGACCTTCAGCACGGCGAGGTCGGTACGGGAATCCTTGCCGACAAGCTTGGCGTCAAGCTCGGTGCCGTCGTTGAGAACGACGACGAAGGCAGCGCCGTCGGAAACGACGTGGTTGTTGGTGACGATGTAGCCATCTTCCGAGACGAAGAAGCCCGAGCCCTGGGCGACCGGGCGCAGGCGGCCCTTGTCGTCGGAATTCTTCTGCTGGTTCTGGCCATGCTGCGGGCCGCGACCCTGCTGCTGCTCAAACTGGCGGAAGAACTTCTTCAGCGGGTGATCGTCGGGAAGATCGTCAAAGCCGCGACCGAGGCCAAAGGAGTCGTCATCATCGGCGACCGGATTCACTCGGGATTCGACACGAACGGAGACGACGGCCGGAGACACGGCGTCCACCACGTTGGCGAAGCTCGGAACCTGCGGAGCCTGGACATTGACGGCATCGGCATAGGAACGGCTGACTTCGGCCGGAACACCCATGGCCAGGGCAGCGACAGCGAGGCCGGCGACGGCGGTAGCCTTCATAGCGGTGCTGCGAGACAGGGTGTCCTTGATATTCCTGAACATATGCGAGTTACCTTCTCTTTTCTCGTCGGATTTGTGCCGGGGGAACCGGCTATGGTGCGTCATGATAAAGATATAGGGCACGACACCTTACAGCGAACTGTCCGCCCCATGAAAAATTCGTAATGTAAGGAAATGATTGCAGCGGCGTGAAGGAAAATGACGGCCGCGTCACTTTTCCAGGATCTCGTTCAATTGCGCCTCTTCTTCGGCGCTGAGGGGCTTGCCGGTGGGCTTGCCGACGCGGCGGCGTGCGTAGACGGCAAGCGCCAATCCCCCGACCACGAAGAGCGCGACCGGAGCGCCCCAGAGTATGAGCGTCTTTTCGCTGAAGCGCGGCTTCAGCAGGACAAATTCGCCGTAGCGGGAGACGATGTAGTCCAGCACCTGCTGATCGGTGTCGCCATCGGTGAGGCGCGTGCGCACGAGCAGGCGCAGGTCGCGGGCCAGATCGGCATTGGAATCGTCGATGGACTGGTTCTGGCAGACCATGCAGCGCAGTTCGGCGGAGATCGTGCGCGCCCGCGCTTCCAGGGCCGGATCGGACAGAACCTCGTCCGGATTGACGGCGAAGGCGGACAGCGGCGCCAGCAGCGCGACAAGGCAGAGGCAGAGACGCGTGAAGCCGCCCATGCGCCTTGCCGCCATGTCAAGAGATTTGAACCGCCTGCTCATTCGGCCGGCTCCATCGCCGGGCGAACCGGCTTTACCTTGCGGCTTGGCGCGCCAACGCGCAGGCGACGGTCGCTGAGCGACACGAAGCCGCCGATCGCCATGACGAGCGCGCCCATCCAGATGCAGAGAATGAAGGGCTTCCACCAGATGCGAACGACCATGCCGCCATCCTTGCTGGCATCCCCGATCGACACATAAAGCTGGCTGAGACCGAGCGTGAGAATGCCGGCTTCGGTGGTTCCCGTCCGGCTCGCGGTGAAGACGCGTTTGGAAGACGACACTTCGCTGAAGGCGACCCCGCTGCGGCTCACCGTGAAATGGGCACGATCCTCGGTGAAATTGGGGCCGACACCCGGCTGCATACCGTCGAAGCGAAGGCTATAGCCGCCAAGCTCCGCCGTTTCTCCCGGTTTCATGCTGGTGATGTTCTCGCCCTCGAATGTGGTCACCGCAATAATGCCGAGCACGGTGATGCCCAGGCCCGCATGGGCCAGCGCCGTGCCGAAGGCGGAACGCGGCAGCCCGCTCAGGCGACGCCAGGCAACGTTCAGCGCCACCTTGCCGATACCGGCGCGATACCAGAGATCGGCCACCGCGCCAAAAATCAGGAAGAAGCCGGCAGCAAGACCGAGTATGGCGAGCACCGGACCGCCATGCCTGACGTAGAAGAGGACCAGACCGGCGATAAAGGCAAGGCCTGCCACGACGTAGAGCCGTTGCAAGGCGCCGAGCAGGTCGCCCCGCTTCCAGGCGAGCAGCGGGCCGAATGGCACGGCAAGGAGGATCGGCGTCATCAGCAAGCCGAACGTCATGTTGAAGAAGGGCGGGCCGACGGAAATCTTGTCGCCGGTGAGCGTTTCGAGCGCCAGCGGATAGAGCGTGCCGGTCAAAACCGTACCGCAGGCGACCGTGAGGATCAGGTTGTTCAGCACCAGCGCGCCCTCGCGCGAGATCGGCGCGAACAATCCACCGGCGGCAAGCTTGGGCGCACGCAGGGCGAACAGCGTCAACGCTCCGCCGATAAAGATCAGAAGAATGCAGAGAATGAAGATGCCGCGCGTCGGATCGCTGGCAAAGGAATGCACCGAGGTGAGCACGCCGGAGCGCACGAGGAAGGTGCCGAGCAGCGACAGGGAGAAGGTCAGGATCGCCAGCAGCACCGTCCAGATCTTCAGGGCGTCGCGCTTTTCCATGACGAGCGCCGAATGAAGCAGCGCCGTGCCGGCAAGCCACGGCATGAAGGAGGCGTTTTCCACCGGATCCCAGAACCACCAGCCGCCCCAGCCGAGCTCGTAATAGGCCCAGTAGGAGCCCATGGCGATGCCGAGCGTCAGGAAGCTCCAGGCGGCCAGCGTCCATGGACGGACCCACCGCGCCCAGGCGGCATCGATGCGGCCTTCGAGAAGTGCGGCGACAGCAAAGGAGAAACAGACGGAGAAGCCGACGTAGCCGAGATAGAGCAAAGGCGGATGGATCGCCAGGCCGATATCCTGCAGGACGGGATTGAGGTCCTTGCCCTCGGCCGGGGCCGGGTCGAGGCGGATGAAGGGGTTGGAGGTCAGCAGGATGAAGACCAGGAAGGCCGAGGAGATCCAGGACTGCACGGCAAGCACATTGGCGCGCAGCACCTCGGGCAGATTGCGCCCGAACAGCGCGACGAGCGCGCTGAACAGCACCAGGATCAGCAGCCAGAGCATCATCGATCCCTCGTGATTGCCCCAGACGCCAGAAATCTTGAAGATCAGCGGCATCAGCGAATGGGAATTGGCCCAGACGTTCAGTACGGAAAAATCGGAGGCGACATAGGCATAGGTCAGGACGCCGAAGGAAAAAGCGACGAGCAGGAACATCACGATCGCGCCGACCGGGGCAATATCCATCATCGACACGTCGCCGCGGCGCGCGCCGACGACAGGCAGAATGGAGACGATGAGCGCAGTCGCGAGCGCCAGCACCAGGGCATAATGTCCGAGCTCGATGATCATTGGGTGGCCTCCTCGCCCTTCCACACGCCATCGGCCTTCAGCTTGTCGGCGACCTGCTTCGGCATGTAGCGCTCATCATGCTTGGCCAGCACGCTGTCGGCAACGAAAACGTCGCTGCCCGGTTCGAACTTGCCTTCGGTCACCACGCCCTGCCCCTCGCGGAAGAGATCGGGCAGAATACCGTCGAACCTCACCTTGATCGTGTCGGTGCCATCGGTGACCGAGAACTGAACCTGCGTGCCCTGACCGCGCACGACGGACCCTTGGCCGACAAGGCCGCCGAGACGGATCAGCGTACCGGCATTGACCGGGGTCTTGGCGAGATCGGCCGGCATGTAGAAATAGGCGACCGATTGGCTGAAGGCGAACAGCACGAGCAACACGGCGGCGGCGATAAAACCCATGCCGCCGGCGATCACGGCCAGACGTTTCTGCTTGCGGGTCATTGCTGCGTCACCTCCGTCGGCAGTCCCAATTCCTTCGCCAGCGCCAGAAGCTGCTGGCCCTGCCCTCCATCGGCCGGAAAAGCCGCAAGACCGCGCTTCAGCGCATCCACGGCCCGATCCCTGTCGTTCAGCACGGCATAGGAGCGGATCAGCCGCATCCAGCCTTCGAAATTGTTTGGATCTTCCTTGAGCTTGGCATCGAGGCTATCGACCATGCCGCGGATCATCTGCTGACGATCGCCGCTGCTCAACGCATTGGCTGCCGCCACGTCCTGCGCGGTCGGATTGCCCGGTGCGTTCACATTCGCGGATGCCATCGGCTGGCCGCCATTCTTGACGATGTGTTCGTCGACGGCGGCGAGCCAGGGCGCATCCGGCGGCGATTGTTTCGCAAGGGCCTCGAAAGCGGTCTTCGCATCGGCTTCCTTGCCCTCCTGTTCCAGCGCCAGCGCCAGATAGAAAAGCGTGCGCGGATTGGCGGCGTCGAGCGCCAGCGATTGCTGCAGCACGCTGCGCGCCTCCGCGGTCACCACGCCATCGGCCTTGACGACAAGGACCTCGCCCAGATCGCCGAGGCGTGCCCCGTTCGGCCCCAGCAGACGGATGACATTGCGGTAGGCAAGCTCGGCATCGCCGACACGATTGGTCTTGAAATAGATCGGCGCCAGGACCTCCCAGCCCTTGGCATCATCCGGGTTCTTCGCCAGATGCTGCTCGATCTTGACGATCGAGATGGCGAGATCGTTTCCGGGTTTTTCCAGCCGGGCGTCCAGCGGCTGCGCCGGCAGGCCGGGATCGCCGTTCGCAAGATAAAGACAGAGCCCCACCGCGGGAAGGATAACGATGATAAAGGCCTGGGCGAGACGATAACTGCCGCCGACGGACGATTTCGCTTCCGCCTTCTCGTCCTTGGCGACGGCGATCAGACGCCGGCCGATTTCGGCGCGGGCGTAGCCGGCCTCCTGCGCGGAGATCAGGCCGCCGGCAAGATCGCGATCCAATTCGCGCAGCTGGTCACGATAGACTTCAGCCTCACCGGAACGACAGTCACCCGCCTCCTTTGCGCCACGCAGAAGAGGATAGAGCAATACAGCGCCGACAACCGCCGTGAGAACGGCCACGAGAATCCAGAACAGCATACACGCCCAATACTTTAACGGGGCGCTTATTCCAACCGGGAAAGGCCTTCTGACGAAGATTTGAGGCGTTTGGCCGCGCTTTGCGGCGCAAAGGCCGATAGCGATTGCCTGCCCGACCGAAGCAGGAGACCGCCAAAGGCCGCTGTTGCCGCGCAATTCCTCTTTCGAGGAAACGCCCTAGTTCAGCGGCGTCCAGGTGCCGTCGTCATTGCGACAGGCCGCGCCCCTCGCCGTCGTCGGCTTGTCGTCGACGGTGATGGTATGGGTGTATTGCCGGCAGTTCTGGGAACCGACCTGGTAGGGTGCGGCAGCGATAACCTCACCACTTGCATCCCTGCCCTTCCAGGCGACGGGCTGGCCGAGCGGCGAGCTTTCAAGAGCCCGGTACTCCGCTTCCAGTGCGCGCTGCTTGTCGCTATCGCTGAGCTTGATACCGGTGCGCCCGACGATACCACCTTCGAGTGCGTCGATGAAGGTCGCGGAAGCCGGCGGCTTTGAAGACGGAAGTAAACTCGTGCCGCTGCCCTTGCCGCCCGTTGTGGAACAACCAGAAAGCGCAACCGCGACAGAAAGAGAGGAGGCGATCAAGAAAAAGGTACGAAGCTTCATACAACCGAACCAGTATCAAAAAGCAAAACCATAGGTACTGCGCCGCGGCATCATCATGACCCACAACGCCTTTTTGGCATCATGCCGTTCCTCACGCAACATCCTTCGTCAGGCCCGGCAAAATTAGGCTCGCGCGAAGCCCGCCCCAGTCACCCCGGGAGAGTTCCAAACGGCCCTGATATTCATTGGTAATCTCGCTGACGATCGACAGGCCGAGCCCGGTGCCAGGCTTGCTCTCATCCAGCCTGCGCCCTCGTTTCATGGCTTCGCGGATCTGATCCGGCTCCAGGCCCGGGCCATCGTCCTCAACCACCAGTTCCACCCAATGGCGCCGGGCCGGATCGATGCCCTTGATTTCGGACGGCGCCTCGTTTGCAACCACGCGCACCTTGTGCTCGGCAAAGCGGGCGGCATTTTCGAGCAGGTTGCCGACCGTCTCCTCCAGATCCTGCTGCTCCATGGCGAGCGCCAGATTGGGCGAGACGGAAAGCTCGAATTCCTTGTCGGCGTTCAGCCGCCGCATGACGCGGACAAGCCGTTCCAGCGCCGGCTCGGCCTCGGTGCGCGCCAATACGGACTCGCGCTGCGCGGCGATGCGGGCACGATTGAGGTAGGATTGCACCTGTCCCTGCATGGCTTCAGCCTGGTTCTTCACCAGATCGCCGTGCGAGCGCTCCAGTACGCGGGATTCGTTGAGCAGCACGGCGATCGGCGTTTTCAGGGAATGGGCGAGGTTGCCGACCTGCATGCGGGCGCGCTCGACGATACGGCGATTGCTTTCGATCAGCGCGTTGACCTCGTTGGCAAGCGGCAGGATTTCGCGCGGGAAATCGCCCTGCAGGCGCTCGCTCTCGCCGGCGCGGATGCGCTCCAGCGCGGCACGAGCCTTGTCGAGCGGCTTCAGGCCATAGAGAATGGCGAGCGCATTGACGATGAGGCTGCCGACACCGAAGCCGACGAGCGCGAAATAGAGACTGTGCGAGAAATTACGCACATCGTCCTCGACCACGGCGACATTGCCGGTGACGCGAAAGCGCGCGGCGCGGCCATCCGTATCGAGCACGACCTCGGTTTCGGCCACCTGCACGCGGTTTCCGAAGGCGTCGGTGACGATGTAATAGCGCTCGTAGCTCTTGTCGAAGGGCGCTTCCAGCACGGACAGCACCGGCAGGTTCGAAGCACCGAGCGAGGGAGAGACCAGCGGCGTCGCCGTATAGGTGCCGAGCGGCTCGACCATCCAGTACCAGCCGGTCTTCGGCTGCGCAAAGCGCAGGTCGCCGAGCTGCGGGCTGCCCGATAGCGCACCCTGATCGCCGATCGTCACGGAGTTGATGACGTTGTAGAGCTGGGCGCGCAGCAGGTCCTGAAAGCCGCGCTCCGCGCTTTTGCGGTAGATATTGGAGATGACCAGGCCGATCACCACCAGCGCCACGGCGGACCAGAGCGTGGTCAACAGCAGGACGCGGGCGGTAAGTGACTTAATTCGCATTGGTCGGCGCTTGGATGCGATAGCCGAGACCGCGGACCGTCTCGATCAGATCGACGCCCATTTTCTTGCGCAGGCGACCGACGAAGACCTCGATCGTATTGGAATCGCGGTCGAAATCCTGATCGTACATGTGCTCGACCAGCTCGGTGCGCGAGACGACCTCGCCCTTGTGATGCATGAGATAGGCAAGCAGCCGATATTCGTGAGAGGTGAGCTTGAGCGGCTTTCCATCCACCGTCGCCTTCGAGCTCTTGGTATCGAGCCGTACCGGACCGCAGACGATTTCCGAGGAGGCATGGCCGGCGGCACGGCGGATCAACGCGCGGATGCGGGCGAGCACTTCCTCGACATGGAAAGGCTTGGCAACGTAATCGTCGGCGCCGGCATCGATACCGGCCACCTTGTCGCTCCAGCGGTCACGGGCGGTCAGGATCAGCACCGGCACGGCCCGACCGGCGCCACGCCATTTCTCGAGCACGGTAATGCCATCCATCTCCGGCAGGCCGATATCCAGGATGATCGCGTCATAGGGTTCGGTATCGCCGAGAAAATGGCCCTCCTCACCATCAAAGGCCGTATCGACCACATAGCCCGCCTCTTTCAAGGCTTCGGCAAGCTGGCGATTCAAGTTGATATCGTCTTCGACTATGAGAATGCGCATGTCTGGATCCAATGTCCCCGGTTCGAAAAACAGTACTGTAAATCGCGCTACAGTGGAATCACGGAAGCAATAAGATTTCCGGTGAGATTCAAAGCTTTAGATGGTCCATTGCATGTTGGCGCCCGAAATGCGCCGCGTCACATCGGCACCTTCATCGTTACCTTGCGCGGACGCTGCCCGTTGCCCTGCACGAGGACGGTGATGATGCAGCTGTCGCCCGACGGTTGAGCCGAAAGAAGCTGCCCGCCAGTTTTGGCAACGACCTCCTCGGCGGCCTCACTGCAATCGCTGTTGGCCCGAGCGACCAGGGTCGACATCGGCGCTGGCGCCGGCAGAACAGCCGAGCCGGCCAGGACAAGGGCCGCCGCTGCTATGCTTGAAAATGAGGCCATGCTTCAGACTTCCCACAGGGACATTAACTTGGGCGATTATTTACCCAAACACGTCTGAATGGCAAATGAATGGGCTGTAATTTTCCGCCCGCAGGCCGGGCAAGGCCTTCAAACCACAGTCTAACCATTTGAAATTATTGAGCTGAGAGACGCCAGATCACGGAAAAGGCAACCAGCCGGCGTTCCGTTGCCCGGCTTGGATACAATCTATCGGCGATACGCAGGAAGCAGCTGATTTCGAATGCATGGCCCATGCCGGTAGCTGCAGGCTTAGCCATTTTTAATCATTCCCGCTTATCATCGCCCCGTGAGCGCCACGTAAGCAGTCGCGCCGCCGTGAGCAGATGCAACCGGCCTTCCCGTGCTTTACCGACGTAAAGCGCAAGGATTTCCTTGAGTCCTTTGAAACGCTTGGAGCCATTTCTTCGAGAGTTGAGTCCGGGTCTTCAAAGGTTGATTCAAGAACCTCCGGCAAAGAATCTAGGCGGCGACAATCCGATTCCGCCCGAAGCCTCAACCCGTTGAAATGGCTGGCGAGAGGCCGGGCGGTGCGGCCTTCCCGCTCAGATCGGCTCGCGGACGGCGGCTTTGGTCTCGTAGTCGGCAGCGATCCGCATTTCGCGCAACGGACGCACCCGCTCGATGGAGCGCTGATAGTTGGGATGAGCCTTGTAGGCGGCCAACGCCGCCTCGTCGTCGAATTCGCCGTACACGACCAGATCGACGTCGGTTCCGAGCTGATCGGTCTTCACGTTCGCGCCGATCTCCAGCAACCGCGCATGTGGAATGGCCGTCAGAATCGAGAGGCCGGAGCGAACCTCCTCAAGGTTGGCGCGATCGGGAACGGTGAAGAAGACGATATGGCGGATCACGCGGCGGCTCCTTGTTCATATGCGGAAGCATGGCGCGATATCATGCACGCAGGTTCAATTCAATGAACGGACCGCTTCCTTGCGGGGCCGTTTCGTCGCAGGCCATGCGCGCCTCCATTACCGTGTGGCTATGGAGCGTGATATCATCGCCGCCATGACGGACGAGGAACTCGTGACCATTGCCCTCGGCCTGCCGGAAGCGACGGAGGGCTCTCATTTCGGAACCCGCGACTTTCGCGTGCGGGGCAAGATCTTCATGACCCTTCCGGGTTTGGATTTCTGCGTCGTCAAGCTGACACCCGATCAGCAGCAGATGGCATTGGCGACCATGCCGGGCCACGTTGCGGCCGTGCCGGGCGGCTGGGGCCTCAAGGGCTCCACACGGCTTTTCCATTACGCTGCCGCTCCGGACGAGATCGAGACGCTGGTGCGAAGGGCATGGCGAAACGCGGCGCCGAAATCTATGGCTTTGCCGGAGGATTAGGCTCCATGTCGTCTTCGACCGTCAGCGGCCAATCGACGACATAGTCCTCGAAATCGTCCAGATCGACGTCGTTTTCGCTGACCGTGCGCCCGCGGGCGGAAACACGGGCGATATGCACCGTTTCCGGATCGCCCGAGATCAACGGATGCCACCAGTAGAGATCGCGGCCATCATTGACGAGGCGGTAGGCGCAAGTGGGCGGCAGCCATTCCAGTTCCGACACCTTCTCCGGCGTCAGCTGAACGCAGTCCGGCACGAAATCCCAGCGGTTCGGATAGCTCGTGCAACGACAGCTCTCGCCATCCATCAGCTTGCAGCGGATCGAGGTGAAATAGACATCGCCGCTATCCCACTCCTCCAGCTTGTTGAGACAACAGAGACCACAGCCGTCGCAAAGGCTTTCCCACTCGGACGGACTCATTTCCGTCAGGGTCTTGCTTTTCCAGAAAGGTATCTCGTCTGTCATCATCGTCGTCCTCGCCACCCGACGGAAGGGGGAATTCGGGCTGCGGCATGCATGTCTCTTGTTCTTTTCTCTAAATCAACCAATTATTCAATTCGCCGTTCTATGAGATAATGGGCTTTGCGTGTGCCACAAGCAAACACGCAGCAATATTGTGGTCGGGAAGTAGAGCGTGGAAGACCCATCCAATCCAGAAAACGGGCCGAAAGCGGAGCCCGAGACGCGGAAGGACAGCGGGGCCGAAAAGCCGCGGCGGCGGAAACGCTATTTCTTCCTGCGCCTTGATTCATGGATCGACTCCACTCTCTGGAACGCCGGTTTCCGTCTTGCCGAAGCCTGGGAAGACATCACCATTTTCTTTCGCCGCTTCCGCGTGCGCGGCTGGAAACGCATCGTTTTCGAACTGCTCGGCGAAGGCCTGACGCTGGGTGCCGCCGGCTCCGTCGTCATGCTGATGCTCGCCATGCCGGCCTTCGAGGCGACGCAGGGCGACTGGCGCAATCGCGGCAACTTCGCCGTCACCTTCCTTGACCGCTATGGCAACGTCATCGGCCATCGCGGCATCATTCACGAGAATTCCGTGCCGGTCGACCAATTGCCGGACTATTTCATCAAGGCCGTGCTTGCGACCGAGGACCGGCGCTTCTTCGACCATTTCGGCATCGACGTCATCGGCCTGTTTCGCGCCGTGACCGTCAATGCGCAGGCGGGCGGGGTCGTCCAGGGCGGCTCGACGCTGACGCAGCAGCTCGCCAAGAACATCTTCCTCAGCAACGAGCGCTCCATCGACCGCAAGATCAAGGAAGCCTTCCTGGCGATCTGGCTCGAAGCCAATCTCTCCAAGAAGGAAATCCTGAGCCTTTATCTCGACCGCACCTATATGGGCGGCGGCACGTTCGGCGCGGCGGCGGCCGCCCAATTCTACTTCGGCAAGAGCATTACCGACGTCAATCTGGCCGAGGCGGCCATGCTGGCCGGCCTCTTCAAGGCACCGGCGAAATATGCGCCGCATGTCAACCTGCCGGCGGCGCGCGCCCGCGCCAACGACGTGCTGTCCAATCTCGTCCAAAGCGGCCTGATGACCGAGGGCCAGGTGATTGCCGCGCGGCGCAACCCCGCCTCCGTGGTCGATCGCGCCCAGATCGACTCTCCCGACTATTTCCTCGATTGGGCCTTCGATGAGGTCCAGCGGCTCGCCGTCAAGTTCCCCGAGCGCTCGCTGATCGTGCGCACCACCATCGACATGGGATTGCAGAAGGCAGCCGAGGATTCCGTCCAGTCCAGCCTGATGGAATTCGGCGAGCGCTATCATGCCAAGCAGGGCGCGAGCGTCATCATCGAGAACGGCGGCGCCGTGCGCGCCATGGTCGGCGGCAGCGATTACGGCGAAAGCCAGTTCAACCGCGCCACCAAGGCGCTGCGCCAGCCGGGCTCGTCGTTCAAGATCTATACCTATTCCGTGGCGATGGAGAACGGCATGACGCCGACATCCACCATCGTCGACGCGCCGATCACCTGGGGCAACTGGAGCCCGCACAATTACGAGAACCGCTACGAAGGCAAGGTGACGCTGACGCAGGCGATCGCGCAGTCGATCAACACGGTGCCGGTACGTCTCGCCAAGGAGAAGTTCGGCATCCAGCCGATCCGCGACATGGCCAAGGCCCTGGGCGTGGAGACCCCGATCCGCAACGACAAGACCATTCCAATCGGCACGTCGGAAGTGACGGTGCTCGACCAGGCTACGGCCTACGCTGTCTTTCCGGCCGACGGCATGCAGTCGCGGCGGCACGGCATCGATCAGATCACCAGCTACGGCGGCAAGGTGCTCTACGATTTCAATCGCGACGAGCCGGCCGCCAAGCGGGTTCTCAGCGAAAAAGCCACCTCCTACATGAACCAGATGCTGACGCAGGTTCCCGTGATCGGCACCGGCCGCAAGGCCGCGCTCGACAACGGCATCGTGATCGGCGGCAAGACCGGCACCACGCAGGCCTATCGCGACGCCTGGTTCATTGGCTTTACCGGCAACTACACCTGCGCCGTCTGGTTCGGCAACGACGACTACACGTCCACGAACAACATGACGGGCGGCACGCTTCCCGCGATGACTTTCAAGAAGATCATGGATTATGCGCATCAGGGCGTCGTGCTGAAGCCAATACCGGGCATCAGCAATCCATTCCCGGTGCAGAAGCCGCAAGCCGTCGCGGCCAAGAAGCCGGCGGATGCAGCCAATGGCGGGCTGCCGCCGCTCGTGCGTCCGCGCTCGCTCTCGGTCGATTCCACGAATATCCTGCGTGATATCGGTGAACGGCTAAAAGCCGCGGCACCGCTCGGCGCGCAGAAGGTGGCCACGGCCGAATAGCGATCATCCCGGCAAGGAAGAAAACGGAGGGCGTATCGGCGCCCGCCCGACCACATTCCGACGACGATATCAGGCGATCGCCCGCGCGTATCGAAACCGGCCGAGAGACCAACGAGGCGATGACGACGGGGGTTTCGACCGTGGAATGCCGTGCCCGGCGATCGATGACACTCTGTATGGATGTCGCCTGAAAGCACCCTGCCCTTCCCCCTGTGGTCAGAATCAGGAATAAATCGATACTGATTTGTCACGAGGACGATCCCAGGGTGTTCCGAGTTCCCCTTCTTGTCGCGCTTTCGCTTCTCATCGCCTTTGGCGGCGGTATCGTGTTCACGCTCCTGGCGCTGGACGCGACCTCCGGCTTCGGCGCGATCAAGCTCGGCGCCTGGCAGGCTTTTCCGGAAATGCAGACGGCGGACGCGGACCCCTATGCGAAATCCCACAGGGCCCGTGCGGGACGGCTGCTCTACGGCACGGCGGAGGGACTGGTATTCACGGCTTCCGACGACGATGCCGGCGCGCGCCTGACGGCAGGCTGCAGCTATCGCATCAGCGGCCAGACACCGCCGGCAAGGCTCTGGACCTTGTTCATCGCCGGCAATGACGGCCGGCCGATCGAAGGGCTCGCCGGGCGCCCTTCTACGATCAATTCGTGGGTCGTGCTGCGCAATCCGGACTCGAGCTTCAGCATTACGGTTTCACCCAATGCTCAGGCGGGCAACTGGCTCGCCTTGCCTTTCTCCGGTAATTTTCGCCTGGTCTGGACACTGCTGGATTCACCGGCGGCCAGCAATTCCGGCCTGATCGATCTCAGTATGCCGAAGCTCGAAAAGATCGGGTGCGGCAATGTTTAGATTTGTTTTCGCGATCCTCACCGGCATATTCGGCGCAGCGCTGCTACATATCGTCATCATATTGTCGCTGCCGCACTTTTCCGACCGCGACGCCTATACGCGGGTATCGGACGAAGGCGACGAGAACCATTTCTACATGCTCGACGACAAGGACGACGAGGCGGGGCTTTCCAACACCGATCCCTATATCCGCACCGCCGTCTGCGCGTTCGACATCGAGGACAAGCCCGTTCACCTGATCGCCAAGGGTAAGGTGCCGTTCTGGTCGCTTGCCGTCTACGATGCCGCATCGAACGAAGTGTTCAGCATGAGCGATCGCACGTCGGTCGGCGGCGCGCTGGATCTGCTTCTCGCTTCCCCCGTCCAGCTGACGGGCATCCGCAAGGCCCTGCCGCCGGCCCTCGCCCAATCGATTCTGGTGGAAGTGCCGCGTGCCCAGGGCTACGCAGTGCTGCGCACGATGGCGCCTCAAACGAGCTTCGATGACGCCGCCCGAGAATTTCTCACGGAAGCCGGCTGCGACGAATTCGACAATAACTGAAATCCGTCCCTGACATGGGCTGCCGCCAAAGCGGGGCAAGGCATCCCCATAAGTCGCGACGGTGCGATAGGAAATCCGCCGGCTTGCAGCGGCAATCGGCGGCTGCCGCCTCGGCGCGTATAGGGCCGCATATGACGGGCGCTATTTTCCCTTTGCCCGCTTCGATCCCGTTCCGGGACGATGGTCGGGCGTATCCAGGTGTTCATAGCGTACGCCGGTGAACAACAATATCTTTGCTTCCACCTGCTCCTTTCGGACGCGCGGCGGCATACGCAATCGCCAATCCGAAAGAGATATGATCTTTGCCATTCTCGTCTCCATCGACATCTCGAGACGGATGAACCTGCGACTTGATTTCACCCTGCCCGTCCCTGAAACGGGCTAGCGCTTCCCTCCATCCCAGCCCTGTTCTTTCGGCTGCAACAGAGGCATTTACGCCTTCTCACGGCATTTCCTGCACACCGTGGCATGGGCGCCGCTTCCGGCTTCCATGCTGTCATTACACTCGAACACATTCTGCCAATCGCTGCTTTCATCGGAATTCAGACATATCGCAGTTAACAGAATGCTAATTCTCGTCGCACCTCGTCCTTGGCATGAAGCTGTCATACTCTATTAACGCTGATGGAGCGGTTTTGGTTTCATCGGCCATGGAAAAATCGGCGAAAACAGTTTCGCCATGAAATCAAGCAATATCATATTCTTAGGTAAACAAATCACGCTGCGGGCGAATAGATCGAAAATGGCAGCGTTGCATAAAAGCGTCACGCAAATATTATTTGCGCTCACAAAAAATTAACGTATTGTGAGGCGCGAATCGAGGGCGATCAATGTTTGCAACGGGCAATTCTATCTTCTCTCCAGAGGATGTCATCGTCCTGCGCGACGCGCTGGACGAATGGTGCCAGGAGAAGCGGGTCGATATCAAAAGCGCCGAAGCCCAGTTCGCGGCAACGGCGGCGCTCGGTCTCTTTCAGTCCGGCTACAACACCTCGGAAAAGCTGCTTGCCGCCATGCGCGAGCACCGAGGCATCTGAGAGATTTCCGACCTCAGCAGGACGCCAGCCGATGCTGGAAGCACGCTTCCCGAGCGGGATGGAATGCCCTGCGGCTAACTTTTCAGCAAAACCCTCATAGGTTGAGTATCGATTTGGACGCGCGTCCGGGGAAAGGTTGTCCACAGGAGGCCTAGCCCATGAAACCATGGCGGATGCAGCCAACATCCGCCTGATGTTCCCACGCAAGCTTAACGCGCAATTTTTATTCGGATTTTAATAAAGTTTTCACGAACCGTTAACTCTGACGGCCTTAGTCTCCTGGTGAAAGCCAGATAAGGACGACCGTGTCCAAACCCGTTTCGACAATCGCCGCCAGAGAAGCCCTCTCCAAACAAAGGGTCGTTCGGCACGACCCGAACGGGGGGCAGCGGGATCCATGGTCGACCATCCGGCTCCCTGCTTTTTTGTTCAGCGTATCAGTATGGGTGTTGGCGTGCGTGACCGGTTTCGAGACCTTGAAGAGCCTGCGACTGTCCGTAAGAAAGACGTGGTTCTGATGGCGACGATCACCAGCTTCGAAGGCATGGGACACCCATCCAGATCCGAACTCCGCCAGTTCGCCGAGCTTTTCACCCCCGTCTTCCAGGCCTCCTCGGAGGAGGCGAAGCGACAGGCGGTCGCTGCTCTCTCCCAATGCGCGACCGTGCCACAAGCGGTTGCCCTTTTCATCGGCTGTCAGCCGATCGCCATCGCCGCTCCGTTCCTCACCAGCTCGCAAGCGATCGACGACGATACGCTCATCACCATTGCCCGCACGCAAGGGGCCGCTCATGCGCGGGCGATCGTCGGCCGGCCGGCACTCTCGCCCAAGGTCATCGACGCTCTCGTCGGCCTGCATCAGGCGGAACCGGAACGCGGCATGACGGTGCAGGAAGAGCGGGCAGAGGCCGTATCGACGCTCGCCGAAACGGTGGAAACCGAACGGCTGTCGCGCGAAGAGGTCTTGCGCCAACAGATCAAGCAGGCCGCCCGTCATCTGGCGCGCGACGACAAGGATCGGCTCGGCCTGCGCAGCCTCAGTGAAACGCAGGAAGCCCTGCTTGTTCGCTTTGCGCGCGAGCGCGACGCGATACAATTTGCAACGACGCTGGCCGACGCGCTTTCCTCCAGCTACTGGCTCGCCGAACGCATCCTGCTCGATACGTCGGGCCAGCAGCTCGCCGTCACGCTCGTCAGCCTCGGCATGAGCATTGCGGATGCCGTCTACTCGCTCGAGCGTTTCTATCCGCATCTGGCCGAACGGCACGGCAGCGTGAGCCGAGCGTGGCTGGTGCTGGACGGCATCGACGCCGAAGAGAGCCAGGCCCGCGTCGAGGCGTGGCGCCGCGCCGACAACTATACCTACCTGCCACAGGAAAAAATTGCCCAGCGTCCGGCAGCACCGCTGTTCGGCGCGAAATCGGGTTCCATCCGCGAATTGCGGGTGGCAAACCGGCGGTAAGGACGGCTCAATCCAGCGGATTGCCGCGCAAACCGGCTAAAGGGACGATATCGCCGATATCGTCCGTCTCCAGCTCGACGATCCACAAATCCGGATCGAATTTCAGTTCGCGGTCGAGGGTAGCGCGGATGTCCTGCGCGTCCTTGCGCTCGATCCGGATTTCGAAGAGCCGCATTCCGCTCTCCTCCTCGTCGAACAGGCTCTGCGGAGCGGGCCCATAAAGGGTTTCCAATCCGTCACGGAAACGCTGTCGGATGAAGATCGCGCCGGCGTGCTCCTCGCCTTTCCGCTCGACGGCGGCAAAATCGCCACGGGCGAACAGGCGGCGGACAAGAGCGGAAACAAAGATGTCGCTGCGCAATCTCATATGCGAGCTATAGCGGCGCCCGACGGCCAAGGCAATTGAAGCCGCCGCAAAGCGCTCGGCAATCCTCAGGTCGAACCCTGCGCTTCAGGTTCCCTGATCTCCGGCATGTCATGCAAAGCTCTGCGCGGCATCGTCAAAGCGCGCCGATATCCTGCAGCTTCCTGAGAACCGCCATGTTCGGCTCCCCGGTTTCCGGCAGGCGATAGTGCTTCTGGAACCGGCGGATGGCCGCTTTCGTCTGTTCTCCGGCAACCCCGTCGATGCTGACATTGCTGTAGGCAATGTTGCTGAGGCCCTTCTGGATCTGCATGACGATGTTGACCTTGTCGACCGCATCGCTCGGCCCAGCCTTCGCCGCAACGGCACCGGTCCTCAGGTTCTTGTCGGCATTCTGGATGGCGGCCGCGACCGGGTCTATGGCATCGGCCGTGGCGGAAACGTTGACAGGGCGCTCGGCAGGGACGGCGGCGGCCGTGCTGGTCCTGCCAGTCGCAGGCGGGGCGCTGGCGGCATTGCTGGCCTTCAGAGCCGCCAGAAGCTCCGGCGTCGGCACACCGGTCTGCGCCAGGCCGGACGCTTCCTGGAAGAAGAGAATGGCTGATGTCGTGCGCGACCCCGGCTTTCCATCGGCGGCGCCGTCATAGAGGCCGTGACGGATGAGCTCGGCCTGCACGTCGGCGACCAGCTTCGATGGAGCGGCGGACGGCTGCGTCGCGGCCGGGTTTGCAGGCTGTCCCGCCAGCGCGGGCGTCGCGGGATCGGAGACCGCATCCTGCCTTTCGATCCGGAAGGTGGTGACGTTGCCGGCATCGGCCTGCTGCGCATGCAGGAAGGATTTGCGCCCGGGAATCTGGTAGGGCGAGCCGGGATCGCGGGTGCGCAGAATGGGCGACGGATGCGTGCCCGTCTGATACCAGAGCGCGTTGGCGGTCACGAAGCCGAAAATTCCGAAGAAGAGAGCGACACCGCCGACAATGGCGGGATGGCGGCCGACCGCGCTGCCGACAAGACCGGCGAGCGCACCCACGCCGCGAAGACCAAGGCCGCCCAGCGCGGTGCTGCCGCGCAGGCTCAGGCTGCCCAGGGCAACCGCTCCACGGGAAGCGAGGCCGGGCTGCTTGCGCTTGCCCTTTCCTCTTCCCTTAGGCGATTTTCGCTTTTGCGGGGCCATTCATCCCTTCCTTGTTTCGCCCTTCATCTATCTCCACAGTATGTTTCAGGCGCGGCGGAAAATCGACAGTGCGATTGACATCCACAGGCTGCATCGCCGCGACACCGGAGCCGTCGAATGGAATCAAGATGGTAATGACCGTGCCCTCGCCCGGCGCACTGGCAATGGAAAAGCTTCCGCCGTGCAGGCCGACAAGGCCTTTGACCAGCGACAGGCCGAGACCGGTGCCGGCGTACCGGCGGGTATAATCGTTCTGGATCTGCACGAATGGCTGCCCCAGTGAGGCCAGCCGCTCGCTTGCAATCCCGATCCCGGTATCGCCGATCGACAGCTTCAGCATGCCATCCGTCAGGGCCGCATCGATGGTGATCGCGCCGCCGGTGTCGGTGAACTTGATGGCGTTGCCGACGAGGTTGATGAGGATCTGCTGCAGGGCCCGCTGGTCGGCGACGATGTCACCGAGACCGCGCTGGATGCGGCTCGTCAGGGTCAGCCCTTTTTCCTTCGCCTGCAGACCCAGCATGGCTTCGCAGGTTGAGATCGAATCTTCGATCGAGAAGGATTCGAGCAGCAGCTCATAGCGACCTGCCTCGATCTTGCTCATGTCGAGCATGGTGTTGACCACCGACAGCAGATGCGCGCCCGACTGGCGGATCAGGCCGACATATTCGCGCTGGCGGTCGTTTTCCAGCTTGCCGAAATATTCGCCGCTGAGAATATCCGAGAAGCCGAGGATCGCATTGAGCGGGGTGCGCAGTTCATGGCTGACGGCGGCCAGGAAACGCGACTTGGCGTCATTGGCCGATTCCGCCTCGGCGGTCTTGCGCGCCGCGTCCTCGCGAAGCTTCTGATCCTGTGAAATATCGCGCAGCTGGGCGATGATCGCCGTCAGGCGCCCCTCGCCGTCGCGGCGGGCGGTCAGCTCCATGCGAATATGGACGAACTGTTCGTCGCCGCCGACGACCGCGGACCGCTCCAGGCGCAAATCGGCGCCATAGGCATCCCTGCCCTGGCGCAGCACATCGATCGCCTGCAGGAAGACGATCCTGTCGGAAACGTGGATCTGCTCGACGAAGCCGCGCCCCGTCGGATCGTGCATCCAGCTGAGGAATTCCGAGCGGTCGCGACCGCCGACGGTGGTCACGTTGCCCTGAGGATCGAGCAGCAGAACGAGACCGAAGGCGGCTTCGAGCATAAGATCCCGATGCTCGACAACGACGGCCTCCGGCGAACGGGCGAGTGGCCGCTGGCGCGACAGCGCGATGCTGCCGACGGCCGAAAACAGGAAGCCGGCGCAAACGGTGGCCACACCGGCAGGCAGGGCAACCGCGGGGCTGGTGATGAAAGACAGCCCGGCCGGAACGACGAAGAGTGCGACCGAGGAGATGAGCGCGAGCCGGCGCAAGATCGCCAGCTCCTGTCCATGGACCTCGCCATTGCCGCTCGTCCGGGAGAGCCAGCTTTGGCCCACACGGTCAACGAGGGCTGCGGCCCCGACAGAAATGTCACTCAATACGCGCACACGACTATCCGTCAAAACGGTCTCTTATTGGACTGCACAATAGGCCTTGCGGACTTAAGGAAAGAATAAAGACAGAACGGGCCGGCCGGCCGAAAAGGCGGCAAAATCCCGTTTTGGCGCAGAAAGCGGGACCTTTGTTTTTTGTGGTTAACAGCGGGTAAGCAACGGATTTTATTCGTATTTCCGTCGCTCGTTAACTTTTGCAGCAAAGCCATCCGCCGCAAAGCCCTGCTTATCAACAGCATCGAGCGAGACATGCTTAACATCAATCGCTACAATTTGAACCAAATGCTGCTCAAAGTCGGAAAGCTAAAATTTGAATCAAAATTGCCGAAAATGCCGCCGAGTTTTGAAAAGCGCTGTTGTCCTCTGCCGGTTAGGGTTCGAACCAGATCGGACAGGCAAGTCCGAATCGGCGAGCGAGCCGAGCGACAAAGAGGATGGGCTAGGCAATGTGGTTTCTGATTAGAACAGGGTTCTGGTTTTCGCTGGTTCTCATGTTTCTGCCGATCTTTGCGAAGCCCGAGGGCGCCTCGCGGCCGGCCAGCGAAACGACGCTGCAGGTTTCCGACGCAATTTCAGCCGCCTCCGGCGTCGTTCAATATGTCGGCGCCATGTGCAGCGAAAAGCCGGACGTCTGCGTGAAGGGTGGCGAAACATTGACCGCTCTCGGCAATCAAGTCGGCGACGGTGCCCGCGTCGCCTACGATATGCTCGGCCGTCACTTCAAGGATCAGCCCTCAAACCTCCAGGCCGACGCAGCAGCTGTACAGGCAAACACCGCCCAGGTTGCCGCGCTGGTCCAGCCGATGCCGGCCAAGCGCGCGATCGGCACGGAAACGGCCGATGTCGTCATCACCGGCACCGTCAAGCTGCCATCCTCCATTCCGCTGCCGATGCCCCGCCCGCGCAGCTAAGACTTTTTCATTGGCCCAACTTCAGCGCCGCGGACCTGTCTATGGTCGGCGGCGTTCTTTATTGTCGCGGGTTCAAATCGCGCGTCGTTTGGCCTATATCCAACACAATGGACAATCTGGACTGTTGCAATGACATCGCTTGACAAGATCATCGAGGACTTTTCCTTCCTGGACGAGTGGGAGGATCGCTATCGCTACGTGATCGAACTCGGCAAGGAGCTGCCTGACCTGCCCGAGGACAAGCGGACGCTGCAAAACAAGGTGCAGGGCTGCGCCAGCCAAGTCTGGCTCGTAACCCATGCCTCCGGCAACCCTGAAAACCCGATATTGACCTTTGAAGGCGATTCCGACGCGCATATCGTGCGCGGGCTGGTGGCGATCGTGCTTGCCACCTATTCAGGAAAACCGGCTTCGGAAATCGCTGCCCTCGATGCGCTCGACGTATTCGGCAAGATCGGCCTGGTCGAACACCTCTCCTCGCAGAGGGCGAATGGATTGCGTTCGATGATCAAACGCATTCGCGAGGAAGCCCGGATCAGGGCGGCTGCCTAATTTTGCAAAAGCGGCGGTAAGACAAAACCCGGCTCGAAAGCCGGGTTTTTCTTTAGCTCAACGGTGGAACTCTCAGCGGCTGCCACGCTTGCGGCGCTGACCGAGGCCCATTTCCTTTGCAAGGCGCGAACGCGCTTCGGCATAGGCGGGCGCCACCATCGGATAGTCGGCGGCCAGATCCCATTTCTCGCGATATTCTTCCGGCGAGAGACCATGGTGGGTCATGAGATGGCGCTTCAGCGACTTGAAGCTGCCACCACATTCCAGGCAAGTGATCTGGTCATCCTGCACGGATTTACGGACGGATACGGCCGGCTTCTGCTTTTCGACCACGGTTACGGCAGGAGCCGGAGCCGAGGTGTTGCTCAAGGCGGAATGTACGTCGGAAATCAAGTTCGGAAGGTCGCTGACCGGTACGACATGGTTGCTGACATAGGCCGCTACGATGTCGGCAGTCAGTTCAACCAGTAACTCCTGCCCGTTGCCAAGGGCCGCATCTGTCATTGTGTTCTCCTGTTCATCGGCTTGCTTGCTGCGCCGCGCCTCCGCGGAGCGCGCAGGGCACAACGTTGCTATATGATCTGCGCTTGGCTACGGAAATCTGTTGATTTCGATGTTTCCCAGCGCCGGGCAATTCGCGCGAACGTATTGCTCGTATTCGTAGCAGCCATCAGCAAGAAAACGGTGCATAACGCCACATTTCTTACTGCATGAAATCCACCCCTAGATCTCATGCAAGGGAAAAACCGCCTCTTGCCGCCCGATGTCAGAATTAGCGACCACGATAGCGATCTTTAATCGCTTACCGGAAGAAAGTTTTGCTCAGCTTTTCATCAAAGAAAGATAAAAGCATCGAGAGCTTAAACCCGGTCGAGACTAACTCAACATCAGAACTCTACTTGAATCTGAATTAGCACTCTTTACCCAAATGTCCAGTTTTTAATCCCGACATTTCTTTGCAAAAAATTCATCTACTAAAAAATAGATAACTAATAACGCGAATAGCTATTCCTTCCTTAACAATCTGCGCGTTTGTTAGCCCCTTTTTCTATACCCGCCTTTCGCGATTCGCTCCCGCTGCAGCAATTCATCTCGCACCGAAGGCGGCGTCAACCGATGTCCGGCCTTGTGAGCGGCCCGTGCGAGAAGATGCGCCGAAATCGGTGCCGTCAGCACGAAAAAGACGAATCCTGCCAGTGCTCGTGCCAATATCGACAAGTCCTGCGAGTGAATACCGACTGCAAGTAGCAATAGGCCGGAACCGACCGTACCCGCCTTCGAAGCCGCATGCATGCGGCTGTAGAGGTCAGGCAGACGAACGATGCCGATCGCGGCAATGAGCGAGAACAACGCACCTGCCAGCAGGAGCAACGTTACTATGACGGCCCAAAGCATATCCATCATTGCCCGCCCTTCTGTCGCTTGTTGCGTTTGTGCGCCTTCCTCTCCTTCGGGACACGGTCGTTGTCGTGGCCGGAGACCATTGGCTTCGGGGCATCGGATGGCGCCTGCGTCAGTATGAACCGGGCGAAGGCGACGGTGGCGAGAAAGCCGACAAGGCCCAGCGAAATGGCGATATCGATATAGAGCGTGAAGCCGGTCTTGATGGCGATGACGGCAATGAAGCCGATGGCGATCGCCACCAGCATGTCGAGCGCCAGAACCCGGTCCGGCAAGGTCGGACCGGCCACGACGCGATAGACCGTAAGCAGGAAGGCAATACTTAGAATTCCGAGCGCCACCATTGCGGCGGCCGAAACGACGGAAGCCGCGATCATCGGAAAGCCTCCAGGATCCGCCGTTCGAAGCCGTCGGCTATGCCGCGCCGGATGGCGTCCGGATCGGAACAATCGAGCGCGTGAACATAGAGCGTCTTGCGATCATCGGAGACGTCGACGGACAGCGTGCCGGGCGTCAGGGTGATGAGATTGGCCAGCAGCGTGATTTCGAAATCGCGGTCCAACGTCAGCGGAAAGGCAAAAATGCCAGGCTTCACATCCATTTTCGGGCTCATGACGGCGACGGCAACCGCCCAGGCCGATTTGGCGAGCTCGCACACGAAGAGCAGCAGAAGCGCAAGAACCCGGCGGACGCGTCCGAGGTAGAGCACGCCGCCGTAGGATGAACGAACAATCGCCAGCGCGATCGCCGCAAGGATAAAGCCGAACAGCAGATTGAGGAAGGAAGCGCTGCCGGTGATGGCGACCCAGACGACGGCAAGCAGCAGATTGAAAACGAACAGGATCATTGGGCGCCTCCCGCCGTGGGAAAGACGGAGTGAAGATAGGCCGACGGCTGTTCGAGACCGGCAGCGGCCGCCTGCGTCAGGCGCAGGAGCGGTTCCGGAAACAGGCCGAAGCCCACGACAAGCACGGAAAGGGCAAGAAGCGGCAGTGCCGCCTGCCATGTGATCGGCCCCGCCACCATGGCGTTGCCTGCCGACGGGCGCCAGTAGGCCAGCAGAAACACTCGCCCGAAAACGATCGTCGTCAGGAAACCGGTCAGGAGGATTGTTGCAGCGAGCGACCAGGCGCCGGACGCAAGCGCCGCCTTGACCAGCACGACCTTGGGCCAGAAACCGGAAAAGGGCGGCAAGCCGCTGACCGCAAAGAACAGCACCAGCGAAAGGCCGGCAAACCAGCCGCTGCGCCGATAGAGCCCGCCGAGGGCCGCGAGCGAAAAGCTGCCGCCGAGCCGAGCCGCCTGTCCCGCCAGCAGGTAAAGCGCGGTCATCAGCACCATCGAATGCAGCGCATAGAAGATCGCGCCGCTGAGGCCATCGGCATTGCCGAGGGCGACCCCTGCCAGAATCGTGCCGATGCCTGAGATGACCACATAGCCGAGCATACGCCGGATATCGTTCGCTCCGAGCGCGCCAACCACGCCGACAAGCATGGTGGCCATGGCGACGACCGCCACGAGCGGCCCAAGCCCCGCCCGTTCGACGGGCAGCAGCATGACCAGAACCCGGATGAGCGCATAGATGCCGACCTTCGTCAGCAGGCCCGCGAACAGGGCGGACACGGTGACACGCGGCGTATGATAGGAGGCCGGAAGCCAGAAATTGACCGGAAAGGCAGCCGCTTTCATGCCGAAGGCCAGGAAGAAGAGGCCGGCAAGCGTCATCATCGGCGCCGTATGGTCACTCGTCCTCGCCTTCACGGCGATATCGGCCATGTTGAGCGTGCCGAAGACGGCATAGAGATAGCCGACGGAAACGAGAAAGAGCGTGGTGGCGATGAGATTGAGCACCGCATATTTCAGCGCCCCGTCGATCTGCTCCGGCTCCGAACCGAGGATCAGCAGCCCGAAGGACGAGATCAGCAGCACCTCGAACCAGACATAGAGATTGAAGACGTCGCCCGTCAGAAAGGCGCCGCTGACGCCGGCGAGCAGCAGCATCAGGAAAGGAAAGAAGCCGTATCGCCGGCCGCTCACGCTGATTTCGCCGAGCGAATAGACACTTGCCGCCAGCGCCACGACGGCCGCCGTCAAAGCCATGAGCGCGCCGAAGATATCGACGCTGAAGGCAATGCCGAACGGCGGAAGCCATCGCCCCATGACCATGGTCACGGCCCCATCGCCGGCGACCTTGCAAAGCAGGACGACGTCGATCAGCACGAGCACCACGAGGCCGGGTATGGCGATCCAGGCATGCCATTCCGTGCGGTTGCGCAGCATCAGAAGCAGAGCGCCAAGACCGATGCACAGGGCGACCGGCAGGATGACCAGCCAGTGCCCCATCGGAACAGGTGCGGCGACGAGCGCGGCGGAGAGTTCGATTGCGGTATCGGTCGGGCTGGCCATGGCGTCAGTATCCCAACGGCGGCAAAGGCCGCTCGTCCGGTTCGGCCACCAGCATATCGCCTGTGTCGTCCGTCTTGAGGTCCTGATAGGCGCGGTAGGTCAGGACTAGCAGAAAGGCGAGGAACGAAAAGGAAATGACGATCGCCGTCAGAATCAATGCCTGCGGCAACGGATTGGCGGCAGCGTTATCGAGCGTGCTCGCTCCCTTCCGGATGATGGGCGGCACTTCGGGCGTGATCCGGCCGGCGGTAAACAGCAGGAGATTGACGGCATTGCCGAGGATGGCGATGCCCAGCATGATGCGGATCGAGAATCTCGACAGCATCAGATAGATCGCGGCGGTAAAGAAGATGCCGACGACGACGGCAAAGACGGCCTCCATCAATCCACCTCCCGCTCTTCGAGCGCAAGCGCGATCGATGTTATGGCCCCGACGACGACCAGATAGACGCCGATATCGAACAGCATGACGGTGGAAAGCGCCAGCTCGATGCCGAACAGGTGCGGATAGATCCACAGACCCGTCATGAACGACACGCCGGCAAAGACAGATAGAAAGCCCGCGACGGTCGAGGCCAACAGGCCGAAGCCGGCAATCGCCAGCGGATGAAAGACGATTGCGCGCCGGACGGCAGTCACGCCGCAGGCGATGCCATAGATCGCCAGCGCCGAGGCCGCTATCAAGCCGCCGATGAAGCCGCCGCCGGGCTCATTGTGGCCGCGCAGCAGCACGAAGACGGAGAAGAGCAGCATCAGGGCGGTCAGGAACGGTGCGGCGGTGCGGAAGATCAGCGTATTCATGTGCGCTCGGCCTCCATTCCCTTGCCAAGACCGGGCTTTTCCTCAAGATCGGGGTCGTTCGCCGCAAGCTTGCGCTCGCCACCGGCGCGGATGCGGATCAACGCCAATATCGCCAGGCCTGTGATGGCGACGACGGCGATCTCGCCCAGCGTGTCCGTGCCGCGGAAATCGACGATGATGACATTCACCACATTGTCGCCATGCGCGATCAGCTTCGAATATTGATTGAAGAAAGCGGTCAGCGTCAGGTCGAACGGCGACTGGGTCGCCTTCAGCAGCAGGAGCGCAAAACCGATGCCGCAGGCGAGCGCCAGCACGGCATGGGCGATCCTCGTCAGCGGCGGACGACGATCGGACGGCGAAAGACGCAGGCGTGTCATCACCAGCGCCAGGATCACGACCGAAAGGGTCTCGACCATGAACTGGGTAAAGGACAGATCCGGGGCGCCGAACAACAGGAAGATCAGAGCGACTGCAAAGCCCTGGATGCCAAGCGAAACGATCGCCGTCAGCCGGTCCCGGGCAAACACGACCGCGGCCACGCCGACGATGGCGATCAGGAAGATCGTCGCCTCATGCCATTGCAGGTTCGGCCATGCAGGCATGGCAGGCAGTTCGCCGTGGATCATCAGAGGGATCAGCAGCATAGCCGCCAGGCAGACGAAGGTGACGGTAACATAGATTTCCAGCCGGCCGGGCTGTAGCACACGCGATGCCGCGTGCGACAGCCGCACCAGGCCGGAGACGAAGCCATCGAAACCGCGATCCGGCCCCGGCCCGAGGGCGCGCAGGACGACGGACATCAGGAAGCGGGCGCGATCGAGCTGCCGGTAGACGACAATGCCGATCAGCACGGTCACCAGCGAAAGCGCCAGTGGCAAGCCGATATGCGGGACCAGCGAAACCGATATCTCCAGTCCCTTGCCGCCGACGGCGCTCGCCATCGGCGAGGAGAGATAGCCATGCCACAGGCCCGAGAAAAAGGCCGACAGAATGCCGAGCAGAGCGAGCACCACCGGCCCGAGCCAGAGCAAGGGCGGCGCTTCGTGCGGATGACGCGGCGTCTCGGTCTGTGGCCCGCCAAAGGGCTTCAACGCCACGGCAAGGGCGATGGCGAACATCAGCGCATTGCCGGCCACGACGATGACCGTCAGGACGATCGCACCCGGCGATGCCTGTGCCAGCGAGGCATAGATCTCTTCCTTGGCGAGAAATCCGAAGGCAGGCGGCAAGCCGCCCATCGAGACAGCGGCGACCAGCGCTGCCGCAAAGGTCAGCGGCATGGCGGAGCGCAGGCCGCCCAGCCGGGTGATGTCGCGCGTTCCCGTCTCGTGATCGACGATGCCGGCGACCATGAACAGCGCGCCCTTGAACAGCGAATGCGCCACCAGATAAAGGACGGCGGCTTCAACTGCGTAATCCGTGCCGAAGCCGGTCAGCAGCACGAGCAGGCCGAGAGAAGAAACCGTCGTGTAGGCGAGCTTCAGCTTCAAATCGGTCTGGCGGATCGCAAGCAGGGTTCCGACCAGCAGCGTCACGGCGCCAAAGACCGGCAGGATGGTGTGCCAGGCCACCGTACCGCCCATGGCCGGATTGAGCCGCATCAGCAGATAGACGCCAGCCTTCACCATGGTTGCCGAGTGGAGATAGGCCGATACCGGGGTCGGCGCTTCCATGGCGTTCGGCAGCCAGAAATGAAACGGAAACTGCGCCGACTTGGTGAACGCGCCACCAAGAACGAGGATCAGCGCGGCAAGATAGAGCGGGCTGGCGCGCAAGACATCGCCGGTCTTCAGGAGTTCGGACATCGAGCCGATGCCGGTGATCTGCCAGATCAGCAGCAGGCCCGCGAGCAGCAACAGCCCTCCTCCGCCGGTCACCAGCAGCGCCTGCAGTGCCGCACGTCGCGATGCCTCTCTTTGATGATCGAAGCCGATCAGGAGGAAGGAGGTGATCGAGGTCAGCTCCCAGAAGACGAAGAGCGTCAGAAAGCTGTCCGAAACGACAAGGCCCAGCATCGATCCCATGAAGAGGAAGATGAAGGAGAAGAAGCGGCCGAGATCGGGGTGCCCTTTCAGATAGCCGCCGGCATAGAGGACGATCAGCGTACCGATGCCGGTGATGAGCAGCGCAAAGGTCAGCGAAAGGCCGTCGAGCATCCAGGAGAAGCGCAAATCCAGGCTCGGCACCCAGTCGAAACCGCCATGCTCAAGCTGCCCGTCCGCGATGGCGGGAAGAAATCCAAAAAAATGGAGAAAGGCGAGAGCCGGAAGCAACGCCAAGGGCCAAGCCGCATTGTGACCCAGCCGCCGAACGGCGACAGGCGCGATCAGCGCGCCCAAAAAAGGCAGACATAGAGCCAGGAACGTCAGGCCCGCGACGGCGGCCATATATCCCCCCTGCTGAACGATCACGCGGAATCCGGCAAGGCCGGAGCGGTGTCAAAGGGATAGGCGAAAGGGCACACCGTCTCAAGGCCTGAACGAGGAAAACCGGTCGTAAACCACCGAAATCGGCACTCCATGGGTGTACTGTCAAGGGTTATGGGATATCGCCGGGCAGTTCAGACATCGGCCCGCCCTTCCGGACGTCATAAACGCATAGACGACATTGCCAATCCTGCATGGCTCGCAATGAAGCTGTAACGAATTCGAGCTAATTTGCGTTAGCCGTTCGAATAGTGTTGGAATTTTCGCTGAAAAATGCGCTATTCTTGATCGGTTTGCAGCTCCAGCCTCCCGGAAACCGCAATGCTCGCCCGCCTGCTCGCCCTCCTGCTTCTTTCGCCGGCCTCGGCCCTCGCCGCGGACTGGTGGTCCTATGACGATGCAGGCCTCGGCTATGCGATCGAGCTGCCGTCGGAATTCCACCTTGCCGCCCCTGCCGACGACGCCAACCGGCTCTCGCTGTGGCCGGCAGACCGGTCCGCCAGCCTGCAGGTTTTCGGCACGGTCGTCGCCAATGGCGACTTCACGACCGAAGCAAACGGGCGCGTAGCCCTTGCCAGGGATGAAGGCTGGAAGATTTCCTACGCCAAATCGAATTCGCGCGGCATCAGCTTTTCCGGCACCAGACAGGGCCGCATCGTCTATGTGCGCGGCGTCGCGCTTTGCAACGGGGCCGCCGCCTTCTTCCAGATGGACTATTCGAAAGCGGATATGCAGCGCTATGACGCCATCGTCATGCGCCTGGTACGCAGCCTGCGCTCGACCAGGAAATGCACGCCGACGGCACAGATCGTCAAAAGTTTTCCGGCGACAGGCTGAAGCAGGTCAGCACGGCCGAATAATGCACTGCGGCGGCGGCGATGACGAAGCCGTGCCAGATCGCATTCTGGAAGCGCAGCTTTTCCCAGACATGAAAGATCACGCCGAGCGAATAGATGACGCCGCCGATGACGATGAGCAGCAGGGACGCGAACGGAATGTGGTCCGAGATCGGCTTGGCGACGAGGACGCCGCTCCAGCCCATCGCCAGATAGAGCAGGATCGCCAGCCGATCGTAACGCCCGGGAAAAAGGCACTTCAGGACGATGCCGAAGGCGGCAAAAACCCAGACGGCAATCAGCACGCCAAGCAGCAACGGATCCTCGGCCCCTCGCTCGAGAAAGGGCGTGTAGGTGGCGGCGATCAGGACGTAAATGAAGGAGTGGTCGAAGCGCCGGAGAAACCATTTCGTCCGGGATACGGGCCAGAGATTGTAGGTGAAGGACATTCCGAGCGTCAGCACCAGGCCGACGCCGTAAATCCAGGCGGCGGCCATGCCGCCATAGGAACTCCAGACCGTCGCGTAAAAGATCAGCACGGTCGCGCCGATCAGCGCGAAGACCACACCGACGCCATTGACGATGCTATCGGCAATGATCTCATATCGGTCGTAGGCCCACCGGATGCCTCTGTATTCGGTCATTTCGCCCGGTTCCGTTTCCGTGTAAGTTCGATCCTTGCACCGGAACGGCAAGGACGCAACTGCGCCAAACGCGCGCATCGATCAATCTTCGTGAACGGATGCGCCTCTCTCGCCCGTCAATGGAAAGCGAACGCTCAATCCGCAATTTATAGTCTTCTGTGAACAATCGAAATCCGCCATATGAATATGCAAGTACAGCGGGCCAGAGGATATCGAAAAGGCATATCAACCGGCGAAAACCCTCCCGCCCGCCTCTGGCGGCCACAGTGCCGCCAACGCCGGTTGCCTTTTTCAAGACTATCGAGGTTGGAACTGACCATATGACCGAAACCGCCCCCTCCTACGCACTGACCCGCCCGGCCTATGTCGGCCAATCGCATCTCGTCGTCACCGACCTGCCGCAGGTTTCGCGCTTCTATCAGGACATGCTGGGCCTGAAGGTGATCGAAAAGACGGCAAGCGGCGAGGTTCTGGGCGTTGCCGGCCATCCGCTCCTGACGCTGACGACGGACCGGGCCGCGACGCGCGCGCCGAGCACGGCCGCCGGCCTGTTCCATACCGCCTTCCTGCTGCCGAGCCGCGCCGAACTCGCGCGCTGGCTTCGCCATGCCGCGCATAACAACGTGGTGCTCGACGGCGCATCGGATCATATCGTCAGCGAAGCCATTTATCTGTCGGACCCCGAGGGTAACGGCATCGAGATCTATGCCGACCGGCCACACGAGGAATGGACGTTCCACGATGACGGCACGGTCGAGATGGCCACGCTGCGGCTCGATCTGCAGAAGCTTTACGAGAGCGCCCCGGAAGATCGCTGGGACGGCTTGGCGGCAGGCTCGGCCATTGGCCACATCCATCTGCAGGTCGGCGATGTTGCCGAAGCCAACGCCTTCTATCGCGACGTGCTCGGCATGAAGGTCATGGCCGCGCGCTATCCCGGCGCGACCTTCCTTGCGACCGGCGGCTACCACCATCATCTCGGCGCCAACACCTGGAACAGCCGCGGCGCGGGCGTGCGCTCCGAGCACATGACCGGCCTTTCCGACTATACGCTGCGCTTCAACGACAAGGCCGCGCTCGACAAGGCCGTCGCCGCCCTGGAACAGCACGAGATCAAGACCGAGAAGCGCGACGGCGGCGTATCGTTGCGCGACCCCTGGGGCATCGGGCTGAACCTCATCGCCTGAGCCCGATTCTCGCCGATTATCGGACCTAAAGAGACCCGTTGCGGAACCGCAGCGGGCTTTTCGCGTTTGAGTAGCGAGGTAATTCTGCCTTCGGGGACGTTCTAGGCATGGAATTCGATAAGACCGCTGCCGGCCGGCCGGATGCTGCAAGAGCGCAGGACGCTGGCGCAGGCTCCGCCAGAAACATGTCGCGTACGCTCGGCGACGAAGCGGAGAACCTCGACCTCTCCGATGAAGCCGGCCGAGCCAAGCTCGGCACGGCTTCCGCCTGGGCCACCATAGGCATCTTCCTCATACTGGCGCTCGCCGGCGTCTACATGATGTCCATCATCCTCATTCCTGTGACGCTCGCCATCGTCGTCGGCATGATCCTCGGCCTTGCGGCGGAGAAGCTGAGCAAGCTCGGCGTGCCCCGCATCCTCAATGCCGTTCTCCTGTCGTCGGCCGTGGCGCTGGTGATCTTCCTTATCATCAATGCGCTCGCCGGGCCGGTGGCCAAGCTCGCCCAGGAAGCGCCGGATTTCTTCCAGCGCACCTCGGATCGGCTGATGCCCTATCTCGATCGGTTCAAATGGCTGCACATTTCGCCCGAGACCCTTCAGGGCGGCTCGATGTCGGCCAGCACCCTGCTGGAAAACAGCGGCAATGTGCTGCATGTCGTATCCAACAGCCTGACGCCGGCGATCGTGCAGATCCTGATCTTCTTTGCGGCGCTGCTGCTGTTTCTCGCCGGCCGGATCAGCTTGCGCAAGACGATCATCATGACCTTCTCCAGCCGGACATCGCGGCTGACGGCGATCCGCATCATCAATGCGGTGGAACGGGTGCTCGGCTTCTATTTCGCGACCGCATCGCTGATCTATGCCGGCATCGGCGTCGCGATGACGATCATCGCCTATGTCGGCGGCATGAGCGTGCCGCTGCTATGGGGCGTTTTCGCCTTCGTCGCCAGCTTCATTCCATTCCTTGGGGTCACGACGATGACGATCGCGCTGGCCATCGCCGGCATCATTACCCATTCCGACATCATCTTCGCCCTCGCGCCGGCGGCGGCATTCTTCGCCGTGCACATGGCGGTCGAAAACCTCGTCTTTCCCGCGATCATGGGCCGCCAGTGGGAGCTCAATCCCTTCGTCGTCTTCCTTGCCATCATCTTCTGGACATGGATGTGGGGCGCCGTCGGCGCCATGCTGGCTCTGCCCTTGTCGCTGATCGTCATGGCCGTCGTCGACGAGCTTTTCATCGAGGAAAAGACCCAGCCGCAATTGCCGGGCTAGCCGTTCCGGTCACGCGGCTCCCGGCAGTCAGTTCGTCGTGCCGTCATCGCCCTTTTCGGGGATATCCTGCAGGCGGACGAACTCTACGCCCTTCGCCTTCAGCGCAAGGATGCTTGCCGCGACCCCCTCGCCCGCCGCATGCGTCGGCTGGTTGATATGGGAAATGATGACATCGCCGTCCTTGGCGGAGGCATATTGCTTCTCGACCATCTTGGCCGGCAGAAGCGAGCCGCTATCGCCGTTGATCGAATAGCCGGCGATCCGGTAGCCCATGCCCCGGATCTGGGCGATGGCGGAAGGGC
This sequence comes from Martinezella lusitana, assembly GCF_010668395.1. GTDB lineage: Bacteria > Pseudomonadota > Alphaproteobacteria > Rhizobiales > Rhizobiaceae > Rhizobium > Rhizobium lusitanum_A. Next base: position 53,713 of record NZ_WUEY01000017.1, read on the forward strand.
TGTACTTCGCGGTCGCACCGCGAAACCAGCGCGGCTGCGGAATGCCGGCGGCAACCATCGCATCGGCGCCGCCCTTGACTTCCTGGGCGACCGCCTGTGGCGAGCCGGCGGCGGGAATGCCGTAGACCTTGGTCGGAGCATCGACGGCCGGGATATGGTTCTGACCGTGGTTTTCCAGCTCGAAAAGATCGGGATGGGCCAGGAAGACGGCAAGCGCATCGGGATTCGTGCGCAGCCAGCGCGCGGTGACGAAGATCGTCGCCGGAATGCGCTGATCGACAAGGGTGCCCAGGATGCGCGGATCGGTCTTGCCCATGCAGGCGTCGAAGGTAAGCGCTATACGGGGAGCTCCGGCGCCTGCCCGGTTGACATGAAGATGCGGCTCGACGAGCTTGATCTTCGAAACGGGCGCCTTGGGCGGCAGCTGCGGCCAACCGGCCGGCGGTTGCTCCGGCTGCGCGGCAAAGGCGGCCTGTGCCGCAAGCAGGATCAGGGATGTCAGCAAAAGACGTTTCATCGGGCGGCCACCGGGTGGATCAAGCAATTGGAATCTGGCGGACGGAACGCACCATTGCCGTCCGGCCTCAGCGCCCGCATCATCCGGCAACACGCCGGAAATATGGCGAACCGGCCGATATCGTGTCTATTTCACATCATAAGTGCGCAAGGCACGAAAGCCGCCAAGTCCGGGCTTCAACCTGACCGCGTCTATGCTACGATTGATATGAGGTTGCCGTAGCACTATCTGCGTATTTTTCCGTGCTCCCAAAGAGAGACATGCATGAGTCGCGATCCCTATGAAGTTTTAGGCGTGAAGCGGGACGCCCCGCAAAAAGACATTCAAAGCGCCTATCGCAAGCTTGCCAAGAAGCTGCACCCCGATCTCAACCCCGGCGACAAGCAGGCCGAGGAGAAATTCAAGGAGGTCTCCTCGGCTTACGGCATCCTCGGCGACGAGGAAAAGCGTGGGCGGTTCGATCGTGGCGAGATCGACAGCAGCGGTGCCGAGCAGGCGCCGCGCAACTACTACCGTGATTACGCGGCGCAGGAGGGCCAGCATGGCCCTTACCAGAATGCGGGCGGCTTTGCCGATTTCGGCGACGCCGACGACATATTTTCCAGTTTCTTCTCGCGGCGCAGCCGAGGCCAATCCCAGATGCAGGGTCAAGACCGTCACTATTCGATGGAGGTCGACTTTCTGGACGCCATCAACGGCGCAAAGAAGCAGATCAGCCTGCCGGACGGACCGGCGCTCGACGTCCAGATTCCGCCGGGAACGCGCGACGGGCAGACGCTTCGCCTCAAGGGCAAGGGTGAGCCGGGCTTCGGCGGCGGCGCTGCCGGCGATGCGCTGATTGCCGTCCATGTGCGCCCGCACCGCTTCTATACCCGCGATGGCGACGACATCCGGATGGAACTGCCGATCTCGCTGACGGAAGCGGTGCTCGGCGGCAAGATCCGCGTCCCCACCCCTTCGGGCGCGGTTACCGTCACGCTGCAGCCGAACTCCAATACGGGCAAAGTATTGCGGCTGAAGGGCAAGGGCGCCCCTGTGCGCGGCAAGGAGAACGGCGATGCCTACGTCTCCCTGAAGATCGTCCTGCCGGATACGCCGGATCCCGATCTGACGCGCTTCGTTTCCGATTGGGAGGCAGGCAAGGCGCAAGATCCCAGAAAGACCATGGGAGGATAAGCGATGAACGAGAGCGAGTTCCGACTGCACCTCCGGATCGAGACCACGGTGCTGGAAATCTGGATATCACAGGGCTGGGTCGTGCCCGAAGTCACGGATGAGGGCCGCAGTTTCCGTGAGGCCGACATCGCGCGCGGCCGGCTCATCCTCGACCTCAGCAAGGCGATGGGCGTCAACGAGCCGGGCGTCGATGTCGTCATGGATCTGGTGGACCAGCTTCACAGCCTCAGAGCGACGCTACGCGACCTGGCGGACGCGGTCCGCCGGCAACCGCCCGACGTGCAGGAGCACATCCTGTCAGAGCTGACCCGCGTGGAATCGCTCAAATGGCGGTAGCGCTTGAGCGCACCGGCCTCTGGCGATCACAAGACGCACTGTGATCGCCGCGGTTTCCTTCCGGAGCAAATCCGGAGCGCTTAGTCGTAGAGATAATGTTCCTGCCAGGCACCGCGCGGCACCTTGTCGCCGATCTGATAGCTCAGTTCCCGTACATGGATATGCTGCGGGCCGGTGATGCATTTGTACGAGAGATGATACCAGTCCCCCTTGCTGCGAAAGACCGCGCCGGGCGCATCCATGGCATCCGGCTTCATATCCGGGTCGCCGAACGTATAGGCGATGACCTTATCCGGCCTGAAGCCAGTCTTGTCCGTGCCGATGCGCTTCATGGCCTCGGCATCGCATGCCTGCTCCATCCGTTCCGACGGATCGAGCTTTTCCAGTTGCTTCTTCATGGCCGGATCGACGGCGAAGGCGGAGGTGGCGACGCAAGCCAATGGAATAATGATGGCAAAGAGTTTCAGCATGAAGACCGGTCCCTTGCATTGTTTTGGATTTGAGCGCGTCCGTTCCATCAGGGAAGGCGCTTGACCGCCTTTATATCGACGCACTGCATGCCGACTTCGGTAAAGAATGTGGTCTCATCAAGGCAACACCCTATGCGGCTTCCCCACGCTGCCTGTCCGATCGAAACTAATATCGACGGCTTGCATGAAGCTTGCCGGTCAGACTTGCCGCTTGAACCTCACGTCGGCGCCCTCTATTTCTCTCTTCACTTCACATCCGACTTTCACACCAGAGAAAGCGCTCCAGTGTCAGTTTTCAAGAATCTTCCCACCCCGCCTGCCGCCCCGAAAAAGCCGCTCTCGGACACACGCCACGGCATCACCCGCACCGACGACTATGCGTGGCTGCGCGCCGACAACTGGCAGGCAATGTTCAAGGATCCGTCGATCCTGGCGCCGGAGATCCGGTCGCATCTGGAAGCCGAGAACGTCTATATGAATGCCGCAATGGCGGACACGAAGGATCTGCAAAAGATTCTCTTCGGCGAAATGAAGGGGCGCATCAAGGAAGACGACAGCTCCGTTCCGATGAAGGACGGCCCTTATGCCTACGGCACGTTCTTCGTCACCGGCGGCGAGCAGCCCCGCTTTTTCCGCGAGCCGCGTAACGGCGGCGACCGCAAGCTGCTGCTGAACGGCGACAAGGAAAATGAAGGAAAATCCTATTTCCGGCTTTCCGGCCTCGACCATTCCTCCGACCATAGCCACGGCATCTGGGGCTATGACGACAAGGGCTCGGAATACTTCACGCTGAAGATCCGCAACTTCGAGACCGGCGAGGATCTCGGCGACGTGATCGAGAATACCGGCGGCGATTCAATCTGGGCGCCAGACGGCAAGAGCTTCTTCTATACCCTGCAGGACGAGAATCATCGCCCCTCGAAGATCTTCCACCATATCATCGGCACGCCGCAGTCCGAGGACCGGCTTGTCTACGAGGAAGAGGATCCGGGCTTCTTCATGGGCGTCGGCGGCTCGCTGCTGGACGACTACATCTTCATCGATATCCACGATCACGAAACCAGCGAATACCGCATCATCCCGACCTCGGACCTGACCGCCGATCCCAAGATCGTCGCCGTGCGCGAAACGGGCATCGAATATGAGATCACGGAGGGCGGCGACGTCTTCTACATTCTCACCAACGACGGCGACGCTAAGGATTTCAAGATCATGGAGACGCCGGCCGAGGCGCCGGGCAAGGAGAACTGGCGCGAGGTCGTGGCGCACAAGCCGGGCACGCTGATCCTCAGCCATCTCGCCTATGCCCGCCATCTGATCTGGCTGGAGCGCAAGGACGGCCTGCCGCGCATCATCATCCGCGACCGCCGCAGCGGCGAGGAACATGCGATCGCCTTCGAAGAGGAAGCCTATTCGCTCGGCCTGCAGGGGGCGGCGGAATACGACACGGATGTCATCCGCTTCTCCTATTCATCGATGACGACGCCGAGCCAGCTCTACGACTACAACATGGAGACGCGCGAGCGCACCCTCTTGAAGACGCAGGAAGTACCTTCGGGACACGACCCGGCCGACTATGTGACGCGCCGCGTCTTCGCGCCGGCCTGGGACGGCGAGCGGGTGCCGGTGACGCTGCTATACCGCAAGGATACGCCCCTGGATGGCTCCGCGCCCTGCCTGCTCTATGGCTACGGCGCCTATGGCGTCACCATTCCCGCCGGCTTCAACACCAATTGCCTGTCGCTCGCAGATCGGGGCTTCATCTATGCCATCGCCCATATCCGCGGCGGCAAGGACAAGGGCTTTGCCTGGTACGAAGACGGCAAGATGGAAAAGAAGACCAATACGTTCAAGGACTTCATCGCCGCAGCCGACTATTTGAATCAGGAGAAGTTCACCTCCTACGCGAAGATCATCGCGGAGGGCGGATCGGCCGGCGGCATGTTGATGGGTGCCGTCGCCAACATGGCGCCGGAGAAATTCGCCGGCATCATCGCCGCCGTGCCCTTCGTCGACGTGCTCAACACCATGCTCGACGACACCTTGCCGCTGACGCCGCCGGAGTGGCCGGAATGGGGCAATCCGATCGAGAGCAAAGAGGAATACGAGCAGATCGCCGCCTATAGCCCCTATGACAATGTCGGCGAGAAGCCCTACCCGCCGATCCTGGCGCTCGGCGGTCTCACCGACCCGCGCGTCACCTATTGGGAGCCGGCGAAGTGGGTCGCCAAGCTGCGCGACAAGACGACGGGCAACGCCCCAATCCTGTTGAAGACGAACATGGATGCCGGCCATGGCGGCGCATCCGGCCGCTTTCAGCGTCTGGAGGAAGTGGCGTTCGAATATGCCTTCGCCGTCAAGGTCGCCGAGAAGATGTGAGCCGAACGGCAGGAGTGAGCCATGACCGTCTTCGTCGCCCTACTGCGTGCCGTCAATGTCGGCGGCACCGGCACATTGTCGATGGCGGACCTGAAGGCGCTCTGCGAAGGGATCGGCTTTACGGATGTGAGCACCTACATCCAGAGCGGCAACGTGCTTTTCCGCGCCGGGGAGGACGAGACAACAGTCCGGACCCGGCTGGAACAGGCGCTGGCGGAGAAAATGGGCAAATCCCCCGGCGTGATCCTGCGTAGCCGCGAGGCACTGGAAAGGGCGGCGGAAAGTTCGCCCTTCCCGCACGCCAAGCCGAACTACCTGCTCGTCACCTTCCTGCCGGATGCGGCGCCGAAGGATGCGCTGGACAAGCTCGTCGCACCCGGCGGCGAAGAAGTACACATCGCCGGCAGGGAGATCTACGTGCACTACCCCGATGGCTCGGGACGCTCCAAATTGAAGCTGCCAGCGTTGAAGGCGGGAACGTCGAGAAACCTCAATACCGTGCGGAAGCTTGCGGAGATGGCGCGGGAACTGGAGGAGAACTAGGCGCGTGTCACGAGCGTTGCGTAGTCTCTGCTGCCGAAGAAGATGTTGGTAATCCAGACGGCATTTTCGACGATAGTATAAAGGATAACGACACTTTTTTCGAAGACCGCCATACGAACGCCTGCACCCAGGTCGTCCCGGGCAACACCTCCGAATGGAGCATCGCCGATCTTTTCACAACGCGCGTAGATACGGCCAATATAAGCCTCCGTCGTTTCGACGTTCTGACTTAGATCGAACACGTAAGCCGCGACCTCAAGCAGATTTTCCATGGCCTCCGGACGATACTCGACCGCATATCGCTCCATGGTCTACCGACGCTTGTCAAAAAAGGCATCAAGGCGCTGCTTTACGTCGTGTCCGCTTAGGTTTGGCCGAGAGTCATCCAAGGATGCGGCAACTTTTTGCCGGATTGCGGACATGCGCTCTTGATACTCCTCTTCCTCCCGCAGCCAGACCCGGATGGCAGCGCGCAGCACCTCGCTGGTGGAGGCGTAAGCGCCAGCATCGACTCGAGCCTTGATTGCAGCGACCATTTCACTGGGGAGCGAAATACTCAGTTTCTCGTTCATCACAAAATCCTCGTCGGCGGTAGGATAAAGTAGGATATTATCCTACCACGGGCAAGGACCTTGCGCCCCCCCCTCGCCGGCCCTACCTTAAAGCCATGAGCTCACCTCTTCACGATGATAGCGCGCTTCAGGCCCCGCCGGTCGCATTCGACAACAGTTATGCGCGCCTGCCGCCGCAGTTTTTTGCGGATCAGGCGCCGACACCCGTTGCCGCGCCGAGGCTGATTAAATTCAACGAGGCGCTGGCGCGGGAGCTCGGGCTCGACGTGGATGCGCTAAGCCAAAACGCTGCCGCGCTCTTTTCCGGAAACGAGCTGCTGCCCGGATCGCAGCCGATCGCCATGGCCTATGCCGGCCACCAGTTCGGCAATTTCGTACCGCAGCTCGGCGACGGCCGGGCGATCCTTCTCGGCGAAGTGAAGGACCGCAACGGCAGGCGCCGTGACATCCAGCTCAAGGGTTCGGGGCCGACGCCATTTTCCCGCCGTGGTGACGGGCGGGCGGCACTCGGCCCGGTTTTGCGCGAGTATATCGTCAGCGAGGCCATGCACGCTCTCGGCGTCCCGACGACTCGGGCGCTTGCCGCGGTGACCACCGGAGAACCTGTCTATCGTGAGGAAGCCCTGCCCGGCGCGATCTTTACGCGCGTGGCGGCGAGCCATATCCGTGTCGGCACGTTCCAGTTCTTTGCCGCGCGCGGCGATACGGAAAGCGTGAAGACGCTGGCGGATCACGTCATCGCGCGACACTACCCGGACATCAGAGACCGGGCGAACCCCTATCTCGCACTGCTGGAAGCCGTGGCCGAGCGGCAGGCGGCGCTGATTGCGCGCTGGCTGCATATCGGCTTCATCCATGGCGTGATGAACACCGACAACATGACGGTATCGGGCGAGACAATCGATTTCGGTCCCTGCGCCTTCATGGACGCCTATGATCCGGCAACCGTCTTCTCGTCGATCGACCGCAACGGCCGCTATGCCTATGCCAACCAGCCGGCCATCGGCCAATGGAACCTCGCACGCCTCGGCGAGACCCTGATTCCGCTGATCGATCCGTCCGCCGATACAGCGATCGACCTGGCAAACGTTGTCATCAAATCCTATGGCGAGCGCTTTCAGGCCTATTGGCTCTCGGGCATGCGGGCCAAGATCGGCCTTGCGAGCGAGGAGGACGGCGACCTCGAGCTGATTCAGTCGCTATTGGCGACGATGCAGCAGCAGGGTGCGGATTTCACGCTCACCTTCCGCCGCCTTGCCGCTCTCGCCGCGGACGAGGACATTACCGACTTCGCCGCCACCTTTCAGGATCCGCAATCCGTCGCGCCATGGCTTGAATGCTGGCGCGAGCGCCTCGACCGCGATGCCCAAACGCAGGCAACGCGTGCGGCAGCCATGCGCAGGATTAACCCGGCCTTCATTCCCCGCAATCACCGAATAGAGCAGGCCATCGTTGCCGCAGTCGAAGACGATGATTTTTCCCTGTTCGAGGCATTGCTGAAAGTGCTCGCAACACCCTACCAGGATCAGCCTTCCTTCGCGCCCTATGCCGAACCTCCACTGCCGACGGAGCGGGTGCTGCAGACGTTCTGCGGCACCTGAGGGGCCATCGGCATAAGCCCCGGGCAGGCTTGCAGAGTCATCGTCTCCCCAACCCGCAGGGAGATATGACGATGAAAGTGCATCACAGCACCCAGAACTATTTCAGCACGCCGATCCGCAGCCAGCAGAGCAGCGACAGCGATGACAGCACGCCTTTCACGCTGCCCGACGATGGCGGCGATCAGCAGGACGACCAGCCGGGACCTTCCATTGCCTCCAGCGGCGTCTCCTCCTCCATTTCGTCCGCTCTCTGGCTTAGCCAGTTTGGCGACTCCTCCTCCTCGTCTTCGGCAGCGGATTCCACTGACGACCAGTCGGACTCGAGCTCGTCCGGCAGCAGCTCGACGTCGTCGAGCGAGCAGTCCAACCAGGATATCCTCGACGAATTCGCCAAATGGGCGAACATGACGCCGGCCCAGAAAATCCGCGCGCAGTATCTGGAAGCGCACGGCCTGACGGAAGATTCGTTCAAGGCCCTCTCCGCCGACGACCAGAAAGCGATCAACGACCAGATCGCTGATGAGATCAAGCAGAAGCTTGGCGCCGGCAACAGCCAGGGCGACAGCGACAAGGAAACGGACAGCGCAGCCTCGGCGCTGTCTCTCGTCTGAACAAGCTGCCAGATTAGGTGAAGACGATACGATCCTGATTCATATCTTGATCGTATCGTCTTGTTTTTACTCTCGATATTTCAGCTATTGCCCGACCATTCCGGTTACGATCTTGCCGACTTCGGCAAAGACCGCCTCCACGTCTTTCGCAGACGCGGTTGCCTCGGCAACGAAAGTCGTGACCAGGACAGGGCCGCGCTCCGGCGGCCAGATGACGGCAATGTCCGCATAGGAGCCGTTATTGCCTGTACCGGTCTTGTCGCCGACCTTCCACTCCGTCGGCAGGCCCGCGCGCAGGCGGTTGTTGCCCGTCGTATTGCCGACCAGCCAATTGATCAGCTGATCCCTCGATGTTTCCGACAGGGTGTTCCCGAGCGTCAGAAGGCCGATCGTATCCAGCATCGCATCCGGCGTCGTCGTATCGCGCGGGTCGTCCTTGACGGCCTGGTTGACATCGGGCTCATTGCGATCGAGGCGGGTTTCGGTGTCGCCGGTGGTGCGCAGCCACGAGGTCAGCGCGGCAGGGCCGCCAAAGCTTTCGAGCAGCAGATTGCCTGCCGTATTGTCGCTCAGCGTTATGGCTGCGCCGCACAGCTCGGCCACGGTCATGCCATCGGTGTCGGCATGTTTTTCAGTCTCCGGCGAATAGGTGACGACCTTGTCCTTGCCGTAGGTGACGCGACGGTCGAGCTTTTCCGTGCCCTGGTCGACACGCGCCAGCACGAAGCCGACGGCAAGCGCCTTGTAGGTGCTGCACAGGGGAAAGCGCTCTTCTTCGCGGTTGCCGAGGGAGATGTTGGTCTCGGTGTCGAGCACGGAGACGCCGAGCCGGCCGCCGGTCTTCTTTTCCAGGTCCGCAAGCTGCTTGTCGACATCGTCGGACAGCTGCGAATTGTCCGGCGTTCCGCCGCTATCTTCCATTCCCTGGCCGCCGCCGTCAGGCGCTGCCGAATTATCCGTTGCAGGCGGCGTCTGTGGTGACGCGCCGCTATCCTGCGCGAACAACGCTTCGGGGCCGAGTGTCAGGGCGGGAAGGAGCAGCGCCGAGCCTGCCATGAGACGGCGGCGGGTGAGCAATGTGGGCATGCGAAGGGCCTCCAGCGGAATCGGGCAGATTGTGGGCTATGCGAGGAATATGGCAAGCCTCCGACCTTTCCGATTGCTAGCGGATTTTATGCCGCCTTGTCGACGGTAACTTCGACGGTCACATGAGAGAGCTCGTGGATGTCGGCGAGCCGCGCCTTGTAGAAGGAGGGATCGCGCGAAACGGGCGTTGCGACCGCGACGATGGCGGCATGATGCCCAGGGCCTACCTGCCAGACATGAAGATCGGTGATCCGATCCTCATCCGTTTCGATCGCCTCGCGGATCTCTTCCGGCAAATCCTCGCCCTGCGGGATGAAATCGAGGAGAACGGCGCCTGACATACGCAACAGGCTCCATGCCCATTGCAGGATCACCAGCCCACCGACGATGCCCATGACCGGATCGAGAAATGTCCAGCCGAACCGGCTGCCGAGCAGCAGCGCAACGATAGCAAGAACCGAGGTCATCGCGTCGGCGATGACATGGACATAGACGGAACGCAGATTGTTGTCCCTGCCGCCGCTGTGGCCATGATGGTGATCGTCGTCATGCTCGTGACCATGGTCATGGGCGTGACTGTGCCCATGATGATGGCCGTGATCGTCGCGCAGAAGCCACGCGCTGACGAGATTGACGACGAGGCCGACCACTGCGATGGCGATGGCTTCCCGGAAGTTGATCGCCACCGGGTCCAGCAGCCGCAACACGCTCTCCCAGCCCATGATGAGCGCGATCAGCGCCAGCACGATGGCGCTGGCGAAGCCTGCGAGATCGCCGAGCTTGCCGGTGCCGAAGGTGAAGCGCGCATTGTGCGCATGCCGGCGGGCATAGAGATAGGCGAGAGCCGAAATCAGCATGGCGCTGACATGGGTCGACATGTGCCAGCCATCGGCGAGCAGCGCCATCGAACCGTAGATCGTGCCGGCACCGATCTCGACCACCATCATCACGGCGGTCAGCGCGATGACGAGCCGGATGCGGCGCTCGTTGCGCTCGTGATCGGAGCCCAGAAAGACGTGGCTATGGCCCATCTCGGGGGAAATACTCATGACATCGGTCTCCCGTTGAACGCGCCGAAGCTGGTCACCGCAGATAGGTCTTCAGCACGTCGGCTATCTCATCGACCGCCTGCCGGCGGGCCTCTTCGTCTTCGGCATGAAGCACATGCTCATGCAGGTGATCTTCCAGGACCTCCCCGGTCAGCCCGGTGAGGGCGCCCCGAATGGAGGCAAGAAGCTGCAATATCTCCCCACACGGGCGTTCGGCCTCAAGTGCCCGTTCCACCGCCTCCATCTGCCCCTTGAGACGGCGGATGCGGGAAAGAAGCTTGGCTTGCTGACGAATGGTATGGGACATTGCGGCCTCGAATTATAATATAGGGGGGTATACTATTCTTAGCAGCGAAATGGAAGTGCGCCCTGGACGCAATGATATGCGGGATCATGGACCGCCCAGGTAGCCCGCGCCGGCTAGCTGACTCCGCCTGCTCTTGCAAATCCTGCGAGAGACCGCATATATTGCTCTAGAGACTAGAGCTATAGAGAGGGTATCCGATGCTGACGATCGGCGATCTGTCCAAACGTACCGGCGTAAAAGTGCCGACGATCCGCTATTACGAGCAGATGGGCCTGATCTCGGAGCCCGAACGCAGCGAAGGCAACCAGCGGCGCTATTTCAAGGGCGACCTGGAGCGGCTCGCCTTCATTCGGCATGGCCGCGATCTCGGCCTGACGATCGATGCCATCAAGGAGCTGATCTCACTCAGCCAACACCCCGACCGTCCCTGCGTGGGTGCAGACCGCATCGCCAAGGAGCATCTGGAGGACGTGCGCATCAAGATCGCCCGACTGAGGAAGCTGGAGCATGAGCTGGAGCGCATCGTCTCGCATTGCGACGGGCACAGCATCGAGGACTGCTATGTGATCCGCGCGCTTTCCGACCACGGGTTATGCGAAGGGGAGCATTGAGCCCCCCATTGACAAACGCGCTGAACGGGATCATTGATGCGCCCATGATCACGCACGCGCTCCACAATTGCTCGTATTTTTGGCTGTACCTGTAACAGGCGGCCAAGACAGATCATATGTCAACAAGCCGCCGTCAGGCGGCTTTGTTGTATCGGCAGCGTCCTGACGGCTCATTTGAAAAACAAGGACGCAGAATGCCATGCTAGACGATAGCGAAATTTCACTCCTCCGCCCGCCGGTGTTGACCATCCGCAATGCGCAGCCACGCGACCTGCCGGAGCTGAACGACATGATCCGCCTGCTTGCCGCCCATCATGGCGACCCCTCGGGCACGACGCCCGAGCAGCTGGAGCGCGATCTTTTCGGCCCTGTGCCCTGGATCACGGCGCTGGTTGCCGACGGCGAGCATGGCCTGCTCGGCTACGCCATCCTCGTGCCGCTCTACAAGGCGCAGGAAGGGCAGCGGGGCATGGACCTGCATCATCTCTTCGTGCGTGACGGCCATCGCGGCCATGGTGTGGGACAGCATCTCGTCGACCGCGCCCGCGATATCGCCCGCAAGGCCGGCTGCAGCTACCTTTCCGTGGGAGCTGCGACAGGCAATTTCCAGGCCCATCGCTTCTACGAAAACATGGACTTCAAGCCGCGTCCGGTCACCGGCATGCGCTACCTTCAGGCATTGGCCTGATGCCGGCCTTTAACAGGATCGCCATCGCATACTGATTTTAGCGATCGATGGCGATCCCGCGGCCTGCAAAGAACCTCTCGAACGTCTGCAACGGCATCTCCGCATTTTCTCGCGTCTCCGCGATGTGACCGGACGGATTGTGGAAGCGGATCCTGTTTCCACTGACGGCCGTTACCAGCACCAGATGTCCGCCCTTGGCCGGCGGCTCGGTCTCCGGCCAGCGAATAGAATGATGGACCGACGCGATGAAGAATTCCGATTGCGTGAGGATATCGGCGATGTCGGCGACAGAAATCCCGGTGACGACCCTGGCATTCAGATCGAAGCGATCCCGGACGAAGGGCACGAACGGCGCATAGATCAGCCCCTTGATCTTGCCATCCGGCTCCTCGACATAGCCGCCGTAATCCCTGCAGCCCATGGCCAGATCCATGATCGGCACCGTTTTGCCGGTGCGGGCAGCAAGAACCATCTTCAGGCAGGCCATGCCGCAAAGATTGGCGGCCCAATGAGCATATTCCTCGACATTGCGAGCCCCGGACGACGCCCAGAGCGGATCTCGGAGCAAAGCAGTCTGCGCGCCTTCGGCCACCACCGCCAACGTCATCTCAGGCGTTTCCCATTGGCTGAAATAAGGAACCCTTTGCGTCACCCCTGCGTCCACGACCACCCTCTTCTGTTTTCGAATCCCGCGCCATTGCCGCTATAGGCTTTATCGGAAATGCGCTAGAAAAAAGGCTGCAGGCTCTGATCTGCGACTGGAGGTGCGCCTTGGAACAGCGGTTTACATTCGATGGCGTCGCCAGCCTTTATAACAATGCCCGCCCCACCTATCCCGATAGGCTCTTCGACGACGTGATCGCCTTCGCCGGTCTCAACGACAGGGATGAGATCCTTGAAATCGGCTGCGGCACGGGACAGGCGACTGAAGGTTTTGCACGGCGGGGTCTTTCCGTTCTCGCGCTCGATCCAGGCAAGGAATTGATCGCGGTCGCGCGGAAAAGTCTGGAGAAGTTTCCAAAGGTCCGCTTTGCGCAGACCACCTTCGAAGCATGGCCGGGGGCAGCGGCGAGCTTCAGGCTGATAGCAGCGGCGCAATCGTTCCATTGGGTTTCACCGGAGCTGCGCTTCGCCAGGACAGCCGCCTTGCTGCAGCCGGAAGGAACGCTCGCCGTCTTCGGCAGTGTGCCGATGCCGCCCGAGCCGCCGCTTGCCGGAAAATTCGCTGAAATCTACGCCCACCATGCGCCGCAGCTTGCGGGCCCGCCGGCAGAGGCATGGTATCTGCCCGACGGTCCGTTCGCCGAGCTGCTAAGGCAGTCCGACCATTTCGAAGCGTCAGGACAGCACTGCTATCGCTGGAGCCGGGCGCATACCGCGCAAAGCTACACTGATCTGCTGCGCACACTCTCAAGCTATCGGGTTCTGCCTGATGGTCAGAGGGAGACGTTGCTTTCCGCGCTCGCCGGGGCGATCGCGGCTGAAGGCGGCAAATTCGAGCTGCACTACGAAACGCATCTCTATCTCGCCAGGCGCTCGCCCATCAGCTGAGTATCTTCCGGTCTATTTCGCCGGCAATGCCTCCAGATAGGCCGCGATCGCCTCGCGATCAGCACCCGGAAGGTGGGCGATGTTCTGCTGGACTTCGGCCATCGAGCCACCGGCGGAATCATAGTCCGGGGTGAAGCCGGTTTCGAGGTAGTTGGCGATGTCGCCGGCGCTCCAGCTGCCGATCGCCTTGGAGCCGGGCGTGATATCCGGGATCTGGCCCTTGCCTTCCGGATTGGGCGCGCCCGCCAGCCATTGGCCGCTCAGGAAGCCGCCGAGGCTGTCGCGCGGCGTGTGGCATTCGCCGCAATGGCCCGGCCCTTCCACCAGATACTGCCCGCGCTTGATCTTCTCGTCGGCTTTGGCGAGAACGACGCGCGGCTGGTCGTTGAGATAGAGGAACTTCCAGCCGCCAAGCGCCAGCCGGATGTTGAACGGAAAGGGCAGCTCGTGCGGCGGGGCGACATTGTCGCTCTTCGGCAGCGTCTTCAGGAAGCCCCAGAGGTCGTTGATGTCCTTGTCGCTCATGCGGGTATAGGAGCCGTAGGGAAAGGACGGATAGAGATGCTCGCCGTTCTTGCCGACACCGCGCTTCATGGCATTGCCGAAATCGGCAAGGGTCCAGCTGCCGAGCCCGGCTTTCTCGTCCGGCGAAATATTCGGCACATGGAAGGTGCCGAAGGGACTCGTCAGTGCAAGGCCGCCCGAAAGCACGAGCTTGGCATCGCCCTGCGCACCGGACGCCGCGTGACAGCTTGTGCAGCCGCCGGCCCAGAAGACCATCTCGCCATTCTTGAGATCGGGATCGCCGAGATTGGCCCAATGGCTTGCCGGCAAGGGCGATGGCGCGGTGATGACATAAAATGCGCCACAGCCGAGGACGATCACGCCGAACAGACAGAGCAGCCACCGGATAAATCGCGCCATCACACCTACCCCCTTGCCTTGGCTCTAAAGCCATAAGGCTCCGTACCGGCGGCAAGACCGGGGCGGATGCCAAAACGGATTTTCCGAACCTCTTCGCGTTTCTTCGAATCGCGAAGAGGCTCCAGGCTTTTGCTTTTGCGCAATTCCGGGCGGAAAATCGCGACGCGCTTTTCTGGAATTGCTCTGGACGAGGCCGACCTACCGCTTAGTCTTTCTTGATGCGGTAGGCCTGATGACAGGCGCCACAGCTGCCGCCGAGGGTCTTCAACGTCGCACCGACACCGGCATTGTCGGCCGGAAGCTGGGCGAGCGCCGTCTCGGCATCGGTGGAAAGCTTCGCGGCCTTGGCCTTGAAGTCATCGAAATTATCCCAGATCTTCGGATTGACCTCGGCATCGGTCTTGTCGCTCTGCGGATTGAACTGATCCGGGAAAGCCTTGGCGGTCTCGGCAATGGTCGTCAGCGATGCCTTGACGATGTCGGCATCATAGGGCTTGTCGCCCTTTGCAATCGCGCCGAGAGCCCCCGCGGCGCCGCCGATCTTCTTCATCAGCCCGATACGGGAGTCATGCGTGCCATCGGCCGCCACGACAGAACCCAGGGCGATGCTGGCCAGAGCCGTTGCCGCCACAATCGCTTTCCACTTCATTTCGTTCTCCTACCTCTTTCAAGTGATCAAGACCGCATGTGCGGCCGGCGCATGATTACGAGCGACATGTTTGCCGGTTTCCCTTCCGGCAATGAAGTCACAAAGTGGTGAGAACCAAGTGAAATCAGTGTCATGCTGCAGACACACTCATTCGCCGCATCAGCCCTCACGCCATTTTGAGGCCTTCCCACACCGTAAACACCGAAACCGCGATGAGCAGCAGCCCGGCCGCGCGGCCCGCGAAGGCCGTTGCACGCGGATTGGCGACCAGCAGATCGCGGCTACGTCCGGCAGTAATGGCAAGACCTCCGTAGACGGCAAACTGCGTTGCGACGGTCATGGCTCCCATGATGACGGCCTGCATCCAAACCGGGCCGTAGTCCGGCCTCAGGAACTGCGGGTACACGGCAAGGATGAAGAGATAGGCCTTGGGATTGATCAGGCAAGTGACCGCTCCCTGACGAAAGGCCTTCCAGGCGGACCGGCTGCCGGCAGGGCCGTCATGGCCGACGGTGATGGAACTGCGCATCAGCGTGAAGCCGATGAAGGCCATGTAGGCGCCGCCGGCAATCAGCAGCGGATTGAAGAGAATGGGCACGAAATGCATCAGCAGGCCGACGCCGATGGCGCCATTCAAAGAATGGACCACGCCGCCAAGCATGATGCCGCCCGTCGCGGCAAGACCGCGATTGCTGCCGCCGGTCAGGGAATTGGCGAGCACGAACAGCATGTCCATGCCCGGAACGATGATGATCCCTAAGAGAAGGAGAAAGAAAAGCCAGAGATTTTCCGCGTAGCCCATGTCAGTTGCCTATCGTCCTCTCTATTGAAACAGCAGAGGAAATGGTTGATTTTCAAGTCGATAGGCGATCTTATAAATCGAGCCAACTGACGGGGTGTTGTCAGTAGCCTTCGGCATTGGAGCAAGAAATGCGCAAGGCGTCGCGTCTGTTCGAGATCATCCAGATCCTGCGGCTGGCCAAGAGGCCGGTCACGGCGGCCGACATTGCCGGCCAGTTGGAGGTGACGGTACGCTCGGTCTATCGCGATATCGCGGCGCTCCAGGCAATGCGGGTGCCGATCGAGGGCGAGCGCGGCATCGGCTATATCCTGCGGCCCGGCTTCGATCTGCCGCCGCTGATGTTCTCGATCGAGGAAATGGAGGCGATCGTGCTGTCGCTAGCGCTGCTGGAGCGCACCGGCGACGCCGAACTGAAGCAGGCCGCTAAGCGCGTGAGCGCCAAGATCGCCGGCGCCGTGCCGCCGCCGCTGCGCCAGACCCTCGATGCGAATGCGCTGCATGCGTGGGGCTTTGCAGCACCTTCGGCCTCGGCAATCGATCTGGCCCTGGTGCGCCGCGCCATCCGCGACGAGGAAAAGCTCGATCTTGCCTATCGCGACGAATTCGGCCGCGCCACCGACCGCATCATCCGGCCGATCGCGCTGATCTATTACGCGGAGACGGCCAATATCGTCGCCTGGTGCGAGTTGCGCCAGGCGATCCGCAATTTCCGCAGCGACCGGATCGAGGATTGCCAGCCCGCCGGCCTATGGTTCAAGGGCGAAGGCGACGGTCTGCGACAGATCTGGGTGAACGGCTGGCAGACAAACACCCCAGTCGCAGCCAGCTGAGGTGCTGCACGAGGCCGGGATACGGCCGGATTTTAGAGAATCATGCCGCCCGAGACTTCGATGCGCTGGCCGTTGACCCAGCGATTGTCGTTCGACAGTAGCGAGGCGATCATCGGGCCGACATCGTCGGGCAGGCCGGCGCGGCCGAGCGCCGTCATGGACGCGACCATCCTGTTGACCTCTGGATTGTCGCGAACGATGCCGCCGCTGAAATCCGTCTGGATCGCACCCGGAGCCACCGTGTTGACGGTAATGCCGCGAGGACCGAGCTCCTTGGCGAGATAGCGCGTGAGCACTTCGACCGCCCCCTTCATCGCGGCATAGGCCGACGAGCCCGGATTGCTAAAGCGGGCGAGGCCGGAGGAAATGTTGACGATGCGGCCGCCATCATGGATGTGCGGCAGCAGCTTCTGCGTCAGGAAGTACACGCCCTTGAGGTGGATATTATAGAGCGTGTCGAACTCGGCCTCCGTCGTTTCCGCGAAGGACGCATGATAGGACGTACCGGCATTGTTGACGAGGAAATCGAAACGATCGCGGCCCCAACCCTGCTGTAACGCCTTTCCGGCTTCGGAAACGAACGCGTCGAAGGACGCAGTATCGCCGGCATCGAGCCGCAATGCCACGGCCTTCCGACCGAGAGCCTCGATCTCGGCGACAGCGCTGTCGGCTTCTGCCTTATTTGAGTTGTAGGTCAGAATGACGTCGCCTCCACGGCGGGCGAGATGAATGGCCGTGTTGCGGCCGAGACCACGGCTGCCGCCGGTGATGATCGCAATCTTTGCCTTTGATTTATCGGTATTTTCCGTTGTCATTGTCGTTCTCCAAGGGACGCCTGATGACTGAAAATTACGCCTTTGGCACCGTTTCCTTGAATGCCGGAATTCTCGAATTTCTTGCCTATTCCTCCAACCGGCTTGTTCGCGGATGCCTCCCTGCTATGATGATGGAAGAGTACCCTGCCCTGGAGACCGCCAATGTCGTCTGCCCTCAAGGATGCGATTACGCAATTCATCGACGCCGGCGACGGCGGCGACAACGGCCTATTTCCGACCGGCATCGACGGCCTGCACATCATGCGCTCGACGGAATTGAAGATGCCGCATGCAAGGGTCTACCGACCGGCGCTTTGCGTCATCGTCCAGGGTGCGAAGCAGCTGATGCTGAACGAAAAGGTGATCGACTATGCCGAAATGCAGGCCCTGATCATCAGCATCGAGCTACCGGCGTCCGGCCGGGTGATCGAGGCAAGCGAGGAGAAGCCTTACATGGCGATCTCCCTCGAATTCGATGTCGGCATGATGCGCGAAGTGATGGAACAGCTCGATACGCCGCCGAAGCCCACGGGCAGCGCCCGTCTTGGCATCTTTGTCGAGGATCTCAGCCAGCAGCTCGCCGATTGCCTCGTGCGATTGACGCGCCTGCTCGCGACACCGGGCGCCATTCCTGTGCTCTATCCGGCGATCATGCGGGAAATCTGCTTCTGGCTGCTCACCGGCCCGAATGGCGGCGAGGTCTGCAAGCTGGTCTTGCCTGATGGGCAGACCCGCCGCATTGCCGATGCCATCCGCCTGTTGCGGGACAATTTCGCGGAGCCGGTGCGGATCGAGCAGCTGGCCGCCGTAGCGCGCATGAGCCCCTCCTCCTTCCACCAGCATTTTAAGACGCTGACATCGATGACGCCGCTGCAATATCAGAAGCAGATGCGGCTGCTGGAAGCGCGCCGGCTGATGGTTGCAGGCCATGCCAATGTCGAAACCGCCGCCTACCGGGTCGGCTACGAAAGCGCCTCGCAGTTCAGCCGCGAATATGCCCGCATGTTCGGCACGCCGCCGAAAAGGGATGTTACCGAGATGCGGATGATCGCGGCCGAGTGAGGGTCAGCGCAGGGGCAACGTCCGGTCGGTCTCGCGCCCGAAGCCGGTGATCTCGAGCCGATCCGGGTAAACGGAGACGATCGCGTAGGCGGTGCTATCGATCGTATCGACCATACCCATGAAGTTGACGAAATAGGTGCCCCCGGACACCCCGAAATTGCCGGCGTGATTGTGGCCGTTGAGATAAGCGACAACGTGATCATGTTCGGCCAGAAGCGCCAGGATGCGGTCGCTGTCGAGCGCGTTGTGGGCATTGTCCGGGAAGACGGGATAGTGGCTCATGACGATGACTTTCTCGCCGGAGGCCTTCGCTTCCTCGAGCTTGACGGCTAGCCAGTCATATTGCGCGCGGCCCATCGCCGCGTTCCAGCGCTGCCCGTTCGGCGCGCCGGCGTTCTCCAGCGCCTTCATCAGCTCCCTTGCCTCCTGCCGGCGCGGGTCGCCTTCCGGCGGGGCGAAGACGCTGATCTCATTGCCGTCGAGGGCGATGAAACGATAGCCGGAAAGGCCGAAATCGTAGTAGGCCGACAGCATGCCCACACGGGCCGGCACGCTGAGGAGATGCTCAGGCGCCACGACGAAATCGTGGTTGCCGAGCAGGAAATGCTTGCGATGGCGCAGCGTCTCATAGACCGGCAAAATGGCATCGAAGCTCTTCCACTCGCGATCGATGATGTCGCCGAGCGTGACGACGAAGGCGAGGTCGCGCCGGTTGAATTCCTCTATCGCCTCGCGAAGCTTGACGAGGCTGTTCGCGGGATAGCGATTGAGGGTGAGATTAGGCTCGAGATCGGCATATTGCGGATCGGCGATGACGCCGAAGCGGAAGAGCGGTGCGGATGGCATTCAGCCTCCTTGGGCGGCCTCTTTGGGGAGGGTAAGCGGCACACGGACACATCATTGCAGGCTGGCGGATAAGAAAACACCCGACGCCAGAAAGACGCCGGGTGCGAAAGCCAGCCTATGCGGCAAACCTTACTTCGTCGCGGCTTCGTAGCGCTCCAGGACGTAGTCCCAGTTGATCAGGCTGTCGATGAAGGCTTCGAGGTACTTCGGACGCAGGTTGCGGTAGTCGATGTAGTAGGAGTGTTCCCAGACGTCGACGCCGAGGATCGGGTTCGCGCCATGAACGAGCGGGTTTTCGCCGTTCGGGGTCTTGGAGATTTCGAGCTTGCCGTTCTTGACGGAAACCCATGCCCAGCCCGAGCCGAACTGCGTTGCGCCGGCAGCGGCGAAATCGGCCTTGAACTTGTCATAGCCGCCGAGGTCGGAGGCGAAGGCTGCTTCGAGCTTGCCCGGCAGCTTGTTGCCGCCGCCGCCCTTCTTCATCCACTTCCAGAAATGGATGTGATTGTAGTGCTGGGCCGCGTTGTTGAAGAGGCCGGCATTGGTGCCGAAGGACTTCTTTACGATCTCTTCGAGCGAAAGGTCCGCAAGACCTGCTTCGGCGGCGAGCTTGTTGCCGTTGTCGACATAGGCCTTGTGGTGCTTGTCGTGGTGATATTCGAGCGTCTCACGCGACATGAAGGGCGAAAGTGCATCGTAATCATAAGGAAGTTCAGGCAATTCGAAAGCCATGGTCATATCTCCTCTTGGCAAAAAATTGCGTCGGCAGGTGAACCGGAACATAGGAGCGGTCGCCTGGAAGAGCAACCGGCGACATGCCAAAAAAGTTGCACGCGGGAGCAAAAATTGCCCTATTTTTCAATCATGTATAGCATAGACTCAGAAGTTTAGCTTCATGTATATGATGACGTCGGAAGACATGGGGCGGCGCAATGCCGAAACGTCGACAAAGCGGGCCGCCGCGGCTAGGCTCGCGGATCTCCGGCCATTTTGAGGAATGCCTGTGACGATAGCCTGCCTGCATACCGCCGAAAGCAATATCGTCGTCTACGAAGCTGCGGCGAAGGCGCTCGGGCTGCCTGTCGGCGCGCTGCGTCATCATGTCCGCGCCGATCTCCTTCTTGCCGTCGAAAAGGCAGGGCGCTTGACGGAAGAGATCGTAGCGGAAACGGCTGCTCTCCTGTGGCATCTGGCCGAGGATGCCGATGCCGTCGTGCTCAACTGCTCGACACTCGGCCCGGCAGCGGCGCAGGTCGCAGCCGGCGCAGCAGCGCCGATCGTCCGGGCGGATGCCATCCTTGCCGAGGAAGCCGTCAGGGCCGGCGGCAAGGTCATCGTCCTCTGCACGGTCGAGACGACCATCATCCCGACGACAGCGCTCTTCGAAGCTGCCGCGAAAACGACGGGCGCCGAGATCGAGGTGCGGCTGATCCCGGGCACCTGGGCGCACTTTCGGGCCGGCGATCTGCCGGCCTATCTTGCCTCCATCGCCGATGCGGTGAAGGTTGCCCACGGCGAAGGGGCCGTCACGATCGCCTTCGCGCAGGCCTCCATGACCGAGGCCGCACGCCTTCTTCCCGAAGGCGTCCAGCAGCCGCTGAGCGGCCCCGCGACTGCGCTTGCGGCCGCAATGGCGAAAATCACGGGCTGATCCGCTACAGGTTTCGCCCGAAATAGACGTTCACTTCGGCAATACGGTCGCCGGCAAAGCGGATCAACTCGACATTGCGAAAGCTGCCGCCATCCATTTTCTCGGCTCTGTAGCCGACGATCACATCGTCGCCATCGGCCACCAGATGTTCGATATGAATGTCGCGGAAGAGCCTCTCCTTCGGCCAGCAATGCTCGAAATACCGCTTCCGGTCGATATGATCGTCGCGCGGGCTGGAAAAGGTGAAATCCTGCGTCAGCATCGGATCGACGACATCGGGATGCTGGGCGACGTAAGCGGCAAAGAGACGCTTGACCGTGTCACAGCGGGCATTTTCAAGAGAGTTCATGAGGTGTCTCCTCCTTTGCCTCAGGGTGATTTTTCAGCCACCCGACTGCAAACCGATCGCAAGGTGCAATCGGTCGATAATATGCGACGAGGCGAACCTCCAAAGCGCTTTGCTGACTTGGCATCGTCACGCCTATCGTTCAAACTCCAGAATACCCCCATATCAGCAGGAAGCCATCGCAGTGTCCGAGGCGCATCATCACATCCTGGAAAAATTGCGCCGCCTGGCGGCAAAGGACAATCGTCCTACGGCAGCACCGAGCGGCATCGGCAGCTATTCGACGCTTTTCACCTTCGTCACCCGCGAACGCGAGCGCATCGCCGGCTCGGCCTTTTCGCAGGTTTCGATCGTCGCCGTGCTTGAGGGCTCCAAGGAAATCGTCAGTATGGGGCGGCAGCGGCATTTTACGGCCGGCACGGTGATCGTATTGCCGGCAGGCTGGAGCGGCGATGTCGTCAACGATCCAGACCCGCAAACCGGCGTCTACCGGGCGATCTTCATTACTTTCCCCGAGGAATTGACGCGGCGGGCCGCAAAAGCCTTTCCGCCCGCTCACATCGCCGCCCAGGCCGAACTGTCGCTGGATCCGCTGCTGGCCGCTGCGATCGACCATGCGGGCGAAGGCATTGCCGCCGGCAACCTGCCTGTTCCCCTGATCGAGCACAGGCTCCTCGAAATACTCATGATCCTCGGTATGCGCGGCGTCCTTCCCGGCTCGCCGGAAACGACCGCCGAGGCGGTGCGCGCGTTGGTACGCTGGCAGCCGGATCGTCCGTGGACGGCCGATCTCATCGCCGCCGAGCTCGGCACGAGCAACGCGACGCTGCGCCGGCGTCTGTCGCGCGAAGGCTCGTCGCTGCGGGACGTGCTGGCGAGCGAGCGCGTGGCGCTGGCGACGACCCTTCTCGCCGAGGACGGTCTGTCGCTGCGTGAAGCGGCCCTTGCCACCGGCTATCGCTCCCCACGCCGCTTCGCCGATCGACTTCGTAGCGCGTGAGCGTTTTAGGCTGAATTTTGAGCGTTTGCGTACGCCGACGCTCGACATGAATTTGTTAGATCCTGCCCTCGAAGGCTCACAGGAGCCGCAACATGAAAGGGCAACATCATGAAAACCATGCTCAAAGTTCTGAATGCCGCCATCATTGCCGCAGCCGTCGCCACGCCTGCCCTGTCGGCCGATCTCAAGGTGACGTTTGCAAAGAGCAACGGCCGGATGCTGCTGCCCGAAAACGCTTCCTGCATTTCGACGGCAGCGGACAAGTCCGCGCCCGGCCCCAACAAGAGCCTGGCCGTGTCATGGTCGAAGGGACCCAAGGGAACGCGCTCCTATGCGCTTGCAATGGTCGATCCCGACGTTCCCGCGGATTTCTCGCTGTTCAACAAGGCCGACAAGCCGATCCCGAAGAATTTCAAGCGAATGGAATTCGTCCATTGGGTGCTCGCCGACATCCCGGCCTCTCGCACCAGCCTTGCCGAAGGCACGGACGGGAACGGCCCCTCGGCCGGAGGCCTGCCGCTGGAGCGCACCGCCTACGGACGGCGCGGCCAGAATGGCGCCGGCGGCGGCAACTTGAAGGATGGGCCGCATGGCGGTTATATGGGCGCATGCCCGCCCTGGAATGACGAGCGCATCCACAGCTACCACGTCACCGTCTATGCGCTCGACGTCGATCGATTGAGCCTTCCCGACCTGTTCACCCGTGCCGACCTTCTCGCTGCCGCGAAGGGTCACATCCTGGCATCGGGCAGCCGGGAACTGTTTTACACATTGAACGCAAAGGCCGAGAAATGACCGAGACGAGATGGGATGCAGCCGCACCGGCCGAGCCGGAAACCGCCCATTGGATGCGGAACCTGATTATCTGCCTCGTCGGTTCGTTCACGACGATCGTGGCAATGACGCTGCTGCTTCCCTTCCTGCCGCTCTATGTCGAGGAACTCGGCGTCAGCGACAAGGCGGCAATCGTGCAATGGTCCGGGATCGCCTATGGCGCCACCTTCTTTGCGGCCGCCTTCGTCGCGCCGCTCTGGGGCCGGCTTGGCGATATCTACGGCCGCAAGCTGATGCTGGTTCGCGCCAGCCTCGGCATGACGATCGCCATCTCGCTGATGGGCATGGCCGGCAATGTCTGGCAGCTGGTGGGGCTGCGCCTGTTCACCGGCCTTGCCGGCGGCTATGCCTCGGGTTCGATGGTGCTGGTTGCGGCGCAGACGCCGAAGTATCGCTCGGCCTGGGCGCTGGGCACGCTGTCCGCCGGCATCATGGCAGGCAATCTCGTGGGGCCGCTGATCGGCGGCGCGCTGCCGCCGATAATCGGCATCCGCGGCACGTTCCTGCTGGCCGGCGGCGTGATCTTCTTCACCTTCCTGGCGACGACATTCCTCATCAAGGAGGAGAAATCCACGGCGCGCAAGAAGGCCGCCAAGGCAAGCGGCAGCTGGGCCTCCATTCCCGACAAGCGCCCCGTCATCGCCATGCTGTCGCTCGGCCTGTTGCTGATGCTGGCCAATATGTCGATCGAGCCGATCATAACCGTCTATGTGGCGCAGTTCGTCACCGGCGCGCAGGTGACGATGGTCTCCGGCGTCGTCATGGCCGCCGCGGCGCTGGGCAGCATCCTGTCGGCCTCGTGGCTCGGCAAGCTCGCCGACCGCATCGGCCACTGGAGCGTCATCATGGCGGCACTGGCAGCCGCTGCGGTGCTGCTCATCCCGCAGGCTTTCGTGACCTCGGCCTGGCAATTGATCGCGCTACGCTTCCTGATGGGCGTGGCGCTCGGCGGTCTTTTGCCGTGCATCACCGCCGTTATCCGACACAACGTTCCCGATGCGGCGACCGGCAGTATCCTCGGCCTTTCCATCTCGTCGCAATATGTCGGTCAGGTGGTCGGTCCCGTCGTGGGCGGTTTCGTCGGCGGCCATATCGGCATGCGTGCGGTGTTCCTCGGAACCTGCGTGCTGCTGGCGATCGGCGCCGTCTATTGCTGGTGGGTCAGCCCGAAAAAGGAAGCAGCCCTCTAGGGCCGCGACCGTCATCGTGCTCGGCGTTACCGCAGAGGGCAGATGATATCGACACCGGAACGCGCGATCGCTTCCAGCGTTTCGCGCGTATCGCCTGCGCGCGCCCGCACGGCAAGCGAATGCATGACAGCGGAAGCAAGCCTTGCAAGGGTCGCCGGATCGGCATCGGCCGGAAGTTCGCCACGCGCCTTCGCCAGCTCCATGCGCTCGCTGATCGCGCCGTCAAATTCATTCAGGCTGCGGCCGAGCACTTCCCGCACCCGGGCGTGCTGAATGGCCTCTGCCGTCGCGGTGCTGATCAGAAAGCAGCCCCGCGCAGCGGTCGCGCCGTGCAGATATATCTGCAAAGCCCTGTCATAGATGCGTGCCAGGTTTTCGCGTAGAGGCAAAGCGGGATCCAGCGCTTCCGCCAGCACGTCGAGACTCTCCTCGCGATAGCCTTCCAGCGCATCCAGATAGAGTTCTTCCTTGTCGCCGAACGCGCCGTAGAGGCTCGGCCGGTTCAGCTTCGTCGCGGCACTCAGATTATCCAGCGAGGCCGCGGAAAATCCCTTATCCCAAAAAACCTCCCGCGCCTGCCCGATGACAGCCTTGGCATCGAAGGTCCGCGGGCGGCCCTGCTTTTTCTCGCTCTTCATATTTTTGTACCGTTTCGCATTAAAATCTTGACCGAGGAAATTTTATGCGAAATGGTACAAATATTCAACGCGTGATCGCGCGATGTTTCGTATTCGCGCCCATACAAGGAGGAATATCCGATGAAACTCTATATGCACGCCGCCGCATGCTCCCTGTCGCCGCACATCGTCAGTCGGGAACTGGGGCTGGATATCGAGCTGGTCGAGGTCGACCGGAAAACGCATCGGACGAGTTCGGGCGAGGATTATCTTGCCATCAACGGTAATGGCTATGTGCCCGCACTGATGCTGGATGACGGCAAGGTGCTGACCGAAGGCCCTGCCATCGTGCAGTTCCTCGCGGAATGCTCTCCGGAAGGCGCGCGCGTGCTGCCGAAGGCTGGAACCTATGCCCGAAGCCAGGTTCAATCCTATCTGAATTTCATCACCGCCGAACTTCACAAGCCGATGGCGATGTTGTTCAACCCGGCCTATGAAGGCGCCCACGCCAGCCTCTACGAGCTGGTGTCGAAACGGCTGGACTGGCTCAATGGCCAATTTACCGGCCCCTATCTGACCGGCGACGACTTCACCATCGCGGATGCCTATCTTTTCGTCTGCCTGAACTGGTCGCCCTGGATCAAGATCGACCTCACCAGAAGGCCGGCATTGCAGGAGTTCATGGCTCACGTCGGCGCAAGACCAAACGTCCGCCGGGCGCTGCAGGCCGAAGATCTCGAAGCTTTCGAGACCGACGGCATCTTCTTTGCGCCGCGGTCCTATCTCGCATCGGCGGGCCGTTCCGGAACACCCGTGCGGCCGTAAACGGCCGCACTCTCACGGCGCGGCGCCCTCTCTTGCGAGACAGGGCCTATTCTTCGCTGGCGCTGCGCCCGTGGGCCCAATTCATGTAAAGCTCCAGCGCCTTGCGGGCGACCGGCCCTTCCTGGAACTCACGATCGTCGAGGCGGTTGACGC
Source organism: Martinezella lusitana (assembly GCF_010668395.1). Classification (GTDB taxonomy): domain Bacteria; phylum Pseudomonadota; class Alphaproteobacteria; order Rhizobiales; family Rhizobiaceae; genus Rhizobium; species Rhizobium lusitanum_A. Next base: position 79,754 of record NZ_WUEY01000017.1, read on the forward strand.
TGACGACCTTGGAGTAGTTGCCGGTCGTGAAGATCTCGTCGGCGGCCATGAACTGCTCGACCGACAGGGTCTCCTCGCGAACGTCGAACCCTTCCTGCCGCAGCAGGCCGATGACGCGGGCGCGCGTGATGCCGGCAAGGAAGGTGCGGTTGGCGATCGGCGTATAAACGATGCCGTCCTTGACCATGAAGACGTTGGAGGATGCCGTCTCCACGACATTGCCGTTCAGGTCGCGCACGAGCGCATTGTTGAAGCCGCGGTTTCTGGCCTCCAGGATCATGCGGCCGCTGTTCGGATAGAGCGAGCCGGCCTTGGCGTCGGTCGTTGCCGTTTCCGGCGACGGGCGGCGGAAGGGCGAGACGGTGAGCGTGACGCCGCCGGTGCCGCCGAGGGGGGCTTCGAACAGGCAAAGCGCAAAGCGCGTCGATTCCGCGTCGACGGCGACGACACTGCCCGGCGAACCATGCTCGCCCCAGTACATCGGCTTGATGTAGATCGGCGTCTTGCCGTCGAACTTCTTGATACCTTCCCAGGCGAGCGCCTCGATCTCCTCCGAGGTCTTGACTGGCTTCAGCCCCATGGCGACGGCCGAGCGATTGATGCGCTGGCAATGCAGATCGAGATCGGGCGCGATGCCATCGAACCAGCGGGCGCCGTCGAACACGGTCGAGCCGAGCCACATGGCGTGCGAGGTCGGCCCGATCAGCGGCGGATTGCCGGAAAGCCATTCTCCTTCGACATAGGTCCAGGTGGTGGTGCGGGGCGACGTATCGACTGCCATGGTAGTTTCCTCTTTATATGTGGCGAAGAGCAAATAACCGCGCAATCCTGGGGTCAAGCAGAAACTGCGCGGCAAAATCCATTTGCAACAAAGCGCCCGATACCGCATTCATAGCGCAATTTTCATGCGCCGAAACAACAGCTTGACGAATAGGTCCATCAGGAAAAATGATGGGCCGGACAGACCGTCAAGAAATAGCGAGAACTCCCATGAAAGCCATGTATTACGAGTCCTTCGAGGCAACGCCCGAGATACGCACCCTGCCCGATCCCACACCGGGCGAGGACGGCGTCGTCATCGCCGTCGGCGCGACCGGGCTTTGCCGCAGCGATTGGCACGGCTGGATGGGGCACGATCCCGATATCCAGCTGCCGCATGTGCCGGGCCATGAGCTTGCCGGCAAGGTCGTCGCGACCGGGCGTGGCGTCGTGCGCTTCAAGGTCGGCGATCGCGTCACCGTTCCCTTCGTGTCCGGCTGCGGCCATTGCGCCGAATGCCATTCCGGCAACCAGCAGGTCTGCCCCAGCCAGTTCCAGCCCGGCTTCACCCATTGGGGCTCCTTTGCCGAGTATGTCGCCATCGACTATGCCGACACGAACCTCGTTCACCTGCCCGAAACGATCGACGATGCGACGGCGGCGAGCCTCGGCTGCCGGTTCGCAACCTCCTTCCGCGCCGTTGCCGACCAGGCGAAGACGCGGCCCGGCGAATGGATCGCGGTGCACGGATGCGGCGGCGTCGGGCTGTCGGCGATCATGATCGCCAGCGCGCTCGGCGCGAACGCCATCGCCATCGACATTTCCGACGAGAAGCTGGCCTTCGCCCGCGAATGCGGCGCGGTGGCGACGATCAATGCGGGCAGCGTTTCCGACGTGGCGGAGGCGGTGCGCGAGATCACCAAGGGCGGTGCCCACGTCTCGATCGATGCGCTCGGTCACCCCGCAACCTGCTTCAACTCCATCAAGAACCTGCGCCGGCGCGGCCGGCATGTGCAGGTCGGCCTCATGCTCGGCGAGTACGCGACACCGCAGATTCCCATGGCGCAGGTCATCGGCCATGAACTGGAAATCTACGGCAGCCACGGCATGCAGGCCTGGCGCTACGATGCCATGCTCGACATGCTGGCCGCCGGCAAGATCGCGCCGCAAAAGCTCATCGGCCGCAAGATAAGCCTGGAAGAAGCCGTCCCGGCGCTTATGTCTCTGGATAAGGCCGAGGGTACGGGAATCAGCGTCATTACACGGTTCTGATATATCCAGGTGCTAGAGCAACTCCAGGAAAAGTGCTTAGCGGCTTTCCGTCCGGAAGTACGTGAAAACAAAAGGATAGAGCGTTTTCGCGATTCGAGGAAAAGCGGAAAGGCCCTATGCGCAGCGAAGACAACGGCAATCTAGGAAGAGGATACGCTCATGGCATGGTCTGCCAGCCAATATGTAAAATTCGAGGATGAACGCACGCGGCCTGCGCGCGACCTGCTGGCGCAGGTGCCGCTGGAGCGCCTCGAGCGCGCGATCGACCTCGGTTGCGGCCCCGGCAATTCGACCGAGCTGATCGTCGAGCGATACGGCGCCGCCAACGTCTCGGGCCTCGACAGCGACGACAACATGCTGGAAGCGGCGCGCAAGCGCATGCCCGGCACCAGTTTCCTCAAGGCCGATCTTGCCACATGGCGACCGGAAGAGCCGGTGGACCTGCTCTTTGCCAACGCCGTGTTTCAGTGGCTGCCGAACCATCTCGATATCCTCGACCATCTGATGGACAGGCTGAAACCCGGCGGCGTGCTCGCCGTGCAGATGCCCGACAATCTGACCGAGCCCAGCCATCTGATGATGGAGGAAACCGGCAAAAGCGGCCCGTGGAGCGATGCCTTTGCGAAAAAGAGCGTGCGACGCAATCCGCTGCCCGCCCCCTCGGTCTATTACAACAGGCTGATCGGCAAATCGGCCCGCGTCGATATCTGGCACACCAACTACAATCATGCGCTGGAGAATGCCGCAGCCATCGTCGAATGGGTGAAGGGCACGGGCCTGCGCCCCTATCTGGACCATGCCGGCGCCGAGCATCGCGATGCTTTCACCGCCGAATATCTGATGCATATCGAGAAAGCCTATCCGCCGCTTGTCGACGGCAAGGTGCTGCTGCGCTTCCCGCGGCTCTTCCTGGTCGCGGTAAAGAAATAGCCCGTTTGCCAATCCCGAAACCTCGGCCGACGGCGGCGCGTCGATCCCATCGACAACCGGCGTCGGCCCGCGCTAGAACACCCTCAGCCAAAGCTGAAACAGCAATAGCTCCGAGGAGATAGTCGATGTCGTCCACAAGCCCCCTTAATGGCCGCCACAAGGAGACGCGTTCATGACCACCCCCGACGTCGCACCGGCCCCGCCGCTGACTTTCGTGATCTTCGGCGCCGCCGGCGATCTCACCCGGCGGCTGCTCGTCCCGACACTCATCAACATGACCCGCAGCGGGCTGGTGGGAAGCGATCTGCATATCCTCGGCGTCGGCATCGAAACTGGCGGCGTCGAGATGCTGCTGGAGCGTCTGGAAGCCTTTCTCAAGACCTCCGGCGACATGGACGATCCGGAACGGCAGGCGGCATGGCAGAGCCTGCGCACGCGCATCAACTATATCTCCGGCGATTTCACCCAGAACGGCGTCTACAAGGAGATTTCGGATTATCTCGGCCATGCGCCGAGTGCCAATGCGGCCTTCTATTTCGCGGTGCCGCCGCAATTCTTTGGCGACATAGCCGAGAAGCTCTCCGAAAACGGCTTGATGAACGAGGCCACCGGCGCCTTCCGCCGCATCGCGATCGAAAAGCCGTTCGGCAATGACCTCGCCTCGGCACAGGCATTGAACGCGCGGCTGCTGAACCACGTATCGGAAAGCCAGATCTATCGCATCGATCATTTCCTCGGCAAGGAAACCGTCCAGAACATCATGACGACGCGCTTCGCCAACATGATGATCGAGGCGCTGTGGAACAACAACTATATCGACCATGTCCAGATCACGGCGGCCGAGCTGGTCGATGTCGGCATGCGCGGCAAGTTCTATGATGCCACCGGCGCCTTGCGCGACATGGTGCCGAACCATCTCTTCCAGCTGCTGGCGATGGTGGCGATGGAGCCGCCGAACAGCTTCGACGCGGAATCGATCCGCAACGAGAAGGGCAAGGTGCTGAAGGCCCTGCGGCTGTATTCGCCCGAGGAAGCGGCCAAGAACGCCGTGCGCGGCGCCTATACCGCCGGCCCGCTCGCCGGCCACGATCTGCCCGCCTATACGCAGACGGCCGATGTCGCGCCCGACAGCAACACCGAAACCTTCGTGGCGCTGAAGCTCTTCGTCGATACCTGGCGCTGGGCGGGCGTGCCCTTCTACCTGCGCACCGGCAAGGCGCTGAAGGCACGCGATACGGAAGTGGTCATCACCTTCCGGCAGGTGCCGTTCGCGCAGTTCCCGCGCCACGGCTCGCGCCCCGAGCTGCCGCCGAACAGGCTCATCATCCAGGTTCAGCCCGACGAAGGCCTGGACATGGAAATCTCTATCAAGTCGCCGGGACTGGTGCTGAAAACCGCGCCAGTTTCGCTCGACTTCCGCTATGCCGACAGGTTCGACATCGGCAGGCAGACCGGTTACGAAAGCCTGTTCTACGAACTCTTCGTCGGCGACCAGACGCTGTTCCAGCGTGCCGACGGTATCGAAGCCGGCTGGGCCGCCGTGCAGCCTTTCCTCGATCTCTGGGCCAAAGGCGGCAAGCCCGATCCCTATGCGCCCGGCAGCACCGGCCCGGCCAGCGCCGACAAACTCATCGAACGCGACGGCCGCAAATGGCACCAGATCAATGGGAAACAGGGCAGCAAAAGAGTTTGAGCAAAAAGAGGCTGGCGATGATTGTCGCCGGCTACCTGTTCATGACAAAAAGCCCCGCGGTATAGCCGCGGGGCTTTTTGGTGTCGGAGAGAAAATGCCGATCAGAGAAACTGGTGCAGGCCCGGGACGGAGTTGACGACCTGGTCTACCACCTCGTCGCCGGCGTGCTGGCGGGCGGTTGAGATCGTTTCCTTGGCGAGCGAGGTGATCTCGCCCATGCTGAGGCCGCTGCTCATCAGCTGCTGGCCGAGCGCCATGAGGCCACCGCCGCCGCCAACGGCACTGAGCAAGCCGCCGAGCAGACCGCCACCGCCGGCGTCCTGGCCGCCATACTGCGCGACGAGATCGGAAGCGCCAGGGATCGATTCGATCATCTTGGTAACAGGGCCATCCGGAGCCTCGCGCTGCAGGAAGGCGAGGATCATGCCGACGGCCTTCTCTGCGAGATCAGGAGCGATGCCGGCTTTGGTTGCGATCTGATCAATAACTTCGTTCACTGTGGCCTCCTGCCTTTACGACGTTAACGTCAACGTAACTGAATGGGGCAACCGACACAAGCCGCGCCGGACCCCATTATACTACCAGAAGCGGAACGGCGATGCGAATGGTTGTCCCTCTTCATGCGAGTTCTTATAACAGTGTCAGGACAAATCGATGAATGGCCCTGGCAGCCCGAAAAGGCTGCTGTGCCGCCGCCCAAAGGGAGACGACACCATGCCGCAGCAGGATGGACAGATTTTCGTCGGCGCCAGCCGCAAGCCGGACGAAAGCATCAACAAGGACGAGTTCCTGACACTGAAATTCGGCAACCGCCACGGCCTTGTGACCGGCGCCACCGGCACCGGCAAGACCGTGACGCTGCAGGTGCTGGCGGAAGGCTTTTCAAAGGCCGGCGTGCCGGTATTCTGCGCCGACATCAAGGGCGATCTCTCCGGCATCGCCGTCAAGGGCGAGGCCAAGGATTTCCTGCTCAAGCGGGCCGAAGAGATTGGCCTGTCGCCCTACGAGTTCGATCAGTTCCCGGTCATCTTCTGGGATCTTTACGGCGAGAAAGGCCATCGCGTCCGCACGACCATCGCCGAAATGGGGCCGCTGCTGCTCGCGCGGCTGATGGATGCCTCCGAAGCACAGGAAGGCGTGCTCAACATCGCCTTCAAGATCGCCGATAAAAACGGCCTAGCGCTGCTCGACCTCAAGGACCTGCAGGCGCTGCTGAACTACATGGGCGACAATGCCAGCGAACTTTCCAGCCGCTTCGGCCTGATCTCGAAATCCTCCGTCGGCTCGATCCAGCGCGCATTGCTCGTTCTGGAGCAGCAGGGTGCGGAGAACTTCTTCGGCGAGCCGGCGCTGAAAATCTCCGACATCATGCGCGTCAGCAATGACGGCTACGGCCAGGTCTCGGTGCTGGCCGCCGACAAGCTGATGATGAACCCGCGCCTCTACGCCACCTTCCTGCTGTGGCTGCTCTCCGAACTGTTCGAGGAGCTGCCCGAAGTCGGCGATCCGGAGAAGCCGAAGCTGGTCTTCTTCTTCGACGAGGCGCACCTGCTCTTCAACGATGCGCCGAAGGTGTTGATCGAGCGTGTCGAGCAGGTGGTGCGCCTCATCCGCTCCAAGGGCATCGGTGTCTATTTCGTCACCCAGAACCCGCTCGACGTGCCGGAAACGGTGCTGGCGCAGCTCGGCAACCGCGTACAGCATGCATTGCGCGCCTATACGCCGCGCGAGCAGAAAGCCGTTCAGACGGCCGCCTCGACCTTCCGGCCCAACCCCGCCTTCGATTGCGCTGAGGTCATTACCACGCTTGGCACGGGCGAGGCGCTGGTGTCGATGCTGGAAGGCAAGGGTGTGCCGTCGGTGGTGGAGCGCACGCTGATCCGCCCGCCATCCGGCCGCATCGGCCCGGTCAGCGATGCCGAGCGCCAGGCCATCATCCATGCAAGCCCGGTCGCCGGCGTCTACGACCAGACGGTCGATCGCGAATCCGCCTATGAAATCCTGACCGAGCGTGCGCGCAAGGCGGCCGCGCCGCAGAATGAGAGCGCAGGCGATGGCTGGACGTTGCCAGGCTTCGGCGGCGACAGCGGCAAGCCGGCAAGCCGCGGCCGTTCCGGCTATCAGCGCGAGACGATCCTGGAAGCAACGATGAAAAGCATGGCGCGCACGGTCGCGACGCAGGTCGGGCGGGCCTTGGTGCGGGGCATTCTCGGCAGCTTGAAGCGGTAGAGCATCATCTCCCCTCGAGGGGAGGTGTTCATTGCCTCAAGGGGAGGATTGGCTTCAGCGCACCGGCGCGACGAGCGAGAAGAACGCTCCTTGCGGATCGGTGGCCTGGACGATCCAGCTGCCGCCGGGAACCTCCATCGGACCGTTGACGATGCTGCCGCCGCCTTCGGTGATGCGGGTGATGGCGGCATCGATCGCCGGAACGTTGATGTAGAAATTCCACGCCGGCACCGGCATTTCCGCCGGCTTGGTCATGATGCCGCCGAAGTCCCGATCGCCGATCTTGAAGATCTTGTACTTGCCCATCGGCCCCATGTCGAAATCGGAGCTCAACTCCCAGCCGAACATCTCGCTGTAGAAATCGAAGGCCCTCGGGCCATCGCCGGCATAGAGCTCATGCCAGCCGAAATAGCCCGGAGTAGCCGGCGCCGCCGGCGCCCAATCCTGGCCCGGTAGCGGCGTGAAGACGCAGAAGGCGGCGCCGTAAGGATCGGAAACGACGGCGAACCTGCCGACACCCGGAATATCCGTCGGCTCACGATAGATCTTGCCGCCCTTGGCCAGGATGGTGTTCGCCGCCTCGTCGACATTGGGAACGCCGATATAGCCGGTCCAGCAGGGCGGCGTGCCCATGGCCTTTGCCTCTTCCGGCAAGATCATCAAGCCGGCGACGGGGCCCGCACCGGCGCTGAAAAGCGTATAGTCCATGCCGACCTCCGGCATGCCGGCATCCGCCGCATCCCAACCGACGACCTTGCTATAGAAAGCTTCGGCCGCTTTCATGTCGGTGGTCATCAGCTCGTACCAGACGAAATATCCCTTCTCAGCCATGACATCTCTCTCCCTATTGTGATTGTTGCAGTCATCCGTCTCGTCCCGAACCCGATGTCGGCGCAGGCGCATCATGCCCGACGACAATGACGGCCGAACGATGGTCGATCGATTGATCCATCCGTTTCCCGGCAAGCAGGCGTCGGGCATTTCCTAGGCACAGAACGCAGCAGCTCGACCGCTGTTCCCCATTGGGTGAATTCAAGGGCCTCATCATGCCTCAATGGCAGCAGGAATGCGCCTTCGCCGCATCCTCATATTCGTCGTGGCGGCGGACAAAATGCATCGTGCCGTTTTCATTCCGTCCCTTCGGGGCACGATCGAGGATCATCAGCGTGCCGATCAATTCCTCGGGGCCGCGGGCATAGCTCGAGTAGGTATGGAAGATATTGCCGGCTTCGTCCTTGTAGAAGGCACTGAGGCCGGGAAGCTCGTCATATCCTTCGGCCGATTCCATCGGCGTGAAATTGTAGAAGACCGTCTCGCCGGCGAGCTGCTCCTTCGAAAAGGAGACGTGATAGTCGAAATTGAAATCGTTGGCGAAGGACGACACCCAGGGGAACCCCCAGCCCATGCGCTTCCTGTACGCCTCCACCTTCTGCAGCGGCGCGCGGGAAACGGCCACGAGCGTCACGTCGTGATGATTGAGATGCGGAAGCGTTCCATCGAGATGGTCGGCGAGGAAGGAGCAGCCGGTGCAGCCGGCATCCCAGTCCGGTCCGAGCATGAAATGGTAGACGATCAGCTGGCTGCGGCCATCGAAGAGATCCGCGAGCGTCTTCCTGCCGGCAGGCGTGTCGAAGACATAGTCTTTTTCGACCTTTACCCAAGGCAGCGCCAAGCGCTCCGCGTTGACGCGATCGCGAAGATGCGTTGCCTCCTTCTCCCTGGCAAGCAGCTGGCGGCGGGCCTCCAGCCATACGTCCCTGGAAACGACCTGGTTCATTGTCAGCGCCCTCCTCCGGCCTACCAACTACCAAAATCTTGACAAATACATTGATATCAATATTAATGAATCATGTCAAACGCAGTCGAAATTCCCTTTGAAACCACGCTGTTAGTGCGCGATACCTGCCTTTGCCTGCATGTGCAGCGGGCCGCCCGCGCGCTTGCCCGCCGCTTTGACGAAGCGTTGCGGCCGTTTGGGCTCACCAATGGTCAATTCTCTCTGATGATGTCCCTGAACAGGCCTGCGCCGGCCTCAATGGGATCGGTTACGGCGCTGCTGGCAATAGACCAGACGACGCTGACGGCGGCCTTAAAACCGCTGGAACGGCGTGGATGGGTCAGCATCGTACCCAATCCCAAGGATCGCCGCGCCCGCCTGCTGAGCCTTACGCCATCAGGAAAGGTAGCGCTCGCCGCCGCCGTTCCGATCTGGAAGGCCACTCACGCGGCGCTGGAAGAACGGCTGCCCGATGGCAATGGCGACCGCTTGCGCGGCGATCTGGCTGCTTTGCTCTGAACTAACGCGTCGATAGCCGGGGATCCGCCTCGAAATCCCGCCGTTCGAAACCGATTCGACGCCGTGGAAATTCGCATAGCGCCTGCACGCCGGCACGCGACAGCCGGATGCGCCAGGTCTGGCGTTCGACCGGCTCCCGCGCCGAAAAGGCCTTTGCCGTGAGCAGCGCGATGTTCCTGCCTCCCTGAGGATCCCGGACGGATCGATAGAGAATGGCCTCGATGCCGCCGCTTCGCGCCGTCTCGGCAAGCGACTGGCAGGGCTCGTAGTTGACCGGATCGGTCCACTGCTGCCGATCGCGATCCAACGGCGGCGCGGTCAGATCGACTGCCGCCTTCGTGGCGATGACCGCGGCAAAGGCGGTATATTCGGCCGCATTGACGGGCAGCGGCGTATCGGGGGAATCGCGGAAGAAGAGCAGCCGGTAGAAGCTCATTTCCGCCAGGGCCGTCTCCACCTGCTCCGAGGCATAGAAAACGCCGAGCGTGCGGCCCGCGCGGCGGAAACGAGACCCGTGGGGATAGATCGCGCCATAGCGAAAGGGCGTCGCCAGCAAATAATCGAGGTCGGCGCATTCCGGCGGCAGCGCCGGCTTGCTTTCCTCCAGGACGCTTTCGAGAAGAGCCTGCTCTTCCAGAGTATCGACCAGCTTCAGCGTCGAAACCTGATGCTGCGATTCCACCAGCCGCCAATAATGGCCGGAGATGGCCCGCGCCTCAGACGAGAGCGCGGCGGGCGTCCAGATAGGCAAGGACATCTGTCAAACCGGAAATGGAAGTGATCTTGTCGATTGGCGCTGCGCCGAAGGCGAGATTGCCGTTGCGCAGCCACTGACGCGAGACGGCTTCGTCACCACCGACGATGGCATCGAGCGAACGGAAGAGGCGAACGAGAAGCACGGCAAGTTCGAACGGCTTGCTATCGCGCTCCAGCAGATGGTCCTGCCGTTTCATGCGCGAGACGGTCGCCTCCGACACGCCGATGATGGCCGCGAGTATGCGGGCATTCAATCCCAGCCGGTCGGCAGCATTGACGACGGCCTTGGTGATGACGAGTCCCTCACCGGGCATTGTCTGGTTTATAAGTTGAGCCTTTGCCATAGCCACATCCTTTCCTAGGAAAAGATATAGCAACTTTCTTGCAAAAGAAAAGGAGCGGTCGGCAAAGCCTCCGCTCCTGATCTCTTTATGTCGCCTTTTCAGGCGGCGCGCAGGGCTGGCTCAGGCAACCGTCACCGGCACTTCGGTCGACGTGCGCAGGGCGTGGCTGTAGGGGCATACGATATGCGCTGCAGCAGCGAGCTTTTCAGCCTCGGCCTTGTCCATGCCGGGGATATGAACGGCCAGGGATACTTCGATGCCGAAGCCGCCGCCATCCGCACGCGGACCGATGCCAACGGTTGCCGTAACCTTTGCATCTTCCGGAATCTTGACCTTCTGCTGGCCCGCGACAAATTTCAGGGCACCCAGGAAGCAGGCGGAATAGCCGGCTGCAAAGAGCTGCTCCGGATTGGTGCCGGTGGCGCCGTCGCCGCCGAGTTCCTTCGGCACGGTCAGCGTGACGTCGAGGACGCCATTTTCGGAAACTGCACGGCCGGCGCGGCCACCGGTGGCGGAAGCTTTGGTGGTGTAGAGAATAGGCATGTCATGTCTCCCTTCGGTTTGGATGATGATTATATACATCACGATTTAATCGTGCGCAATATTTATTTTTTGCAATTTGATTTTGCAAGGTGAATTTGTGACAATGCTCCCAACAAGAAAATGGCGGAGCAGCAATGACGGACAAGGCCGATGGGCAGATCATGATACCCGAAGAGGAAAAGCGGCTGGAAAGTCAGCTTTGCTTTGCGGTTTACAGTGCCGCACATGCCTTCAATCGCGCCTACAAGCCGATTCTCGATCGCGTCGGCCTCACCTATCCGCAATATCTCGTCATGCTCGTCCTGTGGGAAAAGGGCGCCCTCTCGGTCAAGACGATCGGCGAGAAGCTGGATCTCGATTCCGGGACGCTCTCGCCGCTTCTCAAGCGGCTGGAACAGGCCGGCCTGATCAGCCGCGCGCGCGATCCGAAGGACGAGCGGCAGGTAATCATCTCGCTGACGGAAAAAGGAACGGACATGAAATGCCAGGTGGGCATGATCATGGACGCCATCGGCCAGGCGACTGGCTGCGATATGGCCGAAATGGCCAATCTGCGCGATCGGCTGCAGCAGCTTAAGGCAAATTTGGCAGCGGATTGAAGCCTGCGCATCAGCGCCGCCTGCTCTTGAGAAAAGTCATGACCTCCACCAAAGGTGGAGGTTTGAAACGCTGCGCTTGAACCACTAGAAGTGGTTTTGTTAGTGCTTAGTAGCTACGATTAAAGAGGTCGGCAAAGTCGGAAGCTTTGTCGGCCTTTTCTTGGTTCCGGATATATTGTCTGACGACCTGCTCATTATAGCCCGTCGTCGACACGAAATACCCACGTGCCCAAAAGTGATACCCTTTGTAGCGGCGCTTACGCGCGTACTTGTTGGCAATGTAAAGAGCCGTCTTGCCCTTCAAAAATCCAACTATATGCGCGACCGAGTATTTCGGCGGGATCGATATCAACATGTGGACATGATCGGGCATCAAATGACCCTCTTCGATCTGGCAGCCCTTTTGCTGAGCCAGACGACGTAAGAGTTCACCCAACTCTCGACGCACATCCCCGTAGAGTCTTTTCGTTCGGTATTTGCTGCCAAAAACAACGTGATATTTGCAGTCCCACGTCGCATGCGAGAGCGATTGCTCATCCATATAACCTCCTTGTTTGAAGTCTGGGCCACGCCAGCGGTTCAAGCAGGAGGTCTCTCAACTACCGTGTAAAACTCGTCCAGTCCTCCACCGTAGGTGGAGGTTTATTCTTGATATAATCAAAAGGACGCCGAAGACGGCGTCCTTTTGCGAATATGCGATATCAGGCCGTGACGAGGATCGGAGCGCGCTCCGGTACGCGATCATAGAGATCGATGACGTCCTGGTTCAGCAGGCGCACGCAGCCGGAGGAGACGGCCTTGCCGATGGAGCGCCAGTCGGGATTGCCGTGCAGGCGATAAAGCGAATCCTGCTTGTCCTCGAAAATGTAGAGAGCACGGGCGCCGAGCGGGTTCATCAGGCCCGGATCCATGCCACCATTGGAGATGGAGTATTTGGTGAGTTCCGGCTGACGGGCAACCATTTCATCCGGCGGGTTCCAGCGCGGCCACTTCTTGCGCCACTGGATGATGCCGCGGCCCTGCCAGGCGAAGCCTTCACGGCCGACGCCGATGCCGTATCGCATGGCGGTGCCGCCCTGCTCGGTCACGTAGAGCATGCGCTGGGTGGTGTTGACGACCACGGAGCCGGGCGCTTCGCCTGTCGGATCGATGACCCGCTGGCGATAGAAGCGCGGATCGATCTGCTTGTAGGGAACCGCCGGAACATGGAAGCCGCCGTCATCCACGGCCGCGTAGATCACGGCCGGGTCCGGTTGCTCGCCATCATAGCTGGAGAACCAGCTGCGGAACGGCCTGGGTGAACCGGTATATTGCACCGGGCTGACGACGGGGCCGTTGTCGATGGTGGAAGCACAGCCGGCGAGCGTCGAAACGGCGCCAATGCCAGCAAAGGCGAGGAAATTACGTCGGGATAGAGATGAAGGAAGGCTCATGTCGACAGCATAGTTCCTATTGAGGGGGAAGCGAAACCCGCAACATGCGATCTGATTCGGCTCCCCGCGAGGTTTGCAGAGACAAGCGCAAAACTAAAGAGCGCAGCCGTACCCCGCTATCGCACTTATGCAACATCACGAAAATTTGTGGTAAAATACCGCTACAAAACGACGATTTCCGTCTTATCGGGCACTCGGTTGTAGAGATCTATCACGTCCTGGTTGAGCATTCGCACGCAACCCGAAGACGCGGCCTTGCCGATCGACTGCCAATCCGGCGTCCCGTGAACGCGGTAGAGCGTGTCCCGGCCGTTCTGATAGATATAGAGCGCCCGCGCGCCAAGCGGGTTCGTAGGCCCTGGGTTCATGCCGCCGCGCTCGGCCGAAATCGATCGCATCTGCGGTTCGCGCGCGACCATTTCGGAGGGCGGCGTCCAGCGCGGCCATTTCTGCTTCCACTGGATAAGACCCCTTCCATGCCAGGCGTATCCCGCCGCGCCGAGGCCGACACCATAGCGCATGGCCTTGCCGCCCGGCTCGACGAAATAGAGGAAGTGGTCTCGCGTATCGACGACGATGGTGCCGGGGCGCTCGTTGGTCCGATAGTCCACTTCCTGCCGCAGGAAGCGCGGATCGATGCGCGTGTAGGGAATGGCCGGCAGCGTGAAATCGTCTTCGTTCCGCTGGGCATACATCGCCTGATGCACCGGGTTGAACGTCGGCAGGCCATAGGTCTGATGGAATTGGGTGCGGAAGAGATCGCGCGCCTGTGGCACGGGCTGCACCGGCAGGCGCTTCACCTTCTGCGGATCGATGCCTTCCGGACGATAGAAGACCGGCGCCGTTTCCTGGGCGAAGCGATCCGGGTCGGTCGCGCCGGTGTCGGGAATGATGCTGCATGCCGATAGTCCAGCCAGGGCGGCGGCGGCGAGCAGGTGACGGGAGGCAGGCAGCAGATCGGCCATCATCGAAAACCATTGGAACATATCGGATCGGCCGCATAATGACCGTCGCGGCTGGAGCGAAGCTGGCGTCGATGGCGAAGGCGGCAGCCGCGAAGATATTGCGCCGACTGGCCAAACTCCTGTTTTCCCTCGCGGCATCATGGGCTAGACCATTGCGGTACGGAGGATCGCATGAATATCGACAGTCTCGACCCGGGCATCTTCGACCAGACCGATCACAAGGCCTGGCTGAAGCTGGTGGAACGGGCGCTGAAAGGCAAGGATTTCCAGGAAACGCTGGCGTCGCAAACGGATGATGGCATTGCCATCGAGCCGCTTTACGAGCGACGTCGCGATTGCGCCCCGCTTTCGCGCCAACGAGCCGATGAGCCCTGGACGGTGGTTCAGCGCATGGATGATCCGAATAGGGAGCGGGCACTCGCACAGCTCGGCGACGATCTTGCCAATGGCGCAAACGGCACCTGTCTCGTCTCCAAAACCTCCGCTTCCGCGTTCGGCATTGGCTTGGATGCGCAAATCCCGGGCCTTTCCGGCGCGCTTGCAGCTGCCTTGTCGCGCAAGGCCACAACGCTGCGTCTCGATGGCTTCACGCCCAACGTCATCGAAGCCTTGACGACATCGCTCGCGGATGGCGGCGCCCGAACATGGCATCTCGGTCTCGATGCATTTTCGACGGGCGAGGAACAGGCTTCCCTCTCAAATGACTTCAGGCGCTTCGCCAAAGACCGCATCACGGGCACCATCGTCAACGCGGATGGTCGCGCCGTGCACAATGCCGGCGGAACCGAGGCGCAGGAATTGGCGGTGATGGCCGCAAGCCTTGTGGGCCATTTGCGATTGCTTGAAGAGGCCGGCCTTTCGCCGGAAAAAGCGCTCCGGGCGACGAGCCTCTGCATCTCCGCCGATCAGAACCAGTTCATGACGATCGCAAAGATACGCGCGGCGCGGCTGATTTTTGCCAGGATCGCCGAAGCCTGCGGCGTCTCGGATCCGCAGCCGGCGCATCTCTTCGCGGAAACCAGCTATCGCATGCTGACCCGCCTGGACCCAGAGACGAATATTCTGCGCAACGCGATCGCGGTCTTTTCGGCCGGCGTCGGCGGCGCCGACGAGGTCTCCGTTCTGCCGCACAACCTGACGCACGGCATTCCCGACCCGCTGGCGCGGCGTCTGGCGCGCAACACGCAGACGATCCTCATGGCCGAAAGCCACCTCGACCATGTCGTCGATCCCGCTGCCGGGGCCGGCGGCATCGAAACGCTGACCGATGCGCTGGCCGAACGGGCCTGGGAGATTTTCACCGGGATAGAAGGCAAAGGCGGCTTGGCCAAGGCAATCGCCGGCGGCGAACTGGCGGCGATGGTTGCCAAGGCACGGAAGGACCGGAACGCCAAGCCGATCGTGGGAACGACGCTGTTCGCGATGAAGACCGAACGGCCGGTAACCGTCCTGGGGGCTTTGGGTCCGATCACGGGTGGCATGGGATTGATGCCGGTGCGACTGGACGAGGGAGTGGAGGCATGAGAATGAATGTCGCATTCGCGGAGGCATCGGCTCAATGACCCGTATCCCAAACTTCGCCACCATTCCCTGGGCCAGACCGCAAGCAACATCGCCAACGAGCGATGCAGCAGCCTGGGAGACCCCGGAAGGCATCAGCGTCAAGCGCAGCTACGATGAAAGCGACCTCAGCGGCCTGAACTTCCTCGATACCTATCCGGGTGCGGCGCCTTTCCTGCGCGGCCCCTACCCGACCATGTACGTCCAGCAGCCCTGGACCATCCGCCAGTATGCCGGCTTCTCCACGGCCGAGGAGTCCAACGCCTTCTACCGCCGCAATCTTGCGGCCGGGCAGAAGGGCCTTTCCGTTGCCTTCGATCTCGCCACCCACCGCGGCTATGACAGCGATCATCCGCGCGTCGCGGGCGATGTCGGCATGGCGGGGGTGGCGATCGATTCCATTCTCGACATGCGCCAGCTTTTCGATGGCATCCCGCTCGACGAGATGAGCGTGTCGATGACCATGAACGGCGCGGTGCTGCCGATCATGGCGCTCTATATCGTCGCGGCGGAGGAACAGGGCGTCTCCGAGGACAAGCTTTCCGGCACGATCCAGAACGACATTCTCAAGGAGTTCATGGTTCGCAACACCTATATCTATCCGCCGCAGCCCTCGATGCGGATCGTTTCGGACATTTTCAGCTATACCAGCCAGCGGATGCCGAAGTTCAACTCCATCTCGATCTCCGGCTACCACATGCAGGAGGCCGGCGCGACGGCGGACCTGGAGCTGGCCTATACGATCGCCGACGGCATAGAATATGCGCGGGCCGGCGTCGCCGCCGGGCTCGATATCGACAGCTTCGCGCCCCGCCTCTCCTTCTTCTGGGCCGTCGGCATGAACTTCTTCATGGAAGTCGCCAAGATGCGCGCGGGACGGCTGATCTGGGCCGCGCTGATGCAGAAGAACTTCGCGCCGAAGGACCAGAAATCCCTCGCGCTCCGGACGCACAGCCAGACCTCCGGCTGGTCGTTGACGGCGCAGGACCCGATGAACAACATCATCCGCACCATGGTCGAGGCGATGGCGGCGACGCAGGGGCACACCCAGTCGCTCCACACCAACTCCTTCGACGAAGCGCTGGCTCTGCCGACCGATCATTCCGCCCGTATTGCCCGCAACACGCAGATCCTGCTGCAGAAGGAATCGGGCACGACCGGCATCATCGACCCCTGGGGCGGTTCGGCCTATGTCGAGCGGCTGACCCATGATCTCGCAGCCCGCGCCCTTGCCCATATCGAGGAAGTCGAGGCGCTTGGCGGCATGGCGAAGGCGATCGAAAAAGGCATTCCGAAACTTCGGATCGAGGAAGCGGCCGCGCGCACGCAAGCGCGCATCGACAGCGGCCACCAGACCGTCGTCGGCATCAATTTTTCCAAGCCGGAAAAGGATATCGAAGTCGATGTGCTGAAGGTCGATAATTCCGAGGTGCGCGCCCGGCAGCTCTCCAAACTTCAGCAGCTGAAAGGCACGCGCGAGACCGCAGCGGTGGAGAGCGCATTGGATGCGCTGACCGATGCCGCGCGAAACGGCACCGGCAACCTGCTCGATTTTGCGGTCAAGGCGGCGAGAGCCAGAGCCACCGTCGGCGAAATCTCGCTGGCGCTGGAAAAGGCCTATGGCCGTCATGTCGCCGAGATCAGGACCATTTCGGGCGTCTACCGCAAGGAAGTCGGCTCCGAGGATCCGGTCTTCAACGCGGCAGTGGCCAAGGTGGAGGAGTTCCGCAGGGCACGGGGCGAGAAGCCGCGCATCCTCATCGCCAAGATGGGCCAGGACGGGCACGATCGCGGCCAGAAGGTCATCGCCACGGCCTTTGCCGATCTCGGTTTCGATGTCGTGGTCGGCGCCATGTTCCAGACCCCGGAGGAAGTGGCCGATGTCGCCGTGCGCGAGGGCGTGGATATCGTCGGCGCATCGTCGCTTGCCGCTGGCCATCTGACGCTGGTGCCGGAACTGAAGGCTGCGCTCGCGCGCCGCCATGCCGGCAAGGTGCTGATTGCCGTCGGCGGCGTCATTCCGCCCCAGGATTTCGCGGCACTGGAAGCAGCCGGCGCGGACGCGATCTTCCCGCCCGGAACCGTGATCGCGGAAGCGGCAACGGCGCTGATCGACAGGCTCATGGCCTAGAACTGTTTAAAGCGGTTCCCGAAACCGCTTTAAACGGCCACGCTCCTGAAGAACTCGATGCTTTGCTCAATTTCACCCGGCAGAGCCGAATTATGGCTGCCCGGCACCGTCGCCATTTCCATCTTCACGCCGGCGGCTGTCGCCCGTTTCGAGAGAAGCGCCAGGCGCGAATCGAAATGGGCTTCCTCGGTGCCATGAAACAATTTTACCGGGCTTTTGAAGCTGTGCGCGTAGCAGAGCGGCGAGCGCATCTGGAATTCGCGCGGGTTTCTGGTGTTGAAGCGGATATCCTGCGGATAGCGGCCGAAGAAGGCATAGGCATCCGGATTGCCCGATATCGGCACGACCGCGCGGAACCGCTTCGTCGACATGGCGGCCAGCATGGCCAGCGTGCCGCCGATGCTGTGCCCGGCGAGGAACATGCGATGCGGATCGACGCCCGGCAGGTGCCGCAGCCGGTTGGATGCAGCGAGCACATCGGCGACTTCATCGTAAAAGCCGGAGAAATTGCCCTTCTGGCCATTCTCGCCGCGCATGGATGGGATCATGACGACATAGCCCGCATCGATATAGGGCTTCATCAGCTGCCAATGCCCCTGGCCGATGGCGTTGCCGCCATGCAGGAAAAGCACCGCCGGCTTCGGCTTGGCCGAGCGCGTGTACCGGGAAACCCAGGCGACGAGCTCCAGTTCGCCACCGAGGCCGCTGCGATAGAAAAGCTGGTCGGCCGTCGATGGCGTGACCAAGGGTTCGTAGATGTCGGGAGCCGGCCCCTTGCTCAGCAGGTCGGTTCGAAACACATGGCGCTCGTTGGCATAGTCGCCCGCAAGCTGCGGCGGCGCATCCGCAGCCTTTTCATCGCTGCGGGCGATCTCACCCTTGCTCTCGCCGGGTTTGCTCCCGGCCGTGCTGTCATCGGCCGCCCTGACGATGCCGGGCGCAAAAAGCGAGACGGCGAGGCCGGCAAGAACGCCGCGGCGATTGGGACGAAATACGTTGTCGTCAGACATGGTCATGGGCTCTGTCCAAATATCCCGGCGCGGCACAAATCTGCACGGGTCGAAAGGCAAGGCCAACTCACATTGTGGTGAGGAATCGCCTTGTGCTATTCATCGACAGCGGGAGCCTTTGCGTCAATCAGTGCAATCAAACTTTCCAGCCGATTCGCCTCATAAGGCGGCTTATCCAGCCGCAGCCGTGCAATGCGCGGAAAACGCATTGCGACGCCCGATTTGTGGCGCGTGGAACGGTTGATCCCTTCAAAGGCCACTTCAAGCACGAAGCCGAAATCGCGATCGGCGCGTACGGCCCGCACCGGGCCGAAGCGATCGACCGTGTTGTTGCGCACGAACTTGTCGAGCACTTCCAGCTCCGCGTCGGTGAAGCCGAAATAGGCCTTGCCGACAGGCACGAGCTGCTCGCCTTCCGGCGTCGTCGCCCAGACGCCGAAGGTGAAATCGGAATAGTAGCTGGAGCGCTTGCCGTGGCCGCGCTGCGCGTACATCAGCACGGCATCGACATTATACGGATCCCGTTTCCACTTGAACCAAGGACCTTTGGCGCGGCCGGCAAGGTAGGCGCTGTCCCGGCGCTTTATCATCACGCCTTCGATCACCGGATCCGGCGGCGCGGTGCGCAGCCGGTCCAGCTCCTCCCAGGAGGAGAAATCGACGAGCGGCGAGAGATCGAAGCGGTCGTGCGGCGCGGCTTCGACAATCTCCGTCAGCCGTTCGCGCCGATCGAGGAAGCCGCGGGCGCGCACGTCCTCCGCCCCATCGAACAGGAGATCGTAAGCGCGAATGAAAGCCGGAAATTCGTCCAGCATCTTTGAGGTGACGGTCTTGCGGTTGAGACGTTGCTGCAGATCGGAAAAGCTGCGCGTCGGGCTGTTGGAACGCACGGTGCCACCGACCAGCAACTCGCCATCCATGACGCCCTCGAAATTTATCGCATCCACGATATCGGGGAAAGCTCCGGAGATATCGTCGCCGGAGCGCGAATAGAGCTTGCTCGTGTCGCCCGCGCGCGAAAGCTGGACGCGAATGCCATCCCATTTCCACTCGGCGGCGAAATCGCTGGGGTCGAGCCCGTCGAGATCGCCCGGCTCGACCGGATTGGCGAGCATGACGGAATGGAAGATCGCCGGTGTCGCCAGTATCGGCCGCTCGTCCTTGCCCTCAAGCCAGCGAAACAGGCTCTCATAGGGCGGCTGCAACCCATGCCACAGCGTTTCGATTTCGGTCACGTCCTTGCCGCCAAGCTCGGCCAGCGCCTGTTTGGCGAGGCGGGCCGAGACGCCGATGCGCAACGCGCCGGTCGCAAGCTTCAGGAAGGCGAAACGTCCCGACGTATCCAGCCGGTCGAGCAGATCGCGGACGAAGCTGCGCACCTCGGTGCGCCCCAGCGCGTTCATGCGGCGCACGACGTCGCCGAGCTTCGGCTGCTCGCCGACAGGGCGCTCGATATCGCTCTCCTTGTCCCAGACAAGCGAGATCGTCTCCGCGAGGTCGCCGACATAATCGTAGGAATAGCGGAACAGCACCTCGTCCATGCGCTCGAGAACGAGCTCGCGCAGCATGGCGGGCTTGACGTTGCGCACCTCGAGCGTGCCGGCGATGGCGGCCAGGCCATAGCCTCGGTCGGGGTCGGGCGTGTCGCGGAAATAGTCGGTCAGCAGCTTCAGCTTGCCGTTGCGGCTCGGCGTCAGCACCAGGCGGTCGAGAAGGTCGGCAAAGGCTTTCATCAATCGCCCTCGTCTTCGTAGCCGATGAGATGAAGCGGCTTGGCGGCGATGCCCTGCAGCTCGCACCAGCGCACCAGCGCCTCCTCGCGGCCGTGCGTGACCCAGACCTCGCCCGGCTTCAGATCGGAGATCGTCTCGGTCAGCTCCGGCCAGTCGCAATGGTCCGATATGACCAGCGGCAGCTCGACGCCAAGCTGCTTGGCGCGCTGGCGCACCATCATCCAGCCGGAAGCAAAGGCCGGCAGCGGCTCATGAAACCGTCTTGCCCAGCGGTCCTGAAACGCGGAGGGCGGGCCGACGACGACAGCGCCCTGAAAGATGGTTTGATCCTTGCTCTCGATGGTGGCCGGCCGCAGCTCGCCAAGCGCGATGCCTTGACTGACATAGTAGTCGCACAGCGTTTCCAGCGCGCCGTGAATATAGATCGGCCGGTCGTAGCCGGCATCGCGCAGCAGCCGGATGACGCGCTGCGCCTTGCCGAGCGCGTAGGCGCCGATCAGGTGCGTTCGCTCGGGAAACTGGCGAAGCGAGGCCAGGAGCTTGCGCGTCTCGGCCATGGGATCGGGATGATGGAACACCGGCAGGCCGAACGTGGCCTCGGTGATGAAAACATCGCAGGGCACCGGCACATAGGCCGCGCAGGTCGGGTCCGGCCGGCGCTTGTAATCGCCGGAAACGACGATGCGCAGGCCATCCTTCTCCACCGCGATCTGCGCCGAGCCAAGGACATGGCCGGCGGGGTGGAACTGCACCTTGACACCGTTGATCGTCACCGGCTCGCCAAAGGCAACCGCCTGTTCGGAGCCTGCAAAGCCATCGCCATAACGGATACGCATGATGTCGAGCGTCTGGCGCGTGGCGAGCACATGGGCATGGCCGGAGCGGGCGTGGTCTGAATGGCCATGCGTGACCAACGCCCGCTCGACCGGCTGCACGGGGTCGATATAAAAGCCACCGATCGGGCAAAACAGTCCCTCAGGCGCTGGATAAAGCAGTTGGTCCGGTCTCATGACTCATGAGGATAGCGCGATTTGCACGATTAGGTAGCGATGACAGCAGCTTTTTGATCGAATCCGCGCTCGGGCTGCCGATCAGGGAGGTCGAAGACGAGGACATCCTCGCTATGCGGCTTCGCCTTGGCGACGACAACGCCGTTGGGATCGACAATGGCGCTGCTGCCATAGCTGAACCAGCCGTCGTCGTTGCTGCCGACGACATCCGCAGCCATGACCCAGCATCCCGTATGCCCGGCACATATCTGCAGGCCCGATATGCCCGGCCGATGCCACTTTTCCGCCTTGTGGGGCCGGAGCATCAGGTTGATGGGGTTGCAGATGAGGCCGGCTCCCTTGCGAGCCAGGCGACGCGCCGTGTAGGGATATCTGAGATCGCCGCAGATATTGATGCCGAAGCGCCACCGGCCCTCCTCCCAGACGGGAAAATCCTTCCCCGGCGTACAGCCGCTTTCCAGCGGGTGGGCCTTGGCATAGGCCCCGATCACGCGGCCTGCCTTGGCGACGATGGCGCTGTTGTAGAGCGCGGCGCCCCTGCGCTCGAACAGGCCGACGATGACGGTCGTTCTTCCCGCCGCGAAGCGAGCGACAAGGGCATTCAAGCCGGGATCGTCGAGGGAAAGCGCGCGGCGCCTGGCGATGGCCTCGTTATAGCTGTGCCCCTGCAGATAGCATTCCGGAAAAAGGGCAAGATCGATGCCTTGTGCTTCAGCCCAGGCAAGATCGCGCGCCAAAACCTCGGCCGCCTGTTCGGCGGCGTCGAAAAGTGCCAGACGTTGAAAGGCTGCGATCCGCATGTGGCAGCGGTAACACGCGTGGCGAGTCGCCCCTAGAGTGAACCTACAGGGCGGACGACGTCGCATGTGCCGGATTGGTCAATGAAATGCAAAGAGCCTGGTTCTGGTGGCCGGCCGCAGCGGGTAAACGGCAACCTCCTGTACCAAAGCGGGACAGATCGGCGTGGCACGATTTCTGCTTGGCGGGTGATGTTCCAGGAGTTCGCAATGATTCAACGCCGCGCCTTCATCGCTTCCATCGCCGCCTCGGCTGCGGCCGGCCTGCTTGCGCCGCGCGTTTTTGCAGCACCGCTCGCCAAGATGACCGGTGTCGAGCTGCGGGGGCCGATCGACGCCATTGCGCTGAAGACGACGCCGGGCGCGAGCGACTTCAAGAGCGGCAAGCTGCAGGCGATGATCGACAATGCGGCGCGCACCAATATTCCGCTCTTCCTACCGCCCGGCACCTACAACATTTCCAATCTGACGCTGCCCGACAATACGCGCATTACCGGCGTTCCCGGTGCCTCGCGGCTCGTCTACAGCGGTGACGGCCATCTGATGAATGCCGACAAGGCCCGGCGCATCGAGCTTTCCGGCCTCGTGCTCGACGGCGGTAATCGCTGGCTCGCCGACTATGCCGGCGGCCTGCTGCAATTCACCGGCGTCGACGAGGTGCTGATCGACAATTGCGAAATCGCCGGCAGCCGCAAGCATGCGCTGCAGCTTGAGCGCTGCGGCGGCCGGATCGAGCGCAGCCGCATCTCGGGTGCTGCGGAAGCCGGCATCTATTCCGTCCAGTCAACCGGATTGGCGGTGAGCAGCAACCGCGTCGAGGATTGCGGCAATGGCGGCATCCTCATCCACCGCTGGGACAAGGCCGAGGATGGCAGCAGCGTCATCAACAACCGCATTGCCCGCATCGGCGCCAATGACGGCGGCACCGGCCAGAACGGCAACGGCATCAACGTCTTCCGCGCCGATGGCGTCACGGTCTCGGGCAATCATGTTGCCGATTGCGCCTTCACCGCCATCCGCGCCAACTCGGCATCGAACGTGCAGATCTCGAACAATCAATGCCTGCGTTCCGGCGAAACCGCGATCTACTGCGAATTCGAGTTCGTCGGCGCGACGATCAGCAACAATCTGGTCGACGGCGCTGCCAATGGCATCGCCGTCACCAATTTCGACAAGGGCGGAAGGCTCGCCTCGGTGACGGGGAACGTCATCCGCAACCTGTCGCTGACAGCGCCTTATGCGCAGGACGGCGGCTTTGGCATCGGCATCTCGGCGGAAGCCGATACACTGATTGCCGACAATGTCATCGAGAACGCGCCGCTCTGGGGGCTAAGGCTCGGCTGGGGCCAGTATCTCCGCAACGTCGTCGCAACCGGCAATATCGTCAGGCACGCCGGCATCGGCTGCGTCGTTTCGGTGGCGGACGGCGCCGGCTCGGCCGTGATTGCCGGCAACCTCTTTCAGGAGATGGAGCAAGGCGCGATCATGGGCTTTCGCTGGGACAAGCCCGCCTCCGGCGAATTGGTCAAAGGGAACACGCAGTTCCCGCAATTGACCATCGAAAACAACAGGCTCGTTTAGGCCAATCGCCAGTTCGGCTGCCGCTTTTCGAAGAAGGCGGTGACGCCCTCCCTCGCCTCTTCGGTCTCCCACGCATCCGCCAATTGCTCGACGACATGATCTATCATGTCGTCGGTGATCGGCCTGCCGACAGAGCGCGCCAAGGCCTTGGCGCGAGCCGCGGCCTGCGGAGAGGCCGCCATGAAATGGCGAACCTCGGCCTCTACGGCTTCATCCAATGCGTCCTCTGCAACGACCCGCGACAGGAGACCGGCGGCATGCGCCTGCCAGGCATCGATGATCTTGCCGGAGAGAAACAGCGGGCGGGCGTTCGTCTCACCGATGCGGGCGACGACATAGGGGCTGATGGTGGCCGGGATGATGCCGAGACGCACCTCCGTCAGGCCGAAACGGGCCGTCGATGCCGATATCACCATGTCGCAGACGCTGAGGATGCCGATGCCGCCGCCGAAGGCATTGCCATGGACGCGGGCGACCAGCGGCTTCGGCAGCTCGTTCAGCGCCTTGAACAGCATGGCAAGCCGGCGTGCCTCGGCCATGCGTCCGGCACGCGTGGCGTCGAACTGCGCGCGCATCCAGCCGAGATCGCCGCCGGCGCAAAAACTGGGCCCCTCGCCGGTCAGCACGACGACCCGAACCGTCTTGTCATGAGCGAGATCGTGCGTTGCCGCCGTCAAGTCATCGATCATCCCGGCCGACAAAGCATTATGCTTTTCGGAGCGCGCCAGCGTGAGGTGGGCAACACCGCGTTCATCGGTGGCGACACGGATCGTTTGCGATATCATGGGGCACTCCTGAGGCTGCGGGCAAAGGCGGCGGCGCGGGCGAGCTTGTCCTTGTCGAGGCCGGTGTCGTAACCCCTCGCCGACAGATAGTCGTGAACCGAAACGGTGTCGACATTGCCCTTGGCCCCAGGGGCGAAGGGACAACCGCCGAGACCGCCGGCGGCGGCATCGAAGACGCGCAGGCCGCGCTCCAGGGCGACGGCGATATTCTCGAGCGCGCGGCCAGACGTATCGTGAAAATGGCCGGCAAGCACTGTTGCGGGGAGTTCGCCCAGAACTGCGGCGAGCATCCGGTCGACGGCCTCGGGCGAACCTCTGCCGATCGTGTCGCCGAGGCTGATCTCGTAGCAGCCGAGCGCCCGCAATTGCCACGCGACGTTGACGACATTTTGCGGCGGCACCGCGCCTTCATAGGGGCATTCGACGACGCAGCTGACGTAACCGCGCAATGGCAGACCGCGTTCGCGGCTGGCTGCGGCGACCGGCCGGAAGCGCTCGATGCTCTCGGCGATCGAGCAATTGATGTTGCGCATGGAGAAGGTTTCGGACGCCGAAGCGAAGATCGCCACTTCATCGGCCCCGGCCGCAAGCGCGGCCTCGAACCCCTGCATATTCGGCGCCAGCGCCGTGTAACGGACGCCTGAACGCCGCTTTATTCCGGCCATGACCGCGGCCGCATCGGCAAGCTGCGGCACCCATTTCGGACTGACGAAGCTGGTGACCTCGATGCGCTCGAAACCGCAGTCGGACAGCAGGTCCACCAGCTCGATCTTGCGCGCGGTATCGACCGGCTGCTTCTCATTCTGCAGGCCGTCGCGCGGCGCCATCTCGACGATGGTAACGCGGCTGGAAGGCTTGTCGGTCATGCCGCATCCTCCGGCCGAAGCGACAGAAGCACGGCGCTCTCGCTGGTCTGGTCGCCCTCGCCGACATGCAGGCTTTCCACGATGCCGTCGCGAGCCGCCGTCAGCGTCAACTCCATCTTCATGGCCTCCATGACGATCAGCGCCTGACCCTTGGTCACCGTATCCCCCTCATGCACGCGCACGATCTTGACGAGACCCGGCATCGGCGCAATCACGCGGTCGCCGCCGCTGGCTGTTTCCTCGCCGCCGTCGAGCGGATCGAGGCGGTGGAAATGATGCGTCTGCCCGTCGAGAAACAGGGTGACGCCTGACGATGTCTCGAAGATATCGACGCGCGACTGCCTGCCATCGATCTCGACGCGTCGGGAAACGCCCTCACCCGCAAGCAGGCGGACAGGAATGGTGCGATCATCGAAGGCGACGCTGAAAAGCGCCCGATCCCCGGCAGTCACCCGGCAGCTCCTCTGGCCACCGGCAAAATGCAGCGTGACGGGGCGGCTTGCCTCACCCCAAAGCTGCCAGGCGCCGAGCGAGAGCCATGGGTCGTTGCCGGTGTTTCGAACAAACTCGCCCGCCTCGACAAGCGCGGCGATGGCAAGGGCGGCATCGTCGGGCTGTTGCGCTGCGGTCAGCGCCTCCACGTCCCGGTCGATCAGTCCCGTGTCAGGATGGCCGGCCGCGAAATCCGGCTGGCGGCTGAGCCGGATGAGGAAATCGAGATTGGTGGTGGTTCCCGCGACCTGCGTCTGTTCCAGACCGCGCGTGAGGCCGGCAAGGGCAGCCGCGCGATCCGGCGCATGCACGGTCAGCTTGGCGATCAGCGGATCGTAATGCGGGGTGATGGTATCGCCCTCGCGCACGCCGGCATCGATGCGGACATCGCCTTCGGGAAAGCGAAGGTGGGAAAGGGTGCCGGTTGCCGGCAGGAAGCCGCGCGACGGGTCTTCGGCATAGATACGGGCTTCGAAGGCCCAGCCGTTTATGGCAAGCTCGTCCTGCGTCTTAGGCAGCGGCTCGCCACTGGCGACGCGCAATTGCCATTCGACCAGATCGACGCCCGCGATCGCCTCGGTGACGGGATGCTCGACCTGCAGGCGGGTATTCATTTCCATGAAGAAGAAACGATCCGGCGACAGGCCGTCGGAGACATCGGCGATGAACTCGACCGTGCCGGCGCCGCGATAATCGATGGCGCGGGCGGCGCGGACGGCCGCCTCGCCCATGGCGCTACGCATCTCCTCCGTCATGCCGGGCGCCGGCGCCTCCTCGATCACCTTCTGGTGCCGGCGCTGCAGCGAGCAATCGCGCTCGAAGAGATGCACGGCATTGCCTTGGCTGTCGCCGAAGACCTGGATCTCGATGTGGCGCGGCTTGACCAGATATTTCTCGATCAGCACCGCATCGTCGCCAAATGCGGATTTCGCCTCGCGCTTTGCCGCCTCCAGCGAGGCCTCGAAATCCTCCGGCCGATCGACGCGGCGCATGCCCTTGCCGCCGCCGCCGGCGCGCGCCTTGATGAGAACCGGAAAGCCGATGCCGGCTGCCTGCCCGGCAAGAAAGCCCGGCTCCTGCCCGTCGCCGTGATAACCGGGAACGACTGGCACGCCGGCACGCTCCATCAGCGCCTTGGCGGCATCCTTGAGCCCCATGGCGCGGATGGAGGCCGGTGACGGGCCGATGAAAACCAGGCCAGCAGCCTCGACCGCTTCAGCGAAGTGAGCATTTTCCGAAAGAAAGCCGTAGCCGGGATGAATGGCTTCGGCGCCCGTCCGCTCAGCGGCGGCGATGATCTTCTCCTTCGAAAGATAGCTTTCGCTCGCAGCCGCCGGGCCGATGTGGACGGCTTCGTCGGCCAGCGCCACATGCAGGGAATCCCTGTCGGCGTCGGAATAGACGGCGACCGTGCGGATGCCCAGACGCCGTGCCGTCCGGATGACCCGGCAGGCGATTTCCCCGCGATTGGCGATCAGTATCTTCGAAAACATCGGCGGATCCTATTGCGCGGCGATAACCTCGACCTCGAGCAGCCAGGCGGTATCGAAAATGCCCGCGATCACGACAGTCATGGCAGGCGTGAGCGGGCCGAGATACTCGGCGCGGATCTCGCGATTCTCCATCGTGTGGCGGCGGTCGGCGAGAAAGGTGGTGACCTTGACGATATCGTCCTTCGTCATCCCGGCCGCCTTGAGCTGGGCGTCGATGTTGTGCCAGACCTGCCGCGCCTGCGCCTGAAAACCCTCTGGCAAGGCGTCGTCGACATCGGTCGGTATCTGGCCGCTGACGAAGAGCAAGCGCTCGAAACTCTCGAGTTTTACCGCCTGCGCATAGCCGCCGCGGGGTTGCGGCGCATTCTTGGCATTGATGGCATCGCGTTTCATCTCCATCTCCTCACATCCTGAAAAGACCGAAGCGTGTGTCTTCGATCGGCGCGTTGAGTGCTGCTGAAAGCGACAGAGCCAGCACGTCGCGGCTCTTGCGCGGGTCGATGATGCCGTCGTCCCAAAGACGGGCCGAGGCATAGAGCGGGTGGCTCTGGGTTTCGAACATCTTGAGCGTCGGCGCCTTGAAGGCGGCCTCCTCCTCCTTCGTCCAGGGCTTGCCGGCACGCGCCAGCGCTTCGCCCCGCACGGTGGCGAGCACGCCCGCCGCCTGCTCCCCGCCCATGACGGAGATTCGGCTGTTGGGCCATGTCCAGAGGAAGCGCGGCGAATAGGCACGGCCGGCCATGCCGTAGTTGCCGGCGCCGAAGGAGCCGCCGATCAGCATGGTGATCTTCGGGACCTTGGTGGTGGCAACGGCCGTCACCAGCTTGGCGCCGTTCTTGGCGATGCCCTCGGTTTCGTATTTGCGCCCGACCATGAAGCCGGTGATGTTCTGCAGGAAAACGAGCGGGATCTTGCGCTGCGAGCAAAGCTCGACGAAATGCGCGCCCTTCAGCGCCGACTCCGAGAAAAGCACGCCGTTGTTGGCGATGATCCCTACCGGAATGCCATGGATATGGGCAAAGCCGCAGACCAGCGTCGTGCCGTAACGGGCCTTGAATTCGTCGAAGCGCGAGCCATCCACCGTGCGGGCGATGACCTCGCGCACGTCATAGGGCGTGCGCAGATCGGAAGGGACGATGCCGAGGATTTCTTCGGGGTCGTAGAGCGGCGGTTCGGGCGAACGAAGCTCGACGCTTTCGGGCTTGCGGCGGTTGAGGTTGGCGACCGCCTGCCGGGCGAGCGCAAGCGCATGGGCATCGTCGCGCGCCAGATGATCGGCAACGCCGGAAAGCCGCGTATGGACGTCGCCGCCGCCGAGATCCTCGGCCGAGACCACTTCGCCTGTTGCCGCCTTGACCAGCGGCGGTCCGGCAAGAAAGATCGTCCCCTGCTTGTCGACGATGATGGTCTCGTCCGACATGGCCGGCACATAGGCGCCGCCTGCGGTGCAGGAGCCCATGACGACGGCGATCTGCGGGATGCCGGCCGCCGACATATTGGCCTGATTGTAGAAGATGCGGCCGAAATGATCGCGGTCCGGAAAGACCTCGTCCTGGTTCGGCAGGTTGGCGCCGCCGGAATCGACGAGATAGATGCAGGGGAGATTGTTTTCCGCCGCAATCTCCTGCGCCCGCAGATGCTTCTTGACCGTGATCGGATAGTAGGTGCCGCCTTTGACCGTGGCGTCGTTGCAGACGATCATGCAATCGCGGCCGGAGACGCGGCCGATACCGGCGATTAGCCCGGCACCGGGCGCATCGCCGCCATAGAGGCCATGAGCGGCCGTCGTCCCGATCTCGAGAAACGGCGTGGCCGGATCGATCAATCCCGCAACACGATCGCGCGGCAACATCTTGCCTCGGCCGACATGGCGCTCGCGCGCCTGGGCGCCGCCGCCTTCCGCCGCCTGCGCCACCGCCGCCTCGGCCACGCCGATCGCCTCGAGAAGCGCGGCGCGGTTGTCCCGGAAGCGATCCGTATGCGTCGATATCTCTGATTTCAGGACGGTCATGCGCTTCACCGGTTGATGGGAATGGGGTTCGAAATCAGGCCGTCTCGCCGAACAGCTCGCGGCCGATCAGCATACGCCGGATTTCGGACGTGCCGGCACCGATTTCGTAGAGCTTGGCATCGCGCAACAGCCGGCCGGCCGGATAATCGTTGGTATAGCCGTTGCCGCCGAGCGCCTGGATGCATTCCAGCGCCAGCGCCGTCGCCTTCTCGGCGGAATAGAGAATGCAGCCGGCGGCGTCCTTGCGCGTGGTCTCGCCGCGATCGCAGGCGGCTGCGACCGCATAGACATAGGCGCGGGCCGCATTCATGGTGACGTACATATCGGCAAGCTTGCCCTGCATGAGCTGGAACTCGCCGATCGACTGGCCGAACTGCTTGCGCTCATGCATGTAGGGCAGCACCACATCCATGCAGGCGGCCATGATGCCGACGGGACCGCCCGACAGCACGACGCGCTCGTAGTCGAGACCCGACATCAGCACGCGGACGCCGCCATCGACCTGCCCGAGAACATTCTCCTCCGGCACTTCGCAATCGAGAAAGATCAGCTCCGAGGTGTTCGAGCCGCGCATGCCGAGCTTGTCGAGCTTCTGGCCGACGGAGAAGCCGGGGAAGCCTTTTTCGACCAGGAAAGCGGTAATGCCGCGCGGGCCCGCATCGGGCGAAGTCTTGGCGTAGACGACGAGCACATCGGCATCCGGGCCGTTGGTGATCCACATCTTGCTGCCGTTGAGGACATAGTGACGGCCGCGCTTTTCAGCGTGCAGCTTCATGGACACGACATCGGAGCCGGCACCCGGCTCCGACATGGCCAATGCACCGACATGATCGCCCGATATCAGCTTCGGAAGATAGCGCTCCTTTTGCGCCGTCGTGCCGTTGCGGTGGATCTGGTTGACGCAGAGGTTGGAATGGGCGCCGTAACTCAGGCCGACGGAAGCCGACGCGCGGCTGATCTCCTCCATCGCGATCGTATGGGCGAGATAGCCGAGGCCGGCACCGCCATAGGCATCGTCGACGGTGATGCCGAGCAGGCCGAGATCGCCCATCTCCTTCCAGAGATGCATGGGGAAACTGTTGTTGCGATCGATCTCGTCGGCAAACGGTGCGATGCGGCGATCGGCAAAGCGACGCACCTGCTCGCGCAATGCGTCGATGTCCTCGCCCAGCGCGAAGTTCAGTCCCCCTTCAAACATGCGGCTTCTCCTCCCGACCTTTCCGAACGCGCGATCTTCTCGAACGTATGTCTCGTTGTCCCCGCTTCAAGTTCCGGCCGCAGCCGTCATGCTGCATCTGCCGGGACATGCTCTTTCTGCTGCGGCATCTCGTAGATCTTCAGCTTGTCGGCAATCCGGACCATGATCTTCCGGGCAGCTTCCTCCTTGACCGGGCCGAAGCCTCTTATCTCATCGAACAATGAGAGGATGGCAAGAGCTTCCGCCTCATTGTCGTGGCGCAAGCCGGCGAGCACGCGCTCGGCTATCCCTTCATATTCGGCAATCAGGCGACGTTCCAGGCGGCGCTCGGCCATATAGCCGAAGGGATCGAGAGCAGTCCCGCGCAGCCGCTTCATTGGCGCAAGGGCGCGCAGCAACGGCAGGATCCAGGCACCGAATTCACGCTTCTTCGGCCGGCCGTTCGGATCCTTGCCGCCGAGGATCGGCGGGGCAAGATTGAGGGCCAGCTTGAAATCGCCTTCCATCTCCTCGCGCAGATGCGCCTCGAAAGCCGGATCCGTCAAAAGACGGGCGACCTCGTACTCGTCCTTGTAGGCCAGAACCCGCGCATAGGTGACGCCGACGGCGAAGGGGATCTTGTCCGAAAGCCGTTCCCTTGCGGCCAGCGCGTGGGCGTGAGCCACAAAAGCGGCATAGCGCTCGGCAAGCGCCGCATTCTGATAGGCGGTCAGATGCGCCTTGCGATGCTTGACGAGCTCATCGAGGCTCATATCCACCAGAGTCTTGCCGGCATACGGCTCGGCCATCAAGGCATGCACGGCCTGCGGATCATGCGCCAGAAGCCTGCCCCAATGGAAAGCGGACAGGCTCGCCTTGACGGCGACACCGTTGAGCTCGATCGCCTTTTCGATCGCTTCGAGAGAGAGTGGCAGCAGGCCGCGCTGCCAGGCAAAGCCGGTCAGCAGGATGTTGGTCGATATGGCGTCACCGGTCACCTCGGTCGCGACATGGTTGAAATCGAGGAAGACGGACTTGTCGCTCACGGTCTTGGCGATCGTGTGCTGGATCGATCCGGCCTTGAAATCGAAATCGCGGTTGCGGACGAAATCGGCGACCGGCATCAGGCCGGTGTTGACGATGGCCGTGGTCCGCGTCGAGGAGCAGAGCGTGATCGCGTCCTTGGAGGCACCGACCACCTCATCCGCCGCAAACAGCAGATCCGCACCGCCATTGACGATGCGCGACGAGGTGACGTCGGCCTCATTGTGGCCGATGCGCAGATGGCTCATGACCGCTCCCCCCTTCTGGGCGAGGCCGGCCATGTCGAGGATCATCGGCACCTTGCCGTCGAGATGCGCGGCCATGCCGAGGATGGCGCCGACGGTCAGGATGCCGGTGCCGCCGACGCCGGCTATCGCGATATTCCAGGGCCGGTCGCCGATGACGGGGATTTCGGGCATCGGCACTTCAACATCGGCGTGCTCAAGCGCCTTGCGCTTGCGCCGCTTGCCGCCATGAACCGTCACGAAGGACGGGCAGAAGCCTTTGACGCAGGAAAAATCCTTGTTGCAGCTCGACTGGTTGATCTGGCGCTTGCGGCCGAATTCCGTTTCCAGCGGCTCGACCGAGATGCAGTTGGATTGCACCGAGCAATCGCCGCAGCCTTCGCAGACGGCCGGGTTGATGAAGACACGCTTCGCGGGGTCCTCCATCAGGCCGCGGCTCCGGCGGCGGCGCTTCTCGGCGGCACAGGTCTGGACGTAAACGATCGCCGAGCAGCCCTCGGTCTCGCGCAACGTCAGCATCACCTGATCGATATGGTCGCGATGCAGGACCTTGACGCCGGGCGCCAGCTCGGAGGCGCGATAGGCATCCGGATTGTCCGACAGCAGGTAGATCGGCTTGACGCCTTCGTCGTGCAGCTGCTTCGTCACCAGCTGCGGCGTCAGATAGCCGTCGATCTGCTGGCCGCCGGTCATGGCGACGGCATCGTTGTAGAGCAGCTTGTAGGTAACGTTGACCTTGGAGGCGACGGACTGGCGGATGGCGAGAATGCCGGAATGGAAATAGGTGCCGTCACCGAGATTGACGAACATGTGCTTTTCGTCGGTGTAGCGGGCGATCGCCGTCCAGGGCACTCCCTCGCCGCCCATCTGGGTGAAGGTCTCGGTGTTGCGGTCCATCCAGGTGACCATGTAATGGCAGCCGATGCCGGCGATGGCGCGGCTGCCTTCGGGAACGCGGGTGGAGGTGTTGTGCGGACAGCCTGAGCAGAAGAACGGCGTGCGGTTCAGCGGCGCGACATGGCTGCGGCTGATCTGGCCGCGCTCGGCGAGATAGGCGAGCTTGGCGGCGATGCGGTCATGCAGGCCCTGATCCAGATCGAGCTTGACGATGCGTCCGGCGATCGCTCTCGCGACCGCGCCGACGGTCAGCGCCGCCGAGAGGCTGAGATAGGGCTTGTCGTGCTCGTCGAACTTGCCGACGATGCGCGGGCGGACATCGGCCCGCCAGTTGAACAGCTGCTGCTTGATCTGGTTTTCGATGATCTCGCGCCGCTCCTCGACGACAAGAACCTTGTCCAGCCCTTCCGAAAAGTGCCGGACGGCTTCCGGCTCCAGCGGCCAAGGCATACGCACCTTGAGGATACGCATGCCGATGGCGGCCATTTCCCGCGGTCCGATCTCCAGCTCGCGCAGCGCCTGCAGCACATCCTCATAGGCCTTGCCTGACGAGATGATACCGAAGCGCGCATTGGGCACGTCATGGGTGACTTCGTCGACGCGATTGGCGCGGGCGAAGGCGATGGCGGCATAGGCCTTGTAGGTCTGCAGGCGATCGTCCTGCACCAGGGGCGGATCGGGCCACCGCAGGTTCAGGCCGCCGGGAGGCAATTCGAAGTCGGTCGGCAAGACAAATTGGCGTCTCTCGCCCGACAAGTCGACCGCTGCCGTCGTCTCGACGGTATCTGCGATGAATTTCATACCGACCCAGCAGCCGGAATAGCGCGACATGGCAATGCCGAGCAGGCCGTATTCCAGGAATTCGTGGATGGACGAGGGATAGATGACCGGGATGACCGCCGACATGAAATCGTGGTCGGTCTGGTGCGGGATGGTGGAAGATTTGGCGGAATGGTCGTCGCCGGCGAAACAGAGCACGCCGCCGTGTTTGGACGTGCCGGCCGCATTGCCGTGCTTCAGAACGTCGCCGGAGCGGTCGACGCCGGGACCCTTGCCGTACCAGATGCCGAGCACGCCGTCCTTGCGGGCGCCGGGCGATAGACCGACCTGCTGCGAGCCCCAGACGGCGGTGGCGGCGAGATCCTCATTGATCCCAGGCTGGAAAGTGACGTCATGGGCGTCGAGGTAAGTCTGCGCTTTCAGAAGCTGCTGGTCGTAGCCGCCAAGCGGCGAGCCGCGATAACCGGAAATGAAGGCTGCCGTATTGAGACCGGCGGCGCGGTCACGCCGCATCTGGGTCATGGGCAGCCGCACCAGCGTCTGCAGGCCGGTCATGAAAACGCGGCCTTCCTCTGCGGTATATTTGTCGTCTAGCGATACGCTGGTCGCAAGCATCTGCTCTCCTCCCGAGATCGCAGTCACCAATTGCGCAAATGCATTTTCGCCGAAAGCCTCCTACCGCTTCCGATGAAAACCATACCAGAACTCTAACATGCGTCGGCGCTAATTTCCGAACGAAGGCGGCATGCGCACAGCATGATTTGCAAAGATTTCGGGCGGCCTGCGGATATTTCGTGCTCGTCGCTAGCGTCAGCCATCCGCCCTCGCCCTTCGAGACAGCCCGGCGGCCCACCGCGCATCAAAAGCTTTGATCGCAGATATCGGTGCAAGCCTCTTCCCTTCGCCAATACCCGCCAATAACCTCGCGCGACTCAAAACCTTGGAGACCCATATGCTGACGATCTACGGCGTCTATCGCTCGCGCGCATCGCGCAACTACTGGATGGCGGAGGAACTCGGCATCGCGTTCAAGTCCGTGCCGGTCATGCAGGCCGGGCGGCTCGCCAATCCGCTCGCCGCCGACGCACAGATCAACACGATGTCGCCGGAGTTTCTGGCGATCAATCCGATGGGCATGATCCCCTGCATCAAGGATGGCGATCTCATCATGCATGAATCGCTTGCCATCAACCTTTATCTCGCGCGCAAATATGGCGGCCCGCTTGCCGGCAGGACGGTGGAGGAGGAAGGGCTGATGTCGATGTGGACAATGTGGGCCGCGACCGAGGTCGAGCCGCACAGCGTCGCAATCGTCCGCATCTATGACAATGCCAAGGAGAATACCGAGCCTGGAAAGGCCGGGATCGCGGTTGCCTGCCGCTGGCTGAAGAAGCCGCTCGACGTGCTGGAGAAGCATCTGCGAGATCAGGATTATCTCGTCGGGAACCGCTTCACCGCCGCGGATCTCAACCTCGCCGAAGTGCTGCGCTATGCCCAGACCGAGCAGGAGCTCTTCGACGCCCGCCCGAAGACGAAAGCCTGGATCGAGCGCTGCCAGTCGCGCGATGCCTACAAGGCCATGCAGGCGACCCGCGGCAAGGAGGCAGCCTGACGGCACCTATTGGAAGAGGCGGATGCTCTCTTCCATTTCCTCGCGGATCCAGGCCTTGAAAGCCGTCACCTTCTTCGGCTCGCGCATCCCTTCTGCCGTGACGAAGTAGTGGCCGAAGCCCGTTCTGGCGCGGATGCCGAAGGGATCGACAAGGCATTTCTGCTCCAGAGCATAGGCGGCCAGCGTCTGCCAGGCGAGCATCACGCCCTGCCCCGCCATGGCCGCATCCAGGCAGAGCGACGCATCGTTGAAGATGTGCCGCTCCTCTATGCGATGGCCCGACAGGCCGGCCTCGTGCAGCCATAGCTCCCAGCTGAACATCGCATGTCCGTCGATGACGGCGGGAATTTTCAAGAGATCGGCGGGCTCGCGAAGCGTCGCGGCGATCTGGGGCGTGACGACCGGGAAAACCTCCTGCGCCAGCAGCAGCTCCGACTTGACGTCAGGCCACTGGCCGCTGCCGACCCGAATGCCGATATCGACATCCGACGTCGCCGGATTGATCAGGCGCGTGGTGGCATCGATGCGCAGACGGATATCCGGATGGCGGCTGGCAAAGCGGTCGAGCCGATACACCAGCCAGCGGGCGGCGAAAACCGGCGCAACGGAGATGGTGAGGATATTCTCGTCCTTGTGCTGCGCGAGGGAGATTGCCGCCGACAGCGCCTGAAATCCTTCGCCGAGCCTTGCCAACACCGCCATGCCCGATGCCGTGGCCGTCATGCCCTTGGACGTGCGCTCGAAAAGCGGTCGGCCGAGCTGCGCTTCGGCCTTGATGACCTGCTGGCTGACTGCGCCGACCGTCACGCCGAGTTCGTCGGCCGCTGCCTGCAGCGAACCGAGCCGACCGACCGCCTCAAGGGCACGAAGACCGTTCAGATGAACGTTATTGAGGTTTCTCATATAGAATATCTATATCAGCATCTCGGCATTCTCAATTGAACGAAGTGAGAATAAGCGCGATTGTTGCAGCATGGAATTGCGAAATGCCGCTATCCCGCTGGCTGATGCCGTCATGGTTGCATCGATGCGGGACGCCAAGGAGGCATGCCATGTCGATCTTGAAGTTTTTCTTCAGTCACCCGCTGGAAGGGGATGGCGAACAGGAAGGCGATCCGCTGCAGCATCCCATGCTTGCCGCCATGTCGCTGGAAGAACTGGCCGATCTGCCGCTGATGCCGGAAAATCTGGGGCGGCCTATGGACAAGCGCGCCATTCAGCCGGAAGAATGCGCGTAGGAGAGATCTGACCCCACTCGCGCGCATGACATCGAACGTCGATATGGACGCCATCGCGGAACGACTGCGGCGGCTGATAACTCAAGCCGGCCTGCCGGGCGTGGAGCCCAGCGCGTATTATGGCCTGCCGGCCTTCAAAGTCGGCGGCAAAGCCTTCGTGACGGTGAAGAATAACGAGACCGTCGTCTTGTCCTTGCCGGTCGACCGCAAGGAACAGCTCATCGAGATGGCGCCGGACATCTATTTCCAGACGGATCACTATGTCGGCTGGCCTTCCCTGCCCCTGCGCATCACCGCAATCGGTGACGAGGAACTGAAACGGCGTCTTATCGAGGCGTGGCGGTACCGCGCCCCGAAGAAGCTTCAGGCAACTTTCGGCTGAGGCGATCAGCCCTCGTCGATGGCAAGCGCCGTCTGCACGGCCGGGCGCTCGAGCATGCGCGCATAGTGGGCGCTTACCTTCGCGAACTGGTCGCGATCGACATTGTCTCCCGGCAACCACTTTGCCATGGTGAAGAGATAGCAGTCCGCGACGGTATATTGCTCTCCCATCACCCAGGGGCCTTTCAGCAGCTTGTCCTCGAGCAAGGCAAAGCTTTCGGTCATGGTTTGCGGCACCTTGGCCTTCATCGTCTCGATGGCGGCGGCATCGTCGGTCCAGCGGGTGCCACGTCCCTTGTGCGCATGGTTCACATGGACCGTCGACGAGAGATAGCTGTTGAAGGCCTGCATCTGCCCGAATTCGAAGGGATCGTCGAGCGGCGCCAGCTTGGCGGCGGGCGCGATCTGGGCGATGTAAGCCAGGATCGCGATATTTTCCGTAAGGACGCCCTTGTCGGTTACCAGTGCCGGAACGCGCCCCTTGGGGTTGATGGCCAGATAATCAGGCTGGCGCTGATCGCCGTTGGCAAGAATGAGGCGGCGGTGCTCAAAGGCGAGACCGGACTCCTGCAAGGCAATCAGACTGGCGAGCGCGCAGCTTCCGGGTGCGTAATAGAATGTCAGCATATTCCATTCCTCGATTGGATTCCCCGGAAAGCTAACGGTAACCCGATCAATACGGAAGTAGCCGACACCGATGGCCGCTACAAAAGGTTTTGATCGATTCGGCTGATTGCCCATCCCCATGATGTCGGACCATGGAGATGGGCGACCGATTCTTAGGCGCAGCCGGGCACGTCTTCCAGCTTGTACCAGACCGGAATACCACGCTCGCGGGCGATGCGAACGTCATTGTCAGCGCCCTTGGAATCGCCCGGCAACCTCAGGACGCCTTCGCAAAGCTGCAGCAGCCGACCAGCTGTCGGATGAAAAATCTCCTCGTACAGATCGTCGCCGATGCTCTTGCCGCCTGCGGCATGCCATACCGGCAGGGCGACCCATTCGCCGATCATAGGCAGATGCCCGGCCTTGAACAGAGCGTAAGACGGCGCCTCCAGCCGCTTGAGGTTTTCGGCCATTTTCACGGGATCGTCCCCGGTGCCGGATCGGTAAGGGCCCGCAATCAAGATCAACATGTCATTTCTCCATTCTCACCTGCTCCCTGCAGGAATTTGCACGAATATGCGCATATTTTCTTGAATGTCGAATCTATTCTGATAGATTCACGATATTTCGTGAAATAACATGCAGAGACCGACATGCTGACCAGCCAACGCAAAGCCCTCATTCTCGAAAGATTGCGCCGGGACGGCCAGGTGATCGCCAAGGCGCTGGCAGACGATCTCGGCCTTTCCGAAGACACGATCCGCAGGGACCTGCGGGAAATGGCGGCGGAGAAACTGCTGAAGCGGGTGCATGGCGGCGCGCTGCCGCT
The DNA here is from genome assembly GCF_010668395.1 of Martinezella lusitana. Classification (GTDB taxonomy): domain Bacteria; phylum Pseudomonadota; class Alphaproteobacteria; order Rhizobiales; family Rhizobiaceae; genus Rhizobium; species Rhizobium lusitanum_A. The sequence goes on from NZ_WUEY01000017.1 coordinate 117,851, forward strand.
TTCGCCGGAGCTCCCGGATTTTTCGACCCGGCAGGCAGTCTCCTCGGATGCGAAACGCAGGCTCGGCGCCTATGCGGCCAACATGATCCGACCGGGGCAGACCGTATTTCTCGATGGCGGCACCACGAATGCCGAGATCGCCCGCCATCTTCCGAAGAACCTGGCCGTCACTATCGTCACCCACAGCCCGACGATAGCAGGCGAACTGGAGCACCACCCCACCGCCGAGGTGATCGTGATCGGCGGCAAACTCTACAAGCATTCGATGGTGGCAACGGGCGCCGCCGCCATGGCGGCGATCGCGTCCATAAGGGCCGATCTCTTCTTTCTGGGCGTCACCGCCATTCATCCCGCCCGCGGCTTTTCGACCGGTGATTTCGAGGAAGCAGCCATCAAGCGGCATATCGCGCAATGCGCGGCTGAAACCTATGTGCTGGCGACAGCCGAGAAGCTCGATGCTGCCTCGCCCTGCCAGATCCTGCCGATAAAGAGCGTTTCCGGCCTGATCGTGCCGTCCGGTATCTTTGAGGAAAGCCTGGCTCCCTATCGCGACGCCGAGCTGCCGATCTTCCTGGCCTGACACGCGTGGCGCACCCTGCCCGCCGAAACATGATATCAGGTTAGGATTGCGTCGCCGTCATCACGATCCGGTCGCAGATTGATCCTATGCCGATTGGATATCGGCTTGCCTTGCGGCCGTCGCCGATCAAGCCCACCTCAAGAGGCGCAAGAGGTTACGATTGTCCATGAACGAACGCCGCATTCACCAGCTCTTCGAAGTCAGCATTCTTTTGAAGGGCGCGCATGCCTTGATCGAATGCATCGGCGGCATCGCGCTCGCGCTCGTCAGCACAGAATCCATTCTAAGCCTGGCAAACAGGATCACGCAGCCCGAGCTGCTCAATGACCCGAAGGACTTCATCGCCACCCATCTGCTGACCTGGGCTCAGGATTTTTCCGTCGGCACCAAGAATTTCTATGCCTACTACCTGCTGAGCCACGGGCTGGTGAAGGTATTGCTCGTCATCGGCCTGCTCAGGGGCAAGATGTGGGCCTATCCGGCATCGCTGGTGGCCTTGGGGCTTTTCATCGCCTACCAGCTTTACCGCTTCGCCGACACGCACGGCATCGGGCTCATCATTCTCACCGTTTTCGACCTCGTGGTCATGATCCTCATCTGGCAGGAATACAAGGTCGTCCGGCAACATCTGCCGGCTCGCCAGACAAGGATCTGAACCGCAGAGGCGGGGCTTATGCCGTCAGGGCCGCCGCCGGCCTGATATCGCCGACATGGATGCCGTTCCAGCTTTTGAGCCGCTTATGGGCCATTGCCGTGAGACCGGCTTCAGCTGCGCTGTCCTTCTCGAAGAAGCGGGCCAGCGTCGCTGCCACCATGGCCTCTGCCGCGCGACCGGTGCCGTCATCGCATTTCACGGCGATGGCGATGCCCTGCTCGGGGATCGCTGCACAAAACACGCCCTCGGCGCCGGTCTTGGCAAAGATGCGGCCGGGAGCGATCCGCATCAGCTGGGTGCAGGCGCGATCGGTGCCGGCGACATAGAAGGGTTCCGCCATGCAGGCGTCGAACAGCCGGCGCGAGGCCTTGGCGCGCAGTGGCTCCAGACCGACGCCGGTCGCCATCTTGGCGAAACCATGCGCCAATCCCTTGAGCGGCACTGCGTAGGTCGGGATCGAGCAGCCATCCGTGCCGCAATTGTCATGGGCGAGGATAGCGCCGGTCAGGCTCTGCATCGTCTCGCGGATCTGCTGCTGCAGCGGGTGATCGTAGCCGATATAGCCTTCGGGATCGATATCCTGGTGGCAGCAGGCGCAGACGAAACCAGCGTGCTTGCCGGAGCAGTTGTTATGCAGCGCCGTCGGCTTTTCGATGGTGCGGGCCTGATGGATCAGGGTCTTCTGATCGAAAGACCAATGCGCCCCGCATTCGAGCGTGCCGACATCGCGGCCGGCGCGCGCCAGCATCGAGGCGGCGAGCGTGACGTGCTCGTCCTCGCCGTTGTGGGAGGAGCAGGCGAGCGCCAGTTCTTTATTGCCGAAGCCGTAAGCGTCCGCGGCGCCGCTTTCGACCAGCGGCAGGGCCTGCATCGCCTTGCAGGCGGAACGCGGAAAGACGCCGCTTTCGATATCGCCGACAGAGAAGACCAGCTTACCATCGCCATCGACAACCACTATGGAGCCGCGATGGTGGCTTTCGACCTGGTTGCCACGGGTGACTTCGACGCAGACGGGATTCGACATGATGGAAAACAGCCTTTGATTTGCGGGATGGGCAGTGATAGCCGCTGAACCGTGGATTGCCAATCGCCGATGCGGGCGCCGCGCATCAAAAAAAGCCCCTCAGGCCGCGTCGCGGATCCTGTAGGCACAACGCCGCGCGCCGAGCAAAATGTGCTCCTCCCGCTCGACCTGCGCGCCAAGCACCGCGCGGAACGTCTCCAACTCAGATCGGCAGAAGCCGGCGCAGGCGCAGGCGGCCGCGCAGATGGGGCAATGATTTTCCACCAGCATCAGCGAGCCGTCGCCGTCCTGCCAATGATCGGCCATGTAGCCCTCCTGCGTGCGGATGGCGGCCAGGCTCGCGACGCGTGCCGGCAGATCGGCATCGAGGTCGATTTCGCTGCGATAGCGCCGGAGCGTCTCCGTTTCGCGGGCGGAGATGATGGTATCGACGGCCCCCTGCCCCAACTGGCTGACCATGGTCGCAAGCAATGCGGCGGTCAGGTCAGCGTGACCATCCGGAAACTGCCTGTTGCCGGCGACCGTCAGATGCCAGAGCTGCCGCGGCCTGCCCCTGCCGGCGGAAGCCTCTGCCGCCGGCTCGACCAATCCTTCCTCCGCCATCTTCGTCAGCTGCTGCCGGGCCGCCTCCGACGATATGCCGAGCGCATCGCCGACAGCCGACGCCAGTTGCGGTCCCTCGGTTTTCAACAGGATCAGGATTCGATTGGCAGGCGACTGACGCATTTTTCCAAGTTTTCTCTTGTTTTAATACGATGACCATGTAATTTTCCAAACTATAACTTGGAAAATAATCAATCGCTAGGGAAAATACCGAGGATCGTCCGATGTCCAGCATCGAAAACACCGCTTCCAATCCATCCTCCTCCGTCTTCGCATTGTTCTCGCCGAAACTTCTGCCGGCGACGCTGATGCTCGGCGGCGGCGTCACGCTCTATGCCGTCGAATCCTATATCACCGCCACGATCGCGCCCTCCATCGTCCGGGATATCGGCGGCCTCGAGCTGTTCGCGTGGATGACGACGCTTTTCGTCGCCGCCGGCGTGCTCGGTTCGATTACAGTCGCCACAAGGCCGAAGGGCATGGGCCTGCGCGCCGTCTATGTTGCGGCGGCGATCACATTCGGAGTCGGCAGCCTGATCTGCGCCGTCGCACCGTTGATGCCCGTATTGCTGGTCGGCCGCGCCGTCCAGGGCTATGGTGCGGGCATGCTATCCGGGCTCGCCTATGCCTTCATTCGCTTCGTCTATCCGGAAGTTCTGTGGCGCAAGGCCTCCACCCTCTATGCGGCCATCTGGGGTGTCGCGACGGTGCTGGGGCCGACGCTCGGCGGGCTTTTCGCCGCGGGAGGCGCATGGCGCGAAGCGTTCATCGTTCTCGTACCGCTGACCGTAATCATGGCGCTTTCGGCGCGATGGCTGCTGCCTGCTGTCGCGGACGATCGGTCGGATACGAGGACGCCACTGATCCAGATCGGGTTGCTGCTGGCCGCGGTCCTGTTCGTCAACATCGCAAGCACCGTCGAACATGGATCATACACGGTGCTGCTGATCGCAGCGTCGATCGTGCTCGTCGCGACGATGGTCGCAATCGAACGCAAGAGCGATACGCGCCTGCTTCCCTATGGCGCGGCCATGCTCGGCAACCCGATCTCGCGGCTCTACCTGACGATGTTCATGGCCATGATGGTGCTGACGAGCGACATCTACATTCCCTACTTCCTGCAGACCCTGCACGACGTCACGCCGCTGGTCTCGGGCTATCTCGTTGCGCTCGTCGCACTGGGCTGGACCGTTGCCGCCCTGCTCAGCGCATCTTTCTCCGGCAAGCAGGCCGCGATCGCCATCATTGCCGGCTGTATTCTGGAAACCGCCGCGACCGCATCGTTGATTCCCGTCCTGGCGACCGCAACGCCTTTCGACGCGGTTGCCAGGTTCGCGCCTGCCGTCGTCGCCATGTTCCTGATGGGATTCGGCGTCGGGCTTGGCTGGGCGCATCTGGTGACCAAAGTCATCGGCATCACCCGCAGAACGGAGCAGGACAAGGCCTCGGCGGCGATCTCGATGACGCAATCGCTGGGCGGTGCGTTCGGCGCCGCGCTCGCGGGCGTCATCGCCAACGGCGCGGGCCTCACCCATCCGGGCGGCATTGCCGGCGGCCTCTCGGCGGCGACCTGGCTCTACGCCCTGATGGCAATACCCGGCCTCATCGCCATCGTGCTGTCCTTCACGATCAGGCCAGCTTCAGCATGATCTTGCCGATGTGGTCGCTGGTTTCCAGCAAGCGATGCGCCTCGACCACATCGTCAAAGGCAAAGACCTTGTGAATGACGGGGGCAATCGTGCCCTCGTCGAGCAGCGGCCAGACCTGCGAGAAAAGATCGTCGCGGACGGCGCGCTTTTCCTCCGCCGTGCGCGGGCGCATGGTCGATCCGGTCACCGTCAGGCGCTTGACCATGATCGGCTGCAGGTTGACCTTTTCGGCAACGGCGCCGCCGAGGAAAGCGATGATGGAGAGGCAGCCGTCGCGGGCAAGCGAGGCGAGATTCTTTTCCAGGTAGGCGGCGCCGATCATGTCGAGGATGACATCGACGCCATGCGCCGTTTCAGCCTTGATGACCTCGGCGAAATCCTCCTGCTTGTAGTTGATCGCCCGCTTCGCGCCCAGCTTCTCGCACGCCTCGCATTTTTCCTTCGATCCCGCCGTCGTATAGACGGTCGCGCCGAAAGCACGCGCAAGCTGGATTGCCGTCGTGCCGATGCCGCTGGAACCGCCGTGGATCAGCACGCTTTCCCCTTCGGTAAGGCCCGCCATCTGGAAGAGATTGGCCCATACGGTAAAGAACGTTTCGGGGATGGCCGCCGCGCGCACCGCGTCATAGCCGTTCGGGAAGCGAAGCGCCTGGCCCGCCGGCAGGACGCAATATTCGGCGTAGCCGCCGCCATTTGCGAGACCGCAGACCTTGTTGCCGATCGCAAATTCCGTGACGCCGGGCGCAACGTCGACGACTTCGCCGGCGATTTCGAGGCCCAGGATCGGGCTTGCCTCCTTCGGCGGCGGATAGGTGCCCTGCCGTTGCGCCACATCCGGCCGGTTGACGCCGGCAGCCTCGACCCGAACGAGGATCTCGCCCGGCTTCAAAATCGGCAAGGGCTTGCGGCCGATGGTCATGACCTCAGGTCCGCCAAAGGACGGCAGATCCACGAAACGCATTTCAGATGGCAAGGGCATGGCGCACTCTCCTCTCCCAGCAAAGCAGTGGAGATAGTTTAGCGCAGCACGCTTGAAAAGGTGGTGCGGCGATAGGGCGTCAATTCGTCTCGGTCAAACCGAGGAATGCGACACCGGCGGCGCTCTCCTTCGCCTTGGTCTTGATACCGGCGATGGAGGTGCTGACGCGGTTGATATTGTCGATCACCAGTCCCTCGGGCAGCTGCAGGATGCCGATGGAGCATCGCATCAACGGGAACTCCGCGTCGGCGCCGCTGCGGTCGTGGCCGCGAATGCGCCCGGCGGCTCGATCCTCCGCCGAATAAAGCTCGAGGACATCGGCATGGAAATCGGCAAGCAGCCGGTCCAGAACCTCGCGAAGCTCCTGCGTGCCCCAGCCTGTGACGCCGATGAAGAAATCATCGCCGCCGACATGGCCGAGGAAGTGGCGCTCGGCGAAGAAATAGCGGCGCATCAGTGCCGCAAACAACGAGATCGCATGGTCGCCGAGATGGAAACCATAGGCATCGTTGAACGGCTTGAAATTGTCGAAGTCGCAATAGCAGAAATGCCTGACCTCATCGCCGTCCCGGCCGGTATTCTGCATGAAATCATGGATGGCACGATTGCCCGGCAGGCCGGTCAGCGGGTTCTGGTCCTGGGCGATCTTGAGCTGTTTCTCGTTGATGACCTTGATGAGCGAGGCAGCTGAAACGATGCCGGCATAGTGCGTGCCTTCGGTGACGATGAGGCAATCGCTGCTTTCCATGTTGGCGAAGATCGCCATCAGCGTATCGGCATCGGAATCAAGCCCGACGATCGGCGCCATCTCGACGAAGTGCGAAATCGAGCGCTCGTAGACCTTGTTCTTCAGCAGGTCGCGGCCGAAGGGCTGGTAGATGTATTCCTTCAGCTGATATTCGTGGATGATGCCGCGCGGCTCGTCATTGGCGTTGACGACCGGGAAATAGGCGCGGCGCGGATTGCGGCGGAAGAGTTCGAAGACGCTGTCGATGCTGTCGCTCTCACGGATGGTCGGCAGCACCTCGATCTGCTTGCGGATGAGGATTTCATCCAGGGACTGGCTGCTGCGCACCGTTTTGCCGAGATCCTGAAGATGAGGAAAGCTCGGCTTGAGCTCGTTGACGAGCACGGTCGGGCGGGCGATGAACCAGCCCTGGACGAGATCGACGCCGAATTCGCGGCAGGTGAGGAATTCCGCCTCCGTCTCGATGCCCTCGGCGATGACACGCGTGCCGAGGACATGGGCGATATTGACGAGGTTCCTGAGGATGTGGCGCTTGCGGGCGCTGCGATCGATATCGACGATGAAATGCCGATCGATCTTGAGGTAGTCGACCGGATAATCGGAAAGGAGCTTCATCTCGCCGTGGCCGACGCCGAAGTCGTCGATGGCCAGCTTGAAGCCCGCATTGCGCATTCTGGCGACCAGCGCGGAAAACTCGGGCACGATGGTATTGTCGAAGCGCTCGGAGAACTCGAAGCAGACGGAGGAAGGAGCAATGCCTGCCTTCTTCATGTGCTGCAGCAGGCTATCGACCAGCAACGCGCCCTGCGGAATAAGCCGGACGTCCAGATTGAGGAAAAGCGTTGCCGAGCCGAGATTGGGCAGCGTGGCGAACTTTGCCAGCGCCCGGCTCGTGACCATCTGCTCGAGCCCGAGAAGCTGGCCGGTGCGCTCGGCCTCGTCGAGGATATCGATCGGGCTGTTGAAGCCGATGCGCTCCTGCCCGCGCATCAGGGATTCATAGCCGAAGACAGCGCCCGTACCGGCCTCTACGATCGGCTGAAATGCATTTTCGATGACGAGTTTGGCGAGAGTGACAATCTGGTCGCTGGCATACCGGCGCAATACGCCGGGCTCGACTGCGGCAGTCAGGGACATGCCCATCTCCACTTGCGGATTCTGAACTAATTTATTTAAGTAAAACTTGGGACTTACCGCGTTTTCGACCCAAGATGCGCCATAAGCGTCAACGAAACCTTTCCCGCATGTGAAAGTTTCATGAATGGTAAAGCAATATTAACCATTCGCCGGGACGAACAAACAGCCGAACGCAGATAGGCTGCCGCCCGCGCAAACGGAGTTCAGCGCTAGTTTGGCGAGCGCCTCTCCGCCTCATAATCGGCGAACATGTCTGCCACGCAGCGGCCGCTCGCTCCCGTATCTGCGCCATCATTGGCGGCGTGGGGAACATCGCAAACATCGTCACGCTTGCGGGCCGCATCCCACATGCGCAAGGCCTCCCGCACGACTTCGCTGCTCGAGGCATAAGTGCCGGTATCGACCGCGGCGCGGATGCCGGCGGCCTGAAGCGGAGAGATGGAAACCGTTACCATCGGCATGATATTCCTCCCTTGACGTTGTTAGGCGGAAATTTGGCTGGAAGCGTGTTCCACAGCCTCGGCCGGTGCCTTCAAGGCGTATCCTTCGACATGCCTGTTGGATAAAGGCCTCGTCGCTACATCAACTCAACGCCGCTCCGCCTTCACGGCAGAGGCATAGAGAGTAGCGCCGCTCACGCTCCTTGTCAAAAAGTAGCAGTGCGTTACCCCTTTTGGGACATCCCCTACCGCCTCAGCACAAGTCCGAAGGCCACCAGCGTCCAGCCCTGGAAGATCAGATCGAAGGCCAGGAAAAGGCCGAGGATCCAGAGGCTGTTGACCGGCCAGCCCACAGCGATGGCGATGCCGGCGACGGCAGTCGCAAGGCCGCTGATGACAATCCACACCCAGCCGCGTTCCGGCTTCAGCTTGCGGCCGACCCAGACGCGAAACGTGCCGGCAATCAGCAGCGCGATGGCGAGGAAGAGGGTCAAAGCCTCGGAGGCCAATAACGGGTTCGCAAAGGTCAGGATGCCGGCAAGCGTATAGAGCAGGCCGCTGAGCACCCAGAACAGGATGTGCTCCCAGCCCCTCACCTGAAACGCATGGGCCAGATGCACGATACCGCCGATCAGCATCAGCACGCCGACGTAGTAGACCGAAGCCACCGTGGCGATGAACAGATTGCCGAGAGCGATGCAACCACAGATCAGCAGCAATATGCCGAGCCCGACAAACCAGCCCCATTTGTCGCGCATTGCCGATGGGGGAACCTCATCAAGAGTATCGACCATGACTGTACCTCCTCCTGCAAGGAAGTATGGCACAGAAATGCAACTCGGAAAGAGCCTACGGATTTTTCGCCATCGTTGCCCGATAGGTGATTTTTTTATTGATTGATCAGTCAATCAAAAATACACTCGCTTCAGCCTTGGAGATTGACGCATGCCGAAAGTCGGAATGGAACCGGTGCGCCGCAAGGCGCTAGTGGATGCCGCGATGCGGGTGATCGGCGATCACGGCTCGCTGACCGTCACCATGTCCGAAATCGCCAAAGAGGCTGGCGTTTCCCCTGCCCTTGCGCACCATTACTTCGGCAGCAAGGAACAGCTGCTGATCGAGACCGTCCGGGTCCATCTACAGCGGCTGCGCGACAGCGTCGTGACGGCGCTCCGGGCCGCGAAGACGCCCCGCGAAAAGCTCTCCGCCGTCATCCGCGTCAGTTTCCAGGCCGATCAATTCGCGCCGGAGACGATCGCTGCCTGGCTCGCCTTCTATGCCGAAGCGCAGCGCTCCGAAGAAACGCGCCGCTTTCTGGTCATCTACGCCCGCCGCCTGCATTCGAATCTGGTCGCCAATCTCAAGGCCCTCTGCCCGGCCGGCGACGCCGCGCGGATCGCCGAGGGCGCCGCCGCCATGATCGACGGTCTCTATATCCGCCAGAGCCTGCGATCCGCGCCGATCAGCACCGAGGCATCGATCGCGCTGACCGAAGACTATCTGACCACCCACCTCAACGCGCTGGAAGGGTGAAGGCCATGCTGACCGTCTGGGGCCGCAAATCGTCATCCAACGTGCAGGCGCTGATGTGGTGCATCGGCGAACTCGGCCTGGCCTATGAGCGCATCGATGCCGGCTTCACATATGGCCTCAACGACACGCCTGAATTCCTGGCGATGAATCCGAACGGCACGGTTCCGGTGCTGCGCGAGGACGATGGCGAGCCGTTGTGGGAAACAGGCGCGATCCTGCGCTATCTCGCCACGCAACATGGCGACGATGCCTTCTGGCCGACGGATGCCCGTCACCGCGCCCGCATCGACATGTGGGCGGAATGGGCCAAGATCAACATTGCCTTGAATTTCACCGGCCCGGTGTTCTGGCGCGCCGTGCGTACGGCTCCCGCCATGCGCGATGAAGAGGCAATCACGGCGGCACTGGCCACACTCGGCGCGAAGCTTGATATCGCCGAGTCGCAGTTCGGCCGGCATCGCTTCCTGGCCGGCGATAATCTGACGCTCGCCGACATACAATTCGGGCACGTTCTCTATCGCTATTTCGACATCGACATCCAGCGCCCGGCCCATCCGCGGCTGCAGCGCTACTACCAAAACCTGACCGAGCGACCTGCTTTTCAAGAGCACGTCATGGTGTCCTACGAAGAACTGAGGGTTCTATAATGCGCGCACAACCGAAGGCCTCGCATTTCATCGACGGCGAATATGTCGAGGACACCGATGGCACCGTCATCGAAAGCATCTATCCCGCAACCGGCGAGGTGATTGCCCGTCTGCACGCGGCAACGCCAGCCATCGTCGAAAGGGCGATCGCCAGCGCCAAGCGGGCGCAGCCGGAATGGGCCGCCATGAGCCCAACCGCACGCGGCCGCATCCTGAAGCGGGCGGCGGACATCATGCGCGAGCGCAACCGCGAGCTTTCCGAACTGGAGACGCTGGATACAGGCAAGCCGATCCAGGAAACTATCGTCGCGGACCCGACGTCGGGTGCCGACAGCTTCGAATTCTTCGGCGGCGTCGCCGCCGCCGGCCTGAATGGCTCCTACATACCGCTCGGCGGCGATTTCGCCTATACCAAGCGCGTGCCACTCGGCGTCTGCGTCGGTATCGGCGCGTGGAACTACCCGCAGCAGATCGCCTGCTGGAAGGGGGCGCCAGCCCTCGTCGCCGGCAACGCCATGGTGTTCAAGCCTTCGGAAAACACGCCGCTCGGCGCGCTGAAGATCGCCGAGGTCCTCATCGAGGCCGGCCTGCCGAAGGGGCTCTACAACGTCATCCAGGGCGACCGCGAAACCGGGCCGCTGCTCATCAACCATCCCGACGTGGCGAAGGTGTCCCTGACCGGCTCGGTGCCGACGGGCCGCAAGGTGGCGGCTTCGGCCGCCGGCAACCTCAAGCACGTCACCATGGAACTCGGCGGCAAATCGCCCCTCATCGTCTTCGACGATGCCGATATCGACAGCGCCATCGGCGGCGCCATGCTCGGCAACTTCTATTCGACCGGCCAGGTCTGCTCGAACGGCACGCGCGTCTTCGTCAACCGCAAGATCAAGTCCGAATTCCTGAAGCGGCTGAAGACCCGCACCGAGGCGATGCGGATCGGCGACCCGATGGACGAGGCAACGCAGATCGGCCCGATGGTTTCCTGGGCGCAGCGCGAGAAGGTGCTCGCCTACATCGAGAAGGGCAAGGCCGAGGGCGCGACCCTGGTTGCCGGCGGCGGCATCCCGAACAATGTCTCCGGCGAAGGCTATTACATCCAGCCGACCGTGTTTGCCGACGTCACCGACGACATGACGATCGCACGCGAAGAGATCTTCGGGCCGGTCATGTGCGTTCTCGATTTCGATGACGAGGCCGAGGTGATCGCACGCGCCAACGCCACCGAATTCGGTCTGTCGGGCGGCGTCTTCACCGCGGATCTCACCCGTGGCCACCGCGTCGTCGACCAGCTGGAAGCCGGTACGCTCTGGATCAACACCTACAATCTCTGCCCGGTCGAAATCCCCTTCGGCGGCTCCAAGCAATCCGGCTTCGGCCGCGAGAATTCGCTGGCGGCGCTGGAGCACTATTCGGAATTGAAGACAGTCTATGTCGGCATGGGGCCGGTGCAGGCGCCTTATTGATCAGAAGGTAAATGCGATGCCTAACGATGTTAGCGTTTATGTATTCTCATCGAAATCGATAACCAACATATGGGCTGGCTATGGCGCAGAAACTTGGGCCGTAGCCATAGGTTCAGAGACCACCAATAAAGGTAAAACTACCAAAGCCGGAAAAATGCCTTTGGGATCCTTTGGTATTCTTTACTGCGAACCGTGGAAGGCTTTCACGGTACCATTTGTAACGTGCTCCGTGCCTAAACAAAATGAAACCGAAGAAGAAATTTGGGCTGACAAATGGATGCTTCCATTCAGATTTAAGCCCTTAGGAAATCCCCGAAACAGGATTGGTGGGAGTGAGGTTCTCGCGCTGCCTGGAGCGCGAGCCAGAAATATTGGAAATTACGCTAACTATCTCACCGTTCAGGGTAATTTTGCATTTCAAGCGTCTACAATTGATGCCCAAGATTGGGAAACAATTATTTCGAGATTGATCTGATCATGGAACAGGCAGATTTCGTCATCGTCGGCTCGGGCTCGGCCGGCTCCGCCATGGCCTACCGCCTGTCGGAGGACGGCAAGCATTCGGTCATCGTGCTGGAATTCGGCGGCAGCGACTTCGGCCCCTTCATCCAGATGCCGGCGGCGCTTGCCTGGCCGATGAGCATGGACCGCTACAATTGGGGCTATCTCTCCGAGCCCGAGCCGCAGCTCAACAACCGCCGCATCACCGCGCCGCGCGGCAAGGTGATCGGCGGCTCCTCCTCGATCAACGGCATGGTCTATGTGCGCGGTCATGCCGAGGACTTCAATCGCTGGGAGGAGCTCGGCGCGCAAGGCTGGGCCTATGCCGACGTGCTGCCCTATTTCAAGCGGATGGAGCACTCGCATGGCGGCGAGGAAGGCTGGCGCGGCACGAGCGGCCCGCTGCATGTACGCCGTGGCGACGCGCGCAACCCGCTCTTCCACGCCTTCATCGAGGCCGGCAAGCAGGCCGGCTTCGAGGCGACCGAGGACTATAACGGCAGCAAGCAGGAAGGCTTCGGCCTGATGGAGCAGACGACCTGGATGGGCCGGCGCTGGTCCGCCGCGACTGCCTACCTCAAACCCGCCCTCAAGCGCCCGAACGTGAAGCTCGTCCGCTGTTTCGCCCGCAAGGTCGTCATCGAAAACAGCCGCGCGACCGGCGTCGAAGTCGAGCGCGACGGCAAGATCGAGATCATCAGGGCGAACCGCGAGGTCATCATCTCCGCCTCCTCGTTCAATTCACCGAAGCTGCTCATGCTCTCCGGCATCGGGCCGGGGCAGCATCTGCGCGACATGGGGATCGAGGTGAAGGTCGACCGCCCCGGCGTGGGCGCCAACCTGCAGGACCATATGGAATTCTACTTCCAGCAGACGAGTCTGAAACCGGTGTCGCTCTATTCGTGGCTGCCATGGTACATGCAGGGGATTGCCGGCGCACAATGGCTCTTCTTCAAGAAGGGGCTCGGCACGTCCAACCAGTTCGAAGCCTGCGCCTTCCTGCGCTCCGCGCCGGGCGTCAAGCAGCCTGATATCCAGTATCATTTCCTGCCGGTCGCCATCAGCTATGACGGCAAGGCGGCGGCCAAGAGCCACGGCTTCCAGGTGCATGTCGGCTACAACCTGTCGAAATCGCGCGGCAACGTCACGCTACGCTCCTCCGATCCGAAGGCCGACCCGGTGATCCGCTTCAACTATATGAGCCATCCGGAGGACTGGGAGAAGTTCCGCCATTGCGTGCGCCTGACCCGCGAAATCTTCGGGCAGAAGGCTTTCGACGACTATCGCGGCGCGGAAATCCAGCCCGGTGCAAACGTGCAGACCGACGATCAGATCGACGCCTTCCTGCGCGAGCATCTGGAGAGCGCCTATCACCCCTGCGGCACCTGCAGGATGGGCTCGAAGGACGATCCGATGGCGGTGGTCGATCCCGACACCCGCGTCATCGGCGTCGACGGCCTGCGCGTCGCCGACAGCTCGATCTTTCCGCACGTCACCTACGGCAATCTGAACGGTCCTTCGATCATGACGGGCGAAAAGGCCGCCGACCACATTCTCGGCAAGCCGAGGCTGGCGCGCTCGAACCAGGAGCCCTGGATCAATCCGCGCTGGGAGACGAGCGATCGCTGATGGCAGGCATCGCCGCCACACATAAGAGGTTGACGTCAATACGTAGGGGGCGCAAAGAGACCGTCAGCAAAGTGAAGCTCTGTAAGACAGTGTGACTATCTTAAGACGTCGTTTTAAGCAGATTGCCCGAACAGAGTCCGCAAAGACCCGTCCATCAATCCGCTGGTCACACGTCCTATGCCCCCGATCTACCGCAAGTCCAAGCTGCTCCGCCGCTCCCGCGTCATCTGGGGTTCCTTCAATCTCTGGCGGCCGCGCTTGGTGTTCTGGACCGGGGCTCTCGCGATCGGTGTCATCAGCGTCGGCTTTGCCAAGCTGGCGGATCTGGCGCAGAAGGCCTTTGCGGGCGTGACCCAATCGGGCGAATGGACGTGGCTGCTGCCGCTGCTGCTGACGCCGCTCGGTTTCGTTCTCTCAGCCTATCTCGCCGCGACCCTGTTTCCCAACTCGCAAGGAAGCGGCATTCCGCAGGCGATCGCCGCGCGGCATCTGCATCACGACGAGGATCGCACGAAACTGCTGTCGCTGCGGCTCGCCTTCGGCAAGATCGTGCTTACCATACTGGGCCTTTTCAGCGGCGCCTCTATCGGCCGCGAAGGACCGACGGTGCAGGTCGGCGCGTCCTTCATGCTGGCGGTCGCCCGGTTCGGCGGCATGGCGCAGGCAAAGGGATTGATCCTCGCCGGCTCAGCGGCAGGCATCGCGGCCGCTTTCAACACGCCGCTTGCCGGCATCGTCTTCGCCATCGAGGAGATGAGCCGCACCTATGAATCCCGCGCCAACGGCCTCGTGCTGACGGCGGTCATCCTTTCCGGCCTTGCCGCGCTCGGCCTCTCCGGCAGCTACAACTATTTCGGCACGGCGGATGCCGCGCCGACGATGCTTCGCGATTGGATCGTCATGCTGATCTGCGGTGTCGGCGGCGGCGCACTCGGCGCCACCTTCAGCGGGCTGGCGCTCTATGCCGGCATCCGCATCCGCCGCTGGGCACAGCCGCAGCCGCTCAAGCGCATGCTGATCCTTGCCGGCCTTTGCGGCCTCGTCGTGGCCGCCATCGGCGTGTTCTCCGGCGGCCAGACCTTCGGCACCGGCTACGAGCAGGCCCGCGGCGCGGTGGAGGGACATGCCCTGCCCTCGCTCTTCTTCGTCGAGAAACTGCTCGCAAGCTTCCTGTCGATGATCTCGGGCATTCCCGGCGGCATCTTCGCGCCGTCGCTCGCCGTCGGCGCCGGCTTCGGCAGCACGGTCGGCACGCTGGTCGGCGGCGGCGTTGCTCTTGCGGCAATCCTCGGCATGGCCGGCTATTTCGCCGGCGTGGTGCAGGCGCCGATGACCGCTTTCGTCATCATTCTGGAGATGACCGGCGACCATCAGGCCGTCATTCCGATCATGGCGGTGTCGATGATCGGCTACGTGACCTCGAGGCTGCTGTCGCGCGAGCCTCTCTATCATGGGCTGTCGCGCGTCTTCATCGCAGCCGCGATCCGCGCCCGGCGAGCCATGGAAAAAGAGAGCGGCGAGGAACACGCAGCCGGCTGAACGGCGAAGCGTCGCGTTGCCTGTTTCCGAAGCGCCCCTAAGCCAAAAGCCTCGTGACTTCGGCACCGTCGGGCCGAGCGATCGCATCGGCGATGGTCGTCGAGAAAAGCACCTTGCGGGTCGCATCCGCCACCCGGGCGAAGACATGGCGGATTTCGCAGGTCTGCTCACCGTCGCAATCGTCGCAGCGACGATAGGCGGTGAGTGACAGACAGGGCAGCGGCGCCAGGGGGCCGTCGATGACCCGCAGGATCTCGCCGAAGGTGATCTCGGCGGCGGGTTTGCGCAGAAGATAACCGCCCTGCTTGCCGCGACGGCTGATCACGATGCCCTGGTGCTTGAGGTCGAGGAGGATCTGTTCCAGGAATTTCTTCGGGATATTCTGCTGCGTCGCAATATCGGAAATCATCATCGGCTCTCCCGCCTCGGATTGGGCCAGTGCCGACAGCGCCCGCAGCGCGTATTTCGCTTTCTGAGTAATCATTTCGAACCGCTTCACACACACATGCGATACGTTCGGCCGATCGATTCAGCCGGTCCGCGCCAGAACTCCTCAGCCCTCGTCCCGGGGGCAATTTCGAAGCACCCACACCCATGGCGCAATGCCAGGAAATATCAGCAACCAAAACTTGTTATCATTCTTCGGTGCTATGCCCATAGTTTAGCTTAAAAACCGCCACCGCGCATCATTTTGGGCATCACTTCCGATTTCCGTTTGACAAGCTATGTGTAACTCTACTATTTCTATAGACATTAAAGCAAGCGCTTAAACATGGCCTGCTATGTCCGGTGCTTCCGAAGGGCCGCTTTGGGCGGCGAAACGCCTTGGTTAACAGCCGAGGCGGTCGCTTTTCCTTATGAGCGCTGCTTCATGGAGATATTTACTCTCCATCCGCTTCCTTTCGAAATCTATTTTTCTGTCCGCCATCCCTGCGAGCTGCGATACTCCGCGCAATATCAGGACAGGATTCCCCATGACTGCCATCACCCTTATTGAAGACGCCGCGTCGCTTAACAGCCAGCTCGGCTCGCTCGATCTCGCGGGTCGTCTGTCGCTCGTTGCCGGCCTCGGTGGCCGGGTCGTGTTCACGACGTCGCTCGGAATCGAGGATCAGGTGATCACGGCGGAGATCGGCAATCACCGCCTGCCGATCGAAGTGGCCACGCTGCAGACCGGCCGTCTCTTCCCCGAAACGCTCGCCCTGATCGACGAGACGGAAAGCCAGTACGATATCAACATTGTCCGCTACGAGCCGGAGCAAGCCGATATCGATGCCTATGCAGAAAAATACGGACTGAACGGTTTCTACGAGAGCGTCGAAGCCCGGCACGCCTGTTGTGGCGTGCGCAAGCTGAAGCCGCTTGCGCGTGCGCTTTCGGGCGCCAGCATCTGGATCACCGGCCTTCGCCGCGGCCAGTCGGCCAATCGCGCCGACACGCCTTTTGCCGAGTTCGATCCGGAACGCAATCTGATCAAGATCAATCCGCTCGCAGACTGGGACATCGATGTCATCCGCGCCTATGTCGCCGACAACAGCGTTCCGGTGAACCCGCTGCATGCGCGCGGCTATCCTTCGATCGGCTGCGAACCCTGCACGCGGGCCATCAAGCCCGGCGAGCCGGAACGTGCCGGCCGCTGGTGGTGGGAGAACGACGAAAAGCGCGAATGCGGCCTGCATGTCCACGAAGAGAGTGCAAGCGCCGCCCAGTGAAACACCCGCCGGTTCCCGGCTATCGATCCGAGGCGCGTTTGATACGCCGCCGATCAACCGGGGCCAACGCATCCGTTCCTTCCGGCCAGCTTTCCGGCCGAAGCAGTTGAAAGTTCTGGAGTCATAAATGCCCGATAGCCGTCCGGATACGGAAATCTCCAATCCGCAAAGCGTGAAGCCGCCGCTCGATCCGCATCTGAAGGCGCTGGAAAACGAGGCGATCCATATCTTCCGCGAGGTTGCCGCCGAATTCGAGCGTCCCGTGATGCTTTATTCGATCGGCAAGGATTCGTCGGTGCTGCTGCACGTGGCGCGCAAGGCCTTTTATCCGGGCCGCGTCCCCTTCCCGCTGCTGCATGTGAACACCGGCTGGAAATTCGCCGAGATGATCACCTTCCGCGACGAGATCGTGAAGAAATACGATCTCGACCTGATCGAACACATCAACCCGCGCGGCAAGGCGGAAAACATCACCCCGTTCACCCATGGCTCCGCCGGCTATACCGACATCATGAAAACGGAAGCCCTGCGCCATGCGCTCGATGCCGGCCAGTTCGACGCGGCTTTCGGCGGCGCCCGCCGCGACGAGGAAGCCTCGCGCGCCAAGGAGCGCATCTATTCCTTCCGCACGCCGGACCATCGCTGGGATCCGCGCAACCAGCGCCCCGAACTCTGGAACGTCTATAACGGCCAGATCCGCAAGGGCGAAAGCGTTCGCGTCTTCCCGCTGTCCAACTGGACCGAGGTCGATATCTGGCGCTACATCCAGGCGGAAGACATTCCGATCGTGCCGCTCTATTTCGCCGCGAAGCGTCCCGTGGTCGAGCGCGACGGCATGATGATCATGGCGGCCGACCCACGGCTGGAATTGCTGCCCGGCGAGGTCAAGCGCGAGGAGGTCATCCGTTTCCGCACGCTTGGCTGCTTCCCGCTGACGGGCGCCATCCGCTCCACGGCCACGACTCTCGAGGAGATCATTGCAGAGCTGGAAATCGCCACGGTGTCCGAACGCCAGGGCCGCGCCATCGACCGCGACCAGTCCGGCTCCATGGAAAAGAAGAAGCGTGAAGGATATTTCTGAGATGACCGCAAACGCCAACGTCGTCACGATGCCTGTTGTTGGGCCCGCTGCCGGGTCTGCCGCCGAGCCCGCCAAGGCGATCCGCGACTCGCGCCCGCTTCGCCTGATTACCTGTGGCAGCGTCGACGACGGCAAGTCCACCCTGATCGGCCGCTTGCTCTGGGACACCAAGGCCGTCAAGGAAGACCAGGCCGCCACGCTCCGGCGCGATTCCACCGGCAAGCAGAACGATCTGGGCCTGCCCGACTTCGCGCTTCTGCTCGACGGCCTGCAGGCCGAGCGCGAACAGGGCATCACCATCGATGTCGCCTATCGCTATTTCTCGACGGACAACCGCTCGTTCATCGTGGCCGATACGCCCGGTCACGAGCAATATACCCGTAACATGGCAACCGGCGCGTCGACCGCCGACCTCGCCGTGCTGCTGATCGATGCGCGCATGGGCATCCTCGAACAGACGCGCCGCCACGCGACGATCGCCTCGCTGCTCGGCATCAAGCAGTTCGTGCTCGCCGTCAACAAGATCGACCTGACGAATTACGACCGCGCTGGTTTCGAAAAGATCTCGCATGATTTCCGCGAATTCGCGCTGTCGCTTGGCGTGAAGCAGATCACCGCCATCCCGATGTCCGCGCTAAAGGGCGAAAACGTCGTCTATTCCGGCCAGTCCGTCATGCCTTGGTACACAGGCCCGACGCTGGTCGAAGCCCTGGAACTGGCCACCGTGCGCTCGGCGCAGACGGTCGGCTTCCGTCTTTCGGTGCAGCGCGTCTCCCGCCCCGGCGAGAGCTTCCGCGGCTATCAGGGCACGGTCGCCGGCGGCTCTGTGAAGCCGGGCGACAGCGTCATGATCCTGCCGTCGGGCATGGTCGCCAACGTCTCGAAGATCGTCACCTTCGATCTGGTGCGCAACGCGGCCGTGGCTGGCGATGCCATTACGCTCGTTCTCGACCGCCAGGTGGACGTATCGCGCGGCGACATGATCGTCGCCATCGACAGCCAGCCGCAGACCGGCCTCTCCTTCGATGCGCAGATCGTCGCGCTGCAGCCGGAAGGGATCGAACCCGGCAAGCGCTACTGGGTGAAGAGCGGCAGCCGCCGCCAGCGCGTCCAGGTGCAGCCGATTGCCCAGCTCGAACTCAAGACCGGCGCATGGGCACCGGCGCAGGCACTCTGGATGAATGCCATCGGCAAGGTTCGCCTGACCTTCGACGAGAACGCCATCTTCGACCCCTATGAGCAGAACCGTTCGACCGGCTCCTTTATCCTGATCGATCCCGAAAGCAACAACACGGTTGCCGGCGGCATGATCACCGGCAAGCGTTCCGATGTTGGCGGCATCCACAAGGAAGGCCAGCGCGTTCTTCTGTCCCTGCCGGCCGATCTCGCCGAGCAGATCATGGCAAGCGAACTCTTCGCCAGCCGCCGAGACGAAACGGACGTGCGCCGCGTGACCGCCGCGCAGGCCGCGGAAATCTGGGCGAATGCCGCCAGCGACATCTGATCGCGATCGCATCTGAAAAAGAAGGCGGCGGGCCCGGCCCTGCCGCCTTTTCATTATATCAAGAATAAACCTCCACCTACGGTGGAGGACTGGACGAGTTTTACACGGTAGTTGAGAGACCTCCTGCTTGAACCGCTGGCGTGGCCCAGACTTCAAACAAGGAGGTTATATGGATGAGCA
>NZ_WUEY01000018.1 GCF_010668395.1 Martinezella lusitana
GCATGGCGATTTGCGCTGAGACGATAAACCCTTCGGGTTTACGTTGGTAACGCGGGGTGGAGCAGCCCGGTAGCTCGTCAGGCTCATAACCTGAAGGCCGCAGGTTCAAATCCTGCCCCCGCAACCACTGAAACTTGTAAATTCTCCCACTCGGGAGACTTTCTCAGAAGCTCCTCGGCGTAAGCCTCGAGGAGCTTTTCCTTTTTTGCCTCTGTGTCGATCTCGCCCGATGCAATGCGGGCCATCAGATCATTCTGGGCGGAAGCGACAAACTGCTGCTGCATGATGTCGATCACGTCCATCGAGGCCATGATGTTTGCGATATCGCCGTGGACCTGCAGGGCTGCCGGCTGGTGGCCGGGCGTCTTGCCGATCACGACCGTCTGGATGAGATCACGCACGATCGGCATCAGCCGGCGCTTGGCCTGCTCGTTGGCATTGTTGCGGGCGAGGAAGATCAGCTCGCGGATGGCGAGCTCCGTATTGGCTGGATTGAACTGCGCCTTCAGCTTCGCAATCTTCACCTGAAAATCCTCGACCGGCTCTTCGGCTGCACCGGCGAGTTCCCTGACCAGCTTCTCGCGCGTGACTTCAAGTTCGTCGAGCTGATCGTCGAGGATGACGAGGCGCGGCCGGCCCTCCGCTTGCCGGTCCTGGATCTGCTGCATGAGGCCTGCCTGCTTCGACTTGATCGCCGAAAGCTCGGTCGTCAACTGTTCCCTGCGTGAAGGGGTGCTCTTCAGCCTGCTCGTCTCGTGCGCCACCATCTTCTCGGAAATGCGGTCGAAGATATCGAGCGAATAGAAGGCGACGGGCAAGCAGTTGAGGACGCGTTCTTCGAGTTCGTGGCGGGTGATCGTCTTGCTGTTACCGCAGCAGGCGCCGTCGAGTTCATCGATCGGCAAGCGCTTCTTGCGATTGGTGCAGCTATAGCGGTCCTTGCCGGAGATCGCATAAGGCCCGCCGCATTCCTCGCATTCGAGCATGCCACTCAGAAGATACTCCGGCCGGTGTGTTGCGTTGAGCCTATTGGTGGTGGCGTTCTGATAGAGATCGCCAATCACGGCGTCCCGTGCGCGGACGCGCTCCCAGAGTTCGTCCGTGACGATTCGCATTGTCGGGACGTCTGTCCAGACCCATTGATCGGCGCCGTTCATCCGGGCCGTGCGCCGCTCCGTGTCGGGATTTTTACGATACTGGCGCTTGTTCCAGACGATGCGGCCGATGTAGCTCGGATTGTTGAGGATGCCAGTTCCAACCGTTTTGGAACCGCGGATGGCGGTGTCGCGCCAGGCTCTCCCGCGTGGTCCGATGATGCCTTCCTTGTTGAGGATATCGGCGATATCGCGTGGAGAGATACCGTCCGCATACATCGTGTAGATCCGCCTCACGATCTCCGCCTTGACCGGATCAATATCCCGCAGCCCCTTGATGCGGTCGCCATTGGCGTCACGCTGCTGTGACAGCTTGTATCCGTAGGCCAGGCAAGTCGATGCCTTGCCTCTCCGGACTGCGGTCTTCATGCCTTCACGCGTCCGGAAGCGGATCTGGTCGACAAGCTCGTCGCTCAATGTCGCCCGGAAATGCAGTTCCAGTTTTGTGATGGCCTGGCTGGCATGAACGGTCCAGATCTCGGTATTGTGGTAGTTCAGGTCTTTGAGGATCTTGGCACTATGCTCGACGTCGCGCGACAGGCGATCGACGGTGACGCAAAGCACGACGTCGATGTCTTCACGCTTCACATGCGCCAAGAGCCGCTGAATACCGGGGCGTGACAGGAAACTCATGCCGCTGACGGCGGAGTCCGAGTAGGTCGCGATGACGTTCCAACCCTTCTGTTTGGCGAAAGCTTCACAAAGTTCAATCTGCGTTTCGATCGAGACCTCGTGCTGGCGGTCCGTCGAATAGCGGGCGTAAAACAGAACATTCTTCATTCTCAAACTCCATACGGATAGATGCGTTTGGGAGAGGCCGCCGTTGGCGCCCTCTCTTAAACTCTTGGCGATTCAATCGCGCGCGGTGGTCACCAGGACCGGGAATACCGCCGCCTGACATTGGCCTGTTGCTGTCGAACGCGGTGCCACAGCTCATCGCTGACGATGCGTAGCGCGGGGACATAGCCGTCGAATTCTCCGTCAGCATTCTGCCGCATGCCGACATAGAGGGTGTTATTGAGGATACCGGTTCCGCGAGCCCGGTTCCCAGCGATCGCCTCCTCGCACCATGGCCTGCTGTCTGGCCCCTCGATGCCTTCGGCATTCAACGTCGAGGCGATGTCGCGCGGCGAACGGCCAGCGGCATACAGCCGGAAAATGCGACGGATCACTTCAGCCTGCTCAGGATGCACCACTCGATATCCGACGATCCGCCGCCCTGCGGCGTCGATGCCCGACGACAGCTTGTATCCATAGCCAGCCGGCCGGACTCGCTGATCGTTCTCCGGGCAGTGGGCACTGGTTGCCTTGGCCTGATCGATACCATGATCGATATGGGGCAGATTATGCGGTGTCACACGTTCGGTCATTGCCGTCGACCACAGTTCGATCTCCCTGCGACCAAGCTCGTTGAGGAACCGTGTGACGTGGGTACGGTTGTCCGACACGTTCAAGGGCGCGTCGCACAACACGATATCGACTGGCTCGCGATCCATATACGCGCAGAGCGACCTGATGCCCGGCCTGGCTTTGAAAAGCGCATCATTGTTCTCAGCGTCAGTGAAACATCCCACCAGCGCCCAGCCACGCGCGGCTGCGAATGCCTTGCCGCGCTCGATCTGCTCGACGACCGATCCCTCACCCGTCTTTCTCGCAGCGCGAGCGTAAGAAACCACCTTCTTCGTCATGCTTCCATTCCGTTCCGTAAAAGATTGAGACGTGGGGAGGCGGACTTGTAGCAGCCCGCAACTCCGTTGAGAGCCCCGGCGTCAGCGGCAATTGCTCGATGGAAATAATTGCCGCTACGCCGACGCGTCGTCAGGCGTTGCTCGCGCTGATCCGCTCGACTGCAGCCGAGAAGTCTGCCGCAGCGGCCTTGACGTGTTCGATCAACGTGCTGACTGAAGTAGTCTGCATGCCGCCCGAACCGCGAAGCGAGATCGCATCGACTTCCTGCAGCCAGAGATGCGCTGCCACCAGATGATGTAGCGCATCGCCCTGCAGAGCGTTACCGATGTCGCCCAGTGTCACGGTAGACGGGAGAGGCAGCCCATAGCAGACTTCCCCCATCTTAGATCGCATGAGCTCGCCAGTTAGCTCTGACTGGAGCGGAAAGCTCACGAAACGCGGTTCGATGAGAACCGCGCGCGGACCCCTGGGTGCGTCGGTATCCGCAAGCACCGCACTGATCTGTTCGATCAGCTTCGGCACTTCTGACCGCCACCAGGAAGAATGCTTCCTGAATCCGCGTGGGATCGCCTTCGCCTTATGTGGAGACGCCGGCGTACGAGTTGAGTTCTTGGTGTTCGGCATGGAGACCTCCTATGGTTGCCGGTTGCCATCGTCTTCGACGACGATGGGCAGCGGAGGCAGCCACGCAGGAGGAGGTACGGCCAAAAAATGCGCTCAGCGAAATGCGAGCACTAAAGGGTGCGCCGGAAGAGAAGATCGTCGTCATGATTGTGCTGAATGCGGTGGTCATGTGCGTCTCCTTTCCATTTTGGCGCTTGGGCCGTGTATCGAGCGAGAGACGTATAGCCTACCGCCTCAACCATTGCAAGTGTCTGTATTCAAATGATTTTTTGACGACAAATATTTACATCTCGAATGTGCCATTCTGAGACTCCATTTGTTTTTAAACACGTTTTGGGTGGGACGCCCGTTTTTGAGCCGCAGCATTCATAAGCCGTTAAGCATGACGATGTGCCAGTCGGCGCGCGTCGTGAGGAGGGGGCGCTACACGCCAGGGCATCGTCTGCGTGCTTGCAGGGCACGCTGGGACGGTGATGGCGACAGGCCTCGGCGTAACAAGGTTGAACCGCGAATACTACCAGGAGTTGTCTCTGTAGTATAAAATTTATTTTCCGTCATTTTCCTGCTGCGATGTGGCCGATCCTCAAAGTATTGAGTGTAAAAATCCAAGTAATAATGAAAGTGTTATGACATCGAAAACGACGCAACCTATTGTAATTATTGAACTATTCGTAAATATAAGCTATAATATGGTTATCAGTCGCATGGTGCGGCTGTGGCAAGTACTGTGAAAACAGGGATGTTTGACATGAAGAATAGGAAAAACGCGCTGGCGTCGTCAGCGCGCGTGGGCTTCGACTACGCCGCGTTCGCGATCTCCCCGGAGATCTCTGCGGAACTCGAGGCGAAGGCGAAGTCGCTGACCGATCTCGGGCGCAAGGAGACGGATCACATTTTCCAGCTCGGCGCCTTGCTCGAGGAGGCGAGCGCTCATATCCCGGACGGGACGTTCGGGAAGTGGGTCGAAGCGCGGTGCAACATCACTGCGCGTACGGCGCGCAACTGGCGCGGCGTCCACCGCAATCTCGGTGGCTACCGGGAGCGGGCGGTGGAGCTGGCAATCGGGCCGACGGTCCTGATCCAGTTGGTCTCGGCGCCGGCGGAAAAGATCACGGCGGCGTTCGCGTTCGCTGAAGATCAGGGTCGGATCCAGGTTGCTGACGTGAAGGCAATCCTGGCGGGCGACGACCTGCCAGGCGAGGGCGAGACCGAAGTTGACGCCGTTGATCTCGGCGGTGCCCATGGCCTGAAGGCGATGGTGGAGGAGCGGACTAAAGAGAGCCGAACAGCTTTCCTGCGCAATCTCTCAGGCCTTCTGAAGATTCTCTCCGTTGCTATGGCTGAAGCGGAGAGGACCGGCAAGAGAATCAAGAAGAGCAGCATCGCCCCGAAGGCCGAGGTTCATGCTTACCATGCCTACGAGCTGCTGAGCAGTCTGGGAACCGGTGTTGGTCCGCAGGGGGATGGCAAATCGACAATGAAGGTGGGCCTGCCCTCAACGTCTCGCTGGAAAAAAGTCGAGGCGCTGTTGTGGAGACTTCGCGACAGCTCGAACTGGGCGAAGGTCGACACTCTGGAAACATGGTTGGAGACGGTGGTGGTCCCAATGCTCGTCTGGGCAACGTCGAAGGAGAAATCGCCAGCGTGGCCGTTGCCAGAGGACCCGTCTTCGCCGCGAGTAGCTGTCGCAGCCTCATCGTCCAGCCGCGATGAGATCGAAGACGACGATGACGTCGACCTCGATGACGAAACCGAGGAAGCCGAGATGGTCGAAGCCGAAGCTTCGGATGTTCAGGCCGAAACGGAAGCAGACGTTAGCAACCCGATTGCTGCATTGCTTTCCGCAACCCGCGGACAACGCAAATTGCCGGGCCGGCACAAGCTGGAACTGATCACGAACTGATCGATACGAGATGAGAAGGGGCTTTCGAGCCCCTTTTCCAATTCTGGCTATTGGGTTCAGCTTATGAGCCCGCTGTTAACCTTGTTCGGGCTCTGTTCTCATTCTTCGCTGCCAGGGTCCTTGAGATCCGGTTGCGGTCCTGCGACATAAGAAGGGCTTCACTGATGAAGCCAAGCGGCCCAAGGCAGCGCGCCAACGCTACCAAGGGCCTGACCCTCAAGCCTTCTATGAAAAGGAATCGGGCTGTGACCATTCATACTGCCAAGACCCCAGCCGGGGAAGTTCTGCGCGCCGCGTCAGCGGCATCCTCCACCATGTCTTTTGTCGCCGGCTCCGCGTCGCGTCGCCAGATCGGCGAGCGCTCCGCTGTTCACGCCGAACCGCCGGCGCTGCGTCGTCATGCGCATCTCGTGCGCTATCCCGACGTCGAGGCCGACTTCGACGCGCTGATCGACAAAGCCATCGGCGCCATCTCGGAAGGCGAGCCGGTCGAGGACGAGATTCTCGGCCATTATGTCGCCGTCGCCTCGCTGGTCCGGGCCGTAAGCTTCCGTGAAGGCAAGCTGCTGGAGCAGGCCGTCGAGCGGCTGGCCAAGGCCAATCCAAATCTGGTCGTTCTCATGCAGTCGATCAAACTTCCCTTGGTGAAGGCCGCGATCGAGGCGGTGGCCGGCAATGATTGGAGGCAGCTCGAGGGCGTGCGGCTTGACTGCGAGGCGTCGGCAAAGGGCAGCTATACGCCGGACCTGATTGTCGTGAACCGCGCCAAGCGCGCCGCTTTCGTGTTGGACCTCAAGAGGTCGCTCGCGTCCTATGGCGACACCAGCCGGCTTGAAGAACTGAAGCTCAAGATGCTGGCGTCGGCAATGATTGTGCCCGACTGGCTCTACAAGACCCAGAAGCGGACGATGGTCGAGACGGTGGGCGTCGCCATCATCGATGGCGCCAGCCGTCCCAGCGATCATGCGGCGGGCGTTTGGGCGCTGTCGGAAATCGACGACCTTCTCGAGATCGACGGTGCTGCTGCCTGCATGGCGGAGCTACGGCTGCGCTTCGGACGTCGTGTCCAACAGCTTCTCGAGGTCGAGGCGCGTCGAGCGCTCGGTCTCCCGGAGACGCCAATGGTGATGTCGGCCCCGGTGCTCGCCGCTGATGCCTCCACGACGTCGCTCTATACGCGCCGCTTTGGGACGCTGCGGGCAATCCCCGGTGCCATGGTCTGCGAGGATGCGACGGACAAAACCGGCTATCACGGATCCGGATGCCGTTGCGGCTCCTGTGACGATCCGAGCTTCGATGATGATGACGATGGCCGCGATGATCCGGAGGCGCTGTCGGATGATACTGTCTCATGGCCGCCCGAGCATGTCCGCATCGGCTTTGCCCGGCGTCTGCTCGACGCCTGACGCTACAGAGCCTTCGCTCGGATGAGGCTATGGCTGCGGCGCGTGACGCCGCGGCAGCCTCTACCTGTACCCATCATCCTTAAGAAGACGCCGTCCGCTGAAGCCGGAGGGCCAAGGAGATCCTGCATGTCCGCAGACATCATGTCCGCCCAAGCACCATCGACATCTGCCCGCCTTAAGCGGAGCAGCTCGAGAGCTTCCAAACCCAATCAACCTCTTGTGGCTCCGGGTCCGCAGGACGACCCAGCTCTGATCATCGGCCTCGCTCTTGCGTTTGCCCGGCAGGGTTCATCGGAGACGCGCGCCATTCCGTCGGTGCTGCTCGACCGGCTCCGCCACCATGCACAGTCCGGCGAGCCAACCTGCCGGCTGGTTCTCGATTGCCTCAACAGAATGTCAGGCGCCGTCCATCGAACTGTCGCTCATCAGGGCGTACCGCCGGAAATTGTTTCCGCTCACCTCACAATCGAGGAGCACCATTGATGGATCGACTGTCTTCCTTCCTTCTTCGACGTCTCGCCCATGTCGAACACCGTGCCGTCCGTCGTCTCGCGGTCCGCAACGGCCTGTTGACGATGAGCACCGCCATCATCGACGGTTATGTCATCGGGCGCTTCAGTCCTGCCTTCGATCCCTCCCATCTTTGCGGCAACGCCGATCGGGACCAGCAATGGGTGGGGGATCACCTTGCAGGCTTTCTGATCGAGGCGCCGCAGGACGGTCACGGCCGACCTGTTCTCGTACCGGCCGTGCCGGTGTGGCCGGCGTATCTCGCGCGGCGTTCGGCAAACGAGGCAGATACCAATACGGCCACACTTGCTTACGCGGTGCGTGTCGTTGCCGAGGCAGGGTATTGTCCGAGCGTCAAGCATATGGTGACCCTGCTACTGCTTGCCGCGGCACTGGAACAGTCCGGCGTCACACTGCGCGATCTGAGCACGGTCCTGCGCCAGCCCGCACCCGTCTTCTCGGTGGCAGTCCTCGCCGACGGCTTTGAGCGGGCCCTGCCGCAGCTCATCGAAGACACCGACCTCGTGCCGTACGGTCCTTACAATAGCATGGCGGCAGATTTTGCCTTCACCGACGATCTCTGGAGGTGGGTGGACGCTGAGACCCGGCGCATCTTCTTGCAAATCCCGGCTGGCGAGACCAACCGTCCGAGCCGGGCGGCTCTACGCGGGCAATTGCTGCGGGCCCTGGCGAATGGCACGCCGGTGCTTGCCGTGTCGGAGGCACACAATGGCGTTCCTGATCAGGTTGATCTGACCTGCGATATCAGGCTGACAGGCGCCGGGATCGATCGCCTGCTGATCGCCGATCTGCTGGAAGCCGTCTATGGCAGCGAAGCCGTCATGCGTCATGACAGCAGTATCGCGAAACTCGATGCCGGGGCTCTCACGCTCGACGATCTCGCCATTGCCATTCGGCCCGGTCGTCCGATCCTGTCGAGCCTCGATGCGCTCGCCGGACTGGCAGCGCTGAACCGCGAGGACAAGGAAGACGGAAACGCTGACAAAAACGCGGGCGCCTCGCGACGGCTGATCACCCAGAGCCCGAGCGAGCGAAGAGAGCAGGCCTCGCGGGATGGCGGCAACACCGGCGATCGTACGGCATCGACGTCGACCTCCTCGTCTAAGGGCAAGGCGAAATGGAAAAGCAAGCCAACCGGCGCCGAGGTGATCCAGCCGAAGCCCGTCGATGATGCATCTGCGCCGACCGCGCCACCTGTCCTGCGCGTCGAGACGCTGACCGGCTACGGTGCAGCAAAGGACTGGGCGCTCGGCTTGAAGGTCGATCTTGCCGATTATCTCGGCGGCGAGCTGTCTTGGTCGCAGATGAGCACCAAGCTGCTTCTTTCGGGACCGCCGGGGACCGGCAAGACGACATTCGCGCGGGCGCTCTGCAATACGCTACAGATTCCGCTCGTTGTCACATCCGTCTCGACTTGGCTGCAGGGCGAGTATCTGCATGATGTGCTGGACCGTATGGCAGACACTTTTGCTGAGGCGAGAACGCGGGCGCCGTCCGTCCTGTTCATCGACGAGATCGACGGCATCGGCCAGCGCGCTCCTGCGTCGCGGTCTTACTCCGACTACTGGAATGCGTGCGTCAACAAGCTACTGGAGCTTCTCGACGGCGCCATCAAGACCGATGGCGTCATTGTTATCGGCGCCACGAACCGGCCGAGCGAAATCGACGAGGCGATCCGCCGCTCGGGACGGCTGGAAACACATATCGAAATCCCGCGGCCGGATATTCCGACGCTCGCTGGCATTCTCGCCCATCATCTGGGCAGCGACCTCGATGCCGTCACCGTGTCGGACACCCAGATCGGAGGTCAGCCATGACGGGAAACACCAAAGTTGGCGGCTCTATGGACGAGATCGAGGTCATCCTGGAAGATGACGGCGAGCGCGACATCGACACGCCAGAGACGTCCGAGCATGATAATCCAGTGCTTCAGGCGTTGCGACGTCTGGCAACACGAGCAATGGGCCTGACTGGCGCCGACATTGAACGGATCGTCCGCGAAGCGCGATTGAAAGCTCGCCGAGAAAAGCGCCGCCTCACCTATGCAGACATCGAAGCGGGCATTCGCGGTCACCGCCCGCCGGTCCCGTACGATGTCCGATGGCGCTTCGCCATCCACGAGTCCGGTCATGCGGTCGTTCATCACGCTCTGCGGCTCGGGACGATCAAGGGGCTGACGATCGACGCCAAGGACGGCGGCCACAACACGGTAACCTTTGCGACAAGTACGCCAGATACCGAAGATTGGTACGGGCGGCTGCTGGCAATGCTGATGGCAGGCCGCGCCGCCGAGCTGATTGTGCTCAAGACCGTATCGGCAGGCTCCGGCGGCGCCGAAGAGAGCGACCTTGCAAGCGCAACTCGCATTGCGCTCGATATGGAACAGGCACTCGGCTTCGGTGGCCGTCATCCGCTGCTCTACCTCGGACACAAGGATCCAACCGCGATCCTCAGCCGCGACGCCGAGCTGGCAGAGCGGGTGCATCGGCGGCTGGAGTTCGCGCAGGCACGGGCGACGGAGGTCATCCTCGAAGACCGGCGGGCCTTCGACCGATTGGTGCGCGCGCTCTTCGACGCCCAGGCGCTCGATGGTCAGGCGGTCATGGACATCCTGGCCGGTGCCTCGTAAATCCTGAGCGAAATTTGGAGGACGGGATGTCTGTAACTGTCGTCGCACATTGCGACTGGAGTATCGAAGCCAAGAAGCGATGGATGTGCGTGGCGGTTCGGCAGGGCGAGACGTGGGCCCTTTCGGCGCCGGAACCCGTCGGCGACACGCAGAACCTTACACATCGGCTGCGGCGGCGGATGGGAGCAGACGCCGCAGTGCTATTAGGTTTCGACTTCCCGATCGGTCTTCCTGCCGCCTACGGCAGAACTCTAGGGACACCTGACTTCCCTTCTTTTTTGCGGTCATTCGGGGACGCACGCTTTGCGCGTTGGTTCGACGTCGCGGAGCATCACAGCGAAATCTTCATCGACCGACCCCTCTATCCGATGCGGCCTGGGGGCACGCAGCGTCAGCACCTTTTCGACGCTTTAGGGCTGAGCGGTAAGGATCTACTGCGCCGCTGCGAGCGGGCGACGCCGGATCGCGGCGACGCCTGCATGCTGTTCTGGACGCTCGGCGGCAACCAAGTGGGGAAGGCCGCCTTGACCGGCTGGCGCGAAATCATCCTCCCGAACTTGGAGGAGCTATCGCTTTGGCCGTTCGACGGAACGCTCCATGACCTGATGATGCCGGGCGCCACCGTAGTGGCCGAGACCTATCCCGGTGAGGTCTATGGGCAGCTTGGAATTCCCCGACGCCCTGTTTGGAGTAAGCGACAGCAAGACGGACGTCGGTCCGTGGCAAGTGATCTGATGCGGTGGCTGAAGAACAGGCCACACGTCGACGGGAGCGGACTCCAAAGTCTGATCAGCGACGGTTTCGGAAACGGCAAGGACGGTGAAGACCGGTTCGACGCGACAGTCGGCCTGCTTGGCATGATCGACGTCGTCGATGGCCGACGGGGCGAAGGGGTACCGGAAGCTGATGATGTCAAACATGGGAAGGCTGGATCCTCGGTCAGCAGGCTTAAGTCTCCCACACGTTGATCCACGGCGAGACGATGTGATGCAGGTTGCTCGCAACTCGAAACAAATTGCGCTCATTCGATTCGAACCTCCGGGCGAACGATTCGAAAGTCGAGGGCAACGTTTCCAAACTCTAGGCGAACGTTTCGTTTTTCCAGATTTCCGATTCACGTCCTATCGAAAGGGCCGGATGCCGTGCGTCCGGCGCCGCGAATATAGCCGTGGGACTGCCGGCAACCTGTCTCGACGTGCCTGTAACCTGAAACAAATTGCGCTCATTCGATTCCAAACTCGAAAATCCCGATTCAAAGCACAATGATTCCGTTTCGGCGACAAACGCCTTGCGCCGTGCCGCCGGTCCCTTGAGCATAAAAGTGCCATCAACGAAAACAGGGGGAAGACATGGCGCGACAGACCTTGGAGGAGCGGAACGCCAAGCAGAGGGAACGGCAGCAGCGGCTCCGGGACCGGCATCGGGTCGAGCGGCGCCCGGATCGCGACGACGTCGCGCGAGCGATGCTGTTTTGGACGATCAGCAGCTATCTCGACCAGGGGCGTCCGGACTGGATAGAAGAGCTGGGCGACGCCGTGGTCGGAATTCTCGTTGACCAAGGCTTTGACGAGCGGGCAGCGGACGAGGTCTTCGATGATCTCGTCGATCGCTATGCCCGCGATGACCGTCCCTTCCGAAGCAAGCCTCACCTGCGGGGCTGACGATTCCTGGCCATCTGCTCTGCCTGATCACCAACTATTTGTGCAAACGGCGTTATCATTGGGGACTTCGTCCCCCCGTTACTTCGTGAAACGCCGTTTGCAACTGAATCGTTTTTATGAAGCCATTCGCCTACGGAAACCGTTGGTTACCGGAGGTTAACTCCATTCGCATAGCTCGCGTGCCCCGCGTCTGCGGGAACGATCAACAACAGCTACGTGAATGGAAATGAACCAATTTTCTGCCAAAGCCTTTCAACGCAAGATCGACGCCTTCTGCCAACTGCGGCTGGCGCCGCTTTTCAAGGACGACGAACTTCCCCGGCTGAAGTGGTATTTGCACACGCTCATTCAGACGAGGAGACCGGCGCCAAGAACCAACGGCAGGACAGACTGGCACGTTGTCGCGGCGGCGTGTGGCCTCGACACCAATCTGCTCGCCGGCAATGCACGTCAGATCGATCCGGCCTTCGACGCGATTGGTCGGTGGATCCGGGACACGCGCCTCTCAGCCGCGACAGCAGACCCCGAAGTCCATCGAACACAAAAGACGCCGAGGACGAAGTCGGTGCCCACGAGGCCCCGACCAGCTCGCGCGCCCCAGAACCACCCCAAACCAGCACCAGTGGCTACCGCAGCAAGTCCAGGCACAAATCTCGAATTCCCAGAAGCGCTGTTCAACGTGAAGGAAGATCCGACGGAATTCTCCGAGGCGCTACAGCTCCAGCTCCGGCGCCATGGCGAAACGTACTGGACGCTCCATCGTGCGATCACCGGTCCGGATGACGTTACCGAAAAGACAACGCTTTTAAGCTGGATCGAAGGCCGGAAGGTGCCGCGGACTGTCGAGAGTTTCGAGATCTTGTCACGGATCGAGCGACGGTACCGGCTCACGGCCGGTTATTTCAAATCCAAGCTCGCACATCCTTCGCGATCGGCGTCAGGGTTTGAGCTCTCCGGAATAGAGCCGGCGGAGCGTCGTCGTATTGCCTGGCATCTTCCCGAGGATTTCAACACGCTGTCCTTCCAGAAAAGGGAGGAGATCGTCGACTGGGTGCGGCGGGTCATTATCAGCGGCACGACCGACTACCGGAAGTACCAAGCAGCCGCCGCCAAGCAGCGCTACGCCATCCGTTTCCCTGGCGTCTCCTATGGTGGGCGGGCGCCACGCGACGGTAAGATTGTAGTCCCTGCGAACTATGAGCAGACCTGGGTCGAGGATCCTGACTTGCTGTCAGGCGTGATAGAAGCGCCACCGTCACTCGCCATGGAAATGGCCGACCTGGTTCGCTTCAAGACGTCGGCTCTGACGTCCGTCGGCTTTCAGCGAAACGGGGTTTGGGGCGAAGAAACCGCCTCACAGAAGATCGAGCATCTCGGGCTGATGTTCGGTGCCCTTGCAGCATCCAGAGATGGAGAGGTGAAGGGCTACGGGGTGCCGGTCCGGCAGTTGACGTTCGGGCTCCTCATTTTCCCCGGCGTCTGGGATTGGTATCTGCAGTGGCGGGAGACTCGCCGCGGCTTCTTTACTGCTTGGGAAGTCGACATGTTGCGGATCGCCTTGGCGATCACCAAGGAGGGGACCGGATGGCTTCGGCAGCATCCGGAGCTTCTGGCGCGCGTTCAACCGATTGCCGGCCTCGTTTCGCAAAACGAGATCGACTATGCCAACGCGGACTGGCACGGTGCCTGCGACGACTTCCATAAGCATGCTGCCCACCGCGTCAAGGAAATCCAGCGGATCGCGCGCGTCCATCGCGATCCGTTCGAGCCGATCATGCCCGTCCTTGAGGCGGCAAGCCCCGTTGGGGAGTACCGTAAAATCACGGAGGAGATCATCCGCCTGATGCCGGATGAGCATCGCTATCCTCGACCGGCCGCCGAAGCGGTCCGATCGTTCTTGATGCTGAGGCTGGGGTTGCATCTTGGGCTTCGCCAGAAGAACCTCCGGCAACTGATGCTCAACCCGAAAGGCTCGATGCCGCGTTCGGAACGCGCGCTGGAAAAGATGAAGCGGGGCGAAATCCGGTGGAGTGATCGGGAAGGCGGCTGGGAGGTCTTTATTCCTGCGGTGGCTTTCAAGAACGCACACTCGTCCTTCTTTGGCGACAAGCCGTTTCGGCTCGTGCTTCCAGACCTTTTGGATCTCTACAAGCACATCGACGCCTATGTCGACCGACACCGCTCGGTGCTCTTACGGTCAGCCGCGGATCCCGGCACGTTCTTCGTCAAGACCGTCAAGACGACCAGCACAAACGCCGCCTATGACACGACAAGTTTCTATGAGGCTTGGCGTCACACGATCCAGCGGTACGGCATCTACAACCCCTATACCGGACGAGGGGCGATCAAGGGCCTCCTTCCGCACGGTCCCCATAACGTCCGTGATGTGCTGGCAACCCACATCCTGAAGCAGACTGGCTCCTATGAGCAGGCGAGCTACGCCATCCAAGACACAGCCGAAATGGTCGCCAAGCACTATGGGCGCTTCCTGCCCCAAGACAAGGCCGCTCTTGCGGCCCGCATCCTCAACCAGGTCTGGGAAGCCGCCTGACGCACACGAGGCGCCGGAAATTATTTCCGGCGTCTTTCAAACCGCCATTTTTCTTGATCGCCTTTTATTGCAAAGCTGGCGCCGAAGGCTGCCCTTCGCATGACTGGTGTCGCAAACGCCATTCGGTTTTCATGCTGGTCTTTCCCTCCGTTACTCATGGTAAAATTTTTGCAGAGCAAACGAAAATTCTGAGCGGCCCGTATCCTCTGATCTCAGGGTTGCATTGACGCTGCGAACACTATTCATATTGTACAATCAATGGGGTTGCGGGGGAATGGCATCCGGATGGACAAGCGGTCTTTGACGGAACGCGACATATGCACGAAGTTCATTCTACCGGCCGTTAAACAGGCTGGCTGGGATATGATGCTGCAGGTTCGTGAAGAGGTCTTCTTCACCAAGGGCCGCATCACGGTGCGCGGTAAGCTCGTCGCCCGTGGCAATGCCAAGAAGGCGGACGTAATCCTCTATTACAAGCCCAATATTCCGATCGCGCTTATCGAAGCCAAAGACAACACTCATGCGGTCGGTGATGGTCTGCAGCAGGGACTGGACTATGCCGAGACACTGGCGATCCCCTTCGTCTTTGCCTCCAACGGCGACTGTTTCGTATTCCACGATCGTACCGGCCTGCGGGAGGTAAAAGAGGAAAACCTCCGCCTCGACCAGTTTCCGTCGCCGGATGAGCTTTGGCGGCTATACAGTCAATGGAAGGGCCTGGACACCTCTGCCGAACAGCTTGTGCTTCAGGACTATTATGATGACGGCAGCGGCAAGGCTCCGCGCTATTATCAGGTAAACGCTGTCAACGCCGCCATCGAGGCCATCGCCAAGGCGCGGGATCGCGTGCTGCTGGTCATGGCGACCGGTACGGGCAAGACCTACACCGCCTTCCAGATCATCTGGCGTCTGTGGAAGGCCAAGCGCAAAAAGCGCATCCTGTTCCTGGCCGACCGCAACGTGCTGATCGACCAGACCATGGTCAACGACTTCCGCCCCTTTGGCGGTGCCATGGCCAAGCTCTCTACCAAGTCAAAGACGATCGAGCGCCCCGATGGAACTGAAGAGTCCGTGCCGCTGGCGCTGGATCGCAAACGCCGCATCGACACCTCGTTCGAAATCTATCTTGGGCTCTATCAGGCCATCACCGGTCCCGAGGAACGACAGAAGCTGTTCCGTGAATTCTCGCCGGAATTCTTCGACCTGATTGTCATCGACGAGTGTCATCGCGGTAGCGCTGCGGAGGATTCTGCCTGGCGTGAAATCCTCGAATATTTCTCCGCTGCGAGCCAGATCGGCCTGACGGCAACACCGAAGGAGACCGAGTACGTCTCGAACACGGCATATTTCGGGGAGCCGGTCTTCACCTACTCCCTGAAGCAAGGCATCAGCGACGGTTTCCTTGCACCCTACAAGGTGATCAAGGTCCATATCGACCGTGACGTCGAAGGCTATCGACCGGAAAAGGGCCAATTGGACCGCGACGGCGAGGAGGTCGAGGACCGCATCTACAATGCCAAGGATTTCGACCGCACCCTGGTTCTCGATGACCGCACCAAGCTGGTGTCCGCCAAGGTGACCGAGTTCCTCAAGGAGAGCGGCGACCGCTACCAGAAGACCATTGTCTTCTGCGTTGACGAGGAGCATGCGGCCCGCATGCGTCAGGCGCTCATCAACGACAACAAGGACCTCTCCGACGAAAACCCCCGGTATGTCATGCGCATCACCGGAAGCGACACCCTCGGCCAGGCGCAGATCGGCAACTTCATTGATCCGGAATCGCGCTACCCGGTGATCGTCACCACATCGCGCCTGCTCTCCACCGGCGTCGACGCGCAGACCTGCCGCCTCATCGTCCTCGACCGCCCCGTGGGCTCGATGACCGAGTTCAAGCAGATCGTCGGCCGCGGCACGCGCGTTCATGAGGACACGCAGAAATTCTACTTCACATTGATGGATTTTCGCGGCGCGACCAACCACTTCGCCGATCCCGAATTCGATGGCGATCCCGTACAGATATATGAGGCGGGCGAAGGCGATCCAATCACGCCGCCGGATACCGCGACCACGGGCTTCGAAGACGGCGATCAGGACGGTTACACCCCGGAGCCGCCGACCACCGATGGCGAGGAGGTGACGTTTCCAGGTGGTGGCGGCGAGCGCCAGAAGAAGGTCTATGTCGATGGTGTCAGCGCGCGGGTCGTGGCCGAGCGTGTCGAATATCTCGATGCCAATGGCAGGCTCGTCACCGAAAGCCTGCGCGATTTCACCAAGGCAGCGCTTCTTCGCCATTTCGCCAGTCTCGATGATTTCCTCAAGCGCTGGAAATCGGAGGAGCGCAAGGATGCACTGGTCAAGGAACTGGCTGCGGAAGGCCTGCCGCTGGATGTGATCGCCAAAGAACTCGGCATCGACCTCGATCCTTTTGATCTCGTCTGCCACATCGCCTTTGATCGAAAGCCGCTGACGCGGCAGGAGCGTGCCGACAACGTGAAGAAGCGCGACGTCTTTGCCCGCTATGAAGGCAAGGCGCGCGCCGTTCTGGATGTACTCTTGTCCAAGTATGCCGATGAAGGTGTCTTGAACCTCGACGATACGAACGTGCTGAGGATACCGCCAGCGAACACCATCGGAACGCCCATTGAAATAGTCCGCGCCTTCGGAGGAAAGGCAAATTTTCAGCAAGCTGTCCACGACATGCAGGATGCCATTTATGACTCTATTTAAATCAAAGACGTTGCTTCATCACGATGACAAAATCGGTTTTGTGCGCCTTTGGATGGGCCTTCCTGATTTTCCGACGTTCCTCAAAAAAGGTTTAGATGCAGCCCCTTTAACGAAGGGCACGGAAGAATTGGCGCGCGAGCTCGTCGTTTCAGATTTTGCCCCCGGAAAATCCGTTGAGTTTGTTCGGCGCGTATGCCGTTGGGGTGGCGACAGCCGGCGGGGCGGCAAGGTCATAGCTCACAATCCGGAAGATCGGATCGCCAGCCAACTTCGGGCTGCGCATCAGGCGTGCATTGCTAACGATCCTGGAGCGGCAATTAGAGAAATTACCTCGCTAAAAGGTCTCGCGATATCGTTTGGCTCCAAGCACCTCAAATTTCTCGACCCAAATCAGCACGTAGTCTTGGACAGTATCATCTGTGAAGCTCTTGGCTTTAGCCCGACCTCAGAAGGGTATTTAGCCTTCCGAGAGCATTGCTTCGCTCTTCAGGGGCTGGTTCGTGACATGTCGATGGAGTACACGGGCCACTCTCAAGAAGGATGGCGCATCGCCGATATTGAGATGGCAATATACAATAAAATCAGAGAGCTTCAGAAGTCCCATGTCCGTCCGTAACACCGTCAAATCCATCCAGGACATCATGCGCCAGGATGCCGGCGTCGATGGCGATGCCCAGCGCATCAGCCAGCTCTGCTGGATGTTCTTCCTGAAGATCATGGATGATCAGGACCGGGAACTGGAGCTGACCCACGACAATTACGTCTCGCCCATCCCAGAGAAATTCCAGTGGCGCAACTGGGCGGCAGACCCGGAAGGCATCACCGGCGAGGCGCTGCTGAACTTCGTCAACAACGAGCTGTTTCCCACGTTGAAGGGCCTGCCAGTCTCGGCGCAGCCGGGCGATCGCCGCCGCGTCGTGCGCGATCTCTTCGAGGATGCCTATAACTACATGAAGTCCGGCCAACTGATCCGTCAGGTGGTCAACAAGATCAGCGATGTCGATTTCAACAGTCTGACGGAGCGTCAGCATTTCGGTGAAATCTACGAACAGATTTTGAACGACCTGCAGTCGGCCGGCAATGCCGGTGAATACTATACGCCCCGCGCGCTGACCTCCTTCATGGTGGAGCGCATTGATCCGAAACCCGGCGAAACCCTGTTCGACCCCGCTTGCGGCACCGGCGGCTTTTTGACCTGCGCCATACGCCACATGGAGAAGAACCATGTGCGCACGCCAGAGAGCCGCGTGAAGATGCAGGCCGGTTTGCGCGCCGTGGAAAAGAAGCCGCTGCCGCATATGCTCTGCGTCACCAATATGCTGCTGCACGGCATCGAGGACCCGAGCTTCGTGCGCCACGACAACACGCTGGCCCGTCCGCTGATTTCCTGGGGCAAGGATGAGCGCGTCGATATCGTGCTCACCAACCCGCCCTTTGGCGGGCGTGAGGAAGACGGCATCGAAAACAACTTTCCGACCTTTCGCACCAAGGAAACCGCAGACCTGTTCCTGGCGCTGATCGTGCGCCTGTTGAAGGACGGTGGCCGCGCCGCCGTCGTCCTGCCGGATGGCTCGCTGTTCGGCGAAGGCATCAAGACGCGGCTGAAGGAGCACCTTTTGGAAGAGTGCAACCTGCACACCATCGTGCGCCTGCCCAATTCTGTCTTCAAACCCTATGCCTCGATCGGCACCAACCTGCTGTTCTTCGAAAAGGGCACTCCGACAAAAGACATCTGGTATTGGGAACACCGCGTGCCGGAGGGGCAGAAGGCCTATTCCATGACCAAGCCGATCCGGCAGGAGCATCTGCAGGATTGCGTCGACTGGTGGGGCGGCAAGGGGCGGAGGGGCCGCGAGGAAGGTCCGCAGGCCTGGCGTGTGACCCTGGAAGAGGTGAAGGCGCGTGGCTACAATCTGGACTTCAAGAACCCGCATACGGTGGCCGATGATCACGGCGACCCGGAGACCCTGCTGCAAGAGCTGACGGCTGCCGAAACCAGTGCGGCCCGCCTTCGCGACCAGTTGAAGAGCATTCTGGCCGAGGCGCTGGACCGATGAACGCCGAACGCCTGTTGCAGCATTACGAACAGATTGCCGATGCCCCGGATGCGATTACGCGGCTGCGGCGGTTCATTCTCGATCTGGCAGTGCGCGGCAAGCTCGTGCCGCAGGATTTCGAAGACGAGCCGGCGTCGGAGCTATTGAAGCGGATCGCGGAGGAAAAGGCGCGGCTGCTCAAAGCAGGGGAAATTCGAACTCCCAAGCCTCTTGGCGCAGTCGTAGACGCTCCCTTTTCAATTCCATCGAATTGGTCTTGGTCGCAGATTGCTGAAATTGGGATCATAAGCCCGCGAAACGATGCGCCTGACGCACTGGAAACATCATTTGTTCCGATGCCCTTGATCGCTGCCGAATATGGTGTTGCGAACAGGCACGAAGTCCGCACTTGGGGAGAGATAAAAAAGGGGTATACGCATTTCGCCGAGGGCGATGTCGGGCTCGCGAAGATCACGCCTTGTTTCGAAAATGGCAAGTCGACGGTATTTAGGAATTTGACCGGCGGCATAGGCAGCGGAACGACTGAACTTCACGTCGTTCGCCCACTGCTGGTCGTGGCAGACTACATTTTGCTCTTTTGGAAGAGCCCCCATTTCATAGAAACCGGCATTCCTAAAATGACGGGAACCGCCGGCCAGAAGCGCGTGCCGACTGACTATTTCGCTAACTCTCCTTTCCCCCTTGCACCCCTCGCCGAACAACACCGCATCGTCGCCAAGGTCGATGAATTGATGGCGCTGTGCGACAACCTGGAAGCGGCGCGAACGGAGCGGGAGACGAAGCGGGACCGGCTGGCGGCGGCAAGCCTTGCACGCCTCAACTCCCCCGACCCGGAAACCTTCCGCGACGACGCCCGCTTCGTGCTCGATGCCTTGCAGGCACTCACCGCCCGCCCGGACCAGATCAAGCAACTGCGCCAGACCATCCTCAACCTCGCCGTCCGCGGCAAGCTCGTGTCCCAGGACCCGGCGGATGAGCCGGCGGAGGAGTTGTTGGAGCTGATTACGGCGGAGCGAGACGCGCTTGTTCGCCGAAAGGAAATTCGTAGAGAAGCTCCCCTGGAGCCGGTAACTGCTCGCGATTGTCCGCATGCTATCCCTAGCTCGTGGGCTTGGAGCCGCGTCGGAGACGCCGTTCTTTTCACTCAGTATGGCTCGTCGCAGAAATCGCATGCGTCGCAAAATGGTGTCCCAGTTCTAACGATGGGTAACATTCAAGACGGTAGTGTTATCTGGGGGAACGAGAAGCGAATACCAGAGAGCTCAGACGATCTACCAGCGTTGTATCTGAAGACTTCTGACTTGTTGTATAATCGCACTAATAGCGCGGAACTCGTTGGCAAAACTGGCATCTACAGGGGCCAGAATGATGTGCGAACTTTTGCTTCCTACCTAATCCGACTACGCCCGTCCTTGTTACATTCAAGTCCCGTCTACCTCAACGTTGCCATGAATGCGCCGAGCTTCCGAGAGACGCAAATTGTGCCCCTCATCAAGAAACAAACGGGGCAGGCAAACGTGAGCGGTTCAGCATTGAAAAACATGCTCATCCCCATTCCACCTCTCGCCGAACAACACCGCATCGTCGCCAAGTTCGATGAACTGATGGCGCACTGCGACCAGTTGGAAACTAGCCTGACCATCGCCGACGAGACGCGGAGAAGACTGCTCGACGCGCTGCTGGCCGAGGCGCTGGCACCGGTAAACGCCGAGGCGTTGCAGGAGGCCGCGGAATGAGCGTGCAAATCCCAACGGCAGAGAGAATTCTTCGCACTCGGCTCGGCGAGCCGGGAAAAGAAGTTACGTATGTTCTCGGCTTCACGACGGCCACGGGGAAGGTGCTGGCGCTCCACCGCACGGCGAGCGAGACGCGACTTTGGTTCCTGCCTCCTGCGCCACCAAAAATCGATGGCGTTGTTCTCATGCCGACCTCGGCCAAGAACGACGATCTGAACGGACAATTCGCCCCTTTAAACACCTCGTCAGCTCTTCGGGTGGAGATTGCGACGGAAGGCGGACTCAACCAATTTCTCGATTGGTTTACAGGTTCCACCACGGGTTCAGGGCAGTCATCGGGCGATGCCTTCTCAGCAAA
The DNA here is from genome assembly GCF_010668395.1 of Martinezella lusitana. Lineage (GTDB taxonomy): Bacteria > Pseudomonadota > Alphaproteobacteria > Rhizobiales > Rhizobiaceae > Rhizobium > Rhizobium lusitanum_A. Next base: position 21,027 of record NZ_WUEY01000018.1, read on the forward strand.
TTTCAGCGGCCTGTACCAGCGCTTCCAGCAGCTCGTCACCGCTCGAACCAACGGACATCCCTTCACCAATTTTGAGGAGGGGTTGGCGGCGAGCTGGGAAGATTACAAGCCGAAGCTCAGGGCCTACGCCTTGACGATCCTGGCTTCGGACACCTGGGCCGAAGCTGGGATAGGTTCTGGCACGATCCTTCGCCATGTGATCGACGCCATTGAAATCCAGAACAATCGCCGCAACCTGACGAACAATCTCGTTTTTTGGCAGAGCCGCTATGGCCACGCCAACCGCAATCACCATGTGTTCATCGAGGCGCAGACGATCCCGAAACTGCGCAAGGAAATAGAGCGACTGCTCTATGTCCTTTATGTCGGTGGCGGAGATGAGGGCGAGCTCTTCGAAGAACTCAGCACCATCACGGGCGGCAAATACCCCCTGCTGGCCTACCTGTATTTTCTGAAAGACATGGATCGCTTTACGCCGATCCAGCCGACCGGCTTTGACCGCCTGTTCCGGGAGATGGGCATCAATTTCTCGACGCTACGCCAGTGCAGTTGGGAAAATTACAGCACTTTTCTCGATTTGCTTCAGCAGATACGACCGCTGATCGCGCAGGAGGCGGGCTTGAAGTCTGTTCGCCTCATCGACGCGCATTCCTTCTGCTGGATTTTTTCGACATTGATCGCGATGGAGGCCGAAGGTGATTTAACGCCCGCGGCCGGTTCGAAGGATGACGGACGGGTCCTGGCTGCGCTCGAAAAATCCATCGTGGCAATGCGGATGTCCGTCGAGAACACGGTCAAGAACGCTAACGGGCAGCTTGTTCAGCGTGTTCTGAAAAACAAAGAGCTGCGTATGACGTCACAACAGCTTGAAGCTTTGATCCGTCAGCTTTTGGCGCAACAGGACAACAGATGCGCACTGACGGGCATTCCATTACAATTTCAAGGACAGCACCACGATAAAAACCTCCTGCCGTCCCTCGACCGGAAAGATAGCAACGGCCACTACGAGGGGGGCAATCTCCAGGTCGTCTGCCAGTTCATCAACTTCTGGAAGGGCGATACCGACAATGAAGAATTCCGGCGATTGCTGAATGTGGTTCGTGGGCTGGAGGAACAATAAGATGAGCTCGCGTCTTGTGGATGCAGGATGGACTAAGGAACTGGACGAAGGCCTCGTGCTCGCGTCTCACAATCTTTGCGTGATCTCTCCGTTTATCAAGCGTCGTGCCGTCGAGCGGATTTTGTCACATGTGCCCAAGGCAATGCGTATCATTACCAGGTTCAACCTCGCAGATTTTGCTGATGGCGTCAGCGATATTGGCGCATTGAGGAGCCTGCTCGCGGCGGGCGCACAGATTCGCGGGATCAGGAACCTTCATGCCAAGGTTTATGTCTTTGGCGCACGGCGAGCCATTGTCACCTCCGCTAATCTCACGGAAGCGGCGTTGACGAGAAATCACGAATTCGGGCTTGTGTCAGATGAACCGAAAATCATCTCTGCATCCAAGGAATACTTTGAAAAGCTTTGGGCAGACGGCCTGGCAAATTTGACCATTCAACAGCTCGATGAATGGCAGCGAGCGGTCGCGAGCCATTTGGTGAGGGGAGCGCCCCATGCCTCCTCGGGGAGCCTGGGCGATTTCGGGGCAACCGGCGTTGACCTAGTTAGCCCTCCACTGCCCTCTGGGGTCATCGAGGGTGAGGAAGCCTATGTCAAATTTCTTGGTGAAGGCAGCAACCGAGTTTCGTTATCATTCCCAGTGCGTGATGAGTTGGAGAGCGCTCTCTGCCACTGGGCATTGACATACCCGGCCAACAAGCGACCGACTGCTGTCAAGGACGGTGCCTTGATGTTTATAAGCCGCCTCACGTATGAGCCAAGAGACATCATTATATTCGGTCGAGCCATTGGCATGAAATACGTGCCGGGGCGAGACGATGCATCTGCCGATGAAATCGAAGCGCGCGGATGGAAGGAAACTTGGCCGCGATACATCCGGGTGCATCACGCGGAGTTTGTTGCGGGCACCATGGCAAACGGTGTTTCCTTAAATGCCTTGATGGATGCGCTTGGTCATGATGCGTTCATCTCGACGCAGAGAAATCATGCATCAGGCCAGGGCAACACTAATCCGTACAAGGCCTACAATCAACAAGCAGCTGTGCGGCTCTCCTTGCAGGGGCAGGAATGGTTGGCCGACCGTCTACAAGTTGCCATGGAGCGGCACGGCAGACTGCCGCATGACGAGCTGGACAAGCTCGGATGGCCCACTCTACCCACAGAATGGGCGCACAACTGAATGGCCATTCCTGATTACCAGTCCTTGATGCTTCCCGTCCTGCGGCTCGCGGCAGAGGGCGAAACACGTGTGCCGGATGCGGCGGAAACGCTGGCCGACCAGCTTGGTCTGTCTGTCAAGGAGCGGGAGGAGTTGCTGCCGAGCGGCCGTCAGCGCATTTTCCACAATCGCATCCATTGGGCGAAGTTTTACATGACCAAGGCGGGCCTGATCGACAGCCCGGCGCGGGGTCGCTTCTTGGCAAGCCAAGCGGGCAAGGAGCTGCTGGCCACCAATCCCGTCGGCATCAATGTCGACACGCTGAAAACCTATCCGGCCTTCGCGGAATTCTATGCCTCCAGCACGTCGGGTGCCGGAAGCACGGACGCGGCGTCGGTCGGTGCCGGCGAATCCATTGACGCCACCACGTCCGCAACGCCAGAGGAACAGATCGATGCCGCGCAGGCCGTACTGCACCAGGCCCTGAAGACGGACCTCCTGCAACGCATTCTGGCGCAGAGCCCGGCCTTCTTCGAGCGCGCCATCGTCGATCTTCTCGTCGGCATGGGCTATGGCGGCAGCCATGAAAACGCCGCGCGCCGGCTCGGCAAATCCGGCGATGGCGGCATCGATGGCGTGATCGACGAGGATCGCCTCGGCCTCGATCGCATTTATGTGCAGGCCAAGCGCTACGCTTCCCATGTCAGCGTCGGCCGGCCAGAAGTGCAGGGCTTCCTCGGCAGCCTCGTCGGCGTCGGTGCCGCCAAAGGAGTCTTCGTCACCACGTCGAGTTTCTCCGCCCCTGCCATCGAGTTCGTTCGTCATCTGCCACAGCGCATCGTGCTCATTGACGGCGATCGCTTCGCCGACCTGATGATCGAGCACAGTGTCGGTGTCCGCATTGCCCGCACCGTGGAGGTGAAGCGACTGGATGAGGATTTCTTTGTCGAAGAGTGATGGTCGAACGTCTCGTGGATGCGGAAATTATTTCCGCATCCCTGTTTGGCGTCGCACCGCCCTCAAACCCCAGGCCAGCCGGTTTGCGAGAGTTTTTGTTCAAGTAGGCTGACGGCGACCGTTTGTTTCCGTAGAATGGCAGTAGATTGTTGACCTGAGCCTCATCTCTATCCGCGGCAACCCTTGACGATGATCCTCCTCTGGATCGCAGAAATGAAAGATGAAGCCGGGCTATGTGTTGAGACGGACCGACTGGACGGAATTTGGCATGAAATGCGGCATCTTGATCATCGGCTCGCTTCTCTGGGACGACCAAACAGAGGGGCGGAAGGACTGGCGAAATCATAGCCTAAATGTTTCCAAGGCAGTTCCGGTTTCGGTTCCCATCGACTATGGGCGTATATCCTCAAGCCGATCCAACACGTTCACCATGGTGCTGCGATCAGATGGTCCTCTGGGTACTGGGATACTTGTGCCTTGCCGACGCGATGTTGTGACAATTGACGACCTTGTCGCCGAAGCTTCCGCACTCTGGAAAGCCGAAGCGCCGAAAGCGAAGACGGGAGCGCTTAGCTCAAGTTGGGGCAGCGTCGGAGTCCTTTTCCGAGAGCGCGCGATGAACGCGGGCCTTGTCGAGTCATGGCAGGCACACTTCAAAAAGATGGGGGCGAAGTCTCTCGCGGTTGTCGGAAGCGATGGATCATTGAATATCCCGTGGCCCACAACAGAGGACGGCGCTTCGGCAGATTTTGACCTGGTGCTCGCGACAGCCACGGTTCCGGAAAACGTCAAGCCCAGCCCAGAGGCTGTCGCTAGAGCCATGTTGTGCCAGGCGGACGGACACGAAAACTACTTTCTGAACAATGTCCTCAACGGCATAAGGACGGCCGCGGACGACGAGATTTTCACCATCATCGAAAGGGGCAGCCCGAACTGGATCTCCGCTGACGAGAATCGCGATGCTATTGCCATTCTAAAAGCGGCTCGATCCTTCGCGAAGTAATCGGCATTCGCTACGGCACTACGAACGCCCGAATAAGCTTGGCATTGCGAGCGCGCTCTTGCGTCTTCTCAAAGGTCTCGTTCCAGGATCCTGCCGGGAAGTACGCCTTGAGTAGGTCGAACTCAGTGCGCGCGGCGACCCGTGAAGTCGTTCGACGGGCCGATATTATTCGTACCGCTAATGCCTCCGGACTATCGCATCCTTCTCGAACCGCTGCTCCTAGCGTACTGAGCACGATCGACAAGGCTTCCTCTTCGCCTTTGTCGCTATGGCGTGCGGCGGAAAGACGGGCTGGCAGTCCTGCGAAGAACGCCAAATCCGGAACCATTCGAAGAACGAAGTGCCGCGCATGCTTGCAACGAACAGAGTCCCCGTTGGGGTATTTCGCTTCGATGTCCTTCAGCGGAGCACCGCTCATCCAGGCGTCAAGGCAGTCCCATATTATCGGTAAAGCGTACCCAGCCTTCTCTTCAATGTTGAGTTTTCCGAAGGCGACACCGAAGAAGTCATCCACGTTCTCCGGGCGCATGACCTCGAACAATCTTCTGGGGTCAGCCAACAACCATTTCAACAGCGTTGCGATAGCCGCGTCAGTCGATTCGAATGTCTCGACCGGCTCGAAGGCGGCGGCGATCTGGCGTAAGGATTCGATTCCGACACCTGTCAAACCAGAAACCCTGTCCAACCACCCATCCTCTGCAGCGACCGGGATCTGGTTTCGCGCTGAGAAAACCGCGCTGATCCGATCCTCCATCCATTGCTCGTCTCCACGTTGGCGCGCCTTGAAGGCCGCGAGCGATTTATTGAGTACATTCCGAAGCGTGCCGTCGCTGCCATCTTCATCCGCGGGTGGAAGCCTGCTCACGAAGTAGGTCGACATGGCGTCGCCCCACGTTCCCGCCTGAATGCGGTCGAGAAGTACGGTGGTGGGATCATCGATTTCGAGGCATTGATCGCTTTGTGAAAAAATAGACTGCAGCGTCATCCAATGGGCGTTGATAAGGCCTTTTTCCTCGTCAAATTCCACGACCTTGCTAGGTACGACCAGGACCATACCCTGAGAATTCTCCCCCGCCCTGCCAGCGCGTCCGGCGGCATTCAGCAGTTCATGTGCCTCTAGTTGAGCCAATTTCTCCTTCTCGGGATCGAAACGACTATCTCCAGCTATGATCACCAGCTCGCTAGGAAGGTTCATGCCTTGGGCTAGAGTCGAGGTTGCGAATAGAACCTTGAGACCGTCAGCCCGCCTGAAGAGGGACTCGTGCAGCAAGCGCTCCTCGCGAAGCAGAAGCGAATGGTGCCCCGCAGCACCGCCTGAATAGTTCCCATGTTCATCAACGCTGATGTAGCAGAATCCTGCACCGCCCATCTCTTCGGAGGCGATACGGTAATGATCCAGTTCCGCTTCGGTTAGCGTTACCGGAGCGCGACTGTCCCATTCGCGGAACTCCCTCACAGCAGATTCCGCAAGGACCACGGATTGGACGAACACAAGTGTCTTTAAATCGGCTTCCGCGGCAGCCGCAGCAATAAGAGTGCTGGTGTGATTTCCGTTCGGGGTAAGATACCAGGTCTTCCGTCTCTTCGTTGTTCCCGTTGATAAAGCATGCTCATCGGCCAGGAGGGGGAGCAATGCATAGTCCCTCCGGTCTCGGGTAGCCCATGTTTGCAGCAAGCCGAAGAAACCGAATGGCCGCGCGGTGAGAGTGTCGGTAACCGCTTTGGGCGCGTTCACGTTCGAAAGGCTTGCGCGGGCGTCGGTCAGCGTCTCGTTGAGTTCGTTGATACGCTTAGCTGCGTAAACTACGGTGCCACGGACTTGACGGGTAGGCTTCCACGCAAGGTTAAGAGCAAGACAATTTCGCCCTGTCAGGTCGCCCACCCAACTTGCGATCTCCTCCGTGTTTTTCATCATAGCCGAGAGGAGGAGCAAATCAGCATTCGGCGCAACGAGAGACAGGTTCAACAGCGCGAGCATGGCATCAATGCTGCGCCGGCTCTTCTCGGCATCGCGGGGATGGAGGAGATGACATTCATCAAACACCACAAGCCCAAGATCCTTGAAGGCTTCGGGCTGTGTGGTGAGCAGCATAAGGCACCGCTCCGGTGTCGTGACGATGGCTTCTGGCAGCTCGATCAACCCATCCGAACTATCATCGGCAACGTCGCCAAGAATTTCGAAGTCGAAAGTCTTGAAGGTTTTTTGCAGCGATCTGGCAGTCTGGTCCACGAGCGCGTGGGTTGGCGCCAGAAATACAACCTTCTCTTCCCGCAACAGCGCCGTGGCGATCTTCAACTCAGACAGTGTCGATTTGCCGCCTCCCGTCGGAAAGCTGATTGCAGCGGAGACACCCTTGTTGAGATAGCCGCTATCGATCGCGGCCATGTGGTTACGCCACAAGAAAGGTCTCCCGCCGGACATGCGCTTTACGATTCGCCACCAGTCCTGGTCGGGGACTTGATCGGGGGTCGGAATGCGGCTCAGAGCGGAACCGACGAGATCGCGATCAACGGCGAGGAGAAGGTTCGCAAGATGCAGTGGCCCTGGGAAAAGGCTGAAGACCGGGTCGCCGGTCCCGAAGATGTCATCAAGCTGCCCGATGCTGAGCTGCTTTACACGGTTGAAGAAGTTTGCCGAAAGTTCGACACCGCCCACCTCCAAGGGTAGATCCGTTCTGCGTTGGATACGCAGAGCAAGATTCTTGACGCCCCTGAGAAGTTCGAGATAGAGCGCACTGACGGCTGTATCGCCAGACTCGGCGTAGATCGGAAGCTCCGGAACCGTGATCGCAGCGATCAGATGGACACGACCTAGGCAAAGCCACCGGATTGCATTTAGCAGCGCCGCCTCCACAGCACGATCAGGATCCGTAGGTGCTGATATCCGCTTAGCGCACTCTGCAGCGTCCGCATGCGCCTCAGCAATCAGGAACAGCAAGCTCGCGCATACCTCTGCGGAGAGGCTGGCACCATCTAGGTACGACACGTAACCATCAGGCTTGTAGGTTCCTGAAAGGCAGACCTGATGTGCAGACGCGGCGACGAAAGCTGCCGCAGATCTGTTATCACGATCCGGCAAGAGGGCGACGTAGCTCTCGTGAGCCGACGCGAGCCGCTGCATCTCGCGGATGGTTCGTACAAGCGCCTCCGGCGGCTCGTCCCGTTTCTGGCCCCGAAGCTCGATACGAGCGGCGACGATTTCGGAGAAGGCCTGTGTCAATCGCTTGGGAAGGTCGTCGAGGTCGAGGCCTGACAATGCCGGCGCGGAGGCAATGATTGCGGATGTGATCGGATCAAACATTCCCCAACTCTTCCAGCTTGGTGATCACTTTGGCAGCGAAGCCAGTCATCCAGGCCCTTAAGTCGTCGAAATGCATTGTCTCTGCTTGTCGACGAAGCATGTCTCCAGCCGCAGCCGTGTCATAGTCTGCAAAAAGGCCTGCGCGAGCGTTCTCTGTCTTGTGCGTATTGCCCGTAGTGATACTGACGCGATATCGACGCGCTTCTTGCCAGAGAATCCGATCGACTGCGCCGTCGATATCCATGTCGGGATAGACGTGTTGCTGCGCTTCCAAAAGACCGGCCGCCTCGTGCGTGAGTTCAGCGACCCTTTCGCCAGCCTCCATGCTGACGATTCCTGGCCATACATCCTCCCGAATGGTGCTTCTTGGATTATCGGTCGCCTTATCTTCGAATATGATAAGTGCGATCACAGATTGGCCATCCTCGGTAATTTCAAGCTGAATACCGTCGAAGCCTTTGTGCGCATGGAAAATGTGCGGTGGCTTCAGAATGGCCTTGCCCGCTTTCTGCTGGCTCGCGGCGATCCACGATATGATTTGAAACATCCATCCATCACGTTGCCAAGGATCCCCATTCTTCGCGACTTGCATCTTCTGGATGGCATTCTCAGCGTGAACTTTCGATCCTCTCGGGGCAGCTACGTTCAAGCCATCGAGAATCTTGGAAACATGGCGGTACTGCCCCATCGCCACACGGGCGACGCGTTCGACAAGAAGATCGAGGTCATCAACTTCCCATCTATTTCCATGGCAGAGATCTCTGTGCGAGATCGGTGTCAAAATTAAACTCATGCAGTTTGGCCCGCAGGCTCCCGTCCATTTTAACCGAAAGCTTCACTAAAGTAGCAACCTCGACGCGGAGGTCTGATCAAGAATCACTTCTGCTGGTTGAGTTGCAAAACTATCGCCGACTAATCCTTCAACGCAATGGTAACCGGAGGGATTCGAGCCAGCTTTTTAAATTGTTAGTCAATGCTAGGCCGTACGGCATTGCCAGGCGTCAGTTCCGATTGATCACGAATGGATCGCATAAGGTTGGCCGACGAACGGCAGCTCTCCGATAAACTTGGGCAATAGTAGACTTTTCCCTTGCGGCCAATGGTCGCCGAAGGGAACTCAGATGGGTATTGCACAATATGATCCTGCCCGCTGGGCCGACCGGCATGGAACGCTGCCGGAAAGTCGGCGTCAACAAGCCCCTGAAGCAGCGCCAGACTTGGGCAATTCGTTTCTATCCTCGATAGGGAGGGAGCGCCTGCGAGACCGCGCTCTTCGATCTCGCGATCGATAGTAAGCGACGAGGCTGCGATCTGGTTAAGATCAAGATCGCAGCCTCGTCAACAGTCAGGAAATTCGGAGGCGCGCGATGGTTATCCAGCAGAAGGCCAGTCGTCCGGTACAGTCGTGGCGCGAGCGACCCTCGTACGAGAATTCAGGGAGTAGCTATGCCGCCCATTCCGGCCATTGAGTAGTTCAATCTAGGACTGCGATTTGTTCGGAACCCACGACGTTTGGCGCGCATCTGTTGGTTGAGGACAGAGCCACGTTCAAGCGACATGCTCCATCCTTTTTGATACGCTGCTTGGACAAAGCGAATCGATTCGCCAGCTACCAGTTGTGGAATGCTATGCACGGACATCCCGCATCGCCAGACGGCTCCCCTGTTACCCCGACATCAACTCGACGTCTCTTCACCAACGGCTTTGAATTGAAGACCCCGGAGGTCGTCGAGGTCATCGTCCGGGAATGGTCCGATCCGTCCGAGGTCAAGATCGAACGCCAGCGAATGGACGGATACTGGTTCCTTCACTGGTTCGGCGGGCAACTCCACTACCTGCGGCTCAAACCGGGCGGGCCAAACGTACAGGGCAAGTCAGTCGAGATCGAGACGGCGCGGCATCCCTGGCTGCTTCGCTCGCGCGTGGAAGACGCCATGGAGAGCGCTCTCCCGAAATACTCCGCGCTCAGGAAACGTCCCTTCACTTTCCTGGCGCAGAAGTCCGAACTGCTCGAGCTGGCCAGGTCGCAGGTCGGCGACTCGCATCCCCTGCTGGAGACGTTTCGCATCAGTCCGAGGTTTGTGATCAGCACCAAGATTTACGAGGACGCGGACGGACGCGCCAAAATCGGCGCTTTCGTTTCCATCGGAATGCGATACGACATCGACACCGATCTGGCTGACCTCGCGCAGTCGGGAGTGGATATCACAGGGATGTATGTAGTCCGTCGAGACCCGCAACACGGAGAACGCCGCCTCGTCGGGCGCGTGCGGCGCGTGGACGGGGACTGGACGCACGTCTTCGAAAACGCGGAAGACGACGTCTTCAAGACGGGAGAACTCAAGCTCGAAGGATCGAAGGAGAACTTCTCCAGGTGCCTCACGTCCCTGTTGGGGCCCTTCCATTACCGGAAGCTCCATTCGGCCATCGATGACGAGGAAGCCAAGTTCCGCATCGGCCCCTCATTCGATAGGGTCGTGGAACAAATGGGAGAGTTCCTGAGGAAGAAACCAATCAGAATCGCGCAGAACCTCGAGGTCGACGTAGGTGACCGTATTGTCCTGTCGAATTCGGGCGCGGCCCGGTCGGTCTATCAGGCCCCTGTCGTAGAGTATGTTTTCGACAGGACCGGAGCTAAGAGTCACGAATTCGCGTGGGCCGGGCTGACCAGGAACGGCCCCTACGACCGATCGAGTTTCGCCAAAAAATCCCCGCGTATCCTGGTGGCATTTCCGAGCCCTGTGCAGAGCAAGGTAGAATCCTTTCTGCGTGCCTTCCGGGACGGGTTAGGTACCGAATTCCACAGCTACTCAACTGGCTTTCGCGATCTCTTCGGACTTGTCGGCGTCGAGTTCGTTCTGTGTCCCGTCAATGTCAACGTCGGCGATCCGGGTTCACCCCAGAAGGCTTACCGGACGGCGATGGAAGAAAGGATCGCGAGCGGAGGCGATATCGATGGCGGGATCGTGGTGCTGTTCGACGAGCACGCCTTCCTTCCGGGCAACGATAACCCCTACGTCCAAACAAAGGCGCTCCTACTCACGCTTGCGATACCGACTCAAGAACTTAGGCTTTCAACGATGGCGGCCGAACCGCGGAGCTTGCAGTACACGCTGCAGAACTTCGCGGTCGCCATGTATGCCAAGCTCAACGGCGTGCCTTGGACGGTCAACCATGACAAGGCCATCAACGACGAGCTGGTCGTCGGGATGGGGGTGGCGGAGCTCTCTGGTAGCAGGGCACATAAACGGCAGCGGCTCGTCGGTATCACCACCGTTTTCAGCGGCGATGGGACCTATCTCCTCGGAGATGTCTCCAGAAAATGCTCATACGAAGATCACGCGGATGCCGTCAGGGCGTCGCTACTTGGAGTCCTACAGACGCTCAAGCGGCGTAACAACTGGCTTCCGGGCGACACCGTTCGAGTGATCTTCCATGCCAACAAACCGCTCAAGCGCGTTGATATCGCCAGGGTCGCGTTCGATTGCGCCAAGGCGGTCGGCGGAGAACAGAACATTCAGATGGCGTTCGTGACGGTTTCACACGACCATCCGTTCTCCCTGGTCGACAAGCAGGAGCGCGGTCTTCCGGTCGGCAAATCCGGAAAATCGAAGGGAGTGTACGCGCCGCCTCGAGGCACCATTGCGCGGATCGGACCGTTCACGCGGCTCCTCTGCGTCAACGCGGGAAAGCTTATCAAAAGGGCGAACACGCCGCTACCTACTCCCCTGCTGATTTCCCTACATCCGGACTCAACCTTCAGGGATGTCGATTACCTCACGGAACAGGCGCTCAAGTTCACGAGCCTTTCCTGGAGATCGGTTCTGCCTGCCGGGTCCCCAGTCACCATCTACTATTCCGAACGCATCGCCGAATTGCTGGGCCGTCTGCGAGAGGTCCCGGATTGGTCTCCTTCCGCGCTGAACGTGAAACTGAGATGGAGCCGCTGGTTCCTATGATGGAGATCGTGACGAGCGCGACGGCGCAGATGCTGCTCGCGTCATCGCGCTTCCTGAGCGCCTCCCAGACCTGGCCCGACCCGGCCACGGGTTTCGCGTTCCTGACCTGCACCCTTTCCGGAACGGACTTACCCGCGTTCATGAGCGAGCCATTACGCCAGACGAGCGCGCTTTCCCTGAGGCGGACGCCCGAGCTCGCGGCCTATGGTTTCGCTGCGTCCAGATGCGATGAGAGGACAAGGTCTGAATGGGGGGACGGCCTGGCCCACCTGAGGGGCCGGGAGATCTTAACTGCGGACAGGCAGTCATTCGTATCCAGTCCACTGGAGGTGCTCGGGATCGCGAGCGGCATCGTCGCCTTCGGATGTCCGCAGGACGACCGCGCCTGGTACGCTGAGACGCTTGGCCGAGCGATCCTCGAAGGGCATCTTTCCGGCGTCGTGTCCAGACTGGCCGCGTCCGTTGCGCTTGAACAGATGAAGTCCGGGTCGGGCGCCGCCGCGGGAGTGCAGATCGAGCTTGCTGCGCTGCGTACCCCTGATATCATCACAGTCATCGCGATCCAATTATGCTATCAGACCGACGCCCTACCTCCCGTAGGGATTTTGGCGGAGACTCTCCTCCGGCGTTGCCTGGATAGCCCGGTGCCGATCAACGACGCGTTGGAAGCCGTAGTCCTTTCGGTCGTCGCGCGCCGGATTGCGGAAAGAGCTGCCGTCACGGAGACCGCGGACCCAGTAGAGTTCATCGTCAACCTTTGTCGGAGGTTCCCACTGTTCGCGCGTCAGATGCAGTCCCGTCAACGGAGCCGGGTTCCGATGACCGTGGAGGACGAGTACGACGTCCAGGACATGCTGCATGCGATCCTCAGGCTGAGTTTTGATGACGTGCGGTCGGAGGAGCATACGCCGAGTTATGCCAGTAACAGCTCTCGCCTCGACTTCTATCTGCCACCCCAGCGTATAGTTGTGGAAGCCAAGATGACCCGTAAAGGTCTGGGCCAGAGAAAGGTAGTCGACGAGCTGCTGATCGACGTCGGCAGATATGGGAGTATGCCGAAGGTGGATACCCTTATCTGCGTGATTTACGATCCGTTAGGCGAATGCCGTAACCCAGCGGCCATCGAAAACGACATCGAAAACAGCGGCTCCCGGTTGAAAGTCCGCGTCGTCGTTTGCCCGCGCGGAATGTGAGCGGGCGTACGTGCGAGCGGTGAGTCCCTGCCTGTGCTTCCAGACCGTTGATTCCGACGATTGATCTGCGAAGTCTTTTTGACAGTCGTCTTCCTTGCCCAAAGGCCGCAGGTTCGCGAAACCGCGGCTTCGCTAGAAGTCGGAATTTGCGGCCGGGCTGGTAGCCGAGATGTCTACCTTATAGCCTTCCGTATCGAAGGCGACCGCACTGACGATTCGGACCTCGAGATTGAGGTCGGAGGCATCGATTGGGCAATTACGGCCACATCAACGGCAGCCTTTTCTTACATGCCACCAAGACGCACAATCCGCCTTCGGCCCCAAACGAGATTCTCCGAAAATGAGAGGCAAGAGAGGCATCTGACGCGAAGCAGAATTTGTTGCCGTGAAGCCGGATTGAGGCGGAGAATTTGCAAGTCTCCGTGCAGTCAGGCCCCCGCAACCAAAATCTTCCAAAATCCACCAATACATAGCGCTGGCACTCGCGCCAAAGACACCAAAGCGCAAAGGCAGCAATGCATCAACGCCGTAGCCAAGCACTACGGATGCCCGTATCGGGGAAACGAAACCGCCCGCGTGGAAACCAAGCGGGCGGCCGATGGGTCTTGGTCTCGGATAGCAGAGCGAGAGCCGTAAACCGCTAATGTGATTTAGCCGCAATCAGCTTCTCGGCTTCAGATTCTCCGCGTCGTAAAGCGGCTTGTAGCCAACGCCCGCCACTTCTGCCGGACAGTCCATCCCCACCGCAGCCAGGAACAAAACCCTCCGCAACGGAATGATCGACAAAAGCGGCTGACTCCGCGATGCGCAATGCTGATGTAATCCAGCGGACGTACCTCTGCCTGCGATCTTACTTCAGTTGCAAAGGACGTTCTCGATGCCTGTCACGCGCATGAAGCGGCTACCAGTTGGTATTGCTGTGCTCGCAGTCTTGCTGATGCTCACGGCCTGCGCCTCGCAAATCATGAAGAGCTATATCGGTGAACCGATCAGCAGCGTGATGCTCGATTATGGCCCGCCGGACAACGTCTATGATCTGCGCCCGGGTGAGCGCGCCTATCAATGGCGGCAGAAGAAGACCCAGGTGGTCGCCGGCCAATCCAGCGGCGAAGTCAGGCAAACGCGCCGCGGCAGACGCTATGAGGTCACCGAAACGCCCGGCTATGTCGAGCAGACGGAGTGCTTCTACACTTTCTATGCCCGAAGCTCCGGATCCGATTGGTATGTGACCAGCTTCCGCCAGCCCTCGCTCGAATGCGAATAATTCCCCTCGGATCCGACTTATCAGGATATTCCGGCCTCGGGCCGGATTATCAGTCCTCTTCCCTGTCTTCGAATTCGTCTCATCGCCAGCGCCATGGGGCATCGTTTTTCCACCAGACCAAGAAAAACCAGACGTATTGTCGGAGTGACGATCGCCGTGGCATGGGCAAATGGATAGCTGTCTGCGTGAAGACCACCGACGGAGATGATCGCCATCAGCAGCAGGACATGGATCGCAAGCGCCATCCAGCCCTGCTGGTGACAGGGTAGGCCGGCTCCGCAGCCATAGGCTTGGACGCGGAACCGGGGGACTTGCGTCGTCATGCTGTCGCATCCCTTGTCTGATCAAGCGCCGAACCATTCGCTTTCTTTTTCAGCAGCGCCCGGCAACTTTCGATCAACGACAAGGCCACCGGCACGAAGACGAGCGTCAGGGCAGTCGAGGAGACGAGGCCGCCGATGACGGCGTGTGCCATGGATGCGCGTTCCTGCCCGCCTTCGCCGAGGCCGAGCGCCAGCGGCATCATGCCGATAATCATGGCGGACGTGGTCATGGCGATGGGCCGGAAGCGGACAATGCCGGCATCGATCAGGCTCTGCCGCATGCTCGCGCCGTCCCGAAGGCGCTTGTTGGCATGATCCACGAGCAGGATGGCATTTTTCGTGACGAGACCCATGAGCATGATGAAGCCGATGACCGAGAAGATGTTGATCGTCGATCCCGTTATGAGAAGGCCCATCAGCACGCCGCTGATCGAAAGCGGCAGGCTGGTCATGATGGCGATCGGCTGCACGAAGGAACCGAATTGCGATGCCAGGATGAGATAGATGAACACGACGGCCAGCAGCAGCGCCCGGGCTGCATAGCCGAAGCTTTCGGCCATGTCGTCCGCTTCGCCGCCGATGGCGATGCGGTAGCCGGCCGGTAGCTTCTCCGAGTCGATCAATGCCCGGATGTCGCGCACGACTTTGCCGAGGGGGCGGCCGCTCAGATTGGCGCCGAGACGAACTTCCCGGTCGCCGTCGCGCCGGATGATCGTCTTCGGCGCCAGCGTCTCCTTGATATCGGCAACCTGGGACAAGGGCACGGCGATTGCGGGGCCTGTCCCGCCCATGCGCTCGACGGGAACAGGAATCTGCCCGAGATCCTCGACCGTCCGGCGTCCGGCCTCCGTCAGCCTTATGGCCACGTAGCGCGATTCGCCGCCCTCATGCGCCCAGCTGGCCAATGTCTCGCCGGCCACCAGCGGCCGCAGGTTACGCTCGATCGTCGCCGTCGAGATTCCGAGGTCGGCCGCTTCATCCGCGCGCAATCGAACCATCAGCATCGGCCGCTTCTTGTCCGCGGAGGATTCCAGATCGATGATCCCCCGGATCTGGCCGATCTTGGCCATAAGATCCCGCGATATCTCTTCCAGAATGCTCAGGTCTCCGCCAAGGATCGATATCTGGATCGTCTTGGCTTCTACGCCGGAGACGTCGCCGGGCTGCCCGACCTCGATCATGGCGCCGGCAACGGGGCCCAGCGCCTCGCGCAGCTTCGGTGCGATCGTCACCGAAGTCATGCGTCTCTTGTCGGGGGCTACCATCGAAGCTGCTATTCTGGCCTCGTTGGTGTTGGCGCCGTCGCCGCTGTTCACCGTCGAATAGAGATCCCCGATATCGGAAAACTGCCGCAGGATGTCCTCGGTCTGCCGGATCTTGGCGGCGGTATAGTCGACCGACGATCCCTCCGGCAGCGTGAGCCCGACGGCGATCGCGCCCTGGTCGGATTTCGGCACGAATTCCATACCGATCCTTGGTATCAGGCAAAGGCTTCCGGCAAACAGGGTGAGGACGCAGAAGGACGTTACGGCGCGATGGTCGAGACACCAGCCGACCATGCCGCCATAACGATATGCGATCCGCTCAAATGCCTTGTCGAAGCGGTCGAGCAGGGCTTGCAGCCATCCCTTGCCTTTCCGCGCCGACGGCTCTGCCCAAACGCTCGAAAGCATGGGATCGAGCGTGAAGGATACGAAGAGCGAAATCAGCACAGCCACGGAGACGGTCACGCCGAACTGCAGGAAGAAACGGCCGATCACTCCGCCCATGAACGCGACGGGAAGAAAGACCGCGACGATGGAGAATGTCGTTGCCAGGACCGCGAGGCCGATCTCGGTCGTACCATCCAGCGCGGCCTGTCGGCGATCCTTGCCCATGGCGGCATGACGGCTGATATTTTCGCGCACGACAATGGCGTCATCGATCAGGATGCCGATGCAGATCGACAGCGCCAGCATCGTCATCAGGTTGAGGCTGAACCCCAGGACGGCGATGGCCGCGAATGTGCCGATAACCGAGACCGGCAGGGTCAGCGCGGTGATGATGGTCGAGCGCCAGGAGTTGAGAAAAAGCAGCACGATCACGACCGTCAGCACGCCGCCTTCGATGATGGTGCGTTGCACGTCGCCGATCTGGCCGACGATCGTGCGGGAGCTGTCCTGCGAGACAACGATGCCGATGTCCCGCAGTGCATCGTCCTTTCGCAGCTTGGCCAGCTCCCGTTCGATGCCCCGGGCGACCTCGACGGTATTGGCGCCTTCGAGCTTGTTGATGTCCAGCCCGAGCGCCGGCTTGCCGTTGAACCATGCCCGGCTCTTCGGATCGGCGCCCGCTTCCATCACATCGGCGACTTCCGAGAGGCGCACGGCGCGGCCGGCGCTGTCCCGGGCAATCACGATATCGGCGAATTCCCCGATGCTGCCCGGCTGGACGCCGACGATGATGCTGCGCTCCCGCATCGAGGAGGCGACCGAGCCTACGGCGCTGTCACGGGTCGCCCGTTGAATGGCCTCGATCAGGCTCGGGATCGGAATGCCGAAGGATTGCAGCTTGGTCGGATCGGGTTGAATGCGTATCTGATCTTCGCTGCCGCCGACCAGCGTCACCTGACCGACACCCGGCACGCGCCGCAATCGCGGCATGATCGTCGTGTCGGCGATCTGGGTCATCCGGCTGATGGAAATATCGGCGGAGAAGGCGGCGAGCGACATGATCGGCGCATCCTGCGGGTTGAAGCGCGTGACGAGCGGCCGGTCCGCTCCGTCGGGAAGCGTATCCTGCAATCGCGATATGCGATCGCGCACCTCGTCCGCCGCTGCTCTCGAGGGTGTTTCGAGGGTGAATTCGGCGATGACGAGCGAATTGCCCGTTGAGGAATGCGAGGAAATCTTCTTGATGCCGGAGATTGCGCCGATGCTTTCCTCGATGGGGCGGCTGATCTGCTGTTCGACCGAAAATGCGGATGCGCCATCATAATTGGTGGAAACGACGACGGTCGGCAAATCAACCGAAGGCAGCAGATCGACCGGCAGCCGTGACCAGGCGACGACACCCAGAACGACGATGGCCGCCATCATCATCGTGGCAAAGACCGGCTGCTGAATGGAAATACGTGCCAGAAACATCGTTGGTCCTCAGCGCCCCGCGATTCTTACCGGGGTGCCGGTAGCGATATCCGCGAGGGGTACGGTTATGATGCGATCGCCTTCTTTCAAGCCGCTGCGAACCTCGACAAGATCCTCTCCGACCCTGGCATTGCCGAGGACGATGGATTGCCGGCGCACGACGCCATCGGAAATCGTCCGGACGAAGGCTTTCTCGCCTTCCTTGGCGACGGCTGCCATGGGGACCGCAAGAATGTTTTCGTGGCTACCGATCCGGAGCGTGCCGTGGCCGAACATGCCGCCACGCAGACCCGGCACGGTCTGTTCAAGCCTCAGATAGACCTGCAGCGAGCGCGAGGTGCCGACCGTGGCGGGGCTTATTCTATCGAGCCGGGCTGAAAAGGACGTCTTCGGCAAGCCTTCAACCTCGATCTCCGCCATCTGGCCGATCGAAAGTTCGGCGCTCTCTTGCGGAGGGAGCAAGGCCACCATGTCCAGCCTGGCAATATCGACGATCTCGAAGAGTTCGGTGTTGATCGACACGGCCTGCCCGGGATTGATCCCGCGGGTGTTGACGATACCGTCGAACGGCGCGGTGACGACCGCATCGTCCAGTGCGCGCCGCGCTTCCGCTTCCTCGGCCCGCAGAGCGCGCAGTTCCGCCTTCAGCACTGCCGCATCGGTCTCGACTTCGGTCAACTTGGCCTGGGCGACCCCGCCCGTCGCGGCAAGGCTACGTGTGCGTTCCAGATCCTTCTTCGCCCGCAGAAGCGTCGCCGCCTTCGCTTCGGTGGTCGCGACCAGCTTGTCGAGGGTCAGCGTCAGGGTTTCCGTTTCGAAGCGCGCGATGACGTCTCCCGCCCGCACGGTCGTCCCGACATCGGCCTCGACGGCGGCCAGCGTTCCCGACAGTCTTGCGGTGAGCGTCACGCGGCGGGCCGGCTGGAGGAAGCCGCTGATGCGGATCTCCTGCGTGTAATTCTGGCGCTGGACCTGCATCACGTCCATGGGAGCAACTTCGACCGCCTTGACAGTGGCGGTTTGCCCGGCGCTTCGCACATCCGGCGCCTCGGTTTCGGCTGTTACGATCATGACGCCCGCGATTCCCAGCGCCATCAGCGCCAGGGCGATCGTTATGTTCATGAGACGGCTCATCATGGCATTCAACATCATGCTTTCATTTCATGATTGAGAGCGGCGCAAGGACTGGCTCGGGGTTTGATCAGCCATCCTTCGCCGCTCCCAGTCGGGCACGCCTCGGCTTGAAAGGCGTACCGACCTCTTCAGATTTCGGGAATCAGAAACGATAGTTCAGGCCGGCCTTGATGACGTGATCGCGCAGATCGGTCTTCGATTTGCCGCTTGATGTCGTCGTGGATACGTCGTTGGTCATGACGTAGTTGTATTCGATCTTGGCTGACAGCCCGCCACCGAAGCCTTGTTCGATGCCGCCGCCCAGCAGATAGCCCTGCTTCCAGCCGCTTGGGCTCGAAACACCCTTGCCGCCGTCGAACTTCGTCATCGTCAGACCCGCCGTCCCGTAGACCAGCGTGCGGTCGAAGGTCAGACCCGCCTTCGCCTTAGCGGCGCCACGGAAGCGTTCTTCCACCTTGCCGTTCGGCACGCGCACCTCGTTGTTTCCGAGGTAGGAGCCTTCCAGCTCCGCACCGACGATACCTGGCCCGACCTGGAAATTGTAGCCAGCTTGCACGCCGCCCGTCAGGCCCTTGCCGTTGGCAAAAGGATTCAGTTTCGGCGAGGCGATACCGCCATGCGCGCCGAAATAGGCGCCGCTCCATTGGAAGGCCGGCGGCCTGTCGTAAGCCGAGGCATCGGGCGCCTGATAGGTCGTGAGATCGGCGGCGAAGGCGTTGGTCGCGGCCGCCATGGCCAGGGCCGCGAACAAAATCGATTTTGCGCTGAGCGACATTGCTAACTCCATACGAAACCCACGCGCCATCCCTAGGCGCTCGCAAGGTCTCTGTTTGCGTTGGAGAACCGGACATCGGTTCCTGCTGCTCTCCGGCGCCGCCGTCTTGGGAGCGGATCGGCCTCAGGAGATGCAGGTCATTTTGCCGGTGAGAATTGCAGGTACATTGCAGGGTTTGAAAATATTGAAAAATTATCGAGTATTTTTGTACAGATACGTAGGATATTTTAACTAGAATTTAATTCTCTGGGCGATCGGCTCGCCGGCCCTCGCTCTCAGTGCGGAAAGCAAAGGCGAAAGCGGGCGCCGCCCGCCGGGTTGTCGGCAACGACGACATGGCCGCCATGCCGCTGCATGATTTCCTTCACGAGGTTGAGCCCCAGGCCGGCTCCGCGCTCGTTGGGATGAAGGCGATGGAACGGCTCGAAGATCCGTTCGCGTTCCGCCGCGGGTATGCCCGGCCCCTCGTCCGTCACCTCGATGACGGCCCGTTCGTCGATTGCGATTGTGATGTTTCCCTTGCCGCCTGCGTGCTCGATCGCGTTCTGCACGATGTTGAGGATGACGCGCTGCAGCGCACCGGCATCTCCCTGCATGATCAGCTCGTCGAGCTTCGTTTCCAGCGAGAGGTCGTAACCCTGCGCGATCGCAAGCGGAGCCATGTCGGCCGCGACGTCGCGGCAGATTTCCACCAGGTCGACGGAGGAAAAGTTTGCGCCGTTGACGTCCAGACGCTGCAGGTCGAGCAGTTGTTCCGCGAGGGCCGCGATGCGCCCGGCGTCGGACAGGAGCCTGCTGCGGATCGGCCCTTCCACGATCGTTTCGACACGCGTCTGCAAAATGGCGACGGGCGTGCGCAATTCGTGGGCCGCATCGAGAATGAATCGCTGGTGGCGTTCATGCCCCTCGTCGAGGCGTTGAAGCGCGCCGTTGATCGCGCTAACGAGGGGCATGACTTCGCGGGGAATGCCGGTTTCCGGCAACCTGTATCCGCGCCGGTCGATATCGATGGCTTCCGCTTCCCTTGCGATGGTGGAAAGGCGGGAAAATGCTCTGCTGACGATCCAGGGGATGACGATGATGGTGATGACGACCAGCAGGATAAGGATAGGCACCATCAGCAGGTTCGAGAGAAGGAGGATGGCGTATATCATGCTGAATACGTCGCCCTTGCCGAGCACGGTGAAGCTGCCCGCGGGGCCGGATGCGCTGCGTATGACGGCCAGGTATGAGAAGGGCGCCTTGGTGTCCCTGATGTCCCCGAAGGTTATACGGTCCAGATTCTGCGCCATTGCCGCATAGACTGCCGGAACATTGCCGGTCTGGACGATCTCGCCCTTTTCGCTGCGGGCGACGAACCAGAAGTCGGCGGAGCGTTGCCGCAGCCCGGCAAGCTCCTCCGTCTCGTTGAGAACGAGACGGCCATCCGCTTTGCGTTCGATCGCGCGGGCGGCGACATCCGCGAACTCGGGATCGGAGAGAACGATACCCTCGCCCGCCTGTATCAGATAGGCGACGAAGGCGACGCTGAACAGGAAGAGAATGCCGACCTGGAAGAGCAGAAGCTGCGCGATCAGCCGGCGCTTCAGCGACTTCGGTGTGGGACGCTTCATGCCGTCGGCCTCAACAGGTAGCCAACCCCGCGAATGCCATGGATCTCGACATCGGCCTGTGCGTCGGCCAGCTTCTTGCGAAGCCGCGATACGTGCGAATCGAGCGCATTCGACTGGATCTCGTCATCAAAGGCATAGACGGCCTCTTCAAGAGCCGTTCTCAGGACGGTTCTGCCCTGGCGGCGGATGAGCGTTTCGAGCACGAGAAGCTCGCGCCGCGGCAAGTCAAGCACCTTGCCGCCGATCCGCGCTTCTCTGTCGTCGAGATTGAATTCCAGTTTGCCAAGCCTGGCGACCATCGGGGCAACGGTTGCCGGCCGGCGCATCAGGGCGCGGATGCGGGCCAGAAGCTCCTCCAGCGCGAACGGCTTGGCAAGATAATCATCGGCACCGAAGTCCAGGCCCCTGACGCGGTCGGCGACGGAACCGCGGGCGGTCAGCACGATAACGGGCGTCGCCGCGCCGATCGAACGCAAATGCCGGATGAGCTCAAGCCCGTCGCCGTCGGGCAGCTGCCGGTCGAGCACGATCATGTCATGCACATGCTCGGCGACGGCACTTCGTGCAAAATCCAGGTTCGGGGCGTGATCCACGATGATGTCGTACTGATGCAGGGCGGTCGCAAGCGCATCGGCCATTTGCGGCTCGTCCTCTACAAGCAAGAGGCGCATTTCCACCCTCCATGAAACGAAACAGTGTTGTTCAGACATAGCGATGAACATTACGGCATCATTGCGCGCAACCCGTCGCCTGCCGCATCATCGGCATTTATCCGTCTGTTTTCGGCTCTTCGTCCTCGATGCATTCAAGCCATGCCGCACTGACGGCCGCGGCCAGCGACAGCAGGAAGACCAGAAAAATGCAGGTGGTGCGGAACGAGGTAAGCCCGATCGCTGCGCCCGTCAGCAGGTATTCCAGCGGAAGAAACAGCAGAACGATCGAGTAGGAGAGACCCATCACATAGGGCCGGCAGCTGCGTGGCGCCTTCATTTGCAGGATCGCGGCGAAGGCGGGCGAAAGCCAGCCATTGGCCAGCCCGGCGACGAGACCGGCAAGCATCATCGTCAGCGGCGAAATCTCCATCCATAGGATGCCCATCGAGACCGCCAGGCCGAGCAGGGCTCCGGAGACGATGGAGGCGGGATCCGGCATGGCATGACGCGATGCCAGATGCAGGTTCATCATGATCGTGCCCGTCGCCGATGCCGCGATGAACAGCCCGAGCCATGCCACCGATTCGCCCTGCAGCCGCAAGGCGGCCGGCACGACGAAAATCTGCAGCGTCATGAAGAAGCCGAGCGTCGCGCTCGCGCAAAGCGTGAATGGCAACGACACGGCCGAAGCCTTGAGCAGCCTGCCGCCATTGGCGATATCGCCAAGTTTCGGTGCCGGACCCAGGCGAAATTTCGGCAGGCTGAGGGACAGAAGCATCATTGCAATGAAATTGCTGACCACGATCCACCAGGCCGCGTCCTTCGGGCCGATAACGGCAATGACGAAGGCGCTGGCTGCCGCCGCCGTCAGCAGCACCAGGCCGTCCATCGTGTCGTCGATGGACGTGGCGGCGGTCGATGACAGCTTCGAAAGGCGGGCAACTTCCGGGGTTTTGGTTTCCGTGGCGATGGTTGCCGGCCCATCGAGGACGGTGCCGATGAAGCCGAGAAGCAGGAACGTGCCGGGACGCAGGAAACCCGCCATGTAGAGTACCGCAATCAGCAGCGACGTCAGCATTCCGACCTTCGCCGAAATCAGCGCCGTGTGGCGAGCCCCGAGCATCTCCGACACATAGCCGCCAAAGACCATGCCGATCAGGAGCACCGCGCCGTTCACGAATGCCATGAGCGCCATGCACACGACGCTGCCGGTGAGGTCGTACATGATCCAGGGATAGAGGACGGTCGCGAAGGCATGGCCGGAATTCAGGGCGGCATTGCTCAATTGAAGCCCGACGAAAGGCCAGCGTGTGCTGCGTTGGAGGTGTTGAAACACGGTTCTTTCCCGACGATCGTTTGGACCGTCAGGTTCAGGCCTCTGCCTTGCGGTAACATTACGAGGATTGAAAATTCATCCGGGTGGCACCGGGCGCTCGGTCGTTCGCGTGCCACCCTTTCCAGCTTGCGGATATGATCGGGGTGAGAAAGAAAATTCCTTCGTCGGCTATGGCGGAAGGCCTAGTCGCAGCGCTGGCCGGTGGCGCGATCGAAGAGGTGCAGCGCATTGGCGTCGAAGCCGAGCTTCAGTGCCTGCCCCTCGGCAATGGCGGTGCGCGGCGGCAGGCAGGCCATCAGCCGCTGCGAGCCCGCCTGTGCCGTTACGATCAGCTCCGGACCCGTCAATTCCGCAACTTCGCACACGGCGTCAAGCTGGCCATGGTCATCCAGGCGCAACGTTTCCGGCCTGATGCCGACCACCAGCTCCTGACCCTGCTTGATGTCGCCCTTCGTGGCAGGAAGGGGCAACGTGATCGATGTCCCGTCGATGCGCAGGATGCCCGCTTCCGCCGTCGCATTCAGCAGATTCATCGGTGGTGCGCCGACGAAGGTCGCGACATAGAGCGTTGCCGGATGGTTGTAGATCTCGTCCGGCGTGCCGAGCTGCTCGATCCGGCCGTCGCGCATCACCGCGATGCGGGTCGCCAGTGTCATCGCCTCGATCTGGTCGTGCGTCACGTAGACCACGGTGGTCTTCAGCATCTGGTGCAGGCGCTTCAGCTCCGTGCGCATCTCCATGCGCAGCTTGGCGTCGAGGTTGGACAGCGGCTCGTCGAACAGGAAGACTTCTGGCTTGCGCACCAGCGCTCGGCCGATCGCCACGCGCTGGCGCTGGCCGCCGGAAAGCTGGCTCGGCTTGCGCTCGAGCAGCGATTCGATCTGCAGCAGCTTCGCCGCCTCGCGCACCGCCTTGTCGCGCTCGGCCGCCGGCACCTTGCGCATCTCCAGGCCGAAGCCGATGTTGCGGTGGACCGAGAGGTTCGGATAGAGCGCATAGGACTGGAACACCATGGCGATGTCGCGGTCCTTCGGATGGACGCCGAGCACGGAGCGATCCCCGATGCGGATATCGCCGCTGGTTGCCTCGGCAAGTCCGGCGATGATGTTCAGCAGCGTGGACTTGCCGCAGCCCGACGAGCCGAGCAGCACCAGGAATTCGCCGCTTTCGAGCGAAATGTCGATGCCTTTCAGCGTCTCCACTTCGCCGTAGCTCTTGCGGATGTTCTGGATTTCGAGCGCGCTCATCGAACGGCCTCCTCGGATGCTTGGGCCGGGCCATAGCTGCGCGGCAGAGTGGAAATGGCGCGGGAAGCGACAGCGGTCCCCGCCGAAAGGCAGGCCTCGGGCGGTTCGTCGCGGGCAAGGGCGGCCAGGAAGCCGGCATTGAAAACATCGCCGGCGCCGA
This sequence comes from Martinezella lusitana, assembly GCF_010668395.1. Taxonomy (GTDB): domain Bacteria; phylum Pseudomonadota; class Alphaproteobacteria; order Rhizobiales; family Rhizobiaceae; genus Rhizobium; species Rhizobium lusitanum_A. The sequence continues at coordinate 45,349 of NZ_WUEY01000018.1, forward strand.
TCGTATCGACGACCGTGACACGCGGCGCAGCGGCTGAAACGAGCTTGCCGCCGGCATCGATGGCGATGGCGCCGTCCGGGCCGCGCTTGACGACGAAGATGGCACCCTTGGGCATCAGCGCATGGAGCGCGCGAGCGGCTTCGGCCGGATCGTCCATGCCGGCTAACGTCGTGGTTTCGACCTCGTTCATCAGCGCCACGCCGCAGCGCGCAAGCCAGCGGCGCGTGGCATCGCAATTCGCCTCGGTCCAGCCATCGAGCGGCCAGCCGGTGTCGAGAGCAACGGTAATGCGGTGCTTATCGGCCCAGTCGAACAGGGCGTCGTAATCCCGCGTGAGATCTTCTGTGAGGAAGGCGCCGCACAAAAGCGCATAGCCGCCGGCGAGCTTTGCTCCATCGAGCACCGCAAGCACGTTATCGAGGCTGAACCTCGGCAGGTGGCCGCGCGTCGTGAAGAAGGTGCGCTCGCCATCCGGATGGGTGATGCCGACCGAGAGCGTCGTGCCCTCGGGGCTGACAGGCCACTTGATGCCGCGGGCACCGAATGCGTCGCTGAGCCAGCGCCCGAACTGGTCGTTGCCGACATTGGCCGATATCTCATAGTCGATGCCGAGACCGTCCCAGGCGAGCGCGCTATTGCCTGCCTGGCCGCCGACGCGCAGCTCGTCATGATCGACGATGATCTCCGTGCCGGCCTTGGGCCAAGGCGCGGCCGGCCCGAGGATCAGGTCGACATTGACGTTGCCGATGACTGCAAGCGGCTTCATTCATTCGCTCCGGGTGATCTTGGTGGAGCGTACCGGCGTGCCGGCATTTTCCACCCGCTCGTCGGCGAAGGCGATCATTAGCGACTGCGCCACAGGCAGCATCTGGAAGATGGCCGCAAGCCCGGTTTCCGGCTTGAAGCGCAGCGTGACGCAGCCAGGGACCGGCTCTTCCTGCGAACCGTCGAAGATGACCACAGGCGCACCCGTTTCGACGGCCGAAACGGCCATGGCTGTCACGAGGCCAGCCGTCGCATCATTGCCGCGGAAAAGCACGACGCCGATCGACGGCCCGAGCATCTCCATCGGGCCGTGCCGCAGCTGGCCGCCTTCGAGCGAGAAGCAGGGGCGGCGGGAAAGTTCGGTGAGGCCGAGCGCCAGCGCCTCGGCAACGCCCTGCAGGCGACGGCCCGAGGTGACGACCGTGGCGACGTTGGCAAGAGCCGAGAGCGCCAGCTTGATATCGAGCGCCTCAGGCGCGCGAAGCACGGCCAAGGCGGGCGATGGATCCTGCCCGAGAGCGGCGAAGATCGCCAGATGCAGCGCGAAGCTCACGGTGAGGCTGCGGGTTGCGGCAAAGGCAAGCTCGGTGCCGCCCGCGCCGACGAGAGAAGGCGCGGTTCTGGCAAGGAAAGAGCTGGCCTCCAGCGTCAGGCCGAAGGTATCGGCGGTGCCGCCCGTCTCATCGAACCAGCGGAGCACCTCGGCGCTTTCGCCGGATTGCGAGGTCATGAAAATGGTCCGCCTGTCGAGCGACAGCGGCTGGCCGAGCTGTTCGGAGAGCGGCAATGCGATCGCATCGATGCCGGCGGCGCGATAGAGCGGCTCGACCGCGCGGTTGACGGCGTGGGAGCCGCCCATGCCGAGCAGCAGCAGCGTGCCGGTACGCGTCAGCGAGGCGGCGGCTTTGGCGGCCATGGCGGCGGCGGCCTCGAAGGAGGCAAGCGCATCGGCATGTTGCCGGCCCATTTCGCGGTCGATGGCGGCAAGGCCTTCGGGACGTGTTTTCTCCTGGGTCATGGTCATCCCTTGACGCCGCCATTGGTCAGGCCCGAGATCAGGGCGCGTTGCATGACAAGGCCGATCAGCACCGGGGGCAGGGCGGCGAGCACGCCGGCAGTCGCGATCAATCCGTAATCCGAGACACGGCCGCCGGCGAGATCCGCTATGGCGACGGTGAGGGTTTTGGCGCGCTGGTCTGAGGTGAAGAGCAGCGCATAGAAGAATTCATCCCAGGCAAGCAGGAAGGCGAAGAGCGCCGAGGTCGCCATCACGGGCATGGCCAGCGGCAGCGTGATGATCTTCAGCGTCTGGAACAGCCCGGCGCCGTCGATCATCGCCGCGGCCTCGATTTCCTTCGGAATGGAATCGAAGCCGGATTTCATCAGCCAGGTCGTGAATGGCGCGAGGATCGTCAGATAGACGAGCGCCAGGCCGAAGACGTTGTTGAGCAGGCCGAGATGGGCAAGGCCCATGTAGAGCGGCACGGCAAGCGCCACCGGCGGCAGCATATAGGTGGCGATGACCATGGACAGAGACCAGCCAACGGAGGGCGTGCGCGACACGGCCCAGCCGGCGGGGATGGCAAGCGCGATGGCGGCAATCGTCGCCATGCCGGCCACTTCGATGCTGTTGCGCAGCGACGAGGTGAACGCCGCCCCCTCGCTGTTTTCCAGCGTCGACAGCAGGAGCTTGTAGCGCGAGAAATCGACCGTCTGCGGCCACCAGCGCAGCGGCTTGGCGGCAAGATCGGCAGCCGGCGAAATGCTCATGATGAACAGCCAGGCGATCGGCGCCAGGATGATGGCGGCAAGCAGAATGGCGCAGACATAGATGAAGCAGGTGAAGAGAGGGCTCTTGCGTTCCATCAGGTGGCACTCCCCGCGGTTTTGCGGACAAGGGCGGCATAGGCGGCGGCCAGCACCGTGACCAGCAGCGTGACGATGAGGGCGAGCGATGCGCCGGATCCCGCCCGCTGGAAGGAGAAAGCCTCCTGATAGACGAGGATGGAAAGCGTGCGCGTGCTGTTCGCCGGGCCGCCGCGCGTCATCACCCAGATGATGTCGAAGACCTTGAAGGCCTCGATGGTGCGCAGCACCAGCGCCACCATCAGCGGCCCCACGAGATAAGGAAGGATGACGAAACGGAAGCGCTTGAAGGGGCCTGCGCCGTCAACCAGCGATGCGGCGGTGATGTCGCGCGGCACGGCCTGCAGGGCTGCAAGCGCGATGAGCGCCACGAGGGGAAAATTCTTCCAGCAGTCGGCGACGATAAGCGCCGTCAGCGCCGTGCCCGGTTCGCCGAGCCAGGAGCGATAGGCGTCGAGCAGGCCGAGCTGGGTGAGTGCCGCATTGAGAGCACCGTATTCCGGATTGTAGATCAGCCGCCAGAGTGTTGCGTTGACGACGGTTGGCAGCGCCCAGGGCAGGATCATCAGCGCGCGCAGCACGCCACGGCCCTTGAACTCCTGGTTCAGCAGCAGCGCGGCAAGCACGCCGAGCACCATTTCGGCGGCAACGGAGACGATCGCGAACCAGGCCGTGGTGATGAGGGTGCGCTGGAAATTGGAGTTCGCCAGCATCTTGGCGTAATTGTCGATGCCGACGAAATTGCCGCCGGTGCCGACAAGCTTTGCATCCGTGAAAGAAAGGCCGACGGTATCGACGAGCGGCCAGCCGATGACGGCGACCATCACCACAAGCAGCGGCAACATCAAGAACCAGGCGCGAGTTGTCATAGAGGTGCCGGACATGACGGGCCCCTTCTTTCATTCTTCATGGAGGATAGGGCGGGCGGTGACTGGCACCGCCCGATTTAGAATATCAGAGACCGCTGTTGTCGGCAGCCGACTTCAGCGCGTCTTCCGGCGAAGACTGGCCGAGCAGCGATTCCTGGATCGCCTGCTGAAGTGCGGTCGACAGTTCCTGATACTTCGGCGTCGTCGGACGCGGATACATGGCGGCGAGGCCGACCTTGGCGGCCGCGATCAGTTCTTCCTGGCCCTTGGTGACGGCCGGGTCGCTGTAGGACGATGCCCAGATCGGCAGGCTGAGCTTGGCATACTGGTTCTGCGTCGCTTGCGAGGTCATGAAGGTGATGTATTTCCAGGCCTCGTCCGGATGCTTGCTGGCCGTGGTGATGCCGAGGCCCATGGAGCCGTTGACGGCCGAGGCCTCGCTCTTGCCGGCGACGCCCGGTGCCGGCACGACGCCGACCTTGCCGGCAACCTTGCTGTCTTTCGGGTCGTTCGCCATGTTGTACATGTAGGTCCAGTTCAGCGCGAAGGCGGCGTCACCGTTTTCGAAGACCTTGCGGACGTCCTCTTCGAGGAATTCCTTGGAGTTCGGATTGGTGAGGCCGGACTTGTAGCTGTCGACCATATATTTCAGGGCATCGAGGCCGCCGCCGTTCTGGAAGTCCGGCTTGCCGTCCTTCAGGAAGTCGCCCTTATAGGCGCTGACGAGCGTGGTGTAATCGCAGATCGCGGCTTCGGCCTGCGACCAGCTCCAGGCGATCGGCGTTGCCAGCAGACCCTTGTCCTTGATGATCTTGGCCTGTTCGTTCAGCTCGTCCCAGGTCTTCGGCGGCGTCTTGATGCCGGCCTTTTCCAGGATTTCCTTGTTGTAGAACAGGTACTTGGTATCGAGGATCCAGGGCATGCCGTAATATTTGCCGTCGTATTGGACCGTCGTCCATGCGCCCGGCAGCACGCCCTTCTTCATATCGTCGGAGACGCGCGAGGATACGTCGACCAGAACCTTGTTGGTCGCGTATTCGGCCGGCCAGATGACGTCGAACAGCACGACGTCGTAGCCGCCGCCCGAACCCTGTGCCAGCACGGTCTTGTCGTGCAGGCCTTCGTAAGGCACGAACTCAAGATTGACCTTGATATCCGGATTGGCCTTGGAGAAGGCATCCGTCATGGCGCGCACGTCGGCTTCGCTATAGGCAGCCTGCGCCATGAAGAGGGCATTGATCGTGGTTTCGGCAAAGGCATGCGAGGCGAAGGATGCGCCGATCAGCGCTGCGCCGAGCAATGTCTTGTTCAATGATTTCAACATTCCATCCTCCAGTTTTTTGACAGTCACGCGATTTTTCCAATGGCGGCCGAAGTGTCGCCATCGGGTGTCGAGCAGGCAATTGGCCGGGCCGGCTGCCGAACATCTGTCGCAGCGTCCTTTGGAGCCCGTGGGCTCCCTGCGTTCCCTGATGAAACTCTGTGGTTTCTTTTAAGTCAATTGTCTTGACTAATTTGTTCTTCAATATTCTATTGGTGTCAAGAGGCAAAAACAGATGAACGATATTCGCCCGATCAGGGCTACGAGCGGAACGAACCATGAGGGCACCAGTGCCCATAACCGGCGGGTGATTATTGACGCGCTGCGCCTGAACGGTGCGCTCTCCCGCGCCGATCTTGCGCGGGCCACCCGCCTGACGAAGCAGACGGTCTCCAACATCATGGAAGAGCTGGAAAACGGCGGCCTCGTCACGTCGCGGGAAACGGTGCGGCGCGGCCGTGGCCAGCCCTCCACGCCCTATGGCCTGGTGCCGGAGGGCGCCTTCGCCATCGGCCTGCAGATCGACCGTCACATCACCCGCGCCATCGCCGTCGATCTTGTCGGCAATGTCCTCATCCGCAAGGAGGCGAATCTCCCGGCCGGCGGACCGGCGACGGGCACGCCCGTCGTGCTGCGGCTGGTGCAGGATGTGCGCAGCGAGCTCAAGCAGCGCGTGGCGCAGGCGGAAAAGCGTCTCGTCGGCCTCGGCGCGGCGATGCCGGGGCCTTTCGGCATAGATCAGAATGATGTCGACAATCCCTGGATGATGGGCCCGTGGCAGCGCTTTCCGCTGCTGGAAACGCTGTCTGCCGGCACCGGCCTCAACGTCACCCTGCAGAACGATGCGGCCGCCTGCGCCACGGCCGAGCGCATGGTCGGCGCGGCGCATGGTCTCGACCATGCCGTCTGCCTCTATGTCGGCTACGGTATCGGCGCGGGGCTCATTCTCGGCGGCGAGCTTTACAGCGGTGCCCATGGCAATGCCGGCGAAATCGGTATGGCCCTGTTGACGGCGGGCGGGCGGCTGACCCAGCTGGAGCATCGCGCCTCGCTCGCCTCGCTCTACGATCACCTTGGCGTCGATCCGATGGCGCCGGATATCTATTCGCTGATAAACGACCGCGCTGCCGCCGACGATCCGGATATTCTCGCCTGGATCGAAAGGGCGGCGATCGACCTGCGCTGGAGCGTGCAGCTCATCGAAACCATCTTCGATCCGCAGACGGTAATCTTGTGCGGCGGTGCGCCCGCGGCGCTGGCGCTGCGGCTGATCGCGGCCATGCAGCCGCTGTTGCCGTCGAACGCGGATCGGCCCGACCGCCTGTTGCCGCGCCTGCAGCTCGGCATGACCGACCCCTGGGCGGTGGCGCGCGGCGCGGCGGCCGAACCCATCGGCCATGCCTTCGATCCGCGCTTCTCGGCGATTCTGAAATCCTGACGTTTAGGGATGGCGCGGGCTGGCGCCCAGGCGCGCAAGCACCTTGTTCGGAATACCGTAACGCTGGATGACGTCGCGGCTGTTGCGCAGGCCGCAGATCTCGCGGTGAATGAACATCGCCCAGACGGCTTGGGCGGCGGTATCCACCAGCCGCTCGTGCTCCGCGCCTTCCTTGCCCTTGGCTTCGCCTTCCTGCAATGCGGCGAGCGCCGCCTCGACCTTCAGGCCGTGGTGGCCGAGCGTGCTGGCCCGTTCCGACATCATCTCGTATTCGAGAATTCCAAGTCCGGTCTCATGCGTTTGCGATGGATTGAAATTGCGCGGCGGGCGAACTGTCATAGGGGGCTCCGCATGCTGGGCGATCTGTCTGTCCTTGGTTTTACACAATTCCGGGCCGTTTCCCAAGCGTAAGCAGGCTGCCTGCGTCATCGTGATCTTGGGCGGGTAGAGCCGGAAATACTGGATTTCCCTGTCTGCCGTCTCTTTTCGGGTGGCTGGAGCCGGCCATTTGAGGTCCTATACGGCCATAAGCGCTCCATCGAGGGCAATCTCGCCGGCAACGCGAGCGCAATTCGAAGAAAGGATATCGGCATGACCAAAGCGACCAGATATGACGGCAAGCACTACGTCTATCGGATCATGAACTCGCCTGTCGGCGCATTGAAGCTCGTCGGCAGCGATGATGGGCTTGCCGCCATCCTGTGGGACAATGATCGGCCGGGCCGCGTGCCGCTGCTCATCGTCGACGAGGATGCGGGCCACCCCGTCCTGCTCGAAACCGAGCGGCAGCTCCGCGAATATTTCGCCGGCGAACGACAGGCATTCGATCTGCCGCTCGACTTTGCCGGAACGGAGTTCCAGCAGAAGGTCTGGCAGGCGCTGCTCGCCATCCCCTTCGGCGAGACGAGGAGCTACCGCCAGATCGCGACGGAGATCGGCTCGGCAAAGGCGATCCGCGCGGTCGGTGCCGCCAACGGCCGCAACCCGATCTCGATCATCGCACCATGCCATCGCGTCGTGGGGTCGGCTGGTGATCTCAGGGGCTTTGCCGGCGGCCTCGAGCGCAAGGCCTATCTGCTGAGGCTCGAGGGAGCGGACACGAAGACATTCGATTTCGCCGCCTGACGTCTCCTTGGTCGTATGGGCAAGTTGGCGCCGTAAACTTCTTCTCTCTTCGGGGAGAAGGAGGTGTGCGGCAATGATCTTTTCCCATATTAAACAGCCCATCCGGAAAACCGGATGGGCTGTTTTCATTTCTCGTATCCAAGCTCATCAACGGACCGTGACGTCACGATTGGGGGTCTATCTCAGCCTTCGAGCCACTTCACCTGTTCCGGCGTCAGCTTGATGTCGAGCGCCGAAAGGCTGTCTTCCAGCTCGGCGATCGTGCGCGGGCCGATCAGCGGTATCACAGGGAAGGGCTGGGCGACGACATAGGCAAGCGCGATGTGGATCGGGTTGCGGCCGAACTTCTGCGCCAGTTCGATCGCCCTGTCGCGGCGGCCGAAGTTACGCTCGGAATACCAGACGCGAACGACTTCCTCGTCGTCGCGCTTGTCGCGGCCGGCGCGGTCGGTGAAGAAGCCGCGGCCCTGGCTCGACCAGGCGAAGTTCGGGATCTGCTTGGCGTTCAGCCATGCTTTCCATTCGTCGTCCGAGGCGGCGATGCAGCCGGCCCAGATCGGGTCGAGCATTTCCGCCAGCGAGAAGTTGTTGGAAAGGGCGGCCGGCGCCGTCTTGCCGTTCTTCTCAGCGTAGGCGATGGCCTCGTCGAAGCGGGCGCGCGTCCAGTTCGAGCCGCCGAAGATGCCGCGAATGCGGCCGGCCTTCACCTCGGCATCCATGGCATCGACGAACTCGCCGACCGGAACGTCGGTATTGTCGCGATGCATGAAGTATATGTCGACATAGTCGGTCTTCAGGCGGTTAAGCGATTGGTCGAGCTGCTTGGCGATCATGTCCGGGTAGCAAAGCGGCGAATGCGCCCCCTTGCCGATCAGCACGATCTCCTCGCGCGGAACGTTGCGGCTGGTGTGCCAATCGCCGAAGATGCTCTCCGTCTTGCCGCCGCCATAGACATAGGCCGTGTCGAAGGCATTGCCGCCGGCCTCATAGAAGGCGTCGAGCGTCAGCGAGGCGGCGGCGAAATTCGGGAAGAACTCGAAGCCGAGCGTGACGAGCGATGCCGGCTTGGCGATGCCCGGAATGCTGCGCTTCGGAATGCTGCTGCCCTTGGTGACGGCCCCGCCGGCGATGTTCTTCGTCCTGTGCGCCGCCTTCTCCACCTCATATTCGAGGCCGATCGATGCGCGCCACTGGTCGAGGACCCTGAGATTGCCGATCGAATCCGCCCAGCCGATGCCGGGATAGGCGAATTCCTTGGCTCCGGCGCGGATGGCATCGCCCGCCGCATCGACTTCGAAGGAATAGAGCCAGCGCTCTTCCTTGACTTCAATTGTCCGGGTCTCGCCGCCCTTGATGAGCTCGATCTTGCCGACGCCGCCCTTGTGGCCCGATGCGAACCAGAAGTCTGCGACTTCGATACGGCCTTCCGAGCCGATGATGCGCAGCGTGTTGTCCTGGTTCGCCATGATCGAGCACGAAACTTCGGCGATGATGCCGTTCGGGAACTTCAGCACGGCGGAAGCCCATTCGTCGACGCCCGTCTGGCCGAGATGGCCGACGCCCGAGACCTTCTCGGGATCGAGGAAGGGCTTGCCGTCGGCAGCCCCGGCGATCAGGCGCGCCATCGATACCGGATAGCCGCCGACATCGAGGATGCCGCCGCCGGCCGTTTCGTTGGCAAACAGCCGGTGCTCCGGCTTAACCGTGCCCATGTTGAAGCCGAAGGAGGAGCGGATGATGCGCAGTTCGCCGATCGCGCCGCTTTTCACCAGCTCGATCAGCTTCGCCGTCTGCGGATGGACGCGGTACATGAAGGCTTCGCCGGCGAAGACGCCGGCTTTCTTCGCTTCGTAATAAATGGCTTCGGCATCGAAGGCCGAAAGCGCGATCGGCTTTTCGACAAGCACATGCTTGCCGGCGCGGATCGCCTTGATCGCCCATTCGGCGTGGCCGGTATGCGGCGTGGCGATATAGACGGCGTCGATCTCCTTGTCGGCCAGCAAGGCGTCATAGCCGTTGACGATGCGGGCGCCGGGGAAACCATCGCCGAGACCCGGCTTGTCCGGATTGCGGCTGGCGATGGCCACCAGCTTGCCGCTGCGGGAATGGGCGACGCCGTCGGCAAAAGTCTGCGCGATCCGGCCGGGGCCGATGATGCCCCAGCGGATTGGTGTGTCGGTAGTCATGAAACGGTCCTTTCCTAAATCTGCATGCTGTCTTGGGAGGGAATGAAGGGCAGCGCCTACCGCAATCGGTTGCCGGCGCTGTCGAACAGGAATGTCTTGGCCGCCGATAGCGCCACGGTGAGCTTGTCGCGGTTGCCCGTGTTGCGGGACTCCTCGCGCTCGATGACGATCTGCTCGCCGCTGTCGATATTGGCGTAGATGTAGCTTGTGTTGCCGAGATGCTCCGCGACATCGACATCGACGCTCATGTCCGCGTCGCCGCGCCCGACCTCGAGGAAATGTTCCGGGCGAACGCCGATCGTCACCGATTGCCCGACCTCGACCTTTGCCGAGGTGACAGGCAGTGTCAGGCGCACGTTGCGCTGGCCCTTGAGCACGATGTCGATGCGGCCGGGCTGATTGTCCGTGACCTCGGCCTGCAGGAAGTTCATTTTCGGCGAGCCGACGAATCCGGCTACGAACTGGTTGGCCGGATCGTCGTAGAGATCGAGCGGCGCTCCCACCTGTTCGATGTTGCCGCTGCGCAGCACGACGATCTTGTCGGCCAGCGTCATCGCCTCGGTCTGGTCGTGCGTGACGTAGATCATCGTCGTGCCGAGCTTCTTGTGCAGTCGCGAGATTTCGACGCGCATCTGCACGCGAAGCTCGGCGTCGAGGTTGGACAGCGGCTCGTCGAACAGGAAGATCTGCGGCTCGCGGACGATGGCGCGGCCGATGGCGACGCGCTGGCGCTGGCCGCCGGAAAGCTGCTTCGGCCGGCGCTGCATCAATTCGGTGATCTGCAGGATCTCGGCCGCCTGCTTGACGCGGCGATCGGTATCGGCCTTCGGATTGCCGTTCATGCGCAGGCCGAAGTTGAGGTTCTGCTCGACCGTCAGATGCGGATAGAGCGCATAGGACTGGAAGACCATGGCGATGCCGCGATCGGCCGGTTCGACATCGTTGACCATGCGGCCGCCGATCTTGAGTTCGCCGCCGGAAATATCCTCCAGCCCGGCGATCATGCGCAGCAGCGTGGACTTGCCGCATCCCGACGGCCCGACGAAGACGACGAATTCGCCGTCCTTCACATCGAGATTGGCACCGTGGATGATTTCCAGCGCACCGTAGCGTTTGACGACATTGGTAAGAGACAGTTCAGCCATACAGGGTCCCCGGAATTATTTGATTGCGCCTGCGGCGATGCCGGCAATGAAGTGGCGTTGCAGGAGAACGAAGACGACGAGGATCGGTGCCGTCAGCATCACGGCGCCGGCCATGATGCCGCCCCACGAGACTTTGGTGAGGCCGATCAGCGTTCCGAGCGCCACGGGTGCGGTCATCATTCCCGGCCGGGAGTTGATGAGCAGCGGCCAGAGGTAGTTGTTCCAGGAGGCCAGGAACAGGATGATGGCGAGCGCCGCCATCGTCGGCCGTGCCAGCGGCAGGGCGATGCGCAGGAAGATCTGCCATTCCTTGACGCCTTCGACGCGGGCCGCGTCGAACAGCTCGCCCGGCATCATCGAGAAGGCCTGACGCATGAACAGCACGCCGAGCGAGTTGAAGAGCGGCGGCACGATCAGCGCGACCCATGAATTGGCCAGCCCGAAATCGCGCGCCACCATGATGAACTGCGGGATGACGACGACGGAGTAGGGCAGGGTAATGGTGCCGAGGATGATGCCGATGACGCCTGAACGGCCGACGAACTGGTAGCGCGCCAGCGCCCATCCGGCCATCGAGGTCAGCAGCACCGACAGAAACGTGTAGATGACGGCAACGACGATCGAGATCGCCAGCGCGCCGAGGAAGTTGGTATCAGCCTGCAGGTTCCGGACGTTGTCCATGAAACTCGTCGACGGAGCCACGATGATATCCGGGCTGAAGATGCCGTAGTCAGGCATGGTCGAGAAGACGAGCATCATCCAGAGCGGAAACAGCCAGATGATGGCGAGCGGCGCCAGCAGGCCGTGCAGTGCGAGCGAGCGGATCAGCGTTGATTTGGATCTTGATTTCATTTCGGTTCGCGCCCCACCCAGAGATTGAGGAGAGAGATCGCCACCGCGAGGGCCGCCATGGTGTAGGCAATCGCGGAGGCATAGCCGAAGTTGGTCGACTGGAAGGCCTGGCGATACAGCAGCAGGCCGAGCGTCTCCGTCGCCCCGCCGGGGCCACCCTCGTTGGTGATCAGATACGGTTCGGTGAAGAGCTGCATGGTGCCGATGACGGACAACACGACGCAGAAGAGGATGATCGGCTTCAGAAGCGGCAGCGTGATGTGGATGAACTGCTTGAAGCGGCTGACGCGGTCGAGCGTCGCGGCCTCGTAGACATCCTCGGGGATCGATTGCAGCCCCGACAGGATGATGATGGCGTTGTAGCCGGCCCAGCGCCAGGTGACGGCGATGATGATGAGCAGCATGGCGGCATGCGATTCGGCGAACCACGACACCGGCGCGATGCCGACCGTGCCGAGCAGCTTGTTGATGATGCCGAAGTCGAGGTTGAACATCAGCCGGAACACCGCGGCGTAGGCCACCTCGCCGACGACGACGGGCGCGAAGAAAGCGAAGCGGAAAAGGCCGCGCGCCCTCAGCAGCGGCGAGTTCAGCAGCACCGCCATGACCGTCGCAAGTCCGATCATGATCGGCACCTGGACGACAAGGATGATCAGTGTGTTCTCGAGCGCGTTGTAGAAGGCCGGGTCGCCGAACAGGCGCCCCCAATTGATCGATAGATTGAAGGCCCACGGGTTGATGCGGGTGTTCTGGAACGAGATCAGGAACGAATCGATGATCGGCCACACCCAGAAGGCCGTGAACACCAGAAGATAGGGCGCAAGGAACGTGTAGGCGCTCCGGTTCTGCAGCCGCATGAAAATCCTCCTCCTTTATGCGCGGTGAAATGACGCGTGACGTCGTATCCCCGCCGCCGTGAGGGTGGCGGGGATGCCGGGCGCGGCTCGGGATGCGCGCCCGGCAGTGTCACTCACTCACTCACTTCGCAAGCGGCAGACCCGTCGCCGAGGCGATCTGCTGGGCTGCATCGTCGAGCGCCGCCTTGCCGTTCGGATAGCCGCCGGCGAGGTACTTCGTCTGCACTGCCTTGATGACGGCGTCGGCATCGCTGAAATACTGGGTGCCCGGGCTTGGACGGATCTTCGGCAGGGTCGAGAGGATGTCGGCCCAGATCTTCTGTCCGCCCCAATAGGGCTGCGGCTCGTTGACGAAGGGATCCTGAACCGCCGTCAGCAGCGACGGCACGAGCCCGAAGGATTTCAGCATCGTCACCTGGCCCTCATTGGTGCCGAGCGTGTATTCCAGATACTTCCAGGCGGCTTCCTTGTTCTTGGAGCTGCTGGCGATCGCCAGCGACGAGCCGCCGAGATTGGCCGCATGCGGGCCATCGGCCGTCATGCTCGGCATGGGATAGACGCCCCATTTGCCGGCAAGGGCCGGCGAGGTGGAGCGGATGGTGCCTTCGTACCAGCCGCCAAACAGCTGCGACGCGACCTTGCTGCCATTGTTCGACTGGATTTTCTCATCCCAGTTTGCAGCGCTCAGCAGGCCCGCGTCCTTGATTTCCTTCACTTTGTCCAGGGCCTGGACGCAGCCGGGCTGGTTGACGGCGATGCTCTGGCTGTCGTCGGAGAAATAGCCGCAACCCTGCTCGTTGGCGAGCATGCGGAACCATTCGGTATCGCCGTTGAGATCGGCCTGGGCCATGATCACGCCCGGATTTGCGGCTGAGATCTTCTTGCCGGCGGCGATGAAATCGTCCCAGGTCTTGATCGTTGCCGGATCGACGCCGGCCTTTTCATAGATATCGCGGCGGTAGAACATGGTGACCGGGCCGGAATCCCAGGGCATTGCATAGGCCGCGTCGCCGACTTCGAGCTCGGCGCGCTTGAAATCGGGGAACTGCTTCTTGAGTTCGTCGGTATAGCCGAGCTTCGTCAGGTCGGTCAGGCAGTCCGGAAAGCGGTTCCAGAAGATCGACGCCTTGTGGTTTTCGATCGACATGACATCGGGCAGGCCGTCGCCGCCGGCAGCGCAGGCCGCCAGCATCTTGTCGAAGACCTGCGGGTTGCCGATGTCCTGCACATCGACCTTGATATCCGGATATTTCTTATTGAAGCCCTCGACCGTGGATTTCAGCGCCGACGCGGCGATGTTCCAGCTCCAGACTGTGATGGTGGTTTGTTCCGCAAAGGCAGAACCGGAAGCGAGCAAGGCGGCAAGCGCCGTCGCCCCAGCAAGTTTTAAACGCATTGAAAATCCTCCCTTTTCAATTGCTGTCCGCAAGCGAACGCGTTTAAACTAGCTGGCGGTGCGCTTCTGTCTCCTACAAAGGGAACATCGACTTGGCGAAAAGTAAGGTGGGTCAACGGGCGGTCTATCAGCCGGGCGCAAGCAGCGTCGAAGGGCTCCCGAATGTCCTGCAGATGTTCCATAACCACCCGTTGCCAATGGCAAAGCCGCATTGGCACGCGCAAGTGGAAGTGAACTACATCGTCCGGGGGACCGTGCATTATCGGATCGGCGATCACGAGCTTACTTTAAGAGCGGGCGAGATCTGCCTTTTCTGGGGCGGCCAGCCGCATCTGTTGGATGAGCTGTCGGAAGATGCGATCTATGCGGGGGCGCATCTGCCGCTCGTGCATTTCTTCCGCCTGCGGCTGCCGCTCGACATTTCCGGCCGGCTCATTCGCGGGCAGACCCTCATCAGCTCCGCGACCGATGCCGCCGACGACGAGAACTTTGCCCGGTGGCACCGTTACGTGATGTCGGACGACGGGGCCAAGGCCGAGCATGCCGTCGCCGAACTTCTTCTGCGCCTGGAGCGTATCGCCTTCGAGCCTTATCGCATGGTGCCGGAAAGGCATGAAAACCTGGCGAACGAGCAGGTTCATCCGCAATCCTCGCGCAGCCTGGCGAGAATGTGCGATTTCATCGCCGACAATTTCCTGGACGACATCGATACGGTCGATATCGCCAAGGCGGCGCATCTCCATCCGAAATACGCCATGAACCTCTTCAAGAAGTCGACCGGCATGACGCTGGCGAAATATGTGAACCTGCTGCGCCTTTCGCGCGCCCAGGCGATGCTGATGCGCGACGGCGCCAATGTCCTGCAGGTCGCCATGGACAGCGGCTTCGGTTCGATCAGCGCCTTCAACAAATCCTTCCGCCACATTGCCGGCATGACGCCGTCCGATTTCCGCCGCGACATGCGCGTCCTCTGCGCGATGAACGTGAAAGCCATCGATTCATCCGCACGGCGTCCTCTGCATATTCAGCGCTGACGCCTCTTGCGGTTGCCGCCGATCCCGCGCATTGCTGGGGAATGTCGGGGAGGAGAATTTCATGCGGCAGTTTTCGGCTTGTATCGAGTGGTTGTTTGCGCGCGAAGGCGATGCCTTTGCGGATCGTGTCCGGCTGGCGCATGCGGCGGGGCTCGATGCGGTCGAGTTCTGGCATTGGACGAACAAGGATGTCGATGCCATCGCCGCCGCCGTTGCCGAGACCGGCATCGCGGTTTCCGGCATGGTGGCGGAGCCGATGATCGCGCTGACGAATCCGGCAAACAAAGAGGCTTGGCTTGAGGGCTTGCGCAAGTCCGTCGCGGTGGCGCAGCGTCTCGGCGCATCCGTCCTGATCGCGCAGGCCGGCGATGACCTGCCGGAACTTTCGCGCGCCGAGCAGCGGGCGGCCCTCGTCGCCGCCTTGAGTGCCGGCGCCGATATTCTGCAAGGGTCCGGCGTCCGGCTTGGCCTCGAGCCGCTGAACACGAAGATCGATCATGTCGGCTACTATCTGTCGTCGACGGCCGAGGGCCTCGATATCGTCGACGAGGTCGGCCGCCCGGAAATCGGCATCGTCTACGATCTCTATCATTCGGCCGTGATGGGCGAGGATACGCGCGAGGTCGTTGGCGACCGGATCGACCGCATCGTGCATCTCCATGTCGCCGATCATCCTGGCCGCGGCGATCCCGGCACCGGCCATATCGATCTGGCGGAGCGGCTGGACTGGCTGTTTGCCCACGGCTATCGCGGCAGGGTGGGCCTGGAATACAGGCCGGCGACCGGCGATGCCGAGGCCGTCCGCGCCGTCGTGAAATCGCTCGGCGGCTAGAACATCCCGCGGAGAAGATAGGCGGCTCAGACCGGTTCCAGCATGCCGAACACGGCGACCAGCCCGATCACCAAGATCCCGATGACGATTTCGGCGATGCTTCCCAGCCGGAGCGCCTGCAGCGCGCGGCCGGGATTGCGGCCGATCCACGGAACGAAGACGTAGCGGTTGACGATTGCCAGCAGCGCCATGCCGGCGACCAGCGCGATCTTGAGAGCAAGCAGCAGCTGGTAGGGAGAAGACCAGTCCGTGGGCAGGCGTTTCAGGATCAGCATGGTATTGACGATGCCGGAGAGAATGACGAGCGCCACCGCAACATGCCCGGCATTGGAGAAGCGGCGCAGCGCCAGGCCTGCTTCCGCTCTGCATTCGGGCCGGCCGAGAAGCCGCAGAATGGGAATCAATGGCACCAGGGCTCCCAGCCAGCCGCCGCCGGTCAGCACATGCAGGATGTCGTTGGCCCGATGCGCCTGCCGCAGCCAGCCTTCCAGCATCGAGGCATGCCCTGTCAAGGAAAGGCAGGCGAGCCCGAGGCCCGCGCCGAAGGCCAGCCCGTGGCGACGCCGGCGTTCCGGCAGCAGGAAGGCGCCGGCCATGACGAGGGCTGCAAGCGCCTGCGCCTGCCAGGCCAGTCCTACCGTGGTGTCGAAGAGCACGTCATGGGTCATGCCGGCATCGAGCGCGTCGCTCCATCCGCTGCCGATATTCGCAGTCGTTGCCGGCAGCGCCGCCAGGAGCGTCGTGACCGCAATCACGGCAATCAGGAAAAACCACCTTGCGGACATGCGCCAGACGATGTCGGCAAGCGTTTTCGGCACGAACAGCGAGAGATAGGCACAGGCGCCCCACAGAAGCATCAGGGATGCGTCGTGAAGGAAGCGGCAGAGTTGGAGCGCTGTCGTCGGATCCATCAGGGCTTCACGATAAATTCATAGGCGCCATGGGTGTAGCGTTCCAGTTCGGTACGATGTCGATCTTGCCGGACAAATGGCTGCCCTTGTGCCGAGATTGCCGGATCTCCCGTTTTCCCTTGGCTCGGATGGCGCGGAATTTCTGTCGCCAGGTTGGTGAGCGCGATAGGATTGCAGACACACACTGTCAACTTTCTCCATGCATAAAGGCGCCATTCGGGACGCTTTGCCGCAAGGCGAGCCGATGCCGCAGGCTTGAACCTGCCGCCGAAACGCTCATCGGCGATGATTTCCGCCCCTCTGGCAAAGAATCGTCGCTTTTGAGTCCTTTTTGCAGACACAGTTGAGGCGTTCCGGGGCGTGCGCTCGAAAGGCAGTTTCATGGCGGCATCCAGGATACGCGAAAAAATCGGGAATGGCTCCGGCCATCGCCGGCGTCGCGAACGGCTCGAACATCTCGACATGCCCACCTACGTCATCGGTGACGTCCATGGCCGCTATGATCTCCTGAGCTCGCTGGAGCGCAAGATCGTGGCCGACGCGGCGGGACTGCCGGGCCGAAAGCTCATCGTCATGCTGGGTGACTACATCGATCGCGGCCCGGCCTCGGCGCAGGTCGTCAGCCGCCTCATGGCGCCGCCGCCCAACGGGTTCGACCGCATCTGCCTGACGGGCAACCACGAAATGGCCATGCTTGCCTATGCCGATGGCGAGATATCGCTGGATGATTGGGTGGCACTTGGCGGCGACGCCACGCTGGCTTCCTATGGCGTGGATATCCTCAAGCTAAAAGAGGAATATCCCAAGCAGAAGAAGCTGGATACCTTCATCCGCACCTGGCTGCCCGACGATCACGTCAATTTTCTGCGCCGGTTGCCGATCCTGTTGGACACGCCGGAGGCTTTGTTCGTTCATGCCGGCATCGATCCCGACAGGCCGATCTCGGAGCAGCAGGACGACGACCTCGTCTTCATCCGCTCGCGCTTCTACGACAGCGCGCAGCCACTGCCGAAGCTGATCGTGCACGGTCATACACCCATCCGGCGAGCCGAAGTCAATGGCCTGCGCCTCAATCTCGATACCGGCGCGTTTCATACCGGTCGATTGAGCGCGGCCCGGCTGTGGCAGGGCCGCGTTCACATTACCTCGACTTGATTTGCCGGCTATAGATTGCCGATGCAGAGATATTTCATTTCCAGGTAGTCGTCGGCGCCATGGCGCGAGCCTTCGCGGCCGAGGCCGGATTGCTTGATGCCGCCGAACGGTGCCGTCTCGGACGACATCAGGCCGGTATTGATGCCGACCATGCCGTATTCCAGCGCCTCGGCAACCCGCCATACCTTCTTGAGGTCGCCGGCGAAGAAGTAGGCGGCAAGGCCGAACTCGGTGTCGTTCGCCTGCGCGATCACGTCCTCGACGGTATCGAAGCGGAAGAGCGGCGCGACCGGGCCGAATGTCTCCTCGCGCGCAACCTTCATGCTCCGGTCGACGCCGGTCAGGATGGTCGGCGCGAAGAAGGTGCCGGCGCCTTCGATGCGCTTGCCGCCCAGCGCGACGCGGGCACCCTTCGACACGGCGTCCTGAACGTGATCTTCGGCTTTGGCGACGCCCTGTTCGTCGATCAGCGGCCCGACGGTTACGCCAGGCTTGAAGCCGTCGCCGACGGAGAGTTCGCCGACCCTGGCGGCAAGCTTGGCAGCAAAGGCGTCGTAGACGTTGGACTGGACATAGATGCGGTTGGCGCAAACGCAGGTCTGGCCGGCATTGCGATATTTCGAAGCCATCGTCCCTTCGACGGCGGCGTCGAGATCGGCGTCGTCGAAGACGATGAAGGGCGCATTGCCGCCGAGTTCGAGGCTGACCTTCTTGATCTGGTCGGCGCACTGGCGCATCAGGATGCGGCCGACCTCGGTCGAGCCGGTGAAGCTGATCTTGCGCACTTTCGGATTGCCGCAAAGCTCGCGGCCGATCGCCGGTCCGTCGATGCCGACGATGATGTTGAGAACGCCAGCCGGAATACCGGCCTCTTCGGCAAGCACCGCAAGCGCGATCGCCGTCAGCGGCGTCTGCTCGGCGGGCTTGGAGACGACGGTGCAGCCGACGGCAAGCGCCGGCGCGATCTTGCGGGCGATCATGGCGGCCGGGAAGTTCCAGGGCGTGATCGTGCCGACGACGCCGACCGGCTGCTTGATGACGACCATGCGCTTGTCGTTGGACGGCGCGGGGATGGTTTCGCCATAGATGCGCTTGGCCTCTTCCGCATACCATTCGACATAGGACGCGGCGTAGAGGATTTCGCCTCTCGCTTCCGGCAGCGGCTTGCCCATCTCGGCCGTCAGGATCGCCGCCAGCTCATCGGCGTTGGCGACCATGAGATCGAACCATTTGCGCAGGATGACGGCGCGCTCCTTGGCCGGGCGGGCGGCCCAGGCGACCTGGGCGATGTAGGCGGCATCAATCGCGGCGGTCGTCTCGGCGGCGCCCATATCGGGCAGCGACGCGAGCACTTCGCCGGTTGCGGGGTTGACGACATCAAACGTCTTTGTCGCTCCACCAGCCGTCCAGGCGCCATTGATGTAGCCGGCGGCGCGCAGGAAGCGCGAGGAGAAGGGAACATGCTTGGTCATTGCTGTTGTAAAGGACATACTATGCACTCCGACAGGTTTCGCCCGGCAGGCCGCGCGGGCGGATAGGAAGTAAACGCCAAGGGCAGCGGTCAGCGGGACGCGCTTGCCTCCAGCAGCGATGCCTCGAGAATGTCGAGCGCCTCGCTGAATACGCCGTCCTGAATGGTGATCGGCGACAGGAAGCGGATGACGTTGCCGTGGACGCCGCAGGTCAGAAGGATCAGCCCCTTGTCGAGCGCGATGAGCCGCACCTTGTTGGCGAAATCAGCGCTCGGCAGCTTGGTCGTCGCATCGTTGAATTCCACGGCGTTCATGAAGCCCGGGCCACGGATATCGGCGATTTCAGGCACCTTGTCGCGCAGCGATTCCAGCCGCTGCTTCAGGCGGGAGCCGAGCTGGTTGGCGCGGTCGCACAGGCCTTCGTCGGCGATGACGTCGAGCACGGCATGGGCGGCGGCGATCCCGAGCGGATTGCCGCCATAGGTGCCGCCGAGGCCGCCCGGTCCGGGCGCATCCATGATTTCGGCGCGGCCGGTGACGGCGGCGAGCGGGAAACCGCCGGCAAGGCTCTTCGCCATGGTGACGAGATCGGCCGCCACCTCATGATGATCCATGGCAAACATCTTGCCGGTGCGCGCAAAGCCGGTCTGCACCTCGTCGGCGATCAGGAGGATGCCATGCTGGTCGCAGATCTCGCGCAATGCCTTCATGAAGGCTGCCGGCGCCGGATAGAAGCCGCCTTCGCCCTGTACGGGCTCGAGGATGATGGCGGCAACGCGCTGCGGATCGACATCGGCGGCAAAGAGCTTCTTCAGCGTCGCCAGCGATTGTTCGACGGTGACCCCATGCAGCGGCACCGGGAAGGGCGCATGGAAGACATCGCCCGGCATCGGGCCGAAGCCGATCTTGTAGGGCGCGACCTTGCCGGTCAGCGCCATGCCCATGAAGGTACGGCCGTGGAAGCCGCCGCCAAACGCGATGATGGCGGAACGGCCGGTGGCGGCGCGGGCAATCTTGACGGCATTCTCGACCGCTTCGGCTCCGGTCGTCACGAAGATCGTCTTCTTGGCGAAATCGCCCGGAACGATGGCGTTGAGACGCTCGGCAAGATGCACATAGCTCTCATAGGGCACGACCTGATGGCAGGTGTGGGTAAAGCGGTCGAGCTGTTCCTTGACGGCGGCAATGACGCGGGGATGGCGATGGCCGGTATTCACCACGGCGATGCCGGAGGCGAAATCGATATAGCGATGACCTTCCTTGTCCCAGATCTCGGCATTTTCGGCGCGGTCGGCATAGATTTGCGTCGTCATGCCGACGCCGCGGGAAATTGCGGCATTCTTCCGTTCGGTCAAGGTCATTGCAGTGGCTCCCAGAAAGTCGTTTCGAATTATCTTGCAGAACTTCTGTAAGTTCTTTAGAAAACTCCTACATTTTTTCTGCAAGATTTCAAGCGAGATTTTGTGCGGATGACAAGAATGCGCCGAGGGAATCACATACGGCGCCGCGCGGTCTTTAAGGCATGCCGAGGGCGCCGCGGTACCTTGACAGGTTGCGTTATTCCTTAAATCGATTCCGCGCTTCATCCATGCTAAACGGATCGAAAGACTAGAGATCAGGGATCATTGGCAAATGAGCAGCATCGAGCCAGAGCGCTACGCAGTGCGCTACAAGGTGGCGGAAGCGGCACGTCTTGCCGGCGTATCGGCCTCCACCTTGCGGCTGTGGGAAAGCCAGGGCCTTGTCGTGCCCTCCCGCTCCGAGACGGGGCATCGCCAGTACAGCGCCGAGGACGTGGCGCGTCTGAAGCGCATTTCATGGTTCCGTGCCGAGCGCGGCCTCAATCCGGCGGCGATTCGCGAGGCGCTTGAGACCGAGGAGGGAAGCGCCGCCGGTCCCGACAATGGCGAGCAATCCGCATCCTCGGATATCGGCCGCAGGCTGCGGTCGCTGCGCCATGCCGCCGGCAGGACGCTGGATCAGGTCGCCGCCGACATGGGCATGACGTCCTCGACGCTGTCGACGCTGGAGCGCACGTCGCAAGGCGTCAGTTTCAAGACCCTCCACGACCTGGCGGATTACTATGGCACCACGGTATCGCGCCTGTCGGGCGAGGAGCGCGAGGATGTTCCGGCGCTGATCCGATCCGGCGAATGGCGGGCCTGGCCGGCGACGACGCCGGGCGTCACCGTCCAGTTGCTGGCGGAAGGGCGCACGATGATGGATTGCCATCGCTTCGTGCTTGCGCCGGGCGCCGCGAGCGAGGGCGCCTATCGCCACGAAGGCGAGGAGTTCATCCATGTCCTTGCCGGGCGCCTGGAGCTCGTGCTCGACAGCGACCAGTTCTTCGATCTCCTGCCCGGCGATTCGCTTTATTTCGAAAGCCGCCGCTATCATTCCTGGCGCAACCGGCACGATGGTGAGACGATATTGCTCTGGATCAACACGCCGCCGACATTTTAAGCCGCGGCGGTATCGTTGGCGCCCCGTCTGTTCTATAGAACGGACGAAAAACGAACTCATAAAGACAGAGCCAGGAGAATGTCATGGCTGCCACCATCCGCTATCACGAAGGCGATATCTCCGCCGAAGCCGCCGCCCGTTATACCGGCGCCATAGCCATCGACACCGAAACCCTCGGCCTCGTTCCGCGCCGCGACCGGCTCTGCCTCGTGCAGCTTTCGTCGGGCGACGGCACGGCTGACATCATCCGCATCGCTGCCGGCCAGAAGCAGGCGCCCAATCTGGTCGCCATGCTCGCCGACCCTGCGCGCCAGAAGATCTTTCATTACGGGCGCTTCGACATTGCCGTGTTGTTCCATACCTTCGGCGTCACCACCACGCCGGTCTTCTGCACCAAGATCGCCTCGCGCCTCTGCCGCACCTATACCGACCGCCACGGCTTGAAGGACAATCTCAAGGAGATGCTCGAGGTCGATATTTCCAAGGCGCAGCAATCGTCCGACTGGGCCGCCGAGACATTGTCGCCTGCGCAGCTCGAATATGCGGCCTCCGACGTACTCTATCTCCATGCGCTGCGCGAAAAGCTGACGCAACGCCTGCTGCGCGACGGCCGCATGGATTATGCGGATGATTGCTTCGCTTTCCTTCCCACGCGCGCCAAGCTCGATCTGCTCGGCTGGGAAGAGGCGGATATCTTCGCGCATAGCTGACGGCTTCCCGAAATCCACAGGCCGATGCCGTGAAAGTGGCATTGGCCTGTTTCGTTTAACAATCTGTTAAGAAACCGGCTGCTATCCTCATCATTGACTTCCTGCCCGACGCGTCCGCGTTTTGCTCTTCCGGTTATCCGGCGCTCGAAGATCTATTGGCCGCATGAGCGGACCTTGATTGAACCTGCCTCCCGCTTCAATCGTCGCCTTGCCAGACAAAGGAGCATGTCATGTTGCTTCCCGTTGGTGCCGTGTCCGCCGTGGGTGTGGCTATTGAAAAGCCGATCGTTGCGACGGCGGAGACCTCCAGTCTCCAAACTGCCGCAACGCCGCTCGCCGTTCTCTCGAGTACGATCAATGCCAGCGTCGAGGGCAAGCTGAACATGTTGCTGGTCGCGGCGCGCGAACGGATGTTCGATAGTCTGCTTGCCTCAATCGACACCGCCGCGCAGGCGTTGAATGTTTCCCGTGAGCCCGGCGAAAACAACACGGCCTATGCGCAGCGGGTTGCTGCCGCAATCCGCAATTCGACGCCGCAACAGCTCGCCGTGGCGCAGCAGCGAATGGATGCGCAGATGAAGACGCCGCTGCCGCTGCCGCTTCTGGCGGAGGCGCTGGAGGATCCGGAAAGCCCAAACGCGGTTCAGCTGGCGCTCAACCTGGAACAGGCGTCCGTTGTCGAGCCCGACGCCATGTTGAAGGCGGTGGTGAGTTCATACGGCCAGAATGCGGGCGAGGTGGAGACGCCGGCCGCGCAGCTGCCGAAATCGGCCCTGCTGCAGAAAGCAGCCGATCTGACCGCTCTGGTAACGGCCCTTGCGGCGGCAGCGGAAGAACCGACGCTTCCCACGGCCACGGCCACGGCCACGGCCACGGCCACGCAAACGCCCGCCCAAACTGTGGCCCAGCCAGCCGCACAGCCGGCGCCGGCGTCTCAGCAGTTGCCGCAACCGGATACTCCATCTCAATCAGCGCCGGTTGGCGCTGAAACGACCCCGGCGCAGGCGGCCGCGCAAAACGGAACCACGGCGGCTCCGCAAGCCGCGCCTGCCATCGGCAACGGCATCGTGGTCGCGACTACGGTCCAGGCTTCGGAGCTTGCTTCTCTTGTCGATGATCTGGCTACGGGGGCGTTGCTGACGGCTGTCGCCGCCGAAGCCGAACTCCCGACCGAAGTGGCACTGATCAGATCGCCGCTGACGCCGCCGCCGGTACCGCGCGATATCCAGCAGATCGAAGCCGACATCAAGCAGGGGCTGCAGGTGGTCATAAGCCCACCCGCGATGGCAACCGATCCCGATCTTCTGCAGATCATCAGCAATCCCTCGTCATCGATCGAGAAGATCATCGCGCAGGCGCTGACCGGAAACGCAGCGGCGCAGGCGTCTCCCCCGCAGCCGCCCGTCAATGAAAATGGCCGCAGCCCGGCGTCGGTAGCAGCCATGCCCGTGTCATTGGCCGATCAGCCAGAGGCACCCGTCGCCGCTGCCGTGCTTGCCGGCAAGCCTGCAACTCAAGCGTCGTCCGCAGCGCCGATGGCAATGTATGAGGCTGCGGAGCAGGCGGGAATGCCCGCGCCCCTGCCGCTCGGTGTCCCCTTCGTCGTGGCGAACTATCTGCCGGCCGACCCACCCGTCAAGAACGGCGAATCGAAGCTGCTCAGTCGCGTCGATCCTGTTGGCGACGAGGAAGGCGGCCAAGCCGGCGACGAGGAGAACCCGCAGGATCAGGATGAAGAGCAGGCCCAGGCGGACGAATCGCCGGCGCAGGCGACCGAGGAGGCATCCGACGAATCGGAAGCCGGATCCGCCTCTGCGCGGAAGGGCGGCGGTGTTCGGCCGCAGCTGGTTGCCTTGCCGCAGCCGTTGCGCGATCCCCTGCACGACCACGCCTTCGATTTCTATCGCCGCATGGTCGCCTGGGAATAGACGGCCTGGGAATGGGATAGCCGGCATGGACGCCGGATGACGGACAAAGAAAAACCCGCCGGATCGCTCCGGCGGGTCTTTTGTTTCGAGGCGTCTACCGAAGATTATTCGGCGTTGCGGTTCTTCAGAGCCGCACCCAGGATGTCGCCGAGCGAAGCGCCCGAGTCGGACGAACCGAACTGAGCAACGGCTTCCTTCTCTTCAGCGATTTCCAGAGCCTTGATCGACAGCATGATCTTGCGGTCCTTCTTGGAGAAGTTGGTGACGCGAGCGTCGACAACCTGACCAACCGAGAAACGCTCCGGACGCTGTTCGTCACGGTCACGCGACAGATCGGCGCGGCGGATGAACGAGGTGATGTCTTCGTGGTTGACGAGCTTCACTTCGATGCCGCCGTCGTTGACTGCGATCACTTCGCAGGAAACGACTGCATTCTTGCGCAGGTCGCCGGAAGCGGCGGCTTCGCCGACTGCATCCTTGCCGAGCTGCTTGATGCCGAGCGAGATGCGTTCCTTCTCGACATCGACGTCGAGAACGACGGCCTTGACGACGTCACCCTTGTTGAACTCTTCGATGACCTGTTCGCCCGGACGGTTCCAGTCGAGGTCGGAGAGGTGAACCATGCCGTCCACATCGCCGTCGAGGCCGATGAACAGGCCGAATTCGGTCTTGTTCTTGACTTCGCCTTCGACTTCGGTGCCAGCCGGATGGTTGCGGGCGAATGCTGCCCACGGGTTTTCGAGCGTCTGCTTCAGGCCGAGCGAGATACGGCGCTTGGTCGGATCGACTTCGAGAACGACGACTTCGACTTCCTGGCTCGTGGACAGGATCTTGCCGGGGTGTACGTTCTTCTTGGTCCAGGACATTTCCGAGATGTGGATCAGGCCTTCGATGCCCGGCTCCAGCTCGACGAACGCACCGTAGTCGGTGATGTTCGTAACCGTACCGGAAATCTTCTTGCCTTCCGGATACTTGGCCTGGATGCCATCCCACGGATCGCTCTCGAGCTGCTTCATGCCGAGCGAGATGCGGTGGGTTTCCTGGTTGATGCGGATGATCTGTACCTTGACCTGCTGGCCGATGGACAGGATTTCCGACGGATGGTTCACACGGCGCCATGCCATGTCGGTGACGTGCAGCAGGCCGTCGATGCCGCCGAGGTCAACGAACGCACCGTAATCGGTGATGTTCTTGACGACGCCGTCAACAACCTGGCCTTCTTCGAGGTTCTGAACGATTTCAGAACGCTGCTCGGCACGGGACTCTTCCAGAACCGTACGACGCGATACGACGATGTTGCCGCGACGCTTGTCCATCTTGAGGATTTCGAAGGGCTGCGGGTTGTGCATCAGCGGGGTGACGTCGCGGATCGGGCGGATATCGACCTGCGAACGCGGCAGGAAGGCGATAGCGCCGTCGAGATCGACGGTGAAGCCGCCCTTGACCTGGTTGAAGATCACGCCTTCGACGCGTTCGCCAGCTTCGAACTTGGCTTCGAGCTTGATCCAGCTTTCCTCGCGGCGAGCCTTTTCGCGCGACAGAACGGCTTCGCCAAGCGCGTTTTCGATACGCTCGACGTAGACTTCGACTTCATCGCCGACCTTGAGCGTGCCGTCCTTGGCGCGTGCACCGAATTCCTTCAGCGCGATGCGGCCTTCGACCTTGAGGCCGACGTCTACAACGGCGACATCCTTTTCGATGGCGGTGATGATGCCCTTGGTGACATAGCCTTCAGCCAGATCGTTCTTGGCAAAGGATTCTTCGAGAAGGGCCGCGAAATCTTCGCGAGAGGGGGAAGTTACAGACATAAAATCTCCTGGCGTGTCCCGATCATGCAATCTGGACACTGACGCGCCGGTGGTTCGCGTTGAACAGGCCTGACCCCAGTCCGCCTCCCCTTCGGGAAGCTATCCGGCGCTTGGACGGAATGTCAGGCTATTGAAATTGGCAGCTTCGGGCGCGGGGCGCGCAAAAGCCGCTCGTATTTTCAGGCATTTCGGCTCAGAGCGGCGTCGATGATCGACTTTGCCGTCTGAAACGCCGCTTCTATACTCATTTCTGAGGTATCTAGCAAGTACGCGTCTTCGGCCGGCTTGAGCGGGCTGTCGGTGCGGCCCATATCGCGTTCGTCGCGCCGTTTCACGTCCTCGAAGATGGCGTCGTAATTAGCGCTGCCGCCGGCTTCGACGATCTCTTCATGGCGCCGTTTCGCGCGGACCGCGGCCGAGGCCGTCACATAGAGCTTTACCGGCGCGCCGGGGCAGACGACGGTGCCGATGTCGCGGCCGTCGAGCACCGTTCCCGGCGCCTTTTCGGCGAAGCGGCGCTGCGCCTCGACCAAGGCCCGGCGTACGCTCGGCATGACGGCGATCTTCGACGCGGCCTCGCCGATCTCATGCCTGGACAGAACGGTCCGGTCGAGCCCGGCCAGATCGACCTTGCGCGCCATGCCCTCGGCAATGGCTTCGTCGTCGAGCGGCAATCCGGCATCGAGCAGGGCCTTGGCGGTCGCCCGGTAGGTAAGGCCGGTGTCGAGATGATGAAAACCATAGGTTTCGGCGATCCGGCGCGCCAAGGTTCCCTTGCCGGCAGCCGCAGGTCCGTCGATGGCGATGATCATGTCTTCCTTTGTCCCTACCCTGTATCCCGATATTACTTGCTGTAGCGGCGCACCAGATCGGCCATCTCGGCGGCTTCGCTGCGATCGATCGCAGCAAGGCCCTCGGCCACGCCTTGCCGGTCGGCGAGCGGCCGGTTCTGGCTCACCTTCCATTTGCCGTCAATCGTCTCGATGTCGATTTCGATGCCGACGATACCTTTCATCTGGGCTGCGATGAAGTCCGGCGGCGCATCTTCCACCGCCCAGGGCTGCGCGCGGTCGCCTTCGTTGTCGCCCGTCAGCGCGCCGATCTGCGTGCGCAGCCAGACGGGATCCTCGATCGTCCGCGCGCTCCCGCGAACCTGTACGATCGCATAGTTCCACGTCGGCACCACCTTGCCGGTTTCCCGCTTCGTCGCATACCAGGATGGCGTGATGTAGGTATCGGCGCCCTGGAAGACGACGAGCACGGGCGCACCAGCTTCGATCTCCCGCCACTGGCCGTTTGCCCTGGCGAGATGCGCCTGCAGCGTGCCCTTGGGCGAAAGCTCCGTATTGAGATGAAACGGCACGGCATTGGCGATCAGCCCGCCGTCGCCCGCGGTGATCAGCAGTCCCAGCGGATGGGCGCGGATCAGCTGATGCTGCGTGCCGAGATCGTCTTCGCGATGATGTGGAGGCTGATACATGGCTTCGATCCGTTGTTGCCGCCATCCTCGAAACCCGGCAGGATAGGGCTTCGGATGGCCGATGGCGCGATCTATCAATCCTTGGCTTCGATCGTCGCGCCCAATCTTGTCATCATAGCAAAAAACTCAGGAAAGCTCGTGGCGATCATGGCGGAATCGTCGAGCGTAACCGGATGCCGGCTCGCAAGCCCCATGGCGAGGAAGCCCATGGCAATGCGATGATCGAGAAGGGTCCGGGTTTCGCCTTTGCCGGCATTGCCGAGGCCTCTACCGTCCGGCTTGTCCCGAAGCGTCGGCATATCCTTGCCTCTGCCACGGGGAAGGCGGATCGAGCCGGAAAGGCCGGTCGAGCGGCGTGCCACGGCCGGCTGCGGGATGGTGCCGTGCGGCATGGGCAATTGCTTTGCGAGACCGGTATTCCCGCCGCATTTCGCGGCTGGCTTCGGTGCTCTTGCTCAAGGTATCCTGCGGTTCACGCCGGCTGGTCGGCACAGGCTCACGGCCCGATCATCCCGGAAGGCGTGAGAACGCTGGCGAAGCGCTTGAACTTTAGCTTTGACAGAAACGGCCGTAACGATTAAGGGGACCGGCTGATATTTCCCTTAAAACGCCGGCTTCCCCGGCATTGCCGAATTTTCATTCGGCCATTGATGAGGCTTTGACAGTGGCGAAAGCGGAACTTGGAACAAAACGTACCGATCCGGACAATGGCAAGAAGTTCTATGACCTGAACCGGGATCCGGTGATCTCGCCCTACACCGGCAAGTCCTGGCCGTTGTCCTATTTCGAAGAAACCTCCGCTTCGAAGGAAGTTCCGGAAGAAGAAGAAGTGGCCGAGGTCGATACCGAAAGCACCGAAGTCGAACTGGTGTCCCTCGAGGATGCCGATGAGGCTGCTGCCGGCGACGATATTCCGGATATCGGCGATGACGATGTCGAAATCGGCGACGATGACGACGACACCTTCCTCGAAGCCGACGAAGATGAAGACGATGACGACATGAGCGACATCATCGGCGTCACCGGCGACGACGACGACGTCTGATCTCAAGACAGTCGGCCCGGTGAACAAGAAAAATTTCCCGGGCCGAATTTTTCGGCTTGCTATCTGTGAAAACCACAAGTAATAAGCCGCCACCCCGACGGGCGAAACGCTCGGAAGGGACCCAGGGCCGGTCAAACGGCACCACCTTGATGGGGCTATAGCTCAGCTGGGAGAGCGCTTGCATGGCATGCAAGAGGTCAGCGGTTCGATCCCGCTTAGCTCCACCACGCTTCGCCCTTACGGGCTTCGCGTGGCGCAGCCGCGGGAAACCGTTAGGCCGAAGCAGTGCCCGGCAAAGCCCGCAGGGCGACGACGGGCTAAGATCTCAATCAGATATTTACAGATACAAAATCACACGAAACTCGATATAGAGTTGCATCCGATTCACTGGCTGGCAATTGAGTGAGATGCGGATGTGGTATGTTTACATCCTTCAAAGCGTGAATTTTCCCGAACAGCAATATACCGGCTCGACTTCAGATCTTAAGCAGCGGCTTGCCAGTCATAATGCCGGTAAGTCGACCCATACCGCGAAGTTCGCACCTTGGGTCCTTCTTTGGTATTCAGCCTTTCCGGATAAATATCGAGCACTGGAATTTGAGACCTATCTCAAGTCTCACTCAGGCAGAGCATTTGCAAAAAAGAGGCTACACTCATGGATTCTGCCCGCTCTCTATTTATCGGGCAATTTGATCCAATCTCCGCATTCGCCCCAACTTCATGCTAGCCTCGCATCCTCCGCAAACCATCCCGATTCGGTCATGACCAGACAACGACGCCGTCGTCTCATTAGGACCCGCCGCAGGCTGACGGGGCTTGCGCTCGTCGCCTCCATTTCCTTTTTGGCCGGCATGACCGATGCCGTCGGCCTGATGCTGACGGGGAACTTCGTGTCCTTCATGACGGGCAACACGACGCGGGCGGCGATTGCGGTGGGAACCGGGGATTTCGGCCATGCGGCGGTGCTGTTTTCCGCGATCCTGACATTCATAGCCGGCAATGCGCTCGGGATCGTCATCGCACATGCGGCCGACCGGCGGGCTTTCGTGGTGCTGGCCTGCGTCAGCGTCCTTCTCGCCGCAGCCGCGGGTTTTGCGGAGCCGTCGTTGATTCTGGTGCAGTTCTATCTGGTGGTGCTCGCCATGGGCCTGGTCAACGCCACCGTCGAACATATCGAAGGTCTGCCGATCGGCCTGACTTACGTTACCGGGGCGCTCTCGCGTTTCGGTCGCGGCATTGGCCGCTTCTTGCTGGGCGACCGCGACTTTGCCTGGACGGTGCAGATCGTGCCCTGGAGCGGCATGATCGTCGGCGCCATCATCGGTGCGTTTCTTGCCGGCGCATTGGGCGCGCATGCGCTGTGGCTGGTGTCGATGGCAGCGCTCCTCCTGGCATTGGTCACGCTTTTCATTCCCCGCCCGCTGCAGCGCCGCTTCAGCCACCGCCTGATGGCGGCGGCCCCGATGGTGCGGCGGTCGAAATAGCCACATTGCAGCGCACAAAATCTGCTAGGAGAAAAGCCGAATCGTTTTGCCGACAAGCGTAAGGATGTGCCGTGTTCGTTTTTTCGAAACTTGTCTGGATCTTGGGTCAGCCGCTGTCGCTGGCGTTTTTCTTCGTCCTGCTGGCATTCGTTGCCGCGCTCCTGCGCTGGCGCGCCACCGTCATTGCCTCGTCGCTGCTATCCGTGCTCATCCTCTTCGTCACGCTCTATACGACGGCAGGCTCCTACATCGTGCAGGGGCTGGAGGAGCGCTTTCCGCACCCCGCTGCCGATCCGGCCGATCTCAAATGCATGATCGTTCTCGGCGGCGCCACGCAGAACGAGGTGACGACCGTGCGCGGCGGCTACGAACTCGATTCGGCCGGCGACCGCCTCATCGAAGCTTTGCGGCTGGCGCAGAAATTTCCGCAGGCGCGTATCTTGATCTCGGGCGGCGACGGCTCGATCGGCGGCGCCTATGAGGGCGATGCCGTCATCTCGGAGCGCTTCTTCACCGCGCTCGGCATTTCGACGAGCCGGATGATCGAGGACAAGACCTCGCGCACCACCTTCGAGAATGCGGTCAATACGAAGCAGCTGCTGGCGCAGAACGGGCTTTCGGATTGCCTGCTCATCACCTCCGGCTTCCATATGCCGCGCTCGATGGGGATTTTCCGCAAGCAGGGGATCGATGTCGTGCCGTGGCCGGTCGATTATCGCAGCACCGGCAAGGAAAGCCTGGGTCTCGATCTGACCCAGCCCTCGCGCAATGCGCAGCTCCTGGCGACGGGCGTGCGCGAATGGGTCGGCCTGGTCGGATATTACGCCGTCGGCCGCACCTCGGCGCTTTACCCCGCGCCGTGAAAGCTACTTCTTGGAGATGGTGACGAATTTGGTGCCGCGCACCCGGACCGTGATCTCGCAAGGATCTTCCCCGTCCTTGCGGTCGCAGAAGCGCGGATGCATCTTCATGACAAGCACCATGTTGCCGAAACGCTGGATGAAATCGTAGCCGTAGATCTGCGCCGTGGCGATCAGCAGATAGCCGCCTTCGGCCACCTGGGCGTAGAAATTGTAGGGGCAACCCTCATCGTTGCAGTAGGGTCCTTTTTCGCCCTTGCAGGTGATCTCGCCTTCGTTGACCACTATGTCGGTCAGCTTGTCGTTGTTGATATCCTGCTCCGTCGAAAAATGATCGCCGAAGCTCACCTGTCCGTCGCAGCTCTTGGTGAAGTGATCCTTCTCGAAGGCCACGGGATCCGGCAGGATCGATTGCTGCGCCATGGCCACGGCGGGCATCATCACGAGTGCGACGAGGTTGAGGATTACGATCAGCAGGGATTTCACGGGGGGATTCCTCTTCGAAGCGCCGTTACGGCCATGCGATAGTCGCCGTAGCCGCTACGACATCTTTACACGCGCCTGCTTGCGCGGCCCTTGCCGTCGTGATTCATTTCGGAAAGATCGCCGGCGCCCCGTTGGAGTTTTCGATGTCGCTTCTTTCGTTTCTTGATTATGCCGGCGTCGCCCTTTTTGCCGCAACCGGTGCGCTCGCGGCCTCGCGCAAGCAGCTCGACCTGATCGGCTTCCTGTTCCTGGCCGCCGTCACGGGCATCGGAGGCGGCACGCTTCGCGATATCGTTCTTGGCCGGGTGCCCGTCTTCTGGGTGCTGAACCCGACCTATATCATCATCTGCGCCGTGGTCGGCGTGCTGTTCTTCTTCACCGCGCATCTGTTCGAATCGCGCTACCGGCTGCTTCTCTGGCTCGATGCGGTGGGACTGTCGGCCTATTGCGTCATGGGGGCCGCCAAGGGCATGGCGGCGACGGGCTCACCCACCGTCGCCA
The DNA here is from genome assembly GCF_010668395.1 of Martinezella lusitana. Lineage (GTDB taxonomy): Bacteria > Pseudomonadota > Alphaproteobacteria > Rhizobiales > Rhizobiaceae > Rhizobium > Rhizobium lusitanum_A. Next base: position 77,338 of record NZ_WUEY01000018.1, read on the forward strand.
TCGTCACCGGCGCGCTGACGGCGACGTTCGGCGGCATCCTGCGCGATCTGCTGGCGAACGAGCCCTCGGTGCTGCTGCGGCCGGAAATCTATGTCACGGCCTCGCTCGTCGGCGCGGGCGTCTTCACGGCCGCCAACGCGACGATGATGCCGCTCTATGTATCCGCCGGATTGGGCGTGATCGCGGCCTTTGCGGTCCGTGGCGGCGCGCTCTGGTTCGGCTGGACCTTTCCGACCTATCGCCACAGGCCGGGCCGGCATCCGGATGATGTGATGTGACGGAAGACTTTTTGCCGCAGGACGGTTGCTGCGGGAAGAGCTGCCTTAACGCTGCTGCTTGCGGCGCAGGCGGATCACCACGTCGACATGGGCGATTTCCATGCCCTTCGGCGGCTCCGGCAGATTGCCGATCGTCAGATTGCTGATCGGGATATCCAGCACCTCGTTGTGGCCTTCCACGAAAAAGTGATGGTGGTCGGAGACGTTGGTGTCGAAATAGGTCTTGGTGCTCTCGACGGCGAGCACGCGGATCAGGCCGGCCTCGGTGAATTGATGCAGCGTGTTGTAGACAGTTGCCAGCGAAACCGGAACGCCGGCGGCAACGGCTTCCTCGTGAAGTTCTTCCACGGTCAGATGCCGGTCGCCCTTCGCAAAGAGAAGATCACCCAGCGCAATCCGCTGTCGGGTCGGCCTCAGGCCCACGTTGCGCAGCCTGCTTTCGATCGCGATTTCGGCCTCTTCCGCCATTCAGGGACTCCGGATTCCTGATCTCTGTAATTCTTAACTAAGCCATATAACTTTTGCCTTGATTGCTTTCAATAGTTTCGATGGGGTGGGAAGCTGCTCAAAAGCCGCAAAAAACGGGCTTTTGGCGCATTTCGCTCTGGTCGCGGCTCTGGCGTTCCTGTATGCGACCACCACATAACGGCTAGTGCGTTCGATAGAGCGGATGAATGAGTGTGTGATGCTTTCGCTTCATTTTCTGTCCATCTTGCACTAAAGCTTCACATCCATCGGCATTCATGCGGGGGAAACGGATTTTTTATGACGACGAGACAGTCCAGCTTCAATTACGAGGAAATCCTGGCCTGCGGCCGCGGCGAACTGTTCGGTCCGGGCAATGCGCAGCTCCCCCTGCCGCCGATGCTGATGGTCCATCGCATTACCGAAATCTCCGAGACCGGCGGCGCCTTCGACAAGGGCTTCATCCGCGCCGAATACGACGTGCGTCCCGATGACTGGTACTTCCCGTGTCATTTCGCCGGCAATCCGATCATGCCCGGCTGCCTCGGCCTGGACGGCATGTGGCAGCTCACCGGCTTCTTCCTCGGCTGGCTCGGCGAGCCCGGCCGCGGCATGGCGCTTTCCACCGGCGAGGTGAAGTTCAAGGGCATGGTTCGCCCGGACACGAAACTTCTCGAATACGGCATCGATTTCAAGCGCGTCATGCGTGGCCGCCTGGTCCTCGGCACGGCGGACGGCTGGCTGAAGGCCGACGGCGAGACCATCTATCAGGCGTCGGACCTGCGCGTGGGCCTGTCGAAGGACAAGGTCGCCTGAATCGCGGCTCCGCCGCCTCCACCAAGACAGACGTTTTAGAAAAGGTCATCGATATGAGACGGGTAGTTGTTACGGGTCTGGGTATTGTCTCTTCGATTGGAAACAATGCTCAAGAAGTGACCGCCTCGCTGCGCGAAGCCAAATCCGGCATTTCTTTCTCTCCCGATTTTGCCGAGCATGGCTTCAAGTGCCAGGTCTGGGGTTCGCCGAACATCGATACGACCGAGCTGGTGGATCGTCGTGCGATGCGCTTCCTGTCGCAGGGTGGCGCGTGGAACCATGTCGCCATGAAGCAGGCGATCGCCGATAGCGGCCTCGAGGAAGGTGACATCACCAACGAGCGCACCGGCATCATCATGGGCTCCGGCGGCCCGTCGACCCGCACGCTGATCGAAGCCGCCGACATCACCCGCAAGAACAACAGCCCGAAGCGCATCGGCCCGTTCGCCGTGCCGAAGTCGATGTCCTCGACCGCGTCGGCAACGCTTGCGACCTGGTTCAAGATCCACGGCGTCAACTATTCGATCTCGTCCGCCTGCTCGACCTCGGCGCACTGCATCGGCAATGCCGCTGAAATGATCCAGTGGGGCAAGCAGGACGTGATGTTCGCCGGCGGCCACGAAGATCTCGACTGGACCATGTCGAACCTCTTCGACGCCATGGGTGCCATGTCGTCCGACTTCAACGAGAATCATCCGGAAACCGCTTCGCGGGCCTATGACGCCAAGCGTGACGGCTTCGTCATCGCCGGCGGCGCCGGCGTGCTGGTTCTGGAAGAGCTGGAACACGCCAAGGCGCGCGGCGCCAAGATCTATGCCGAGATCGTCGGCTACGGCGCCACCTCGGATGGATACGACATGGTCGCGCCGTCGGGTGAGGGTGCCGCGCGCTGCATGCGCCAGGCGCTCGCCACGGTGAAGGGCGATATCGACTACATCAACACCCACGGCACCTCGACACCGGTGGGCGACAGCAAGGAAATCGGCGCGATTCGCGAAGTCTTTGGCGACAGGATCCCGCCGATCCAGTCGACCAAGTCGCTGACGGGCCATTCGCTCGGAGCAGCCGGCGTGCAGGAATCGATCTATTCGATCCTGATGATGCAGGAACGCTTCATCGGCGAAAGTGCCCATATCACCGAACTCGATCCGGAATTCGAAGGCGTGCCGATCGTGCGCAAGCGTATCGACGACGCCAAGTTCGATATCGCTCTTTCGAACTCCTTCGGCTTCGGCGGCACCAACGCCACGCTCGTGTTCCAGCGCTACAACGGATAAGGCAATGACGGGAATCATGCAGGGTAAGCGCGGCCTCATCATGGGCGTCGCAAACAATCACTCGATTGCCTGGGGTATTTCGAAGGCGCTCGCAGCCGAGGGCGCGGAGCTGGCTTTCACATTTCAGGGCGAGGCGCTCGGCAAGCGCGTCAAGCCGCTGGCAGCCGAAGTCGGCTCGGATTTCCTTCTGCCGTGCGACGTCGAGGATCTTGTATCCGTCGATGCCGTCTTCGACGAGATCAAGGCGCGCTGGGGCAAGCTGGATTTCATCGTCCACGCCATCGGCTTTTCCGACAAGAACGAGCTGAAGGGGCTTTATGCCAACACCACGCGGGACAATTTCACCCGCACCATGGTGATTTCCTGCTTCTCCTTCACCGAGATCGCCAAACGCGCCGCCGACCTCATGACCGAAGGCGGCAGCATGCTGACGCTGACCTATAACGGCTCGACGCGCGTGATCCCGAACTACAACGTCATGGGTGTCGCCAAGGCGGCGCTTGAGGCTTCGGTTCGCTATCTCGCCGCCGACTACGGCCCGCGCGGCATCCGCGTCAACGCCGTTTCCGCCGGCCCGATCCGCACGCTGGCCGGCGCCGGCATTTCGGATGCCCGCGCCATCCTGTCGTGGAACCAGCGCAACGCGCCGTTGCGCAAGTCGGTCACCATCGATCAGGTAGGCTCGTCGTCGCTCTATCTCCTGTCGGACCTGTCGGCGGGCGTTACCGGCGAAATCCACTTCGTCGATGCCGGCTACAACATCACCTCGATGCCGACTTTGGAAACGCTGTCGACGGCCGATGCCGAGTAGGCATCCTTGATTTGAGCCATCCTCTCGGTCCTTGGCCGGGAGGACCGAACTTCCGGATATCCTTTCAGGGGATTCCCGAATGACGTCCCACGACGCCGAACCCTTCGCATCGACCGAACGTCTCCTCCTCCGCCGTTTTGTGCCGGGGGATTTCGAGGCCTACAGCGCCTATCGCTCCCTGCCGGATATCTATCGTTTCCTGTACCGCGATCCCCCTTCGCCGGAGGCGATGAAGGCGCGCTTCGATGCCCGCTTGAATTCTTCTTTCTCGGAAGACGGCGATACGCTGCCGTGCGCCGCCATTCGGCGGGAGGACGGCGCCTTGGTGGGGGACGTCAGCCTGACATTCGCAAACAAGGCCGCGCTGCAGGCCGAGGTCGGCTATATCTTCAGTCCGGCCCATGCCGGAAGGGGATATGCGACCGAGGCGACGGACGCCATCATCACGCTCGGTTTCGAAACGTTCGGCTTTCACCGGATCTTCGCGCGGCTGGATGCGAAGAATGCCCGGTCCGTCGGCGTCGTCGAACGGCTCGGTCTGCGTCGTGAGGCGCTCTTGATCGAAAGCGATCGCTTCAACGGCGTCTGGGGCGACGAATGCGTCTATGCCGTGCTGAGCCGCGAGTGGGCTGCGAGAGCGCCGAAACCGAAGCCATGACCAAGCGAACATAAAAAAGGCGACCGATCGGCCGCCTTCATCGCTTATTTCTTTGCCCAGAGCACCTTGTAGCGGGCATTGCGGCAGGTCTCGCCATGCTCCTTGAAGTGTTCGGCCAGGACCGGCTCGTAGGGCAGGCCGCGATTGGCGACCAGCATCAGCCGTCCGCCGCTGCGGAGCGCCGAGGCGGCGGTCTTGATCATCGCCTGACCGAGCGAGGGTTCGGCGGCGTGCCCCTCATGGAAGGGCGGGTTCATGACGATGAGGTCGTACTTGTCCTTGACCGGCTCGCTCGCCAGATCGTGCCAGAAGAAGCGCTGGGCGACCTTCGGGCAATTTGCCAGCAGATTGGCGCGGGCGGCCTCCAGCGCGTCGTAGTGGGCCTCGTAGAGGTCGATACGCGCGATCCTTGGCGACTTTGTCGCCAGCTCGACAGAGAGATAGCCCCATCCGGCGCCAAAGTCGGCGGCATCGCCGCTGAAGTCGGTCGGCAGGCGCGAAGCCAGCAGCTCGGAGCCGGCATCGATCCGGTCATGGGAGAACATGCCGGCCGCGGTGGTAAACCGGTCGTCGACGCGCGTTGCGGGCTTCACGAGCTGCGCCGTCAGCGCCTCGATGTCGGCGGGGCGCGCGAACCAGAAGGCGACGCCATGATATTTCGGCATATGCTCGACCGTAAGGCCAAAACCTTCGATGCGCTTGCGCAGCGGCTGAATGCCGTCTTCCTTGCCGCCGGCGACGACGATCAGGCCACCTTCCTTCACGCGCGAAAGCGCTTCGGCGATATGGCTTTCGTTTTCACCCTTGTGCTTGCCGCAAAGCACGAGCGCGCCGTCATAGTCACTGCCCTCGATTTCCGGCGTCACGTTGATGCGCTGCGCCTGCAGCTGGCGATAGAAGGGGCGGAAGCCCTGGACGGCGGAAAGCTCGGCGGCAAAACCGTCAGGCAGCGCAAAGCCGGCCTCGGCGCCGAGAAACAGGATCCGCTCGCCCTCGCCGGGCGCGTCTACGGTGCCGGAGGCAAAGGGATGAAACAGGGTCTTCAGGGCGTCGCGGCTCATGGGCGTGATCTCGTCATGGGAGTGGGTTTCGTTCGTCGGATCCGTGCCACCGTCTTATCCGGTACTTGCCCCTCACCCTAACCCTCTCCCCGTTGGAACGGGGAGAGGGGACGACGGAGCAAGACAACATGCCTCTTAGTAGGAAGGACTGTTATCGAGCACAATCGTTATCCCCTCTCCCCGCGTGCGGGGAGAGGGCTAGGGTGAGGGGCCGGGCACGCAGCTTCAGCAGGGGCGGCCGACGGCATCAATATAAAAGGGGCGCGGAAACGAATCCCGCGCCCCGGAACCTGAATGAAGGCGCAGCTTACTCGGCCGCGTCATCCTTCTTCTTGTCGGCGGCGATTTCCTGGCCGGTGGCCTGGTCGACGACCTTCATGGACAGGCGAACCTTGCCGCGCTCGTCGAAGCCGAGCAGCTTGACCCAGACCTTGTCGCCTTCCTTGACGACGTCCTGCGTCTTCGCGACGCGCTCGGAAGCGAGCTGCGAGATGTGGACGAGGCCGTCGCGGGCGCCGAAGAAGTTGACGAAAGCGCCGAAGTCGGCGGTCTTGACGACCGTGCCTTCGTAGATCTGGCCGACTTCCGGCTCGGCGACGATCGAGTGGATCCACTTGCGGGCCGCTTCGATTTCCTTGCCGGAGGACGAGGCGATCTTGACGGTGCCGTCGTCTTCGATGTTGATCTTCGCGCCGGTCTTTTCGACGATTTCGCGGATGACCTTGCCGCCGGAGCCGATGACTTCACGGATCTTGTCGACCGGGATGTTCATGACTTCGATGCGCGGTGCGAATTCGCCGAGCTGGCCGCGGCTCTCGGTGATTGCCTTGGACATTTCGCCGAGGATGTGCGTGCGACCGCCCTGTGCCTGGCCGAGAGCGACCTTCATGATCTCTTCGGTGATGCCGGCGATCTTGATGTCCATCTGCAGCGAGGTGATGCCGTCGGCGGTGCCGGCGACCTTGAAGTCCATGTCGCCGAGGTGGTCTTCGTCACCGAGAATGTCGGAGAGAACGGCGAAACGATCGCCTTCCAGGATCAGACCCATGGCAATGCCGGCAACCGGCTTGGCCAGCGGAACGCCGGCGTCCATCAGAGCGAGCGAGGTGCCGCAAACCGTTGCCATCGAGGACGAGCCGTTGGACTCGGTGATCTCGGAGACGACGCGCAGCGTGTAGGGGAACTGTTCAGCCGTCGGCAGCATCGGGCGGATAGCGCGCCATGCGAGCTTGCCGTGACCGATTTCGCGACGACCCGGGGAACCCATGCGGCCGGTTTCGCCAACCGAGTAGGGAGGGAAGTTGTAATGGAGCAGGAAGCGCTCCTTGTACATGCCCGTCAGGCTGTCGACATACTGTTCGTCTTCGCCGGTGCCGAGCGTGGCGACGACGATTGCCTGCGTTTCACCGCGGGTAAACAGCGCCGAACCGTGCGTGCGCGGCAGAAGGCCGACTTCCGAAACGATCGGGCGAACGGTCGACAGGTCGCGGCCGTCGATGCGGCTCGACGTGTCGAGGATGTTCCAGCGAACGATCTTGGCCTGCAGGTGCTTGAAGACGGCGCCGATGACTTCGGCGGAATACTTCGGCTCTACGCCTTCCGGGAGGAAGTGTGCCTTGACCTTGGCCTTGACGGCGTCGACGGCAGCGTAACGTTCAGCCTTCTGCGTGTTCTTGTAGGCGGTGCGCAGCTCGGCTTCGGCAATGCCGAGCATTTCGGCTTCGAGTTCGGAATAATCTTCCGGCGTGAAATCGCGCGGTTCCTTGGCAGCGACTTCAGCGAGCTTGATGATCGCGTCGATGACCGGCTGGAAGCCGCGATGGCCGAACATGACGGCGCCGAGCATGACGTCCTCAGGCAGTTCCTTGGCTTCCGACTCAACCATCAGAACGGCGTCCTGCGTGCCGGCGACGACGAGGTCGAGGCTCGATTCGTCCATCTCGTCGAGATGCGGGTTGAGCACGTATTCGCCGTTGATGTAGCCGACGCGAGCGCCGCCGACCGGGCCCATGAAGGGAACGCCGGAGAGCGTGAGCGCTGCGGATGTGGCAACCATCGACAGGATGTCGGGATTGTTTTCCAGGTCATGCTGGATGACGGTGACGACGACCTGCGTGTCGTTCTTGTAGCCTTCCGGGAAGAGCGGGCGGATCGGACGGTCGATCAGCCGGGAAACGAGGGTTTCGTTTTCGCTCGGACGTCCTTCGCGCTTGAAGTAGCCGCCGGGGATCTTGCCGGCTGCGTAGGTCTTTTCCTGGTAGTTGACGGTGAGCGGGAAGAAATCCTGGCCCGGCTTCGGCGACTTGGCGGAAACGACGGTGGCAAGAACCACGGTCTCGCCGTAGGTGGCGACGACGGCGCCGTCGGCCTGACGGGCGATCTTGCCGGTTTCGAGCTTCAGCGGGCGGCCTGCCCACTCGATTTCGACAGTATGGATATCGAACATATCTTGTCCTAACATTGTGCGGGAAAAGGCGCCGTCGCCGAGACATTCGGCAAGGCACATCTTCAACCGCACGAAATGTGACGCATCACGGGCAAGACAACGAGAGGCTTTCGAAGTCAGGCCGAAGCACGAGGCTTCGGCTGAAAGCATCCGGCAATCCTGCCCCATGACAGGTCAACGGTTGTTGTTGGCAGCGCCGGCCCATCCGGGCTGCCGGTAGTTTCGCGTCGCGCAAATGCGAGGCGCAGGCGAAACAGTCTGAGGGGCATACCCCTCATAAGCATCCGGCGGACGTTCAGGTGAACGCCCGCCGGAAATTCCGTTAGCGGCGGATACCGAGGCTGGTGATCAGCTTGGTATAACGGCCTTCGTCCTTCTTCTTGAGATAGTCAAGAAGCGAGCGCCGGCTGGAAACCATCGTCAGAAGGCCACGACGGGAGTGGTTGTCCTTCTTGTGGTCCTTGAAGTGGTCCGTGAGGTTGTTGATGCGCTCGGTCAGGATCGCTACCTGGACTTCCGGAGAACCGGTGTCGCCTTCGACGGTGGCGTATTCCTTGATCAGCGCAGCCTTGCGCTCAGCAGTGATCGACATCGGATAGTCCTTTCTATGAGAGGAAATTAAAGTCGCCAAACGCCGGGATGTCGTCCAGCATTGGCCGCGAATGCACTCAGGCATGCCTGATGCTGGCGCTGCCTATAAACCAAATGAGCGGCAATGGAAAGAGGGTTCTCCCCGAGCCGCCTTTCAGCGTCCCGCCATGGCATCCCGGATCATGGCATCGTAGCCCTCCGGATCCTGCAGCATGGCGAAATGGCTGGCGTCCTTCAGGATAACGAGCTTGGCCCCCGGAATTTCCTTGGCCATCATCTGCGTATGGTCGAGCTTGACCGCCTCGTCGTGGTCGCCGATGGCAAGCGTCACCGGCACGGAGATCTTTCCGAGGTCGGCTCCCGTCCATGCCGGTTGTGTCGCCCACATCTGTGAGATCTGGTTGACGAAGGCGTCGTATTCGTTCGGGGTCGGCGACAGCTTCTTGTAATACTCGCCGGCGACATTGATGTAGTCGTTGAAGGTCTTGTTGTTCATGACATCGGGCTTCACGCCATCGGTCGTGACATTGGCGGCCTGGGCGATCACCCGCGTCAGCTTTTCGGGATGTTTCATCGCCATGTCGATGCCGATGATGCCGCCGTCAGACCATCCAACCAGCGTCACCCTGTCGATTTTCAGATAGTCGAGCAGCGCGACGTAGTCCGAGGTCATCAGATCATAGCCGAAGGGCTGCTGGCTGCGGGTCGATCGGCCGTGACCGCGGCTGTCGGCGACGATGACGAGATGATCCTTAGCGAAATCGGCAACCTGAGCGCCCCAGACCTCGGCATTCCCAAGTCCGCCATGGATGAAGAGGATCGGGTCACCCTCGCCATATTCGGCATAGTACATCTTGATGTCGTTGACATCGGCCATGCCGCTCGTCTTTGGCTGCGGCATCGGCGGAAAAGCCGGCAAGCCGGCCCAGCGCTCGGCGGATTGAGCGCCGGCAATTGTCAGGAACAACGAAAGGAATGCCAGTATTCCGATTGCAATTCTGCGCATGTTTGCCCCCTTTGAACGGGCCGTCATGGCCCGTCGGAGAACATATCGTACGCTGCTGCCTCGCAATAGCCGCCTTTTGCCACCGGCAAAAGGTCAGCCGAACACGCGCTTGGGGCGGAATTCGCCCTGGCCGATCTCGCCGATGGCGATCAGCTTGCCGCGTGCCGTGGCGTAGGCCTCGGTTTCGGCAACCGGCGCATCGCGCCCGCGAACCAGGATCGGGTTGCCCATCTTCAGGCGATGCGCCTGGTCGTCGCTGATGACGAGATGGGGCAGCGAAGACAGGGCCTCGGCGGTGTCGATCAGCAGTGCATCGAGGGCTGCAAGCCGTTCGTCCGCATCCTCGATGGCTTCCAGCGCCACGAGGTCGGCAAGCGGCACCATCGTCTCCTCGGCGAAGGGAGCGACGAAGCTGCGGCGCAGGCCGGAAATATGGCCGTAGCAACCGAGGTCGCGGCCGAAATCGCGGGCAAGCGCGCGCACATAGGTTCCCTTGCCGCACTCGACCTCGAAATGCGCAGTATCGGCATCCGGGCAGGCGAGCAGCGTCAGGCGGAAAATCTCCACCTCGCGCGACGGGATCTCGACCGTTTCGCCTTCGCGGGCGAGGTCATAGGCGCGTTCGCCTGATATCTTGATGGCGGAGAACTGCGGCGGAATCTGCTGGATGGCGCCGGTATATTTCGGCAGCAGCGCGCGGATGTCCTCTTCGCCCGGGCGCTTGTCCGAGGTGGCGGTAATCGCGCCTTCGAGGTCGTCGGAAGCGCGCTCCTCGCCCCAGGTGACGGTGAATTCGTAGATCTTGCGGCCGTCCATGACGTAGGGAACCGTCTTGGTGGCGTCGCCGAGCGCGATCGGCAGCATGCCGGATGCCAGCGGATCGAGCGTACCGGCATGGCCGGCCTTCTGGGCCTTGAACAGCCACTTGATCTTGGAAACGGCTTCGGTCGAGCCGAAATCCACCGGCTTGTCGAGGATGAGCCAGCCCGAAATCGGGCGGCCCTTGGGCTTGCGTGGTTTGGACATTCTCTGTCTCTGTTATTGATCTTGGTCGTTATCGTCTTCGAGATCGCGGCTGACCTCGGGTGAACGCAGCAAGGCGTCGATCTTCTTGTAATTGTCGAAGCTCGTATCGTCGCGGAAGCGCACTTCCGGCATGTATTTCATCTGGCGAAGCTGCGGGCCGAGGCGGCCGCGGATGTACTTCGCATGGCGATTGAGCGCCTCGATGACGGTGTTGTGGTCGGTGACGCCGAGCGGGGTCACGAAAGCGGTGGCGATCTTCAGATCCGGCGACATGCGCACTTCGGAAATGGAGATCACTGTGCGCTCGATCAGGTCGTCGCGCACTTCGCCGCGCTGCAGAACCTGCGTGATCGCTGCGCGCACCTGCTCGCCGACGCGAAGCATGCGCTGCGAAGGCGCGGAAGAAGTTGGTCTGGTCATGGTTTTTCCATTAGCAGCGTCCCGTGGACGCAATAAAGCGGGTCACATGACTCGATCCGGCGCAAAGGTCAAGGCTGGATGGCCTGTCTGGGCCACCGGAAGCCGAGAATCCTCGCGAATGCGGCCTCCCGCCTGCTCGGTTTGGCAAAAGCGGATGCCGGAACACAGGCCAGGAAGATCCTATGTCGAATCCGATCCGCGCGTCACGGCGGCCTATATCGGGGATCTCGCTCCAGCCACGCCAAATCGTCGTATGTGTCGACGTCCAGAAGGTGCCTGTCGTGTTGACCCTTACGGCGATAGCGCAAAACGCCGCCCCGCCTGCCGCGTGATGACCACATGGCCGTCCGGTCGGGTCCAACAAAAAACCGCCGGACTTGGCCGGCGGTTTTGGTATCTCTCAAATCGAACGATTGCTTACAGCGTGCGCGTGATGTGCTCGACGCGGAAGCATTCGATCGTATCGCCGACGCGAATGTCCTCGTAGTTTTCGAAGGCCATGCCGCATTCCTGGCCGACATTGACTTCCGATACTTCGTCCTTGAAGCGCTTGAGCGTCTTGAGCTTACCTTCGTGGATGACGACGTTGTCGCGCACCAGGCGCACGCCGACGCCACGCTCGACCTTGCCTTCGGTAACGCGGCAACCCGCGACCTTGCCGACCTTCGTGATGTTGAACACCTCGAGGATCTCGGCATTGCCGAGGAAGGTTTCGCGGCGCTCCGGCGAGAGCAGGCCCGACATCGCTGCCTTCACGTCATCCACGAGGTCGTAGATGATGTTGTAGTAGCGGATTTCGATGCCTTCGCGCTCTGCGAACTGGCGTGCCTGGGCATTGGCGCGAACGTTGAAGCCGATGATGGCGGCGTTCGAGGCTTCGGCCAGCGAAATGTCCGACTCCGTGATGCCGCCTGCGCCCGAATGAACGATGCGGGCCCTGACTTCGTCGGTGCCGAGCTTCTCCAGCGCGCCGGCAATGGCTTCGATCGAGCCCTGCACGTCGCCCTTGATCACCAGCGGGAATTCCTTCACGCCGACGCTCTGCAGCTGGGTCATCATCTGTTCGAGCGATCCGCGCTGGCCCGACTGGCGGGCAGCGGCCTTGTCGCGGGCCAGACGCTGACGATATTCGGAAATCTCGCGGGCGCGGCTTTCGTTTTCGACGACGGCGAACTTGTCGCCGGCCGCCGGCGTGCCCGACAGACCGAGGACCTCGACCGGCGTCGCCGGGGTCGCTTCCTTCACATGCTCGCCCTTGTCGTTGACCAGCGCGCGCACACGGCCCCACTGATCGCCGGCAACGACGATCTGGCCCGGACGCAGCGTGCCCTTCTGGACGAGGACGGTGGCGACGGAGCCGCGACCGCGATCCAGCTGGGCTTCGATGACCGTGCCTTCTGCCGTGCGGTTCGGATTGGCCTTGAGGTCAAGGATTTCCGCCTGCAGCAGGATGGCTTCGAGCAGCTTGTCGAGGTTGGTGCCGTTCTTTGCCGACACTTCCACGTCGAGCACTTCACCGCCCATGGATTCGACGAAGACTTCGTGCTGCAGCAGTTCGGTGCGGACCTTCTGCGGATTGGCTTCGTGCTTGTCGATCTTGTTGATCGCCACGATGATCGGAACACCCGCTGCCTTCGCATGGCTGATCGATTCGATCGTCTGCGGCATCACGCTGTCGTCGGCCGCAACCACGAGGATCGCGATGTCGGTCGCCTGGGCGCCGCGGGCACGCATTGCCGTGAAGGCGGCGTGGCCCGGGGTGTCGATGAAGGTGATCTTCTGACCGTTCTGCTCGACCTGGTAGGCGCCGATATGCTGGGTGATGCCACCGGCTTCGCCCGAGACGACGCTCGTCTTGCGGATGGCGTCGAGCAGCGAGGTCTTGCCGTGGTCGACGTGACCCATGATGGTGACGACGGGCGGACGCGAAACCAGTTCGCCTTCCTCGTCGGCAACGTTGAAGATGCCCTGTTCGATGTCGGATTCCGAAACGCGCTTGACCGTATGGCCGAATTCGCTGGCGATCAGCTCGGCCAGGTCGGCGTCGATGACGTCGCCCGGCTTCATCATCTGGCCTTCCTTCATCAGGAACTTGATGACGTCGACGGCGCGTTCGGACATGCGCTGCGACAGTTCCTGAATGGTGATGGTCTCCGGAAGCACGACTTCACGCGAGATCTTTTCGCGCGTTTCCTGCATCTGGCTGCGGCGGAACTTTTCCTGGCGGCGGCGCATGGCCGAAAGCGAGCGGCCGCGAGCGCTGCCGTCTTCATCGACATTCGCCGTCGTCACGGTGAGCTTGCCGCGGCGACGCTCTTCGTCCGTCTTCGGGCGGGTTGTGACCGGCTTTGCCGGCTCAGGACGCGTGACCTTGCCGCGTGCCGGAGCGCCGCGCGGCGGGCCGCGATCGGTCTCTTCCTCATTGGTGCGGCGGCGGTTGGCCGGTGCGTCGGCAGCAGGAGCGCCGGGGCGTGCAGGCTGCGGAGCCGCATCCGGACGACGTGCAACGGCAGGAGCCGCGGCCGCGGCCGGCTGGGCGGCTGCAGGCTTTGGCGCTTCCACCGGCGCGGCGGCTGCTTCGACCTTGGCTTCGGCGGCGCGAGCAGCCTCTTCGGCGGCCCGGCGGGCAGCTTCAGCCTGTTCGGCGATGCGGCGTGCCTCTTCTTCCTGAAGGCGGCGTGCTTCTTCCTCGGCACGGCGCACCGCATCGGCGGCGTCGCGAACCTGGGCCTCGGCGAGCGCGCGGCGGCGGGCGTCCATTTCGCCAGCCGACAGATGGTTCAAGACCACCGGCCGCGACGAACGTTCCTGCTGCGGGCGCTGCTGGTTGTTCTGGTTGGATTGCTGTGGCCGCTGCTGCTGGCCGCCCGGCTGATGGATGCGCGGAGCCGGCTGCGGCGGGCGTGGCGGCTGCGGTGTCGGCTCCGCAACCCGCGTCACCGATTGCGGTGCGGCAGCGGTCGTCGAACCAACGATCGGCTTTTCGTCTTCGGGGCGCAGGGGGCGGCGCTTGCGGGTCTCAACCACGACCGCCTTGGTGCGTCCGCGGCCCATGTCCTGGCGCACGGTTCCCTGATTTACGCCTGAAGGCTTCAGGGTGAGGGTCTTCTTACCCGATGCACTCAGCGTCTTGTCGTCTTGGTTATCGGTCATTCCGTTCCTGTTCCTTCGGACAGGGCTCGGAAACGTCCGTCAGACCCTGTCGTTCAATACATGTACCTTAATGAGGCGTCCGGCGTAGGCCGGTGACCGCGTCATTGTTTTCGCCGGCCAGCGCCGCCCGTTGCCCGGGACTGACCGCCGTTGCGGTACCGTTCGAGCAGGTTTGCGCGCTTCACTACACCTTCACCCGCCCGCCCCGCAAGCGCTGCGGCATGGATAAAAGCATTCTGGCCCATCAGTTCTTCCATTTCCGCCTCCGTGAAGACACGGAACGACGGTATTTCCTGTTCGGTTTCCATACCGAGATGCCAGGCCTTGCGTGCCTGGTCGATCTTCCGCACACCGTCGGCGGCGGCGTCGATCGCGTGGAATACGGCGAGTGCCGAACCATTGCGAACAGCGCCATCGACCTTCGACGAGCCGTTGACGAACTGGCTTGCCTTGCGCGCCATGTGCATCATCCCGGCCAGCTGCGCCACAAGAAGGCGGTCGACGATGGCGCCGAGATCGCTCGGTGCCGTCACCTCCGCCTTCAAGGCGCGGGCAAATAATTTCTTCGCCACTGCCTTGTCCACCAGCGCCCGGTCAAGCTTGACCCAGCAGCCGCGTCCCGGCAGCTGCCGCTTCAGATCGGGAACAACGGTCCCGTCCGGAGCGGCTACGAAGCGGATCAGCTCGTCGGCCGATCCGCTTTCGCGTGTCACGATACACATGCGGCCGTTTGCGCCGTCACCCCCGAGATCGCTGTCTTCAGGCGGTGCGCTTGGCCCCTCGGTGATCGTCATGCTTCTTGCTCGGCTTCATCCTCCGCGACCTCTTCGGTCGTCTCAGTGGCGAGATCGGCCTCGGTGATCCAGCCGGCCAGCAGGCGAGCCTGCACGACCATCTGTTCTGCTTCGACGCGCGACACTTCGAGCTTGGAGAACAGGCCTTCGAACTTTTTCGTTTCGCCGTTCTTGCGTTCGCTCCAGCCGACGAGGTCATCGGCAGCGCAGCCGGCGAAGTCCTCGATCGTCTTGATGCCGTCCTCGCCGAGGGCGACCATCATCTGTGCGGTCATGCCGTTGATCTGGCGCAGCTCGTCGGAGACGCCGAGCGCCTTGCGCTTCTCGTCCATCTCGGCTTCCAGGCGCTCCAGATATTCCCGGGCGCGCTCCTGGATTTCCTGCGCGGTCTCTTCGTCGAAACCGTCGATGGAAGCGATTTCGTCGAGATCGACGTAAGCCAGTTCCTCGACGGCGGCAAAGCCTTCGGAGGCCAGAACCTGACCGACCATTTCGTCCACGTCGAGCGCGTCCATGAACAGGTTGGTGCGCTCGTTGAATTCCTTTTGGCGGCGTTCCGATTCCTCGGCTTCCGTCATGATGTCGATATCCCAGCCGGTCAGCTGCGATGCGAGGCGGACGTTCTGGCCGCGGCGGCCGATGGCCAGCGACAGCTGCTCGTCCGGAACCACGACTTCGATGCGCTCCGCGTCTTCGTCGAGAACGACCTTGGCGACTTCGGCCGGCTGCAGCGCGTTGACGACGAAGTTCGCCGGCTCGCTGGACCACGGAATGATGTCGATCTTCTCGCCCTGCAATTCGCCGACGACGGCCTGAACGCGCGAGCCGCGCATACCGACGCAGGCGCCGACCGGATCGATCGACGAGTCGTTGGAGATGACGGCGATCTTGGCGCGAGAGCCCGGATCGCGGGCAACCGACTTCACCTGGATGATGCCGTCGTAGATTTCGGGCACTTCCATGGTGAAGAGCTTGACCATGAACTGCGGATGCGTGCGCGACAGGAAAATCTGCGGGCCGCGCTGCTCGCGACGGACGTCGTAGACATAGGCGCGGACGCGGTCGCCGTAGCGGAAATTCTCGCGCGGGATCATCTCGTCGCGGCGGATGATGCCTTCGCCACGGCCGAGATCGACGATGACGTTGCCGTATTCGACGCGCTTGACCGTGCCGTTGACGATTTCGCCGACGCGATCCTTGAATTCGTCGAACTGGCGGTCACGCTCGGCTTCGCGCACCTTCTGCACGATGACCTGCTTGGCCGACTGGGCGGCGATGCGGCCGAAATCCATCGGCGGCAGCGGATCGGCGATGAAATCGCCAAGGGCGGCGTCGGGGTTGCGGTCGCGGGCCAGTTCCAGCGGGATCTGCGTGGAATAGTCCTCGGCCTTCTCGACGACTTCGAGCAGGCGCTGCAGGCGAATTTCGCCGGTCTTCGGATTGATGTCGGCGCGGATGTTCGACTCCGTGCCGTAACGCGAGCGCGCGGCCTTCTGGATCGCGTCCGCCATTGCGGCAAGCACGATCTCGCGGTCGATGACCTTTTCGCGCGCCACTGCATCTGCGATCTGCAGAAGTTCTAGCCGGTTCGCACTGACTGCCATTGTCTTTAGTCTCCGTCTTCCTGCCCTTCGGTTCCCGTTCCGTCAGGCGGTTCGTTGATCGGTTATTCTTCTTCGTCCGCTTCGTTCTGGTTCGCTGCCTCGGCTTTTGCCAGCTTGTCGGCGCGCAACGCATCGCGGATGAGATCGTCCGTCAGGATCAGCTTGGCTTCGGCCAGCGTGCTGAACGGAATGGTTACCTTCTGCTCCTCGCCGCGGGTAGCCTCGTCGCGTTCGATCGTGAAACCATCGGCATCCACGGCGACGATCTTGCCGCGGAAACGCTTGCGGTTATCGACAAGTATCGACGTTTCGCACTTGACGATATGGCCGTTCCAGCGGACGAAATCCGACTTGCGCACCATCGGGCGGTCGATGCCGGGCGAAGACACCTCCAGATGATACGCCTTATCGATCGGATCTTCCACATCCAGGACCGGAGAAATGGCCGTGGAGACCTCTTCGCAGTCCTCGACGGTCATGGTGCCGTCGTTGCGCTCGGTCATCACCTGCAGCGTCAGGCCGTTCAGATTCAAGAGGCGTACGCGCACCAGGCGGAAGCCCATACCCACAAGAACGGGCTCGATGATGGCGGCGACGCGCTGATCAAGGCCGGTTTCGACGATCAGCCTGGGTTCGTTGGTATTGTCTGCGTTTGTCACGTCCGACAAGCATTCACTCCTGCATTGTTCATGCAAACGGGAGATCGAGCTAATAAAAAAGAGCGGGTCCTTGCGGCCCACTCTTCATCACACGATCAAGAATTTGAAGCCGATATAAGCCTCTTTCCGGCAAATTGCAAGGCATTCGCGCCGAAAGGCTTTTCCGCGCTTATTTCAATATGCCGAGTATGGAGGCCTCGGGATAGCAGGTGGGTTTCATGCCGTTCTTTTCCTGCCACTGGCCGATCGAGCGTCTCGTCTTGTAGCCCGGAAGCCCGTCGGTGCCGCCGACATCGTAGCCCTTGCGTTCCAGCGTCTTCTGCATGCCGGCGACGTCGGAGCGCAGCATCTTGCCGACATCGCCCCATTTTTCCTCGAAAGCGCCGCCGCCGGAGGCGATACGGTCGGCAAGATTGCCGATATAGAGGCCGTAAAGGTCGGAATTGTTGTATTCCTTGATGGCATAGAAGTTTGGCGTGACGATGAATTCCGGCCCGTCGCGGCCGGCCGGAACCAGCATCATGCCGCTGGCCCGCAATTCGTCCGGTGGAAAGCTCTTGCCGGAAACCCGCTTGATGCCGAGCGAGGCCCACTGCGAGATCGGCTTGGCAAGATCCGGTCCCTCCTGAGCGCAGGATACGTTTTGCGGGATGGTGACCTCATAGCCCCAGCCACGGCCGCGCTGCCAGCCCTTCTGGACCATATAGTTGGCTATGGATGCCAGCGTGTCCGGCACGGATGTCCAGATATTGCGATGGCCGTCGCCATCGAAATCGACGGCATATTTCAGGTAGTTGGTCGGCATGAACTGCGGCTGGCCGAGGGCGCCGGCCCAAGAGCCCCTGAACTGATCCGGCGTGACATCGCCATGCTCGAGGATGCGCAGGGCGGCGACGAGCTCGGCGCGGAACATGTCCTTGCGGGTCGACATGAAGGCCTTGGTCGCCAGCACCTGGATCGCCGAATTCGGCAGCTTGGCAATGCCGAAACCGGTCTCGCGGCCCCAGATGGCCAGCAGGATCGGCCCCGGCACGCCATAGGTTTTCTCGATCCGTCGCAGCGCTGGTCCATATTGCGAGGCGAGGCTCTTCCCGGTCGCGGCCAGCTTCTGCAGCCGCGCCTCGTTGAAATAGGGGGCGGGCGAGGAGAATTCGGCCTGGGTCTGCTTCTGCTCCGTGGGCTTCGGGAAGCCCGGGGGCACGAGATCCGGCAGGTCCCAGTTCAGCGTCACGCCGGCGAACGCGGCCTGGAAGGTCTTTTCGGAAATTCCGGCTTTACGCGCTTCCGGCCAGAGATCCTTCTGAATCCACGCCTGAAACTGCGCCTCGACATCGGCCTTCGAGGCGGCAAGCGCGGGCAGGGGGAGGAGGGCGAGGAGGAGGATAACGAAGCGCAGAATATGCCGAGCGATACCCCCCTCTGTCCCTTTCGGGACATCTCCCCCACAAGGGGGGAGATCGTTGGCGGCGCGCTTTACGCCATATCGAGGGCCCGAAGTTTCTGCGGCTACGGCAACTGATTGCTTGGCGAAGACCATGCCACAAGCAACCAATCTCCCCCCTTGTGGGCGAGATGTCACGAAGTGACAGAGGGGGGTGTACACTCTCCTCATACCTGGTCCTCTCCGTCTCAAATCGCCGTCCGCGCCCTGAGCGCCGCCGCCAGCGTGCCCTCGTCGAGGTAATCGAGCTCGCCTCCGACCGGAACGCCATGCGCAAGGCGGGTGATCTTGACGTCGAGCCCGGCAAGCTGATCGGTTATATAGTGTGCTGTGGTTTGGCCTTCGACCGTTGCGTTGACGGCGATGATGATCTCGCGGATGCCGCCTTCGCCGACGCGGGCGATCAGCCCGCGAATGTTGAGATCGTCGGGTCCGACGCCGTCGAGCGGCGACAGGACGCCGCCGAGAACATGGTAGGCGGCGTTCATCGCGCCGGCGCGCTCCAGCGCCCAGAGGTCGGACACGTCTTCGACGACGATGATGACGGATTGGTCGCGCTGTTCGTCGGTGCAGACTGTGCACGGGTCGACGGTATCGACATTGCCGCAGCGCGAGCAGATCTTCACCCTGTCATAGGCATCGCCCATGGCATGGGACAGCGGCCCGAGAAGCTGATCCTTCTTCTTGATCAGGTGCAGCGCCGCCCGCCGTGCCGAGCGCGGCCCGAGGCCCGGCACTTTCGCCAGAAGCTGGATGAGTTTTTCGATTTCGGGGCCGGTGACTCGCTTTGCCATGGGAGGCTTTTAGCTCATAAGCTCGCGAAACGGAATCACGGAAGGGACGGTTGACCGATGAAAATTCTGGCCGTTTGCCTCGGTGCCCCGGAGGCGCTGCCCGGCAGGAAAATGAAGACCGGCATCAACAAGCATGCCGTGAACGGCACCGTCATGATCGATGCGGAAGGGCTGGTCGGCGACGCCATCTGCAATCGCAAGCATCACGGCGGCCGCGATCAGGCCGTCTATGTCGAGGGCTCGCTGACGCTGGACTGGTGGGCGAGGGAGCTCGGGCGGCCGTTGGAACCTGGCGCTTTCGGCGAAAACCTCATTGTCGAGGGCCTGGACAATCGTGAGGTGGCCGTCGGCGATCGGTTCATAGCCGGCGATCTTGTTCTGGAGGTAAGCTCGGCGCGCATCCCCTGCGCGACATTCGCCGCAAAGATGGGCGATCCCTTGTTCGTCAAGCGCTATATTCATGCCGGGCGACCCGGCATTTATTATATCAAGAATAAACCTCCACCTACGGTGGAGGACTGGACGAGTTTTACACGGTAGTTGAGAGACCTCCTGCTTGAACCGCTGGCGTGGCCCAGACTTCAAACAAGGAGGTTATATGGATGAGCAATCGCTCTCGCATGCGACGTGGGACTGCAAATATCACGTTGTTTTTGGCAGCAAATACCGAACGAAAAGACTCTACGGGGATGTGCGTCGAGAGTTGGGTGAACTCTTACGTCGTCTGGCTCAGCAAAAGGGCTGCCAGATCGAAGAGGGTCATTTGATGCCCGATCATGTCCACATGTTGATATCGATCCCGCCGAAATACTCGGTCGCGCATATAGTTGGATTTTTGAAGGGCAAGACGGCTCTTTACATTGCCAACAAGTACGCGCGTAAGCGCCGCTACAAAGGGTATCACTTTTGGGCACGTGGGTATTTCGTGTCGACGACGGGCTATAATGAGCAGGTCGTCAGACAATATATCCGGAACCAAGAAAAGGCCGACAAAGCTTCCGACTTTGCCGACCTCTTTAATCGTAGCTACTAAGCACTAACAAAACCACTTCTAGTGGTTCAAGCGCAGCGTTTCAAACCTCCACCTTTGGTGGAGGTCATGACTTGCCGCGTGCTTACGGGCGGCATGGCGAGTGCCGGTATGCCGGTCGCCTATCTGCCTTACACGGGCGGGCGGGTGACGATGCCGGAAATGATGGCGACGCTCGGCAGACACCTGTCGCCGGAAGATCAGGCGCGTTACCTGGCGGCGCCCATCCACCACAAGCTGCGCGCCCTGATCGAAGGCGCCGCGCTTCAGAGTAATTCCAGGAAAAGCGCATAGCGGTTTTCCATCCGGAATTGCGTAAAAACAAAAGGATAGAGAGTTTTCGCGATTCGAAGAAAAGCGGAAAAGCTCTCGTCTCAACGCATGGCGATTGCCACGGCGGCACCCGCCATGGTGGCGGCGCTGGTACGATTGGCGATGCGTACGGCGCGGCGGCTCTTGAGGAAGGTTCTGGCCTTGGCCGCCAGCATCGCCCAGGAGAAATCGATGACAACAAGCACTGCGAACATCGTCGTCACCAGCTCTGCCCAGCCGGTGACCGTGACGGCATGCAGATCGATGATCGAGGGCAGCAGCGCCACGTAGAACACCATGATCTTCGGGTTGCCCATGGTCACCGTGAAACCGGCGAGGAAGAGCCGGGTGGCCGATTGCTCGTCCGGCAACTCATCCCCCGTCGTATCGGAGGAGGCAAACCACATTTTCCAGGCGAGATAGAGCAGATAGGCGACGCCGAGCCACTTGATGACGACGAAGGCGAGGTGGAAGGTTTCGGCAATGGTCGCAAGGCCGGCAACGGCGCAGGTCAGCCAGATCGCCTCGCCAAGCCACATGCCGGAAAGGAAGGGGAATACGTTGCGCGCGCCCTTCGTCAGCACGCGTGCCACCAGCGCGGCGATGTTCGGTCCCGGCGATCCCGCCGCAATGAACAGGGCACCCGCAAAAACAAGCAATGTCGACAGGCTCATCGCATTCCCTCCGATCAGGCAGACCAGATGATATCTGGAAGAAGAAGTCCAGACATAGCATTCCGGCCGACCTTTTCCAAACGCCAGCTTTGCGCTCAGCCGAGCTGGGTGCGAAAGCGCTCGAAGATCGCCTTGCCTTCCGGCCATTCGCCCAGCCCGGATGCCGCATTGATATGGCCGCGCGGCCCGACATCGACCAGCGTGCTGTCCCAGACTTCGGCGCTGGTCCACGCGTATTTGTGAGGGCCGTAAGGATCGTCGGTGCTCGCGACAAGCAGGGACGGAAACGGCAGCCGTTGCCGCGGCGGATTGGCGAAGCTGCCGGCCTCGGCGAGATAGATTTCGCCTGTCGGGTCGGGAGGGGCCACCAGGAATGCGCCCAGGATCGCCGTTTTCCTCATGGGCGCCCAATGGGCGACGAGCTGGCAGGCAAGGCTATGCGCAATCAGGATGGGCGGCGTTGCCGAACGGGCGATTTCCCGCTCGAGCGCGGCGATCCAATCCGTGAGTATCGGCTTGTCCCAGCTTGACGGCTGAAACCGTCGCAGGCTTGGGTCCTGACGTTCCCATAGGGTTTGCCAGTGGCCTTCGCCCGAACCGCCAAGCCCCGGCAGGGTAATGATGTCGCTCATCTCTGTCCTTTCTCCATATTCCGCTATGAAGAAAGCTGCCACGTCGTTTGATCGATTGACATTGCAATCCATCGGGTAAAGCTTTTAGCGGCCGATGAATTGAAGGTGGACGATGGACAGTATCGAAAGAGGGCTGGATCCGACGGATCTGTCGATCATCGAGATCCTGCAGCAGGACGGGCGTATCTCAGTGTCGGAGCTCGGCCGTCGCGTCGGTCTCTCGCAGCCGGCGGCGTCGGAGCGGTTGAAGCGGCTGGAGGAGCGGGGCGTGATCGCCGGATATCGCGCTGTCATCGATCCCGCCGCGGTTGGTCTCGGCATGATGGCGGTCATCCGGCTGCGCACCACGCATGAGCACATCCGGCCCTATCTGAAGCAGTTTGCGGAAATGCCCGAGATTGTCGAGGTTTTGCGGCTGACGGGTGAGGATTGCTTCCTGCTCAAGGTTCTCGTGCCGACGCCGGCCGACCTTGAAACCATCGTCGATTCCATTGCTCGCCATGGAGCCGTCACGACATCGCTGGTGCTACGGAACGAACCGGCAAAGGCGATCGGCCGCAATCTGATCCGCAAGGCGGCCGCGCGCTGATGGAGGATACCGTTCTCAGAACGGCAGCTTGAAGCCGGGCGGGATCGGCAGACCGGCCGTCAGTTCGCGGGTCTTTTCGGCGGCGATCGCCTCGGCCTTCTCCTGGGCATCCTTGTTGGCGGCGACGATCAGGTCTTCGAGGATTTCGACATCGTCTTCCTTGAAAAGCGACGGATCGATCTTGATGCCCAGCATCAGGCCCTTGCCGTTGACGGTGACGGTGACGAGGCCTCCGCCGGCCTTGCCTTCGACGCGAATGTCGGCGATCTCCGACTGCATCTTCTCCATCTTCGCCTGCATTTCCTTCACTTTGCCCATCATGCCCATGATGTCGCGCATCGTCGTTGGTCCTTCTTCTGCAAGTGTCAGTTTCTTCTCGGGCGGGATGTGCCGCCATGGCCGCCGCCGGCTTCGAGCCGATGTGGTTCCGCCGAAGCCCATCCTAGCCCTAGAATTCTATGTCGTCGCCCGGCAGGATATCGCCGTCGACGGATTCGGCGACGGCCGGCGGAGCGGCGGCCTCTTCCTCGTCTTCGGTCTCGGGTGCCCGCACCCGCACGTCGATGATCTTCGCGCCCGGAAACTGCGCCAGAATCGCGGCGACATCGGGATCCTGCCGCGCGTCGGCGACCCGCTGCTTCTGCGCGTTCGCCTCGGCTTCCACCAGCGTCGGCTGGCCTTCCTCGCGGCTGAGGCTGACGATCCAGTGAATGCCGGTCCATTCCCTGAGCTTGCCGGCAAGCTCGTTCAGCAGCGTTCCGGGAGCGCCTGGTGTCAGGCTGACATCGAGCCTGCCCGGCTCCAGCTTTACGGGACGCACGAAGGCGCGCACCAGCGCCTTCAGCTTCGGATCGCGCTTCTGGCTGGCAAGTTCGGCGATATCGGCCATCGAGTTGATCGGCACGAGCGGCTTCGGCGCTTCGACCGGCTTCTGTTCGATGCGGCCGACCGGCTGCGAGTCCGTCTGCGTATTCGGCACGGCGCGCAACATGGCGACCGGTGCCGAAGGCGTCGGCCGCGGCGCCGGTGTTTCGACGGCACGCGCCATGGCGTTGCCCTGATAGGAGATCGCTGCTCCGCCGCCATTGCCGCCGATTGGAGACGGCGACGGGCGGGAGCCGCCATTGCCGTCGGAAAATTCGGCAAGCCGGCGTGCCGCATCTTCCGGGGCCGGAAGATGGGCGGCATGGGCGAGCCGGATCAGCACCATTTCGGCAGCCCCGGCGGTGCGCGAGGCATTCTCCGTCTCGGTGATGCCCTTCAAGAGCATCTGCCAGATGCGGGAAAGCGCCGTCACCGCGACGCCCTGCGCGAATTCTGCCGCTTTCGTGCGCTCGACTTCGCTCAGCGACGGATCGTCGGCGGCATCGGGCACATATTTGAGACGGGTCACGAGATGGGTGAAATCGGCAAGATCGGTCAGCACGACGACGGGATTGGCGCCGGCCTCGTACTGGCTGTTGAATTCCGCAAGCGCTGCCGAAACATCGCCTTTGACGACATGGCCGAAGAGATCGACGATGCGGGCGCGGTCCGCAAGTCCGAGCATCGCGCGCACGGCATCGGCGGCAACGAAGCCACTGCCATGGGCGATCGCCTGGTCGAGGAGCGACAGGCCGTCGCGCGCCGAGCCTTCGGCGGCGCGGGCGATCATGGCAAGCGCTTCCGGCTCGGCCTTGATGCCTTCCTTGCCGGCGATGGTGGTGAACAGCCCGACCAGATCGGAAGCGCTGATGCGGCGCAGGTCGAAGCGCTGGCAGCGCGACAGCACCGTGATCGGAACCTTGCGGATTTCCGTGGTGGCGAAGATGAACTTCACATGCTCGGGCGGCTCTTCGAGCGTCTTCAGCAGGCCGTTGAAGGCGGCCGTCGACAGCATGTGCACTTCGTCGATGATGTAGACCTTGTAGCGCGCCGAGACCGGCCGGTAGCGCACCTGCTCGATGATCTCACGGATATCGTCGATACCCGTGTGCGAGGCGGCGTCCATCTCGATGACGTCGACATGGCGGCCTTCCATGATCGCCTGGCAATGTTCGCCTGGCTCGCGCAGATCGATGGTGGGCCGGTCGATATCGGCGGTCTTGTAGTTGAGGGCGCGGGCAAGGATGCGAGCCGTCGTCGTCTTGCCGACGCCGCGCACGCCGGTCAGCATATAGGCCTGGGCGATACGGCCGGTCTCGAACGCGTTGGTCAGCGTGCGAACCATCGGCTCCTGGCCGACCATCAGGTCCGTGAAGTCCTTGGGCCTGTACTTGCGGGCCAGCACCCGGTAACCGGTGCCGGTCGAGGCGGCATCTTTTGCTTGTCGCTCGCTGTCGCTCATCGCCCTGCTTATTATTGCCCGCAGAAAGCCGGGTCTTGCTTTCAGAAAGGGTGGGAGGCTGGCACGATGACCCGTGCCGGGCTCGTTAGGGCTGCTTCCTTCCGGACCTGACCCGGTTGGCGAGTGGCTCGTCCACCACCAACCTCCCGGATGCACATATCGGCAATATCGTCATCAAAAGCAAGCCAAGGTCAAAAAAAACTGCTAAACATTTGATAAAACAATGGAGGATGCCCCCTTGAAGGAGTTTACGCTCGACGACCGTCTGGCGAATGACAGCGTTTCCGTCGCCATCACAGGCCTTTGCGACGTACGGCTGATGAAGGATCGCCGCTGGCCATGGCTCGTGCTGATCCCCCGGCGGCCCGGCAAATCGGAAGTTTTCGAGCTGACGCCGCTCGACCGTATCTTGCTGACCTTCGAAACGGATAAGGTCGCAAGCGCGCTTAAGACGGTCACGGGAGCAGCAAAAATCAATGTCGGGGCACTTGGAAATATTGTCCGCCAGCTTCATGTTCATGTCATTGCGCGGTTCGAAGGAGACGCTAACTGGCCCGGTCCGGTTTGGGGCTACGGCAAGGCGGAACCCTATTCGGACGAAGACATGAACAGCCTCATAGCCAAGTTGCGGGAAACGCTTTCACAATGAGCCATTCCATTTTTTCCTCGGATGCCCCGCATCCGGAAGCCAGCAGTCTCACCGCCTTTGCGGAAAACCAACTCGACCGGGATGCCGAGCATCGCGACGAGGAATCGATCAAGCATGCGCTCGCCAAGGAAGGCACGCATATCCTGGCCTTTGCCCAGGATCGGCTCGTTCTGAAGCATGACGGGCAGGTGCTCGACCCGCTGTTTGCCCGCTACGAGCTGCAGGGGCTCGATCCGAACTGGGACGAAGCCGTCTTGCTCGGCTATCGCAAGACCGGCGAGCCCCGGCTTGCCGTGCCCGTGCGCGTCAATGCCGACGAGCTTGCCAGCCAGTACAAGCCCGCGGACATGCGCGCGCTCTGGCGCGATCTTCTGCTGGAAGGCGAAATCCTCGGCGAGGCCGCGCAAGGCATGAGCCTCATTCGCTGGAATGGCGACAACCGCTTCTGCGGCCGTTGCGGCTCGATCATGGAAAGCCGCATCGGCGGCTACAAGCGCGTCTGCACGGCCTGCGAACACATGATCTTCCCGCGCACGGACCCCGTCGTCATCATGCTGACGATCGATGAGGAAAGGAACCTCTGCCTGCTCGGCCGCAGCCATCATTTCGCACCGGGCATGTATTCCTGTCTCGCCGGCTTCGTCGAGCCGGGCGAAACCATCGAGAATGCCGTGCGCCGCGAGACGCAGGAAGAATCGGGCATCCACACCGGACGCGTGCGCTATCATGCCTCCCAGCCCTGGCCCATGCCGCATTCCCTGATGATCGGCTGCTATGCCGAGGCGAAGTCGACGGAAATCCACATGGACGAGACCGAGCTCGACGATTGCCGCTGGTTCACCCCGGAAGAGACGCTCGCCTTGCTCGATCGCGGCTCGGCAGCCGGCAACACGTCTCCGCCCAAGGGTTCCATCGCCCATCGCCTTATGCGCGACTGGGTGGAATGGAAACGTTAGGACCAATGCTGCCATGGCGCGCTCGGAACGTTTGCTGACGCTGCTGCAGACGCTGCGGCGCTACCGCCGTCCGGTCAGCGGTGCCGTTCTGGCGGAGGAAACCGGCGTCAGCCTGCGCACGCTCTATCGCGATATTGCAAGCCTGCAGTCGCAGGGCGCCATGATCGAGGGCGAGCCCGGCATCGGCTACGTGCTGAAGCCCGGCTTCATGCTGCCGCCGATGATGTTTTCGCAGGACGAGATCGAGGCGCTGGTGCTGGGATCGAGATGGGTGGCGCGCGCCACCGATTCGCGACTGGCGGCGGCCGGCGCCGATGCGCTTGCCAAGATCGCCGCCGTGCTGCCCGCCGACCTGCGCGAGGCGGTCGATCAGGCGGCGGTGGTCGTCGGCACGCGGCGCATCACGGAAGACAGGGCCGATCTTTCCCTCATGCGCAAGGCGATCCGCACCGAGCGCATGGTGCAGCTGACCTATGGCGACGTGAACGGTACGATTTCCACCCGGCGTATCTGGCCCTTTGCGCTCGGCTACTTCGACAACGCCCGCATCATCATGGCCTGGTGCGAGCTGCGCCAGGATTATCGGCATTTCCGCGCCGACCGCGTCGTCGATTTCGCCGTGCTGGAGGCACGCTATCCACGCCGCCGCGTCGCTCTCGCAAGGGAATGGCATGCCCGGGAGGGCGTTGCCCACGATTGATCCGGCGCGCGCGATGCTACTGCCATAAACTGTCAGTAGGCCCGGCTATGATGATCTTCATCCAAGCAGGAAGGAGGATCGATCATGGCAAGCCACGTTCTTATCGTCACGAAAGAGGCGCATCGCCCGGTCATCGCGGCGCAGGAAGGCAAGGGCCTTTCTCCGTTTGCATGGCTGAAGGATTTTCCGCGGATTGCGCATCGGCATTTCGTCGGCCGTCGTGATCGCCTCGATCTTGAAGAGGCGCCGGATTTCATGATGCGTGATCTGGGCTTTCTCGACGGGCATGCTCCGTATCGCGAGGAAGACAGAATGCGCTAAGGCATCATCCTGCGGCTTGCGTAGCGGTTTCACGATCAAAACAGATGCAAAATCAAGAGCCTGAAGCGCGGAAAGCGCCATCGGTCCGCCGTGGCGCGCCTTAACATCGCTTACCCATAAGCATCCGGCCATCCACCAGCAAATTCACGACCGGCAGGCATCGTCTGTCTGCCGGACCGCGTCTGCATGCCTTTATATCCACCCAAAATGAGAGGAATATCCACATGACCAGCCCAAACCTCATCATCTTCTACGTCAAGGATCCTGGCGAGAGCACGCCGTTCTATCGTGACCTGCTCGGCCGCGAGCCCACCTTTGCCTCGCCGAATTTCGTGGCCTTCTCGCTCGATAACGGTTTCAACCTCGGCCTCTGGCGCCGCAGCAGCGTCGAGCCGCAACCCTCGGCCATCGGCAATCGCGGCGAACTCGGCTTCATGGTCGAAGGAGCCGGTGCCGTCGAAAAGCACTACAAGGATTGGAAGGCGCGCGGCCTGCCGATCGCACAGGAACTGACGACGATGGATTTCGGTCCGACCTTCGTCGTGCTCGACCCGGACGGCCATCGCCTTCGTGTTTGTGAGCCGGATAAGTAAAGCCGAGACGTCGCTTGCCCCCTCTCCCTGCAGAGAGAGGGGACGACCCAGATCTTTCGCCAAACGCAGTGGCGGAAGGAGGGCTAGGGGGTGCGACTAACCCCTTCTCCCCACGGGGAGAAGGTATAGTAGCGCCAACCAGCCCCATACGTGATAGCGCCCCGCAGGCGGCGAGAAGGTGGTGGCCGACAGGCCGGAGTAGGGGTCTGGAACGGCATCCATGAATCGCTTCAGCAACCGGCCGGCCGAATGCTCGATCTGATCGTTCGAGTTGACTCACGCCAGTTCCAGAGGAAACTAGTCGATACAACCAGAGCTATGCGAGGCCCAATTGCTCCATCATATTTCGTTCGGCGTATCGGATATCGACAAGGCTGCTGCCTTCTACGACGCGGCCTTCGCGCCGCTCGGCTATATCAGGGTTTGGGAGGATCTGAGCCCCGGCGACCCCGATCAGGCGATCGGATATGGTCCGCCAGGCGGCGGCGACAAGTTCGCCATCAAGTCGCGCGGCGCCGAAGCTCATGCGCCGGGTCCGGGCTTTCACCTTGCCTTTGCCGCGCCAAGCCGTGAGGCAGTCGTTTCGTTTCATGAGGCCGCACTTGCGCATGGCGGCAAGGACAATGGCCCTCCGGGCCTTCGGCCACACTATGGCCCGACCTATTTCGCAGCCTTCGTCGTCGATCCGGACGGCCACCGTATCGAGGTCGTGACCAAGGTGTCGGGTTGACCGTTGCTTAGAGATCGCCCCGCGTCGGGTGTCCCTTGTAGACACCGAGGATGCGGACCTTTTCGGAGAAGAAGCGCAGTTCTTCCAGCGCGCGGCGCACATGCGGGTCGGAAGGGTGGCCCTCGATATCGGCATAGAACTGCGTCGCTACAAAACGGCCGCCGAGCTGGTAGCTCTCGAGCTTCGTCATGTTGATGCCGTTCGTGGCGAAGCCGCCGAGCGCCTTGTAGAGGGCGGCGGGAATGTTGCGGACGTTGAAGACGAAAGTGGTGACGATCTTTTCGTCCGGCGCGCCGCGCTCGGCCCAGTTCTCGTCACGCGACAGCACGACGAAGCGCGTCATGTTGTTTTCGGTGTCCTCGACATTCTCGGCGATGATTTCGAGGCCGTAGAGATCGGCTGCCAGCCGCGGCGCCAGCGCCGCCATGCTGCGATCGCCGGTTTCCTGCACCAGCTTGGCGGCGCCGGCGGTATCGCCGGCGATGACGGGCTTCCAGCCGTTGGCGCGCACGATGTTGCGGCACTGCCCCAGCGCATGGATATGGCTGTGAACCGTGCGGATCTCTTCCTTCTTCACGCCGGGCAGCACCATCAGCTGGAAGCGGATCGGCATGAAGTATTCGCCGACGATATGCAGGCGCGAATCCGGCAGCAGGTGATGGATATCGGCGACGCGTCCGGCAATCGTGTTTTCAATCGGGATCATGCCGAGATCGGCTTCGCCGTTGTCGATCGCGGAGAAGGCATCCTCGAAGGTCTGGCAGGGCAGCGGCTCCATGGTCGGGAACATGTCGCGGCTGGCCATATCGGAATTGGCGCCGTAGTCGCCCTGGAAGGAGATCTTGTTGGTCTTGGTGATCATGGGACTGCCCTTGGGGGAATGCCGTCAGAGAGAGGCGGCGGAGAGGATGCGTCTGGCCTTTTCGAGGTCGGCGGGAGTATCGACACCGAGCGGTATCGTGTCAACGATCTCGACATCGATGCGCATGCCGGCCTCAAGCGCCCGCAACTGCTCCAGCGATTCGCGCAGCTCGAGCGGCGATGGGCCGAGGCTCACGAATTTTTCGAGCGCGGCGCGGCGGTAG
Source organism: Martinezella lusitana (assembly GCF_010668395.1). Lineage (GTDB taxonomy): Bacteria > Pseudomonadota > Alphaproteobacteria > Rhizobiales > Rhizobiaceae > Rhizobium > Rhizobium lusitanum_A. The sequence continues at coordinate 107,235 of NZ_WUEY01000018.1, forward strand.
GTGTAGAGGCCGATGTGATGATAGAGCGGCCCCTTGCCGTAGGGCGCGGTGGCGCGGGTGAAGTAGAGGGCGCGCAGGCGATTGCCCGAAATCGGCGAGCCGATGACCTTGACGACGCTCGGCGCCGTCTTTTCTTCCTCGTCCTTGATCTCGACGGTCAGCGTCGCGATGTCGACGGCCGGATCTTCGAGCGGGCGCAGCGAGGCGCGGATGGTCTCGGGATCGATCGTCGGCAGATCTCCCTGCACGTTGACGACGATTTCGGCGCGGCCATCCGGATCCACGGCCTGCAGCGCCTCATAGATGCGGTCCGAGCCGGACTGATGATCCTTGCCGGTCATCACGACTTCAAAGCCTGCATTGGCGACTGCGGCGTAGGTATCCTCGTGATCGACGGCGACGACGATGCGACCGATCGCCGCCTCGCGCGCGCGCCGGGCAACCTGTACGATCATGGGCAGGCCGCAAATATCGGCAAGCGGCTTGCCCGGCAGGCGAGTGGAAGCCATGCGGGCGGGAATGAGGACCAGCGTCTTGTCTAAATTTGGATCTGTCATTGTTGGGCCTTCTATTCCTGCGGGAAAAGTGTCAAAACGTCTCATGGTGGAGGCCGTTTACAGCGTTGCAAGAAACAGCCAAAAGACATAGGTTTCGCGCGAATTCAAGATGGGCCGGCGGAGGATGCCGGCGGCGAGGGGAGCATAGCAGATGAATTCATCCTACGTGAACATGGGAGTCGGGGCACTTTTGGCCACGCTGTTCGTGTTGAAGTCCGTGTCGCTCGCGTCAGGATTTATTTTCCATACCGAGGTGCCGGAAAAGCCCGGCTTCACCATCGTCGCCACCGAAGAGCCGGCTGGAGGTGGTGACAAGGCTGCCGCCGCCAAGCCGGAAACGCCGATCGCTCAGCTGCTGCAGAAGGCTGACGCCAAGGTCGGCGAAACGATCTTCAAGAAGTGTCAGGCCTGTCATTCCGGAGAGAAGGGAGGGCCCAACAAGGTTGGCCCCGATCTCTGGGGTATCGTGGACCGCCCGGTCGGCGAGCACGAGGGCTTTGCCTATTCGTCCGGCATGAAGGATTTCTCCAAGGGCGGCTCGGAGAAGTGGACCTACGATCACCTCTATCACTTCCTGGCTGCCCCGAAGAAGTTCGTTGCCGGAACGGCGATGGGCTTTGCCGGCCTGCCGAAGGAAGAGGATCGCGCCAACGTGATCGCCTATCTGCGCACGCTCGCCGATACGCAGGTGCCGCTGCCGGATCCGAACGCGGCCCCGGCGGCCACGAACTAAGGCAATCCGCATGATGGATTGAAAACCCGGCCGTTAACGCCGGGTTTTCTGTGTTGCGGCTCAGACCGAATGCCGGCGCGAGCGCGTTCTCTGGTCCAGATCGAAGACCTTCAGCCCATCCTCGGCGCTGGGGGGCAGCCGCCAGTCTTCCGCAACCAGTGCCTTGCGGGCATCGCGCAAGCCTGCCTCCCAATGCTCGTGCATGGACAACGTCGAAAACTCGTAATCCTTCGAGTGCGAGCGGAACTGCTTGTTGCGGTAGATGAGATGGATGATCGTGACGCCGTAGCTGGAGCAATGCTCCTCCAGCTTCCTGATGTCCGGATCGGCCTTGGCCTCTTCGGGAAGGCGGGCATAAAGCTCCGATATCGCGCGCCGCAGGCGGTGGCGTTCGAGGAATAGGTCGGTGTTCAGACGGGTGCGGCTGGAATAGGTGATGTCTTTGCGCCGCTCCTCGACCTCTTCCAGATCCTGCGGCATCGGGCCGACGGCGCTGAAGAGATCGACCTGAAACACCACGGTATCGACCCCTGCGCCATTGCGCAGCACATAGGTCAGCGGCGTGTTCGAAACCAGGCCGCCGTCCCAATAGTATTCGTTGCCGATCTTGATCGCCGGAAACCCCGGCGGCAGCGCGCCGCTCGCCATGATGTGCTCGGGCGTGATCTTGGTGTTCCTGTTGTCGAAAAAGGCGAAGTTGCCGGTGCGCACGTTGACCGCACCGAGGCTGAGGCGCACCGGGCCGTGGTTGATTCGGTCGAAATCGACGTGATCGAGCAACGTCTGGCGCAAATGCCCGGTGTCGTAGATGCTGGTCGCGCCGGCCGAGCCCCGTGCCTGGAACCAAGCCGGGATATGCCGGGGGGAAAAGAAGCCCGGCGCGCCGAAGGTCGAGACCCACCAGCTGCTGACGGTGCGGTAGAGAGGGCTGGTCTCCCGCTGCTGCTCCATCAGGGCATCGACGGGAAGCTGGATGGTGACCTTGTTCCAGAAGGAGCGCAGCTTCTCAAGCCGCTCGCCCGGTACGTTGCCGGCCATGATGGAAGCGTTGATGGCGCCGATCGAGATGCCGGCGATCCAGTCCGGCTCGATATTCTGTTCTCTGAGCGCCTCGAAGGCGCCAGCCTGGTAGGAGCCGAGCGCGCCGCCACCCTGCAGCACGAAGACCTTATGCGAATAGGCGGAAGCGGGATTGGTAAGGGGAGCTGCAATATTCATGTGCCATCCTTTGCTGCGCTCCGGGTGGGAAGGCCGGCATGCGCAAATATATGACCATTTTCCTGTCCCTCCGTATGCGGAGAAACGTCATTGCGAATCGGTGGGTTCGAGCCTGCGCTACGCGAGCAGATAAGCCCAAAGCGACACCGAGAATGCCCCGAGCGCAGTCGTCAAGGTAATCGTCGAGGCGGCGAGACTGTGACCGACGCCGAAGCGATTGGCAATCAGCCAGGCGTTCACACCTGTCGGAACCGCCGCCGTTAGCACCAAGGCCGCCCGCCATTCCGGGCTGAGGCCGAGAAGATGGCCGGCCGCCAATACGCAGGCCGGAAGCAGGAACAGCTTGAAGGCTGACATCACGCTGGTAATGCCGAGATTGCCCGACAGTCCGTATTGCCGCAGCGCCATGCCGAGCGAGATCAGCGCCGCCGGGCCGGCGATATTGGCGATGCTGTCGACCGCGGTCCCGAGCGTGGCCGGGATGGGTATGCCGGTGACATGCACGATGAGACCGCAGAAAAGCCCGATGACCAGCGGATTGCGGACAAGGTTCCTGCCGACCTGTTGCAAAAGCTCGCCGGTATTGCGGCCGGCGCCGGCATTCTCCTTGCGCTCGGCCTGCTCCATCAGCAGCGTGCCGGCAATCATCATGGTCGGCAGGTGCACGGCAATCAGGATCGACATCGCCATGACGCCATCGGGACCGACCGTGCGTCCCACTAGCGGCAGGCCGATGAAGATCGTGTTGGCGAAAGCGGAGGACACGCCGGCCAGCACGCCGATGCGCGCATCCCGCCCGAACAGCCGTGTCGCCACGATATGGCCTGCGGTCCAGGTGATGGCGACACCGGAGAAATAGGCGATCCACAATCGAAATGGCGAGGCGCCGCGAAAATCGGCCTCCGCGATGGTCTGGAACAGAAGCAGCGGCACCGCGATCTTGAAGACGAACTCGCTCATGGCCTCGCCGACCTCGGCTTTCAGCAGGCCGGTTCGCACGATCACCCAGCCGACGAGAATCAGCAGGAAGACGGGCAGGACGTCAGTGAGGATTTCGGACATACCGGACGAGGGCCGTAGAATGTGGCTCGGGGAATTTTACCCGGAAGTTGTAGCAGCTTGCTCAAAGCGTGTCGCGCAAAAGTGCGCAGCGGTCTTGCGAAGAAGGCACGCGCAAAATCAAGGGCTTAAAGCGCTCAGGGCAGATCTGAGGTATCGCGAAGCGCTATGCCTGTGAGAACCCGCAAAAACAAAAAAGCGGGCTCGGCCCGCTCTTGGTCGTCCGGCCCCGCCGGACGGGTCCCCCCGGTGCACATGCCGCCAGTTCATCCGTGGTCGGCCCGCGTACCGGTGAGGCGGAAGGCATCATTCCTTCCCAGACTGGCTTGGAAGCCTTTTGAGCTTCCCATCCCAGCCGCTGATTAGGCTTTTAACGATGGAAAGTGACAGGCAAATGACTGATTGGAATTACGTTGGCCGCCCGCGCGCTGATTTTTCTTCCAAACTTCGGAAAAACCGATATTACCGGATACCGGCTATCACCAATACCGGGATCCTCCAATAGATGACTCGCTTCGATGTACTGACCGTTGGCAATGCCATCGTCGACATTATCGCCCGTTGCAATGATCAGTTCCTGATCGACAACAAAATCACCAAAGCAGCGATGAACCTCATCGACGCGGAACGCGCCGAACTTCTCTATTCGCGCATGGGCCCAGCCCTGGAAGCCTCGGGCGGCAGCGCCGGCAATACGGCGGCCGGTGTGGCGAATTTCGGCGGCAAGGCGGCCTATTTCGGCAAGGTCGCCGAAGATCAGCTCGGCGAGATCTTCGCTCACGATATCCGCGCCCAGGGCGTGCACTATCAGACCAGGGCGAAGGGCACGTTCCCGCCCACGGCCCGCTCGATGATCTTCGTGACCGAGGATGGCGAGCGCTCGATGAACACCTATCTCGGCGCCTGCGTCGAACTCGGGCCTGAGGACGTCGAGGAAAATGTCGTCGCCGATGCCAAGGTGACCTATTTCGAGGGCTATCTCTGGGATCCGCCGCGCGCCAAGGAAGCGATTCGCGATTGCGCCCGCATCGCCCACGCCAACGGCCGGGAAATGTCGATGACGCTCTCCGACAGCTTCTGCGTCGGCCGCTACCGCGACGAATTCCTCGACCTCATGCGTTCGGGCACCGTCGATATCGTCTTTGCCAACCGCGACGAGGCATTGTCGCTGTACGAGACCGACGATTTCGAAAAGGCGCTGAAGCTGATTGCGGCCGATTGCAAGATCGCTGCCGTGACGACCGGCAAGGACGGCGCCGTGATCGTGCGCGGCGACGAACGCTATGTCGTCGATGCCCATCCGATCGAGGAGCGTGTCGACACCACCGGCGCCGGCGATCTTTTCGCCGCCGGTTTCCTGTTCGGCTACACGCAGGGCCGGGGCCTGGAAGATTGCGCCAAGCTCGGCAATCTCGCCGCGGCTATCGTCATCGAACAGATCGGACCTCGGCCGATGCGGTCATTGTCGGAGGCCGCGAAGCAGTTCGGACTTCTCTGACGGAAATCCATCGCTTGTGATTGCGAAAGCCGCCCGTTGCGAAATGCCGGGCGGCTTTTGTTTTATGAAAATATTGAAACCGGTTAGTGCCACAGCAGCGTGGCGGTTCCGGCCTCGTAGAGGATCAGGATACCGAGCGCGATCAGAACGAACGGCACGATCCTGTGGCCGTGGCGCCTGATCGGCGCCCCCAGGGTCGGGTGGTTGACGAGCGAATGCGCGGCACCGAGCCAGATCGCCGTCAGCAGCGCGAAAATGCAGCCGATGGTCAGGACGTCATAGACCGAGCGCGTGGCGAAGATCGGCGTGTAGACGCTGATATTGTCGCCGCCATTGGCGATCGTCACCAGCGTCACGGCGACGATGTTTCCATGTCCCGCCGAAGCCTTTTCGTGGTCTTCCGGATCGTCGCCGGTCTCGATGCCGTTCCAAAGCTCCCACAATCTCCTCGCGCCGAAATAGATCGGCGCGAAGCCGAGCAGGCCGATATAGGTGGCGGGAATGACGAGGACGAGAAACGAAGCGATGACGCTGATGCCGTAAAGCGCGCCTATGCCGAGATACTGTCCGATGACGATCTGCTTTGTCCGAAACTTCGGATCGGCAAAGAAGCCGAGGAGGACGAAAATGTCGTCAATGTTCGTCGATGCGAACATGACGATGGCAACGCCGAAAACGCCCAGCAGATAGCCCAAGTTCGCCGGTCTCCTAGCCCGATGCCGGATATGTCATTGCGCCGGGAAAACCACCGGCTGCGTTGGTCGCGGAACGATGGGCAGTTGCTATTTGAAGGCTTCTCCGGGGTATGCGCCCCAGATCTCGGATTGCGCCACCCAGCCCTCCGTGCCGTCAGCCGTTACCATGCACCAGTCGCCGGTGCATTCGCGCACGCTCATCATCACGCCGGGCTGAAGCTTGGCGATGACGGCGGCCGATGGCAGTGCCTCGCGGCGCATGTTGACGAAGACGGCCTTGCCCTTGCCCTTCATCCAGGGAGCGGCGATGGCCGAGCGCTGGCCCGACAGCAGCGACTGGTTGACCCAGCCTTCGGTGCCGTCGGCATCGCGCACGCGCCGCCAGTTATCATATTCCTGGATGATTTCGACCGGCAGCCCCTGTTTGAGGTAGAGCCAGGATACGGCATAATCCGCGCTCGGGCCGATGCGCAGGTTGACGCGCTTCGATTTCAGCGTGACGAACCGTGGCAGCGGCAGGCCGCTCGGCCCCTTGGCTGCCTGGGCGGCGGCAAGATCGGCGGTGCCGGCGGCCATCATCAGGCCGATTGCGACAATGGCGCAGGACTTCAATGCTTTGCCACGCATGGGATTTCCGTTCGTTCGTCATGACAAAGGCGCCGTTCCGGCGACCTTTCGCTCCGGTGAGCGGCAAATCCTCGGATCGCGTCAGCGAGTTTTGTTTGTCTTCGCCTGCGGGTCTGGTAGAAATGCCCGGAACGGGAAAATTATCCCGCTTCTTGGTTAAGAACATCTGAACAAGGCATCGCCGCCCGCCATGACGACGAAGAAAAAACCGAAGGTCTACGTCACGCGCAAACTGCCGGATGCGGTGGAGACGCGGATGCGCGAACTCTTCGATGCCGAACTCAATATCGACGATCGCCCGCGCACCAAGGACGAGCTGATTGAGGCCGTCCGCTTCATCGACGTGCTGGTGCCGACAGTCACCGACCGCATCGATGCCGAGGTGATCGAGCAGGCCGGCCCGCAGATGAAGCTGATTGCCAGCTTCTCCAACGGCACGGATCATATCGATGTCGAGGCCGCAGCCCGCCGCGGCATCACCGTGACGAACACGCCCAACGTGCTGACCGAAGATACCGCCGACATGACCATGGCGCTTATCCTCGCCGTGCCTCGGCGTCTGGCGGAAGGTGCGCGCGTGCTGACCGACAATCCCGGCGAATGGGCCGGATGGTCGCCGACCTGGATGCTTGGCCGCCGCATCCACGGCAAGCGCATCGGCATCGTCGGCATGGGCCGAATCGGCACCGCCGTCGCGCGCCGTGCCAAGGCATTCGGCCTTTCGATCCACTATCACAACCGCAAGCGCGTCAATCCGGCAACGGAAGACGAGCTGGAGGCGACCTACTGGGACAGCCTCGACCAGATGCTGGCCCGCGTCGATATCGTCTCGGTCAATTGCCCTTCGACGCCGGCCACCTATCATCTGATCTCGGCCCGCCGCCTGGCGCTGCTGCAGCCGACGAGCTACATCGTCAACACGGCGCGCGGCGACGTCATCGACGAGACGGCGCTGATCAAGATCCTGCGCGAGGGAAAGATCGCCGGTGCCGGTCTCGACGTGTTCGAGAACGAACCGTCAGTCAATCCGAAACTGGTGAAGCTTGCCAACGAGGGCAAGGTGGTGATCCTGCCGCATATGAGTTCGGCCACGCTCGAGGGCCGTATCGACATGGGCGACAAGGTCATCATCAATATCCGCACCTTCATCGACGGCCATCGCCCGCCCAACCGTGTGCTGCCGTTTCGGTAAGCGAAGCGCTCTCACGCGTCGGACGAAGCGCGACGTACACCCGGCTTCAAAATTGAGCTTCCGTCTCTCTTGCCGGTCATGTGCATGTCACAAAGCCGGCCCAGAGGAGACGGCAAATACAAAACAGGAAGGCGGAAACGATGGCGCGGGCGCTGCCGCATGAGCGGGTTCAATACGTGGTCGAGGGCGGCTTCAGGCTGTCGGGCGAAATCGAGCCGAGCGGCAACAAGAATGCCGCGCTGCCGATCATCGCCGCATCGCTTCTGACCGATCAGCGGGTCGAGCTCAGCAATGTGCCGCGCATTCGCGATGTCGAGGCGCTGGTGGAGCTGATCCAGTCGGTCGGTGCCAAGGTGCGCTGGCTCGGGCGCAACGAGCTTGAAATCGAAGCGCGCGAACTGCGGCCGGCCAATCTCGATCCCGATCTCTGCGCCCGCATTCGCGCCTCCATCCTGCTCGCCGGCCCGATGCTGGCGCGCTGCGGCGAGATCACCCTGCCGCCGCCCGGCGGTGATGTCATCGGCCGTCGCCGCGTCGACACGCATTTCCTGGCGCTGGAACAGCTCGGCACCAGGATCGAGGTCAACAGCGTCTACAGCTTCCGCACGGAAGGGCTGCGCGGCGCGGATGTCTTCCTCGACGAGCCGTCCGTGACGGCGACGGAAAATGCGCTTTGCGCTGCCGTTGTCGCCGAGGGCACGACCATCCTGCGCAATTGCGCCTCCGAGCCGCATGTGCAGGACCTGGCGCGTTTCCTCATCGCCATGGGTGCGCGCATCGAGGGGGTCGGAACCAACATGATGACGATCCATGGCGGCCAGCCGCTCGGCGCCGTCACGCACCGGATCGGCCCGGATCACAACGAAGTCGGTTCGCTGATCGGCCTTGCCGCCGTGACCGGTTCGGAAATCACCATCCGTAGGGCCGGCGTCGAGCATCTGCGCTCCACACTGATGACCTTCGAGCGCCTGGGCATCCGCTGCCAGATCGACCGCGACGATCTCATCATCCGCTCCGGCCAGGAGATGAAGATCCAGCCCGATTTCGGCGGCCATATTCCGAAGATCGAAGATCAGCCCTGGCCGGCCTTTCCGGCCGATACCATGTCGATCGCCATCGTCACCGCCACGCAATGCGACGGCGTCGTGCTGATGTTCGAGAAGATGTTCGAAAGCCGCATGTTCTTCGTCGACAAGCTGATCGCCATGGGCGCGCGCATCGTGCTGTGCGACCCGCACCGCGCCATTGTCGCCGGTCCCTCGAAGCTGCGCGCCGCCCAGCTCGAAAGCCCCGACATCCGCGCCGGCATGGCCATGCTGATCGCGGCGATGTGCGCCGAGGGTACCAGCGTCATCAACAATGCCCAGCAGATCGAGCGTGGCTACGAGCGCATCGAGGAGCGGCTGAACGCCATGGGTGCCCGGATCACCCGCATTCCGCCGCGCGAGGCGTGACGGCGCTCTTCGAGAGCGAAAGGAGACTATGCGATCGCCTTGCGCATCTCGATCGACGTCGTGCGATCGAAGCCGGAATGGCGATTCTCGGCCGTTTTCTGGAAACCCCAGGCAGCGAAAGTGGCGTGATTGTCGATAAGCTCGATACGCGTTTCCAGCCGTAGAGTGCTGAGTCCAAGCTCTCGCGCTATGGCCTCCGCTGCGCCGAGCAGGCGTTTGCCGATGCCCTTGCCCTGGGCTGCGGGAAGCACCGCCAGCTTGCCGATATATAGCGCTTCCGCTTCCGGCCGACAAAAAATACAGCCGGCTATTCGATTGCCGTCGAAGGCAACATAGCCGATTTCCTCGCCGGCCTTTGCCTTCAGCGCTTGCGGCGTGAGCGCGAGCGCGGAGGAGGGCGGATCGATCCGTCCATCCATATAGGCGAAGGACATAAGGATCAGATCGAGCAAAGCGTCCCAGCCGTCGAAGCTGCCGTCCAGGCGGCGAAGCAGGATATCGCTCATTCGGCGGCGACCCGGGCGCGTTTGCGGCGATAGCGCACGGTTTCGAATCGCGCCGAAAGCCCGTCATAGAGCAGCAGGCGACCCACCAGCGGCTCGCCGATGCCGGTAATGAGCTTGATCGCCTCCATCGCCATCAGCGTGCCGATGACGCCGGTAAGTGCGCCGATGATGCCGGCTTCCGCGCAGCTGGGGATGAGGCCTTCCGGCGGCGGTGCGGGAAACAGATCGCGATAGCGTGGGTTGAGGTTGCCATCGGCGTCGTTTTCATAGGGCTTCAGCGTGGTCACCGACCCGTCGAAGCGGCCGACTGCGCCGGTCACGAGCGGCAGACGCGCCGCCTCGGCCGCATCGGCGGCGGCATAGCGCGTATCGAAATTGTCGGAACCGTCGATGACGAGATCGAAGCCGGCAAGGTGCCGCGTGGCGTTATCGGGGCTGAACCGTTCCTCGAATCGGATGACGCGAACATGCGGGTTCAATCGCGCAATGGCGTCGGCGGCACTCTGCGTCTTCAGCTCGCCGATCGTGCCCGTATCGTGAATCACCTGCCGCTGCAGGTTGGAAAGCGAAACGCGGTCGTCATCGGCAATGCCGAGCGTGCCGACACCGGCGGCGGCGAGATATTGCAGCACCGGCGCACCGAGACCGCCGGCGCCGATGACGAGCACGCGCGCCGCTTTCAATCGCTGCTGGCCGGCGCCTCCGACCTCGGGAAGGAGGATGTGGCGGTGATAACGGGTGATTTCGTCTGAGCTCAGGGGATCCATGCACGCAACTCTATCACAATCGCGGCGCAGGAGACGCTAGGATTTCGTAATGCCGCCATGCGCGACGTTAAAGAATTGCGCGCGTTCGCCGAGGGCCGAGAACATGGCCTTGTCCGTGCCGGTCATGAAGGACTGCCCGCCCAGCGCGTTGATGAGATCGAAGAGAGCCGCGCGCCGGCCTTCGTCGAGATGCGCGGCGATTTCATCGAGCAGCAGGATCGGCGCATGGCCGGTCAAATTGCCGACAAGGCGCGCATGAGCAAGAATGAGGCCGACAAGCAGGGCTTTCTGCTCGCCCGTCGAGCAGCGTTCTGCTTCCATGTCCTTTTCGCGATGACGCACGAGGAGGTCGACACGATGCGGACCATCCAGGGTGCGGCCGGCAGCCGCGTCACGGTAACGCCCTTCGCGCAGCATGTCGGCGTAGGTGTCTTCCAGATCGACGGCCGGCCGGTCGAACTGCCCGTCGAGGAAGCCCGAAAGCTCCAGGGCTGCCGAGGGAAAAGGCGTCGTCTCGCGCGTTTCGGCGATCAGCCGCGAGAGAAGGCCGAGCATCTCTTGCCGCGCGATCGCCATGGCGATGCCGAGGCTCGCCATCTGCTCTTCGATGCCTGCAAGCCAGGATGGATCGAACCGGCTTTCGGACAAGAGCTTGTTGCGGCTGCGCATGGCGCGCTCGAAATCGCTGGCGCGGCGCCCGTGTGCCGGATCGAGCGATAGCACCAGCCGGTCGAGGAAACGGCGGCGTTCCGAGGAGCCGCCCGTGAACAGGCCGTCCATGGCCGGCGTCAGCCAGAGAACGCGCAAATGGTCGGTCAGTTCGTCCACCGTCTTGGCCGGCGTGCCGTTGATTCTGAGCCTGCGGGCGGCGGTCTCGTCGCTCGTATCGATACCGGTGCCGATTTCGACTGTTCCCTCCATGCCCTCAAGCTCGGTGAAGATCGAAAATCCGCCCGGAGCATTGACGCGGGTGATATCGGCATAGGCGGCGCGGCGCAGGCCGCGCCCGGGCGACAGCAGCGAAACCGCTTCCATAAGATTGGTCTTGCCGACGCCATTGTCGCCGGTCAGCACCACATGCCGCTCGTCAAGCGCCAGCGCCGCCGCCGCATAGTTGCGGAAGTCGGTGAGCTTCAGGCGCGAGATGAAAACCCTGTTCGGCATCGGTCTTTCGGATTCTTGATCGATGGCCGAGGGGTATGCCGAACATTGGCCAAGTGCAAGGTTTTTGCCGCCAGTTTCCGGGGCAGTGGAATGGAATGACGTCAGCGGCCACCCTCGTTCCATCGACAGGCTCAGGATGAGGGTGGAGTGAGCTTCGGGTTGAGGTTGATCGAAGCAGCAGGCCGAGCGAGAGAATCGGTCTCATGATGAAAAGGGGGCGGTGTGCAGTGCGGATCGGCCCTCATGCTGAGAAGGCCCGCAGGGCCGTCTCGAACCACGAGGGCGGGTGATTCGCCGCCAAACAAAAAATCCGGCCGAATCATCGGCCGGATTCATGTGAAACACTTTGATTCGTCGCCCGGTCTTTGCGGCTCAGTCGCTGAACGTATCGAAGAAATCCTTCATGCGGGCAAAGAAGCCGGTCGATTCGGGATTGTTGTCCTTCGAAGAGATCTGCTCGAACTCCTGCAGAAGTTCGCGCTGGCGCTTGGTGAGCTTTTGCGGCGTCTCGATCTGGATTTGGATATAGAGATCGCCGATCTGGCTCGAACGCAGCACCGGCATGCCCTTGGCCTTCAGGCGGAACTGCTTTCCGACCTGCGTTCCCTCGGGAACGGTGACGCGTGACTTGGTGCCGTCGAGAGTTGCCACATCGAAGGTGCCGCCGAGCGCCGCCGTCGTCATCGAAATCGGCACGGCGCAATAGAGATCGGCGCCATCCCGCTGGAAGAACTCATGCGGCTTGACGGACAGGAAGATGTAGAGATCGCCCGCGGGCCCGCCACGCAGACCTGCTTCGCCTTCGCCCTGCAGGCGGATGCGCGTGCCGTCTTCGATGCCGGCCGGAATGTTGACGGAGAGCGAACGCTCCTCGGTCACGCGGCCCTGGCCGTGACATTTCGTGCAGGGATCGGGAATGATCTGGCCGCGGCCATGACAGGTCGGGCAGGTGCGCTCGACCGAGAAGAAACCCTGAGCGGCGCGCACCCGGCCGGAGCCCTGGCAGGTGCCGCAGGTCTTCGGCTGCGTGCCGGGCTTGGCGCCCGAGCCGGAACAGACGTCGCAGGTGATCGAGGTCGGCACGCGAATCTGCGCCGTCTTGCCGATGAAGGCTTCCTCGAGTGAGATTTCCATATTGTAGCGAAGATCGGCGCCGCGCTCGCGACCGCCGGAAGAGCGACCGCGCGCGCGTCCGCCACCCATCATCTCGCCGAAGATATCCTCGAAGATATCCGAGAAGCCGCCGCCGCCGAAACCGGCTCCGAAGCCGCCACCGCCGCCCATGCCACCATGCTCGAAAGCAGCGTGGCCATAGCGGTCATAGGCTGCGCGCTTCTGCGGATCCTTGAGCGTTTCGTATGCTTCGTTGATTTCCTTGAACTTCCGCTCGGCGCTGCTGTCGTCCGGGTTCTTGTCCGGATGAAATTGCATTGCCAGCTTGCGAAAGGCGCTCTTCAGCTCTTTCTCGTCCGCCGTTTTTGAGACGCCCAATGTCTCGTAAAAATCCGCTTTTGCCATTAAGGATAAGACCCCGGAAATGGATTTCCGGCTGCCCGAAGGCAGCCGGATCTAAGTCTCTCAGAGAACCTTTCGGTTCACGCTTATGCAGACCGCTTGCGGTCGTCATCGTCCTTGATTTCCTCGTAGTCGGCATCGACGACGTCGTCCTTGCCGGCTGCCGAAGCATCGGCCGAGGGGCCTTCAGCCTGCTGGGATTCATAGATCGCCTGGCCGAGCTTCATGGAAACTTCCATGAGGGTCTGGGTCTTGGCCTTGATGTCTTCTGCATCCGGCTCGGAAGCTTCCGTTGCCGTCTTCAGCGCAGCGATCGCGTCGGAGATCGCGGTGCGATCGGCTTCGCTGACCTTGTCGCCGTAATCCTTCAGCGACTTCTCGCTGGAATGGATCAGGCTTTCAGCCTGGTTCTTGGCTTCGACGCCTTCGCGACGCTTCTTGTCTTCAGCGGCGTGGGCTTCCGCATCCTTGACCATCTTTTCGATGTCGGCGTCGGAAAGACCGCCGGAAGCCTGGATGCGGATCTGCTGTTCCTTGCCGGTGCCCTTGTCCTTGGCCGAAACCTGGACGATGCCGTTGGCGTCGATATCGAAGGTGACTTCGATCTGCGGTACGCCACGCGGTGCCGGCGGCAGGCCGACGAGGTCGAACTGGCCGAGCAGCTTGTTGTCGGCGGCCATTTCGCGCTCGCCCTGCGATACGCGGATGGTCACGGCCGACTGGTTGTCATCGGCGGTCGAGAAGGTCTGCGACTTCTTCGTCGGGATCGTCGTGTTGCGCTCGATCAGACGGGTGAAGACGCCACCCAGCGTTTCGATGCCGAGCGACAGCGGGGTCACGTCGAGCAGCAGAACGTCCTTGACGTCGCCCTGCAGAACGCCGGCCTGGATAGCGGCGCCGAGTGCGACGACTTCATCCGGGTTGACGCCCTTGTGCGGCTCCTTGCCGAACAGCTGCTTGACGACTTCCTGTACCTTCGGCATGCGGCTCATGCCGCCGACCAGAACGACTTCATCGATTTCGGCAGCGGTAACGCCGGCATCCTTGAGGGCTGCCTTGCACGGAGCGATGGTGCGCTGAACGAGATCGTCGACCAGGCTTTCCAGCTTGGCGCGGGTCAGCTTCAGCGTCAGGTGCTTCGGGCCGGTGGCGTCTGCCGTGATGAAGGGCAGGTTGATTTCGGTCTGCTGAGCGGAAGACAGCTCGATCTTGGCCTTTTCGGCAGCTTCCTTGAGGCGCTGCAGAGCAAGCTTGTCGCCCTTGAGGTCGATGCCGTTGTCCTTCTTGAACTCGGCAACGAGATATTCGACGAGACGCATGTCGAAGTCTTCACCGCCGAGGAAGGTGTCGCCGTTGGTCGACTTCACTTCGAAGACGCCGTCGCCGATTTCCAGGATGGAGATATCGAAGGTGCCGCCGCCAAGGTCGTAAACGGCGATGGTCTTGCCGTCCTTCTTGTCGAGGCCGTAGGCAAGTGCCGCAGCCGTCGGCTCGTTGATGATTCGCAGAACTTCAAGGCCGGCGATGCGGCCGGCATCCTTGGTTGCCTGGCGCTGCGCGTCGTTGAAGTATGCGGGAACGGTGATGACGGCCTTTTCGACCTTTTCGCCGAGATAGGATTCAGCGGTTTCCTTCATCTTCTGAAGGATCATTGCGGAAATCTGTGCGGGCGAATAGCCCTTGCCTTGGGCTTCGACCCAGGCGTCGCCATTGTCACCCTTGACGATCGTGAAGGGAACGAGGTGCTTGTCCTTCTCGACGGTCGGATCTTCGTAGCGGCGGCCGATCAGGCGCTTGACAGCGAAGAGGGTATTCGTGGGGTTCGTGACAGCCTGGCGCTTGGCCGGCTGGCCGACGAGACGTTCGCCATCGTCGGAGAAGGCAACCATCGACGGGGTGGTGCGGGCGCCTTCGGCATTTTCGATCACTTTCGCGTCTTTACCGTCCATGACGGCGACGCAGGAATTTGTAGTTCCAAGGTCGATACCAATTACTTTTGCCATGTCATTCTCTCCTTGAAGCAAGCTGTCGGAACCCCTGTCAGGCATTCCATTGACAGCCCCTTACGGGATGGTCTTGAGGATTGCGCAGCCATGACTGCGGTGATGCCGCGTATATAAGTAGCGGTTTTACTGACTGCAAGGCAGGAAATAGCCTGAAATCCAGCAAAACAAATGGTTTGTCGTCCAAATTCCGCTCGGCCCTATGTGCGCCGCGGGCCGGTGGATTTGACGCGACCGCGTATCAGAGCAGCCTTGCGGCAGCCATGCAAGCGGCAAGGTGCAAAATTGCGATTTTACCGGCCGAGGATGACATCGAGCAGCGAGGAACGATGCGGCCGCGCGGTTGCGGCAGGAACGCCGCTGTCGCCGATATCCGCCGGCGGAATATCGCCGCTGTCATAGGGGTTCGAGCTGTAGGGATTAGGGTCGTCGGCAAGGTTGGCCGGCGGCAGATCCTGCGGGTCGTCGTTGGCGGCGGTCTGGTTGACGATCTGCGGCTGGACCGGCTGCTGCGCCGGCCTTTGCTGCAGCGTCGGCTGCTGGATCGGTTGTCCCGTATCGCCCGCACCGGAAATGATGTTGCCGATCGTCGTCGGCTGGTCGCCGGCCGGTGCCGTCTGCGCCACGGGCAGGCCGTTGTCGATGATCTGACCCCCGCCGAAGATCGGCGTCGGCGTGATGCCCTTGTGGGCGGCGATCATGAATTCCTTCCATGCCCTCGCCGGAAGGCCGCCGCCGGTCACCTTGCGCATCGACTTGCCGTCGTCATTGCCGAACCAGACGCCCGTGGTCAGGTGGCTGGTAAAGCCGACGAACAGCGCGTCGCGGAAGGACTGCGTGGTCCCGGACTTGCCGGCGGCCTGCCAGCCGGGAATGCGCGCCGATTTGCCCGTTCCGTAGGCGATGACGCCGGCCATCATCGCATCCATGTTGGCAACGATATCGGGATTGAGCACCCGTTGCGGATTGTCGGTATTGACCTGGTAGAGCACCTTGCCGGAGGCGGTCGTTACCTTGGTGATGACGTGCGGCGCCACCTTGAAGCCGCCGTTCATGAATGTGGCATAGGCGGAAGTGAGCTCCAGCAGCGACACCTCGGACGTGCCGAGCGCGATCGAGGCATTGGCCTGCAGGTCGGATTCGATGCCGAGGCTGCGCGCGACCTTGATGACCTGGTCGGGGCCGACTTCGGCGACGAGCTGCGCGGCAACGGTATTCAGCGATTTCGCAATGGCAGTGGCGAGCGTCACGGGGCCGCTATAGCGCTGTTCGTAGTTCTCCGGTGACCAGTTGCCGATCTTCACCGGCATGTCGTTGCGGATCGAGTTGGGCGTCAGACCCATCTCGAGCGCGGCGGTATAGACGAAAGGCTTGAAGGCCGAGCCCGGCTGGCGCTTGGCGGTCACGGCACGGTTGAACTGGCTTTGCGCGTAGTCGCGGCCGCCGACCAGCGCGCGCACGGCGCCCGTCGCGTCGACGGAAACCAGCGAGGCCTGCGAGGCGTTCAGCTTCTTGCCGTCCTTTTCGAGCACGTCGCTCAGCGCCTTCTCGGCCTTTTCCTCCAGCGACATGTCGAGCGTGGTGTCGACGATCAGGTCTTCCTTGATGTCGCCGCCGATAAGCTTCGGCAGCTGATCCATGACCATGTCGGCGACATAGTTCTCGGCGCCGCTCCAGTAGCTTTTCGATCGGGTCGGCGGTTGCGACATTGCCGTCTTGATGTCGGCCTCGGAGATGAAGCCTTGTTCGTGCATGGCCTGCAGCACCAGCTGCGCGCGGGCTTCGGCGGCGGCGGGATCGCGGGCGGGCGACAGCCGTGACGGCGCCTTGACCAGACCGGCCAGCATCGCCGCTTCGCCGAGATTGACGTCCTTGGCCGATTTATTGAAGTAGCGCCGCGAGGCCGCCTCGACGCCATAGGCGTTGGAGCCGAAATAGACGCGGTTCAGGTACATCGTCAGGATCTGGTCCTTGGTGTACTTGTGCTCCAGCCAGAGGGCCAGCAGCACTTCCTGCACCTTGCGTTCCAGCGTGCGGTCCGGCGACAGGAACAGGTTCTTGGCGAGCTGCTGCGTCAGCGTCGAACCGCCCTGGACGGCGTGCCCGGTCACCACGTTCGTCACGACGGCGCGGGCAAGGCCGATCGGATCGAAGCCGAAATGCGAATAGAAGCGACGGTCCTCGATGGCGATGATGGCTTCGGGGATGTAGGGCGACATGTCGCTGAGCGCCACAGCCTCGCCGCCGGTCGTGCCGCGGTTGGCAAGCAGGGCGCCGTCGAGGTCGTTGATCTTTACGTTCGGCGGCCGTTCGGGGATGGACCAGGTGCTGGCGCTCGGCATGCGCGAACCGTAATAGGCGACGAGGCCCGCAAGGCCGATGCCCACCCAGAGGCAAAGCACGAGGCCCCAATAGATCGTGGCGCGGATAAAGCCGAAAAAGCCGCGTCGCGGACGCGCCCGTCGTGCAGGCTTGCGTTTGCTGGGCGCGCGGCGAGGCTTTTGGACCACGGGTTCTTCCTCGTCGTCTTCGTCCTCTTCCTCTTCGGATTCCGGCTCTTCGTAATAGGTCTTGGACGAGCGCCTGTTGCCGACGATGCGCTCGCCTGCATTGAATCCCTCATCGGTGCGTTCCCGGCCGCTGGAAAAGGATGGTTCTATCCTCTGGCGTGATTTCTTCTTATCTGCCATTGCCGGCCGGTCGTACCTCGGTGCCCAGTGTTCCCATGTCTTCTATCAGGCTGATCGCAGCGGCGGTAGAAATCTTTGAGGCCGCCCGGCCGCTCTCAGCCGGCGCGTCACCCAGAAAGCCGATCCCGGCTGTCGAGGCGGGCAACCCGCCATTCGTCCACGAACCCCTCGTGAAGACATCAAGTCCCGCCTGAACTGTAAATGCGGCGATTTAAGGAGGGATTAAGAACAATTCCGGCCCGGATCCCGGCGCGCTGACCCGCCTGCCACCCAACGCATCGGGGAACCTTTCGGCGTCCCGGGCATTATCCTCTCACAAAAGAAAAAGAGGGCGAGCAAATGAGTTCACTGATCAAGATAGAGGAAATCAGCGAGAGCAAGCTGCGCGAAGTCTGGAGCGTCGAGGATTTTGCCCGGCGCCACCGGATCTGCAAGGAGGAGGAAGCCCGGCTGAAAAAGCTGTTCGGCGACTTTGCGACCAAGCAGGAGTTGCTCTCGAACGCGCAAAGGCCGCCGCAGTTTCGTTGAAAGGAATTGGCAGGCCCGGCGCGATGTTCATTGCGGACCGCCGCGACCGAAAGGTTCGCAGCGGAGGAGGCTATGTCAATGTGGAAGCGTTTCGAACTTTGGCTGGTCGATCAGATCGACCGCATATTCGGGCTGGAATGGCTGGCTCGCCGCGCCGGGTTTTCACCGGACGAGGCAAAGCGGATTGCGCGCGAGAAATAGATATCAGGCATCGATCCGGAGCGCCCGGATAGTCCTGAACTTTCATCGACATGTCAGTCTTCAAAAAATCCGAGGGAATGCGGCGTTTGCGTTGGCGGAAAACGACGCCATCCGCCGGATGCGTCGATACTTCGCGTATGACACGCAATCTTCCGTATTTTCGAATGCTCTGATCGAGGTTATACTACTGTCATGTGACCGTCTTGGAGGGCGGTTCCCAGCAATTGGCAACGCGTGAGGAGGAGTGTTCATGCGACAAGTCAAATGGAGCAATCCAATCGAGATCGGTTTTGCTCAGGATACGTTTCAGGTCGTGACAGGCCCGTACGAGGCCCTCAACTGCATGGCCAACCTATGGCCCGACCGGCGCGGTCCGCTCTACGTGGCGGCGCGAAGCCTTTGCCGGGCGGCGATCGACGGTCGCAAGTCGGCCGAAGAGGCACGGGAAATGTTCATTTCGGCGACGCGGGAAGCGCACCTGAAAATGCACTGACGCGCAACGGCATGGACGGGCCGTTTGACCGCTTGAAGCTTGCGAGCCGACGAAAGCGCCGCGAGAGACGAAGTGGTTGAACCCGTATAGGCTTCCATAATCCCTCGATTTTGACGCCGCTGCCGCACTCCGCAGCAGCTCTGCATCTCTTGAAATCGGATCTATCTCAACAAAAAGGCCAGTGACTTCGAAGGTCGCTGGCCTTTCCTTTTTCAGACTATCGGGCTGCCGTCAGCGGTTCGAACCTCGGACGGACATGCGGCAATTCGGTTCCGACGCCGGGCAACTTTCTCTGTGCTCGGGGCTGTAGGGTCCGGGAGCGCCGGCATTCGGCCGCGGATTGCCTTGCGGCTGCGGTCGCGGTTGAGCCTGCGGCTGCTGACGCTGCGGTTCGGGACGCGGACGGCTGTCGGGACGATTGTTGTTGTCGCGCGGGCGGTCCGGCCGGTTGCCCCAATCCTGGTTGTTGTCCGGCCGCTGGCGGCCCCAGTCGCGGTTGCCGTCGCCTTGTCCGTCCCGATTGCGATCGGGACGGCGATCCCAGGTGCGGTCCGGACCATTGTTCCAGTCCGATCCGCGGTTCCAATCGCGGTTGCGGTCGGGGCGGCGGTCCCAATTGCGATCCGGCCCGTTATCCCATCCCGGAGCATTCCGATCCCAGCCGCTGTCAGGGCGGCGGTCGACCCAGCCGGGGCCACGACGCCAGCGGTCGCGGTCACGATAGAAGTCACGGCCGCGATAGTAGCGACCCCAGTAGTCATCGAAGTTGAAGACCACCGTCGGGATGCCGAGCGGCCGGTAATATTGCGGGCCCACATAAATGCGGCGCGACTGGTAGGTTGCCTGTATGTACTGGCCGGCGACCCATCCACGGCCGCCATAGAAGGAGACGTCGCACCAGGGCGTCTCGTTGAGGCAGCCGTTGATCTGCAGCGGCACGCCGACGGGGATCATGGTCACCGCCGGATAGGCGGTGCTCGGACCCGATCGCATGTTGACGTTTGCGGTGGCGAAGCCCTCCGCTGCTTCGGCGACGGCCGGCAGCGCGATGAATGCCGCCAGCAAGCTTGCGGCAAGAACCTTGAACCTCATATACACTCTCCCTTTGCACACCGCCGCCGCGAGATCGCTGCCCGGTGCCTGTTTCGCGATAGTGCGCCTACCCCGGCGCTATTCGGTAAGACTTCCCAAATTCGGCAAGATAAAGGCCTGCGCATGCACGGAATCTGATAGGATTCCACGGCGCCTCTTCAATCTTTGCATGTGTTTTAAGAGTATCGGCATGAATGCAGCTTGAACGGCCACTGGCGGGACGCACAAAATCGGCTGATTTTTTTGACAGGCTTTCCCTGTATTTAGGCGCGATACTGCCGCTCCGGCGGCAACTACTCGAAGTCCGATCGGGGAAATTGGAGAGATGGCCTTGAAATAGCCACCTTGCGCTCCGATATACGGTCCAGTCATGCAGCCGATGGGTGGCTGGCGCGCTGGAAAGCGAGCCGTTTTCGTCCGTCGTGAGAGTGAAAGTGGCGTTAACCCTTGGTTAACCTTTCATGATCAATCTGGTTGCAGTTCCGCATTGCCTTTGACCACGGATGTACTGGCACTGATGCGATAGCGGATGACGAAAGGCCGGATCATTCCGGCCTTTTTGTTTTTATGGAAATGGCGTGCTTCATGCGAAAGCGGAGCGCGCCATTTCCATTTTCAGCATCATTCATTCCCGCGCCAAAAAGAAAAACCGCCGCAGTTGCCTGCGGCGGTTTTGAGAATGTGCCCGGCGATGCCGGACGATCTTGTCAGTTCACCTTCTTGGCCGAGACCTTGACGACCTTGGCCTTTTCAGGAGCCGCGGCGACAGTCGTCTTGCCAGCCGGCACATAGCCGGCACCGATGGCGACGTTCAGTGCAATATAGTCGTTCGCACTCTGCTGAACGGCCTGCGCCAGGCTCTGCTGGGCAGCGGTCACGTTACGCTGCGCGTCGAGCACGTCGAGCAGGGAAGACGCACCGTCCTTGTAGCTTGCGGTCGAGAGCTGGAGGGCTTCCTCATAGGACTTGACCTGGGCGTGGAGAGCCGAGACCGTCTGTGCATCGCGGGTAACGGCCGAAAGAGCGTCTTCGACCTGTTGGATCGCCGTCCTTACCGTCTGCTGCCAGATGATATACTGTTCGCGGCTCGAGGACTCTGCAGTCTTGACACCGGCGCGCAACGCACCGCCATCGAAGATCGGCAGGTTCAGCGACGGACCGAACGACCAGCTGGTCAGGCCACCGCTTACGGACGAGCTATGAATATAGGTCGGTGAAATCGCGCCGCTGAGCGTGATCGACGGGAAGAGCTTCGCTTCCGCCACGCCAATCTGGGCCGTAGCAGCGGCCAGGTTGCGCTCTGCGGCACGGATGTCCGGACGATTGCGAATGAGATCGGCGGGAATACCCGTGCGAACGTTGCCGCGGAACACCGGCTGTCTGCCGCCGCCCTGCATCTGAGTGATGATCGTGGACGAAGGCACGTTCAGCAGCGTTGCAATGTGGTGGACGGCCTGGCGGTAGCTGATTTCGAAACCGGGAATGGTCGAAAGCGTCGAGTTGACGAGACCTTCGGCCTGAACCACGTCGAGGCGGGATGCCGCACCGGCTTCGAGCTGGAACTTGGTCAGCGAAAGCGTGTCACGCCGGGACTTGAGGTTTTCCTGGGCGATCGCCACAAGTGCCTGGTAGTAGCGGGCGTTGACGTAGCTGGTGGCCAGATCCGACAGATAGGTCAGGCGCGCAGTGTCGACGTTGGAATAAGCAGCATCGAGCGAAGCGTTGGCGCTTTCCTTGGCCCGGCGGTACTGACCCCAAAGGTCGAGCAGCCACGAAGCCGAGGCGCTGCCGCCGGACTCATTTCGCGTTTCAGTCTGGGTACGCAGCGAGCCCTTCTGGCCGCTGGTCGTATTGTCGCCTGTCACGGTCAGGCTTGGGAGGCCGCCGGCACCGGCCGTAACGACCGCGGCTTCAGCCTGATTAATAATTTCCAGCGACTGCTGGATGTTGAGGTTCTGGGCAAGTCCTTGTGCGGCGAAGGCGTTCAGCTTGGAGTCACTGAAGGCGGTCCACCATTGCGACCCGGCGATATCGCCGTTCATCTTCGTACCGCCCTCCGAGAATTTGGCCGGGAGAGGCATTTCCGGTGGTTTATGGTCTGGGCCGCTAACGCAGCCTGCCAAAACAAGCAGCAGGGCGGGGGCGGCAGTACGAATGGAAACCATCACATTGTCCCACAATTCAATTTACATGATCAGTGTTTTTTCGGGATCGACGTGATCCCATGTGTCGGCGCTTCCAGCCTTACGCAATACAAACAATGAACCCGAAGCGGTCGGCGTCAATCTAGCAATGAGTTTTGCAATAGCACAGTGGCTTTTACGAATTCTCGGCTGCGAACATATGTGGGATCGGGCGAAATATCAGGGTTCTGGTAAAAAAAATCTAAAGTGTTGCAAAAAACATACCCTTTTCCACACCACTCAGGGATGCATGGCATCCGCGAATCGGTGATCGATGCAACCCTCGGAAACTGCCCGGCAAATCAGCGCGGTTCAAACGACCGCTTGGACTGTCTCTCAGGTAAAGTAGCGCGCCAGACTTGCGCGAACCCGGTCGCGCGGCGTTGCGCCGCGATCGTCGGGCACGAAAGGTGTACCCGTTATCGCCTCGAAGGCGCGGATATAGACCTTTGACGTCTGCTCGACGAGATCGGCCGGAATCTCCGGAATATCGTCCTTGTAGGGATCGCAGCGTTCCGTAACCCAGGCGCGCACGAAATCCTTGTCGAAGCTTTCCGGGCGCGCGCCCTTGTCGAATCTGTCCTGATAGCTGTCGGCCAGCCAGTAGCGGCTGCTGTCGGGCGTATGGATCTCGTCGGCGAGGATGATGGTGCCGTTCTCGTCGGTGCCGAATTCGTATTTGGTGTCGACGAGGATCAGTCCACGCTTGCGGGCGATTTCCTGTCCGCGCGCGAACAGGGCAAGGGCGTAGTTCGAAAGCGTCTGCCATTGCGCCGCGGTCAGGAGCCCGTGCTCGACGATCTGCGTCGGCGTCAGCGGCTCGTCGTGGCCGCCGTCGAATTCCTTGCTCGTCGGCGTGATGATCGGCTCCGGCAGGATCTGGTTGTCGCGCATGCCGTCCGGCAGCGTGATGCCGTACATCTCGCGCTCACCCTTCTTGTAGAGTGTCAGGATCGAGGTGCCTGTCGTGCCGGCAAGATAGCCGCGGACGACGACTTCGACGGGCAGGATGTTCAGCCGCTTGCCGACGACGACGTTCGGGTCCGGATAGTCGATGACATGATTCGGGCAGATATCGCGCGTCTGTTCGAACCAGTAGCGCGCCGTCTGCGTCAACACCTGGCCCTTGTAGGGAATGCAGGTGAGAATGCGGTCGAAGGCGCTCAGCCGGTCGGTGCTGATGATGATGCGGCTGCCATCGGGCAGGTCGTAATTCTCGCGCACCTTGCCGCGATAGTAGTTGGGCAGTTCCGGGAAATGGGCTTCGGAGAGAATTCGCAACGCGTCCACCAGCAGGCTCGTGCATCCGCCCGACGGATGCTTCTTCAGCGGACCCTTAGCGCATTGCGGCCGGAATCGGAACGGCTTTCACATATAATAATATGTAAACCGGTTCTCCTGGTGGGCTCACAGCCGCGGAAAATCGGTCAGCCGGGGCGGTGCCAACAGCCATTTTCGCTCCGCTCCAGGATCGGCGTCGAAAAGACGCCGACGATCCGTCCGCTCCATGCCTTGCCATCCATGTCGACACGGTCCCGCCAGCGATCGGATTGCAGCATGGCCGCGCCGATCACGACAGGCTCGATGCCGCAGGATGCCAACAGGGAAAGTCCGGAGACGATCGAGGCGCCGCTGGAGATCACGTCGTCGATCAGCGCCACCCGCTTTCCCTCCAGCAACGGCAGCATCCGCGGGTCTACATAAAGACGCTTCTCCTGGTTCGGCGTCGTGATGGAAGAAAGCGCGACCGACAGTTCGTCGCGATACCAGAACTTGCGCGATGTTCCGAGCGGGACATAGCGTGGATGGCCGAGCGCGCGGGCGACGGCGGAAGCCAGCGTCAGGCCGAGCGTCGGCAGGCCGGCGACGACATCGACATCGTGCGCCGCGATGCGTGCCGCAAGCGCCTCGGCCAACGCGTCCTGCACGGCAAAGCTCGCCTGATTGACGATCAGCGATGCGAGCGCATGTTCGCCGTCGGCCAGGACGCGGATCGGCAGACGCAACTGACGCCCGTCCGGCAACTCCGCCACATGGAAATCCGGGCGGGCCTCCGTGGGATCGAAGCTGCCGGGCGCATGCAGCTCCTGCCAGAAGTCATGGGGTTGCATCGCATTCCGCCTTCTATCTGTTGATCTTCATTCCCGCGCGCCGGTGCAAGCCGAGGATTTCGGCCTCGCTCAGCGCTCGCACGCCTCCTTTCGGCAGATCGCCGAGCGCGATATCGCCGAAAGCGACGCGCACCAGCCGCAGGCATTCGATGCCGAGTGCCTCCAGCATGCGCCGGATCTGCCGGTTGCGGCCCTCCTTGAGCTCCACCTCGATCCAGCTGTGACGGTCGCCGTTGCGCAACAGGCGGGCCGAGCTCGCGGTCAGAAGCTCGCCATCGTCGACGATACCGCGCTCCATGCGCGCAAGCTGTTCCTGATCCATGATGCGATCGACCTGCACATGATAGGTCTTGCCGACATGGCTCACCGGATCGAGCAGAGCCTGAGCCAGCACGGTGTCGTTGGTAAAAAGCAGCAATCCTTCGCTTGCCTTGTCCAGCCGCCCGACGGGGGCGAGGTGACGGGCATCGACTTCCTTCAGGCAATCGTAAACCGTCGGCCGCCCCTCGGGATCGTCGCGAGTGGTCACCAGCCCGCGCGGCTTGTTCAGCATGAAATAGAGTTTTTTCTCCGCGGCGACCTCGATGCCATCGACCGCGAATTTCGAGCGCTCCAGATCGACCCAGGTGGCGGGATCGGAGATCGTCCGCCCGTCGACAGTCACCCGGCCGGCCGCAATCAGCGCCTCCGCCTGCGTGCGGGAGCAATAGCCGAGCTTGGAAAGCGCCCGCGGCAAGGTCACGCGCTTGCCTTCGGGCTCCTGCCGGCTTCTCGCCGTCTTGCCGGATCTTTGCGGTGATTGCCGCTGGCTCACCCGTCTTGCCTCATGATCTTCATTGCAGTGACCGCGCATCGCGCCGGTGAAGGACATTCCTTTCGCACGGGGATGGGCGGGACGCAAATCGCATTGCCGGAGAAAAGGCAAGTTCGAAAGGCAGACAGGGCTCGCATTTCATGGATGCGAGCCCTGTCGCGGACCGGAGCGGGCGATGGGGGTCGGGTAGACGGCAATAGGGTTGCCGTCATTCGCTCCGGAGGGATCCCGGTTGCATGGGAAACTGCACTGCTTCTTTTGCTGGGATTTTTCAAAAGAGGGGAAATTTGTTACAGTTTGTAACGCCGACCGTTTCCCTGTTGCCAAAACGACCTCTCGCCCCGCATGGAAGGGCCATGGTTTCCGCATCGCTTCTTCTGGTCGAGGACGACCGCGAGATTAGGGCACTCCTGGAGGAGTTCCTGAGCCGCGAGGGTTTTTCCGTTCAGGCCACCGAAAGCGCCGCCGCCATGGATCGTGCGCTCGCCAAGGGTTTTCCAGATCTCATCATCCTCGATCTGATGCTGCCGGGCGAAGACGGCCTGTCGGCATGCCGTCGCATCCGTGCGCGCAGCCAGGTGCCGATCCTCATGCTGACGGCGAAATCGGAGGATATTGATCGCATCCTCGGCCTCGAAATGGGCGCCGACGATTATCTCGGCAAGCCGTTCAATCCGCGCGAACTTCTGGCGCGCATCCGCGCCATCCTCCGCCGCTCCAGCCCGGAGCGGCCGGAAGACGCCAATATTCCGTCGAGGCGCAAGCACTTCGCCGGCCTGACCGTCGATCTTGACGGCCGGGTGATCGAGATGGAAGGCGAGCGCCTCGTGCATCTGACGACGGCCGAATTCGACCTGCTCGTCTGCTTCCTCGAAAGGCCGCGTCGCGTCCTATCGCGCGATCAACTGCTCGACTGGACGCGCGGCCGCGGCGCCGATCCCTTCGATCGCACCATCGATGTTACCGTCTCCCGCCTGCGCACCAAGCTCGGCCATTGCCTGCCCGATGGCGCCCACATCATCACCACCGTGCGCAATGCCGGCTATCTTCTCACCACCGACGTGAAGGATGTCTGAGCCATGCTGAAACTCGGCCTCGTCGCCCGCATCATCATGATCGTCGCCGTGGCGCTGTTCGTCATCCAGCTCGCGGCGTTTCTTGCCGCGCAGCTGAAGCCGGATACGTCGTTCAACCCGGAGCTGTCGCCGGCCATGCAGGTCAAGACGGCGGTCCGTCTTCTCGATGCCGTTCCGCCCGAGGCACAGCCGCTTGCCGTAAGGGCGTTGAGTGCCAATGGCCTGGCGATCCGCCTGGCGGATGCGCCGGCGCCCGGACAGAAGGACGAGACTTCGGACCTGACGCTGACCGACAAGCTGGCCCGCGAATTCGCCAGCATCGCCCTCGGCAACCGCTATTTCAACATGCGCTCGCTGTCGGAACGGCCGCAGGGCTGGTTCTCCGTCGGCGCGCCGGATCGGATCATGGAGGTGTCGGTCGGCGTTGCCGGCGGCAGGATCGCCGTTTTCAATCTGCCCGATACGCCGACGGTGCGATTGCACGGGATTCCGGTCGGCCTCATCGCCGGTATTCTCGGCATGATGGTCGCGGTCATTGCCATTGCCGCCGTGGCGCGGGAAACCCGGCCTCTGACCCGCTTGTCCCGCACCGTCAATTCGATCGGCAACGGTTTGCAGCCGGTCCACATTCCCGAAAGAGGAGCCTGCGAGCTGCGCATGCTGATCAAGGCGATCAACGCCATGCAGCTGCGCATCGCCGCCCTGGTCAGCAACCGCACGCTGATCATCGGGGCGATCTCGCATGATCTCCGGACTTATCTCACCCGTTTCCGCCTGCGCATGGAGATGATGCCCGACACGCCGCATCGCGAGCGGGCGATCGCCGATGTCGAGGCCATGCAGCGGCTGGTGGAGGATGCTCTCGGCTTTGCCAGCAGCACCGTCGTTTCGGATGGCCGGAACATCGCCGATCTCGATACGGCCATTCAAGGTCACCTCGCCGAGCGTCAGGACGGGCAGGGTCTCGTTGTCTTCACGCCGATCGGGCAGCCGGTCGCCGTGACGATGCCGGAGCTGGCGCTGGCGCGGGTGCTGGACAATCTCATGGATAATGCGCTGCGGTATGGCGGCCAGGCCGATATCGCCGTCGAGCGTCGTGGCGATCAGGGAGCCATCGTCGTCGGCGATCGCGGGCCGGGCATTCCCGCGGACCGGCGCAAGGAAGTGCTCGAACCTTTTGTGCGGCTCGAGGAGTCGCGTAACCGCGATCTCGGCGGCAGCGGCCTGGGCCTGGCGATCGTTCGCCAGATTCTCGATGCGCATGGCGGCGCGCTATGCCTGGAAGATCGCCAAGGAGGCGGCCTGAACGCCGTTGTCCTGCTGCCGCTGGCTATGATGGAAAAGAAAGCAGCCTGAAACAGGCGCAATTGTCTGACATTCGCGCGGTTGCGCGATCGGCCGTTGCGCTGGGTTGCCTGCTCAATGGCAGGTCATGAATTTCCTGAGCTCTTCCCTGCTCAGCACGATGCCGGCGGCCGCCTTGGACGGATCCGGATGCGTGTAGGTAAAGCTCGGCAGGTCGGGCAGATCCAATGCTTGGCGCATGCTCATGATGCCGAGTGCGCGGCGGCCATTGGCGCTGTCGAAGCTGACTTCGATGATGCTTTCCGGTCTTGTCGTGTGCATTGTTTCCTCCCTTCCCCAATATATAACAGAAAGATCATGTAAAATCTTGGTTTTTCTGCGGCTTGCGGCGGATGGATTCGCCCGCGAAATCATTCCATCGTCCGGTGGATTGCGGGGCAATGCCGAGCGGGATTTCCTGAGCGCGCTTCAAGGAAAGTGTCGGCACGTCGCCTTGCGGAAAATTTTACCATCCGGACAATATTTTCATCTCCTCATTGGTACATTTTCCTCTCTTTCCCCTGGTCATTACAAATATCCTATTAAAACCAGTGCGTTACAAAAATGTCAGAATTTTTACAGAGGCGGTGTTGACTATATCGGGTTGGGGGGTCTATAAGCCCGATCACTGACGAGGGCGGCGGCGCTGCTGGCGACGAAGTCCTTCGCTCTAGTGTTTCCTGGATTGGCTGCGATGCTGATTGTTGGTTCTGGGCTTAAGTGCCTGGGATTGCGGGAAGGAATTTCGACTGGGTTTTTCTGGTCTGTTGTTTGACAATTGAAGAAGAGAAGAAAGAGAAACGTGGGCGGCGAAGCTTGCGGGACCGGAAGAGATTTCGGTTCTGGAAAGAGACTTCGACGGTTACGTTTTGAACAAGAGAATACACCTCGTTTTGGCGCAGTGATTGCGTTTTGAGACGAGTGTGAGTTCTCGTCGATTCAGAATGACGTGATTT
>NZ_WUEY01000019.1 GCF_010668395.1 Martinezella lusitana
TCTTTGCCGGCCCGTCGACGCGCTACTGTCCGGCCGGCGTCTACGAATGGGTAGAGAAGGACGGCAAGGAGACCTACGTCATCAACGCCCAGAACTGCGTCCACTGCAAGACCTGCGACATCAAGGACCCCAACCAGAACATCAACTGGGTCCCACCGCAGGGCGGCGAGGGACCAGTCTATCCGAATATGTGAGGGGTCAGATGCTTGATTCCCGCATCTGATGGCGCAACCTTCTCACCAGTCCGGAGAGATCGGCCAGAGCTTTTCCGCTTTTCCTCGAATCGCAAAAACGCTCTATCCTTTTGTTTTTACGCAAGGCCGCACGGAGCAAGCAAAACATCCGCGGACCAACGGTTAAGGTCGAGCGAATGAACCGGTGCAAGTGCTCGACGAAGGAGCCTGAAAGGTTTGGGCTCGATCCGAACCATCAGATGCCGGAACCTCTGGTTTGCATCCTGCCAGACGCGGAACCTGCTCCGGCGGCTATCGTTGGCATCGAGTAGAAATGGACGTGCTCTGGGTTACTCGATCATCGCATCTACGCCGTCTTCGGCGGCGACCGGAATGCCGACGGCGGTGAGATTGTCGTAGGCTTTCGCCAGCACGCGCATGGCAACCTCGATATCGGCGCTGCTAACGCCGTCCAAGGCGTCGCAATTGGCATTGATCGCTGCCTGGAGCGCCGGCTCCTCCATCCGCCGACCCTTCTCCGTCAGCGAAATGATGTATTTGCGCTTGTCGCTGGAATGCCGGCGGCGGGTGACGAGACCTATGGCGAGAAGCGCACGGACGGCAATGACCATGGCGGGGCCGGCGATGCCGGATTTCTGGGCGAGTTCCACCTGGGTCAACCCATCGCTGTACCAGAGTGTGCGCAGGGCATACCATTGGCCAAGCGTGATGCCGAGCGGGGCGATCCGCGCACCGAGGTCGCGCTGGATCAGCCGGTTGACATGGCGCAGGCTGTTGCCGAAGCTCTGCGACATCGGCAGGATCGACGGCGTCTTGATCTCGGACATGTCCTGCTCCGTGGCCTTGGGCTTGCTATCCGCCATTTTGCTCCTACCGGGCCGTTGGTTTGCCAGATCGCGCTTTTGTCTGGTGCCTAGACTCTATTGCTCGCCAAGGCAAGCAAAGCCGCTGGCCGGCACATATTTTAAACCTAAACAAATTGCGCCGACTATCTTGTCGGACGGTCGGAAACGCGCTAGCTTAAAATCGTTCATATATTAACGAACGTCTTTTTGGCTAGGTCGGCGTGCTTCTTCTGTTCCCGTGATGACCACCATTTTCCATGACGGTCCGCGGCAGCAATCGGGCGACGGCTCCCCATCGAGACGACAAGGGGAACGACATCATGAGATCCATCTTCCGCTTCGTGGCATCCGCGGCCGCGGGCCTTGTTCTCAGCGGCACCAGTCTCTACGCCGCCGATCCGATCAAGATCGGCTTCGTCATGTCCTATAGCGGCTGGTTCCAGCCGATCGACGCCAGCACCGTCAACGGCGCGCTGCTGGCGGTAAAGGAAATCAATGCGGCCGGCGGCGTGCTGGGCAGTCAGATCCAGGTCGAGACCTTCGACAACAAGTCCGAGCCGGCACTCGGCGCCGACGGCGCGACCGAGATGGTCAGCAAGGGCGTCAAGGCGATGCTCTTCCCGAGCGACTTCGACTTCGGCGCGCCCGGCGCCTTCATCGCCCAGCAGAACAATATCATTGCGCTTTCGGGCGCTTCCGACCCGAAGTTCGGCGTCACCGGCATCGGTCCCTACGCCTATTCGATTTCGAATGCAGCGCAGGCCCAGGGCGCGCTCCTGGCCGAGTGGGCCTTCCAGAAGCAGGGCTGGAAATCGGCCTATGTCCTGCTGGACAACACCATTTCCTTCACCAAGTCGCTCTGTGGCAGCTTCAGCCAGCGCTGGAAGGAGCTTGCCGGCGACAAGGCCCTCCTCGGCGACGACACCTTCCTGAACAACGACCCGAGCATCGCCGCTCAGGCCACGCGGATCAACAACCTGCCCGCCAAGCCGGACTTCATCGTCGTCTGCTCCTATGCCCCCGGCGGTCCGAGCGCCATTCGCCAGCTACGCGAAGCAGGCTTGAACCAGCCGGTCCTGACCGGCGAGTCCATGGACGGCGACTACTGGGCCGGCACCGTGCCGAACCTCAGCAATTTCTACGTCGCCGACTACGGCTCGGTCTATGGCGACGATCCCGATCCGACCGTCAACGACTTCTTCAAGCGCTATCAGGCCGAATACAAGCAGCGCTCCGACGCCTCCTATTCCTTGCGCGGCTACTCGCTGATCCAGGCTTGGGCAAAGGCGGCGCAGAAGGCAGGCTCCTTCGATGCCGACAAGGTCGCCGCCGTCCTCGACACGTTCAAGGACGAGAAGCTCGTGATCGGCCCGACGACCTACACGCCGGAACTCCACATCGAAACGAGCCGCCCGATGACGATCGTCCAAAGCCAGGGTGGCAAGTTCTCCGCCGTCGGCAAGTTCTCCGCCACGACCGTGCATCTGGATTAGGCTGGACGGCAGGCAATGCAACTCAGCGCAACTGACATCAGCGTGCGTTTTGCCGGCGTCAGTGCCATCGACAAGGTATCGATGGCACTCGACCGCGGCGAAATCCTCGGACTGATCGGCCCGAACGGCGCCGGCAAGACGACCATGGTCAACGTTCTCAGCGGCTTCCAGAAGCCGCGCGAAGGGAGGGTTGCGATCGAGAGCGTGGACTGCGCCGGCCGCTCGGCCGCCTGGTTCTCGCGCCACGGCGTGGTACGGACCTTCCAGGCCGTGCGGCTCTTTAAGGATCTGACCATCAGCGAAAACATCGAGGCCAGCCTCAGCAGCCTTGGCATCAGCCGCTTTCGCGCCCGCCGCAGGGCTGCCGAGATGCTCGACTACATGGGCATCGGCGACAAGGCCGATCGTCGCGGCGGAACGTTGAGCTATGGCGACGAGCGGCGCGTCGGCATCGCCCGCGCCCTGGCGCTCGCCCCGAAATTTCTGCTGCTGGACGAGCCGGCGGCCGGACTGAACATCGGCGAGGCGGAATCGCTCGCCGACCTCATCCGCCGCATCCAGGGCGATTTTTCCTGCGGCGTGCTGCTGATCGAGCACAACATGACTTTGGTCATGACCATCTGCCGGCGCCTGCACGTCATGGCAAGCGGCCGCACCATCGCGACCGGCACCCCGGCCGAGGTGCTGGCCGACCCGCAATTCAAGTCCGCCTATCTCGGCACGGGGGCAGCATGACGGCGACCTCCTCTCCCCTTCTGGCGATCGAGGATCTTTTTGTCCGCTATGGCCGTATTGCCGCCCTTTCGGGCGTCCGGCTCCATGTCGACGAGGGCGAAGTGGTTTCGATCGTCGGACCCAACGGCGCCGGCAAGTCCTCGCTGCTCGGCGCCATCGCCGGTCTCGTCCAGCCGGCCGGTGGAAGCATCACCTTTGCCGGTGAGCCAATCACGCCGCGCGGGCTGGAGCGCACCGTGCGCCGCGGCATCGCGCTGGTCCCGGAGGGACGGCATGTCTTCGGCGGCCTGAGCGTCCTCGAAAACCTGACCCTTGGCGCGACCGTCCGCAGCGACCACAACCAGGTCAAGGCGGAGATAGCCCGCTTCTTCGACATTTTCCCGATCCTCGGCGAACGCCGCAACGAAGCCGCCGGGCGGCTGTCCGGGGGCGAGCAGCAGATGCTCGTCATCGCCCGCGCCCTGCTTGCGAAGCCTCGGCTGCTAATGCTCGACGAACCGTCGCTCGGCCTGGCGCCGAAGGTGACCGATCGGGTCTACGAACTGCTGGCGGAAATCCGCGCTCAGGGCGTCACCATTCTTGTCGTCGAGCAGAACGCGCCGCGGGCGCTGAAAGCGGCGGACCGGACCTATGTGCTGAACGGCGGCCGTGTCCGGCTTGCCGGCGCGTCGGCGGCGCTCGCCGCCGATCCGGATTTCGAAGCCGCCTATTTCGGCCTGCGCACGGAGGCGGCACGCTGATGCAGATAATCATCCAGGTTCTGGTCGATGCCTTCAGCCTCGGCGGCCTCTACGCCCTCACCGCACTCGGCATCGGCCTCATCTTCAGCGTGATGCGGCTTGCCAATTTCGCCCATGCGGAATTCGTCACCGTCGCCGCCTATGTGCTCTTTGCACTCTCCGGCCAGCCGATCGTCATCGGCATCGCCGCTTCGGTGCTGGTCACACTGGCGCTGGCCGTTTTGACCGAGCGGCTCGCCTTCCGGCCGCTGCGCAATGCCGATCCGGCGACCATGCTGATTTCTTCCTTTTCCGTCAGCATGTTTCTGCAGCGGCTTCTCGTGTTCCTGGTCGGCTCGCGCATCAAGACGCTCGATCCCCTGCCGATGCTCGGCCAGGCCGTGACGATCGGCGGTGTGCAGGTCAGTTCCCTGAAGCTCGTCACCATTCTCGCCTGCGCCGTGCTGCTTGCGGCTCTTACCCTGTTTCTCAAGAAGACCCGCTTCGGCCTGCAGATGCGCGCGGCGGCGGAGAATTTCACGATGTCCCGGCTCGTCGGCGTGCGCGCCAATGCCGTCATCGCCGCCGCCTTTGCGCTGAGCGGCGTCCTGGCGGCGGTCGTCGCCTTGCTCTTTGCGGCGCAGACCGGCTTCGTGCAGCCGCGTTTCGGCGTGCAGCTCGTCATCATCGCCTTCGTCGCGACGGTCATCGGCGGCCTCGGCAATCTGCTCGGCGCGGCCGTCGGCGGCTTTCTCGTCGGCGTCGTGTCGATCCTGCTGCAGGCCTTCCTGCCGCCGGAACTCAGGCCCTTCCGCGAGGCCTTCCTGTTCGTCGTGGTCATCCTGGTGTTGCTGGTGCGTCCGCAGGGGCTTTTTCCGGCACGCGGCCTGAAGGAGCGCGTATGATGAACGAGCTGATACGCGATATCCTCCGGCGCATCGGACCGCTGATCGCATTGATCGCATTCGTGCTCCTCATCACCTGGCTTGCCGGCTTTGCGGGCATCGTACTGCAGCGGCGCGTGACCTTCGGCCTCGTCAACCTGGTCGCGGTCGTGGGTCTCTATATCTATATGGGCAATTCCGGATTGCTGAATTTCAGCGCAGTCGGCTTCATGGCAATCGGCGCCTATACGTCCGCGCTGCTGACCATGCTGCCGACGATGAAGCACACCTTCCTGCCCGGCCTGCCGCCTTGGCTGGCGGCGGCGCATGTGCCGCCGCTCGCGGGCGCCTTTGCCGGCGGCGGCGTCGCCGCCATCGTCGCGCTCATCGTTGGCTGGCCGCTGATGCGCCTGACCGGGATTGCCGTCGGCATCGCGACGCTGTCGTTGCTGATCATCGTCTATATCGTGCTCGGCAACTGGACGGACGTCACCGGCGGCCAGCAGTCTCTCATGGGCCTCCCGGCCTATGTCGGGCTGTGGACCGCTGGTCTGTTTGCCGCCGGCGCCATCCTCGTCGCCTTCGTTTACCAGGAGACACGTTTCGCCATCGCGCTCAGGGCTGCCCGCGAGGACGAAGTGGCCGCGCGCGCCAGCGGCGTGCATGTGCTGCGCGAGCGGCTGACAGCTTTCGTGCTGGCAAGCTTCGTTTCCGGCGTCGGCGGCGCCCTCTTCGGCCATTTTCTCGGCACACTGAGGGTCGAGAGCTTCTATCTCGACCCGACCTTCCTGTTCATCTCCATGCTTGTCGTCGGCGGAATGCGCAGCCTGACCGGCGCCGTCGTCGGCACGCTGGTGATTTCCGTTCTGACGGAGCTTTTGCGGCTGGCCGAAGCCGGCGTGTCCCTGCCCTTCACCGCGACGACGATCGCGGCTCCCGCGGGGTCGGGCGACGTGATTCTGGCCGCGCTCACACTGCTCATCATCCTCTTCCGGCCGCAGGGCATCACTGCCGGCCGGGAGATTTCCCTTGCCTTTTCAAGGCGCCGGGCCGTCCGAAAGCCCGCACCGCCCGCATCCTAAGAAAAAGAGGACCGGCCATGACCGAAACCGCCAACATTCCGCCCGCGCCGATCGTCGATGCCTCGGCACCGAAAGAGATCGCCGACGGCATCTTTATCATCGAGGATCACCGCATTCCGCTCGTACCCAATATCGGCATCGTCCTCGGCACCCACTCCGCCATGGTGGTCGACAGCGGCATGGGCCGGGCGAACGGCGAAGCGGTGCTTGCCGCCGCCCGAAAGCTCGCCGGCGATCGGAAGCTTTATCTGACCATCACTCATTTTCATCCCGAGCACGGCTATGGCGCGGAGCCTTTCAAGGGGGCAGCCGAGATCGTCTACAATCGGGCGCAGGCTGAAGAACTCGCGGCCAAGGGCGAGGCTTATCTCGGCATGTTCAAAGGCATGGGCCCAGCAGTGGCGGCCACACTTGAGAACACCAGGCTCGTCGAAGCCGACACGCTCTATGACGGCACCGAACACACAGTCGATCTCGGCGGCCGCACGGTCCTTCTGAAGACCTGGGGCCAGGCGCATACGCAGGCCGATCAGGTCGTCTTCCTGCCGACGGAAAAAATTCTCTTCACCGGCGATCTTGCCGAGGAAAAGACCTTTCCGATCTTCCCCTGGTTTCCGCCGCACGACATGGACATCGATGCGGGCAATTGGCTGCAGGCCTTGGGCGACTGCATCGCCTGGAATCCCTCCATCGTCGTGCCTGGCCACGGCGATCTCCGCGGCAGCGACATCCTTATCGACGTGCGCGACTATATCCGCGACGTCGGCGCGCGCGTCGCAATGGCCAGGGCGGCCGGGAGAGACGAAGGCGAAATGGTCGAGACGCTCGCGCCCGAGATCAGGGCCAAGCATGCGGACTGGCATTTCCCGGAATGGATCGATTTCGCCATCCGCTATTTTGCCGCGCAGCAGCAGTAGGAGCAAGACAATGCGCACCGTATTGGTCGCCATGCACTATCAGAACGAAGTCCTGCATGCGGCCGGCAAGATCAAGGTCGGCATGGCCGAGGATGCGGACAACCGCAGCGCCGTCGTCGCCCATGCCGGCCGCCTTCTGGGCTTTGCCCGTGACAACGGCATTCCCGTCGTCTCGGTGCGCATCGCCTTTCGTGCCGACCACGCCGACGTCATCCAGAACTGCCCGATCTTTCGCAACGTCGTCGCCGGCAAGGCGATGGTGGACGGCAGCTGGGGGGCCGAATTCCACGAGGGGCTCGAGCCCCTCGCCGGCGAATTCGTCGTCAAGCACAGCCGCGTCAATGCCTTCTACGGCTCGCAGCTCGAAGAGGTTCTCCGCACCTTGAAGGCCGAACGGCTGATCATGGCGGGCGTCGCCACCAACTCGGTCGTCCTCACCTCCGTCGCCTGCGCCGCCGACATGGGCTACGAGGTCATCGTCGTCGCCGACGCCTGCTCCTCCGGCCGCGCCGACCTGCACGAATCGTCGCTGGAAAACATGAAACTGGTGGCAGACGTCATTTCACTAGACCGCCTCATCGAGCTAACCACACACTAGAACTAACAGGAGTGCATGTTCTCGAACCAACTCGGACCGTTGTTTCGGTAACGGCGGATGCCTTAATCCTTTATGACGATATCCAACGCGTTCAAAAACTGGTCGTTTTCCGCGACGGATCCCACACTCACGCGAATGAACGTGGTGTATCCAGTCTGTTTCCAGGGCTTCACGATAACCCCGGCCGCCAGAAGCTGCTCCGCGAATATGGAGGCATCCGTTTCACAATCGAAGAAAACAAAATTTCCTTTGGATGGCGCGACCTTCAGACCTCTCTTCATCAACGCTGAACTGAGACGTGCCCTTTCCGATATGGCAAGTGCGACCGTTCGCGCGAGATGATCTTCGTCGCCGAGGGCGGCGATGGCAGCAGCCTGAGCTATCGAATTGGTATTGAATGGCGTCCTGACACGGTTCAAAAAATCGCAAAATCCCGCGTTCGAGGTAACCCCGAATCCGATCCTCAGTCCTGCCAGACCATACGCCTTTGAGAAGGTGCGCAGGATAACCCAGCTTTTGTTGCTCGATTTCAGTATGTCCATCGTCGCCGGATAGTCGTCACCAGAGGCGTATTCGGCATAAGCCTCGTCGATAACGAGTAGCGTGTCGTCGTCGATAGCGTCGAGAAATCGTTTGAAGTCATCCTGCCCGAGCCATGATCCGACCGGATTCATGGGATTTGCAAACAACATCATACGCGGTTTGCGATGAGCGGCAGCGATCAATCCAGCAATATCGATCGATAAATCCGGCAGGATTTCGATCCGCTCCACCTTTCCGCCCATAACGGCCGTGTAGTCCTCATGCAGCGGAAACGACGGGTAAAGAGTGGTCACAATATCATTGGGCCGGACCACCGCCTTGCAAATGACTGCAATCAGGTCCTCCGAGCCGTTGCCGAGGATGATACGGGAGGCGTCGATTCCGAAGCGCTCCGACAGTGCTTCGCATAATGCTCTCCCTTTGGGATCGGGGTAAAGGCGGAGCAGATCTTGCAGATCCTGCTGGAACAACAATGCGTTGGGTGATGCGCCGAGCGGGTTTTCGTTCGAAGCAAGTTTAGCGATCACCGCCGGTCGATAGCGCTCGCGCACCTCGTTCAAAGTCAGTCCGGAATTGTAAGGCGGTATTTCGGCGACCTCGTCGCGAATGTGTCTTTTGCTGTCCGACATCGTTTGCCCCTTTCTTCGGTGAGAGAAAGCATAAGAAGGAAAACTTCTTTTGTCGATACATGTATAGACAACACCGATTGGACGTGTTTTGATTGCGAAAAAATAAGGGGATCACAATGGCAAAAGCAATGTTCGATCTTTCAGGTAAGGTGGCGGTGGTGACCGGCGCCAGTCGCGGATTGGGGCAGTGGATCGCCGTTTCGCTTGCGGAGGCGGGTGCCGACCTTTGCATCACTGCCCGCGACGAAAAATCCTTGGCCGATACGAAGCAAAAGATCGAGGCCGTCGGCCGGTCTTGCGTAACGAGCGCCCAGGACGTGACAGACGTTTCCTCCATTGACGCAACGCTGGCGAGGTTCGCGACCATCAGCGGTGCGATCGATATTTTGGTCAACAACGCCGGCTATGAGGAAGTTTCGCCGTCCTTCGACGTCGATGAGCAGCTCTGGGATAGAATTATCGGCACCAATCTCAAGGGAGCTTTCTTTTGGTCGCAGGCGGCGGCCCGGACGATGGCAACGCAGCCGGAAGGCGGTAGCATCATCAACCTGTGCTCGCTGACCTCCTATGTCGGCATTCCAACCGCCGTTCCTTATGGCTCTTCGAAATCCGGTTTGCTTGGCATGACCAGGGCGCTTTCGGCGGAATGGGCGCAATACGGAATCCGGGTCAACGCAATCGCGCCAGGCTATTTTCGCACAACGATGACAGAGGGCTTTTACCAGGACGAGGACTGGGCAGCGAAAATGCTCGACAAGATTCCCCAGAAGAGATTTGGCAGGGAATCCGACATCGGCGGTGCGGTTGTCTTTTTGGCAAGCAGCGCGTCTGGCTATATTACCGGTCAATGCCTTCCAGTCGACGGTGGCTTTCTGGCTTCCATCTGAAAAAAGCAAATGAGGCTTGACAGGGTGGGTTTGATGTTATTGTCTATAGATGTATAGACATCTATAGACAAATAAAAAACGGGAACGAAGTCGTAGACTTCCTGGGATCTGGCCGGATAACCATCCGGTATCCTTGATGCAAATAGTCTGTAGGGACATGCGTTGGCGAGCAGGAACTGTGCCGCCTCCCGGCATCCCTTGCAGGAAAGATGGATCGTTGCGCGGCAAACGCGACGACGGTTGCGGCTATCTGCGCCTTTGCGCACCAACAGGGATGTGAGCAATGACCAATGTCACCTTTCATGAATATTCCAGGCTCGGACCGGACGAAAAGGCCGCGCTGCTGAGACGATCGGAAACGGACATTTCCGGCTTCATGGAGAAGGTGGCGCCGATCCTGGACGCCGTGCGCACGGAAGGTGATCGTGCTGTCGCCCGTTTCGGCCGCGAACTCGACAAGGCTGACGTCACGGAAGCGACCCTGAAGGTGACAGAAAGTGAATTCGACGAGGCGTTCAAGCTCGTCAGCGAGGACGTTGTCGAAGCCATCACCTTCGGGATTGACAATATCCGTCGCTTTCACGAGGAGCAGAAGCCCGAGGCGATGTGGCTGAAGGAAATCAAGCCGGGCGCTTTCGCGGGCGACCGTTTCACACCGATCAAGTCGGTGGCGCTCTACGTCCCGCGCGGCAAGGGATCCTTTCCCTCGGTCACGATGATGACCTCGGTGCCAGCCGTGGTCGCAGGGGTTCCCAATCTTGCGATTGTCACACCCCCTGCCCCGGATGGTCGCGTCGATGCGGCAACACTCGTGGCGGCACGTCTGGCCGGTGTCGAAACTGTCTATAAGGTTGGCGGCGCGCAGGCCGTTGCGGCCGTCGCCTATGGAACGGAAACGATCAAGCCGGCCCTGAAGATTGTCGGACCCGGAAGCCCCTGGGTCGTCGCGGCGAAACGCAGTCTGGCCGGTATCATCGATACCGGCCTTCCGGCTGGTCCCTCTGAAGCCATGATCTTTGCCGACGACACCGTCCATGGCGGGCTGGCAGCCCTTGATCTGCTGATCGAGGCCGAACACGGGCCGGACTCTTCCGCATACCTTGTCACCCACAGCCGGCGGGTAGCAGAAGAGGCCCTTGCCGCACTGCCCGAGCATTGGTCGCGGATGACCGAACAGCGAGTCCAGTTCTCAAGCGCCGTCCTTTCCGGCAAATCGGGCGGCATCGTGCTGACGTCGTCGATCGAGGAAAGCTACGACTTCGTCAACGCCTATGCGCCGGAGCATCTCGAAATCCTGTCGCAGGATGCCTTTGCTCATCTCGGCCACATCACCGAGGCCGCAGAAATTCTCCTGGGACCTTATACGCCCGTCAGTATTGCCAACTTCTGCCTTGGCCCGAACGCGGTCCTGCCGACCAGCCGTTGGGCACGCACCTATGGTCCATTGTCGGTCACCGATTTCGTCAAGCGTAGTTCGATCGGATATGTGACGGCACCGGCCTATCCCGAGTTTGCCAAGCGCGCTCACAAGCTGGCAGAGTACGAAGGTTTCTCGTCGCATGCCCATGCCGTCTCCGCGGTGCGAGACGCCTATCTTCCGAAACGGAGTTGAACCAATGAGGGCCGTGCGGCTTTACGATGCTCTCGACCTTAGGGTCGAGGACATCGAAACTCCAGGCCCGCCGCCGACGGGCTACGTGACGATCGATGTTCGCGCGGCGGGAATCTGCGGCTCGGACGTTCACAACTTCCGGACCGGTCAGTGGATCAGCAGGCGTCCGTCGATAGCCGGCCACGAGTTCTGTGGCCGTGTTTCCGCTGTCGGCGCCGGTGTCGAAAATCTCGCGATCGGCGATCTCGTCGCAGCCGACTCTCGTTTCTACTGTGGTCAGTGCGACGCCTGCACATCCGGGCGCACCAATGTCTGTGAACATCTGGGTTTCGTTGGCGAGGTCTGCGACGGTGGCTTTGCGGAACGGACGAACCTGCCTGCCCGTCTGGTATTCAAGCACGAGCCTTCGCTGGAACCGGCGGTCGCGGCGATGGCCGAACCTCTGGCCGTCGCGCTTCATGCTGTCCGCCGACTTGATCCGCCGCCTGGCGAGCCGATCCTTCTTATCGGTTGCGGAACGATCGGTGGCCTCTGCGGGCTGTTGCTTGCGCACCTTCATGACGGGAAATTGATGTTCTCCGATCTCAACGCCGATCGCGCCGCGATGGTTGCCGAGATTTGTGGCGGTTCCGCAATAGAGCTGGACAAGGCGGCTCTCGGCGGGAAACGTCTTCGCTATGCGGTGGACGCTACCGGGAGC
This sequence comes from Martinezella lusitana, assembly GCF_010668395.1. GTDB lineage: Bacteria > Pseudomonadota > Alphaproteobacteria > Rhizobiales > Rhizobiaceae > Rhizobium > Rhizobium lusitanum_A. The sequence goes on from NZ_WUEY01000019.1 coordinate 11,839, forward strand.
ACGAAAGCCATCGCAAAAGGAATAGAACTCCTTGACGGCGGCGGCGCCTTCGCTCTCGTGGGTATCAGCCACGAAAAAATCCATCTCGACCCGAACGTGCTTGTCGAGCGGGAGATCGCCTTGCTTGGCTGCCACGCTTTCGAAAGCGAATTCGCCGACGCTATCGCGCTATTGCCAAAGCTGCAGTCCTCGCTGCTGCAGTTTAGCGAGGTCCTGACTTCGCTGGATGAGGTTCCTGACGCCTATCGCCGCTTGATGGACGGTCGTTCAAGCAAACTGAAAACGATCATCCGGATAGCCGATTGATCAAGCACACGCCTCGGCGTGAGACGGAGAAGGAATTGCCCGGTCTTTCGAATACCGCGCTGCCACTTTACGAGAAGATCAAGGACTTCGTCCTCGACAACATCGGAAATGGCAATTGGCCGCAGAACGAGAAGGTCCCGTCTGAGCACGAGTTGATGTCAACGCTCGGCGTCTCTCGAATGACGGTCCACCGCGCGCTTCGTGAATTGACGGCCGAAGGTCACCTGCGCCGCGTTCAGGGGGTCGGCACATTCGTTTCTCCTCCCAAGGCGCAGTCAACCCTGATTGAGATCAGCAACATCGTCAGCGAGATCAAGGCGCGCGGGAGCAGGTATCGCGCGGAGGTGATCACTCTGGAACGGATAAAGCGACCCGATCAAGCCCTTCTCGCCTCCTTCGAATTCAAAAAGGCGCAACCCGTAGAGCATTCGCTGATCGTTCACTACGAAAACGACGTACCGGTCCAGCTGGAGGAGCGTTACGTTAATCCGGAACTGGTCAAGAACTATCTCGACCAGGATTTCACGTCGGCCGCGACATATGACTACCTGCAGCACAGCACCCCCTTGACCGAGGTAGAACACCTGATCAGCGCCGTTCCCGCCACCGAACGCCATGCTCGGCTTTTGCACATTCGCGAGCATGACAGTTGTCTGGTCCTCAACCGCAAGACCTGGACGGGCCAAACGGTGGCAACCGTCAATACCTTCACCTATGTCGGCAGCCGCTACACGCTTGGAAGCAGGTATCTGCCGCCGGCAAAATAACAAGCCTGGATTGGATCAAACGATGGCCCAACAAAACAGTCGGACGGCAGCGATCCGCGAATATGCCAAGCGGCGTGACGGCAGCGCCGAAGCCTTGCTGACCGATCTCTTGCGGGATCTCTTTCAAGTCGACGCCCGCCATTTGGCGATCAACCATGACCAGTACAGTCTCAACTCGCTGAACGGCTTCTTCGAGGCCGGCGGAAAGCCGTACTTCTTCAAGTTCCACCAGGAGGAAAACGAGGAGGAAATGAGCGGCGAATATTATCGGGCGGATATTCTTGCCAAGGCCGGTCTTCCTGTCGATCAGCCGGTTATGATGTCGACACTTCCTGGCGAACAGATTCTCGTCTACCGCCGCAGGACAGATCCACGCTTCTCAGACGTTCTGCGGGAACTCGACGGGCTCGGAGATCAATCGGCAATCAGTCAGGCCGTAGACGCAGAACGCCGCCTCAACGAGGCAGTGCTGGCGGTATATTTGGAGACGCTTCACCCCGTCACGCCCGAACAGGTCATGCGCGAGCCGGTTCATAGGCTGTTTTACGACCGGCTCGTGACCGCGCCGCAGGGATCCTATCCCGGCGGCCGCCTTGCAAGCTACTACGTCGGCAAGGACTTCCAGTTTCCCGGAGCAGCCCTTTCCTGGGATGAGCTTTCTCGCGCCCGTTTCGTCATCAACGGCATCGAATACCGTGAAACGCTCGGCCAGTTATTCGACGCCTCCCATGAGCGGCTAGCCCCGGCACGGCTTGCCGATGGCGGCGGCGTAACGGCGCATGGAGATGCGCACAATGCCAACGTCTGGTTTGAACGGCAGCCCAATGGCGCCACTCTTTCCTTCTTCGATCCGGCATTTGCGGGCGAGCACATCCCGACCCTTCTTGCCGAAGTCAAGACCACGTTCCACAATATGCTTGCGCATCCGTACTGGCTTTATGATCCCGGCCTTGCCGAACAGACCTTCAACGCGACAGCGAGCTTCGACGACGGACGTCTCCTTGTGGATTTCGACTGGACGCTGAGCCCGGTCCGCGCGGCGCTCCTCGAGACGAAAGCGCAGTCGATGTGGAAGCCGCTATTGGCAGCTCTCAAGCAAAAGAGCCTGCTCCCGGCGGACTGGCGGCGGGTCGTTCGCCTTGGACTTTTCCTGTGCCCGACACTCGTCATGAACCTCAGAGCAGGTGCTGCAAACCATAATCCAACCTCGTCGCTGATCGGCCTGTCGATCTCGACGATGGTTGGTTCTGAACCGGTTTCGGGAGCGGATCTGATGACCCGGTTCCTCGACGCTATTGACCCCGACAGGTGAGACTATGACGGTCGTCAATATCGATGATCTGCGAGAAGCAGCCAGCCGGCGATTGCCGAAGCTGTTCTTCGACTATATCGATGGTGGCTCGTTCGCCGAGGAGACCTATCGGCGAAACCGGGAGGATTTTTCGCAACTCTCATTGCGCCAGACAGTCCTTGCCGACAGTGCGGAGCCGGATCTTTCCACCGATTATCTCGGTCATCGCCATGCGCTTCCCTTCATGCTCGGCCCGGTCGGCTTCCTCGGCCTCTACTCCCGAAACGGCGAACAAAAGGCGGCACGGGCTGCCGATGCCGCACGCATTCCCTTCGCCCTTTCGACTTTTTCGATCGCCTCACTGGCGGAGGTGCGTCGGGCGTCGAGCGGGATCCTGCACTTCCAGCTCTATGTCCTCGACGATCACGAGCTCGGAGAGCAATTTTTGCGCGCGGCGGAGGATGCCGGCGCGGAAGCGCTCTATGTGACCGTAGACACAGCGATCACCGCTATTCGCGAACGGGATGTGCGAAACGGTTTCCGATCGCTGACGCGCGTCTCGCCGCGCCTCTTCGCCAGCTTATGCGGGAAGCCAGCCTGGTTGTTCGACATCGCCCAAGGCGGGATGCCATCCGTAAAGGCGGTCGAGCATCGCCCGGATTTCGGATCCGGAGCACTCGAACAGGCCGCCAACCTCTCTCGGCGTATCGACAAACGCCTGGCCTGGCATGATATCGCCCGTCTTCGCGATCGTTGGAAACGGAAGCTCGTCATCAAGGGCATCCTGTCCCCGGACGACGCCGAAAAGGCGAAGGCAATCGGTGTCGACGGTGCGGTGATCTCAAACCATGGCGGCCGGCAACTGGATGGCGCGACGAGCACCATATCCGCATTGCCCGGGATACGGGCAGCGGTTGGACCTGACTTCACGTTGATGCTGGATGGCGGGATCCGAAGGGGAAGCGATATCATCAAGGCGCTTGGATCAGGTGCGGACGGCGTCATGCTGGGACGTGCGTATACTTACGGTCTCGCAGCGGCAGGCCAATCGGGGGTGGCTCAGGCTATCGAGATCCTTCGCCAAGAAATCTCGATCACCTTGACGCTCATGGGGTGCGGATCGATCGGCGAACTCAAAAGCAAAGGCCCGCACTTTGTCTTGAAAACGAAACCGTCAGCGTGAGAGGAGATCGCCCACGAAACACTCTAACCTGTATGGATACGCCCACCATAGAGCTTGATGTTCGGGCGTGAAACTTGAAATGATGCAACGCTAAACCATTCGCTGAACTATCAAAAAGAGGGGTTCCAATGAACTACAAATCCATCAGCAAGCAGTTTTCCCGCGCAGCACTCGCACTCGGTATCGTCGGCATCCTCGCCGCGCCCCAGGCAAACGCGCAGGACCAGATCCCGTCGAAGCCCGAGGCAGGCGCCTTCAAGATCGGCATCGAGCCTTGGCTCGGCTATGGCCAGTGGCATGTCGCCGCGGACAAGGGCCTCTTCAAGAAGGTCGGTCTCGACGACGTCCAGATTGTCAACTTTAGCGAAGATAAGGACATCAACGCAGCCCTTGCCAGTGGCCAGCTTGATGCGGCCAATATCGCCACGCACACGGCCATGGGCATGGTTGCCGCCGGTTTGCCCGTGAAGATCGTCTCCCTCCTCGATTTCAGCCTGAAGGCTGACGCAATCCTCGCAGGCCCTGACGTCAAGAGCGTCGCCGATCTGAAAGGCAAGAACATCGCCTTCGAGGAAGGAACGACCAGCGACATTCTGTTGAACTACGCCCTTGCCAGCAACGGCATGACCATCAACGACATCGTCAAGGTCCCGATGCCCGCGGCGGACGCCGGCACGGCACTGATCGCCGGTCGTGTTCCGATCGCAGTCACCTACGAGCCCTATATTTCCACAGCGCTTGCTCAGAACAAAGACATCAAGCTGCTATTTGAAGCCGGCAAGGATCCGGGTCTCGTATCCGACGTTCTGGTCGTCCGCGAAGATGTCCTGAAACAGAAGCCGGGGCAGGTCCTGGCCATGATCAAAGCCTGGGACGCGGCCCTTGCCGACTATAAGGCCAACACGGACGCAGACCGCGCCGTCATCGCCAAGGCAGTCGGCGCCACCCCGGATGATCTGAAGACGGCATTCGATGGCGTTCAGTACTATAGTTCCGCGGAAGCCTCCAAGGCTTTCGATGGCGATTTCAAGACCAAGACCTTCGCCGATGTACTGAAGGCGGCCAAGCAGGCCGGCCTCGTTACCCAGGATGTTTCCGCCGACAGCATGATCGACGCATCCTTCGTCAACGCCGCCAACAAGTGACCTCAGGCTCCAATGGGACTGTAATGTCTAGCTCCGAACTGTCTTCAACACCAAAACAAGGACCCCGCGCGCGTTCGCGCGCGGGTGTCGGCAGGCCACCAAGTGCCTTTCGCATCGGTGATCCGATAAGCGGCCAGGCTTTCTTCCTCATCGCTGTCGCGGTCTTCCTGGTTCTGTTTGCGATTTGGTGGCTTTCCACCGCCACCGGCTGGGTGAAGCCGATCTTCCTGCCCTCCCCCGCAGCCGTGTGGACGAAAATGGTCGAGCTTGCCATGGACGGCACGCTTTGGACGGATGCTGCGATCAGCATCTATCGCATGCTTGTCGGCTTTCTCATCGCATCTGCGTTGGCGATCCCGATCGGTATCATGATCGGCTGTTTCAAGACCTGGGAAGCAGCGATCGAGCCTTTCGTCGACTTTGTTCGCTATATGCCGGTTGTGGCATTCGTACCCCTGACCATTTTGTGGGCCGGAACGAGCGACATACAGAAATTCGTCATCATCTTCATCGGGACCTTCTTCCAGCAGGTGCTGATGGTGATGGATAGCGTCAAGCGCGTCCCATCCGATTTCGTTGGTCTCGGTCGCACGCTTGGCATGTCGGAAACCAGGATCCTCCACCGCATCGTGCTGCCGTCCGCACTCCCAGGAATATGGGACACGTTGCGCATCAGTCTCGGCTGGGCCTGGACCTGGCTCGTACTTGCCGAGCTCGTGGCAGCGACCTCGGGTCTGGGCTATCGCATCGTCGTGTCACAGCGTTATTTTCAGACGCAGACGATCATCGGATACATCCTGCTCCTCGGCTTGCTTGGTCTGATCACCGACCAGAGCATGAAGGCCCTTGAGCGCGTCTTCTTCCGCTATGCTTCGAGGCATTGACATGAGTGAACCCAAACTCAAAATCGAGGGCCTCAACAAATGGTACGGCGGCAGGAAGAGCCGTGTCCATGCGCTGAGCAACATCGATCTGGAACTTGCGGACAACGAGTTCGTCTCACTCGTCGGGGCATCGGGCTGCGGCAAGAGCACGTTGCTGTCGATCGTCGCCGGCCTGCAGGGTTTTGACAACGGCGTCCTGCTGACGGACGGCGCACCGATCGTCGGCCCCGGGCTCGATCGCGGCGTGGTGTTCCAGTCCTATACCCTATTGCCTTGGTTGACGGCTCAGCAAAATGTCGAGTTTGCGCTTCAGGCTGCAGGGCTTCCGACGGCTGAATGCCGGGATGTCGCCCGCCACCACATCGAGCTCGTCAAACTCACCAAGTTCGCCGATGCGTTTCCGTCGCAACTGTCCGGCGGCATGAAGCAGCGCGTCGCGATTGCGCGCGCTCTGTCCTACCGCCCGAAAATGCTGCTGATGGACGAACCGTTCGGTGCGCTCGACGCCCTGACGCGTCATCAAATGCAGGAACTCCTGACGCAGATCTGGGAAGAGCACCGACTGACCGTTCTCTTCGTCACCCACGACGTCGAAGAAGCCGTCTATCTTTCGGATCGCATCGTAGCAATGAGCATCAATCCGGGCCGCATCAATGCGACCTTTCATGTTGGGCTCGCTCGGCCGCGCAACCAGGATATGATCGCGACCGCAGAGTTCATAGCTCTTCAGAAAGAGGTTCTCGCGGCCATACGCGCCGGATCACAGGGCGAAATGGAACATTGATCGGCTCACGGCGGCACCGGACCGCGTGTGCCGCCTTCCAGGGTCCGAAGTCCTGATATTCAGCTGAACCTCGAAAGCAGATTCCGCATGATGCGTCCGACGTTGTTGTCCTGGCCCGCTTCAGGCAGTGCGCCGATCCAGGCCACCGACGACACCGAGAAGACGATTCCGCCGCCGTCGTGCCGATAGACCGTCATGTCAGCGCGGCGTAGGGAATTACGCTCCGCCTCCCCGCCAGCGATCCAAAGGTCAGGTCGGACCTGGAAACTGTCGTCAAAATCATCGGCGACAGCGAGCCTGACCAGGGTGTCGGGTGTTTCTTCCGATTGAAGGACGGCATCGATCTCATAGCCTGCGGCGGCGCCGAGAACACGGCCCTCGCTTCCTATGGCTTCCGATCCGACACCCTCGAAAAGCCACGCATATTCGCCGGAATAACTTTGTTCCAGGCGGCGATAGGGCCGAGAGCGTCCGAAGCTCATGATCACGTAGGTAACCCCGACAAGCGCCTGCGGATGATTAAGACCGCGATCCTCCCAATTGCCGCCCGGTTCTCCGGTGAACGAAAGATGGCTCTCGCCCGGCCGACCTGTCCAGATATCGTTCTTTCCCCGTCGCAGTTCCATCAGATCGTCCTGAAATGCAACAACCCAATAGAAACCGTTTCCGCCGAGATAGGCGAGGCTGCCGCCGGAGCCCAGATAATCCTTGAGGCCGCTCATCATCCGGGAGGACCAATATTCCGGGTGGCTGCCCGTCATAAGCATTCGGTATGGGACAAGCGCGTTTTTGCCCTCCCGATCGAGGTCATGGTCCGTTAAAATATCGACGTCGATTGCGCTGCGAGCGAGAAATTTCAGAAGCTCGAGATCGACGGATAGAAGATGCGGCGAGTTGGAAAGCGGATAGTGATAGTCTTCGCGCAATGTCGCCCGCGGGCGGCGGCTACTCGTCAGACTGACACCGCTCAAATCGCCATGAACATCATAAAGGCTCAGGAAGTTATTATCGATCGCGAAGCGGTGAGCCCTATCGGTGCCATGCCAGGGATATCGTTGCGGAGGCAATTGCTCGTCAGCGTAGGCGAGATAGGTCGCCGTCGGCAAGAGAAGAGCAACAGAAGCTTTCGGAACCGCCGGACGGACGAAGAATGAAATTTTCTCGACGCCAACTCGCGTTTCAATGGCAACGGCGTATACGCCGGATCTACTGCCTGGCGGCACCGCAATCCTGAGATCAGGCTCCCAATGGAATCCGCCAAAGTCATCGTCATGAAGATGAATGGCATCGAATTGATCCGGGGCAAGCCGTGGGTCGTGAACCTCGCCATTGAACCGGGGCGAGGCTACGCTGAACGTAGGGGCGTTGCGAATGGCAAGCGCCGGTCCTTGACCGCCGATGGGGACAAGTTCTCCAATATTTCCTTGTGCCGGAAAGCGCCATTCGAAACTGGAACTCACCGACTGGAAAAATATCCGGCCGATCCGGGCGTTGAGTGTCGCACAAAGGTGGGTTGGTTCAGCTCCGATAAAAACCCGGTCCGGCTTTGCAACACCGCCCAGGGTGAGTTCAAACGCTTTACCAGTTGCCGGCTCGACGATGCTGACCCTTGCGACGTCGGACCCGACCAAAACCGATAGCCGATACCAACGCTCGTTTCGCGCACGCATCATGCTCTGCCCGTTGACATGAATGTCTCCGGAACTATCGATCGTTAGGTTGAACCCGGACCAGGTGATGACCGGCTTCGTATCAGCGTTGCGCGTGAAAAGAACCTCGACGGCGAGCTCGCATGTCGGGCCGTCGAAAACTGTCGGAAGTTCGATCCAGGATCCGAGATCGTAGGCCCGTTCTTCAAATGCGTCGGACAATCTCTCCAGGGGCCAATCCAGGCTTTCGGCCTGATCTCTATCCAGTTCCATAACTGAAACTCTAGCACCAGGGTCGCAGCATGATATGAACGCTTCGATATTGCTGCCTGCCTTCACGCTCCATGGCTCGACGAAGCCGACGGCAGCCATTGCGGAGTGGTCCAACTTTCTTCGCATGCGTCACTCTTTTCCGCTTCCGTTCGCGCGATTTCGACAATACCGCCGTCGTGATTTGTTACTCAACGCGATCAGATGTCCATGGGTCACAGGTGGAACGGCTATGCCGACGCAGATTTGCTTTCCTGCGCCGCTTCGATAACAAGACCAAGCTTGTTGGCCACCTGTTCCGTGCCGGCTGGCCTTGTCGATCAGCAGGGTGAATGAGAACCTCTCGCCACTGGCCATTGGCCATTGGCCCGATACGACCGGAGCGACGGCCGTCACCATCCAAGATCTGCTTCCTCCAAGGTTTTCAGAGGGACAGGTAGCCGAAAACCGCGCGGTTGACGCGCTCAAGCAGTGCCGTGCTGTCTGTCTCGCCGCGCCTTCCGGCGGCATCGACCATCCCCCGGATGATCGCGATCAGATCGCCCACCGCTTCGGCGGCGCGGGCCGCAGGCGGCAGATCATCGGCAGTGAGGCAGCGCCGGAATAGCCCGTCCATCTCGTCCCCCATCTTTTCGACAGCCGCATCCGGCGGAAGGCGTGCCTCTTCCACATCGAGCAATCGCGCCAAAACCGGGCGCCGCAACTGATTGGCAACGGCTGCAGCAACCATTCGGCCGAGGCAATCACGCCCGATCGCACCTGCGGCCGCACCTTCCACGTCCCTCAGGGCCTGTTCCATTTCTCGCACGATCAAGGCACGCGTGATCGAATCCTTGTTCGGAAAATACTGGTAGAGCGAGCCGATGCTAACCCCTGCAAGTTCGGCGACCCTGTTGGTCGTATAACCCTCGAAGCCCGCATCCTCGAGAATGCGAGCAGAAGCTTCCAGAATGGCCGAAACGGTTTCGGCGGAGCGCCTCTGACCCGGCTGTTTCCGGGGTTTTAGGGGATCGGCAGCAGCTTTGCTTTTCATGGGTGAATGCGAGTAGCCAAAGTGAGCTTTTACTCACATCATAAAGCCATCGATATTCGTTTTCAACAGGCACTCCGATGACTGACCTCGAACTTCTTCTTGCCCCCGTGACAGATGCGGTTGAAGCCGCTGGCAGAACCCTGCAAAAACGGTTCTCGACCGCCTCCCGTCCCGGCGACATGGCGACGCTTCTTAGCGAAATCAATGCGAACGACGCAGCCGTCACGGACGGTCTGCGCAGATCTCTTCTGGCACTCCTGCCCGGTTCGAGCTGGATCGATGACGAAGAGGAGGGCGGGCCGCTGCCGCAGGGCGACTGGTGGGTCACCGATCCTGCAGAAGGCAATGTCAATCATGTTCACGGCCGTCCGCAATGGGGCGTCTCCGCGACGCTGGTGCGAGACGGCGAGCCCGCCCTGACCGTCGTCCGCCTGCCGATGACCAATGAGACATTCACAGCCATACAGGGTCGCGGAGCGCGGTTGAACGGCACTCCGCTGTCTGCCTCCAGGAAAACCGAGCTCGGCGCTGCGATCGTCGCCACCGGTCAAGGCAAGCCTGGTGAAGATGGTGATATCTACAGGCGCGTCGGACAGGCGGTGACCGCGATGCTGAATGCCGCCCTGCTGGTCCGCATGTCGGTGCCATCGACGTTGGAACTGGTAGAAGTCGCGGCCGGCCGCCTGGATGGCTTCTGGCAATACAGCCAGGTACGGTCGGGACTTGCCGGCGGCGCCTTGCTTGTTCGGGAGGCAGGCGGCGTCGTGACCGACATGAGTGGCAGCCCGTGGACACTTGCCAGCACGGGTTTCATTGCCGCCTCGCCCGGCATCCATAGCGACATCGTCCGAACGCTTTCCCCGATTGCCTGATCGAATTTCTCGATCAATTTACCTGGAGATCCATATGACTAGACTTGCAATCCTCGGCGCAGGCCGGGTTTCGACCGTGCTTGCCGCCAAGCTTGCCGCTAACGGACATATCGTAACAATCGGCGTCCGCGACCCGTCGCGAACAAAAGACAACTGGAAAGGGCCGGAGCTTCGAATCTGTGCCATGGCGGAGGCCGTCGAAGACGCCGATGTCGTCGTCAACGCCCTGCCGGGCGATACGAGCCTCAACGTGCTTTCTGGCCTGAGCGGACACCTGTCGGGTCGAATTCTCGTGGACGTCGCCAATGCAACAAAACGCGGGCCTGACGGAATGCCAGCCGGGCTTCTTTATCCGGACACCAGCCTTGCGGAAGAATTGCAACGGGCACTACCGCAGACGCGCGTGGTAAAGACGCTCAACACCATGCTTTCTACGATCATGGCGGCCCCGGACGCCCTTGCGCAGACGCCGACTGTCTTTCTCTCGGGCGATGATGCGACAGCCAAGCAGACCGTCAGGGCGTTGCTTCTCGATCTTGGCTGGGCCGACGATTGGATCGTCAATCTCGGACCGCTCGCGAGTGCGCGCGGCACGGAAGCATTCGTGCTGATCGTCCCATTCGTGCTCAAAGCGAAGGGCTTCGCGCCGTTCGCGCTGACCATGGCACGGTGAGTTTCCGGCCCCGCCGGATATCTATAGGCAGAGGACGTTCCATTGTGGCACCCTCCTCGCCTGCCGTTCGAAAGTCGGACATATATACCTGCCCTTCCCGTCAGCGTCGCCTGGCGGGAAGATGGTGCAGCAGCGAGCGGCACGCCTGCATGATGTGATCCGTCAGGAACGCGGCCGCCTGTTCCACATCGCCGGTCTTGCAGATCGCCAGCAATTCGCGATGCTCGCGATCGGCCGTCTCCTTGCCGTGCGACAGAGTGAGCTGCACCCGCAAATAGCGCTCGAGCCGGTCGTTGACCGAGCGGATCGTGCTGACTAGATAGGGTCTCTGCGCGTCCTCATAGAGGCAGCTGTGAAATTGCCAGTTGAGCTCCGACCAGCGCGCGACATCGGCCTCCCTTGCAAACTCATCGCAATAGGCCTGCGCCTTCCCGAAGGTCCTGTCCGTCATGAAGGGAATTGAAAGCCGCAGCGCATTCGATTCCAGGATGGCGCGCACCTCGAAGATCTGCGCGATCTCCGGTTCCGAAACGCTGGTGACGATCGCGCCTCTGTTGCGATGGAATTCGACCAGCCCTTCGGCCTCGAGACGCTTCAGCGCCTCGCGCACCGGGATCTTGCTGACGTTGAAAAGACGGGCGACGTCGTCCTGACGGATCGGTTCCCCTTCGTCGAGGGAGCCGTCGGCGATGGAATCCCGGATGAACTTCAGGATGACATCCGACGTGCTCGGCGCCTTTCCCAGATTGGGTATCTCATCGACGTTGAGAGGCATTCAATCATTATTCCCTGGAAATGGCGGAAGGCGACCGACGGTTTCAAGGCCGCGGCGTCTCCTCAATATCGTGATCTCCTTCCGCCGCGCAAGCGCGCATCTCGGCTGTTGGGCGAAAGGAAGCACGGCCATCGCAACCGTCTCGGCCCTGCTCGAAGCCGCGCGATGCCGCTTGACGCTCGCGCATAATCGTATACGTTATCCGAAAATTTAAGATAACGTATACGATCACGGCCCCGGGAAGGAATGTTGCATGTCACCTCTTCTGGCGCCGTGCCTCGGCTACGCCACCGCTGTATTCGTAAGGAACTGAGACGGAAATGCGCACATCGAAAGTCATCCATGTCGTAAGCTGCCATGCCGAAGGAGAGGTTGGCGACGTGATCGTCGGCGGCGTCGCCCCTCCTCCGGGGGCGACCGTCTGGGAACAATCACGCTGGATCGCCAAGGACGAAACCTTGCGAAACTTCGTTCTCAACGAACCGCGCGGCGGCGTCTTCCGGCATGTGAACCTGCTCGTTCCGCCGAAGAACCCCGAGGCACAGATGGCCTGGATCATCATGGAGCCGGCCGATACGCCGCCCATGTCCGGATCGAACTCGATCTGCGTGTCGACCGTCCTGCTCGACACCGGTATCATCCCGATGCAGGAGCCGATCACCCGCATGGTGCTGGAAGCGCCGGGCGGCCTGATCGAGGTGAAGGCCGAATGCCGCAACGGCAAGGCCGAGCGCATTCATGTGCGCAACGTCCCGTCCTTTGCCGACAAGCTCGACGCAAAGCTGGAGGTCGAGGGCATCGGCACGATCACCGTCGATACCGCCTATGGCGGCGACAGCTTCGTGCTTGTCGATGCCGCCTCGCTCGGCCTCAGCCTCCAGCCCGACCAGGCGCGCGACATCGCCCGCCTCGGCGTCAGAATTACCGAAGCCGCCAATGAGCAGCTCGGCTTTCGCCATCCTGTCAACGACTGGAACCATATCTCCTTCTGCCAGATCACCGATCCGGTCCAGATGAAGGACGGCGTTCTCTGGGGAAAGAACGCCGTCGCCATTCGTCCCGGCAAGATCGACCGCTCGCCGACCGGCACCGGCTGCTCGGCGCGCATGGCCGTTCTGCATGCAAAGGGTCAGATGAAGGTCGGCGACCGGTTCGTCGGGACATCGCTCATCGACACGGAATTCCATTGCAGCATCGACGGCGCCGTCGACCTCGACGGCACGGCCGCGATCAGCCCGATCATATCAGGCCGCGCATGGATCGTCGGCACGCACCAGCTCATGGTCGATCCCGATGATCCTTTCCCGGCCGGATACAGGCTCTCCGACACTTGGCCCATGGATCTCTAGAGGAAAGCCAACCTGTCGCGGAGGACGGCATTCGCAGGAAGGCCTTCCTCGCGATTTGAACTGAACGCAAATAACTGGGAGGATAACCTTGCGTACTTCGTGGAAATCGACCGTTTCGGTCGCATCTTTGCTTATCGCTCTTTCGCTGCCGGGCTTCGCCGTGGCCGACGAACCCGTCACCGGCGGCACGCTGCGGATTCTTGCGACCGGCGAGCCTGATCATATCGATCCTGCGCTGGCAGGCATGGTAAACACCAACAACCTGCTGCGCGCCATATCGCGGCAGCTGGTCAGCTATCAGGCTTCCAACGACCCCGATATTGCCATCAAGCCGGTCGGCGATCTCGCGACGGAGGTTCCGCAGCCGACGGACAACGGCCTGACCTACACGTTCAAGCTGCGCCAGGGCGCCATGTGGAATGCACCTTCCGGCGCGCGCCAGATTACCTCGGCGGATGTGAAGCGCGGCTTCAAGCGGCTTTGCAATCCGCTCATGCAAGCCTCCACGCTGACCTACTTCACGGCGCTCATCTCCGGCCTGAGCGAATTCTGTGACGGCTTCGCCAAGGTGCCGCCGACCGTCGCCGACATGAAGAAATACATAGAAGAAAATGACGTGAAGGGCATCGAAACGCCCGACGACCAGACGGTCATTTTCAAGCTCAAGGAACGCGCGGGCGACTTCATCTACATGCTCTCGCTGCCCATGCCGGCTCCGGCTCCGGTTGAAGTGCTCGACTATCTTCCCGACGGCCCGGAATACCGCACGCATTTCGTCGGAAGCGGCCCTTACACCATCGGCGAATACACGCCTGATACCAGCCTGAAGCTGGTGCGCAATCCCGCCTGGAAGGCGGAAAGCGATCCGCTGCGCAAGGCCTATGTCGACGATATCGAAATCACCATGGGGCTGCAGGCCGACGCCATCATGCAGCAACTGCAGTCGGGAGACGCCGATCTTGCCTATGACATCAATGTCCCGACGGCCATCCTGGCGACTCTCGCCGCCAATGGCGACGATAAGCTGACCGCGCTATCGGCCGGCAACACGAACTTCCTGTTCATCAACACCGTCTCCGACAACAACAAGGGCGCGTTGAAGGACATCCGCGTGCGCCAAGCGCTGGAATATGCCATCGACAAGGCCGCGATCGTGCAGCAGTGGGGCGGCCCGAAGGTTGCCGAACCCGCCACGGGTATTTTGGGACTTGGCGTGCTCGGGCATCACAAGTTCGACCTCTATCCCTCGCCGGAATCCAAGGGCGATCCGGAGAAGGCCAAGGCCCTGCTCGCCGCGGCCGGCTTCCCGAACGGCATCACACTGAAGATGCCCTATCGCAACAAGGATCTGGAGGTGGCAACGGCCGCCACCATCCAGGCCAGCATGGCGCGCGCCGGCATCAAGCTTGAACTCGCGCCCGTAACCGCCGCCGACTACTACTCGAAATTCATGACCAATCCGGTGAACACGAAGAACGGCACCTGGGATATCGCGCCCGTGGGCTGGACACCGGACTGGGTTGGCGGCGCTGCGCGATCCGTCTTCCAGCCGCAGTTCACCTTCGACGGCACGCATCAGACCTACAACTACACCGACTACAACAATCCGAAGGCAAACGAGATTGCCGCGAAGGCAATCAACGCCACCACGCCGGAGGAAACCGGAAAGCTGTGGGCTGAGGTCGATGAAATGGTCATGGCCGACGCGCCGGTGGTTCCGCTGATCGCCAACAAGAACCCGCGCTATCGCAGCGAAGCGGTGAAGAACTTCCAGCCCTATGCCCTGGGCGTGGAAGGCGATTGGACCAACCTCTGGATCGAACGCTGATCCGTCGCTCCCATGCATGGCGCCGCAGCTCCGCTGCGGCGCCTGAACGCAATCTCGGTTAAAATGCGAGGTTACCCTTGACCATTCTGGAGGCAAAGGGACTGACGGTCGATATTCCGACCGAGGATGGCGTCGTACATGCCGTACGCAACGTCTCCTTTTCGATCAGGCCCGGTTCGATTTTCGGCATTGCAGGCGAATCCGGCTCGGGAAAGAGCGTGCTGACACAGGCCGTCATGGGGCTTCTGCCCAATGCCGATGTTCGCGGCGAGGTCTGGCTCGAGGGCCGGAATCTTCTCAGCCTGCCTCAATCGAGCATGCGCGCCTTGCGAGGCGGGCGCATCGGCATGGTCTTTCAGGACCCATTGTCGAGCCTGCATCCCTTCTACACCATTGGCTCGCAGATCGCCGAGGTCCTGCATACGCATGAGACGATCGATCGCGAAGCCGCTCGCGCCCGGGTGATCGATATGCTCGGCAAGGTTGGCATCCCCTCGCCCGCCGAACGTTTCGACAGCTACCCGCATCAGTTCTCAGGCGGGATGCGCCAGCGCGTGATGATCGCCATGGCGCTCATCCTCAATCCTGCGCTCATCATCGCCGACGAGCCGACGACCGCGCTTGACGTCACGGTTCAAGCTCAGATCATCGATCTGCTCGACACCATGCGGCGCGATTTCGGCACCACCATCATTTTAATCACGCACGATCTCGGCCTGCTGTCGAGCGTCGCCGACGATGTCATGGTCATGTATGCCGGCAATCGGCTCGAATACGGGCCGGCCCGCAGCGTTTTCCGATCACCGGCACACCCCTATACGGCGGGATTGCTGCGATCGACACCGGCAAGCTACGCGCCGGGCACGCAGCTGGTTCCGATCAGGGGGCGTCCGCCGAGCCTGCTGGCAACGCCTGCCGGATGCATCTTCGCGCCGCGCTGCAGTGAGCAGCTTGCCGACTGCACGAAACGGGTTCCGCCCTTGCGCGTCTACAGCGACGGCGTCGAATCCCTCTGTCTGCTGGAACCGAAGACCGCGCCGCCTTCGCTTGCCGGAACCGCCGGGAAAACCGGGGCCAAGGTCGCCCGTTCCGAACAGATCGCGAAGATTGAAGACGTCCGCCTCACCTATCATGTCGGCAGCTTCTTCGGGCAGAAACGCACCCTCGAAGTCCTGAAAGGCATCGACCTGACGATTGCGCGCGGAGAAACGGTCGGCCTCGTCGGTGAAAGCGGTTGCGGAAAGTCCACTCTGGCTCGCATCGTCGCCGGACTGACGCCGGCGACGTCGGGCAAGATCAACGTGCTTGGCCACGATATGAGCAATCTCAAGGGCCGCGAATGGCGCGAGATGCGCCGGCAGATCCAGCTCGTCTTCCAGGACCCGTTCGGATCGCTCAATCCGCGCCGCCGCGTGGGCGCCATTATCGGCGATCCCTTCCGCCTGCACGGTGTCGCGTCGGGAGAGGAGCGCCGCGAAAAGGTGCGGCATCTGATGGAGATGGTCGGCCTCAACCCCGAGCACTATAACCGCTTTCCGGCGGAATTCTCCGGCGGCCAGCGCCAGAGGATCGGCATCGCGCGCGCCTTGGCCCTCAATCCGGCGCTCGTCATCTGCGACGAACCCGTCTCGGCACTGGATGTATCGATCCAGGCGCAGGTCCTCAATCTGCTCAAGGAATTGCAGCGGGAGCTGGGCCTGACCTATCTGTTCATCTCGCACGATCTCTCCGTCGTGCGCCACATCTGCGACAGGATCGCCGTCATGCAAGGCGGCAAGATCGTCGAGCTGGCCGCGTCCGAGCAGCTCTTCGCCGATCCGCGGCACCCCTATACCCGCACATTGCTATCCGCATCGAAAACACTTTCCGTCGCCGACGATGGAAAGCCCCCGAGGTCATTGATCGAGACGAGACAGGTGACAGCATGAACGACGTCGCAACACCAGATGCTTCAACGCAGACGGACGTGGTGCAGCGCGGCTCGCTCGAGCTGACGCTGCGCCGCCTGCAACGCGACAAGGCGAGCATGATCGCCCTCGGCGTCATTCTGGTCATCGTCGTGCTCGCGATCACGGCGCCGTGGATCGCCGCGTTGACCGGGCATTCGCCCATCGAGCAGTTCCGCGATACCGGTCTTTCGCCGGCCGGCATTCCTGTCGGACCGGGCGAACAATTCTGGCTCGGCACCGATCAGCTGGGCCGCGACGTGCTGGTGCGGCTCGCCTACGGCGCCCGTATTTCCCTGCTGGTGGGAGTATTCGCCTCTGTGCTGGCATCAACGATCGCCGTGATCGTCGGCACGACGGCAGGTTATCATGGCGGCCTGACCGATATCGTGCTCAGCCGGCTGATGGACCTCGTCATGAGCGTCCCTTTCCTGCTCTGCGCCCTTGCGCTCGTATCGGCCTTCGGCCCTAGCCTGACGCTCAGCGTCTGCGTGATCGTCTTCTTCAGCTGGGCTCCAATGGCGCGCGTCATCCGCGGTCAGGTGATCTCGCTGCGCAAGCAGGATTTCGTTCAGGCAAGCCGCTCGCTCGGCGCTGGCCCTCTTTCGATCATGGTCGTCGACATCCTGCCCAATCTGGCGGCTCCCATCATCGTCTACACCACCATGCAGATCCCGAGCTCGATCGTCTTCGAGGCGACCCTGTCGTTTCTCGGCATGGGAATCGTGCCTCCCACGCCGAGCTGGGGCGGAATGCTGGCGGACGCATCGTCCAACTCCCTCTACCTCGTCGCCTGGTGGCTGGTCTTCGTGCCCGGCACGGCGCTGCTGCTGACGACGCTTGCCTTCAATATCCTCGGCGACGGTCTGCGCGACGCGCTCGATCCGAAGAGTGCGCGCACCGTCCGTCGTTTCAGGCTGCAATCCAGGGGAGCGTCCAAGCGATGATCCGATTTCTTACCCAGCGCCTGATCTTCGGCGCGGGCGTCCTTCTGATGCTCTCCGCCTTCGTGTTCTTCCTGTTCTTCGTTGCGCCCGGCGACCCCGCCCGCATGATCGCCGGCGACAAGGCGACCGAAAGCCAGCTCGAACAGATCCGCAAGAATCTCGGCGTCGACCGGCCGATCATCGTGCAATATGGCGCCTTCATGCAGAAGGCACTGTCAGGCGACCTCGGCTTTTCCTACCGCAACCAGCAGCCGGTCGCGCCGATCATCGTTCGACGGATTCCCGTGACCCTGTCCCTTGTTTTGGGCGGCGCGCTGCTTTGGCTCGCCATTGGCATCCCGATGGGGATCATGTCGGCACGATACGCCGGCGGCCTGCGGGACCGCATCGGACAAGCCTTCATCCTCGTGGGTTTGAGCTTTCCGACCTTCGTGCTCGGGATGATGTCACTCTATCTCCTTTACTTCATCCCCAAGCAGGCAGGGTTCACTCTCTTCCCTCCCGGCGGATACAAGGCGCTGACGACCCAGCCGCTGCTTTGGGCATGGCATCTCGTGCTGCCGTGGACCACGCTGGCCTTGACCATGGCCGCGGTCTATGCCCGGTTGACGCGCGGCCAGATGCTCGACGTGATGGGCGAGGACTATATCCGCACCGCTCGCGCCAAGGGCCTCAGCGAGCGGCGCGTGGTCTGGAAACATGGTCTTCGGGCGGTGCTGACGCCGCTTGTCACCCAGCTCGGGGCCGATATCGCCATGCTGCTCGGCGGTGTCATCATCATCGAACAGGTCTATGGGCTGCAGGGCGTGGGCGCGCTTGCGGTTCAAGCCGTCGCCAATCAGGATCGTCCCATCATCATCGGCGTCGTATTGCTCGGCGGAGTGTTCATCGTCATATCCAATATCGTCGTCGACCTCTTCTACGTGTTGCTCGACCCCCGCGTACGCTGAAAGACCATCATCATGATCGTTTCCGAATACACCATCCCCGGAATGCATATCCGCGATCACCTCCTCACCGTGCCACTCGACTGGTCCGATCCATCCGGCAGGACCATCGAGTTTTTTGCGCGCGAGGTCGTCGATCCGGTCCGCAAGGCCGAAACGCTGCCGGTTCTCTGCTTCCTGCAGGGCGGCCCCGGCGGCAAGTCGCCCCGCCCCACGCGCGGCGGCCCGTCATGGCTGGCCGAGGCCCTGAAAACGCAGCGCGTCATTCTGCCGGACCAGCGCGGCACGGGGCGCTCGACTCCGGTCGACGCGGCGACGATCGGCCAGCTCGATGGCGAAGCGGGTGCCGACTATCTGGCCTGCTTCCGCGCCGATTCCATCGTCAAGGATCTGGAGCATTTCCGCAAAACGGCGCTTGAGGGCCGCCGCTGGCAAACGCTTGGCCAGAGCTATGGCGGCTTTCTTACCCTCACCTATCTCAGCCAGGCGCCCGAAGGCCTGTCCGCCTGCTATATCGCCGGCGGCATTCCCAGCCTCCAGCCTGATGCCGACGAGGTCTATCGCCACACCTATCCCCGCGTGCGGGCCAAGAATGCCGCTTACTACAAGCGATATCCGGGCGATGTCGCGCTCGTCGGCAAGATTGCGGATTTCATCGACGGAAACGACGTGCGCCTGCCGGACGGCGACCGGCTGACCGTGCGCCGCGTCCAGACCGTCGGCCTCGATTTCGGCATGGCGCACGGCTTCGAGAACATTCACTGGCTGGTGGACGAGGCCTTTGCGGACGGGAAGCAGGACAGGCTTTCGGATCACTTCCTGGCTTCGGTCATGAACCTCACCTCCTATCACGGCAATCCGCTGTTTGCGGCCATCCATGAGGCGATCTATGGAGAGGGCGACGGCGCGACGGCCTGGTCAGCGGAACGGCTGCGTGCCGACTTCCCCGAATTCGATCCGGCCGCGCGGCCCTTGCTGTTTACCGGCGAAATGATCTACCCTTGGATGTTCGAGGAGATTTCCTCCCTCAAGCCGTTCAGGGCCGCTGCCGAAACACTGGCTCAGCGCCCGCATCATAGCGCGCTCTACGATCGCGATCGTCTCGCAGCAAACGAAATCCCGGTCGCCGCCGCGATCTACCATGACGACATGTATGTAGACGCCGGCCTTTCGCTGCAAACCGCGCGCGCAGTCGGCAATCTGGATTTCTGGATCACCAATGAATTCGAGCATGACGGCATTCGCCAGTCGGCATCGGTGTTCGAACGGCTTGCCGCGTTCGTCGCGCAAAAGGGCGGGCCGCTTGCGGCGGAATGATCGTGGGGATGACGATGAGCAAAACTGAAAATACCGGCAGGCTGACCAATGTACGCACCTGGCTTGCAAGGGCGAAGCTGGATGGGTTGATCGTCCCGCGAACGGACGCCCACCAGAGCGAAGTCACGGCGGCGCATGACGATTGCCTGGAATATATAAGCGGCTTCACCGGCTCCGCCGGCATGGCGTTCGTGCAGCAGGAGCAGGCGCTGATCTTCGTCGACGGACGCTATCAGGTGCAGGTGCGCAACGAAGTGGATCTATCCGCCTTTGCCGTTCATCATCTCCATGACGATCCGCTTGATCTCTGGCTGAGCCATCACGGAAAGCCGGGCTGGCGGATCGGTATTCACACCCTGCTCATCAGCGGCGCCCTCTATGAAAAGCTGCTGGCGGGATGCAAGGCGGCGGGTGTCGAACTGATAACGCTCGATGCGGATCCGTTCGATGAAATATGGATCGACCGGCCGCCGCGGCCGGTCGGTCTCATCCGGGCAATGCCGCCTGCGGTTTCCGGAGAAACGTCGGCAAGCAAGCGCGATCGGATCGCGGGCAGGCTGAAGGCGCTGGGTGCGGATCAGCTGGTGGAGACGTCGCCCGACAACATTGCATGGCTGCTGAACGTGCGCGGTTCCGATGTCGCCATGGACCCCGTGCCGCATTCCTTCCTGCTGCTCGATGCCGACAATCGCGCTCAATGGTTCGTCGATCACCGCAAGCTCGGCAACGATCGGGCCGAGTTCGAATTGTCCGATGTCACGATAGCCGACCCGGAGGATTTTCTCGGTGCCGTCGGAAAGGCGTCAGCAGGCAAGACGACGCTGATCGACCCCGACTTCGCGCCGCAAGCGGTCCGCGCCCGCATCAAGGCGGCTGGGGGCCAGACGATCGAGCAAACGAGTCTTCTTGCAAGCGCCAAGGCCACCAAGAATGCCACGGAGCTGGAAGGCTTTCGCGCCTGCCACATCGAGGACGGCATCGCGCTTACCAATTTCCTGGCCTGGCTCGACAGAGAATGGCATCGCCGGCAGGCCTCGGAGCTGCTCCTGACCGAATTGGACGCAGAGGAGCAACTGATCGCCTTTCGCGCCAAGCATGCCGGCTATTTCGAACCGAGCTTCCGCACGATCTCGGCCGCGGGCGGCAATGCGGCCATGTGCCACTATCACGCCCAACCCGATACGAATGCCGCCATCGAAGAGAACAGCTTCTATCTGATCGATTCCGGCGGCCAATACGCCAACGGGACGACGGATGTGACCCGCACCGTCCTGTTCGGCGAAGCCAGCGATGAAATGCGGGAGGCCTATACCGCGGTTCTGAAAGGCTTCATCGCACTGGTGACGGCGCGCTTCCCGCTTGGAACACAGGGGCACCAGCTGGACGCGCTGGCACGCCGCCCGCTATGGGACATGGGGCTGGATTACGATCATGGGACGGGGCATGGCGTCGGCCACAATCTACTGATCCACGAATATCCGCACCGTTTCGCGAAAAAGCCCAACCCGCACAATCTGGAACCCGGCACGATCATGACGGTCGAGCCCGGCTACTACAAGGCGGGCGCCTTCGGCATTCGGATCGAGAACCAGGTGGAGGTCGTGGCCGACAAGCCGGGCTTCTGCCGCTTCGATAGTCTGACGCTGGCACCCATCGATCTTCGCATGGCCAAGCTCGACAGCCTGACGGCGGCGGAAATCGATTTTCTGGACACTTATCACGCACAGGTTCGTTCGCAGCTTTCGGAGAAGGTCGACCCTGAGACCCGCCCCTATCTCCTCCGGCATACGCAGCCAATCGCGCAACGCCATCAGGCTAACGAGCGATGATATCGCCCCGACTGACACTCAAGCGCCAGGTCGCGCACGGCCCGCGACGGCCGATGCGCCTAAGTCAACCGGAAGCACAGTGCCGATACTGTATGAGGTGCCGGGCTTCTTGCGCGATTCCACTCCCCAATCTCGGCCGCGGCGGGCTACGCCGTTGTCTGCAACGCCATGGCATATCCCGACTGCCCGTATTTGTTCGAAGCCGCGCTGCAGCGGAGATCCCACAACATCACGTCACCCTGAAAATCCGCGGCCCGCTTTCGGAGGCCAACAGATTCAAGCATTTCTCCAGCGGCTTTTGCCCGCCGATCAGAATTTTCCGACCATCAGGCAAAGGATGGTGAACATCATCTGAGCGGCAATCTGCGCCGTATTGGTCGTGGAGTCGTATTGCGGCGCGACTTCCACGACATCCGCCCCAACGACGTTAACCCCCTTCAGGCCGCGAAGAAGCGCCAGAGCCTGTCCAGGCGACAGACCGCCCACTTCGGGAGTGCCTGTGCCAGGGGCGAAGCCAGGATCGATGCTATCAATGTCGAAGGAGATGTAGGTCGGATGATCGCCGACCAACATCCGTGCCTTTTCAACAAGAGCCTCGATGCCGATACCGGCCACCTCTTCGGCGTGAATGACCGTCATCCCCGATTCATACGAGAATTCCCAAAGATATTCGGCTCCTCCTCGAATTCCGATTTGGATCGTGCGATCGGGGTCGAGAACGCCGTCCAATACGGCAAGGCGAAACGGCCCACCGTGCTGAAATTTCGCGCCTTCGTATGGTCCGGCCGTGTCGCAATGCGCATCGATGTGGATCAGGCCAACGGGCTGCTTTTCACCAACGGCCTTCAAGATCGATGACGTGATTGAATGGTCGCCACCCACGCTGAGCGGCCTTATCCCCGCGGCCACAAGGCGCTTGTAGAACGCCTCGATATCGGAATGGCAGCGCGCGAGATCATATCTGCTCTCCATCGGCACATCGCCGATATCGGCAATCTTGGCCTCCGAAAAGGGGGCACATCTGAGGACATGCTCGTAGGGACCAATGCGTTCGATGGTTCTCAACGCCCGGGGGCCGAACCTGCTTCCGTTCCGGTTGGTGACGCCCAGATCCATGGGAACTCCCGCAAGCGCCACATCGATCCCTCCAAAATCGGGGAGGTCCTGAGCGTTTGGCAGGTATGGCGCGTCAAGGAATGTCGGGACACCGGCAAATGGCCACCTGCGCTTGTCGCTTCCGTTGAACTGAGACTTGGCGACCTTTGCAAAATCCGCGTCGAAAATGTCTCCCCCCGACGCAGCCAAATACTTTTCCCTGAGCGCGCGCAGCTTCTCGGTATCCATTGTTTGATTTCCTCCTTACGTTGATGTCACCTTTGGCCCGGAACCTGACATCATGCCCAAGTCGGCCAGCCGGCCATTGCGATAGGCGCGCCAATGTGCCGCCGCCCAATCAGCGTCTTTCTTCGCGCCAGCGCTCCACCTCTTCAACGCGTGCCTTGCCGCCGCGTGGCCCATGGACAGTGACCGAACGCGAGGCGGCGGCGACGGCGAAATCGAGGGCATCGGCAAGGGGCTGGTTGCGGGCGAGACACCATGTGAGCGCTCCGCCAAAGGTATCGCCGGCGCCGGTTACGTCTGCCACGGCAACTGGGTAGCCGGCTACATATGCGCGGCTGCTCCCGTCAAATGCTTCCGCACCCTCGGCGGCCAACGTGCGCACGACCCAACCGACCTTATTGTCGCGTATCCAACCGCCAATGCGGGAAAGATCATCATGACCGAAGGCGTTTCGGAAGCCGACCTGGTTGAAGATGACGACGGCCGCTTCCGTGAGATAAGGCAGATCCTCAGGCGCGCAGCCACCCACATCAAGGTCGAAGATGGCGCGGCGGCCGTGACGGCGCAGATCGGCCAGTAGGTCGGCCTGCCCAAGCGGACCTTCCTCGGTCTCCGCATGCAGACGGCGGACGCGGTAAAGTGTGGTGTAGAGGAAGCCCGGCTGACGCAGAGCCGCGAGCGTTGCCGGCGCCAGCCACATCGGCTGTTCGCCCATCTCGACCGTAAGGACGACGTGCTCGCCATCTATCAGGAAGATGAAGTTGCGCGATTCCGGAATGGCGGGATCCGTCAGCATATGATCGACCCCGACACCGTTTTGCCTGAGATCGGCAATCATGCGGTGCGATAGCTGGCTATCGTTCAGCAAGGAAATGAACTGGGTGTCACCGCCAAGGGTCGCATGTACGACCGCTGCGTTTGCGATTGAGCCACCGATCTCGGCCGGCAGTTCCCTGACCATGCCCTTGTCGGCACGGCCGGGCCAGCGATCGGCGGTGTAATATTCGTCAAGCGCCACGTCGCCGATGAAAAACGCCGTCATGCGCCCGACCCTTCGTTGGTGCGGACTTGCAGCGGTCCGGCGGCAACCGGGACCCACGGGCTTTCGCCGAGGCCGCAAATCGCCATCCAATAATAGGAGGTCGGGCCGGAGACGCCTCTGCAGGCATCATGCCAGACGTTGCGGTGCATCACCACTCCCTGCCCCGGAGCGATGATGAACGCCTCGATATCGTCGCGATGCGGCGCGCTGGCCATCGAGGCCGGTGCGACGGCAAGGACCACCGCGTCGGCGGCGCAGAAGATCGCCTCTTCCGTCTGCGGATGCCGCTCCATGGCCGCGCAGTTCCAAGGGGCGCTTCCACCGCGCGTCATGCCGAGATGGCCCGAGCCGTCAATCAGCGGCCTGCGGGTGAACCCGTCGGTCCATCCCTCGCCCGTCGTCCGGATTACATCCGGATCGGCATCGCCGATAAGATCATAGACCTTGCCGTAGCGGGCGAAATTCTCGGCCGTTACATGCCGTGCGACGATGGAGCTCATATGGCGCTCCGTGCGGTGCGAACGGCGCGCATCAGGCGGGCGACATGTGCGGCCTCGACGCGGCCGGTATCTTTGTGGCTGTCCTTGAACCAGCTCCCAACGATTGCGCCATCAGCTTCAGCGAGCTGCTCGACGGCATTTGCTTCGGTGAGGCCGGCGCCGATGAGAAGCGGCGTGCCGGCTCCAGTTACCGAGCGGAAGCGCGCGACCTTCTCCATATCGGTCGGTTGACCGGTGGCGTCCGACGTGACGACGAGACCGTCGCAGCGGGCGGCACCGATGCGCACATCCTCTTCTTCCGGCCGGCCCGAAAGGATCGGCTGATATTTGAAGCGCACGCCGCCGAGCAACAGCGCCCGGACTTTGGCTCTCCTTGCAGCGAGATCGGCAGCGAAGGTCATGTCGGCCTCCGGCGGCAAGTGACCGGCGACGGAATCGACCTGGAGGAAGGCGACCGGATATTGCTCCGCCAGCGCGAAAGCGCGCTCGTTGTCGCGCAACACGTTGACGCCAATCTTCGAGCCGAGATCAAGGACGCATAGCCGCTCGAGCACACGCTCCACATCGTCGGCGTCGCCGAAGTAGTTCTCGACCACCAGCCCGTCGACACCTTCACCGGCCATGATGCGGGCTTCTTCCTCGGCCTGCGCACGCTTTGCGGCGGGGCCGTCGCCGGACAGGTGCAGCATGCCGAGAATGGGTTTCGAGGTAGTGAAAGTCTCGCCGAAGCGGCTCATGTCAGTTCTCCTGCGTCACACCGCTGTCAACGGGTGCGGTCTCGCGCCCCCAGCGCGTTGCGAATTTCATCTGGACGGCCGGCGAGTAGACGATCGACGTGCGCTCGACCAACCGGTCGTCGGCGTCAAGTACGTCCCCGCTGGCGCAAAGATAGCCCGGCACTTCAAGTGCCGGAGCAAAGACCTCCCGCAGGCGATCGGACGGCGGCACGACAGTGAGCAGCAGTTCCGAGCGGAGGGGATGGCGGTTATAATCGCGGCGCAGCACCTCGTAGAGCGATTGCTCGCCGAAATCGTAGGCATCGATGCCCGGATAGAGGGAAAGATCGAGCTGCGAGGTGTCGACGTTCAGCCAGCTGATCGTTTCGCCGTTGGCAAGCCCTCGTGCACGCACCAGGAGGAGTTCGCCATTGTCCACCCGGTGCTCCAGCACCCTCGTTACCGGACGCTGGCCCTGCCGGCGGGCGAGCTCCGTGAAACTGCCGAAGTTCCAGATATTGTGGCTGATCGGCCGATGCGAGACGATCGTGCCTCTGCCGCGAACCTGCTGAACCAGCCCTTCCGACACCAGGAGCGCCATGGCGTTGCGCACCGTGGTACGGGCAATGCCGAACTGGTCGCGCAACTGGTTTTCCGATGGGATCGATTCTCCTTCGGAAAAGTCCCCGCTGAGTATTGCGGCCCGTAAAGCCCGATAGAGCTGCCGGTAAAGCTGCTCGCTCGAATAGAGGTCGAGACGAAGGCGCGACAGTCTGTCGTCCAGGCGTTCGCCTGTTGTTTTGGCATCTGATGTGGAAGGTTGGGTCAAGGCAGGCTCCGACGGAATCTTGTTACTTGTTGGCTCCGTTTATCTTGAACTCTTCGACGCCTGCTTCTTTCAAGCCATAGCGATCGAGGATCTGTGCATAAGTGCCGTCCGCCTTTAGCTTATCGAGCGTGGCGCGCACGGCATCGCGCAGCTCGCCGTTCGCCTTTGCAAAGGCGATGCCGTAGTAATTCACGTCGCCCACCTGGCCGATCTGGTAAAACTTGCCCGGTTCCTGCTTCATCAAATCAAGCAGGCCTTCGAGGCCGATCACCGAGGCTTGCGCACGGCCCTGGCGGATCTGCATGATATGCTCGGCCTGGGTCGGGATCTGGATGACGTTGATCAGCTTGCCTGCCGGGCAGATAGCCTTGCCGAGATCTTCCGCCCAGGTGACCCAGCTCGTTCCCGTCGCCACCGCGACCGTCTTGCCGCAAAGGTCGGCTTCGGTCTTGATCTCGCTTTGATGGTCGGTGGTCGTGTAGAAGACGTTGCCTGTCTTGAAGTAGTCGATGAAGTCGAGCTGCTTCTGGCGTTCGGTCTTGTCGGAGAAGGCGGTGATGACCATGTCGGAGCGGCCGGTCACGACCTGCGGGATGAGCTGCGGAAACTCGACGTTCTGGAACTCCGCCGTCAGGCCCAGACGCTCGGCGACGGCTTTGGCGAGGTCGATGTCGAAGCCCTTGAGTTCGGTCGAACCGGCATCGCTGTATTCCATCGGCGGATAGGCGAGGCTGATGGTGAAGTTAAGCTTGCCGGCCGAGCGCACCGCCTGCGGCAGGGCGGCAGCCAGCTTCTCGTCGCCGGCGGCATGAGCCGCGCCGCTCGCCGCAAGGCCTATAAGCGCGGCCGAGGCGAGCCCCAGTACCTTTGAAAGTCCCTTTTTCATTGTCCGTTCTCCCATTGTTGGACTGAAAAGTTTTCACGCGAGCACGCGGCTCAGGAATGAGCGCACGCGCGGATCGGCGGGGTTGCTGAGCACTTCGCTGGGCGGGCCGATTTCGCGGATCTCGCCGTCGATCATCACCACGACCCGGTCGGCGACCTCCCGGGCAAAGCCGATTTCGTGGGTGACGACGATCATCGTGGTGCCGCCGCGCGCCAGATTGCGCATGACCTCCAGCACCTCGCCGACAAGTTCCGGGTCGAGGGCGCTCGTCGGCTCGTCGAAGAGCATGACGCGCGGCTCCATGGCGAGCGCGCGGGCGATCGCGACTCGTTGCTTCTGACCGCCAGAGAGCTGCGAAGGATAGCTTGACGCTTTGGCGGCCATGCCGACCTGCTCCAGCAGATCCATGGCGCGCGCTTCGGCTTCCGCGCGCTTTATTCCCCGCACCACCATCGGCCCCTCGATGACGTTGCCGAGCACCGTGCGATGGGCGAAGAGATTGAAATGCTGAAACACCATGCCGAGCTGGCTCTGCTGGGCGCGCAGATGCCGCAACGACAATTCCTGCAGGGCGCCGTGCGATAGCGTGTAGCCCATAATGGCTCCGTCCACCCAGACATAGCCTCCGTTGGGCGTTTCGAGATGATTGATGCAGCGCAAGAACGTGCTCTTGCCGCTGCCGGAGGGGCCGAGGATGCACAACACCTCGCCATAGGCGACATCCAGGTCGAGGCCCTTCAGAACCTCGTGATTGCCAAAACTCTTGCGGATTCCGACCGCCTTGACTGCGAGACTCATGCTTCCCTCGTGGTGACCGGTCGCCGTGCCCAGCCCGAGAACCAGCGGCGCTCGGTGGTAGCGTTGGCCGCGTCGCGGCCGAAATGGCGCTCGAGATAGTATTGGCAGATCGAAAGAACCGTGGTGCCGGCCAGGTACCAGATGGCGCAGACGAACAGCAGTTCGATGACTGCGCCGTTGATGAAGTAGATGCGCTGTGCCGCATTCAGCATCTCGCCCATGGCGATGGTGGCGGCAAGCGAAGAGAACTTCAGCATGCCGATGGCGCTGTTGCCTAGCACCGGCAGGATCAAGCGCAAGGTCTGCGGCAGGATGATGCGGCGCATGGTCTGGCTGGGAGTCATGCCGAGCGTATGCGCTGCTTCCTTCTGGCCGCGATCGACGGAAGCAATGCCGCCGCGCACGACCTCCGTGAGATAGGAGCCCTCGTTGACGCCGAGCCCAAGGACGGCAGCGACGAAGGGCGTGACGACATCGACCATGCGGGCATCTACGAGGCCCGGAATATGCAGCCGGGGAAAGACCAGCGCGATGTTGAACCAGATGAGAAGCTGCAGCAGCACCGGTGTGCCACGGAATATCCAGACGTAGAGCCAGGAGGCAAAGCGCAGGATCGGGTTTTCCGAAAGTCGCATGATGCCGAAGGCAAAGCCGAGGAAGACGCCGAGCACGAGGGCGCAGGCTGAAATCAGCAGGGTCCAGCCGAAACCGGTAACGATGACACCCGCCGTCAGAAACTGGCCGACCACGGTCCACTGGATTTGCCCGACGGCGAACGCATGGCCGATGACAATCAGGAGGATGAGAACAAGGCCACCGCTGACCCAGCGTCCGGGGTGCCGCAGGCGACGCACGGTCACCTCGGGACCAGGGAGATCCGCAAGAGACAATGTGGCGGTTGGTTTTGGATCAGACTGTGACATGATTTCCAGATTGTAGGGTTAGGCCTACAACTAGATAGAAGCTCGACCTGATGAAGTCAAGCGGCATTTGTCCGGACGTTTTCCGCTTCTAAAACCGATGTTCCGTTCAGGCTACAAAAGGTGGTTCCGTAAAGAAGAATACAGGCTTCACACGAACCGCTCGCCGACGGGATGCTTTTGGCTGGGAATTGAAGCGGGATCGGCGACCGATGAGAAACGGCAGATCGTATCAATCATCAGCGGATAGATCGTGTCGTACGCTGTGAAACGCGTCATGGGCACAGGATGGTCAGCAGATCGGATCTGACCATACCGCCTCCGCCGGAGCACCACGCCTTGAACTTGGTTGTTATAGCCATCTCGGCACTTGCCGGTACGTACGGCAATCCATGAAACCACGCATCGTCAGGAATTGTATCGCCTTTGGCGACAGTCAATAGCATTTTCCTGCGTTTATCCCTCCTGAGCGACAGCACATATTTCCTCCCGAACCAGTTGATGACGCCCGTCATCGGCTCATCCGAAATCCATGAACGACCATCCGTTCCCGTTCCGGTTCGAGAGGGAATCCAGGAGCTAGACCAATGAGATCGCTTTCGAAGCGCTGGGCCCTGTGGGGCGCCGGCATGAGCCTTGCTGCATCCGTTTCCGGCGCAGCGCTTTATTTCAATCCTCCGCACGACGCCGCTGCCAGCGAGCGGAGTAAACCGGCGGCAACGGCCGTGCCGGTCACCTATGAGACGGTTCACACCCGCAATGTCGTGACCTGGCAGCAGTTTTCGGGGCGCCTCGAAGCGATCGAACGCGTCGACGTTCGCGCCCGTGTCGCCGGCGCCGTACAGTCCATCCATTTTCGCGAAGGCGCACTGGTCCGCCAGGGCGACATCCTCGTGACCATCGATCCGGCGCCCTACGAGGCTCTGGTGGCACAGGCTGAAGCGCAGGTCATCGGAGCCGAAGCCCGGCTCGACATAACAAGGATCGAGCTTGAGCGTGGTCGGCGGTTGCTCACCAGCAAGGCGATATCGCAAAGCGATCTCGATCAGCGCGCCGCGGCGGCGAGCGAAGCGCAAGCCAATCTTCGCTCAGTACAGGCGCTTCTGCGAACCGCGCAGCTTAATCTCGATTTTACCAATGTTCGCGCGCCCGTCTCCGGGCGCGTCGGCAGGATCGACGTGACGCCCGGGAACCTGGTGGATGCCGGCTCGACCTCGGTACCGCTGACACGGCTCGTCTCCGTCGATCCGATCTACGCCACCTTCAATGTCGGGGAACAGGTCATCGCCGAAGCGCTGGCCAAACTCGGCGGCAATGGCGACATCGGCCGTATCCCCGTCGAGATCGGCACGCTCTCCGACGACGGAACTCCGGTCCGGGGAAGACTCCAGCTCGTCGGCAACGAGGTCGATAGCGCCAGCGGCACCATCGTCGTCCGCGCTATCTTCGACAATCCGGAAGGCCGGCTCATACCCGGTCAGTTCGTGCGCGTGCGCATCGGGCAGCCGGAAGCGGACAGCCATGTGCTGATTTCGGAACGCGCCATCGGCACCGACCAGGACAAGAAGTTCGTCTTTGCGATCGGCGCGGACAACACGATCGCCTATCGCACAGTCCAACTCGGCGAGACCGCCGATGGCATGCGCATCATCCAAAGCGGCCTTCAGGACGGCGATCGCATCGTGGTCAGCGGCCTGCAGCGCGTGAAACCCGGCGCCCTCGTCGATCCCCGGCCGACCGATCTCACCGCGGCCGCGCAGTAGCGGCGGCCGCCTTTCCAATCCTTTTCCATGGAGAGCAAAATGAATATCTCCCGTTTCTTTGTGGATCGGCCGGTCTTTGCCGCCGTGCTCTCGATCCTCATCGTCGTCGCAGGCCTGATCGGCATGCGGTCCCTGCCGATCTCAGAATATCCGGAGGTCGTACCGCCTTCGGTCGTCGTCACCGCGCAATATCCGGGCGCCAACCCGAAGGTCATCGCCGAAACCGTGGCGACCCCGATCGAGGAGCAGATCAATGGCGTCGAAAACATGCTCTACATGTCGAGCCAGGCGACCTCGGACGGCCTGCTGACGCTGACCGTCACCTTCAGGCTCGGTACGGACGCCGACAAGGCGCAGCAGCTCGTCCAGAACCGTGTCAGCCAGGCCGAGCCACGGCTGCCGCAGGCCGTGCGCGATCTCGGCGTGACGACGGTGAAGAGCTCGCCCGACCTGATGATGGTCGTGAACCTGCTGTCGCCGGACGATCGCTACGACATCACCTACCTGCGCAACTACGCCCTCCTGAACATCAAGGATCGGCTTGCCCGCATCGACGGTGTCGGTCAGGTCATGCTCTATGGCGCCGGAGACTATTCGATGCGTGTCTGGATCGACCCGCAAAGGGCGGCCGAACGTGGTCTCTCCGCCACCGATATCGCGAACGCCGTGCGCCAGCAGAACGTCCAGGCCGCCGCCGGCATCATCGGCGCTTCGCCGAGCGTTCCCGGCCTCGACATGCAGTTCTCGGTCAACGCCCAGGGCCGCCTGACGACGCCGGAGGAATTCGGCGATATCATCGTCAAGTCTGGCGCCAATGGCGAAATCACCCGCCTGCGCGACGTCGCCCGCATCGAGATGGGGGCAGCCGACTATTCGCTGCGCGCGCGCCTCGATGGACAGCCGGCCGTGGCCATCCCTGTCTTCCAGGCACCGGGCTCCAATGCCATCGCCATCTCCGATGAGGTGCGCAAGACCATGGACGAGCTGCAGCAGGCGATGCCCGACGGCGTCAGATACGACATCGTCTATGACACCACCCAGTTCGTACGCACCTCGATCGAGAAAGTCGTCGATACACTTCTGGAAGCCGTCGCTCTTGTTGTGATCGTCGTCATTCTGTTCCTGCAGACCTGGCGCGCGTCCATCATCCCGCTGGTCGCCGTTCCGGTGTCGATCATCGGCACGTTCGCCGTGATGTACCTGATGGGTTTTTCCATCAATGCGCTGAGCCTCTTCGGCCTGGTGCTGGCAATCGGCATCGTCGTCGACGACGCGATCGTCGTGGTCGAGAATGTCGAGCGCAACATTGAACATGGCCTCTCGCCGCGGGAAGCCACCTATCGGGCCATGAAGGAAGTCTCCGGTCCGATCATCGCCATCGCACTCGTGCTCGTCGCCGTCTTCGTGCCGCTGGCCTTCATCTCCGGCCTGACCGGTCAGTTCTATCGCCAGTTCGCGCTGACGATCGCCATTTCCACCGTCATCTCCGCCTTCAACTCGCTGACGCTGTCTCCGGCACTCGCTGCCCTTCTCCTGAAGGATCGTCACGCGCCGAAGGATCTGCTGACACGCGGCATGGATCATCTGTTCGGCTGGTTCTTCCGCGGCTTCAACAAGGCGTTCAGCCGCGGCTCGAGTGCCTATGGCAAAGGCGTCGGCGGCCTGCTGTCGCGCAAGAGCATCATCATGGTCGTCTATCTCGCCATGATCGGCGCGACCTACGGCCTCTTCCAGCAGGTTCCGGGTGGTTTCGTTCCGGCGCAGGATAAACAGTTCCTGATCGGCTTCGCCCAGCTTCCCGACGGCGCGACGCTGGAACGTACGGAAGATGTCATGGGGCGTATGGACAAGATCATCCGCGATCAGGAGGGTGTCGGCCATGCGCTCGCCTTCACCGGCATGTCTATCAACGGCTTCACCAACTCTTCCAATGCCGGCCTGATCTTCATCCCGCTGAAATCCTTCGACGAACGCAAGGGCGCCGGCCTGTCCGGCAATGCCATCGCCGCGGAGCTCAACAAGAAGCTTGGCACAATCCAGGATGCCTTCATCGCCATCTTCCCGCCGCCGCCCGTCCAGGGTCTCGGCACGACCGGCGGCTTCAAGCTACAGATCGAGGACCGCGCCGGCCTCGGCTACCGGGCACTGGACGATGCCAAGAAGGCTTTCCTTGAAAAGGCCGCAACGGCTCCTGAGCTGACGGGTCTTTATTCGAGCTACCAGGTCAACGTGCCGCAGCTCTTTGCCGATCTCGATCGCGCCAAGGCCCAGCAGCTCGGCGTCTCGGTGACCGACGTCTTCGATACGCTGCAGATCTATCTCGGCTCGCTCTACGTGAACGACTTCAACGCCTTCGGCCGCACCTACAGCGTCCGTCTGCAGGCCGATGCCAAGTTCCGCGCCCATGCCGGCGATATCGGCCAGTTGAAGGTGCGCTCGGCTTCCGGCCAGATGATCCCGTTGTCGGCGCTGATGAAGATTGACTTCGCGACCGGTCCGGAACGCGCGATCCGCTACAACGGCTTCCTGTCGGCCGACATCAACGGCGCGCCTGCGGAGGGCTATTCGACCGGTCAGGCCCAGGCCGCCATCGATCGGATTGCCGCTGAAACCCTGCCGAAAGGCATGGGCTTCGAATGGACCGACCTCACCTACCAGCAGATCATCACCGGCAACTCGGGCGTCCTGGTCTTCCCGCTGGCATTGCTGCTCGTCTTCCTGGTGCTGGCCGCCCAGTATGAGAGCTTCACCCTGCCAATCGCGATCGTCATGATCGTGCCGATGGGCGTACTGGCGGCGCTGACCGGCGTCTGGCTGACGGGTGGCGACAACAACATCTTCACCCAGATCGGCCTCATCGTCCTTGTCGGCCTCTCGGCGAAGAACGCGATCCTGATCGTGGAATTCGCCCGCGAGCTGGAATTCGAAGGCCGCACCCCCGTCAAGGCGGCAATCGAGGCCAGCCGGTTGCGTCTTCGCCCGATCCTGATGACCTCCATGGCCTTCATCATGGGTGTGGTCCCGCTCGTCACTTCGACGGGCGCCGGCGCCGAAATGCGGGCCGCCATGGGCGTCGCCGTCTTCTCCGGCATGATCGGCGTCACCTTCTTCGGCATCTTCATGACGCCGGTCTTCTACGTGCTGGTTCGCAGGCTCTCGGGCAATCGCCCGCTGCCGCAGCACCACCCGCAGAACGACAACCAGGCGCAGGTCATGCACATCGCCGCCGAGTGATCCCAAGAGATGCGGGGCAATGGCCTCGCATCTCCGCTCTCCAGATCTTCCATACCCCCAAATTCAGGAGCAAGACATGCAACACAGATATCAGATCGACGAACGCTGGCCGCCCTATGCGAGGGAGCGCCTACTCTTCTTCTGCAGACCATTTGAATATATGGCCGCAGGCATAGCCATCGTGACATTCGCCGCGGGCGCGATGATGGCCATCCTGTAGCAATCCCATATTGCCAACCAAGGGCTCCGCTACTCCAGCGGAGCCTTCAGCACATCGGCGAGATGCTCGAGCACGACGCGTGTCTTCGGCGGCATCCGGCGGCCGAGCGGGATCAGCGCATGCACCGGCGGACCGTCGACATCCACCTCTGGCAACACCTTTACCATCTCGCCGGACAGGACATGCGGATGAGCGACGCGATCGAAGATTTGACCGATGCCGAGACCGTTCCTCACCGCATCGATCATCGACCGTCCGTCACCGACCACAATGCTGGCATTCGGTGAGAGCTCGGACGTATGCGGCCCCTCATAGATCGTCCAGGGCCGAAGCCGGCCCGAACCGGCGCGGAAAATGACAGCCTCCTGAAGGAGAAGATCGCGGATGGAGGTGATCGGCTCGCGCGCCGCCAGATAGGCGGGAGACGCGTAAAGTCCAAGCCTCAGATCGCAAAGCTTGCGTACTGTGATCTCGCCCTCCGACGGCAGAGAGCCAATACGCACCACGATATCCCACCCCTCGCCCACCGCGTCAGACTGGCGATCGGTCAGAGAGAGTTCGATACTGACAAGCGGATATTTCCTGCGAATCTCAGGCAATGTCGGAATAAGCAGCCCGCCGAAACCCACCGGCGCATCCATTCGGACACGCCCAGCCGGCTGCTCCCGCCGCGCCGCCAGCGCGATCTCCGCCTCGCTCAGCCCTTCGAGCGCGACCCGGGCCGCCTCAAGATAGGTCTCCCCATCCTCCGTCAGCCGCACCGCCCGCGTGGTGCGCTGGAAGAGCTTCGTCCCGAGCCGCTGCTCGAGGCGCTGAACCGCCTTGCCGACATTGGACTTGCTGGTCTCCAGCTGCTCGGCGGCGCGGGTGAAACTCGCATGCTGCGCTACTGCGACAAAGGTGGCGATGTCATGTACCGGTGGCGAAGTCAGGGCCATTGTCGCTCCTTGCTCTACAAGCACCCACTCCCGTCTCGTTAACACGCCACGCCCGACACTGGAAAGGAATTGCTGGATGGAGGGCGTTGTCTCCCCAAGGGAGACACTGCTGCGCCGGGCAGACGGTTTATCCACCGACCGCCACACCTCATATTCGCAGCCGGCAATGCCGCTATGCCAAGACCAGGTTCCAGCATCGCATGGGGCAGGCCGGGTATCGCCGCCGTTCCCTCTCCCGGCGGCGATACCTTTTTTCGCCAAACCTTTCGGCATGCACATGTTCGCATCGGCAGCTCATCATAGGCAAAACCTCGCGGCTCTCCTGCTGCTTGCAGGCCTCGGTCTGGTCATGATCTCGCATGCCGCAAACACTGCGATGCCTCCGCGCCTCGTCCGGGAAGAGACACCCGCCTTTCGAACACTGCCGCGATGGACCGGCGAAGAGCCATGCAGGCGCAGATAGGAATCGCCCGACGATATTTGTCGCCCGACGAGAGACAGACAATCGCGCCGCGTGGCGTTTATCGCCGTGAAGCGAAATTGCACTTTGTCATGCGAAGCGGTCGAGCAAACCGCAAAACCACAACGAGGTTTTCGTCATGACAATAGGTTCCAATTCTCCAACAAGGCAGGGACAGCTTTCGGTGTTGCTGGCAGTCTGCCTTGCGGCGCTCATCCTGCCGCTCAGTTTCTCGGGCGCTGCCATGGCAACCCACACCATCGGTCAGGAACTCGGCGGCACCGCCGCCGCCATGAACTGGATCACCAATTCCTTCATGCTGACCTTCGGCGGCTTCCTGATGACGGCAGGCGCGCTTTCCGACGTCTTCGGCCGCAAGCGCATCTTCATATCAGGCGTCGTCCTTTTTGCCCTCGCCTCGCTCGGCCTCAGTGTCGCGCCGTCGCTCGGAATCCTCAATGGCTTGCGCGCAGTGCAGGGCCTGGCGGCGGCTGCGGCGCTTGCCGGCGGATCGGCGGCGCTCGCGCAGGAATTCGAGGGGCATGCCCGCACCCGTGCGTTCAGCATGATCGGCACCACGTTCGGCGTCGGGCTTGCCTTCGGTCCGATCCTGTCGGGCTTCCTCATCGAAAGCTTCGGTTGGCGATCGATCTTCCTGTCAGGTACGTTGGTCGGCTCCCTCTCGCTGCTGATCGCCATCCCGCGCATGACGGAATCGAAGAATCCGGATGCAGCCGGGTTCGACTGGTTCGGTGCGGCGACATTCACCGCGATGCTGTCGCTGCTGACTTTCGCATTGATCGAAGGCCCCGCCAACGGCTGGACCAGTGCTTACGTGCTGACGCTGCTTTTCGGAGCGGCTGCAGCCCTGATCGGTTTCGTGGCGCTGGAAAACCGCGTCCGCCAGCCTCTGCTCGATCTTTCGCTGTTCCGCTACGCCCGTTTCGTCGGCGTCCAGGTGCTGCCGATCGCCACGACCTATTCCTATGTCGTGCTCCTGATCCTGCTGCCATTGCGCTTCGTCGGCATCGAAGGGTATGACGAGATCGAAGCCGGCCTGCTGATGCTCGCTCTCTCCGCCCCCATGCTCGTCGTGCCGCTGCTTGCAGCCACCCTTGCCCGACGCATCGCCGCCGGCATGCTGGCCGGCACCGGCCTGCTGATCGCCGCCGCCGGCCTTTTCTATCTCAGCCGCATCGAAATCGGCGCCGATACCATGGCGCTTGTTCCGCCGCTTCTGCTGATCGGCATCGGCGCCGGCATGCCCTGGGGTCTGATGGACGGGCTCTCCGTCACCCTCGTGCCCAAGGAGCAGGCCGGGATGGCAACGGGCATCTTCAACACCACGAAAGTGGCCGGCGAGGGCATCACGCTCGCCATGGTCAACGCCATCCTCGCCGCCTTTGCCGCATCAGCCCTGCAGCAGGCGATCTCCGGCAAGTTCAACGGCGACGAAATCGGCGCGGCCGCCAGGCATCTCGCCACCGGCGATCTTGCCCGAGCTGCCCATCTGCTGCCAGGAATTTCCCCTGAAACATTGGCGGCAACCTATGGCACGGCTTTCGATGCGCTGATCTATGTGCTGATCGCAATCACACTGCTTGCCGCTGCAGTCGTCTTTGGGCTGCTCGACAATGCGAAGCCCTCTGAGGAGGAAGCAAACCCGGTCGTATCGCCGGGGGAATAACAAAACAGGGCCGCAATGGACAAGGCTCGTAACCGTCGGTCGCACCATTCCGATTGGAGGTGCTGGAAACGGTTACGAGCCTTTTCTGTTCAATTGGAAATCCCGAAATGGCAGCTCGACATTTGCCGCAAGCCGCAGGCTTCCGGCTTGGTCCTTCCGCAAAGCCGGGCGGAGTACCTGCTTTGGCGATTGGAAGCTCCTCAGCGAAGTCTTGCGGAAGATTGCAGTTGGGCCGCCTCGACATCGGCGGCCAGCCCTTCCAGCGCCTCGTCCATGATGCCGAGCGCTCTCAGCCCATCGCGCGTGCGGAAGAGATAGTCCGCGGAACTGCCGATGCTGCCGGAAGCTGTCGCAAGCCGCTGCACCCTCGCCTCATGGGAAAGACCGCCGGCATAGGCGCTTGCAAGCGGATCCATGGTAAAGGCGATACCGCTGCCAAAGCGCATGCCACTTTCGTCGAGCAACCCGACCCAGCGCGGGATGTAGGCATGGGCCACCATCTCCCGCCGCCATAGCAGTTCCAGTTCATGAGCGAGGTCTTCCTCGGCCAAGCGCAATGCGACGCCATCGCAGGCGCCGCCTTCGTCGAGGCCGAGCACGAGGCCGGGATTATCGGGCGAGCCGCGCCCGGAGACGGTGGCCACGCAGAAGGACCTGTGCCAGCCGCTGATGCGGGCAGGCCGCTGCTCAACACTGTGAATGACAGGATTCCAGATCAGCGATCCATAGGCGAACACCCAGAGATCGCCCGCCGGTCGCACGGCAAGTATCGACGCCAGCGAGTCCCGGCGCTCCTCTTCGGTCAGAAGCCGCAGTGTCGGAGCATCACCGGCAATCAAGGCCTCGAACGTGCCACTCAGCAGCAGGTCGCGCGAAAGGACCTCTTCGCCGGAACATAAGACAGGATCGCAGACCTTGTTATTGACGGTCATGGCGTTCCCACTCTTCGATACAGGCGATCTGTCCGGAAACGAAGGCTATGTAGCCGGCAATGGAAGCGACGGCGGGATAGGACGTCTCATAGGACCATGCCGCCTTGGCATGGTACCGTCCGTCGACGGCAAGATCGAAGTAGCTGGCTGCGCCCTTGTAGGGGCAATGGCTGCTGTGATCGTTGCGGCGGAGGTAATCCATCGCAACGTCCGCGCGGGGGATGTAATGCACGGGCGGCAGGTTCGCCTCCCGCAATGTCAACGCGTGCAGGCTGTCGGCGACGATCCTGCCGCCGGCGCGAACCACAACCCGCGAAGGGTTCGGCCGCAGCCTGATCGGATGGTCGTCGTCCGGAATTTTCATGCGTGGGTCGCTCATGGACGTCCTCGAATAACAGGATGTTGGCGCCCATCATCCATGCGCAGGCGCGCGTGATAAAGGAGGCTTTTACGGACAAACTGTCTCTCTCATCGCCACAATAGCATCGCCCGCTTTATCGCCATGCAGGATACAGAGAGTCTCATTTTCCAGCGTTTATCGCATCATGTTCCTCAGCCACATTTGTTCCAGAGCGAACGGCAGGCCATCGCAGCCGGCTCCGACAGCAAAGGATGAGACCATGTTCGATTTGAAAATAGGCTCCAGGAACGAAGGCGACCTGTCGCTTTCCCGCAGACAATTGCTGCAGGCGGCAGCAGCAATCGGCGTCGCGCTCGCGCCTCTGCCGAGCTTCGCCGCTCCAGCCTCCGCTACCGGGCTCGTGCCCTTCAGGATCGATATCCCCCAGGCCGATCTCGACGACCTGAAGCTTAGGCTCGCCAGGACCCGCTGGCCCGAGCGGGAAACGGTTTCGGATGCCTCTCAGGGCGCCCAGCTCGAGAAGGTGAAGGCCCTCGTCGATTATTGGCGCACGACATACGATTGGCGCCGCCTTGAGGCACGCCTGAACGCCTATCCGCAGTTCAAGACCGAGATAGACGGTCTCGGCATCCATTTCCTGCATATCCGCTCAAGGCATGAGAACGCCCTGCCACTCATCATGACGCATGGCTGGCCGGGCTCGATCGTTGAATTCCTCGAGGTGATCGACCCGCTGACCGATCCGACGGCGCATGGCGGCAAGGCAGAGGATGCCTTCCATGTCGTCCTGCCATCAATCCCCGGCCACGGCTTCAGCGACAAGCCGACGGAAAAGGGCTGGAACCGCACCCGGATCTCTCATGCCTGGGACGAGCTGATGCACCGGCTTGGCTATGACAGCTATGTCGCGCAAGGCGGCGACTGGGGCAGCGTCATCACCACGGAAATGGGTCGGCTGCAGGTCAAGGGTCTGAAGGCGATGCATATCAACCTGCCCTTTGTCGTTCCAAACCCCTTCCCCTCCGATCGGACGCCGGACGAAGAGGTCGTGAGCGAACAGCTGAAGCGTTTCAGCGAAGGCTCCGCCTACTTCCAGATCCACGCCACGCGCCCGCAGACCATTGGCTATGCGCTCGCCGACTCGCCCTCCGGTCAGGCAGCCTGGATTTATGAGAAGCTCGCCTCCTGGAGCGACAGCAACGGCGATCCCGAAAATATCTTCACCTATGATCAGATGCTCGACGACATCATGTTCTACTGGATCACCGACAGCGGCGCATCCTCCGCCCGGATGTATGCGGAGAATGCCGACCTGACCTTCAATTCGATCCCCGTCGCTATCCCGACCGGCGTCTCGGTCTTCCCCGGCGAGATCTTCACGCCTCCCAGAAAATGGGCGGAGCGGACGTTCAGCAACCTGGTCTATTGGAACCGCGCGGAGCGGGGTGGGCATTTCGCCGCCTTCGAACAGCCGAAGATCTTCACGAGCGAATTGCGGGCCGCATTTTCGAGCCTTCGGAACAAATGATCGGCCTTGCGGGCCACATTATCTCTCCTGAAGAGACAGAGTATCGCATTCTCGCGGATTTATCCGCGAAGATCGACGCAATAACCTTCTTCCATCGACATCGCTTCTCACAAAAGGAAACAAGACTATGAAACTCTATATCGCCGACGACACCTGCTCCCGTGCAGTCCAGCTCATTGCCAACGAAATCGGCCTCTCCCCCGAGTTGATCCACTTCGATGTCTTCGGCAAGAGCACCTCCAATGGTGATGATTTCGCCAAGGTCAATCCGCTTCTCTACGTCCCGGCGCTGTCGCTGGACAATCAGGAGGACATACTGGCGGAAACGATCGTCGTCATTTCCTATCTCGCGGACCAGCATCCGGCGGCGGGACTGATTCCCGTTCGCGGCACGCTGGAGCGCGCCAAGCTTGACCAGTTGCTCGTGTTCATGGCCACGGAAATTGCTCAGAAGCATATTCCGCTCATGCGCAAGCTTCTGACGGCCGAGGGTATCGCGTTCACCACCAACAAGCTGCTCACGGCTTACAAGGTTCTGGACGATCGCCTTGCTGACGGGCGCCCGTATCTGTTTGGCGACACGTTCACCGTGGCCGACGCCTATGCCTGGGCGACCATGTGGGGCAGCCGTTCCGGCGTGAATATCGACCACCTCAAGAACTTCGCCGCCTGGAAGGACCGTATCGACGCACGCCCTTCTGCCGTCAAGGCGCTGCGCGACGAAGCCGAGATCGTCGCGTTCCATAGAGCCGAGATCGCTGCCCGCGCTGCCTGAGCGACCAATGCGGAGCTGCGGGGTCCACGCCGCAGCTCCCTTGCCTGAAAAATACCGATCGGGAGGATCATCCCATGCATATCGCCCTGACATCCCGGACTGCGATGGTCTCCATCAGTAACGAACACTCATCGGTGTCCGCCATCTAGCGGGCGTAGTTGAAACGTCATTCCGCATCACGATCCATCTGCATAGCGTTCATTGCTCTCCCACTCGTGCGCGGCCGGGAGGCATGGGATAGCCCCTGGCAGCCGATGTTCAGGCCGCACGCGAGGAGAACTCGCCTCCCTGCCGCTGATGAGAACCTTCCCGGCCCGGTTCGAGGCGGAAATTCGCAAGCAGATCTTTCAATTGTTCGGCTTGGGAAGCGAGGTTTCCGCTGGCCGCAGAGGTTTCCTCAACCATTGCCGCATTCTGCTGCGTCCCCTGGTCGATCGAATTGACCGCGATGTTTATCTCACCCAGACTAGCGGACTGTTCGTGTGACGCCTTGACTATGGCGACGACGTGCCCGCTGATCTCCTGCACATCCGCGATGATGGCCTGCAATGCCGTGCCGGTTTCACCGACCAGCGTAACGCCGGATTTCACCTCATGGTCGGATTTGGCGATAAGCGCCTTGATTTCCTTTGCCGCATTGGCGGATCGTTGTGCCAGCTCGCGCACTTCCTGGGCGACGACCGCAAAGCCTTTGCCGGCATCTCCAGCGCGGGCGGCTTCGACACCGGCATTGAGTGCCAGGAGATTTGTTTGAAAGGCGATTTCATCCATCATGTCGGTGATCGATCCGATCGCCCGTGACGAACGCTCGATCTCGCCCATCGTCTTTACCGCCTGTTGAACGATCGCGCCGGACTTTTCGGCGCTTGCGCTCGTCCGGGCAACGACGCCACCGGCTTCCTCAGCCCGCTTTGCGGCATTCCCCACTGTCGCAGTGATCTGACTAAGGGCGGCGGCAGTTTCCTCGACCGATGCGGCCTGACGTTCCGTGCGTTTCGACAGATCATAAGCAGCCGAGCTGACCTCGCTTGCCGCGCCGTCGATCGACAAGGCGTTTTGTTCGACCGACTGCAGGGCCTTGCGCAGGATCTCCACCGAATTGTTAAAATCGAGCCGAAGCGTGTCGAGCGCGGGGATGAAGGGTTCCACGATCTTGCATGTCAGATTGCCATCGGCAACCTGACCCAGCCCCGCGCCGATCTCGTTCACGGCGCGGACCCGCCCGGTAATGTCGGTGGCGAACTTCACCACCTTTGTCACCTTGCCGTCCTCATCGAAGATCGGGTTGTAGGATGCCTGGATCCAGACCTCCCGCCCGCCCTTGCCGAAGCGCTTGAACTCTTCCGCGACGAACTCGCCGCTGCGCAACCGCTGCCAGAACGCGGCGTAAGCCGGGCTATGCTGATAGGCGGGATCGACGAACATGCCGTGGTGGCGCCCGACGATCTCGGGCAGTTGATAGCCGAGCGTCGAAAGGAAATTCTCGTTGGCGGTCAAAATCTCGCCTTCAGGCGTGAACTCGATAACAGCCTGGGCGCGCGAAATAGCGGTAATCTTGCCCTGCGCATCGCGGGCGGCCGCCACCAGACCGGTGGCTCTGTCGGCCTCCGTGCGCGCCTGTTCCTCATTGTAACGAGCAATGGAAAGCAGCTTGTGGGTCTGAGCGATCGTCCAGACCAGGGCCACGGTTTCGAGCACAAGGATCACCGCGTGCAAAATCACGCGGCCGAGACTCCCGCCGCCGTAGAAAACGAGAGTGTCGAGGCTCAAGCCGAGACCCAGATGATGTACGGCAACGAGCGCCGCGCCTAACAGAATGACGCGGATGTCATACATGAGGGCGCTGATCGCCAATGCTGCGAAAAACGCCATGTGAATGTCGGTTTGCCAGGGATGCCCTCGCGTGGCGATCAGCAGCGCCACGATCTCCGTCATGAGCGCGGTCACGATCATCAGCCGCAGGGCGTCACCCTGGCGCATCGCGACATAGGTCGTGCCGAGACCCAGAAGTCCGATAATGGCTAGTACGGATGCAAGGCCGAAGGAACCCTGAATGGCCCAATCGACGGTGAGGGTCGTCGCCGCCAGAAAGGCGACGATTGCACAGAGTGCTATGCTGGACAGCTTTCGGACATGATCGAGCGTCATCGGACTACCTTGAGACAGGTTGAGTTTGTTGTGTCAGCGGCTCGCAAAGACCTCTTGCCGCAAGAGTGAAAAGTGCACCTGCGGAGCGGACGCGCGATGCGAACTCTGAGTCAGGCGCATAAGCGACGACCACGTTGGAAAATCGGGAGGGAGCGACGATTGACCCGCCGGCGGCCACAACGACTTTCCAGGCTGTCACTTCGTCGGTGAGAGCGGGGAACACGACAGCCATTTGCCCCGTCGATGGCGGCGCGTAGTCCGCAACAAGAAGGCATGCGACGGTGAATAGCGCCATGAAGAGGGCAGGCAGGAGCGCGGAGATCGTAAGTGGCGGCGACGCAGCGCTCATCGGGAAGCTATCGACCGCCTCCGCCGAGTCATGGTCCTGCCGATGACGAAAAATCCTCAATGCCCTGCCCCTCCCTCCGACCAGCCCTGCTATGCATCCGTTCGATCATGGCGGCCATTGGCGGCGAGAGGATCGATGCGTGTATTCGATCAATTCTCACCGGAGGAAGGAAGCATGCGGACGCGCCGCGCTTCCTTTGCCTGACCCTGGCGAACCTCGAACGTCGTTCACCCAGGATATCTGGCCCCCACCAATCTTCCTCGAAAGAATGAGGAATATCCGTCCACGGCTTTTCAACGATAAGATCAACAGATCCAGCGCCGATGCAGCGAGCCGCAAACCGATATATTCGGAGTTACTCTCTCCCAAGCTTGAGCATCCGGATCGAAGGTCATTTAATACCTTAATGGTTAACGATCCGGTACGAGGTATACATTGGAATCGATGA
Organism: Martinezella lusitana; assembly: GCF_010668395.1. GTDB lineage: Bacteria > Pseudomonadota > Alphaproteobacteria > Rhizobiales > Rhizobiaceae > Rhizobium > Rhizobium lusitanum_A. The sequence goes on from NZ_WUEY01000019.1 coordinate 55,509, forward strand.
GGGAAGAGACCGGGGATCGTTTATGGCATCTCGCAATCGACGCCCCCAACCATCATGCCACGTTCAATCTTGACTCATCGCGCCATGCTCCTGTCGTTCTCCGCGAAAGACGCAGGCATTCTCCTGCAGTTCCGAAGGAATTGAACTCCTCCCGTATGGGATGCTCGGCGGGAGGAAGAGGAACGAAGCATGAGCGGCACCCCTCCTTGACCCTTGCGAGGATCCCGAGGCAGACCATCTCGATCGGAACGCTTGCGACTGTGATGGTTTGGGAACGTGTTTGAATTTACCCTATCGGCAAACCCGAGGGAGTATACAGCCCTTGCTGGAATTCGAGCCAAGCCGGCAAAAATCCTGACAGCTGTCAGGGTTCACGCATTGCCGTGGACGGGATGGATGACAATTTTGGCAGGCTCATTCGAGGGAACTTTTGGGCGTGGAGTCGCGGTGGAACCAGTAGTCCATTCCAAAACCCTGACAGCTGTCAGGATTCTGGAACAGACTGTAAGGAGGTCTTGGCGGCTGAAGCCGCCGGGCAAACCCCAAGGTATCGCGGCGAGGGGCTTAACGGTGGCATCCAACGTCAAGCGTGCAACGTGATCGATCTGCCGGCAGCCGGCCTGCTGCGCACAATAGCTGCCGGGACAGAAGTCTCATGTCCCAAGGGCAAAAATGCGCGGGACCGATCTTGGCTGTCACCGTGCGCTACTTGCTTTGAAGGGTCTCGGCACCCGCCTGACTATCGGGCTTTGACCACTCCAGCCTCGACGAGCTTGACAGGCAAGGGCGCCCATCTCTCTGATGAAAGAGATACATCGTGAATGCTCGAACAAATATACGACGCCAATCTACCTTCAAGTTTCCACCGGCGGCGCTCGCTGAACGCTGAGAAAGGATGGATCATTGCCGTCTGCCCCTGAGCTCCTCATAACGGAGACCGACGAATGGATCGTCAGTCATCGAGCGAACTCGTCTCTTCCCGGCTATCTGATCATTGCCTCGAAACGGTTCGCCAACGATCTGTCCGAGTTGCCTGAGGACACCTTGCGCGAGCTTGGCCCGCTGCTGGCTCTGACGCAGACCGTTCTCCGCCGGAAGCTGAATGCCCGGCGCGTCTATATCGGCCGATATGGACATGCACCCGGGCAATCGTTCCATTTTCATATCATCCCGATCTACCCGTGGGTAGAAGAGCTGTTTTGGCTCGACGAGCGATACCGAGTGCTTCAACAATTCACCGAAGGGACCGCGGAAGAGACAACCGACGGTGCCGAGCTGACGCTGTTCGTGTGGCGTGAATTCTGCGAGCGTCTCCAACCACCACCCATCAAGGGGCCAACGGTTCCAGAGGTCGTCGAACTACTCAAAAAAAGCATGTCGTCACGACCGTCACCGATCAATATTTGAACGGCTGCAAAACGTCCGATCATGCCTGTCGAAACCCTGCTGACGCCACTGTCGCCGCGACACAGGAAAAACGGAATCCTGGGTGGGATTTGGAGGGGGAATTTGCTTGACTTATAGGCGCGACTATCGTGCTATATGTCCCATAGCGGTCGAGATTATCGTCCGGATGGCTAAATTCGAAACTTGATAGCCTTTTGATTTTTCAGAGTAAATTTCTATATGTGAAGCTATCTGGCAATTAGCTTCCATCAGCCATACAGTCGCTAGATATGCCTGTTCAGCTGTATGCTCGGCCCTTTGATCGAGAGCGGAATTCCATCATAATCGGCTCTGATGGCGGCTTTTTCACCGCATTCTGGACCTCTTTTGAAGGCTCGAAACGGGCAGATCGCAAGTGCCGCGACGTGCTTTATTCTCCCGAAAGGCCCATTCCTGACTGAAAAGCTTTCGAAGGGGATGCAAACCGCATCCGGGATAGCGGCCTGATTTCCGCCTAGTGATGCAGCCACGTTTTGAAGCGAAGGCAGAGGGAGTTTGTCAGAAATGCCACCTCTTGCCCTCTCCCTGAAAATGCGGCGCTTACCCGAAGCACAACCGGCCCTTTGGGTCTCGAATGTCACCGGAGCATTACGAAATTGTAAGGGTGCTATTCATTTTCGGTTAAGTCTCGATGGGGCATCAAAGTCATGCGTAAACACGCAGCATCAACCCCCAATGCTTACGAGGCTCACATGAAAAACCTGTTTCTTGCTTCCGCCATCGCCCTGGTATCCGTTGTCGCCGTCAGCGCCCCGTCCCAGGCTGCTCCGTTCCATCGTCATCACCATGATTGCGTCGTCAAGAATGTAAAGCACAAGGTTCACGGCCATTGGGTCGTTCGCAAGGAACGCGTTTGCCGTTAATTATCGCATTCCTGTCGTCGGTAGTGATCGGCGATAAACTGGACGGCCATAGCTGAGTGGATCGGCTGTGGCCGTATCGTTTCAAGGGCAGCAAACTTCATAGCGTCATGCGATCTGGCCGAACCTCGGAAGCTCGATCTTGGGAACAGCCGCCTGAAATACCGGTCTCGCTGAAATCGGTGCCTTTTGGTTAGTCGTCTCACGACCTCATGACAAAACCTTTGCCTGGAACAGCACCTCTTCCGCTACTGGCTCGAAGCAGCGCGGTCAGGACAGGGCCAAGCGAAAACGCCCCCCGCTTTGCCTTTGTCGAGAGATCTCGCAGGTAGGCTCCGGCTGAGTTGATATGCCCGGATCGTTCGAGGATGCAGGCCATCGTCGCGGCCGCGTTTTCCGGCCCCATCATGTCACAGGCATCCTGGTAGGCTCTCGGGCTGATACCAAGCATCGATCGCACCACAACGGCGGCGGACATCATATCTCGCCAGCTGTTGATCGTGCCCGTCGGACCATAGGCGTTTATCTCGGGGCAGGCTTTCAGCACCAGGTCGAGTGGAAATACTTTCATCGCGCCGTCAAAGGACGGCTTTCGGTTTTCAGGTTTTGCTTCCTGCTCGTTTTCAAAACTGACTTCAGATTCAGAGATGGATTCTGGATTTGAATTCTGTATGTGGCGCTCACCATGAGCATCATTGGTGCTATAATTCTGCGTTTTTTGCTGTGTTTCCAGAAGCTTGACGATTTCGCTCCGCAAACGCTCCATGTCATGGAGGATCGAGGCGATTTCCATCATCGCGGGAGAGCGTGGAATGCGCCCGATGAGGTGCGAGAAGCACTCTTCGATGAAGACCCAATCACCGGCCGCACCTTCCTCGATCGCTGCTGCAATCAGCTTGCGAATATCGCGCCGGCATATGGTGAGGTTCTCCCTTGCGCGACGAAGGGCAAGACGATCGGCAACGACCTGCTGTGCCACGGAAGCCAATTCCTCGGCGCGCCAGAGAAGTGGGGAAATATCGAAGCCGAATGCGCTTTCAATCTCACCGGCCCGGTCTTTCCTGGCATAGCGCTTGCCATTGGCGCTATCCCTTCGAAGGATCAGGCCGGCTTCGATAAGAAGAGCGAGATGCCGGCGGAGCGTTGCGCCCGCAATACCATGGGCACGCAACGTCAATTGCGCGTTCGAGGGAAAGACGACAAGCTGAGCATCCCGACGAAGTTCGTTCTCGGGATAGAAACTCAGCAAGGCGCTGAGCACCGCCAGGCTGCGATCCTGTAATCCCAATCGTTCTCTTGCCTCGGAGACATCTCGAAAGATTTTCCATTTGTCGGCTGATCTGATTCGGCCCGTTTCGGCAGCGGCAATCTGCCGCCGCACCAAGGCAAGCGCCAACGATCGCCGCCCGAATGGCGTCGTTATATGTCCTTCCTGCATTTTCCTCACCTTCAAGAAGGCAAAAGAAATCCGCTCACCAAAAACAGTGCCTAAAGACTCTTGACTAGGATTCGGGGAAATGCGATTCTTCAGTTGCTACATTGAAGAGAAGGCTTCCACGACGGCAACGTTTGGGGGCCTTTTTCTTTTGCTTGGCTTCCTTTCCAATCAAAAAAACCTGACAGCTGTCAGGAGTTACGGTTATCTCGCTGACGGGAGAAGCGCTCGATCAAGCCGGGCAGCTCTCCTTCGACAAATTTTATGAAGTCCACGCCCCGCGCTCCCTCGCCCAGGATTCGAACCTCTTTCGGTAAGACCACACAGGCACCAAGCCGCGTTCCCGACGAATCGGCAATCGGGATCTGGGTGGTGCCGTTCGGACCGGAGCGCGGCTTGATCGCGTTCAGCGCCAGCTGGAATCGCTCATCCGATGTTTCCTGTCCTTCACGGGTGCCTGACAGGATCGCACGCACAGCCTGCAATGCATCCGGCGCGGCTGAAATCATTTTAGCCAGCTCCAGCCAGCGCGGGCGACCGATCTTCGGGGCCCTGCCGATCGATGCGATCACATCTGCGGGGATCGCGCGATAGACGCTGCGCATGCGGGCAAGTTCCGCATCCTCGATCGAAAGAGCAGCATAGATATGCCGCGCCTTAATGCCGGCGTCGTCCATACGGGCGGCGAACAGCGCGCGTTCGATCCAGGTCAGATCCTGCCTGCTGGCGTTCTCTATCCCCTGCGCCAAAACGAGGTCGAGATCGGAAATCTGCACCTCTATAGCGCGTACGGTGCGCCCGAGCTCAAGTGCGGCGCGCCATCTCCGGTGGCCGTAGATAACCTGATATCGATCGCCCGCGGATGGATGCCGCCGAACCTGGATCGGAACCTTCTGGCCCTCCTCCTCGATCGAGCGCTTGAACAGCTCGAAGTCATGCGGGTTGTCGTCCGGCAGGCGATCCGGATAGGGGGAGGGATCGATGAGATTTGGATCGAGATCCTCAATCCAGCCGCCGCCGGCTTCGACGATGGCACGCAGTCGATCGCGCTCGGCACGAATGTCGCCAATCGCACGGTGCGCAGCACCGATGACGCCCGCTCCAACGCGGGCCGGCTGAGCCGGGGCAGGGGCGGGCGAAGGTTGGCTGGTCGTAGCTTCTTCACTTTCCAGTTCGGCTGAAAGCAGACCAAAACTGGCAACGATGGATTTTCTCGGGCTCTTGCTCATCCTCGCCCCCAGCTTGCATTGATGAGTTGCACGATCGCTTCATTGACAGCGTCGACCGACTCGCGTGCACGCTTGTGCGTATCGCGACCGATCTGCCCCATTTCGAGTTCGTAAATCGAACGCTTGGCAAGCCCCGCCGCTTCGACGGCCGTGCTTTCGATCGCCGTCGGCAAGAGGACGTCGGAGCCGAACAGATGGCGCAGCAACGCCACGACTTGCGACTGAGGCGCATCGTTCGGATCGTGGCGCGTGACGAGATAGCGAATGAAATCCTGGTCGAGCTGGGCGCCGCTCTCGTTGAGCACGCTGATCAGGTCGCCCATCATGAGCAGGAACTGGCTCATCGACGCCACGTCGAGCATGGCGGGGTGGACCGTGATGATCATGCTCGTGGCTGCATAGATCGCACTGAGCGTCAGGAAACCGAGCGACGGAGGCGTGTCCAGTATGACGACGTCGTAGTCTGCTTCTATCTCGGCCAGAACGAGCTTCAGCCGCTCGAAAAAGATGGCGCCGGAAGCTGACTTCTGGGCGAGAACGCGAGGGGTCTCGTGCTCGTACTCCATCACTTCCAGATTGCCCGGAATAAGGTCGATACCGTCGAAATAGGTCTTGCGGATGATGTCGCGAATTGGACGCCGTTCGGCCTCCTCATATCGCAATGCCGCATAGATGGTCTCGTTGGCGCCGACATCGATTTCCGGTTGTGCGCCGAACATCGCCGAAAGCGATGCCTGCGGATCGAGATCGAGGGCAAGGACGCGGTAGCCATGTAGGGCGAGATAGTGCGCGAGATGAACGCAACTGGTCGTCTTGGCGCTTCCGCCCTTGAAGTTGGCGACGGCGAGAACTTGAAGATGTTCACCAGGGCGGCGACGCGGCAGGAAACGCAGGGCCTCGGCGGGCTTCTGTTTGGCAAACAGCTCCCGCAATTCGTTGATCTGGGCGAGGGTGTAGACCCGGTGGTTGTTCTCCAGCCGGCTGGGCGCAGGCCCTCTGCCTTCGCTCGACATCAGCTTCAAGGTCGAATCCGGAATGGACGTCAGCTTGGACACTTCGTTGGTCAGGAACTGACGGAGCATCTTTTCAGACTTCGGCGGATACATGCGCGTTCTGAGCTGCTGGAGCTGGCCCGACAATATCGTCGCATGGCGCGCAATTTTGCTGCCTGCGTTTTCCTTGGAAGGAGCTATTGTCTCCGTGCGGTTTGCTATCGCCATTTGTCCCTCTTGGCGGCCTGTCGCCGGTTTGCCGACCTTTGCCCGCCAGAAGATAGAACACGATTCTGTCAGGGCGTCCAGAGATTAACGGTTAACGCCCGGTTAACGTGTGACAGTCAGGACTCTCTGTTGCAGCGCTCAATACACTGCTTTTTCTGACTTTTCTCGGAGATGCCGCCGCTAACGGCCGACGCAATGACTCACACTATTTAACAGCATCGTTCGGCAACCGCCAATCGATAGACCTATATCCGGCTAACTTTGCCATGATTCCATCGGCGAGAATCGCCGCATGGCGCGAGGTGAGTCGGGGCTTCCTCGCAGAGAAATGCGCGGCCGCGACTGCAGCGTCACAGGCAAGAAGCATGTTCTCGGCAAGGTTCGGCCGGATATCTCCGCCTGCAAGGCCGCGTCGCGGCAACGGCAAATCCCTGAGGTTGGCAGGGACAATTGCGTCATGCGGGCCTCGGTTCGATCGCACCGTATCTTATGGCTGATCTTCCCTAAGACTGCAGGATGTGTTTGCGCGTCAGCTCCTGCAGCATGGTCACGTCGCGCTTTTCGATCGCATCGACCATCTGCTGATGCTCGCGGCCGGACTGCTCGACGCGGGCGCGCGTGCGCCATTGCGACACCGGCGCCGACGAGGTGCGCTGCCGGATTTCGGTGATCAGCTCGACGAGCTCCTGATTGCCGGCAAGCGCCAGCAGATGTCGATGAAAGGCGAGGTTGGCTTCGTAAAGCTCGAGCATGGTGCCATTGAGCACGAGATCGTCGAAGTGCAGGGCAAGTGCGCGTAAATGCGCAATATCGGCCTTGCCGGCGTTTGCGACGATGCGGTCGCTGACCGCCACTTCGAGAATGACGCGGATGTCGCTGACTTCCTGGGCGCGGCGTCCGTCCTGCTCGTGGACATGATAGCCGCGGTTCGGAATATGCTCGACGAGCCGCTTCTGCACCAGCCTGTCGAGCGCCCGCCGCACTTGCGGGCGCGTACAGTTATAACGTCGTTCGAGGTCGATCTGCTTCAGCCATGTTCCGGGCGGAAGCCTGCCGGCCAGAATGTCCTGGAGAATGAGCTCGGTCACGTCGGGCGTTTCCCCCTCGTGTGTCCGCGCTGTCGCTTCAGCTTCCAGCGAGTTCATGCAGCTCTCCCAGACCTTCCCAATTTGGCGATGACTATCATAGGTCCGCATTTTTCAACAACGACGCTCGTTATCGTTGCCGAAAAAATATTCATGCTCATCTCTTGCGCATCCATTTTAATTGGCACATAAATTGGTACCAATTTAGTATCCATTATGCGAGGCAGATAGCAAGCCCATGCAAAATTCCGATGCGGTCTGGGATATCGTCGAGAAAAAACGCGCCGAATTCTTCGCGCTCAGCGACCGGATCTGGGAGATTCCGGAAACGAATTACCTTGAGTACCGGTCCTCGGAAGAACATGCCCAAATGCTGGAAGACCAGGGCTTTCGGGTCGAGCGCGGCATTGCCGGACTGCCGACGGCGGTCATGGGCGAGGCCGGCGAGGGCGGTCCGGTCATCGCCATCCTGGGCGAGTTCGATGCGCTGCCGGGGCTGAGCCAGGAGGCCGGCATTGCCGAAGAGCGGCCGCTCGTCGATGGCGGCAATGGCCACGGCTGCGGCCACAACATGCTGGGCGCCGGCTCGATGCTGGCCGCTGCCGCGGTCAAGGACTTCCTCGCCGAAAACGGGTTGAAGGGCAGGGTTCGCTATTATGGCTGCCCGGCCGAGGAGGGCGGTTCCTCCAAGGGCTTCATGGTTCGCGCGGGCGTTTTCGACGATGTCGATATCGCGATTTCCTGGCATCCGGCTGCCTTTGCCGGCGTCAACAACCCCATCTCGCTTGCCTGCAACGAGATCAACTTTCACTTCTCCGGCCGTGCGTCACATGCGTCCGCGACGCCTCATCTCGGGCGCAGCGCGCTCGATGCGGTCGAGCTGATGAATGTCGGGGTCAACTACATGCGCGAGCACATGCCCTCGACGGCGCGCATCCACTACGCCATCACCGATGCCGGCGGTGCAGCGCCCAACGTGGTGCAGGCACGCGCCACGGTGCGCTATCTCGTGCGCGCCCGCACCCTGCCGGAACTTCTTTTGCTGGTCGCCCGCGTCAAGAAGGTTGCCGAAGGCGCTGCGCTGATGACCGAGACCACCGTTCGCAGCGAGATCATCAGCGGCGATGCCAATCTTGTCGGCAACACGACCCTCGAGGAATGCATGTTCGCCCAGCTGGAACGGCTCGGGCCTCCCGTATTCGATGATGCGGACCGCGAGACGGCGCGCAAGTTTCAGCAGACGTTCAATGCCGAGGACATAGCCGCCTCCTATGGCCGCTTTGCCCTGAAGCCGAAAAAGGGGCAGGCGCTCTGCGAAGAGATCTTTCCGCTGAATGCCGGCGACGGCACGCTGGTCGGCTCCACCGATGTCGGAACGGTCAGCTGGGTCGTTCCGACCGTGCAGATGCGCGGCGCCACCTACGCCATCGGCACGCCCGGCCACTCCTGGCAGCTGGTCGCGCAAGGCAAGCTGCCTGCCGCCCACAAGGGAACCGAACATGCCGCCAAGGTCATGGCGAGCACGGCCGCCGAACTGATCCGCAATCCCGCGCTTATCGAGGCGGCCAAGACGGACCACAGGGCACGCCTCGAGGGTACGCCTTTCGTCAATCCGATTCCCGACGACGTCGAGCCGCCGCTTCCGGAGAAGGTCCATGGCTGAGGCGCTTCCAAAGCCCGACCGCGAGCGCCTGATGGCGCATATCGGCGAGTTTGCGCGCCGCGTAAAGCTGTCGGGAACGGCCGAGGAGCTGGAAAGCTTCCGCTATCTTCAGGCGCGGATGGATGCCTATGGCTATCGCACGACGCTTCTGTCCCACGACGCCTTCATCAGTCTTCCGGGCGCGGCCAGGGTCGAGGTCGACGGCGAGAGCCTTCGCTGCATCACCCATTCCATGTCGGCCGCCACATCGCAAACAGGCGTAATCGGCGACCTCATCCATGTCGGTGAGGGCAGCGAAGCGGATTTCGCCGGCAAGGACGTTGCCGGCAAGATCGTTCTGGTCGATGGCATCGCAACCGAGGAAGTCGCAGCCTTGGCAAGTGCCGCCGGTGCGCTCGGCGAACTTCATATCAGCCCGAACGAGCATCTCTATGAAATGTGCGTGTCGCCGGTCTGGGGCAGTCCGTCGCAACATACGCGCGGCAAGCTGCCGGCGACGGTCATCTGCTCGATCGCCAAGGACGATGGCGATCGGTTGCGCGGGAGACTAGCACGCGGCGAGGCGGTGGCGGCAACGCTTTCGGCGGAAGTCGATACCGGCTGGCGCAAGACGCCGCTGCTGGTCGCCGAACTCCAGCCGGCAGGGGACGACGCGCCGTTCGTGTTGTTTTCCGGCCATCACGATACCTGGCATTTCGGTGTGATGGACAATGGCGGCGCCAATGCGACGATGCTGGAGGCTGCGCGCCTGCTTGCTCTTCGTGCCGCCGAATGGCGCCGGGGCTTGCGCATCTGCTTCTGGTCCGGGCACTCGCATGGCCGCTATTCCGGCTCTGCCTGGTATGCGGACGAATATTTCGACGAACTCGATCGCCGCTGCGCCGTCCATGTCAATGTCGATTCCACCGGCGGCGAAGGTGCGACCATTCTCACCAATTCCGGCGTCATCGATGAACTCAGGCCTCTGGCCGCGGAGGTGATTGAACGCGTTGCCGGACAGAAGCATGCCGGCAGGCGGCATGGCCGCGCGGCGGACCAGTCCTTCTGGGGTGTCGGCATCCCCTCGATGTTCGGCAGCCTCAGCCATCAGCCGCCGGGGCCGGTCAAGATGCTGACGGCGCTCGGCTGGTGGTGGCACACGCCGCACGACACGGCAGACCATATCGATCCGGGCAATCTGAGCCGCGACACGGCGATCGTTCTTGAGGTTCTGTGGCGGCTGCTGACGTCGCCCGTCCTGCCGCTCGACTACTCTGTCTATGCGGCCGCCCTTGGCGAACAGATCGCAAGGCTGCAGGAGGAGCTTGCCGGCCGCCTCGACATTTCCGGCCTTTCCCGGGCCGTTGAGGAATTGAGGGTCTGCGCGCAAGCGATACTGGAAACGGGAGATTCATCGCCGGAGAAGGCAGGGCGCATCAATGCGTCGCTGATGCGAGCCGGCCGCCATCTCGTGCCGCTCAACTACACGAGCGGCGAGCGCTTCCACCATGACAGCGCACTTCCCCACCCGGCCTGGCCATCGCTGGAGGGTTTGCGCGCCCTGGCGGCGCTGCCTGCCGGGTCGCCGGACACGGCGTTCTGCGCTGTTCACGCGCGTCAGACGAGAAATCGCGTTGCCCATGCGCTGAGGGAGGCCAATGCGGCCTTGCGAGCGGCGCTGGAGGACTGACGCGGCGAAAACCGAATATGACAACAGGCCGCCCAAGCGGCTGAAAAAAGGGAACGAAAATGAAAAACAGACATCTGCTTGCCGCCGTATTCGGCGCGATTGCCTTCCTCGCGCCCCTGACCGCCGGCGCCAAGGACTGGACGCATGTCAAGGTCGGCATCGAGGGGGCTTTCCCGCCTTGGAATCTCATGGATTCGAGCGGCAAGCTCGCCGGCTTCGATGTCGATCTCATCAATGACCTCTGCAAGCGCGCCAAGGTCGATTGCGAGCTGATCGCCGGCGAATGGAACGCCATGATCCCGAGCCTCAATGCCGGCAAGTTCGATCTGGTCATGACGCTCGGCATCAACGAGAAGCGCAAGCAGGTGGTCGATTTCACCGTGCCCTATGCGAGCGGTGTCGCAAGCTTCCTGCTTCTGAAGGATGGAACGGTGCCGCCGTTGCCGATGTCGGGCGAGCGGCTGAACCTCAACGACAAGGCCAAGGCCGATCCGGTGATGGCGGAAATCGGCAAGGCAATCAAGGGCAAGACCATTGGCGTCGTCCAGTCGACCAGCCAGGAGCAGTTGATCACCGGCTATTTCGGCTCCGACGTTACGGTGCGCGCCTACAAGAGTTCCGGCGAACGCGATCTCGACCTGAAGGCAGGCCGTATCGACGCAGCTTTCGATAGCGGCGTCTATGAGACTTCCGTGCTCGGCAAGCCCGGCAACGACGATCTGACGATGTCCGGCCCGCTGGTGAAGGGCGCGATGCTGGCAACCGAAGTCGCGCTCGGCATGCGCAAGGGCGAGATCGATCTGAAAGCGAAGTTCGACGACGCCATCAAGCAGGCCGCCAAGGACGGGACGATCAAACAGCTCTCGGAAAAATGGAGCAAGATCGACCTGACGCCGACCTTCGATACCAACTGATCGTCATGATGGCGCATCGTGTCCAGCCGGGGCCAAGACCATGACACCAGTTGCCAAAATCCGCTCTTCGGGGTCTAGCGCATGAACCAGCCTACGCTATTCGAGCTTGCCGGCTTCGGGCCGGACGGCTGGGGACATGCTCTCTTGGCAGGGGCGTGGATGACCATTCTTGTCGCGATCGCCGGCTATGCGGTCGGCGCCTGCATCGGAACCCTTGGCGCATGGGGAAAGATCGCCGGCAACCGCTTCGCACGCGCAACGGCGGATGCCTATACGACGGTTCTTCGCGGCATCCCCGATCTGCTGGTCATCTATCTCTTCTACTTCGGCGGCAGCGCCGTCGTCACGGCCATCGGCAAGCTCTTCGGGGCGGACGGCTTCCTCGGCTTTCCGGGCTTCCTTGCCGGTTCCCTTGCGGTCGGCGTCACCTCCGGCGCGCAGTTTACCGAGGTGCTCCGGGGCGGTTTCAAGGCCGTGCATCCCGGCGAGATCGAGGCCGCCATCGCCTGCGGAATGCCGCGCTGGCTGCGGCTGCGCCGGATTATCGCGCCGCTGACCTTGCGCCACGCGCTGCCGGGTCTCGGCAATGTCTGGCAGGTCGTGCTGAAGGAGTCCGCTCTGGTATCGATCACCGGCGTCGCCGAACTCTTGCGGCAGGCGCAGGTCGGCGCCGGCTCGACGGGACTTCCATTCGATTTCTACCTGATCGCCGGGGTGATCTATCTGATGATATCGACCCTTTCCAGCTTCATCATCCAGCAGGCCGAGCGGCAACTGTCGCGCGGTGTGAGGCAACGCTGATGGATTGGCAATTCCTGGAAGAGACCTTCGTAAGCCTCGTCGCCGCCATCCCGCTGACGATCGAGCTTGCCGTGACCTCGATCTGCCTCGGCGCCATCCTCGCCTTGCTGCTGGCGCTTGCACGCCTTTCCGGCGTCATCGTGCTGGACTGGTTCGCTCGGCTCTATGTCTTCGTCTTCCGCGGCACGCCGCTCCTCGTCCAGATCTTCCTGATCTATTACGGACTTGGCCAGTTTCCCGCCATACGCCACAGCATTTTCTGGCCGCTCCTGCGCGATCCCTATTGGTGCGCCGTCCTGGCGCTGACCTTGAACACGGCCGCCTATGCCAGCGAGATCATTCGCGGCGGCCTGCTCTCCGTGCCGCATGGGCAGGTGGAGGCGGCGCGGGCCTGCGGCATGCATCGGCTCATGATGTTTCGGCGCATCGTGCTGCCGCTTGCCATCCGCCAGGCCCTGCCGGGCTATGGCAATGAGATGATCTCGATGGTCAAGGCGACATCCCTTGCCTCGATCATCACGCTGATGGAGGTGACGGGTGTCGCCGCCAAGATCATTTCGGAGACCTACCGCGCCATCGAGGTCTTTGCTGTTTCGGGCGCGATCTATCTCGCGATCAACTTCGTGCTGACACGCCTCATCCAGCTTGCCGAATACAGGCTGAGCCCGCATTTGCGCCCGCCTCTCCCGGTGACGCGCGACATTGCCGCTGCAGCGGCCCCAGCAGGAGAACCGCAATGACGGCCACGCCAGTCGCACTCAGCGTGCGTGACATGCACAAAAGCTTCGGTCCGGTCGAAGTGCTCAAGGGGATATCGCTCGACGCTCTCGAAGGTGACGTCGTCTCGATTCTCGGTTCGTCCGGCTCGGGGAAATCGACGTTCCTGCGCTGCATCAATCTGCTCGAAATGCCCGATTCCGGAGAGGTGACGGTTGCGGGTGAAACGATCCGCATGCAGCGCAACGCCCGCGGGGCACACCGGCCTGCAGATGGAAGACAGGTGGATCGTATCCGCTCGCAGCTCGGCATGGTGTTTCAGAGCTTCAATCTCTGGTCCCATAAGACCGTGCTCGAAAACGTCATCGAGGCGCCCGTCTATGTTCAGGGTCGTGGGCGGGCCGAATGCATCGAAGAGGCGGAAGCCCTGCTCGCCAAGGTCGGCATCGCCGACAAGCGTAATTTTTACCCGGCTCACCTTTCCGGCGGACAGCAACAGCGAGCCGCCATCGCGCGGGCGCTCGCCATGCATCCGAAGGTCATGCTGTTCGATGAGCCGACATCGGCGCTCGACCCCGAACTTGTCGGCGAGGTGCTGCGGGTCATGCGGGCCCTTGCCGAAGAAGGGCGCACCATGCTCGTCGTGACGCATGAGATGGGCTTTGCCCGCGACGTCTCCAGCCGCGTGATCTTCCTGCACAAGGGCGTCGTCGAGGAAGACGGCAAGCCGCAGGAGGTCTTTGCCGGATCGCGCTCCGAACGCTTCCGCCAGTTCATCAGCCAATAATCTCAAGCTCAATCAAAATGGGGAACTCGATCATGAAATACCTGACCGGATTTTTGACCGCGATCATGATGGTCGCCGCGCTCGCCACGGCGAGCGTCGTGCGTGCTGAAGAGAAGAAATGGACGCATGTGACGATCGCAACCGAGGGTGCGTTCCGCCCATGGAATTTCACCAAGGCGGACGGAAGTCTGGACGGCTATGAAATCGAGCTGATCAAATATCTCTGCGACCATATGAAGGTCGAATGCACGACCGTCATTCAGCCGTTCGACGGCATGATCCCGGCGCTGAATGCCGGCAAGTTCGATGCGATCATTTCCGGCATGTCGGCAACGGCCAAGCGCGAGGAAGTCATTGCCTTCAGCGATTCCTACGGCACGACCGGCCAGACCTTCGCGACGCTCAAGGATTCTCCGCTCGCCGGCCTTCCCTTGAAGGGCGAGGTGTTTTCGCTGGCAACGGACGAGGCCGGCGCCGCCAAGGCGGTGAAGGAGCTCGAGCCGATGCTCAAGGGCAAGACGATCGGCGTGCAGACGGCGTCGATCGCCGCAACCTTCCTCGACAAATATCTGAAGGGTGTCGCCGACATTCGCGAATACAAGACGACCGAGCAGCACGATCTCGATCTGAAGGCCGGCCGTGTCGATCTCATCATGGCGTCCATGGCCTATCTGTCGACGGCAGCGGCAAAGCCGGGCAACGAGGATATGACCGTCACCGGCCCGCGTTTCCAGGGCGGTCTTCTCGGGCGCGGCAGCTCCGTCGGCCTGCGCAAGGACGATACGCAGTTGAAGGCCATGTTCAACGATGCGATCGCGGCGGCAAAGGCTGACGGCACGATCGCAAAGCTGTCACAGAAATGGTTCGGCTTCGACGTAACCCCGAAGTGACCGGTCTTCGGCGGCGCCGGGCTTAGCCCGACGCTGCCATGGTGCGCACGGCGTTTGTCGGAACGCCGCGCTGTGCCAGAAGCGGCAGGACGTTGTCGCGGAAGTAGGGGAACTCCTCGACATAATCGACGAAGGACAATGTCGTTCCCTTGAAGCCCGCCGCATGGAGTGCCGCTATGCCGTCCGCGACCTGTTCGGGCGTGCCCGTCAGCGGATAGCCGCCGTGGCCGGCCGCCATGCGGTCGCGGATCATGGCCAGGAGATCATGCGGGAAGGATTGCGCATGGGCGAACTGGAGGCGGACGAGATTATCGACCGCACCCCAGTCGCCGTTCTGCCGAACGAAGTAGTCCCAATAATCCGTCGCTTCCTTCTCCGTGGGGCGGCAGACCACATGCGAGAATGTCAGGACATTGACGTCGCGACCCGCCTGCCGCCCCAGCTCCTTGAGGGCGGCGATCTCATCCTTGGACCTTTCCAGATCGATCGCCGGCGTGAAGAGAAAGTCCGCGTTGCGGATGGCGAACTTGCGCCCCTGATCCGAGCCGGCGGCGTTGAGGACCGGCATCGGACGGGCCGGCCGCGGGTCGCCGAGAACGTTCTTCAGCTTGAAATATTTGCCATCCCAGTCGAATGCCTCTTCGCTCGTCCAAAGCATCCTGACGATGTCGTACCATTCCTGGGCATAGCCGTAGCGCGTTTCATGGTCATCCGGCAGGCTCAGGCCGAGCGCCTCGTATTCGGGCTTGTTCCAGCCGGCGACGATATTGAGGCCGATCCGGCCGTTGCTGATCTGGTCTATGGTCGCGAGCTGCTTTGCAACGACGACCGGATGATTAGCGGCGGTGTGCGTCGTCGCGAAAACGGTGATGTTCTTCGTTCTCGCCAGCAGGCCGGCCGCCCAGGTCATCGTCTCCAGAACGCCGCCGTGGAAATTGGTCTTGCCGCCATAACCGATCCAGCGGGCGATCGGCAGCATGAAGTCGATGCCGGCGTCGTCGAGCAATTCGGCGAGCTTGAGATTGTTCGCCCAGGACGCATCCCAGCGCTCCGGAATCTTGGTGACCGACATCCCTCCCGAACAGTTGGAAGCGAATGTTCCGAGCAGGAAATTATCCCCATCGAACATGGAATTTGGTGGCGTTTTCATTGCAGGTTCCTCCTCCTGGTATGGATACGCTTTCGATTTTATGATAGAAAGTCTATTATAAATTCAATCTGAAAACAACAGCTCGTTCTGTTCGAAATGGGAGGGGGAAAATGTCCAAGCATCCAACGGTGTCGGCGAAGCATTCGCGGCCAGCGGTCAATCGTTCCTGGCATCTGGCCCGCACCCCGGACGAACTCGACGTCGCCGAGCTGGAATATGCCTTGATCCGCAGTTTCGAGGGGTTCGGTCACTGGCAGATGCAGTGCCTTTCGGCCGTTGCCGATTTCGCAGCCAGCGGCCCCGAAAACGCGCTGCTGCACATGATCCGCATGAACGACCGGCCCAAAAGCATCAGGGACCTCGCGCATATGGGCAATCGCGACGACATTCCCAACATCCAGTACAGCCTGCGAAAGCTGATCAAGGGGGGGCTCGTCCGCAAAAGCGGCAGCGGGCGTTCGGGTGTCGTTTACGAGGTGACGGCTTATGGCCGCGAGGTGACCGACGCCTATGCCGACGTGCGCTCGGATTTGCTGATCGAGGCTGTCAAGCGGGTGCCGGATCTGATGACCCGGCTTCAGGACGCGGCTCACACCCTCGAACTATTGACGGGCATCTATGACCAGGCCGCGCGTATTGCGGCGACCCACCGCGCTGCCGGCACCCGGGAACAGCGAATGAAGCCGTCATGACGCTTTTCCCGGCCGTGGTCCGACATTGTCCCATGCGAGAAGCCGCGCCATAGTCCTGGTTATCCGAATTGAGCTATCGATAGCCGAAGATCCACGATCGGGCTTGTGACAGTTTGCGACAATCTGGTGAACTTTCTGGGGTATCTTTGCGACACATACCGGCTATAATGCAGCCGATCGTTGAACCAGTTCAAGGCGTTCGATTTGTGCAAAGGGATTCCTATGCAGCCGAGCAAAACCGTGTCGATTGACGAATTGCCGGAGAATACAGCACTCGCGGTCTATGAGCTGATAGCCCGCACGTTTCGTGAGTATTCGGAGATTCTTTACATTCGTGTCCCGGATATCACCGACGATGGCGTGAGCATCGGAGGTGTTGAAATTACGATCCGCAAAACCGCCGATGACAGCATTTCGCCGCTTGCCGGAGTTCCCGAGTCCGACCAGCAGGCCGCTTACGCCGGCGGATGACGGAGTGAGCTGAAAGAGGCGCAGCGCGGCAATTTTTCCGTGGGCGCCAAAGTTGCTTCAAACCTGCGGAACTGAAGCGTCCCATCGATTTTCCGATAGCGCCAGGTGACAAAGCAGTCTCCCTAGAAGACTCCTTCGACAATCAAAGGCTGGGCCGTGTTGAGCCAGCCAGCGAAGGCTGTCGCCTCCGCCCTTGCGGCGGGGAGAATCATCTTGCGCACCTCACTCGGGCTATGGCGTAGTCATGCGGGAGGCCCTCGCTGTGGCGCGAGGCTGGTGGAACCAGAGAGGTATGGCCTCGGCGCGTGCGCGATTCTTAATCTCTTCGGAAAAGGATCCCAACCGGCAACAGCACCTCTGTGGACGAACGAAAGAGGGCTATGGATGCCTGATCGAAAGTTCCGGGCTGCTGTCGGGTCTCGCGCCACCTGAATGCTCCTACGAACGGCATCGCTGCAAAGCCGAGCCGGAAGCAAGCGGTTTCGTTAATGTTTTCAAGATGCCTTTAGGAACAGCTTAAATATTTTCCCGATAGAATCGAAAAGTAGTTTTCTCGAGGAGAATAGGCTTATGGGGTTTGATGGAAACTCTCGGGATCGCGGTCTCCCTGTTCGGCGGTTTCGGACCCTTGTATCGGCAATACTCGTGATTGCATCGTCTTCCGTCGCATATACAAATGCCAATGCCGCCGAGAGTGCGGGCACCAGGGGCAAGACCATTCAGCTGTATATGAAGAAGTATGAGAAGAACAATGTCGTCTTCTATAGCGGCAGGTCGCTTGCCAGGACGACGAAGGTCTCTTCCGAAGCCTATTTCAAGGGGTCGCCCTATATCTGTACGCCAAGCGGGTTCGGAAGAACGTCGCATTGCCACAACCGCGGGATATTTTGATTGAGCCGGCGATTGTCGCCCGTTGCTCCCGATGAAAAATAGGGGCATTTCTCGGATGGCGGTTCGACGAACAGGTGGGACGAAAATCTCGCCGTCATCCTCGCATTGGCCCCTATAGGTATTCGACTTCAACCGGGCAGGTGTTTGCGGACATAGTCGCCCGGCCGGAGCTTCAGAACCTCGTCATCATGCTTGATCGGATTATGACGGAATATATACCATTTTCCGCCTGATGCGCGCTTCTGATAGATGATCCCGCTTCGCTGACGATGCAGAAAGCAGGAAACGTTGGGTGCCGCGCTCTTCCGGCTGTACCAGATGGCGCTCATGCAGAGCTTCCCCCGATCGGTCGCGTACCAGGTACCCCTTGCATAGGATCTCTGAGCGCCCGTATGCGACCAGGCGGTAAAGCGGCCATGATGACGCGAGAAAAAGCCAGCACCGTCCTTCCATATCCAGGAACGACCCGCGTAGAGCTTTTTAAGCGCCGCGGCGCTCATCGGAGCGGCTTGATGGGCTGCGCGCGCCGTCGTTCGGTCGAGTTGATGCTGCGTCGCCGCGCTCGCGGTGCCGGCCAGGGCCAGCATCAGGACCATGGCGCTCAAGATAGTGAAGCGGAACGAAGGCATGTGTTTCTCCTCGAACTTCCGTGACGGCAGTCAGTTCAACAGCGGGCTGGCAACGCGCCAGTCCGGTCGGCCCAGACCGTCCGGCCAGGGATAGATCTCACGGTCGTTGAAATAGACGACTGCCGTCAGATCGGGAAATTCTGCATGGGGTTTGTTGGCCTCCTCGGCCCATGCGTGAACATAGGCCTCATTTCCCTGATAACCCAATTCGGCGATGACGATGGGCTTCTTGAAGCGCTTGACGCGGTCGTAGCCGGGCTTGGTCGCTTCCACAAAGGTCGAGTCCCGTCCCAGTTTGCGTTGATCGAAAGGCTGGTAGCCGAAGACCGACAGCCCGATCACATCCACAAACTGATCGCCGGGATAGTAGGCCTCGAGCCCTTCCTTCCCCATCGGCGACCACATGTATTTCGCCGAGGGCAGGCTCTTGCGGCATACGGTGATGGCGTGCCTGTACGCTTTCACGTAGTCCTCCGGCTTCCAGTAGGCCCATGTGAACTGCCCGTTTTTCTCGTCCATTTCCTGGGCCCAGCGAATGGTGACCGGCCTGTCGAGCTTGGCTGCCGCAGAACAGATCGCAGTCATGTTGGAATCGTAATGGCCGGCGAGAATTCCGCTCAGAAGATCGGTCGGCGTGACGCGCCAGTCGCGGGCCCACGACCAGGGCTCGATCGTAATCAGCAGAGACCGTCCACGCTTGCGGGCATAGTCGTTTGCCGTACTCAAGGTCGACAGATCGACGTCCTCCCACGGCAGGAAGAGATGCTCGATCTTCGGATTGGGGTCGTTGGAAAAGTCTCCGTTCGGATCGTAGGCACCGGCCGGTAGCGATTCCGCGGTGATGATCGGCCGCTTGTCATGAAAGAGAGGTCGGTTTTCGGCCTTCGCGTCCAGGCCGCTGCTGGCTGCGTATACACCGCCGCACAGGATGCATGTCGCAAGCAAAGCGCTCGTCAGCTTTGACAGGGTTTTCATCGGATTGTCTCCTTCCCCTATTCGGTCTTGCGGACGCTCAGGGAGGCTTTCATGGCCTCCAGTCGCTGCGAGACCAGATCGTCGGCGATCAACTTGGCCGCCTCGTCGGTTTCCTTGGTCACGGGATGGCGGAATACGAACCACTCTCCGCCTGTTTCGCGCTTCTGATAGATCGTTCCGTCATAGATGCGGTGGACGAAGCAGGTCTTGGCCGGAAACTGGCCGTTCGTCGCGTGCCAGGTCGCATCGAAACAGAGACGCCCCGCGTCGGACACGGTCCAGCGACCCTCGGCCCAGGATTGCCCGCCCGTTCCATCGACCCAGGCGGAAAACCGCCGGTCGTTGTTCTGCATCCGCCCCGCGCCATCGGGCCAGCGCCAGCTCTTGCCATGATAAAGCATGTAGAGCTCGGCGGCCGTCATCGGCCTTGCGCCATCGGGCACTTTGGTGGTCGCCGCGGCAATGGCCGCATTGCCCTGCGTGGCAAACCCGAGGACGAGCGTGAGTGCTATTGCCCCGGCAGCGACAAAGGAGGTCGTGTTCCCTGATGGCGTCATCTTATCTCTCCCGCATGGTGATTGAGGCGTGCCTTGCCGTTGTTGCTTTCACGGCTCGCCGTCGGTTTCGCTGCGCTGCGCATTCTTTTGGGTCGCCATGGGCGTTCTTATCCACGCAAACGACATGGCTGTCCCATTCGGCAAAGTTTGCGCCGCTGACCACCAGATCGACATATCCGGTTCCGATAACAGCTATTTTCATGTGCGTTCCCGCCAGTAGCGCCCTTTCCGTCATGAGCCCCTAGTTGCTCGTGTTGCTCGCGCGCCAGTGCGGATTGAGCACCAGCCTATGCAAGCCGCGTCCGCCGATGCCGGCTCCCGCCACCGAAAAGCGATCGTCGAACAACGCGTAGCCGTTGGTGTTCCAGGCCAGCGATTGAACACCTTCGCGGCCGTGCTCGATGATGCCGGCAAAGGGCAGGGCAGTGAGCGCGAGCAGGCCGCTGGCGAGCGCCGGACGGTAAAAGCGCTTGTTGGTGCTGACCGTGTTCTCGCGAGCGTGCTGGAGGAGGATGACCAGCAGCAATGTCGTGTAGATGGCGGCATTCATGATTGCAAAGATGTAGAAGCCGCCGGTTTCTTCGCCGGCAGTGACAAACAGCACCGGCAGGATGGAAACCAGAGAGAGCATGGCATAGGGCGCAAGCACTCGAAACGGTATCGGATCGACGTCCGACGTCCCTTTCGGGGTAACGCGGAAATCCACGAAGGATCCAGTCGCCCAATCGCGAACAGCCGCCAATGCCCCAACGAGCGCCCATGGCCACCGGGCAAACAGGAACAAGGTCATCTCCCAGCTCAAGATCCCGGCATCGAACGGCCTGAACGTATGTGTGCTGCGCCACCGATAGGCAAACAGAACTAGCAGGATCGATTGCGGCAGGAAATGAAGCAGAAAGTCCGGATAGGAGACGTCAACAAAGGTCTTTCCCCGGCTAAGCGCGATCACAGGCAAGATGAACATCACGGCCATGAAGAGCGAGAAGAGCGAGTACCAGACCTGCGAAAACAGGAACTGCATCTTGAGACGCCACGGCAATCGTCTGATCAAACCGGGCGAATACCGCAGCAGGATCATCATCAGGCTGCGCGACCATTGGAATTCCTGCGTGATGAGATCGGCAAACGTGCGGGGACCGTCGCCATGGGCGATGGCATCGAGCGCATGAATGCCGCGCCAGCCGTGCGCGTTCATCATGAGGGTCGTAGAGTGATCCTCCGCCAACTCGGGGCCCAGCCCGCGGATGCTCCTGAGGGCCGTGGTGCGAACGGCATAGTGCGAGCCGATGCAAAGCGGCGCCAGTCCGCGATTGAATCCCGCCTGAAGCGACCCGTGCATGCTGGCTTCCGCGTAAAGTCGGCCGCGCGCCGACCAGCTCTCTCTCGCATTCTGATCGCAGATGCTTGGCGCGGATACATAGCCGACCGCCGGGTCGGCGAAGGGGCGGAGCATCTGGAAAAGATATCCTTGTTCGGGCACATGATCGGCGTCGAGCTGCACGACGAAATCATAGGCTTCATAGCCGTAATGATCGTAGAAGAAGGCAAGGTTGCCTTCCTTGCAGCGCGTGCGCCGCGGCCAGGTCTGGCGATGATAATCTTCACGCCCCTTGCGGGTGGACACCTGGACGCCATGTATGCGGCACCAATCCAGCGTCGAGGGCGACGGATCCTCGTCTGCAAGCCAGGTATCGTGCGGAACGTCCTGCGCGAGCATGGCGCTCAAAGTCCTGGACACCACCGCAAAGGGCTCCGGCGGCGCCTTCGTGACCACCATCGCGACGCGGCTGCCCGCCGGCAGCCGCAGCCGCCCGGCCGGTCTTTGCGCGCGAAAGAAGACGATTATGAAATAGGCCGGAATGATCGTCACCCATGCCAGCACCAGGGTCAGCAGCACGGACCCCATGGGATCGACATGATGCGAGGGTGTGAACCACCAGCTCCAGAAATAGGCGAGCGCGGCAAGCCACAAGGCGGCACAGGCGATATATTCGGCGCGCTGGCGACTCTGCAGAACCGGCGTCATCAAAGGCTCGTCCTGCACGACCTGGGACTGTGTCCGGATCGAACTCATCCCCGCACCTCCAGCCCGAAAAACGGAGCGGCAGTGCGTATGATCGTATCGATGTCCGAATGAAGGGCACGGAAGCCCAGTTTTTCGGCGGCAAGGTCCGAGGCCGCATAGAGGGCAGGCGGGTCGCCGGGCCGACGCGTACGCATGGCGACAGGAACGGGACGGCCGCAGACGCGCTCGATCGCATTCACGATCTCCTTGATGGAGGTGCCGCGTCCGGTGCCGAGATTGACGGCAAGATTGTCGCCGCCCGCCAGCAGATATTCCACCGCCAGAACATGTGCCCGGGCAAGGTCCATCACATGAATATAGTCGCGGACGCATGTTCCGTCCGGCGTGTCGTAATCGTCACCATAGACGTCGAGCGTCTCGATCGAACCTCCGGTCGCCAGCAACGCCCGCGGAATGAGATGCGTTTCCGGATCGTGCCATTCGCCGAGTTCGCGCTCCGGATCGGCCCCCGAGGCATTGAAATAGCGCAGCGCCGCATAAGTGAGCCCGTAGGCGGCCGAATAGTCGGCGAGCATATGTTCGGCGATCAGCTTCGTCCTGCCGTAGGGATTGATCGGATGCGGCGTCTCGGATTCGCGGATCGGCAGGTGAGAGGGAATTCCATAGATGGCGCAGCTTGACGAAAAGATGAGCTTGTCCGCTCCCGTCCGGCGCGATGCTTCCAATACCGACAGTGTGCCATTTACGTTGTTGGCATAGTATTTTGCCGGATTCCCGACCGATTCGCCGACATAGGCCGAGGCGGCGAAATGGATGATCGCCGCTGGCTTGTGGTTTTCGATCGCTTCGGCAAGGCGCTGCGTATCGAGGATATCCCCTTCCACCAACGGCCCCCAGCGCACGGACGTCCGGTGACCGGTCGACAGGTTGTCATAGACGACCGGCACGAAGCCCTGTTTGTGGAGGAGTTTCGCGGTGTGGCTGCCGATGAAACCGGCGCCACCCACGACGAGTATTGTTCGCCCGGCCATCACGCAACCTCGAAAAGCTCGCTGCTTGCCCGAACCAGCTGGCGTTCGAAATAGGCGATCGTGGACTTCAGACCGTCCGTCAGGGCGACCGACGGCTCCCATCCCAGCTCTCGCTTTGCGACCGTGATATCGGGTCGGCGCTGGCGGGGATCGTCGACCGGCAGCGGCTTGTAGACGATTTTTGACGACGACCCGGTCAGGGCGACGACCTGCTCGGCAAGCTCGCGCACGGTAAATTCGGCCGGATTGCCGAGATTGATCGGCGTGTGGACTGCCGATTGGCTGCCCATCAGGCGGATGAAACCTTCGATCAAATCGGCGACGTAACAGAAGGAGCGGGTCTGGGAACCGTCGCCATAGACCGTAATGTCATGTCCCTTGAGGGCCTGGACGATGAAATTGGAAACGACACGGCCGTCATCGGGGCGCATGCGCGGGCCATAGGTATTGAAGATGCGGGCAATCCTGATGTCGACGCCGTGCTGGATGTGGAAATCGCGGAAAAGCGTTTCGGCGGAGCGCTTGCCTTCATCATAGCACGAGCGGGGGCCGAAGGAGTTGACGTTGCCCCAATAGGTCTCCGGCTGCGGATGCACCTGGGGATCGCCGTAGATCTCCGAGGTGGACGCCTGGAAGATGCGTGCCTGATGATGCGTGGCAAGTTCCAGAAGATTGAGCGACCCGAAGACACATGTCTTCATCGTATGGATCGGATCGGCCTGGTAATGCGGCGGAGAGGCCGGACAGGCCAGATTGTAGATCTCGTGGACGGGTATATCGAGCGAGGCGATGATGTCGTGACGGATAAAGCTGAATGTATCATAGCGGAGCAGATGCCATAGGTTTTCCATCCGCCCGGTGGAGAAATCATCCACGCAGATAACCTCCTGACCTTCCTGCAAGAGCCGGTCGCAAAGATGTGAACCGAGAAATCCCGCCCCTCCCGCAACAAGAACTGTGTTTTTTCTAGTATTTTTCGGAGATATGCTCGTAGATTTGAACGCAATGCCCATCAAACCCTCCAGGAATTCGGGAACGCAACCGCATAGGCAGAGAGAAACTATGTTTCACCCCTCCGATGTGGCGTATACAACTGTGAATTATTGCTGCAATTTCTGATTACAGTTTACTAATATTTAACTATGCTGTCGTTATCAGCGTGTGCGGAAATTTTACCTTCTGTCCATTTTTTGGACTGAAGTGCAGTGAAATCGCTTTTCAAGATTTATACTGCAATGGCGCGAATGTGGCGCCGATGGCGAAATATATCGATTGGGCTTACTTCGATCTCTATCGCGTACAGACATATATGCTGGAACTTTCGACGCAGGGTCGCGGGACGAGGATAGATATCGTAAGTCAAGACTGACGGAATAAGCCCGAACGAAGAGATGGCGCCCCGCAGTGCCGCCAACCTACCCGGCTTTTCGCATTCCTGTTTGGAAGCCCGGGCGCTTTCGGTAGTTCGATCATCGGCTCTGCGATGAAGAGACGGATCCTTTCGGCATCCGCCTGTCTTGATCGGCCGCGTGAGTCTTACTCACGCGGGATATGGCCGCGTGTCATCCAGCATCGATCTTTCATCCATGCGGGCCATGAGCGGCTATCGTCACGTCAATCGTAAATCCAGGCGCGGATGGAGCTTCTTCAGATTCGGCAGCGACTTCATTTGCCAGGGGATCTGCGAGGAACCGCATACGGTGAGGTGGATATCGGGATGCTTGCGTGCCTCGATCGTCAGTTTGGCGAGCAGGTTGATGCCTGAAGAGTTCAGGAACTGAAGGCCGGTCAGATCGAAAGTCGCCTTGCCGCCGTCTCCATGAAGGACCGACCTTGCGAGATCATAGACCGGCGCATAGGCGTCGGGACCGGCGAGCCGCATGGTTCCATCAAAATACAAGATGCTCCCTTCGGACCAGACGCGGAACGCTTCTTCTTTAATTTCCATAGGGAGGCCTCTTGCGGGGTTCACGACGGTGAAATTGCCATCGCGGCATAGGTTTGCAGTTTCGTCCGCTTATGCGGACCGTCTTCATCGAAACGCCAGGCCAATTGTACCTGATAGTCGCTCATCAGAGTCAACAGTCCTAACCCGGATGCATTGCCGCCCGCAAGAACGCTTGCTTCGATCTGTTCTATGAGGAGATCGCCGGGGTCGCCATCCGTCACCTTCAGCAATAGCTGCTGAAAGCGTGTCGTCGCCTCGTGGTCGATCAGATTGACGATCCGCATCCTGAAATCATGAGTGTCCATCACGGCTTCGATGACGATCTCGCCGGCGACGCGAAACTTGATGGCGTTTTCGATGAGCTCGTTCGTCAGGTAGCCGATGTCATGCCGCGCTGTCTTATAGTGGCGCTCGGACGAGCGGAAGCTGAGAGCCATCGTCTCGGCGATGAAATCCGAGGTCATGGCCGAATGGCGCCAGGCGAGATGAAGCGGCCCATCGAACAGGCAGATCCGCAGGGCATTGGGTGCGTTGAAGGAAACCAGATGTTCCGTGCCGTATATTGCAGTTGTCATGCTCTCACCTGTGCCGCATTACCACGAGGGTGATATCGTCATGGATCTTCTGTGTACCGATATAGGCCATCAGGTCGTCGAGGATGCCCTTGACCACCTCTTCCGCGGTTCCGCCGTGTAGCCGGCGCGCATCTTCCAGAAGCCTTTCGAAGCCGAACAGTTCCCCCTTCGAATTCTCCGCCTCGGTCACGCCGTCCGTATGCAGGACGACCATGTCGCCCTTTTCGAAGGAGACTTCCCGCGTATCGATGAAGGGAGCTATATCGGGTTCCAGACCGACCGGCAGACCGAGATCTCCGGTGTCAATCCGCTCTACCTGGCCATCCTGGCGGATGATGATCATGTCTTCGTGCTGGCCGGATATCGTCAATCGCTTGCCGTCATAATCGAGAAACGACAGGGTCAGATGCTTGTCCGTCCTCGTCCGTTCGATGTTCTTGAAGATCGTGCGATTGAGATCGGTCAGGAATTTTGCAGGGTCCATTTCACCGGCTTCCTGCAACGCGCGCGCGATCGATTGCACCATCAGCATCAGCACGCCGCTTTCCAGCCCGTGTCCGGTCACGTCGCCGATGCCGATCTTCAGATTGTTTCCGTTCTGCAGCACATCGTAATAGTCGCCGCCCACTTCGTCGGCCGGCCGCATGTAGGCGGCGATTTCGAGATGCTTGATCGCCGTAAGCTCCTTGGCGCGCGGCAGGACCATGAGCTGGATTTGCCGAGCGACGTTGAGCTCGGCGCCCAGCCGTAGGTTTTCGCTTTTCAACTGGCCGTTGAGAGCGGAAATCTCCTCCTTGGCGTCTTCGATTTCCTTTGTCCGGTCCGAAACGAGTTTTTCGAGGTTCTCGGTGTGGAAGCTGATGTCTTCGGCCATCCTGTTGAAGGCGACGCCGGCTTCCCCGACCTCGTCCTTCGTCGGGATATCGACCCTGACGGAGTAGTCCTTCGCCTGTATGCGCTTGGCGGCGCTCGCCAGCGCGCTGATGCCGCTCGTCACGCGCTTCGAAGCGGCAAAGACCGCGGCCGTGACGATCATCAGCGAAACCAGAACCGCCATGATCTGATAGAGCAGGATGCGGTTGGTGGCGCGCGAAATCTCCTCCTTGGCGGCAATGAGCGACGCATAGATCTCGCGTTCGGGTACCACTATTCCAAGCGACATGACTTCGCGCCGCACCGGGCCATCCACCCACAGATTGGTCGGGCGCAGTTGCTTGACGACTGCAAGATAGGGAACGTCTTCCCCCTGTTCGCTCAGCGATATGTGCTGGATCACGCCGTCCGCGTCGAGCGGCAGCGTTGTGATGGCCTTTTGCACGCTGTTGCGTAGCGATCGGTCAAGGCCGGTGACACCCTTGGCGGCAGCGTCGTTCGAGGCGCGCAGGCCAATGATGTTTTCGCCGACGGGATTGATCGCGACGACGTTTCCATTCGACATCGCCAGGAAACCGAAGCCGCTTTGCGCGACTTTCACGTTCTCGACGATCTCGGCAAGCTGGGTAAGGGTAATATCGGTTCCGGCCGCACCTGCGACGCCATGCCGGTCGGGCGTCCAGAGCGGGTGGAAGAAGCTGACGATCAGCTTCCCGGTGATCGCATCGGTATAGGGGGCGGTCTGGGTGATGTAATCCGCAACCGGCCGGGACGAAGGGGTCGCGGCCCATTGCTGCCAGGACTCGTAGAGGCCTGGGAAGAAGAAGGTCCAGAAGTCGGAGCTGTTGTGGCCGGGGTAGAGCCGGTCGAATGTCTGGGCCTGCGTCGTGTAGGGCGCGGTCCGGAAGATCGGGCGCTCTCTCGGGCCGATATAGTACATCTGCAGCTTCGACGCGCCGTTGTGGAGCAACGAAGGAGCCACCAGATCCAGCACGGCACTCCATTCTATGTCGGCCTGCACCTGCGGCAGCGGACGGTGGTCCTTGTCCAGCAGATAGCCCCAGACGCTGACGACCGAGGGCGTTCCGGGTGGATTTTGCGCCCACTGGCCGGCCGGGTCGTAGGTTACCGTTACGGCGCCCGGCGACGCCTTGGCCATGGCTTCCCCGACGTTTCCGTTCCGGGTGGGATTGTCGATCTGCCCCTGCAGCACGCCGGCGAGCGCCTTCACATCGGAATGGACCTGATCGATAAGGAGGCCAACCTGCGCGGCGGTGGAATCCGCATAGGAGCGGATATAGTCCTGGCTTGCCTTTTCCAGGCCCTGGCCGACCTCGGTCGTGGCGTTGCGCGACAGGCGCTGCACGTTCCACAGGGCAAGACCACCGCTGACCAGCAGGTCGAAAAGAACGGCGCCTCCGACAACGAGCAGAAATTTGGCGCGAAAGGAGCGCAGTCCGAGCCTTTTCCTGGCAATCGCTGTTTCCGTCATAGCGGTTTCTGCCCCGATGAGGCCCAGATCGGCCAGCCGGCATAGCCTCTCGGGTGGAGCGCCGCGAAAATATGATCGGCAAAGCCCTGCTTGAAGCGCTCTATGAATTCAGGCGGATCGCCTCTTCTGACCGCCATTTCATCGGCATAGACATTCTGCCATGCGGTGATGATATCGGCGAAATCCTGGGGATCGCCATCGAGATTGGTGACCATGAAGCTTTCCATTCTCACATCCGTGAAGCCGGCGTCGAGCAGCATGCGGCGACCCTTCGGCCCCATCTCGACATCCATATCGAAATGCGCGAACAATTTGGCTACCTCGGTGTAGGTCCATTGGATGCTGTCGGCCCTGGGCTCCCCGAGACAATGGGAGTTCTTCTCGTTGGTGATGTAGACCCTGCCGCCTGGCTTGCATATGCGATAGAGTTCCCGCAGCAGGACGTCCGGGCGGTCGAAGATCTGCAAAGAATGCCTGCAGGTCACGAAATCGAACTGATCGCTCTCGAACAGCATTTGAGAGGCGTCGCCATAGGTATATTCGATGTCCCGGACGTCGAAGTCGTCCGCGACCTTGCGGGCATAGTCCAGGCTCGGGATCGAGTGATCGAGCGCGACGATCCGCGCAGGCTTGAAATCCTTCCGCAACAGCATCGCAAAATCGCCGATGCCGCAGCAGATATCGGCGAGGTGCATTCCCTCGCGAAGTCCGTGGCGCGGCAATATCTCACGCTCGTGCCGCCACGTCATTTTCGTCTGCGTCCTGAGGATCGGTATGAAGCTCTGGTTCTCCACGAAGGTCTGGCCCGGATAAAAGGCGGAATCGTAGATATCGACGGTGATGTTGGGCGAGAGATCGCTCAAATGGCGAAACAGCCGGGATGCCCATGCAACGACGCTCGAAGCGACGACCGTCAGCTTGAGATCCGGCCGCGAGCGGGTAGCGTCGAGAAGGACATGGGTCAGAGCGCGGAACGCCGTGTTGTTCATGTGGGTGACGCGCTTCAGATTGATGTAGCAGATGCCGTTCACCGTTTCGATGCCGCTGCGCAGCAGCGCCAGGTCATCGGCAAGCTCTGAAACGGAATGTGGCCGGATCACCCCGGACAGGGAAAATTCCTGGTTGTTGACATCGAATTGCGCCGTGAAACGGTCGGACGAAGGGTCGCTCAATTGAGTAGCCTTTCGAGTGCAAGATCCACCACAAGAGTCAGCATTCCCGCCTCCTGTTCGTCCAGGGTTATGTCGGCGTCATAGTTGAGCGCCAGGCCGAGAAGGATCGCGTGCTCGGCACGAACGTCGTCGTTGGTGATGACATCCAGATAGTCCGCAAGTGCCCGGCCGCTTTTTATGTGATGAAGGATTGTCTCGTAGAAGACGCGCTGGTCTGCCGAGCAAGGGAAGATCAGTTCGATCCGCTCGGTCGGCCCTCTTCGATAGAAGCGGCACGTCAGCGCGCCGTTGCACTCTCTCGCATGGAACGACATCTCGAAGAGCTCGTTCAGGGCGGCCGAAAGCAGATTGGCATGGCGGATGGGATCGGGGCGGTCGTGGCTGACCATGCGGGCCACATACGCAGCGCATTGATCGCAATGCAGCCAATCCGCTACGAAGATCGTCATTTCCATCTTCAGCTCAAGCAATGGCTCCGAGGCCGCGTCCGCTTGCATTCCCATGGTATCCACTTGAGAAACTCCTGGATGAAACGCGTTTCAAGAAAGTCAGGGGCCGGCGCGAAATTCGTCAAAAGGTGCAGTCGATTGGATACGTGTGCCCTGCTTTATGAACTCCTCAAGTCTGTCGGCGCGAAGCGGCGCACTGATGCAAAAGCCCTGCAACCGGTCGCAGCCCTCTTGCTGGAGCCACGCCGCCTGCTGCGGTGTCTCGACACCCTCGGCGGTTACGCGCATATCCAGACCGTGGGCCAGGCTGATCACCGAGCGAACTATCGTTTGGCTCTTCGTATCCTGCAAGAGATCCTTGATAAAATAGCGGTCGATTTTGATGGTATCGAAGGGGAAGTTCTTGAGGTAGCTGAGGGAGGAATACTCGGTGCCGAAGTCGTCGAGCGAAATCTGTATGCCGAGCACGTTGAGGGTGTTCAGCGTATCCAGATTGTTGATGGTGCGCTCCAGCAGCACCCCTTCCGTGATTTCCAGTTCCAGACGCTCCGCCGGAAAGCCGACGACGTCGAGCGTTTGCGAGATACGATCGGTAAGACCCGGCGTCAGGAATTCGGCCGGCGAAAGATTGACGGCGAGCGTATAATGCGCCGGCCACGCAAGGGCTTCGCGGCAAGCCTCCTCGAGCATCCATTGGCCGATTTCACGCATGAGGCCATCGGCCTCCGCCATGGGAATGAAGGCTGCCGGCGGAATGATCCCCAGGGTGGGATGCCGCCAGCGCAGCAGCGCCTCGAAGCCCACCACGCTGGAGGGCGGCTTCACCAGAGGCTGATATTCGATGAAGAATTCATCGCGCTGGAGCGCCACGCGCAGGCTGCGCCGCAGCAATTCCCGCTGTTCGACCACGATGAGCATGCCGGGGTCGAAGGTTCGCGCCCGGCGTCGTCCCTCTTTCTTCGCTGCGTAAAGGGCGACGTCGGCAGCTTTCATCAACTGCTCTCCTTCGTTGCCGTCGCGCGGAGCAATCGCAATTCCCACGCTGACGCCGACGAAGAGGGAAATTCCATTGACCG
This sequence comes from Martinezella lusitana, assembly GCF_010668395.1. Classification (GTDB taxonomy): domain Bacteria; phylum Pseudomonadota; class Alphaproteobacteria; order Rhizobiales; family Rhizobiaceae; genus Rhizobium; species Rhizobium lusitanum_A. Next base: position 86,232 of record NZ_WUEY01000019.1, read on the forward strand.
TGAAAGGCTTCCTGAATTCGGCGATCAGCTCGTCTGCCAGCCTTTCGGGCTCGAACGCCCTTTGCGATCCCACCTGGATGATGGCGAACTCGTCGCCGGCAAGCCGGTAGACCGTCCCGGCCCGGCCAAGCGTTTCCTTGATCCGGGCGGCGGCCAGCTGCAATACGACATCGCCAGCGCCGTGGCCGAGGGTATCGTTGACGGGCTTGAAGTCATCGAGATCGAGCTGCATGAGCGCAGGCCCCAGCTTCCCGTTGGCCGGGAGCAGTTGCGCCAGCGCTGCGCTGAACTGGCGGCGGTTGGGCAATCCGGTCAGGACGTCATGCGTCGCCTGATGGATGAGCCTTTCTCTTTCGCTGTCTTCTGACGACAGGCTCTCATCGGCTTTTCTCCTGCTCTCAACGATCAGGAGCCCTTTCTGAATGCGGGATAGCAGCAGGTCGCGATTTCCGGGCTTGCGCGCGGCGAGCGCGATCGTCCGGGGTTCACCGGTATCGATCACCTGCCGGACGAGCGCGGCAAGCGCCGGCTCCGCAAGCATGGGATAGGCCTCCCACAGTGCCATGTCTTTCCGAGATGCAACACCGATATGGTCGTTAAATGCTTCGGAGGAATCGATCAGCTTGAGATCGAGGTTCCAAAGTGAGATCGCCGCCTCAAAGCCGTTGTCAGGTTCGGGAATTTTCTGCGACCGATCCACTCGGTTTTCGGGCATAAGGCCTAGTCCTCCCAACCCGGCTGCGCAATATCTGGCCGTGTTCAGTTTGAACTGGCCCGTTCGCATCGGACCCTGCGGATCGAAAGTCGCAGGTCTGATCGAGCGTGCAGGCGCAGGACATAACTTACCAGAACGTGGCAACCGCTATAAGCGAATATATTACTGGATCATGATTTAGCAATGATTGTCGGGACATATGCTGACTAAAAGACGCGTTCCGGTTACGACTTGTTTCGTTTCAGGCAAAGAGAAGTGGTGGGCGGCGGCCGGGTGAAAGCTGCGGTTGCCGATTGGTCATGCTTGGACGGGTGAAACGCGGGATATTTTGCGTCGACACAGGATGAGAGGCCGCCCGCCTGCTGCCAAGAGCGTCCCAGGTTGCTCCGCAGGAAAGTGATCGTCCCTCACGTTTCATGGCTCCAAGACGTGGCCCCGCTTTTTCCCGCGTGGCCATCGCCAGTGTGCTTTGGGTTCAGATGTCGGTCCGGCCTATTGGAGCGTGGTGCTGTGCGGCTTTGTGGCAAGCACGGGCAATTGCGTTTCGAGCCCGCGTTGCATGGCCGCGATGGGACGATGGCTGCGAGACCGGTCGGTCCTGCGGATCAGCAGCTCCTCGTTGATGATGGTCTGCATGCCCGCCGTGAACTTATGAAGACTGAATTGCTCCGCGTGTGCCTGCAGTTCGTCGGAATGGAAGCGATGTTCCGTGGCCTCGAAATCGAGCACGGCCTCGATGAGCGAGTCTACCGACTGCTTGCCGAAGAGGACCCCGCTCAGGTCCGGAATGACCGTCTCCAGCGCGCCGCCGCTGCCATAGGCGATGACTGGCCTGCCGCTTGCCATGGCTTCCACCGGAACGATGCCGAAATCTTCCTCGCCGGGAAATATCAGGGCGCGACAACGGGCCAGCTTCTCCTTGAGCACCGGAAACGGAACCCTGCCCAGGAAGGTGACGGTGGGGCCGGCTGCGCGCTTCAGCTCCTCCATTTGCTTGCCTTCGCCGATAACAAGCAATTTGCGATTCATCCGCGTAAAGGCCGCCACCGCCAAATCGACCCGCTTGTAGGGAACCAATTGGCCGGCGCAGAGGTAGAAGTCCTCGATCGACGTCGCCGGCGTGAAATCGTCGACATTGACCGGCGGATATAGGACGGTTGCGGAACGCCGGTAATATTTGCTGATCCGATCGCAAACATGATGCGAATTGGCCACGAAACGATCGACGCGCAGGCTCGTATTGACGTCCCAGGAGCGCAGCAGCGGCGCCAGCATCGGCATCATCAGCCGCGATGCCAGGCCCGCGTGGGAGCGGTAGACGTGGTAGTGATCCCAAAGATAGCGCATGGGCGAGTGACAGTAGCAGACATGCGTCGCCCGCGGCGACGGAATGATGCCTTTGGCCGGACCGGACTCACTGGAAATGATCAGATCGTAATCGCTGAGATCGAAGCTCTCCAGCGCAAACGGCATGAGCGGCAGAAGCGATTGATAGGATCTGACGGCGCCGGGAATGCGCTGCAGAAAGGATGTGTAGATCTTGTGCTTGCGGATTTTTTCCGAGACGCGGTTTTCATCGTAGACAAGAGTGAAGATGTCGGCGTCCGGATACATGTCGCAGAGGGCCTCGACCACTTTTTCGCCGCCCCGCATCGACACCAGCCAGTAATGCACGATCGCTACCCGCATTGCTCTTCCCTCCATGGGTTCAAACAACATTGGGCAGGTGGCAACTTTTGCGACAGGGCCCACATCGGTTCACCACGGCATCCAAATGGTCGAAGGGAGTAACCAAAAGATTTAGCTGCCGATCGCGGCCTGCACACAAGGATATGCCCGCACGACCAAGAGATCGCAGGATCGCCTACCCCCCTCTCACAAATGATAATCCCTGTTGCTGCGGCAGGGGATTTACACGCTATGCGTTCAGCTGCTGATCTCGTCCGATGGCGTCTTCGCCAGTTTGATCGCGCAAGCGACACAGAAGCGAGAGTTTGGTTCATGTTGGGAGTTTCCGCTTTGCCTCACCATCCTGCCTCGAGGCCGTCTCGGCTTCTCGTGCCTTGCGTCCTGGCATTGCTGCTTGCCGGGACAGGTTTGTCCGGCAACGTCCATGCGGCAACGGGCGGCGTGTATCATGTCGTGCCTCAGACCCGGATCAAGGTCGCCATCGTCGAATGGATTGCCGCGACAGGCGAATACAAGGAATGGACCGCCCTGAACGGCGAATATGTCGTGTCGCAATCGGGCTCCATCTCGATCCCGATGATCGGGGAGATGCAGGTCGGCGACAAGACGGTCGACGATATCAGCGCCGATATCGGCGAAAAGCTGAAGCAGATTACCGGCCTGGCCGTGGCGCCGACGGCGTCGGTCGAAGTCGTCAAGTATCCGATGATCTATGTGTCCGGCGCGGTCGAGAAGCCGAGCGAGCTGGAATTCAAGCCCGGCCTGACCGTGAAGCAGGCAATCGCCATGGCCGGCGGGCGGGAGCGCCGCGCCAATCAGACGGGCGACTCTTCGGAGGCCCAGCAGATCAGCTACGCCGGCGAAGTCAGCCGCATGGAGCTGCAGCTGAAACAGCTCGGCGCCCGCAAGGCGCGTCTGATGGCCGAACTCAACGATCAGACGGCGATCGTCTTCCCGCCGGAGATCAAGGCCGCTCCCGAAGGATCGGCGGTGGCTTTGATCATGACGAGCGAGGTCGATCTGTTCAATGCGAGAGCAGCGGCATTGCGCCAGCAGCTAGACGCCGCCGGCGATCTTGAAACGCTGCTGCGCAACGAAATCAACATCCTCGATGAGAAGATGTCGTCGCAGGACGAGCAGGTGAAGATCGCGCAGGACGAATTGAGCGACATTTCCAAGCTGGTCGACACCAAGATCTTGACGACGTCGCGCAAGACCTCGCTGGAAAGGATCGTCGCCGAGATGCAGGCCGGCAAGCTGGACCTTGTCGTCGCATCGATGCAGGCAAAACAGAAGCTGAGCGAGACCGAGCGCGACGCTCTCAATCTCCAGGGGCAGCGCAAGACGGAGGCCGGGCAACAGCTGCAGACCACCGAGGCGGAAATCGAAGATACGAAGCTGAAGCGAAACACGACGCTGCAACTGCTGCAGATTTCCGGAGCGTCACTTTCGCGGAGCCAAACCACGAAGGCGCTCGACCTTCAGCCGCTTGAATACTGGATTACCCGAAGCGGCAGCGAAGCCGACGCCATCAAGGCATCGGAGGCGACCGAGCTGCAGCCGGGAGATGTTCTCGATGTGCGCTACGACATTTCCGGAAGTCTGGACGGTGCGACGCTCTCGTCAGCCGATGCCGGTCAATCCCAATAACGATAAGCGAGCAAGAGTGGGGCGACGAACATGGCAATTCACGAAATCGGCAATAGTTTGCGGGGCACTCCATCGGATAGCAAAGGCGCGGGGGACAGCGAATATATCTCGTTTCGCGATGTCTGGCGCTTCCTGCAGCGTCACTGGTTGATCTTCACTCTGTTCACCGGCGCAGGTATCGGCATCGGCGGCCTGTATATGGCGACGACGCAGCCGGTTTATCTGGCGACCACACGGCTCGTCATGGATCCCGACCAGGGACGCATCGTCTCGCAGGATGCATTCACCGGCACGGTCATCATTGAAGCCGCCGAAATTGCAAGCCAGGTCGAAATCGTCAAATCCGAGGCGATAGCGCGCGCCGTCGTCGAGAAGCTCAACCTCACCGAAGATCCTGAAATCGTCGGGGGCGTGTCGTGGCAGGCCGCGTTGCACGACAAGCTGCGCGCGATCATCAGCCACTTCAAGCATGAAGAGAGCGATGGCGCCAAGGCCGAGGTCAGCGAGGACGACCTGATGCGCCGCACCATGGCCTCCTTCCTCTCCCGGGTTTCGGTCAATCGCGTCGGCCAATCCTATATCCTCGAGATCGGCTATAGTTCGGTCGATCCGTACAAGGCGGCGCAGGCAGCCAACGCGATTGCGGAAGCCTATATCAGCACAGGTCTCTCCGAGCGCGCCTCCGCAGCGCAGAGCGGCGCCAATTGGCTGGAAACGCGGCTGATCGAAGTCGGCCGGCAGGCTCGCGAGGCAGCCATGAACGTCGAAGCGTTCCGTGCCAAGAACGGTATCATGGAAATCAGCACGTCCTCGTCTCTCGATCAGCAGCAATTGTCGGAGATCAGCAGTCAGGCAGTTGCTGCAAAGGCGCAAACCGCGGCAGAGACAGCCAAGCTTGCCACCCTCAACCAGTTGATGGCAGGTGGCAAGGTCGAAGGCGATGTCGACGAGACGATGAACAACCCGCGCATCCAGAAGCTGCAGGAGGATCTCGGAGCCGCTACCATCAAGCTCAACAATCTTGCCGGCAGATATGATGCCGATAATCCCGCCATCGTCGCCGCGCAGCAGGAAATCGATCGGCTGAAGGGTGACATGCGCAAGGAATTCGACCGCATCCAGGCCGTCTACAAGTCAAATCTTGAGGTCGCCCAGACCCGCGAAAAACTTCTCGGGGATGAACTGTCCTCGCTGAAGGAAGCCGGAGCGGACAAGAATCTGGCACGGGTGGAGCTGTCGGAGATGGAAAGCCGGGCAACAACCTATCGCCGGATGTATGAAAGCATCCTGCAGCAGTTGATAGGGGCACTGCAAAAGGAATCGTTCCCGCTCGGCAACGTCCGCGTCGTCACGGCCGCAGCGGTGCCGCTGGCAAAGACATGGCCGAAATCCTCGTTCGTAGTGCCGTTCACCGCCATGCTCGGCCTTGCCGCCGGGGTGATGGCCGCCCTTTTGAGGGATGGCCTGGATCGCCGCGTCAGTTCCAGCGAAAAGCTGCGGCGGGAACTGGGGATCACCTCGCTGGGTCATGTCCCCGTCTATTCCAGCCCGTCGTTCCTGCCTGGGAACATGGTGGTGGCAAATTCCACCTGGCGACGAACCATGCTGCCATTGAGATCCGTTCTCGACACGCCTTACTCGCAGTTTTCCGAGGCGCTGCGCGGCGTCAAGCATTCGATCGACTCCGCGTTCCCGCCGAACGCCCCCATGGTGGTCGGCATCACCTCGGTCGGCACCGGCGAGGGCAAGACGACGATCGCGACCAATCTCGCGCAGCTCTACCAGCACGAGGGCGCCTCGGTCGTGCTGGTCGATGCCGACTTCCTCAATGCAAGGCTGAGCTGCGTGGTGACGGAGTCCGGCACGGAATTCGGCATGGAGGCGCTGAGCATCAATGACGTGCCGCGCCGCTACGCCGTCGCTCATGAGGCCGGCCAGCTGGTCGCGAAGGCCGATCACGAGCCTTCGGCCGAGATCGGGCAGGCCCATGGTGGTGTTCCGGTCGTCACCGTCGACGAGACGGAAAAATCCGTCGCCACTTTCCAGCGCTATGGGCATCTCCCTGCGCTGAAGGCCGAGATCGACCTGCTGAGGCGGCAATACAAGGTCGTCATCGTCGACATGTCGGCGTTCGAAGACTCGGCCGATACGCGTGTTATCTGCACCTATCTCGAAGGCATCGTCGTCGTCGTCGGGCAAACGAACAAGATGACCGTCGAGCGATTGTCGGACGCGCTTGCCAGCTTCGGCACGACGACCATCAATATCCTCGGCATCATTGCCAATCGCAGCCACGAGAAGCGCCAGCGCCAGCACACCCGCTTTTTGCGACGCAGATCGGAAAATCGCCAGATACGGGCATCCGCAAGGCGCCTCACGGGCCATGCCGCAGGGCGTCGCCTGAAGGTCATCGTCGGTGTCGCAAGCACCGGCCGGCGCGATATCCTGTCGTCCATGCTACCGCATATCGCCAGCCAGACCCGCAAGCCGGACGAGGTTATCGTCTGCCTTTCGTCGCCGGAAGATATCGATCCAAGCTGCCTGCGAAATCTCGACTTTCCTGTCCGAGTGCTCATTTCCGAGCGTGGACTTTGCCGCCAGCGCAATCGGATCCTCGATAGCGTTCAGGATGCCGACGTCGTTCTTTTCCTCGATGACGACTTCCTGATGACGCCGACCTATGTCGAAGAGGCGGAGCGGCTGTTTCAGCTTCAGCCCGATGTCGCCATGTGCACCGGCACGGTATTGGCCGATGGCATCACCGGGCCGGGTATCTCCGTTCGCGACGGCTTACGTTTGGTCAATGTCAAGCGAGGCCGCAGATCGGAGCATGCCATGCAGATTCGGCCGATCTACAATGCCTATGGCTGCAACATGGCGATCCGTATGGCGATCGTCAGGGCCGCCGCCTTGCGCTTCGACGAGAACCTGCCGTTCTACGGATGGCTCGAGGACGTCGATTTCAGCCGGCTGGTCGCCCATTACGGTCAGGTCGTCAGCGCCAGGCAGCTCGAGGGCGTTCACCTCGGGACCAAAGGCGGCCGATCGGGTGGTCTCCGCCTTGGCTACTCGCAGATTGCAAACCCGCTCTATCTCATGCGCAAACGGACCATGAGCGTGCCGCAGGCCACGATGCAGATCGTCCGCAATCTCGCGGCCAATCTCGTCAAGGTCTGGCGGCCGGAGCCATGGGTCGACCGCAAGGGGCGGCTCAAAGGCAACGTCATCGCGTTTCGCGATCTGCTGAAGGGCAGGCTGGCGCCGCAAAATATCGAAGCGTTGGAATAGTCCAGTGGCGCGCTCATCAGGTCTTGATCGTGTCGTCGTCATCAACGATCGTTCCGCGAGAATAGGCGGCGCATCGAATCTGGCCATCCTTTCGGCCGCCCTGCTGCAGGATGCGGGGATCGCCGTAACCTATTTTGCCGGCGATACCGCCGGCTCCGATCGGCCAGCGTCCGAAACCATCAATCTGGCAGCACAACCATTGATGCAGCAGAGCCGTCTGAATGCATTTGCCAACGGTCTCTACAATCGCCAAGCCTACACTTGCCTGAGCGATCTTATTTCGGAAGCCGATACGGAGGGCACCGTCTATCACGTCCATGGCTGGTCGAAGATCCTGTCCCCTTCGATCTTCCGCGCCCTATGGCCGGTGCGCGAACGGGTCGTCCTGCACGCCCACGACTATTTTCTCTCCTGTCCCAACGGGGGATTTGCCAATTATCGCAAGAACCAGGTCTGCCCCCTTACGCCAATGTCGATCGGTTGTCTGACGACGAATTGCGACAAACGCGGCTATCACGAGAAGCTCTGGCGTTCGGCGCGCCACCTGCTGCGGGAGCACTACTATCCCATCCGGCAGGTTGCGGCCAACATTGTGGTCGTACATCATCGCATGCTCGATTATTTCGCGCGAGGGCAGATCCAGCCGGCCAATATCGAAATCATCCGCAATCCGGTCGAACCTTTTCTTAGCGGTCCTTCCGATCCGTGGAAAAACCGCGATTTCTTCTTTGTCGGCCGGCTTGAACCGGAAAAGGGATTTGAAGATGCCGCGATGGCGGCGCGGCTTGCCGGCGTGAAGCTTTCCGTCATAGGCGACGGCGCAGGCCGGGCTCGCCTGGAGCGGGATTTTCCGGATGTCGCCATCCACGGATGGAAATCCAAGGAAGAGATGCGAAGCATACTTTGCCACGCGCGCGCCCTCGTCGTTTCGTCGCGCGTGCCCGAACCGTTCGGGCTGGCGGCGCTCGAGGCCGTGACAAGCGGCATACCCGTGATTTTACCGGATACGGCGCTCCTGAGCGACGAGCTCGTGACCCTTGGATGCGGGCTGACGTTTCAAAGCGGCAAGGTGGAAACGCTGGCGAGCGGAATGCGCCGGCTTGCCGGCGACGATATGCTGCTGCGGACGATGAGCGTGAACTGCATCCGCCGATCGGGTGACCTCGCACACACGCCGGCATCATGGCTGGACGCGTTGCTGGCGTTCTACGATGACGTTCTGGAACGCGCAAATGCGGGTAGCCTGGCCGCGAAGACAACGACAATCGGCGACTTTTCGGTCGTGGGTCGGCTGATCGATGAGAGGAGCTGACGCTTGTGGTTAGACGCCTGTTCGACCCCCTACGCCAATGGGACTAGCCCGATGCCCGCAGGGTCAATTGTCAAGGATGGGGGCAGCTGGCAGCCTCTTGGGAGAAGCTAAGAGTGGTGAGGGGTCTGAGATATGTTATCGACTTTTGACGACGTTGCCCACCGCGAGCGAACTCGCCGCGAAGTGAAAAGGGCGGAACGGTTCGGCCGCTCGAAACGCGTTGTCGACCTACTTCTTTCCGGTGCAGGATTGTTGTTCATGGCGCCGGCGCTGCTTGTCATCGCGATCGCGTTGCTTCTGGTCGATGGCCGCCCCATCATCTACCGCCATACCCGCATCGGCCGTGACGGACGGCCGTTCGAATGCCTCAAGTTCCGCACGATGCGCAAGGATGCGGATCGGTATCTGGCGGAGCTGCTTGCCCGCGACGAGAAGCGAAAGCTGGAATGGCTGTCGACGCAGAAACTGACGAATGATCCACGCGTGCATTGGCTCGGAAAATATCTGCGCATGAGCAGTGCCGACGAGCTGCCGCAGCTGCTGAACGTCCAGCGCGGCGAGATGAGCCTTGTCGGGCCTCGTCCCGTCGTCGCCTCCGAACTCGAGCGCTACGGATCCAACCTCTATTGCTATCTGGGGCTACGGCCGGGCATCACGGGCCTCTGGCAGGTCAATCGTCGGGCCGACACCACCTATGAAGAGCGCATTCAATTCGACCTGGATTACTTCCACAGCCGTTCGATGCGTGCCGATCTTGCCATTCTCGTCAAAACCGTCGGTGTCGTGCTGCTCGCGCGCAATGAAAAAGAACGTCTTACCAAATGAAGAACGCGGCTACAGCGACCCATACGACAAGGCAAAAGATCACCAGCATCCATCGAAGGAGGTATTTCTGGGTCGACCTGCCCGTTTGTCCTGAGGCGATATGGTCATGGTTGTCGTCTTTCATAAGCGGCTCTGCGTGGTGTTTCATGACGATGGCCGGCAAGCTCCTCTTCTGTTGCCGAGAATTTCGATCGGACCCCGGTGTCCAAGGGAGAAGTCTTTGTGAAATGATATCGTATATTTCCAGCTTTTCCCGCTTACAGGCAGCGCTTCATTGCACGGAATCATGTCCTGAATGGGAACACTATACATTTTATCTGGTGCAAAGCTTGAAGCCATTGTCCAAGTTCACAGCATATTTCGCCAGGACTACCCGACAAGGCATCGTGAATTCTGGTTTTCGCCCACCTCAGCCTGTCGTGATGGTGCGCTGATGGACAGCCTCCCGCTTCATCCCAAAAGGACCCGTTGGGCCGCGCTGAGACATTGGCTTCGCTCCCGCATGCCGTCGGTCGTCGGCGACGGAGCGTCGACGCTGGTTTCGAAAATCGTCTCGCAGGCCGTTCAGCTTCTGATATTCCTCGTTGCGGCCCGTGTGCTGGAATCGGCCGAATTCGGTCTCTATGCCTTCAGCTCCGCCATCGTGGTCATGCTGGTCGTGATTGCGGAAGGCGGGTGGGGCGAGTTCGTCATGAAGGCCGAATGCGGCGAGCGCGAGCTCGACCAGATCGGCACGATTTCGATTATTGCCGGCATGCTCGTGACCGTCGCTGGCCTGCTTGCAGCCGCCGTCGCCTGGCTCCATTTCGGCCGGTCGCACGAGGCGCTGCTTCTGGTTCTCTTCAGCTGCTGGTTCCTGCCATCGTCTCTTTATGCCGTTTATGACGGGCTATTGGTTGCCCGTGGCCTTCTGCGCAAGCAGGCCGCCATCCGCATAGCGAGCGAGGTAGCGGGACTTTGCGCGACCCTTCTGGGACTGTGGCTCGGGTGGAATGTGTTTTCGCTTGTGGCCGGCAGGCTCGTATCGCAGCTGGTCTGTCTTGGGGCTTCTGCAATCCTGCTCGGCTGGTTTCCCAATCTGTACCTGACCTGGCCCTTTGCACGCGAGGTTCTCGAATTTTCGCGTCATATCCTGTCGAACCGGCTGATCCTCTTTCTGCGTTCCTATTCGGGAACGTTGGCGATCGGCAGTTTTCTCGGTCTTACGGAGGCGGGGTATTATCGCGTCGCGGAACGCATCGTGGCGGCATTTTCCGAACTCATCGGCGAGCCGGCGCGCATGCTTGCCTGGACGCTGTTTCGCCGGTCGGCCATGGTGATCGGCGCCGACGGGAGGTCGGTTCGCGACGCCGGTTCATCCGCGACCGTCTTCATGACCGTCCTCATGGCGATTTCCGCGCCGATCTATCTCGGTTTGTCGCTGATATCGTCCGAGCTGATCGGTATCGTGCTCGGTGAAAAATGGGCGCCTGCCGCAGCCCTTGTGGCTATCCTGTCCATGAAGCAGGTCCTTTTGACCCCGGGTTACGTCACCGAGGCGCTTCTGTCCCTGTCGGGCAATATCAGGCGCATGCCGCGAACCCTGTTGCTCAACGCGTTGGTTTCGGTGTCGCTCGTCCTGGTCACCGCGCCCTTCGGTGTCGCAGCTGCGGCCTGGGGCCAATGTGTTGCATCGCTGATCTCTTTCCTGACCTCGATGCATTTGCAGCAAAACTACGGTGGCCTCGGGTGGGGCCAGGTCATACGCAAGAGCGGCTATGTTGCGGTCGCCATCGCCTTGATGGCCATCGCTGTCTACGGGCTCGGCCATTTCGCCGAAACATTCAGCATGCAGCGCGTGCCGACGGTCCTGCTTCAGGTCGTCACGGGGGGAGCGATCTACATCTGCACGCTTCTCGCGCTGGAGAAGATGATTGGAGATACGGCCGCGGTCCTGTCGGTCAGGCACTGATGGCGGCCGCCGGCGTGCATGGATAAGGAGATAGAAGATGACAGCCTCGTTGTGGTCCGGTTCGCCGTGGTCCAGTCATGCGCGATCAGCTCTAAAGGGCGCGGTGCAAGCCGCCGCGCAGGGCTTCTCGCCTCTGCGTCTGGCCGGAGGGCGGCTGAACTATCTTTCCCCGTTTCCGCGACGATTTACCGGTGCCTATGCCTCCTATGACGCCGCCATGGCGGCTGCCCGCAGGCGGACAATGGCCGGCTACGACCATGCGGAGATCGCAAGCGTCGCCTTCACCAAGATGTGCGAGGTGGCGCCGTGGGATTATTCCGTGCTGTTCTGGATGCGCAGCCTGCTGCCCGAGGTCGACGGCCTCGTCGATGCGGGTGGGCATATGGGAACGAAATATCGCGCCTTTCGTCCATTGTTGCAGTTGGACGATTCGTTTCGCTGGACCGTGTATGATCTATCGGCCATCGTCCGCGCCGGGCAAAGCCTTGCGGAAAAGGAAGGCTTGACGGGGCTGAGCTTCGTCGAACGGATCGAGGATGCCGGCGCGATGCCGCTCTTCCTTGGATCGGGGCTGATGCAATATCTCGATATGCCCCTGTCCGGTCTTCTGGCGCGCATGCCGCACCTGCCGCGACATCTGATCCTCAACAAGGTCGCTCTCCGCAAGGATGGCGCAATCGTCACGCTTGAACGTATCGGCAAGTCATATGTCCCTTACCAGATGCGTAACGAGGCCGAATTCATCGGCGATATTGCAAGGCTCGGCTACACGCAGGTCGATCGCTGGTCCATCCCGTCCCTGTCGCACGTCATCGACACCCACCCCGAACTGGGCCGCAGCGAGAGCGCCGGCTTCTATTTCCGGCTCGGCTAGCCTCGGTGAAGCAACAGGTCCGGTTCGCTCGCCTGTAGCGTGTGCGACCGTGCGGTCGCGTGCCGCTGCTTGAGGTGGTCGGCGAGCCGGATCGACAAGGCAAGCAGCATCAATGTCGGATTGGCATGACCCGGCGTCGGAAATACGGAACTGCCGGCAACGAACAGCCCATCGATGCCATGAACCATGGCATTGGTATCGACGACGCTCGTTCGCGGATCTGTGCCCATGCGGGTGGTGCAGGACGGGTGAGCCATGTCCATGAACGTGGCGCCGGTATTGTCGTCAGCGGCGATCCAATCCGGAAGTTGTGGTTTCGGCAGGCCGATGCGCGCAAACTCGTCGGCGATGGTCAGCGCAAGCCGTTTGACGCTGTCTGTTTCACGCCTGCCGATCTTCCAGTTGATGCGCGGCAATGGCTGGCCGAACCTGTCGCGTCGATCCGTGAGCGTGACGCGGCTTTCGGAATCGAGTTGCTGTTCCGCCATCACGTCGAAACGCAGTTCGATCGAGCGGTGGGGAAGTCCTCGCTTACGGATGATGCGGTCATAAAGTCCTGACGTAACCATGTCCGTCGATTTCGCGACGGCCAGAAGGTCTTCCTTCACCGTCTTGCTCGCTCCCTTCGTCAAGCGCTTGAGCGCCGCCCAGGGGTCGTCCTGGGCATGGATCTGGACGGGATAGGCGGCGCAGTTCGTGAGGCTTTCCCACGCCTGGATCTCCGGGCTCAGGGACAGTCCTCGAAGATAGAAATGCGTCCGTCCGCCATGGTTCACGCCATAGAAGTTGAAGTGTTTTGCAACGGCATCGATATCGCGACCGGTAAAGCGGCAGAGCGAGGTGCGCGGATGGTCGCAGAGGTAGCGCCCCACGATGTCATGACCGTTGCCGAGACCTACCGGCTGCACGGAATTCGATGCAAGCAGAAGGCGTGCATTTTCGATGCCGCCGCCGCAAAGAACGACCGTGTTTGCGTGGACGCTTGCGCTGCGGCCGTCCGGCCCCTTGAGTTCCAGCGAGGTTACCGTCCGGCCCTCTCCGTCGACATTGATCCGGGTCACCGTGGCATGGGTCAGAAAGTCTATGTTCCCGGCCGTGATATCGCGCGCGAGGCGGCTGAACCGTGTCGGTTCGGCACGCGGATGACGCATGTGACTGAACTGCCAGAAGAACGGCTGCAGGAGCCGCTTGTTCAAACCGAGATCCTCCGGCGGCGAATGCAAGAGTGTAAAGAGGCTTTCGTCGTAAAGATTAGGCCCGAGGTTGAGCAGTTTGCCAGCGCGATCAATGGCCGGTAGCAGCTGGCTACGCTCGATCGGCCAACCGGAAAGCGGCAGCCACGGCCGGCTCAGAAAATCGATTTCGGCAAAGGCGGCGCATTTGCCGATCCAGGTATGGCTGCTGCCGCCCAGCATGCGATTTCGCAGCTCGAATGCCGGGATATCGTTCAGCCATGCCAAGGCGCCGGTATAGCCCCGTCCTTCAGGCGTGGCCGCTGTCGAGACGAAAGGTTGCCCGATGCTTTCGACGGAATTCAATGCCTGAATCTCGGCCTCGTAATCGCTGCCGCCGCTTTCGATGACCAGAACGCGCATCTGCGTACCCGCGAGTTCGCGCGCAATCGCAATTCCTGCGGGGCCACCCCCGATGATGGCAATATCGGGATGCATTTCAATGGCTTCCGGCATCGATCTCAAGTCGTGGTTCATCATGGTCGTTTTCCATCCGCTTTTCCGCATTTTTACCAGCATCGCGTGCGCGCGGATAACTGTTCGATTGGCATAGGCGGGCTCGATATCTACCGATTTCGGATAGGTGTTGTGATCGTTCCGATATTGTTTTCAGTCGGATGGCCATGCTGAAAATCGCGTGTCCACACGTTAGGCTCCTACGCAAATGCCGCATTTCCTGGGGAGCAAAGAGTATGGCCAAAGTGGGGTTACGGGAGTGGTTGGCGCTCGCGCCGGTGTTTGCCTCTGGAAAGCTGGCGCGATACAGCGACGAGACCGGCGGCCCGCTGGGGCGTTTCGAGGCCGATTTCTGTGCTAAGTTCGGCGTCAGGCACGCGCTTACCATGAGTAGCGGAACAGGCGCCCTGGTTTCGGCACTGGTCGCCGCCGGCGTCGGGCCGGGCGATGAAGTGCTGGTGCCGGCCTACACCTGGATCGCGACCGCAGCCGCGCCTCTGGCGGCCGGCGCCGTACCGGTTCTCGTCGATATAGACGATACGCTCACCATGGATCCGCAGGACATACTGCGCAAGATCACCCCGCAGACAAGGGCAATCATTCCCGTCCATATGTCGAACATGGTGTGCGACATGGATAGTATCATGCGCATCGCCCGCGAGAACAACCTGGTGGTCATCGAGGACGCTTGTCAGGCCGTCGGATTGCGCTACAAGACCAAGCGGGTCGGCACGATCGGCGATTTCGGGGCGTTCAGCTTCAACCAGTTCAAGAACATAAATTGCGGCGAAGGCGGCGCGATCGCGACCAACGATGCGCGGCTTTTCGCACGCGCCCGCATGTACCACGATATCGGCTCCATGTTTCGCGGTCACCTCGACAATGCCAACGAGCCGCCCATGCTGGGAGTGAACTTCAAGGCGAACCAGATCCAGGGCGCAATGCTGAACGTCCAGTTGAAGAAGCTGGACCCGATGATTGCCCGCATGCGCGAACGCTACGATGTGATAAGCGAGATCTTCTCCAAGAACGGCCGGCTCATGGTGGGGCCTCACAACGATGTCGCCAATGCCGCCGGCCTTCACGTCATTTTCGAGACGTCGGAAGAGGCTAAGAGATTTGCCGAGGAAAACAGGCGTGGCGTCTACCGGCTCTTCGATTCCAGCCGCCATGTCTATACCAACTGGCAGCCGATACTGCAGCAGCGCACCGGCCATCCGGCGATGAATCCGTTTCACTGGACGGATCGCAAGATCGAATACACGCCGGAACTCTGCGCGCAAACGTTGGATATCCTGAAGCGCACCTGCCGCATCAGCCTTGGCGAGAACTATCCCGTCGCGCTGGTTGCCCATATCGCCCGGAAAATGTCACGGCAGGCCAAATCCAAGCCCACCGGCCTCTTCTACGCCACGATCTAGCATGGAGACGATCGGCCCTGACGTCATCGATGTCTGGAGCTGGAAGCTCGATATGCCGCCGCCGGATCTCGGCGCCTCCACGGAATTTCTGTCCGCCGACGAACGCGCCCGGGCAAGCCGCTTCGTTTACGACCGGGACCGGTATCGCTTTGTCGCCGCAAGGAGCGGGTTGCGCCTGATCCTGGCAGGCTATCTCGGGCTGTCACCGCAATCGATCTCTTTCGACTATGGGGCCAACGGAAAACCCTCCGTAGCGGCATGCGGCGCCTGTTCGATCCGCTTCAATCTCAGCCACAGCGCCGATCTTGCCGTGCTTGCCATTTCCGATCGCTACGAACTCGGCATCGATATAGAGGAAATACGCTTCCTGAAGGAAGATATTGCAAAGTGGTTCTTCTCCCGCAGGGAATATGAAACGCTGCGATCCCTGCCGGCCGATTGCTATCTGGATGGCTTCTATCGTTGCTGGACACGCAAGGAGGCGTTCATCAAGGCGCATGGGGCGGGGCTGTCGCTACCGCTGGACAGCTTCGACGTCGCCTTCGACAAGGCGGGCGAATCGCGATTGGAGCGGTTGGAGGGAGATCCTGACCCATCCGGGCACTGGATCGTTCTGGATCTTGCGACGCCGGTCAACTTCGCCGGCGCGGTCGTTGCCGCGACCGGAGGGCACGATGTACGCCTGCGCTATCGCGACGACGACTTCGGTCAGATGGTCAGCCTGGCATCCACGATATAGCGCCCGTCCGTGGCGTCGAAATGGTGGCAACCGCGAAGCCCCGCCTTGAAGGAGGGTGTTATCGTCCGGATACAGCGCTCGCGATAATCGTCGTGCGTCAGCGTCTCGATCTCCATGATGTTGAGTCCGTAACCATAGACGCCGTGGGAATTGTGCTGCGAGGGCCGCAGGAGCCGCCCTCCTTGCGCGAAGATGCGTCCGGCGCCTCTGGCCCCTGTGCTGCCGATGACAACCGGATTTCGCTTGTGCGGCTTGATCCCGGTCAGCGCCGGGCCATCGACCTCGAACAGATAGAGCTCGCTGCAGTGATCTTCGTAAGCGTGGAAATCCGAAAGGTTGGTGAACAGCCACCATCTGCCGTCATGGCGGATCAGAATGCTGTCGGCGGGCGACTGACCCTCGAAGGCGGTGGCATGAAGCTCCCATTTCAGCGGAAACTCGCAGCAGCGCCAGATCTCCAATCGTCGGGCCTGATGCGTTTCCGGTATCATGAAGATTTGGTCGCCGTCACGAAACACGAATGGATAGGACAGATGATAGGGGCGCTCCAGCGCCACCCCGACAGGCTGGAGTGCATCGCCGTCAAAACAGCCGACGGCGATATGCGCCTTGCGGTCGCCACGGGCATAGGCCTCGTAGAACAGATAGCATTTGCCATCGTGCTGGAAGAGAAACGGATCGGCCTTGATGCTGCTGCTGGAGGGAGGGATCTCAGTCGCCTCGCTCGGATCGAAGTCGTCGATCTCGCCGTGTCCCGTATAAAGGGTCCATATGGCGGAATCGGCGTGGAGCCTCGACTTGATCGCCTTGAGCGCTACGGCCGAAACCGAGCCCGCGACAATGCAGCCGTAGCGCAGAAGCTCGCCGAAAGACGGCGCGTGCCCATGTGCGGCATCGGCGCTGGCGGGCAGGTCGAACCGCCGCGTGTCCGCCAGTCGCGCCAGTTCACGCATCAGAAGCGTAACGCTTCGTTCCCGCACGAAAGCGCTCAATCTCGTTGCGCTTGGCTTGATATTGAATGCCGCTCTTGCGATCTCCACCCTGCCCGTGCCGCCGCATTTCGCATAGAGGACCAGATCGGCGGTCGGAGCGTGAGCAAGCACCTCCGCATATCCGAACCAGTCCGCCTCGGCCGAGCGCCGGTCGGAGAAATTGAAAGCCCATTCTCCAAAAGGCAATGCGGCGATCGCATCGTCCGCTATGCCCTTCGGCGTCGTGCGGATGACGAGATCGAGCTTCAGGCGGCTCAGGAACGATCCGGTGATGCTGTCGGCGGTGGACGAGGCGTCCGCCTCGATATCATAGCAATCGATGAAATGGCGGTGGCTGTTGAAATACTTCGGCGAATAGGCGGGTTGACGGGCAAGTGCCCGGGCCTCCAGCCGCGAGCTCCAGGACAACAGCCTCGAGGTCCTGTCTTCCTCGAACGGATGGGGATGGGTGAAGACCGCGGCGAGCTCCAGCCAGGGAGCCGCCAGAATCCGGTCCAGGATCATAAGTTCCCAATTCTCGAGCGCGCGTCCGCGAGCGACGAGAATGCCGACCCTCAATGGCTTGGTCTCGTTCATGACTGCTTCCCCTTATGGCTTGGTCACAGGCCATTGCATCGATCTAGCCGCCGGCAAGTTTTCCGGAGAGGGCCGACGCCAGGTCACGGATACCGGTGCTGGTGAGCGAATCCTCATGCCAGCCATCGATATCGACCACCGGGCAATCGTCGCCGATCGCATCGCCCCAGCCGAACCGCAACTGGCGCGCGCGCGCATGCGTTGCGCTGCTTCGCAGCAGGACGACGCTGGGATCCTTTGTTTGCGGCGGCTTGTAGTGACGTGCTGCCGCGACCAGCAGCTTGGTCACGGCTTCGTTCGCTTCCTCCTCAGGCGAATACTGCCCGGCCTTGACGCCGAATATCCGCAGAAGCGACAGCGAAACCTCGAACTCCTTGAGATAGTCGATCAGCCGTATGCGGCGGGACAGGAGCTTTCTGGTGAAGTAGGCAAGGCGCTTGCGCCGCCGCTCCCGGTTCCACTGCTTCTGCTCACGCTTCGGCAGGGAGGCGAAATATCCCGGAGCCCATGCATCGATGATTGCCGTCACGCCGACGTCCGTGCCTCTTTCCCGCAATTGCCGGCTGACCTCCATCGCAAGGACGCCATTGACGCAGAGCCCGACGATGGCGACACGCCCAACGGTCTTGCCGATCTGCATGGCATCTATCGCCTGGCTGGCGATATCCTCGATGCGCAGCCGATCCAGCCCCTTTGCCAGATCCGCGTGGAACATGTTGACGTTATGTACCGAAACCTCGTCCGGCATCGCATTGGCTAGGCGGTAATACAGAAACGGATGGTTGAGCGTATAGACCGCGCCGATCCCCGTGCCATGCTTGCAGGCGATCAGCTCCCACGGATTTACCGCTTTCGCCGGGGGTGCCGACGCTTCACCGACATCAAAGATCGCAGCTGCAAAGCCTGCAAACGTCGGCTGCTTGAATAGAAGCTGCAATGTCGGTGCAGCATCGAATCTTGCGCGTATTTCCGATAGGAGCCGTAGCGCGAGAAGCGAGTGGCCGCCGAGTGCGAAGAAATCATCATCCGGGCGTATTTGCGGAACCTGTAGGACCTCTTTCCAAAGCCCAGCAAGCGCGTCCATTCGCGTATCGACCGGCGTCGCGCTTGCGATGGCGCCATCCATCGGCGCAGCCTTGGCGGAAGCCGGCGTCCCCCGTTCCGGCGCAACGAGCGAAGAAAGCGGCGCCTCAGGGTGTTCGAGAGCGATTTCATAAGCGTCCTTCCATAGCTGCAGGAGGCTTTCGATCGTGGCGGCTTCGAACAGGTCGGCATTGTACTCGATCGACATGCGCCAGCCGGTCGGCCGGCCGATCATGATGAAGCTAAGATCGTAGATGACGCCGGGTGACTGCGAGGGCGAGCTGATCAGCTCGAAACCGCCATAGCGGCGATCCTCGAGAAAGGCCTTCTGCAGGTTGAAGTTGACGGAGATCAGCGGGTTGCGGGCCGGATCGCGCACCGGGTTGATGAGTTCGACGAGCTTGTTGAACGGCATGCGCTGATGGTTCAGCGCGCCTTCGATCGTGGTGCTGACGCGACGAATATGGTCGGCAAAGCTGACGTCGGAACTGAAATCGAAACGCAGGACCAGATTGTTGATGAAGACGCCGATCATGTCTTCCAGATCGCTATGTTCGCGCCCGGCGATCTGCGAACCGAACAGGACCGTCGGGGCCTGCGTCAACCGATGGAGGGCTGCGCTCAAAACGGCCGCTCCGAAGCTGTATTGCGAGACGCGGTGCGCGCGCGCGGCCGCGTCCATGCGATCCGTGAATGCCGGCGGCTGCGCGATGGAAAGAATATCGCCGCGATTGGTTTTGACCTGCCCGCGCGGCAGATCGGGTGCGACTTCGAAATAGGGGGCACCCAGCAGCGTCTCGCGCCAGAAGGTCTTCTCCGTCTCGAAGCCGTAGCTTTGCAGGTATTCCTGCTGCCAGAGGGCGTAATCGCCATACTGCAACGGTAGCTCGGGCAGGACCGGCGGCCGCCCTGCGTCGATCGCCGCCGCTATTTCACCGACTTCGCGCCCGAGAACGCGGATGGACCAGCCGTCGAAGCAGCTTTGATGCGCGGTAATCAGCAGAAAGCCGCGCTCGTTTTCAGCCATCAGCAGGGTCACGCGCAATAGACCCGGTATGGAAAGGTCGAAGGGCGCTTGCGCCGTCTCCTCGCCGATCGACAGGATTCTTGACTGGCGCTGTTCCGGCGGCATGCCGCGGAGATCGATCACCGACATCTTGAAGTTGACGTCGCTGAAGGCCTGCTGGAAGGGCTGGCCTCCCTTTTCGATGAACCGCGTTCTCAGTATTTCGTGGCGTTGAATGACCTTTCGAAAGGCCGCTTCAAGGGTCGCAACCTTGAAGGAGCCGCGGATCTCCCACCGAACCGCGACATTCAGCGCCGGATTGCCGGGATTGAGCTGATCGAGGATCCAGCAGCGCAACTGCGTCTGCGTGCACGGAAATTCACCGATGATGCTTGGTGCGGCAACCGAACCGCTTGGACTATTGTCAACCGTACTCATAGAGCTGCCCCCAGGCCGCGGCGTGCGCCGTTACGAAAATCACGCAAGGATGGTGTGTGTAGCTGGACGGGATCGGACAGAACCTCCCCCTGGCTGTCGGCGAAGGCCGCCAGCGCGGCAACCGTCGGATGGCGCAGCAGATGTTTTGCTTCCAGCGGCAAGCCGTTGTCGCGCATGCGGGCGGCGATACGGAAGATGGTCAGCGAATCCGCACCGAGCGCATAGAGATTGTCGTCGATGCCGATATCGCTGAGGTTCAGAACATCCTGCCATATCGTCAGCAGCCGCTGTTCCATCTCGGTTTTCGCCTGGACCTTGACCGGTGCGGCCTCACGCTGCGGTATGCCGCGTTGCTGCAAGGTTTTGCGATCGAGCTTTCCGTTGGCGGTATGCGGCAGCTCCTCTTCCATCACCCAGAAGCTCGGCACCATATGCGCCGGCAGGTTGGCTTTGGCGTGGGCCGCGATATTGGCCGCGGACGTCTCGTTGCCATTTGCGTTCGGCACGATGTAGCAGACCAGAGAGCGATCGCCCTTGGCGTTTTCTGCGACCACGACGGCGCATTGGCGTACACCTTCGGCCTTGGAAATGACGGCCTCTATGTCGCCGAGTTCGATGCGGAAGCCGCGCAACTTGATCTGCTGGTCGCGGCGCCCGAGCAATTGCAACGAACCGTCCGCAAGCCGCCGCCCGACGTCGCCGGTCTTGTAGAGGCGCATCGGCCTGCCGACGGCAAAGCAATGCGGGATGAAGGCCTTTTCGGTCAGATCGAGGCGATCGAAATAGCCTTCCGCCAGCCCGTCGCCGCCGATGTGCAGCTCGCCGATGACGCCGATGGGCGCGATATTCTCGCTCTGATCGAGGATGTAGAGCTGCGTGTTTGCTATCGGATGGCCGATCGTGATCGGCTGATCGGCATCCGTGACGCGTTGCAACGACGACCAGATCGTCGTTTCCGTCGGCCCGTACATGTTCCAGAGTTCGCCGCCGATCGCCAGCAGGGAGCGCGCCAGTTCCTTGGGCAGGGGCTCCCCGCCGCACAGCATCTTCAGCGTCCGCCGCTCCTTCAGGCCAGCCTCGACCAGCATCTGCCATAGCGTCGGCGTAGCCTGCAGCACCGTGGCTTCGTGTTCGCCAATGAGCTTGACCAGAGCAAACCCGTCCTGAACCTGGCTACGGCTGGCGATGACGACTTTCCCGCCCGTGATCAGCGGCAGGTAAAGTTCCAGGCCGGCGATATCGAAGGAAATGGTCGTGACCGCGACGAGCGTATCGCTCGCATCGAATCCAGGCTCCCTGGCCATGGAGAGAAGGAAGTTCGTCAGGGACCGATGCGAGACCTCGACGCCTTTCGGCATGCCGGTCGAACCCGAGGTGAAGATGATATAGGCGGATGCCGTCGTATCCACCGGCAAGGTCTTCAGGGGAAGGCCGGTCATCGAGCTGATCGCCTTGGCGTCCTTGTCGAGCCGGATGACGGGAGTCTGCGCGGCGGCGAGCCGGGCCGTGTCGTCGCTGTCGCAAAGCAGGCCGCCGATGCGCGCGACATCCAGCGTCTGCCGCAGGCGTGGCTCTGGATGAGCCGGATCCATCGGCACATAGGTATGCCCTGCCTTCATGACCGCGAGGAGCGCGACGATCATGTTCAGCGAGCGTTCGACCAGTATGGCGATGCGCTGACCAGGATCGGGAATTGCCATCTGGAGGTAGAGGGCGAGCTGGTTTGAGCGCATTTCCAGCTCACCGTAGCTGATCGTCTCGCCATCATGCTGCGCAGCGACGGCATTCGGATGTTCGGCCGCCCGCTTGGTGAAGAGCGAGAAGACGAACTGATCATGATCGTAAGGCGCGGCTGTCCGATTGAGATCGTCGATCAGCCATGACTTCTCCTGCGCGGACAGCAACGGCAGTTCGCCGACCTTGCGCTCCATGTCGTTTGCCAGTGCGGCGGCCAGCGTCGAGAAGTGGCCAATCCATCGTTCGACCGTCGCGCGATCGAAGACATCGGCGTTGTAGTCGACGTCGATGCGGATATGGTCGGACGCCTCGATCATGTTGAAGAAGAGATCGAAGTTGGAGAAGGCTTTCGCGTTCGGCTCCATCGTCGATTTCAGGTCGCCGAACGTCGAGCCGCCGGCCACGCGTTCGAGGTTGAACTGGATTTCAGTGAGCGGCAGCCGCCTTGGATCGCGTTTTGTATCCAGCTTGCGCACCAGGGTGCCGTATGTGTAGTCCTGATGCTCGAAGGCCTGGAAGACCAGTTGCTGCGTTGCCTTCAGATGGGCGGCGAACGCCTCTGCCCGCAATACCGATTGACGCAGCGGCAGCAGATTGACGCAATGCCCGACCAGGGTCCGGCCATCCAGCAGGCTTTGTCCGGCCGATGGAATGGCGATGACGATATCGTCCTGACCGGACAAGCGCGATATCATTACCTGCAGCGTGGCCAGCAGGGTCGAAAACAGCGTGGCCCCCGATTTGGCGCCTTTCTTCTTCAGAGCCTTGTAGACGTCCGCGTCGATATAGCCGGTGCAGGTTCCGCCTGCGAAGCTGCGATATTCCGGACGCGGCCGGTCGAGCGGCAGGTCGGGCAGGTCCGGAACGGTCTTGAACTGATCCAGCCAGAACTGCTCGGTTGCCTGGGATTTTTCCGGCCTGGGAGAAAGATCCGTCGAATAGGTCGCGAAGGAGAGCGCCGGCTCAAAGTGCGGAGCATTGCCCGCCTTGAAGGCTTCATAAGCCGCCGACAGCTCTTCGACGAACGTGTTGATCGACCAGCCGTCGCAGATGATGTGATGGGCCGTGAAGACCAGCACATGTTTTTCAGGCGCCAGCTTGGCGATGCTCGCGCGAACAAGCGGGCCGTTGATGAGATCGAATGGCGTATGGGCCTCGTCGTCCACGAAGTCGGCCAGGTCCTTCATGTCGAAGCCTTCGAGGATCGGCAGATCGAGCTTGAAGTCCGGAATGAACTGGAAATGCTCGCCACCGCGGTCGAAACGAATATGAAAGGCGTCGTGGCGCGCAATGACCGTGTCGAAGGCGCTCTTGATGGCCGCCTCGTTCAGGATCCCTTCCAGCGTCAGCGAGAAGGACTCGTTGAATGAGCAGGACGCCTCGTCACCCGCCTGCGCCGCAAGCCATATTTCTGTCTGGGCTTCCGTCAACGGCGCGGACAGAGGCTTTGCAACGGATGCCAACGCCTGCTTCGGAGGGGCGGATAGCTCCTCTCTTGCCGTGAATATCCCCACGGCCTGCATGGCATCGAGGCTGTCGCGGAATGCTTTCGCAATGAAGTCGAAGTCATCCTCGCTGTGGGCTGTCGTCAGGAAGCAGGGATAACCGTCCTGGATATGGACCCCATTCAGCCGCATCTGGGCATAGAACAGGGCTCCGAGCGGATCCTGGCTGGAAAAGTCGGTCGCGAACCAGCTCTTGTAGCCGTGAACGACATCGGCAATGCCGCGCCGGGCAAGATCGGCCTTGATCTCGGCAACCATCGCCTGCGTCCGCTCGGCGACACGGTCGTAGAGAGCGGATCCCTCTCCCTTGATGTGGTGCAGCACGGCGTTTGCGGCGGCAAGCGTCAGCGGATGGCGGACGAAGGTGCCGGCAAAGAATGTCGGGGCCGTCATCGGAACGGAACTGTCGCCATAGGCCCAGTGGCCGCCGTCGAGCGCGTCCATGAAGCGCGGGCTGCCGACAAGCACGCCGATCGGCATTCCGCCGCCGACGACCTTGCCATAGGTCGCCATGTCGCCCTTGATGCCCCAGATCGCCTGCATGCCGCCCGGATCGACGCGGAAGCCGGTGACGACCTCGTCGAAGACCAGCGCGAATTCGGATCTGGTGGCGATGTCGCGCAGTTCCAGCACGAAGTCTCGCGGCTGCAGTTCCGGATGCCGGCTCTGGATCGGCTCGATGATGACCGCGGCGATATCTTCGGCGTTGGCGCGGATGAAATCGAGACTTTCCGGAGCGCCGTAGCGCAACACCGTCATGTTGGACACGGATGCCATCGGGATGCCGGATGCGACCGGAAGCGCGATCGGCTTGTCGGCGCGGTTGCGGCCCTTGACCAGAACCTCGTCGAACTGGCCATGATAGTCGTTGGCAAAGACCACGACGCGGTCGCGGCCGGTGACTGCGCGGGCAAGCCGCATCGCCGCCATGACAGCCTCCGAGCCGGTATTGCAGAAGGTGACGCGCTCATGACCGGTGATTTGGGCGATCATCCTTGCAACGTCGCCGGCAAGCGGCGTCTGCGGGCCGATGGCAAATCCACGGTCGGCCTGAGCCTTGACGGCGTCGATGACGAAATCGGGTGCGTGGCCGAAGGCGGTCTGCCCGAAGCCATTGACCAGGTCGACATATTTATTGCCGTCGACATCCCAGATATAGGCGCCCTTGGAATGGTCGCAGACGATCGGGAAGACCATCTCCTTCCAATCCACCCGGAAGCCCGACGCGGAACGGGGGTCGGCGAGATGCCCGCGATGCTCCTGTGTAAAGCTCTTGGACCTGGCGTTCTTGGTTTCATAGGCCTTGGTGAGGCTGGCTATGAAATCCTGCTTGGCTGTGGAAATCTCCGATGCCACGCTCTTCGCATTCGGGCGGTAGAGCTTGATGCGTTCGGTGCCGAAATCGCTTTCGGCGGCTGCAACGGGAGCCGGTGCGCTTGCCGCGGCCTGCGGCGGCGGCACAGTGGCCGCTGTCGGCGTCGCGCCCGGGGCCGCCGGGGTCAATGCAGCCTGGGGGTTGCCCTGCATGGTCTGCAGCATCACCAGCTGTTGGGCAAACAGGGCTTGCGCCATCTGGATCTGGGATTGCATCACCGTGGCGAGATCCGATGCCGCAGCCGGCATCGATGCGATCTGGGCGGCCGGCGGCATGGTTGCGGGCGCTATCTGCATGGGCATAGCCGGCATCGGCGCGGCAGCGACGGGAGAGGCGGCCGGCATGGGCTCAACCGCCTTGACCGCTTCGGGTGGCATTTGCCGATCGAGATAAACAGCCAGATCGGCAACGGAAGGGATGTCACTCAGCAGCTCCCGGAAGGAGATCTTGACCTTGAAGTCCTTCTCGATGCGCTGGGCAAACTGACCGACGAAAAGCGAGTCGAAGCCAAGTTCCAGGAATGTCGCCGTCCGCTCGTCCGGTCCCAGCGTTTCGCCCGACATGTCGCTCAGCAAGGTCAGAAGGGCGGTTTCCAACTGCGGCAGGCGGCTGGATATGAGAATTGGTGCTGCAACGTTCATCGCTCGATTCTCCTCGGTGAGGTTGACGTCAGAGACTAGGGAATCGCTTGCCGGGCGACTCTCCGCGTTGATGCCGCCGTTCCGCGTCGATGCGCGACGTGCGGAAGGGGGGGCATCGATCCAGTGGCGCTGTCTCTGGAATGGATAGGTCGGCAGGGACAATCGCTGCCGGGCTGCGGCCGGGAGAGCCGGCCAACCAAGCCGGCAGCCCGTCATCCACAGCTTGCCGTGGGCTTCCGCCAGAGTTTCGGCGGCAGCAGAGGCCCGGTCGTGTTCGGGCAGGGATTGTATGACAGCCGCAAGATTGTCGCGGGCGATGGTTTGAGCGGCGAAGACCGACAAGGTGCGCCCCGGCCCGACTTCCAGAAGAACGGGTTTGCGATCGCGACACAGCGTGGCGAGCCCATCGGCAAAACGGACGGTATCGCGGCAATGCATGGCCCAATAGCCGGGAGAGGTCGCCAGCTCGTTGGTCTGCCAATCGCCGGTGACGCTCGAGATGAAGGGTATGGTAGCCGTGCCGTAGGTGACTTTCTCCGTCTCCTGGCGCAGCGCCAGAGCGGCATCCGTCATCATCGCGGAATGGAAGGCGTGTGACGTATGCAGCCGGCTGAAGGCGATATCGGCAGCGGACAGCGCCGCGCAAACCTTGTCGATGTCGCCAAACGGGCCGGAGATGACGCAGAGCTTCGGGGCGTTGATCGCGGCAATCTCGACCTCGCCTTGCAGATAGGAAGCCGTCGTGCTCGCGTCGGCGCGTACCGATACCATCGCGCCCTGTGGCTGATGCTGCATCAGTCGCCCGCGATTGGCGACGAGACGCAGGCCGTCTTCGAATGAAATGACATTGGCGAGCGTGGCGGCAACAAACTCGCCGACGCTATGACCGATCATGGCATACGGCTTCACGCCGCGGCTGAGCCAGAGCCGGGCAAGCGCATATTCGACCAGGTAGAGACAGGGCTGGGCAATCCGGGTTTCGCGCTGCTCATCGGCAATGGCCTGCGTGGCGGAGCCGGTGTGGCAGATGTAGTCACGCAGATCGAGCCCAAGGGTCATTTTCAGGAGCTCGGCGCCACGGTCGATCCAGCGGGCAAATTCCGGTTCGGAGCTGTAGAGGCCGGCGCCCATGCCGACATATTGCGCGCCCTGGCCGGGAAACATGAATGCGACGGGTGGCTGATCGGCGGCGGCGAACGGTTGATAGTTGTCCGTCGTCAGCTTGACGACCGCCTCATCGAGGCTTCCCGCGGCAACTGCCAGCCGATGGCCGAATTCGCGTCGTCCCGTTTGAAGCGTATGGGCGAGCTCAGCGACCGAGAGCTTCGGGTTCCAGGTGAGATAATCACTCAGATTGACCCGCATCCTCTCAAGGGCGGGCCTGCTGCGCGCCGAAAGGGGGAGGATGTAATGACCCTTTACCTCTTTCGACGTAGTCGAGGGACGAGGAGGTTCCTCCAAAACGATATGGACATTCGTGCCGCCTACGCCGAAAGCGCTGACACCGGCTCTTCGTGGTGCCGGGCCCTTCGGCCAGTCGATCGTTGTTGTCGGAATGTAGAAGGGACTGCCTTCAAGCACGATGTGTGGATTGGGTTGGCGATAGTTCGGCATCGGCGGAATCTTTGCGCTACTCAGCGCCAGCGCCGTCTTGATGAGACCTGTGACGCCGGCGGCGCAGTCGGTATGGCCGATGGTGCCCTTGACCGATCCAAGCGCACAGCTTGCCGTTCCCGGCGCATCATGTGTGAATGCTCTCGTCAGTCCGTTGAACTCGATGGGATCGCCGAGCGGCGTGGCGGTGCCGTGGCATTCGATATAGCCGATCGACGAAGGGTCGATGTCGGCATTGGCAATCGCCGCCGCAATCGCTTCCGCCTGCCCCTCCACGCTCGGCGCGGTGAAGCCCACCTTGTCGCTGCCGTCGTTGTTGATGCCGTAGCCGCGAATGATCGCGTAGATGTGATCGCCATCCTGAAGCGCATCTTCATAGCGCTTCAGGAGAACGACACCGGCTCCGCTGGCAAAGACCGTTCCCGCGGCGTCGGCGTCGAACGGCCGGCAGGCGCCATCGGGCGATGCCATTCCGCCTTCCTGATAGAGGTAACCCCTCTTTTGCGGGATCGTGATCGAGACGCCGCCCGCGAGAGCCATGTCGCAGCTGTAGGTGAGCAGGTTCTGACATGCTTGCGAAACGGCCAGGAGGGAAGTTGAGCATGCCGACTGCAGCGTAAAGGCGGGGCCGCTCAAGTTGAACTTATAGGCGACGCGCGTGGACAGCGTGTCGTTGAGCGCGCCGACGAGTTCATGGAAGCTTCCGATCTGGTAGTTCGAGGTGAACTCCTCCGCCTTTGCGCGGTCGTGCAGGACGTTGTTGATCAGGTAGGTCGGCATCGAGGAGCCGGCGAAGACCCCGATCGGGCCGGCATAGCGTTGCGGATCGTAACCGCCGTCCTCGAGCGCCTCCCAGCATATTTCCAGGAAGATCCGATGTTGCGGATCGGTGATGGCAGCCTCGCGCGGAAACATGCCGAAAAACTCGGCGTCGAACATATCGGCGCCTTCGAGATGCGGCCTTGCGGCGACGTAGTTGGGTTGCGCCCGCTCTTCGTCGGTGAAGGCGTCTTCGATCTCATCCGGCGAGAACCGCGAAAAGGCGTTCTTCCCCTCAAGGATCAGTTGCCACAGCTCACCCACCGAGGGGGCGCCTGGAAAGCGGCCGGACATGCCGATAATGGCGATATGACCGGAATTCTGCTCGCTCTGATCTTCATTGTCCTCGAAATCACGCTCTTCGTCATTCTCCGGGTGATTCCGTTTCATAAGGAGCTCCTGCGGATGTGAGAGATTGCCTTTTTCTGCAGCGCCGCGCGCTGAGCGGCGGCGGCGATGCGTGTCGGGCCAGGCGCCCGGCCGTCGAGATAAAGCGCCAGTTCCCGGATCGTCGTGTGACGCAGCAATGCAACCACATCGATCGGCCGACCGAGCGCGTCTTCGAGACCGGCATGAATTTCCATCAGTTGAAGGGAGGTGCCGCCGAGGTCGAAGAAATTCCTGTCGAGATCGATGCTGGCCAGTCCCAACGCCTCTTGCCACAGACCCGTCAGCAGCTCTTCGGTCCGGCTCCTCGGGTCGGACGGCCTTACCTGTGCTTCGATCGGCGGCGGCGGCAGCTTCGAACGGTCGACCTTGCCGGCCGCCGTCAGCGGCAGGGCATCGACGATCACGGCGGCGCTCGGGATCATGTAGGTCGGAAGGGTTTCGCGCAGCGTGGCGATGACGCCCTGCACCAGATCGGCGCCCGCTCCGATATGACTTTCCTTCGGGCAGAGATAGGCGACGATGCGCTTCAGGTTTTCGCCCTGTATGTGGCAAAGGACGATGCCGTCGGCAAGGCGCGGATCACGCCTGAGCGCGGCTTCGATCTCGTCGAGCTCGATGCGCTTGCCATTGATCTTGACCTGTCTGTCGCGCCGTCCCTTGAAGGTAACGGTGCCGTCGGGTTTCAGGCAGGCCACATCGCCTGTCAGATAGAAGCGCGTCCGGCCGTCTTTCGTGTCTATGGTCACGAATTTCTGATCCGTCAGCTCCGGACGCTTGAAATAGCCGATGGCGAGGCCGTCGCCCGATATCGCCAGCTGGCCCTCGATCCCCGCAGGAAGGATGCGCAGTTCCTCGTCCAGTATGGCGATGCCTGTATGAGCGATGGCCTTGCCGATCGGCAGTTCGCCGCCTGAAAAACTCGGCAGGACCTGGAAAGCCGTAGCAAAGACCGTCGTCTCGGTCGGGCCGTAGGCATTGGTCAGCTTGCAGCCGGGATGATGTTCCAGAAAGCGTCGGGCATGAACGGCCGACCCCACGTCCCCCCCAAAAAGAATATGGCGAAGCCTCGGCAGGGATGCTCGGGCATGATCGGCAAAAAGGTTGAACAATCCCGTCGTGAGGAAGGAGATGCTGACATCCGTCGCCTGCATGAAGTCGCACAGGCGCGAGATGGAGAAATCGGTGTCGGGCATGATTGCCAATGTGCAACCATTGAGAAGTGCGCCCCAGATTTCGAGGGTCGATGCATCGAAGGAGATGGTGGCGGTATGAAGAACGACGTCGTCCCGGCGAAAATCGATATAGGTCTGATCAAGGACGACACGGGCGATGCTGCGATGGCAGATCATCGTTCCCTTGGGGCGGCCGGTCGAACCGGATGTATACATGATATAGGCGAGATCGCCGCCATTCACGGCGATGGCCGGTGCGGCCATCCGTGGTTTGCCCGCCATTTCGGTTATGATGGCATTGGCCTCGATGACCTTGCCGTTCATGCTCGGGATGCGGCTGAGCTTGTCGCCATCGTCCGTATCGACGAAAATGACCTTCGGTGCACATTCACCGATGACAAAATCGAGGTGCTCGATCGGAAGGGCGGGGTCAAGCGGAAGGTAGGCGCCTCCGGCTTTCAGGATGGCCAGGGTGCAGATGATCGCATCGACGCTACGAGGCAGGAAGAGACCGACAATATCGGCCTTGTGGACGCCGATGCGTATCAGGTGCAACGCAAGCGCATCCGATATGCGATCGAGATCGCAGTAGTTGATGCGGGTGTCGCCATAGACGAGAGCTGTTGCCTGTGGCGCAGCCCGAGCCTGGACGCGCAGCATTTCATGAAGGCAAAGGTTGCGATCGTAATGCATAATGGCTGCGTCATTTGCTTCTGCTTGAGCATCACGGTCAATCATCATCGCTCTCCGGGTTGTCCTGCGACTTGCGACGACGCGAAATGCTTCATCGCCCGTTGCAGAATTTCATGCTGGGGCAAAAGCACCAGTTGATCATTGGGATAACTATTCTCACCATCGAAAGTCGTAGGTTGTAGCGGGCCGTAGCCATTTTGCCGGAAAGGCCGGATACGGCCGCAACGACTCGGCCGAAAGCATTATGTGCGGCAGCAACGGCACCGGCGTGAGACATGCCAAGCGCAGTATCCGCATGAGCAGAGATTGAGATGAAGTGCTGCACAGGCTGGAGGCAGGCAGCTAACGGAACTGATAGGCCCTGACGTAATCGACGAACATGAAGGATGGATCGGCTGCAGCCATCTTCGTTACGCCATCGACGATACCGAGATCGATGAGAACATACATCGGCTGGCGATGCTCCGGTAAGGCCTTGGTTTTCCAGACGAGGTTTCCATCGAAATACATGCGTATAAAATCGGAATCGATCTTCACTCCATAACGATGCATATCGGTAGGACTTGCGGTAGCAAATACGTTGATGCGGGAGTAGGCGGAATCGTGCTTCCCATCGCGATGCCAGACATGCACTGTCGATGAGTAGCCACCCGGCTTGTCGCCGTAGTATTCGATGACATCTATCTCGGCGGTCGCCTTTGACCGGTCTTTGCCGATCAACCAGAAAGCTGGCCAGACACCAGGCCCGTCCGGTAACCGCGCCTGCATCTCGAAGTAACCAAATTGTTGGGAGAATCCATTTCCCTTCGGGTCGACGGAGGCAATCAGGCCGGAACGCCACATGCCGACTTCATCGCGCGCGGCGGTAATGCGCAGCATGCCGTCCTGTATCGCAAAGGGGAAATCGCCGCTTGGATTGGAGAAGCGGGCGCCGCCGAAGTCACCATTCCATGGAGTATGGGAAATCCAACGTGTGCCAGGCCCCCAGGCCGAGATACTCAGCTCGTCGAAGGGATCCTCGAAGGTCAGTGTCATGCTGTTCAGATCAAGTGCATCCCCGGTATCACCTGCGCGTGCAATCCTTATGTCGCAGATCGCAACCAACGCCATGGCAGCCGACGCGCGAAGGAAGGCGCGACGGTTGTTCATGCGTTTGCTGCAATGTAGTGGCGAGAAATGATCCATGCTCGGAAGCATGAACGCAGTAGTAAGCACGGTATAGAACGTATTTCGGCCAATAGGTCCCCCAAAAGGATTAGAGATGGCGGAAATACAGCTATAGGGCAGCATGGTAGCTTGCGGCGGTCATGAGGCGGAACTGCTGGACTCCCACACATGTATGTCATGGGGCTTGTAACATTGATCGTTGGCATCGCGACGCTCACTGCGCCTGTTCGATGGTCGTTCATCATAATGACGCTATCGACGGTGTTTGGCGCTGCCGCCGCGTTCACAGTCCCCGGCCTTGGCGGCGCATCGGTGCTCGTGCCAAGCCTCTTTCTATTGTTCTTCGCCGCGCGCCTGTTCGCGGCCTATGGGGAAGGGCCCTTCCTCGCCGCTCTGGCTCCCTGGCAGCCCGGTTTTTTCCTGCTGGTCCTGACGGCCTTCGGTGTCTTCACCGCGATCTTCTTCCCAAGGTTGTTTCAGGGCGTGACACAGACAATGACGGTGGAGCGCTCGATCGGTACACACAGCCTCATCGCTCTGGTGCCGCTGCGTTTTTCCTCCAATAACATTACCCAGACGGTCTATGCCATCGGCGGCCTCATCTGCTTCATTGCCACCTTTGCGTTCTTCCGGCGGAACAATATTCCCGCGACTTTTATCAACGGCGTGCTGGTCGTCGCGAGCATCAATCTCGGCTTTGCGCTTGCCGATATCGTCACTTACTTCACGCATACGGATTTTCTGCTCAGTTTTGTGCGCACGGCCAATTATGCGCTCCTGACCAATGCCGAAAAGGGCGGACTGAAACGCATCTCGGGGACATTTCCCGAAGCCTCGGCCTTCGCCGATTTTACCCTCGTGCTCTTCTCGATCGTTACCAGCCTGTGGCTCGGCGGCATTCGTTCAGCCGTGACGGGCACCATCGCCGGCCTGCTTTTGGTGGCGCTGATCCTGTCGACATCGGCGACGGCGCTCGTCGGCCTTGCCGTCGTCCTGCCGATCCTCTGCCTCCAGTCATTTCTGGCAGCGCGCCATGAACCCGGCGCGGGACGACCCGTTCTGATCGTATCCATTCTTGCCAGCATGCCGCTTGTTATCTTCTTCGTTCTCATCGCCATGCCGGATCTCGCGCACAATCTGCGCGATTTTCTCGACGAGATGCTCTTTTCCAAGGCTGACAGCCAGTCGGGACGTGAGCGCTTCATGTGGAATGCCATGGCCTATCAGGCATTCGTCGACACGAGCGGCTTCGGAGCAGGCCTTGGAAGCGCCCGCGCCTCGAGCTTCGGCCTTGTTCTTCTATCCAATATCGGCATCTTCGGAACGTTGCTCTTCGCCGTATTTGTCGGCCGGCTTCTGATGTTCGACACGCGGCCGGCATATCTGCCGTCACAGCAGGCTGCCGTCGTGCGCGCTGCGAAGGCCGGCCTCATCACCGTGCTCGTCTCCGCGGCCACCTCGGGGACGGTCTATGACCTTGGATTGATGTTTTACATCCTCGCAGGCAGCGTTTCCGCGCTTGGCGCCAGCACGCAGCGGGTGCGGGCCGGCTACCGCCCGGGATTGAGCGCCGCTGGAGAATTGAGATGAAGATTGTCGTCTTCAACGTCAAATACAGTGAAAATCTCGGAGACGGGCTGCTGGCGGAATGCGTCGAAGCCGCGCTGGCGAATGGTGCTGGCGAGATCGAAGTGGAGACGATCGATCTTGCGGGTCGCGAGGCTTTCGCGGCCGGTCATGGCGGGCGTCGGCGCTTGGTCCTCGCACTGCTCCATCGATCGCCCGCCATCGTCCGGCGACGGCTTGTCCGCCTCGGGCTTGAGCGCAGATTGCGCAGGCTTCGCAGCCGATGGAACGACAAGATTGCGGCTGCAGACGCCGTCGTGATCGGCGGCGGCAACCTGTTTCAGGACGACGATCTCAACTTCCCGCTGAAGGTCGGCATGGTGCTCGATTGCGTCTGCCGGCACGATCGGCCCCTGGCAATTTATGCGGTGGGTGTGAGCAAGCACTGGTCGGAGCCGGCATACGACCTCTTTGCGCGTCTGAAAGGGGCTCGGCTCGTTCATCTTTCCGTGAGGGACGGCTTTGCCCAGGATAATTGGCGCGAGCACTTTCCGGATGGACCGGACGCGAAAATCGTGCGGGATCCCGGATTGCTGATCGACGGCTCGCCATTGATCGAGAAACCTGCCGCATCCGCCAAGCGTCAGCTGACCATCGGCTTGTGCGTGACCGATCCCCTCATCCTGCATAGGCACAGCAACGCGCCGGCCTCCGCCATTCCCTTTTCCAGCGTCGATGCCTACCGGGACTTGATCGGGCTGCTCCTGGACGACGGGCAGCGCGTGCTGCTGTTTTGCAACGGCGCCAGGGAAGACCAGGCTTTCGCCGAGCGCATCCGCCATTCGGTCGCCACGCACCGGGCTGTGGAGCCCGGTGCGCTGGATATTGCCGGGCGTCCGCGGGTTCCGATTGACCTGATCCGGACGATTCAGCCGCTGGATGTGATCCTAGCCCATCGGCTGCATGCCTGCATCGCTGCCTATGCGCTCAGAGTCCCGCATGTCGGCTTGGGCTGGGACGGGAAGGTCGAAGGCTTCTTCAATTCCGTGGGGCGTGAGAATTACTTCGTGAAGGATGTATCGCAACCGCCGGGACGCATCGCGTTGCTGTTGAAAGCGGCGGAGAAGGAGGGGATAGAGGCACTTCGACATCACGTCATAATTGCGGAAGCCCGGGCTGGAATCTCGAACATGCGCCGCCATCTGGTTGGACCCGACCAATGCGCCATGTCGGGTATATAGTCCTTACGTCGCAGGAAATACCGCGAAGGCATAATGTATGTCGAATATAAGTAGCTGAGTTGCTGCTCCTTATACATAAAGCTTATATCAACTCTCCATTGAATTCGATAAAACTCCGACAAACGGCGGTTATCGATTTGTATCGAAGACATTGCCGAATTTTTATGGTATTGAATACTTAGAACTCACGAAAAATCTTATTTTTGAATGGCCCTTTGACCATCGAGATATGCTTTTGGGTTGAGGGGTGTCGGCATGGCAGCGCATATTTCGATAGAACATATTCGAAGCCTGGGCGGTGTAGCGCGGACCTTTGGCGCCGGTAGCGCCATCTGCGACTATGACAGCAATGCACCCCGCCTTCTCTTTATTTTGGAGGGGTGGGCGGCACGCAGCAAGATGTTGCCGAACGGGACACGTTTCGTAACGGAATTCGTCCTGCGTGGCGACATGATCTCGACCTCGCTGACGGCGCTGTCACGAGAGACCGTGCAGGCGATAACCAACGTGACGGTGATGGTCTTCCCGGACTTTACGTCTCTGCCGAAGATCGACACGCCGGCCTTGTTCTATCGTATTGTTATTGCTGAATTGCTTCGATATCAGGCGCGTATGTCTGAGCGTTTTGCCAACATAGGCAGGCGCGATGCTCTGGAGAAAACCGGTTACCTGTTGCTTGAGCTCGGGTCACGCATCGGCACCTCGAGAGATTATGCAAATGCGGAATATTTCGATTGTCCCCTGACGCAGGCGGATATCGGTGACGCCGTTGGGCTGTCCACGGTTCACATAAACCGCGTTCTCAGGGATATGCGCGAGGCGGGTCTCCTGTCCTTCCGCAATGGCATCGTTGCTTTTCTCGATCGGCCGCGTCTTATGGACATTGTCGATTTCGACCAATCCTACTTTGATACAACTATGATTTGAACAATGCATAAACTCCATTTCGGATAGAGTTTAGAAGAATTCCCGCAATCAATATTTCAATTTACCATTAACATAGGTTAATGCGTAGAAAAGAAAAATAAGCAATTACTATGGTAAGATAAACCTAACACGAGGGGACTGATATGAAAATGAAAGAAAATCTTAGCGTTACGCGAATGTCATGCTCTTTGAATAGAGTAAATACTCAAATAATTACAAGAAATACAAAGGCCATTTTAAGAGTTGGGGGTACCGGCCATGAATGGACAATCGCTCGTAAGTGAAAAATTTACCTCGGAAGCAGGGGCACGCATTATTTCGGTTCGGACGTCCGATACCCTGAGGCCTTTCATCGCATCCGGCATGCCTGGCGTCGATGAATGGGAAGACTATGTCCTTCTTATAGATTCCCGCGCCCTGGATCGCGAGTGCCTGTCGAAAAGCCTCACCGAATGCGACGGTGCCATGCACATCGTCACGGTCGGCTCGCTCGACGAATGGCAGATGCGGAACATGCAGGTCATGCCGTCGGCAATTCTTTTCATGATCGGCGGTCGCAAGGTTTCGGACGCAGACGTCAGCGCGAAGATTTGCGCGCTGGTCGAAAGATTTCAGACAAGCCCGGTGATCGTCGGTGCGGACGGCGATGAGCTTGCGCAGCTGCTGCATGCGCTGGAATGCGGCGCCCGCGGTTACATCCCGACGAGCGTCGGAATCAAGGTTGCCGCTGAAGCTGTCGCACTTGCTCGCGCAGGCGGCGTCTTTGTGCCGGCAAGCAGCCTTTTGGCCGCCAAGGAGGCAATTACTCCCGTGGCCAGCCGAAACTGCTGCCTCGACAGCCTTTTCACCCCGCGTGAAGTCGTGGTTGCGGAAGCGCTGAGGCGGGGAAAGGCAAACAAGATCATCGCCTATGAGATGGATCTTTGCGAAAGCACCGTCAAAGTTCATATTCGCAATATTATGAAGAAGTTAAACGCGACGAACCGGACAGAAGTCGCCTATAAAATCCGGGAACTCGTCCGCTAGCCGTTCCATATAGAACGGTTGTCGAATGCGGGAATAGGACTGGCAGGAGCCCGCATCGCCATATTTTAGCGTTGCCAGCCCCGGGGGAAGTACCGGGGCGGACCAGCCATATAGAAATCAGCGGAACCACTGATGCTATAGCGACCGATCGCTCGGCAGCTGAAGGCTGATTTTGCCGATTGCGGAGATGCAAAGCGCGCTTGCCCTCCGAAAGATCGCCACGAACCCGTTGAAAATCCTGGGATTCAGATCGCCATGCGATAATCCGCTCAATTTCGCCGACATGGCCATGCCATGCGCTCGGCTTGCGTGCGCACTCGCGACGCATCCGAAGGGGATGAGGCTATCGCCTGAAGCAGCTGCTTGACGGTGTTTGCGGGAACGATGGCGCCCCCGACGGATTCCAGATCATCCGCGATATCGAACCTCACCGGCAAACGGCCTTCATGGGCCGGATCAGCGCTGGGCTATCCGGAGGGATGCGATCTCCGCCGGCTTGTCGTCGATGATCGCGCTGACGGTCAGCAGGCCCGGACGGCGCAATATCAATGGCGAAAATACAAGACTGGCACCAACCACGACATTGATGGGGATATCGCTCGTCTCCGCGCTGTCCGTCAGATCCTTCTGCTCGTTGAGCTGGTCCGGATCCAGCCGCTCTTCAAGGAGCGGTTGGCGGTCTCCCGGCGCGACGCAACGCAGAACGATCGAGCGATACGGCTCCGTCGCCAGAGTGATGAGATTTACGTGCACACAGAATTTGGGCAGGGAGAAGGGGAATTCGGGTAACATCAGCACGCCGCTATAGACGCCGATGAAGCTCAGCTTTTCGCCGATTTCGGTGCGAACATCGTCGCAGAAGATGCAATATCCATAACGCATGTGCTTCAATCATCCCGTTCAGTGTTGGCGCGGGCAACAATGGTGCGGATAGCGCGCGAAGAGCTCCAGGAAACGACCCCGCCGGAGCAAACGGGATGAACGGCCGCCCGGGTCTCGAATTCGGAGACACGGTTGCCGTTCGTCAACATTGTGGGATCGCGGAGCTCGATATGGATCTCTTTGTCGAGTGCCCAGGCCAGGTCCGCGATCGAGCGAAGCGGAAGCTCCCTTTGTCCGCAGAGGTAGCGGTTCAGGTCCTTCCGGCTGACGCCGACCAATTCTGCCAGCCGCTGCTGCGAAAATCCTTTCTCCGACCGCCTTTCGAGAATGGCGGCAACAAGATCGCTGCGAATGTTTGCGATAAAGCGGCTCGCCGCACGCGCCCGCGCGCCTATCTCAAACCGAAATGACATCGTCCGGGTTGACTCCCTCAACGCACAACGCATCACCCACGCCAAGCTCACGACGTAGCCGGCGAACTTCCAGCCGATAGCCGCGATAAAGATCATAATCCTTCACATGGTCGGCCCAGTCCCCGAAAACCGCGACAAAGCAGTCGCGCTTGGCAAACCAGCCGAATATGCGCAGATCCACGGTCTTCAATTCCCAGACTGCATTTCGTTCGGGGCGGATTGCCCGGAATTGTCTGGAATGAATGAGCGGCTTGCCCGAGACAAACGTGAAAAAGAGAAAGTCTAGCTGTTCGATGGGGCTGAGGACCGCACCGAGCGACGATGGTTCGTTTCTGCTTACGCGTTCACCCAACCAATCTGCAAAGCTTGGGGTAGCGAAAAGCAGCCGCTTAGGCAGCTGCCGTCCATCAAGCTGAATCTCAACTTTAACGATTGCTTCGGATGAGACGAGACTGTCAAACGTAGTCATGCCTGTCAACTAATCCATTATAATGTGGCGCTCTCTCATTGAACCTCTCCGAGGGTAGTATGAATTGCCGCACACTTGGATTGTATTTATCTGGCTCCCTGATGGCTTAGTGCCCTTAAGCAAAGAAGAGTATAACCGATACGC
Source organism: Martinezella lusitana (assembly GCF_010668395.1). GTDB lineage: Bacteria > Pseudomonadota > Alphaproteobacteria > Rhizobiales > Rhizobiaceae > Rhizobium > Rhizobium lusitanum_A. The sequence continues at coordinate 124,260 of NZ_WUEY01000019.1, forward strand.
CCGACCGATACATGTTTCATCTGCTACTCATTTTGAGGTAGGTCTTTTATATTTCATATTATCCCTGGTTACCGTCCTAGTACGAACGGTTCTCTTGTTCGGCTCTCCTCCAGCGGCTTATTAAAAAGGTCGAGGGCGGTGAATGGTCGCTTGCCCCGTTTTGGAGAACAGGGAGGATCACATGAGGACGTTTGGAGCTCTCGCGATTTTGCTGGCAAGTACGTCTTTGACGCTTGCCGGTCCATATCCACCGCCACCGGTCGAAAATGACTCGTTCATCGGCCAGGTGGGCGCCTTCAACGGCGCTTTCGTCAGCCAGAATAGCGGCAACAACCAGGCGCTGACCTTCCAGGACGGTGTTGGCAACTTTGCAATTACCAACCAGAATACCGCAAAGTCCAATACCTCCGATATCTTGCAATTTGGCTCCGGCAACTTCGCGGTGGCTGACCAGAAGGGCAAGACCAACGACCAGAGCACCCTCCAGGTCGGCACCCTGAATTTTGCTTCGACCCTGCAACGGGATGGCGGCGACAACAATTCGACGATCGGCCAGTTCGGTTTCGGCAATTCCGCGTTCGCCGATCAATCCAAGGGCGATAATACCCAGAATACGCTGCAGGTCGGCGGACTGAACTTCGCCTCCACCGACCAGACCGACGGCAAGCATGGCGGCAACACGTCAAGCACCATGCAGTTCGGCTGGGGCAATGGCGCCATTGTGGGCCAGGATGGCGGCAACAACGACCAGACGACGCTGCAGGTGGGTGCCGGAAACTTTGCCGCCACCTCCCAATGGGGCGTTATCGGGCCTAACGGCAATTCCTCGTACACGGCGCAGTTCGGCTGGGGCAACATATCCTTTGCCGATCAATCGGGCGGGAACAACTCGCAAGACACGTTCCAGGCCGGAGGGCACAACTTCGCCGTCACGGGCCAATCGTCGTTCTTTGGCGTGAACAAGTCGGCCACTGCCCAGTTCGGCGTCGGCAACACCGCCTTGACATCCCAGATCGCCAACCCGCTGGGCTCGAACAACTCGCTCATCGTACAGGCCGGTTATCGCAACACGGCGATAGCATCTCAGTCCGGCGTGCAGAGCGCGTTCCCGTTCGGAGGTTCCAACTTGCAGGGAACCATCCAGATCGGTTCGGGAAACTATGCGATCACCTCTCAGACCAGCTCGAGCGCACTGACCAATACCTCGGTTACGGCGCAGTTCGGCTATCGGAACGTCGCCGTTACGAGCCAACACTGAACAGGCAGGAGGAGGCGAATGCGAATGTCCGCCTCCTCTTTCCAAGCGGTTGAGCCATCCGTATGCATTAGGCTCAACCGTTGGCGATCAGCATGCAACCTCCTTGCGAAGCTTTTCTGCCTTTCTGCTCTGTCGTTCACATGCGTCGCTCCCGCTTTTTCGCAAGCGGGAGTCGCGTGCCTGATCGCGGCAAACAGGAAGGATGCGTTTCTTGTCGTGCAGGCGAGCGTAAAGTCGGCAACGGCGGTATCCGGTACCTACAGGCTGGTTCTCATCAAGCGCAATGCGTCGGGCACGAGCCAAAGCATTCAGCAAGGCAAGTTTGATTTGCAGCCAGGTTCGGACGGGCTTCTCGCCACCACGATGGTCGGTGCACCGGCGAATACCGAACTGAGTGCAAAGCTATTGGTCGAAACCGATCGAGGTGTCTCACAATGCGGATTACCACAATGAAACCTCCGAACGGCAGGAAATTGATGTTGGGTGTCGCCGCGGCATTGACTGTGCTTATGGGGCAGGCGGCAACGGTATGTCGGGCGGAATCGGCCTATGTGGTTCAGATACCGGTCAACGTAAAGACGACCGTGACGTTCAATAGCGCACCGCCGCAACAGCAGGCGGAGCAATATCGGCCTTCGTTCAATTTTCAGGCGCCGGGGGGCGTTGGAGTACCGGAGGCTTCAGTTGCGGGGCATGGCAACAACATAGCTCAGACGCTGGAAATAGGTATCCGCAACAGCGTGTATCATCTTCAATCCGGAGCAAACAACATCTCAACGGCCGGCGTGATCGGCAGTTACAACAATGTAAACGTGCTGCAGGCCGGAAATAATCTTCGCTCCAACGTCGTATTGCTGAATGGAGCAGGCCTGAATGTGAGTGTTCTTCAGCCTGCCGGTTCCGCGCCCGTCAATGTACTGATCGCGCGGTTGCCAGGCGGTGGATTGCTAATCAAGCGTTGAATGGACGCCGCAGCGTCCGGAAGCAAGAGAGAGGGGAATGGCAATGATGATGCGTATGACGATGATCGCAGTAGGCCTGGCTGCAACAGCGGCAATGCCGGCGTTCTCGGGGCAACTGGTCTATCAGCCGACCAACCCGACATTCGGCGGAAATCCTTTGAATGGCTCATTTCTTCTATCGACGGCACAGACACAGGGCGCCGGCGTCAAGTCCGGCCAGCAACAGTCACCGGATCTGTCCGGTCTCAACAGCGCCCTGGGCAACCTCGGGAACATAAACGAAGGGGCGGGTTCCGGCGGGTCGTCTCCGGTTATCGTGATCGAGAGTGGCAGCCAGGTGCCCACCAATCCCTAAGCCGAACTGATTGCCTGAATGTTCAATTCTTTGGGGGCGATTCATTCGTTAAGCGATGTCACATGTCAATTTTCCCCTTGCCGCCATTCTATGCGGACTAGGCCTGAGCGGCTGCGCTGCTGCAGGCAGCAATCTTGATCCGATGAGTACCCCGGCGACGCTCATGCCGGCTACCAAGACGGGCGTGGCGCTGGAAAGTTTGCCGCAGCCGAAGCAAGCGCTCGACGTCGCCGTCTATTCGTTTCCCGATCTTACGGGGCAAAACAAGCCCAACGAGAACTTCGCCGAATTTTCCCGCGCCCTCACGCAAGGCGGCGCGCAGCTGCTGACCGACGTCCTGACCAAGGCCGGCAACGGCAACTGGTTCAATGTCGTCGAGCGCACCGACCTTCAATCGCTATTGCAGGAGCGGCAGATCATCCAGAACACGCGGTCGGCGGTCTATGGCGCCAAGGCCGGCGGCATACCACCGCTTCGGTTTGCCGGCGTGCTGCTTGACGGCGGCATTGTCGGTTATGACTCGAACGAGACGACTGGCGGCCTGGGCGCCAACTATCTGGGGATCGGCGGAAACACGCAGTACCGCAAGGATATCGTGACCGTGTCGCTACGAGCCGTGAGCGTGAGCACCGGGCGCGTGCTGGCCTCCGTAAGCACCACGAAAACCGTCTACTCCGTTCAGCTCCAGGGTTCGGCCTTCCGCTTCGTCGGCGTCGACCAGTTGCTTCAGATCGAGGGCGGCATTACGCGAAATGCGCCGACGACCTTGGGAGTCCAGGAAGGAATAGAGCTTGCCGTCTATTCCCTGATCTTCGAAGGCGTGAAAAACGGGCTGTGGCAATTCAAGGATCCCGCAGCCGGAGCAGCATTCATGCGGTATCTCGACGAGCATCAAAGGGCGATGACCTACAAGGTGGACGGAAACGGCAGGCCGATCGTGCCGGCCGTCGATCCCCAGCAAGTGAGCGCTACCCAGCCAGCCGTCGAAGCCGCATCGAAGCCGCCCGTGATCGTCAGCAAGCCGAAAAGCTCATGAGGGCTAACGGTGTTGGATCGCTTTCCGGCAAATGTCGGATTGGGCGTTTTCAGGTCCGCAGCTCACGGTTTCGTTTTGCGTGCCGCCGCTCGAATCCGATTTGTTCAAGGACTTGGCGGCCGTTCCCTTTTCGAGATTGTTGCTCTTCCTGATCGGGACGCGTCCCTTCACCTGGGGGATGCGGGTCTCCGAAAATCCGGAATGGCGGATGATGGATTGGTCGACGGCAAAGGCATCTGCCGGACCAAGCACACCGGCAAGTATGACGAATGTGGCCGCAATGACTCTAGGGGAGTGTGTCATTTCGATGTTGCTCCTGGACCGTAACAATGGGCCGATTTTGCGCTATCGGCTGCGGAAATTCCGCCAGCGAAACTCTCGAGTGGTTCAGCTTTTCAAAGAATATCCGAACCACTCCATCTCTGTACTTCCACGCAATTCCGCACGAAAGGCCGCCGTGCCCTTTTCCTGAAATTGCTCCAACCGCAAGGCCACCGCCCCGGTTCCATGTTCGTTGGCGGTCGCCAGCCGCTATGCAATCACTATCCGATATTCATGGGCTGATTGGCGAAGTGATGACAGGCACCCGTGCATTCCGGCAGGCCACTTGTGACTATTTCAGTGTCCCACCGTTCCGGCGCCCACCGTTGGCAGGCGATTGTCCAGAGGACCTGGCGCCGCCCGCTCGGTGACCCCGCTGCCGACACTGGGAAAAACGCTGCTTGCCAATAGGGCTTGTGGCCGCGCATGGGGCGGTCGCTTCGGCCTATGCGACGGAGTTCGGCTGTTGGCGGGTGGTGGCTGGAGCGCAGGTACGATTGACGTCTCCGGAAGCTGCTCGACAAAGGCAGGATTCTCGTTCACGGCTGGAGCCTGCTGTAGATAGCTTTCGCCAAATACCACACTCTCGCTTAGTGCGAGCACGGTGATCAGAGAATAGCCTGCAATGATGATCGGCGCCATCTGAATTTATTCCTTGCGGGTTACAAATATAAAACTCCGCCGTTTTCCGATTAAAACAGAAAACTGAAATGTGATCTAAATTTTATTCTATAAAATGCGCTTTAATTCGCGTTTCATTCGACATTATTGCTCATATATTATAAAATTGCAAACCAAATCGTGGAGGGGATCATGCGCCTATATTGGCAGACGACTATGTGTTGTGTCGTTTTCTTGTTTACGCACGCGGTTGCATCCGTGGCATTCGGTGCCGACAATAGCGGGGTGACGCCGCAGCCCGATCCCCAGAAAGGGGCGGCCGAGCCCGGCAACAGCAACCCCGCGCCGGCGGCATCCTCAAGCCCGCCGGCGGCCCAGCCCGGCGGTCCGCAGATCACCGAACAGAAATTCGAAGCGTGGACATTGCAGTGCAGCACCGACAAGTCGATGAAGCCGCCCTGCCAGATCGTGTACAGGTTGACCTCGCCGGATCAAAAGCAGGTATTCATGGTGATCAGTATGGCGCGTTCGGCGGAAAACAAGATCGGTATGCAGATGGCTCTTCCACTCGGTTTTTCCGTTCAGGCCGGCGTCAAGATCGCGTTCGGCGGCAAGTATTCGACAATGGCAAAAGTGTCGCGATGCACGACGCAAGGATGTCTGGTGGAAGGCCTGTGCCCTCCCGGGATGCTCGATGCGCTGACGAAGGAAAAATCAGGGAAGGTTTCCATCCGGATGATGCAGGGAAATATGGCGGAGCTTCCCATATCCCTGGGTGGTTTCAACGCTGCTTACAGTGCGATGATCGCGAACAACGGGTGATGAACGCGCCGATCGGTAGTTGAATAAGGTCGCATCCTTCAAATGATAACCAATCGGTAGTCGGCATCGCTGCTTTTTGGCAGATGGATTGGTGTCGAGTGACCAAGTGTGGAAGCCATTGCTTATCAAGCGTGAAGACAACGTTGAGCTGAAATTCGTCAGGTTGCCTTGAAATCGATTTGTCTGTTCAGATCTGCAAGCTTGACCTCTATTAATGAGGATAGTTCCTCGTAGATACCCCATTCGTTAATGATCTTTCTATCACTTGTAGTGCCTATGTTTCATGCCCATCACCTAAAGTCTTGATTTAGTTGTCTCGCTCAGTTCCCGTAATATGCCATACAAGAGAGGGCCATATAGTTACGTCGTTCCGCTAGGAGAACATGTGTTTCCGCTTCATTCCATGGATGCTTCATCGCTGAATCTGTTACATCAATTTCTTTCGATCTTGCTTTCTTGCTCCTGTCGTCGATGTTTATGGGTGATACGAGACGGCCCCAACTCTTAAGGATGAGCCCTTTGATGCCGTCAGTGCGCGCTTTTGCCCCGTCCGATGCCTGAGGAAGCGCCGGTGACGAGTGCGGTCTTGCCGTCCAATCGGAAGGAGGGTGTCCTGGGTAGGGGTGAGGTCATGGCGTGGGTCGTCCCGTCATCGTCTCACTCGGCCGCCTGGCCATAGGGCACGT
>NZ_WUEY01000001.1 GCF_010668395.1 Martinezella lusitana
GAAAAGGCCGACAAAGCTTCCGACTTTGCCGACCTCTTTAATCGTAGCTACTAAGCACTAACAAAACCACTTCTAGTGGTTCAAGCGCAGCGTTTCAAACCTCCACCTTTGGTGGAGGTCATGACTTGGAGACAATGCCCGCCCGGGACATAGCGCTGGTCCTAGAGGCTTGCGACAATTGCAGCCAAGGTCGCCATGCGGGCTTCGTCGCGCTTGTAAAAGATCCACTGCTTGATGCGCTTCGGCCGCACCAGCCCCGCCTGAACCAGAATGCGCATATGCTCGCTCAAGGTCGCCTGCGAGATTTCGAGCTTTTCGGCGATGAGGAGAGCGCAGACGCCATCCTCCACCAGATCGCCGTCGATCTGCGGTGTGAAATGGGCACAGGGGTCCTTCAGCCAGCGGAGAATGCTGATGCGGCGTTCGTTGGCCAAGGCCTTGATGAGATCGAGCTCTTGCATTTCGTCAGTTTGCTAAGTAACAAACTTATTGTCAACTTCTGTTCGCGAGATGCCCATGCTTCCCGACACGACGATTACGCCCGAGCGCATTGCGGAAACCGAAAAACGAATCCGCCCGCATATCCGTCATACGCCGGTTCTGCATACCGACCTGGCGGATTTCGGCCTCAATCCGGGCCCGGTGGATTTCAAGCTCGAATATCTGCAGCATTCCGGCTCGTTCAAGGCGCGAGGCGCCTTTTCCAGCCTGCTCGGCCGACGGGTGCCGGCGGCAGGGGTGGTTGCGGCATCCGGCGGCAATCATGGCGCGGCGGTCGCCTATGCCGCCATGCGGCTCGGCATTCCGGCGACGATCTTCGTGCCCAGCGTGACATCGCCGGCAAAGGCCGAGCGCATCCGTGGCTATGGAGCCGACCTTGTCATCGGCGGAGAACGCTATGCCGATGCACTTGCCGCCAGCCAGCAATGGGTGGAGGAACGGGGCGCCATGGCCATCCACGCCTACGACCAGCCGGAGACCTTGCTGGGGCAAGGGACCCTCGGGCTTGAGATCGAGGCGGATATTCCCGATATCGACACGCTGCTCGTCGCGGTCGGCGGCGGCGGGCTGATCGGCGGGATTGCGGCCTGGCTCCAGGGGCGCGTCCGGGTCGTTGCCGTCGAGCCGGAAGGGGCGCCGACGCTCTGGAAAGCTTTCGAGGCAGGGCATCCGGTCGATGCTCCCGCCGGCAGCGTCGCGGCCGATTCGCTTGCGCCCAAGCGCGTCGGCGAGCTCATGTTCCCGATTGCCCGAGCCTACGTACAGCGCCCCGTACTGGTATCCGACGACGATATCCGCCTGGCGCTGCAAACCCTATGGGACCGGCTGCGGATCGTCGCCGAACCCGGCGGCGCGACGGCTTTCGCTGCCCTGCTTGCCGGCAAATATGTCCCCGCCGCTGGCGAACGCGTGGCCGTGCTGCTTTGCGGCGCCAACACCACCGCCGTACGGTTTGAGTGAGGGAAATCCACTCCGCCGACTGACGGCCTCGGAGCGATCGCTGCGAGGCCCCCGTCGACGCAATATCTCGCCGAGCGCCGCCAGCAGGCGATCGCACTCTTCATCCGTTCCGATGCTGAGGCTATAATCAGGGCAGGATGGCGCTCGAACCAGTCGCGATCCTTCCAGGCCGCCACGGCGCCCGCCGGAGCGAGCCGGTCGAGAGGGCTGGCCCGTCTTGAACCGGCCGCCGGGTCTCTTTCTCAAGCAGCGGCCGTGACCGACAAGATCTCACAGCTTTTCGCAAAAAGCCGCTCGCTCAGAAAATCGACGAACACGCGGACCTTCGGCGACATGTGCCGATTGGACGGCCAAAGTAGATGGAAATGGCCGGGCTCGTCGATGAAGTCGTCAAGGACGGTTCGCAGTTTGCCTTCGGCAAGCGTGCTGCGCACGAGGAAATTCGGCATGCAGCCGATGCCGAGGCCGGCAACGGTCGCGCCGCGCACCGCCTCCATATTGTTGCAGGAAAAGGCCGTTCGCATGCGCAGTTCCGGTTCGCCCTCCGGCATGGTGAGAGGCCAGTCCTGCAGCTTGCCGCTGTTGGGAAACCGAAATCTGACGGCCTGATGCTCGTTGAGCGCGCGCGGGCAATCGGGAAGGCCAAACTGCTCGATATAGCTGGGCGCTGCGCAGAGCAGCATCTGAAACGGCCGCAAAGTGCGCGATATCAGCCGCGAATCCGGCAGATCGCCGCTGCGGATCGCGACATCGATCCCCTCCTCGATCATGTCGACGATGCGATCGTTGAAATCGATGTCCAGCTCGACATCGGGATAGCGCGCCACGAATTCCGGCACGACCGGTAGCAGAAAATGGTAGCTGACGATGGGCACGCTGACGCGTAGCCGCCCGCGCGGCACGGCGACGGCCTGCGCGAGCGAGGCCTGCGCATCGTCGAGATCGTCGAGCACCCGCCGGCAACGCTCATGAAAAAGCCGCCCCTCCTCGGTCAAACGAATGCTGCGCGTGGAGCGCTGCAGCAACCGAACACCAAGCTGGCGCTCCAGATTGCTTACCGCCTTGCCGACGGCAGAGGCCGAGAGGCCAAGGACGCGGCCGGCGGCGGCGAAGCTGCCGAGATCCGCCGTGCGAACGAAGGCCGTCAAGCCGCTCAAGCGATCCATACGCATATCCCATTCGAGAGTTTTATTCCGGTATATGTGGAGTTATAGCCTTATTTCCACATCACTCCAGCAAAACTATCCTCCCATGGTCATCTGAAGCCGTGGGCGGCGGCCTTTTGGCCGGCATCGCTCCCAGGATTGCCCGCGGCCTTTCCCTTGCTCCAACCCAACGGTAATCCGATGTCCCCAACCGAGATAAAGGTCGCAAGCGCGACCGAGAAATTCTTCGTCCTTGTCGCCGTCTGCTGCGCTGCGGCGGCGATGCCGCTTACGTTCACCGGCCCGGCCGTCGCCTTGCCGGCCATCAGCCGGACGCTCGGCGGCAGCCCGATCGCCCTCAACTGGGTGACAAACGCCTTCATGCTGACCTTCGGCAGCTGCCTGATGGCCGCCGGCGCGCTGGCCGACAGTTTCGGCCGCCGGCGCATCTTTCTGACCGGCGTCGCCTGCTTCGCGGTGTTTTCGGCCGGTCTGGCACTGGCCGGCAACATCGTCTGGTTCGATCTGTTGCGGGCGCTCCAGGGCCTCGGCGCGGCTGCCGCCTTTTCCGGCGGAATGGCGTCGCTTGCACAGGAATTCGAAGGTACGGCACGCATGCGCGCCTTCAGCATCGTCGGCTCCAGCTTTGGCGTCGGCCTCGCCTTCGGGCCGATCGCATCGGGCCTGATGATTGATGCCTTCGGCTGGCCGTCGATCTTCGTTCTGGTGGTCGCGCTGGCATTGCTTGCCTTCGGGCTCGGAGCCTGTTTCCTGCGCGAGTCCCGTGATCCGGACGCCGCCGGGCTCGATTGGCCCGGCGCGCTGAGCTTCACGCTTGCCCTGACGCTGTTCACCTATGGCGTGCTGCGCGCTCCGGAAACCGGGTGGAGCGATCCGCTCGTCATCGCCTTGCTGGTCGGCGCCGCCTTGCTCTTTCTCGCCTTCGGCATCATCGAGCGCATCGTCAAGCGGCCCATGCTGGATCTCAGCCTGTTTCGCTATCCGCGCTTCGTCGGCGTGCAGCTGCTGGCGGCAGCCCCGGCCTATGCTTTCGTCGTGCTGCTGATCCTGCTGCCCGTGCGCTTCGTCGGCATCGAGGGCATGAGCGAGATTGCCGCCGGGCGGATGATGGTCGCGCTCTCGGCGCCGCTGCTTGTCCTGCCGATCGTTGCCGGCCTTCTGACCCGCTGGTTCAGCCCGGCAACGATCTGCGGCACCGGCCTCCTCATCTCGGCGGCGGGTCTGTTCTGGCTCAGCCACTTCGCCACGAGTGCGGCTCCCTCCGCCCTGATCGGCCCGCTGCTGACGATCGGGGTCGGCATCAGCCTGCCCTGGGGTCTGATGGACGGGCTTGCGGTCAGCGTCGTTCCCAAGGAGCGGGCCGGCATGGCGACCGGCATCTTCAGCACCACCCGCGTCGCCGGTGAAGGCGTGGCGCTTGCGGTCGTCAGCGCAATCCTCTCCGCGTTCATCCAGTCCAATCTCGGAACCTCGGCGGGCGAGCACGCTTCAGCGGCGGCGCAACGGCTCGTCACCGGCAATCTGTCCGCAGCGGCATCGAACGTGCCGGCAATCGGGCATGACGTGCTGATCCAGGGCTACACAAACGCCTTCAGCGCGCTTCTCTGGCTTCTGACCGCCATTACGGTCATGACGGCAGTCGTCGTCTTTTCCTTCCTCGGCCGGGCATCGTCATCGACCGTCGTGACCGAAGACGCCGAGCAATTGCAGGAGGAGGAAGAGGCGCTTCGGGCGTCGAACGCCTAGATGGCTTGACGACTGGCCGGGTCTCGCCGGCCAGTCGGAGCGCCTATCGCGGCATAGCAAGACGGCAAATCGAAGACCGAAAGCGGCCTAAATTCCCGCCGCTCCGCAACAGAATGTTTCGCAACCACATAAAATGTGCACGTCGAATCGACGCGCGGACAGGTTTCGAAACAGCACGAGACTGGTGTTTGAAGTCGCCGCTGCTATATCATATCTTCATGATATCAGACCGGTTTTTGAAGATTACTGCCTGGACCTACCTGGGGGCGCTCATCGGCGTCACCCTTGCGCATCTCAATTGGGAGGCTGCGTTCGGCAATCCGTTCGATATCTTTCGCGCCGGTGCTCTTTGCGTTGCGGGCATGCTGGCTCGCCTCGCCTACCCGCAATCGCCTTCCTTCACCTGTCTTCTGGTGATCGGAAGCGTGCTGGCGCTTTCCGTTTCGCATTTCCTGGCAAACGGCAATTATGGCTCGACCTTCGATATCATCGTCGGCATGACCAGCGGACTCTGGGGCATCATGATCGGCTCTGCTCTGAGCAGGCTCGTCCTTTCAGCTTCCAAGCGGCCGGCTTCATCCTAATCACAGGCAGAACATCAGCCACCATTCGAAGGCTAGCCGCACGCCTGTTGTGAGCGCTGCAGCCGTTGGCTGATGGACACGGCTGGCCACGCCATCCGCGGTGCTGCGTTGCACCCAACGATATCCGGGCGGCTCGCGCCAGCACGATTTCATCCCGCTAGGTGACTATTGCTACGCCAATATTATGCCGCACTTACTATCTGCGTTTGCATATGTGGCATTCATGCAACTAGAATTTAAAAATCAAGAAAACGACATTCCGAGAAAAATATATCATATAACTTTGCAGGAATTCGTCTTTAATAACGACCAGAAGCGGGTGGGGCCCGTTTCTCCCGAGTCGGGGTTTTTAAACAGGGATGGGGTTAAGGCACGTCGATTTTTCGGCGCGATTGCCTATGCCCAATCTATATTGGATTGGAGTTTTTATGAACATCAAGAGCCTTCTTCTCGGCTCCGCTGCTGCCCTCGCAGTAGTTTCTGGCGCGCAGGCAGCAGATGCCATCGTCGCCGCTGAGCCGGAACCGCTCGAATACGTCCGCATTTGCGACGCATACGGCGCCGGTTATTTCTTTATCCCGGGCACGGAAACCTGCCTCAAGATCGGCGGCATGGTTCGTACCGAAGGTAAGTGGTACAACGCTTACAACCCGGCCGACCGTTACGGCACGCTGTGGCATACCCGTGCTCAGCTGCATGTCGACACCGCAAGCGACACCGAATACGGTCCGCTGAAGACCAACACCGTCTATCGTTTCGACTGGCAGGATGGCGGCTCGACTTCCACGAAGCTGCTGTTCGCAAACATCAGCCTCGCCGGCTTCACCGTTGGTAAGCTCGATTCGCAGTACAACCTGTACGTCGGTTATGCCGGCAACGTCATCAACGACGACGTGGTCTATGACGGCCCGTACGAACTCAACCAGTTGACCTACAACTACGACGCAGGCAACGGCTTCACGGCTGTGATCTCGCTCGAAGACTCGAACTCCGGTTCGGGCGCCAAGGGCGTCAACGGCGAAGACAGCTCCGACCACTACGCTCCCGACGTCGTTGCCGGTCTCGGTTACAAGGCTGGTAACTTCGGTTTCAAGGTCGTCGGTGGTTATGACTCCATCGTCGAAGAAGGCGCCATCAAGGCTCGCGTCGATGCAGACTTCGGCGTCCTCAAGGCCTTCTTGATGGGCGGCTGGAACACCGACGGCGACAAGCTGAACAAGTATGCCAGCTCGAACGGCACCGGCCCGGCCAAGACCATCGGCTGGGGCGACTGGGCTGTCTGGGGCGGCGTGACCGTTCCGATCAACGCGAAGCTGCAGGCCAACGCTCAGGTTGCCTACACCGACTCGAAGATCTTCGCAGCGACCGCAAACGTCCGTTGGAACCCGGTCAAGAACCTCCTGGTTCAGCCGGAAGTTTCCTACACCAACTGGGACTCCATCAACCAGGACCAGTGGGCCGGCGTTCTGCGTTTCCAGCGCAGCTTCTAAGACCTCGTTTCCGAGATCTGATCTGACTTGACCCCTGATCGGATGGGGGGCGGTCCGACTTCCAGCGAGGTCGGGCCGACCCTTCCGAGGCAGGGGTTAATTCGTTGGCGCGATGCCCTATGAGCAGCGAGCCAGCCTTCCGAGGCCCGACAAACGACGCTCGATGATCGGCGGACAGGCGCATGCCCTGAACCAAAAGCAACGCCGCCATGCCGTCTCGTTCATTTCTCCCGCATCGATGCATCGACATTCAGCTTTTTTTGTCGTAGAGACAGCGCATGTCGTTCACCTATGCATATGCCTCGCGATTTTATTCGTACCGCTGCTTTCAGCGGAGCCGGGCCTGTGCGTAGTTAGAAAAGACACGACAGCAAAGACCCGAACAGCCGCTAGTCTACCTGGCGGCTTTTTTGTCGCCACGGTATGACCCTTGAAGGAACCGATACCGTGCTGAATTCCACTGATGACCTGCGCATTGTCGAGATCACGGCGCTGACGCCGCCCTCTCGGATCATAGACGAAATTCCCCGCGACGAGGCGGTGACGGCCACCGTCACCGGCGCGCGCGACGCCGTCCACAACATCCTGCGTGACGAGGACGACCGGCTGATCGTCGTCATCGGCCCCTGCTCCATCCACGATCCCGTCGCGGCCCTCGATTATGCAAAGCGGCTGCAGGAACAACGGGACCGCTTCGCCGGCGATCTCGAAATCATCATGCGGGTCTATTTCGAGAAGCCGCGTACGACCGTGGGATGGAAGGGCCTCATCAACGACCCGCATCTCGATGGCAGCTATCGCATCGAGGAAGGCCTGCGCATCGCCCGCAAACTGCTGTTCGACGTCAACGAGATCGGCCTGCCGGCAGGCTGCGAATATCTCGACACGATCACGCCGCAGTATATTTCCGATCTCGTCAGCTGGGGTGCGATCGGCGCAAGAACGACCGAAAGCCAAGTCCATCGGCAGCTGGCATCGGGCCTCTCCTGCCCGGTCGGCTTCAAGAACGGCACCAATGGCGACGTGCGCATAGCGCTCGATGCCATCATCGCCGCGTCGCAGCCGCACCACTTCCCGGCCGTCACGAAGGACGGCCTTGCCGCAATCGCCTCGACGCGCGGCAATGAGGACTGCCACATCATTCTGCGCGGCGGCAAGCAGCCCAACTATGATGCGGCGAGCGTCCAGGCAACCGCGGAACAGGCGGAGAAGGCCGGACTGGAGCCGCGGATCATCATCGATGCCAGCCATGCCAACAGCAGCAAGAACCCGGAAAACCAGCCGCTCGTCGTTACCGCCGTCGCCGAACAGGTCTCGGCCGGCGATCGCCGGATCAAGGGCATGATGATGGAAAGCAATCTCGTGGCCGGCCGCCAGGATCTGGTTCCGGGCAAGCCGCTGGTCTATGGCCAGAGCATCACCGATGGCTGCATCGACTGGCCGACCTCCGTGCGTACGCTGGAAGACCTGGCAAAGGCAGTGCAGGCACGGCGACGACTGGCCAAGTAAGGCCGCCCTTGGCCTGAAAGCGCCCTCGGGTCAGGCACGCCGATAATGCGCGAGGCTCAGGTAGTTTTTCCTGGGCCCGCGCACATGCCACATCTCCGCCCAGGCATCGACTCCGCGAAAGAAGAGACGGCCACGGTAAAGATCCTGCCCGCAATGATGGATGACGCGCTGCGAGGCGTCTTCACCGATGCGGATGAATTCCGAAAGATTGGGGAAACGCACGACGAGACTGTCATCGCCTTCGTCGAGCCGATAGGTACGGCTGCTTCGCAGCGTCGTGTCGTCGCTGCACGTATCGCCGTGTTCCTCGAACTGGACAGGCGTCACGAACGCCTGTCCTTCGAATGTCACCAGCGAGCGGTTGAAGCGATCGATGATCCGCCGCTTCACCTCCCATGTACCGAGGAAGAGCTTCAGCCGGTCGATGCCGGCCGCCCCTTCCATCAGGAGGCCGCGCGCTGCGCTGTGTCTGCCTGCCGGCGCGGAAGCTTCCAGCCCGGCCGGACGAAATGGCACGTATAGCCGTTCGGGTAGCGCTCCAGATAATCCTGGTGCTCCGGCTCGGCTTCCCAGAAGTCGCCGACTGGCGCTACTTCGGTCACGACCTTGCCTGGCCAAAGGCCCGAGGCATCGACGTCGGCGATCGTATCCAGGGCGACACGCTTCTGCTCGTCGCTGGTATAGAAGATCGCGGAGCGGTAGCTCATGCCGACATCGTTGCCCTGACGATTGCGCGTGCTTGGGTCGTGGATCTGGAAGAAGAATTCCAGCAAATCGCGGTAACTGATTTTCTGCGGATCGAAAATGATCTCGATCGCCTCGGCATGCGTGCCGTGGTTGCGATAGGTGGCGTTGCGGACATCGCCGCCGCTGTAGCCGACGCGGGTCGAGATGACGCCGTCGTAGCGGCGGATGAGATCCTGCATGCCCCAGAAGCAACCGCCGGCGAGAACTGCACGTTCCGTTGTCATCTTACATCCTCCACTTGATCGATATAGGCGCCATAGCCCTCTGCTTCCATGCGGTCACGCGGCACGAAGCGGAGGGAGGCGGAATTGATGCAATAGCGCAGGCCGCCGCGATCGATCGGTCCATCCGGGAAAACATGGCCCAGATGACTGTCGCCGTTCGCCGAGCGGACTTCGGTGCGCACCATGCCATGCGAGATATCGGTCAATTCGCTGACATGGGCGGGTTCGATCGGCTTGGTGAAGCTCGGCCAGCCGCAGCCGGAATCGAATTTGTCCGCAGAGGCAAAAAGCGGCTCGCCCGAGACGATATCGACATAGATGCCCGACTGCTTGTTGTAGAGATATTCGCCGGAGCCAGGACGTTCGGTGCCGCTCTGCTGCGTCACGCGATACTGCTCGGGGGTGAGCTTGGCCACTGCCTCTGCCGTCTTGCTGTATTTGCCCATTGTTGTTCTCCTTACCCCTCGACATGCCTTCCGAGCTTGGCCGGGGTCCTTCAGGAGGACGCGGGAGGGCCGGATAAAGCTCGATCAACGCTAAGGGAATGTTTGCAGAGCCAATATAGGCATCATCGGAACGATTTGCCATATCGATCACGACTGCGTGACGCCCTGCCCGCTTCTACTCACACATCCGCCCGGCTTGAAGCGGCGTAGATGACCGCAAGCGCCTCGATGCCGGCCTGGTCGTCACGGTCGAAGCGGCCGGCGAGCGGGCTGTCGAGATCGATCACCCCGAAGACCTTGCCGTTGCGGGCAAGCGGCACGACCAGCTCGGATCGCGAGGCCGCATCGCAGGCGATATGCCCCGGAAAGGCATGCACGTCCTCGACAAGGACCGACTGCGCTCTTTCGACCGCCGTCCCGCAGACACCGCGGCCGACGGCGATGCGCACGCAGGCGGGCTTGCCCTGGAACGGCCCGAGCACCAGCTCGCCCTCCTGCCGCAGGAAGTAGAAGCCTGCCCAGTTGAGATCGGGCAGCATCTGGAAGATCAGCGCCGACGTGTTGGCCGCATTGGCAATCGGATCCTGCTCGCCTTCCAGCAAGGCTCTTAGCTGATCGGCAAGCTCGCGATAGAATTCCGGCTTGCTGTCATGCTGGATCGTTTTTTCTACGAACATGGCTTGGTCTTTCGAAGGTTTTGACTTGACGAGAACTCAGTCCTTTTCATCCGGCGGACAGGGCCACGCGGAGGGCGCCTTCAGCCAGGATGGCAATATCGTCGTGTTGTCCCCGCACGCCAGATTGATCTGCGCCTGCTGAAGCCCGCCTGCCTTCGACAGATCCAAGCCCTCGATACGGGTCAGATACATGAAGGCTCCGCCGAACGAGGTCGGCCCCTCCATGACGGCGCCGTTCAGCGTCGCGCGCGACAGGTTGGCGAAGGAGAAGTTCGCACCCGTCAGCAACGCTTTGTCGAAATCGGCACGACCGAGCTCCGCCTTCTGGAAATCGGCATTGTTG
The DNA here is from genome assembly GCF_010668395.1 of Martinezella lusitana. Lineage (GTDB taxonomy): Bacteria > Pseudomonadota > Alphaproteobacteria > Rhizobiales > Rhizobiaceae > Rhizobium > Rhizobium lusitanum_A. The sequence continues at coordinate 10,394 of NZ_WUEY01000001.1, forward strand.
AGCTGCGCGCCGGCGAATTCGGCCCGTTGCAGCTCGGCATTGGCAAAGGAAACGTTGTTGGCGGAGGCATTGCTGAAATCGGAGCGATAGGCCTCGATCTTTGCGAAGTTCGCTCCATCCGCCTTGGCATTCTTCAACCAGGCGCGCACCAGCGTCGCCTTCTCGAGGTTGGCCGAGGTCAAATCGGCATCGCTGAGATCCGTGCTGTCGAAATGGGCGCCGACGAGATTGGCTCCCTGCAGATCGCTGGTCTGGAGCATGATGTTGGTCTTGCTGCATCCGCTCCAGTCGAGACCGGGCGCGGCAACATTGCCGCAATCGGCAGCGTGCGAGACCGTGATGCCAGGCCCCAGAAGAAACACCGCGCCCAGCGCCAAAACACCAAACCCCGCGGCAACCCCCATTCTCTGCCCGACGACACCGGGCGACGCAGCACGATGCCTTTGCACAACTGCGAATTTCTCCCAGGCCGATCCGGCCGCCCCGTCAACACGCTTCATTCCATAACTCCGCTTCAGCGCCCGCTATCCGAACTCCTCCATGAGTCGGATGCACGTCCCTCTTCTTTCTATATGGTGCGTCGAACGACAAAAAGAGCCGGTTTTATAAAAGCATATCTAACGTGTGGTTTGGACGATAACCGGCAGGAACGGGGAATGGTCCATGGCGCAGGCGAAACCGTCACGCCCGAGCCGCAAGCAAAGGGTCAAGCGGCATACGAAAACGGAAATGCTGCCGACCGCCCATCGAGGGAGCGACGCCACGCCCCGCGCGAGCAAGGCAATCCATATTTTCTAGTGGAGGTTTTCGGGAAAGATCAGTTTTTTCAGCTGGTCGGAGTGGAGTGATTCGAACACTCGACCCCCACGTCCCGAACGTGGTGCGCTACCAGACTGCGCTACACTCCGTGACCAGCGGCGCTTCTATAGACCAGCCATTTTTGATGCACAAGCACCAATTTCAAAAAAAGCGTTTGATTTTTGACGAAAAAATTACAGCCGCACCTGCCTAGAAAATCGGCAGGAAGCGGAGGCGAAAATTGCCGGCGTGCAAAAGACGCAACAGATCAACTAAAATCCAGCTTGTACACGCGGATGGGAATTTTCTTTTGCCGGCTTTGGCGCTAAAGCCCTAGGCGGGACAGGTGGAAAACGTCGTGGGACAGCGCGGCTTTTCCGCGACCGTATGCGTGACAGAAGCTCAAGGACGACACGATGAATATCCGCATGATCACCGCGGCTGGACTGTTGCTGGCACTGGCCGGTTGCAGCACCACGACGACCACGACCGCAGCCCTTCCGCTGCTTGCGAAGAACCCCGTTCAGGATCGCTGGCAGGGCGAGTCCGCAGGCCGCTTCTTCGCGGCCTATGGTCCGCCGATCTCCGACCGCGACGAAGGCGGCAATCGCGTCTACACCTGGCGCGGTGGCTACAAGAACGTCACCATCGTCAACAAGGACGGCAAGAAGGCCGGCAAGCGCTCCCTCAGCTGCAAGGCCGATATCGTCACCAACCAGAGCTACGAGATTCGCTCGGTTCACATTCTCGGCGACCAGCCGGGCGTGAGCAGCTCGTCCTATTGCGCCGAACTTCTCGCACCGCCGGAAAAGGCGAGCTGAAGCCAAGGGTTCATCCGCGGGACGATGCCAGCGGGCGGCCTGCAAGGGCCGCCTGTAATCTTGGTGGGTTTCAGCCGTCGGCCGCGGCGATCTCGGCGCAGCTTTTCGGCTGCGGTGCGGGACCACCGGTACCAAAGCCTTGCCGATCGCATAGAGCCTGACAAACGGCGAGATAGGGCGCAAAGCCGCTGACAGCCCTGATCTCCTCGGGGCGATCCAGCAGGCTTATGGAGAAGAGATTGCCTTCCGGAACGGCGATGTCGCTCTTCGGCGGCAACACGGTCAGCGGCTGCTTGCCCTTGGCGCCAAAGATGGTCGGCACGAAGGCGTGCGCGTAAGGGACGGCAAGCGTCGGCAGATGCCGGAACGTATCCTGGTTCCATGCGAAGTAGCGATGATCCGCACCATCATGCTCGCTCTGCTGGTGCATGACCGGCAGGACCGCCGCACCCTCGGACACGGCCGCCAGAACAGTACGGACGTCAGCGGCATCGGCCTCCCCTGCCACCAGTTGACGCCGATCCAGGCGGTCCTGCCCAGCACGACCGTCGACAGCATGATGACGACAAAGAGAGCCTGGCGGCGCGGTAGCCGGCCGATCATCACCAACGCGGCTTCGCGAAGAGAGTTTCTTCGGAGAATATCCCGTATATTGCGTGGACCATTGTTGTAGCCCGGACATCATGAAGGTCGGCGCGATTTTGGAATATGGGAAGCATGTGGCTGGGGCGCCAGGATTCGAACCTGGGAATGCCGGTACCAAAAACCGGTGCCTTACCGCTTGGCGACGCCCCAACAGAGGAAATGGCCGCATCTCAGCCAAATCGGCGTCTGATTAGCAAAGGTCGCTTGCCGCTACAATGACTAAGTGATGCGCGGCCGCATATTTCTGTGTGCTTTTTGGGCGGCTATGATAGGTCTTGCTGCACTGCATTGCGAATGAGGAGGTCCGATGAGCCAGTTTCGCGCCCGCCCGCCGGCCGTGCCCACGGTTCTTCTGGATGATGCCGTCGTGCGGATCACGCGCTGGGATTTCGAGCCGGGCGCCGATACCGGGCATCATGTCCACGGCCTCGGCTATGTCGTGGTGCCGATGACGGATTGTCGGTTTCTGCTCGAGGAGCCTGACGGCAGCCGCCGGGTCGATATCCCCAGGGGTGCCGCCTACCGCCGCGAAGCGGGTGTCGAGCACAATGTCGTCAATGCCGGCTCCGAGCCGATGTCCTTTATCGAAATCGAATACAAGTAATCATGAGCACGCCCGACTTCGACCTTGCCTTCGAACCCGCCTATGGCCGCGCCGTCCCCACGGCGCCCGGCATCGAGCGGATGACGGTCAACAATCCCAGCGCCTTCACCTTTCACGGCACCAACAGCTATATCGTCGGCGGCTCCTCCGTGGCGGTCATCGATCCCGGTCCGGAGAATGAAGAGCATTTCGCCGCGCTGATGGCGGCGCTGAAGGGGCGCGAGGTCACGCATATCTTCGTCAGCCACACCCATCGCGACCACTCGCCGCTGGCGAAACGGCTGAAGGAGGCGACGGGGGCGCTGACTGTCGGCGAAGGGCCGCATCGTGCCGCCCGGCCGCTCTACCACGGCGAGGTCAATCCCTTTGCCGAAAGCTCGGACATGGAGTTCCAGCCGGATATCGTGCTCGCCGACGGCGAAAGCGTCTCCGGAGACGGCTGGCAGCTGACGGCGCTGCTGACACCAGGCCATACGGCAAACCATGCCTGCTTTGCGCTCGACGGCACGGGCATCGTCTTCTCCGCCGATCATGTCATGGCCTGGGCAACCTCGATCGTCGCACCGCCGGACGGATCGATGGCGGATTACATGGCCTCGCTGGAGAGGCTTCTTGCCCGCGAGGACCGGCTGTTCCTGCCCGGCCATGGCGGGGCGGTGAAGGAGCCCGCGTCCTTCATGCGCGGCCTCAGAACCCATCGCCGCATGCGCGAGCGCGCCGTGCTGGAGCGTATCAAGGCGGGAGACCGGCTGATCCCCGACATGGTGAAGGCCATCTATCGCGATACCGACCCGCGCCTGCATGGAGCGGCCGCGCTTTCCGTACTGGCGCATCTGGAGGATCTGGTGGAAAAGGGTCAGGTGGTAACCGATGGACCGCCGGCGCTGCTGGGGGCCTACCGCCCGGCCTGAGCCTGTGGCACTACGCGCGCTTTCCGGAGCGACTAGCCGCCGGCGATACCGAGCAACTCCGCATCCAGCGCCTTCAGATAGCTATCCGCCAGATCGGCACTGACGCCGAGATCGTGCTGGCCGTAGCGGGAGGAGACACGGATGTCGACCAGCGTCGTTTCCGCCTCCTCGCGGATACGGATCACCAGGTCGCACGGCAGGCCGAAGATGCGGGTGCGCGTCTCTCCCTGCAGAATCACGTCGGTATTCTGGCGGATGAGGTCCGCCACCCCGTCGCGGAAGGGGCGCGGCGTCGGCACGGGAATGACATCGGGCACATCGCCGACGGCGCTGTCGTCCTGCGCCGGGTTGACGGTCTGCGGGCGGCCGCGTCGTTTCGGCTTCACATTGCCGTTGGGATCGGCAACATCGGCACCATCGGCCTTGACGATGTTGATGTGATAATCCCGCGCGACCTTGCGCACGGCCTCCAGCACGCGATCGCTCGCTCCTTCGTAGCGACGGCTGATGAGCGCGGGATAAGCATCGAACTGCGCCTCGCGCTCCTGCTGCGTCACCAGATGGCGCGGCGGCAGCCACATCTGCCTGACGTCCGGGGTCGCCAGCCACTCCGGTGGATCGCTGAGATCGGTCGAAATTTCGTAGATCGGCGGCCGGGTCCAGTAGCGCTCGGCGCCGAAAGCGAAGATGGCGAGCGGCAGCGCGGCATAGACGAGCGCCTTGACGGCGGAGACACCGCCGATGGCGGCGCTTTGCCAGAGCTGTACGAGGCCGAGCAGCGCCAGCACCACCGCAAGGACGGCGCAGCCGGCTGATATCAGCAGCAACAGCACGAAATAAGGCGTTTCCAGCGGCCCGAAGCGATGGCCGATCAGCGTCACGCCGCAGAGCACCAAGGCAAAGGAAGCGATCAAACGCGCGGCGCGGGCGGCATGTGAAACGGGACGGTCGAAGCGAATGGTCATCAAGGGCTCGTCGGCGCGTCGGATCGGAAGCCGGATGCACCGAATCCCGGAAAGAGAGTTATGTGTAGATCAAGAAACGGCGAAAATAAATCGAATGTCACGACACCAACGCGCAATGTTTCTTCAGGGCTGAAACCAGTAACGCCTAGACCAAAAACGTGAGCACTTGCTTAAATTCTCAAAAAAGGCCATTCTTCAGCGTTTTATCGAGGCTGTGAAAGGACTTGATGGGATGGAACCGATAGTTTCCCGAGACATCGCTGCCAAGCCGCTGCCGGGGGCGGCGATTGCCGCGACCGATGCAGTCGATCCGGTTCTGCCGCTGGAACTTCTGGAACTGGAGCTCTCGCTCGAAGGTTTTTCCGGCGGCGAGCCGGGCTTCTGCGAAGCCGTGCGCAACGCCGCTTCGGCCGTGCGCGGCGATTTCCTGTTCGATCTGCCGGCCGCGGGACTTGTCTCCGATTGCCGCAGGCTGGCGGTCATCCGGATTCCCGAAGGGGATGCGACGATGCGCACGCTCTTTGCGGCGCTGGACGGCGACGGCGCGGAAATCCGGCTGCTGCAACCGGACGAAGACACCGAGCATCTGCTGCGCTTCGCCGACGCCTTCGTCGATCTGCTGCAGCGCCTGCCGGCAAAGCCGAAGGAAGCTGCGTAAGGAAACCGGCCTGCGGCGCTGATACGCCTTTCGCGCCATCCGGCGCGGCGCTATAATTCGTGCCTGCACATCTGCATTCAGGACATCACGTCATGCGTATCGCCGCTTCCGTCTTATCCCTCCTCGCCATCACGCTCGTACTCTCCTCCTGCCAGACGGCGGAAGAAATCCGCGCGGCCGACGAGGCGAGGTGCAGCAGCTACGGCTTCCGGCACGGTACGGAGAATTTTGCCAATTGCCTGATGAATCAGGATCTTAGCCGGCGCGCGGACCAGCGTGCCTTCATGGAAAGCAACGATGATTTCTTCTGGGGGCCGACGGTCGTGGTCGGCGGGCCCGGATATTACTATCATCGCGGCTATTGGCGCCGCTGATCCCCAGGGAATCAGGCTCTTCCCTTGATGGCAGCCTGCGCCGCGGCAAGCCGCGCGATCGGCACGCGGAAGGGTGAGCAGGACACGTAGTCCAGCCCGATATCCTCGCAGAAATGAATGGAAGCGGGATCGCCGCCATGCTCACCGCAAATGCCGAGCTTCATGTCGTTGCGCGTGCGGCGGCCGCGTTCGGACGCAATGCGAATGAGCTCTCCCACCCCGTCGAAATCGAGCGATATGAAGGGATCGTGCTCGATGATGCCCTTGCGCTGATAGGTCGGGATGAAGGCGGCGGCATCGTCGCGCGACATGCCGAACGTGGTCTGGGTCAGGTCGTTCGTGCCGAAGGAGAAGAACTCGGCAGCCTCGGCGATGATGTGCGCGCGCAATGCGGCTCGCGGCAGCTCGATCATCGTGCCGACGAGATAATCGATCTTCATCCTGGCTTCGGTCATGACCGCACGCGCCACTTCGTCGATGCGGGCTTTCACGTAGTCCAGCTCGGAACGCAGGCCGACAAGCGGCACCATGATCTCGGGCACGACGGCAGCCCCGGTCTCACGCGCGGCAAGGACCGCCGCCTCGAAAATCGCACGGGCCTGCATTTCGACGATCTCCGGATAGGAAATCGCCAGACGGCAGCCGCGATGGCCAAGCATGGGATTGAACTCATGCAGCGCGTCGACCCTTTGGCGCAGGACGGAGGGTTCCATGCCCATGATGCCGGCCACTTCGGCGATCTCCTCATCCGTCTTCGGCAGGAATTCGTGAAGCGGCGGATCGAGCAGGCGGATCGTAACCGGCAGGCCGTGCATGATGGTGAACAGACCGGTGAAATCGAGCCGCTGCATCGGCATGAGCTTGGCAAGGGCGGCACGCCGGCCGGTCTCGTCTTCGGCAAGGATCATCTCGCGCATCACATGAATGCGATCGCCTTCGAAGAACATGTGCTCGGTGCGGCAAAGGCCGATGCCTTCGGCGCCGAAGGAGCGGGCCGCGCGCGCATCGGCCGGCGTATCGGCATTGGTGCGCACCGTCATGCGCCGCGAACGGTCGGCCCAGGCCATGATGCGCCCGAAATCGCCCGACAGCTCCGGCTGAATCATCGGCACCTCGCCTTTCAGAACCTGGCCAGTGGATCCATCGATCGTGACGATATCGCCCTTCGTCAGGGTGATGCCGATGCCGATCAGCTTTTCATTGCGCATATCGATGCGCATGGTGCCGGCGCCGACGACGCAGGGGATGCCCATGCCGCGGGCAACCACGGCCGCGTGGCTGGTCATGCCGCCGCGGGTGGTGAGAATCGCTTCGGCGGCATGCATGCCGTGAATATCTTCCGGGCTCGTCTCGATCCGCACGAGGATCGCCTTGCGGCCCTCCTCCTCGGCAACGATCGCCTCTTCCGCCGTGAAAACGATCTCGCCGGTGGCAGCGCCCGGCGATGCCGGAAGACCGGAGCCGATGACCTCGCGGCGGACGCGCGGGTCGATGGTCGGGTGCAGCAGCTGGTCCAATGTCGTCGGGTCGATGCGGGAAACCGCCTCGTCCTCGGTAATCAAGCCCTCGTCGACCATATCGACGGCTATCTTCATCGCCGCCTTCGTGGTCCGCTTGCCGTTGCGGGTCTGCAGCATCCAGAGCTTGCCGCGCTCGATGGTGAATTCCAGATCCTGAACATCGCGATAATGCGCCTCCAGCTGCGCGCAGATCCCCTTAAACTCGGCAAAGGCCTCGGGCATCAGCTTTTCCATCGACGGCTTGTCATAGCCGGAGGCAATGCGGGCGACTTCCGTGATGCTTTGCGGCGTGCGGATGCCGGCAACGACATCCTCCCCTTGCGCATTGACAAGGAATTCGCCGTAAAGCTCCTTTTCGCCGGTGGAGGGGTTGCGCGTGAAGGCGACGCCGGTGGCCGAGGAATTGCCGAGATTGCCGAAAACCATCGCCTGGATATTGACGGCGGTTCCCCATGCTTCGGGAATGTTGTGCAATTGGCGGTAGGTGACGGCGCGCGCGTTCATCCAGCTGGAAAAGACCGCGCCGACGGCACCCCAGAGCTGAACTTCCGGCTCCTGCGGGAAGGCTTCGCCCAGCTCCTCCTCGATGACGGTCTTGTAGATCGAGACGACGTGCTGCCATTCGACGGCTGTCAGGTCGGTGTCGAACTCATGGCCGAACCGCGCCTTCTCATCCTCCAGAATCTCCTCGAAGACCTCATTGTCGAGACCCATTACGACATCGGCATACATCTGGATGAAGCGGCGATAGCTGTCCCAGGCAAAACGGGCATCCCCGGCATCGTGGCCGAGCGCCTGTACGGTGGCATCGTTGAGACCGAGATTGAGAACCGTATCCATCATGCCCGGCATCGAGGCGCGGCCGCCCGAGCGCACGGACACCAGCAGCGGCCGCTCGGTATCGCCGAACCTGCGGCCGGTAATGGCTTCCATCCGCTGCAGACCCTGCATGACCTGCGGTTTCAGCTCATCGGGGAACTTGCGGCTGTTCTTGTAGTAGAAAGCGCAGACATCGCTGACGATGGTCAGCCCCGGCGGGACCGGCAATCCAAGATTGCACATTTCGGCAAGGTTTGCGCCCTTGCCGCCCAACCGCTCGAAATCTCCGGCGCCTCCCTCGGCCTTGCCGTCACCGAATGTATAAACCCAATTCGTCATTGTCTCCGCCCAACTCCTCCGGTTGAACTTAATTCATTGAGGCACAAATGAAAATCGACAAATACGGCAAAATGTTGCGCTGCACAATAAATATGACCCGAAGCTTCCCGGTTTCAATCGATTGATCAAAAAACCGGGACACATCCGGGTCATTCATGGCAACTGACGGCTAGGCTGGCGGCTCGCGCTGGGCCAGAATCTTGTCGATCCGCATGCCGTCGAGATCGATGATCTCGAAATGCCAGCCGCCGAAGGAGAAGCTTTCGCCCACTTCCGGCAGATGGCCGAGCTGGTAGAGGGCAAAGCCGGCGAGCGTGTGGAAATTGACGTCCTCCTCGCCCACACGCAGCCCCAGCCGCGCGAAGGCGTCATAGACCGGCATCATGCCTTCCATCAGCAACGATCCGTCGGCACGCTCGACGACATCGGGCGCCTCGTTTTCCATGTCGGGCAGATCGCCGGCGATCGCTTCCAGCAAGTCGGTCTGCGTGACGATGCCTTCCAGGCTGCCATATTCGTCGATGACCATGGCGAGACGAACGGGTGCGCGCTTGAAGTTCTCAAGCACCTTGAAGACAGCGGTGGACTCATGGACGACCAGCGGCTGGCGGATGACGGCCATCGGGTCCAGCGGCCCGCCATTCAGAAGCTGATCAAGAAGATCCTTCTTCAGGATCATGCCGATCGGCTCGTCGATCGATCCGCGCCCGACGAGAAGTTGCTCGAAGCGGCTTTCGCGGATGGTCTTCTGCATTTCTTCCGGCGGATCCTCGGCGTCGATCCACTCGACCTCAAGTCGCGGCGTCATGATGTCCGAAACATCGCGGTCGCCGATATTGAAAACACGCTCGACCAGATCCTGCTGGGCCTGTTCGAGCAGGCCCGCCTCCTGGCTTTCGGCGATCAGGAGCTTGATCTCCGCCGGCGAATGCAGGGAACCTTCGCCGGCACCCGGGCGCAGGCCGAAAAGGCGCAGGACGAGATTGCCAAGGCCGTTGAGCACGGTGATCGCCGGGCGCAGCAGGAAGAGGAACAGGCCGAGCGGCCGCACCACGCCGAGCGCGGTGCCTTCGCTGCGCTGCAAGGCCAGGCTCTTCGGCGCAAGCTCGCCAAGGACGATATGCAGCGCCGTGATGATGACGAAGGAAATGGCGACGGCGATCGCATGCGATCCGGCCGAGGCCCAGGTTCCAGGGAGAAAATCGAGCAGCGGCTCCAGCAGATGGGCCAGTGCGGGTTCGCCGACCCAACCGAGGGCCAGCGAGGAAATGGTGATGCCGAGCTGCGTGGCCGCCAGATTGGCATCGAGATTGTCGACGGCCTTCTGCAGCGCCTTGGCGTTCATTCGCCCTTCGGAAACGAGCTCCGTCACGCGGCTGCGGCGAACGGAAACCAGAGAGAACTCGGCCGCAACGAAGAAACCGTTCGCGACGACGAGCAGCAATACGGCAAGTATTCCGAGAAAATCGAAAATACTGCCAGTCGAGTCAGACATACTTCCCTTCCGGGCGGATCAGCGCCCTCGTTGTTGATCGAAAGACGAAGCTAGCACGCTTTAGTGATGTGCGGCAGGCGAGACAGCAATTTCTTGTCGAAACGAGAACAGTTTTCTCAACTTTGCGCGAGCGCTCTCAGGCGATTTCGCGCAGCCGTTCGGCGGTCTGCAGATCGACGGACACGAGCTGCGATACGCCCTGCTCCGCCATGGTCACGCCAAAGAGGCGGTTCATGCGGGCCATGGTGATCGGATTGTGGGTGATGACCACGAAGCGGGTCTCGGTGGAAGCGGCCATCTCGTCCATGAGATTGCAATAGCGCTCGACATTGTGGTCGTCGAGCGGCGCATCCACTTCGTCCAGAACGCAGATCGGCGCGGGATTGGTGAGGAACACGGCGAAGATCAGCGCCATGGCCGTCAACGCCTGCTCGCCGCCCGAAAGCAGCGTCATGGTCTGCGGCTTCTTGCCCGGCGGACGGGCGAGAATTTCCAGGCCCGCCTCCAGCGGATCGTCGGATTCGATGAGCTGGAGCTCGGCCGTGCCGCCGCCGAAAAGATGCGTGAACAGCCGCTGGAACTGCGCGTTGACGATGTCGAAAGCGACGATGAGGCGTTCGCGGCCCTCGCGGTTGAGGCTCTGGATCGCGCCGCGCAGCTTCCTGATGGCGTCGATGACGTCGTCGCGCTCCTTGATCAGCGCTTGTAGCCGCTCCGTCAGCTCCTTGCTCTCCTCCTCGGCGCGCAGGTTGACGGCGCCGAGACGCTCGCGCTCGATCCTGAGCCGTTCCAGCTCGCGCTCGACCTCGCGCAGGTCCGGCACGTTTTGCATAGCCGATAGCCCGGTCAGGCGCATGGCCTCATGCGGCTCGACATTGAGGGTCTGGCGAATGCGCAGTTCGCTCTCCTGCCGACGCTCGCGCGCGGACACCAGCCGTTCCTCGACGCGGCCGCGCTTCTCGCGGCTTTCGGCGAGTTCGGAGAGCGCCGTCGCGGCATGGCGATCGGCCTCGCGCTGAACGACTTCCGCTTCGGCAAGACGATCGGCCGCCACGCGGCGGGCATCCTCGGCCTTCTGCAGCTCGTTCATCAATGCGCGGCGCTTGTCGTCGAATTCATCGGGGGCGAGATCGAGCTCGGCAGCCTCTTCGCGGGCTTCCTCTTCGCGGTCGCGCAGCGTCTGGATATGCTCCTCGGCACTGGCCGCGCGCTGGCGCCATGTGTCGCGCTCCTGCCGGATCGCCAGGAGGCGGCGCTGCCGCGCCTCGTTTTCCCGATTCAGGCCCTCATGGCTGGCGCGCGCTTCGGCAAGGGCGCCGCGATCCGTCGCGACCTCCACCTGCTGGTCGCGCAGCTTCAGGTCGATGGCTGACAGATCCGGTGCGTCTTCCAGCTCGATGCGGGCATTCTCGTCCTGCATCGCCACATCTTCCAACTGCTCCCGCAACCGGCTAACCGCCTCGACGATCACGTCGCGGCGGCGGATGAGATCGCCGGAGGCGCGCTCCGCAGCAGCAAGCGCTTCACGCGCCTCGGCCAGATGACGAGCCGCAACACGGCTGGCGTCGCGGGCGGCGGCCAAACGGCCTTCTTCGCTCCGGATCGCGTCGGCGGCGGCCGAAAGGCGCTCTTCGGCCTCCATCAGCACGTCGCGAGCAAGCTCAGCTTCGGCTTCCAGCTCGGAGAGACGGTTCTTCTGGGCGAGCCGCAAGGCAGCGGCACTCGGCGCATCCGCCCCGGTCACATGACCATCCCAGCGGAACATCGCGCCATCCCTGGTCACCAGCCGTTGCCCCGGCTTCAACTCCGGCATCAGCCGCAACGCATGTTCAGCGGAAACAATACCGATCTGGCGCAGGCGACGCGTCAGTGCTGCCGGCGCGCCGACATGGGTAATCAAGGGTGCCGCACCTTCCGGCAGGGCCGGGTCGTTGGCACCGCTGCCATTGTCGGACCAGTAAACCGGCGCCTCGGAATTAAGCGAGGATTCCAGATCGTCGCCAAGTGCTGCGCCAAGCGCGGTCTCGAAGCCGCGGTCGACGCGCAGCTCCTCGGCAACGGGCGAAAAGGCGCCGGACGTATCGCCCGCCGCCAGCATCTTCGAAATGGTCCGTGCCTCGGTTTCGAGCGCGTTCAGGCCCGCGCGCGCCTGCTCGACCGGTCCGCGCGACAGCGCCTCGGTTTCGCGTGCCTTGGCAAGAACCGCTTCCACACTCTGGATCTCGCCTTCCGCATCCGCGACGACGTTTTCCGCCGCCTCGACCATGTCGCGCTTTTCGCCGGGATCGGGCAGATCGGCCATCTTTTCGTCGATGGCGGCAAGCTCGCGGTTCGCTTCGTCGGCCTGGCGTTCCAGCCTCATCTTGCGATCGGCAAGATCGCGGATGGCGCGCTCCAGCTGATTACGGGCAGCGGCGGCCTCGGCGCGTTCGGCCGTCAGGGCCGTAAATATGCGCTCGCTGTCGGCGAGCTTGGCGGCCGCTTCCTCGAAGGCGACACGCGTCTCCTCGGCAAGCCGACCGGAGTCGGCGAGGATATCGGCGAGATCGGCCTCTTCGGCGTCCAGCCTGTCGAGGATAGAGGCATTGTCGGCGACAAGGCGCTCCTCGCGGCTGATATCCTCGGCCAGTTGCACCAGCCGGCGGGTCAGCTCGTCGCGACGGCGCAGGATGCGATTGACATCCTCTTCCAGCTGGTTGCGGGCGAACTGCAGGCGCTGCAGCGCCGCCGCCGCCTTCGCTTCGTCATCCCGCAGCTCGGGCAGCTTGAAACTGGCGATGCCCTGCGCCTTGGCCGCCTCCATCTGGATCTGCGCCTTTTCCGCGACCAGCACGGTTGCCTGGTTGAGCGCGCTATCGGCCTCGACTTCGGCTTCCTTGGCCTGCACCCAGCGGATATGCAGCAGCATGGCTTCACGGGCACGGATATCGGCCGAGAGCATCTTGAAACGGTTGGCCTGCCGCGCCTGACGCTTCAGGCTCTCGATCTGGCTTTCGAGCTGCGACGTCACATCGTCCAGCCGCTCGAGATTGCCTTCGGCGGCGCGAAGGCGCAGTTCCGCCTCATGCCGGCGCGAATGCAGGCCGGAAATGCCTGCCGCCTCTTCCAGCAGTTGGCGCCTTGCCTGGGGCTTTGCCTGAATGAGTTCGCCGATGCGTCCCTGCCCGACCATGGAGGGCGAACGGGCGCCGGTGGAGGCATCCGCGAACAGCAGCTGCACATCCTTGGCGCGCGCTTCCTTGCCGTTGATGCGATAGACGGAACCCTGTTCGCGCTCGATGCGGCGCGTGACCTGGATTTCGTCGCTGTCGTTGAAGGCGGCAGGCGCGGTGCGGTCGCTATTGTCGAGGTAAAGCCCGACTTCGGCAGTGTTGCGCGCGGGGCGATTGCCGGATCCGGAAAAGATCACGTCGTCCATGCCGGAGGCGCGCATGTTCTTGTAGGAATTCTCGCCCATCACCCAGCGCAGCGCTTCGACAAGATTGGACTTGCCGCAGCCGTTCGGCCCGACGACGCCGGTCAGACCGCGCTCGATGACGAATTCTGCCGGTTCGACGAAGGATTTGAAGCCGACAAGTCTCAGTCTATTGAATTTCATAGGCGATGCCCTCTTCTCCCCCGAAAGGAGAAGGCCGTCGACAATGCCGGCATCGCGAGCGTGACCGCTCCGGACTTGTATTCAGGAGAGACGATCACAGGCGCGCGACCCCGGCCGCCCGCCTGTGATGAAAAAAGGCGCGGGTCAGAGCAGGCTGTCGATAAGCTTCGACATGGCACCAACAGACATGTCCCCTGCATAGCGCTTGCCATTGATGAGGAAGGTCGGCGTTGCATTGACGCCGAAATCCTTGGCTGCGCGTTCACGTACGGAGTTGACATCATCCAGAAGCTTCTGGTTCGTCAAGCATTTCGTGAAGCTATCCTCAGTAAAACCAGCGAGTTTCGACATCTGAAGCAGTGCGGCGCGGCCATCGACGTCAGGCGAGGCCCAGGCGATCTGCTGCTTGAACAGCATTTCGACCATCGGCAGGTATTGCTCCTGCGGGGCGCAACGGGCCAGCATGAAGGCTGCGGCTGCGCGCGGATCGAACGGGAATTCGCGGATGATGAAGAGAACCTTGCCGGTGTCGACATACTTCTGCTTGATCGTGTCGAAGGTCGTCACCGCGAAATGCGCGCAATGCGGGCAGGTCAGGGACATGTATTCGACGATCTTGACGGGCGCATCCTGCTTGCCGAGTGCGATTTCCGGCAGCGGACCGGGCTTCAGCACGTCCGTCATGTTGACGTCGCCGTCCGCCGGCGGCACTTCGTCTTCTGCTGAAGCGGCGGATGCGGTGTCGGCAAAGGCAGAGAACGCCACGGAAAGAGCTGCAACGGCAGAACCGCCCAGCAGGTGGCGCTTGGTCAAGAGCATGTCGGACATCGGCATAGAGTCACCCGTCGTTAAAGAGATCTTCGAATGTTTCATGCGATATAACGGCTGCTTGCCGCTAACAAGGCACGGTTGGCAAACTTTCTTCAAAGAATTGTGACCTGGGAAAGACAGACAACTTAAATTCCATCCACAATCCACGAAACCGGCGGTTCAGCCTGCTCCTAGCGCCGCTTCCAGGCCATTGCGGTGCCCAAACGGTGAACGGCGGCCCTGATCTTCTCGTCCTCGATACCTTCCATCATGCCCGCAAGCTTGCGCGCCGCCTCGCCCTTCAGCGGCGGCGGCGTGCGGGAGCGTTTGGATGCGACGGAAACCGGCTTCTGCACGATGCGGATCTGGTTGACGGCATAAAAGCCGAAGAAGCTGTTGATGCGCTGGATCAACTCGCCCTGAGCATGGGTGAGAAAGAGGGCGCGGGCGCCCTCGCAGGCGATGGTCAGCACGCCCGGCTGAAACCGATCATCCATGCCGTGGCCGCTTCGCCTGGCCCAGGCGATCTTTTCCGGCCGCGTGCAGTCGGCAAAGTCCTCGCCGGCAATCTCGTCCCAGCAGCCGAGCAGCGTCGTGTTGATACCGGCGCGCTTCGCCAGGACCGGATCGACGATGCTATTGGTCAGCTCGGAAATCTGACGCTCGCCTTTTCGGGGATAACTCATTTCATCCAGGTCTCTGCACAGGCTTTATACCGTCGGCACCTTGATCGCCCGACGCAGCTTGGCCAAAGTATAGTGCACTTCCCCTCAATGCGGCAAATCATGACGACGACTTTAGAATTTCCCACGGCCGCGTTGCTGCTTGCCTGGTACGATCGCCACCACCGCGACCTGCCCTGGCGCGTCTCGCCGCCCATGGCCGCGCGCGGCGTCATGCCGGACCCCTATCGCGTCTGGCTGTCGGAGGTGATGCTGCAGCAGACGACCGTGCCGGCGGTCAAATCCTATTTCGCGAAATTCCTGGAGCGCTGGCCGACGGTCGGCGATCTCGCGGCCGCGGCGAACGAAGACGTCATGGTGGCGTGGGCCGGGCTCGGCTACTACGCCCGCGCCCGCAATCTCAAGAAATGCGCCGAAGCGGTTGCGGCCGACCATGGCGGGCGCTTTCCCGATACGGAGGACGGCTTGCGGGCGTTGCCCGGCATCGGCGATTACACCGCCGCTGCGGTCGCTGCCATCGCATTCAATCGCCAGGCGGCAGTGATGGACGGCAATGTGGAGCGTGTCATTTCCCGCCTTTATGCGATTTCGGCGCCCTTGCCCGCCGCCAAGCCGCTGATGAAGCAGAAGGTGGCCCAGCTGACGCCGGCCGACCGGCCGGGCGATTTCGCTCAGGCGATGATGGATCTCGGCGCGACGATCTGCACGCCGAGGCGTCCGGTCTGTTCGCTCTGTCCCTTCAACGGCGCCTGTCAGGCGCTGGCGGGGCACGATCCCGAACATTTCCCGGTCAAAGCCGCCAAGAAGGAAAAGCCGGTGCGCCAGGGAGCGGCCTTCGTTGCCGTCAATGACGAAGGCGAAATCTTCCTGCGCCGTCGCATCGAAAGCGGCCTTCTCGGCGGCATGACGGAAGTGCCGACGACGGGATGGACGGCGCGCGTCGACGGCGACACCGGTATCGAGGCAGCCCCCTTCCCGGCCGATTGGCAGCCGGCAGGCACGGTGACGCATGTCTTCACGCATTTCGAATTGCGACTGTCGATCTGGCGTGCCAAGTCGGTCACGGAGAAGGACAACCATGACGGATGGTGGGCGCCGGTTACAAATCTTGAAGAGCAGGCCTTGCCGACAGTCATGAAAAAAGCGATCGCTCAGGCTATTCCCAATGCGTTCGCAAAACGCGTTTAGAGCAGAAATCAGGAATCCATTCATGACGACGGAAATACGGCATATCGTTTTCGATATCGGCAAGGTTCTTATTCATTACGATCCGAACATTCCCTACAGCCGCATCATTCCGGACGATGCCGAGCGCGAATGGTTCTTCACCAATGTCTGCACCCACGACTGGAACATCGAACAGGATCGCGGCCGCACCTGGGAAGATGCCGAAGCGCTGCTGATCGCCGACCATCCGCAGCGTGAAGAGCATATCCGCGCCTTCCGCCAGTATTGGCACGAGATGGTTCCGCACGCCTATGAAGACAGCGTCTCCATTCTGGAACAGCTGATCGACGAGGGCCGCGACGTGACCATGCTGACCAATTTCGCCTCCGACACGTTTCGCGAGGCGCAGGCGCGCTATCCGTTCCTCAAGAAGCCGCGCGGCGTGACCGTTTCGGGCGATGTCGGCCTGATCAAGCCGGATGTAGCAATCTACGACACCCACGCCAGGAGCTTCGACCTCGATCCGGCCGCGACGATCTTCATCGACGATTCCTATCCGAACGTCGAAGGCGCGCGGGCTGCCGGCTGGCATGCAGTTCACTTCACCGGCGCCGAGAAGCTGCGCAGCGATCTCGCCGCCCATGGCATAAAGGTTTGAGCCAATGATCTTCGATCCCGCAGAGCGCATCGATCTGTTTCACGACGCCATCAATCGTCTCGATTACGAGGCGATCGAGAACTTCTTCGCCGAGAATGCCACCTACGTCTCCAACGGCGTCGGCAGTCTTGCCGGCCGCGCGGCGATCATGGAGGCCTTCCGCGGCTACTTCGATACCTATCCCGACCAGACTGCGTCCAATTCCCTGGTGGAGACTCTGACGCCGCTTTCGGGCCGGGCCGTCTGGTCCGTGCGCGCCACCAACAGCAAGACGGGCAAGCCGCTGATTCGCGAAGGCGAGGAGACGATTACGTTCGATGAAGACGGCCGCGTCGTACGCGTCGACGTCACGGACTATCAGGACTTCTGAGATCTCGAGCTGACAAGACGCCCAGGGCCTCGCCGGATCTCGTCCGGCAAGGCCCTGGGCGTTTCACCTTCTTCCCTAACTGGAGGTACACGACGGAAGAAGGCGGATATCGCGGGACGTGGTGGAGACCTACTCCACCTTCGCCAGATCGCTGCGGATGATGGCCCTGAGCTCATCGATCGGACGCAGGGAACGGCCGTCGTCGAAGTGCCAGAACATCCATCCATTGCATGCATCAAGGCCCTGCACCTTCGCGCCAAGGCGATGAATGGAGCCGGCCTCGCCGCCGGAGGCAACCGTGCCGTCGGCGCGCACGATGGCGCTATAGCGGCGCTTCGCATCCGTCAGCACCTGGCCCGGCTTGATGAGGCCGCTTTCGATCAGCACGTTGAACGCGACGCGAACCTCGGCCTTCTTGCCGGTCATCACGGTCAGTTCCGCCTTGCCAAGCGGCTCGACGGCGGCAATGCGGGCGCTGGCCGCATCGATATAGTCCTGCTCGCGCTCGATGCCGACGAAGTGACGGCCGAGGCGCTTGGCGACGGCGCCCGTCGTGCCCGAACCGAAGAAGGGATCGAGAATGATGTCGCCCGGCTTGGACGAGGCCATGATGACGCGGGCAAGCAGGGCTTCCGGCTTCTGCGTCGGATGCACTTTCTTGCCGTCGTCGCCCTTCAGCCGCTCATTGCCGTTGCAGATCGGAAACAGCCAGTCGGAGCGCATCTGCACGTCGTCATTGGCGGCTTTCATGGCGTCGTAGTTGAAGGTGTAACCCTTGGCCTTGGCATTCGGGCTCGCCCAGATCATCGTCTCATGCGCGTTCTGGAAGCGGCGGCCCTTGAAATTCGGCATCGGATTGGTCTTGCGCCAGACGATGTCGTTGAGGATCCAGAAGTTCAGATCCTGCATAGTCGCGCCGACGCGGAAGATGTTGTGATAGGAGCCGATAACCCAGATCGTGCCGGTCGGCTTCAGCACGCGGCGGCAGGCGAGCAGCCAGGCGCGGGTGAAAGCATCGTAGGCTTCGAAGGAGGCGAACTGGTCCCACTCGTCATCGACGGCGTCGACCAGCGACTGGTCGGGACGATGAAGCGTGCCGCCAAGCTGAAGATTGTACGGCGGGTCGGCGAAGATGACGTCGACGGATTGATTGGGCAGTGCCTCAAGAGCGGCCACGCAATCGCCCTTGATGATCGTGTCGATCCAGGAACCCGGAACTGCGGAGGTCCTGAGGTCGGCAAGCGGGAAAACTGACGCCATGTGATACTCGCTGTTACACTTACTCGGTGCTCTTAACTGCGTGTTATGGTTACCTAACTTGGTTACCAAAGACTAAAGCGGCGTCATATTTTCCGAATTCCCGAGAAGGTCCCGGGAATTCACGGCGCGTTGGGCGGCGCTATCGCGCTGAATTTCCCTGGATATCGTGGACCGCGTGACTGTCGTCAGGCGCTTCGGCGCGTTCATTCATTCCGTAGTCGCGAAGGACCTCCGCCACACGCAGCCGATAGTCGGCAAATACCGTCTTCCGGCCCGCTTTCTGCGCGGCGCGGTGGGCTTCGCGGTTTCGCCATTCGAGAACTGCGGCCTCGTCGCTCCAGAAGGAAAGCGACAGGATCTTGCCCGGCTGGCTGAGGCTCTCGAAGCGCTCGATGGAGACGAAGCCGTCGATCGCTTCAAGCTCGGAGCGCAGCCTTGCGGCAATGTCGAGATAGTGCTGGCGCTCATCCGGATGGGGAACGACTTCGAAGATGACCGCGATCATGGCGATATCCCCGGAGCATGCGGCAGGGATATGTTTTTCAGGAAAATGCGATCCTCCTGCAGGATGAAACGCTCCTTGCGGGAGAAATCGTGATTGGCCTGCGCGAGCGGATCGGCAGCCAGGCTTTTGCGATAGGCTTCGTAGGCGGCCAGGTTCTCGATGTTGTAAATGCCGTAAGCCGTCGTCAGCGAGCCCTCGTGCGGCGCGAAATAGCCGATAAGATCCGCGCCGTTGCGCGGGATGATCTGACCCCAGGCCTTGCCATATTCGGCGAAGGCTTCCTGCTTGAAGGGATCGATCCGATAGCGGATGAAACAGGTGATCATTGGCTTTCTCCTTTGCTGATGACGATGTTTTCGCACATTGCCGAACGGAGATGCTTCGGTTACGATCGAAGTATGAAGGAAGGCCCAGACATAGCGCAGATCGGCTCGCTGATCGGCGATCCCGCACGGGCGAACATGCTGACGGCGCTGATGGGCGGCCGCGCGTTGACGGCAACCGAGCTGGCGGCGGCGGCAGGCGTGACGCTGCAGACGGCAAGCGCCCATTTGGCCAAGCTCGAGGCGGGCGGCCTGCTCGCGCAACGCAAGCAGGGTCGCCATCGCTATTTCACGCTGGCCGACGACCGCGTCGGCAAGCTGCTGGAAGGGATCATGGGTTTTGCCGCAAGCCGCGGACATCTGCGCCATCGTCCCGGCCCGAAGGAACCGGCGCTGCGCAAGGCGCGCATCTGCTACGACCACTTGGCCGGCGACTACGGCGTGCGCATGCTCGACAGCCTGATAGAGGCGGGTTCGATTTCAGTCGTGGGAGAGGGTTTGAGCCTGACGGCCCATGGAGAAAAACAACTCGGATCGATCGGCATCGATGTTTCCGGGCTGCGCTCCAACCGCCGCCCGCTTTGCCGATCCTGCCTGGATTGGAGCGAGCGACGGGCGCATCTGGCCGGCAGCCTCGGCAAGGCCCTGCTTTCGAACTTCTTCGAAAAGGGCTGGGCACGGCGCACCGAAAACAGCCGCTCGATCTTCTTCACCCCCGAGGGCGAGCGCCGCTTTCTGACGCTCTTTCCGCTCGAACTTGGCGACGGCAACCCGCAGCTTGAGCTGGACGAAAAGCTTTAGGCCGCCGAGATCAGGACGCCGCTGAAATTGCTGGCGGCGATGCGGCCGCAAAGTTCGCCCCATTCGCAGCCACGGCAGGCGTGGCGAATATCGCCATCGGCGAAATTCCGGCGCAGCTTGGAGAGCAACCTTGCGTCCGGCACCAGGACGGCACCGGGGCCGATCTCTTCGCCCAGCAGGGCCGCCACATCGGCAAGCGCTGCCGCATCCCGTTCGATGACGGAGGCCTTGAAGCAGTGCGGCTCCTCCCCCTTCAGGAGCGGAGCGCAGATATCGTCGGGGCCGGAGACCAGCCTGATCTCCTCCCCTTTCGACAGTCGCTCGGCGATGCGGCGATAATTCTCGGTGAAGGCGGGTGTATAGCCTTCACCGACGAAGGTCAGCATGCAGAGCAGATGATGGGCACGAAGCCTGACGGTCAATTCAGGCGCGCCTTGCCGCCATAGACCTCGACGGTCTTCAGCACCGCAGCGGCCAGGGCCGATTTCAGCACCCCACCGAGGATGAAGGGCGCCACGCCGAAGAGCCAACCCTTTTCCGCGCCGAGTAGCGCTGCCAGCCAGGCTCCGCCAATCGCAAGGCAAAGAATGTTGGCCGAGAGATGCGCAAGGAAGCTGCGCACGACGCGATTGCCGCTCCAGCCGCGCTCGGCGAGCCAGCCGACAAGGGCGGCGATGATCGGGAAGGATGCCAGATACCCTGCGGTCGGGCCCATGAAAGGCACGATACCACCGGCTCCGCCGGCCAGCACCGGAAAGCCGACCGCGGCTTCGCCCAGCCAGGCGAGAACGGTGACTGCACCAAGGCGCCAGCCATAGAGCGCGCCGATCATGGTGATGGCGAAGGTCTGCATGGTGATCGGCACGGGCACCATCGGCACCGAGATCTGCGACGCAAGCGCCAGCACCAGCGTTCCCGCAAGAACGAAGGCGGCCTTGACGACCAGCGATCGCTGCCCGAGACGCAGGGGATCGAAAGCGGCTTCATCGTGATGCTGCAACAGGGACATGGGCTCTCCTTTTCAAATTATAGATAATTTTTCAGTCTCATCTATTTTATGATGGAGATCGCAAAATCAGGCAAGTGGCGGGCGGATGAAATTCCGCTGAAACGCGCGAAGCTATTGGGAAACAAGGAATCTTAAAATAGGAGAAGCACGCCGACCTTAAACTCAGGCGACGAATTCGAGCCGTAGAGGGTCGAGAAAAGGCGATCAGAAAGCGAAAGGATTCGCTTTCGAAAACGAAGCCGGCAATACATTTTAAGAATTATCTATAATTTCAGCCGACGATCGCGAAGGCTTCGCGCGTCGAGCCGGAGGGCGTGCGCACGGGGGCGCGGCCGATCCATTGCACATGTTTCTGCAGGATCGCGGCAGCCTCGTCGGCCCGGCCCTGGCGCAGTGCGGCCAGAATGGCGCGGTGGTCGTGATCCGTACGTTTCTCCCAGCCGGATTGCCACGCCGAGAAAAGAAAGCGGGCGCTCACCGCATGCAGATCATCGATGGCGGCCAGCAGACGCGCCATGCCGCAGGGCGCCAGGATCAGACGGTGGAAGCGGCGATTGGCCTCCTCCCAGGCGTGGACGTCCGCGGCAGCATCGCCGTCGCGGGTCGCCTGCTCGGCCTCGTCCAGAATGGCTGCGGTCAAATGCGGCGCGGCGTGCTTCAACGCGAGGCTCTCGAGGGCCGCCCGCATTTCCGCGACTTCGCGGACTTCCTTGAGATCGAAAGAGGCGACGCGAACGCCGCGGCGCGGCAGGTTGATCGCAAGGCCCTGCGCCTCCAGCCGCCGGAACGCTTCGCGCACGGGCACATGGCTGGTGCCGAATTCCTCGGCGATGTGATCCTGCCGCAGGCGGGCATCGGGCGCGATCTCGCCGCGGATGATGCGGTCGGCAAGCACCCGGCTGATACGGCTGGCAATGGTGTCGTCGCGCTCCTTGGCCATGGCCGATCCTTAAAGGCGGCCCCGCCCGATGTCGAGCAACAAGCGATGCCGATGATATCTTTTGAGCATTTCGACCCTTTCGCTCACTGCACTCCAGCCATGTCCGCCAATTGGTTGAGCTTTGCCGTCATATCGTGTAAAGCCCGGCGGTCATTTTTCAGAGCCTCTCCCGAAACACCGATGGTTTCCTGGAGCGTGCCGAACCCAGCCACATCAAAGGCAGAAAATTCTTATGAGCAATGGCTTCGACCTCATCATCTTCGACTGCGACGGCGTTCTGGTCGATTCCGAAATCATCGCGGCACAGGTCGAATCAAAATTGCTGACCGATGCGGGCTACCCGATCAGCGCCGAGGAAATGGGCGAGCGCTTCGCCGGCATGACCTGGCGCAACATCCTGTTCGAAGTCGAGCGCGAGGCGAGCATCCCGCTCTCCGCCTCCCTGCTCGACAAGTCGGAAAAGCTGCTCGATCTCAAGCTTGCCAATGAGGTTCAGGCGATATCGGGCATCCCGCTTGCGCTGTCGCGACTGCCGATGCCGCGTTGCATCTGTTCGAATTCCAGCTCAGCGCGCCTCGACATGATGCTGTCGAAGGTCGGCTATAAGCAATTGTTCGCACCGCATATCTACTCCGCCAAGGATCTCGGCGCCGACCGGGTGAAGCCCAAGCCGGATATCTTCCTGCACGGCGCCCAGCAGATGAATGTCAGCCCGGCCAACACGATCGTCGTCGAGGATTCGGTTCACGGCGTCCAGGCGGCGCGGGCCGCAGGCATGCGCGTCGTCGGCTTCACCGGCGCATCGCACACCTATCCTTCCCACGCCGACCGGCTGACCGATGCCGGCGCCGAGACTGTCGTCAGCCGCATGGCCGATCTGCCCGGCGTCGTCATGGCACTCGCAGAATGGGACGGCGTTCTTTAGAGCCGTTAAGCGGCTCATGGAATCGCTTAGCGACTCCCGGTCGCTGCTCCCATGGAATTGCGAATGGAAAGCCGCGACGCACTTTTCCTGAAATTGCTCCAGGGCGGATTCCACCACCGACCAAAAGAAAAGGCCCCACCGATCGGCGGGGCCTTTTCTTTATGCACTGCACCAGACGGTATCGCGCGCCGCCATCCGGGCGACCCGCGACGAGAACATCTCAGTGACGCTTCTTGCGCGCCGGCTTTTCGCCCTTGGCGGGCTTCTGCGGAGCCTGCTCGAAACCGATCTGGACGATGGTGAAGCCGCCGGAGCCGCCGGCAACCTGGATATCGTCATCGGTAAAGAGGAACTGCGTCGTGGTCTCGCCCGGCGGAATTTCGGCCGTGTAGTTGATGGTCTTGCTGTAGAGGGCGTTGTCATTGTCCATGACAGCGACATGGATCGGCAGCGTCACCTTGCCGGAACTGCCCATCGGGCCGGCGACCAGACGTCCCTGCGCCACGACATGAATGCCGAGGCTGGTGCCGTCCGTCGTGCACTGGCGGGTCGCCTGAGCGAGCGAGGCCTGATAGGTCAGCTGGGTTGGATCATCCTTGGCGCCCTTGGCGTAGAGGCGATAGACCGAGTCTTCATCGCGGATAACAGCCTGCGGGCATTTGCCCGCGACATAGACCTGGCCACCGGTCGGAGCGGCACTCGGAGCCCCGGCCTGCGGCGCAACGGTTACGTCCGTTGCCGGCTGCTTGTCGTTGTTGCCACCGATACCGAGAGTACTGCAGCCGGTCAGCAATGCCAGAAGCGAAGCGGAGAAAAGACGACGCGAAACCCTGCCAAACACTATAATTCCACCCTCTCCATATATTTCACATTATCGGCCTGCAGCCTGTCAGACGGGCCTTTTATGACACTTGGCGATGGTCTATACCAGCGACGCAGCGAAAAATCGATTGGGTAGACACCGTTTTGGCTCACTTTTCGAGATCGACAGATTGCCACAAACAGTCGCCACTCGGCGCCGATCCCACGCGCCTTGCGCAAACGCGAAAACCACGCGGCTGATCCGACGCAAAAAGACAGGCCGCCGTCGTTTCGTTCCTCTACCCTCTCAATCGATCACTCAGGCAATTTTGCGACCAAAGGAATTCTAGACCGTGGACTACATTTCAACGCGGGGAGAAGCCCCTGCCCTTGGCTTCTGCGACGCCCTCCTGGCCGGCCTTGCTCGTGATGGCGGGCTTTATGTTCCCCGTGAATGGCCGACGCTGTCGAAAAAGGAAATCCGCGCCTTTCGCGGCAAGAGCTATCAGGACGTCGCCTTCGCGGTTCTGTCGCCCTTCACCAATGGCGAGATCCCGGCGGACGTCTTCCGCGGCATGATCGACGATGCCTACGCCACCTTCCGGCACCCTGCCGTGGCGCCGCTGGTCCAGACCGGTCCGAACAGCTTCGTCATGGAGCTTTTCCACGGCACGACGCTCGCCTTCAAGGACGTCGCCATGCAGCTGCTGGCACGGCTGATGGACTACGCGCTGGAGAAGCGCGGCCAGCGCGCGACCATCGTCGGCGCCACGTCAGGCGATACCGGCGGCGCTGCGATCGACGCCTTCGCCGGCCGCGAGCGCACCGACATCTTCATTTTCTTCCCGCATGAAAAGGTCTCGCCGGTACAGCAGCGGCAGATGACGACCTCGACCGCGTCCAACGTCCATGCGCTGGCGGTCAGGGGCAATTTCGACGATTGCCAGAACCTCGTCAAAGCCATGTTCAATGATGCCCCGTTCCGCGACAAGGTCAGGCTTTCCGGCGTCAACTCCATCAACTGGGCGCGAATCATGGCGCAGGTGGTCTATTACTTCACGACATCAGTTGCGCTCGGCGGCCCGGACCGGA
The DNA here is from genome assembly GCF_010668395.1 of Martinezella lusitana. Classification (GTDB taxonomy): domain Bacteria; phylum Pseudomonadota; class Alphaproteobacteria; order Rhizobiales; family Rhizobiaceae; genus Rhizobium; species Rhizobium lusitanum_A. Next base: position 35,285 of record NZ_WUEY01000001.1, read on the forward strand.
AAATCTCCTTCACCGTGCCCACAGGCAATTTCGGCGATATTTTCGCCGGCTATGTCGCCAAGCGCATGGGCCTGCCGATCGAGAGGCTGGTCATTGCCACCAACGAAAATGATATCCTTGCGCGCGCCCTGAAGACCGGCCGCTATGAAATGCGCTCGGTCACGGCGACGACCTCGCCATCGATGGATATCCAGATCTCCTCCAACTTCGAGCGGCTGCTGTTCGAAGCCAACGGCCGCGATGCATCAAAGGTGCGCGCCGCCATGGAGGGCCTGAAGCAGTCGAACGGATTTTCGATCAGCGAGGAAGCCCTGAAGTTCATCAAGAAGGACTTCCGCGCCGGCCGCGCCAGCGAGAAGCAGGTAGCCGAAACCATCCGCAAGACCCTCGCCGATACGGGCTATCTGCTCGATCCGCATACGGCGATCGGCGTCTTCGTCGCCGGGAAGAACGAGCGGCCGACAAGCCCGATGGTGACGCTGGCCACCGCGCATCCCGCAAAATTCCCCGCCGCAGTAAAATCCGCATCCGGTATTGACCCGGCGCTTCCGACGTGGCTTGCTGGTCTGACGACCAGGGAGGAGCGTTTCGACATTCTCGATCCGGAACTTAAAGCCGTTGAAAGCTTTATCGGCAAGCATACCCGGGCCGGCGAATGACAGACGCGGAAAGACAGGCGATGACAGTGGAGTGCACCCGGCTAGCGTCCGGGCTGACAGTAGCGACCCAATCGATGCCACACCTCGAAAGCGTGGCGCTCGGCGTTTGGATCAAGTCGGGTTCGCGTAACGAGACCGAAGCGGAACACGGTATCGCGCATCTGCTCGAGCATATGGCGTTCAAGGGCACGGCGCGGCGCTCGGCGCGGCAGATCGCCGAGGAAATCGAGAATGTCGGCGGCGAAGTCAACGCCGCCACCTCGACCGAAACCACCTCCTATTATGCCCGCGTGCTGAAGGATCATGTGCCGCTTGCCGTCGATATCCTTGCCGACATCCTGACGGAGTCCGCCTTCGACGAAGAAGAACTGGCGCGTGAAAAGCAGGTCATCCTGCAGGAAATCAATGCGGCGAACGACACGCCCGACGACGTCGTCTTCGACAAGTTTTCCGAGGTCGCCTATCGCGGCCAGACACTCGGCCGCGCCATTCTCGGCACGCCGGAAACGGTCGTCTCCTTTTCGCCGGAACAGATCCGCCACTATCTCGGACGCAACTACACGACCGACCGCATGTTCGTCGTCGCGGCCGGCGCGGTCGATCACGAGAGTTTCGTGCGTCAGGTCGAGGAGCGCTTTTCCAGCCTGCCGACGAAACCGTCCGCTCCGCCCGTTATCGAGCCTGCCCGCTATATCGGCGGCAACATCCGGGAAACGCGCGACCTGATGGATGCGCAGATCCTGCTCGGCTTCGAAGGCCGGGCCTATCATACCCGCGATTTCTACTGCTCGCAGATCCTCGCCAATATCCTTGGCGGCGGCATGTCCTCGCGCCTGTTCCAGGAAGTTCGCGAGTTCCGCGGCCTCTGTTATTCGGTCTATGCCTTTCACTGGGGCTTTTCCGACACCGGCATCTTCGGCATCCATGCCGCGACCGGCGGAGAGAACCTGCCGGAATTGCTGCCTGTCATCATCGACGAGCTTCGCAAGTCGTCCCATGACATCCAGCAACAGGAAATCGAGCGCGCCCGCGCCCAGATCCGCGCGCAGCTGCTGATGGGCCAGGAAAGCCCGGCCGCTCGCGCTGGCCAGGTTGCCCGGCAGATGATGCTTTATGGTCGCCCCATCCCGAACCAGGAGATGCTGGAACGCCTGGAAGGCATCACGATCGACCGTCTGACGGATCTTGCCGGCCGGCTGTTCTTCGATACAGTACCGACGCTTTCGGCGATCGGGCCGCTGGAGCAGCTCGCGCCGATGGAAGACATCGTCACGTCGCTGTCGTCGCCGGCACCTGCTTCCAGAAGCGCTAGCGGCTAAGGGCACGCCGCGGGCCTATGGGTTCAATTCTCGGGGGAGTGCTTGGCGGCATGCAAAAATCTGTCTTTCGATTTCTCTCACGTCACCCGGACGCGGTTGAACTCGAAAACGAACAATATTTGCTGCGCCTGCCGCGCTATTCCGATTTCAACCAATGGCACAGGCTTCGGGCGGAAAGCCGCCGCTTTCTGGAGCCGTGGGAGCCGACCTGGCGGCATGACGAGCTGACCGAAGGCGCCTATCGGGCGCGCATCATCCGCGGCAAGCAGGAATACAGTTCCGGCCAGGCCATACCGCTTTTCGTTTTCCTCAGGGAAAACATGACGCTGGTGGGAGGCATCACGATCGGATACATTCGCCGCGGTGCCGCGCAGAGCTGCATGATCGGATATTGGATGGGCGAACGCTATTCCGGCCAGGGCCACATGTTCGCCGCACTTCAGTTGGTTATACCCTATATCTTTTCCGGACTTGAGTTGCACCGAATTGAAGCAGCCTGTATTCCGGATAACGAGCGTAGCATGCGGCTTTTGGAAAAAGCCGGTTTCCAGCGGGAAGGTCATTTGCGCGGTTATCTTAAAATCAACGGTCAGTGGCGCGACCATGTGATGTTTTCAAGGCTGGCATCCGATGCCGACCTGAACCGAAGCTTCGACCAGCGATGATCGCCGGAGTGCTGCAGACATGGCCGATGGCCAGGCGGCTGTGCGCCGTGATCGCAACGCTTGCGGCCGCTATGCTGCTGTTGATCGCCGGCATGGCGCACGCAGCCGAGCCCGTGAAGATCTCACGCGACGATACCGCTCTCGACCTGACGGCAACGACGGAAATCTACACCAACCAGGGCGAAGCCTTTCAGGTTTCGACAGCCGCCGGCGCCGACGGCATCCGGCGCCGCATTGAGGTACGATCCTCTTCGCCGAACCACCAGGGCGACTGGGCGGTCTTCGCGCTCGCCAACGTCTCCGAAGAGCAGCTCGAACGCGTCATCGTCGCCCCGCATTTCCGCCTTGTGAATTCGAAGGTCTTCTGGCCCGATCTCGGTTCGCAGCGCATCGTCGCGATCACGCCGAGCGAAGGTTTCGCGCTCGACCGGCAGCCGAGCGATGAGGCCGATGTCTTCCGCATCACGCTGAATCCGGGCGCGGTCGTCACTTTCGTCGCGGAGCTTTCCTCGCCGAGCCTGCCGCAGCTCTACCTTTGGGAACCGAACGCCTACAAGGATACGGTCAACGCCTTCACGCTCTACCGCGGCATCGTGCTCGGCATCGCCGGGCTGCTGGCGGTGTTCCTGACCATCCTTTTCGTGGTCAAGGGCACGTCGATGCTGCCGGCGACGGCAGCACTCGCCTGGGCCGTGCTCGGCTACATCTGCGTGGATTTCGGCTTCCTCGGCAAGCTCATCAGCATCACCTCCAGCGACCAGCGAATATGGCGCGCCTGTGCGGAGGTGGCGCTCGCGTCGAGCCTAGTGATCTTCCTGTTCACCTACCTCAACCTCAATCGCTGGCATGCCCATCTCGGCTATGTGACGCTGGCCTGGGTCCTCGGCCTTGCCCTGCTCTTCGGCGTCGCGATCTATGACCCGTCGATTGCGTCCGGCATCGCACGATTGTCGCTGGCCCTGACGGCGACGGCGGGCCTTCTGCTCATCATCTATCTCGGCTTCAGCCGTTATGACCGCGCCATCCTGCTCGTCCCTGCCTGGGCGCTTATCCTCGTCTGGCTCTTCGGCGGCTGGATGACGGTCATGGGCAAGCTCGACAACGACATCATCCAGCCCGCGCTCGGTGGCGGTCTGGTGCTGATCGTTCTGCTGATCGGCTTCACCGTCATGCAGCACGCCTTTGCCGGCGGCGCGTTCCAGCAGGGGCTGTTTTCGGATCTGGAGCGGCAATCGCTGGCGCTGACGGGTTCCGGCGACACCGTCTGGGATTGGGACGTCGCGCGCGACCGTGTCGTGACGACGCCCGATATCTCGATGAAGCTCGGCCTTTCGCCCGGCACCATGCATGGCGCGGCGCGCAACTGGCTGCCACGGCTGCATCCCGACGATCGCGACCGTTTCCGAGCGACGCTCGATGTGCTGCTGGAACATCGGCGCGGCCGGCTGAACCATGAATTCCGCATTCGCGCGGAGGACGGGCATTTCCACTGGCTGTCGATCCGCGCCCGGCCGGTGCTTGGCTCCAACGGCGAGATCATTCGCTGCGTCGGCACGATCGTCGATATCACCGAGCAGAAGAATTCGGTCGAACGCCTGCTGCACGACGCCGTGCACGACAACCTGACCGGATTGCCGAACAGGCAGGTCTTCCTCGATCGCCTGCAGGCCGTTCTGACGCTGGCATCGGACGGAAACCAGTTGCGGCCGACCGTGATGGTCATCGACATCGACCGCTACAAACTCGTCAACGATACGCTCGGCGTTGCCGCCGGTGACAATATCCTTATCGCGTTGACCCGTCGTCTTCGCCGCCTGATGAAGCCTCAGGATACGCTTGCCCGCCTCTCGGGCGACCAGTTCGGCCTCATTCTGGTTTCCGAACGCGATCCGGCCAAGGTGGCCGACTTTGCCGATGCGATCAGCAAGGCGATCATGGTGCCGATCAACTTCGCCAATCGCGAAATTATCCTGACGGCATCGGTCGGGCTGACATCGTGGGTCGACCAGCAGGAAAATGCGGCCGGGATGCTCAGCGACGCCGAACTTGCCATGTACCGCGCCAAGCGCGCCGGCGGCAATCGCGTCGAGCCCTTCCAGCCGGCCTTCCGCAGCTTCGGCACCGACCGGCTGCAGCTCGAAACCGATCTGCGCCGCGCCGTCGAGCGCAAGGAGCTCTCACTCGTCTACCAGCCGATCGTGCGGCTGGAGGACGCCGAAGTCGCGGGCTTCGAGGCGCTGATGCGCTGGGAACACCCCAAGCGCGGCAACATTCCGCCATCGGAGTTCATTCCGATCGCCGAGGCATCGGACATCATCGGCCCGCTCGGCATGTTCGCTCTCGAACAGGCAACCAACGACCTGAAGGCATGGCAGCGACAGACCGGCGATCTGCCGCTGTTCGTCTCCATCAACCTTTCCAGCGTGCAGTTGCTCAACAATGAGCTTTACGACGATATCCGCGCCCTGCTTGCCAAGACCCATTGCGATCCGAGCCGGATCAAGCTCGAGCTGACGGAATCGCAGGTGATGGAGAACCCGGAGCAGGCGCGGCTGGTGCTCGACAAGCTGCGCGACGCCGGCATCGGCCTGGCGCTCGACGATTTCGGTACCGGCTACTCGTCGCTTGCCTATCTCACCCGCTTCCCGTTCGACACGATCAAGCTCGACAAGGCCATGGTCCGCGACGAGAGCGACAAGAAGGCTGTGCTGTTGCGTTCGGTCATTTCCATGGCGCGCGAACTCAACATGCGCGTCGTCGCCGAGGGCATCGAATCCGAAGAGGACGCGCTGGAGCTTGCCAAGATCGGCTGCACCTATGGCCAGAGCTTCATCTTCGGCCCGCCGATGGGCTCGGATTCGGTGCTGCGTCTATTGAAGGAACGCTTTCCGCTGACGAAGCGCGCCTGATGCCTGGTCAGGCGTTGTCGATCAGCTCCCGGAGGTAGTCGAGCTTCGCGACGACAGGGGGCGACAGGATGAAGGGGTAGGAATCCGGCTGCCCCATGCTGCGCTGAATGGAGTTGATCGCCACGCTCAACGGGATCCAGGCGCTGACAAGCTGCTCGGCGCTTTCAGCCTTATAGGGATTGAAATCCACCTCGGCCGCCATCTCGTGATACCGTTGGGGATCGATCGCCAGGCCGAAGGAGCGCGCCGTTTCCAGTGTATCGACGATATGCAGGTAATGCGCGAAGCATTCGGCAAAATCCTCCCACGGGTGAGCGCTCGCATAGGCGCTGATGAAGTTCTCCTGCCAGTTTGCGGGCGGGCCGTTGTCGTAATGGGCCTGAAGCGCCATGCCATAATCGGCGCGCTCGTCGCCGAAGACCGCACGGAACGCATCGAACTGCCCGCGGTCGCGAACGAGCTTGTTCCAGATAAAATGCCCGGTCTCATGGCGGAAATGGCCAAGCAAGGTGCGATAGGGCTCGTTCATCGAGGTGCGCGCCTGTTCGCGCGTCACGTCGTCGGCCTCGGCGGCACGAATGGCGATCAGCCCCTCCTCATGGCCGGTCATGGCCGGGACAACGGTGCCGCCTTGCACCTCATCCTCGAGGAAATCGAAGACCAATCCGCCTTGAGGATCCTCCACCCGGTCGGGATGCGGCAGGTTCCAGCGCAACAGGGAATAGAACAGATGCCGCTGCGCCTGCCCGATGCGCCGCCAGCGGTCTATTCCCTGCTGGGTATCGGTAATCGGAACCAGACGATTGTGACGGCAGGCGACGCAATAGGGTTGCTGATCGTCCGCATCGATAAGCCAGTTGCAGATATCGAGGTCCGCATTGGCACAGAAGCGCACATGTCGCGTTGGCTCGGAAACGAGATGCCAATTCGAGCCCTCGTCGGCGTCGAGCGCATGGATTGCCAGACGATCCGGAACGAAGCCGAGCTGATGGCCGCAACGGACACATTGTCTGTTGTCGAAATGAACAGGCTGACCGCAGTGATCGCAGGTGAAAAGCCGCATGGTCCCTCGGAAAAAAGATGTACCGACCCCACAGTAAAGAGCCTGCCACGTTTCCGTAACAGGCCCTTCCTCCCAACATCGCTGCTGCAACATTCATTCAAACGGAGCAGCGACCATAGATGTAAGAATACAAGCAGCCGGCTACATCCGGTCTACCGCGCCCTTCACCTTGTCCTTGGCCTTGCCAACGGCAGTCTGTACCTTGCCCTTGGCTTCCTGGGCCGCACCCTTGGCGCGCATTTCCTTGTCGTCGGTCGCCTTGCCGGCCATCTGCTTGGCCTTGCCGGCGATTTCATTCACCTTGCCGGACACCTTGTCGGTCGTGCTGCTCATGTCTTACGCCTCCTTGGCTGGCACGGCAGAATTGCCGTTGCTCTGTCAGGAAAACGTCGCGCACGCTATTTCGTTCCAAAATAACGCAAATCGGTTCAGCTATGCCCGGCATGGGGCGACAGCATCGCCGGATGGATTCCCATCAGCGCCAGGGCACGCTCGTACTTGTTGTCGAGGCTGCGGTCGAAGATCAATTCCTCGTTTGCCGGGCAATTCAGCCAGCCATTATTGCCGATTTCCGCTTCGAGCTGGCCGGCACCCCAGCCGGCATAGCCGAGCAGCATCGTCGCACGCTTCGGTCCGCTGCCTTTTGAAATGGCCCGCACGATATCGAGCGTCGCCGTCAGGCTGATGTCGTCGCTGACCGGAATGCTGCTGTCGCTGATGTAATCGTCCGAATGCAGCACGAAACCGCGGCCGCTTTCGACCGGGCCGCCGGTCTGGATCGGAAAATCGCGCGCCATCGCCGGAAGAACAATGGCATCGTCGTCCTTGATCATGTCCAGATGCAAAAGCACATCCGTGAATGTCAGCTTCTGGGCACGGTTGATGACGAAGCCCATGGCGCCTGCGTCGGAATGTGCGCAAATATAAATGACCGTCCGATGGAAATTCCGATCCTCCATACCGGGCATAGCGATCAGGAACTGACCGTCGAGAAAACCTCTTTCGCGTCTATTCTTCAGCGTCGATAGGGACATCGTGCCTCCTGACCGCAGTCCACAACTGCACCGCCTGTAGCCAAGATGGGGCAATGTCATAAATCAATCAACTGAAAATGATCATTTCCTGCTTCGAGCGTGCTGGCTCCCGATGCTCCAATCCGCTAAATCCTTGTTTCATGATTGGAATAAGAACTCTCGCCCGCCTGTCGATACCATTTGCCGCCCTGCTGTGCGGCGTTGCGATGGCCCATGCCGCCACAAGCGACTGGGTGGACAATCAGGGCGGCCGAATGCGCCTGGTGGCGCTGGCGCCGGACGCCCAGGGGCATATACGCGCGGCCCTGCAGATCGAGCCGGAGCCCGGCTGGATTACCTATTGGCGCGAGCCTGGCCAGGGCGGGATTCCGCCACAGGTGACGCCTGCGCCCGGCAGCGGCGTGACATTGGAAAAGACCGGGTATCCCATACCGAAGCCGATCAGCGTCGGGCCCATACAGGAAATCGGCTACGACGCGCCGGTTACGTTGCCGCTCGATTTTCGCCTTATGGGCAAACCGCCGGAAAAGCTTGAGCTGAGCGCCTTCATCGGCCTTTGCAAGGACATTTGTATCCCCTTCCAGGCCGAGCTTTCGCTGACGTTGCCGGTGGGCGAGCAGCCGACATCGCATGAACTGGCCCTGCTGGACGCGGCAAAAGCCCTGTTGCCGGAAGCACCGTCAGCGGATTTCGCCGTCCAGAGCCACACGATCTCCGCCGATGCCAAGAGCCTTTCGCTGCGTCTGACGCTGCCGAAAGCGGCCGGGACGGCACCGGCGATCTATGTAACCGGGCCGTCGGGCTATGTCTTTTTCCAGCAGGCGAACGCGACGTGGGAAGGGGCTACGTTCTCGACCGACATAGAGATCGGCAAGCTGCCGAAGAACTACGATCCGAAGGGCAAGAGCTGGGGCATCCTGGTGGTCGATGGCGATCGCGCCATGGAAACCACCCTTGCGCTCGAGTAGAGCGGATCTATAGTTTCACAAACCGTTTTCATGCAATCGGCGGCCACGCGAGCGCCGCGAATTCACGACCCAAGGAGAGTGCCATGACCATCGCCATCGGCGACACGCTGCCTGCCGCCACCTTCAAGGAAAAGACCGCCGACGGCCCGGTCGAGATCAGCACCGAGCAGCTGTTTGCCGGCAAACGCGTCGTGCTCTTCGCCGTCCCCGGCGCCTTCACGCCCACTTGCTCGCTCAACCACTTGCCGGGCTATCTCGAGAACCGCGACACCATTCTCGCCAAGGGCGTCGATGACATTGCCGTCGTCGCCATCAATGACTGGCACGTCATGGGCGCCTGGGCGCAATCGTCCGGCGGCCTCGGCAAGATTCATTTCCTCGCCGACTGGGACGGCTCCTTCACCAAGGCGCTAGGCCTCGACGTCGATCTCTCCGCCGGCGGCCTCGGCATCCGCTCGAAGCGCTACTCCATGCTGGTGGAAGACGGCGTGGTGAAGACGCTGAACATCGAGGAAAGCCCCGGTCAGGCAACCGTATCGGGTGCGGCCGCGATGATCGAGCAGCTCTAAGATCGTTCACAGGTAAGATGCGGAGCGCCCCTAGGGCGCTCCTGCCTTATTCTTCTTCGTTGAAATGGGCATCGAAATCGCGATGTCCTTCGAGCACATTCAAGACCTCGAAAACATCATCGACATAGCGAAAGAAGATTATATAGCCGCGAAATGCAAAGCTGCGCATATCATCTCGCAGCTCCGGGCGCGGGCGGCCCATCTGGCCCGGCAAAGCCGCGAGATCCGCGCATTTGCGGCGTAGCTGGCCAGTGAACTGTGGAGCAACCTCTTGGCTGCCGCTTTGGCCCATGATGAATACAAGAATATCAAGGATATTATCTTGCGCTGCGGCTGTATAACGGAGCCGAGGCACTCAATCGCCTTCCTTTGCCAGTTCAGCGGCTTTGGCTTCCAAGGCGGCACCAAGATCCTCGTCAGATATGTCGCCGCCGCGCGCAATCGATGCCTCCAGAGTACGCCGCAAAGCTGCTATTTTTGCTTCGCGCTCCTCCACTAGCCGGAGACCTTCCCGCACAACTTCGCTGGCAGAGCTGTAGCGGCCTTCTTCCACCGTTTTCTCGACAAATTTTTCCCAGCGCTCGCCGATGGAAACATTCATGCGCGCCTCCCCTGCAGGCCACTCCGAAGAGCTAATAACAGATAATGCATGATATATAGCATTGATGAGGCAAAACTCCAATCACCGGTGCTCAACGACCGTCAATCCATCATCCGCCTCTTTTTCGCCGCATTTGATCGGCTACTACATGTAATGTTATTACATAATTGAGAGCTCCTTGAATGCCCTTCGACCGTGATCCCTTCGCGCCCTCCCTGATGGGCCGCTCGGCCGTGATGCGCCTCGCCTATGTGGCGGTCGGCATTGTGGTGCTTTGGGCTGCCATCGGCTGGGCGGTGGCTCTGGCATGAGCGCACTGATCCGCCTTAGCAATCTCACTGTCGCCTATGAACGTCATCCGGCGGTGCACCATGTCTCGGGCAGCTTTGCGGAAGGCAGCCTGACGGCGATCGCCGGGCCGAACGGTGCCGGCAAATCGACATTGCTCAAGGCGATCGTCGGCGAGTTGCGCCCGGCGGAAGGATCGATCGACCGTGGCACGCTGATGCGCAACGATTTCGGCTACCTGCCGCAGGCGGCCGATATCGTCAGACGCTTTCCGATTTCGGTCGCCGACACCGTGATGCTCGGCGCCTGGAAGAATGCCGGCGCCTTCGGCCAATTCTCCCGCAAGGATGCCGAGCGGGCGCGCGAAGCGCTTGATCTCGTCGGGCTCTCCGGCTTCGAGCGGCGGCATATCGGCTCGCTTTCGGCCGGGCAGTTCCAGCGCGTCCTCTTTGCGCGGCTGCTGCTGCAGGATGCCCGCGTCATCCTGCTGGATGAACCGTTCACGGCGATCGACCAGCGGACCACGCGCGACCTTCTCGACATCGTCTTGCGATGGAGCAGGGAGGGGCGCACCGTCATCGCCGTGCTGCACGATTTCGAGCAGGTGCGCGCCTATTTCCCCGAAACGCTGCTGATCGCCCGCGAACTTGTGGGATGGGGCAGGACGCAGGACGTAATGAGCGCGACCAACCTCATCAGGGCGCGCGCCATGGCCGAACGTTGGGACATGGAAGCCGACGAGTGCTCGGCCGACGATGTGGAAAGCGAAGGCGGCCTGGTGAAGCGGGAGCCGGCCGAATGACCGCCTACGACATCTTCCTGGCGCCCTTTGCGGATTACGGCTTCATGCGGCGCGCGCTCGTCGCATGCATTTGCCTCGGCCTCGGCTCCGGGCCGATCGGTGTTTTCCTGATGCTCAGGCGCATGAGCCTGATGGGCGATGCCATGAGCCATGCGGTTCTTCCCGGGGCTGCGATCGGCTATCTCATTGCCGGCTCGCTGTCGCTGACCGCCATGGGGCTTGGTGGGCTGGTGGCCGGCCTTTCCGTGGCGCTGCTTTCCGGCCTCGTCAGCCGCGTGACGGTGCTGCAGGAGGATGCGAGCTTCGCCAGCTTTTACCTGACCTCGCTGGCGCTCGGCGTTCTCATCGTGTCGCTGCGCGGCTCCAACATCGATCTGCTGCATGTGCTCTTCGGCACCATCCTCGCGATCGACGCGCCGGCCCTCTACCAGATCGGCGCCATCACCACGGTAACGCTGCTCGCGCTCGCCATCATCTACCGGCCGCTGGTCATGGAGTGCTTCGATCCCGGCTTCCTGCGCGCCGTCGGCGGGCGCGGGCCGATCTATCATTTCCTGTTCCTGCTGCTCGTCGTGCTCAACCTCGTCGCCAGCTTCCAAGCGCTCGGCACGCTGATGGCCGTCGGGCTGATGATGCTGCCGGCGGCGGTCGCGCAACTCTGGTCGCGCAGCCTGCCTGCCATGATGGCGATCGCAACCGGCACGGCAATGGCTGCCGGCTATATCGGCTTGATCGCTTCCTATCACCTCGAATTTGCCTCTGGCCCCACGATCATCATCACCGCCAGCGTGATCTATGGCCTTTCCATTCTCTTCGCGCCCTCGGGCCTTGCCCGGCGGTTCTTTCCCCGTCCCCATCTCCGGGGCTAATCCAAACAAGGAGACTCGCATGAACAAACGAAGACTGCTCCTCTCTGCCGCAGCAACGGCCTTCGTCGCCTTTGGCGTCGCGGCACCGGCCTCCGCCGAGACGCTTGATGTCGTCGCTTCCTTCACCGTGCTTGCCGATGTCGTCAAGCAGGTCGGCGGCGACCATGTGAAGGTGTCGAGCCTCGTCGGCCCGAATGGCGACCCCCATGAATTCGAGCCGTCGCCGGCCGATGCCAAGAGGCTCAACGCCGCGAAAGTCACCTTCGTCAGCGGCGAAGGCCTGGAAGGCTGGATGGATCGGCTGATCACCGCATCGGGCTACAAGGGAACGCCTGTCGTCGTCTCGGAAGGCATCAACACGCGCACCATGGTCGATGACGGCAAGACGGTCACCGATCCGCATGTCTGGAACAGCCCGGTCAATGTGAAGATCTGGGTCGCCAATATCGAGAAGGCCCTGTCCGCCGCCGATCCGGCCGACGCCGCCGACTTCAAGGCCAATGCCGAGCGCTACACCAAGGTCCTGACCGAGCTCGACGCCTATGCGCACAGCAAGTTCGACAAGATCCCGGACGATCGCCGCAAGGTGCTGACCAGCCACGACGCCTTCGGCTACTTCGGCCGCGAATACAAGGTGAGCTTCCTGTCGCCGCTCGGCGTCTCCACGGAAACGGAAGCCTCGGCCGCCGACGTCGCCAAGCTGATCGAGCAGATCAAGACCGAGCATGTGAAGACCTACTTCTTCGAAAACTCGAACGATCCGCGCCTGGTCAAGCAGGTCGCCAAGGCAACCGGCGCGGAGCCGGGCGGCGAGCTCTATGTCGAGGCTCTCTCCAAGTCCAACGGACCGGCTTCGACATACGAAAAAATGTTCCGTTATAACGTTCAGCAGCTGGCGACAGCGATGGCGAAATCAAGCTGATCCCAGAAACAGGCGCGGTCGCAGCCATAATCCGCCTGCGACCGCGCCAACTCAGATATTGAAGTCGAAGACCATCAGGCCGGCCAAGCCGCCATCCGTGGACGAAACGATCCGCTCGCCGACGGCGACGTGATCGGGATGCACCAGATAGGCATCGCGCGCTTCGGCGCTCTCGAAGGTGACGACAAATCCATCCGCGAAACCACCATGCAAGCCCTCGGGCGAGACGTTTGGCCCGTATTTCACATCGACGATGCCGGGGATGACCTTCCGCAAGGCGTCCACCGCTTCGAAGAGAGCCTTCTTCTCATCCTGTGTCATGGCGGATTTGAGCCGAAGAAAAACGCAATGCAGGATCATGCCTACCTCCCTGGATGTCGCGGCCAGCATAGAGGGAAAGGGCGGCCGGGCAAGATGGGGAGCAGTGTGCTGGATAAATTAAGCCTATTTGAAACTGCGCGGACCGGCGCTAACGCATCGCAAGGATTTCTATTATTCCGCCGTCTACACTCGCCAAAAGCAGTGGACAGGCCGTGATTTTTTCTCGAAATGGTTGCACCTTCGCTTGGCGTAGGCGATGTTCGAACGAGAGTTTGACGGTGGAAGCATGCCTGCTGACGTTGATGCGCGAAGAAATGCATTGGTTACCGCTGTTAAAGCGCAGAGAGATGCCGTATCTCGCGCTCGTAAAATCTATTTTGATACATCTTCGTACGCCCTTGAGGGAAAGCACGACGTCGAATTTGAAATCAAAAAAGCGATAGCTGATAAATATGGCATTGCGTTCAGGTCTGTTGTGTTCTCCGGCTCAGCCCAACTCGGATTTAGTCCTTACAAAGACACTTCCTTTGTCCCTGGCCGATCTGACCTAGATGTTGCCTGCATAGATAGTTCTTTGTTCCAATATTATTGGTCTCTCGTCTTGAGAGTGACAAAGGCATTTAATGACGAGTCGGTTTGGGTGGGTACCGATCACAGTGCGAAGCTAAAATCGCATTTGTTAAAACGTGGGATGATACTTCTCGACTATCTGCCAAGGTGTCCGGAAAGAACCAAAGATATGGCATTCTTGGACGACATAAGCAGAGTATATCGCGCCCAATTCAATAGGATTAGCCTCGCCATATATATAAATGAGGCAGCGTTTTGCTGGAAACAAGCTTCGGCACTGGCGAACATTATAGGAAACGACCATGCTTAACGACCTTAAATATCAAGTGCGCTCCAGGGAAATTGGTGACTTGGTGTCCTTGCTACGATCAGGTCGGCTCATTCTTTCCCCCTATTTCCAACGTAACCTAGTCTGGCGTGACTCGCACAAGCATGACTTTATCGAAACCATTCTTCTCGGGCTGCCATTCCCGCAGATTTTCCTGGCCAGAGGGCCAATTGACGTGAACACAATGGAGAGTTTCACTTGCGTGGTAGATGGTCAGCAGCGGCTGAATGCTATACGGGAATATTCCTCAGGCATCTTTCCGGTGAACGGGAAGTATTTTAAAAATCTGACAAATGACGAGAAGACTGCTTTCATAAAATACGAAGTGCCCGTAATAGATTTTGATTTGGACGCTGGAGATCCCCGTCTAAAGGATGTATTCAAGCGGCTTAATAGGACTTTCTATTCACTGTCCACTATTGAACGCATCGCAACGGAATATAGCTCATCCGAATTTCTCCTTATCGCCCGCGTGCTTTGTGGTGATATTGCCGTCGCCGATGTCGCGGAGGAGGAATTTCAGGTCGCTATGGATGTGTTCGATGACGCCGAGCGTCCAGATGTCGAAAGCGAAGCCGATGCTAATGAGTTTTTGCGAGACCCCGGTATCACCGTAGGAAAGTGGGCTTGGCTTCAGGGACGAGCAGGTGGGGCGTTTGCGACCCTGATGGCGGATTACAACGTCTTCACGCCATATGAGTACCAACGAAAAGTGCCCCTAATGTTTGTTTTGAACGTGATGGCCACAATCCTGGGGGGTTACTACGGTCGAAATGCAAAGGTTAAACAGTACCTTGAGGACTATAATACTGAGTTCCCGCAGAGCGAGCAAATGCTGGACTGGTTGAACGATGTTGCAGAAATCGTCCGAAAAATAAACCTTCCCAAAAAAACAATCTGGTGGAGCAAGGCTAATTTTTTTACCATGATCTGCGAATTAGCAACAAGTTTCGATCACCAAAAACTCGTGCCAGATGCGACGCGCGAAAAACTCGTGCAATTTGCCATCGATCCCCCGAGAGAGTTTCAGATTGCGGCACGTGAAGCAGTGAATAATAGACCTGAGAGAATAACGCGTGCTGAAACGTTCCGACAACTCGTCGTGACACAATAAATCTTTGCCCTCCCAGACATCGATGTCGATGTGTTGCCAACCGCTATACGCTGCCCTTGAAGTATGTGTATTGATTCACATCTCCACGCAGCGTGCCTCAATATCTTATTAATTTTATTAAAAAACCTGCACAACCGGCACTTATGTTTCCTGAAATCTTGAAACAGCGCAAGGCAAGGAAGGATGACGCTTCATCCAACCACCCTACCTCTTCTTAAACGGCTCCATCCCGCTACGCGCCAGCTCGTCGGCCCGCTCGTTTTCCGGGTGCCCCGCATGGCCCTTGACCCAATGCAGCGTTACCTTGTGGCGATTATAGGCCTCGTCCAGCGCCTGCCACAGCTCGGCATTCTTCACCGGCTTCTTGTCCGCCGTCTTCCAGCCGTTCTTTTTCCAGCCGAAGATCCACTTGGTGATGCCATCCTTGACGTAGACGCTGTCTGTATAGAGATCGACCTCGCAGGGCGCTTTCAGGGCGCTGAGGGCGGAAATCGCCGCCATCAGCTCCATGCGGTTGTTGGTCGTATCCGCCTCGCCGCCGGAGAGTTCCTTTTCCACCTCGCCGTAGCGAAGCACGGCGCCCCAGCCGCCAGGACCGGGATTGCCCGAGCAGGCGCCATCCGTAAAAATATCGACGTGCTTCATGCCTGCAGCCCATATTCGGCGGCGGAGGCGATCTGGCGGTGGAAGCGCAGCTTGCGCAGATATTCGATCGGGTCCTTCTTGGTGACCATCGCGCCGGCCGGCGTGGTCAGCCAGTCATAGAGACGCGTCAGGAAGAAGCGCAGCGCCGAGCCGCGCGCAAGCGTCGGCAATGCGGCGATTTCGGCAGCGCTCAGCGGCCTCACGCTCTGATAGCCTTCGAGCAGCGCCATGCCCTTGGTGATGTTGTAGGCATGATCCTTCTCGAAGCACCAGGCATTGAGGCAGATCGAGACGTCATAGGCGAGCTGATCGTTGCAGGCGAAATAGAAATCGATCAGGCCGGACAGCGTGTCGCCGAGGAAGAAGACATTGTCCGGGAAAAGATCGGCATGGATGACGCCCTCGGGCAGATCCTTCGGCCAGTGCTGCCCGAGAAAGTCGAGCTCGCTGCGGATCTCGTCCTGCAGGCCGGCTTCGACCTCGTCGGCGCGTGCCTCGGACTTTTCCCAGAGCGCCTGCCAGCCTTGCAGCGACAGCGCGTTCGGGCGGCGGATTTCGAAGCCTTCGCCGGCGAGATGCATGGCGGCAAGCGCCTTGCCGACTTCGCGGCAATGATGCGCCTCGGGCTTGCGCAGCCACATGCCTTCGAGGAAGGAGATCAGGGCGGCGGGACGGCCGGAGAGATGACCGAGCAAGGCGCCGTCGCGGCGCGGCAGAGGCAGCGGGCATGACAGGCCGCGGCTTGCCAGATGCTGCATCAACCCAAGGAAGAACGGCAGATCGCCCTTGTCGACGCGCTTCTCGTAGAGCGTCAGAATCAGCGGATCCCGCGTCGTATGCAGCAGGAAATTGGAGTTCTCGACGCCCTCGGCAATGCCCTTGTAGGACAGCAATTCACCGACATCATATTCGGTCAGGAACCACTTCAAATCATCTTCGGTAATATCGGTATAAACAGCCACGAATTATTCCCTTGATACACCCATGCGCCGCAGCCACCCGCCCTCGGGGTTCGAGACGGCCGTTCAGGCCTCCTCGCCATGAGGGCTAGTCCTTGGCACACGGCCTTAAGACTGACGCCACCTCATCCCGAGGTGCTTTACCGATGCAGCGACAACGCAAGCGGCAAAGCCTCGAAGGACGAAGGGGTCTTGCTCAATCCCCGTTGACGAAAGCCATGTCCGCCGTCGTCAGCTCTATACTGCGCAGCTCGCGATTGACGAGGAAATTCTCGGTTTCCTTCACAGTTTCGGCGAGCTCCACGACGGCATTGTAGCGGGCGCGGAAGGCTTCGATGATCTCGTTGACGATGACTTCTGGCGCAGATGCACCAGCCGAAAGGCCAACGGTTTTGATATCGCCGATGTTATCCCAATCGATCTCGGCGGCGCGCTGGACGAGCACGGACTTCTTTGCCCCCGCCCGCAGCGCCACTTCGACGAGGCGCTTGGAATTGGAGGAGTTCGGAGCGCCGACGACGATGAAGAGATCGCAACCCGGAGCCGCTTCCTTCACCACTTCCTGGCGGTTGGTGGTGGCATAGCAGATCGAGTCGGCAGCCGGCGCGGTAAGATTGGGGAAGCGTTCCTGCAGCCGCGCGATGACGCCGGCCGTATCGTCGACCGAGAGCGTCGTCTGCGTGACGAAGCCGAGATTGTCAGGATCGGCGGGCTCGTAGGTGTCGGCGTCTTCCACCGTCTCGATGAGCGATACGGTGCCTTCGGGCAGCTGGCCCATGGTGCCGATCACTTCCGGATGGCCGGCATGGCCGATCAGCACGACATGGCGGCCGAGGCGGTTGTGGCGCATGGCCTGCTTGTGCACCTTGGAAACCAGCGGACAGGTCGCATCGAGGTAGAAAAGATTGCGCGCATCGGCATCCGCCGGCACGGATTTCGGCACGCCATGCGCCGAGAAGACGACGGGCTGGGCGCGATGTTCGGCCGGGATTTCGTCCAGTTCCTCGACGAAGATCGCGCCCTTGGCTTCCAGTCCTTCGACGACATAGCGATTGTGCACGATCTCGTGGCGGACATAGACCGGCGCGCCATAGGCCTTCAGCGCCAGAACGACGATCTGGATGGCGCGATCGACGCCGGCGCAGAAGCCGCGCGGCCCGCAAAGCCGGATGGTCAGGTCAGGTTTGGAAACGGCTATGTTCATCTCTCTTCCGAAATCCGCAACGGTGGCTCAGCCATAGATAGGTTCGCCTTGCCGCCTGCTCTAGCCGAATATTCCATCGAAATGAAGCTATTCTATTGCATGCCTCTATTGCCCGGGCGCATCCGGGTGGTGTTTGCGCCACCAGGAAATGGCGACGATGGCGACCAGCGCGACCGCCAGCCCATACCAGGTCACGGCATATTGCAGATGGCTGTTCGGCAGATCGACGATGGTCACGCCGCCGATCGGCAGGCCTTGCGGATTGGGCGTCTTGCCGGCATCGATGAAGAAGGGCAGCACCTTGTCCTTCGGCAAACCGACGCTGGACGCCATGGTGTCCAGATCCTTCCAGAAGAATATGTTCTTGCCGAGATCGTTGTCCGGCATGCCCGAGGGCTGCCCGGCAAGCTTGGCGCGCGCGAGGCCGGTGACGGTTTGCTCGCCTGTCAACTCACCCTGCTTGCGCTTTTCAGGCTCCTTGGCCTCGGTGGGCACGAATCCCCGATTGACGAAGACATAGCGGCCATCGTCCAGCTGCAGCGGCGTGTAGATATGATAGCCGGGGTCGCCGTCATAAGTCGCGAGGAAATGCCGCTCCTTGTCATTCAGGTAATGGCCGGTGGCGGTTACCACACGATATTCTATATCGCCCCCGGACGCAGCCATGGTCTCGATCGCCGACAAGGGGACGGCGGGTGCATCCGTGCGTGCGGCGATATCGGCGAGCAGACCTTCTTTCCATTGCAGCCGCTCGACCTGCCAGGTGCCGAGCCCGATGAGGATGACGAGAGCGACAAGCAGAAGCAGTGCCTTGCCGATCTGCCACAAGGGATTGGCGCGACGGACGGCCATCGTCGGCTCAGTCACGACTGACGCGCCCCTCGCTGGCGTTGTTGCGATATTGAAGGGCGATCAGAATGCCCTTGCACCAACGCAGGGACAAAAGGGACAGAATGATCGTCAACGGGGCGAACAGCACGATATAGACCCAGATCGGCGGCGCATAATTGATCTGCATCCACAGGACCGAGCCGATGATGATGAAGCCGACGATCAGGATGACGAAGACGGCCGGGCCATCTCCCGCATCGGCGAAAGCGTAGTCGAGGTTGCAAGCGGCGCAACGCGGCTTCAGCGACAATAATCCATCGAAGAGCTTGCCTTGGCCGCAGCGTGGACAACATCCCTGGATGCCGACCTTGAACGGATCGACGGGCGCAAAGTGAGCGCTGTCGGTGTGGGATGCCTCATCCGGTGTCTTGTCTTGTTCTGAGCTCAAAGTTCTGTCTCGATCAGCCTGCCATTGCGGGCGAATGGAAAGATCTCGCCCCGTCATTATCAGTAGCCGTGATGTGCACATCCGTCCAATCGAAAAGCTCGGATGTTCTCGTCATAGGCCCGGAAAACGCGCAAAAGGACTGAAATCATGGCACTCAGCGACGGAACGCCATCCGGCCATATCATCATTCTGAACGGTGCGCCGCGATCCGGAAAGAGCAGCATCGTCGAAGTGATTCAGGAGAGATTCGAAGGCGTGTGGGTCAATCTCGGCGTCGACGCCTATGTGCGACACATCATGCCTCCAAGCTATCGGCCGGGTATCGGTTTGCGACCTGGCGGCGAACGACCCGACCTCGAGCAACTGATTCCGCGCCTTTATGCCGCACTCTATGCCTCCATCGCCGCGCACAGCCGCATGGGGCTGAATGTCGTCGCCGAATTCGGCCACCACGACGCCCATTCGCGGCCGCTCGGCATTCTCGGCGATTGCGCCCGGCTGCTTGCGGATCTGCCGGCCTTGTTTGTCGGCGTACGCTGCCCGCTCGATATCGTGATGCAGCGGCGGCTGGCGGAAGGGCCGGAAAGACAGAGTGCCTATGTGGCGGTTGAGGCCGGCATGCCCATCCCCGCTCCGGTCGTCGCCTGGCAGGAGCATGTGCATCGACCCGGCATCTACGATCTGGAGGTCGATACATCGATCAGCAGCCCGGAGGCCTGTGCCGAGGAAATCCGGCAACGGCTCACTTGCCCCATATCTCATCCGACCGCGTTCGAGAGACTGGCATCCGGAAGCTGAGCGCCCAAAGTCATGACCTCCACCAAAGGTGGAGGTTTGAAACGCTGCGCTTGAACCACTAGAAGTGGTTTTGTTAGTGCTTAGTAGCTACGATTAAAGAGGTCGGCAAAGTCGGAAGCTTTGTCGGCCTTTTCTTGGTTCCGGATATATTGTCTGACGACCTGCTCATTATAGCCCGTCGTCGACACGAAATACCCACGTGCCCAAAAGTGATACCCTTTGTAGCGGCGCTTACGCGCGTACTTGTTGGCAATGTAAAGAGCCGTCTTGCCCTTCAAAAATCCAACTATATGCGCGACCGAGTATTTCGGCGGGATCGATATCAACATGTGGACATGATCGGGCATCAAATGACCCTCTTCGATCTGGCAGCCCTTTTGCTGAGCCAGACGACGTAAGAGTTCACCCAACTCTCGACGCACATCCCCGTAGAGTCTTTTCGTTCGGTATTTGCTGCCAAAAACAACGTGATATTTGCAGTCCCACGTCGCATGCGAGAGCGATTGCTCATCCATATAACCTCCTTGTTTGAAGTCTGGGCCACGCCAGCGGTTCAAGCAGGAGGTCTCTCAACTACCGTGTAAAACTCGTCCAGTCCTCCACCGTAGGTGGAGGTTTATTCTTGATATAACAAAAAGGCGGGCACCGAGCGCCCGCCTTTTGTCATCGAAAGATCGAGGCCGGTCAGCCGGCGGCGACCGGTGCGCCCCAGCTGCCCCAGATATAGATGCAGAAGAAGAGGAACAGCCAGACGACGTCGACGAAGTGCCAGTACCAGGCGGCCGCTTCGAAGCCGAAATGCTGTTTCGGCGTGAAATCTCCGCGGATGGCGCGCACCAGGCACACCAGCAGGAAGATGGTGCCGATCAAAACGTGGAAGCCATGGAAGCCGGTCGCCATGAAGAAGGTCGCACCGTAGATCGAGTTTCTGAACTCGAATGGCGCATGGGCATACTCATAGGCCTGGACGCAGGAGAACAGGGCGCCGAGAAGGACGGTGAGCGTCAGACCCTGGATCAGCCCCTTGCGGTCGCCATGCAGCAACGCATGGTGTGCCCAGGTAACCGTGGTGCCCGACAGCAGCAGGATGATGGTGTTGTAGATCGGCAGGTGCCAGGGATCGAGGACCTCGACGCCCTTCGGCGGGAACTGGCCGCCGAGGAAGGCCGTGCGCGAGGCCTGGATCGCCTCGTTCGGAAACAGGCTGACGTCGAAATAGGCCCAGAACCAGGCAACGAAGAACATCACCTCGGAGGCGATGAACATAATCATGCCGTAGCGCAGATGCAGCGAGACGACGCGGGTATGCGCGCCTTCATGCGCTTCCTTGATCGTATCGGCCCACCAGCCGTACATGACGTAGAGGATCAGGGCCAGACCGATGAAAAACAACCATGGCTGCGCCAGGTTCAGTCCGAACAGATGCAGCGTGCCACCATTCAGATAGCGCATGAAACCGACGCCGCCGAAGGTGATTACGAAGGCGCCAATGGCCGCGACGATCGGCCATGGGCTGGGATCGATAATGTGATAGTCGTGTTTCTTTTGATGCGCTTCGGCCATATCAGCAATCCCCGAATAACTTTTTCCCATACTGCTTCCGGTCAAACCGAAAAGCACTCTCCATCAAAGTTTCTTTTCCGCCGGCTGTGCTGTGCCTTCATTCGACGCCACGGGCTTTACGCCTTCCCGCGGGTAGTATGTATAGGACAGTGTCAGGGCGTTGATCGTCTTGGTTTCCACGGCCTTGGCGATCTCAGGATCGACGTAGAAAACCACCGACATCTCGCGCTTTTCCCCTGGCGCGAGATCCGTTTCGTTGAAGCAGAAGCACTGGACCTTGTTGAAATAGACCCCGGCTTCCAGCGGCGTGACGTTGAAGATCGCCTGGCCGCGTTCCGGCTTGTCGGACTTGTTCTCGATCTCGAACTTGACCTCGACCGTCTCGCCGATCTTCGGGCTTACAGTCTTCTGCAATGGCTTGAAATCCCATGGCAGGCCGGGCGCGACATTGGCGTCGAAGGAAACCTGGATCTGCCTGTCGAGGATAAGGTTGGACACCTGCTCGACGCGCTGCGTCGTGCCGTTATAGCCCGTCACCTGGCAGAACATGCGATAGAGCGGCACGGCAGCGGCGCACATGGCAGTCATGCCGATGACGAAGCTGAGGCACATGGCAACGACCAGCCCGTTGTTACGGCTGCCGTTCCTCGCGCTCTTTTTGACCTCCCCCTCCATCACGCCTCCTCAAACGTGTCCAGAACCGACCTTGATGATGGTGATCGCGTAGAACAGCACCACCAGACCGGCCAGTACCAGGCCGAGTGCAATATTCCGCCCTCGCCGTGATTTCTTCTGCGCTTCCGTCAGTTTGACGAGTTCGATCATAGCCAGCCTCCGGCGGCGCCCGACATCAGCACGGCAACGAGCCGGTCGATCAGCAGCGCGGAAAAGATCGCGAAGAGATAGAATATGGAAAAGCCGAAGAGCTTCTTTGCCGGCACCATCTTCACGTCGCCATCGGCCATACGCCAGACGGCGATGGAACAGTGTACGAAGATCGCGCCGAGAACTGCGGCAACGACGCCATAGCCGAAGCTTGCAAAGCCCATGAGAGCCGGAGCGACGCCGATGACGGCGGTCAGCACGGCATAGACGACGATCTGGTTCTTGGTCGCCGGTATCCCGGCGACATTCGGCAGCATCGGCACATCGACGGCTTCGTAGTCTCCCATCTTGAACAGGGCCAGCGCCCAGAAATGCGCCGGTGTCCACAGGAAGATGATGAGGAAGAGCACGATGCTCTCGATCGTCACGCTGCCGGTCACGCAAGCCCAACCGATCACGGGCGGAAAAGCGCCTGCAGCGCCGCCGATGACGATGTTCTGCGGCGTCGAACGCTTCAGCCACATCGTGTAGACGACGGCATAGAAGAAAATGGTGAAAGCGAGGATGCCGGCGGAAAGCCAGTTTATCGCCAGACCGAGGATCGTCACCGAGAAGCCCGACAGCACGAGGCCGAACGCCAGGGCTTCCGACGGGTTGATGCGCCCCGAGGGGATCGGCCGGCGCGCGGTGCGGCTCATCACGGCATCGATATCGGCATCATACCACATGTTCAAAGCGCCGGACGCGCCGGCACCCACGGCAATGCAGAGGATGGCGATGAAGCCGAGCACCGGATTGATGTGGCCGGGGGCCAGCACCAGGCCGGTGAAGGCGGTGAAGACGACCAGCGACATGACACGCGGCTTCAGAAGCTCGAAATAATCGCGCGCACTCGCTTCCGACAAGCCGGTTTCGCCTTGCTTCGCGAGCGCTTCGTGATTGTCGATGACCGTCATTCTTTCTTCCAATTATCAGTTGAGCCGGACGCCGCGTGTCACGGCGTCCGGAACCGGACTACTTGATGCGCGGCAGCTCTTCCCACTGATGATGGGGCGGCGGCGACGAAAGCTGCCACTCGAGCGTGGTCGCACCCTCGCCCCAGGGATTGTTGCCTGCAACGCGCTTCTTCACGAAAGCATCTATAACGCCCCAGAAGAAGAAGCAAACGCCCACGGCTGCGACATAGGAGCCGATGGAGGAAACGAAATTCCAGCCGGCATAGGCATCCGGATAGTCGATGTAGCGGCGCGGCATGCCCGCGCGGCCCAGGAAGTGCTGCGGGAAAAACACCATGTTCACGCCGATGAAGGTGATCCAGAAGTGCCAGTTTCCGATCCGCTCATTGTACATGTAGCCGGTCATCTTCGGGAACCAGTAGTACCAGGCGGCGAAGATGGCGAAGACGGCGCCGAGCGACAGCACGTAATGGAAGTGCGCGACCACAAAGTAGGTTGCGTGCAGTTCGCGGTCGAGGCCGGCATTGGCGAGCTGAACGCCGGTAACGCCGCCGAGCGTGAACAGGAAGATGAAGCCGAGCGCCCAGATCATCGGCGTGCGGAACTCGATGGAACCGCCCCACATCGTCGCGATCCACGAGAAAATCTTGACGCCCGTGGGGACGGCGATGACCATCGTCGCGAACACGAAGTAGCGCTGCGTGTCGAGCGACAGGCCGGTTACGTACATGTGGTGGGCCCAGACGACGAAGCCGACCGCACCGATCGCCACCATGGCATAGGCCATGCCGAGGTAGCCGAAGATCGGCTTGCGCGAGAAGGTCGAGATGATGTGGCTGATCATGCCGAAGCCGGGCAGGATCAGGATGTAGACTTCCGGATGCCCGAAGAACCAGAAGAGGTGCTGGTAGAGCAGCGGATCGCCACCGCCTTCCGGCGCGAAGAAGGTCGTGCCGAAGTTACGGTCGGTCAGCACCATGGTGATGGCGCCGGCGAGGACGGGCAGCGACAGAAGCAGCAGGAATGCGGTGATCAGAACCGACCAGGCAAACAGCGGCATCTTGTGCAGCGTCATGCCGGGAGCGCGCATGTTGAGGATGGTCGTGATGAAGTTGATCGCACCGAGGATCGAGGACGCACCCGCCAGATGGAGAGCGAAAATCACCAGGTCGATCGCCGGGCCCGGATGGCCGACCGTGCCCGACAAGGGCACATACATCGTCCAGCCGGCGCCCGCGCCATAAGCACCCGCCGGACCTTCGACGAACATCGAAAGGATGAGCAGCAGGAATGCCGGGACGAGAAGCCAGAAGGAGATGTTGTTGAGGCGCGGGAAAGCCATATCCGGCGCGCCGATCATGATCGGCACCATCCAGTTGGCAAAGCCGCCGATCATCGCCGGCATGACCATGAAGAAGATCATGATCAGCGCGTGGGCGGTGACGAAGACGTTGTACATCTGCTTGCCGCCATCGATGGCGGCGTCGCCGGAATAGCCGTAAACCATCGACGCCAAACCGCTGAAGATCTGAATGCCGGGTTCCTGCAATTCCATGCGGATGGCGACCGACAGAAGGAAGCCGATGACGCCCGCACAGATCGCAAAGATCAGGTAGAGCGTGCCGATGTCCTTGTGATTCGTCGAGAAAAGCCAACGGTCAGCGAAGCGTTGTTTGTGAGCGTGATGATCATCATGCGCATGAGCGTCGTGAAGATCGTGCGAGTGATCGTCGTGTGCCGTGGATCCAGCCATAGTTCCTACCCCTCTTACTTCGCCGTGTTTTCGGCGACCTTGACGGTCGTCGGTTGATCGACGGCGGCCATCAGAGCCTTGTTCGCCTTGTTCAGATCAGTCGCGGCAGCGGCAAGCCACTGCTTGTATTGATCGTCGGAGACGACACGGATGGCGATCGGCATGAAAGAGTGATCCTTGCCACAGAGCTCGGAACACTGTCCGTAAAACAAGCCTTCACGGTCGGCGTTGAACCAGGTTTCGTTCAGGCGACCCGGAATGGCGTCGATCCTGACGCCAAAGGAAGGCATGGCGAAGGAATGAATGACGTCGGTCGGCGCGGCCGTGACGAGAACGCGAACGTTCTTGCCGACGGGAACAACCATCTCGTTGTCGACGGCGAGAAGCCGCGGATACTTCGACTTGTCGTCCTTGCCGGCGGCGGTGCGGTCCTGATCCTTCAGCATGAAGGAATCGAAGGCGACCGGCGTTGCACCGCTACCCTCATATTCATAGTTCCACTGCCACTGCGTCGCCGTCGCCTTGACGGTGACGTCGATCTGCTGCGGGAACGTGAGCTGGTCGGTGAGAAGGTTGAAGGAGGGAATAGCCAGGAAAAGCAGAATGAGCACCGGACCGATGGTCCAGACGACCTCGATCAGCGTGTTGTGGCTCGTCTTCGACGGAACCGGGTTCCTGGAAGCCCGGAACTTGACAATGACCACCACCAGGAGGACGAGAACCAGCAGCGTGATCGGAATAATAAACCAAAGCGTGTATGCCTCAAACCAGCGGATTTGATGCATGTTGCCGGTCGCCGCCTCCTGCATACCGGTTTCCCAAGGTTTCGGCTGATCGGCGTAACTACCTGTCGCAAAAAGCAGACAGATCATAGCCGCCAGAGCCGCGTAAGCTCTTTTAATCACGATGTCTCTCCCTCCAGCGTTTGATCCCAGATCTTCCTCAAACGCAGTATCCCTACAATCCATTGCGCTTCAAACCACAGTTTGGGGTACTCCGCAACAACTCAAGAGATTTGTTAGTGCGGCATTTTTGCGCGAATATCCCCCACGCTCGTCCCGGACATGGCAAGCATTTCATCATCATACGAAAAATTGCATGATGGTCCATGGCGCCGCCGGGACAAAATGGAGTAGACGTCGTATTTCCGCCGTAGTCGGTTGGAATCCAGCACCCGGGGCTTTTCATTTGCCGGCCTGGGCTTCAACAATAGCGGCACTGATTCGAATCTAGAGGTTTCCATGGGTTTTCGTTCCCTCGCCCGGCTTTTGCTTGTTACCGTCAGCGTCGCTGCCGCAGTCGCGGCGCCCGCATGGGCGCAGCAGGCACAACAGACTCAGCCGCCGGCGCAGCAGACCCAGCAGTTGCAGCCCGAACAGCAGGGCCAGCCGCAGCCGCATACGCAGCAGGTTCCCACCAGCCAGGTTCCGCAGCCGCCGGGTACGGTGCGCTCCAGCCACGGCGCATGGTCCGTCGTCTGCGACAAGCCGGCCGGCGCTTCGACCGAGCAATGCGCGCTGATGCAAAACGTGATCGCCGAGGATCGCCCGGAAATCGGCCTTTCCGTCGTGGTGCTGAAGACGGCTGACCGCAAGTCGAAGATCCTGCGCGTGCTTGCGCCGCTCGGCGTGCTGCTGCCGAACGGGCTCGGCCTCAATATCGACGGCAAGGATATCGGCCGCGCCTATTTCGTGCGCTGCTTCTCCGACGGCTGCTACGCCGAGGTCGTGCTCGAGGACGAGTTGCTGAAGACACTGCGCAGCGGCGCCACCGCAACCTTCATCGTCTTCCAGTCGCCGGAAGAAGGCATCGGCATTCCGGTCGATCTGAAGGGCTTTGCCGAAGGCTACGACGCCCTTCCCTGACGGGATGGGCTTGCTCTTGCGCCGTGAGAATCCTACATCGGCTCTGAACGGAGCACCTGACTCATGAATACCGATCTCCTTACCCTTTTCGACGCCGACGAAGCCAAGCTGCGCGGCATCGTTGCCGAGGCGCTGTCGGGCGCCGACGACGGCGAGCTCTTCGTCGAGCATGTCCAGGCGGAATCGCTGACATTCGACAATGGCCGGATGAAGGGCGGCAGCTTCAACACCGAGCAGGGCTTCGGCCTGCGCGCCGTTGCCGGCGAAGCCGTGGGCTATGCCCATGCCGGCGATCTTTCCGAGGCGGCGCTGAAGCGCGCCGCCGACGCCGTGCGCGCGGTCACCTCGGGTCATGCCGGCTCCTACGCGGCAGCGCCGCAGCGCACCAACAAGGTGCTCTACGGCGACGAGAACCCGATCGGCACGCCAAGCTTCGAGGAGAAGGCCAAGCTCCTGCAGCAGATCGACAGCTATCTGCGCGACAAGGACGACAAGGTACGCCAGGTGACGGCATCCATCGCCGCGAGCTGGCAGGTCGTCGACATCCTGCGCGCCGATGGGCATCGGGTCCGCGATATCCGCCCGATGACACGCATCAACATCTCGGTGATCGTCGGCGACGGCGACCGGCAGGAGGCAGGCTCCTTCGGCACCGGCGGACGCATCGGTTTCGGCGACTTCGTCACTCAGGACAACTGGCATCGCGGCGCCGACGAGGCCTTGCGGCAGGCGCTCGTCAATCTCGAGGCGATCGAAGCGCCGGCCGGCACGATGGACATCGTGCTTGGCTCCGGCTGGCCGGGCGTCATGCTGCACGAGGCCGTCGGGCACGGGCTGGAAGGCGATTTCAACCGCAAGAAGACCTCGGCCTTCGCAGGCCTGATGGGCCAGATGGTCGCCGCGCCGGGCGTTACCGTCGTCGACGACGGCACGATCGAAAACCGCCGCGGCTCGATCACGGTGGACGACGAAGGCACGCCTTCGGCCTATAACGTGCTGATCGAGAACGGCAAGCTGGTCGGCTACATGCAGGACCGGCAGAATGCGCGCCTGATGGGCATGAAGGCAACCGGCAACGGCCGCCGGCAGGGCTATGCCCATACGCCGATGCCGCGCATGACCAACACCTACATGCTCGGCGGCGACAAGACGCCGGAAGAAATCATCGCCTCGGTGAAGAAGGGCATCTATGCCGTCTCCTTCGGCGGCGGCCAGGTGGATATTACCTCCGGCAAGTTCGTCTTCGGCTGCACGGAGGCCTATCTCGTCGAGAACGGCAAGATCGGCGCTCCGATCAAGGGCGCCATGCTGATCGGCAACGGGCCGGACGCCATGAGACGCGTCACGATGGTCGGCAACGACACGAAGCTCGATACCGGCATCGGCAACTGCGGCAAGGCGGGTCAATGGGTTCCCGTCGGCGTCGGCCAGCCGCATCTGCGCATGGACCAGATCACCGTGGGCGGCACCAAGGCTTAAGCTACCCCTGCCCTTACTCTTCGTGCGGGCGAAAACGCCACTTGCGCTCGACGGCTGCATTGAGATCGAGGCCGTTGCGATGCGCGAATAGAAGAATATGGCCGAGCACATCGGCCGTTTCATCGGCGAGCGCCGTCGCAAGCTCTGATTCGCTCATGCCCTTGCGGCGGCCGCGACCGGTGATCCTGTTCCAGATCTGGATCAATTCGCCCATCTCCTCCTGCAATTTCAGGACGAACCAATCGTCATCGCGTTCAAGGCCGTTGTCGGCGGCATAGGTCGCGGAAGCCGCCTCGAACTGCGTCATCAGATCTTTCAGCATCGGTATCGTTCCCCTTATGTTCCGGGCATTGATGAACGATTCCGACAAAAAAGTCGAGCCGGCGGAGTTTTGCCCCGCCTGCTCGTCAAAATCCAGTTCGCGATATGCTTAGCCTTTGTTGGGCAGCAGCATGCAATCGAAATCCTTGCGCTTCAGAGCGGAGCAGGCGGAACTCGCATCGTCGCGGCTTGCAAAGCCGATGAAGCGGGCACGATAGACGGTGTTGCCACCCTTGCCGACGGCTTCGGTATAGGGCGAAGCGTTGGCGAGCGCGTTGCCGGCGCGGGACTTCGCTTCGGAGAGCAGATCCTTGGCGGCCTGGGCCGTCGGCGTTGCGGCGATCTGCACCTGCCAGCCACCGCCGGCTGCCGGCTTGTTGGAAACGAGAATTTCGTCCATCGCTGCGGGGCGATCCATCGGCACGGTGACGTTCGAGGCGGCGGCAAATGCCATCGGCACGGCCTCGGCGCGCTTGTTGGTCGTCGTCGCGGTGGTCTGCGTGTCGACATCGACGGCAACATCATCGGAGGCGGAGGCCACTTCGACCTGCCGTGCAGCCTTGCCGCCACTGACGCTTGCAACAAGCCGCGATGCCGAAACGGAGGTCGCCTTCGGAATGTAGCGATCCAGCAGCGATGCCATCAAGGCATCGCGGCCGCGGGCCGTGGCGCCGCCCATGACGACGCCGATCACCCGACGGTTGCCCTGGCGCACGGCGCTGACCAGGTTGAAGCCGGAGGCGTTGGTATAGCCGGTCTTGATGCCGTCCATGCCTTCATAGCGATACATCAGGTTGTTGTGGCCGCGAACGCGATGACCACGATAGCTGAAGCTCGCCTGCGAGAAGAGCCGGTATTCCTGGGGATAATTGTTGATGAGGGCAACGGCGAGCGTCGACATGTCGCGTGCCGTCGTCACCTGCTGCATGTTGGGAAGGCCCGAAGCATTCACGAAGACGGTGCGGCGCATGCCGATCTCGCGCGCCTTCTGCGTCATCAGCCGGGCAAAGCCGCTTTCGCTCCCGCCCAGCGTTTCCGCCATGGCGGCGGCGGCATCGTTGGCGGACTTGATAATCATGCCGTCGACGGCTTCGCGGACCGTCACCGTGCTGCCGGGTCTCAGACCGAGCTTGGTCGGGGGCTTGGCCGCCGCCGCGCTCGATACCGGTATCCGGCTGTTCCAGCTCAGCTTGCCGCGATGGATCGCCTCGAAGGTCAGATACAAGGTCATCATCTTGGTCAAGGATGCCGGATGGTTGAGGTCATCCGCATTGCTTGAGGCGAGCACCTTACCGGTCTTCGCATCCATGATGAAATAGGCGCTGCCAGCAAAGCTCGCCACAGGAGCGCTCAATAGCAAGACGGCCGCAGACAGAGCCATCAAAAGTCGTTTCATAATTGTCCCCAACCGAAAGAATGCCAACACACCGCATCAATCCATGTATGATTTTGCGACAAAAAACCTGATATCGGTGCGATATTGAGGCAACAGCCTCGATAGTTCTTTAATTTTGCTATTGCTGGTAAAATAATTGTTAACGTATTGGAAATTATGGCAAAGATTCAGTAAGGTTTAACGGAGGGTGGGCTAAAGCGTTGGCATTGGTCAACCAGGTCGCTCCGCATGGAACAGGGCATCAAGGTCCGCCTCAAGCGCACGATGATTTCCAGCGGGCTGGAGGCTGCCGCAATTCTAAAGGGTGCCGGCCTGATGCGCGGTGTCGCCGGCCTTGGCGCCATCTTCACGCTCCATCATGTCCGCCCCGCCCTGCCCCGCCGTTTTGCGCCCAATGCGCATCTGGAGGTTTCGCCCGGTTTTCTCGATCGCGCGATCGCCCGCCTGAAGCAGGATGGCTACGAGTTCATCGCCCTCGACGCTCTTCCCTCGCGGGCAGCCACTGCCGCGGGCAAGCCGCCTTTCGTCGCCTTCACGCTCGATGACGGCAACCGGGACAATCTCGACCATGCCCTGCCGGTCTTCGCACGCCACAATGCGCCCTTCACGGTCTTCGTCGCCCAGGGGCTTTCGGAACGGACCCATAGTCTATGGTGGGAAACGCTGGCCGAACTGCTCGGCCGGCTGGATCGGCTGACATTCGACTTCGGCTCTGGCGAGGAATTCGTGCCGCTTGGCAAGGACAGTCAGAAACATGCCGCATTTGCCCGCTTCGCCGCTTTCGTTCACGGAAACGAAGAAAGCGAAGCCGTCGGACGGATCGACGAGCTTGCCAGGCATCATGGCCTGGACCCGCTCGACATCGTACGGGCGTCCATCATGGATCGGAATGAATTAAGGCAACTTATCGATCATCCGCTCGCTTCGCTCGGCGCGCATACGGTGAGCCACCGGGCGCTGGCGAGGCTGACGGAGGCGGAGGCGGAGGCGGAGATGGCGCTTTCGGCCGATTATGTGACCGACATCGCCGGAAAACGGCCGGTTGCAATCGCCTATCCCTACGGCACGCCGGAAGCAGTCTCGCAGCGCGAGGGCAGGCTTGCCGCGGAACTCGGCTTTTCCGTCGGCGTCACGACACGCCCCGGCACTATAATGGCGACGAACGGCGCGGCTGCGATGCTCCTGCCGCGACTATCGCTGAACGGCCATTACCAGAAGGCGCGCTATGCGTCGGCGCTCGCCTCCGGCATCCCCATGCGGCTGATGGGGCGCCGGGAAACGGCATAGGGTCACGGATACATCCGCACCTTCTGCCAGGCACCTTCCGGGACATCACGACGAAATTCGATTCGGTCATGCAGGCGAAACTGGCGGTCATGCCAGAATTCGATCGAGAGCGGCCGGATGCGGAAGCCGGACCAGTAGGACGGACGCGGGATCTCGCCGATGGCATAGCGGGCCGTGTATTCGGCGACGGCCTTTTCCAGCGCGAACCGGCCCTCCAGAGGGCGGGATTGCTTCGAGGCCCAGGCGCCGATGCGGCTGCCCCGCGCCCTGGTCTTGAAATATTCGTCGGCCTCGTTGTCGGTCACCACTTCAACCAGGCCGCGCAGGCGCACCTGGCGACGCAGCGATTTCCAGTGGAAACACATGGCCGCTTTCTTTTGGGAAAGAATTTCTTGGCCTTTCTGGCTTTCGAAATTCGTATAGAATACGAATCCGTCACTATCGAAGCCTTTTAGAAGAACCATGCGGACATTTGGCAAACCATCCTTATCCACCGTTGCCAGTGCAACCGCATTCGGATCGTTCGGCTCCGTGCTCTCCGCCTCGCGCAGCCAGGCCGCAAAAAGGGTGAAAGGCTCGTTCTGCTCGGTGAAGTCACCGCTTGTTAACTCGTTTTCCGACATATTAGTTTAAATACTCCGCAATTCCTAATAACCGCCGGCCCCTCTGGCTGGCCGCAATGTTCGGGTGGAAGTCATAGCAAAGTCGACCGTTGATACAAAGCGCAAGCTTGCAAAAGGCGTGACGATGGCTGTCGCCCTGGTCTCCCTTTTCACACTTGGCGGCTGCGTCGGCGGCGGCATGGACTATCTGAGCTCCGCCAAGGTGGATCGCAGCGTATCGACCGGCACGGTGCCGACAGCCCCCGTGACGACCGACAGCATTTCCGATGAGACGACCGTACGCAATGCGGTCACTTCCGCGGATCTGCTAAAGCTCAACGGTCAGTCCATTCCGTGGGCCAACGCCTCGACCGGCAGCGCCGGCGTCATCGACACGATCGTCGAAAGCAACGCTTCTGGCGTGGTCTGCCGACAGTTCCGCACGAGCCGCCACTCCTATCAGGGCATTGCCAATTTCTCCGGCAGGACCTGCCTCGTCGGCCAGGGTGAGTGGCAGCTGCTCAGTTTCCAGCAGGCCGGCTGAACCTCCTCGTCCTCCGCTCCTTCCCGCATCCAAGATAATTCGAGCCGATGAGCGCATGTGCAAATGCGCTACGGAAGCATTTGCCAGCTCCCGGCCTGCCTCGTTAGCGATCGGCTAACCATGCCGCCAAATGGGGATGGCTTGCCCCTGCCCGGCGTAACGCCTGATTAGCAACTCTTCCCGCAGGATCGGTTCATTCGCGCATCGCCGTGCCTCCCAGACAGGAAGCAAGGTGGCGAAGCGCGACCAACGGGGTTCTTTGCTTGGAGTGCCGCTATGGGGCTGGGCACATCCATGAACGATGGCGGGAAAGATGCGCGATCCGTACAAGGTGTTGGGCGTTAAGAAGGATGCAGGGGCGGACGAAATCAAGTCCGCCTGGCGCAACCTGGCAAAAACCGCCCATCCGGACCACAATCTTGGCGATCCAACGGCGACGGAGCGTTTCGCCGAAATCGGCCATGCCTACGAGACGCTGAAGGATCCGAAGAAGCGCAGCCGTTACGATCAGATCGCGCGCATGGCCGAGGCCAAGGGCCAGAGCCAGGAGCAGACGATCATGCAGCAGCGGCAGGCCGCGCGCGAGGCGGCCGAGCGCGCCAAGGCCGCACGCGCCAACGCCGACAAGATCATGGAAGAGCTTGCCCAGGCCAATGCGCGCAAGGCCGCTGCATCCGCCGCGGCCGGCCGGTCCGCCCAGCAGACCGCCGCCGGCGAATCCCCCGAGGACATGGTCGAGCGCATTTTTGGAGTGAAGGCCGGCCGCGCGCAGCAGGAGCAAGCCACGGCGGAGACCGGCGCACAGCAGGCGGAGAAGCCGCAGGACGCCAACTCGGCCGCCACCGAAGAAGCCTCTGCGGAAGAAGAGTTGCTGGCGACGGGAACCTCTTCAGCCGGCTCACGGTCCGCATTCGGTATTCTGAGCTCGCTCGTACGCCGCATCACCGGCGGCAGCGTTCCGGAGAAGCCGCCGGAAAAGACGCCAGAGGTCGCGGCGGAAGCCACGGTGACGCTCGACGACATGCTGAAGAGCCGATGGATCACCGTTCCGCTGTCCGACGGCCGCGAGGCGCGCTTCCAGGCGACGACGGACATCTCGAACGGCCAGGTGCTTCACCTGAAAGGCCAGGGATTGAAGCTTCAGGGCATGTTGCGCGGCGACGTCGCCATTACCATCCATCTGTCTACCGACGGACGCTTCACGCTCGACGGCAGTGACGTGCGCACGATACTGCCCGTCACCATCGAAAATGCCGTGCTCGGCTGCGAAACCATGGTCGACGGGTTGAACGGGCCGGTCAAGCTGACGGTGCCCGCCTGGTCCGGTTCGGATCAGACCGTTCGCATTCCCGGCGAAGGATTGCCCGACGGCAACGGCGGAAAAGGCGATCTCATCGTCGAATTGCGGCTCATGCTGTGGGAAAAACCGGACGATAAGGTTACGGATCTCATGCGCAGCATGCGCGAAGGGCTTTTCCTGTGAAATTTTAGTGACAACAGCACCCTTTGTTACGATCCCTAACAGTTGATGATCTTTACGATGCTTGAACAGGGGGACGGGCTATGCCATAGGCAGGGTCATTCGAAAGTTCAAGGGAGCAGAATATGGCTCAATCCACTGGCCTCATGGCAGGCAAGCGCGGCGTCATCCTCGGCGTAGCAAACAACCGTTCGATAGCGTGGGGTATTGCCAAGGCCTGTTCGGATGCCGGAGCCGAAATCGCATTGACGTGGCAGGGCGATGCCCTGAAGAAGCGCGTCGAGCCGCTCGCCCAGGAACTGGGCGCCTTCATGGCAGGCCATTGCGACGTGACCGAGCCGGCAACGATCGATGCGGTCATCGACACGCTGGAAGCCAAATGGGGCAAGATCGATTTCGTCGTGCACGCCATCGCCTTCTCCGACAAGGACGAGCTGACCGGCCGTTACCTCGATACCAGCCGCGACAACTTCACGAAGACGATGGACATCTCCGTCTATTCGTTCACGGCGGTTGCACAGCGCGCCGAGCGAATCATGAATGACGGCGGCTCGATGATCACCCTCACCTATTACGGTGCGGAGAAGGTCATGCCGCATTACAACGTCATGGGTGTGGCAAAGGCTGCTCTGGAAGCAAGCGTGCGCTATCTCGCAGTCGATCTCGGCGGCCGCGGCATTCGCGTCAACGCGATCTCGGCAGGCCCGATCAAGACGCTCGCGGCTTCCGGCATCGGCGACTTCCGCTACATCCTGAAGTGGAACGAGTACAACGCACCGCTGAAGCGGACCGTCACGATCGACGAGGTCGGCAATTCCGCCCTCTATCTGCTGTCCGACCTGTCGACGGCTGTCACCGGCGAAGTCCATCACGTCGATTCCGGCTACCATACGGTCGGCATGAAGGCCGTGGACGCGCCCGACATTTCCGTCGCGAAGGACTGACCAACAGGAAATCTGACCGTGTCGCCCATCCTCTATGTGATACGTCACGGTCAGACCGACTGGAATGCCGAGCGGCGCCTGCAGGGGCAGAAGGATATCGATCTCAACGCCATCGGCCGCGAACAGGCGCGGCAGAACGGCATCGATCTCGCCGAAATCCTCGCCTTCGAAAACCGGCCCTTCGATTTCGTCGCCAGCCCGTTGCGGCGCACGCGCGAAACCATGGAAATCGCAAGACAGGCCATGGGCGTGCCGCCCAGGGACTATCGCACCGACGACCGGCTGGTCGAAGTATCGTTCGGCGCCTGGGAAGGCTTTACCCTCAAGGAACTGAAAGCGACGCAGCCCGACCGGCTCGCGGAACGCAAGGCCAACAAGTGGGATTTCATTCCGCCCGGCGATGACGCGGAAAGCTATGAAATCCTCTCCTGGCGTGTCGGCTCCTGGCTGGCATCCGTCGACCGCCCGACCGTCTGCGTCACGCATGGCGGCGTCATCCGCACGCTATTCCGTCTGATCGGCGATGTCGAAAAGGAAGAAGCGGCCGAAATTCCTATCCATCAGGACCAGATCCTGAAGGTCGATCCGCAAATGAAGATTATCGGCTGGATGTAGAGCCATTCCCGACTGAACGTCGGCGGTGCGGCTTGGGAAACTGCGGGATAGCGATCGCGTCCGAAGCGCCGCGTTCGCTTGGGCCGCCAGTTGCCTGGCGGCACAGAAATCTACTGGACGATATCGAGATCGTTGACGACGCGCTTGCCATCGACTTCCGTGTAGAAGACGACGACCTTCACACCAGCCTGCAGGCCGTTGAAATCGAAATCCTCCGGCACCTGATAATTCTTGCCGTCGTCCAGCGTGATGCTGAAATTCTTCGTATCGACCTTCTTGATCGTGGCCTCGACATCTGCGCTTTCGGCAAAGCCTGCGACGGGAGCAAGAAGGCTTGCCGTGGCTAAAAGCGTCGCTACAAAAAAGCGCATGGTCGTCACCCCTTAACGTCAATTCGACTGTGATTTCTTATGAGCCCTAGAGAACACTGCGAATATGGCGGAAATTGCCCGCAATGGTGGCTTTGCTCGCCCAATTGGTGAATGCATCGTCACAATCCACAGAACGGATTAATCTTTGTTTACCATATCGATGATGCAACGGAAGATGGCTGCGCCAGCCGTTTCCGCGCTGTTGGAAAGAAAGATTTTGTCTTGCCGGCATTTTGGCCTATGAGTGTGCCGCAATTGCAAGAGACAAGACGCTGTCTGCCTGTCAGGCTGCACCAAACCGGTCGTTTTTCATGTCGCACAATACTTTCGGTCACCTCTTCCGCGTCACCACCTGGGGCGAAAGCCACGGTCCGGCGCTCGGCTGCGTCGTCGACGGCTGCCCTCCGGGCCTCCGCTTCAAGCTCGAGGATATCCAGGTCTGGCTCGACAAGCGCAAACCGGGGCAATCACGCTTCGTCACGCAGCGCCGCGAGGACGATCTCGTCAAGGTGCTGTCGGGCGTGATGCTGGACGAGGACGGCGAGACGATGATCTCGACCGGCACGCCGATCTCGATGCTGATCGAGAACACCGACCAGCGCTCGAAGGACTACGGCGAAATCGCGCGGCGCTACCGCCCCGGCCATGCCGACTATACCTATGACGTCAAATACGGCATCCGCGACTATCGCGGCGGCGGGCGCTCGTCGGCCCGGGAGACGGCCGCACGCGTGGCCGCCGGCGGCATCGCCCGCCTCGTCGTGCCCGGCGTGACGATCCGCGGCGCACTGGTGCAGATCGGCAAGCACAAGATCAACCGCGCCAACTGGGACTGGGCGCAGGTGGACCAGAACCCGTTCTTCGCCCCCGATCCGGACATCGTGCCGGTATGGGAGGAATATCTCGACGGCATCCGCAAGGCCGGCTCCTCGATCGGCGCCGTGGTCGAAGTCGTGGCCGAAGGCGTGCCGGCGGGCCTTGGCGCCCCGATCTACGGCAAGCTCGATCAGGATATCGCCTCGCTGCTGATGTCGATCAACGCCGTCAAGGGCGTCGAAATCGGCGAAGGCTTCGCCTCCGCCGAGCTGACCGGCGAGGAGAATGCCGATGCGATGCGCATGGGCAACGACGGCAAGCGCATCTTCCTGTCCAATCATGCCGGCGGCATCCTGGGCGGCATTTCCACGGGCGAACCCGTCGTCGCCCGCTTTGCCATCAAGCCGACCTCCTCGATCCTGACGGAGCGCCAGTCGATC
Source organism: Martinezella lusitana (assembly GCF_010668395.1). Lineage (GTDB taxonomy): Bacteria > Pseudomonadota > Alphaproteobacteria > Rhizobiales > Rhizobiaceae > Rhizobium > Rhizobium lusitanum_A. Next base: position 72,428 of record NZ_WUEY01000001.1, read on the forward strand.
GATGCCGACGGCAACAATGTCGATGTGCGCACCAAGGGCCGCCACGATCCATGCGTCGGCATCCGCGCGGTGCCGATCGGCGAGGCGATGGTTGCCTGCGCCGTCGCCGACCATTATCTGAGGGATCGCGGCCAGACGGGCCGGCAGAGATAGGAAATTCGAGATGCCTTACGACCAGAAGCGTGTTGTCGATGCCATCCGGGCCTTCGAGGCCGGCGAGATCGTCGTCGTCATGGACGATAACGACCGCGAAAACGAAGGCGACCTGATCGTCGCCGCGGTTCATTGCACGGCGGAAAAGATGGCATTCATCGTTCGCCACACCTCCGGCATCGTCTGCACGCCGATGCCGCGCGAGGAAGCCAAGCGGCTGAACCTCAATGCCATGGTGGCGGAGAATGACTCCGCGCACACCACCGCCTTCACCGTTTCCGTCGATTTCAAGCACGGCACCACGACGGGCATTTCCGCCGACGACCGGACGCTGACGGTGCGCAACCTTGCCAATCCGAATGTCGGCCCCACGGATTTCGTCCGCCCCGGCCATATTTTCCCGCTGGTTGCGCGCGAAGGCGGCGTGCTCATGCGCTCGGGCCATACGGAAGCAGCCGTCGATCTCTGCAAGCTCGCCGGCCTGCCGCCGATCGGCGTCATCTGCGAACTCGTCAATGACGACGGCACGGTCACGCGTGGCCAGCAGGTCGTCGGTTTCGCCGAGCAACACGGACTGAAGCTCGTCTCCGTCGCCGATCTCATCGCCTATCGCCAGCGCAAGGAAACGCTGATCGAACTCGGCACGAGCTTCGACATCGAGACGCCGTTCGGCAAGGCGCGCGCCCATACCTATTCCCTGCCCTGGGACCCGATGCAGCATCTTGCCGTCGTCTTCGGAGACATCCGCGACGGTATCGATATTCCGGTACGCCTGCACCCCGAAAGCGTCGCCGAGGATATTTTCGGCAAACGCCGGCCTGTCGATTTCTATATGAACAAGATCGCCGAAGAGGGACGAGGCATCATCGTCTATCTGCGCGAAGGCTCCGTCGGCGTCGGTCATTTCGACAACGGCCGCAAGTCGCGCCAGACCGGCCGCGAGGCACATGCCGAAGCCCAGACGCGAGACAGCGAATGGCTCGAAATCGGCTTGGGCGCACAGATCCTGAAGGATCTCGGCGTCAGCTCGATCAAGCTGCTCACCAGCCGCGAGCGGCACTATGTCGGCCTGGAAGGTTTTGGCATCAAGATCGCAGAGACGGAAATCTGCTAGTCGGTCTGATGACCGGCTCCCATCCGTTGCGAACAATCGTCATCGCAACGGATTCCCGGCGGCCATGAATTCGGCGGATCAAGACTCGATGGTATCGCGGGACAAGAACTCGCGATCCAGCAGGCCCATCATGATGTCGTCGTGCCAGCTACCGTTGACGTAAGCCGTCTCCCGCTCCCTGCCTTCGACGACAAAGCCGCATTTTTCATAGGCGCGGATGGCACGCTTGTTGTAGGCGAGCACGCGTATTCCGATGCGGTGCAGTCCCATCTCGCCGAAGGCATGGTGCAGCAGAACGGTGATCGCTTCGGTGCCGAAGCCTTTGCCCAGCAAGGCCGGATTGTTGATGCCGATCGCCATCGTCGCGCGCCTGTCCTGGCGATTGACGTTGTCCAATCTGATTTCGCCGGCGAAGGCGCCATTGATTTCGATGACCCAGGCATGGGGATGATCGGCGAGCCATTGCAGCCATCTGGCGGCGCCTTCCCGGGTGACGGGTTTCAAGTCGCCCCTGCTCACACCGAACATCTCCCCTATCTCGGCGCTGTTGCCGAGAGCGACACGCACATCGGCATCGTCGGTGCGCGGCGGCCGGAGCCTGACATTGCGGCCCTCAAGAATCGGTGACGACAACGAAACCTCCCGTTTCAGACCTGCTCCCATCTAGCCTGGCACACTGGATGAATATTTCGCAGCGCTATGCGCCGCGCCAGCCCTCAAGAAAAACGACCCTTTCGACTCCGGTAAAGCGGGCGACGCGCTCCAGCTCGGCTTCCAGCTTCTCCAGCCGGCCGGCCGATGCCCTGACGCCCGGCTCGAGCCACAGGCGTTTGACGTCCAGCGTGCCCGCCTTGCGGTCGGCCTTCATGTCGATCCGGCCGATCAGCCGGTCGCCTTCCAGCAGCGGAAAAACATAGTAGCCGTATTCACGCTTGGGTTCCGGCACGAAAATCTCGATGCGATAGAAGAAGCCGAACAGCCGTTCCGTGCGATTGCGATCCCGCAAAGTCGGATCGAAGGGGCTGAGGACGCGGATCCGCGCCGGCGCTTCGGCATGATCGTCGAGCGTGTCATGAAAATCGAGGAAGGCGTAGGAAGGGCGCGGCTTGCCGCTATCGGCAGGCTCGATCAACACATCGGTCAGCTCGTCCCGATGCGTCTCGACCCATGTCCTGGCCTCTTGAGGCGTTATCAGATCCCAGAAGGCGGCGATTTCGCCCGACGTGGCGAAGCCGAGACGCTGCAACGCACTGCGGCAAGCCCAGTCGACGAATTCGTCGTGCTCGACTTCCGGCTCATGGAAATGGCTCGGCAGAACGCGCTCGACCAGGTCATAGACCTTCTGGAAATTGGTACGACCGGCGATGGCGAACTTGCCGGTGCGCCAGAAGTATTCGAGCGCCGTCTTGTTCGGATGCCAGTTCCACCAGCCGCCGGAGACGTGATCTTCCGCCTTGACCTCGCGGGCGGTGATGGCGCCATTCTTCAGCACCCGCTCGTAGGTCTCGTCGAAGACGGCCTCGAACCCCTCCCCCCGCCATTTGCGCCAGCGCTCGATGATCGCCACTTCCTCGCGGCGGAAGCGATGTTTCCAGTAGACGAAGAAGGCGCTCGGCAGGATGGAGGCATCATGCGTCCAGTTCTCGAACAGCGCGCCATCCTTTTCCAAAAGCTCGGTCAGATGCTCGCGCCGATAGGTCTGGTTGCGCGAAAACAGGATCTGGTGATGGGCGCGCTCGACGGTGGCGATGCTGTCCACCTGCACGAAGCCGATGTCGTGGATGAGCTGCAGCAGACCCGCCTTGCTCAAGGCGCGGTTCGGTGGATTGGCAAGCCCCTGCTTGGCAAGGAACACGCGGCGGGCATCACGATTCGACAGCAGATTCGTCATTGCGGGATCATAGGCATAAATTCCCATGCATTCAAAGAGGTCTTGATTTGATAAATCGAGGCTATGCGCTATAGCTCCGCGACACCACCACCGAACAGGGAAGCCGCTTGGATATCCGCTTTGACAATGCCGGCGTCGATTACGGCACGCGCACCGCGCTGTTTCCGCTGAACCTGACGCTTCAGGAGCGCCGCATCGGGATAGTCGGGCTCAACGGTTCCGGCAAGACCACCTTTGCGCGGCTGATCAACGGGCTCGTCAAGCCGACGTGCGGGCGTGTCACAGTCAACGGTCTCGATACGGTCGGCGATGCCGGCAAGGTGCTCGGCAAGGTCGGCTATATCTTCCAGTCGCCACAGAACCAGATCATCCTGCCCATCGTGCGCGACGATATCGCCTTCGGGCTGAAGGCACGGGGATACGACAAGACGCAGGTCGATGCGGCCGTCGAGGGCATCCTTGCGCGATTCGGCGCCGGCCACCTGGCAGGGCGGCGCGCGCATGAGCTTTCCGGCGGGGAACTGCAGATGGCGGCCCTCTGCTCGGTGCTGGTCACCGGCCCGGATATTCTCATTCTGGACGAACCGACGAACCAGCTCGATCTCAAGAATCGGGCGCTCGTGCAGAAAACCATCGCCGGGCTGCCGGAAAGCGCCATCGTCATCAGCCACGACCTGCCGCTGCTCGAGGATTTCGAGCGGGTGCTGCTGTTCGATCAGGGCCGGCTCGTCGCCGATGCGCCGGCGGCGGAAGCGATCGCACGCTACAGGGAGTTGGCGGGCTGATGCAGACGCTGCATGTCGACGTCGATACCTGGCTGCACCGGCTCTCGCCGCGCGCAAAGCTGCTGACACTTGCCGCATGTGGCGTTCTGCTCTTCTTGACGCAGTCGGTCGCGCTGCTTGCCTGCGCAAATCTTCTCGGTGCCGGCCTCTATTTCCGCACCGGACTGGCGATCGGAGATGCGCTGAGACGGCTGAGGCCGATTCTGATCTCGATTGCCGTCCTTTCGGTTTTCGCGGCGCTCGTCGGCCCGTTCCACGCCGCAATCGTCACGGCGCTGCGTCTGACGGCGCTCGCGCTGTTTGCCGCGACGGTGACGGCGACGACGTCGATGGCCGCCTTCATCGACGAGATCACGGCCCTTGCCATGCCGCTCGAAAAAATCGGCCTGCTCAGGGCCGCCGATATCGGGCTTGCGATCGGCCTCGTGATCCGTTTCGTGCCCGAAATTCTCGATCGTTACCGCGCGATTCGCGAAGCGCATCAGGCTAGGGGCATCAAGATACGCCTGGCGACCACGCTTGCGCCGCTCATCATCCTGACGCTGCGCGACGCCGACAATATTGCGGCGGCAATTGACGCGCGTGGAATTCGGCGGCAATGAACACAGGTCTTTTTCGGAAGGAGCCGCCATGAACACCCGCGATCTCGTCCTCTCGGCGCTTTTTGCCGCCATCATCGTGGCGCTCGGCCTGCTGCCACCGATCCCGATCGGCATCATTCCGGTTCCGATCACCGCACAATCGCTTGGCGTCATGCTCGCCGGTGTCGTGCTCGGCGCCAAGCGCGGCACGATCGCGGTGCTGCTGGTGGTCGTTCTCGTGACCATCGGCCTGCCGGTCCTGTCGGGCGGCCGAGGCGGCCTCGCGGTGTTCGTCGGCCCGACGGCCGGCTTCTTCGTCGGCTGGATTTTTGCAGCCTTCGTCACCGGCTATATCTCGGAACAGCTGGTGAAGCCGGAACAGAGCGGCCTCGTTCAAGGCGTCGGCTTCTTCATCGCCGCGGTCATCGGCGGCGTGGTCGTGCTCTACGCATTCGGCATCGCCTGGCTGGCCGCCAATATCGGCTTCAGCAAGGCGTTTCTCGGGTCGCTGGGCTTCGTGCCGGGTGACGTCGTCAAGGCCGTGGTCGCAGCGCTCGTCGGCCGCGCCGTCATGGCCGGCTACCCGCTGCTGCCACAGCGGAGCTGAACATCTCACACAAAATCGCGGTGGTTCGCAGCCGCGATGCCGGCCTTACAGCCGCTCAAGCGAGATATTTGTAGAGCCAGTCGCGCGTGTCTTCGGGAAGCGGCACCGGATCCTGCTCATCGCCACGCACGGCAAGCCAGAGGATCTCCACCTCCGCGGCCAGTTCGTTGCCGGTCTCGACCATCACCATGAAGCCGATCGACTTGCCGCCGATCTTGTTGACACTGATGGAGAAGCGGGCAAGGTCATCAAAGCGCAAGGCGCGATGCAGCGAGCACGAGGCCTTCTTGGCGATATAGATGGGCTCGTCGTCGACCAGCGGCCGCGTGCGCCAGAAATTCGAAAGCGCCGTTTCCGCCTGGGAGATGTAGGAGGCGATGAACATCTGGCCGTGCCGGTCGACATCGCGCGGCGGCACCCTTACCTCGATGACATCGGATCTTTCTACTCTCGCCATCACGCAATAACCCTGACCGACGCCATACTGACCTTAATGAAAGCTTAACACCGCACCTCGATAAGTAAACGGGCGCCCTCTCAAAGTGGTTAAGATGGGTTGTTGACATTGTAGTGACATTGTCCATGTCCTCTAATAGGCGTCAGACCTCATTTATAGATTGGCCCCATGAGCACACGTCTTTACGAACACCCGATCTTTCTCGAGCACATCGTTCCGCCGGGCCACCCGGAGCGACCCGACCGGCTGCGGTCGCTGAACATCGCGCTGGAGCATCCGAATTTCGAGCGGCTGGACCGGCGAAAGGCCCCTCCCGCCCATGAGGATGCGATCCTGCTTGCGCATCCCGAAGAGCATCTGGAGTTCGTGCTGCGCTCGATGCCGGACAAGGGCGACGAGGGCGAGATCAACCAGCTCGAGGCGGACACCTATGCCAGCCCGAAGACGCTGCAGGCGATCATGCACGGCGTCGGCGGCGCGATGGCGGCGGTCGACGATGTCTTTACGGGGGCAGCCGACAACGTCTTCGTCGCGGCCCGTCCGCCCGGCCATCACGCCGAGAAGACCAAGGCCATGGGTTTCTGCTTCTTCAACAATGCGGCGATCGCCGCACGCCACGCGCAGAAGGTCCACGGCGCCGAACGCGTCGCCATCGTCGATTGGGACGTGCACCACGGCAACGGCACGCAGGACATTTTCTGGGACGATCCGTCCGTTCTCTTCTGTTCGACCCATCAGATGCCGCTCTATCCCGGCACCGGCAAGAAGGACGAGCGCGGTGCGCACAACACCATCGTCAATGCGCCGCTTTCCCCCAATACCGGCGGCGATCATTTCCGCGAGGCCTTCAAGTCGCGCGTGCTGCCGGCGCTCCACGACTTCAGCCCGGATCTCATCATCATCTCGGCCGGGTTCGACGCCCATCACCGCGATCCGCTCGCGCAGCTGAACCTGACCGGCGAGGATTTCGACTGGGCGACGGGACGGCTGCTCGAAGTCGCCGACCGCAGTGCCAAGAACCGGGTCGTCAGCCTGCTCGAAGGCGGCTATGATCTGGAAGGTCTCGCCGAGTCGGCGGGGATGCATATTCTACGCATGATGAGAGGTTGACGATGAGTGAGAGCGCCAAGGCGGATGTATCGGGCTATTCCTTCGAGAAGGCCGTGGCGGAGCTTGAAAGCATCGTTGCCCGGCTCGAACGGGGCGACGTGGCGCTGGATGAATCCATCACCATCTACGAGCGCGGCGAAGCACTGAAGAAGCATTGCGAGACGCTGCTTTCCGCGGCGGAAAACCGCATCGAGAAGATCAGGCTCGACCGCGCCGGCAAGCCGCAAGGTACCGAACCGCTTGATGGCGCCTGAGGCCGACGGGAACGTTTGAGTTTGGCCGACATTCCCGGTAGGTTGAGTCTCAACCGAAAGGAGAACCGACATGTCCTTCTTCCCAGGCAACGATCCTCAGGCCGGTGATGCCTTCGCCTGCGACGCGATCGAGAACCTCATCATCCCGCGCACCAGCGACCTCGGCGGCTTCTCCGTGCGGCGCGCGCTTCCAAGCAGCCGGCGGCGGCTGGTGGGGCCGTTCATCTTCTTCGACCGCATGGGACCGGCGATCCTGCGGCCAGGCGAAGCGCTCGATGTTCGCCCCCATCCGCATATCGGCCTTTCCACCGTCACCTACCTGTTCGACGGCGAGATCCGCCATCTCGACAGCCTCGGCACGGCCAAGGTGATCCGCCCCGGCGACGTCAACCTGATGACGGCCGGGCGCGGCATCGTTCATTCCGAGCGCACGCCGGAGAACCTGCGCAGCAACCCCTTTGCCATGTCCGGCCTGCAGACATGGCTGGCGCTGCCCGACGAAAAGGAGGAAATCGACCCCTCCTTCGCCCACACGGAGAAGGGCGAACTGCCTGTCATCGCCGATGGCGGCGTGAGCGGGCGCGTGGTGATCGGCAGTTTCGAGGGACTGACCTCGCCTGTAAAATCCTTCTCCGATACGCTTTATGTCGATCTGCAGCTTCAGCCGGGCGCAACGTTTCCTTTCGGGGCAGCGCATGAGGAGCGTGCGGTCTACATCCTTTCGGGCTCGCTCGTCGTCGCGGGCGATCGTTTCGAGCAGGATCAGCTTCTCGTTTTCCGTCCCGGCGATGCGATTACGCTGGAAGCAGCCGAAAAAGGCTGTCATCTCATGCTTTTTGGCGGTGCAGCGCTCAATTCGAAGCGCTATATCTGGTGGAATTTCGTTTCGTCCTCAAAGGAGCGCATCGAAAAGGCCAAGGAAGAATGGCGCACCGGCCGCTTCGATATCGTGCCGGGCGACGAGGAAGAGTTCATTCCCCTGCCGGAAGGCTAACGGGTTCATGACAATCCCACATGTTTCTTGTTCGGGAGCACCTTGAATTCGGCGTCTTTTATCGCAATCTGTTTTGACGTAAAGGCGGGCAACCGCCCAAGAATAGCAAGAAAGAGGCATCCGCCTTGACACAAATGCCACAGACGCCCCTGCTGGACCGGGTCCAATATCCTTCCGACCTGCGAAAGCTGGAGGACCGGGAATTGCCGCAGCTGGCCCGCGAAGTCCGCGACGAGATGATCGATGCGGTGTCGCGCACCGGCGGACATCTCGGCGCCGGCCTCGGCGTCGTCGAACTGACCATCGCCATCCACAGCGTCTTCGATACGCCGAACGATCGCCTGATCTTCGATGTCGGGCATCAGTGTTATCCGCACAAGATCCTGACGGGGCGCCGCGACCGCATTCGCACGCTGCGCCAGGAAGACGGTCTTTCCGGCTTCACGCGCCGGGCCGAAAGCGAATACGATCCCTTCGGTGCCGCGCATTCGTCGACCTCCATTTCCGCCGGCCTCGGCATGGCGGTGGCCGCCGAGCTGGATCAGACCGACCGCCGGGTGATCGCCGTCATCGGCGACGGCGCGATGTCGGCGGGCATGGCCTATGAAGCCCTGAACAATGCCGGCGCGCTCGACGCGCGGCTGATCGTCATCCTCAACGACAACGACATGTCGATTGCCCCGCCGACCGGGGCGATGAGCGCCTATCTTGCCCGGCTCGCTTCCGGCCGCACCTACATAGGCTTCCGCGACTTCGGCAAGAAGCTGACCGCCTATCTCGGCAAGAAGGTCGACCGCGCCATCACGCGGGCTGTCGAGCACGCACGGGGCTATGTGACCGGCGGCACCATGTTCGAGGAGATGGGCTTCTACCATATCGGCCCGATCGACGGTCATTCCTTCGAGCACCTGCTGCCGGTGCTGCGCAATGTCCGCGACAATGCGCAGGGGCCGGTGCTGATCCATGTCGTCACGCAAAAGGGCAAGGGCTATCCCCCCGCCGAAGCGGCCGCCGACAAATATCACGGCGTCAACAAGTTCGATGTCATCACCGGCGCACAGACCAAGGTGAAGCCGAATGCGCCGAGCTATACCAGCGTCTTTGCCGATGCCCTGGTGCAGGAGGCGACGCTCGACGAGAAGATCGTCGGCATTACCGCCGCCATGCCAAACGGCACCGGCCTGGACAAGCTGCAGGAGTTCTTCCCCAAGCGCTGTTTCGACGTCGGCATTGCCGAGCAACATGCCGTGACCTTCGCAGCCGGGCTTGCCGCCGAAGGCTACAAGCCTTTCGCCGCGCTTTATTCCACCTTCCTGCAGCGTGCCTACGACCAGGTGGTGCATGACGTGGCGATCCAGGGCCTGCCGGTCCGCTTCCCGATCGACCGCGCCGGCTTCGTCGGTGCCGATGGCCCGACCCATGCGGGCTCCTTCGACACGGCTTTCCTCGCGACGCTGCCGGGCTTCGTCGTCATGGCGGCCGCCGACGAGGCGGAACTCAAGCATATGGTGCGCACCGCCGCCGCCTATGATCTCGGCCCGATCTCCTTCCGCTATCCGCGCGGAGAAGGCGTCGGCATCGAAATGCCGGAGCGCGGCCAGATCCTCGAGATCGGCAAGGGCCGCGTGATGAAGCAGGGTACGAAAGTCGCGTTGCTGTCCTTCGGCACGCGGCTGGCCGACAGCCTTGCCGCAGCCGAGGATCTCGATGCCGCCGGCCTGTCGACGACCGTCGCGGATGCGCGCTTCGCCAAACCGCTCGATCACGACCTTATCCGCCAGCTGGCCGCCCACCACGAGATTCTGATTACCATAGAGGAAGGCTCGGTCGGCGGCTTCGGCAGCCAGGTCATGCAGTTCCTTGCCAATGAAGGCCTGCTCGACAGCGGCCTGAAGATCCGCTCGCTCGTGATGCCCGACATCTGGATGGAACAGGCCAAGCCCGAGGCGATGAACGCCAAGGCCGGCCTCGACCGTGCCGGCATCGTGCAGACGGTGTTCCGCGCGCTCGGCCATGGCCGCATCGTCGAAGCTGCCGGCTGATATGAAAGATCAGGCGGCCCTGCGGCTGCCTGATGCCATCAAGCATCGAGCGCATTGAAGACCGCGGCACGATCGCGGCCGGCGGCTTTCGCCTGGTAAAGCGCCGCATCGACGTTCTGCAGCAGCAGCTTGCGCGTGGCGCCGTCCTTCGGAGCGAGTGCAACGCCAATGCTCAATTTTGCAGACATGGATACGCCATCGACTGCAAACGGCGCCCTGAATGCGATCAGCAATCGTTCGGACAATGATACAAGCGCGCTCCTGTCCGGGGGCGCCGACACGAATACCGCGAACTCGTCACCTCCCATGCGAACGACGATATCGTCGGCATGGACGACCGAGCGAATGCGGGCCGCCGCCTCGCACAGGACTTCGTCGCCGACGTTGTGGCCGAAGCGATCGTTGATCGACTTGAAGCCGTCCATGTCGAGATAGAGAACGCCGAAATGGCGGCCAGCGGCAACGGCCGCGCTCAGCGCGCCATCGACGACGCCCTCCAGCGCCGACCTGTTGAAGAAACGGGTCAGCGGATCGGTCATGGCAGCCGTGCGCAAGCCATTTTCGGCTATCCCCATCAGCAGGTTCGATTTCTGCAGACGCAGCAGCGCGCTTGCGATCTGCGCGAAGTGCCTCAGGCTTTGCTCTTCACCCGGCGAGAACCGTCTCGGCTTCTGATCGAGAATGCAGAAGGCTCCGACAGGGAGGCCGTTTTCCAGCCGCACCGGCGCTCCGGCATAAAAGCGGAAACGCGGATCCTCGATGACGAAGGAAAAGCTCCGCAATTCCGGATCCTCGGCAAGATCGGGAATGACCAGCAGCTCGTCGTCGAAAACCACACGCGTGCAGATCGACATATCGCGAGAGCATTCGGCGATCTTCAGCCCCGCCTGCCCTGCAATGCGCTGCCAATCCTCATCGATGATGTTGATCGCCGCATAGGGCATTTCAAATACGCCTCTCGCCAGTTCCGCGAGGGTCGCGAGCTCCGGCGTCGGACTGCTGTGAATCGCATTCAGGGAGCGTACAGCCAGAAGTCTTTGTGTTTCATTGGCCGGAACTCGGACGAGCTGTCCCATTCGAATCTCCCTCGGCGATCATCCTGCGATTTATAAAAATGGCGGCTTGCCGCTGAGGGCAACCCTGCTGTCGATCAAATATTGAATAAATCTTGACCAAAGGATGATCCAGCCGCCTGGGAAACGGGCGCTCATCGCCCAAACCGCCCGTTTCCCAGGGCAAGAGCGCTGCCGGCAAGGACGTGGCTGCCCCGAAACAGGACGGGTGCCGGGCTGGCATACCTTTGCAACAGCCTGTGAAAAACGCAATCGGCCCGCCGCAAAGCGACGGGCCGACGAAGTTCATGAAAGGTGATTCGCAGTGAGCGACCTTGCGGGATATCGCCGCGGGGCGCCTCTCGGGACGATCAGAACTCTTCCCAATCATCCTGGGCGGCAACGGCGGCCGCCGCCGTCGCCTTGCCGGCGAAAGCCTTGGCGACCGTGCGCCCCAGAGCGCGAGCCGGCGATGCTGCAGGCTTCGAACGCGCGGTTGCCGCGACCGGACGAGCGGGTGCCGCCTGAGCGGTGTTGCCGAGGCGGAATTGCTGAAGCAGCTCGTTAAGCCCCGCAGCTTCGCGGGCAAGCGCATGGCTTGCCGCCGTCTGTTCCTCGACCATGGCGGCATTCTTCTGCGTGCCCTGATCCATGTTGTTGACGGCGGTATTGATCTCCTGCAGGCCGGTCGACTGTTCGCGGGTCGCGGTGACGATCGCGCCGACGTGGCGGTTGATCTCCTGCACTTCGGAAACGATCAATTCCAAGGCCTTGCCGGTTTCGCCGACCAGCGAAACGCCGGTGTGGACCTGATCGCTCGAAGTGGTGATGAGCGACTTGATCTCCTTGGCCGCATTGGCGGATCGTTGTGCCAACTCGCGCACTTCCTGGGCAACGACGGCAAAGCCCTTGCCGGCGTCGCCAGCGCGGGCGGCCTCGACACCGGCGTTCAACGCCAGAAGATTGGTCTGGAAGGCAATGTCGTCGATGACGCTGATGATGTTGCTGATCTCGCCCGAGGATTTTTCGATCTGCTGCATGGCGGAGACGGCTTTGCGCACCACTTCGCCCGATCGCTCCGCGCCGAGGCGGGCGCGCTCGACGAGATGACCGACATCCTCGGCACGCTTAGCCGAATCGCGAACCGTGGTCGTCACCTGCTCCAGTGCCGCGGCAGTCTCTTCGACGGCGGCTGCCTGCTGCTCGGTGCGATGCGCCAGATCGTCGGCGGCCGAACGGATTTCGTCGGCACCGGCGTTGATGGCGCGCGCATTGGAGCCAACGGACTGCAAGGCCGCTTCCAGCTTTTCGACAGCATGGTTGAAGTCGGTGCGAACCCCGTCGAACTGCGGAGCAAAGGCGTTGTGCAGGCGGGTGGCGACATTGCCTGACGACAGAGCCGAGAGGCCGCCTGCAAGCGTTTCCATGGCAAAGCGGATTTCGTCCTCCTCGCGCGCCTTCCGTTCGTCGTTCATCCGGCGCTGGCGTTCGGCATCGTCGCGCATACGGTCGGTCTCGCCGGCGAGGCGGAGCTTCTCGATGCCCGCCTGCTTGAAGACCAGCACGGCATCGGCCATGCGGCCGACTTCATCACCGCGACCGACAGCCGGGACCTCGACGTCATGCTCGCCATTCGCCAGACGGCCCATGGCCACGGTCATGCCGACGATCGGGCGCACGATGAGGCGCGACAGCAGCCAGGCGAGCACGGCGGCGGCGAACGAGGCAAAGACGCCGCCCACGATGAGGGTCAGGCGAAGATCGCCATTGGCGTCATCCTGAAGCGCAGCCAGATCGCCGGCCTTGGCGCGGGCGGCCTGCTTGATCTTGGCTGCAGCTTCGCGGAAGCCGTCGAGCTGACCCTTGGTTTCGTTCTGGCCGATCTTGACGATCTGGTCGAGCGGCATTTCGGTTTCCTTGCGGGCCTTGACCTGCGGCTCTGCAAGCTGGTGGAAATAAAGATCGGCGGCCTTCTGCATGTTGTCGATGGCTTGCAGCAGATCCGGAGAATCGGCGGCAGCCTGCTTGGCCGCGGCGATGCTCTTCAGCATCCGTTCGCGATTGTTGAAGATATCGCCATAGGTGCTGTCGCTGCGCAGAAGCAGGAAGCCGCGCAGATTGACGGCCTGCTCCAGCATCGCCTGCAGCGAGTCGTCGATCAGGCTGACGAGCTGCTGCGACCTGGTCTGCTCCGCAGCAGCACCGGCGGAGACTTCTTCCTTGGAATAGACGAATGCGGAAACACAGGCGAAAATGGCGATCAGCGCCGTAAACGTGATGGCAAGCTTGCCATTCAACGAGAGTTTTTTCGCAAACATGAGCGAGCGCCTCCTGAGCGCCGGTCCTGGCGAGCATGATCGGCCCGCGCTTGGGAGGGACCGCGGCCGACGCTCGAAATATTCAGGGAGGGCATGATTGGGACGCGGAAACGCGAAGCCTTCATGGCAGGCGACGATCTCGAAACAGACCATCGCAATCCCGGGTACAAGTAGAGGCTGTGGCTTTAAAATTATTTAATTTTACGCGATCGGATTTAAACGCGTCCTAGTTCACCGGCGCTGCGGAGAGAATCAGGATGTCCAGGTCGTGTTCGGGATAGAAATCCTGCGCCGTCATCTGGAAGGTGGTCGAACCCGTCTTCTTCACATCGCTACCGCAGAAGCTGATGTAATTCTCAGGGCTGCCCTTATCGACCGTCAGCTCGAAATGCTTGATCGGGCCGGACCAGTTGGCGCCTGTCGTCAGCACATAGGAGATCCAGCTCTCGGTGTAGCTGCGGCCGCCCTTGTCGGCCACGGCCGCAAGCTTGGTCGCCGTCTTCAGGAAGGCTTCATCGAGGCAATACTTGCTGCGATAGGCCTGCAGCTGCTGCTTCTGATAGTCTTCCTCGCCGGCGAAGGTGATGGCCACGGTGCCGCCGACGCTCGGCTTGTAGCGATGCTCGACGGCAATCTTCGCCTTGGCGGGGAACTTGGTGCGCCACCAATAAGTAGTGTGCAGCGTCCACATCGGCGTGGGGTGATGCTTCATGCCCTGACCATCATTGTCATATTCGTCGTCGGCGATCAGGCCGCGAGCCGTCCAGTCCTCGAGCACATCGAGGGGCAGCGTGGCGACGGCATCCATCGCCGCCTTGCTCAGCGGCAGCAAGGGAATGCCGTGCGCCTTCAGCTCGTCCGTCATATCGACGCCCGCCACCGACACGCGCTGCTGAAGGGTCGGGGTGATGGCCTTGCCGTCCTGCGTCACGGTGAAACCGAGGAAATTGTCGGAATCGACGTTTCCGGCATCGACCGTGCTGTCTATATCGCCCTTGATATCGGGCATCGGGAAGGCGACGACGCTTTCGACATCCCTGTCGGCGGTGTTTTCGAAGACGTAGTCGACGCGCACTTCGGCCTGCGAAACGAAGAGCTTTTCCTCGGCCATGCTGATATCGCCAGTGCGGACATAGGCGAGGCCGCCGGTTCTCAGCTCGGCCATGGTGTCGTTCGCAAGGGCCGGTGCAGCGAACATCGCCATTAACGCCGCAAAGCCGCCGATCTTCCGCATGATACCCCTCGCACGTTGATTTCAGCGATTATGGCCGGCCGCAATCCGCCGTCAACGCCGATATCAGCATAAAAGGCTTGCAACATATTCCATTGCCCTGCATGGACAGCCCATGTCCGAACCGCAACGCCTCGACCAACTTCTCGTCACCCTCTCGCTCTTCGCCAGCCGATCTCGTGCGCGCGATGCGATCCAGCGCGGCACCGTGACGGTGGACGGCAAGATCGTGACCAAGGCGGGCGCGGTGTTTACCGAAGATGCAAAGATCAGCATCGACGATCCGGCGCAGGATTACGTCTCGCGCGCGGCGTTGAAGCTGGTGGCGGCGCTCGACCATTTCGGTCTCGATCCGCAAGGACAGCACTGTCTCGATGTCGGCGCATCGACGGGCGGCTTTACCGAGGTGCTGCTGCAGCGTGGCGCCGCCCATGTCACGGCGATCGACGTCGGTCACGGTCAGATGCATCCGCGCATATCGGCCGATCCGCGCGTGAGCAATATCGAGGGTCTGAACGCGCGCAACCTGACCGCGGCGGATATCGGCGGGCCTTTCTCCTTCGTCGTTTCCGATGTCTCCTTCATTTCGCTGAAGCTGGCTCTGGCGCCGGCCCTTGCGCTGGCCGAACCCGGCGCGCGGGCCGCCTTGCTGGTGAAGCCGCAATTCGAGGCCGGTCGCGATGCGATCGGCAAGGCCGGCCTTTTGAAGGACCCCTCTTCCGCTCCGGCGGTTGCGGCCGAACTGGAGCGCTGGTTCAGCGAAGACATGGGCTGGCAAAGCCTCGGCCTCATCGCCTCGCCGATAACGGGCGGCGACGGCAACCAGGAATTTCTTCTCGCAGGGATCAAGCCATGAGCACTGAAACCGTGACTATCCAGAAGCTCGGCGCCCAGGGCGACGGCATCGCGCAGGGCGCGGACGGGCCGATCTACGTGCCCTTCACGCTGCCGGGCGAAAGCGTCGCCATCGCGCGGGTGAAAAGCCAGGGCACGCTGATGTCGATCGCATCGGCCTCGCCGGATCGGCAGGAGCCGCACTGTCGGCACTTCGGCCCGCACGGCGTCAACGGCACCTGCGGCGGCTGCACGCTGCAGCACTATGCCGATGCGCCCTATCGCGCCTTCAAGCGCCAGCTCGTCGTCGATGCACTACGCTCCAAGGGTTTGACGCCCGAGGTGGACGATATCGTTGCCGCCCATCCGGGCGAGCGCCGCAAGGTCGTCTTCGCCGCGCGGAAAACCGAAAAAGAGATGCTTATCGGCTTCAACCAGGCCGAAAGCCACCACATCGTCGCCATCGAGGAATGTCCCATCGCCTCGGCCGGCATCATGGCCCGTTTGCCGGCGATCAAGACGATCGCGGCGGCGCTCGCCGTCAATGCGGAAGCGTTTCGCATTTCGGTGCTGGAGACGCAAACCGGCCTCGATCTCGCCGTCGACGGCATCAAGTCGCTCTCCGACAAGCAGCGCCGCAGCACGATCGAAACCGTGCTGTCGCTTCGCGGCATCGCCCGCCTGTCGCTGAACGGCGAAATTCTCGTGGAGCCGACAAAACCGATGATCGACTTCGGGGGCGTGCCGGTCTTGCCGCCGCCCGGCGCCTTCACACAGGCGACCCGGCAGGCCGAGGACGCCATGGTCGAACTGGTGACGGCCCATGTCGGCAAGGCGAAGCGCATTGCCGATCTTTTTGCCGGCAGCGGCACCTTTTCGCTTCGCCTGGCGCGGATCGGGCGGGTGCATGCGGTGGAAGGGGAAGACAAGCCGCTGGCCGCGCTCGATCAGGCAGCCCGGAACACGCAAGGGCTGAAGCCCGTCACCGTCGAACGCCGCGATCTGTTCCGCCGGCCGCTGATGATGCAGGAGCTGAAGGTCTATGACGCCGTCGTCTTCGACCCCCCGCGTGCCGGCGCCGAGTTCCAGAGCAAGGAGCTGGCCCGCTCCCAGGTCAAGAAGATCGTCGCCGTTTCCTGCAATCCGCTGACGCTCGCCCGCGATCTCGCATTGCTGGTCGAAGGCGGCTACCGCATTACGCGGGTAACGCCGATCGACCAGTTCCTGTGGACCTCGCATGTCGAGGTGGTCGCGGCACTGGAAAAATAAGGCCGACCCTCGTGGTTCGAGGCTACGCCCTTCGGGCTTCGCACCTCACCACGAGGGCGGATTGGTGTTCATCGTTTCATGAAGGCTTCGAAGGCGGCGCGGGCTTCGGCGCTTTTCAACCGTGCCGCAAACTGCTCGGCCTCTTCCCTGATGCGGCCGAGCACGGCATCCGGCGCGCCGCGCATGAGGTTGCGCGCAATCGCAAGCGCTTCAGGGGGCTTTGCGGCGAGCTTGGCGGCCAGAGAGAGCGTTTCGGCTTCAACTGCGTCCGGTGTGGTCACCTTCCAGATCAAACCGGCCTCCTTCGCCTGCGCCGCGGAAAAACCTTCACCAAGGGCAAGCAGGGCGAAGGCGCGCTGGTGGCCCATCACGCGCGGGGCGAGAAGGCTCGACCCTGCCTCGGGAACGAGGGCCAGATCGACGAAGGGTGTCTTGAACAGGCTGCGATCGGAAGCGACCGTCAGATCGCAATGCAGGTTAAGGGTGGTGCCGATGCCGATCGCCAGACCATCCACGCCTGAGACGACCGGCTTTCTTGCGCTCGCCAGCGCGACGAGGAAATCCACGACTTCGGTTCCCATGCTGCCGCCCTGGGCGAAGGCGAGGAAATCGGCGAGATCGTTCCCAGCCGAAAAGCAGCCTTCGGTCCCTAGGAAGACATTGACGCGGATATCCGGCGCATCGTCTGCAGCCTTCAGCGCCGCGGTCATCGATTGGTACATGCCGCGGGTGATGGCATTCTTCTTGTCCGGGCGATTGAACCGGATGATCTGAATGTGCGGTGCGCTTTCGGGACGTTCGACAAGGATGTGATCGGTCATGGCTTTTCCTCAAGCAAGTGCGATACGTGCGGCTTCGAGACTGGAGGCCCCCGCGACGACACGGTCGGAGAGGGCGGCGGTTTCGGCCAGAAGGTTCTCCGCGGCAAAACGGCAGAGCGCAATGCGCTTGCCCCCTTCGCCATCGCCGGCATCGGCGAGGCCGCCCTTGGCCAGATAGGATCCCGTCAGCACCAAGCCGAAGAGCCGCTGATAAGGCGTGGCACCCGCCAGCGCCTGGGCGACGGCGCCTTCCGCCTGCTTCGCCAGAAGCCACTCGCTCGCCCTTTCCAGATCGGCAATGGCCGCCTGCAGCCGTGACGCCGTCTCGCCGAAGCCTTCGAGATTGGACTTGGCGACGGCATCGGCGATCTCGCGCAGCTCGGCAACGAAGCCACGCAAATGATCGCCGTTGGCGATGGTGAGCTTGCGGGTCACCAGATCGATGGCCTGGATACCGTTGGTGCCTTCATAGATCGGAGCGATGCGCGCGTCCCTCAGCAGGCGCGCGGCACCTGTCTCCTCGATGAAACCCATGCCGCCATGGACCTGAATTCCGAGCGAGGCGACATCGACGCCGGCATCGGTGGAAAAGGATTTGGCGATCGGCGTCAGCAGCGCGGCGCGCTCCTGCCAGTAGCGGCCTTTCCGCGGATCGCGATGCGACATGTCGATCGCCTCGGCGCAGGCATAGCAGATCGCGCGCGAGCCCTGCGTCAGGGCTTTCATCGTCAGCAGCATGCGCGCGACATCGGGATGCTCTATGATCGGGCTCATACCCGACGCCGCCGTGCCGGGCGCACGGCCCTGCGTGCGTTCCCTGGCATAGGCAATGGCCTTTTGCGTTGCGGCCTCGGCGATTGCCACACCCTGGATACCGACGGCCAGACGCGCATTGTTCATCATCGTGAACATGCAGGCGAGACCCTTGTTCTCTTCGCCGACCAGCCAGGCGACGGCGCCCTTTTCCGTGCCGTATTTGCCGTCGCCATAGATCATCGTGCAGGTCGGCGAGCCGTGGATGCCGAGCTTGTGTTCGAGCGAATGGGCGAAATAGTCGTTGCGCGCACCGAGCGAGCCATCGTCGTTCACGAGGAATTTCGGCACGAGGAACAGCGAAATGCCACGCGTGCCGGCAGGCGCATCCGGCAGGCGCGCGAGAACGAAATGGACGATGTTTTCGGCTGCCTCATGATCGCCCCAGGTGATGAAGATCTTCTGGCCGAAGAGGCGATAGGTGCCGTCGTCGCGGCGTTCGGCACGCGTACGCAGCGCCCCGACATCGGAGCCGGCATGCGGCTCGGTCAGGTTCATGGTGCCGGACCATTCGCCGGAGACGAGCTTTGCCAGATATTTCGTCTTGAGGTCGTCGCTGCCATGCGCAATCAGCGCCTCGACGGCACCCATGGTCAGTGTCGGGGCCAGACCGAACGCCATGGAAGCGGAATTCCACATTTCCAGCGTCGCGATATTCAGCATATGCGGCAGGCCCTGCCCGCCGAATTCCTCCGGCGCGGTCAAGCCGTTCCAGCCGCCGGCAGTCCAGTCGCGATAGAGCTTCTCCCAGCCATCGGGAAGAACCACCTTGCCGTCGACCAGCCTTGCACCCTGCTTGTCGCCGATTTCGGCAAGCGGTTCCATTTCCTCGCCGGCAAACCGCCCCGCCTCCGAAAGGATGGCATCGACGACATCGGCGCTGAGATCGCCGAGGATGCCCTCATCCATGGCGCGTCCCATGCCCGCGACGTGCTTCAGCGTGAATGCGATTTCTTCGACTGGCGCCTTGTACATGCTGCTTCCTCCGCATTGGTGCTGCCAATGACCCGCCTCACCCGGGCCGAACGGCGATGTATTGTTACAGCTATTTTTATTTTTACGTAAGCGTCAATTTTTTTCAAAAGCCTGGTAACCATTTCCACCTTGTCGCGAACCGGCACGACATTTGCGCCCTGGAGGCGCTACACGCGTGTGGCATTGCTACCCGGCGCATCAATTATTCCATTTGAGGGTGGGCTTGCATAAACAATCGTCATGAACGAAGACTAAGGCAACTGTTCAGACAATGCGAACGATACCGCCATGAACACGCTCACGTCAGCCCACACGATACCAGGCTTCATCTGGGCCTACCGGCTCCTTCCCGGAGCAACCAAGCCGGAACGCCTGCCTGACGACATCGATCGTTCGACGCTGTTTGCAGAAGAGGGTTTCCTCTGGCTGCATCTCAATCTCGTGGACGCTCGTGTTGCCGCCTTCCTGGAGGATGCGCCCGGACTGAACGACGCCGCACGCATCGCTCTGACGACGCACGAGACCCACGCGACGATCACCGTCGACGACCAGATGCTCTTCGGCACCCTGGTCGATTTTCAGCGGGACTTCGCCCGGGATACGCACGATATCGGCTGGCTGCACTTCGCAGTGACCGACCGGATGCTCATCACCAGCCGCCTGCAGCCGCTGCGCAGCCTGGACCGGGCGCGCGTGCTGATCGAGAAGAACGCCACCAGATTTTCCCGGCCGCTCGATATCTTCGAGCTGCTTGTGGTCGAGTTCCAGCGCACTCTGATCTCAGTCGTCATAGAGATCAGCGAAGAGCTGAATCTTATCGAGGACTTCGTCCACGGGAACACCACGCGCGACGAGCGCACGCAGCTTCCGCCCATCCGGAGGACGATCGTGCGGCTGCACCGCCACCTGCGGACCGTCCTGTCGCTGATGCGCCATGCCGCCGCTTCGGACGACGAGGAAATGCCGCTCGGCTTCGAGGATGTCGCCGGGCGTCTGACGGGCCGGCTGGAAGCGGTCGAACACGATATCTATGCGCTGCAGGAGCGCGCCAGGCTGCTGCACGAAGAAATCGGTTCGAAGCTCTCCTCCGAGATCAACCGCCATCTCTACATTCTGTCGATCATGACCGCATTCCTGCTTCCGCCGACGCTGGTGACGGGCTTCTTCGGCATGAACACTTCGAGCCTCCCCCTTTCGGGCGGGTCGAGCGGCACCGGCTATGCCGTGTGCTTCATCATCGTATCCATGCTGCTGGCATGGTGGCTTCTCAAGCGCGTCAATATTCTCTGAGGCCGCGCACGGCATGAAAAAGCCGCCCGGCGCAGACCGGGCGGCTTTGCATTGACGAGTCCGGAAGCGTCCTCAGAAATAGGGCGAATAGCACTGACGGCGCGGGCCCGAATTGGGCTGGAACGTGTTGTCGTAGGAGCGGTAGGAACGATAACGTGCCTCGCACCATTCGACGTGACGCGGGTTGATGCCGGCGCTTGGAGCGGGTGCCGGAGCGTAATAGCGCGGCTGGCTGGCAATCGCTCCGCCAACGAGCGCGCCGGCGCCGAAGGCGGCCAGCGGGAACCAGTAGCCGTCGTGGTAGCGATAGCCATGTCGATAGCCCGAATAACCGCGATAGCCGCCATACCAGCCACGGCGATAGTAGCCGTCGCGGCGCCATTGAACCTGTTCGAGGTTGGCGGGTGCGGCCTTGTCCGCCGATACGACGGGGGCAGCGGGCATCTGCATGGCGAAAGACGGCGCAAAGCTCGTCAGAGTGACGGCCGCCGTAACGGCGACGGTCGCGATTTTCGCACGGAAACCAAGCATTTTCATCTCCATTCCCTGGTTCGACTTGTGTTCAAGCCCATAGCGTTTCATATCGGGAATGCTTCCCGAGCGAGGTTTCGCTGCCTGCTTCGTCGCATATCGGAGTAGACGACAAGAAACGCGGCAGCACTTTATTTAGTTCCTCAAATCTCTACCAATTTAAGGAGTTATGCGGGGCTCCACGATGAATTTATAGTGATTGCATTCTTAACCCAAGATTAACCAGCAATCCTTACTATTATTTCATGAAAGGATACCGGCAGAGTACGCTCCTGATTTGCAGCATCCTGACGATCCTGACCCTGATGGGTCCGGCCTCCAAGCTTTCGGCCGGTGAAACCCAACCCTGGACAGATCCGAAAAACGCTTTGATCGTCGATGCTTACGAGCTGAACACCATCGACTGGAATGCATTTCTGCAAGACAAGCGGATCGCCGGTTTCATCTCCAAAGCATCCGACGGTCTCCCTGAAAGCTTCAGCTGCACGGGGGATCATGCCGGCGATACGGTGGCCCATTGCAAGACGATGTGGCGCAAATATGCCGTCAGCCGCGAGCTGTTTCAAACTCGCCGCATGCTTGCAAAAACGAATGGTCTGTTGTGGGGCGCCTATCATCTGGGACGGCCCGGCAACCCGATCGATCAGGCCAATCATTTTCTCGACTATGCCGATCCGCAGCCGGACGAGTTGATGGTGCTCGACATAGACGGCATGGATACCACGCAGTTCATGTCGCTGGACGATGCGCAGATTTTCGTGGCCCATATCAAGATCAGGACCGGGCGCTATCCGATCCTCTATACCAACCACAACACGGCGCGATATATCGCCGATCATCGCGGCACCTATCCGCTGCTGTCGCGGCTGCCGCTCTGGTATGCCCGTTACAAGCCGGATGTGAAGGGCACGTTCCCGCTCGGCAACTGGGATAGCTATGCCATCTGGCAGTTCGCTTCGTCGGACAATTGTTCCGAAAAGAGCTGCCCCTACCGCGTTCCCGGCACCCTGACCGATATCGACGTCAATGTCGTGCCGATGACCAGGATTCAGCTCGCCAAGGTTTGGCCGCAGGGCGATCTCCTGCCGGCCAAGCCCCTGCCCGCGCCGGACCTGACGATCGCGCTCGCGTCCCTGTGCAGCGGACCGCGGCAGACGCTGGTCTCGCTCATGGTCGACACCATCGTCACCGCGTCCACGCCGCCATCGACGAAGCCCGTCGAAATCAACGAGCTGAACTACGAGGATTTCTAGGCTTCGATCTGCACGTCCGTCTTCGGGCGGGAGCAGCAGGCGAGGATGTAACCCTCGTCGATCTCGTCATCGAGGATGCCGCCATTGTGGCTCATCTCGACGTCGCCCGAGAGCTTCATCACGCGGCAGGTGCCGCAAAGACCGGATTCGCAGGCCGCGCCGATACGCACGCCTGCGCCCCGCGCCGCCTGCAGCACGGTCTGCCCTGCCGCGCAGACGACGTCCTTGCCGGCCATGGTGAAGCGGATCGTCGTTGCGGCTTCCGTCGAGGCATCGTCGCTCACTTCCGCGAGCGGCGTCGCCGCGTTGGCCGGCTGGAAGCTTTCCTGGTGGTAGCGCTTCATGTCGAAGCCATGGGCTTCCAGCATGGAACGGACGGCATCCATGAAGACTTCGGGACCGCAGCAGAAAATCGTGCGATCCATGAAATCGGGGGCCAGCAGACCGATCTTCGCCTTGTCGATGCGGCCCTTCAGCCCCGACCAGAGATCGGTGCGGCCGCAACCCTCGACGATGAGACCGAGATTGAGGTTCGGCATGAAGCGCGCGAGATATTCCAGCTCGGAGCGGAAGATGATGTCGGCCGGGCCGCGCGAACAGTTGATGAAGGTGATATCCGACAGCGGCGCGGTGTCGGACATGTAGCGGGTCATGGACATCATCGGCGTGATGCCGGAGCCGGCGGAAACGAAGAGATATTTCTCGCCGGGATGACGGATATGGCTGAAATCGCCGAGAGGGCCGAAAGCCTTGATGCGCATGCCCGGCTTGAGGTTCTCGAACATCCAGCGCGTGCCGATGCTATCCTTCTGCGCCTTCACCGTCACCGCGACCGAGAAGGGCCGCGATGGCGTCGAGGAGAGCGTATAGGTGCGCATGACCGGCTCCGGAGCCGTCGGCAGTTCAAGGGTCACGAACTGGCCGGGCAGATAGCGGAACCAGTTGTCCTTGTCGGACCTGAAGGTAAAGGTCATCACGTCCGGGGCTTCCGGCGTGGCCGAGAGGCATTCGAGCAGATGCTGCCTGTCGCTCCAAGGCTGCATCTGATCTAGGTGGCGATGCGGAAGGGAGACGGCCATGTTCATTCTCAGGCTACCGCCGAAAGCTTGGCCTGGTCGCCCTGCAGCCGGTTGATCATGAAATTCGTGTACCATTCGACGAACTGCATGACGCCGCCTTCGTGCATTTCCGAATAGGGGCCGGGCTCGTAAGCCGGCGAGCGGATGCCGAAGGCATTTTCCTCGACGATACGACGGTCCTGATCGTTGGTTTCGGTCCAGACGTGGGTCAGTTCCTCAAGATCGTAGTCGACACCCTCGACCGCATCCTTGTGAACGATCCACTTGGTGGTGACGGCGGTTTCCTCGGCGCTGATCGGCAGAACGCGGAAGGAAATGGCGTGATCGCCGAGTATGTGGTTCCACGTCGTCGGATAGTGGAACAGAAGCATGGTGCCGATGCCGTTGACCGTCACATCCGGAGAGAGCGGCCGCTTGACGGCATTCTGGCCGGACATGGTGTAGCTTTCCGCGCCTTCGATCAGCGGCATGCGCGCGGTGCGGAACTGCCCATCCGGAGAGAGCTTGAATTCGCTCGGCAGGCCGGCGGCTTCGCAGTGCGCCCAATGCGCGGTGATCACGGGATCGCTCATCGCGCCCTGCACGCCGCTGACGGTCGGCGCTTCCGGGAAGGTGCGGCAAAGTTCGGGATGATTGGCGGCGCAGTGATAGCACTCGCGATTGTTTTCCCAGACCAGCTTCCAGTTGCCCTTTTCGATGATGGTGCTCTGGAAGGCGATCTTGGCTTCGCTGATGCGATGCGGCGCCATGTAGGGTTCGATCGTGGCGCGGACGGACGCGAAGTCCGGAGCGTTCTTCGCCAGGCAGATGAAGATGTAGCCGCCGACGCTTTCGCAATGGACCGGCTTCAGCGAATACTGGCTCTTGTCGAAATCCTCGGCCATCTGGCGGGCGAACAGCAAGGAGCCGTCGAGCTCGTAGGTCCACTGATGATAGGGGCAGACCAGCTTTGCCGAGGAACCGCGATCGGTCGTGCAGACGCGCGAACCGCGATGGCGACAGCTGTTGTGGAAGGCGCGGATAACCTGGTCGCGGCCGCGAACGATGACGATCGGGTAATCGCCGATCTGGACGGTGAAGTAGTTGCCCGCGCGCGGCACTTCGCAATCGTGACCGATGAACAGCCAGTCGCGATAGTAGATCATCTCCATGTCGAGCTTGAAGTACTCGGCGTCGGTGTAGAAGGGTTGCTCCAGGCTGAAACCCGGCCGGCGGTTCTTCAATTGCCGCAAAACATTGCTGTTGATATCCATTTGCCTATCCTCGCGCAGTACCGGGAGACGAGCAGAGGACATGCGCGGCCGGTTGGGAACAGCCGGGTGCAATGTCCTGGCCGCCCGCCGCGGTCAGTAAACCATATGTGCCCAAGGCTGGTTTCCGGGCTCTGGAGCGGCCCTGTTTCCAGAACCCCATGGCACCTTCCCAGGCCGACCAGACCCAGTGGCTTTATCCGCCATGCCTTACTCCACCACCGTTGCGGGGGCAGCGCCGGATTTTGACCGGCTTCCCAATTCTCCGCCTCCCTAGCAGACGGCACCTTGAGATTGATATCATCATATCCCTCGGCCCTGTCGGCGGCTGCGCTGCAATGCGACATCGGCTTCGAAATTGACGACAGGTGAAACGGGGCCGTGGGACGGTTGCAAGCAGCGCCAATATAGGAAGGTAATTCAAGCTCTTATGTGCCTGCGTGGAAAGTGCGGCATATGCGCCATCCACATCGCATCGATGACGCTTTATTCTGATTGCGACAGACCCGCCGCCGGCCGGCGCTCAGGGGGATGATTGGGCGGCGGAAAGCGCCATCAGGGCGGCCATCGCACGCCCGGCATCGGCAGCCGGCACGAAGATATGATCGTGATAGTAAGCGGCAACGACATTGGCGCTGATCCCCTCGTTTCCAAGGGCCGTGGCGAAGGCCGCCGTCAGGCCCACAGCCTCGAGAGACGAGTGGACCTCGAGCGTAATCATCCGCATTGCCGGTGCGGCCGGGAGCCCCGCTCGCTTCGCCGCCTCCAGGGGAAGGATCAGCGTCACGCCTTCCTTCTCCCGGAAAAGCCCGATCGGCTCCAGATGCAGATGATCCGCGAGCGCGGAGGCCGGCACGGTGCAATAGACGAACTCACCCGCGACGAGACGAGGCTTCATGCCGGAAAGCAGCTGCGTGAGATCGGTCATTCCTGGCATGTTCTTTCGTCTCCTCGAAGGTTTGCCGGCCCGGCGCGGTTAAGCCCGGCTCAAGCTCTGCGATCTATCGTCCCGCATAGAGAGTCTTATAGCGAGATCCGGCATGGCCAAACTCAGATATTTCGACGCTGGGAAGCCCGCCGACCCCGAACCGGCGCCGGCGGCACCGACGACGGGGCACAGCGAATTCCTGCGCACGGGCCGCATCAACCGCGACAGGCCGCATTGGCTTGCGGAAGAGCGCGAATACCTCAGTCATCAGCAGGTGGCCGAGCGCACCGCGCTGAAGCTCAGGGATGCCGGCGAAAAGACCCATGACCGGCTCAACAGCTTCCACAAATCCATCCGCTTTCCGAAGCTCATCTTTCATCACACGCTGAAGGACACGCCGCATCTCGGCTATTGTCACGTCACCGCCGCGCGGACGCAGTTCGCGCAATATGAGGACGTGAACTGGGCCTTCTATATCGCCAACTTCTTTGCCCGCATCGGCCAGGAAGAAAACTTCTTCGAAGACATCAGCCTGAAATATTCGCGGATGTATTTCGCCGTCGCCGTCCATCCGGACAAGGAAGCGGACGACAAGAGGCTGACGATCAATCGCGAGATTCGCGGCAACGGCGTGCTATTCCATACGCACGATCCGCAGATCGCCATCCGCAACGTTCTCCTGCTCGGTGCCCGCAACGAACAGCTTCGCGACATCATTCGCCAGCTTTGACGATTGATCCGAAAACTCGAAGGGCATAAGAACGGCCTGAACTGCAAGCAGGCAGGCCATGGCACGACACATAGACATTCTCGAACATCCGCAAACGGCGATTGACGTCGCAACGGCAACGCTTGCCGAAGGTTTACCGATCGGACTGCCGACGGAGACGGTCTACGGGCTTGCCGCCGATGCCACCAACCCGGCCGCCATTACGCGGATCTACGAGACGAAGGGACGGCCGCGCTTCAACCCGCTGATCTGCCACATGAGCGATCTCGCCATGGCGGAACGTTATGCCGTCTTCGATCCCATTTCCCGCAAGCTGGCGGAAGCCTTCTGGCCCGGCCCGTTGACGCTGGTGCTGCCGCTCAAGGCCGACAGCGGCATCCATCCGCTGGCGACCGCCGGTCTCGACACGGTCGGCATCCGCGTGCCTCAAGGTTTCGCCGGCGAGCTGATCCGTGCCTTCGACCGCCCGCTTGCCGCGCCGAGCGCCAATACGTCGGGCAAGATCAGCGCCACCAGCGCCGATCATGTCGATGACGATCTCGGGGAGCGAATCACGCTGATCCTCGATGCCGGAGCTTCGGTCGTCGGCGTGGAATCGACCATCGTCAAGGTCGAGGATGGCGAGATGCGTCTGCTGCGGCCCGGTGGGCTCGCGGCCCGCGAAATCGAGCGGGTAGCCGGCAAGGCGCTGAAGCGCAAGAAGAAAGCTTCGGCTGCGATCGAGGCGCCCGGAATGCTCGCCTCTCACTATGCGCCGGGGGCCGCCGTGCGGCTCGACGCAAGGGATGTGTCCGCAAACGAGGCGCTGATCCGCTTCGGGACGCCCGAGATTGCCGGCATGGAGAACGCCGTTGCCGTGCTGGATCTGAGCGCCACCGGCGATCTTTCCGAGGCCGCCGCAAACCTTTTCGACTTCATGAAGCGCGCCGATGCGACCGGCGCGGCGACCATCGCCTTTTCGCATATTCCCGACGAGGGCCTCGGCGAGGCCATCAACGACCGGCTGCGTCGCGCGGCTGCACCACGAGAATGAACTAGCCCGCCCTACCGGCAAAGGACACGCCATGAGCAGCTCCGCCCCCTCTTCCGACCTCCTCGCTCGCTTCGCCGCCATCGTCGGCGAAAAACATGCCGTGCGGGACCCGGCGGCGATCGCACCGCATCTCGTCGAAAACCGTGGGCTCTATCACGGCGCTTCGCCCATGCTGCTGAAGCCCGGCTCGGTGGAGGAGGTTTCGGCGATCCTGAAACTCGCCAGCGAGACCGGCGCGGCCATCGTTCCGCAGACCGGAAATACCGGCCTCGTCGGCGGCCAGACGCCGCGCGAGGGCGGCTCCGACATCATCCTGTCGCTGGAGCGCATGAACCGCGTCCGGGATATCGATCCGGTCGGCAATACGATTGTTGTCGACGGCGGCTGCATTCTGGCGGACGTTCACAAGGCGGCAGCCGAGCATGGCCGCATGTTTCCGCTTTCGCTCGGCTCCGAAGGGTCCTGCCGCATTGCCGGCAACCTTTCCACCAATGCCGGCGGCACGGCCGTTCTTGCCTATGGCAACATGCGCCAGCTCTGCCTCGGTCTCGAAGTCGTGCTGCCAACGGGCGAGATCTGGAACGGCTTGCGCCGCCTGAAGAAGGACAATACCGGCTACGATCTGCGCGACCTCTTCATCGGCGCGGAAGGCACGCTCGGCGTCATCACCGGCGCGGTGCTAAAACTCTTTCCGCAGCCGCTCGGCCATCAGGTCGCCTTTGCCGGCCTGCAGTCGGTCGAGGACGCGCTGACCCTGTTCAAGAACGCCTCCAGCCTGTGCGGCACGGCGCTGACCGGCTTCGAGCTGATGCCGCGCATCGGCGTCGAATTCACCGTTCGCCATATTCCTGGCGTGCGCGACCCGCTGGAGACGGCGCATCCCTGGTATGTGCTGATCGATATCTCCACGTCCGATTCGGCTGAAACAGCCGAGCGGATGATGACGGCGCTGCTCGAACAGGGCTACGAAGCCGGCCTGGTTCAGGATGCGACCATCGCCAGCTCGGAAGCTCAGCAGACGGCCATCTGGCACATGCGCGAGAGCATGTCCGACGCGCAGAAGCCGGAAGGCGGCTCGATCAAGCATGACGTTTCCGTGCCGGTCGCACAGATCCCGCAATTCATGGCGGAAGCCGAAAAGGCCGTTGTCGCCGCCATGCCGGGCGCACGCATCTGCGCCTTCGGCCACATGGGCGACGGCAATATCCACTACAACATCTCGCAGCCCGTCGGCGCCGACAAGGCGGAGTTCATCGGCCGCTGGCGCGAGATGAACAAGATCGTGCACGGGCTGGTGCTGCGGTATGGCGGCTCGATTTCCGCCGAGCACGGCATCGGCCAGTTGAAGCGAGACGAGCTGGCTTCGATCCGCTCGGATATCGAAATGGACCTGATGCGCCGCATCAAGACGGCGTTCGACCCGGCCGGGATCATGAATCCGGGGAAGGTCCTCAAGGCCTGAGACCAGATTTACGGTCCTACACCGTGACGACGACCCGCTCGGAAGCGAAGCAGCCGATCTGGCAGGAAATGATCGCGCCGTCGGCATCGATGTCTTCGCCGGCATAGGCGAGCACCGGTGCGAGGCGCGATTGCTGCAGAAGACGCGCTTCGGCTTCCGTGGGCATACGCGCCGTGATGTCGGTGGACCGTCGCCAATAATCCTTTACGCCATAATCCTTCAGTGCTGCCGTGAACGACCCCATTGAACCGAACTTCTGCGCCAGGCCGGGAAAGCGCGCAGCCAAGCAACTGCGCATGACCACCGAGACGGGCAGGCTGTCGGCATAGGCGATCACGCACATTTCCAGCACCGACTCGCCCGGCTGGAGGTTCAGCCTGCCAGCAATATCGGCATCTGCCGGAACCTCCCTTGTCGAGAAAACCTTTCGCGTCAGATTTGCGTCCGTCGCGGTCAGATCCTTGCTGAATCGCACCTTGTCGCCCAATTGAAAGCGAACGGGCATGTCGGCGCGTACATAGGCGCCACTTCCTCGCGCCACGCGCAAGAGCCCCTCCCCCTCCAGCTCGGCAATCGCGCGCCGCATCGTCACCCGCGAGACGCCGAATTGCTCGGACAGGGCGCGCTCGCTCGGCAGGCGGCTGCCGGGGGCATGCCTGCCCTTGTCGATGGCGCTTCGCAGCTCCCTGGCAACGGTCGCCCAGCCTCCGGCGGATTTTACGCTTTCGCCCTGTCGATTTTTCTCACCCATCACAATTCTGTCGCCTTGAAATTGGTATATACCAATCTACAGAGATCTGGTCGTTTATGGAAGGGTTCGGCATGGGCGACAAGCGCATATATGTGACGGCGGTCAGCAGCAGCGGCGTGCATGGGTTCAGCAAGGAGAACAAGGATCATATCCAATTGCTGACCGGCCTTGGCGTGGAAGGCGACGCGCATATGGGGGTGACCGTGCAGCACCGCTCACGCGTCGCGGCCGATCCGACGCAGCCCAACCTGCGCCAGGTGCATATCATCCACGAAGAGCTGTTCGAGGAACTGACCGAAAAGGGCTTTGTGGTCGCGCCGGGCGACATGGGCGAGAACATCGCGACCAGGGGGATCGACCTGCTTTCCCTGCCCCAGGGCACGCGCCTGCATATCGGCGCGGAAGCGATCGTGGAGGTGGCGGGCTTGCGCAATCCCTGCAAGCAGATCGACGATTTTCAGAAGGGCTTGCTGCATGCGGTGCTCGACCGCGATGCCGAGGGCGGTCTGGTCCGCAAGGCCGGCATCATGGGCATCGTCTCGCAGGGTGGCCGGGTGCAGCGCGACGATGCCATCCGCATCGAGCTGCCGCCGCTGCCGCACATCAAGCTCGAGCGGGTTTGATATTGGGATTAATTTGACGCGGCCGCATAGAAACAATTTGGCTCTGAATACGCCGAGGATTTGATACCCCCCTCTGTCACTTCGTGACATCTCCCCCACAAGGGGGGAGATTGTTGGGAGTATGCCGTACCGCTTCACCAAGTCATCGCATTTTGGTTTCTGCGGGCGAGATGTTTGTTTGAGGCACGCACGTTCCGCTGATCAGCGATCTCCCCCCTTGTGGGGGAGATGTCCCGAAAGGGACAGAGGGGGGATGCGCACTCTCCGCGACGATCGCAGCCAGCGTCATCCCCCGGTCAGATCAATCGAAATCCTCGTTGCCCGAATTGCCGCCATTGCGGTTGCCGGTGATGATCTCGCGCTTGCCGACGTGGTTGGCTGGGCCGACCAGACCGTCCTTCTCCATGCGCTCGACGAGCGATGCGGCGCGGTTGTAGCCGATGCCGAGGCGGCGCTGGATGTAGGAGGTCGAGCACTTCTTGTCGCGCATGACCACCTTGATCGCCTGTTCGTAGAGATCGTCGCCATCTTCCGAAGCGATCGCGCCCTTGTCGAAGACGGCCGTATCTTCTTCCTCGTCTTCCTCGTCCTCGTCGGCGGTGACCGTGTCGAGGTATTCCGGACGGCCCTGCAGCTTCAGGTGAGCCACGACCTTTTCGACTTCCTCGTCCGAGACGAAGGGGCCATGGACACGGGAGATACGTCCGCCACCGGCCATGTGCAGCATATCGCCTTGGCCGAGAAGCTGTTCGGCGCCCTGCTCGCCGAGAATGGTGCGGCTGTCGATCTTCGACGTCACCTGGAAGGAGATGCGCGTCGGGAAGTTCGCCTTGATCGTGCCGGTGATGACGTCGACGGACGGCCGCTGCGTCGCCATGATCAAATGAATGCCGGCGGCACGCGCCATCTGCGCCAGACGCTGGATCGCGCCTTCGATCTCCTTGCCGGCGACCATCATAAGGTCCGCCATTTCGTCGACGATGACGACGATATAGGGCATCGGCGTCAGGTCCATCTCCTGGCTCTCTTCGATCGGGGCGCCTGTGCCCTTGTCGAAGCCGGTCTGAACCATGACGTGGATCGTCTCGTCCTTTTCCTTGGCGGCGGCGACGCGGCTGTTGTAGCCGTCGATATTGCGCACGCCGAGACGCGACATCTTCTTGTAGCGATCCTCCATCTCGCGCACCGCCCACTTCAGCGCCATGACGGCCTTCTTGGGATCGGTGACGACCGGGGTCAGGAGGTGCGGGATGCCGTCATAGACCGACAGTTCCAGCATCTTCGGGTCGACCATGATCAGACGGCACTGCTCGGGCGACATGCGATAGAGCAGCGACAGGATCATGGTATTGATGGCGACGGACTTGCCCGAGCCGGTCGTGCCGGCAACGAGCAGATGCGGCATCTTCGCGAGCTCGGCGATGACGGGCTCGCCGCCGATGGTCTTGCCGAGGCCGAGGGCAAGCTTGTAGCCGCTCTTCTCGAAATCGGGCGAATCGATCATCTCGCGGAAGTAGACGGTCTCGCGGTTGACGTTCGGCAGCTCGATGCCGATGACGTTGCGGCCGGGCACGACGGCGACGCGGGCCGACAGGGCCGACATCGAACGGGCGATATCGTCGGCGAGGTTGATGACGCGCGAGGATTTGACGCCTGGAGCCGGCTCGAATTCATAAAGCGTGACGACCGGGCCGGGACGGACATGGATGATCTCGCCCTTGACGCCGAAGTCCTCCAGCACGCTTTCCAGCAGGCCGGCATTCTGCTCCAGCGTTTCCTGCGTCATGATGACGCCGGAACGGGCAACAGGCTCCTGCAGCAACTCGCGCGGCGGAAACTCGTATTCCCCCTCAGCACTGACGGCGATCGGGCGCCACTCGGGCGGCGTCAGGGAGGCGGGCCGGCGCGGCGAGATCCGCGATGGCGGCGCATCGATCAACCGCTGGGCTGCGGCCTCGACTGCAGGAAGGATCGGCGCAGCCTTGGCGACCGGTTCGGCGGGAACCGGGACGGCAACCTTCGCCGGCATCGGGGCGACAACCATGACCGGAGCGGGGCGAGCCTCGGCAGCCGGCGCTGCTTCGGCGCCATAAACCGCGGTTACGAAAGCAGGCGGCACGAATGTCTCGACCGGCTGCGGCTCGGCTGCGGGTGCTTCGACAATCGCCGGCACGGCCTCGACGGCGGGAGCGAGAACGGCGGCCTCAAGTGCGGCAAGCTCGTCCATGGCTGGCGTGCTCAGATCTGCCGCAGCCACGCCGGAAGCGGTTTCGACGGGTGCTGCGACCTCGACTGCCGGGGATGGCACGACAGCGGGCTGCGGCTCGGCGGCGGCAGCCGGGCGGCGGCACTCGACGACGCGGAATTTCGCAATGATCGATTCGGCATCGATTTCCGGCTTGGGCGGCATCGCCGGCTGCTTCGGCTCACCCTTCAAGGCAGAAAGGAACTCGCCGTCGAACGGCATCGCATCCCAGAAGGCGAAATCGGAAAGATGGGCAAGACGCGACTCGACCACAGGCGCGGCTACGGACTCGGGAACACTTGACTGAACAGGGGAAGCATCCAGCGCGATCGCGGGAGCTTTCGAGAATGCGGTAGCGATAACGGTCATCTCCAATGCGTCCGGCTCGGTTGCCGGAGATCTCTGAATTACTGTCGGTATGTAGCTTTCAACCACCAGCGGCATGTCCTCCAGCGGCGGCAGATGGAACTCGTCCTGACGCAGGGGCTGGACGGCAACGGGCACAGGCAACGCAACGGGCGCCTCGACGACCGGCGGCTCCATCACCCGCATGGAGGCATGCGAGCCGAGCTGCGGCTGAACGTCGGCTTTCGGCTCGGCGGGCGGACGACGGCTGATGATTTCGTTTTCGCGCGTGCGGGTGAACCGCACGTTCGGCCCCATCAGGAAGGCATTCTGCCAGCCGGGCGATGCGAGATCTTCCGCAGAGATCCCCTGCGGCAGGACGGGCATTTCCTGCTCGTTCGCAATTGCGGCAGCGGCCTGCAGCGCCTCCACGACCGGCGGCGGAGCAGCGGCGGTGCGCTGTCTCACCTGTTCGGCAAGCCGCTTTTCCTCGGCGCGGCGCTGCTCTTCAGCCTTGCGCTTGGCTTCACGGGCGTTGCGAATCTTCTCCTCCAGGAACGCGCGGCGAGCAGCGATCTGCTCGGCCCGGCGGGCCTCTTCGGCTGCCTGCTCGGGGTCGAGATCGCCCTCCGGCTGGACGCCTTGCGAGGCATTGGAAAGTGTCGTTCGGGAAAGACGCATGAGACCTGCAACCCAGTCATTGATATTGCCGATGGCTTCTCAAATCGAATAGGGCAAGGATGGTTAATAAGTTCCTTCCTGCCGTTATGGAAAGCAGCCATTCCGCGCCCGTCCGATGCATCAGAATTTTCCCGAAAACCCCGAAAAACCAGTCACATACGGGCGTCCCGCCGCGCAGAAGCTCGACAGGGACACGAGGCAAATTTTTTAGGACGCTCGTTACGTCGACGAGGACAGCTGCGCGATGGAAAGCAGCGTGTCGCCACTGATGCCGACTCCAGAGGAAGAGCCCGTGAGAATCGCAAGCGCGGGCGATGTCGAGGAGGTCGTGTTGTTCTCCATATCGTACATCGCCGAGAATCGCTGCAGCAGCTTGTTGACCTTGTCCGGATCCTGCAAGTCGCTGACATTGACGAAATTGCTCAGCATCTTCGCCTGGGTATCGACATCCATGTTGGAGATCGAGCTCGGCAGATTGTAGGTGGTCGTAATCACCTCATAAAGCGCCGCGTCGCCCATGATATCGTAGACCGAGTTGATATCGGGCGCCTTGCGCTGGAAGTAGAGCGCCAGACGTACGCCCGGATTGGTCTGCCCTTCCTGATCTTCCAGCGTCTGGTGCAGATAGAGGTCATTGGTCGCGGCGAGCGTGCCCTGGTTCTGTGCCGTGCCGAGCTTGCTGTCGGTGAGATTCCCATCGGTACCGAAATTGAAGGCTTCGACGATGCTTTTGAACTTGGCGCCGTCGTCCGTATTGATGAAGCTCTTCGGATCGGAGGGATCGGACGCGAAGGCCTTCTTCAAGGTCGCGGTATCGACGCTTTTCGGATCGATGCCATTGGCCGTCAGGATGAAATTCGTGAGCTTGCTGTCGGCCAGCAGATCCGTGACGCTGGTCACGTTGGCGATGTTGGTCGCGAAGTAAGTGCCGGCATCCTTGGCATCGCTGGTTGCCTTGGTGAGTTCCGCGCCCGTCAGGCCGGTGGTGCTGCGGCTGGAGTATTGCGAGATATAGCTGTTGATCTGTGTCTGCGACAGGGACTGGACCGGAGCTTTGAGATTGCCGCTGCTGTCGAAGTTGAACGCCTTGGCAAGGTCGGTGAAGCGGGAATCCTTGAGCGAGCTGACATAGCTCTTCGGGTCGTACGGATCGCTTTCGAGGATCTTGGTGAGCTGGCTCTTCGTGACCTCGTTCGGTCCGATACCATAGGCGCGCAACGCCATCTGATAAAGTTCCGGCATGCTGTCGTTGGTGGTGCTGCTGTCGGCCGTGTTGCTCGCCATGAAATCCTTGATGGTCTTCACGTCGGCGAGGCGATTCTTGTAGTTGTTGACCGCATCGGTCGTCAGCGTCGACTGCGACGACTGGTAATTGCTCATATAGGTCTTCGAGGCCGCGTCTATCTCGTCCTGGGACTGCGCCGTCTGGCCGGCGGCAAGCGTACCGTCCGATTGGAAATTGAACTGCGAAACGACATTCGTCAGCCCGAAGATGGCGGCGGTCGTCGGATCACCGAAAGCGTTCTTGAAGACGATGGCAGGCGTCGTCGGGTCGATGCCGTAGGCCGTCTTGATGTAATCGAAAAGGCGCGGGTCCGAGGTCAGCTGGTCGGCGGACGTGATGGAGCCGATGTGGTTCTTGTAGTAGAGATCGTTGTCGCTCGCGCCGACGCTCGTGATGAACGAGGGGACCGTCGAATTGTAGGCGCTCATCACGTCGGCCTGCTGGCCGAGGGTCTGCGGACCGCCGGGATAGTTGGCGGCATAGGCCGAGGTCGTGTCGCTCATCTGGCCCGACGTCTGCGCCTGCGAGCCCGACGCAACGGTGCCGTCGCTCTGGAAGTTGAACTGGGCCATGACGGCGGTCAACCCGTTCGAACTCGCGGTGCCCGCATCCTTTGCCGAGGCATCGAACTGGTCGGCGGTGATGTAGGACGGGATATTGTAGGCCGTCTTCACGTACTGGAACAGCTGCGGATCGGACGTGAGCTGATCGACCGAGGTGATCTTGCCGATATTGGCCTCGTAATAGGCCGTGTCGCTGTCCGGCGTCGATGTCTTGACCGTGCCGTCGGCATTGAAATTGAATTCCGCCACCAGCGCCTTGTCGGCAGCGCTGCCGTTCTGGTTGACATAGCTGTTGGGATCGTTCGGATCGCTCGTCAGCATCTGCTTGAGGATGGAGTTCGACGCATAGGTCGGATCGATGCCATAGGCCTGCAGCACATAGTTGCGCAGGCGCGTGTTGCCGAGGAGATCATCGACCGACTTCACGGAACTGATATTCTGGCTGTAGTAACTTGTCTCGGTCGCCGCAGCCGTCTCCTCATTCGTAAACGACTGCTGATAGAGCCCGATGAGATCGTCTTCCTGCGCGCCGGTTTGTGCCGTATTGGACGTACCCGCACCGAAATTGAACGCAGCAGCGAACTCCTTGTAGCGCGGATCGGTGAGTTTATTGGCAAAACTGCTGGAGTCGCTGAGGTCGCTGGTCAGGACCTGTTTCATAAAGGCCTTGGCATAGGTCATGTCCGAAAGCCCGTAGGCTTCCATGGCGTAACTGTATAGCTGATAGTCATTCAGGAAGTCGTCGACATTGGTTACTTTGCCGATATTGGCATTGTAATAGTCGATCGCACGCTTGTTCTGCGCCTGTGAGGCCACCTGATTGAGCGAGGTCGCCATGTCCCTGGTTGCGACCGTATAACCAAGATAGGTGGAAATCATCAGCAGAATCCCAATAGATCTCTAATAAAGGGGGGCGAATCTATTCGTTATTATTCCATACAAACCTTACCCGAGACTTACATGGACTCTCCCTATGCGTGTACTATATTGAGGCACCACCCTGCCCTGCATTCACTTTATGGAAACCCTGATGCAAGCGACTTTGCTAACCATTTGAGGACGCAAAGTTTTCTTAACCTCGATTTTTAAGCTGTCTGGAAGGGACGGCGCCTAATCTGCCCAACAACGAGAGGACAAAAGTTCTCCGAGAGAAGACCGGAACAACGGGCTCTCAGGTAAAGCAAGGGTAGAGAAATCGATGACAAATACCGTCCTTAAGCCCGATTGGGCTGGAACCACACTGCGGCTCGATCCGGCGCGCTTTCCGCAACAGGTCAGCTACGCCATGCGAGGTGCTGTAGGTGATGTCACCATTACGATCGACGAGCGCGGCGCGGTGCTGCGCAAGATCCTGCCGTCCAGCGGCCTGCCGCTGTCCGTCGCCTTGCCGAAACGGGCTTTCCAGGGCGTTGCCGCCCGTGCCATCGACCATGGCGACGGCGAAGTGACCGTCACTCTGGAGCTGCATCACTCCGATCCGGATCTCTGCATCCCCCTCCTCGTCGCTCACGACCTGAGCGACATCGCCGCCGACTGGCGCTCCTGGTCGGAAGCCTTCCGCATCCCCATGCTGATGATCGAGGCCGACGGCGTCGCCCGCCCGCTCGAAGAGCATCTCGGCGGCGTCCGCTCGCAGGACAGCCAGCCGCGTCGCCGCCACTCCTATTTCGCCGACCGCCGTCCACGCTTCCTCGTGCGCCGCTCTACCGGCAAGCTTGGCGTGAAGATGAAGATCGCAGGCCGCGAGATCATCGCGCGGCATTGAGCCATAGCGGTTCAGAAACCGAATATCTTCAAGAACCGGCCGCGGGAGATGCGCTCCTGCGGCCGGATTTTATGATTTCAGCGAACGCTGCATGATGATCGTTCGCTCGTCGCCGTGAAAGCTGTCGCCGACACCATTGAAACCGAGCGCCTCGTAGAAGGCCTGGGCGGTGATGGACGACGGCACGGATAAAATGGCAATGCCACCCGCGATAGCCGCCTGCTCGATTGCCGCCATGAGGCGGGCGCCGATGCCGCGCCTTTGCGCGGCGGGAGCGACGAACACCATACGCACGACGGCTCCGTCGAGACTGGCCGTACCGACGATGTGTCCGCCATCGACCGCCACGAAGACCGTGCGGCTGTCCAGGAGCTTGCGCACGGCCGCAGGACCGAAACTTTCGGCAACGCGCGCGATGATATCGGCGGAATAGTCCCGGGCGTTGGTCTCGCGGAGTGCCGAGAGAATAACGGCGCTGATTGCTTCGGCGTCGGCCTCGGATGCCCGGCGGATTTCACAGGTCATGAGGTCTCCCTGAGAACCGCGTCCTGCGACGCCTCCTCCCCTTACGGAACGAGGAACAGGAACGACAGGAAGAGACCGGCGAAGATAATCAACCCGACCCGGTTGTTCGACTTGAACAAAGCAAGGCACTGCTCGCCATCGTTGATGTCGAGCACGGCGATCTGATAGGCAAACATGCCGCCGGCGACGATCAGGCCGACATAAGCGAGCCAGCTCGTTCCGGCGAGCGCGAAGGACACCAGCATCAAAAGCAGCGTCGCGCCATAAAGCCCGATCAGCCAGAGGCGTGTCTGGTCGCCGAAAAGCCGGGCGGTCGAACGCACGCCGATCAGCTCATCGTCTTCCTTGTCCTGATGCGCGTAGATCGTGTCGTAACCGATGGTCCAGAGGATGGCGGCGAGATAGAGCACGATCGAGGCGAGCGACAGGCTGCCGAAGAGCCCGGCCCAGCCCATCAGGGCACCCCAGGAAAAGGCAAGCCCGAGGAAGAACTGCGGCCAGTCGGTAAAGCGCTTTGCAAAGGGATAGAGCGCGACGATGGCGAGAGACAGGACACCGAGGACGACGGCGAACCAGTTGAACTGCAGCAGGACCAGGAGACCGACCAGAGCCTGGAGCGCGATGAATATCTTGGCCTGCTTGCGCGTCACGCGGCCGGACGGCAGGGGGCGCGAACGCGTGCGCGCCACGGACATGTCGATATCGTGGTCGACCAGATCGTTATAGGTGCAGCCGGCGCCGCGCATGGCGACCGCGCCGACGAAATAAAGGACGAGATGGTAGATCACCACGAAGCCCGGCGAGCCTCGGCCCATGGCGACGGAGGCATTGGCCGCAAGCGCGACCGACCAGAAGCATGGCCACATCAGGAGCTGCCAGCCGATCGGCCTGTCCCAGCGCGCGAGCTGAGCATATGGCCACAGCGTCGGTGGCAGGACGCGATAGACCCAGTTGCCGGACGGCGCGTCAGCGACGCGCCCATTGATGTCGCCTGTCTTTTGCATAGGCGAGTAGTAGTGACATCCGGCGGGGAAGGTCAAGCGGCGGGCTTGGAGTCGGATGATTTTGGGCCGAAACGGCCCAAAATCTGAATCCGCCCTAAAATCAAGGAATTAGAGCATGATGTCGTCCGAAAGCCGCTCAAGCGCTTTTCGGCATCATGCTCTGGCCCCGCTCATTTCTCAGTTCATCGTGAAATTGAACTTGTAGCTGGCGGAAACGCCGATCAGGAGCTGATTGCGGTCGCCACGCTCGCGCACCAGGCTGCTGTCGGCGGCGGGACCGGTGAGCCGCGTATATTCCAGGAAGGTGCTCGTGGTCCAGTTCTCCGATGCCTTCCAGGTCAGTGCGCCGCCGACGCCGACGGATTTGATGCCGCCGCCCGGATTGTAGCGGCTGAGGCCGGAGGCTGCCGATTCGCGCGCATTGACGCCGTAATAGGTGTTGAAATAGTCGTTGCTGGCCATCGTCATGCGCGGGCCGCCGGACAGGCGCAGCTCAGGGGTGATATCGGTAAAGGCATCGACGGCGGCATCGGCGACGATGCCGCTATGGGCGCGAATGCCCTGGCGCAGTTCGACGCGGGCGCGCAGCCAGTCCGTCGGATAGGCCTCGGCAAAACCACCGGCTTCGGCACCCCACTTGACCTTCTTCAGGCCCTTCAGCTCGTGGCCATCGCTGCTGTCGCGGCTCGGCACGAACTTGCCGACGATACCGATGCGGAAGGCATCGCTCTCGATCAAGGCGAAGGACGGATTGTCGTTGCGCGAAGAAAAGCGCGGACCGGGACCCTGCCGGCCGATGGAGACCAGCGGCGACCATTGCAGCTTGTTGTGCTTGCCGCCTTCGAACTTCGGCGCGGAGAAACCGGCCGCACCGACGCTTAGATACCAGTTGCCCGACCAGAAATACTGGCCGTCCCCGGCAGAGGCCACGCTGGCGGAGGCGACAAGAAGACCGGCGGTGAAGAAGAGACGCGACTTTGCAAACACAATGCAACTCCATGATACGCAATACAAAGGGCCATTCACGCGGCCCTAGAGTTGGCTCAAACTATGCGGATCGCGTTACCGCTCTCTTAACCAAAAGACGCTGAATCCGATAAGAACGTCAAATTCAGGTTGCACCGGTAAACGCCGTTGGAGATGCGCCAATCTGTCGCGGTGATTTCATGGCCGGTTAGGTTACTCAATCACAGGTAATGGCGCGGACCTACCTTCATCCGCCATTTTCGCAGCCCCCGATTTTCAAAAAGAGAACCGAATGAAGACCATATCCCTGATGTCCTTAGGTCTGATCCTTGGCGCCGGCCTGGCGCTTTCCGGCTGCGTCAGCGCCCCGCTCGGCGGAGCCAAGCAAAGCCAGTTTTCCGGCCGCATTGCGCCAGGCAAGAAAACCAAGATTACCAGCGCATCTCTTGTGAAACAGGACTGCACCTTTGCCGGGTTCCCCTATACGGGGGTCGTCAAGCCGCCTGCGCATGGCAAGGTCGATATCGAGCATGGTCCCGTCGTCGCCAAATTTTCGAAGGACAGCACAGCCTATCTGTGTACGGGCAAGACGGTTCAGGGAAACAATATCTTCTACACGCCGAACCCCGGTTTCGCCGGCACCGATCAATTCACCATACGTCTGACGGGGCTGCACACCGACGGCACCGTGCAGGACGGCACATTCATCGTCCACGTCGGAAAATAGCCTGCGGCCGCACGGCAGAGCATGAACGGAAACGCCGGACCATGGGCTTCCACGGTCCGGCGTTGTCAAACGACGATAAGAGCGAGGCTTAGAACGTCACCTTCTCCAGAGGCGCGCGCCCTGCCTCGAACTCCTTCAGCTTCGCTTCGCGCTCGGCGATGTAGTTGCGGTTGTCCGGCACGGCGAACTGGTTCTTGGTGATCTGGAGCTGCATGATGAACAGTTCGTCCCAGCGGAAGCCCATTTCGGAACCGGCAAGATAGAACTCCCACATGCGGAAGAACTTCTCGTCGTAGAGCGCGACGGCATCGGCCTTTCGCGCCACGAAACGGTTGCGCCAGTGCCGCAGCGTGTAGGCGTAATGCATCGGCAGGGTTTCGACGTCCCTGGTGAGCAAGCCAGCCTTTTCCAGCGGCGGCGTGGTCTCGCCGATCGAGGGGATGTATCCGCCCGGAAAAATATACTTCTCGATGAAGGCGTTGGTAGCGTAGCTCGGCTTCGGACGGGCGATGGAATGCAGCAGCATGACGCCGTTGTCGTCGAGCAGCTCCGAAACCTTGTGGAAGAACTTGCCGTAATCGCCGATGCCGACATGCTCGAACATGCCGACGGAGACGATGCGGTCGAACTTCCTGCCGGTCATGTAGCGATAGTCCTGCAGCTCGAAACGGACGCGATCGGACAGGCCGCGCTTGGCGGCCCGCTCCCGCGAGACCTTGAGCTGTTCTTCGCTGAGGGTGATGCCGGTGACGTCGAGGCCGGGATAGGCTTCGGCGAGATACATGGCCATGCCGCCCCAGCCGGAGCCGATTTCCAGCACTCTCTGCCCAGGCTCGACCAGCAGCTTTGCGGCGATGTGGCGCTTCTTGGCCACCTGCGCATCGTACAGGCTGATGCCGGGCGGGTTGAAGTAGGCGCAGGAATACTGCCAGTCCTCATCGAGGAAGAGATCGAAGAGCTTCGCCGACAGGTCGTAGTGGTGCGCAACATTGTATTTGTTGCGGTTGATCGGCGAGCGGCTCTTGATCTGCTGCCAGGCGATGCGGCCGATCAGCAGCGCCGCCATGCGGAAATCGAAAATCTCATTGGTGGTATTCTGCTTCACCAGCGAGAGGAATTCGTAGATATCCCCCTGCTCCAGGATGAAGCGGCCCTCCATGTACATTTCACCGAGCTTGAGCGTCGGATCCCGCGCGACGGCATCTTCCGCCTGCTGATCGGCAAAGCGGACAGCCACCGTCTCGCCGGTTCCGTCGCCGACCACATGGGTCTCGCCGGATGCGAGCGTAAGCTTGAGTGAACCTTTACGGATGATTTTCTTGACGAGAGGAAAAAGTGTCGACGCCATGGACGCCCCGAATGTTATGACATGACATTAAGGCAGACTTTAGCGCCTCAGAGCCTTGTGGCAAGCTCACCTTTCCTCAGTCATTGGCACTCTGGCAACAACTCTGCCAGAGTGTGACATTCTTGCATAAAGTTCCGCTAAGTCCTTATTTTCGTTTGAGTGCATCGGCCAGAGCAGCACCAAAACTACCCCGCTGCTCGGCCTTCGGCGGGGCATTTCCCTTAACGCCAGCGTTGCGCGCACCACCCTGCTCGCGCGACTCGCGCCCGGATGCGGCCGCCACAGTGCTGCCATCTTTGCGCATCGAGAGGGCGATTCGCTTGCGCTTCACGTCCACTTCCACGACCTTGACCTTGACGACGTCGCCAGCCTTCACGACCTCGTGCGGATCCTTGACGAAGCGATCCGCGAGCTGGGAAACATGCACCAAACCGTCCTGATGGACGCCAATATCGACGAAAGCCCCGAAGGCCGCGACATTGGTCACGGTGCCTTCCAGCAGCATCCCGGGCTTGAGGTCGCCGATCTCGTTGACGCCTTCCGCGAAGGTTGCCGTCTTGAAGCTCGGGCGCGGATCTCGCCCCGGCTTTTCCAGTTCGGCGAGGATATCCCGCACGGTCGGCAGACCGAATTTCTCGTCGATGAACTGCCTGGGATCGACGGCCTTCAGCATTGCCGTATCGCCCATCAGCGCGCGCAGGTCGCGCCCGCAGGCCGCGACGATCTTCTTGGCGACACCGTAGGCTTCGGGATGCACGGAGGACGCGTCGAGCGGCTCCTTGCCGTTCGGAATACGCAGGAAGCCGGCGCATTGCTCGAAGGTGCGCTGGCCGAGGCGGGCGACCTTCAGCAGGTCGCGCCGTGTCGCGAACGGGCCTTCGCCGTCGCGGTGCTTGACGATCGCATCGGCGATCGACGGGCCAAGCCCGGAGACGCGGGCCAGCAGCGGCGACGAGGCCGTATTGAGATCGACGCCGACGGCATTCACCGCATCCTCGACGACCGCGTCCAGCGAGCGGGAGAGTTTCTGCTGATCGACATCGTGCTGATACTGGCCGACGCCGATCGACTTCGGCTCGATCTTCACCAGTTCGGCCAGCGGATCCTGCAGGCGGCGGGCGATGGAGACGGCGCCACGGAGCGAGACGTCGAGACCGGGGAATTCCAGTGCCGCCGTTTCCGAGGCGGAATAGACGGAGGCGCCTGCTTCGGAGACGATCACCTTTGTCGGCTTCGGTGCCGGCAGCTCGGCCAGCATGTCGGCCACCAGCTTCTCGGTTTCGCGGCTGCCCGTGCCGTTGCCGATGGAGATCAGCTCGACCTTGTGCTTGCGGACCAGTGCCGCCAAGGTCGCCTGCGTGCCGCGCACGTCGTTCCTGGGCGGGAAGGGATAGACCGTCGTCGTTTCCAGGAGCTTTCCCGTGCCATCGACGACAGCAACCTTGACGCCGGTGCGGATGCCCGGATCGAGGCCCATGGTGGCGCGCGATCCCGCCGGCGCGGCCAGCAGCAGATCCTTCAGATTGCGGGCGAAGACGTGGATCGCCTCTTCTTCCGCCCTCTCGCGCAGTTCACGCATCAGGTCGAGCGACAGCGACATGGAGAGCTTCACGCGCCAGGTCCAGCTCGCAACCTCCGTCAGCCAGCGGTCGCCGGGGCGGCTCGCGCCGATGTCATAGGCCGCGGTGACCATGCGCTCGACCGGCTTGTTTGGCGAGACGGCGTCGGCATCGACCTCGATGTTCAGCGTCAGCACCTCTTCGTTCCAGCCACGCAGCATGGCGAGCGCACGATGGCCCGGAGCCGTCGCCCAGCGTTCCTGATGGGCAAAATAATCCGAGAACTTGGCGCCCGCCTCCTGCTTGCCGTCCACGACGGCGGCCTTCAGCGTGGCGTTCGTCTTCATGTAGCCGCGCAGCTTGCCGAGCAGGTCGGCATTTTCGGCAATCCCTTCGGCGATGATATCGCGCGCGCCTTCCAGCGCCGTTTTCACGTCGGGCACATCGGCGGTGAGGAAGCCTTCGGCGAGAGCGGAGGGCTCCTTGGAACGATCGGCGAGGATGGTGTCGGCCAGCGGACCAAGGCCGCGCTCCCGGGCGATCTCGGCGCGGGTGCGGCGCTTGGGTTTGTAGGGCAGATAAAGATCTTCCAGCTCGGCCTTGGTGGCAACGGTCGCGACCTTGCCCATCAGCTCATCGGTCATCTTGCCCTGGCCGGTGATGGATTCGATGATTGCAGCCCGGCGAGCCTCCAGTTCACGCAGATAGACGAGGCGCTCCGATAGCGTCCGGAGCTGCGTGTCGTCGAGACCGCCGGTCACTTCCTTGCGGTAACGGGCGATGAAGGGCACCGTCGCCCCCTCGTCCAGCAGCTCGATGGCGGCCTTGGCCTGATCCGGGCGGGAGTTGATCTCGGCGGCGATGGTTGCGGCAAGGGAACGAATATCAGCGGCCATGTGTCTCTCTGAACTGGACAATCGTGAGGGGACCATAAGCATGATCCCGCGGACATAAGAAGCGTTTTCGGCACGGAACACGCCAATCCGGGCGGGGAGATGGCATGACGGCAGAGCCGCCTCCGCTTTAGCGACATAAAAAGGCATGGCAATGTTGCAGGCTCCGCCTCCACAGGATTTGCCGCTTGACCTTTGGCTCAACCCCCCTTAACCGCGCAAAAGGATGCAACGAAAGGGCAAGCCATGAGAGTTCTGTTGATCGGATCGGGCGGACGCGAGCATGCGCTGGCCTGGAAACTGGCGCAATCGCCACTGATGACCGAACTCTACGCGGCGCCGGGCAATCCCGGCATTGCCGAGCATGCGACGCTCGTCGCTCTCGATGTCGACAATCACGACGCCGTCGTCGCTTTCTGCAAGGAAAAAGCCATCGACTTCGTCGTGGTCGGCC
This sequence comes from Martinezella lusitana, assembly GCF_010668395.1. Classification (GTDB taxonomy): domain Bacteria; phylum Pseudomonadota; class Alphaproteobacteria; order Rhizobiales; family Rhizobiaceae; genus Rhizobium; species Rhizobium lusitanum_A. The sequence continues at coordinate 117,019 of NZ_WUEY01000001.1, forward strand.
CGGAAGCGCCGCTGGTTGTCGGCATTGCCGATAAGCTGCGCGCCGCGGGCATTGCCGTCTTCGGCCCCTCTGCGGCGGCGGCCCAGCTGGAAGGATCGAAGGGCTTCACCAAGGACATCTGCGCCCGCTACGATATTCCGACCGGAGCGTACCAGCGCTTCAACAACGCACCGAAGGCGAAAGCCTATGTCCGCGCTCAAGGCGCGCCGATCGTCGTGAAGGCCGATGGTCTTGCGGCGGGCAAGGGCGTCACCGTCGCCATGACGGTCGATGAGGCGCTTGCAGCGATCGATGATTGCTTCGAAGGCGCGTTCGGCGAAGCCGGCGCGGAAGTGGTGATCGAAGCCTATCTGGACGGCGAAGAGGCCAGCTTCTTCTGCCTTTGCGACGGCAAGCATGCGCTGGCGCTTGCGACCGCGCAGGACCACAAGCGCGTCGGCGATGGCGATACCGGACCGAATACAGGCGGGATGGGCGCCTATTCCCCTGCCCCCGTGATGACGCCCGAAATGGTCGAGCGCACCATGAGGGAGATCATCGAGCCGACGATGCGCGGCATGGCGGAAAGCGGCCACCCCTTCTCCGGCGTCTTCTTCGCCGGGCTGATGATCACCGCCAAGGGGCCTGAACTGATCGAATACAATGTCCGCTTCGGCGACCCCGAATGCCAGGTGCTGATGATGCGGCTGAAGAGCGACCTGCTGCCGCTGCTCCTTGCCTGCGCCAACGGCACGCTGGACCAGGTGACGGCCGAATGGAGCGACGATCCGGCGCTGACCGTCGTCATGGCCTCGAAAGGCTATCCCGGCTCCTATGCCAAGAACACGCCGATCACGGCGCTCCCGGCAGACAGCGAAGGCGCCAAGGTGTTTCATGCCGGCACAGCCTTGAAGGACGGCGCGCTGGTTGCGACCGGCGGACGCGTGCTGAATGTCACGGCGACCGGCAAGACGGTGGGCGAAGCAAAAGAACGCGCCTATGCCCTTGCCGGCGAGGTGAAATGGGAGAACGGCTTCTATCGCAACGACATCGGCTGGCGTGCGGTCGAGCGCGAGACGTAAACATCGCGGCGGATCCGCGATCGAAAGTCCATTAAATTTTTACCTAATCTCCTGACGGGATGGAAATAAAGGCCCGCTAATGTCTTCGTCACCATAGACGGAGTTGTTTGTTATGCGTTCCTTCCTTCTGACCTTGGCATGCGTACTGGCCGGCAACTCTGCCATGGCCTCGTCGATCCAGCCCGTGGATGGCACGATGATCGCCGGCAAGGGCAGCATCGTCGACAAGTCATGCGCCGACTGCCCGCCCCTGAAGCCCAAGCTGGCGGAAAAGGAATATACCGTGCCGACATTGACGCCGGGCACGCAATCCATCGTCGTGCGCAGTATCGACGGCGAAAAGAGGGTCGTGCGGACGGAAGCCTGGATGGGCGGCTCCCCCGTCATGTTCGTCAGCAAGCCGACGCCGGAGGCCCTGTCAGCGGCCGGCGAGCCCGTCGATGGCATAGACATCACGGCGAAGACCGCAGCCTTGTCGAACCTCCCCGAAGCCCACGAGCCTGCACCGCTCGATACCTCCAGCTTCCAGCTTCGCCAATAGCGGCAGGCGCTTCACCTCTCTTGTATGGAAACAGCCTTTCGCTCATCGAGCGAAGGGCACAGGTTATCTTGTCTTTAAGTATATTTTAATTGATACAGTATATCTAAATTAGCCACAGATCACTCCCGCAATTCCTGAAGTCCGCCGCTTACAGAAACGAATATTGCAGACGCGGATAGGCCATATCTGCGGTTTCAAAGCTTGATGAATACAACCAAGCTACTAAGATTAAAGCTTTCTTAGATATAAATAGCGATTTTACTGCCACCGGACAGCAGCATGTCAACAGAGCGGCGGCAACGTATTGAGGATCTCTCAGGCGATCGCACAGGCGGTAGGATACCGCACCGGTAATCACCTACCTGTGGGAGACATCATGAAGAATCTCAAAATTGCGCATCAACTGTTTGCCCTGCTCGGCCTCCTGATGGCTGCCTTCGCAGTGGCCACCTATTTCCAGATCCAATCGCAGGCCGATTCCATCTATGACGATCGCTTCGACATGCTGCGTACGCAGGTCGAATCCGGCATCTCCGTTCTGGACCAATATTATCAGCGCGAAAAATCCGGTGAAATGACGCATGAGGCCGCACAGGCCGAGGCCTTCAAGATCCTCTCGCATGTCAGCTTCGCGCCGGCAGGCTATCTCTTCGGCTTCGACTACAACGTCGTTCAGCGCATTCACCCAAGCCCGGTCAATATCGGCAAGGACATGTCCTCGCAGGTCGACAAGAATGGCACCTATTTCAGCAAGGAAATGGTGGAAAAGGGAATCAAGGGCGGCGGCCGCACCATCTACTACTGGAGCAAGCCCGGCCATCCCGATAGCGACGTCTTCCTGAAGGGCAGCTATTCGGCCGCTTTCGAGCCCTGGCAGATCGTGCTGGGCTGCGGCGTCTACATGGACGACCTGCAGGAGCAGATCAACACGACGATGTGGCGCGCGCTGCTGATCTGCGGCCTTGTCTTCGTCATCGGCATCGGTGCCGCCCTCTACTTCATCCGCGGCATTACCCGACCGCTCGCCGAGGTCCATACCGCCCTCAAGGCCGTGGCCGACGAAGACGTGAAGATGACCATCCCGCATACGGAAATGCGCAACGAAATCGGCCTGATGGCCAAGGCGACCCAGGCGTTGCAGGAAAAGGTCCGCGAGCGCCACATGCTGGCCGACCGTCAGGCCGCACAGGAACTCGAAATCAGCAGCGAACGCGAACAGAACATGCGCCAGCAGCAGGACGAGGCCCGCGAGCAGGCGCGCGTCGTCTCGGTCATCGGCCGGGCGCTCGAGGAACTTGCACACGGCGATCTGACCGTGCGTTGCGGCGATCTCGGCGCCAGCTATTCCGGCCTGCGCAACAACTTCAACGAGGCGCTGTCGCATCTCGAGGCAGCCATGGGCCGCGTCAATGCCAAGGGCAACGACATCGGCCTCAGCAAGGAAGAGATCCGTCGCGCCTCCAACGAGCTGTCGCAGCGCACCGAGCGCCAGGCCGCCAGCCTGGAAGAGACATCGGCTGCGCTCGACGAACTTACCGTCGCCGTTCGCCAGACGGCGGAAGGCGCCGATGAAGCCAGCAAGCGCGTTCATGCCGTCAGCGCCGAAGCGTCCCGCAGCGATGCGGTGGTCGCCCAGGCAATCGGAGCGATGAGCGGCATCGAGAAGTCGTCGGCGGAGATCGGCAAGATCATCGGCGTCATCGACGAGATCGCTTTCCAGACCAACCTCCTGGCTCTGAATGCCGGCGTCGAAGCCGCCCGCGCCGGCGAATCCGGCAAGGGCTTTGCCGTCGTCGCCCAGGAAGTGCGCGAACTGGCCCAGCGTTCCGCGGCGGCCGCCAAGGAAATCAAGGACCAGATCGCCCGCTCGTCCGGCCAGGTCGACCAGGGCGTTCGCCTCGTCGGCGAGGCTGGCGAAGCGCTGAAGCGCATCTCCGACCAGATCAAGGCCGCCAACGAAATCGTCTCGAAGATCGCCCACAGCGCCTCCGAGCAGGATACGACGCTGCGCTCGATCTCTTCTTCGATGAACCAGCTCGACGCCGCCACACAGCAGAACGCCGCCATGGCCGAAGAGACGACGGCCTCGGCCGAGACGCTCGCCGCCGATACGGAAGATCTGCTGGCGCTCATCCGCGGCTTCCGCGTCAACGATGGCCATCCGGTCATGGATCATCGTCGCCGGGCCGCCTGAGCTGGATAAATCAGAAAAGAGAAACCGCCGGGCTCACGTCCGGCGGTTTTCGTTTAAGCTGCGATTGGTTGCTTCAGTCCGCCGTCTTCAGGCGCTCGACCAGCCTGTCGATCTCGCGATCGGAATAGACCTCAATACCGGCCTGCTGGAGCAGCGCCGCCGTGACGCCCCGGCCGCTCTGCCGAGTGCCGGAGAATGAGCCGTCATAAATAAAGCCCGAGCCGCAGGATGGACTGCCATCGATCAGCAGGGCGTAGCGACAGCCGGTTTCCTCTGCGAGCGTGAGGGTGTTTTCAGCCGCCTGAAGAAATTCCGCCGTGACGTCACCGCCCGCGATCTCCATTACCCGCGCGGTGCCAGCAAGCACGTCTTCGCCGGTGGCTCCGCCCTCAATTTCGGCTGGCGGCCTGGGCACAGCCATGCCCGCGGACATTTCCGGACAGATCGTCACCAGCCGCCCCTCCTCGCGCCAGCGATCGATCGCCGGATGGATGAGCGGCTTGGAATTGCCGTCATAGCGGACGGCATGGCCCATAAGGCAGGCGCTGACGAGGATCTTTCCGGTCATCGCGCCCCTTTTCTTATCCCGCGATCTTCGAGAAGTCGGCGACCGTGCCGGTTGCCTCGCGGATCAGGCGCAGGAGCGCCAGGCGATTGGCGCGGATAGCCGCGTCTTCGTCATTGACAAGGACATCTTCGAAGAAGCGGTCGACGGGCGCGCGCAGCTTGGAAAGGGCTGCCATGGCGGAGCGGAAATCTTCCTTGGCGATCGCATCGGATGCCTCGGCGGAGGCGGCCTTGACGGCGGCAAAGAGATCCTTTTCGGCGTCGAGCTTCAGCAGCGCTTCCGAAACGCTGTCGGCGACGACCGTGCCCTTCTTCTCTTCGGCGGCCAGAAGCTGGGTGGCGCGCTTGGTGCCGGCGAGCAGGTTCTTGCCGTCCTCGGAGGTGATGAAGGCGGTCAGCGCCTCGACGCGGCGGGCGATCATCAGCAGATCGTCAGTCTCCGGCGTCAGCACGGCGTCGATCAGGTCATGGCGGGCGCCGAGATCGCGCAGGTAGACCTTGAGGCGATCGTGGAAGAAGGCGAGCAGATCGGCATCCTTGGTCGTTGCCAGCAGCGGCAGGCGCACGCCCCGCTCCAAGAGGATACGGACGACGCCGAGGGCGGCCCGGCGCAGTGCGTACGGATCTTTCGAGCCTGTGGGCTTCTCGTCGATCGCCCAGAAGCCGACGAGCGTGTCCAGCTTGTCGGCAAGCGCGACCGTGATCGCAACCTTGTCCTCGGGGACGCGATCTGAAGGTCCCTGCGGCTTGTAGTGATCTTCGATGGCGGCAGCGACGGAGGCGTTCTCGCCCTGCAGCACCGCATATTTGCGGCCCATAAGGCCCTGAAGCTCGGGGAATTCGCCAACGGCTTCGGTGCGCAGGTCGGCCTTGGCGAGCACGACGGCGCGATCGACCAGAGCGGCATCGGCGCCGGTGATCTTGGCAAGTTCTGCGGCAAGCGCGCGAATGCGGGTGACGCGCTCGCCCTGGCTGCCGAGCTTGGCATGGAAGGTAACACCAAGCGCGTCGAGCTTGGCCATGCGCTGATCGAGCGGCTTCTTCAGGTCGAGACCGAACTTGGCGGCAGCGGCTTCCAGCGTTTCGAGATCGGGCAGATCGCCCTGGTCGCGCTTCCAGAAATGCAGCGCGTCGGACAGGCGGGCGCGCACGACCTTGCCGTTACCGTGGATGATCTCCTTGCCGCCATCCGTCGCCTGGATGTTGGAGATGAGAATGAAACGGTTGGACAGGGTTTCGCCCACCTGCGGGCGGGTGACGAAACACTTCTGATTGGTCTTGATGGTGAGACGGATGATTTCCGAGGGTATCGAGAGATAGTCTTCCTCGAAGGAGCCCATCAGCACCTGCGGCCACTCGACCAGGCCGGATACTTCCTCCAGCAGGCCCTCGTCCTCGACCAGTTCGAGGCCGTTGGCAAAAGCGACATCGCGGGCGTCATGCAGGATGATGTCCTTGCGGCGCTCGGCATCGAGCACGACATAGGTCTTTTCCAGGCTCGTGGCATAATCCTCGAAACGCTTGACGGTGATCGGGCCTGGCGCATGGAAACGATGGCCGTAGGTCACGTTGGAAGCAACGATGCCGTCGATTTCGAAGGGGATGACGACGGTTTCTTCATGCTCGGTGCCGAAGGTGCAGACGATGGACTGCAGCGGACGCACCCACCGCAGCGAGCCGGGCCTGGCCGATGCCTTGCCCCAGCGCATGGATTTCGGCCAGGGGAAGTTTCTGACGATATCCGGCATCACGGCCGCGACGATTTCCTCCGCCGCACGGCCGGGCTTGGAAATGATCGCAACGTAGAAATCACCCTTCTTCGGGTCGCTCTGCACCTGCGCTTCGGAAACGGAAGAAAGGCCCGCGCCACGCAAGAAGCCTTCGATCGCCTTTTCGTTGGCATCGGTGCGCGGTCCCTTGCGCTCCTCGCGCACGTCGGCCGAGCGCGCCGTCAGGCCGCGAATGTCGAGTGTGAGGCGCCGCGGCGTCCAATATTCCCGGGCACCCTCATAGGAAAGGCCGGCTTCGACCAAGGCATCGGTCACCAGCTTCTTCAGGTCGCCGGCAGCCTTGCGCTGCATACGGGCGGGAATTTCCTCGGAGCGGAGTTCGAGCAGGAGATCGGGCATGTCAAGGTTCCTCACCCTCCCCTTGAGAGAGAGGGTCGGCACGGCGTGCCGGAGTGGCGTGAAAACGGTCGGCCTCTGCTAGCAAAATTTGTCGCTGCTGCACAATGGCAAATATCGTATCCGGAACGGCCTCAGTCTCATCCATGACCTCGGCGTTCCAGAATCGGACGGCAGATAGTCCTGGCTTTCGAGAGAGGCCATTCGCTCGGCATCACAACGTCTCGCCGCGTCTTCCGCGTGCTGGCTGCCGTCCAGCTCGACACTCAGACCGATCCGATGACAGGCGATATCAGCGAAATAGCGCCGATCGGAATGCGCCGCTACGAACGCCCTCCCCTTGTGGTGGGCCGTCGATGGCCGGGGGTGGATGATCCCGGCGGCGTCCGCAGCCAACCAATTGTCACCCCCATCTGCCGCTGTGCGGCGATCTCCACTCTCAAGGGGGAGGTGGCCAGCTACCAGCCCCCACCGCCGCCGCCACCGCCGCCGCCGCCGGAGAACCCGCCGCCACCGCCTCCGCCACTGCTGCCCGAGAAGGCGGAGGACGAGCTGGATACCGGAGCGGGAATGGTCGAGGCGATGGTGGAGGCCATGGACGACGAGAAATCGCCGATGGTTCCACCGATATTGCCGGGGTTGAAATTGCCGGAATACCAGACCGGCGCATAGGCCGCCGCCGCGGTCGCGCCCGCTGCTGTCGCGAGCCAGGTCTCGAAAGCGCTCGACCATGGCTTTTCGACGCCGAGCGCGACCGCGTAAGGCAGCAGCTTTTCGAAATGCTGCGGCGACATTTGCGGCGCGCCCTGCATGTTCATCCGGTCTCGTTCGGCGAGCGTCAGATACTGCCTGAGACCGGCGATGCCATCCATCATCTTGCGCCCGAGGGGCGTGGGTGCGCCCATCAGGAAATAGAAGACGACGTTGAGGGCGAAGATGCCGACGATGCCGGCCAACAGCGGCAGCAAGCCCGCCTCCCATAGCGGCACGACCGCTGCGGCAAAGCCGCTGACGGCAATCGATACGAAGACGAAGCCGAAGAAAGCGAAGATCAGGACCGAAAGAACCCGCTGCGCGAGGCTGGCATTGTGCTTGCGAAACCTGCGCCCGATCGAACTCGCAAAAATCGTCACGAAAACCGACAGGAATCCTGGCACCACGATCAGCGGCAAGGCATTCTCATGCAGGCGCCCGAAGAGGACGATGGACGCCAGGATCAGAACCGACAGCAAAACGCCAACAATGACGTAGAGCGAATTGGCCTTGTAATATTCGTCGCGATGGTGGCGCTCGATAGCGCTGCGGAACTTCGAGCCGAGCTGCTGCACCGCCTCGCCGTTCTCCCTGTCGATGACAAGCGGGGAAAACGGACCGACAGCCTGCATGAGCACTTTTTCGCCGCCACCGAGATTGCTGCCGGCCGCCTTTCCCGTGGGGCGGATGACCACTTTTTCCTTCAGGTCGTCGAGGACGACATAGCCGCGCACCGCAAGATCGATCGCCGTCGCCGACAGCGCCGTCCAACCCGAGCTGGCAAAGCCCTTGTTGTCGATATAGTTGACCAATGCCGGCGAAATGCCGTCAGGCGGGTCCCAGCGCGGAACCATCACGCCCGGCGGCGGATCGCGCCCGACCCGGACCCAGCTGCGCATGTAATAGGCAAACAGCACGATCACTCCGCCGATGGCGATGCTCGTATCGAGATGGTCGCGGAGGAACCAGCTCCATTGCCGGCCGATGCCCGGCGGCTCGATCGAGCCTTTTGGCAGCTTGATGGCAATCGTCATGCCTTCGGCCATGGCAAGCGGCTGGGTGGTGACGAAGGTGGCCGTATTGCCCTGCGCGCTCGCGCTTGCATTCTTGCCGTTGGCGCCGAGGGGGCCGGTGAAATAGGCAAGCTCAACGGGCGCTACGCCATCGGGCAATGTCACCGTCGCCCGTGCCCGCAAGATCTGGAACTGCCAGCCGTTGCCGGTGACGTTCCAGTAGAGTTCGTCATGATCGTCGAAATAGCGGATCTGGCGGTCGGTATCATAGGTGAGGCGGAAGGTGTGCGGGCCTGGGTTCAGGCTTTGGTCGGCCTTGCCGATATAGATGCGCTCGCCGCCCTCGATGCGCCCGCTGTGCCAGTCCTCCGGCTGCCCGTCGCGCTCGACGGAGACAACCTTGAAATCCACCTCGGCCGCGCGGCCGTTGGCATCCGTGAACGTCAGCGGGAAATCGCGGAAAATGCCGCGTCGGATGGCGCGCCCTTCCGCATTCACGGCAATCGTCTCGACGACCCGCATCGAACCGTCGCGATGCAGGGCGATCGTCTGATCGAAACCGGTGATGAGTTCCGCCGCCGGCGCAGCGGTTGCGCAAAGCAGCAGGAACAAAGCCAGGAGAAGCCCCGAAAGCCGCGTCATCACACCCCCAAGAAATATCCGCGGCGCCCTCCCGGGCGCCGTGCGGCGTCAACACAGTTTCCGCGCCCGGTTCCCTTGGGGAACGACGCGTCAGTCTTCGTAGGTGACTCCAAGCGAAGCCAGCACATCCCAATAGGCGGGGAAGGTCTTGGCGACGCAATCGGGGTCGAGAATGGTGATGCCGCCGATCTTCAGGCCGGCAAGCGCAAAGCTCATGGCGATGCGGTGATCGGCGAAACTGTCGATCTCGGCCGGCAGGACCTTGCCGGCCAGGCTCGGATCGGATGCGACGATCAGGTCGTCCCCCTCTTCGGTGCCGAGGTTCGGAACGATGCGCGACAGGCCGCTCGACAGCGCGCGGATACGATCGCATTCCTTGACGCGCAGGTTTTCGATGCCGACGAAGCGCACCGGCGTTTCATTGAAGGCGGCGAGAACGGCGAGCGTCGGGATGGCATCCTGCATCTGCGAACCATCGATGACGGCGGGCAGGTGCGGAAACTTCGAGATCAGATCATAAGCCTTTGCATCCGGCTGCGAAAATTCGGTCGCCGGAGTGCCGAGGTCGATCCTGCCGCCGCCGAGCACTTCCGCCGCCCAGAGATAGGTCGCGGCGGAGGCATCGGGCTCAATGAGGAAATCCGCGGCGTGATAGCCCGTCGGCTCGACGCGCCAGGCGACCGGGCTGACACGCTCCACCTTGGCGCCGAAAGCGCGCATGGCTGCAACCGTGAGATCGATATAGCCGAGGGCGCCGATATGTTCGCCAAGCAGCTCGACATCGACAGCGCGATCGCCGCCGGCAGCCATCATCAGCAGTGCCGAGACATACTGGCTGGAAAGACCGCCGTCGATCTGCACGCGGCTTGCCTCGAAGCGTCCGGTGCCGTTGACGGTGACCGGCGGGCAGCCGGTCTCGGTCGAGGCGTCGATGCCGAGCGAGCGCAGCGCGTCGACCAGCGGGCCGATCGGCCGCTTGCGCATGTGCGCGTCACCGTCGACCACTACCTTGCCGTCGACCAGTGCCGCGGCTGCGGTCAGAAAGCGTGTTGCCGTGCCGGCATTGCCGAGGAAAAGCGGCTCGGACGGCGAGGTCAACTTGCCGCTGCCCGTCACGATGAAGGTCGTGTCGTCAGGCTCGTCGATCGTCACGCCCATGGCGCGCAGAGCTTCGGCCATATAGCGGGTATCGTCGCTCTTCAGCGCGCCGGTCAGCCGGCTCGTGCCCTTGGCAAGGCCTGCCAGCAGCAGCGCGCGGTTAGTGATTGACTTCGATCCCGGCGGCATGGCGCGGCCGGTCAACGGCTTGCCAGGCGGGATAATCGTGAGTTTGGCTCTACCCATCATCATTCTCTTTGGTCAGTCAGGAAGGCGGCCGATGGCCGTCGGTCGGCTTCCTTTACCGCCTCACATGAAAAACCGATAGCGGGAATCTCAGAACTTTACCGTGGGAACGGCACGATCCGCTTCGTTTGATATCTCGAAATAGGCCTTCTTGACGAAGCCGAAAGGGCCGGCAATGAGATTGTTGGGGAAGGTTTCGACCTTGACGTTCAGATCGCGCGCGGCGCCGTTGTAGTAGCGGCGCGACATCTGGATCTCGTTTTCCGTGGTCTCCAGCGACTGCTGCAGCTCGACGAAACCGGTATTGGCCTTCAGGTCGGGATAGGCCTCGGACACGACCATCAGACGGCCGAGCGCCTGGCTGAGGATGCCCTCGGCGGCGGCACGGCCGGCAACGTCGCCAGCGGGCACGGCCTGCGCCGCAGTCCGCGCCTGGGTGACCTCGATGAGCGTCTTGTTCTCATGGCCGGCATAGCCTTTGACCGTCTCGACCAGATTGGGAATAAGATCGGCGCGGCGCTTCAACTGAACGTCGATGCCGGACCAGGCTTCTTCCTCGACCTGGCGCGCGCGAACGAGCCCGTTGTAGATGAAAACCACATAGAGCGCGGCGAGCACTATGATCGCTAGAAGAATGTACATCCCGAACCCCCATGGCGGCTGCAACCGCTGGGACACTAGGCAGATTTGCCGGCAATGTCACCCGGCTTTCGACGCAATCAAGAGCCTTGATCGGGCTCGCAGAGTCCAATCCTGGGGAAATCCGCTTCGGGATTGTTCGATCAGCATATTCCGCGAACCGCAGCCTTTCGGGGAGCGCGCACCGCGCACGCCCCGGCCGCGTTTCAAGCTCACGCGGCTTGCTGGTTCCAGTTGGCGCCGCCGGCGTCCGTCAACAGGAAGGCTTCGCCGCAGGCCTTGGCGAGCGTGCGCACGCGCAGGATGTAGCTCTGGCGCTCCGTTACCGATATGACGCCGCGAGCATCGAGCAGGTTGAAAACGTGGCTCGCCTTGATGCACTGGTCATAGGCCGGGAAGACGCACTTGTGCAGGCGATGGTTTTCGCTGTCGCCGGGTGCGCCGGCAGCCAGTAATGCCTGGCATTCCTTCTCGGCATCGATGAAATGACGATGCAGCATCTCGGTATTGGCATATTCGAAATTATGCCTGGAATATTCCTGTTCGGCCTGCAGGAAGACATCGCCGTAAGTGATCTTGTCTTCGCCCTCGAGGCCGTTGAAGTTCAGGTCGTAGACGCTGTCGACGCCCTGGACATAGGTCGCGAGACGTTCCAGGCCGTAGGTCAACTCGCCGGCAACCGGCGCGCATTCGATACCGCAAACCTGCTGGAAATAGGTGAACTGCGAGACTTCCATGCCGTCGCACCAGCATTCCCAGCCGAGGCCCCATGCGCCGAGCGTCGGGCTTTCCCAGTCGTCCTCGACGAAGCGGATGTCATGCAGAAGCGGATCGAGACCGATCGCCTTCAGCGAGCCGAGATAAAGCTCCTGCAGGTTCGGCGGATTGGGCTTCAGGATGACCTGATACTGGTAATAGTGCTGCAAGCGGTTCGGGTTTTCGCCATAGCGCCCGTCGGACGGGCGACGCGATGGCTGGACATAGGCGGCGCGCCACGGCTTGGGGCCGAGCGAGCGCAGCGTGGTCGCCGGATGGAACGTGCCGGCACCGACTTCCATGTCGTATGGCTGCAGAACCGCGCAACCCTTGTCGGCCCAGTAATTGTGCAGCGTCAGGATCAGCGCCTGAAAGGAGCGCTTCGGGTTCATGTGGTCGGGCACGTTGGCAGTCATGGGATCCGCTACTATCTGCTTGATGTCGGTTGGCGCGACAGGTGCCACGATGGACGACAAGGGTCAAGAGATGACGTATACATATGACCATGCGTCTTCGCGATGCGCTGGAGAAGTATTATAAACGTCAAAACCGAAATCACCTTATCTGAACGCCATCTTCGCCTAGCGGAAAAGATGGTCGAGGAGGGCGCGTTTCCGTCGATTTCCAGCCTCGTTGAAGCCGCGATCGAACAGGTCGATCAAATAAGACATCTTCATGATGTGTCCACTGATGCGGTGTCCGGCATGGCGGATGAAATTCAGCGCCGGATGGAACTGCCGAAAGATCAATGGATACCGCTGAAGGGCGACACTTTGTTCGACGACGTCCGAACCCTCATCCGAAGAAAAATGGATGAGAAGCAGAACGGCGTAGGAGGTTAGTCGACACCCCCTCGTTCGCGACGACCTTTTTAATATAACGATACTGATTGGCGAATATGCCGGTTATGCCATAGCCGAAAGTAAAATCGCACAAATCGAAACGACATTGAACGCGCTGACCGATTTCCCCATATCGGAACCACGCGCGACGACATCTATCCCGGTTTACGCGCCATCCCTGCGGCGGAAAAAGCAGTCGTCTGCTTCACGGTCAACGAACAGACTGCGACCGTTCACATCATCTGCATCAGCTATGCCGGCGCGGATTGGGGAAGTCGGGTAAAGGAACGACGTTAGCGTTTTCATCGAACCGTGCGTTAGCCTCGTCACGGTTGAACGTCCAATGATCCGGTAGCTTCAGTTTAAAACTCCTGAGCTCCGTTAGCACCTTCAGCCGTTCCTTATCATTGATCGCCACCGCTACTCGTCATCCCGCTTCACGCGGTATTCCCCGGTCTTCGGATCCTTGACCAGCGTTCCCATGGCCCCGGTGCGGCGTTCCGTTTCGGCGCGGCGGGATTTTTCGGAGAGCCTCTGGGCATCCCGCACGAAACGCCGATACAGGAACCAGATGCCCCCGAGGGCGATGACAAAAAAGATGATCTGGGGCATTTACCCAGCGCTCCCGCTTACAATCCGTACCGACCCCACAATGCCTTTTCCTCTGCCGCTTCCGCAAGCCCGGATGCCAATCCGGCACCGATTCCGTCCATGCCAGAGAGAGAAACGCCAGGAGCCTTGCGCCCGAAAAGGCTGCGTGGCGTGGTGACGAGCGTCAGCTTGACCTTGTCGCCGAAGCGCCTCCGCAGTTCCTGGCGCATGTCGCCGAGACCGTCGATGAGACCGAGCTCCAGCCCTCGACTGCCGGTCCAGAACAGACCGGAAAACACCGTTTCGTCCGCCGAGAGCTTTCCGGTGCGCCGCTCGAGCACCATGTCGATGAAGACCTTGTGGATCTCGAGCTGCAGGCTCTTCAGATATTCGATGTCCTTTTCCTTCTCCGGCTGGAACGGATCGAGGATCACCTTGTTTGCGCCCGCAGTATAGACGCGGCGCTCGACGCCCAGCTTTTTCAGGAGCTCCGGAAAACCAAAGCCGCCGGAGACCACGCCGATCGAACCGACGATCGAGGTGGCGTCGGCGATGATCTCGTCGCCTGCCAGCGCGATCATGTAGCCACCGGAGGCTGCGACATCCTCGACGAAGACCAGAACCTTCTTCTTTTTCTCGACGGCGAGATCGCGGATGCGGTTGTAGATCATCCGCGACTGCACCGGAGAGCCGCCCGGCGAATTGACGACGATGGCGACGGCCGGCGCGGCCTTGATGTCGAAGGCCTTTTCAAGCGCCTGCGCCACACCGGCCAGATTCAGCGATTGCCGCAAGGGGCCGCCGCCGGACGAGATGACGCCGCTCAGACGGACCACCGGTACGATCACCTGCTCCTTGCGGAAGCGCTTCGGAAGCATGCGTCTCAAGAACCCAACCATTCGTCATCCCTGCATCATGATGTTTGCTGCCCCGAGATGTATGCATGGAAACGGCAAACGCAACATTGCGGATCGCATTTCATGCCCCGATCCCAAGCGGGCGGGTATGCTATCGGCGCGGATAGGCGGCGCGGCCATTGTTCAAGTCGTCGACGAAATCGGAGAACTTATGCGTCCCCTCGCCGTGCATGGTGAGCGGCGCGCGCAGCGCGAGCCTCGCCCGCGACCCCTTTACTCCCGTCACGAGAATGCGCACGGCATTCTCACCTTCACGTGGATGGATCGGCGTGATCTCGATGCCGCCGAAGCGCCGGCCACAGGCCGCGATGATCTCGCCGATCGATTCAGGCCGGGCAATGAGCGACAGCTGTCCGCCGGGGATCATGATCGCGCCCGCCGTTCGGATCCATTTCTCGAACAGCCCGTCCGTCATGGCATGTGCCTCGGCCTTCAGCGCGTCGGGCGTCAGCCGGTCGCTGGCGTCGTTGAAGGGAGGGTTCATGATGACGTGATGAAAACTGTCATCGACGAGCCCCGCCTCGTTACGATCCTTGCCGGTCAGGGTCACGTCGGCTTCGATGACCGAGACACGATTGGCGAAGCGGCCATTTTCCGGCAGCAGAAGGCTCTTGCGGGCAAACTCGGCCATGTCGGGCGAGCGTTCGAACAGCACCACCTCCGCACGGTCGAGCCGCGACGCCACCGCCATTCCGGCGGCGCCCGCACCCGCGCCGAGATCCGCCACCCTGATGGCGCGCTCGTCGGCCACGAGCGCGGCGAGCAGCATGGCATCCATGCCGGAACGATGCCCCCTGCCCTTCGGCTGGACGACGTGGAAGGCGCCGCGATGGAAGGCATCGATGGTTTCGGAGGGAGCGCCGGTCATGGCGAACCTCAGCCGCGCACCGGGCGCAGCTCGTCGCCGAGGCCGGCATCGATGAGGATGCGCCGCGCCTGACCGGCACGTTCCTCCTCCACCAGAAAGCGGCGTGGCAGCATGCCGAGCGAGCCTTCCAGGATGCTCATGGCCTGGTCGGCAACGAAGCAATGAATCCCGGCATCCTTCATCAGACTCTCCGCAAATGAGAGAAGGACTGGATCGTTGGTGCGGATCAGCTCGTGCATAAGCCTTAGAATTCCTGTCAAATTTACGCGACGAGACAATTCGCCTCTTGCCGCTTGTTTCGCCCCTTCTTATTGTGCTTTGCAGAAAATGAACAGGAGTCCGGATCGTTGGGCGTCGTGATACCGCTTGAAGAAAGCAAGAATAAACTGGCATCCATCAAGCCTTTGGTGGATCTGACCAAGGCGGACATGGAACGCGTCAACCAGCTCATCCTGTCCAAGGCCGGCTCCGACGTGCAGATGATTCCCGAGGTTGCCGAGCATCTCATCTCCTCCGGCGGCAAGCGTTTGCGGCCGATGCTGACGATCGCTTCCGCCGCGCTCTACAACTATCAGGGCGACAACCACATCAAGCTCGCGACATCGGTTGAGTTCCTGCATACGGCGACGCTGCTGCATGACGATGTGGTCGACGAAAGCGACCTGCGCCGCGGCAGATCCACCGCCCGCATGATCTGGGGCAACCAGGCGAGCGTGCTGGTCGGCGACTTCCTGCTCGGCCAGGCGTTCCGCATGATGGTCGAAGTCGGGTCGCTCGAAGCGCTCGACGTCCTGTCGTCGGCCGCCTGCGTCATCGCGGAAGGCGAAGTGCTGCAGCTCTCCGTCTCCAAGAACATGGAAACGACCGAGGACGATTATCTCTCGGTCATCCGCGCCAAGACCGCAGCACTCTTTGCCGCAGCGGCCGAAGTCGGCCCGATCGTCGCCAATGCCGGCAAGGCGGAACGCAACGCCCTGAAATCCTACGGCACCAATCTCGGCCTCGCCTTCCAGCTCGTGGACGATGCGCTGGATTATGGCGGCAAGGCTGCCGATCTCGGCAAGAATGTCGGCGACGATTTCCGCGAGGGCAAGATCACGCTTCCGGTCATCCTGGCCTATCGCCGCGGCACCGAGAAGGAACGCGCCTTCTGGCGCGACGCCATCGAAACCGGCAACAACAGCGACGAAAATCTTGAAAAGGCCCTTGGCCTGATCACGAAATACGGCGCTCTGGCCGACACGATTGCCCGTGCAGTGCACTACGGCACCATCGCCCGCGACGCTCTGGCGCCATTGCCGGAAACGCCCTGGAAATCGGCACTTCTGGAAGTGATCGACTTCTGCATCGAACGCGTTAATTGACAGCGGCGACCCGAATTTGTTGCAGGGCCGCTTCAAAAAAGCCATCCTGTTGTGAATCAGTTGACACGAATGCTTTATGCCGCCGGCGACTTCGCTGGCCGTCCCTCGATGAAAGGCTTTCTAATGCGGCAGAGACTTGCCATCCGTTTCCTCTCGGGCGTAGCCTTGGCGGCGGTCCTTTCTGTGTCCGCCCTGAATGTCGCGCGGGCTGAGGACAAGCCGGCAGCACCGGAGGTCAGCGCCCCGGTTACTTTCGACCCGGATAGCGTCGATACGTTCGCAGGCGCCTTCCTGGCAGCCCGCACCGCGGATGTCGATCATGACTACGATACCGCCATCGCGCTTTACAAAAAGGCGCTGATGATCGACCCCAGCAATCCGGAAATCCGCCAGCGGCTGATGATTTCGCTGCTGCTCAACGGCAATCTGGAAGAAGGCGTCAAATACGCCAACGAGCTGAAGAGCGACCCCTCCGTCGAGCGCGTCACCACGATCGTCCGTGGCATGGATGCCATTCGCCGCCACGAATACAGGACCGCGCAGGACGTCCTCAAATATAACGGCCCGAACGATCTCGACCGGATGATGACCAACCTGCTCTCCGCCTGGGCCCGCGCCGGATCCGGCCGCGGCAAGGATGCAATCGCGTCGATCGACAAGATGAAGGGTCCGGACTGGTTCAACATCTTCAAGAATTATCATGCCGGCGCTATCGCGCTCACGATAGGCGACCTGAAATCGGCACGGTCGCACCTGAACGACGCCATCCTCGACAAGACGGGCGGCGCGACCGCTCCCGATACCTTCATGCGCGCCGTCATGGCGCTCGCACGTCTCGAAGCCAAGGCCGGCGACAAGCAGAAGGCTCTGGATGCGATCTCGGTCGGCGATAATCTCGTCAGCAATTATGCCCCGCTGAATGCGCTGCGCGACAGCATCACCAAGGGCGATACGCCAGACCAGCAAGTCACCAATGCGACGGAGGGCGCGGCGGCCGTGCTCTTCACCATCGGCGCGGCGCTGAACCGCGACGGCGCCGAGGATGTCGTCTCGCTCTATCTGCAGATCGCCAATTCGCTCGACGCGAAAGCAGCCGACACGCTGGTTCTGCTTGGCGGGCTCGCCGAAAAGCAGGACCAGACCGATCGCGCCATCGCCTTCTACAAGAAGGTGCCGGACGATTCGCCGATGGCCCGCATTTCCGAGCTGCAGCTCGGGCTTGCGCTCGCCCAGGCGGGCAAAGTCGACGATGCGCGCAAGCATCTGAAGGCGCTGATCGATTCCGATCCCAACGATGTCCGCAGCTATCTCGCCTATGGCAGCGTTCTTTCCGATGCCAAGGACTTCCAGTCCATGGCCGAGAACTACGACAAGGCCGTGCAGATCATCGGCCCGGTGCCGAAGCGCAGCGATTGGGCCGTGTTCTTCCAGCGCGGCATCGCCTATGAACGGCTGAAGAAGTGGCCGGATGCCGAGCCGAACTTCAAGAAGGCCCTCGAGCTCAATCCGGATCAGCCGCAGGTGCTGAACTATCTCGGCTATTCCTGGGTCGACATGAACATGAACCTCGACCAGGGCCTGGACATGATCAAGAAGGCCGTCGACCTGAAGCCGGATGACGGCTACATCGTCGATTCGCTCGGCTGGGCCTATTTCCGCCTCAATCGCTTCGACGATGCGGTGAACGAGCTGGAGCAGGCGGCACAGCTGAAGGCCGGCGACCCCACGATCAACGATCACCTCGGCGACGCCTACTGGCGGGTGAACCGCAAGCTCGAGGCCGTCTACCAGTGGAACCGCGCGCTCGCCTCCAAGCCGGAAGAGGCCGATATTCCGAAGATCAAGGAAAAGATCGAAAAGGGCCTGCCGGCGCTCGATAACGACCCGAAGACCGTCGATAAGAGCAAGCAGCCTGACCCGGCACCGGCCCCGTCGCCCGATTCGAACGCTCCGGCGCCGGTCGACAAGAAGTCCTAAGACTTTTCATGAACGCGATCTTGGCAGCGGGCGATTTCGACCTCTCGGAAGAGGCGCCCGCAAAGATCAATCTTGCACTGCATGTTACCGGCCGCCGGGCCGATGGCTATCATCAGCTCGACATGCTGGTGAGCTTTACCCGCCACGGCGACCGTCTTGCCTTTCGTGCAGCCAATCATGACGAATTCAGCCTTTCGGGACGCTTCGGCCCCCTTCTCTCCGTAGAAGCCGGCGACAATCTCGTGCTCAAGGCGCGTGATCTGCTGCGGCAGGCCGCTCATGCGGCAGGCTTCGACGCAGCTGGCGTTCATATCCACCTCGAAAAGAACCTGCCGATCGCATCGGGCATCGGCGGCGGTTCGGCGGATGCGGCGGCCACCTTGCGCGGGCTGATGCGGCTGTGGCAGCTCGACCTGCCGGAAGAGGCGGTCAAGGCCATCGCCCTGAAGCTCGGCGCCGATGTGCCGATGTGCCTTGCGAGCCGGCCGCTGGTGGCGCGCGGGATCGGCGAAGCGATCGAATTGCTGCCGGCGTTTCCCTCCTTTCCCGTGGTTCTCGGCAATCCGCTCATCGGCGTGTCGACGCCGGAGGTATTCCGCCAACTGTCCCGCAAGGACAATCCGCCGCTGCTGTTTCCATCGCAGATGCCGCAGGGCCAGGGCGAATGGATCGACACGATCAAGGCCCTGCGCAACGATCTCGAACCACCGGCGCGTTCGATCTGCGCCGAAATTGCGGTGCTTTCCGGCCTGATCGAAAGTCAGGCCCCGATCCTGACCCGCATGTCCGGCTCCGGCGCGACATGCTTCGGTATCTTCGCCGACACGGAACAGGCAAAGACCGCCGCCGCCTCGCTTCACAGGCAGAGGCCGGACTGGTATTTCCAGGTAACGGAGACGATTGCGGGAGAGGCATGATGGCAGGCTCAGGCAGCGAAAGACCCTTTATTCCCGTTGGCATCGCCGTGCTGACCGTTTCCGACACGCGCACGCTTGCCGATGACAAGTCCGGCGATACGCTGGTTGCGCGCATCGCGGACGCCGGCCATAGGCTGGAGGCCCGTGCCATCGTCCCCGACGACAAGGAGCGTATCCGCGCGCAGGTGGAAGCCTGGACGAAGGACGACGCCATCGACGTGGTGATCACCACCGGCGGCACCGGCTTCACCGGCCGCGATGTGACGCCCGAGGCGCTGGAGCCCTTGTTCGAAAAGCGGATGGATGGCTTTTCCGAGGTCTTCCACCGCATCTCCTACGACAAGATCGGCACGGCGACGATCCAGTCACGCGCAACGGGTGGCGTTGCCAATGCCACGTTCATCTTCGTGTTGCCGGGCTCTCCCGGCGCCTGCAAGGATGCCTGGGACGGCATCCTCAAGGCGCAGCTCGACTACCGGCACATGCCCTGCAATTTCGTCGAGATCATGCCGCGCCTGGACGAGCATCTGAGGCGCGGCGCCGGTTCGAAATAGATCCCGCATCTCTGCAAGGCATGTGTAGCTACTATGCCTTCGATCCCGGAAGCGCAGGAATTGATTCCCAGGTGTCGCCTCTGAGGATAATGCAGCTTCGGCCGGAGACATCGCTGACCATCATTGTCCAGTTGCCGCTTTCGGCAGCATAGATCTCAACGATCGTGTTGGGGTCGAGCTTGCCGACAGCCGACAATTTTTCGGAAAGATGGCCGAGAAACGCGACGATATCGACGCGTTTGGCACAGGCCACTGCCGCTTGGGAGGCAGCAACGCCGGGATAGAGAATTGCACTGGCAACCAAGGCCGTTGCCATCAGGCGGTAGAGTATCGTGCGTTTCATAACGCACCTCCTTTCGCCGAAATCTCGGCGGAAAAGGAGAGTTCCGCTGACCAGTTCCGCCGCATACCGGCATCTTCATGGTCGGCCGCCCAACGCGACACGCGAAAGGTGCCGCCACGTTAAAATTATGACAGCTATTCGCCGGTTTACAAATGGAATCTGGGGCGGTTGACGCTCTATCGGGCCGCTCGCGCCACCCACGAAGGGATGAGCTCGCTTGCCAGCCTTCGGCCCTTCTGGCCTTTTGCGAATTCGGCCAATCGCATGCCGGTTCTGGCCGTGGCGATCGCCTGCGGCTTGGACAGCAGTAATCCCAGCTCCAGGGGCGGTGTGCTGCGGCCGATGCGCTTCAGGAATGGTCGCCGATAGCCGCGCGATGCGGTAAAGCGCGCCGGGGCCTTGTTCAGCGAGACATACTCTGCGATCTCGTCGATCCAGCCGGCTTGCGGCCGGGCGCCGGGCTCGACCAGCAGCAACCATTCGCCGCGTGCCGAGCGCAAGATATCCTTGATGTCCCACTGCGAATAGAACCGGCAGCCGGCAGCATCGGCCACCCGCGATGTGCCATCCCGCGAGCCGTGATCGAGCACGACGACATCGCAGACAAGCCCCTCGATCGCGCCTGCCACCAATGCCGCCAATGTCTGCGCCAGCTCGGGCTCCTGATCCTGGCATTCGATGATTACTGTCAACATTGCCCATTTATAGAGCGGCGCACAATTTATTGCCAGCGCATAGGCCCTGGGTTTGTCTGTTTGAGCGAAGGCTTATTCATGGGCGAAAAACGCCTCCATGGACTCCGTAAATTGGCGGAGAAGCGGTGCGGGATCTGTGCAATTCCAGTTTTTTGTTCTTGCAATGTTCTCGTTTGTCGGATAGGAATTTAATCATCTTAGACGCGGCATGCGATGGCACGAACCGCCCTGGAGCTACCGATGAACGAGCAGTCCCTTGCAGGGCAGGCCGCATTCGCGCCTGCCAATACGGCAGACGTTGCCAACGCCATGATTGCCGATACCGGCCTCAGGGTCGATGCCGAGCGTCGGCGCGGGCGCGGCGCAGGATTGAACCCCAGCGGTCGGTTCGAGCCGCAGCAGCGCGAGGCCTTCGACGACGGCTGGCAGAGCTGGGAGGAGCTGCCGCCATTCAAGACCGAGGTGCAGGTGGAAAAGCCGCGCACCGCGATCACCCGCAACGAATCCCCCGATATCCCCTTCGACCGTTCCATCAACCCCTATCGCGGCTGCGAGCATGGCTGCATCTACTGCTTCGCACGGCCGACACATGCCTATATGGGCCTGTCTGCCGGGCTGGATTTCGAATCGAAGCTGTTCGCCAAGCCGGATGCGGCAAAGCTTCTGCAACGCGAGCTGGCGAAGCCCGGCTACAAACCCCGCGTCATCGCCATCGGCACCAACACGGACCCTTATCAGCCGATCGAGAAGGAATGGCGGATTATGCGTCAGATCCTCGAAGTGTTGAACAAGGCGAACCATCCGGTCGCCATCGTCACCAAATCGGCGCTGATCATGCGCGATATCGACATCCTCAAGGAGATGGCCGCCAGGAACCTGGTGCGGGTGGCGCTGTCGGTCACGACGCTCGACCGCAAGCTCGCGCGCACCATGGAGCCCCGGGCTGCAACGCCGTCACGGCGGCTGGAGGCGATCCAGGCCCTCAGCGAGGCCGGCATCCGCACCGCGATCATGGTGGCGCCGATCATCCCTGCCCTCAACGATCACGAGATCGAGCGCATTCTCGATGCCGGCAAGGCGGCCGGTGCCCTGGAGGCAAGCTATGTCATCCTGCGGCTGCCGCTGGAGGTGAGCCCGCTGTTTCGCGACTGGCTGCTGCAGCACTATCCGGACCGCTATCGCCACGTCATGTCGCTGATCCGCTCGATGCGCGGCGGCAAGGATTACGATGCGGAATTCGGCAAGCGCATGAAGGGCGCCGGGCCTTATGCCTGGCAGATCAGCCGCCGTTTCGAGATGGCGACGCGCCGCCTCGAGCTGACGCGCCGCAATATCGCCTTGAGTGACGACCTCTTCGTGCCGCCGGATGGCAGCGGCGTGCAGCTGTCGTTGCTCTGACCTTTCCTCGCGGGCTTTCCCTGTGCCCGCCGGAAGAAAGCCCCCCAGGTTCGCCGCCCTGATCCACCGGGGGCTTGCAGGAGATCGGGTGGTGTGCCAGCTTCGCCGCATGTCACGCAGCACATCACCCGATTCTCCAATGCTATTCGAGGACGCGCCTCTTGTTCCGACCTTCGAGCTGGAACTGATCGCCCGCCGCGCCGGCCACTGGCCGGTTGCCGGAGCGGATGAAGCCGGCAGGGGCCCGCTCGCAGGCCCGGTCGTAGCGGCCGCCGTCATTCTCGACCCTGAGCATATCCCGAACGGCCTGAACGATTCCAAGCAGCTGAGCGCTACCAGACGCGAGCAGCTGTTCGCGGAAATCCTTGCCACGGCGACAGTCTCCATCGCCTCGTCGAGCGCGGCCCGCATCGACACCACCGACATCCGCAAGGCAAGCCTGGATGCCATGCGACGCGCCATTTGCGGGCTGGCAATGCCGGCAAGCTATGTGCTCACCGATGGGCTCGATGTGCCCGCGGGGCTGGCCTGCCCCGGAAAGGCCGTCGTCAAGGGCGATGCACGCTCCTTCTCCATCGCAGCCGCCTCGATCGTCGCCAAGGTGACGCGCGACCGGATGATGGCGCGGGCCGGCGTCGTCTTCCCGGCGTACGGCTTTGCGGCCCATGCTGGCTATGGCACGGCTCAGCACCGCGCCGGCATCGAACAGCATGGCCCCTGCCCTCTGCACCGCATGAGCTTCCGCCCCTTGCGCAAGGAAGCCGTCTGAGAGGTCACCCGGTCAAGCCTGCGGCAATTACGCCTGACCGCTCCGTCACATAGGCGATATCGCTGCGGTAAATCTGGTCGTGTCCGTCCCGCAGATTGCGGCGGTAGCGTTCGACGCCGCGCGCGGCTTCCCGCTCCATGAAGGCCAATAGTGCCTCAAGCCGCTCGATGATGACGCCCGGCTGGGCATGGCGCTCGGTAACGGGCAATTCATAGGCATCGACAAAGGCTCGCGCGCGCCGGATCTGCCCGTCAAGCCTATCCAATCCCTCCACTGCCACGTTTGACGACAACGGAGCCCAGCGATAGAGAGCGTAGGCCAGATCCCAAATGCGCGAGCCGGGATGAGCTGTCTCGAAATCGATGATCCCCGTCACTTCACCATCGTTGACGACGACATTGTAGGGCGCGAAATCTCCATGACAGACGATCTCGGACGGCAGGCGCGGCGGCAGCTGCCATGTATGGGTGGCGGCAATATCCCGCAGCACCAGAGCAGAGCTATGATGATACCGGTGCAATAGCAACGCGGCCGATCGCAGGATCCGCTCGGAGCGCATTTCGCCATTATCGCCGAGATCGCCCGTGGCGCCGGGCAGATAGGCAACCTTCTCCCAGACCTCGTCGAAGCCGTTCGGTTGCGGAGCCGCGGTGAAACCATACCGCGGCAAGGCGGCCAGCAGCGCATGCACGCCCGGCGTCCAAGGACGCACCGGCCTCACGACAAGATCGCCCTGACGAAACGGCTCGTCGTCCCTCGATGACTGCATCTGCGCGCCCCCCCCCTCGATCCCATGGCTTCGCTATCTGCCGCAAACCATGGTCAACCTGCGGAAAGCAGGATGAAAAACAAAAAAGCCCCGCGCAAGCAGGGCTCTTTCGAATTTCGATCTTCCGCGCGCTTAGTTCAGGCGCGTCTTCACGTCCTTGACGGCATCGTTGAAGAGTTCGCTTTGAACGCGGCCATCGGCCTTCTTCGCGAGAACCGATTCAGCGGCGGCGATCGCCAGGTCGACGGCTGCGGAGCGAACCGCCTTCATCGCGTCGGCTTCAGCCTGCTTGATCTTCTGCTCGGACAAAGCCGTGCGGTTGGCGACGAATTCCTCGGTCTTCTTCCGGGCTTCGGTCGTCAGCATTTCGGCTTCGCGCTCGGCTGCGGCAACGATGTTCGCTGCGTCTGCTTCAGCTTCCTTGCGCTTGCGCTGATATTCGGCCAGCAGGTGCTGGGCCTCTTCGCGCAGGCGCTTGGCTTCCGCCAGCTCGTTACGGATCTGGTCGGCGCGGTCGTCGAGCGACTTCGCCATCATGCCCGGAACCTTCAGGTAGACGATGAGACCGATGAAGATGATGAGAGCGACAAATGCAAAGAAAGTTTCGTCAAGACCAAAAGTCATAACTTAGCCCTCCCGCTTCGCGGATGCTGCGGCAACGGCCGAAGCGACATCAGCCTTGCCGGCGACATTGCCGACCAGCTGTTCCACGACGGCGGAAGCAGTTTCTTCCGCAATCGCACCAACATCGCCAAAAGCCTTTTCCTTGATCTCGGCAATGCGGGTTTCCGCAGCCTTGAGCTTCTCGGAAAGGCTTGCCTCGATCGCCTTGCGATCTTCCTCGGCCTTTGCCTTGGCGGCATCGCGGGCAGAAGCGCCGATCGAATTTGCCTTGGCGCGGGCTGCGGCCAGCTCGCTTTCATAGGTCGCGACGGCAGCGTCGGCTTCGGTCTTCAGACGCGAAGCTTCCTCGATATCCTGGGCGATCCGGTCATGCCGGCTTTCAAGGATATTGCCAACGCGCGGAATGACGATCTTCTGCATGGCCACGTAGAAGATGACGAAGGTGATCACCAGCCAAAGCAGCTGTGACGGATACGTCGTATGGTCAAACGGCGGAAAAACGCCGGCGTGATGGCCTTCACTCGGCGCACCCGTTTCCGTATGCACCTCGCCGGCGGCCGGCGGTGCTTCGTCAGCATATGCCGGGGTCACAAACATGCTCACCTCCAGGTGGTCTGCAAATACAAAGAATCACGGCTCGCTGCCCGCGAACCGTGATCTATGACGCCGCTGATATCAGACGGCGAAGAGCAGGAGGAGAGCGATGAGCAGCGAGAAGATGCCCAGAGCTTCCGTAACGGCGAAGCCGAATACCAGACGGCCGAACTGGCTGTCAGCAGCAGACGGATTGCGCAGTGCGCCGGACAGGTAGCTGCCGAAGATATTGCCGAGGCCAAGAGCCGTGCCGGCCATACCAAAGCAAGCCAAACCTGCGCCGATGAACTTTGCTGCTTCCGCGTCCATGTTGAACTCCTTTGAAATGGTTGTGCGGTGAATAACTGACGCCCTTAGACGCCAATGTCTTTATCCTTAGTGGCCACCCGGATGCACTGCGTCGTTGAGGTACATGCAAGTCAGTACCGCAAAGACGTAGGCCTGAAGGAAGGCGACAAGGAATTCGAGACCGGTGAGGGCGACGGTCATGATGAGGGGAAGAATTGCACCGCCGATGCCGATCGCGCCGAGGGCTCCGAGCGAGGCAACGAAGCCTGCGAACACCTTGAGCGTGATATGGCCGGCGAGCATGTTGGCGAAAAGACGAACGGAGAGCGAAATCGGCCGGGACAGGAAGGAGATGATTTCGATCACCACCACCAGCGGCAAGAGAATGCCGGGAACACCCTGCGGCACGAACAACTTGAGGAAGCCAAAGCCGTGCTTGATGAAACCGTAGAGAATAACGGTAAGAATGACGAGCAACGCCAGCGCGAAGGTGACGATGATCTGGCTGGTGACCGTATAGAAATAAGGCACCATGCCGAGCAGGTTCGCGGTGAGCACGAACATGAAGAGCGAGAAGACCAGCGGGAAGAACTTCATTCCCTTCGTTCCCGCCCCTTCCTTCAGCATCGAGGCGATGAACTCATAGGCCATTTCGGCAACCGACTGAGCCCGGCTCGGGATGACGCTGCGCGGTGCGCTGGCATAATACAGGAAGCCGGCAGACAGCACTGCGGAAGCGACCATGAACAAGGAAGCGTTGGTGAACGAAAAATCAATTCCACCGATGTCGATCGGAATAATCTTGAAGATCAGGAACTGATGGGTAGGTCCGTTTGCCACCGCTTGTTCTCTTTCATTTTCCCGCCCTGTCGGAGCGGATGCCTCTCATTTGGAAACCACGCCGCAGCGTTGCTTCCGCTCATTTCTTATCCGTCTTGCGCTCATCAAGCTCAGGTGTCGCCACCTTGCCCGCAGAACGCAGCACATTCAGCACGCCGGCACAGAATCCGAGAAGCAGGAAAATAATCATGCCCCACGGCGTCGTACCAATAAAACGGTCCAAGACATAGCCCAGAACGACGCCAACGATGATTGCGGCAATGAATTCACTGGAAAGCTTCATCGCCTGAGCATAGCCTTTACGGCCTTCCTCGGCGCGAATCTCCCCGCGTTCATCCTCTCTCACCGCAGCGCGCTTGCTCGCCAATTCGGCTCCCAGCTGCGCTCGTCGCTGCTCCAGACCTTCGTCGCGATCATCCGTCATGGTGACATCCTCCCCCTTTTCGTTGCGCGCTATCCCAACACCCCGGTCAACGCGTAAACGAACAGCAGGTTTCGCCACCTTTCGGCCCGTTTTGAAGTCGCGCGCAACATAGTTTTAGGAAAAAGCATAGTCAAGGCGTAGACACCATCTGTCCAGCCATAAATTAGCCCAATTAAATCATGATCTTAGACTGAAAGAGCCTTATGAGCCGAAAAGTGAGCCGAAGAATCCCCTTCAGCCCATGCTTTTCCGTCGCTTTTTTGCCTGGTGTGGCGAGCTTTCATCCGGCCCCGAAACAGCGGCCGGATTGCTTCAGCTCCAGCCGCCGCCATAGGTCCTATAAAAGATGTGCATGCCTATGCGGCCGACCTTCACCATTTCGGCCGCCCATTTCGGCCGGACGTAGACGGCATGATAGTGCGTGGCCGAGCCGACTTCCGGCAGCCAGATCTTGCCGGCAGTGACGGCCATGGCCACCTGACGGGCAATGCGCCAGTGTTCCTGTGAATTGACTTTCTCCTTGACGTTGTCGCAGGCGAAGGAGAACTGACAGGCATTGTGCCAGTCTTCATTCTGGTAGACCACACCGCAGATGGTCTTCGGATAGGCGGGATTGCGGACCCGGTTGAGAATGACCTGAGCCACTGCCGCCTGCCCCTTCACCGACTCTCCGCGCGCCTCGAAATAGATGCCGGTGGCAAGGCACTGCTGTTCATCCGAAGAAAAGACCGAAGGCGGAAGAACATTGGCGGCCCAGGCATGATCCTCTGGGCCGATCTGCGGCACGAAGCGGCCTTCGCCATCCTGATCCTTGGCAAGAATGGAATCGAAGGGCGAAACGCGGGCATAATCGGGCGCCGGCGAGGCATAGGCTGCGGCGAGAACATCGGCATCCGGGTTGGTCACGAGACTCGCGAGATAGGACGGCACGCCATCGTCCGGCTTCGGCGGCTGCTTTTTGTAAAAGGCGGTGGCAATCTGGATTTCCTTACCGCCGAGCTTGGGCTTCAGGAATGCCGTACGCTCGCCGGTATCGGATTCCGGCCGGAACAGCATGCTGTCACGCTGCAACACGGAGCCTGCGGAAAAATCCTTCGGCGGAAGCATCGGCGCGACGGCCACCACGCGACCCTTCTTGTCCTGCCGGTTGACACGGTCCTCATCCGGGCGCGGATCGCTGCCCTTCTGTTCGGACTGGAACGCCACACGGCGTCCGTCCGGCAAGACCAACCCGCCATCACCGATCGCCGCCGACGCCTTGGCGTCGCCGAATGCCAGTTCCGCCTGATGGGTGGAACCGGCCGGCGAGTTTGTCATCACCATACGCCAGTTGGCCCCTTCCCTGTCGATCCCCGCAAGCATGCCGGCAAGATCGCCATAAGCGGCGGCCGACGGGAAGATCAGCCAGGCACAGAGCCCGAAGACGGCTGGAGAAGTCCAGTTCTGCGGCAGAAACCGCAATTTTCGACTGACATGACGCGAACGAGACAACACCGGACTCCAAACGGCACTCGAAACCAGGAGCCGGAATAATCTCTCATTAACCTTGATGGATGGTTAATTCGGGCGGGAATGTATCCCGAACGTGGCGAGCCGAAAGCGATGCGTCGGGAATCTACGGGAAGACCGCAGGCATTTGAGCCTCTGAAGGGGGGCCGATGTGCTCGGCCTCCATATATCTGCGCGCCAGCAAGACCGCTATGTACGTCCAACCGATAGCCTGGAAAGCGTTGGCTACCAAAGCCAGCAGAATGGCAGCGATATTCAGATGACCATCCGTGATCAGTTCCACGCTGCCGAAGGACACCTCAAGTATCAACGCTATGATCGTGGCAACGAGAGGAACGGCTAGACCCAAGAACACCAGAAGCACCGTCGAAGGGAAGCGCGCCACCCCTCTTCGCAGCGCATCCCCCATCGTCGCGTTCGCGCCGTGAATATTTGCCGGCAGCCATGTTCCGAGGAGTGAAAGAACAATGGCAAACGCCACCAGATATGCGAGCGTTACCCAAATTATGATGTGAGCTTTACTCGCGCCACCCCCGCGCAAAAGGAAAAATATGGCGGGAATAATCAGTATAAACGCCAGTAGGACGAGGACAAAGCTTCTGAACATATATCCTCCAAGCGGAAGCTTTCTGCCTCGCGCCGCGGCCGTGAAATTCTGATTCCGCAAAACAGAATTCTGCACATTCATCACCAACAGAGCCGATAGAAAGAGGACCGCGCCCGTTGAAGCAAATTTCTTGGAGTACTCGTCGAGAATGGCCATGCCGACCGCACAAATCACAAACACCGCGTAAAAAACCAGATTGTTACGCGCGATAGATAAGGCCTGCTTGAGCATCCGCAATCCCCCCGAAAGTAAAGAGCCGTTTCCCTTTTAAATTGAATATTACTATGCGCTACTTGCGCAATAAAAAAATCGGCAGGCCCGGCGGATATCCCCCGGGCCTGCCGACAAACAACGAAAGCGGCTGCTTCAGATGATGACGTGCGAGCCCAGTTCCACCACACGGTTGGCCGGCAGTCGGAAGTAGTCGGACGGATCGGTCGCGGCGTTGGCGAGCGCGATGTAGAGCCGGTCCTGCCAATGCGGCATCCCGGACTTGGCGTCCGGCACCAGCTTGCGGCGGCCGAGATAGAAGGAGGTCGACATGATGTCGAACTTCAGGCCCGTCTTGCGCAATGTCGCCAGGGCCTGCGAGACGTTCTGCGATTCCATGAAGCCGAAGCGTAGTTCGACGCGCGAGAAGCGCTCGGAAACCTTTTCGACCGAATAGCGGTCTTCCTGGGCGACGCGCGGCTTGTTGACGGTGCGGATCGTCAGGATGACGTTCTTGTCGTGCAGGACGTGATTGTGCTTCAGATTGTGCAGCAGCGCGGCGGGCGCGGATTCCGGATCGCTCGTCAGGAAGATCGCCGTGCCTGGCACATGCGCGGGCGAGTGATCGCTCTTGCGCTCGATCGAACTGACGAAGGACGACAGCGGAATATCCGTGTGCCGCGTCTTCTCCATTAGGATCGCGGTGCCGCGCCGCCAGGTCCACATGATGACGGTGAAGGCCGTCGCGATCATGACCGGGACATAGCCGCCGTCGTGGATCTTCAGGAGGTTGGCGCCAAGGAAGACGAATTCCAGCATCAGCAGCGGCGCCAGCACCGCAACCGCCATCGGCAGCGTCCAGTTCCAGCGGACGCGGACGAATTCGAACGCCATGATCGAGGTCACGACCATCGCGCCGGTCACGGAAATACCATAGGCCGTCGCCAGGGCATCCGAGGTCTTGAAAGCCAGCACGAGGAAGATGACGCCGAAGAAGAGGACCGTGTTGACGGACGGCAGGAAAATCTGACCGGTATTGGTTTCCGAGGTGAACAGGATTTCCATGCGCGGCAGGAAGCCCAGATGGATGGCCTGGCGCGTGAGCGAGAAAGCACCCGTTATGAC
The DNA here is from genome assembly GCF_010668395.1 of Martinezella lusitana. Classification (GTDB taxonomy): domain Bacteria; phylum Pseudomonadota; class Alphaproteobacteria; order Rhizobiales; family Rhizobiaceae; genus Rhizobium; species Rhizobium lusitanum_A. The sequence continues at coordinate 146,880 of NZ_WUEY01000001.1, forward strand.
AGCCTGGCTGGCGATGATCGTCGCCATCGTGGCGAGAATGACCACCGGCAGGATCGCCCAGTGCGGAAACATCAGGAAGAAGGGGTCGGACATGGCCATGGGCTCGCGCAGCACCAGCGCACCCTGGCCGAAATAGTTCAACGCCAGCGACGGGAACACCAATACGAACCAGGCCCATTGAATGGGACGGCGGCCGAAATGGCCAAGGTCGGCATACAGCGCTTCCGCGCCCGTCACCGTCAGGAACACGGCACCGAGGACGACGACGCCGAGGAAGCCTTCGCGCACGAGGAAGCTCACGGCATACCAGGGATTGAGCGCGGCCAGAATGCTGAAATCATCGGAAATGTGCATGATGCCGGCAAGGCCCATGACGATGAACCAGATTGCCGTGATCGGGCCGAAGAAGCGGGCGACCGCGCCGGTGCCATGCGACTGGATGGCGAAAAGCAGGGCCATGATCGCGACCGATATGGGCACGATATAGTCCGACAATGTCGGCGTCACGAGTTTCAGGCCTTCCACGGCGGAGAGGACCGAAAGCGCCGGCGTGATCATCGCGTCGCCGAGGAAAAGCGCAGCACCCAGCAAGCCCAGCAGCATCAGGACGGCCGTGTGGCCGTTTGCCGTCTTCATCAGCAGCGCCAGCAGCGACAGGGTGCCGCCTTCGCCGTCATTGTCCGCGCGCAGCAGAAAAAGAACATATTTGATGGTGACGATGATCGTCAGTGTCCAGAACATCAGCGAGACGACGCTGATGACTTCGCCGCGCGTCAGACCGTCGGCGGCCACCGGCTTCAGTGCCTCGCGGAAGGCATAGAGCGGGCTCGTGCCGATATCGCCGTAGACTACACCGATCGAACCGAGGGCGAGGTAAGCGAGCTTACGAGCGTTCATTTTCCCGTCGGGAGAATGATGGGTTTCGTTAGACATTCAGGATCACTAGACTCTCAGAGCCAGCCTTTCCAGCGAAAAAAGAAAAACGGAACGATGGCGGAAACCACCATCAACAACAGCGATGTCGGGTAGCCGTAGGCAAAATGCAGCTCGGGCATATGCTCGAAATTCATGCCGTATACGGACGCCACGAGCGTCGGCGGCAGGAACACCACGGAAGCGATCGAGAAGATCTTGATGATGGCGTTCTGCTCTATATTGATCAGCCCGAGCGATGCATCGAGCAGGAAGGTGATGTTTCCTGCGACGAACGACGCATGCTCCGACAGGGATTGCACATCCCGCGCAACGTTGCGGCACAGGTCCTTGGCCTCATGGTCCTGGTGCATGGCGGGAATGGTATGAAGGAAGGTCAGCAAGCGGGACAGGGAGCTCAGGCTGTCGCGCACCTTGCTCAGCGTGCGGTGATAGCCTGCGATGTCCTTGAGCTTTTCTTCCAGATAGTTTGCCGGCCGGCGGATCTTCTTCACACGATCGCCAAACACATGCACCGACAATATATCGATACCGGCGACCGTCTGTTCAAGCACCTCCGCGGTACGATCGACGATCGTTTCGAGAAGCTTGGCAAGGAGCGAGACGCCGGTGCGCCGCTCCTGCGGGATGCGCTGCAAGGCCGCGATGAACAGCGCGAAGGATTTCGGCTGCGCGTAGCGGATGGTGACCAGCCGATCTCCCGTCAGGATGAAGGCGACATCGGTGAGCATCGGCAGATTGGTATCGGCCTTCCACAACAAGGAAGCGGTCAGAAAAACGGAGCCGTTTTCGATATAGAGCCGGCTCGACGGTTCTATATCCTTCATGTCTTCGCGTGTCGGCACTTCGAGCCCTAGCAGGCGCTCGATGGCGGCTTCTTCCTCGCGCGAGGGATCGACCATGTCGATCCATACGGCATTCTCAGGCAGCCGATCTGCAGCCGAAAGATCGGGAAGCTCAAGCGGCTTCGAGTCTGAGCAATAGGCAGTTATCAACTGCTTGCTCCTGCAGCGACGGAAACGAAACCGGAGCCAAGGCGCGTTGCGCGCACTCGCCGCGATCTCACCAATGGCCAATGAAAAAAGTTCATAAAACCCCGGTCGTATCCCGCCGGTCCGGCCGGGAATCCGTGTTCACGTTCCATTGCGCTGCTGTACCAATCCTTCGTCCGTCCCGGCGAAACCGCCTGCTCGGACGAAATAAAACCACCGTTCGGCGGAGAGTGGTCATCGGAAACGACCGACCAGTTCCACGCAGGCGGCGCATATGCAGCAAAGCTCGCAAAGAATCAAGTCACAACCTCTTCATTGCGCGCTTTCACCGCAGTTTGGCTAATCTTGCGAAGTCATAGCACAGGATGCCGACAAGACAATCCGTCACTATACCGAAAGCAGATATGTGTTCGTGAATTATTCAAACACGATCGACGGCGCGGCGCGCTGCGGGGAGCTTGCCACCTGCTTCCAGACATTGGCCGCGATCTCGCGATATATGCCGGCAACGACCCCGTTCGGCTCGGCGGCGACCAGCGGCGTGCCGGCATCGGAGGTCTCGCGGATGCCCATGGTCAACGGCACTTCGCCCAGGAACGGCACGCCGATGCGCTCGGCTTCCTTGCGGGCGCCGCCATGGCCAAAAATGTCGTAGCGCGCGCCGGTATCGGGAGCGATGAAATAGCTCATATTCTCGACGATGCCGAGGACGGGAACCTCGACCTTGCGGAACATGTTCAGCCCCTTGCGCGCATCGATCAGCGCCAGATCCTGCGGCGTCGACACGATGACCGCCCCGGCGAGCGGCACCTGCTGCGCCATGGTGAGCTGCACGTCGCCGGTGCCCGGCGGCATGTCCACCACCAGCACGTCGAGCTCGCCCCAGGCGACCTCGCGCAGCATCTGCAGCAGCGCGGATTGCACCATCGGCCCACGCCAGATCATCGCGGTCTCTTCCTCGACAAGGAAGCCCATCGACATGACCTTGAGGCCGTAATTCTCCATGGGATTGATGATGCGGCCGTCGATCTGGGTCGGACGACCGGAAATCTTCAGCAGACGCGGCATCGAGGGGCCATAGATATCGGCGTCCAGAATGCCGACGCGCAGGCCGTTGGCGAGCAGCCCCAGAGCCAGGTTGACCGCAGTCGTCGATTTGCCGACGCCGCCCTTGCCGGAGGCGACGGCGATGATGGACTTGACGCCGGGAACGCCGGCCTTGGCAGCACGAGGCGGCTGTTGCGGCGCGGGCGCGCGAGAATGGGAATGGCCATGCGGGGCGGCTTGCGGCGGCGTCGGCCGAGCCGTTGGAGCGCCGGCCTTCTTGTCCGCCGTCAGCGCGACCAGAGCGCCCTTGACGCCGGGCATTTCCTTGATGACCCGCTCGGCCGCAAGCCGCATCGGCTCGAGATCCTTCGCGCGCTCGGCGGGAACCGTGATGGAGAAATAGACCTTGCCGTCCGAAATGAAGACGTCCGACACCATGCCGAGTTCGACAATATTGTGCTCCAGGTCCGGGCCGCGAACCGTCTTCAACGTTTCCAGCACCTGTTCCTTGGTGATGTCTGCCATTCCACCCTCACTGCACGGTCTTGATCGAGAGCGCGGCCCGGGCGGGCGCTTCCCGAAATCATTCTGGCTTAGATAGTGGAGCGGCAGGACTTCGCCAAACGAAATTCGGAACGCCGTCGATAAAAAACGTCTTCGTTGCGGCCGGCAGGTCCGCCGGGTCCATCTATGACCCTACCAGCCGCAACGCTCTCCCAATCGGGGAAGACGTTTTCGCGGGCCGACATAGAGCACCCATCGGAAAGGAATAGGGCAACGGGACGAAAATCGTCCCATCCGCGCATCCGAACTTAGTAAGCGTGTTAAATAAGCAACAACCGCCGCCGACGCCTTCGCCTGGAGAAGCTGTGGCGTGGCATCGGCGGCGGTTGTTCGATCCGCGCTCGTTTCATCGGCGCTGTTATCAAAGTCCCCTCTGGACCTCTGCCATTTAACAAGCAGGAAGCGTGCCAGTTTTCAGGAACTCAAAAATATCGATGTAAATCAATGACCTGACGAATAAGCTCTTGCGGATGATGGATGAGTGCTGAAGCGCGCGTCATCAATTCCGCTCGCAACGCACAAAATCCGTTCACAAGCTGCCTAAATCTCGATCATCGCCATGCGGCCGAAGAATGGCTGCGGCCGGGATGCCGAGACGGCTGCACCGGCCCGCCAAAAGTCATTACTTGATCAGTCCGACCCGTAGAGCCTTGGCAACGGCCTGCGTACGGTTGACGGTATCGAGCTTCTTGGTGGCACGGTTGAGATAGTGATTGACGGTGTGCTCCGAAAGCGCAAGGATTTCAGCTATCTCCGCGCTGGTCTTTCCGGCCGCCGTCCAGTTCAGGCAATCGATTTCCCTGTCGGTGAGAGCATCGACGACGCGCACATCCAGGTTGCGGATTTCGGCGAGCCGGTCGAAAACGTGAATGGCGACGTAGAAGAGGTCCTTTATCTCTTCGGCCGAAAACAGATCGCGGTCGCCAGCCATGGAAACTGCGCCACGAAGACCGGAAGCGTCATGGGTGGGCAAATAGACGAAACGCGACATGCGAAAACGCTCGAACAAGGCGACGGCAAGCTGTGACTTGCCCTCCTCGCGATTCGCACTCGCCGCGACGTCGTGGATAAAGGGCAAGGTGGAGCGACGCAAACGCTGCAGGACAGGGCTGGTCGGCAGCAAGCATTCCTGATCGTAGATGGAGAGCAACTCCGCCGGCCAGTTGTTGATCACCGAATTGCTCTGCAATTCAGAGGAGGTTATCGGCGGCAATTTGAGCACCATGAAAGCGCGGCAGCGGTAGGCCTCCGTCAGCCCCTTCATGAACCGGAACACATCGAACTGCGTCTTAAGCCTGCCGATTTCCTCGATAAAATCCTCGCCGCGAGGGGGCGTCCCCGCCTGTACGAATGCCGCCATTATCAGTCTTCTTTATGTAAAAGAGGGAAAAAATCTGAAACTTCCGTCTCCTGTCCCTCGCGATTATCGTAGCAGCACCGATATCAGGCGCCGGCTAAAATATAAGTTTTCCAAAACCGTGAATGGATCAATGACCATTACTATGATGTCGTCTCATCACCTTGCCAAATCCTCCACATTTCCAGCAATCACCTGAGGATAATGGCAGCTCTTACGCATATCTCAACAGTAAAATTCCAGATAAACGGGCAATTTGGCTAAGATCCGGCGCCAGCAGCATTAAATCGGCGGCCTTTAGACAGCCGTAGCGCGAAATTTGCGAAACTAACGCTTGGGGCCCATGCGGTTTCGCATGTCCATCATGATCGAATCAGCCGCGGCCACCGCCAAAGGCGCCCATGCCTGCAACTTCTGCGATGTGACGCGGTAAGCCGGCCCGGTCACGGAGACCCCGGCCAGCATGTGACGATCGTCGGAGCAGATTGGGGCGGCAACGCAACATATGCCGCTTTCATGCTCCTCCAGATCGAACGCGTAGCCACGCGCCCGGATCTCGGAAATATTCGACAGCAGCGCGGAGGCGTCGCCAAGCGTGTGCTCGGTATAGGCTCGAAATTCGAGGCCCGCGATCCTTGCGGCAAGTTCGGCATCATCGAGCGACGAGAGGGCCGCCTTGCCGACGCCCGTGCAATAGGCCGGAGAGGCATTGCCGATCTGTGAATACATGCGCACGGATTGCCGGCCCTCCACCTTGTCGAGATAGATGACCTCCACGCCGCGCAAGACGCCGAGATGCACGGTTTCGCCGGTCACTTCCTGCAAACGGTGCAGATGCGGTTCGGCGATGGCGCGGAACTCGTTGCGCGCCCAGCTGCGCGAGGCGAGCGTCAACAGCCTGAGACCGATGAGATAACGCCCATCGCGATCGACCTCGAGGAGCCCTTCCTCGACGAGGTGCGACAGTTGCCGGTGCAGCGTGCCGCGCGGCTGATCGGACAGCGACAGAATGTCCGTGAAGCGCATGGGGCCATCGGCAAGCGCGACGACATCGAGCAGGGAGACGAGCTTGCCGAGCGTGCCGGTTTCCCGGTCGCGGCGATCGTTCGCGTTTGCACCTTCCGAATTCAGGTCCGCATCCTTTCATTTATCGCTGGCGGCGTTGCCGCATCCTTGACACGATGAAAGCGTAATCCGATAATTCCACATAGTCAAATTTTGTTCCAAATAATGGAACTATTGACCTATCCCGGAGGAAAGATCTTGGCTGAGATGCAAGCGCAGTTTCCCGATCTGAAAGACCGCACCGTCCTGATTACCGGCGGAGGCTCCGGCATCGGTGCGAGCCTCGTGGAAGGCTTTGCGAAACAGGGCGCGAAGGTCGCCTTCATCGATATTGCCGAGGAACCCAGCAAGGCGCTCGCCGTCCGGCTTTCGGCGCAATCGGCCCATCCGGTCGCCTTCTACCATGCCGACCTGCGCGATGTTCGCGACATAAAGAGCACGGTCGCGGCCGTCGAATCCGATCTCGGCGCGATCCGGGTGCTCGTCAACAACGCCGCCTGGGACGACCGGCACGACATCGACACCATGACCGAGGAGTATTGGGACAACAGCCAGGCGATCAACCTGAAACAGGTCTTCTTCGTATCGCAGGCGGCAGCGCCCGGCATGCGCGGCGCGGGCGGCGGCGCGATCATCAACTTCTCCTCGATCGCCTTCAAGATGAACCCGCCGCAGCTTTCCTCATATGCCGCCGCCAAGTCCGGCATCATCGGACTGACCAAGAGCTTTGCCGGACGCCTCGGCCCCGAGAATGTCCGTGTCAACGCGGTTCTGCCGGGCATGATCGTGACCCAGCGGCAGCTGGACCTGTGGCTGACCGAGGACGGCATGGCCAGAACAGTCGATCGGCAGTGCCTGAAGCGCGTGCTGAGCGCCGACGATCTGGTCGGGCCGGTGCTTTTCCTGGCGTCCGACTGCTCGGGCGCCATGACCGGACAAGCCATCACCGTCGATGGCGGCATTTTCTAACGCAAAATTTGGAGCATTTCTCATGACGAAGCCCGCATATGTCGCGGTGGACTGGGGCACCAGCAGTTTCCGCCTGTGGCTGATCGGCGAAGACGGCGGCATTCTGGCGGAGCGCCGCAGCGGCGAAGGCATGACCACGGCGGCCCAGACCGGTTTCGACACGGTTCTGCAGGCACATCTGGATTCCGTCTCCGCGCCCGATGCCATCCCCGTCATCGTCTGCGGCATGGCCGGAGCGCGGCAGGGATGGGTGGAAGCCGGATATATCGATACGCCGACCTCGCTTTCCGCCATCCTGACCGGCGCCGTCTCCGTCCCCGGACAGCCGCGCGACATCCGCATCCTGCCGGGTCTGGCGCAACGCAGCCAGGAAGTGCCCGACGTCATGCGCGGCGAGGAGACGCAGCTGCTCGGCGCGATCCCCGCCGACGCCAAGGGCGAGCAGCTCGTGTGCATGCCGGGAACGCATTCGAAATGGGTGCGGGTGCTCGACGGCCAGGTAACGGGCTTCTCGACCTACATGACCGGCGAGCTTTTCGACGTCATTACCAAGCACAGCATCCTGTCGCACGCCGTTGCCGGCGCCGCCGACCTGCCCGCCGATACCAGGACATTCGAAACTGCGCTGAAGGCGGCATCGGACAAGCCGGCGCTTGCCACCAACCTGCTGTTCACGGCCCGCTCCGGCCAGCTTCTGAACGGGCTGACGGCCGCCGGCGCGCAGGCGCTGATATCGGGTACGCTGATCGGCACGGAAATCGCCGGCGCACTGGCTTCGGCCGGGAAGAATGCGGCCATCACGCTTGTCGCCTCCGGCCGCCTCCAGGCTCTCTACGAGGACGCGTTCCGCGCCCTGTCTCTCACCTACAACACCATTGACGCCGATGCCGCCGTCCGTCGCGGGCTTTCCGCCGCGGCCGAGGCGATCTGGTTCACCAAGGAAAGCTAAAGCAGATGACGACCCGCACCCCCTTCCCGCCCATGAAGCGCCCGCTCATCGCCATTCTTCGCGGCATCAAGCCGGAGGAAACGGCTGATATCGTCAGCGCGCTGATCAAGACTGGCTTCAGCGCCATCGAAATCCCGCTGAATTCTCCGGAGCCTTTCCGCTCCATCGAAATCGCCGCCAAGCTGGCGCCCGCCGATTGCCTGATCGGCGCCGGCACCGTGCTGACGGTCGAAGACGTCGACAGGCTGGACGGCGCCGGCGGCAAGCTGCTGGTGACGCCGAATGTCGAGCCCGCGGTCATCAGCCGCGCCCGCGACAAGGGCATGGTGACGATGCCGGGCGTCTTTACCGCCACGGAGGCGCTTCAGGCAGCGCGCGCCGGCGCCACCGGGCTCAAATTCTTCCCCGCCGGCGTGCTCGGCGCATCCGGCATCACCGCCATTCGCGCGATCCTTCCGCCGGAGCTCGTCATCGCCGCGGTTGGCGGCGTTTCGGACAAGAATTTCGCCGATTACACCAAGGCCGGGATCCTGGCTTTCGGCCTCGGCACCAGTCTTTACAAGCCGGGAATGACGGCCGCAGAGGTTGCCGAACGCGCCAAGGCCACCATTTATGCCTATGATGCAGCCATAGGAGCCTGATCTATGACCGATATTCATGATTTTCAGGGCAATATTCTCTGCAACACCTCCTCCGTCCTGGGAGAGGGCCCGACCTACGATCCGGATACGGACACCGTCTGGTGGTTCAACATCCTCGGCAAGGAACTGCACGAACTGCATCTTCCCACAGGCAAGAAGCAGGTTCACGAGCTGCCGATGATGGCAAGCGTGCTGGCCCGCGTCGATGCGGAGCGGCAGATGATCGCCACCGAGCAGGGCCTGTTCCTGCGCGACGTCGCCACCGGCGAGCTGAGCTTTTATGCGGCGATCGAAGCCGACAAGCCCGAGAACCGTTCCAACGACGGGCGCACGCACATATCCGGATCGCTCTGGATCGGCACCATGGGCAAACGCGCCGAAATGCAGGCGGGCGCCATCTATCATGTCGCCGGCGGCAAGGTCACCAAGATCTTCGACCAGATCAGCATTCCCAATTCCATCTGCTTTTCGCCGGACGGCAGCATCGGCTACTTCACCGATACCCGCGTCAGCCAGCTCATGCGCGTGCTCGTCGATCCCGAGACGGGGCTTCCGACGGGCGAGCCGATCGTCATGGTCGACAGCATGGAAGATCCGGGCGGTCTCGACGGATCGGTCTGCGATGCCGACGGCTATATCTGGAATGCGCGCTGGGGCTCCGGCTTCGTCGACAAGTACAGCCCGGACGGGCTGCGCATCGAGCGCTACCGCGTGCCGGCCATGCAGCCCTCTTGCCCCGCCTTCATCGGCAAGAATGCTGACCGGCTTGCCGTGACCACGGCCTGGGAAGGGCTGGACGACGAAGCGCGCTCCATGCAGCCGCAGGCTGGCGCGCTTCTGGAGCTCGGCCCCACGGTCAGAGGCGTTTTCGATCCTCCCTACAAGCTTTGATTGAAGCTTTTGCCGCCAGCACCGGCGGCTTTTCTCGACGATCAACGCGGCGTCAGCCTCAAAATTCTTCGGAAGAACCTGGTCTCCGCGTTGGTCCATGCCCGGCATCCGGGCAATCCCACGGTTGTTTTTTGAATCAATAGTCTTTTGTTATTAAACGATAATTTTTCCAATCCCTGCGCGACCGCATCGACTTTCCGCAACTTTTGACGGAACTAAAACCAGCCTGAGCCATTTGCCTTTAAGACCGGCACGACAATGGCTGGTCCTTAAAAACTCCACTCGCGCTGGTAAGCATGCGCGCTTGATAAAGCATGCCCATCAGAATGAAAGGTAGGTTCACGATGACTGGGAAACTCTTCACTTCCGTTGCTGCGGGCGCAATCTTCGCCACGGCCTCCGTACTCTCGCCGATGGCCTTCGCGCAGGCGCAGCAGCCGTCGAACGGCGACAGCGGCAACGCGCCGCTCTCGCAATCCGCTCCGGCAACGCCGGGCGCTGCAAAGCCGGATAGCGCAACACCGCAGAATAACGCGCAGGCTCCAGCCGCAACGACGGGCACGGAGCAGGCCGGTGGCTATCTGACCGCGCAGTCGGCGGACCAGATCAGCGCCAAGACCTATATGGGCCAGTCGGTCTATAACGGTCAGAACGAAAGCATCGGCAGCATCAGCGACCTGATCCTGCAGAAGCAGGGCGGTGTCGTCGCCGCAGTGATCGGCGTCGGCGGTTTCCTTGGCATAGGCCAGAAAAACGTCGCCGTTCCCTTCGACAAGATCACCGCCACCCAGAATGCTCAGGATGGCACGGTGAAGCTGACGGCCACCGAAACGGCCGAATCGCTGAAGGCTGCGCCGGAATTCAAGACGCTTTCGATGCAGGCGTCCGAGAAGGCGGCAAGCTCGGCCGGCAGCTCGACAATGCCGGGAACCGACAGCACGACCACGTCGTCGACCACCAACAAGTAAACACCGGTCGAACGAAATACGGAAACGGCGACCTCCCCGGCCGCCGTTTTCTTTAACTGTCCTTCTTCAACTACGCGATTTCGCGTTCGTTGCCGGGCTCGAAATAGTGGGTTTGCAGGTAGCGAAGCGTCGCGGCGCCGTCCGCGGGCTTGCCGAAGTAATACCCCTGCCCCATCGCGCAACCCAGCGCCTTCAGCTTCGCCGCTTCGGCGTGTTCCTCTATGCCTTCCGCAACGACACGCAGCTCCAGCCCTTCGCACATGGCAAGAACCGCCTTGATGATGTGCTCGGATGCCCGATCGGAATTCATACGCGAGACGAAGGCCCGGTCGATCTTCACCTTGTCGAAGATGAATTCACGCAGTCGCCCGAGGCTCGATTGGCCCGTGCCGAAATCGTCGAGAGAGATGCGGACACCCGCAGCGCGCAGGTCAGCTATGATGCGATGAGCCGTATCGGCCGAGCTCATGACGGCAGTTTCGGTGATTTCGAGCTCGAGACGATGCGGATCCAGGCCGACGCGCGTGAGGATGGCAAGGACGCTGCTGCTGGTGCCGGGATCCATCAATTGTGCCGAAGACAGATTGAAGGACAGGAAAAGCTCGCGCGGCCATGAAAGGGCGGCTTCCGCCGCCTTTCGCAGAAGCGTTTCGGAAAGCGCGTCGATGAAGCCGCGCTCCTCGGCAAGCGGCACGAAGACGGCCGGAGAGACGAAACCGAGATCCGGATCGTTCCAGCGAGCCAGTGCCTCGAAACCGAGAACCATGTTGTTGGCGAGCGAAACGATCGGCTGGAAATGCACGTCGATGGCATCGGAGATGATGGCATTGCGCAACGCCTGCTCCAGCTGCGTCGCGCGCTTCATCTCCTGCGCAATCTCCCTCGAATAGACGGTAATCTGGCCGCGACCGCGACGCTTGGAACGGTAAAGCGCGGTTTCCGCGTTCTTCAGGAGATCGTCGAACTCCTCGCCGGCGAACGGATGGATGGCGAAACCGAAGGAGGCGGAAAGGCGAACGTTGCGGTCGCCGAGATCGTAGGGCGCGGAAAGCACCTCGCGGATCATCTGCCCGAATTTTTCGGCGCCGACGCGTTCGAAAACCAGCGGCAGGACGAAGGCGAACTCGTCGCCGTCATGACGCGTCACCATCGCGCCGTCGGGGATGCAAGCCTTGAGGCGGTGGGCAACCTGGCAGAGAATCTCGTCGCCGGCCTCGACGCCGAACAGGTCGTTGATCGGCTTGAAGGCATCGAGGTTGACGATGCCGATGGTGAATGGCGCGGGATCGCTGGCGCGTTCCAGCGAAAGAGCGCGCGTGCGCTCGCGCATGCGATGCCGATTGCCCAATCCGGTGAGCGGATCGGTATAAGCTATTGCCTGCGGCTCTTGACCAACTGGCCCTGGCAGCATTTCAGCCGATTTCATATTCGGTTCCGACCTTTTCTCCACCCGGGAAAAGCATGACGTCTAAGTCTTAACAAACAATAGCAAGACGACAGTCATTCGAAGCCGGCGATAACTTACCATCGGAGCTGATATCGTTGTAACATTTATCTATTTTGTGCCTTCAAGGCGCTGCGCATATACTTCTGGAACACCGTCTCGATGATGTCGGGACTGACCGGTTTCAGGATGACGTCATCCATGCCGGCATCCACGCATTCCTTGCGATCCCGCTCGAAAGCCTGGGTCAGAACGCCGACGATCGGTATGTGCGATCCGCTTCCCTTCTCGGCACCGCGGATCAGCCTGGCAGCCTCGAAACCGTTCAGGCCCGGCAGTGAAATGTCCATCAGGATCAGCTCGGGACGATGCTCCTGCCACAGCCTTACGGCTTCGTCGCCACTCGCGGCGATCACGTAGCTGTATCCCAGCCCCTCAAGGATCTGCGAGAAGACGATCTGGTTGATGTCGTTGTCTTCGGCGACCAGGATCTGCGCACGGCGCTCGTCGCCGTTCACGCGCCGCCATTCCGGCGCAAGTCCCGGCTCCATGAACTCGCCAAGCTCGCCGCGAATGTTGCGGTTGAAATGACGCGCGATCAGGAAAGCCAGCTCCGTGGCGAGCTGCGAGCCATCCAGCGACATGGCGGTCAGGTTCTGCCGTTCGGCGAGTTCTATGCCGCGTTTGCCGAGCTGGTTGTCGACGATGACGAGATCGATCTTGACGCCATGCGCGCTCGCCAGGTCCAGAAACGCCGCTTCTTCGTTCTCGTTGTGAACCACACAGGCTTCGAAGCCGTATTTCTCAAGCGTCTTCAGGGCAGCGGTTTCGGCGGCAAAATCGGCCGTGACCACCAGCACCTTGCGGCCGCTGAAATTTTCCGGAACGAAGGTTTCCATGGCGGCCGGGCGGCGCGAGATGGTCTGCAGCGCGGCCACCGGAACATAGGCGCGGCGATAGGAGCGATCGCTGTTTTCCCTGATACTCGATGCGAGCGTGAATTCGTCGAAATCGGCACCGTCCTTCGGCAGGTCCTGCATGGTGCAGACCAGGAAATAACGGCCGGGTTTGCCGATGCGCTGCTTGCGGGTGACGATGTCGCGCTCGACGCCGTCGCGGGCGATCTGACGCTGCCGCGAGATCGACATTTCGCCCGTCTCGATCACATGCCGGTCGCTTTCGTGAAAGCGGTTGGCGAGATCGGTGGAGAAGAGATCGATGCTCTTGCGGCCCCGCACCTCGTCCGCCGCGGTCTGATATTTGTCGCAGAATGCCCTGTTGACGGCGACGTAGACCAGGTTCTGGTCCTTGACGAAAACCGGGAACGGCAGGTTGTCGAGAATATCCTCGGTGAGCTGCACGCGCTCCATGTCGACGCGCCACTGCTCCTCGCGCTTCTTGACCTCGGAAACGTCGGATATGATGCAGAAGCCGATGCCGGACGACAGTCGCCGCTTGATGATCCGCACCCAGCGCTCGTCGCTGAAATGCTCCGTCGTCTCGTATCGCTCGCGCCAATGCGTGGCGATGCGCTGCGATATCCAGTCGTCGCGGTTGGCGGCGGTTTTGCTCGGGCTGCGCTGATAGCGGATGCCCGTATCGAAGACCGCGCCCAGGAAATCGCGCAGGCGGGTCGAGGGTTGCAGGAATTCCGGCTGGATCGGAAAGAAATTCAGAATCTGCCGGCTGGCGAACAGCAGCAGATCGTTCTTGTCATAAGCGAAAAAGGCGCTGGAGAGGCCATCGCAGAAAACGTCGAAGAGCATTGCCTGCAGATTGCCGCCGAAAGGCGCATCAGCGGTCATCATTGCCAAAGCTGCCTTGTCAATCTCGGCAGTCATTCGTTGGATTCCTACACTCAACCTATATTACAGCACGGCAAATCGACAGGGCGGCGTTCGCTCTAGGGTATAAATTTTGGAAATTGCATGCTGGCCTTGGACTTGAAGCAAATGGCACCTGGCTCATGGAAATTGACGGCCACCAACCTGCCATCAAAGAGCCCTCAGCATGCACGAAACGCGCCACCTGCGGTCATTTCAAGTTTCTCTGCCCGCAACCTGTCATCTTTCCCTTAAACATTGATTAAATTTCTTAACAAAGCCTCGGCCGGAAACGGGTGGATGAAGACCGGGCTGCCGCCTTTCCTCTTCCCACACTGCCGCGAATCCACGACAATGGCGCCATGACCATCAAGCTACTCTCCGAAACACTGATCAACCAGATTGCCGCCGGCGAAGTTATCGAACGCCCGGCGAGCGCCGCCAAGGAGCTGATCGAAAACGCGCTGGACGCCGGCGCGACCCGTGTGGAGATCGCGACCGCAGGCGGCGGCAAGGCGCTGCTCAGGGTGACCGACAACGGCTCCGGCATGGAAGAGGCGGATCTCGAGCTTGCGGTCCGGCGCCATTGCACCTCGAAGATCTCCGAGACGCTGGAAGACATCCGCACCCTCGGCTTTCGCGGCGAGGCGCTGCCCTCCATCGGCTCCGTGGCGAAACTTTCCATAGCAAGCCGAAGGGTAGGCGCAACGGGCGGCGCGGAGATCGCTGTTGCCGGCGGCAAGGTTCTGCATCTGCGGCCCGCGGCCGCCAATCCCGGCACGATCGTCGAGGTGCGCGACCTGTTCTTCGCAACACCGGCACGCCTGAAATTCCTGAAGACGGAAAGGGCGGAGGCGGCCGCGATCACCGAAGTCGTCAAGCGCATGGCGATCGCCTTTCCCCGCGTGCGCTTCGTGCTGTCGGGCAGCGACCGCTCGACGCTGGAGTTTCCCGCGACCGGCGACGACCATCTCGCCCGCATGGCGCAGGTGCTCGGCGCCGAATTCAAGGACAACGCCATCGCGCTCGACGCCGTGCGCGAGGATGTGAGCCTTAGCGGCTTTGCCGGCGTGCCGACCTTCAATCGCGGCAACTCCGCCCATCAATATGCCTTCGTCAACGGCCGGCCGGTGCAGGACAAGCTGATCCTCTCGGCCATTCGCGGCGCCTATGCCGAGACCATTCCCGCCGGGCGCTACCCCGTCGCCGTGCTTTCGCTGAGGCTCGATCCCGCGCTGGTCGACGTCAATGTGCATCCCGCGAAATCCGACGTTCGCTTCCGCGATCCGGGGCTGGTTCGCGGCCTGATCGTCGGCGCGGTGCGCGAGGCGCTGGCGCGCGAAGGCGACCGTGCCGCAACGACCGGGGCGGATGGCATGCTGCGCGCCTTCACGGCCGGACGGTCCGGATTCCAGCCGGGTTGGCGCCCCTCGCCCGCGGCCGCTCCCTGGACGCCGGAAACGTCGCCGTCCCGCCCCTATGAAAGACAGGCTGCAGCGGCAGGCTATGGATTTGCCGAGAGGCCGCAGGCCGCCTTCGAAGGGCTGGTCATGCCCACCGCCCGCGCCGAGACAGCGCCACCTGTTGAACCGGTGCGTGCCGAGGAACCGGCGAGGTTTCCGCTGGGTGCCGCCCGCGCGCAACTGCACGAGAACTATATCGTCGCCCAGACCGAGAACGGACTTGTGATCGTCGACCAGCACGCGGCACACGAGCGGCTGGTCTTCGAGGCCATGCGCAAGGCGCTGCATTCGAAGCGCCTGTCGTCGCAGGTGTTGCTCATCCCCGAGATCGTCGACCTGCCCGAGGAGGACTGCGACCGATTGATGGTATTTGCCGAAGAGCTTGGCGAGCTCGGGCTTGCCATCGAGCGTTTCGGCCCGGGTGCCATCGCCGTGCGGGAGACGCCGGCCATGCTCGGCGAGGTCGATGCGCAAGGACTGGTGCGGCAGCTGGCCGACGAGATCGCCGAATGGGATACGGCCTCCGGGCTTGCCGCCAAGCTGGAATATGTGGCCGCGACCATGGCCTGCCACGGCTCGGTGCGGTCCGGCCGGCGTTTGCGGCCGGAAGAGATGAATGCGCTTTTGCGCCAGATGGAGGCGACGCCCGGCTCCGGGCAGTGCAATCATGGCCGGCCGACCTATATAGAGCTGAAACTCTCGGACATCGAGCGGCTGTTCGGGCGCAGTTGAAACGACCGGCTTTATAGGACAATTGAGCGCTCCGCGCATTCCAGCTGGAAGCCGCTGCGCACTTTTCCCGGAAATCCTCTGGAAAAGTCCCGCCTGGCGCGGTATGGCAAACAGGTGATAGAGATCAAGGACGGCGTCAGATGAATCTTTTCGAAGGACATGGAAACCGCGAGGCGAAGATTCGCTATCTCGACGGCGATTTCCAGATCCTGATGCCGGGCTCCTACGTCGTCTGCGCCATGACCGGCAAGCACATTGCCCTCGATGAGCTGCGCTACTGGAGCGTTGCCCGGCAGGAGCCCTATGCCGACGTCATCACCTCGCTCGAGGCCGAGAAGCGCGCCGGCGCGCTTCCCAATCAGAAGCGCTGACGTCTCTCGCTGACCAAGCTGCCAGTATCTTAGACCGCCTTGCCGCTTTGCTTTTCCCGCAAGCGGCGGTCGCGCGCGGCTGCAACCGCCCTGTCGATGATCAATCCCGGCGCCTGTGGATCGTCGAAGACCATATCGATCTCGATCACCCTGCAGCGCCGCAGCAATTCACTGGCGCGGCCATGATGGCCGATCAGGCGCACATAGTCCTTCGATGTCGTGACGATCTCCAGACCTTCGCGCGACGCGATGTCGAGCATGTCTGAGACTTCGTCCTCGCCGGGATGTTCATGGTCTCCGAAGCTGCGGCGTATGGCGATATTCGCGCCGAGCGACTCGACCGTGCGGAAGAATTTGCCGGGATCGGCGATACCGGCGAAGGCAAGCACGCCGCGGCCGCGCAGATCTTCCTGGCCGCGCACTCTGACGCTCGCGGCAAAGAAGGGCTTTCCAGCCCTTGCCGCAAGGCGAACGACGCGATCGGCGGCGTTGCCCTCGCCCACCTTCAACAGAGCCGAGGCATAGAGAAGCTGTGTGCGCAGCGGGGCGCGCACCGGGCCGCCCGGAACGAGATGGCCGTTGCCGATGCCTCTGGTCGCATCGATCACCACCAGAGCGTAATCGATGGCAAGATGGGCGCTCTGGAAGCCGTCATCCATGATGATGAGATCGGCGCCCTCGCGCACCAGCCTTTCCGCACCTTCGGCGCGGCGGCGGGCAATGACCGTCAGCGCCTCACGGGCGAGCAGCAGCGGCTCGTCGCCGACCGCCGTGGCGTGGTGATGCGCGGGATCGACGACCGTAGTCACATCGAGCGAGCCGCCATAGCCGCGGCTCAGAAAACCGGGCTTCAGCCCCTTCGCCTTCGCAGCCTGGGCAAGGGCAAGCGCCGTCGGCGTCTTGCCGGCGCCGCCGACCGTAAAATTGCCGACGCAGATGACCGGCACCGGCACGGAGGCCCGCTTGCCATTCACCATTCGACGCCCGGCAATGCGGCCGTACAGGAAGGAAAAGGGTGAGAGCCCCCAGGCACGCCAATCCGGCTTTCGCCACCAGAAAGGTGGGGCTTCCGATACCATGCGTCTAATCCAGCCCTATACTTGTGCCTGCAACAAGCCGGCAAGAAAGGCCAGATTGCGTGAAAAAGCAAGCCATTGCCAGGGTCAGGCCGATTGCGCCACAGGCATGAGCAGGCTTTCCAGCTCCGTGATGTCGTTGAGGCAATAATCGGAGGCGGCCGTCAGCGTCTCACGCGAGCCGGTGCCTGTCAGCACGCCGACGGTCAGGCCGACGCCGGCGTTGCGCCCCATATGGAGGTCGTGATTGTTGTCGCCGACGACGGCGACCTGTGCGGGCGAAAGACCCGTCGCCGCATAGAAGCCGAGCACCATTCCCGGCTCCGGCTTGGTGCCGAAACCGCTGTCGTAACCGGCGATGTAATCGAGATAGTCGATGAAGCCGAAGCGGCGAGCCGTCTGCCGGATGGAGCGCTCGTTGTCGCTGGAAGCCACGCCCAGCTTGTAGCCCCGCTCGCGCAGGCGCTGGAAGAAGGCGGCAAGATCGGTGACGGGCGAGGAAAAGTCGGCCGCGTGCGCGAAGAGCGCATCGAGTTTTTCCACCAGCTCCGCGACATCCATTTTCGAGCCGGCGGCCACCAGTCCCTCGGAAATCTGCCTGGTATTGCCGGCTGCCAGCAGGCTGTCGGGCACGATATGTCCGGAGACCGGATCCATGCCGCATGCGGAGAGAAGATGATCGGCCAGAAGCGGATCGTCCTTGGCGGCGATCCTTGCAAGCTCGCGATTGACCGGCAGCCAGCTCTGGTCATAGTCGAGCAGCGTGCCGTCCTTGTCGAAAAGAATGCCCGCAATCGCTCCCAGCTTGACCGCCGTCATGCTCTTCCCTTCTTATCCATTCGCCATCGTCTTCGGCATCAGCCGCGCCTTCACCGAAAGCGGGTTGATGTAGGGCTCCAGCCCCTTGACCGTTGCGGCCAGGGCACCGCGCATTTCATGCACGGCAGCAAAGCCGGCATCGATCATGCCGCGCCGAGCCGTGTCGTTGGTCAGCAGATAATGCACGCCGCGCGCCAGCATTTCCGTGTCGCGCACCACGCGGGCGCTGCCACGGCGGGCGAGCAGCTGATAGGAATCGCGGAAGTTCTGGACGTGGCCGCCGGTCAGGATGGCGCAACCGAGCATCGCCGGCTCGAGCGGATTCTGGCCGCCTTCGTTGAACAGCGACTTGCCCATGAAGGCGACTTCGGTCATCCGCAGGTAAAGCCCCATCTCGCCGATCGTATCGCCGAGGAAGACATCGACATCCGGCGAGAGGATATCGTTGCGGGTGCGCCGCGCCACTTTAAGACCCTGTTCGACAAGCATCGCCTCGATCGCGTCGCAGCGCTCGGGATGGCGCGGCACGATGATGGTGAGCTGGCCGTTGTGCTCCTTCAGCATCGAGTGAACGGACGCAGCCGCGCCCTCTTCGCCCTCGAACGTCGAGACCGCGGCCCAGGTCTTGCGGTTGCCGATCTGCTTCATATAGCTCGCAAGCGTCGGCGCATCGTAGGACGGCGCGTCCGTATCGACCTTGAGATTGCCCGATCTGATCACCTGCACCGCGCCGAGATCGCGGAAACGTTCGGCATCGAGATCGGACTGGGCCACGACCAGCGCCAGATTTTCGAACAGCGCTTCGGCAAGCGAGGGATGCCGGCTCCAGCGGGCAAAGGAACGATCCGACATGCGGGCATTGACGAGGATTTGCGGAATGCGACGGCGCCCAAGCTCCAGGATGGTCGTCGGCCAGATCTCGGATTCGGCGAAAATAGCGCAATCGGGCTGCCAGTAGTCGAGGAAGCGCTTGATAGCGGGCTTGAGGTCGAGCGGCACGTATTGATGGATGACCTCTTCGCCGAGGCGCTGCTCCGCGACCTTGGCCGAAGTGATCGTACCCGTCGTCAGGATGACGTGAATGTCACGGCGGCGGATTTCACGGATCAGCGGAATGACTGCCGAGGTCTCGCCCACGCTTGCCGCATGAAACCAGACCAGTGGCCCCTGCGGGCGGTTGGCGCTCGCATAGCCGGAGCGCTCCAGTTTGCGGGAGCCGTCTTCCTTGCCCTTTGCCGCGCGAACCGCGAGATAAGGCCCGATGAAAGGGTAGACGGCGATGCCGCCAAAACGATAGGCGCTCAAGGCAAGACGCGCCCTGAGGCTACTCATTTCGATCGCCTCCCATCCCAGCTGATCATCATCGATGCCAAATCCCGATTTGCAATCGGCCGCATAAACAGCCGAATTTTCGTTCTTATTGTGTCAAAGATACTGCTTCATGGCCGGATTTAAAGCGGTAACGCCTCACCGGATGGAGATATCAAATGCAAAGTTTGGTGCGAGGTGACCTCAGGATGCCGCCTTTTCCTGCGGATCGAGCAAGCGATGCAGGTGGACGATGAAATAACGCATATGAGCATTGTCGACTGTCTGCTGCGCCTTGGATTTCCACGCCGTCAGCGCGCTCGCATAGTCGGGATACATGCCGACGATATCGAGCTCATTGAGATTGCGGAACTGAACTTCTTCGAGGTTTTCCAATTCACCACCGAAGACTAGGTGCAGGAGCTGCTTTTGGCTGCTGGTATTCGTCATTTTCGTCTCTTTCTGCTGTCATCCCCCTCCGCTCTTCATCTGAGGGATTTTGACCAAAAGGTCAACCGTCTCGTCGGTGCGAGAGCTGGCGGAGAAATTCCGGCAATTGCGATGCCGATGCCCCGCAAAGTTCGCCATGGGATACCTCGGCACGATTGTAGCGCAGGGCATCGCCCGAAAGATCCACGAGCGCACCCCCGGCCCGCTCCAGAATGAGATCGGCCGCGGCCAGATCCCAGTCGTGGGAGTTGCGCTTGACAAGCGTTCCCTCCAGCCGGCCATCCGCCACCATGGCAAGGCGATAGGCAAGCGAGGGAACGTGCTTCACCCGCTCGACCGTCTTGCGGAAGTCCGGATCGAAGCCCTTGATCATATCCTCGCCGGTCGCCAGCCGGTGGACATCGTCGCCTACCCGGTGGGAAACGCTGATCGGCTTGCCGTTCTTCAGGGCCTGCCCGCCGGCCGTCGCCACGAACAGCTCGTCCAGCGCCGGCGCGAACAGAACCCCCGCCACGGGCCGCCCGTCGGTGACGACGGCGACGCTCACGCACCACAGATCCGAGCCTGCGAGAAAGCCCCTGGTGCCGTCGATCGGATCGACGACGAAGACCGTCGCCTGCGACAGCCGCGCGGCGTCATCGTCCGTCTCCTCGGAAAGCCAGCCATAATCCGGACGTGCCGAACGCAGGGTGGCGGCAAGACTTTCATTGGCGGCAAAATCGGCGGCGCTGACCGGGGACTGGCCGTTGTTCTTCCACCAGACCTCCGGCGATTGCCGGAAGAAACCGAGAGCGATCCTGCCCGCCTCGAGCGCGGCCTCAACAATCAGGTCCACATCGCTCAATCGGCCGGCCTTGTCGCTATCGATCATTCGCAGGTTCCAATCTCCGCTCGGCTTCAGCGGCCAGCCAGCGTCATGCCTTCGATCGCAAGCGTCGGAGCGGCGACGCCGAAATCGCGATCGATGTCGTTCGCCGGCGTCACGCGCATGAACATCTCCTTCAGATTGGAGGCAATGGTCACCTCCGACACGGGGAAGGTCAATTCGCCGTTCTCGATCCAGAAGCCGGTGGCGCCGCGGCTGTATTCGCCGGTAATCATGTTGACGCCCTGGCCGATCAGCTCGGTGACATAGAAGCCCGTTCCGACGTTGCGGATCAGTTCCTCCGGCGAAATGTCGCCCGGCTCCAGCGCCAGATTGGTCGACGTGGGCGATACCGTGGTGCCGCCGCGCGCGCCGCGGCCGTTGGTCTTCAGGCCGCCGCCGATCTCGCGGGCCGTCGACGTGGAAAGGAACCAGGACTTCAGCACGCCGTCCTCGATCATGACGAGCCGCTTGCCGGACACGCCCTCGCCGTCGAAGGGACGGGAGGAAGGGCCACGCACGATCAGCGGATCGTCTGTTATCGAAAGGCCTGATTTCAGCACCTGCTGGCCCATCTTGTCGCGCAGGAAGCTCGTCTTGCGGGCAACGGAAGCGCCGTTGATCGCCCCGGCAATGTGGCCGACGAAACCGCGCGCGACGCGCGGATCGAAAACGACGGTGACATTCTTGTCCGTGGGGACCTGACGCGGATTGACGCGCTTGACGACTCGCTCACCGGCGCGGCGGCCGATCTCTTCGGCTGCGTCGAGATCGGCGAAATACAGGCGGCTGTCGAAATCATAGTCGCGCTCCATGCCGGTGCCTTCGCCGGCAATGACGCTGACGGAGCGCCCGAAGCGCGAGCCCTTATAGTGGCCGGCAAAACCATGCGACGTGACGAGCACAAGGCCGCCCATGCCGGCGGAAGCGCCCGCGCCGGAGGAATTGGTGACACCGGAAACGGCGAGCGCCGCAGCCTCGGTCGCAAGGGCCGCTTCGCGCAGCTGCTCCGAGGAAACCTCGGTCGGATCGAACAGTTCGAGATCGGGATAGCTCTTGGCCAGATCCGCCTCATCGGCAAGGCAGGCAAAGGGATCTTCCGGCGAAACCTTGGCCATCGCCACCGCGCGCTCGGCAAGAGCGTTCAGATCGAAGCCGGGATTGGCCGAGACGCTCGCCACGCGATTGCCAACGAAGACCCTCAAAGAGAAGTCGTCGCTCTCGGAGGATTCCGTGCCCTCGACCTTGCCGAGGCGGACGCTGACGGATTGGGCTCTCGAGCGCACCACCACGGCATCGGCCGCATCCGCACCGGCTTTCCGGGCGAGATCGATCAATTGGCTGGCACGGGAAAGCAGAGTGGCGGAATCGATTTCTGAGGTCATGACTTGGCCTTTCCTTCGCGTTCCATTTATTGTGCACTACATAAAGCATCAAGGGCGGCAAAGCCGATTCTTGTTCTAATCCCTTCACGCATGGTTGTTTATCATGACCGCGCGCCGCAACACCGCCTGCCCCACGGAAAGAAACAGACGATGTCCGCCCCCAATACGCTTTTCACCGAAACCCTGCTGCTGCTCGGAGGCGCCGTCGTCACGGCGCCGATCTTCAAGAAACTAGGGCTCGGCACAGTGCTCGGTTATCTTGCCGCCGGCGTGGTGATCGGCCCCATACTTCACAGCATCGGCGACAGCGAGGCCGTGCTGGCTGTCGCCGAGCTCGGCGTAGTCTTCCTGCTGTTCATTATCGGCCTGGAATTGAAGCCGACCCGCCTCTGGCAGATGCGGCGCGATATTTTCGGCCTCGGCACGGCGCAGGTCGTCCTGAGCGGGCTTGCGCTGACGGTCGCAGCCTATCTTGGCGGCATTGCCGGCTGGAAGGGCAGCATCATCATCGGCTTCGGCCTGGCGCTTTCCTCGACCGCCTTTGCGATGCAGATCCTCGAGCAGCAGGGCGATGTCAACACGAAGTACGGCCAGCGCTCCTTCTCGATGCTGCTGCTGCAGGATCTCGCCATCGTGCCGCTGCTGGCGCTGATTACGGTCCTCGACGGAGCGAAGGAAACCGCCAATCCGCTGCCGAGCCTTGCGATCGCCGTCGGTGCGGTGGCGGCGATGATTATCGCCGGCCGCTATCTGCTGACGCCACTGTTCCAGGTGATCGCACGCACCGGCGCGCGCGAGGCGATGATTGCCGCCGCCCTCTTCGTCGTCATGGGATCGGCGACGCTGATGCAGCTTGCCGGCCTCTCGATGGCGATGGGCGCCTTTCTTTCCGGCGTGATGCTGGCGGAATCCTCCTACCGTCACGAACTGGAAGCGGATATCGAGCCCTTCCGCGGCGTGCTGCTCGCCATTTTCTTCATCGCCGTCGGCCTGTCGCTGAAACTCGAGGTGATCCTCGACAACTGGGTCATGATCGTGCTCGCCGTCCCGGTGATGATGGTCATCAAGGCAATCGTGATCTATGCGCTTTGCCGCGTGTCGCGCTCATCGCACAATGATGCCGTCCGCATTGCGGGGCTCTTGCCGCAGGGCGGCGAATTCGGCTTCGTGCTCTTTAGCGCCGCCAGCGCCAGCGGCGGCCTGTTTTCCGCCAACACCGCATCGATGCTGATTGCCATCGTGACGCTGTCGATGGCGCTGACACCACTCAGTTCCGCGCTTGCGAAGCGGCTGGTGAAGGGTGACACGCAGGAGGAGCTGGATGAGGATTTCGAGGGCGCCGGCTCCGACGTGCTGATGATCGGCTTTTCGCGTTTCGGCCAGATCGCCGCGCAGATCCTGCTCGCCAGCGGCCGCGACGTCACCGTCATCGACTTCTCCGCCGACCGCATCCGCCAGGCGTCGAGCTTCGGCTTCCGCATCTATTTCGGCGACGGAACCCGCAAGGACGTGCTGCGCTCCGCCGGCATCGATCGCGCCAAGATCGTCGTCGTCAGCACGCATCAGCGTGAGGTGACCGACAAGATCGTCGAGCTCGTGCAGACGGACTATCCGCATGCGCGCATCTTCGTGCGCTCGTACGACCGCATCCACTCGATCGACCTGCGCCGCAAGGGCGTGGACTATGAGCTGCGCGAGACGCTGGAATCCGGTCTGCTGTTCGGCCGCCGCACCTTGGAGGCGCTCGGTGTCGGCGAGGCGCAGGCCTACGAGATCGGCGAGGATATCCGCAAGCGCGACGAGCAGCGGCTGGTGCTGCAGGTGAGCGAAGGGCTGCAGGCCGGCACCGACATGCTCTATTCGCGACCGGTCAAGCCGGAACCGCTGGTCAAGCCGAAGCGATCGGCCGAGACCTACAGCGACGCCGACGATCTCGTTGCCCTGCCGCAGGAAGAGCCGGAGCGGGTATGATCCCGATCGGTCCTACGGCCCGATGCGAAAGCTGCGCGGCTGCTTTCCCGGGATTGTCTAGTTTCTTGCCGTGATGACGCGGTCGAGGGCGAATTTCAGCTCGTCCTTGACGCCTGCCGACATGGCCAGAATGTCGCGCGCCTTGAGGAAATCGAGCACGCCCGTGCGACCGACGGCCGGGCGCAGGAAGATCTGCGGCGCCTGCAGCCGCAGCTTGAGCGCGATGTTGGACTGCATGGTGAGCTGGCCGGCGCCGAACAGGCTCTCGATCCGGTTCGGAATGTGCCGGCCGTCGCCTTCCGGACCACCGACGACATCGATGCCGATGATGACGTCGGCAAGCCCGGCAAGATGTTCGTAGGGAACCGGGTTCATGATGCCGCCGTCGATCATCACGCGATTTCCGAGCTTGACGGGCATGAAGACCGCAGGGATGGCGGCCGATGCGGCGAGCACCGGATAAAGCTCGCCCTTTTCGATCACGACCTCGGCCTGATCGTAGTAGTCGGTCGTCACCACTTTCAGCGGGATATGCAGGTCCGCGAAATTCTCCGGAATGGCCGGCGGCAGGAAGGTGCGCAGGATGCGTTCGAGGTTGAACTGGCCGAAGCGAATGCTGCGCATGCTGACGGGCCGCAAGCTCCAGATCTTGTTGAGGACGGCCGGGCGATTGCCGACTGTCGCGAGCGTGTGGTCGCGAATTTCCGCGCCGCTCATGCCGCCTGCCATGGCCGCGCCCATGATCGAGCCGATCGATGCGCCCGCTATGGCGACCGGGCGGATGCCGAGTTCGTCCAACGCCTCGATGATGTGGATATGGGCGAGACCGCGTGCGCCGCCGCAGCCGAACGCCACCGCGACGCTCGGCATGCCGGAGGCGGCAAGCGGATAGTCGCTGCCGACGAAATCAGCATAGTCGCCCATATACGCCTCTCCGTCCTCCGTCAGGCCGTCCGCGGCTGATAACGGAAGAAATGCATCTTGCTGTCGCCGAAGGTCCGTTCCTCCAGAAACAGGAAATCCGACGGTGCGGCAACGGTTACGTCGGCGCGCTCCTCGATGATCGCCAGGGCACCCGGCACCAGCCAGCCACCGGCAGCGGCGGCGGCAAACGCCTTCTCGCCCAAACCCTTGCCATAGGGCGGATCGGCGAAGAGAAAATCGAAAGGCTCGAGGTTGCCGACACTGCCGAGATCCGTCGCATCCCGCCGCAGCATGCGCGTACGGCCATGCAGGCCGAGCGCATCGATGTTTTCCCAGAGAAGACCCCTGCCCTCGACGCTGCTTTCCACGAACAGCACATGACGGCAGCCGCGCGAGGCCGCCTCCAGCCCGACAGCGCCGGTGCCGGCAAACACGTCCATCATCCGGGTGCCGTCGATGGCTTCCGGATAGGCGTGGCTCAGGATGTTGAACAGGCTCTCGCGCGTGCGATCCGCCGTCGGACGAATATCGTTCGACTTCGGCGTTGCAAGCGAGCGACCGCGAAACTCACCGCCGACGATCCTCACCGCGCGTCAACCCCTGCCGCCCTTGGGGCCGCCCCTGCCGGGACCACCTCGGCCGGAACCGCCGCGCGGACCGCCGGACGGGCGGCCTGCGCCGCCTGGTTTACCGCCGAAGCCACGCGAGCCGCCGGGCTTTCCACCCGGCTTGCCGCCGAAGGATTTGCCGCCGCCCGGCTTCTTGCCGAAGGGCTTGCCGGCCGGACGATCACCAAAGGAACGTTCGCCTTGCGGGCGATCGCCGAAGGGCCGGTCACCACGCGGCGGACGATCACCGAACGGGCGGTCGCCGCGGGGACGCTCCGAGCGCTGTTCGCCATCGAAAGATCTGGCGCGAGGACGCTCGTCCCCTTCGGCGCGGGGCCGACGACCACCGTAGGGACGATCGCCACGGGGCTTGTCACCGAAAGGCCTGTCGCCGCGCGGCGGACGATCGCCGAACGGGCGGTCGCCACGGGGACGTTCGGAACGGGCCTCGCCATCGAAAGACTTGGCGCGAGGGCGATCACCGCCCGCCGGCCGCGCACCGCGGGGCTTATCGCCATAGGGACGATCACCGCGGGGCTTGTCGCCAAAAGGCCGGTCGCCGCGTGGAGGACGATCGCCGAACGGGCGGTCGCCACGGGGGCGATCGGAACGCTTGCGGTCGGTCCCCTGGTCATCGCCGCGTGCCTTGCGCGGTGCTTCCTCGCTCGAACGGATCCATTCGCCATCCGCCTCGTCAACGCGATTGACGCGAACGCGGGGGCCTTCATCAGCACGGTCGAAGCCGCCGCCGCGCTGCGGACGGTCGGTCTCGCCGCGCTTCGTGGCTGTCTTTGCGTTCTTGGCAGCCTTCAGTGCCGCCTTTTCCCCAAGCGGACGGGCGCCGGGCGCCATCCAGACATTGGCGTTGCGGCGCGCGCCGAGCGGCGGGCGCTTCGGCCGGTCATCCTCTTTGCGGCCACCTTCGCGGCGTCCCTCGTCACGACGATCGTCGCGCTTGGTGTCGAGACGGCTCAAGGCGCGCTCGCGCTTGTCCTCGGGGCGCTCCCGGTCGCGCCTCGGGCGCACTTCCTTAGCCACCTGAGCTGGTTTGGCATCCGCCTCTTCGGCGTCGGCAACGGCCGGGGCATTATAGAGCGGTGCATCGAAATTCGCCTTGGCATCTTCGACCAGGCGCGGGCCGAGCTGATCGCGCAGCGTGCGGCCGCGCACTTCCAGTACGTGACCTTCCGGCAGCTCTCCAAGCTGGAACGGGCCGTAGGAGATGCGGATCAGTCGATTGACCTCCAGGCCGAGCGCGCCGAGCACGTTCTTGATTTCGCGGTTCTTGCCCTCGCGCAGGCCCATGGTGATCCAGACGTTGGACCCTTGCGTGCGGTCGAGCGTCGCCTCGATCGAGCCGTAGAGGACGCCGTCGACGGCAATGCCTTCCTTCAGCTTGTCGAGCGCTTCCTGATCGATCTCGCCATGGGCGCGGACGCGATAGCGGCGCAGCCAGCCGGTGGTCGGCAGCTCCAGAACGCGTGCCAGGCCGCCGTCGTTGGTCAGCAGCAGCAAACCTTCGGTGTTGATGTCGAGACGGCCGATCGACATGACGCGCGGCAGCTCTTCCGGCAGATTGTCGAAAACGGTCGGGCGCCCTTCCGGATCGGCATTGGTGGTCACCAGGCCGGCCGGCTTGTGATAGAGCCACATGCGCGTACGCTCGATGCCACGGATCGGCATGCCGTCGACTTCGATCTTGTCGGAAAGGGTCACGTTGACCACGGGCGTATCGAGCAGCACGCCATTCAGCTTGACGCGGCCATCCATGATCATGCGCTCGATATCGCGGCGCGAAGCCACGCCGGCACGCGCCATCACCTTGGAAATGCGCTCGGCCTTTCCATCCTCGACCGCGGATTCCCCCGCAGCTTTGACCGCCGCGGCCTTCGCAGGCTTGGCGTCATCGCGTTTCGTCGTCTGCTTGTCGCGAGCAAAGGGTTTAGACCCAGGCCGCGTGGGCTTGTCATTCATCGTCATTTGTTGTTTGCCTGAATTTTTAACGCGTGTTCCTATCAGGTCACGCCCTTGCGGTTAAGTGGAAATCTCGAATGGCGGCTACAAATCAATTCATGGAGCTTGCTTTGACCGAAGCACGCCGCGCCGGAGAGCGCGGCGAAGTGCCGATCGGCGCCGTTCTCGTGTTCGACGGCAAGGTCATCGCCACGTCAGGCAACCGCACCCGCGAACTCAACGACGTCACTGCCCATGCCGAAATCGTCGCCATCCGCCTGGCCTGCGAGGAACTGGGCCAGGAGCGTCTTGCAGGCGCCGATCTCTACGTCACGCTGGAACCCTGTACCATGTGCGCCGCGGCCATTTCGTTCGCGCGCATCCGCCGTCTCTACTATGGCGCCGAGGATCCGAAAGGCGGCGGTGTCGACAACGGCGTGCGCTTCTATCGTCAACCGACCTGTCATCATGCGCCGGAGGTCTATTCCGGCTTCGGCGAGACCGCATCCGCCGACATCCTCAGAGGCTTCTTTCAAGCGAAACGCTCCGAGGATTGAAAAAGCGGCGGTTGGGACCGCCGCTTCGAAAACTTCTTATTGGAAGGGCTTCCACCAGCTGCTGTTGTTGGACTGCTGCGCAGCCTCCGCATCCTTCTTGCGCTTCTTTTCCTTCTTCGACTCGGGGGTGCCGAGATCGTTCAGGGCGTTCGGATCGGACACCTGGCGATATCCCTGCGGCGGATCGATGAGATAACGGCGCTGGTCGATATAGGTGCCTGCCTGATCCTGGCGCGCGGCGCGATATGCTGCCGTCTGCTGCGCTTCGGTCGTGCGGTTTCTGCTGCTGTCGGCCTGCGCCAGCGGCGAACGATAGTTGACGTCGTTCTTCTTCTGGTCGGCTTCATCGGCGAGGCGCTTGCGCGCGTCTTCCGGCGATTCGAGCCAGGCCGGATTGTCCTTGTTTGCCAGGGACTGCTGCGGCGACGTCAGATTTTCGCGGTCCTTGTCGGCAGGCAAGACGAGGCCCGGACGGCTCGGATACTTCACACCCTTTTCCTTCGGCGTCATGGCCGAAACGGAAGCGATATCGCCAAGGTCATCCAGAAGCTGCACGCCTGCCGTCTTGTCGGTGCCGTAAGTCGGGCTGCTAAGGCAACCGGACATCGCGCCGCAGCCAACCACAAGTGCCGCCAAGCTGACGCCGACACGAACCTTATGCATCGCTCTCATGAATACCCTTCCCAGCCATGCCGGAACAAACGTAACAGGACCCCATTTCACGGCAACTGCCGTAAAAATCAGGCCATTTTCAGGCAGCTTTTACCGGATGAACGCCACAAAGGCAATTCACCCGGTAACTTTCTTCAGTTGACAGCCGTCAGTTCGCGCAATGCGGCTGCATCGCGCGCCGAGACGTCGGGGTATTCCGGATCCGCGCCGACATCGGTCGTGATGCGCCAGGACCGGGCACATTTACGGCCTTCGGCAAGCTTCGGAACCACGCTGACCTTGGCGTCGTCGTCCAGGCGGAAGGCATCGGCAGGGCCTTGCTCGCCCAGAACGGCGATATCGGAGGTGATGCAGATCTCGGCGAGATCCTGTCCTTCGAGCACCTTCAGCAACTCCGGATCGGCGACGTAAACCACCGGCGCGGCCTCGAGCGAGGAGCCGATGCGCTTGTCCTTGCGTTCGATTTCCAGAGCGCCGGTAACGACGCTGCGCACGGAGCGGATCTTCTTCCACTTTTCGGCCAAGGCTTCGTTCTTCCATTCCGTCGGAACGGTGACGAACTGCTCGAGATGAACCGAAACCGCGGACGGATTGCGCGACAGCCATGCCTCTTCCGTGGTGAACGGCAACATCGGCGCCAGCCACGTCACCATGCAATCGAAGATCGAGCGGATGACGGCAAGCGAAGCGCGGCGGCGCAGGCTCGACGGTGCATCGCAATAAAGCGCATCCTTGCGGACGTCGAAGTAGAAGGCCGAAAGCTCGACATTGGCGAAATCGATGAGGGCGCGGGCGATGCGCTTGAAATCGAAGGCGTCGTAGCTTTCGCGCACCAGCTCGTCGAGCTCGGCGAGACGGTGCAGCATGAGCCGCTCCAGCTCCGGCATATCGGCATAGGCGATGACCTCGCCCTTGTCGTGAGCCAGCGTGCCGAGCATCCAGCGGATGGTGTTGCGCAGCTTGCGATAGGCATCGACATTCGTCTGGATGATGGCCTTGCCGAGGCGCTGGTCTTCCCAATAGTCCGTGGTCATGACCCAGAGGCGCAGGATATCGGCGCCGGCGTCCTTCATCACGTCCTGCGGGGCGACGACGTTGCCGAGCGACTTCGACTGCTTGCGGCCCTGCTCGTCCATGGTGAAGCCATGGGTGACGACCGTGTCGTAAGGCGCGCGGCCACGGGTCGCCGCACTTTCGAGCAGCGACGAATGGAACCAGCCGCGATGCTGGTCGGAGCCTTCGAGATAGACGTCGGCCGGCCACTTCAGGTCCGGACGGTCCTCCAGCGTGAAGGAATGGGTCGAACCGGAATCGAACCACACATCGAGAATATCCATGACCTGCGTCCAGGGCTCGTTGGCCTTGTCGCCCAGGAAGCGCTCGCGTGCGCCCTCAGCAAACCAGGCGTCGGCGCCCTCCTGCTCGAAAGCCTCGAGGATGCGGGCGTTCACGCCATCATCCTGCAGGATGTTGCCCTGCTCGTCGACGAAGATGCAGATCGGCACGCCCCAGGCGCGCTGGCGCGAGAGGACCCAATCCGGGCGCTGCTCGATCATGGCGCGCAGGCGGTTCTGGCCGGCAGCAGGCACGAAGCGGGTATTGTCGATCGCCTTCAGGGCGCGAGACCGCAGCGTCGAGCCATCCGCAAAGTCCTTGTCCATGTAGACGAACCATTGCGGCGTGTTGCGGAAGATGACCGGCTTCTTCGAGCGCCAGGAATGCGGATAGGAATGCTTCAGCCTTCCGCGCGCGAACAGCGTGTTCGTCTCGATCAGCGCCTTGATGACGAGGTCGTTGGCGTTGCCCTTCTTGCCGTTGTCGTCCATGACGCGGCCACCTTCGAAACCGGGGGCATCGGCGGTGTAGAAGCCGGCGTCGTCGACCGGGAACGGGATGGTCGACGAGATTCCGCGCGTTTCGAGCGCGCGGGCATGCGACATCCAGGCGTCAAAGTCCTCGCGGCCGTGGCTGGGCGCGGTGTGCACGAAGCCCGTACCGGCGTCGTCGGTGACGTGATCGCCATCGAGCAGCGGCACCTTGAAGCCGTAGCCGAGCGAAGCCAGCGGATGGGCGCAGGTGAGCGCGGCCAGATCATCGGACGTAACGTCGCCAAGGCGCTTGTACTGCAGCTTCGCCTTGGCGAAGGATTCTTCCGCAAGCTTGTCGGCGAAGATCAGCTTTTCGCCGGGGCGCGGGCCGAAATCGTTGGCGGCTTCCGTCACTTCGTAAAGGCCATAGGCGACGCGCGACGAATAGGCGATCGCGCGGTTGCCGGGGATCGTCCAGGGCGTCGTCGTCCAGATGACGACAAAGGTTCCGGCCAATGCAGCCGGACCTTCGGAGACCGGGAACTTCACCCAGATCATGTCGCTCTCGACATCGGCATATTCGACTTCGGCTTCGGCGAGCGCCGTGCGCTCGACCACCGACCACATGACCGGCTTGGAGCCGCGGTAGAGCTGGCCGGTGCGGGCGATCTTCAACAGCTCGCCGGCGATGCGGGATTCCGCATGGAAGTTCATCGTCAGATAGGGATTGTCGAAATCGCCGGTGATGCCGAGGCGCTTGAATTCCTCGGACTGGATCTTGATCCAGCCGGCGGCAAAGTCGCGGCATTCCTGGCGAAACTCGTTCACCGGAACCTCGTCCTTGTTCTTGCCCTTCTCGCGGTATTTTTCCTCGATCTTCCATTCGATCGGCAGGCCGTGGCAGTCCCAGCCCGGAACGTAGTTGCTGTCATAGCCGCGCATCTGGAACGAGCGGGTGATGACGTCCTTGAGGATCTTGTTGAGGGCATGGCCGATGTGGATGTGGCCGTTGGCGTAGGGAGGGCCGTCATGCAGCACGAACTTGTCGCGGCCGGCGGCGGAGGCGCGCAGCTTCTTGTAGAGATCCATCTCCTGCCAGCGGCTCACCAGCTCCGGCTCCTTCTGCGGCAACCCGGCGCGCATCGGGAAATCGGTTTCCGGCAGGTAAAGGGTCTTGGAGTAGTCCATCTTTTCAGCG
The DNA here is from genome assembly GCF_010668395.1 of Martinezella lusitana. Lineage (GTDB taxonomy): Bacteria > Pseudomonadota > Alphaproteobacteria > Rhizobiales > Rhizobiaceae > Rhizobium > Rhizobium lusitanum_A. The sequence continues at coordinate 178,683 of NZ_WUEY01000001.1, forward strand.
GTATCGGTCATAGTTCTGACAATTGCCTCGGTGTCTCGGGCGTCTTGCGCCGAAGGGGCGCAGCCATATGGGGATTTTTCGGCGGCGGAAAGCGCCTCGGGAACGGGCGCCAAAAACCCGGACCTTCCGGCAGCTTACAGCGCGCGGAAGGCCGGGCCAATAATTCGTATCGATGGGCTCAGCCGAAATTGGGTCATGGTCGCCGGTTCATAGGCGTTTTTTCCAAGGAAAGGAAGAGGAAACAATCCCGGCAAGGCACAGAAAAGCCGCGGACGTTTCCATCCGCGGCCAAAGGTGTTCGGCGGGATCAGGTCCTGGCGACGGCTCTGGCGGGCACCACCAGATTGACGACGACGGCGACGACGATATTGGCGATCAGGGCCAATATGCCGATGTAGACCGTGAACGGCGCACCGCCCAGGCTGATCGCGTGCAACGGCTTCAGCCCATTGAGCCAGACCAGATAGGTGCCGCCGAAGAAGCCGACGATCCAGCCCGCCAGCAGGCCCGGCGCCTTGAACCAGTTGGAATAAAGGCCGAAGACCAGCGCCGGCAGCGTCTGCAGGATCCAGATGCCGCCGAGCAGCTGCAGATCGAGCGCGAACTGCGTCGGCAACAGGATGATGACCAGCAGCGCGCCGATCTTGACGACCAGAGACGTCCTCTTGGCCACCTTGTATTCACCTTCGTCGGTGACGTTCGGATTGACGTAGGCCTTCCAGAAGTTGCGGGTGAAGAGATTGGCGGCGCCAATGCTCATCACCGCCGCCGGAACCAGCGCGCCGATGGCGATCGCGGCAAAGGCGAAGCCGGCAAACCAGCTCGGGAACAAGGTCTGGAACAGGGCCGGCACCACGTCGTTGGCGCTGTCGAGCTTCAGATGGGCGGCATGGCCCATATAGCCGAGCAGGGCCAGAAGACCGAGCAGCAGCGTATAGGCCGGCAGCAGAATGGCGTTCTTGCGGATGGTGTTGCCGCTGCTGGAGGCGAAGATGCCGGTCAGCGTATGCGGATACATGAAGGCGGCCAGCGCCGAGCCGAGCGCCAGCGTCGCATAGGCGACATACTGATTGCCGGCAAGCACCAGGCTTCCCGCTCCCTTGGCCTGGAAATCCGCATCGGCCGCGGCAAAGACGTTGGCATAGCCGCCGAGCTTCGTCGGAATGAGGGCAATGGCGGCAATCACCACGATATAGATCATGATGTCCTTGACGAAGGCGATCAGAGCCGGAGCGCGCAGACCGGCCGAGTAGGTATAGAGCGCCAGGATGATGAAGGCGACCGCCAGCGGCAGCTCCCCATGCAGGCCGAGGGACTTGAAAACGGCCGTCATGCCGACGAGCTGGAGCGCGATATAGGGCATGGTGGCGATGACGCCGGTCAGCGCGATCGCCAGTTCCAGCGCGCGGGAACCATACTGGCCATGCACGACGTCGGCCGCGGTCACGTAGCCATTCTCCTTCGCCCGCTTCCAGAGCACCGGCATGACCATGAAGACGAAGGGATAGACCACGATCGTATAGGGCAGCGCGAAGAATCCATAGGCGCCGACCGTATAGACCAGAGCCGGCACGGCGATCACGGTATAGGCTGTGTAGAAATCGCCGCCGACGAGGAACCAGGTGATCCAGGTGCCGAACTTGCGGCCGCCAAGGCCCCATTCGTCGATATGGGCGAGGTTTTCCGGCCTGCGCCAGCGCGCGGCGACGAACCCCATCACCGTGACGAGGGCAAAGAAGAAGATGAAAATGGCAAGGGCTGTCGGATCGATCTCAGTCGTCATGGCGCATGCTCCGATAGGCGATCCACGTCAGGATGGCTGTGATCGGCACCCAGGCCAGCTGATACCAGTAGAAGAATGGAAATCCGAGCAAGACCGGATCGTGGCTGTTATAAAAGGGGACCCAAAGCAAACCAATATAAGGAATGACGAGCAGCCAGCAGGCCGCCGTTCCGAAACGTTTATCCATCTCGTGCGCCTTTCGGAAAGCGGGCGCGGCGACTCGCGCCCTGCAATATGAGCATTGCAGCATCCTTCTACCCGCTCAAGGCAAAAAGATACTGCACTGCCGCAATCCCTGCGCGCAGTCCGGCTGATAAAATCAGGTGAAGGCGATGACGCGGTCGAGCTCGTCGAGCGGCTGGACGCCGGCGAGCAGCGCGCGCGCCTCATCCTCGTCCTTGCGGATCTGCGCAACCAGCGGATCGAGACCATCGAACTTCAGTTCGGGGCGGAGATAGCCGAAGAAGGAAACCGAACAGATCTGGCCATAGAGATCGCCGCTGAAATCGAAGACGAAGGTCTCGAGCAGCGGGGCTCCATTGTCGGTCACCGTCGGACGACGGCCGTAGCTGGCAACCGCGTCCCGGATGGCACCATCGGCCGTGCGGAAGCGCACGGCATAGATGCCGGCCCTCAGCGATATTTCCGGCGGAAGCTGCATGTTTGCCGTGGGGAAGCCGAGCGTGCGGCCGAGTTTCTCGCCGCCGATGACCGGAGCCTGAACGGTATAGCGATAGCCGAGCAGGCCGGCGGCCTGCGCCACCTCGCCTTCAGCCAGCAGCGAGCGGATACGGCTCGACGAGATGACCTCGGTGTTTTCGTCGCGGAAGGCATCGATCAGCGTTACGCCGAAGCCATTGTGGCTGCCGGCATTCATGAGGAAGGCCGGGCCGCCCTGGCGATCGTGACCGAAATGGAAATCGAAGCCGGTGACGACTTCGGAGGCATGCAGCCAGTCGATCAGGATCGAATGGACGAATTCATCCGCCGAACGCTGCGAGAAGGCGCGGTCAAAGGGATATTCGATGACGGCGTTGAAACCGAGCGCTTCCAGCAAGCGTGCGCGCAGCGGCGCGGGAGTGAGGCGGAAGACCGGTTGATCCGGCTTGAATACGGTGCGCGGATGCGGCTCGAAGGTCAGCACCAGAGCGGGAACGCCGCGCTCCCTGGCGATCTCCAATGCGCGCTTCAATACGGACTGATGGCCGCGATGCACGCCGTCGAAATTGCCGATGGCGACCACGCCGCCCTTCAGGGCATCGGGAAGCGGTTCGCGGGTTTCGTTGCGATGGAAAACGGTCATCGTCTACCACTCTCCTCAGACAAGGCGGGGCATCCACCACTTCGGCGAAGCCTGCTCGCGTGCCAGGAAGGCGCCGAGCGCGGCTTCATCCGTATGCCCTTCGACGACATATTCGCGAGCGTGGATGCCATGGCTGATATAAAGAAGATCGAGACCATAATCGAGCGCACCGCGCACATCGGTCGGCATGCCGTCGCCGATCGCCACCACGCGCGACAGGGGAAATTCGCTCTTCACCTCGCGCGCTGCGGCAAGTGCGGCATCATAGATCGGCTGGTGCGGCTTGCCGGCGATGCGCGTCTGACCGCCGAGGCGTTCGTAATAGCCGGCCATGGCGCCGGCGCAGGGGATCATGCGATGGCCGCGCTCGACCACGAGATCGGGATTGGCGCAGATCAGCGGCACGTTGCGGGCCGACCAGGCTGTCAGCATATCGGTATAGTCTTCGGGCGTTTCGGTCTCGTCATCGAAGAAGCCGGTGCAGACGATGCTTTCCGCCTCGCCGGCTTCTACACGCTGCACGTCGAGCCCCTCGAGGATGCCGATGTCGCGCTCCGGGCCGAGCAGGAAGACCTTCTTCGGCCCCTCGGCGATCAGCCTGCGCGTCACATCGCCCGAGGTGATGATGCGATCATAGACGCTATCGGGAACTCCGATCGCCCGCAGCTGCTCGACAACCTTCGGCGCGACGCGCGGGGAGTTGGTGATGAGGACGACGGCCACGCCTTCGGCGCGGGCCGCTTCAAGGGCGATCGAGGCTTCCTCATAGGCAGTGACGCCGTTGTGAAGCACGCCCCAGACGTCGCAGAGCGCCACATCATAAAGTCCGCCGATCTCGCGAAAGCTTTCGATCCGTTTGCCCATGCCGTCCTCGCATCAAATAAATCACGGGCTGACATCGCAAACCGGCCGGCAAATTACAAGAGCGGCGGCCAAGGTTTTTGCGGCGCACAAGGCTCAACCGGCAAGTCGCAGCAACGAGCCGACGGCGGCAGATACGGCGAGCACGGTGGCAACGCCGGCGCGCTGGCGAAAGACGAGCACCGCCGCCAGCAGGAAGAGCAGGAAGGCCGAGACGTCGAGGCTGCTCCAGTCCGGCCACGCCATGCCGGCGATCGGCAAATCGACGAATTCGCCGCCTTGCAACCCGACACGACGGCTCAGCAGCACCAGCCGCTCGACATTCGCGAACAGCACATGCAGCCCGAACCAGATCGACAGATTGGCCATGACGCCGACGATGGCTGCGGTGATGGCGGCGAGCGCCGAGGAAAGTCCGGCGTGGCCACGCAGCCTTTCGATGTAGGGCGCACCGGCGAAGATAAACAGGAAGCTCGGTACGAAGGTTGCCCATGCCGCCAGGCTTGCCCCGACAAAGCCGCCAAACAGCGGAGCGAAACCGAACGGATTTCGGAAGCCCGCCATGAAACCGACGAAGCACAGGACCAGAACGAGCGGTCCGGGCGTCGTCTCGGCAAGCGCGAGGCCATCCAGCATCTCGCCCGGCTTCAGCCATGCATAGTGCTGCACCGCCGTCTGCGCCACATAGGCGAGAACGGCATAGGCGCCGCCGAAGGTCACGACAGCCATGCGCGAGAAGAAGGAGAAGATGGCGCCGAACACGCTCGCCTGCCCGCTGAGCGTTTCCGCCACGATATCCGGCGGACCGCGCAAGCCATGCACCAACAGCAACGGCGCCTGCCAGATGAGTATCCAGCCCAGGATCGTCAGAACGGACCTGCGAAGCCGAGGGCTCGCGAGCCAGCCGAAACGAAGCTCCGATGCGGGCTGGAGCGACAATCGCGGCCGCCATCGCTCCCGGTGCCATGCCCGATGGAGAACCTGCACGTAGCCCGCCAGACCGGCCAGCAAGACGACCAGCGGGAACGGCAGGTCGAAAACGAAGAGACAAACGAAGCTGGCGATCGCCATCCCTATGTGAAACCGGCTCTTGAGCGCGCGATTGCTCAACCGGATCAAAGCCTGAAGCACAATCGCCAGCACACCCGCCTTGATGCCGAAGAAGACGGTGGCGAGCAGGCCGGTATCATGGAAAAGCGCATAGAAGGCGGAAAGCGCGAGAATGACGGCGAAGCCCGGCAGGATGAAGAGCAGACCAGCGATCAATCCGCCGCGCCAGCCATGCAGCAGCCAGCCTATATAGGTCGCGAGCTGCTGCGCTTCGGGACCGGGCAGAAGCATGCAATAGCTCAAGGCATGGAGAAAACGCTCTTCGTCGACCCAGCGCTTCTCCTCCACGATCATCCGATGCATGAGAGCGATCTGCCCGGCCGGGCCGCCGAAGCTCAGCAAGCCTATCCTGGTCCAGACACCCGTGGCTTCGGAAAGCGACGGTTTTCCGGCAAGATCGAAGGCCGAAACGGAACCGTCCTGCCCGTTTCCTTCCTCTGCGATCCGCAAAGCTGCCACTCCCCATGCTCGTCGGCGGATCGCGCCGGACATAATCTTGTCGCTTCCCTGCTCTAAGCCAGCTGCGAGCGATATCGGCCGACGATATGCCCAGGCTAGGCCCGCGGCCATTAATCATCTGCGAAACAAGCGGATGGGCGCCGCAAAAAATTCACAGTGCCGTCCTTGACTCGTCCTGAAGCCACCCCTAAATCACGGTCGCTGGCACTCGCCGAGGCTGAGTGCTAACAATAGCCCATACGGATCCCCCGCAGATCCGTGAATGTCATTTGATCGAGGGATTAGACAATGGCAAGCACCAATTTCCGCCCCCTTCATGACCGTGTCGTCGTTCGTCGCGTCGAGTCGGAAGAAAAGACCAAGGGTGGCATCATCATTCCCGATACCGCCAAGGAAAAGCCGCAGGAAGGCGAAATCGTCGCCGTCGGTTCCGGCGCTCGCGATGAATCCGGCAAGGTCGTGGCACTCGACGTCAAGGTTGGCGATCGCGTTCTGTTCGGCAAGTGGTCCGGCACCGAAGTAAAGCTCAACGGCGAAGACCTTCTGATCATGAAGGAAGCCGACATCATGGGCATCATCGGCTAATTTAGCCGGTTCCCTTTCCGATACAGCTGACGGGCCTTAAAGCCCGGAAAACGCGAATTCAGGAGTTTCAAACATGGCAGCTAAAGAAGTAAAATTCGGCCGCAGCGCCCGCGAAAAGATGCTTCGTGGCGTCGACATCCTCGCTGACGCAGTGAAGGTCACGCTCGGCCCGAAGGGTCGTAACGTCGTTATCGACAAGTCCTTCGGCGCTCCGCGCATCACCAAGGACGGCGTCACCGTCGCCAAGGAAATCGAACTCGAAGACAAGTTCGAAAACATGGGCGCCCAGATGGTCCGCGAAGTTGCTTCGAAGACCAACGACATCGCCGGCGACGGCACCACGACCGCAACCGTTCTCGCCCAGGCCATCGTTCGCGAAGGCGCCAAGGCTGTTGCAGCCGGCATGAACCCGATGGACCTGAAGCGCGGCATCGATCTCGCCGTTGCCGAAGTCGTCAAGGATCTCCAGGCCAAGGCCAAGAAGATCAACACGTCGGAAGAAGTCGCTCAGGTCGGCACGATCTCGGCAAACGGCGAAAAGCAGATCGGTCTCGATATTGCTGAAGCCATGCAGAAGGTCGGCAACGAAGGCGTTATCACGGTTGAAGAAGCCAAGACCGCCGAAACCGAACTCGAAGTCGTCGAAGGCATGCAGTTCGACCGCGGCTACCTCAGCCCCTACTTCGTGACCAACCCGGAAAAGATGATCGCCGACCTCGAAGATGCGTTCATCCTGCTCCACGAGAAGAAGCTCTCGAACCTGCAGGCCATGCTTCCGGTTCTCGAAGCCGTCGTTCAGACCGGCAAGCCGCTCCTCATCATCGCTGAAGACGTCGAAGGCGAAGCTCTTGCGACGCTAGTCGTCAACAAGCTGCGCGGCGGCCTGAAGATCGCTGCCGTCAAGGCTCCGGGCTTCGGCGATCGCCGCAAGGCCATGCTGGAAGACATCGCCATCCTGACGGGCGGCACTGTCATCTCCGAAGACCTCGGCATCAAGCTCGAGTCGGTTACGCTCGACATGCTCGGCCGTTCCAAGAAGGTTTCGATCTCCAAGGAAAACACCACGATCGTCGACGGCGCCGGCGCCAAGTCCGACATCGAAGGCCGCGTTGCCCAGATCAAGGCCCAGATCGAAGAAACCACTTCCGACTACGACCGCGAGAAGCTGCAGGAACGTCTTGCCAAGCTCGCTGGCGGCGTTGCCGTTATCCGCGTCGGCGGCTCGACGGAAGTCGAAGTGAAGGAAAAGAAGGACCGCATCGACGACGCTCTCAACGCGACGCGCGCTGCTGTTCAGGAAGGCATCGTACCGGGCGGCGGTACCGCTCTGCTGCGCTCTTCCACGAAGATCACCGTCAAGGGTGAGAACGACGACCAGGAAGCCGGTGTCAACATCGTTCGCCGCGCTCTGCAGGCTCCTTGCCGCCAGATCGCTGAAAACGCTGGTGATGAAGCCTCCATCGTTGTCGGCAAGATCCTCGACAAGAACGAAGACAACTGGGGCTACAACGCTCAGACGGGCGTCTACGGCGACATGATCGCCATGGGCATCGTCGACCCGGTCAAGGTCGTTCGCACGGCTCTGCAGGACGCAGCTTCGGTTGCCTCGCTGCTGATCACCACCGAAGCCATGATCGCCGAGCTGCCGAAGAAGGACGCTCCGGCTATGCCGGGCGGCATGGGCGGCATGGGCGGCATGGACATGATGTGATAGGCCATCGGCCTAATCACAGGAATGTCCATAAAGCTTCGCCCATGCACTCTTAGTGCTTCAGGCCGCCAAGCGGCCTGAAGTGGCGGCATGGACATGATGTGATAAGGCCTTAGCCTTATTAAGACTGTTCAATCCGGCATCCGGAATTGATGAAGGGCGGCCCTCGGGCCGCCCTTTTTAATTGTGCAGAAATGGTACAACCGCAACTGCACGCAAGTTTTCGTGATGTTGCAAATTTTGCAACTTGCCCATTGCTGTTTTCAAAAAAGCCCCTATAACTCCCAGCGCAGCGATTTTGGAGAGTTAGCTGCAATACACGTAATTTTTACTTCTTTTGGACACGCTTAACCTGCGGCTTGGCATGATCATGACCTTGGGCATCGGCGCTATCCGGATTTATTACTTGAAATGACTTCATAGACTGGAGCGCCACCCCGAAAGCATCGTCGACAGCGGATCAGCAGAGCTACGGCTCCGCATTTTCGTGGCGGCGGAACATGCAGGGAGACCTTCCATCCGAAGATATAAGGAATTCGAGTGAAGCGCGCGGGGGGCCATGCGCTCATGTGGGGATTATCTTGTTCAAGATTGCCAAGGCCAATTTTTCCGTACCCTTCGCACCCGGCTCGCTGGAGTTCGACGGCAATGATCCCGACTTCCTGGCGCAGTTCTGCATTTCCGAGGGTTGGACCGGCGATCTTTCCAGCGGCATCATCAAGCTCGGACAATGGAGCACGATGCTGCATGGCCTGAATGCGTCGGAATGCGGCCTACTGAGCCTGATGCATTGTTACGACATGCACGATCGGGTGCGTATCCTCGATCTTTTCGAACAGGCGGCGGCCGCCAATTCCTGCTTTTGCTATTCCACGACGACGCTTGGCGCCAACGGCCACCGCCAGCCGATCGTTTGCGTCGGTGAATCCGTTGCCGCCGACAAGCAGCACGTCGGCAGCATGGTCGGCGTCTTCCTGTTTCCCCGCTTCAAGCTGGAACCGGGCAGCCAGATCGCCATCCGGCAGTAGGCAGTAGGCCGAACCGCGATAACGGCGGCCCGAGCCGCCGCCATCGCGCCATGGCACCTTCAATCACGCTTCGGAATATTGAGACCGCGCTGGCTTGCCGGGCGCGCCAGAGCACGGTCCAGCCAGGCCATGACCAAGGGGAAGCTTTCGAGTTCGAGAACCTCCCTGCCGCCATAGAAGACGTCGACACCGCGGACCCAGGGGAACGTCGTGATGTCGGCAATGGTATACTCGTCTCCCATGATCCACTGACGCCCCGCCAGGCGGCTTTCGAGCACGCTCAACAAGCGCTTGGCTTCGTCGCGATAGCGCTCGACCGGATAGGGGTTGTTGGCGACCTTCTCGGCAGCGAATTTGAAGAAATGACCGAACTGGCCGAACATCGGCCCGACGCCGGCCATCTGGAAAAAGACCCATTCCAGCGTCTCGTAACGCCCGGCTGCATCGCCGGGAATGAGCTTGCCGGTCTTCTCCGCGAGATAGACCAGGATCGCGCCCGATTCGAACAGGCCGATCGGCTTCCCATCGGGGCCGTTGGGATCGATGATCGCCGGGATGCGGCCGTTCGGATTGAGCGAAACGAATTCGGGCGATTTCTGATCGTTGGTGCCGAAGGAGATCAGGTGCGGCTCGTAGGGCAGACCGAGTTCTTCCAGCGCGATCGATACTTTCACGCCGTTCGGCGTCGGCAGCGAATAGAGCTGGATGATGTCAGGATTGCTGGCGGGCCAGCGTTGCGTGATCGGAAAGGACGACAGATCGGCCATGGTCTTGCTCCTGAAGGCTATGATTTGGCGATTGAATTGGCGTCACCATAACCGATACGGCCCATATGGGAAGAGCGATCGCAGCGCGCCACTGTTCAATATTTGTGAACTAATTGTGCGCAGTTGTTTATCTTTTCAATTGCCTGAAAATCACGAATATCTGGCTCCAGAAATTGTCGCCACTCGATCCGAACCGAATTCACTGGAGATCGTCATGTCCAATACCAATAATGTCATCATCCTTGTGGCGCGCATCCTGCTCGCCTTCATGTTCATCTTCGCCGGCTTCGGCAAGCTGACCGATCCGGCAAGCACCGCCGGCATGATCGCCGGCGCCGGCCTGCCCGCCTCGACGCTGTTGACCTACGCCGCCGGCGCTTTTGAGTTCATCACCGGCGTCTGCGTGCTGATCGGCTTCCAGGTCCGCATCGTCGGCTGGCTGCTTGCCGCATTCTGCGTCTTCACCGGCGTCGTCTTCCACCTGCCGACCGTCAACGTTCCGGACTTCCCGGCTGCGGCCAACGGCTGGATCAACGGCCTGAACTTCGTCAACTTCCTGAAGAACATCACGCTTGCCGGCGCCTACATCATGCTCGCCATCAACGGCGCAGGCGTCTACTCGGTCGACGCACGCCGCGGCGCTTACGCAGCCGCCTGATCGACGGATACCCCCGAAGGCAAAAGGCCCGCCGATATCCCGGCGGGCCTTTTTGCGTGAATAACGGAACCGAGAAATCAGAGCGCGTTGCGCACGGCCGAAACGATGCGCTGGACTATCGGATCGCCGTCGTGGCTCTGCTTGCGGGCGCGCACCAGGCAAGCTTCCGAGCGCAGGATGATGCCATCCGACAGGATCTTCAGATGGTTCGCCCGCAGGGTCGAGCCGGTGGAGGTGATGTCGACGATGATATCGGCGGAGCCCGCAGCCGGCGCCCCTTCGGTGGCGCCGAGGCTTTCGACGATGCGATAGAGCTGGATGCCGTGCTGGCTGGAGAAGAACTGCTGCGTCAGCCGCCAGTATTTCGTGGCGACGGTCAGCCTGTGGCCATGACGGGTGCGAAAATCGGCGGCGACGTCGCCGAGGTCGGCCATGGTATCGACATCGAGCCAGATCTCCGGCACCGCGACGACGACATCGGCATGGCCGAAGCCGAGCCTTGCGCAGAATTCGACGCGGCGGTCGGCCTCCGCCATGCCCTCGCGCACGAGGTCTTCGCCGGTAATGCCGAAATCGACGCTGCCATTGCCGATCTCGCGCGAGATTTCCGAGGCCGACAGGAAAGCAATCTCGACGCCATCCCAGCCTTCGACGCGGCCGCGATAGGAGCGGTCATTGCCGACGGCGACGATGGGCATGCCGGCCCGCTCGAAGACGGCCGCGCAATCATCCTTCATCCGGCCCTTGGAGGGCAGCGCTATGGTGATGGTCATCGGGCAGCCCTCGCGGTTTCGATGCGATCGAGCCAGAGCGCGAAGCCGACGGCAGGAATACGGTCCCTGGCGCCGAGCAGGGTCATCAGCCGGTCGAAGCGGCCGCCGCCGGCCAGCACCGCGCTCGATCCTTCCACCGTCACCTCGAAGACGAGGCCGGTATAATAGTCGAGCGGGCGGCCGAAGGCGGCGCGATAGTCGATCTTGGAGGCATCGACGCCGGCATTGGCCAATGCCGCGACCCGCGCATCGAAGCTTTCCAGGGCGCTGCCCAGCTTCAGGCCCGCGGCATCGGCAAAGCCTGCCAGTGTGGCAGAGGCGTCCGCCAAGGGCACGCTCAGGGACAGAAACTCCTCCAACACGAGGAAGGCGGCGTCATCGAGCCGCGTTTCCGACAGGACCAGCTTCTCGCGGAGGCGCCGGGCGATTTCCTGCGGCGAGCGGCTGGCATTGGTGGAATAGCCGGTTGCCTGCATGGTGGCGTCGATGTGCTTGACCAGCCCCTGCTCGTCGCCGCGGTTGAGAAAATCAAGAACATGCGCATCGAGGCCGGTGACCGGCTGCGGGCTTGCCAGACGCGCCAGAAGGGTTTCGAGCTGCATCATGTTGCCGAAGGCGTGGATCAGCCGCTTCTGCCAGCCGGACGGCAGCCCCAGTGCCTGGACGACGGCTTCGAACACGGCCTGATCGCCCAGCGTCACGGAAAGCGGTTTTCCCGGGACGAGCCGGTTCAGGATGCCGATGGCGTCGCCGATGGCGCGGGCGTCGGCGCTTGCCGTATCGCCGTCGCCCAGATCCTCGATGCCGGCCTGATAGAACTCATGGCCGCCTTCGCGGCGCTGGCGAAAGATCTCGCCGAGATAGGAATAGCGCTTCGGCGTGCCGGTGGCGGTTTCGATATGGCGCAGGCAGACGGGGATGGTGAATTCCGGGCGCAGGCAGAGGCTGGCGCCGGTCTCGCTTTCGGTCATGAAGATGCGGCGGCGAAGATCCTCGCCGGCCATGTCGAGAAACGGCTCGGCCGGCTGGATGATGGGCGTATCCACCCTCTCCGTCCGGCGGCCGATAAACTCGTCCAACAGATCGCCGGCAAAATCCGGGAGGTTGATCAGGGGCATGGGATCAGACCTCTACCAAAGTCCCTCATCCGGCCTGTCGGCCACCTTCTCCCCGTTTGGACGGAGAGAAGGGGATGGGCGCGCTTTCCGTCATCCCGAACCTTTGCGAGAATCGATGGGCTACTGCGAAAAAGGTCGTTCCCTCTCCCCGCCAGCGGGGAGTGGGCTAGGGTGAGGGGCAAAGCCACGCACTCAGACATTCCCGAGCGCCCTCTTCCGGTCTTCCGCCTGTGCCGCCAGTATTTCCAATACCTTGGCGACCAATTCTGCCTCCGGCACGACATCCTGCGCGACGCGGGCCTCGCGCCAGCTGGCATTGTCCTCGATCTCGCCGGAGAGGCGCTTGCCCTCGATCAGGTCCTTGAGCTGGACGACACCCTGGGCGCGCTCGTCGCCACCCTGGATGATGGCGATCGGGCAGCCGCGACGATCGGCATATTTCAGCTGGTTGCCGAACTTCTTCCAGTTGCCCTGGAACATTTCCGCACGGATGCCGGCAGCGCGCAGCTGCTGCGTGAAGCGCTGGTAGCGCCCCATGGCGTCGACATCGCCGTCCATGACGGTGACGAGGACCGGCTCGATCACCTCTTCCACGCCAAGCTTGCCGAGGTTCTTCAGCGCCGTCATCAGGCGCGAGACGCCGATGGAGAAGCCGGTGGCCGGCACAGGCTGGCCCATGAAGCGCGAGACGAGCCCGTCGTAACGACCGCCGCCGCCGACCGAGCCGAAGACGACCTTTTCGCCCTTCTCGTTGGTGACGTCGAACAGCAGTTCGGCCTCATAGACGGGGCCGGTGTAATATTCGAGGCCACGCACGACCGACGGATCGATCTTGATGCGATCCGCCTGGTAGCCGGCGCTGGTGACGAGGCTACCGATGAAATTCAGCTCGTCGACGCCCTCGACGCCCTTGGACGTGCCGGCAACCAGCTCGGCGAGCCGGACGGCATTTTCGGCGTAGTCCTTGATGCCGACGAAGAAGAGCACCTTGTCGATCTGATCGGCATCGAGGCCGGCGCCCTTGGTGAAATCGCCGGATTCGTCCTTGCGGCCGGGGCCGAGCAGCAGCGCCACCCCTTCCGGGCCGAACTTGTCGAGCTTGTCGATGGCGCGCAGCACGTTGAGGCGCTGGGCGGCCTTGTCATCGCCGCCGAGGCCGATCGCTTCCAGAACGCCGTCGAGAACCTTGCGGTTGTTGACGCGGATCACATAGTCGCCGCGCTTGATGCCGAGGGCTTCCAGCGTATCGGCCATCATCATGCACATCTCGGCATCGGCCTGCACGCCCGGCGCACCGACGGTATCGGCATCGAACTGCATGAACTGGCGGAAGCGGCCCGGGCCCGGCTTCTCGTTGCGGAAGACGTAGCCGGCGCGATAGGTGCGGTAGGGAAGCTGGATCTCGTTGAAATTCTCGGCGACATGGCGGGCCAGCGGCGCCGTCAGATCGTAGCGCAGCGACATCCACTGCTCGTCGTCGTCCTGAAGCGAGAACACGCCTTCGTTCGGCCGGTCGCTGTCGGGCAGGAACTTGCCGAGCGCATCGGTATATTCGAACAGCGGCGTTTCGACGGGATCGAAACCATAATGCTCGTATACCCTACGGATCTTTGCGGTCATCTCGTTGACGGCGCGAATATCGCTGGCCGAACGATCGACAAAGCCACGCGGCAGGCGGGCCTTGAGCTTCTGCGGTTTCTTTTGTTTGTCGCTCATCTGTAGGGTAATCCGGTACGGGAACAGTGGCGGTTAACTAGCGGATTGGGCGGAATGCGGCAAGGATTGTTATATGTTAGCGACCGACAAAACCGACAAAAACCAGCGAAGGCGGCATAGAGACCATGCCATATGCGATCGTTTTGAAATGCACTGATGACAGCGCCGCTCCGGTTTTGAATCTCTGGCAGGAGGCCAGCAGGTTCGAAACCTCTCCGTCGATGCAAGCCCTGAACTATCCGCCGCATCTGACGCTGGCCGTCTATCAGGACATCGCCTTGCCCTCACTGTTCGCCGCGGCACGCAACGTCTTCGACAAGATGCCGCCCCTGTCGATTGAATTTTCCGGTATCGGCCATTTTCCAAACGAGATGCTGGTGCTTTGGGCACGTCCCGCGGACGATCGCGTCTTGAGGCGGATACACAGCGCCATTCACGATGAGATCGACCCTGCCCTTTGCCACGAGCATTCCCGTCCGGATCGCTGGCAGCCGCATTGCACCATTGCAATGAAAATTCCCGCCGGCGCCACGGAGGAGGCGTTGAAATGGGCGGCGGGAACGCCGGCGCGATTTGCGCTCGTCTTCGACGCGGTGGATTGTCTGAGCTTTCCTCCGGTTGAAATCTTGCAAGAAGTCAAACTGCTGCCCTGATCGGCCGCCAGTGTCCAGACGACGCAGTTTGCACTTGCCTTCGCGGGCTACACGGCTAGGTTTCTGTTCATGCGCTTGCTTGCGATCCTGACAATGCTGGTTGCCTGGTTGCTCTACGGTGCCATGCCGGCGCTGGCGAATTGTCCTGTCTGCGATTCCGCCGCGGCGATGCCTGCGACTGCGAGCATGAACATGCATCAAGGCATGGCGGATATGCCCGGAATGGCTGGCCATGGCGATATGGCCGAACATCAGGGGAAGAAGCCGGAAAACCCCTGTACTGGCGGGATGGCGCATGTGGCCTCCTGTGCTGCCTGCCTCGCCTTGACGCCGGCACTTGCGGCCGCAAGCGGCAAGCAAACATTCTCCTATCCGGCGCCCATGCAGGGGCAGCGTCTTGCCGGCTCGCGTCCGCAGCCGATGGCACCCCCTCCCCGTTTCGCCTGAGGATTATTTGCATCCATCCAGCGAGCGGCCTCCCGCTCGGATTCAGATACCGTCCGGAAACGGAAAGGACACCCATGTCTACTTCTAAATCGCTGATCCTCGCCGGCCTATTTGCCCTCACCCTCACCCTTCCTGCCTTGGCCGACGACATGTCGGGCATGGATATGAGCAAGCCGATGGGCGACCAGGGCGCTTCCAGCAAGGCTTACAACGATGCCATGAGCAAGATGCACAAGGACATGATGCTCACCTACAGCGGCGACGCCGACGCCGATTTCGTCCGCGGCATGATCCCGCACCATCAAGGCGCGATCGACATGGCCAAGATCGAGCTGAAATACGGCAAGGACCCCGAACTGCGCAAACTGGCCCAAGGCGTCATCACCGCGCAGGAAGCCGAGATCAAGGAGATGAAAGCCTGGCTGAAGAAGCACGGCAAGTAATTCATCGAAAGACGAGAGGCGGCGTCTGCGTCGCCTCTCTCACCGCCCGGAAACGGCCGAGAGAAGAGCCTGTCCTGCCGGTCTGAAACGGCGCTGTATTGGCAAGGCAGAGCCGCGTATTCGCCGAGGCGCCCGCATCCGGGACGGCCCCAATTGTCATACGCTCAATCCATGACCTCGGGCAGGCGCGCGGCCAGCAGGTCGATCACTGCGCGCATCTTCAATGAAAGCTGCGGCGTCTGCGGCCAGACGGCATAGACGTTGACCTCGCGGCTGGAAACAGTCTTCAGCGCCGGCGCGAGCGTGCCGGCGGCCACGTAGTCGCGCACCAGCCAGCAGGGCAGCCACGCAATTCCCATTCCCGATGCCGCCGCGTCCGCGATGACCTCCAGATCGTCAAGGCGCAGCCGCGTTTCCGGAAAATAGTCGACGGCCGTGCCGTCATTCTCCAGCAGAGCCCATCTCTTCGTCTCGCCCGATCTCGCATAGACGATCAGGTCGTGACCATCGAGATCGGCAATGGTTCGCGGCGCACCTCTCGCGGCAAGATAATCCGGCGATGCGCACAGCATCATGCGATGGACGGCGATCTTGCGCGCGGCGAGGCCGGCTTCGTCGCGCAGCACGCCGTTGCGGATGGCAAGATCGAAACCTTCGTCGAAAAGATCGACCACGCGATCGCTGAAGGAGAGATCCAGTTCGAGCTTGGGGTGCATGCGGGCAAGCTCCAGCAGCAGCGGCGCCGCGCAGCGCCGGCCGAAGAGCACGGGCATGGAGATGCGCAGGCGTCCCGTAACCTCGCGTTTGCCCGATTCCAGCATGGCCTCGCCCGATTGTATCTCGTCCAGCGCCCGGCGGCAGCGCTCGTAGAAGGCCTGACCTTCGTCCGTCAGGCTCTGCATGCGGGTGGTGCGGTGAAACAGGCGCACGTTCAGACGCCTCTCCAGCTTCGCGATGGTCTTGCCGATCGCCGAGCGCGACAGGTTCAGGCGTGCCGCCGCCGACGAAAAGCCGCCGGCCTCGACCGCCTCTACAAATTCCGGAATGCCGCTGAACATGTCATTCATGACGATTGCTTCCTTCGGGGAACCAGTTAGCGGAAATAATATCGCCACTGGCGATGCGGAGGCAACGATATAGTAGGCCCATTGCTTCCTATTCCTCTCAGGAGATCATGATGACGCAGACCATGAAGCGCTGGACCCTCGATACGATCGCCGTCGGCGCTCCCTTGAACCTTACGGAAACGGCGGTTCCCACGCCTGCGCGCGGCGAAGTCCTCGTGCGGGTCAAGGCCGCCTCGCTAAATTATCGCGACAAGCTCGTTCGCGAGACCGGCATGGGGCTGCCGATCCAGTTTCCCTTCGTTCCGGCCTCCGACATGGCAGGCGTGGTCGAAGCGGTGGGAGACGACGTCACCAGATTTTCGGTCGGCGATCGGGTCATTTCCACTTTCCATCCCGGCTGGATCGACGGCAAGCCGCTCGGCGACGCTCGAAACCCTCCCTACAAGACGCTCGGCGGGGTCTATCCGGGCGTGCTCTCCGAATATATCGCCATGCCGCAGGATTGGTTCGTGCCGGCGCCGAAGAGCCTCGATTATGCCGAGGCAAGCACGCTGCCCTGTGCCGGCCTGACGGCATGGTTCGCGCTGGTCGAGCGTGGCAAGGTCAAGCCCGGTGACAGCGTATTGGTGCAGGGAACCGGCGGCGTGGCGCTGTTCGGCCTGCAGATCGCCGCCGCGCAGGGAGCCGAGGTCTTCGTAACCTCATCGGGACCGGAAAAGCTCGTGCGGGCCAAGGCGCTCGGTGCCCATCACGGCATCGACCGCAACAAAAGCGACTGGGTGGAGGAGGTCTATCGCCTTACCAACGATCGCGGCATCGATCACATTTTCGAAATTGCCGGCGGGCCGAACTTCGCCCAATCGCTGAAGGCGGTGGCGCCTCATGGCCGGATTTCCGTCATCGGTGTCCTCGAGGGCTTCGACATCACCGGCCCGTCGGCGCCGCTGCTGCTGAAATCGCCGGTCGTGCAGGGCATCGGCGTCAGCCATCGCCGCGCGCTGGAAGATTTCGTACACGCGGTCGACAACATCGGCCTGAAGCCCGTCATCGACCACCGCTATGCGCTCGACGAGGTTCCGGCAGCCTTCGACCATCTCGATCGCGGCCCCTTCGGCAAGATCGTCATCGAGCTGTGATAGCAGCCGGGCCGCCACGACGAGCGGCGGCCCGGCCTCTGCATGACATCAGGCCTTCGGCTCGAACGGCTGCGGCACGCGCTGGGCGCCCTGGCGGGCCAGCATCCAGCCGGGATATTCGGCCGGAAGCGCGCTGACCTGATCCAGCTTCGCGATGTCGTCGCCATCGAGCTTCAGCCTGACGGCGGCGAGATTCTGATCGAGCTGGTCGAGACGCTTGGCGCCGATGATGATGCTGGTGACGAAGGGCTTCGCCAGGATCCAGGCAAGCGCCACGGTGGCGACGTTGGAGCCGTGCTTTTCCGCCACTTCGCGCATGGCCGCGACGCAGGCCCAGGCACGGTCCTTGTCGACGGGCGGGAAATCGAAGCTCGCGCGACGACCCTCGCCATTACCGGGAGCGCCCGGACCGTACTTGCCGGACAGCAGGCCGCCGGCGAGCGGCGACCAGACCATGAGGCCGAGCTTTTCCTCCGCCATCAGCGGCACGATATCGCGTTCCAGATCGCGGCCGGCGATGGAGTAATAGGCCTGCACCGTTTCGAAGCGGGCAAAGCCGCGGCGTTCGGAAATGCCCAGCGCCTTGGCGATGCGCCAGGCCTGCCAGTTTGAAACGCCGACATAGCGCACCAGACCGCGCGAAACGAGATCGTCCATGGCCCGCAGCGTCTCTTCGATGGGCGTTACGGTGTCCGTGGCATGGATCTGATAAAGGTCGATATGATCGGTCTGCAGGCGGTCGAGGCTGGCCTGCACGGAGTCCATGATATGGCCGCGAGACGCGCCGCGGTCGTTCGGCTTGTCGCCCATGACGCCATAGACCTTGGTGGCGATGACGACATCCTTGCGGGGAACGCCGAGGTTCTTCAGGGCCTGGCCGAGCAGCTTTTCGGAGTTGCCGAAGGAATAGACGTCGGCGGTGTCGATGAAGTTGACGCCGGCGGCAAGCGAGCTTTCGACGATCTTGTCGGCCATAGCCTGGTCGACGTCGGCGATGGCCCCCCATGGGCTGCCGGGATTGGCTTCGCCGAAGGTCATCGTGCCCAGGCAGAGTTCGGAAACGAACAGGCCGGTATTGCCGAGTTGATTGTAACGCATAGGAAAAATTCCCTTTTGGTCAGCCGGAAGAATGCTTCCGGCCGGTGGACTCTTATTCTCTTGGCTATAATTTGGCCTCGGCACGGCAGCCGCTGTCGGCGCCACCGCGGAGAGGTCATAAGACAGTCGTCGAGACGCGGCTCTGGCTCCGCGTCGATCGAGACAACAACGACATAATGCACCGAAATCCGATTTCAACGCGAGACCCATGATCGATCACGATGCGGTTACCGGTGCCTGCTCTTGCTTCCGCTTCGTTGCAGGATAGACTCGGGGCTTTATGTCATGCGCAGAACGGACATACCGATGACGCAACGCCCCCTGACCACGATCGGCTTCGACGCCGACGACACGCTATGGCAGAACGAGCAATTCTACCGGCTGACGGAACTGCAGTTTACCGCCCTTCTCACCGATCACGCCGCCAGCGACGTCATTACCGCGCGGCTGCTGGAGGCGGAGAAACGCAACCTGCGCCACTATGGCTTCGGCATCAAAGGCTTCACTCTCTCGATGATCGAGACGGCCATCGAGATCACCGAAGGAAACGTGCCTGCCAACGTCATCGCGCAGATTCTCGATATAGGCCGCGATCTTCTCGCCCATCCCGTCGAAACCCTGCCGCACGTCCGCCAGACGCTGGAGGCGCTCTCGGGCAAATACCTGCTGGTGCTGATTACCAAGGGCGATCTCTTCGACCAGGAGCGCAAGCTTGCCCAATCCGGGCTCGGCGACCTTTTCGATGCGGTCGAAATCGTCTCGGACAAGAACGCCTCCACCTATCGCCGCATCTTCTCCAAGGTGGGAGATGGGCCGGAACGGGCGATGATGATCGGCAATTCGCTGAAATCGGACATCGTGCCGGCGCTCGCGGCCGGAAGCTACGGCGTCTTCGTGCCGCACGAGTTGACCTGGTCGTTCGAACATGTCGAGGAGCCGACCGAAGCGCCGCGTTTCCGCAAGATCGGCCATCTCGGCGAGCTGTACAGCGTGATCGAGGCGCTGTCGTAGGCCCTATTGCCCCTGCTTCGAACGCGGCGGGAAGAGCATCGGCCCCTGGTCCTTCTGCTGGTCGGCAGGCGCCTGTTGCGCGGCCGGCGGATTGGGGTCGATAAGGATCTCGTAAGGGGCGCCGAGACCGCGGCGACGGGTGACGCGCGAATAATACGGCTTGATCAGCCAGGTCGTATCCTCGTTGACGGTGACATCGGCCGTATTGCCATCCTCATCCGTGCCGAAGAAGGATTCGTCATCGTTCGAGGAAAGATCGAAGATCGCCATATAGGCATATTTGCTTTTGGAGCTGAAGGTGACCCGCACATGCTGGCCCTTCTTGAGCGGCAGCGTATAGACCTTGCCCTTGCCGAACTTCGTCCAGCCCGTCAGCTTCTCGAGAACGGCCGGAAAGCCGATCTTCTCGATTTTCTCGCCGCGATCGAGCTGCGGCAGCTGCTGTTGCTGGGTGTCGCTTTGAGCCTGGGCGGCCGCGGTACCGAACAGTACGAGCGTCGCCAATGAAAGGCCGAGAAGCGCGGCTCTCATGGCCGCACCAATGCGCAGCGCATCGCCTCCACCTCTTTCCGGCAATAGCAGCCTTCGATGTGATCGTTGACAAGGCCCATGGCCTGCATGAATGCATAGACGGTGGTCGGGCCGACGAACGTCCAGCCGCGCTTCTTCAAATCCTTCGAGATCCGCACGGAGACGGGTGTCGTCGGGTTGGCGCGCAGATGCGCAAGGTCGAGGATCTCGGGCCGTTCGGCAGCAGCCGGCTCATAGCCCCAGAAATAGCGGGCAAGCGATCCGAATTCGTCACGCAGCGCGATAGCCCTCCGGGCATTGTTGATGGTCGAGACGATCTTGCCGCGATGGCGGATGATGCCGGCGTCGCCGACGCAGCGCTCGATATCGGCATCATCGAACCTGGCGACCTTCTCGAAATCGAAGCCGGCAAAGGCGGCGCGGAAATTCTCGCGCTTGCGCAGGATGGTCAGCCAGGAGAGGCCCGACTGAAAGCCCTCGAGGCAGATCTTCTCGAAGAGCCTGATGTCTTCGACGACCGGACGGCCCCATTCCTCGTCGTGGTAGCGCTGGTATTCCGGCAGGTTGCCGTGCCAGAAGCAACGGTCCCTGCCGTCTTCCCCGGTGATGATGCCCGTTTCGGCCATTTTTGCGATTCGTCCCCTATTTCAGCGTGCGCTACCGGAAACCGGTATGCAGATATCGGATAAAACCAGATCAATCAAACGCTTAAAATCATAGGCGCATTTGGGCGATCGCGCATTCCGATTCCAGATTTACCACTTGCAAACCATCTTTCCAAACCAGGCGGTAACCCTGACAAAGCTTTATCGGCTTCGCGGCATTTTGATGAATAGATGTTTACCATTCGCTCGCGTGCAAGTGGCACCATGGTTTCGACCGGGTGCTGTCGCACCCATCCTCGGCCCATGTGTAGAGAGTTTGTCCGATGATGAAACATGCCATTTTATGTGCCGCCGGCGCTCTGAGCCTGCTTGCCTCCACCGCCTTTGCCAACGACCGCTATCAGTCGCGGCCGCCCGTCATCGTCAGCCCCGACTTGACCGCTCCCTGGGTGACGCAGCTTGGCGGCGGCAGCGTACAGCCGGTCGTCTACCCCCGCCCGATGGCGCGGCGCGTGGCCGATCCCAGAATGGAACAGCAGGCCAATCCGCAAGTGCGCCAGGTGGTTCAGCCGCGCGGCCTGTTTTCGCGCCCGATCGTTCAGCAGGTCGCCGTCGTCCGTCCGCAATATCCGGCCATCCGCGGCCAGCTCGATCCGCAGTTCCTGCCTCAGGTGGTCGACTACCAGACCAAGGAAAAGCCCGGCACCATCGTCATCGATACCAACAACCGCTTCCTCTATCTGGTGATGGACGGCGGCAAGGCGCGGCGCTATGGCGTCGGCGTCGGCAAGCCCGGTTTCGAATGGGCCGGTGCCCATACCGTGACCCGCAAGCAGGAATGGCCGGACTGGACGCCACCTGCCGAAATGGTCTCCCGCGAAGCCGCCAAGGGTCACTATCTCCCGGCTCACATGGAAGGCGGCGAAGCCAATCCGCTCGGCGCCCGCGCCATGTATCTCGGCTCCACGCTCTATCGCATCCACGGCACCAACGCGCCCTGGACGATCGGCAACGCCGTCTCCTCCGGCTGCATCCGCCTGCGCAACGAGGATGTCACCGACCTCTACAATCGCGTAAAGGTCGGCACCCGCGTCATCGTGATGTGATCCGAGCCGCCGTGCAAATGGCACGGCGATCTCATTGCCGGCCGAAAGGCCATCGAGTTCGCCGCGCCGGAATGCTCCTCACTATAGTCCGGACTATAGCCAAAACAGCGATAGAAGAGATGAATACTCCACCCGACCATTCTTCGTATCGGGCATTTTGATCTTGATCCCCTCGTCGGTTCCGGTAGTTTCCTACTGAATTCAACGAGGGGAATGCCATATGAAAGCAGCATTATCGGTCGTGGCGACAGGCGTCGTTGCGGCGTGTCTACTTGCAGCGTCGAATGCAGCAGCCTTCACCGCCTCCGCACCCTATACGGCACCGGCCACACGCGGCGACGTGATCCGGGTCGCGATGGAGCCGCAGGGGCAGGTCAAGCCGCAGTTCCAGCGCCGCATGGTGCGGCTGGCGACAAGCGAGGCGCCGGGGACGGTCATTGTCGATACCAACAACAAGTATCTCTATCTCGTCGAAGGCAACAACCGCGCAAGACGCTATGGCATCGGCGTCGGCCGCGACGGCTTCGGCTGGTCGGGCGTCGTCAAGGTCGGCCGCAAGGCGGAATGGCCGGGCTGGACGCCGCCGCCGGAAATGCGGGTGCGCGAAGCCAAGAAGGGCCACAAGCTGCCGGCCTTCCAGGAAGGCGGCGAGGACAATCCGCTCGGCGCGCGCGCCATGTATCTCTATCGCAACGGCAACGACACCGCCTTCCGCATCCATGGCACCAACCAGCCGTGGAGCATTGGCCTGAACATGTCTTCCGGCTGCATCCGCATGATGAACAAGGATGTGATCGATCTTTACGAGCGGGTCCCCGTCGGCACCAAGGTGATCGTCGTTGGCCCCGGCAACAAGCAGGGCGAAGTCAGCTTCCAGGATCGCGGCATCGACATATTGAGAACGATGTTCGGCAGCTGAGCGAGGCAATTATCGCCTCGTTCCCGCATCGGTCCGCATGCATCGAGGGGCGCGCCGAACTTCGGCATGGCATCAGCCATGCGGGTTCGGGCGTCCGGACGGACGGCGATGCGTCTCTCCCCATACCCCGCACGCGGAGAATACACTGTTGCGCCTGCGTTACAGCCTGAAGCTTATCGCTCCGGGCCGCAGCAAGATCGCCCCTTCCCTTCAGCTGACCGTCAGTTTTCCCGCTTAGGCCATGCCTGCCGACCGGTGACCGCAATAGTAGTGTCACGGAAGCGCGCTTAGATAGCAGCACTGTGCCATCCGGGGATCTCATATGCATCGTGCATTCCGCATCAAGCAGCCGGCTCTTGCCGCGTTTGCCATTTCAGCATTGGTATTTACCGCCAGCTCTGCTTCGGCGGAAATGCAATTTTCCGCCTACGGCGGCGTACAGGGTGCGACAGGCAGCAACGTCACCACATCCGACGGCGCCGATTTCGACCCCAACTGGTCGGGCAAGTCCTTCAAGATGCCGCCCTATTTCGGCTTCCGCGGCATCTGGTGGCTCGACCAGTTCGACAAGCCGAACTGGGGCGTGTCGCTGGACTACTCGCATGCGAAGGTCTACGGCGATCTTGGCAATACGCCCGGCTGGTCGCATTTCGAATTTACCGACGGCCTGAACATGCTGACGCTGAACGCGCTCTACCGCTTCCAGGATCCAGGCCGCAACTGGACGCCCTATGTCGGCCTCGGCGCCGGTATCAACGTGCCGCATGTCGAAGTCACCCGCGCGTCCGGCCGCACCTTCGACTACGAATTCGGCGGCGCTTCGCTGCAGGCGCAGGCCGGCGTTAGCTATCAGTTCGCCAAGCACTGGTCGACCTTCGTCGAATACAAGGGCAACTACAATTTCGTAAACGACGTCTCCATCGACAGCGGCGATACGCTGAAGACGAAGGTTTTCACCCACGCCCTCAACTTCGGTGTCTCGTTCAACTTCTAGAAACAGCTTTCTCGACGTCGCCGGGACCTCCAAACCGGTTCAGGCCCGGGGGATAATGTGCTAGGCTACGGCACATGAGCTTTCACTATTACCGCTGCGACTGGATCCATCCGGAAAGCGAGGAGCCGGTCATCGTCTACTACGAGGTCGATGTCGCCGGCGACGTCCCGCGGCTCATCGACGTGTTTGCCGATGGCCGCCGCCAATGCATGTCGGTCGCCGATCTTGCCTTGCGCGGACGAGACATGCAGCGCCTTACCAGCCTTGTGGAAGGCTCGTTTTACGACGGCATCGCCGGCCTGGCCGACGGCATTTTCTTCGAGGAAGGGCAGGAGCGCATCAGCATGACGCGCATTGCAGCCGATCGGTTCGAGGTCGAGTGGCAAGCGCACTGGTCGCCGCTGTCGGGCGGACTTCATTAAGCGGCGGCTGGCTGCAGCCCTCTCAGCTTTGCCGGCATATCGCCGCCATAGGCCCAATCCAGCAGTTCCACCGTATGCAGGATGGGAATGGCGGTTCCCGTGGCGATCTGCGTGATGCAGCCGATATTGCCCGTAGCGATGATGTCGGCCTTTGTCGCTTCGATGTTCCTGACCTTGCGCGCCTTCAGCTCGGCCGAAATCTCCGGCTGCATGATGTTGTAGGTGCCGGCGGAGCCACAGCAGAGATGTCCTTCCGCCGGGTCGCGCACGGTAAAGCCCGCAGCCTTCAACAGCAGCTTCGGCGCCATGGTGATCTTCTGCCCATGCTGCATGGAACAGGCGGAATGATAGGCGACCGTGACGCCGCGCGGCATATGCGACGGCAGGTCGAGGCTTGCGAGATATTCGGTGATGTCCCTGGCAAGGGCCGAAACCTTTGCCGCCTTTTCGGCATAGGCCGGATCGAGGCGCAGCATGTGCCCGTAATCCTTGATCGTCGTGCCGCAGCCGGAGGCGGTGATGACGATGGCGTCCAGCCCCCCGGCCTCGATCTCGCGTATCCACACATCGACATTGGCGCGGGCGGCGGCAAGCGCCTGTTCCTCGCGCCCCATGTGATGCACCAGCGAACCGCAGCAGACCTCGCCTTCCGGCGCCACCACCTCGACGCCGAGGCGCGTCAGCAGACGGATGGTCGCCGCGTTGATCTCCGGATCGAGCACAGGCTGGGCGCAGCCGGTCAGTATCGCCACGCGACCGCGCCGCTCCGCCTGCGGCTCATATCGGCCGGGCTTGGCGAAGGGCGACGGCGCCGGGACGTTGCGGGGCGCAAGATCGAGCATGGCGGCAAAGGCCTTCAACGCCGGAACACGCTTCAACATGCCCTTGAATGGCCGGCCGAGGCGCGCCAGCTGCAGAGCCAGCCGGAAGCGGCCGGGATAAGGGAGCACGGCAGCCAGCACATTGCGGGTCAGTCTATCCATCAGCGGACGCTTGTAGGTGTTCTCGACATGAGCGCGGGCATGGTCGATCAGATGCATGTAGTCGACGCCCGAAGGACAGGTTGTCGTGCAGGCGAGACAGGAAAGACAGCGATCGATGTGCGTGACCACTTCGGCATCGGCGGGCCGGCCGTTTTCCAGCATGTCCTTGATGAGGTAGATGCGGCCACGCGGACTGTCGAGCTCGTTGCCGAGCGTGACATAGGTCGGACAGGTGGCGGTGCAGAAGCCGCAATGCACGCATTTGCGCAGAATCGCCTCAGATTCCGCCACATGCGGATCGGCAAGCTGTTCGGGAGTGAAATTGGTTTGCATCTTATACACATCCCCACTTGAGCAAGATCTTGCCCCTCATCCGGCCTCCTGAGTTTTTGCCGAAGGGCGGCCACCTTCTCCCCGTATGGACGGGGAGAAGGGGATGGGCGCACCCTCCGTCATCCCTCAGCCTCTTTTGAGCCGATAAAGTCCCGCAAACACGGTCATCCCCTCTCCCCGCCTGCGGGGAGAGGGCTAGGGTGAGGGGCAATCGTAGACAATGCGCCATCAACCCATCTTCCCCGGATTGAAGATTCCCGCCGGATCGAACTTTTGCTTCACACGCGCCGAAAGCAGCGCCACCGCTTCGGGCTGAGGCTGGAAGGCGGCAGTTTCGGCGCGGGCGGCGGGGGTGGCGCGCAGCAGGGTCGCGTGTCCGCCGCCAAGGGCATGAATGTAGCGGCGCAGCAAGTCGCCTTCCGGCTCCGCTTCCATGCGCATCCAGACAAGGCCGCCCTGCCAATCGTAATAGGCGTCCACGCCTGCTTCCAGGCGAAGGGCCGCGACGAGCTGGTGGCCGACGCCGGGCGCCACCGACACACGCCAGATCGGGCGCGACGTGCCATCGGCATACGGCTTCACCTCGCGGATTTCCCGCCAGAGCCTGCGGCTGTCCTCCTCTTCGAGCCGCGTCACGGAACCGAGCCGGCCCATCGCTGCGGCGAGCTTCTCCCCCCGGACCGCGACGGAGCCGGGAAGACCTTCCAGGCGCAGCACCGTCGCCTCGCCCCGTGGCAGCTTGCCGTCGAGAAAAGACCAGGCGACCGTGAGCGGAAGGTGGGCGGCACCCGACACTTCCAGCGGCAAGGCCATGACAGCGGCCATTGCATTGGCCGCTTCCGCATCGTTGAGGCCGGATACGACGACGGTTTCTTCCGTCTTCGGTTTGGGCGGAACGCGGAAGGTCACCTCCGTCAGCAGTCCCAGGGTGCCGTGCGAACCGGCCATCAGCTTGACCAGATCGAGACCGGTGACGTTCTTCATCACCCGCCCGCCGGCCTTGACGATCTCGCCCCGACCATTGACGAAGCGGACGCCGAGCAGGCTGTCGCGCGCGGCACCGCTGACGAAACGGCGCGGACCGGAGACATTGGCTGCGAAAATGCCGCCGATCGTCGGCTCGCCTTCCGTCGCCATCAGCGGCCGATGATCCATCGGCTCGAACGCCATCATCTGGCCACCCTCGGCAAGGGCGGCTGCGATTTCCGCCACCGGCGTCCCGGCCCGGGCAGTCATCACCATCTCACCCGGATTATAGGCGACGATACCGGCAAGATCGCGCGACGACAGCAGCGCGTCGGATGCGACCGCATTGCCGAAACCGGACCGCGTGTTGCCGCCAACGATCGCAAGAGCCGCGCCCCGCGCCGTATGATCGCTGATGATGGAGGCCGCTTCCGCCTCCGTCTCGGGATGGAACTCGTTCATGCGGCGTTGCGCCCATCGAGAGGAAAGACCTTGGAGGGATTGAGGATCCAGTCCGGATCGAAGGCCGCACGGACCGACATCATCTGGGCAAGATCGACATCCGCATATTGATGCCGCATCAGGTCGCGCTTTTCGATGCCGACGCCGTGCTCGCCGGTGAGACAGCCGCCGGCATCGACGCAGAGCCGCAGAATATCGTTGCCGGCTGCCTCCGCCTTGGCGGCGTCCTCGGGATCGTTGGCATCGAACAGGATCAGCGGATGCATGTTGCCGTCGCCGGCATGGAAAACATTGGCGACGCGCAGACCGTAGCCGTCGATGATCTCGGCCGTCTTCTTCAGCACGTAGGAAAGCTGGCTGAGCGGCACGGTGCCATCCATGCAGATATAATCGGCAATGCGGCCGGTGGCGCCGAAGGCGGACTTCCGGCCCTTCCAGATCAAGGCAGCCTCCGTCGCCGACTGGCACTCGCGGACCGTCTTGACCTCATGCTTGCGGGCGATATCGACAATGCTTTTCAGCATGTCGTCCATTTCCGCCTCGGAGCCCTCCACCTCGACGATCAGGAGAGCGCCGACATCGAGCGGATAGCCTGCCTTTGCAAAGGCTTCGCAGATATCGATCGCCGGCTTGTCCATGAACTCGATGGCGACCGGAATGATGCCGGCTGCGATGACATCGGCCACGCAGGCGCCCGCCTCCTCGGAGGTATCGAAGCCGAACAGCACCGGCCGGGCGCCCTCCGGCTTCGCGATCAGGCGCACCGTCGCCTCGGTGACGATGCCGAGCTGGCCTTCCGAGCCGCAGACAAGGCCGAGCAGATCGTAACCGGAGGCGTCCAGCGCCTTGCCGCCGAGATCGACGACGGTGCCGTCGGTCAGCACCAGCTTGACGCCGAGCAGATTGTTCGTGGTGACCCCATATTTCAGACAGTGCGCACCGCCGGAATTCATGCCGATATTGCCGCCGATGGTGCAGGCAAGCTGAGAGCTCGGGTCCGGCGCATAGAAGAAGCCATCGGCCGAAACGCTTTCTGACACATGCAGGTTCGTCACCCCTGCCTGCACGGTCGCGGTGCGATTGGCGTAATCGATGTCGAGGATACGGTTCATCTTCGAAAGACCGAGAACGACGGCATCTTCCTGCGGGATGGCGCCACCGGAAAGCGAGGTGCCGGCGCCGCGCGGAACGACGGGGACGCCGTAGCGATGGCAGTATTTCATGACGGCGGCCACTTCCACCGTCGAGCGCGGCAAGGCGACCGCCAGCGGCAGGCGGCGGTAGGAGATGAAGGCATCGGTTTCGAAGGGCACGAGCTCGCGCGCCTCGTGGATCAGGCATTCCGGCGCCAGGAGATCGGCCAGGTCCGCCACGATGGCGCTACGGCGAGCCAGAACATCCGCACGCGGTTCCAGAAATGAAATGGCCTCGGCCATGCCGTCCTCCTCCTGCATCCGATTTCGGGCGCTGCCTCCTTTTAGCGCATAACAGGCTTAGCGCTTTCCAAAATTCGGCGCAAATGATAAGCATTTATTCCAAAATAGGAAATAATTGTGCATGACCAATTTAGGGGATCTCGAAATCTTCGCCAGCGTCGTCGTGACTGGCAGCATGTCTTTGACCGGCCGCGCGCTCGGGTTCTCGCCCGCCGTCATTTCCAAGCGCATCAAACGCCTGGAAGACAGGCTCGGCACCCGCCTTTTACAGCGCACGACGCGGCAGATTTCGCTGACGGAGGCCGGCCAGGGTTTCTACGACCGCGTGCTTGCCATTCTGGCCGGGCTGGAGGAAGCGGAAGCCTATATTGCCGGGCGATCCTCGCAGATGTACGGCACGTTGAAGATCTCGGCGCCGACGTCCTTCGGGCGGCTGCATATCGCGCCGCATCTGAAATCCTTCATGCAGGCCCACTCCGAGCTGGCGATCAATCTCGTGCTCAGCGACGAATTCGTCGATATCGTCGGCGGCGGCTTCGACCTTGCCATCCGCATTGCCGAGCTTACCGATTCCAGCCTCGTCGCCCGCAGGCTCGCGCCGGTGCGCCGGGTGCTCTGCGCATCGCCGGCCTACATCGATTCCCATGGGATGCCGCAGGATATCGAAGATCTGCGCCGGCATGTCTGCCTGCCGGCGCACAATCATGACCCGTGGCGGCTGGACGGGCCGAAGGGAAGCCTGGTCTTCCGGCCGGAGGGCAGGCTCATCACCAATTCCAGCGAGGTGGTCCGCGAAGCCGTCATCGCCGGCCTCGGCATCGCGTTGCGGTCCACCTGGGATGTCGGCCCGGAACTGCGCGACGGCCGCCTCGTTCAAGTGCTGCCGGCCTACGAAGGGTCGCATAATGTCACGCTTTCGGCGGTTTACCCCAGTCGACAGTTCCTGCCGGCGAAAGTGCGCGTCTTCATCGACTTTCTTGCGGAACTTTACGGGCCCGTTCCCTATTGGGAGCGTTAGAAGGCCCGTTCCAGGCTCGAGGAGATCATCATGTCTGCGCCCGAGATCATTCGTTCCGATCTTGCCGCCGGTGCGAAGACGCGCTTCACCGTGGTTCTCGGCGACATCACACGGCTTCCGGTCGATGCCATCGTCAATGCGGCCAATAGCAGCCTGCTTGGCGGTGGCGGCGTGGACGGCGCCATCCATCGCGCCGCGGGTCCCGACCTTGTCGCCGAATGCAGGACGTTGAACGGCTGCAAGACCGGGCAAGCGAAGATGACAGGCGGATATCGCCTGCCGGCGAAGCATGTGATCCACACTGTCGGCCCCGTCTGGAACGGCGGCGACCATGGCGAAGAGGCATTGCTCGCCGGCTGTTATCGCAACAGCCTCGGCCTTGCCCGGCGGCATGGGCTCGGCACCGTCGCCTTCCCCGCCATCTCCACGGGCATATATCGTTTTCCCGCAGCGCCGGCGGCGGAGATCGCAATCGGAACCGCTCTTGCCGAAAGCAAGGATGGAGCCTTCGACGAGATCATTTTCTGCTGCTTCGGCGACGAGATGGCCGCGCTCTACGATCGATTGCTGCCGCAGGCGCTGGCCGGAGCCTGATTGCTCACCGCGCCAGATCGAGGTAGGCGGAGGCGACCAGGGCATCGATGTCACCCGGAACGGGGATCACGCAGGACTCCGCGCCGAGACCGCCCCTGGCGACCCGCTCCAGGCAACGGGCCTGCAGCGCGAAACCAAGATCCATGGATTCGACGGTATTGCCGAGCGGACGCGGGCCGGCGAGATTGGCCATATGACCGCCGCCAAGGATATGGAAGGCGCGTCCATCCCGCATGCGAACCGTCTCGATCTGCTCGGCTTCGTAGCGATCGACACCCGTGACGTCGGGACTGTTGCGGAAGCCTTCGACATCGATTTCATGCGGGAAGTGGCCGCCGTTCATCAGAATTGCGCCATCCTTGATGAAAGGCAGATCGGCGACCGTAACGATGTCGGCATAGCCGGTGACGGTAACAAGGATATCGGCCGAGCGGATCGCCGCCTCGCGCAGCGGCGTCGAGAAGCCGTCGAGATGCGCCTCCAGTGTCGTGACCGGGTCGATATCCACGACGCTGACAGTGGAAAATGCGTTGCGGAAGCAGGCCGCCGTGCCCTTGCCGCAGGCGCCGTAACCGAAGACGGTGACGCGTTTGCCATTGGTGGAGCGATTTGTGAAACGCAGATAGCTCTCGAACATGCTCTGCCCGACAGCATGCTTGTTTTCGGCAAATTGCTTGATCGGGCTGTCATTGATGACGAGGATCGGCATGTTGAGCCTGTCGCGCATCGGCAGCAGCCGCGTGCGGCCGGATGTCGTTTCCTCGGTGCCGCCCAGGAGATTGGCATAGGGGCGTTCAGCGGCGCGGGCAAAGAGATCGCCGCCATTGTCGAGCAGCAGGTCCGGCTTTTCCGCAAGGATCGCGTCGAGGCTCGCGCCATGCTCATCGGCGTTGCGGGTCTGCGTGGCGAAAACCTTTATTCCCTGAGCGCGCAGGTAGTCCACCGTCTCCGGCTGCGTGCTGTTGAGATTGCCGGTGCAGACGAGGCCGGCACCGCCGGAGCGCAGCGTCATCAGCAGCGCGACCGTTTTCGGCTCCAGATGGATGCCGGTGCCGATGGTCAGGCCTGCAAAGGGCTTCGTATCGCGGAACTCCGCGGCGGTGGCGGCCAGCAGCCGGCAACTGCGCGCCACCCAGTCAATGCGGGAAAGAGAAGAAGACTGATCCATGATGCGCTCCTGCCGGCTGGTTCGATGCCGTGATCTGGCATGATGGCAAAGGGCCTGTCGATGGACATTGCATTGCGTTGCATGGCAGAAAATCTGCCATACCAATGCCTGGCTAAACCAGTTCGGCTCCTGCCACGCTCAGCCAGTCTGCGAGCCGGACGAGCGCCGGGTCTTTCACATCGCTGCTGCGGATGCTGAGGCTGTAGCCCGCCGGTCTTCGGATGAAGCCGTAGGGCGCAACCAGGACGCGGCGATCGATGTCGTCGCCGATGGCGGTGCGCGGCGCAATGGCAACCCCCAGGCCGGAGCGGGCGGCGCCGATCGCAAGCAGCAGGTCCTCGAATTCTCGATTGCCGGCAAAGCGCACGGAGGCATGGCCGCTTTCCGCAAACCAGTCGTTCCAGAGACTCGGAGCCGACCGGCTGGAGAGGGCGACGGCCCCGGCGAGCGCCGAGACGCCAGCTGAAAGGCCGAGGCGGCCAGCGACATCAGGCGCAGCGACCGGGCCGAATTCATCCTCCATGAAGCGAATGGCGGTGATATCGCGCGTCGGCCTGTATTCACCGCCCATAATCACCGCCTCCAGATCGGCGCGCTTGGCCAAAGGCTCCACCGTTGCCATCGGCACGATGTCTATATCGACATCCTGCAGGGTTGCCTGCAGATCTGCGACACGCGGCATCAGCCACCAGACGGCGAAGGCCGAGGGAACGCCGAGCCGGATGGACCGGCGGCTTCCAATCGAAAGCTCTGCCGAGGCCCGCGTCAGGATACCGAAGGCGACACCGACGGAATCGGCAAATGCCCTGCCCTTCGCGGTCAGCACCAGCCTGCCGTTTTCCCGATCGAACAGGGCGATGCCGAAATGGGCTTCCAGCAGGTTCAACTGCTGCCTGACGGCGCCGCGCACCACCCCGAGTTCATCGGCCGCCTTCAGAATGCTGCCGCGCCGCGCCACGGCATCGAAGGCGCGCAGCGCGTTCAAAGGCGGCAGGCGTCGGGATGAAACGGGTTCGGACGGCAAGGTTTTATCTTTCTATCCAGTGCGATGACGGCCGTTTTCAAGCAGCCACGTCATCTGCGGCATGAAAATGCTGTTCAATGTCGCTTTCAGTACAGTGGCTGGCGAATATCAGAAGACAAATCGTCGCCTTTTTACATACTCAGCACTCAATAAATTTGTGGGGAAATACCATATGGCATTCTGTGGAGCGCAAATTTTTTCCACAGAATGGTAATATAGAATCAATCCTTCACTCCAACCTCCAAAAGGTGATCCGACAATTGGCCTTTCTCAGCCGTATAGCAAATGATGTGCAACTTATGTTTCGGCGTCCGCCGCGACAGCAATATGCTGCGCTCTGTTATCGGGTGAAGAAGAAAACGGGTGACCTCGAGGTGCTGCTGCTGACCAGCCGCGACACCGGGCGCTGGGTCATTCCCAAAGGGTGGCCGATGCCGGGCAAGCTCTCCCACGAGGTCGCCGCGCGGGAAGCCTATGAGGAAGCCGGCGTGCGCGGCACGGTGGAAACCGAGCCGCTGGGCTCGTTCGGCTACGACAAACTGCTGAAGGACGGCATCGAGATACCGTGCCGCGTGCAGGTCTATGCGCTTGAGGTCAGCGAACTCGCCAAGAATTTCAAGGAAAAGGGCGAACGCTCCCTTGAATGGGTTTCCTGCAAGGAAGCGGCCGAGCGCGTGCGCGAACCGGAACTGAGCGGCATCATTCTCGGCTTCGCCCAGCGGATGGTCAAACCGGCCGCCGCGGCGCAGGCGAAGTAAGCCACATTACTCACAAGAAACTGTGCCAGGATACGAGGCAGATGTTGCGTGCCGCATCGGGCAGCGCAATACGAGAGTTTTAATCCAGAGAATTGCATGCCCGACCGACCGGCCACGCCAGAAAAACGGACGCTCGACAAGGACCTCGACAAGTTCACCTATGTCGAGGACGCGACCTATCACGTCGCGAGGCGTCTGGTGGCACCGGGCATCGGCCTGATCTTCCTCGGCTTGGCCATGGTCTTCGCCGGCATCTACGTGCTCGACCTGCCGCGGGCGACATTGATCTTTGCCGCCGTCGCCCTTGCCGGCTACATGGCCATGAACATCGGTGCCAAGGACGTGGCCAACAATGTCGGCGCGGCGGTCGGCGCCCGCGCGATCACCATGACGCAGGCGCTGGTCATGGCGGCCGTCTTCGAAATCCTCGGTGCAATGATTGCCGGCGGCCCGGTCATCAACACGATCTCGACGCATATCGTCGACACGAACCGCATCATCAGCATCGGCAAGCTCGCCTGGCTGATGATGGCCGCGCTTCTGGCAGCCGCTCTCTGGATCAATTTCGCCACCTGGCTGAAAGCACCGGTTTCGACCACGCATACGATCGTCGGCGCCGTGGTCGGTGCCGGAGCGGCGGCCGTCGGCCCGGAACTGGTAAACTGGAACATACTGGCGGCCATCTCCGCCGGATGGGTCGTGACACCCTTCCTCGGCGGGGCCATCGCGGCCGGCATCCTGTTCTTCATCGAAACCTTCATCATCTATCGCGACGACAAGATCGCGGCCGCAAGGTACTGGATTCCGATCCTGATCGGGCTGATGGCCGGCGCGTTTGCGGGCTATCTCGTCGTCCAGCTCGAGCCCAAGGACGCGATACCGCCACTGCTGAATCTCGCAATCGGCATCGGCGTCGGCCTCATCGCCTGGCTCGTCGCGCGGCCGCTGGTGGCAGCGCAATCCGCCGGGCTGGAAAACAAAAACAGCTCGCTGCGCAAGCTCTTCCGCCTGCCGTTGATCTGCTCGGCGGCGCTGATGTCCTTTGCCCATGGCGCCAATGACGTCGCCAACGCCATCGGCCCGCTGGCGGCGATCGTTCGCGATATCGGCCTTGGCGGCTCTCTCGGCGTGGTGGCCGAGGCGACCACGCAGAGGGCTCCCTTCTGGGTGGTCATGATCGGCGCGTGCGGCATCTCCGTGGGCGTGCTTTTGTATGGCCCGCGACTCATTCGCCTGCTCGGCGAGCAGATCACCAAGCTCAATCCGATGCGGGCCTATTGCGTTGCCGTGTCGGCGGCGCTCACCGTCATCGTCGCAGCCTGGTTCGGTTTTCCCGTGAGCTCGACCCATATCGCCGTCGGAGCGGTCTTCGGGGTCGGCTTCTTCCGCGAATGGTCCACCAGCCGCTCCAGGCGGCGTCTCGACTATATGCGCAAGAGAGCCGAAGCCGCCGGCATCCCCTGGCACGAACCGGACAATGCGGACGAGCGCAATCCGGACGAGGCCTATCGCCGGCGCCTGGTGCGCCGCTCGCATTTCATGACCATCATCGCCGCCTGGGCGATCACCGTGCCGGTCGCGGCCCTGCTTGCCGCCGCCGTATATTGGGTTATGGTCGCGCTCTTCATTTAGAGCGGTTCAGCTTTCCCATGGAATCCGAATGGCTCTATCTCTTTGTTTTTACGCAATTCCGGACGGAAAACCACTGCGCACTTTTCCTGGGAATCGCTTTAGGGGGTAATCCATGCGCGCCAATTTCCGCATGCAGCGGCTGTTCGTGACGGCAGACATCAAGGCAGGCATCGCCATCGAGGCCGACCAGGACCAGTTCAACTATCTCGCCAATGTGCTGCGCATGGAGGACGGCGCCGAACTGCTTGCATTCAACGGCCGCGACGGCGAATGGAAGGTCGGCGTCTCCTTTCCGTCCCGCAAGCGTATCCTGCTGACGCCGGTCGAGGAAACGCGGCCGCAGCCGGCTCCCTCCGACCTGCATTATCTTTTCGCACCGCTGAAGGTCGGGCGGCTGGACTATCTTGTCCAGAAGGCTGTCGAGATGGGCGCGGGCTTGCTGCAGCCGGTCATGACGCAGCATGTGCAGGGCAAGATCACCAATCTGGACAAGGTCAGGGCCAACGTCATCGAGGCGGCCGAGCAATGCGGCATCCTCGGCATTCCCGATGTGGCGGAGCCGGTGAAGCTCACCGATCTGCTGGCCGGCTGGCCGCGCGACCGGCGCATCATCTATTGCGACGAAGGCGATGCCGGCCAGAATCCGCTGCCGCTGCTGACGCAGGTGAAGGAGAAGCATCTGGCGCTCTTGGTCGGGCCTGAAGGCGGCTTCTCCGAAGAGGAGCGCGCTCTGCTGCGCAGCCTCGATTTCGTCACCGCCATTCCGCTGGGCCCGCGCATCCTGCGCGCCGACACGGCCGCCGTTGCCGCCATGGCGGTGATCCAGGCGGCGATCGGCGACTGGAACTGAGCCTTCACTCCACCACGGCGACGACGGTCGCAACGATCAGCAGGATCGCCAGCGAGACGTTGACGATCCGCGAGATCCTCGGATTTTGAAGAAACCGGGATAGGGAAGCGCCGACGAGAAGCCATAGCATGTGAATGGCGACGATCATTGCCGTCAGCAGCGCGATCTTGAGGGCGGCGTCGAGCAGACGCCGATCCTGAAACAGGCTGACGCCGGCAAAGACGGCGGCGATCGCCAGATAGGCTTTCGGATTGGCGACGGCCAGCAGAAAGCCGCCGGAAAAAGCCGGAGCCGCGACCTGATCGTCGCGGCGCGACAGAGGCGGCGCGGTCGCGATCCTAAAGGCAAGGTAAAGGATATAGACGGCCGAGACGATCGTCAGCACCAGGGCGCCGTGCGGGATGGACAGCAAGATGGCAACGACGCCGGCTGCAACGGCCAGCAATACCGCCACGGTGCCGATAATAAGGCCGGAGACGTAGCCGAGCGACCGCCTAAACCCATAGGCCGCGCCCATTGCCGTGGCGCTGACCGTCGAAGGGCCGGGACTGCCCATGATGACCAGCGAGGTCAGAAGCAATGTCAGAATAGAATAGTAAAGGCCATTCGGAACGACCATCGATATGCTCCGGCGGTTGTCTGTCGAAGCGAAACTACTAATGAAAATGAGCCGATGTCTTGAACGCTTGTGCAAATGTGCCGGCGGCTGTCACGCCCCTGATGCACTTGCGAGACATAAAATCCTATTTTTTTGAACGACCCTTGAAAGAAATTCACTTGCACCGTACCTCAATCCGCGTCAATCACCCTCCTGTTGACCTGCGGCTGGCGCGGGTTCTCCTCCGAGATCTAAGGTAATACCATGGCGCGCGATACTACCGACCAGACTCCGCTCTCCTCGGTCTCGGAAATGACGGCCTATCTGGCCGCCGGCAACAAGCCGAAGGAAAAATTCCGCATCGGGACGGAGCATGAGAAATTCGTGTTCTTCCGCGCCGACAACAGCCCCGTGCCCTATTTCGGCGATGCCAGCATTTCCGCGCTCCTCACGGGATTGCAGGAAAAATGCGGCTGGGACCCGATCATGGATGGCGACAACATCATCGGGCTCGGCGAACCCTCCGGCATGGGCGCCATCTCGATCGAGCCGGGCGGCCAGTTCGAACTGTCGGGCGCGCCGCTCGAGACCATCCACGAGACCTGCAAGGAATCGAACAACCATCTGGCGACGGTGCGCGAGATCGCAGAACCGCTGGGCATTCGCTTCCTCGGCATCGGCGGCAGCCCGAAATGGACCCTGGCCGAAACACCACGCATGCCCAAATCGCGCTACGATATCATGAGCCGCTACATGCCGAAGGTCGGCACCAAGGGTCTCGACATGATGTACCGCACCTGCACGATCCAGGTGAACCTCGACTTTTCGTCCGAAGCAGACATGCGCCGGAAGATGCGCGTATCGATGAAGCTGCAGTCGCTGGCAACCGCGCTCTTCGCCTCCTCCCCCTTCACCGAAGGCAAGCCGAACGGACTCTCCTCCTGGCGCGGTGACATCTGGCGCGATACCGACAACCGCCGCAGCGGTCTGCTCGACTTCACCTTCCGCGACGATTTCGGCTTTGAAGACTATGTAAAATGGGCGCTCGACGTGCCCATGTATTTCGTCGTCCGCGACGGCCGCTATCACGACTGTACGCATGTCACCTTCCGCCAGTTCATGGATGGTGCGCTGAAGGGCGAGATTGCCGACTGGGAGCCGACGATGGGCGACTGGACGAACCATCTCTCCACGCTGTTTCCCGACGTGCGCCTCAAGCGCTTCCTGGAAATGCGCGGCGCCGACGGCGGCCCCTGGCGTCGCATCTGCGCGCTGCCGGCCTTCTGGGTCGGCCTGCTCTATGACGACGCGGCGCTGACGGCTGCCGACGAGCTGACCAGGGACTGGAGTTTCGACGAGGTCAACGCGCTGCGTGACGTCGTGCCGGTCGAGGGCCTGAAGGCTGCGATCAAGGGCCATAGCCTGCTGGATGTTGCGCGCGAAGTGGTCGGCATTTCCCGTATCGGCCTGAAGAATCGCGCCCGCCTGAACGGCGACGGACAGGACGAAACCGTCTTCCTTGCGCCGCTCGACGAAGTGCTCGCCAAGAAGGGCACGCTCGCCGACGATCTGCTGATGCTCTACAACGGCCGCTGGAACCAGTCGGTCGAACCGATCTTCGAGGAATATCAATACTGATAGCGGACTGCCCGTCGTCGAAACCTGATGGTGCGACGGCAGAAACCGGTATGCGCTCCCTTTTTTCCCGCTATACTGCGGCAAGCAAGAGCCGCCTGATTCCGAAGCGGCCTCATAGCGGGGAAAGGGACTTCGATGCTGCCACTCTTCGACATGATGATGCAGGCACAAAATGGCGCCGCCACGGAGGCCATGGCCAAGCAGTTCAACCTGGCGCAGGAGCAGGCAACCAAGGCGATGGCCGCGCTGATGCCGGCCTTCTCTTCCGGCTTCAAGCGCAGTGCGACCGACCCCTATAACTTCATGGGCGTGATGCAGGACATCGCGTCCGGCAACTATGCCAAATATTTCGAGGACATGGGCAAGGCCTTCACGCCCGAGGGCATCGCCGACGGCAATGCGGTGCTGGGGAGACTCTTCGGCTCCAAGGACGTCTCGCGCGCGATCGCGGCGCAGGCCGCGCAAATGACCGGTATCGGTCAGGAAATCTACAAGCGCATGCTGCCCGCCATGGCCGACACGCTAATGGGCGGCCTGTTCAAGGAAACGAGCGGCCAGATACCGCAGATGGCCAATCCCTTCCTCAACACGGCCATGGGCGAAATGATGCAGGGCTGGCTGCAGAGCATCGGCTTTGCGCCGAAGCAGCAGCCGACACCGCAGGCGAGCA
The DNA here is from genome assembly GCF_010668395.1 of Martinezella lusitana. Classification (GTDB taxonomy): domain Bacteria; phylum Pseudomonadota; class Alphaproteobacteria; order Rhizobiales; family Rhizobiaceae; genus Rhizobium; species Rhizobium lusitanum_A. The sequence goes on from NZ_WUEY01000001.1 coordinate 217,117, forward strand.
TCTTCGACAATCCCTTTACCCAGGCGATGGAACTGATGTTCGGCGCCGACAGCATCAAGCACGAGAAGCCGGCGCAGACCAATCCGTTCCTCGACAATCCCTTTGCCAAGGCCTTTCAGGACATGATGCGCAACTTCCCCGTGGCGGCTGCACCGCCAAAGGAAGCGCCGAAGGCCAAGCCTGCCCCCGGGGTCGACATGGCCGCCTACACGGACATGTTCAACGCCATGTTCGACAGTGGCCTGGAAGTGCAGAAGAACTATCAGAAGAACATGGAAGCGATCTTCGACAACTATCTGAAGACGCAGGACAAGCCGGCGCAGAATCAAGAGTGAGGTCGCCCCCTCGCCCTTGACCGACGTCGATTGTTCGCAATTCCGCACAGCCCGTGCACATTGCACCCGGTTATCACACACCGAGACACGGCCTATTTCTGCTTTCATCTTGAAAGGAGATAGCCATGTCCAGCATCGATCAATCCGGCAGCTTTACCCTCGGGGACCTTGAGGTCAAACGGCTCGGCTACGGCGCCATGCAGCTTGCGGGGCCCGGTGTGTTCGGCCCGCCGAAGGACCGCGAAACCGCGCTCGCAGTCCTGCGCGAAGCCATCGCCTCCGGCGTCAACCATATCGACACCAGCGATTTCTATGGTCCGCATGTGACCAACCAGCTGATCCGCGAGGCGCTCCACCCCTATCGCGACGATCTCGTCATCGTCACCAAGATCGGCGCGCGGCGTGGCGCGGATGCATCCTGGCTGCCGGCTTTCTCCGCCGATGAGCTGAAGCAGGCGGTGCACGACAATCTGCGCAACCTGCGGCTCGACGTGCTCGATGTCGTCAATCTCCGTGTCATGCTCAACCCGCATCACCCGAGCGAAGGCTCGATCGAGGCGCCGCTGGCCATCCTTGCGGAGCTGCAGCGGCAGGGTCTGGTGCGCCATATCGGACTGAGCAACGTGACGCGCGACCAGGTCGCCGAAGGCCGCAGGATCACGAACATCGTCTGCGTGCAGAACCTCTACAATCTGGCGCAGCGCACCGATGACGCGCTGATCGACGAGCTGGGTCGCGATGGCATCGCCTATGTGCCCTTCTTCCCGCTTGGCGGATTCACGCCGCTGCAATCCTCGGCGCTTTCCGATGTTGCCACGCGGCTGAACGCGACGCCCATGCAGGTGGCGCTTGCCTGGCTGCTGCATCGCGCGCCGAACATCCTGCTCATCCCGGGCACGTCATCGCCTGCCCATCTCCAGCAGAATATAGCGGCTGCCGAGCTGACGCTCCCGAAGGATGCGATTGCCGAACTCGATCGCATCGCCGGCGCCGGCCACGCCTGACGCTATCATTCGGACGTCGAGGCGACTCGGGTGGGCATCTCTATTCGCCTCGTTATTCCGATGTTGCCGAGAAACACGTCATCGTGGCTGACGACCAGAAGCGCTCCGTCATAGGCGCGCAGCCCGGCTTCGACCGCCGCGATGGAATCGATATCGAGATGGTTGGTCGGCTCGTCGAGAACAAGCAGAGAAGGCGGCACCGAGCCGCCAAGAACGCAGGCAAGCCCGGCGCGCAGAAGCTGGCCGCCGCTGAGGCTTGAAACGATCTGCAGCGCGGCATCGGCCCTGAACATGAAGCGCGCCAAGGCAGCGCGGCAGGCGTTCTCGTCGGCTTCCGGGTTGATCCTGCGGAAATTGTCGCGGATCGAAAGCGATGGGTCGAGGAGGCTGACCCTCTGGTCCAGCAGCGCTGAAGAGACGACCCGCACCATTCCGCTCCAGGGCTTCAGCACGCCGGAAACCAGCGCCAGCAGCGTGGTCTTGCCCGAGCCGTTCGGTCCGGTGACAGCAACGCGCTCCGGCCCCGTGATGACGAGGTCGAAGTCGCGCAAGATCGGCCGTTCAGGCTCATAGCCGGCGCTGATGCCGTCCATCCTCAGGACGACCCTGTTCGCCGGCAATCCCGATGTCGGCAGCTTCACGGTCAGCGGCTGCAGGATCTCGATCTTTTCGCGGGCGGCGGCTGCCTCCTGCAGGGCCCGGGCGCGGCGTCGTTCGGCAAGCCGGGTGTTCTCCCCGCCCGTCATCTCGCTTCTCTCCTTCAACCCGCCAAGCATGATGCGCGGAATGCCACCCTTGGCCGCCATCTTCCGGCCGGCCTTGTCCCGCCGGGCCTGCCGCTCGACTGTCGCCTGCGCGCTTCGTTCCACCTCGGCGACACGCTTCTCCGCCTCGGCGAAGTCATGCTCGGCTGCCGAAAGCTCCAGCGCCTTGCGCTCACGATACTGGCTCCAGTTGCCGCCATAGCGCGATGCGCCGAGCGATGTCAGCTCGACGATCGCGTCCATGGTATCGAGCAGTTCCCGGTCATGGCTGATGACGATGGCGCCGGCCTTCCAACTCGCGAGGAGATCGATGACGGCGGCACGGCCCTCTCTGTCGAGATTGTTGGTGGGTTCGTCGAGAATCAGGAAATCGGGATCGTCGACGATGAGGGCGGCAAGCCCGCAGCGCGTCCGCTGCCCGCCGGACAGCGTGACGAGAGGCGTCTCCGGGATGACATCGAGCCCGACCCGATCGAGCGCCGAGGCGATGCGCGATTCGAGCGTCCAATCGGCCGTGGCGAGTTCTTCATTCGTCGCCTCGCCGGCCTCCGCACGCTTCAAGACGGCAAGCGCCTCTGTCGCTCCGAAAAGATCGGCAACGGTTTCCCCGGCCTGCACCTGCACGCTCTGGCGCAGGATCCCAAGCCTGCCGTTGAAGGAGATGCTGCCGGATTGCGGCTGCAGGTCTCCGGCGACGAGCCTGACCAGCGTCGTCTTGCCGACGCCATTGCGGCCGACAAGACCGGTGCGCTCGGCGCCGAAGCTCAGATCGAGATGGGAAAGAAGCGGCCGGCCGTCAGGCGTGGACCACGAAAGATTGGATAGAACGATGGATATGGGCATGAGCAGGAATTTCCCCGATGGCAAGGCTGAGCGGCATTGCGGTCGAGGTGGAATCCATTGTTGCACACATCCTGTTGGTATCACTGATGCCTATAAACTAGGCGACAAGTTGCTTCAGTTCAAGTCTGGGCGTCGATGGCATCAAGGAAACCAATAACACGCTTCCAGGTGAGATCGGCTGCCCTGGCGTCATAATCGGGCAGGCTGGCATCGGTGTAGAGATGGCCGCCACCGCCGGGATAGGTGAAGACCTCGGCCGATATCCCGGATCGGGAGGCTGCCAGCCGCCAGGCGGCGACGTCTTCCGCCGGCTCGAATGGGTCCGGATCGGCGAGATGAAGCTGCAGCGGCAAGCCCTTGCGCGCATTGTCGGCAATGGCGGCAAGTCCGTGCAGGAAAAGGATGCCGGCGGTCCTCTCCCGCCTGGGCCAGAGGCTCGCCGCAACGGCAGCCCCCATCGAAAACCCGGCAAGCACCGTCGAGCCCGGCAGGCCGGCAAGCGCCCATTCCGCCCGCTCGCAGATGGTCGGCCAGCCGATTTCGTCCTTGAATTCGAAGCCTTCCTCGATCGACCGGGCAATCAGCCCGTCATAGAGATCCGGCGCGAAAGCCTTGTGCCCGGCCGCCTGCACGCGCTCGACCGCTTCATGCTCGAGCGAGCGCAAGCCATAGACGGAGTGGAAGAAGATCACCGTTGCCATCGTCGCATCCCTGCTGTTTCGATCAGTCGGTAAGATAAGACAATTGCGGTTGGAGGCAACTTTTCCGCGCGTGCCGCATGGCGGAAACACCATCTCCAAAAAGAAAAAACCCGGTGTTGGCCCTTGGGCCGAACACCGGGAAAGAGGCAGGGCTTATTGGCTATCACCCTGCGGGGAAACTGTTGTCCGGCATCAGCCTCGGAAGCTGCTGAAGGCGGAGAGGCGCGTGCGGCGACGCGCGGAATTGGTCAGATGGCCGGACGGGTCCTCGAAGAAGGTCGAGGTGGTCAGCGCGGCGTTCAGATCCTGCCTGCTGAGGCCGATGTCCCGCAGCTGGCTGTCGTTCAGCTCGTTCAGATAGCTGATCTCCTGGCGATTTCGGATTGCGCGCCAGACGGTAGCCACTTTGGCAAGAGCAAGCATCATGCGTGCCGTCAGCGACAGCGATGGTGTTGCCAGGCCGAGGTCAAGGGTCCGATCTGTCGTGCGCATTTCCGTATTCCTTTCCCTAGGGCACACGCCAGCCGAGCCCCTTTCCGATGAACCGGAAAAGGGGCGCAGGCCGGGGAGGAGTTCGACAGGAGTCTCTGTTCAATTGGTATGCTGAATTGCATTAGGAAGATGCCAAAGCCCTATTGATCAGTCCAACGAATGTTTCTAATGATAACTATCAAACTCCTTTATAGGTGAACTCATGTCCGCGCCGCTTGATATCGATCAGTTGCAGACCTTCATCGCAATCGTGGATTCCGGCAGCTTCACCAAGGCAGCCGACAGGGTGTTCAAGACGCAGTCGGCGGTTTCCATGCAGATGCGCCGGCTGGAAGAGCGTGTCGGCAAGCAGCTCTTCATCAAGGACGGCCGTGGCAACCGCCTGACGGCAGAGGGCGAAAAGCTGTTGAACTATGCCCGCCGCATCATTCGCCTGAACAACGAGGCGATGGCGGCGTTCGACGACAACCGGCTCGAAGGCACGCTGCGCATCGGCACGCCGGACGATTATGCCGACCGCTATATGCCCGAGATCATCGGCCGCTTCGCCAAGACGCATCCGAACGTCGAGCTTTATATCGTCTGCGAACCCTCGGTCGATCTTGGCGAGCGCATGCATCGCGGCGAACTCGATATAGCGCTCGTCACCCACAATCCGCGCGAGCGCATGTCGGATGTGGTGCGGACGGAGCCGCTCTGCTGGGTCGGCTCGGCCAACCATCCGCTGCGCGACGATGCGCCCATTCCGCTTGCCGTCGGCCGGCGCGATTGCCAGTGGCGCCAGCTTGCCTGCTCGGCGCTGGATGCCGGCGGCCGAGACTATCAGATCCTGTTCACCAGCTGGTCCTGCACGGTCGTTGCCGCAGCGGTGCTTGCCGGCATGGCCGTTTCGGTCATGCCGGAATCGGCGTTGCGCACCGGCATGAAGGTACTGACCCAGGCAGACGGCTTCCCGCCGCTGCCGCCGGTGCAGATCGGCATCATGAAGCGGGCCGGCCTATCGGCCTCCCTCATGAACGCGATCACCGCCCATATCTCGGCCTGTCTGGACAACATCACGCCGGCCGTGGTGGACGACGATCTCGATAGCGACGTGAAGACCTATGCGCGCTATCATTCAAGGCCGCGCGCCAGCCATATCCTGCCGGGTTGGTGAGCGGCAGGTTTCAACCGACCGCTTTCGACCTTTCCTAAGGTGCAGGCTCCGCCAGCAGGGTGACGCGAATCACCTGCTTCCATTCGTGAAGCATGCGCCTTGCCATCCCATCGTCGCTCATGACGGCAAAGCGAACCGATGCGCCGATAAGATGGCTGAAAAGCTGGGTCCGCGCCTTCAGGTCGATCCGGCTTTCGGCGGGAAGGAATGGCCGAACGCTCTCCAGGAATATATCGGCGACACGGCCGCTGTGCGCTATGTTCAGCTGCAGGATATCCTTGTCGATCTCGGTTCCGAGCCATACGCCGAGATAGGCGGGGTCGCTGCGAAATTCGCGGTAGTACCAATCGATCATGCCGCAGGCCAGTTCGATGGCGTGTTCGAGCGATGTCACGGCGGCAAAGGATTCCTCGACCTTCTGCTGGACGAGACCGGCGTGTCGCTCGAGCAAGGCCCTGACGATTGCCGCCTTGTCCGGGAAATACTGATAGACCGAGCCGATCGGGATGGCGGCGACTGCCGCCAGTTCCGTCATCTTCATGGCGCTGATCCCCTTCTCGGCGATCAGAGCGGCTGCCACCGTCAGGATGGCATCGACGCGCTGGATGCTTCGCTCCTGCTGTGGCTTTTTTCGGAACGTCACGCGGTCAGGGTTGTTCGAATTCATTCTTTACCCGTTTCATTGTCATACTGAACGGCGCTCAGGCGCGCAGACGCTATGACATTCGACGCGTTCAATGCGCGTAAACGGGAAAAGTCCAATTTTAATCATTACTTAGGAGCCGCAAGCAAACTCCGGAACAGGGGCCGGAACATGGTTTCGGCCCCGTCGTCAACCGCATCGCCGGCGACCCGGCGCCGGCTATCCGTATCGTTCTAGGACAGGTACTTCTTCAGGAATTCAACCGTCCTGCCCCAGGCAAGATCGGCCGCCTTCTTGTCATAGCGGGCAGCCGAGGTGTCATTGTTGAAGGCGTGATTGACCCCGTCGTAGACGAAGATCTCGAAGGTCTTGCCGCCTGCCTGCAGCTCCTTGCGATAGGCATCGATGCCGGCATTGATGCGATCGTCCAGCCCGGCATAGTGCAGCAGCAGAGCCGCCTTTATATCGGGCACAGCGCTTGCCGGCGGCTGCGCGCCGTAATAGGCGACGCCTGCCTTCAGCTCCGGCGAGATGGTCGCGAAACGGTTGACGAGGCCGCCGCCCCAGCAGAAGCCGACGGCCCCCACCTTGCCGTTGCTCCCGTCGAGCTTGGCAAGATAGGTCAGGCTCGCCTCGGCATTGTCAGCCGTCAATGCCGGATCGAGATTGGTGAACATGTCGCGCGCCTTGTCCTCGTCCTCCGGCGTGCCGCCAAGCGGGGAAAGGAAATCCGGCGCCAGAACCACGAATCCTTCCAGCGCCATGCGGCGGGCGATATCGCGGATGTGCGGATTGAGGCCGCGGTTCTCGTGGATGACGATGACGCCGCCGAGCTTGCCGGCCGCGTCTTTCGGGCGAACGAGATAGCCCTTCATCTCACCCTTGCTGCCTGCAAAAGTCACATCCTTCGCTTCCAGCCTGTTGTCGTCGGCAGAAACGACTTCGGCGCTCGCCTTGTTGGCGGCAAGCAGCGGCGCGATCGCGGCGGCGGCGCCGGCCGAGCCTGCAAGCCTGGTCAGCTTTTCCATGAAACCCCGACGATCGAGCGTCAGATGCGTGTATTCGTCATAGGCGTTGATCATCGCCTGCGTCACAACGGGTTTTTCCGTGCTCATGGTCCTGTTCTCCCATTTTTCCCCGGCAGCCCGCATGGTGCGGCAGGCCACCCGCTGACAAGATAGGTCAGCCAGCGACCGCGGAACGGTAAAGGAAAAACACAAACACGTTACCGCAGGTTGCTTCCCGCAGCATCGCACGCGGCATCAGGAGAAGGCGAGCCAGATGCCGAGCCAGACCCACATGCCGGCAAGGACTAGAAAACCGACAGCAAAGAGCGGGCTGCGATAGCGCAGGTTGTTGCTGGTGACGTGCACGAACGCATGAGCATAGCGCGTGGCGACGAAGATCCAGGCAAGGATCACGGCCGGCAGATTATCGGCCTGGGTAACGTAAAGCACGATGCAGCAGGCGTGAAAGAGCAAGGGCAATTCGAACTGGTTGGCGATGCTGTTTCGCACCACTAGGCTTTCGGCCGGCTCGTTGGCCGCGTGGTTCTCGCGAAACTGTACGGGCTGGATGCGGCCGGCCTTTACCAGGGTGCGGCGGCGCCATCCCAGAAGGGCATAAAGAATGAAGACCAGCACCGCATGCGCCACCATGGGCCAGAACATTTCGTAGCCTGTCACGCTGCCAACTCCTTTAGAATTTCCGAAAGCCGATAGGATCGATCAGGACGGTCTGGAGCCGTCTGGCGACAGGTAGCGAAAAATTGCGAAACGGGCCAGTAGAATAACCGTCACCACCAGCGTCAGGAATTTCAGCCTGACGATGATCGGAAGCAGGCCCGCCAGCAGCGATATCGTGGCATCGGATGGCGTTGCCGGCGGGTAGAGCATCAGGCCGGCGATATTCTCGGCATAATCGACAATCGTATAAAAGATCGGCAGGCAGAAAATGACTGTCGCCGCGCCGGGCGGAATGGGGCGGCCGAAGAAGAAGCCGCCGGGGCCGACCAGCCGCATCAGGCAGAACAGCAATCCACCCAACACCAGCGGGAAGATCAGTTCCGGTCCGAGATACATGGAGTGCAGGATCGTCGCCGGATCGGGATGATCCTTGAGATAGCGCAGCATGGCGATGACGTCGTCGCGCTCATAGCCGCCGATGCGCACGTCGAGCATCGACTGCCCGGCTGCGGCATCGCTGAATGCCCTGACGAAACCAGCCTGGATCCAGGCAAAAAGAGCGAGCGAAAGAGCCGCGAGGATAGCCGCCAGGCCCTGCAAGGACCTGGCGTTGCCCTGAGCGCGATCTTCCATCGATCAGCCGCCCGCGCCCGGATAGTTCGGGCTTTCGCGGGTGATCGTGACGTCATGGGCGTGGCTTTCGCGCAGGCCCGCGCCGGAGATGCGCACGAAGGTCGCGCGCCGCTGGAAATCCTTGATATCGGCGCCGCCGACATAGCCCATCGCGGCCTTGAGGCCGCCGGCGAGCTGGTGCAGCACGCCGGAAACGGAACCCTTGTAGGGAACCTGACCTTCGATGCCTTCCGGCACGAGCTTCAGCGTGTCGCGGACCTCGGCCTGGAAATAGCGGTCGGCCGAGCCGCGCGCCATCGCGCCGACAGAACCCATGCCGCGATATGCCTTGAAGGAGCGGCCCTGGTAGAGGAAGACTTCCCCCGGGCTTTCGTCCGTGCCGGCCAGCAGCGAGCCGATCATGACGGCCGATGCGCCGGCAGCGATCGCCTTGGCAAGATCGCCGGAGAACTTGATGCCGCCATCGGCAATGACGGGGATGTTCTGTTCCTGCGCCGCCTCGACCGCTGACATGATGGCTGCAAGCTGCGGCACGCCAACGCCGGCAACGATGCGGGTGGTGCAAATCGAACCGGGGCCGATACCGACCTTGACGGCGTCGGCGCCGGCGTCGATCAGCGCCCGCGTGCCGTCATAGGTGGCGACATTGCCGGCCATGATGCGAACGGAATTGGAGAGCTTCTTGACGCGGGTGACGGCGTCGAGAACGCGCTGAGAATGGCCGTGGGCGGTATCGACGACCAGAAGGTCGACGCCGGCCTCGATCAGGCGCTCGGCGCGCTCGAAGCCATCGTCGCCGACATTAATGGCGGCGGCAGCGCGAAGGCGGCCCTGTGCGTCCTTGGAAGCGTTCGGGTTAAGCTGCGACTTCTCGATGTCCTTGACAGTAATCAGGCCGACCAGGCGACCGTCGCCATCCACGACCAGCAGCTTCTCGATGCGGTGCTTGTGGAGCAGGCGCTTGGCTTCCTGCTGCTGCACGCCGTCCGTGACCGTGATGAGGTTTTCACGGGTCATCAGCTCATAGATCTTCTGCTGGGGGTCGGAGGCGAAACGAACGTCGCGATTGGTCAGGATGCCGACGGGGCGCTGCGACTTCTCAACGACCGGAATGCCGGAGATGCCGTTTTCCTTCATCAGGCCGAGCGCATCGGCAAGCGTTGCCTCGGGGCCGATGGTCACGGGATTGACCACCATGCCGCTTTCGAACTTCTTGACCTGGCGAACCTCTTCGGCCTGCTGCACCGGCGTCAGATTACGGTGGATAACGCCGATACCGCCGGCCTGCGCCATGGCGATCGCCAAACGGCTTTCGGTCACCGTATCCATCGCCGCCGAAATGATCGGAAGGTTGAGCTCGATGTCCTGGGCGATACGGGTGGCTACGTTGGTCTGGCCGGGCATGACCTCGGAGTGTCCCGGCTGCAGGAGCACGTCGTCGAATGTCAGCGCATCCAACCCGGTTGACGTTTCAATAATGCGTGCCATGGCCAATTCCTTCGTCTGTGAAAAACAGGAAAGCCCGGAACGAATCGTCTACCGGGCGATCTTGCAAGTGTTGCTTGGAAGTTGGCGAGGGCTGGTAACACGTTCATGACAGGAAGGGAATAGCAAAAAGCGTCCGGCAGATATGCCGGGCGCGCAAGCTTCTTCCCGGCCTTCCGGCGTCAGATTTCAAGCTGGTAGGTTTTCGGAATGTAGCGGAAGCCTTCCGGCTGCTTCTCCACGAAGCCGACGGCAGGGAAAGGCATATGAAAGCCGAGGAAAGGAATGCGGTCGGCGGCGATCATGTCGAAGATGCGACGGCGGGTTTTCGCGGCCTGCATCTTGTCCGCATCGAACCGGACCTCCCAATCGGGGCGACCGACCGACAGGATATAGTGATTGGCGGTATCGCCGGTCATGACCAGCTGCTTGCCGTCCGATTCGAGATGAAAGACGAGATGGCCGGGCGTGTGGCCGGGCGCCAGCATCGCGGTCATGCCGCTGACGATCTGGTCGCCGTCCTTCAGGAAGGTCATCTTTTCGGCGAAGGGCACGATATTGGCAAGAACGGCCTTCTGTCCGCCTTCCGCCGGCGTTCCCTCGCGCGCCTTGTCCGTCCAGAAGGCATATTCGATCTCGCCGGCAACATAGCGGGCGTTCGGAAAGGCCGGGGCGCCCTCTTCCAGCAAACCGCCGATATGATCGCCGTGCAGATGGGTGAGAGCGACGACGGTCACCTGCTCCGGCGTGTAGCCGGCAGCCTTCAGCCCCTTGCGGAAACGGCCGAAGCCGCGGGCGCGGCCGGCTTCACCGAAGCCGGTGTCGACGACGATCACATCGGAACCGGTATCGATGATGGCGGGCGTATAGCTGTTGACGAACTTTTCCGTCGGCAGGAAATTCTGCTCCAGCAGTTTACGCACGGTGTCGGGCGTCTGGTTCGAGCCGAAGATTTCCCAGGGATTGTCCATGACGTTGGCGCCGTCCCTGACGGCGGTGACGGTACAGGATCCCAATTTGAACTGGTGCGTCTCTGGGGGCGGGACAGCAGTCATGATCTCACTCCTTGTTATGAGGCGTAGCGTAAGCTGCGCCTATCGTCGTCGCCGGCAGCAACGGCATCGGGCGTCATCGTGCTCGACCGAAAGTTTGGTCATGACAATCCCATCCAAATCCGCTAATACACCGAACGACGTTTTATGCGTTTAGCATTTCCATGCTCTTAGCATATGTCAAATCTTGCGTTCCGCACCATGCGGCAATGGATATCACGAAGACGTGATCCCCAAGCAGTCATGGAGCAAAATCCGGGATTGGCAGCAGCCTCGCATAGGACTACAGAGCGGCTGACCGCCCTTGGCGGCAGCCTTCCCGAAGACAGACCTATCAAGGCAGATGCCTATGAATCGCATCGTTCCATTGATCCTCGCCGTAGCTCTCTTCATGGAACAGATGGATTCCACGGTCATCGCGACAGCGCTGCCGGCCATCGCCAACGATCTCCATGTCGGCCCGATCACGCTGAAGCTGGCGCTTACCTCCTACATGGTGTCGCTGGCCGTGTTCATACCGATCAGCGGCTGGATGGCGGATCGCTTCGGCGCGAAGAACATCTTCCGCGTCGCCATCTGCGTCTTCGTCATCGGCTCCATCATGTGCGCCGTTTCCGGCGGCCTGCTGGAATTCGTCTTCGCCCGCTTCCTGCAGGGCGTCGGCGGGTCGATGATGACGCCGGTCGGGCGTCTGGTGCTGGTGCGCACGACGCAGAAGAGCGATCTGGTTTCCGCGATGGCGCTGCTGTCCATTCCTGCCCTTGTCGGCCCGCTCGCCGGCCCGCCGCTTGGCGGCTTCATCACCACCTATGCCTCCTGGCACTGGATCTTCCTGATCAACGTGCCCGTCGGCATTCTCGGCGTCATCCTGTCGTCGATCTTCCTGCCCGACGTCGAAGCGACCATGCCGCCGAAGCTCGATGTCATCGGCTTCCTGCTGACGTCCTTTGCGGCGTCCGGCGTGGTCTTCGGCATGTCCGTCATCAGCCTGCCGGCGTTGCCGCCCTATATCGGCATCTCGGCCGTCGTGATCGGCTTCATCTGCGGCTTTCTCTATGTCGGGCATGCGCGCCGTCACCCCGCGCCGATCCTCAACCTGTCGCTTCTGAAAAACACCACTTTCCGCGCTTCGGTCACCGGCGGCACGCTGTTCCGCATCTGCATCGGCGCCATGCCGTTCCTGACGCCGCTGATGCTGCAGCTCGGCTTCGGCCTCAATCCGTTCCAGTCCGGCCTCATCACCTTTGCCGGGGCGATCGGCGCGATTACCACCAAGTTCATAGCTCGCCGGGTGTTTACCGCGGTCGGCTTCAAGACCGCGCTGCTTTCCGCTGCGGCCGTGACGACGGTCACGACGATCTGCACCGGCCTCTTCCAGCCCTGGACGCCGCATCTCGTCATCATCGCCATATTGCTGGTCGGCGGCTTCTCGCGCTCCTTCTTCTTCACGGGCATCAACGCGCTCGCCTTTGCCGATATCAGCGACAAGCAGGCCAGCCAGGCGACGTCCATGAGCTCCGTGATGCAGCAGATCAGCCTGGCGCTCGGCGTCGCTGTGGCTGCGATGATCCTGGAAACCTCCACATTCTTCCGCGGCACGGAACTGCAGGTCAGCGATTTCCACGTCGCCTTCTTCTGCATCTCGATCCTGACCGTCGTTGCGACCATCCCGTTCATTCGGATGGATCGCAATGCCGGCGCCATGGTGTCCGGCCACAAGGCCGGCCTGAAGCGCGTCGCCGCCGCACAGCCACAACCGCAGCCTCAAGTGCAGCAGCCTGCTGCAAAATGAGCCCATCCCTGTCGCGTCTCAGCGCAATCGGGACCTATTCCGGTCTCTCACAGACGGCGCTCAGCTTGTTGCCGTCGGGGTCGCGGACGTAAGCCGCATAGAAACTGGCGTGGAAGGAGCGCAGGCCCGGCTTGCCTTCATCCGTGCCGCCATGCGCCAGGGCCGCGGCATGAAAGGCATCGACAGCGGCGCGGCTTTCGGCATGCAAGGCAACCATTGAGCCATTGCCGATGGTTGCCGCTCGCTGATTATAGGGCATGACCACCCAGAACCGGCAACGCGTATCGCCATCGGCGGCATAGCCGATTTCCTCATCCGATTCACGCTGACGCCGATAGCCGAGCACAGGCATAACGGCGTCATAAAAGCCTTGAGCGCGAGAGATGTCGTTGGAGCCGAGCGTTACGTAGAGGAGCATGATGGGGTCTTGATCGTCCGTGATGCCTTGGGAACCGGCATCATCGGACGAAAGAGACAACGGGATCAAGCCTGCGTGTCTTCCCCATCGGCCTTGCGTCCCTTGAAGCCCTTCGCCAGCAGGAACATTTCCACCGATTCTGCTCTGGAGGCGCCCGGCTTCACATGGATAACCTGACGGAAGTTCTGCTTCAGGAATGCCAGAAGATCGCGCTCCGTACCGCCCTGGAACGTCTTGGCGAGGAAATGCCCGCCTTCCGCCAGCACTTCGACGGCAAAATGCGCCGCGACTTCGCAGAGATGCATGGTGCGCAGATGGTCGGTGCGATGATGGCCCGTGGTCGGCGCGGCCATGTCCGACAGGACGAGATCAGGCGTACCGCCGACCGCATCGATCAGCCGCTGCGGCGCATCCGGCTCCAGAAAGTCGAGCTGCAGGATGGCAACGCCCGGCAGAGGCGCCATTTCCAGAAAATCGATGGCTGCGACGCGGATTTCCTCTTCGGTCGATCCGGTCACCTTGGCGGCGATCTGCGACCAGCTGCCCGGTGCGGCCCCCAGATCGATGATGCGGCGCGCGCCCTTCAGGATCTGATGCTTCTCGTCGATCTCCAGCAGCTTGAAAGCGGCGCGGGCGCGATAACCTTCAAGCTGGGCGCGCTGGACATAGGGATCGTTGATATGCCGCTGCAGCCATTGGCGCGAGGAAGCTTTCAGCTTCTTCTTCTTGACGCGCTGGCCGAGCTTACGGCCCGTGCGGTTGCCGGCGATGGTTGGCTTGGTCACGTCTGAGGCCCCTTCATATCCCTCGGTCGATGGCCGCCGCGACGCGCGCGGCCCCGCCGCCACACGCCATCGTCTGCCATCATGTCGGTCAGCAATCCCTCGCGCAGGCCGCGGTCGGCAACCCGCATGCGCGGGCTCGGCCAGCGGCGGCGGATCGCCTCCAGAATGGCGCATCCGGCCAATACCAGATCGGCGCGATCCGGCCCGATGCAGGGATTGGCGGCGCGGCCGGCAAAATCCCAGGACAGGAGCTTGGCCTGCATCGCGCTCACTTCGTCATCCGACAGCCAGACGCCGTCGACCCTGCGCCGGTCGTAGCGCGGCAGATCGAGATGGACGCCGGCGAGCGTCGTCACCGTGCCGGATGTCCCGATCAGATGGAAATCGCCGCTGTCGCGCGCGGCACCGTACACCGGCGGGCAATCGAAACGCTCGAGCATGCGCTGGACTTCGCACACCATCGTCTCGAACAGCTCCGGCGTCACGTCGCGTCCGCCATGCCGCTCCGAGAGCGTCACGACGCCGACAGGCAGCGAGGTCCAATGGGTGATGTGGTTGGCAAGCCGGCTGGAGCGGTTCTCGCCGATCCGGATGACGGCGATTTCGGAAGAGCCGCCGCCGATATCGAACAGCACGACCGAGCGCGCCTCCGGCCCAACCAGCGACGAGCAACCCGAGACGGCAAGCCGCGCCTCGGTTTCGCGATCGATGATCTCCAGCCGCAATCCCGTCTCTTCGGTCACCCGCGAGAGGAAAGCTTCGCCATTGTCTGCAGCGCGGCAGGCCTCGGTCGCGATCAGCCGCATACGGCGGATTTCGCGCGTCTTCAGCTTCGCCGCGCAGATGCGCAGCGCCTCGACAGCCCGATCCATGGCATCGCCGGATAGCCGTCCGCTGGCGCCGAGCCCTTCGCCGAGGCGTACGATCCGCGAAAAGGCATCGACAACCCGGAACTGTCCGGGGCGGGTCGGCTGCGCTATGAGCAGGCGGCAATTGTTGGTGCCGAGGTCGAGGGCGGCATAGAGGTCGAGCGGACGGGAATCGGCGTCGGCATGATGATGTTGCCCCTGCCCCTCGCGTCGCGGCTGCGACTGCCGGTTCTGACGGTGATCGTCATAGGCCGGAGCGTGCGCGTTTGAAGGCGTGGTTGCGGGAGCGACGACCTGCGCCGTCTTCTCATGCGCCAGCGGCCGGCCCTGCAGGCCGCGCTTGCTGCGATGCTTGCGCCGGTTCTTGCCGCCCTTGTGCGATGAAGGATGGCCGTGATCCGCCGCGATCCGGTGTTCGGGCGCGGACGAAGGTTGTTGCGTCTGGGAAGCAGGTTGCGCACCACCTTGGGCTCCGCCGCGTGCACGGCGTCGGCGCTTGCGCTTTCGGGCCGGTGAGCCGGCATCGTCCTCTGCTGGGCGTTGCGCCACCTGGCTGGACTTGCCTGCCTGGCTGGCCTCCGCAGAATGAGCGTTCGGGCGGCCATGGCCACGCTTACGCTTCGCGCGCCGGGAGGATTTACCCTTCCTGCGCTCTGCTGCCGACGCCCCGTCTGCCTGCGGCGCTGAGCCGCTGTCGGGGTCACTCACGTATCTTTTCCACCGCGCCGCGCAAGGCCCTGGGGCATGCAGCTGGCGCTCGTTCGATTTTCGTTGGGCAAAGAATACCAGCAGGAAGGGTTTTCGCCAAATTCTTTTTGAATCACGCCGGTTTGGACGTGCGGGAAGCAGCCATCAGGCGATCAGATGCGCCCTGACATCAGCCGCAAGTTGCTGCATGCGATCGATCGGCGCATGGCCGATCAGCATGAAGGCATGGGTGGGGCTCGACCAATAGACGACATTCATGCCCCGGCGATTTTCCATGTCCGGCGCGGATGCCCCCTTGGTGGACTGGACGATGCAAAGCGCCATGGGGCCGCTTTCCGGATCGAGATAGGCGATCTGGGCCAGCGGCTTGCTATCATAATTCAGGATCTGGGCGCGCTTGAATTCGACGCCCGCCATGGCAACGGCTTCCGGCTTCAACGGCAGGTCCAACTTCGCGCCGACGTCATTCAGCTGCGCGACCTGCTGCGCATGGTCGCCGGCCGGGGCGCTCAGCGTATCCGCCGTATAGAGCGAAAGATATTCCGCGACCACGGCTCGCCATTCGGTATCCTCATCCGGTTTCGAAAGCCGATGGCCGATGTCGATCACCGCGCGGTCTATGGCAATGGCCGCGACGAAACTGGCCGCGACCGCCGCAAGGAAACCACGGCGACCGAAGCCGACAGAGCGTGCATTGCTTTCCCGTCCGGAGGGAATGGCCGCAAGCATGGCCTCGAGCTTTGCCGCCGGGGCTTCGGCAAGTATCGGCTGGAATGCCTCCGCGAAGGGCAGCGAGCTCCGCGACAGGAAATCGAACCGCTCCGCCACACGCTCGTCGTCGGCGATCAACCGTTCGATCCGTTCACAATCGGCCACATCCAGCTCGCCATCGATGAAGGCGGTAAGCTGCTCGTCCGTGGGCATCTGTCCTTTGTTCAATTCACTCATTTCCATTCCCCAGTCGCCCGCTCCCGGAAAGCCCGGCGCCGGCCATCGTCCCCATGCCCTCCGCGAGCTTTGCCCGCGCCGCAGCCAGCCGGCTCATGACCGTGCCGATCGGCACCTCCAGGATCTCGGCCACTTCGCGATAGGAGAGCCCCTCGACATAGGCCAGGAACACGGCGGTACGCTGCGCCTCCGGCAATGTCTGCACGCGCTGCAGCACCTGCCCGGCCAGAATATGCGTTTCGGTTTCATGCGCACCGTCGAAAACCAGCGTCTCGTCGGCATCCACGAAGCCCTGCCCCATGCGCACCCGTCGCGAACGGACCTCGTTCAGCCAGATCGAATGGAGGATGGCAAACAGCCAGCGATCGAGCCGCGTGCCTGCCGTAAACTGGGCCGCCCGCTCCAGGGCCCTGACGCAGGTCGCCTGAACGAGATCGTCGGCGACGTCCCGCTGGCGCGACAGCACCACGGCATAGCGCCACAGCCGCGTCAGGTGCTGGGACAGACCTGCCCTGATATCCTCTTCACTCGCTATGGCATCCTCCGCCGCATTGGCACGTCCGGGAGCCGCCGACCGTTTCGGCGGCTCCATTGCGGACCGACTATAAGCAGAAATCGCGCCTCGAGCGACTGGCATCACTCCCATATCTCTCGCAAAGCTCCCTGCTCACCGTCGTCATCGTTGATCTGAACCCGCGTTCAGAGGCTGGAAGGATTGAGGATCGCGGCGTGAAGGTCGCGATATTCCTCGCAGCTCGTGTTGCCGCAGAGCGTCTTGATCGTGCTCAGCTGATCCTTGGCGAGATCCATCTGGCCCTTGATGACGTAGGCTTCGCCGAGATATTCGCGAACCAGCGTATATTTCGGGTCCATGGCCACGGACTTCGTGTAGTAGGAAATGCCTTCGTCCGTGCGGCCGAGCTTGCGGGTGGCATAGCCGCGATAGTTCAGCGCCTCGGCCGTGTTCGGGTTCTTCATCGTATCCAGAACCGCCAGGGCTTCCTGATAGCGATGATCCTTCTTGGCCAGCGAATAGGCGTAGTCGGCGCGATTTTCATCGGTGACGTTGGCGCCCTGCTGCTTGACGCATTTCTTCGTCTTCTGATCGTAGATCTCGCCCTTCTTGCAGGTCGGCGTCGTGCTCGAATCGTCGCCGGCGGCAAAGACGGGAACGGCGAAGGCGCCGAGTGTCAGGCTTGCGCCGAGGGCGATGAAAGCCAGGCGAAATGTTTTGGTCGTCATGGAATGTCTCCTTGGCAAAATGAACGTTGCGAGAGGAGAACACACCGGCCGCGCCTTTTATTCGGACGGGCGACGAATTTTTTCCGTACATTGCGAGCTTGGCAGCCGTCACTCTTTCGTGACTGCGCCGGTATCGAATAGACCGCCGTCATCGCGTGTTTTCGCCGACATGCCCTTCAAGGGCCGCAGGAGAAAACCGTGAACGATACCGTTAAACTTCTTAGCCTCGCCGTCGCAACGCCTGATAACATCATTCTCCAGACGGAGGCCGCCGAGACGGCGAGCCGCCTGTTTTCACAGCGCTTCCAGGACTTCAAATACCTCGCCCGCGTATTCGAGAGCGCGGGTATACGCAAACGCCACGCCGCTCGTCCGCTTTCCTGGTTCGAGCAGCCGCATGGCTGGCAGGATCGCATGGGCGCCTATACGGAGGTCGCGTCCGAGCTTTTCCGCCGGAGTGCGACCACGGCGCTGCAGCGTGCAGGCGTCGAGGCCAATCAGGTGGACTGCATCGTCACGGCATCATCCACCGGGGTTGCGACGCCGAGCCTGGAGGCGCGGCTTGCCGGCGAGATGGGTTTCCGCTGCGATATCGAGCGGGTGCCGATCTTCGGCCTTGGCTGCGCGGCGGGCGTATCCGGCCTTGCCGTCGCGACGAAAATGGCGCGAAGCCGGCCGGGCGCCGTCGTCCTTTTCGTTGCGATCGAACTCTGCTCGCTCGCCTTCCGCCTGGACGAACTGACGCGGCCCAACATCATTGCGACGGCGCTGTTTGGCGACGGTGCCGCAGCCTGCGTGCTGCGGGCCGGTGAAAGCGGCATCGTGGAAATCGAATCAACCGGCGAACACCTCTTTCCCGACAGCCTTGGCATCATGGGCTGGAAAATCGACGACACCGGCTTCGGCATCGTGCTCGAACAGTCGCTGCCGGTCTTTGCCGAGACCCATCTGAGAGGTGCCGTCGCCGGCATTCTGGAACGATCCGGCCTTCTGCTCTCGGATATCGATCGCTTCATCTGCCATCCCGGCGGCGCCAAGGTGCTGGCGGCTCTCGAGCGCGCGCTTGGCCTCGAAAGCGGCTCTCTCGATGTCGAGCGCGAGGTGATCGGCGACTACGGCAACATGTCCTCCCCCACCGTGCTGTTCGTGCTGGAGCGCATGATTGCGTCGGGATTGCCGGACCGCTCGGTCTTGCTCGCCATGGGCCCGGGCTTCTCGGCAAGCTGCATCACCCTGAAGAGGGCCGCCTGATGCTGTGGCCATCGATCGCGCTTCTGACATTCGTGACGCTGCAACGACTGGCGGAGTTGGTCTACGCCCGGCGCAACACCGCCGCCCTGCTTGCCCGCGGCGCCCGGGAATACGCGCCGGAGCACTATCCCCTCATGGTGGCGATGCACGCAGCCTGGCTGATCGGATTGTGGCAGCTGGCCATCGGCAGACCGGTCGATCCCGCCTGGTTCCTGTTGTTCATGGTTCTGCAGGGATTACGTCTCTGGGTGCTGGCGACGCTGAAAGAGCGGTGGACGACGCGCATCATCATTCTGCCCGGCGCGGCTCTCGTGAGGAAAGGACCCTATCGCCTCCTCAGCCATCCGAACTATGCGATCGTCGTGGGCGAGATCGCCGTATTGCCGCTCGCCTTCGGCATGCCGCTTTACGCCGCGATCTTTTCGCTGCTGAACGGCATCATTCTGACAATCCGCATTCGCGCCGAAAACGCCTGCTTGCGACAGAGTGTGCACTGATCGCATTTTTCAATTGCGCCGCCGAAATTTGGCAGGCATTTTCGATGCTTAGAGCACGGTCCGGGCAATGGCAGCCAGCCTTGAAGAACCACGGGGCCGTGCAATGAGCATGCGGATAGCAGGATAAAATGACAAAGGACGCAATCGTTCTCGGTGCGGGCATCGTCGGTGTTTCGACGGCAATTCATCTCCAGCGGCGGGGCCGCCAGGTCGTTCTCGTCGACAGGAAGGAGCCCGGCCGGGAAACCTCCTTCGGCAATGCCGGCCTCATCCAGCGCGAAGGCGTCGTTCCCTACGGCTTTCCGCAGCAGTTCGGCCTGCTGCTGCGCTATGCCTTCAACAATCGCGTCGATGCGCATTATCATCTGCGCGCCCTGCCCGCACAGATCGCCTTCCTCGCGCGCTATTGGTGGAACTCCAATACGAAGCGCCACGAGATGATCTCGCGCGCCTATGCGCCGCTGATCGAACATTCCGTCAGCGAGCACAACGACCTTATCGAAGCCTCGCATGCCGAGGAACTGATCCGCAAGAACGGCTGGGTCGAGCTGTTCCGGTCGAACGAGAAGCGCGACGCGGAATTTGCCGAAGCCGAGCGCCTCAACCGCGAATTCGGGATCGGTTCCGACGCTTTGAGCAGCGCGGAACTCGCGGCCGCCGAGCCGCATCTGAGAGGCAGCTTTGCCGGCGCCCTGCGCTGGCGCGATCCCTGGTCCGTTCTGGACCCGCATGGGCTGACGGCGGCCTATCGCCGCTACTTCGAGAGCATCGGCGGCCGTGTAACGACGGGGGATGCGGTCTCGCTCGGCATGGCTGGCTCTTCCTGGAGAATGGTGACGGCGGAAGGGTCGATCGAGGCGGAGGATGTCGTCGTTGCGCTCGGTCCCTGGGCCGACCTGGTGACGAAACGCTTCGGCTACGCCTTTCCGCTTGGGGTCAAGCGCGGCTATCACATGCATTATGCGGCCGAGGGCAATGCCGTCCTCAACAACTGGACGCTGGATGCCGAGCGCGGCTATCTGCTGGCGCCGATGAGCCGCGGCATTCGCCTGACGACCGGCGCCGAATTTGCTCTGCGCGATGCGCCGAAGACGCCGGTACAACTGGATCGCGCCGAAGCCATCGCCCGCGCCGCCTTCCCGCTCGGCGAGCGGCTCGACCCGGAACCCTGGATGGGCGCCCGCCCCTGCACTCCCGACATGATGCCGATCATCGGCAAGGCTCCGCGCCACAACGGTCTGTGGTTTGCCTTCGGGCACGCCCATCACGGCCTGACGCTCGGGCCGGTAACCGGCCGAGTGCTTGCCGAACTCATCACCGGCGAGAAACCGTTCATCGATATTTCGGCTTACGCTCCGAACCGGTTCGCGCCCTGAGCCGTTGATTCAGAGAATTGTCTTGAGGCTCTTGACGGCCGCATCGACGATCGCATCGATCGTATCGTCGATGTCGACGGTCACGACGCCGGGCTCGCCGGTCGGCACCTCCAGCGTCTGCAGCTGGCTTTCGAGCAACGAGGCCGGCATGAAATGCCCCTTGCGTTCGCCCATGCGCTTCGTCAGCAGCGCCTTCGAGCCTTCGAGATAGATGAAATAGAGATGGCCGCTGGCGGATGCCCGCAGGCGCTCGCGATAGGAATGCTTCAGCGCCGAGCAGGAGACGGCGATCCCCTCGCCCTTGGCAAGGCTTGCGGTAATCACCTCGCCGATCTTTTCGAGCCAAGGCCAGCGATCCTCGTCGGTCAGCGGAATGCCCTTGCTCATCTTTTCGACATTGGCGGCCGGATGCAGCGCATCGCCTTCGATGAAATGGACGCCGAGCCGAGCCGCCACACCCTCGCCGATCGAGGATTTGCCGCTGCCGCTCACACCCATGACGATGATGGCGAGGGGCGTGTCTTGGTTATCGTGCATCGGGCCTGTCCGGAATCATTGAACTGAACCGGGCAAGACCGCTCTCGCTGGCCATGCCCGATTCGCAACTTGGATCAATCCAGCGGAAAGAAACAGGAAAATTTATGCGTTCCCTCGCCCGCCAGTTCCGGCGCAACCTGCCGGCACTGATCCTGAGCACGCCAGCAACGTGGATTGAAGTGGCAGCCCTTCGGCGGGTTCAGCGGCGAAGGCAGCTCGCCTTGCAGGCGGATGCGGTTCTTCTCGCGTTCCGGGTCGGCGATCGGCGTCGCCGACAGAAGTGCCGCCGTATAGGGATGGCGCGGCCGGCTGAAGACCTCTTCCGCCGTGCCGGTCTCGACCGGGCGTCCGAGATACATCACCATCACGTCGTCGGCGATATGGCGAACGACGGAAAGGCCGTGCGAGATGAAGAGATAGGCAAGCCCCATTTCCTTCTGCAGGTCCATCAGCAGGTTCAGCACCTGCGCCTGGATCGACAGGTCGAGCGCGGAGACCGGCTCGTCGAGCACCAGTACCTTCGGCCGCAGCATCAGGGCGCGGGCGATGGCGATGCGCTGACGCTGGCCGCCGGAGAACATGTGCGGGTAACGATCGTAGTGCTCCGGACGCAGGCCGACGCGCGCCATCATCGCTTCGGCCTTGCCGCGGCGGGTGGCGGCATCGTCATCGGTGTTGATCTTCAGCGGCTCCTCCAGGATGGAGCCGACCTTCTGGCGCGGGTTCAGCGAGCCATAGGGGTTCTGAAACACGATCTGCACGGCGCTGCGCAGGCTGCGGTCGCCAAGCTTGGCGGGCTTGCCGTCGATCAGCAATTCGCCCGATGTCGGGTTTTCGATCATCGTCACCAGGCGGGCGAGCGTCGACTTGCCGCAACCGGATTCGCCGACGACCGCCAGCGTGCGGCCGGACTGCAGGCTGAAGCTGACGCCGTTCAATGCCTTGACGGTTGCCTCCGGTTTGAAGCTGCCGCGCTTGACGGTGTAGAAACGGGCGAGATCGCGCCCTTCGAGAACAGCGCCGGTCATGCGGCACCTCCTGCTGTTTGCGTGGCGGCAATGCCGGGGTGGCCAAGCGGCTTGCCATGTTCCAGCGGGTAGTTGCAAAGGGTCAGGCCGAGCTCCGCGCCCTGGCGCTTGACGCCCTTGTCGCATTCCGGCGTGGCGAAGGAACAACGCGGCGCAAAGAGACAGCCCGTCGGACGATCGTGCTGACCGGGAACGACGCCGGCAATCGACGGCAGGCGCTCGCCGACTTCGGCGCGCTCCGGCAGAGCCGAGAGCAGCGCTGCCGTATAAGGATGATGCGGATCGCGGAACAATTCCTTGACCGGCTGCTCCTCGACCTTCTGGCCGGCATATTGCACCTGCACGCGCTCGGCCGTTTCGGCCACGACACCCATGTCGTGGGTGATGAGCACCAACGCCATGCCCTGCTCCTGCTGCAGGCGAACGAGCAGATCGAGGATCTGCGCCTGGATCGTGACGTCGAGCGCGGTGGTCGGCTCGTCGGCGATCAGGAGCTTCGGGTTGCAGGCCAGCGCCATGGCGATCATGACACGCTGGCTCATGCCGCCCGACATCTGGTGCGGGAAGTTCGACAGGCGATCTTCGGGCGCCGGAATGCCGACGAGATTCAGAAGCTCGATCGAGCGCTGGCGGCGTGCCTTGCGGTCCAGACCCATGTGGATACGCAGGGTTTCGCCGAGCTGGAAGCCGACCGTGAAGCACGGATTGAGGCTCGACATCGGCTCCTGGAAGATCATCGCCATATCCTTGCCGATGATCTTGCGGCGCTGGCGGGCGGAAATGCCGCGCAGGTCCTTGCCGTCGAAGGTCATGCGGTCGGCGGTGATCTTCGCCGTCCAGGGCAGAAGTCCCATCATGGCAAGCATGGAGACCGACTTGCCGGAGCCGGACTCGCCGACGATCGACAGGATTTCTCCCTTGTCGCATTTCAGCGAGACGCCATCGACCGCCCGGAACAGGCCGGACGAAGTCTGGAATTCAACGGATAGATTGGAAATATCGAGGAGTGCCATTACGACCTCTTCAGCTTCGGGTCGAATGCATCGCGCAGGCCGTCGCCCATCAGATTGATGGCGAGCACCGTGATCAGGATGCAGAGACCGGGGAAAGTAACGAGCCAAGGGTTGCTCTGGAAGAATTCGCGCGAATCCGCGAGCATCGTGCCCCATTCCGGCGTCGGAGGCTGGGCGCCCTGACCGAGAAAGCCGAGGGCGGCGGCATCGAGAATGGCCGACGAGAAGGCAAGCGTCGCCTGCACGATCAGCGGCCCGAGACAGTTCGGCAGGATCGTCTTGAACATCAGCCGCAGCGGGCCGGCGCCGGAAACGCGCGAGGCGATGACATATTCCTTGTCACGCTCGGCCATGACGGATGCGCGCGTCAGGCGAACGAAATGCGGCTGGTTGACGATGGAGATCGCGATCATCGCATTGGTCAGGCCCGGCCCGAGGATGGCCACCAGCACCAGGGCGAGCAGCAGCGACGGCACCGCCAAAATGATATCCATGACGCGCATGATGATCGTATCGGTGCGGCCGCGAACATAGCCGGCGACGAGGCCGATCAGGATGCCGGCGATCGCCGAAAGCGATGCGACGACGAGGCCGATGAACAGCGAGAACCGCGTGCCGTAGATGAGGCGCGACAGCAGATCGCGGCCGTTGGCATCCGTGCCGAGCAGGAAGCTGCTGTTGCCGCCTTGACCCCAGGCCGGCGGCAGGCGCTGCATGGCGCTGCCATAGGCGGTATCGGGGTCATGCGGCGAAACCACGCCGGCGAAGATCGCCAGGAACAGGACGAAGAGAAAGATCGCAAGGCCGATGACGGCGCCCTTGTTGCGGGAAAAGTAGTACCAGAACTCCGCGAGAGCGGAAGGACGGTCGGATTTGACGCTTACCGTGCTCATGGACCGCTCCTAGTGACGAATGCGTGGATTGACGAAGCCGTAGAGCAGGTCGACAGCGAGATTGACGAGCATGACGATGCCGGCAATCAGCAGCAGCCCGCCCTGCACCACGGGATAATCGCGCTTGAAGACCGCGTCGATCATCCATTTGCCGATGCCCGGCCAGGAGAAGATGCTCTCGGTCAGGATGGCGCCACCGAGCAGCACGCCGACCTGGAGGCCGATCGTGGTGACGACCGGAATCATCGCATTGCGCAGCGCATGCACGGACACGACGCGCAGCGGCGACAGGCCCTTGGAACGGGCCGTGCGCACATAGTCCTCGCCGAGCACTTCGAGCATGGCGGAGCGCGTCTGGCGGGCGATGACGGCGAGCGGAATGGTGCCGAGCACGATGGTCGGCAGGATCAGAGAATTGAGAGCGGACCAGAAGGCGCCCTTCTGGCCGGACAGCAGGCTGTCGATCAGCATGAAGCCGGTGATCGGCTTGAAGAAGTAGATGAGGCCGATGCGGCCCGAAACCGGCGTCCAGTGCAGATAGCCGTTGAAGACGATGATGAGCAGCAGGCCCCACCAGAAGATCGGCATGGAATAGCCGATGAGGGCAACGCCCATGACACTCTGGTCGAACCATGTGCCGCGCTTGACGGCGGCGAAAACGCCGGCCGGGATGCCAAGACAGATCGCCAGGATCATGGCGCAGATCGACAGCTCGAGCGTCGCCGGGAAGAAGGTCATGAAGTCGGTCAGTACGTCACGCTTGGTCGTGATCGAGGTGCCGAGGTCGCCGTGCAGGGCATTCCAGATGTACCTGCCGTACTGGACGATCATCGGCTGGTCGTAGCCGAGATCGTGGGAGATCTGTGCATGACGTTCCGGCGACATGACACGTTCGCCCGACAGCAGCATGACAGGATCGCCGGGAAGCAGGCGAATGAAGGAGAAGGCAACGATCGATACGCCGAGGAATGTCGGGATCAGCACCGCTAGGCGGCTGAAAAGAAATCGCAACATGGCAGATGTCCAAATTTTTCCGGCGGTCAGGCAAGGGGCCTGACCGCCGGGGTAGCCCGGTCTTGGCCGGGCATTCTCACAGATTTTTCGTTATTCGGCGATATCGACGCCGTCGAAGCGATGAACGCCGACCGGATCCTGAGAGTAGCCGGAGACATTCTTCGTCATCGGGATGAACTCTTCCGAATGGTCGATGGTCATCCATGGTGCTTCGCGCTTGAAGACGACCTGAGCCTCTTCATAGAGCTTCGTGCGCTCCTTGAGGTCGGCCGTCTGCTTGGCCTTCTTCACCAGATCGTCGAATTCCTTGTTGCACCACTGTGCGCGGTTGTTGCCGCCGACGGCGTCGCAGCCGAGCAGCGTGTCAAGGAAGTTGTCCGGATCGCCGTTGTCGCCGGTCCAGCCGAGGATAGCCGCACCATCACGGTCCTTGGCGGAGGAGAGCTTCAGGTACTGGGCCCAGTCGTAGGTGACGATCTCGACCTTGACGCCGACCTTGGCCAGGTCCGCCTGCATCAGCTCGGCGGCGCGGCGCGCGTTCAGCATGTAGGGACGCGAAACCGGCATAGCCCAGATCTTCATGCTGAGATCCTTGACGCCTGCCTTTTCAAGCAGCTTCTTGGCCTCGTCCGGGTTGTAGGCGTCGTCCTTCACGTCCTTGTTGTAGGACCACATGGTCGGCGGGATCGGGTTGGTCGCAACCGAGGCCGAGCCCTGGAAGACGGCGTCGACGATGGCCTGCTTGTTGACGGCCATGTTGATCGCCTTGCGCACTTCGACCTTGTCGAAGGGAGCAACCAGCGTGTTGTAGGCGAGGTAGGAAACGTTCAGGCCGGCCTGCTCGAGAACCTTGAGGTTCGGGTCCGCCTTCAGGTCCTTGATGTCGGCTGCGTTCGGGTAAGGCATGATGTTGCATTCGCCGGACTTCAGCTTCTGCGCGCGAACGGATGCGTCCGGCGTGATCGCGAAGACGAGATCGTCGATCTTTTCCTTGCCCTTGAAGTAGGATTCATTCGCCTTGTAGCGGATGACCGCATCCGGCTGGTAGGCGACGAAGGTGAACGGGCCGGTGCCGAGCGGCTGCTGGTTCATCTGCTCCATCTTGCCGTCGGCCTGCAGCTTGTCCGCATATTCCTTCGACAGGATCGAGGCGAAGTCCATGGCCAGGTCGGCGATGAACGGAGCTTCCGGACGGTTCAGGACGAACTTGACGGTGAGATCGTCAACCTTCTCGACCGACTTGATGAGCTTCGGGAAGCCCATGCCATCGGCATATTCATACGAACCGCCAGCGACATACTTGGCCCACGGATTGTCCGTGTTGAGCTGACGGCTGATCGAGAAAACGACGTCGTCGGCGTTGAGGTCACGCGTCGGCGTGAAGAAATCGGTCGTCTGGAACTTCACGCCCTTGCGGAGCTTGAAGGTGTATTCCTTGCCGTCGGGGGAAACGGTCCAGCTTTCGGCGACGCCGGGCTCGACCTCGGTGCTGCCATGCTTGAATTCGACGAGGCGGCTGTAGACCGTACGCGAAGAAGCATCGAACGTGGTACCGGCAGTGTAGATACCCGGATCGAAACCTTCCGGCGAACCCTCCGAGCAATAGACAAGCGTTTTCGACCAGGCGGACGTTGCCATGACCGAAGTCAAGGCTGTCACTGCCAGCAGGACAGAAATCTTTTTCATGATATCGTTTCCCAGGTTTGTTATTCTTTTGAAGCCGTGGACACCACGAGGGTTCCTATTCGGATCGCGCCGATGGAACTTTATTTTAAGTTTGAAAGCAACAAGCGCCGCCTAAAATTTTTCCAATTTATAGAGTTTGGAAATTTTCAGGCGAAAAGACCTTTGAATTAGTAATATTCTGGCAAAATTTTGCTGCTTTTTAGCAGATTCAGAACGATTTGACGTTTTCTTCTCGCGATCCGTTAACCACCCGTTGCCCGTATACGAGGCAATACAAACGAAAATCCGCAGCTGCCGGAGGCAACTGCGGACCTAAAATGATCGATTTCGGAACGGATGCGTCAGGCGGCCGGCGCGGCGATCGCCGGCTTCTTGGCAATCACCTTGTGATCCCGGTCGGTCAGGCCGAGCAGGAAGTTGATCTGCGGCCGTGCCTTCACCAGATCGTCGATGGAATATTCCGTCAGAACGTCGAAGAAGGCGTTCAGCGCCTTGCGCAGTGCCGAGTTAAGACCGCAGCTATCGACCAGCGGGCATTCCACCACGCCCTCCTCGAAGCACTCCGCCATGGCGAAGCTATCCTCGGTGACGCGGACGACGTCGAACAGGCTGATATCGGCCGCGGGTTTGGCGAGGCGCACACCGCCATTGCGACCGCGCACCGTTTCGACAAGGCCCGCCTTGGTCAGCGGCTGCAGGATCTTGAAGAGAAACAGCTCGGAAACGCTGTAGGCCCTGGCTATTTCCGGGATGCGGCTCAGATAGCCTTCATTGGCGGCGCAATACATCAACATGCGCACCGCGTAATTTGTCTGCTTTGTCAAACGCATGCCGATCTCCTGGAATCAAGGCTGCTTGGGGGCTGGACCGTATATAGTGGCTTTCTCAGTTTTGAACAATTCCAAAATATGAAATTCATATTCACGTTATTCTGAGAGCATCAGACGCCCGGCTTCGACTGCTTCTCCTTCAGCTCCCTGGCATAATCAAGGATCGCCTGCTTTCGCTCCGGTGTGCCTGGGTGCGTCGCCAGCATACTTGTGCTGCCGTGATCGTCGAGTTTCGTTTCGAGAGTATCGAAGAAACGCGACAGAGCCGCCGGGTCCATGCCCGCCGCCTGCATCAGCTCGACCGAGCGGCGGTCGGCCTGTGTCTCGGCCTCGCGGGAATAGGAAAGCGCAAGCAGGCCACCGCCTTGCGTTAGCAGGTCCTGCACGCCGGAGCCGACATCGCCGCCAATCAGCAGGACCAGACCCGCAACACCGGCGGCACGATAAAGCTGGCGCAGGCTGTGCTTGTATTCGACGTGACCGATCTCATGCCCCAGAACGGCCATAACCATCTCCCGATCACCGCCCGCAAGCTCGACGAGTTGATCCGTGAGAACGAGATTGCCATCCGGCAGAGCAAAGGCATTCGGGCCGATAAGGCCGCCGTCTCGAAAATTGAGATGATAGCGCCCTGCTCCGCCCTCCGCGTTCGCGGCCAGCCGAGCAAAGTCATTGCGGATTTCCGCCTGTTGCGCCTCCGGAAGCTTGCTGGGGCCGAAGGTCACCTTGTCGAGCGTCTTCAGCGTTCCCGCTGACATCATCTGCGGGACTATGGGCGGAGTTACAACAACGGCGACTTCCGCCAACGCCGGCAAGGCGTAGTGATAAATTGCCGTAGCAAGGACAATTATCGCCAGAGCGAAGGCGATCAGCCGAGGGCGAACGATCTCGAGCGCATGAATGAGGCCGCTGCGCCCTTCGCCGCGGCCTCGCAGATAGGCGTCGATGGCGTCGTTATCACGGGTTTCGAAAACCGATTCATTTCCGAACACAATACGACGCGGGATGGAACCGACACGCTGGCTGACCTCGATGTCGGCGCGGATACCCCAGGCAAGCCGCCTGCCTTCATCCTCCTTTTCGTCCGACAGCACCATGAGCGATCCGCCGATGTCCAGCAAACGGGCTGGAACTTACCGGCTGGAATGCGGCGGATGCCAGACGCCCGTCGCGATCGCTTGCTGATCAGAACCCAAAGTCGAATCCGTCTATGTCGAGATATTCCGCGCTTATGGCACTGCCGGTCGAGCGGATCTGATCGAAGACGACACCGATCTCGCCATCGACATGGACAGAAGTATGCTCGGCAAGAAAAGCCTGCATGCGGACTGCCGCCCAGGGGCGCATCAGTCCGAGGGTTATCAGGGTCACAACCACGTTCGAAATCGCAATCCACGCATAGCGCCGACGACCGATGTCGCTCTTGAGCTGATGGCGATGATCGAGCATTGCGGCCGACCAGATGATGTTGCGCACCGTCGCGCGATAGTAGAGCGCGGCGAATATGTAGATCGGGAAAATAAGCACAACCATCCAATGCCACAGGCTGATGCTACCCATTCCCGCACCAATGGAGCGGTCGCCGAAACCACCTGCGACAGCACCGAAAAGTCCCAGGATCACGACGGCGGCGATCACGATCGCGATTACCGTGAAGAATGCCTCGTAGAGAGCGCCCAATCGCGGCTCGGTCGAAAATGGTCGATCACCATAACGGAGGTTGTCAAAGACATATTTGTAGAACCAGCGGCTGGCAATGGGAGACAGCAATCCGACGGATATCACCGTCACGACCGCACCCAGGAAGATCGCCTTGAACGCGCCGCCATAGGTTCCCACAAAATCAAAACGTACGTTGCGATAGCTTGTCACGCGGGCGTTGAACCGCAGTCCTCGCATGAGAAACCAGGGAAACACCACCAGCAAGACCGGCCAAACCGCCAAGACTGCCAGGGGTGCCACATGCGCAAGTATGTTCAGCACGATGAGAAGACCAAAGACGATAAGCCGGCCGATCAATATCTGCTTGCCCTGGGCGTGATACTCGAAACTATGGCCCAAAATGACCGTGTTACCGTAGAAATAGCGGTTGCGACGTACCTTTGCCCAGGCGGAATAGATGCCGAGCGTCACGATTGTCAGCAGGATATTGACAATCCAGATACCGAAATATTCGGAGGCACTCCCGGTAAAAGATGCTCTTTGGAAAAGTGATCCGCCACCCGCCGGATAATTTTGTTCAACAGCTGCCATATTCTGGTCCTCCACCCCACAAGAGGACGAGCACTTTCCAGGAAGCGGTTCTGGCAACGGCCGCCGGGAGACGTGTTGCGCCACACGCCGCTCGCCTTACCGTTGCATTTGAGAGCAGGAAAATCGACGCCGAGCAATAGGAAAATATTGATCCACAGCGCCATGCGTATCCGCACGCAACTCAGCCCGCGACACTGCGTCCTTGATGCCATGCCCGCACAGGCGGCTTCTACGTCGAGGAAACCCAGACGGCCATTTCGCAGCCGCCCGGCTCGCGGAAATGGAAGCGGCGGCCGCCGGGAAAATCGAAGGCCGGGCGGGTGATGACACCGCCGGCGAACTCGACAGCGCGCTGGGCGGCTTCCAAATCGGTCGTGCGCACGACGGGCAAAGGTGCCCCCGCCGCCTCACCTGCGTCCCCATCGATGCCGGCATCTATGCCGGCAGCCTCGATGACATGGTAGGTCGGGCCGTAGCTGACAAAGCTCCAGTCGAAAGCTTCCTCGAAGAAGCGGCGGGTTTTCAGGCCGTCTTTCGACGGAAATTCAAGATAGTCGATCTGATAGGTCACGGACATTGCGCGGCCCTCCCGTTGTTCTCTTTTTGTTCTAGTCGAAAACGACGGCTTAGGCAAGATGACTCGATCGAAAACAGACGCAACAAAAAACCGCCGCCCGAAAGATGTCGGACGGCGGCGGTTATCATCACAGCAGCAAAGCTTATTTCATCGTCGGCATGACGAACTCGGCGCCGTCCTTGATGCCGGAGGGCCAGCGGGCGGTGATCGTCTTGGTGCGCGTCCAGAACTTGATCGAGTCCGTGCCGTGCTGGTTGAGATCGCCAAAGCTGGAAGCCTTCCAGCCGCCGAAGGAATGATAGGCGAGCGGAACCGGGATCGGAACGTTGACGCCGATCATGCCGATGTTGATGCGCGAGGCGAAATCGCGGGCGGCATCGCCGTCACGCGTGTAGATGGCGACACCGTTGCCATATTCGTGCTTCATCGGCAGTTCGAGCGCGTCTTCATAGTTCTTGGCGCGGACGACCGAGAGAACCGGTCCGAAGATCTCGGTCTTGTAGATGTCCATGTCGGGCTTGACGTGGTCGAACAGCGTGCCGCCGACGAAATAGCCGTCCTCATAGCCCTGCAGCTTGAAGCCGCGGCCATCGACGACCAGCTTGGCGCCTTCCTCGACGCCACGGTCGATCAGGCCGTTGACGCGGTTATAGGCATCCTTGGTGACGAGCGGGCCCATGTCGGCCTTGTCGTCGGTATAGGGGCCGATGCGCAGCGATTCGATCTTCGGCACCAGCTTCTCGACGAGACGGTTGGCCGTGTCCTCGCCAACCGGCACCGCGACCGATACCGCCATGCAGCGCTCGCCGGCGGAACCGTAGCCGGCGCCCATCAGGGCGTTGACGGCCTGGTCCATGTCGGCGTCGGGCATGATGATCATGTGGTTCTTGGCGCCGCCGAAGCACTGAGCGCGCTTGCCGTTCATGGCGGCCGTGCCATAGACATAGCGGGCGATCGGCGTGGAGCCGACGAAGGAAACGGCGGCGATATCCGGATCGGTCAGGATGGCGTCGACCGCGGCCTTGTCGCCGTTGACGACGTTGAGGATGCCTGCCGGCAGACCGGCTTCGATCATGAGTTCGGCGAGGCGGATCGGCAAGGACGGGTCACGCTCGGACGGCTTCAGGATGAAGGCATTGCCGCAGGCGATCGCAGGCGCAAACATCCACATCGGGATCATGCCCGGGAAGTTGAACGGCGTGATGCCGGCACCGACGCCAACAGGCTGGCGGATGGAGTACATGTCAATCGACGGGCCGGCGCCTTCGGTGAACTCGCCCTTCTGCAGGTGCGGAATGCCGCAGACGAATTCGCAGACTTCGAGGCCGCGGATGATGTCGCCCTTGGAATCCTCGACCGTCTTGCCGTGCTCCGAAGAGAGCAGGACAGCCAGCTCATCCATGTTCTGGTTCAGAAGCTCGACGAACTTGAAGAAGACGCGGGCGCGGCGCTGCGGATTGGTGGCCGCCCATTTCGGCTGCGCGGCCTTGGCATTTGCGACCGCGGCGCGGAGCTCCTCGACGCTGGCAAGCGCGACGGTCGCCTGCACTTCGCCGGTTGCCGGATTGTAGACGTTGCTGGTGCGTCCGCTGGTGCCGGCGACGTGCTTGCCGCCGATGAAATGACCGATCTCACGCATGGATGTGCCTCCTCGTTTTCTTGGGTGATGACAGGATGGCACTTCAATTTGCACAAATCAATGAGCTGTTATAAGCAACCGTTGTGCAAAAATTGAAGTCCGGGATGTGCAAATGGATTGGGATGACGTCCGCATGTTTCTCGCCGTGGCGCGCACGGGCCAGATCCTGGCCGCCTCCAAGCGGCTCGGAGTCAACCATGCAACCCTCTCACGGCGGGTCACGACGCTGGAGGAACGCCTGAAGACGCGGCTGCTGGTGCGCCGCACCAATGGCTGCGACCTGACCGCGGAAGGCGAGATTTTCCTGCATGCTGCCGAGCGCATGGAAACCGAGATGCTGCGCGCTCAGGCAAGCGTCGGCCATCTCGACAGCGCCATCACCGGCACGGTGCGCATCGGCGCGCCCGATGGTTTCGGGGTATCCTTTCTTGCACCGCGGCTCGGGCGGCTGATCGCGCGTTATCCGGAGCTGCGCATCCAGCTCGTGCCCGTTCCCCGCTCCTTTTCGCTGTCGCAGCGCGAAGCCGATATCGCGATCACGCTGGAACGCCCCGAGCAGGGCCGCCTCGTCTCATCGAAGCTGACGGACTACACGCTCGGCCTCTATGCCTCCAAAGCCTATCTGGAACAGGCGGGATTGCCCGAGAGCGTAGAGGCGCTGAAGCTGCATCCGCGCGTCGGCTATGTCGAAGACCTGATCTTCACCGCCTCGCTGAATTTTTCCGGCGAGATCATGCGCAGCTGGGATGCCTCGTTTGAAATCTCCACGGCCATCGGTCAGACGGAAGCGGTGCGCTCCGGCGCCGGCATCGGCATCCTGCATGATTATATTGCCCGGCAGTTTCCGGAACTCGCCCGCATCCTGCCCGATGTCTCCATCAAGCGCGCCTATTGGACCACCTATCACGAAAGCGCCCGCGACCTTGTGCGCGTCCGCACCGTTGCGGATTTCCTGCAGGAGCTTGTCAGCGAAGAGCGGCGGATGTTTTTGTGACGTCCGCGCAATAACCCCATGACTGGAAGGGCTTAGCTTTCACAGGGATCATGGAAGCAAATTGCTCCACCATGACGGAGGATGCGGCACCGCCGAAGCTGCCGCATGCTTCGGCGGCTCCTCGTTCTCGTCCGGGTTGGGAACGGGAATCTCATCCGGCAATCTGTCCGGCTCCGGCTCTTCGATCGGCGGCTTCGGCGTCCAGCCGGGTTCCGGCATGGGAGGCGAGTCTGGGATCGGCTCGTTCGGTACAGACATGGTCCGCTCCTTTCGTCTCGTTGCTCTCAAGAACAGAACGGGCGGGAACGGGCACGGTTCCAATATGAATCCGGCATGACGGAAAGTGACGCCGTTCGGCCTTTCGACGCTCAGCACGATGCTGGACAAAGGCCGGGCGAAGCCTAGTATCCTTGGGAAAAGCCAGGGAGCCAGGATGATGACCGACAAGAAGCCGCAGAAACCCAGCAAAAGAGAGCACAAGGAACAGGACGACTATCTCGAGGAAGCGCTGGAAGAGACCTTTCCCGCCAGCGATCCGATATCGCCCGGACATGTGGAAAAGAAGCCGAAAGACAAGCAATAAGCTCCGGCCGCTGATTGCAGCGACGCATGCCCGACAGACTGTGTGGAGAGAATGGTACGGTTGGGGGGTCTCGAACCTCCGACCTCAGGTGCCACAAACCTGCGCTCTAACCAACTGAGCTACAACCGCACTTGCTCGCGTCGCCGCGAACGGGGGTGACATACGAGGACTTTGAAATTATTTCAAGTCCTATCTCCCCGCAATATAAAAAAGCTTTGCAGATATCCAAGCCAAGATGCGCGCCGGGGCTTGAATCCCTCCTCCGCGCAATAAAAAGCCCCGCCCCCAGGTCTTTCGCCTGGGAACGGGGGCGTTCATGCCTTTGAAGGCGTATTGGAAATGCGTTAGGCCTTGAAGGAGGCCATTGCCTTTTCGGCAGCGTCCTTGCTCGGCTTCGCCAGCTTTTCGGCAACCTTCTTGGTGGTTTCCTGAATGGACTTGGCCTGCTCGACGGTGACTTCCGCCTGCTTGCGGATGAAAGCGGTCTGAAGTTCAAAGAGTTCGCCAACGGACTTGACGCGAAGCAGGGCTTCCATGTGCGCCAGCGAGCTTTCGGCATTGGTGCGCAGAACGTCGATTGCCTTGAGGCCGATTTCCAGCGAACCAGCCTGTGCGTTCTGCACGGTTGCTTCAACGGTCTTGCCGGCTTCCTCGGTCGCCGTCTTCAGCTTCGCGAAGGCTTCCTTGGACTGGGCAGCGCCCTTTTCCGCGAAGTCGCGGAACGATTCAGAGAACTTGGACGGGTCGAATGCAGCCGTTGAAAAAACGTCGTCTTTCTTTACAGTAGCCATGATTACGCTCCTTTGGGGGCCTCCCGGAGGCACCAGTCGTTAAAGTTTATGCAGCTTATATAGTTCAAAAAATTGTGCAGTGCAATATATTTTTGCAGCGCACAACGCGTTAACCTTTTCGGCCGAAAAATGGACCCTTCGCTGGACCGGGAAGCGGGGCGCCGATATTAATAAACTGTTAAAGCAAGAGAGGCGGTTACGCCCGCAAAACAGGTTGGAATATGCCCGCAATTCAATATCCGTTCATTGACATTGCCGTGCATCCGCGCGTTCGGGAGCGCTTTGCGCGCGGTGAAGCCATGGTCATGTTTTCGACCGGCATGGATCGCGTGCTCTGGGCCAACGGCGCCGGTGCCAACCTTTTCGGCTATGACGCCATTTATGATTTTGTCGAACAGGGACCGAAGCCCGGCGACGTCTCGTTCCGACAGATCGACGCGACGGCGCGCGGTCTCGGCGCGGTCGGTGACCAGCGGACATTCCTGATCCGCATGGCCTCGGGCTTCCAGCGGGCGGTCGTCAACGCGGCCGTCGAACTTATCCGCATCCAGGCGGGCGAAGAGGCCGTGCTGTTTTCCTCTCCGGTCTCTTCCAAGCCGCTTGCGGCAGCCGAGTGTGCCCGGCGCATGATCGACGGGTTCGACGATCCCGATACCCATATGGCCGTCATCGGCCGCGATGGCGAAATCATCACCGCATCCACGCGGTTCGGCTCGCTCGATATTACGCCGCAGACGGCGCGAATGCTGACGACCATGGCCGGCGCGCAGCCGGACCGGCTGATCAAGCGGCCGATCCCGACCGGGCGCGGCTACCTGCCTGCCGCCATCGGCAAGCTCTCGGAAATTCCCGCCCTGCACCTGCTGTTCGTGGTGGAAACGGTGCTGGGCCATCTCGACCCCACGGAAAGCCTGGCCGACGCCGCGCGCGCCGTCGCAACCGTGGAGCCGCAGGCGGAGGAAGCCCGGGAGGAGCTGGAAGCAGCGGCGGCAGACGAGACACCGAAAGCAGCTCCTATAGCCGAGGGGACAGCGCCCTTCGGCGACGTCATCGATGCGGTGGCCGGCATCGAGGAGCTGGACGAGACGCCGGAATATCGGGCAGACGAACAGCAGGACCCGGCACCGACCGCCGAAAGCTCAAGCGAAGCGGAAGTGAATGCGGATACCCATGCCTCACCCGACAGCGCACCCGGGGCTGCTGCCGAAACGGCAGCCCAAGCCGACGAGCAACAGCCCGAAGTCGCGGCGAGCGACGACGGCAACACTGCAATAGAGACAACGACGGAAGCGGAGCCGCCTTCCCCGACAGCTCAAGCCGGCACCGACAGCGGTCCGGAGGAAGGCTTCAGCTTCAAGCGCAACGGGCGCGCTACCCGGTTCGTCTGGAAGATCGACGCCGCGGGCCAGTTCAGCGAGGTTTCCCGCGAATTCGCCGATGCGGTCGGCCCGCATGCCGCACAGATTGCCGGCACCGCCTTCGCCGATGTCGCCCACCGCTT
The DNA here is from genome assembly GCF_010668395.1 of Martinezella lusitana. Taxonomy (GTDB): domain Bacteria; phylum Pseudomonadota; class Alphaproteobacteria; order Rhizobiales; family Rhizobiaceae; genus Rhizobium; species Rhizobium lusitanum_A. The sequence continues at coordinate 253,135 of NZ_WUEY01000001.1, forward strand.
CAATCTCGATCCGGACGGCAAGATCGCCGAACTGCTGGCGCGACGCGACACATGGTCCGGACGGACGATCTACTGGCCGGTGGAAGGCACGAGCCTGATGGTGCCGGTCGATCTTGCCGCCTTGCCGACCTATACACGCAGCCGCGAATTCGATGGCTTCAGAGGCTTCGGTGTCGTCCGTCTCGCGGATGCCATCGAAGATCCGGTGAAACGCGGCATGGCCCTCGTTGGCCGGGAAACCGATGGGGCGGCCCCTATTGCCGAGGCGGCGGCGGAAACGGACGCCGCATCGAACGAGCCGCCGGCTCAGGAACCGGAAGAGACCCTGACGGCGACAAAGGCCGCGGAAGAGATCGAAAGCCCGATGCAGGACGCGGCGGAAGATACTTCCGCGCCGCATTACGAACCGCCTGCCCTGCGGATTTCCGACACGCACAACCGTCGTGAATCGGACAAGGTCGTTCGGCTGCACGAGCGCCGGACACTGACACAGGCCGGACTTTCGCTCAGTGAGCAGGCGGCGTTCCGCGAAATTGCCCGGCAGCTCGAGCCCTTCGGCAAACGCACGGAACCGCCCGCGGAGCAGCCCCGCGACGAGCGGCATGATGACGATGCCGATATCGCCCCGCAACCGAACGCGGCCGACGAAATCCTGTCCGACGCGACGGAAACGACCGATGAAAACAGCCATGACGATGACCGGCAGACGGAAGCTGCGCGCGCGGAAGAGAGCGCACCTCCGCCGATCGTGAAGCTGGTCGAGACCACGGGGGAAGATATTCCCGTTGCGGGCGACGGTGCCCATGCGGAGAACCCTGCCGCTTCCGCCGAGCCGGAAGAGGATTTCGATCCGCTGGATGTCCTCAGCAACGCCATTCCGCCGCGCGTGAAAATGCGCACGGGCTTGTCGTCCGATATCGTCGATCAGCTGCCGCTCGCCGTCCTCGTCCACGCCGGCGATCGCCTCATCCACGGCAATCCGGAATTCCTGCGGCTGACCGGCTATGACAGCCTGGAAGACCTCGAGCAAGTCGGCGGCCTCGATGCGCTGCTGCAGCGCAACGATCTGGAGAACAAGACCGAGCGGCCCGGCACGATGATGGTGGTGCGCGCCGACGACGCGCTGGTGCCGGTGACGGCCCGGCTGCAGTCGATCCGCTGGGAAGACGGCACGGCCTTGATGCTGGCGCTGATGCCGGTGGAAAAAAGCGAGCCGCCGGCACCGCAGCCGCAGCCCGTTCCCGAGGAAGCCCGGCCGGAACGCATCCTCGAAAAGGTTGCGAAGCTGCAGGTCGAGATCGAGGAACTGCGCTCGACGCTGGAGACGGCGACGGACGGCGTCATCATCATCGGCCAGGAGGGCGAGATCCGGTCGATGAACCGCTCCGCGAGCGCCCTGTTCAACTACGACGACCAGGAAACGCGCGGCAAACCTTTCGTCATGCTGTTTGCGCATGAGAGCCAGAAGGCGGTGCTCGATTATCTCGGCGGCCTTTCGGGCCATGGCGTCGCCAGCGTGCTCAACGACGGGCGCGAAGTGATCGGCCGCGAAGCGTCCGGCGGCTTCGTGCCGCTGTTCATGACCATGGGCCGGCTGAACTCCTCGAACGGCTATTGCGCGGTCATCCGCGACATCACGCAATGGAAGCGCACCGAAGAAGAGCTGCGCAACGCCAAGCGCGCCGCCGAAACCGCCAATGCCCACAAGACGGATTTCCTGGCCCGCGTCAGCCATGAAATCCGCACGCCGCTCAACGCCATCATCGGCTTTTCCGACATGATGGCCGGCGAGCGCTTCGGGCCGATCGGCCATTCGCGCTACGTCGAATATGCGACCGATATCGGCCGCTCCGGCCGCCATGTGCTCGACATCGTCAACGATCTCCTCGACATCTCGAAGATCGAAGCCGGCGAGATGGACCTGGATTTCGCCTCCGTCGGCCTCAACGAAGCGATCACCGAAGCCGTGTCGCTGGTGCAGCCACAGGCCAACAGCCAGCGCGTCATCATCCGCACGGCGCTGTCGCAAGCGGTGCCGAATGTCGTGGCCGACCTGCGCTCCATCAAGCAGATCGCGCTCAACATCCTCTCCAACGCCATCCGCTTCACGCCATCCGGCGGCCAGATCGTCGTGTCGACCTCCTATGAGGGCAATGGCAGCGTCGTGATGCGGATCAGGGATACGGGCGTCGGCATGACGCGCTCGGAGCTGGAGCAGGCGATGAAGCCGTTCCGGCAGGTGTCCACCAATTCTCGCAAACGCGGCGACGGCACCGGCCTCGGCCTGCCGCTGACCAAGGCCATGGTCGACGCCAACCGGGCGACCTTCTCCATCAACTCGGCCCCGAACGAAGGCACATTGGTCGAGATCACCTTCCCTTCGCCAAGGGTATTGGCGAACTGACAGACGATCGGCTCGCCATCAGAACCAGAGATCGCGCACGCATTTGCCCTGGGACGGCAAGTCCTCGAACGTGTCGAGCCCGTCGAAATGATCGATAGGCAAGCCTGAGACGAGATCCGGCGGCGCGAGCCGCAGGTTGACGGCCATGCGGCGGCGGCCATCCTTTTGAAGCCGCAGGCCGCGCCAGCTCAAGACATTGGCGCAGGACGGGCAGAACAATATTTCGAGCGACGGCTGCTTTTCCTCGGCCCGGGTATAGGAAGCCGTCTGTCCGGTGACGGAGACGCGCTCCCCTTCATAATCATAGGCCCACAGCGCACCATAGCGCCGGCAGAGCGTGCAGTTGCAGGCCGTGATCGACCTCGGATCGCCGTCGAGCGTCCAGCCCGTCTTGCCGCAGTGGCATGAACCGATGAGCATGAGTAGGCCGCTCCTTTCGCCGCCTCGTCTTGGGCGGCATTCTGCCTCAGTCATGCAAAGCCTGCAAATCTACAGAAAAAAGCGCCTTCCCCTCTCGAACGCCAGCGAACGCTCGAGGTAATGATGCGCGGCGCAAGCACCGATTGCCCTGATCGACAGGCCGGTTCGCCTAGCTCGCCAGAGCCAGGCCTCCGTAACGGCTGATTTCGCTCTCGATTTCCGCCACAAGCGTATCGAGCGCGGGGTTTCTCACCTTGCGTCCGCGACGCACCACATAAGCCAGGGCGGGCGGCGCCGGCAGACCATGGGTGATGATTTCCATGTCGGGTTGCAGATGACGGCTGCTCAGAAGCGCCGCACCCAGGCCCGAGTTAACGGCCGCCACAATCCCCGCAGCGCTCGAGCACTCGAATACGGTTTCAAGGACGACGCCGCCGTCCTGTCCGATATCGAACGCCCATCGGCGATAGAAGCACTCATCGTCGAAGGAGAGAAACGGAACCGGGCCGTCCGGCGGCAAAGAAAGGTCCGGGTGCTTGACCCAATGCAGCTGTTCGCGAAAGAGGACGGCATCGGTCGGCCGGACCTCATGGGCGAAGACCTGCACGATGGCGGCGTCGAGCTCTCCCCGCTCCAGCATCCCCCGGAGAATCAAACTCATGCGGACCTTGGTGCGCACGGAGACGTTGGGGTGCAGGCGGCGAAAACGCCCCAATATGCGGGCAAGATCGGTGCAGGTCGTATCCTCGGTCAAGCCGAGAGCGACGCGCCCGGCAAGCGAGGTCTTCGACAGGCTCAGCAACGCCTCGTCATGCAGGCTGAGGATGCGCCCGGCATAGTCAAGCAGATCCTCCCCGGCCGCGGTGAACATCGACGCTCCGGGCTTGCGGCTCAGCAGATCGCAATCGAGGCTCGTCTCAAGCCGCTTGATCTTGTGGCTGACGGCGGATTGCGAGAGGCCCAACGCCTCCGCCGCGCGGGTGATGCCGCCATGATGGCGGATCGCCCACAAGGCGCGAAGAGCGTCGATTTCCAAGCGTCGGCTCGTGAAGTCGGTCATGGCTAGTTCAGCTCGAATGACAATCTTGCGGGAGAGAATGCATGTTCCGCCAGCAGTTGGCAAATAGTCATGAGACATGAGACTGAAATGTCATGTTGCGATCGATATTTGTCATGTGCCATCGCGCCGGCGCTCGCCTATGGCTGGGCCGTGAAAGACGTTCGATCGAGCGCCACCAGACGAGAACCAGATGACAGACGAATGCCTATCGCGGCCTGCACCGAGCCAACACCGCTTCCTTTGGCCCGTGATGGCGACGCTGCTGATCTTCAGCTGGAGTTCCGGCTTCATCGGCATTCGCTATGTCAGCCAGGAGGCCAGCGTCATGCTGGTCCTATTCTGGCGCACGCTTGTTTCGGGTTTGATCCTGCTGCCTTTTGCCCTGGCCATCGACCCCCGGCCGAGGCTGCGCGCAATAGCCGGACAGATGCTGTTCGGCGTGATGTCGGTTTTCCTCTATCTCGGCGGCTTTGCGCTCGCGATCGAGCAACGGGTGCCGACGGGGCTGGTGGCGCTGATTTCCGACCTCCTGCCGCTGGCGATTGCGGCGCTTTCGCAACCCGTCCTGGGGGAGCGGCTGAGCGCGCGCCAATGGCTGGGCACGGCGATCGCGGTCACAGGCGTGCTGATCGTGTCGATAGACAGCCTCAGCTTCGGCGCAGCGCCCGTCTGGGCCTATGGCGTGACCGTGGGGTCGATGCTGGTCTTCGCCTTCGCATCGGTTCTGCACAAGCGGCAGCGGATGGGGCATATGCCCGTCCATCAAAGCCTTTGCATCCACACGCTCACGGCCTCGGTGCTGTTTGGCATCTGCGCGACGATGCAGGGCGATCTCGCGCCACCGCTGACCCGCGGCTTCGCGATCGGCATAACATGGCTGGTGCTGGTCGCGACCTTTGCCGCCTACTCGATCTATTATACAAGCCTGCGCCTCTTTCCGGTGGCGCAAGTCAGCGCGGCTATCTATCTCAGCCCGCCCGTGACCATGCTCTGGGCCTGGGCGCTGTTTTCCGAACCGCTGACGACGGCGATGTTCGCCGGATTGGCGGTGACATTGGTCGGTGTCTGGCTGACGTCGCGCAGTTGAGGCAGCTGGCTGACCTAGCCGCACTTTTCCAGAATCCTGTCTACGACACGTTCAATCGGCATCGTGGCGTCGATGACGACGCCACACTGGGGGATATCTTCTTTCGTTGCATGCAAGCGCCGAATAAGCTGCCGTTCGGCAGATCTTCCTCCCCATTCTGTTTCCGGCCTTTCGGCGAGCCGCCTGTCCAATGTGTCTAGGTCGACATCAAGAACAAAAACCCGATCGAACACATCAATGAAGCTCGGGAAATTTCGGGAGCCGCCGCAGAAGAATGTCGCGGCATGGCTTTGGTCGGCCACCAGTGCTCCGAGTTTATCCACGTTCCAGATATGATGCTCGTGAGCGAGCCCATCCAAGGGTTTCCCGTCTTTGGATCGCCCTGATAAGCCAGCTCGACATCGCCATTGATGGCCTGGTAGCCACGCCGCCGCAGTTCGTGGCAGACCGACGTCTTACCGGTGCCGGAAACACCTTCGATCAAGTAGTTCCTGACGCCCATCCTGTTGCTCTTTAGCAGTGGAGTCCGTTGCCGCGAAATTAGCGAGACGGTCGGTCAAGCCGGTCATCGAAAGCGAAGGGCGCGTACGTGGATGCACAAGAAGGGACGCCGCGCTTTCTTGAGCGCGGCGAAGGTGTTTATTCCCCGCGCACCTTCGCAGCCTTGCGCGCCGCCCGGGAATTCGGACCGCCGCCCTTGGGTGGGCCGTCGTTCTTGGTAAAACTCGGCTTACCGGGCTTCTTTGCCCAGGGCTTCTTGTCGGGACGTTCGGAGACAGCGCCCTCACCTGAATGCGCCCGCTCCGGCTTGCGATCGGACTTCCATTTCGGCTTGGGGCCGTCGTTGGCGCGAGCACCCTTGTCGGCGAAAGGCTTCTTCTTCGCGAAACCGCCTTCCCGCTTGACCTGCTGAAAATCCGGCACGCCGGCGAGCGGCTTGACGCGGATGCCGCGCTCCAGAGTTTTGTCCTGGCCGATGGCCGAGAGGAAGCGCTCGGCACCTTCTGGCGAAAGCTCCACAAAGGTTTCCTCGGGCTGCATCTTGATGGCGCCGATGTCGCGCTTCGTCAGGTTGCCGTTGCGGCAAAGCATGGGGATCAGCCAGCGCGGCTCGGCATTCTGCTTGCGGCCGACGGAAAGCGATACCCAGACACCGTCGGTAAAATCGTTCCGCCCCGCGGAAGGGCCATCATCGCGCGGCGTAACGGGAAAGTCGTCCCGGCGGGACTTCTTGCGTTCGCCTTCGGCAGGCACGTCCTGCAGCTCCTCGGGCGCGGAGTGGCCGGCCCGGTACTGCCGCAGGAATGCAGCGGCAACCTGCTCGGCGCCATGGCGCTCCAGCAATTGCTGCACGATCGACTGCTCATCTTCGCCGAGCGCTCCGGTAAAGACCGGATCGGCAAGAAGTCGCTCGTCGTCGCGCTGGCTCACTTCGTCAGCCGACGGCGGCTTTGCCCAGGTGGCGCGGATGCGGGCGGCTTCCAGCAGGCGCTCGGTGCGGCGGCGGGCGCTGAGCGGCACGATGAGGGCGCTGACGCCCTTGTTGCCGGCGCGGCCGGTGCGGCCGCTGCGATGCAGCAGCGTATCCGGATTGGTCGGCAGGTCGGCATGAACGACCAGTTCCAGACCCGGCAGGTCGATGCCGCGAGCAGCGACGTCGGTGGCGATGCAGACGCGGGCGCGGCCGTCGCGCATGGCCTGCAGGGCGTGTGTGCGCTCGTTCTGGCTAAGCTCGCCCGACAACGCGACGACAGAGAACCCGCGATTGTTGAAGCGCGCCGTCAGATGATTGACGGCGGCGCGCGTCGAGCAGAAAACGATGGCGTTGCGCGCTTCGTAGTAGCGCAGCACGTTGATGATGGCGTTTTCCCTGTCGCTCGGAACCACGGTCAGCGCGCGATAGTCGATATCGACATGCTGCTTGGCTTCGGAAGCGGTGGCGATGCGAACGGCATCGCGCTGATAGTTTTCGGCAAGCTTGGCGATCGAGCGCGGCACGGTCGCAGAGAACATCAGGGTGCGGCGATCGGACGGCGCGCTTTCCAGAATGAATTCCAGGTCCTCGCGGAAACCGAGATCGAGCATCTCGTCGGCCTCGTCAAGCACGACGGCGCGCAGCTCGGATATGTCGAGCGAGTTGCGGCGAATGTGATCGCAGAGACGGCCCGGCGTGCCGACGACGATATGGGCGCCGCGTTCCAGCGTCCGCCGTTCCGTGCGCATGTCCATGCCGCCGACGCAGGAAGCAATGGTCGCGCCGGTCTGCGCATAGAGCCATTCCAGCTCGCGCTGAACCTGCAGCGCCAGTTCGCGGGTCGGTGCGATTGCCAGTGCCAGCGGTGCTCCCGCACGGCCGAAACGCTCGCCGCCGTCGAGCAGGCCGGGCGCCAGCGCCAGGCCGAAGGCAACCGTCTTGCCCGAGCCGGTCTGGGCCGAGACGAGCGCATCCTTGCCGGCAAGGCCAGGATCGAGCATGGCCTTCTGTACCGGCGTCAGCGTTTCGTAACCGCGCTTTGCCAAAGCCTCAGCAATCGCCGGAGCGATGCCTTCGAATTCAGTCATCATCTGTCTTTCGGAATTCTTCGCACGCCAGCGGGCAGCGATCATCGTGGTTCGCACGTTGCGAACCTCTTCTTCAGGCGTGCACATACTTGCTCAACGGGCTAATGTACAGAGCAGACGCGGATTCGCGGCGACGAAACGAAAAAAAGGCAGCGAATCGCGCTGCCTTTGAAGTTGATGCTGCCTAAAGAAAGCTCGAGTCGGTGAACTTCATGTCTCGGGAGCCAACGGCAGCTCCAATCCGCTCTAGCTCATGCGAACGGTCTCAAGTCGGCCTTTACCTTTGACCAAGCTTTCTTAACGCAGGATTACCAAACGGGGGTCATCGTTTGCCCCTCAGTTTTAAGGTCTGCCTTAACTTTTCAGTTCTTCGAGCCCCGCAAAAAGGTCCAGCGCCTCCGGGTTGGCGAGCGCCTCCTTGTTCTTGACTGGCCGGCCATGCACCACCTCGCGCACGGCAAGCTCGACGATCTTGCCGGATTTCGTGCGTGGAATATCCGTAACGGCGATGATCTTGGCCGGGACGTGACGCGGCGAGGCGCCGGTGCGAATGCGGGTCTTCATCGCCTTGACCAGATCCTCGGTCAGGGAAACGCCGGGCGCCAGGCGGACGAAGAGCACGACGCGGACATCGTCGTCCCAATCCTGGCCGATGCAGAGCGCCTCCAGGACCTCTGGGATCTGCTCGACCTGATTGTAGATTTCTGCCGTACCGATGCGTACGCCGCCGGGATTGAGCGTCGCGTCCGAACGGCCATGGATGACCAGGCCACCATGAACGGTCCATTCGGCGAAATCGCCATGGCACCAGATATTGTCGAAGCGCTCGAAATAGGCGGCACGATATTTGGCGCGTTCGGGATCGTTCCAGAACATGACCGGCATGGAGGGAAACGCCTTGGTGCAGACGAGCTCGCCCTTCTCGCGGCGCACCGGCTTGCCTTCGTCGTTCCAGACATCGACGGCAAGGCCTAATCCGGGGCCCTGGATTTCGCCGCGCCAGACAGGCTGCAGCGGGTTGCCAAGCACGAAGCATGAGACGATGTCGGTGCCGCCGGAAATCGAAGCGAGCTGGATATCGTCCTTGATGCCCTCATAGACGAAGGTGAAGCCCTCCGGCGACAGCGGCGAACCGGTTGATGTCATCAGCCGCAGGCTCGACAGGTCATGCGATGTCTTCGGCGTGAGGCCGCTCTTGTGTACGGCGTCGATATATTTGGCGGACGTGCCGAACAGCGCGAACTTCTCTTCCTGCGCATAGTCGAACAGGATGTTGCCGTCGGGCGCGAAGGGCGATCCATCATAGAGGCAAAGCGTCGCACCGGCGGCAAGGCCGGTCACCAGCCAGTTCCACATCATCCAGCCGCAGGTGGTGAAGTAGAAGACCTTTTCGCCGGGCACGACGCCGCAATGCAGCCGGTGTTCCTTGACGAGTTGCAGCAACGCCCCGCCGGTGGAATGCACGATGCACTTCGGAACGCCGGTCGTGCCGGAGGAAAACAGGATGAACAACGGATGCGAGAAGGGAACCGCGACGAATTCGACCGACTTTGCCTCGAAGGGCGCGACAAAATCATCGAGGCTCTTTGCGCCCGGCGTCGCAGCCACGACGGCCCCGGCACTGCCGGCATAAGGGACGATGACGGCAGGGGCCTTCAGGCGCTGCGCTATGGCGCTGACCTTGGCCGTGACATCCTGCAGCTTGCCGCCATACCAGTAGCCGCTGCAGGCGATGAAGAGCTTCGGCTCGATCTGGCCGAAGCGGTCCATGACACCCTGCTCGCCGAAATCCGGGGAGCAGGAAGACCAGATCGCGCCGATCGACGCGGCCGCCAGCATGCAGGCGATGGTTTCGGGCATGTTCGGCATCATTGCCGCCACACGATCTCCCTTGCCGATGCCGAGGGCACGATAGGCCTGCTGGAGGCGAGAAACCATTGCGGCCAGCCGGTCCCACGACCAGCGGTCGCGCACCTTGTCCTCGCCCCAGAACACCAGCGCATCGCCCTCGCCGCTCCGCGATAGCAGGTTTTCGGCAAAATTCAGGCTGGCGTCGGGAAAGAAGCGGGCTTCCAGCATGATGTCGCCATGGATGAGCGCCCGTTCCCCGCGTTCGCCCTTCAGGCCGCAGAAATCCCAGACCGCAGTCCAGAAATTTTCCCGGTCGGCAATCGACCAGGCATGGAGGCCTGCGAAATCGGACAAGGACAAGCCGAAACGCCGGTTGCATTCCTGCATGAAGGCGAACATCGGGCTCTGGCGGCGAGATTCTTCCGATGGTGTCCAGAGCGGCTGCTGATCCTGCATATTTCTCTCCCCCGCTTTTCGTTCTATATAACGATGCTGCAGCGCATTATAAAATCACGGTGTTGTGGCTATTGCCAGTGCGTGGTGTTTGCATCCGCCAAACATTTCCTATATCCGGCAAACGCAGGCAGATCATCCCTATCAGTTCGAGAGTCCCCACGGGATCATGAGAGCTTCGAAAAACAATAAGTGGCGGTTGACGATGCGATCGGCCTCGCGTTGGCTGCCAGCCGTCGCCCGCACGACCGGCATCATTCTTCTCACGATCCTTATCGTGTTCGCTGTCTTCAGAGCGACCGCGCCTTTCCTCATTTCCAGCGGGCTTGTGCGTTCCGGCATCGAAAAGGCGCTCTCGGAATGGACGGGCTATCGTGCCCAGATCGAGGGCGATCCGACGCTGGAATTCTGGCCGACGGCGCGCGTCACGCTCAATCAGGTGACCATCCGCGAGCCGACGAAAAACGGCAAGGTCCTCGGCCATGTCGACAGTCTCTCGGCGGATTTCTCATTGCTGTCGGCCATCCGCGGACATGCCCGGTTTCATGAGTTCCATTTCCTGCGTCCGATCCTCTATATCCGCCGCGACGAGAACGGCCTGATCGACTGGACGAACGAAGGCCGCCTCTCCAAGGCGATCGCGCAGGCCGAGACCTCCTCCGGCCAAGGCATAACGATGCGGAAGGACCAGGACGCCGCCATCGGCATGCTGACCATCGAGGACGGCAGCATCGAGATGACCGACGACCGCAGCGGCGATGTCTACAAGCTCAACGGCATCAATGCGGACATCTCCTGGCCGCGGCTGTCGCGACCGATGGCCGCCGTCATTCTTGCGCGCTTCAACGGCCAGGACATCAAGCTCAATTTCGACTCCGCTCAACCGCTGCTCTTCTTCGCCGGCAAGAGCGTGGACGCGAAAACCAGCTTCGCCTCGTCGCTGATCAACTGGACCTATGCCGGAACGACCAGCATATCGGATTTTTCGGCGCTTTCGGGCAATCTGGAGCTCAGCGTGCCGAATGTGCCCGCCTTCCTGGCCTGGAGCGGGCAACGCCTGCCGGCGGCCGATGCGCTGAAGAATGTTTCGCTCAGCGCCGACATCGCCGCGATCGACAACGGCCTGCGCTTCAACAACCTCAATTTCAACGTCAACGATTCCGCTGCTTCGGGGGTCATGGATCTCAATTACACGGCGGCCGGCAAGCCCAAGATCTCCGGTACGCTTGCCTTCGACCAGATGAACCTCAATCCGTTCCTGGCCGCCTTTTCCATGCGTCTTGCGGCCGAAACCGCGATCGATGCGCTTTTGAACGGCAATCCGCTGCAGCGGCTCGACCTCGACATGCGCCTGTCCTCGAACAAGGCGGCGCTCGGCCCCTTCCAGTTCGAGAATATCGGCGCCAGCCTGCTGGTGGCGGGCGGCAAGGCGAAGTTCGACATCGGCGACAGCGGCTTCGAAAACGGTTCGCTGACCGCACATCTGGAGGTCGCCCCGGGTGATTTCGACGGCGGCGGCAAATTGCAGATTTCCATCCGAAACGCCGATTTCGGCGGGCTCTTTACCCGATTGAAGCTGACAGGCCCGCTGCCGATGCCGTCGTCAGGGTCGCTGGACCTGGCGCTCAGCACCTCCAAGCCGATCTGGGTCGCCACGCTCAGCGACGTGGCCGGTACGCTGCACTTCGCGTCGACGGCGGGGTCGCTGCGCCAGTTCGACATCTCCGCCTTCCGGACGCTGGCGGCCGAGAAGGCGTTTTTCCGGATGAGCGATGTCGCCGACGCATCCTTCGATTTCGACAGCATCAATGTCGACGCAAGCTTTGCGAAGGGGTCAGCCGAGGTGAAGAATGCCTCGATCGCGGGACAGAACGAAACGATTACCTTCAATGGCGTCGTTCCCTTCCGCACCAATGGCCTGGCGCTCTCGGGCGCAATCGAAGCGACCTCGCCCTCCGACGCCGACGAACTGCCGATGCTGCCCTTCTTCATCGGGGGCAGCTGGCCTAACCCGGTCGTCTCGCCGGTCGCGACGCTGTTGCAGAAGCCGATACAGCCATTGCCGGAGCAATGATCTTCCGGGGCTTACAGTCCGGACCGCCGCGCCTCAGGCCGCGGCGGCCGCCTGTTCGTCCCTCTGGCGCTGGACTTCGCGGCGTTTCGTCACGATGGACGCACAGATGACGCCAATGGCGACGACGCCGATCAGGATGGTGCAGATGGCATTGATCTCCGGCGTGACGCCGAGCTTGACCTGGCTGTAGATCAGCATCGGCAGCGTCTTGGCGCCGGCGCCGGACGCGAAGGTCGCAATCACCAGATCGTCGAGCGACAAGGTCAAAGCCAGCACCCAGCCCGAAAATACGGCCGGCGCGATGATCGGCAGCGTCACCTCGAAGAAAGTCCGCACCGGCGGAGCACCGAGATCCAGCGCCGCCTCCTCGATCGAGCGGTCGAAGGTCAGCAGGCGCGACTGCACGACGACGGCGACGAAGCACATGGTCAGCGTCGTGTGCGCCATGACGATCGTCCAGAAACCGCGATCGACGCCCGACGTGACGAAGAGCAGCAGCAGCGACAGGCCGGTGATGACGTCAGGCATGACGAGCGGCGCATAGATCATGCCGGAAAACAGGATGCGGCCTCGGAAACGCGTGTAGCGCACGAGGGTCAGGGCCGCCATGGTGCCGAGCACCGTGGCGATGGTCGCCGACAGGAGCGCGATGCGGACCGTCAGCCAGGCAGCGCTCAGCATGGTGTCGTTGCTGAAAAGATGCACGTACCATTGCGTCGAGAAACCGCCCCAGACGGTGACCAGCCGCGACCTGTTGAAGGAGTAGATGACCAGCAGCAGGATCGGCAGGTAGAGGAAGGCCAAACCGAGCGTGACCGAGACGATGTTGAAACGGGACCAGCGGATCATCGACTATCTCCCCTTCTCGTCGGCCTTGGCCTGGAAATGCTGGAAGAACACGATGGGCACCACCAGCACCAGAAGGAGGATGGTCGCCACCGCCGAGGCCAGCGGCCAGTCGGTATTGCTGTAGAATTCCGTCCAGAGCACCTTGCCGATCATCAAGGTTTCCGAACCGCCGAGCAGATCCGGAATGACGAATTCGCCGACGGCGGGGATGAAGACCAGCATGCAGCCGGCAACCACACCCGGTATGGAGAGCGGAAAGGTGACGCGCCAGAAAGCGCCGATCGGCGTGCAGCCGAGATCCTGCGCCGCCTCGATCAGCGTGCCGTCCATCTTCTCCAGCGCCGAATAGAGCGGCAGCACCATGAAGGGCAGATAGGAATAGACCATGCCGATATAGACCGCCGTATTGGTATTGAGGATGACCAGCGGCTCGTGGATGATGCCGAGCGCCATCAGCAGCTGGTTCAGCAGGCCCGTCGTGCTGAGGATCGACATCCAGGAATAGACGCGGATCAGGAAGCTCGTCCAGAACGGCAGGATGACCAGCATCAGCAAGGTGGGCCGGATCGTGCGCGGCGCCTGCGCCATGCCGTAGGCGATGGGATAGGCGATGATCAGCGTCAGCAGCGTCGAAATCCCGGCGATCTGCAGGCTCTGCAGATAGGCATTCATGTAGAGCGGATCGCCGGTCAACCATACGTAATTGTCGAACGACATCGCTTGCAGTTTGTCCCACCAGTCGCCGAAGCTGTCGCTCCAGGCGAAGGACGGATCATAGGGCGGCACCGACATGGCCTTCGTCGACAGCGAGATGCGGAAGACGATGAGGAACGGCGCGAGAAAGAAGATCAGCAACCAGGCATAGGGAACGATGATGACGAGGCGCTGATAGATGGAGGAACCGAGCGCTCTCATGGTCAATCCTTCAGCAACACGCCGGCATTTTCGTCGAAGGAGACCCAGACGTTCTGGTCGTAGGTGAAAGGCTCTTCCACGGCGCGCACGGCGTTCAGCGACGAGGCCTTGACCACCTGCCCGCTCTTCAGCTTGACGTGGAAAACCGTCATGTCGCCGAGATAGGCGATGTCCCAGATCTCGCCTTCGGCGGCATTGAGGGACGCGTTGGCGGGCGGACGCGGCGTTACCCGCAGCTTTTCCGGACGGATGGCAAGGCTGGCGCGGCTTCCCTCGGACGGCGCGTCGCCCGAAGCGGTGCGCACCGTAAAGCCGGAATCGACCGATATCTCGACGATGCCCGATTGCGCCGAGGTGACGTTGCCGTCGAGGATGTTCACGTCGCCGATGAAATCGGCGACGAAGCGGCAGTTGGGCGCCTCGTAGATTTCGGCCGGCGTTGCCACCTGCACCACCTTGCCGTGGCTCATGACCGCGATGCGGTCGGCCATGGTCATCGCTTCTTCCTGGTCATGGGTAACGACGACGAACGTCAGGCCCAGGCTCTGCTGCAGGTCCATGAGCTCGAACTGGGTTTCCTCGCGCAGTTTCTTGTCGAGCGCGCCGAGCGGCTCGTCGAGCAGCAGCACCTTCGGGCGCTTTGCGATGGAGCGGGCCAAGGCCACGCGCTGGCGCTGGCCGCCGGAGAGCTGATTGGGCTTGCGCCTCGCAAACTGCTCCAGCTTGACGAGCTTCAGCATCTGCGTGACGCGATCGGCGATCTCGTTCTTCGCCATGCCGTCCTGGCGCAGGCCGAAGGCTATGTTCTTCTCCACCGACATATGCGGAAAGAGCGCATAGGACTGGAACATCATGTTGACGGGGCGGCGATAGGGCGGCGTGCCGGCAAGATCCTGGCCGTCCAGCACGATCTCGCCCGTCGTCGGCTGCTCGAAGCCCGCCAGCATGCGCAGAAGCGTGGACTTGCCGCAACCCGACGCGCCCAGAAGCGCGAAGAACTCGCGGTTGTAGATATTCAGGGAGAGGTCGTCGACAGCGGTGAAATCACCGAACTTCTTCGTAACATTCTTGAAGGAAATGTAAGGCTTGGCCGAAGGATCGGTCCAAGGAGCAAAGGAACGCCGGATATTACCGAGTGACTTCATAATCTATCCCCAAATGGATGCCCGGGTGGGCGCGCATCGCGCCGGCTCTTCCCCATCCCGGCGCGCTCGTGATTCCTGCATTATCCTCTTAAGGAAAGGCCCGGACGTTGCCGTCCGGGCCATCTCAACTTATTGGCCAGTTGTGACCTTTGTCCACAAGCGCGTTGCCACGCGCTGCGTTTTCGGATCCCAGGGAGTCAGCGTGAACAGCTTCTCGCGGACCGCGTCGGTCGGATAGACGGCCGGATCGTCGAGCACGTCCTTGCTCACGAACTGCTGCGACGCCTTGTTGCCGTTGGCATAGGCCGTGAAGTCGCTGGCCTTGGCGATAACTTCGGGTCTCATGATGTAGTTGAGGAAGATATGCGCCTCTTCGACATGCGGCGCATCCGCCGGGATCGCCATGACGTCGAACCACATCTGCGCGCCCTTGGAGGGGATCGAGTAGCCGATGTTCACGCCGTTCTTGGCTTCGGTTGCACGGTTGCGCGCCTGCAGAACGTCGCCGGAATAGCCGAAGGCGATGCAGATATCGCCGTTGGCGAGCGCATTGATATATTCGGAGGAGTGGAACTTGCGAACGAAGGGGCGGATCGCGGTCAGGAGATCCTCAGCCTTCTTGAAGTCCTCCGGCTTGGTCGAGTTCGGATCGAGACCCAGATAGCGCAAGGCTGCCGGAATGACGTCGGTCGGCGAGTCGAGCACGTAGATGCCGCAATCCTTGAACTTGGCGGCTAGCGCCGGATCGAAGATCACGTTGATATCCGGCGCCTCGTCCGTGCCGAGAATCTGCTTTACCTTGTCGAT
This sequence comes from Martinezella lusitana, assembly GCF_010668395.1. Taxonomy (GTDB): domain Bacteria; phylum Pseudomonadota; class Alphaproteobacteria; order Rhizobiales; family Rhizobiaceae; genus Rhizobium; species Rhizobium lusitanum_A. The sequence continues at coordinate 268,762 of NZ_WUEY01000001.1, forward strand.
ATTATAGCCGACGCCGCTGGTGCCCCACATATAGTCGATGGCGTACTGGTTGCCGGGATCGTAGGTTGCGATGCGCTGCTGCACCGTATCCCACATGTTGGAGAGGTTCGGCAGCTTGGACTTGTCGAGCTTCTGGAAGACGCCGGCCTTGATCTGGCGCTGCAGGAAGTAGGCCGTCGGAACCACGACGTCGTAGCCGGTCTTGCCCGCAAGCAGCTTCGTTTCCAGGGTCTCGTTCTGGTCGAACGTATCGTAGACGACCTTGATGCCGGTTTCCTTGGTGAAATCGTCCAGGATCGAATTGTCGATATAATCAGACCAGTTGTAGATATTGACGACTTTGTCTTCTGCCTGAGCGGCCGCCGCCAGCGAAACGACCGCGAAAGCCGTTGCTGCAAGCCGTGCGAACATGGACTTCATAGTCTCTCCTGTTTTGTTCAGGGGTATCCAGGCGACACCCAACCCTCTGTTTTTCCCGTTAGACTAGAAAGGAAATCGGACGGCCACAAGGGGGAAAAAGCAAGCCATCATGAGCTTTGGCGGATTTACGGAGAAACGGTGGAGCGCACGACAAACAGCCACGCCGACCGTTCGCACGCGATTGTGAACTCCAGCCCCGCTTCCCGCGTGAATGCGCAAACCAGCTTTGCTAACATCGCGGCGTCTCACTCCAAGAATAGTCTCATGCCCGTTTCGCAGCCCCGCCCAGCGGGCAAACCCAATCCATCGTTGAAGGGTGCATCATGCAGTATCAAAAATTCGGCAATACCGGTCTCAGCGTCTCGCGCCTGTGCCTGGGTACAATGACGTTCGGCCTGCAGATCGAGCAGGAAGACATAGCCCATGCGATTCTCGACAAGGCGACCGATGCCGGCGTCAATTTCATCGACACGGCCGACGTCTATCCGCTCGGCGGCGGCGAGCAGCTTGCCGGCCGCACCGAAGAGATCGTCGGCCGCTGGCTGAAGGGCAAGCGTGACCGCTTCATCGTCGCGACCAAGGCCGTCGGCAAGGTCGGCCCCTCCTCCTGGGACCAAGGCGCATCGCGCAAGCACCTTCTCGATGCCATCGACGCGTCGCTGCGGCGTCTCGGCACCGACTATGTCGACCTTTATCAGCTGCATTCGGACGATCGCGAAACGCCGATCGACGAGACGCTGGAGGCGCTCGACGTCATCGTGCGCTCGGGCAAGGCCCGCTATGTCGGCGTGTCGAACTTCCTGGCCTACCGGCTGGCATTGGCGCTCGGCCGCGCCGACGTCCTGCGCACCGCCCGCTTCGTCTCGGTGCAGCCGCGCTACAACCTCCTGTTCCGCCAGATCGAGCGCGAACTGCTACCGCTTGCCGAAGAACAGCGCATCGCCGTCATTCCCTACAACCCGATCGCCGGCGGTCTTCTCACCGGCAAGCACAAGCACGATGTCGCGCCGACGGAGGGCCGCTTCAGCGCGCAGCTGCGCAGCGCCGGGACCAACTATCTGCAGCGCTATTGGCATGAACGCGAATTCGCGACGATCGAGAAATTGCGTGGTATCGCCGAGGAGGCCGGCCAGTCGCTCACCAAGCTCGCCGTCTCCTGGGTGGCGGCCAATCCGGTCATCACCTCCGCCATCATCGGCGCCAGCCGGCCGGATCAGCTGACCGACACGCTCGCGGCAATCGATCTCAAGCTCGATCCCGAGCTGAAGGCGAAGCTGGACGACGCAACCGTCGAATATCGCTGGGGTGACGCGGCGCGCTGAGCACAAGCAAACCGGCGGCCGATCGCCGCCCGTTTCTCACAGATAGGTCGGGCGCTTGCCGGCAAACAGCTCGGAGTGGCTTTTCAACAGCTTGGCCATGCGGTCGACCACGGTGCGAATTTCCCTGCGGTGACGGTCGGCATTGTTCATGACGATCCATTGCCGATGGCGCAATGCCGCGATCTCCTCGCCGACCCGCTCCAGCCTCGGTTCCTGGTCGCCGACGAAACAGGGCAGAACGGCAGTGCCCGCCCCGGCGAGCACCAGATCGTGCAGCGAACGCGGGCGGCTGACGGTGAAGGCGATCTCCTCCCGGCGGTTCTGATGCGGCCAGCGCAGATAGGCCGAAATCGCCTCCTCCTCCGCCACCGCGATCCAGCGCTGGGGGCCGGCAAAGCGCATGTTGCGGGCCTGATAGGCGGCATAGGCGACATCGCCGGTCTTGATGGCCGCGAGATTGCTCTCCTCTGGCTCGAAGGCGCGGATGCCGATGTCGCTCTCGCGATGGGCAAGGCTGGCCCGGCGCTCGCCAAGGTGCAGATCGATGCGGAATCCGTCGCGCTCCGAACAGATCGTCGGCATGTTCTGGCTCAGCAGCCAGCCGACCCATGTGCCGGCGGCGATGCGGACGATGGATGTGCCCTGCGCATCGCGCTGCCAGCTATCGACCTTGCGGGCGGCGGCTTCCATCTCCAGCAGCTGGTCGAACAGCGCCTGGCCATCGCCCGTCAGTGCGTAACCAGCCTGGCTGCGCTCGAAAAGCGGCCGGCCGACCTGCTTTTCCAGTTCCAGCATGCGCCGGCCGATCGTGGCGGGACTGAGGCCGCTCGACGCGACTGCGCCGGTCAAGCCGCCACCGCGGGCGACATCAAGAAAGAGCTGGTAGGAATCCCATGCCGTGTTTTTCATAGTTGAAAAACATAGGGCGAAAACGGCTGTTTATAAAGCAAATTCCCATGTGTAGTTGAAGAGATGCCTCAAAACACGGAGACATCTCATGATGGACGGTATTGCTTTGGCCAAGGCCATTGAACTGCAAAGCCTGGCGCGCGAAGAACAATGGCGCCGCAACGAGGATCTGTTCTACCTCGACTACGCGCGAGATCCCCTGCTCTTCTTCCATTGGCTCGGGCGGATGGTCGCCCGCTTACGCCTTCGCCGCGCAGCCATGAAAAAGGCGAACCGGCCGGAGACCGGCCGGTTCGCCTGCGATCACGACGATGGCAGCGATCAGGCTGCCTGTTCCCGCATATAGCCGGCGCTGTATCCGGCCTCGATCTTGAACTGCTGGATGAGATGCAACAGGGCGTCGGCCTCGCCGGCAAGTTCGCGGCTTGCCGCCGTGGTCTCTTCCACCATGCCGGCGTTCTGCTGCGTCATCTGGTCCATGTGATTGACCGAGGAATTGACCTCCTGCAGGGCGCTGGCCTGGTCGTGGCTGGCGCGCGCGATCATTTCCACATGCTGGCTGATGGTGACGATCTGGCCGCTGATCTGCGCGAGCACCGAACCGGCCTCCTGGACGAACTGCGAGCCGGAATTGACCTCCTGCGTCGACTTGTTGATCAGCCCCTTGATTTCCTTCGCCGCAGCGGCGGAGCGCTGCGCAAGCTCGCGCACTTCCATGGCGACGACCGCGAAGCCCTTGCCGGCATCGCCGGCGCGGGCGGCCTCGATCCCGGCATTGAGCGCCAGGAGGTTGGTCTGGAAAGCGATCTCGTCGATGACGCCGATGATCTGCTCGATCTTGCGGGAAGCGTCCTCGATGCGGGTCATCGCATCGATGGCGTTGCCGACGACGACGGAACTGTCATCGGCGCTGCGCTTGGCTTCGCGCACGATGGCATCCGCATCCTTGGCACGTTCCGCGGAAGACCGAACGGTGACGGTGATCTCGTCGACGGCGGCGGCGGTCTGCTCCAGCGACGCCGCCTGCTGCTCGGTGCGCTTCGACAGGTTCTCGGCGGAGGCCGCCATCTGATTGCCGTTGCTCTGGATCAGCTCGACATTGCTGCGGACCTGGCTCAGCGTCTGCTGCAGGCGCGACAGCGAACTGTTGAAGTCCTGGCGCAGCTGCTCGAGACGGCCGATGAAGGGCGTCTCGATGGTCGCGGAAATATCGCCCTGAGCAAGGCGCTCGAGGCCGGCAGCGAGCTCGCTCACCGCGTAGTCGATCTGGCGGTCGAGCTCGCGCTTTTCGGCATCGTTGCGCTGGCGCTCGTGTTCGGCCGCGGCACGCTCTTCGTCGCTCTGCTCCTCGATGCGGATCTTCGAAATGGCGTTTTCCTTGAAGATGCCGAGGGCGCGGGCCATGTCGCCGATTTCGTCATGGCGCTGTTCGCCGGAGATCGCCGTCTCCAGCATGCCATCGGCGATGCGCCGCATGGCGGCGGTGATCTGGCCGATCGGGCGCTGCAGGGTCAGGACGAGCGCGATGCCGCCGGCAACCGAGAGGATGATGCCGAGAGCCGTTGCCAGGATGGATATGGAGTTCGCCTGGTTGCGTTCGCTACCCGCGCTCTGCTTCTGCGTTTCGGCAAAGGCGGTGAGCTGGCCCCAGACCTGATCGAGCTGCTGGCGGGCGCTCGCATATTCGCCGATACGCTGCGTGATGGTGTCGACCAGCTTGCCGCCGGCATCGTCCATGGATTTGATCGCCGGGCGGATGGCGGCATCGATATCGTTGGCGAAATCCATGCTCTTGGCGCTCTGGTTCAGCGTGTCGATATCGCCGGCAAGCTTCGAGATTTCCTGGCGCAGGCGGACGAGGTTGTCCTTATTGGTATTCGCGTTGAAATCGGCGAGCACGAGCTGCAGCGAGTAGATCGAGTCTTCCAGCCGGCGTGTGTCCTGCAGGACCGAATTGGTCTGCGCGACGCGGGCGTCGAGCGATACGAAGCTCGTGGTGGCCTGACGCATCATCTGCGTCGCCGTCAGCTGCGTATAGGTCGAGGTCTGGCGAAAGCGCGAAAGCAACCGGCTGATATTGGCAACGGTGTCGTCCGTCGGGACGTCGGTGCTTTCGGTGAAGGCGGAGAGATCCTTGATCGTGCTCACGAGCGACTGAACGACGCTCTTTTGATTCTGCGGCAGTGCGAGGTCGATGGAGCGCTGCGCCCTGTTCAGATCCGTCAAGCGGTCCTTCAGGAGCTTGACCTTGTCTGCCGGCGTGGCCGCCTTGTTGAAATCCTCGGCGACGGCAACCAGCAGGTCGCCGCCCTTCAGCAGGCGATCGGCCGAGCGCAGCGTCGAGGTCGCATCGGCCTGATCCTGGCGCATCTGGTCTTCCAGCTGCTGGCTGTTGAAGTTGACGTTGAAGCGGGCGCTGATCAACGCGCGCTGCGCGTCGTCGATCGTCTTGCGCACCGAGAGTTCCTGGTCATGCAGCGACCACAGCCTGCCGACGAGGTTGGACATGTCGGCGGTCTTGGCGGCAGCCTCGGTCAGGTTGTCGCGACCCTCGGCCTCCTGGCCAAGCTGGCCGAGCGTCGAATTGAGCACGCTCTGCTGAGACTTGATGTCCTGATAAAGCTTGTCGCGCTGCTGCTCGTTGGTGATGCGCAGGAAGTCGTCCATCGAGCCATAAAGATTCTTGAAGCCGGTCAGAGACTGCAGGACGCTGTTGGAAATCTCCATGCGCCCCTGAAGCAGACCCGACGCATAAAGCCCGGTGAGACCTACGGCGGAAATACTGATGACGAACGGCAGGACGAATATCAGAACCTTCGTCTTGATGTTGAAACGCGACAATATCTTATCAATGAACATAGTGGCTCAAACCTCTCACACACCGCTCCCCGTCGGCGCCACCTAGGCGCTGACCGGATGTATAACCATCGTTCTTGAAATATCCGCAGGCGGGGTTCCCGAGTGATGTCAGGAAGCAATCATTGCTTCGGCTCTATCTTGCAGTAGAGCGCCCCAATAAATCGGCTGGGATTGTCCGTGTGATTAATTAATTTTCAGATAAGGGTGTTGTGTGGCCTGCAGCATACAATCAAACGCTGAAAAGCAGGCGCCAAAATCTATATTTGTGCGCGAACAACAGCCGTCGTCCTGCGACGGCCCGGAGCATAAAAGCGGCTGAAGATCAGAAGCCGCGGATGGCGAGATAGGCAATGCAGGCGGCGGTAACGCCGGTCGCCAACATCAATAGCCTTGCCGCCAAGAGCTTGGCGTTGTCCTGGGTCTGAGCGATTGCAATGGCGCGAGCGCGACGCTGTGTTCTGTTCATGAGTATATTCCCATTTTCGCACTGACACGATAACCGGCAAACGGTACTTTCGGCAACTGCCAATGTATTCACTAAAGATGTAGGAAAGGAAAACGCGAGAACCAAGGGGCAGGTTCCATTTTGTCGCAGTGCCGGCATGGCCTCGAAATTGAGGCTCAGGCCGCTTCGCCGGCAACGTGGCCGGATGCCCATGCCCATTGGAAATTGTAGCCGCCGAGCCAGCCGGTGACGTCGACGCATTCGCCGATGAAGAAGAGGCCGGGAATGGTCTTTGCCTGCATCGTACGGGAATCGAGGCAGGCGGTGTCGATGCCGCCGAGCGTCACCTCAGCGGTCCGATAGCCCTCCGACCCCGACGGCTTGACCGCCCAGGACTGGACGGCTGCCGCAAGCCGCTGCAGATGCCTGTCGGATTGATCGGCCATGTTGCCCGAGATGCCTTCGCTTTCGACGAGGTGCTGCGCCAGCCGCTTCGGCAGGATCTCCGCAAGAGCCGTCTGCGCCGATTGCCGGCCACTTACCTGCTTGGCTTTCTTGAGAAGCGCGAAGATATCGACGTCGGGCTCGATCACCACGGTAATGTCCTCGCCTTCCCGCCAATAGGAGGAAATCTGCAGGATGGCGGGGCCGCTGAGGCCGCGATGGGTAAAGAGCAGGGCTTCGCGGAATGCCGTCTTGCCGTGGCGGATCTCGGCGGGTGCGGCAATGCCCGACAACGGTGCCAGGCGCTGGAGCAATTGCGGATCGAGCGTCAGGGGCACGAGACCCGGCCGGGTTTCGACGACAGGCAATCCGAACTGCTCGGCAATACGATAGGCAAATCCGGTGGCTCCCATCTTGGGGATCGACTTGCCGCCGGTGGCGACGACCAGCGAGGATGTCTCAAAGACGCCTTCGGACGTTCCGATGCGATAGCTGCCGGAGGTTTGCTCGATGTCACCGATCTCGGTGCGCAATCGCAATTGCGCTCCGGCCGCGCGCATCTCGTCCGTCAGCATGCGGATGATATCCTTGGCGCTGTCGTCGCAGAAGAGCTGGCCAAGCGTCTTCTCGTGCCAGGCGATGCCATGGCGTTCGACCAAGGCGATGAAATCCTGAGGCGTAAAGCGGGCAAGCGCCGATTTGGCGAAATGCGGATTGGCGGACAGGAAGTTCTTCGGGCCGGCATTGACATTGGTGAAATTGCAGCGGCCGCCTCCCGAAATGCGGATCTTCTCGCCAGGTGCGCCGGCATGATCCAGCACGAGGACGGATCGTCCGCGCTGGCCGGCGCGGATGGCGCACATCATGCCTGCCGCGCCCGCGCCGAGGACGATCACATCATATCTGGCAGCCACGCTTGGACCCTTCATTCTTCACCGCTCGCTCTCTTCATTTTTCCATCATATGGCGAAAGTCCGGGCGGTTTTCCCCCTCGCCAATTGGCAAACTGCGGTTATGATGCAATCACCGATCAACCCAAATACGGTGTTTTATGCCTGCGAGAAAGACCCCGCTGAAAGCTTCAGTGCCTGCCTCGAAAATCCCTACGGTTCCTCCAAGTCTGAGATCGGCACGCGGCGTGGCAAACTGGAAGGAAGCGGCCCAATGGCTGCGGGCGCGCGGGATCGAAGACATAGAATGCATCACGCCCGACCTTGCCGGCGTGCCGCGCGGCAAGATGATGCCGACCTCGAAATTCACGTCCAACACATCGCTGGCGCTGCCTTCGGCGATCTATCGCCACACGATTTCCGGCGAATATCCGGAGGAGACCGAAAGCTTCCGCTACGAACCGCGCGACAGCGATCTGAAGCTGGTGCCTGACCTTTCGACGCTGTCCGTCGTTCCCTGGGAAACCGATCCGACGGCGCAGGTGATCTGCGACATCGTCAATTCCGAAGGACATGCGGTGTCCTATACACCGCGCAACCTGCTGAAGAAGATCATGGGGCTCTACCGCGACCGCGGCTGGAAGCCGGTGGTCGCCCCCGAGATCGAATTTTATCTGGTCGCCAAGAATGACGACCCAGACTACCCGCTGCATCCGCCGAAAGGCCGCTCCGGCCGCTCGATCCTCGGCGGTCAGGGCTATTCGATCGCCGGCATCAACGAGTTCGACGAGCTGATCGACGACATCTACCATTTCTCGGAGAAGCAGGGTCTGGAGATCGACACGCTGATCCATGAAGAAGGTCCGGCCCAGCTTGAAATCAACCTTCGCCACGGCGACCCGATCGAGCTTGCCGACCAGGTGTTCATGTTCAAGCGCACCATTCGCGAGGCCGCGCTGAAGCACGGCATCTACGCGACCTTCATGGCCAAGCCGATGCAGAGCCAGGCGGGCTCGGCGATGCATATCCATCAGTCCGTCGTGAATATCGAGACCGGCAAGAACGTCTTCACCAATCCGGACGGGAGCCCATCGCAGGAGTTCTTCCATTTCATCGGCGGCATGCAGCGCTACGTGCCGAATGCGCTCGCCATGCTTGCGCCCTATGTGAACTCCTATCGGCGGCTGGCGCCGAACATGTCGTGCCCGGTCAACAATGCCTGGGGCTACGACAACCGCACCACGGCGTTCCGCGTGCCCGTTTCCGATCCGCAGGCGCGCCGCGTCGAGAACCGGCTGCCGAGTTCCGATGCCAATCCCTACCTCGCGCTTGCCGCCTCGCTTGCCTCCGGCCTGCTCGGCATCATGAAGAAAGTGGAGCCGACGGCACCGACCGAGGACTCGGCCAACGAAGGCTCGATCGACCTGCCGCGCGGCCTTCTGGAAGCCATCGCGCTGCTGGAGGACGAGCCTGCCTTCGAAGAGGTCCTCGGCAAGGACTTCATCGACATCTATGCCGGCGTCAAACGCGGCGAATTCGAGACCTTCATGCAGGTGATCAGCCCGTGGGAGCGGGAATTCCTTCTGCTCAACGTGTGAGGGGATCGCCCATGACATTGCAGGAAACATGGCAGAGCCCCATTGCGCCGGGCCTTTCCTTCTATCAGGCGACCGTTGGCCCGCGTGCGAGCTATCCGAAGCTCGACGGCTCGCGCCGGGCCGATGTCGCGATCGTCGGCGGCGGCTATACCGGCCTTCAGGCCGCCTATAACCTTGCCAAGGGCGGCGCCGACGTCGTTCTGATCGACGCCAACCGCTTCGGCGACGGCGCATCCGGCCGCAATGGCGGGCAACTCGGCACGGGCCAGCGCTGGTGGCCCGAGGAGATGGAGGAAAAGATCGGCTACGAGCGCTCGAAGGCGCTTTTCGACCTGGCCGAGACTGCCAAGCACCACCTTCTCGATTTCGCTTCGGAACATGGCATCGACATCGACTTCCTGCCGGGCCAGATGAACGTCACGCACAAGCGCAGCTACAAGCGCGACTACATGGACAATGCGGAAATAGCGGCGACCCGTTACGGCTATCCGCACATGAAATTCATGGAGCAGGACGAAACCCGGGAGCGGCTGGGTTCGCAATTCTATCTCTACGGTGTCAGGGATATGGGCACCGGCCATATCCATCCGCTGAAGCTGCTCATCGGGCTTGCCCGCGTCGCCACCGAAGCCGGGGCAGCCCTCTTCGAAATGACGAAGGCGAAGGCCTTTCGGCAGGCGGGCGGCAAGACCACGATCGAAACGGATGGCGGCGAAATCATCGCCGACCGGGTGCTGATCGCCTGCAACGGCTATATCGGCAACCTCGAGCCGGTGACAGCGAGCCACGTCATGCCGATCCGCTCCTTCATCGGCGCCACCGAACCGCTCGATCGCTTTCCGACGGTACTTCCCGGCAACGAAGCCGTCGCAGATTCGCGATTCGTGGTGCGCTATTTCCGCAAATCGAAGGATGGGCGCCTGCTGTTCGGCGGCCGCGAAGCGTACACATCAGACAATCCACGCGACATAACGCAGCACATCCGCCGGCAGATCGCCGAGATCTATCCCGATCTGGGCGAGATAAACATCGACTACGCCTGGGGTGGCTCCGTCGGCATCACCATGCCGCGGCAACCTTTCGTGCGCGAGGTCATGCCGGGCGTCACCTCCATCGGCGGCTATTCCGGCCATGGGGTGATGCTGTCAAACTATTGCGGTAAACTCTATGCGAAAACGGTTCTCGGGAATGCGGACGAACTTCATCTCTTCAAGGAGCTGAAGATCCCGCCTTTCCCCGGCGGTGCGCGCATGCGGGCGCCTCTGCTGTTCCTGGCGCTCTCGTGGTTCGCGTTGCGCGACAGGTTCTGAAACCGGAAGATGATTTCCTCCGTCGGCAATCCGCTCTAAAAGGCCGAGTCTGAATTTTGCGATGCACACTGGCCTTTTTAAATCGATTAGATTAAAAGAGGCCTCAACCAAGACCGATTGAGAGATAGCTCATGAGCAGCCAAATCATTCCTGTTGAACCATTTGATTATGTCGTTTTCGGCGGCAGCGGCGACCTTGCCGAGCGCAAGCTCCTGCCCGCTCTTTATCATCGCCAGATCGAAGGCCAGTTTTCCGAACCGACTCGCATCATCGGCGCATCGCGCAGCGCGCTGTCGAACGAGGAATACCGCAAGTTTGCCGACGCCGCCCTCAAGGAACACCTGAAGAAGGGCGAATATGACGAGCCGGAAGTCAAGAAGTTCCTGGCGCGCCTGTTCTACGTTCCGGTCGATGCGCGCAGCGATGCCGGCTGGGACCAGCTCAAGAAGATCCTGGATGAGGGCAAGGACCGCGTTCGCGCCTTCTACCTCGCCGTCGCTCCGGGCATCTTCGGCGACATCTCGCAGAAGATCCACGACCACAAGCTGATTACCAAGCAGACCCGCATCGTCGTCGAAAAGCCGATCGGCCGCGACCTTGCGTCCGCGCTGCAGCTCAACGACACGATCGGCAAGGTCTTCAAGGAAGAGCAGATCTTCCGCATCGACCACTATCTCGGCAAGGAAACCGTGCAGAACCTGATGGCCCTGCGCTTTGCCAATGCCCTCTACGAGCCATTGTGGAACGCCAACCATATCGACCATGTGCAGATCACGGTGGCGGAATCGGTCGGCCTCGAAGGCCGTGCCGGCTACTATGACACCGCCGGCGCCCTGCGCGACATGGTGCAGAACCACATTCTGCAGCTGCTTTGCCTGACCGCGATGGAAATCCCCTCCTCGATGGATTCCGAAGCCGTCCGCGACGAGAAGCTCAAGGTGCTGCGCGCGCTGAAGCCGATCAACGCTTCCAACGTCGAACAGGCGACGGTTCGCGGCCAGTACCGCGCCGGCGCATCCTCGGGCGGTCCGGTCAAGGGCTACCTCGATGAACTCGAAGGCGGCGTTTCCAACACCGAAACCTTCGTCGCCATCAAGGCCGAGATCGGCAACTGGCGCTGGGCCGGCGTTCCCTTCTACATCCGCACCGGCAAGCGTCTTGCCGGCCGCATGTCGGAGATCGTCATCACCTTCAAGCCGATCCCGCACAACATCTTCGATCAGGCCGCCGGCCGCACTGTCGCCAACCAGCTGATCATCCGCCTGCAGCCGGACGAAGGCGTCAAGCAGTCGCTGATGATCAAGGATCCAGGCCCGGGCGGCATGCGCCTGCGCAACGTCTCGCTCGACATGAGCTTTGCATCGGCCTTCAACGTCCGCAACCCGGACGCCTATGAGCGCCTGCTGATGGACGTCATCCGCTCCAACCAGACGCTGTTCATGCGCCGCGACGAAGTGGAAGCGGCGTGGGAATGGGTCGATCCGATCCTCAAGGGTTGGGAAGAAGCCGGACAGCAGGTGCAGGGCTATACCGCCGGCACATGGGGTCCGAGCCAGGCTATCGCGCTGATCGAGCGCGACGGCCGCACATGGCATGACGACATCTAATCCGGGACGATAACGATGACAGCGAATATGCATGCTTTCGCCAATGGTGCCGACCTCGCCGGCAAGCTCGCGGACAAGGTGGCCGAGACCCTCTCGGCCGGCATCGCCGCGCGCGGCTCCGCGAGCATCGCGGTCTCCGGCGGCTCCACGCCGAAGGCCTTCTTCCAGGCGCTGTCATCGCGCTCGATCGATTGGGGCAAGGTGACGATCACCCTGGTCGACGAGCGGTTCGTGCCGGCTGACAATCCGCGCTCGAACCACCTGCTCGTCCAGGAAAACCTGCTGAAGGACAAGGCGGCCGCCGCCAGATTCCTTCCGCTCTATCAGGCCGCGGCTTCCGTCGAGGAGGCCGCTGCCATCGCCACGGAAAAGACCAAGGCTGTCGGCCATCCCTTCGATGTCGCCATCCTCGGCATGGGCAATGACGGCCACACGGCTTCCTTCTTTCCCGGCGGCAGCAATCTCCAGACCGCACTTGATCCGAACACCCCGCGCGGCATCATCACGATGGAAGCGGAAGGTGCCGGCGAGCCGCGGCTGACATTCACCTTCTCCAGTCTTCAGGATGCCCGATTGCTGGTGCTCCATATCGAGGGAGAAGGCAAGAAGGATGTCCTCGCCAAGGCCGAAGCGGCCGGCGAGGAGACCGAGATGCCGATCCGCGCCGTGCTGCGCCGGGCCGCCTCTCCGGTCGAGATTTATTGGGCTCCGTGACACGGCCGGCAGGCCTCGTCATCGAACCCTGAAAGACACAGCAACATGTGCTGCGCCATGCGCCCTCACGGGCGCAACGGCATTGCATTGACGTTTTAACCCCGCGCCGGGTCCCCGACCAAGCCAGATCGAAGCCGATCTTCCGGGACATCGCGCAAAACAGACGGAGGCAGATCGACCATGGCCGCTGACGCCCGCATTTCCGCGATTACCGCACGCATCGTCGAGCGCTCGAAGCCGACGCGCGAACGCTACCTGGACCGCCTGCGCAACGCCGCGACAAAGGGAGCCCAACGCTCCGTACTCGGCTGCGCCAATCTTGCGCACGGCTTCGCCATCTGTTCCCCCTCCGAGAAAGAGGCGCTGGCGGGAGACCGCGTGCCCAATCTCGGAATCATCACGTCCTATAACGACATGCTCTCGGCGCACCAGCCTTTCGAGACCTATCCTGCGATCATTCGCGAAGCAGCGGCGCAGGCCGGCGGCATCGCCCAGGTCGCCGGCGGCGTTCCGGCCATGTGCGATGGCGTCACGCAGGGTCAGGCGGGCATGGAGCTCTCGCTCTTCTCGCGCGATCTGATCGCCATGTCGGCGGCCGTGGGCCTGTCGCACAACATGTTTGATGCCGCCGTCTTCCTCGGCGTCTGCGACAAGATCGTCCCCGGCCTCGTCATCGCCGCCCTCTCCTTCGGCCATCTGCCGGCCGTCTTCATTCCGGCCGGGCCGATGACGTCGGGCCTGCCGAACGACGAGAAGTCACGCGTGCGCCAGCTCTATGCCGAGGGCAAGGTCGGCCGCGCAGAACTTCTCGAGGCGGAATCGAAATCCTATCATGGCCCCGGCACCTGCACTTTCTACGGCACGGCCAATTCGAACCAGATGCTGATGGAAATCATGGGCTTCCATATGCCCGGCGCCTCCTTCGTCAATCCCGGCACGCCGCTGCGCGAAGCCCTGACCCGCGAAGCGACCAAGCGGGCGCTCGCCATCACCGCCATGGGCAACGAGTTCACGCCGGCCGGCGAGATGATCGACGAGCGTTCGATCGTCAACGGCGTCGTCGGCCTGCATGCCACGGGCGGCTCGACGAACCACACGATGCACATCGTCGCCATGGCGCGCGCTGCCGGCATCATGCTCACCTGGCAGGATATTTCCGAGCTGTCCGACATCATCCCGCTGCTTGCCCGCGTCTATCCGAACGGGCTTGCCGACGTGAACCATTTCCACGCGGCCGGCGGCATGGGCTTCCTCATCAAGGAACTTTTGAAGAAGGGGCTGCTGCACGACGACGTGCGCACCGTCTATGGCCAGGGTCTCGACCGCTATTCCGTCGACATCAAGCTTGGCGCCGACGGCAACGTCGTGCGCGAGCCGGCGCCGGACAAGAGCCATGACCCGAAGGTGCTCGCGGGTGTCGACAAGCCGTTCCAGGCCAATGGCGGCCTGAAGATGCTGCGCGGCAATATCGGCAAGGCAGTCATCAAGATTTCCGCGGTCAAGGCAGAGCGCCATATCGTCGAGGCGCCGGCCGTGATCTTCCACGACCAGCTGGAGATGCAGCAGGCCTTCAAGGACGGGAAGCTGAACCGCGACTTCGTCGCAGTCGTCCGCTTCCAGGGGCCGAAGGCCAACGGCATGCCCGAGCTGCACAAGCTGACGCCGGCGCTCGGCGTGCTGCAGGATCGCGGCTTCCGCGTGGCGCTTCTGACCGACGGGCGCATGTCCGGCGCGTCAGGCAAGGTTCCCGCCGCCATCCATGTGACGCCGGAAGCCGTCGACGGCGGCCCGATCGCCCGCATCAAGGAGGGTGACATCATCCGCATCGACGCGATCGCCGGCACGCTGGAGGTGCTTGTCGATGCTGCCGACATGGCAGAACGCGAGCCTGTCGTCGCCGATCTCTCGGACAACGAGTTCGGCATGGGCCGCGAGCTCTTTGCCCCCTTCCGCCACGCCGCCGGACCCGCCGACCAAGGCGCAAGCGTTCTGTTCCGCCATTAAGACGAGATCGGACAAACGAAAAGGCCCGCGCGGTTTCGATCGCGCGGGCCTTTTCGTTCTTGTTTGATCAGGCGCGGATGTCGAGCACGCGGTTTCTATGGGCCGGGTGCGTGCTGTAGACGAAGATCTTGTTCATTTCCTTCTCCGTGAGGAGGCGCAGGAAACGAACTTCCACCGTGTTGTTGGGATATACCTTCATGAGCACGCAGCCGACCTTGCTGATGCGGGCATCCGGGATATCCAGATAGAATTGCTTGGGCAGATTGTACTGGGTGAGGATTGCGAGAACCGCGCTGCTCTGCGAGATGCGGATAATGTCGCAGCGGCGCGACGCCAGGTTCATGACACCCTTTTCGGTGTATTCGAGGCGTGCCGCGTTCATCGTGTCTTCCATGCGGAACCGCACTTCGCGGTCATACATGAAGGATTCTTCTTTGTTAAGGAAATGCTGACCTGAATTAGCCCTGCCGAACGCAGCCATCTTAGTAGACCCCTGGGGTATATTACGAAGATGAGACTAGCATCGGGTCTTTAACAGAAGGTTTGAGCGCGCCGGCTCAAGATGAATTTTGTTCTTCGTTCTTGTTTGAGCCGGCGCCGCCCGCAAGCGGTATTATATTACTACTTGCGATAGGAATGGCCGCTGGCGTCGAAGAGATGCAGCTTCTGCCGGTCGGCAGCAAAGCGCATCTTCTGACCGCGCTGGATGTCGGTAATGCCGGGGATCTTGACGATGATCGGCTCGCCATCGACCAGACCCTCGATATAGAGCTGCGTCACCTCGCCCAGCGCTTCGACGATGGAAACTTCCCCTTCGAAAAGATAGTCGTCGCTCGTCGCAATACGCAGATCTTCCGGACGCACGCCGAAGCTTGCCGTCTTGCCTTTCTCCGAGGCCTCGGTCGGCACGTCGATCGTCACCGACTTGCCGCCCGTCAGCGTCACGGTCGTCGTCGCGCCCGTCTCCGTCACCGTTGCCGGGATGATATTCATGGCCGGCGAGCCGATGAATTTTGCCACGAACAGGTTCGCCGGCCGTTCATAGAGTTCGAGCGGTGCGCCGACCTGCTCGACGCGACCGGCCGACAGCACGACGATGCGGTCGGCAAGCGTCATGGCTTCCACCTGGTCGTGGGTGACGTAGATCATCGTCGTTTCCGGCATGGAGTCGCTGAGCTTGGCGATCTCGATGCGGGTCGCGACGCGCAGGGCGGCGTCGAGGTTCGAAAGCGGCTCGTCGAACAGGAAGACCTTCGGATTGCGGCAGATGGCGCGGCCGATGGCGACGCGCTGGCGCTGACCGCCCGAAAGCGCCTTCGGCAGGCGCTCGAGATACTGGGTGAGTTGCAGGCTGGCGGCGGCGGCGCGGACGCGACGGTCGATCTCCTGCTTGTTCTCCCCGGCAATGCGCATGCCGAAAGCCATGTTGTCATAGACGGTCATATGCGGATAAAGCGCGTAGGACTGGAAGACCATGGCAATGCCGCGCCTGGAGGGGGGCACCTCGTTCACCTTCTGCCCGGCAATCATCATGTCGCCCGACGTGATGCTCTCCAGCCCGGCAATCATGCGCAGTAAGGTGGACTTGCCGCAACCGGATGGGCCGACGAAGACGATGAATTCGCCCTCGTTGATCTGCAGATCGATGCCGTGCAGCACATGCACGCTGCCATAGGATTTCTTGATATCCTTCAGAACAAGTCCCGTCATTTTGCTCCCTCCTCCCAAAGGTTCAGGCAAGACGCGCGAAATAAGCGCCCCAGGCCGGAATATCGATCTTGTTGCCGTAGTTGTTGCTGGTAAAGCCGTGGCCCGTCAATGCCTGCCAGTTGCCATCAGGCAGGGCGGCCAGCGTTTCGACGGGGCTCATGTTGAAGACGCAGAGAATGGTCTCGCCGGCGTAGCTGCGGGTATAGACGAGCACATCGCCCTGCGGCTCCGAGAACGCGATCTCGCCCTTGGCGAACGCCGGATGCAGCTTGCGGAAGGCGAGGAAGCGGCGGTACTGCTCCAGCACCGAATTCTCATCGCCCTGCTGGACATTGACGGCGCGCAGGATGTGCTCGACGGGCACCGGCAGCCAGGGCTTCACGGTGGAAAAGCCGCCCTGGGCAACCTGGCTGTCCCAGACCATGGGCGTGCGGCAGCCGTCACGGCCCTTGAACTCAGGCCAGAACTGGATGCCGTAAGGATCCTGCAGATCCTGATAGGCGAGATCGGCTTCCGTCAACGCCAGTTCCTCGCCCTGATACATGCAGACGGAACCGCGCAAGGTCAGCAGCAGCGCCGCATAAAGCTTGGCGAAGGCATCGCGATCGGCCACCAGATTGCCCCAGCGGCTGACATGGCGCACGACATCATGGTTGGAGAAGGCCCAGCAGGCCCAGCCCTCGGGAGCGGCGGCGGCGAAATCCTTCATGACTTCCTCGACGCGATCCGGCGACAAGGCATCGGGCGCCAGGAATTCGAAAGCGTAGCACATGTGCATCTTGTCGCCGCCGGAGGTGTACTCGCCGACGATTTCGAGGCCGCGCTGGCTGTCTCCCACTTCGCCGACGGCGGCAATGGCCGGATATTCGTCGAGCACGGCGCGGAAGCGCTTCAGGAATTCCAGGTTCTCGGGGCGGTTCTTGTCGTAGATGTGCTCCTGGAAATTATAGGGATTGACCGCCGGCGCGGTGGACGCGTTGCGACGGGCCGGCTCCAGCGCCGGATTGTCGCGCAGTTCCTTGTCGTGGAAATAGAAGTTGATGGTATCGAGGCGGAAGCCGTCGACGCCACGGTCGAGCCAGAAGCGCACGACATCCAGCAGCCGGTCCTGCACTTCCGGATTGTGCAGGTTCAGATCCGGCTGCGACGTCAGGAAGTTGTGCATGTAATATTGCATGCGGGTCGGATCCCAGGCCCAGGCCGAACCGCCGAAGATCGACAGCCAGTTGTTGGGCGGCGTGCCGTCCGGCTTGGCATCGGCCCAGACATACCAGTCGGCCTTCGGATTGTTCTTGCTCGAGCGGCTTTCGACGAACCAGGGATGGCGGTCCGAGCTGTGCGACATCACCAGGTCGATCATCACCTTGATGCCGAGGCGATGGGCTTCGGTCATCATCGCATCGAAATCGGCCAGCGTACCGAAGATCGGATCGACGTCCTCGTAGTTGGAGACGTCGTAGCCGAAATCGCGCATCGGCGACGTGAAGAAGGGCGAAATCCAGATGGCATCGACGCCGAGTGCGGCGACATGCGGCAGGCGAACGGCGATGCCCTTGAGATCGCCGATGCCGTCGCCGTTGGAGTCCTGATAGGAGCGCGGATAGATCTGATAGATCACGGCGCCGCGCCACCAGTCCTTATCGACTGCCGAAGTTGCTTGAGGAGCGATGCTCATCTGAATAGGTCCTGTCTCGATGGAATAATCTTGGATCAGCCCCCCTTCACCGACCCGGCGAGCAGACCGCGCACGAGATAGCGCTGCAGACCGAAGAAGACGAGGAGCGGAATAATGATGGTGACGAAGGCCGAGGCCGTCAGGATCTCCCAGTTGCCGCCACGAGAGCCCAGCAGCGCGTTCAGGGCGGCCGTCAGAACCAGGTGATCCTTGTCCGTACCGAGGAACACCATCGCGATCAAGAGGTCGTTCCACACCCAGAGGAACTGGAAGATCGCGAAGGAGGCCAGCGCCGGGAAGGACAGCGGCAGGATGATCTTGACGAAGATATCGAAATCGCTGGCGCCATCGACGCGGGCGGACTCGATGATCTCCCTGGGCAAGCCGGCAATGTAATTGCGCAGCAGATAGATGGCGAGCGGCAGGCCGAAAGCCGTATGCGCCATCCAGATGCCCGGATAGGTCTTCGACGGCACGCCGAAGAGCTGACCGATCTCGTTATAGATACGCAGAAGCGGGATCAGCGACATCTGCAGCGGCACGACGATCAGCCCGACGACGAGCGCGATCAGGATCGCGCGGCCGGGAAACTCCATCCAGGCCAGCGCATAGGCGGCAAAGGCGGCGATCAGGATCGGAATGACGGTCGCGGGGATCGTCACCGTCAGCGAATTGATGAAGGACTGGCCGATGCCCTCGCCGCCCAGCACGCTGCGATAATTGTCGAAGGTGAATTGCGGCGGCGTGGCGATCGTCAGGTAGACGCGCTTGCTGCGCGCATCCGCTTCGAAGGGACCGGTCTTCTGATAGCGATAGCTGCCGTCCGCATTGACGGTAAGGGTCTCGCCATTGCCGAGATCGGCGGATGAACCGACCTTGTAGGCTGCCGGCTCCTGCACGCGCAGGCCGAAGGACTGGATCCTGCCGGCGCCGCTGTTGCCTTCTCCGGCAACCGTGCCGGCGATGACGTAATTGGGGCCATCCTGCTTTGCCTTGTCGGGGCCGTCGAGACGGACGGCTGCCGTTTGCGATGAGCCGGCAAACGCCGTCCACCAGCCCGAGGCGACGATCTGATCCTTGTCGCGCAGCGCGGTGACGAAGATGCCAAGCGTCGGCAGCAGCCAGAGGAGAACGATGAGCAGCACCGCGGCATGAACGAAGATGCGGGCGGGACCGATGCGACCGAGATTTCCAATCATGTCAGCGCCCCTTCGTTTCAGCGTTTGCACGGCGGATGTTCCAGATCATGATCGGCGTGACCGCGACCATGATGATGAGTGCGATAACAGCGCTTCGGCCGGAATCGCCGCCCCCGCGGAACATCCAGTTGAACATCAGATTGGCGAGCACCATCGTGTTCCACTGGCCGTTGGTCATGGTCAGCACGATGTCGAACACCTTGAGGACGAGGATGGTGATGGTAGTCCAGACCGTGGCGATCGTGCCCCAGACCTGCGGCACCATGATCTTCCAGAAGATCTGCCAGCCGTTGGCGCCATCGATGACGGCGGCCTCGATGGTTTCTTCCGGAATTCCGCGCAGCGCCGCCGAGAGGATGACCATGGCAAAGCCGGTCTGGATCCAGATCAGCATGACCATGAGGAAGAAGTTGTTCCAGAAGGGAATGGTGATCCAGACTTCCGGCGTGCCGCCGAAGAGCTGGACGATCGCGTTGAGCAGGCCGATCTGCGCGTCGGTGCCGCCGCGATATTCGTAGATGAACTTCCAGATGACCGAGGCGCCGACGAAGGAGATGGCCATCGGCATGAAGATGACGGCCTTGGCGATGTTACCCCACCAGATGCGGTCGGTCATGACGGCGATGACGAGGCCGAAGAAGGTGCAGGCCGCCGGCACCACGGCGAGCCAGAGGATGTTGTTGAAGATGGACTGGCGGAATTCGGTGTCGTTGACGGCCCAGATATAGTTGGCGCCGCCGACGAACTTGCTGCCGTCCGGCCCGTAGAAGGACAGGATGAAGGTCGCCACGACGGGATAGACCAGATAAACGACGAGCAGGATCAGCGCCGGCCCCAGGAACAGCCAGGGGCGGATGAGGCCGCGGCGCCGGAGGTTGACGGCGGCCTGGTGAACGTCGTCCCCCTCCCGGGCCGGGAAAATCAAATCCAAGAACTTGTTGGAGAACCAGAAATAGGCGGCGCAAACGGCAACGCCGAATATCATGGCGCCAATCGCCGATACGATCTGCGAAAACATTCATCCCTCCCCGAATTTGCCTGATTTAGGCCACCCGTCCGACATCGGCTGCGCATGAAGGCGCGCCGTTGAATGCTGATGACGCCGCCGGTTTTTTACCGGCGGCGCTTGGGTCACGATGTCTTACTTGATGGCATCCCAGGACTTCTGGATCCCGTCGGCAACATCCTGTGCGGACTTGCCGCCGACGAAATCCACCATGCCCGTCCAGAACGAGCCTGCGCCGATCTTGCCGGGCATCAGGTCGGAACCGTCGAAGCGGAAGGTGGTGGCCGAGGTCAGGATCTCGCCTTCCTTGCGGAGGGTGTCGTTGGCATAAGCGGCGGTATTCACACCCTTGTACGGCGTCAGGAAGCCGGACTGAGCCATCCAGATTTCCTGGGCGATCGGCGTCTGCAGGAACTGGATGAAAGCGCGGGCGGCCTTGGAGTCCTTGGTGATGGCCGCCAGCGTACCGGCACCTTCGACCGGCTTGCCAAGCTCGGGATGCGCGGCGTAGGGCGGGAAGTAGAAGAAGTCCGCGTCCTGGCCGAGCTTCGTGCCATCCGGGAAGAAGGACGGAATGAAGGATGCCTGCTTGTGCAGGTAGCATTTCGGCGGAACGGTGAAGAGACCCTTCGGGCTGTCGCGGAAGTCGGTCGAGGCCACGGCCGCGACGCCACCGGCGACATATTTCGGGTTCTTCGCAAACTTGCCGAATTCCTCGATCGCGGCGACGACCTTCGGGTCGTTGAACTTCAGCGAGTTATCGACCCAGTGATCGTAGTCCTGCGGCGCGTTCAGGCGCAGCATCAGGTCTTCGACCCAGTCGGTTGCCGGCCAGCCGGTCGCGCCGCCCGAACCGAGGCCGATGCACCAGGGCGTGCCGCCATCCTTGACGATCTGGTCCGAAAGCTTGAGCAGGTCCTCCATGGTGGTCGGGACCTTGTAGCCGGCTTCTTCGAAGTTTTCCGGAACGTACCAGACCAGCGACTTCAGGTCGGCCTTGTAGGGGAAGGCATAGAAGGCACTCTTGCCGTCCTTGCCCTGGTAGGTGCCGTAGCCGACCCAGCTGTCGCCGGCGCCGTAGTTGGTCTTGACCCAGCCGGCCAGATCATCGCCGAGCGGCGTCAGATAGCCCTTGCTGGCAAGATTGGCGAAAAGGCCCGGCTGCGGCAGGATGGCGACGTTCGGCGGCGAGCCGGCCTGCGTGTCGATGACAATCTGCTGCTCGTAGTTTTCAGAGGACGAATACTTGGCGTCCACGCCGGTCGCTTCGGTGAAATAATTCAGGACGCTGGTAAAGAGCGCCTCGTCCTCGCCGCGCCAGGGGCCGAAGATGGTGAGCGTTTCGCCCTTGAGGTCGGCATGGCCGGCCTTGAAATCGTCGTAGCTCTTCCAGTTGAATTTGGAGTCCTGGCCAGGCTGGAACTTCAGATCGGCCGCCATCGCCGAACCGGCCATCAGAGCGGCGGCGGCGACGGTCATCAAAAACATTTTTTTCATGCGGTTGTCCTCCCAAATAACAAGACCCATGAGCCCAAACACTGTTTTGTGCTGCGCGCTCCATTCCTCAAAGCGCTTTGGCTACCTCTGTCATCCATTGCGCGAGGGATAAAGTCAAGCGATTTTCAGATTTCGGCTATTAATCACACTATTCCACCGCGCCGCAGCATAAAATAGGAGCGAATATTTCGCTATTCGTCTTGTCTCGCGGGCACCTCTTGCTACATACTTGAAAGCGCTTTGAAAGCCTGAGACTTTTCGGGAGGCAGGTCTCGGCTCTGAGCGGCAGGCAGTTGGAGGAGCCGAAATACCGTGAATCTGAAACAGCTATCGCAAATGCTCGGGCTGTCGCAGACGACAGTCAGCCGGGCTTTGAACGGATATCCCGAAGTCAATCACGAGACTCGCGAACGCGTTCTCAAAGCGGTTCGAGAAACCGGCTATCGCCCCAACAAAGCGGCGCAGAGGCTTGCGACCGGCAAGGCCGGCTCGATCGGCCTGGTGATGCCGACGTCGCCCGGCAACTCCTCCGACGCGCATTTCAGCGAATTCCTGACGGGGCTCGGCGAAGAGGCCTTGCGCCACGATTTTCATTTCGTGCTGACCCCTGCCGATCCGAACGACGAAGTCGGCGCTCTGAAACGGCTGGCGGCCAGCGGCAATGTCGATGCCCTGTTCGTCAACTATATGCGCGGACACGATCCGCGGCTGGAAATGCTGAAAACGCTGTCCACTCCCTTCCTCGTGCATGGACGGTCGATCGGTTCCGAGCCCGACTACCCCTTCCTCGACCTCGACAACGAAGCCGCCTTCTATGATGCCACGAAGCTGCTTCTGCAGCTCGGGCATCGGCGCTTTGCCCTGATCAATGGTCCGATCTTTCTCGATTTTGCCATTCGCCGAATGAACGGCATGGAAGCCGCTCTCGCGGAACGAGGCCTGACGCTGGACGAGGCCTGCGTCAGCCACACGCCGATGACCGACGAACAGGGTTTGCTTGCGATGGAGCGCATCCTGCAACTGGAGAAACGCCCGACAGCCGTGCTCTGCTCCAGTACCGTGCTGGCGCTCGGCGCCGTTCGCGCCATCAACCAGGCGAAGCTCAGGCTGGGCGAAGACATTTCGATGATCGCCCACGACGACGTGCTGACCTTGCTCAAGCCGGAAAACTTCACCGTGCCGCTGACGACCACCCGCTCGTCGCTGCGGGCCGCAGGCGTGCGCATCGCCGAGCGGCTGATCGGCGAAATCAAACACATGGAGACGTTCCCCGCGCAGGAGCTATGGAAAGCGGAATTGATCGTTCGCGCCTCGACCGGCGTCGCGCCGCCCGATTGACGACGGCTTAAAACTTCGGCGGCGTCTTACCCGCGACGCGATGGGCCGCGATGACGGTATTGGCCATCAGCATGGCGATCGTCATCGGCCCGACACCGCCCGGAACCGGCGTGATGGCTGCAGCGACTTCGGATGCTTCGGCATAGGCGACATCGCCGACCAGACGGCTCTTGCCCTCGCCACGCTCCGGCGCATCGATACGGTTGATGCCGACATCGATGACTGTCGCGCCCGGCTTCACCCAGTCCGCCTTCACCATCTCCGGCCGGCCGACGGCCGCCACCAGAATATCGGCACCCCGCGCCACGGACGCCAGGTCCTTCGTGCGCGAATGCGCTGTCGTCACCGTCGCATTGGCGTTGAGCAGCAATTGCGCCATCGGCTTGCCGAACAGGTTGGAGCGGCCGATCACGACGGCATTCAAACCGGACAGGTCCTCGCCATGAATGGAGCGCACCAGCAGCATGGCGCCGGCCGGCGTGCATGAGATCAGGCCGGTTGCCAGATCGCCGGTCGCAAGCTTGCCGGCATTGACGACATGCAGGCCGTCGACATCCTTCTCCGGCCGGATCGACTGGATGATCGCATCCGAATCCAGATGCTTCGGCAGCGGCAGCTGCACCAGAATGCCGTGGATGGAGGGATCTTCGTTCAGCGACTGCACCAGGTTCGCGAGCTCGCCTTGCGTCGTTTCGGCGGGCAGCGTGTGCTGGATGGAATTGAAGCCGCATTCCTTGGCCATCCGGCCCTTGGCGCCGACATAGGTATGGCTGGCCGGATCGTCACCGACGATGACGACCGCAAGCCCCGTCTTCACACCGGCTTCCTTCTCAAGCCCTGCCGCCGCAGCCTTCACAGCCTCGATCACCGAAGCAGCCGCTTTCTTCCCGTCGATCACTGTCGTCACGCTCGTCTCCCGATCATGAATTCGGAGGCAATCTACAAGCCATCGGCCCGGCGGATTTGCCCGCTAACGCCCTATGGTGTCTGAAAGCGGTAATTGCAAGGGAAAACAATGAGGCAATCAGCCGCGTTCCTGATGCCTGCGTGCGGCATAGGTTTCGACCTTGGCGCGCAGGAACGCGAGCTCCTGCTGGATACGGACCCACTCATCCGCGACATCGGGCCGGTTTTCAGTCTCCGGAGCGAGGAGGAGCGATGGTTCGGACGCGGTGTCGGAAAATGGCGGAAGTTCCACGCCCTGATCGGGATGCAAAGCAGGAGGCCGCTGCATGAGATTTTCATCGGCCGCATGGTCCGGCGCAGGCTCGGCGCCGGCAAAGGCCTTGCGCAGGAACACGGCGCAAAGCGCCAGGCCGAGACCTGCAAGGAAACCGATTGCCTGATTGCTGGCGAGATGATCGTCCAGCGGCGCGGCGGATGCGACCGCTTGAGACAGGACCGTCAGCGGCGGCCTGACGTCGGGCGCCGTCAGGGCGGCACTCTGCTGGTCGGCCTCATAGCGGCCCTGCGCGGCGGCGACGGCATCCTGCAGCTGCGCAAGGCGGCCGAGATCGATATCGCCGCCTTTCTGAGCCGCGGCGGTCATTTGCGCCGAGAGAGCCGCCTGCTTTTCAAGCGCCGCCTTCACATCTGCTTCGCCGCTGGCGGCAAGCCGCTGCAACTGGCTGCGGATATTGGCGGCGAGATCATCGACGGTTGCCTGCTGCGCGAGCAGACGCGGATGGCGCGGACCGAGCTGCACCGAAAGCTGGGAAAGCTGCGCCCTGGCGGCACTGTAACGGCTCCGCAGATCGTCAAGCCCGGCGGAGGAGAGATCCCTCGACAAAGCGCCGCTCAGCACGGATGCCGGCGTGGCCGATTTCGCCGCCATGAGGCGGGCTCTGGCGGAGCGTACGGCCAGATCGGCCGCCTTGATATCGCCATCCAATTGCTGGCGCTGCTGCTGCAGTGCGAGTGCGGCGGCAATCTTGTCCTCACCGTAGCGCGCCTTGAATTCGGCAAGGGCGGCCGAGGCGCGGTCGAATTCCTTGCGGCTGCGGTCGACCGCCGTTTCGACGCCGAGCGAGGTGCCGGCGGCCTTCAAGACAGCGGCGTCGTTGAGAGTGGCGGCAGCCAGCCGATTGGCAATATCGGCCGACCCGGCAGGATCGCCGCTGGTGACGATCAATCGCATGAGGCCGGTCTGGCCGTCCGTGCCGACGGCAATGGCTTTGCGCAGGGCCGCCTGCGCGCGGGAGGGCGCATCGGACGCGCCGCCGCTGCCGGACAAAAGCTCGGCAGCAACCCCGAGAGCGCCGGCTCGTGCGCCGGTGAACTCCGGATCGCGATCGAGCTTCATCCTGGCGACGACGTCGGACAGAACGGACGGAGCGACGGCGCGCTTCGCCGCGACGGCAAGCAATGCCTGGCGCGCGGCTCCCTCGCCTTCCGCATGCAAAACGGCCTGCGAGACATAGAGCGGCGGCGAGGCGAGCAGAGTGGGGATGGCAGCTCCCGCCAATGCGGTTACGGCGACGAAGCCGAGCGCGCGGATGCTGAGAGACCAATGCCCGGCGCGGGATACTTGTTCGGCGGCGACGGGGATGGCGGCTGCCTGTCGCGGAGGCTCTGTCACGCCTTCGAGCAGATCGGGCACGAACTCAAGCAGGTCCGGCACGGGCTCGGATGCCTGTTCACCCGCCTGTTCGTATTTCGCGAAGCGGGAGGGCCGAATGTCATCGATGTGTTCGGCGCCGGGCTGCGCCTGCTTTGGCCCGGTCGCTACCCGCACTCTCCGGCCCGACACCGGATAGGGATCGCCATCCAGCATTCTGCGCAGGATTGCACGCAGCTCCGCATCGCGCGGATCGTCTGAATTGGCAGCAGGCAGACCGGCAGGACCATCGAAACCATCATCGTCGCGCCCGGAGGCAAGCGCACGCCGATCCGATCGGCGCGAAACCTCGAAGCTTTCGGCATCGTCTGGGTACAATCCGGTTCTGGCTTTGCTTTCAAACATGGCGGGTCATCTCGCGCACATGGTCCGGGACCAATGCAAATGGTTAACCCACTCTAAAGTTTCATGCCGAATAAAGGGTTAACGCGGCACCCGCAAATACTAACTCGCTAATTTATCTCGAGAGGTGATGCGCCGCTGCGGCAGCTGCTGCGGCTCTGCGCGAAGGACGCGCTCCTTGCGGCCGAACTGATGCCGCGCAACCTGGTAGAGGAAGAGCGGCACGCCCAGCATGTAACGCCGCCACAGCCTGCTCGGCTCAAGCACCAGACGGAACAGCCACTCGCTGCGCAAGGCGCGCACGAGCGCCGGAGCCCTCGGCACCGTTCCGGAAACGAAATCGAACAAAGCGCCGACGGTCAATACCAGCCGGGCATGTTGCGGTCCGATATGTTCGGCAACCCATTTTTCCTGCAGCGGCGTTCCCATGCCGACAATCAGCACGTCGATCTTCTGGCGGGCGATTTCCGCCGCAACGGCATTGCTTCTCGCGGGATTGAAGAAGCCATCGGAAACGACGACGAACTGGTGCCATGGCGCATGCTGGCGAAATTTCTCCGCCGCCTTTTCGACCACGGAGCGTTTGCCGCCGATGAGGCCGATCCGCTTCGGCCGCTCCATGAAGGTCAGCAGCGCGGGCACGAAATCCGTGCCGTTCAGATTGGCGGGAAAGGGTTCGCCGTGAGCGAAGCGCGAGGCGATATCCAGACCGACGCCATCCGGGAGCACCAGATTGCGTTCAAGGACGTTGCGATAGCTTTCGTCGCGCAGCATCACCAGCATGTTGTGGGCATTGACGAAGGAGATCGAGGTCTGCCCGACCGGCAGGGATGCAAGCTCGCTGACGAAGGTCAGCGCATTGTCCCAATCGAGATCGCAGACCGGCAGATCAAAGATCATGCGGCGGGATGCGACGACGGCAAAATCGGCAACCTGGTTCAATCCAACAACCTCCAGCCCGACATCGCTGATGCGCCTGACATCGGTGGCAATGGGGCCATACCCCATCCACCGTTCATCGGCAAGACGACAGCGAGACATCGCTAGGAGGTGTTTATAGCAAGACAAATCCAACTTTCCGTTAGGAAGGAAGATCGGATTTGTTGACGGCCGGTAAGGGTTTGTTAATCGCGGCACGGCTTGTGAGCCATGGCCGGCCATGTTTTGGTCGCAGGGACGATGGCGTTGCCGGGGCGATACTACTCGGCCGGCACCTTATCCTTTGCCGCATCCTGCACGATCTTTACCGGCTTGACCGTTCTCTTGCCGATGCTTTCCCCGCCATGGGTCTCTTCCTTGGAGAGGTAGTCGAGCTGCTCGATCAGCACGTCGGCGACATAGTCGCCCCCGAGCCGTTCGTTCATCCGCTTCTTCAGGTCGGTGCGAAAGGCGGCGACGTCGAAATTCTGCGCGTTGGCGATGTCGATCGTCTTGTTGCCGACCAGCAGCGAAAAGAGTTCGTCCGTCGTCAGCTCCGGCAGGGGTATCTGAAGCGCAGCCGCCTTGCCCTTCTCCATCATGAAGGAGATGCGCGTCAGGAAGTAGCCGGTCACCTGGCCGTTGGCTATGACGGGAACGTTGATCGATTCGCCCTTGACGAGCACCTGCTGCGCCTTCTTGGCGTCGTCAGGGCTGATCGCGGGCGCCGTCGCCACCTGCACCGAAAAATAGACCGAGGCCAATGTTACGGCGCAGACCCACAGGCCGGTGAGAACGAGCTTGATCATCCGGCCTCACGGACGCGGAATTGCTCCTGCGAATAGGTGCCGTCCGCATCGGCGTTCTGCACGGCATTCTTGAGGATATCGGCGACGGCGCGCACGGCCTCGAGATGAGCTTCGACACGGCGGGCGTTCAAAACCAGCTTCTTCTTCAGATCGTGCAGCTGCTCGATATGGGCGGAAGCGAGATCGGCCGGATCCGTGTCGCGGAACAGCATCGACAATTCGTAGAGGCAACGGCTCTTGTGGGCGTTCGATACCTTGAGATCGAATTCCGGGTCGGTGCCGATCCGGTTGTTCTCATTGTCGATAATCATCTCAAGGCGGCCAAGCACAGACTTGATCCGATAGTCCTGCGACATCATTTCCATGTTTGCTACCTCGCTCATACTTTCTGGGACGTCAACGGATTCTGATTGGTGATGCTGGTGTTGCCGTCGTTGTCGGCATCACTGGCGGCCAGCGTCTTGCGCTGAAAATCGGTGATCGCGCTGAGCGCCATCTTCTTGTCGTTCTCATCGGTCGCGGTGTGGATGGCGCCGGTATTGCGCATCTTGTCGACCTGTTCCTTGTACATCTTCTCGGCGATGCCCACGCCGCCGTTCTTGGCAAGCGTGTTGCCCATCTGCTCGGCCATCATGCCTTTCCAGATCTCGCCGGCCGAACCCTTGCCGTAGAGGGTCTCGCTGCTCGGCAGCATGTTCTTCACGAAATTCTGCAGCACCATGGCTTCGAACTTGCGGTAGACCTGCGGCACCTTTCCGCCCGCTGTATGCGTATTGGCGTTGGCGAGGCCGGCCTGGGTGGCGGCGCTGTTCATCGCATCCACGGCCGCGCCGAAGCCGTTGCCGTTTTCGGCGAGGCTGGTGGCCGCAAAGGCGGCCCGGTTGGCGGCAAGCTTGGCCTGCGCAGCCTCGACATCGGCGGGATTTGCCGCCTTGACGACATCGAGGACCAAATCACTCGGAGGCGAAATAGCCACGTCACGTCTCCTTCTGCTATCGCACGCCCTGAAACGGGCGCCACGGCGCTCACTTCAGGACGTATCGAATCAAAATGTCAGAGCAGGCCGGCAACCCAACGATGCGCATCCTGCCCCATGATCGCGGCGATTATGGTTTTTGAACCTTGCTGGAGGCTGGCGTCTCGCCGGCGAAGCGCTGATCGATGATGTCGTAGACCGCATTGTCGTCAGCTTCCCGCGTTTCGAGCTCGCGGGCGTCCTTCATGTGCTCTTCCAGCCGGTCGGCCTTGGTGCGCTCCTGCTGGACTTTCATCTGGATCAGCGTCTGGATGCTTTCGAGCTGCTGGTCCCGGATCATCAGGCGGCCATAGCGTTCGGCATAATGGATCGAGAACGCCATGTGCACGGGATCGACCGAGCCGATGGCGACCATGACACGCTCCATCGACTCCGTAACCTCAAGGCGCTGGCGCGTCGTATCGGCAAGCTCGTTTTCCGCGATCCGCTCCAGATGGCGCTGCACCGCGACCAGCCGCTTCAGTTTTTCAGAACGGTTTTTTTCCGCCATCGCCTATCTACCTGCCGGCTGCGCCCGAATCGGGCTTCGCCCCCTTTCCGTTCGCGGGCTAATGCCCGTTGAAGACGGTAAGGAACGAATTGGAAAACTGACTGACCAACGCCGCGATGCTGAGATAGAGCATGAACAGCCCTCCCATCAGGAGATACGGCGTGGAGATGAAATAGATCGGGATCTGCGGCGCGAGCTTGTTGATGAAGCCGATCGAAATCTGGAACATCAGGCCATAGAGAAGGAAGGGGCTCGCCAGCCGCAGCATGATGAAGAAGGTGGTCTCCAGCGTATCCGTGATGGAGATCAGCGCGGCGCGCGGCTCGATGTGGCCGCCCAGGGGAATGATCGAATAGGAATCGACCAGCGCCTGCAGGACATAGTGATGGAAATCGAGGATGAAGAGGATCATGAGCCCGCAAAAGCTGATGAGGCTCGTGAGCGACGTCTCGCTCGAATCTTCGATGATATCGGCGCCGGCCGGCGCGTTGAAGCCGATCAGCATCGATATGATCGTGCCGGCGAACTGCAGGCCCAGCGTGTAGATCCGGGCCATGATCCCGTACATCAATCCGATGACGGCTTCGGTGAAGATGAGGCCGATAAAGTTCGCGTCGCCCTTCGATACCTCGGGGTAGATCGTATTCCAGAGCAGCGGCAGGATCGCCAGAGAGAGCGCCACCGAAAGCAGCAGCCTGATCTGCGCCGGGACGCGGCCCGAAGAAAACCCCGGCAGGACCATCATGCAGCCGCCGATGCGGCAGAAGGCGACGAACAGCGCCAGAACGGTCCCCTGGGGGTCGGTTATCATGAAATCGAACCTAGAATCTTGATCTCGATCCCCTTGGCCAATTCCACATGCGACAAGACCGGAAGGGTCGCGAACAGGCGTTCGATGATCATGCGCACATAGGAGCGTGTTTCCGGCGACGTGACAAGAACGAAGGGCATGCCACGATCCATATATTCACGGATAACTTTGCCCGCCTGCTCGCTGAACTCCTCCAGACTGCGCGGATCGATGTCGAATTCGACGATTTCGCCCTTCTGGTCGCGCTTCAGCGCCTGGTGGAAGATCAGATCCCATTTGCTGCCGAGTCGCAGCACGCGCAGCACGCCATTGTCGGCCAGATCGCCGCAGAGCTGCTGCGCCATGCGCACGCGGACGTGCTCGACGATCTGCTCGGTCTTGCGGACATGCGGCGCCAGCTCGGCGACGGCTTCAAGGATGAGATGCAGGTTGCGGATCGAGACACGCTCGGCGAGCAGCAGCTTGAGCACGGCCTGCAGGCCCGAATAGGACATGTGCGACGAGCAGATTTCGTCGGCAAGCTTCTTGTATTCGGGGTCGAGACGCTCGATCAGGATCTTCACGTCCTTATAGGAGAGAAGCGCCGGCAGATTGTTGCGAATGACTTCGCTCATATGGGTGAGGACGACGGAAACGTTGTCGATCGGCTGGAAGCCTTCGCGCTTCAGATCCTCGGTGAAAGCTTCGAGAACGGAGACGGCAGGCATGCCGAAAGCGGGTTCGCGGATCTCGTCGCCCGGAACGGTCGGCTTGCGGCCGGAGCCGGTGACGACGAGCACTTCGCCGACGCGCAGCATGTTGGAGGCGATCGTCGTGCCATGGATGCGGATCTGATACGACTTGTCGGCGATGGCCATGTCGTCGATCACCTTGATCTCCGGCACGACGAAGCCGTATTGCGTTGCGAACTTCTTGCGCATCTTGCCGACGCGGAACGCCAGTTCCTGATGGGCGCCGAGCAGGCGGGTGGAGACGATCTTGCCGAGGGCGAGTTCGATCTCGGCGGTCTTCAGAACCGACTTGACCGAATCCTTTTCCATCTCCTTCGTCTGCATCACCTTCTGCTCTTCGGCATCGCGGCGCAGCTTGTTCTCGGCTTCGATCTGGCGCGGGATGAACCAGGCGCCGGCCGCCATCAGGCCGCCGAGGAAGACGAAGGGCAGGAAAGGCATGCCGGGCATGACGGCCAGGATGCCCATCAGCACCGCCGAGACGGCGAGCGCACGCGGATAGCCGCTCAACTGGTTGAGGACGGCCTGGTCGGTGGAGCCGGAGGTGCCGCCGCGCGAAACGAGAAGGCCGGCGGCGAGGGAGACGATAAGCGCCGGCATCTGCGACACCAGACCGTCGCCGACGGAGAGTTTCACGAAGACGTCGGCGGCCTGGCCGATCTGCATACCATGGCGGAAATAGCCGATGATGATGCCGCCGAAAACGTTGATGCAGGTGATCAACAGGCCGGCAACCGCGTCACCGCGCACGAACTTCGAGGCACCGTCCATCGCGCCGAAGAAGGAGCTCTCTTCCTCGAGCTCGCGGCGGCGGCGCTGCGCCTCCTTTTCGTCGATCAGGCCGGCCGAAAGGTCGGCGTCGATCGCCATCTGCTTGCCCGGAATGGCATCCAGGGTGAAACGGGCGCCGACTTCGGCGATACGCGTCGCACCCTTGGTAATGACGATGAAGTTGATGGTGATGAGGATCAGGAAGACGATCAGACCGATGACGAAGTCGCCCGACATCACCAGGCTGGAAAAGCCCGCGATGACGCCGCCCGCCGCATCGTGCCCTTCATAACCGTGCGAAAGGATGACGCGCGTCGTGGCGATGTTCAGCGCCAGACGCGTCATGGTGGCGATGAGCAGAATCGTCGGAAAGGACGAGAATTCCAGCGGCTTCTTGATCCAGAGCGCCACCATGAGGATCAGCACGGAAAATGCGATCGAGAAGGCCAGCCCAAGGTCGATCAGAAACGGCGGAATCGGCAGAAACAGCACGCACAGGATGACCATGATGCCGAGTGCGAACCCGATATCACGTACACTGGGATTGGCTTTGGGAAGTGCTATTGCGGGTGGTTGTGCCATCGACCGGTTCCGTCTCTTCATGAGAGGAGGCAAACGGCTGACCCGCCTGCCCTATTGGAACCGACCTTTAAAAGTCGAAGCTTGCGCGAGCATGGCCTGCGGCCATCGATGCGCCCGATCCGAAAGCCGGACCGGCCTTCGGATTGACGCTAGAAGCCCGACTGGATTCGCGAGAAGACGAGATTGGTAAAGATCGAAATCTGCGCACCGACGAACGGAGCCGAAATGCCGATGGTGACCATGACCGCCACGATTTTCGGCACGAAGGTCAAAGTCGCCTCCTGCACCTGGGTCAACGCCTGGATCAAGGCGATTACCAGACCGACGACCATGGCGGCAGCGACAGCCGGCCCGGAAGCCACAAGCACGGTCCAGATCGCCGCCTGGAAGATATCCAATGCATCGGCTTCATTCATGACATTTTCACTCCCGGTTCAGCGGCTCCTCATGAGCCGCTGGTCGGATCCGTGCCCGACGAATCACTGCCGCTACTATCGCTTGACGCCGGCGGAGTATCAATGGTCGTGCCGGCCGGGGCAATCGTCACGCCGGCCTGGATCAGGATCTTGTCGCCGGCATCGGTCTGGGCGATGATACCGTCCGTATAGACGGTGACTTCCTTGATCGTGCCCGTGGTCTTGCCGTCGGCACTCATGATCTGCTTGCCGATATAGTCCGACGCCTGCGAGATCCACTGGTTCTGCAGCACGGTTTCCAGATGCGAGTTCGTCTGGATCTGCTGCTCGACCTGGGAGAAGCTCGCCAGCTGCGAAATCTGCTGGCTGGCGTCCATCGGATCGGTCGGGTCCTGATTCTGCATCTGCGCGATGAGAAGCTGCAGGAAGTCGTTGTAGTTCAGGCTGGCGCTCGCGGATGCGGCGGCAGCACTTTGCGAGGAACCGCTGGAAGAGCTGCCGCTGCTGCTGTTGACGGCGTCTACCGCTGCCATGGAGCGATCTCCCGACGAATATGCTCGATCGTCGCGGCCGGCATTTCCTGATTGTTCAGAATATTGTCCTCGATCGGGTAGAGCCCGCGGATCGCCTTCAGCGCATCGAAGGCGCGGCCGGTGGCAACCAGGCCGTCGATACGTTTCAGCTCGGCCAGCACTTCCTCGTTGTGGAAGCAGGACAGCAGCATAACGATCGACTTCCGGAACATGGCCGTCGACTGCTCCTTGCCCTCGGGATTGACGAGGATCATCTGCGCGATGAAGTAGAGCTGGCGCAGCGGAGTCGTCGCGTCTTCGGGTTGAAGTACATGGTTCTCAAGCAGGAACGTCACATCATTCAGGAATTCCAGAGCAACCTTGCGATCGACACGCAGGACGGCCCCGTTGATAAAGATCTTTTCCCCGGCTTTGAGCGATATGCGAAGCGTACTTTTCATTTAAGTCCATCCCTGATGATGGTGGTGACATCGATGATGCCTTGATAATTTTCCGACTGGCGCCGCCGGATTCGATCGCATTCCTTCAAAATCCAGATTGCGATCGAGATTAGGTTGGCACGTAATTCGACATTGAGCTGGTTCTCCGGACTTTTCAGGTCCTCGACGAAGCTCACCCATACGCGTCGCGTATAGAAGAGAGCCTCGATCGCTTCGCGGCCGTATTTCCCCGCATCACGGGCCGCAGAGAGAAGAGCTACCGACCGGTCCAGAACTTGCCGTTCTCTTTCCTTGGCGTCGGCCACGGCATCTTGCATGACTTCCGCATATGAGAACTGATACATTCACGCATCCTTCCTGGTCATTCCTTCCTTTGATCATCAAAGGTAATTTACAAGGCTTAACTGCTGGATCTTGGAGACAATGGTATAAGCGGTTTCGAGCTGTGTCTCGAGGCTGTTGACCTTGGTCGAAGCCTCGTAAGGGTCCACGCCGGTCAAGTCGCCGACACTGGTATTGAGAATGGTCTTCTGCGCGTTCAGCGTCGTGTTCGCATCCGACAGACGCGACTGCGACAGGCCGAGCTGGCTTGCCTGGCTGTTCAAACCGTCTACCGCCTGGCGCGCGTAGCTGATGGCCTGGTCGGTCACCGCATTCAGCGCGTCCGAACCCAAGGCCGGCGTCGTGCCCATCAGCGCATTCGTCACGCTGGTCGCAAGCGCCAGATAGCGCATGCCGGAGGCATTAGAGTTCGTCGAGGTTTCCACGACTTCCGAGTTGCTGATGCGGCTCGTCATGTTCTGATCCGACGCGCTCGACCAGCTTGCCCAGCCGCTGTCGGACGTGAACATCGGCTCGACCTTGGTGGTGATGAAGTCCTTCATCTGGTCGCCCGTCAGATCGCTCGCCGAGGCGACGGGCGGGGTCTGGGCGGCCATGTAGGAGGTGAGCGCATTCTGGATTGCCGTGTTCGTCGCGGCGGAATTATCCGTCATCGGCTGGACATCGGTGTTGGTGCCGGCAAAGAGATATTCGCCGTTGACCATGGTGTTGGCGGACGCGATGACACTCGACAGGGTGGAGGTTGCCGTCGATTGGGTCAGCGCCACGCTGCTGCCGTCCGTGTTGCCGCGCAACGCCACCAGCTGATCCATCAGCTTCTGCGCCTGCGTTCCCATATCGCTCAACGCGGTTTGCGAGGAGGTCATTCGCTGGTTCGCGATGGAATTGCTGCTGAGGATGGAGTCGATGCGCGACACCTCCCGCGTCAGGTTCACGCTGAGCGACGTGCTGCTGCCCAGTGCAACGCCGATATCGGCGTAGACACCCGTGGTTGCCTCGGTCGAGGCACTCGTCATCTCGTTCTGCGCCTGACGGATCGTCTGGCGCATGGCGTTCTGAATGGCTGTGCTCGAAATGAAAGAAAGTTTCATAGCTTAGCTCGCAATATCCAGTACCGATTGAAGCATCTCATTGACAGCGTTCAATATCTTCGTTCCAGCCTTGTAAGACTGCTCGATATCCATCATCAGCGTCAATTCTTCGTCGAGATTGACGCCGGTCGCATTCGAATAGGCGCCCGAGGAGCGCGAAAGGGCCGCCGAGGTATTTTCGGCCGCGGTCGTTGCCGTGCTGCGCTGCCCTTCGAGCCAGCCGATGGAACTCGATGCGTAATCCATGAGGCTGGCCTTGGTATCGGAGCCGGCCGACGCATCGAAGTCCATTTTCGTGTTCATGGCCGTGATGTAGGCATCCAGCTGGGTCGAGTAGCCGCTGTCGCCATTTGTATTCACGACGTAGTTGGCGCCGTTGATGCCGCCGTCACGCAGCAGGTTCGGATTGCCGCCCTGTGACGTCACCACGGCCGGATTGACCGTGATCGAGCCGGCAAGGCCGGTGACGACCGTCGCGCTGCTCGGCACCGTGCCGCCGGTCCAGGTGAAGAGGCCCGGCGCCTTTGTCGAGTTGGTGCTGTTGGTTTCCGCAAACGTCGTCACCAGGCCGCGAGCGATCTCGTCGAGCTGCTTCTGGTAGGTCGGCGCCACGTCGTCGCGAACCTGCAAGGCCGCCTGGAGGCTGCCCTGCGCCGTCGTATTGGCGCCCTGGCCGGGAGTGAGGGCAACGCCGTCGATATAGACGCTGTTGCCGACCGTGCTGGCCGTATAGGAATTCGTCGGCTGAAACGTCACCGTACGAGGAATGGTCTCGAACAGGGTCGTGCCGCTCGACGTATAGAGCGCCATGTCGTTGTTGCCGCGTGTCACCGTGGTCACGCCGACAATCTGCGAGATCTGGTTCAGGACCGAATCACGCTGATCGAGCGCATCGGCAAGGGCGCTCGAGGTCGGGCCGGCCGTGGTCGTGGCCGACTTCACCGCGTCATTCGCCGTCTGGAACTGCTTCAGCAGGCTGTTCAGCGTGCTGACGTCCGAGCTGATCTGCTTGTCCGCATCGGTGCGGGCGTCCTGTACGGCCGAGGTCGCGTTGTTGAGCGAGGTGGCCAGGCTCTGCGCGGCATTGATCGCAGACTGGGCGGCGGTCGTGCTGGACGGCGAGCCGGAGAAGGTCTGCATCGCCGTCTGGAATGCGGAAAGATAGGTCGCCGGCGAGATCTCGTTGTCGTTGCCGCCGAGCGTTGCCGACTGGAGATTGCCGTAGGCATTCAAAAGCAGCTGCTGCGCCGAGTCCGACGACGAGGAGCTGAGATAGGCCTTCTGCAGTGCCGGCTCGCTGCTGCGGTCGATCTTCACGACCTGAGCGCCGGCCATGTCGGTGGTCAGCATCGCCTGGCGACGCGAATAGTTCGAGTTGCTGGCGTTTGCGATATTGTTCGACACGACACTGCTCTGCGTGCCGGTATTGTTGAATATCGCCTGCGCGTTATTGAGAGCTGTTGTGAGCGACATGACTGACTCGATACCCTATTCGTTTTAGCGCCGCAGAATGGCCGATGGCGCGCCGGAATTGTCAGAATAGCCTGTCAGAGTGAGGCCGGCGAAGTTGACCGTATTGTCGTTGGCACCCGATGGAAGACCACTGGAACGAACCAAAGACGACCGTCTGCAAGCATACTGGAAGACGAGAATGCCATTGTGCAGGGAATCGAAGCCGGCGGTCGCAAGATGCGCAACGCCCTTCCCCGCCAACACGGCCCGACGAACCGGCATCGCCTTGGCGACGTTGCCAAATGCGGCACCCAGGCAAATCGCCTGTGCGTTCGCTTCCGCAAATCCGGTCCTCATCTTGCCGAAATTCCTCATCTGGAATCCTCGTTATCCTTCATACGACTGAGAGTAGGTGGCGGGCCTTGCGTGAAGCTGTCTGAGAGGGCGAAAAGCCGATCATCGCGAAAATGCCCTTCGCGGGAGCCGCATCGCAGCCATGGCATCGGCTGTCGTTAACGTAAGAAACGACGCACCTTCGGGGCAATGCCGATGCGCATGGAGCAAAAGAACAGGCCCGAGAATCATGTGATTCTCGGGCCTGTTCATGAATTCAGCATCCTGAATGCGAGACTGGCGATATCAGCTCCAGTCGATGCAGTAGCCGAGGAAGCGTTTGGAATCGACCGGGTCGAAACCGAGCTTCTTGCGCAGCTTCTTGCGCAGCTTCGAAATATGGCTTTCAACCACGTTTTCTTCGACTTCCTCGTCGAAGATGCCGTAGATGGCGTTGAAGATCTGCGTCTTCGTCACCCGGCGACCGCGATTGGCGATCAGATATTCGAGGATGCGGCGCTCGCGGCGCGGCAAGGCAAAAACGGATCCGTTGATTTCCGGATCACGACCATCCGCAAAGACGCGAATCGGTCCGATATCGGTATAGTTGCTAATCGCCTTCAGCCTACGGCGGATCGCCGCGGCCCTGGCCAGGATTTCCCGGGGATGAACGGGCTTGCGCACGACATCGTCCACGCCGCAATCGAAGAGTGCAAGCGTGGCTTCCAGCGAAGGTTGATCGCTGACCGCGATCACGGGCGCTGCCGTCCGGTCACGAATTGCTCTGGGGAGCTCGTGCACCTGCTGGCCCTGGCCGATCAGGAAGGCCTCAACAGCAGCAATATCGCCCTCTGCCGCCGTCGTAACCCATTCGCCGAACTCGCGTGGATCAAACCCCGTGGAAGGGATGCCCTCGCGCCCAAACAGTGATGTATATCCGTCCTTAACGAGCTGTCGCTCATCAACCACTACGATCATTCGTCCGCCTCCGAATCAGTGTGGTGTTTCGATGGACTATGGGTACGAATCGGGCGAATCACGAACAACTGTCGGAAATGAGTGACGGAAATTAATAATTGATTAACTTTAGAGGCGCGATTTGCACTAGATGTAGTGGGTGCATCGCATTTCACACCGATAAAAAAGTTGTTAGTTAGCGTATTATTAACACGCGCATTTTGGGCAGTTCCATGGCAGTCAACAGTCTCGATTGAGTTAGCGGCGGCTAACAAGAGGCCGAATACAACCTATGAGTTGTCTAATTCTGACAGAAGGTGGCCGCGTTGGGCGTCCATTTCCCGTAGCCGGTGGCAACCAGATTGGCGATCACGCGGCAGACATAGACCTTCTGTGCGGGATCGTTGTTCGGGCCTGCATGGTATCTGGCTACCGCCATCGTCCAGGTCTCATGCCTGTCATGCAGATTGCGAAGAAACTTCGCGGCATACTCGACGTTACTGCGCGGATCGAACATTGCGTCGACGGATGCAAAGTTTTCACCATGGAAATACTGATTGATCTGCATGCAGCCGACATCGATAAGCTTTGCGCCGTTCTGCCTGGCTGCGGCGAACACCTGCAGGGCGGCACTTTCCGATGGCGGGAAGATCGGCCGGCCCTCGACATTGAGGGCGTAGGGGTAAAGCGATCCTTTACGGCCTGTTTCCGTCAAGCCGACCGAGTAGAGGATCCCTTCCGGTATTCCATATTTCGCGGCGGCTGACTGTATTTCGCGTTCGCAAAGGCCAGCGGCACCATTGTCGGGCGGTGCCGGGTTTCCGGAAGCATGCGCCTCAGAGGTAAACCGCGCCAGAGCGAGGACGCTGAGCGCTACCGGCAGCACCGTCTTCAACGCCGCGCTCACCCGAGCTGCGATTGCCATCGTTTCCATTTGCCTGCTGCCCCGAATAGTTCTGACCCTTGGGACGCGCATCGCCCCCCTGCCCCTGGTTCAACAAGGATTGCTGCTGCTGATTCGATCCCGAGCGACTGCTATCCGACTGCTGATCCGCATTGGACGCCATGGAGACGGTGATGTTATCGACCTGGTAGCCTTGGGCTCGCAGCGCCTCGACCATGCGGCTCTGGTCGGCATGAAGCTGCCTGTAGGCCTCGCTCGTCTGAACCTTGAGATCGACGCTCAGCTGATCGCCTGACAGCCGCATGGTGGCCGTGACATCACCGAGATTGTCCGGCCGCAGCTGGATCTTCAGGGTGTTGACGACCTTGCCCGTGCTTGTCAGGTTCGCGGCATTCGACAGCGCCGAGCCCGGCTGCATCGCCGCCGACCATTCGCGGTCGCCCGCCATCGTTCCGGCAACTAGCGACGAGTTGGAGGCGAGCCCCAGATAGCGGCGGGAATCCAGCACCGTGACGGTCGGCATGTCGCCGCCTGCAGGCGCCGCCACCTTGACATCCGCCGTGTCATCCGCGGTCTTGCTGATCGAAAGATCGAGCGCGCCGCCACGGCCATCCGCCCGCGTCAGACGGAAGGTCTGTGATGCGTCTGATCCCTTGGCGTCGTCCGGCACCGCCAACGTCGCGTCCGCCGTATCGTCCGACAGGGCCGCATTGCCGAGCGACATGCCCTGAACCTTCGCATCGTCAGCGGCCTTACCGGTCGGCATCGCGCCCGCCTGCGCCGCAACCACCGGCTGGGGAACGTTCAGCAGGGACAAGGTATCCGAGATCGTATTGGCTACCTGGCCGTCTTGCGTCGGCGTCGACTTACCATCGTCGGCAGACTGCGCATTCTTCCCGCCTTTCACGACAGGCGTTTTGTCGTCGCCCTTCACCGGGGCAATCTGACCGTCCGTCGTGGCTATGTCGGCCAGTTGCTGCGCCATCCCGGCGAGCTGATCGGCCGCGGTCGATTGTACCGGTATCTTGTCGGCACCGGCCGCCGGCATGGCAGGATCGGTGGTCGTGGCCGGCTGATCGCCATCGGCTGGTTGTGCAGCGCTGCCTTCAGCCGCAGCCGAGGCCGCCTTCTGCAGCTCTATGAGAGATTTCGAGAGCGCCGCGGCGGTCGTGCCCTGTGGGGGCTTTGCACCCTTGGTCAGGCCAGCGAGGGCGGCGAGATTGGCTCCGGACGCGTCGATCATACCAACTCCGGCATTGGCGCTGTCATCGATGGCAAGAGCTATCGCCGCGGAATTGCCCGCCGCCGTCTTGGCCGTATCGGTATCCGCATCCGCATTGTCATCGGCTGTCGTGCCCGTGGCCGTCGCGTCCTGACCGGCATTCGCGCCGGAGGACTTGCGTCCGTTGCCGAGCGAGCTGGTCAGCGCATCGATAAAGCCTTTGCCGTCGTCCTGTTTCGAGGAGCGCGCACCCTTGACGGCAGCAAGAACATCCGCCCCGGATGAGGCGCCGGATACACCGATGTCGTTCATGATCAATGACTTTCCTGCTTCAACAGGCCGTCGATGGCATCCAGCTTCGAGCGGCTCGTCGTGACGAATGCGTTGAACGAAGAGTCGGCCTCCTGCCGCCCTCCTTCCGGTGCGGGAGCCGCGCTCGGCGTGGCTCCCTGCTCAACACCCGCCGTGGCGGGAGATTGGCCTCCCGCTTGATTCGTCACAGCAGCATCGTGTTCAGTATTCTGTTGGTTGGACAGGTTAGGAACGTTGCCTTGCCCGAGGCTTGCAGGGTCGGGCGTGCGCATGATCTCCTGCGCCACGGCCTTCGCCGCATCACGCAGGGCACGATCCCGCGCGTTCAACTCTCCCGCCGGCATCTGGTCGACATCGTTGATCGCCGACTTCAGTTCAGGGGTCGATATACCCGCCACGCCGCCATAGAAGTTCGCCAGCGCACCGAAGGCGTCGCCGCCGTCCGTGGTGGGGATCGCCTGGGCGCGGCCGGCCGCCAGTGCGGCGAGATCGGACTTGCCGGCGATCGCGGCACGGCGCGCCATGCGCAGAT
The DNA here is from genome assembly GCF_010668395.1 of Martinezella lusitana. Taxonomy (GTDB): domain Bacteria; phylum Pseudomonadota; class Alphaproteobacteria; order Rhizobiales; family Rhizobiaceae; genus Rhizobium; species Rhizobium lusitanum_A. Next base: position 309,350 of record NZ_WUEY01000001.1, read on the forward strand.
AGATCTCCCGTTGTCTGGGCGGGTCCATGAAGGACAGGATATCGATGATGTCCTGCTGCTTGATATCCGAATCGTGATCGACCACCAGCTGCACGAAAAGATCGGCGAACTGGCTGGCATAGGGCGAATGCAGGAAGCGTCTCGTATAGCGCTGCGCATAGTCGAGCCCCGTCGGCACCATTCCCGCGTCGGCACACAGGGCAAGCGAGCGACGGAGCGCCGATTCCTCGATGATCGTGCCGGGGGCCATCAGGCGAGCCCAGTCGTAGAGTTTCAGGGCCGCCTTGGCATTTTTGCCGGACATGACGTTGCCGGCAACCAGCGAGAGATAGGGGCCGATCGGCTTGTCGCGATATTCCTTGGCGATGTCGGCAAGCGTGTTGACGACCAGCAGTCCCTTGCCGTTCAGATATTTCCTGAGAACGTCGGCAACGCGATTGTCGAAATTGCCGTTGACGTCGCGCGACATCAGATATTCGAGCGTCTCGGGGTTGCCGCCGCTCATGGCGTAGATCAGCGCCGCATCGACGTTGCGTCCGTCGTCGAAAACGGATTTGTCCGCGTTGCGCAGGCGTTCGTCGATGGTTGCGAGCAGGAAGCGCTGCATCTCTCCGGCGGAACTGTCGCCCGCGACCACGGAATCCTGCACGAATTCGAGCGAGTGCATCATCTTGTAGAGCGGCAGGTTGTCCTGCCCCTCGGCGTTCACAGCCCCCGGCACCAACATGCCGAGGGTGAGCGTAAGCGCAAGGTGATGACGATGCTGTTTGCGCACCATGAACTATCCCTGCTTGCCTTGGCCGGACTTGCCTTTGCCCGAAGCGGGCTTGGCGGGTGTCTGCGTGCCCGAAGCCGCAGGATCCGTCGCTGCCTGGTTCGAAGGATTGGCGATGAGAATCTCGATGCGGCGATTGGCATCGTTGAAGGGATCGGCCGGCAATTTGAGGCGCCGGTCCGCAAAGCCCGAAACCTGCACGATCCGCTTCTCATCCAGCCCGCCGCTGGTCAGCATGTAATAGGCGCTCTGCGCGCGATCGAGGGAGAGGCGCCAGTTGTCGTTGCGGCCGTCGACCATATAGGGACGCCCGTCCGTGTGGCCGCGGACCAGGATCGATCCCTTGCGCTCGGCGAGCAGCTTGCCGATCTTTTCCATCGCCAGCACCATCTCGCGGCGCGGAACCGCCGAACCGATGTTGAACATCGGGTCGTTGCTCTGATCGGAGATCGTCACCAGCACTCCGCCTTCCGCCGCGGTAACCTGCAGCCCCTCGGCCAGCTGACCGGCGACACCCTTGATCTCGGCCTGGATTGCCTGTTGCAGATCCTTGGCGTCCTGCTGCTCCGCCTTTGTCGGCGTCGCGTCCTTGCTCTGCGGCAAAATGGCATTGTCCTCGGGCGTGGATGCATCGCTCTGCCCGGAGGCCTTGGCGACCTGCTGGGGCTGCGTCTGCTTTCCCTGCGCCTTGCCGGTCGATTGCTGCTCGCTCACAGTCGGCTGCTGTTCCGGCGTCTGCGGCTGGTCGGCAGGCTGTCCCGTGTCGGCAGCCGTTGCCTTCGACAAGGCGACGACTTCACCCTTGGGCGATTGATCCGACTTCGCGGACTGTTCCTCGTTCGCCTTCTTGGAGGCGCTGGAAACCTGAACCTGCTTGGTCCAGAAATCCGGGTCGAAAGGATCGCGATAGGCCTGACCGCCGTCTGCGCCCGTCGCCGGACCCGACTGCGCGGCGCCGCCCTCGCCCTTGGCGCTGACGTTCGCTTGCTGGCCGACTTCCTGGGCGATTTCAGCCAGGACCGAATAGGGATTCTCGAAGAAATCGGCCTCGGAGTAGTTCGTCTGATCGCCCGACGTCGATGTCAGGTCTTCGCCGGTCTTGGCCGACTTGCCGTCATTCGGCTTGTCCTGCGGCTTGTCCGATTTCTGCTGGTTCTTTTCGCCCTGAGCCTGATCGACGGGCTTCTTGAGACCCTTCTCCGTCGGCTTTTCGTCAGCCAGCTTGATCGGGTTGAAATAGGATGCGACCGAGGCCTTCGTCTCCTCGTTGGCGGCATTCACCAGCCACATGACAAGAAAGAAGGCCATCATGGCGGTCATGAAGTCGGCGTAGGCGATCTTCCATGCGCCGCCATGTCCGCCTTCATGATCGCCGCCGCCGTGGCGCTTGACGATGATGATCTCGTGCTTGCCGTGATTTTGATCGCCGTCGCTCATTTCAGAATCTCTTTCAGACTAGCGGCCCAGGCCGACATCCGGGTCACGAGAACGCTCTCGCCGATCGTGACCGTGAGATCGACGTCCGGCGCTTTGACATGGCGCAACAGCGCGCCGTCATCGCCGAGATGCGTGTGAAGAGCCTCGAAGAGATGACGCGGGCCGCTGACGGAGATCGGACCCACGCTGCCGTCGAGGATTGCAGCCTTCACCAGATCGGCTAGCTCGGCGACGGCCTTGGTCGTCAGCGTCTCGGTCATCACCGGCGCGAGGATGGCCGCCGCTTCTACGCTGATCGCCTGCCCCAGCAAGGTGGCGATGCGCGTCATGTCAGCCGCGATCTTCTCCGCCGCCTGTTCCTCGTAGCGTATCCGCAAGGCATCCGTTTCGGCACGAAACGATTCGGCCATGGCATCGAGTTCGGCCTGGTGTTTATGCGACAATTCCTGCGTCGCCGCGTCGTGCCCTTCCGCATAGGCGGCCCGACGCTCGGCTTCGATATCGACGGGCGGTTCCGCCGGGCTTTCGAGAAAATCCGCCGGCTCCGCAAACGCCATGTCCTCGACCTGGGGCGGCGGGATCTGTTCGGCGCTGAAATCCTTGAGATATCGGGACAGTGTCAAGCTCACGCGCGCATCTCCCCATTCGCGCCGCAGGGGCGCTGCAAGTCGATGCTGCCAAGGGGCCGATCCATTGCCATTCTCAAAACGTCGATCATCACGCTTCCGGTTTCCGTCCTCTGGCTGCGCCCTCCGGAAATGACTGATGTCACCGGCACATTGCGCAACCATGCCATTGCGAAGGACCGTAGGCAGTCAAACTTGTGCGAGGATGAATGCGGGCGGCCCGGCTCGATCGGACGTCGATCGAGCCGGGCCGCCGAATCCTTATTTCGACTGAAGGAGAATCAGCACCTTGTTCGCCATGCTGTTGGCGATCGACAATGCCTGGATACCCATCTGCTGCGCGGTCTGCAGGGCGTTTTGCCGTACGGACGCCTCTTCCATATTCGTATCGACGAGATCGCCGACGCTGCTCTTGATGGCGTCGCTGAGCTTGGAAATATAGTCCGATTGATCGTCGATGTTCGACTTCATCAGGCCCAACGTCGAATCCGCCGAAGTCGCCGACTTGAGCAGCGAGTTGGTGACATTGATCATGTCGGTCAGCTGGTCGTCCGTCGTGCTGCTCGATATGGCGATTTCCGTTCCGCCTGCCGGGGTCGTTCCCGTATCGGCCGCCAGGAGATAGTAGTTGCGGGCCGTGGTGCTGCCGCTGGTGCTCGAGCTGTCGAACGAGCTGGCATCCACATTCTTGGTCAGCAACCCGCGGCTTGGATCCGCCGTGTCGATCATCAGCGTCTGGGAGCTGTCGTAGCCGATGGTCGTAAGGCTGACCTGCCCGCCCGCGCCTCGCGTGAAGTTGCTGATCACCGACTGCTGCGTGCTCGGATGCTGGCTGGTGTTGTAGAGCCAGTTCTCGCCGGAAAAGGAAGCCGACTGCGTGACCGATTGCAACTGATTCTTGAGCTGCTGGATATCGGCGTTAACGGCATCCTTGTCGGTGCCCGGCTCCTTTGCCGATACCAGCTTCGACTGGATCTGGGTCAGAAGGCTGACGACGGTATCCATCGCGGTGGATGCGGTGTCGACCTTGGACGAGCCGAGGCCGAGCGCGTCCGTGATCGTGGAAAGGCTGCTCTGGTCGGAGCGCATGGTGGTTGCCATCGACCAATAGGTCGGATCGTCACTCGCCGTCGCGATACGGAAGCCGGACGAGACCTGCTGCTGCACGACACCGAGATCTGTATTGATTCCGCGCAACACGGTCAGCGCCGCTGACGCGGCAGGATTCGTCGTCACATTGCTCATCAGAAAATCCGTAGTTCCATTGGGACTGGCAAACCGGGTCTATCCGGCAGCAACGATTGGCCTCATGCCCACCAGCGGGGGGAACTCCCAGCGCGGCCCGTCGCTAAGGCAAGACCCGACGACCGCTCCAAAGAACGAAGGCCGGATCCTGCGCAAAGACTGCAAATCAATTACCGGCAACGTTAACAAAAGCTTATGCGCGACGACAAGAGAGAAATGCCGCCGCGCCATTTCAACGCAAGCTCCAGTCAAGGCTCACTTGAAGAGAGCGAGAACATTCTGGGCGCTGGTGTTGGCGATCTGCAGCGACTGGATCGCCAGCTGCTGCTGTGTCTGCAGGGCCGAAAGCCTGCTCGATTCCTCTTCCATATCAGCGTCGACGAGCTTGCCGACACCGGAATCGATCGTATCGCTCAAGGTGGAGACGAAGCTGGTCTGCAGGTCGATGCGGGTGGAGAGCGAACCGAGCTGCGAGGCCGTGCTGGTCATCGCGTTAAGGGCGCCCTGAACGAGGTTCATCGCTTTGCCGATGTCTCCGCTCGTCATGTTGGTGATATCGAGGCTGAAGACGGAGTAGGATTTGCCGCTGATATTCTGCGTGCTGCCGAGAATACCGGAATTGGTATCGATCGAGCCGCTGGGCTTGGCGCCGAACAGGACGTTGCCCTGCGACCCGGTGTCGAAGCTGTAGCTCGTGCTGTTGACGGCAACCGTGCCGTTGTTGTTGCGCACGAAAGAGGAGACCACGGATGCCGAGGCGCCGTTGGCCGCATACATCCAGTTCTGTCCGGAGAAGGATGCGGATTGGGCGATGCTCTCCAGCTGCTGCTGCAGCTGCGTGATTTCTTCCTGAACATCCGCCTTCGACACGCTGTTTTCGGTTGCAGCGACGAGCTTGTCCTTGATCTGCTGGACGACGGTGATGGCGTTGTCCATCGCGGTATAGGCGGTATCGACCTTGGCGGCGCCCAGGCCCAACGCGTCGGAGACCGCGGACAGCGCGCTGTTGTCGGAGCGCATGGTGGTGGCGATCGACCAATAGGCGGCGTTATCGGCGGCCTTGGCGACCTTGTAGCCCGAGGAAACACGGCTTTGCGTATCCTGCAGGCTGGAGTTGATCGTGCGCAGGGTCTGGAGAGCGGACATCGCCGCGTCGTTGGTGAGGATGCTTGTCATGGAAGGGTGCCCCTTGTGGCTGAATTTGGAAGGGACATTCCGGTCTGCGGCCGGGAACGGCAATCAGCCTCATGCTTGTTAACCGCCTGTTAGGAGAGGTTAACCAACCGTTGCGTTAGCCGCAACTGACAACAATACGGTTAATAAATGGTTAACGCCGTCGGCGAAAGTTAACGAAATCATACGCTCCGCCGATCGGACCACCCGATTTCGCAAGCGCCGGTTCCGCTACCTTTCATTGAAGCCGAAGGGGCTTCATCCGCGCAGCGTGCGCGCATGGCCGGATTTCCGTCCAAACGTCGTCATTTGGCGTGCTTCACCGACGGCAAGTCAGCCTCGCGCCATCTTGAGCGTCGTAGCATAGCGGCGATCCGCCCAATGTCGGGCGGGAAGCGGCCGGCGCCTTCGCCGGGCGTTCCGACGACAGCGTCGCTACGCCCGGTCATGTACGAGGTTGAGATGTTCAGTTTGCAGGACGCCGGGCGAGCGGCGGTTGATCGCCATGAGCGAACGAGCCTCGACCCCGACGACTGGCAGGCCCTGCGCAAGCAGGGTCACCAGATGCTTGACGACATGCTCGATCACCTCCAGACGCTCGGCGCGAAGCCGGTCTGGCAACATGCGCCCTCTTCGGCCCGTGCCCTGTTCGATGCGCCCTTACCCATCGAGGCCAGCGACCTGGCGGATGTCCATGCGATTTTTCGCGAGAATATTCTGCCCTATGGCAGCGGCAACATTCACCCCGGCTTCATGGGCTGGGTCCAAGGCGGCGGCACGGTCGCCGGCATGCTGGCCGAAATGCTGGCGGGTGGCCTGAACGCCAATCTCGGCGGACGCGACCACATGCCGATCGAAGTCGAGCGCCAGATCATCCGGTGGACGCGCCAGATCTTCTCCTTCCCGGAAACGGCGGGCGGCATATTCCTGACCGGCGCATCGCAGGCCAATTTCGTCGCGGTGCAGATCGCCCGATGCCGCAAGCTCGGCCGCGACGTGCGCGCGGCCGGCCTGTCCGACGAATCCCGCCTCGTCGCCTACGCGTCGAGCGAAGTACATGGATGCGTTCCGCGCGCCTTCGAAATGTCCGGCATCGGCAGCGACCAGTTGCGGCGCATTCCGGTCAACGCGCTCGGGCAGATCGATATCGATGCGCTGCAGCAGGCGATCCTGCGCGACAGGCGGGAGGGCTTCCTGCCATTCCTCGTCATCGGCAGCGCGGGAACGGTCAACACCGGCGCCGTCGACGATCTCGCCGCCCTGCGGCATGTCGCCGATACCCATGGTCTTCATTTTCACGTCGACGGTGCGCTCGGCGCGCTCGGCGTCTTGAGCCCGGACCTGGCGCCCTTGTTCGCCGGGATCGACAGCTGCGATTCGCTCGCCTTCGATTTCCACAAATGGGGCCAGGTGCCCTACGATGCCGGCTTCCTGCTGGTGCGGGACAGCGAGTGGCAACGGCAAACCTTTGCTTCGGATGCCGCCTATCTCAGCCGCGCGGCCACCGGCCTTGCCGGCGGCGACTGGTGGCCCTGCGACTACGGCCCGGACCTGTCGCGCGGGTTCCGGGCGCTGAAGACCTGGTTCACCCTGAAGACCTACGGCGTCAAGGCATTGGGGGACGCCATGAGCGCCAACTGCATGCTGGCGCGCAAGCTGGCGCAACGAATCGAGCAGGAGCCGGCGCTGAAGCTGCTCGCGCCCGTTGCCCTCAATATCGTCTGCTTCGCCTATGTGGGAGCGGACGGCACGGCAGCACCATCCATCAACTCCCATATCGTCGAGCGCCTCCATGCCGAAGGCCGCGTCGCCCCGTCTCTCACCCATCTGAACGGACAGCCGGCCATCCGGGCCGCGATCGTGAACCATCGGACACGGCAGACGGATATCGACGCGCTCGTTCATAGCGTTTTGACAATCGGTTCCCGACAGGATTTCCCCCAATGCTGACGACCAAAGCACCAATCGCCGGTTCGGCTTCCCAGAACGTGCCGGACCCCTCCCGAATTCTCGGCATGCAGAGAATCGTCTCGCTCGTCTATGCCGGCCATGACGTGACGCCGCTGTGGAACGAGCTCATGCAACGCGTAACGGCGGATCCGACCGACGCGGCCGCGCTTCTGGACATGGCGATCATCCTGCAAACGCTCGGCCGTAGCGACGAGGCCCGCCAGATCCTGAAGAATGCCGTGCAGCTGCGCCGCGACTTCTGCGTCGTCCATGGCAACGGCGCCGGACCGCGGCTGCTGGCCTTCGTCACGGAAGGCGATTTCATGGCCAATACGCCGCTGGATTTCCTGTTGGCGGGGAGCGACTGCGTGCTGTTGCTGCATTACGTCGGCCTGGAAACCACTGTTCTTGCCGATCTGCCGGACCATGACGTCGCCTTCATGGCGATCGGGGAATCGACCGAGAACGCTCCCCTCCTCGCGCATATGCAAGGGCTGCTTGCCGGATTCGACGGCGTGGTCATGAACCGCAATCCGGCATTGATCGCAGGGCTCACGCGCGACGGCGTGAGCGCGATGCTGGCCAACGAGCCGTCCATCCTGTCGCCCATCACCCATCGCGTGCCGCGCGCCGATCTTGCCGCTGTCGGCGCAGGCACCAGACAGCTCGAGCATTGCGCTCCGGGCCTTTCGTTCCCGCTCGTCGTTCGCCCCATCAGCACGCATGCGGGCAACGGGATGGAGCGCATCGCCGATCCGGCCGGACTGGCGGCATTTCTTGAGGCGCAGCCTGCCCACGAGCTCTATGTCGCGCCATTCATCGATTTTCGCGGCCCCGACGGCCTCTACAACAAGCAACGCGTCGTCTTCATCAACGGCAGGGCCTTCGCCAGCCATATGGCGCTCTCGGAACACTGGATCGTGCACTATCTGAGCGCCGGCATGGGACAGAGCGCCGAAAAACGCGCCGTCGAACAGGCGTGGATGGAAGATTTCGATCACGATTTCGCGGTTCGCCACAAGGAAAGCTTCGCAGCTCTCTGCCGCCATATCGGGCTCGATTATTTCGGCATCGATTGCGCCGAGCTTCCCGACGGCCGCCTGCTGGTATTCGAGCTCGACGTTGCGATGGTGGTCCACAATATGGACGATCCCATCGTCTATCCCTACAAGCAAGTCGCAATGCGCAAGCTGTTCGACGGTTTCGTCGATGCCATCCGCGACCGGGCCGGCGCCGAGCTCGCAATTGCGTCCTAAAGCATGTCGCGCAAAAGTGTGCAGCGGTTTTGCGATAACGACATGCGCAAAATGAAAGACCTGAAGCGCGAGAAGCGAATCCGAAGGATCGCCCTGCGCTTTAGAGCAACCCCAGGAAAAGCGCGCCGCGGTTTTCGTGCGGGATCGCGTGAGAACAAAGAGTTGAAGCGATCGCATATCGGATCAAAAGAAAACCGCGCCTTCCGGAGAAGGCGCGGCGAAGTGTTGTCTCTTGCTATCGACCGGCGCGTTGCGCCGGTTCTTCCTATTAACGGAAGAGCGACAGGATCGACTGGGTCGAGGAGTTGGCGATCGACAGGGACTGAACGGCCAGCTGCTGCTGCGTCTGCAGAGCGGAAAGCTTGCTGGATTCCTGTTCCATGTCGGCGTCAACCAGCTTGCCAACGCCCGATTCGATCGAGTCGGAGAGCGAGGAAGCGAAGCTCGTCTGCAGGTCGATACGAGCGGAGATCGAGCCGAGGCGCGAGTTCATGCTGGTCATGGCGTTCAGAGCGGTCTGAACCATGTTGAGCGCGCTGGAGATCTGGCCGCCGGTCATGCCCGTGATGTCGAGGCTGAATACCGAAGCGCCAACCGTGGAGTCCTGCGTGCCGAGGATACCAGAAGACGTGTCGATCGTGCCGTTGTTCGCACCGAAGAGAACGTTGCCGGTTGCGCCGGAGTTGAACTCGTAAGAGGTCGTGCTGACGGAAACGGTGCCGTTGGTGCCGCGGATGAAGGACGAAACAACCGAAGCGGAGTCGCCGCTCTGAGCCATGACCCAGTTTTCGCCGTTGAACGAAGCCGACTGGGCAACGCTCTGCAGCTGCTGCTGCAGCTGGCCGATTTCTTCCTGGATGGACTTCTTGTCAACCGAGCCTTCCATGGCGGTGACGAGCTTGTCCTTGATCTGGCCGACGACGTCGAGGGCGCTGGTGACTGCGGTGGTTGCGGTATCGACCTTGGCGGCACCGAGGCCGAGAGCGTCGGAAACGGCGCCGATGGCGCTGTTGTCGGACTTCATGCTGGTGGCGATCGACCAGTAAGCTGCGTTGTCGGAAGCCTTGGAGATGCGCAGGCCGGAAGATACGGCGTTCTGCGTCTGCTGCAGATCCGAGCCGATGGAGCGCAGCGTCTGGAGGGCTGCCATTGCGGCGTTATTGGTAAGAATGCTCGTCATGATATTTGCCCCTTTTGGCAGTGGTTAAATAAGGGACATTCCGGACCTAAAACCGGTAACGGCATTCAGCATCATGCCTGTTAACCAAATCCGTTAAGGTTAACTCGCCGCTTCGATGGTCCTAAGAAACAGCAATATGGTTAAGAAAACCTGAACTGGTTTTAGCCAAAAAATATAAAAAAAACCGCGCCTTAGATAGGCGCGGTTAACTTGTTGTTTAGGATTGTCGTCCAACGCGCTGCGTTGGCGCTTCCTATTAACGGAAGAGCGACAGGATCGACTGGGTCGAGGAGTTGGCGATCGACAGGGACTGGATGGCCAGCTGCTGCTGCGTCTGCAGAGCGGAAAGCTTGCTGGATTCCTGTTCCATGTCGGCGTCAACCAGCTTGCCAACGCCCGACTGGATCGAGTCGGAGAGCGAGGAAGCGAAGCTCGTCTGCAGGTCGATACGGCTGGAGATGGAGCCCAGCTTCGAACCCAGGCTGGTCATGGAGTTCAGAGCGGTCTGAACCATGTTGAGCGCGCTGGAGATCTGGCCGCCGGTCATGTTGCTGATGTCGAGGCTGAAGACCGAAGCGTTGGCCGTGGAGTTCGTGGTACCGAGGATACCCGAAGACGTGTTGATCGTGCCGTCTGCATTCGCGCCGAACAGAACGTTGCCGGTTGCGCCGGTGTCGAAGGCGTAGGCCGACGTGCTGACGGAAACGGTGCCGTTGGTGCCGCGGATGAAGGACGAAACGACCGAAGCGGAGTCGCCGCTCTTGGCCATGACCCAGTTTTCGCCGTTGAACGAAGCCGACTGGGCAACGCTCTGCAGCTGCTGCTGCAGCTGGCCGATTTCTTCCTGAACGGACTTCTTGTCGACCGAACCTTCCATGGCGGTGACGAGCTTGTCCTTGATCTGGCCGACGATGTCGATGGCGCTGGAAACGGCCGTCGATGCGGTGTCAACCTTTGCAGCGCCGAGGCCGAGAGCATCGGAAACGGCGCCCATGGCGCTGTCGTCGGACTTCATGCTGGTGGCGATCGACCAGTAAGCTGCGTTGTCGGAAGCCTTGGAGATGCGCAGGCCGGAAGATACGGCGTTCTGCGTGTCCTGCAGGTTGCTGCTGATGCCACGCAGCGTCTGGAGGGCGGCCATTGCGGAATTGTTAGTGATAATGCTGGTCATAGGTGTCCCCTGGAAACTGGATACAAAAGGAGGACATACCGGACTGGGTATACCGGCGATGACGGAGCAGCTTCATGCCCCTCGATCCATTTTCCTAGAGGACCAAACCCGTCATGTCGCGAGAAAGTTCGCACCCATTGCTTGCGAATTTCTTAATCCGGGGCGGCGGCAAACTTTCTCTCCGGAACGTGGCTAAGAATGCGTAAAGACGCTTTCAACCGTTGCTTCGGTTTCAGGCAAGCTACGTGGGAGATCATAGGGCGAATCCATGATGCCGGCCCTCGACCTTCGGCGGGGAGCCGATCAAACATATCGCTCGGAGTTCTCGCTCGTGAATACAAAAAACGCCTTTGTGACAGCGTCCAGCTTCTATCAGAAGGGGCAATATACGCGCGCGCTCGAAACGCTGAACGAGCTGCTGAACGTCGACCGGTCCCCCAAGACCTATGCATTGCTGGCAAAGACGCTGCTCAAGCTCGGCTTCAGATCGGATGCGGCGAGCGCCTACGAGCTGGCCGGCCGGCAGAAGCCCCGGCGCGAGGACTATCTTCGCGAAGCCCTGCTGCTCCACGGCGACTGCGGCAACGACGACCAGGCCCTTGCAGTCGGAAGCCTCATCCTGCCGCTGGCTTTCAAGGATCCCGATCTTGCCTTCGTGCTCAGCCGCATCTTCCTGAGCCGCCAGCAGAAGGAACTGCTGACCGGCTTCAAGACGGTGCTCGTGGAGGGGCCGGAAATCAAGCATCGCCAGATGGCCGCCAATCTGCTGACCGACGATCTTTATGACGAGAGCAACCGGCACATCGTCACGACCCTGTTCAAGAAGCATCCCGACAACATCATCTTCCGCGCGCTCTATCTGATCTTTGCGCGCGAGGTGTCCGATCTGGCGGCCGTCGACAAGCATATGGCGCCCGTCACGACGTCGCTGGCGCAGGGCAAGCTCGACCACATCATCCCCGACAACCCCTTCTTCCACCTTCACTGGTGCGGAGACGAGACGATCAACAAGCTCGCCATCCACGACACCGTCGCGCTGCCGGAAGGCCATGCAGAGGCCCGCCGGAAGATGCCGCACAACTGGGGCAGCAAGATCCGCATCGGCTATCTCTCGTCCGACTTCTGGCCGGGCCATGCGACGATGAAGCTGATGCAGCGCGTTCTGGAGCTGCACGACAAGGACCGGTTCGAAATCACGCTTTTCGACCACTCCGACCTGGCTCACCAGAAGGAAGAGACGTTCGACTACTCAAAACTGGGGACGACGGTCGATATACGCGGCCTTTCCAACCAGGCGGCGGCGGAGGCCATTCGCAGCCGCGGGATCGACATCCTCGTCGACCTCAAGGGTCACACCAAGGGAAGCCGCGCCTTCATCCTCAACCACATGGGAGCTCCGATCCAGGTCGCGTGGCTGGGCTTCCCCGGCACGACCGTCAACATCGACCTCGACTACATCATCGGCGATCATCTTGTGCTGCCGGACCGCTCGAAAGAGCACTTCCACGAGAAGTTCTGCCGCCTGCCCGAGTGCTATCAGCCGAACGACCCGCTCAACCGCCCGAAGCCGCGGCCGACAACCCGTGCGCAGCACGGGCTGCCCGAGGACGCCTTCGTCTTCGCGTCCTTCAACGGCAACCGCAAGATCACCTCGCAGATGGTCGACGTGTGGTGCAACATCCTCAAGCGCAGCAAGAACAGCGTGCTCTGGCTGCTGTGCAACGGCCCCCGGGCCGAAGCCAACATCTGGTCGCGCATGGAAGCGCGCGGCATCAACCGCAAGCGCGTCGTCTTCACCACCCGCATTCGCTACGAGGATCATATCGATCGTCAGCAGCTTGCCGATCTCGGCCTAGACACATTCCCCGTCAACGGTCACACGACGACGTCCGAGCAGCTGTGGGGCGGCCTGCCGGTCCTCACCACGAAGGGCACCAACTTCGCCTCGCGCGTCAGCGAAAGCCTGCTGAACGCCATCGGCCTGCCCGAACTGGTGGCCGAGGACATCAAGGCCTATGAGGACATGGCGGTGCAGCTCGCCGGCCAGCCGGAGCGTATCGCGCAGTTCAAGGAAACGCTGGCGACCAATCGCTACATCAAGCCGCTTTTCGATGCCGAGCGCTTCACGCACCATCTGGAAACGGCCTTCGAGATGATGGCGGACCGGGCCAGGCAGGGCCTTGCGCCCGACCACATGGACGTGCCGGCGCTGCCGGTGCGCACGGAGCCGTTCATGGAAGAAGACCAGAACGCGGCGGCGATCGCGGCCGAGTAAAGCTCAGCGATCGCCGGGGCCACAGCTCCGGCGATCGTCTTGCGCTTGTCTTGTCAGTGGAAAGAGCGGACCAGGCTGCCGACCAGCAGGTTCCAGCCGTCGATCAGCACGAAAAACAGAATCTTGAACGGCAGCGAAATCGAGGTCGGCGGCAGCATCATCATGCCCATCGCCATGACGATGGTCGACACGATCAGGTCGATAACCAGAAACGGCAGGACGACCAGAAAGCCGATTTCGAAGCCGCGACGGATTTCCGAGATCATGAAAGCCGGGATCAGGACGCGATAGTCGATCTTGTTGTCGACGACGGTCGTCTGGCCGCGTTCGCGGGCCAGATCGACGAACAGCTTCAGATCCTTGTCACGCGTGTTGTTCGACATGAAGGTTCGGAACGGCTCGGCAATGCGCTGCACGGCGTCCGCCTCCGAAATCTGATTGGCAAGCAGGGGCTGCACGCCGTCCTTCCACGCCTGATCGAAGGTCGGCGACATGACGTAGAAGGTCATGAACAGGGCCAGGCTGAGCAGGATCATGTTCGACGGGGTCGTCGCCAGCCCCATGCCGCTGCGCAGGATCGAAAACGCGATGATGAAGCGCGGAAAGCTCGTCACCATGATCAGGATGCCGGGCGCAATCGACAGGATCGTCAAAAGCCCGAACGTGCGAATGATCCAGGCGGCGACCGAGCCGTTCACGGGCACATTCAGAAGATCGATGGGGAGCTGTTGCGACAATTGCTGCGCCATCGCCATTTCGGGCGACAATGCAGCAATGACTAATATTGACAGGGCAAGTGCTAATCGACTCATTCGATCACGAAAGTTCTGAACATAACTTTCGATACTCGTCCTTCCGAGCGCAGGTCAACACGCTCTTGAATGTCATCCCGAAGATATTGCAGGCCCCGGGCGCCTTCGATCTGCTGCAGCGAGACCGTGCGGATGTAAGCGAGGATATCCTGGTGGATCGCCTGGGCGAGCTGAGTGTCCGGCGGGCCCTTGAATACCAGCGCAAGTTCGAGCCGGACCCAGCTCTGCGAGGGATAGGCAAGATTGGTCGTGATCGGATCGAGCGCGACGATGCCGTTCGCCTGCGCGGCCGCGGCAGCCTGCTTGCCCTCGCCTGCCGCCTTCTCGGTCGCCTGGATCGCCGCGGTGGCGGCCTTGATCTTCGGCGCAACGACGGTCCCGAGCACCCAGCCGCCGCCGCCGCCGAGGACGGTCAGCACCAGTAGCCCGACGATCATCATGATGAGCGCCGATCCCTTGCTCTTTGCCGGTTCGTCTGCGGCTGCTGCCATGTCCCTATCCGTTCGTTGTCAAACTAGCCGATGCCATCGGATCAGAGCGGCGAGAGCAGGTCGACGGCCTGCTGCCCCCTCGGCGGCTGCTGTATTTCCGTCAGACGGCCACGCCCGCCATAGGAGATGCGCGCCTCGGCGATCTTGTCGTAGGAAATGGTGTTCTCCGAGGTGACGTCCTGCGGCCGCACGATGCCGGCGACGTTGAGAATGCGGATTTCCTGGTTCATGCGGACTTCCTGCGAGCCGCTGATCATCAGGTTTCCGTTTTCGAGAATGCCGGTGACGACAACGGCGACCAGCAGGTTGATCTGCTCGGAACGCTGCATCTTGCCCTTGGCGTCCGTGCTCGTGTCGGAACCCGAGGTTGCGTCGGCATTGGTGCTGGGCTGCCAGCCGAAGATCTTGGCGGCAATGTTCCAGTTCATATCGCTCTTGTTCGTGCGGTTGCGATTGGTCTCGTTGTCCCAGTTCGCCTTGTCGTTGATCTGGATCGTGACGGTCAGGATGTCGCCGACGTTGAGCGCGCGCGAGTCCTTGAACAGAGCCGCCTGCGAATCGTTCCAGAGCGAATAGCCCTGCGCGACCTGATGCGGCCGCTTCGGATACTGCAGCATTTGCGGCGTCTGCGCATATTGCAGGCCGCTGCCGATCGGACTCATGGCAGGCGCCCTGCCGATTTCCTTAAGGGCCTGCGACTGGCAACCGGCGAGAAAGACGACGATCGTGCAGGCGGCCGTAAGACGCGTGTTCATGAGGGGTCCTTCGACTTCGATGTATTCGGGTCGGATGCGCTGGCAATGATGTTTGTGATGACCGCCGCCTTGTGCGCATCCATTTCCGCGAGGATCAGGCTCGACTGACGCGACGAAAGCTTCATGATGATCGCGGCGGCAACCGTGATCTTGACATCGTTGAGGCTCGCCGCAGCGGCATCCGGTTTCATGTTCTTGTAGATATCGACCAGGCCGAGATCCGCGGTCTTGAGGAAATCGTCGCGGCGTTTCAGCCAATCCTCATATTCCGCCTTGCGCTTGTCCATGGTGGCGACGCGCTGATCGACGTCGGCGCGAAGCTGTTCCAGCTCCTGCTTCTGCAGCAGATAGCGCTGGTCGCGCGCCGGATCGGCGATATTGGTGCAGAACTGCCGGATCTCATCCTGGCTGGTGGCCGGATCGGCGACCGGCTTCGGCGCCTCCTGCGCGGCCGCCAGGCCGAACGACAGCAGCGTGGCTCCGGTTGCGAGAGCGCAGGTGATCAGCATTCTTCTGGCGATGGCGGTCGATATCATTGCAGCACGAGCTCCGCTTGCAGGGCGCCGGCAGATTTGATGCCTTGCAGGATGGCGATGATGCCGTCCGGCTTGACGCCGATGTTGTTGAGGCCTGCAACCAGGGTCTTCAGGTCAGGCCCTTCCAGCACCGCGACACGGCCGCCGCTCTTGGTGGCGGTGATGTCGGTCTGGTCCTGAATGGCGGTCTGACCATCCGAGAAGGGTTCGGGCTGGATGACCTGCGGGTTTTCACTGACCTGGACAGTCAGCGTTCCATAGCTGACGGCGACAGGCGAGACACGGACGTCCGCGCCGATGACGATCGTTCCGGTGCGTTCGTTGATGACGACCTTGGCCGGCGTATCGGTCTGGACGTTGAGGTTTTCGATATCGGCCATCAGCCGCGTGAGGTCGGCCATCTTCGGCTTGGCGATCGTCACTTCCTGCGAATCCTTGGCCTCCGCGATCGGGGCGCCGTAGCGCGACGTCGCCCATGTATTGACCGTGTCGGCAATGCGGATCGAGGTGGAAAAGTCGGGATTGCGCAGCTGCAGGACCAGATTGACCGAATCCTTGAAACGAGACGGCAGCTCGCGCTCGATGATGGCGCCGCCAGGCACGCGGCCCGCCGTCGTCACACCTTCGGTCACCGTCGCCGCGGCGCCCTGCGCCTGAAAGCCGGAGACGATGACGGAACCTTGCGCGACTGCATAGATCTGCCCATCCGCGCCGGTCAGCGACGTCATGATCAGCGTGCCGCCGCGCAGCGACGTCGCGTCGCCGAGCGAGCTGACGGTGACGTCGATCCGGCTGCCGGGGCTTGCGAAGGGCGGCAGGTTCGCGGTCACCATGACGGCGGCGGTATTCTTGGCCGCGGATTGACCGCCCTGTGTCGAGATGCCGAGGTTCTGCAGCATCGCGCGCAAGGATTGCTCGGTGAAGGGCGAGGAACGCAAGCCGTCGCCGGTGCCCTGCAGACCGACGATCAGACCGTAGCCGATAAGCTGGTTGTCGCGGCCGGATTGCAGCGACGCGATATCCTTGATGCGCGATTGCATGGCCGCCGCCGGTTCGGCGACGATCAGGCTCGGCAATGCAAGCAGGACTGCTAGAAGTTGACGAAGTCGTTTCATTTCGCGACCACTCGGATCGTACCGTTTTCGAGAACCGTGCCGTTGACGATGATGCCCGAGTCCATGTTGCGGGCGCGCACATTGTCGCCGACGGCGCCATCGTCAAGCGGCGTGCCCGCCGCCGTGATCGTCATGCTGCCCATGCTCATCACCAGACGGACATTGGAGCCGCGCGTCACGGCATAGGGCTGGCGCAAAGCGGAAATGGAAATCGTGCGGCCGGGAAGAAGCGTCCGCTTCGATACCAGGCCGGTGACGTCGCGGAGCCGCTTGGCATAGTCGCCGCTGAGGTTGGGGTTGGTAACCTCCACCTCTTCGAGCTGGCCGCTGCTGATGATGTCGCCCGGATAGATCGTCTCGGTCGGCACCACGGCAGTACCGAGGCCAGGCCCGTCGGCGCCTACAGCCCCGGCAGGCGCGGCCGAAGCGAACAGGACGGAGAGGCTCGCCGCGGCGAACCAGGCCATTGCTAAGCTTTTCATCCGGCGAAACCTCATGTTCGGCCCGTCCTTCCCACTACTTCAGGTTCTTGCTGACGATCTGCGCCATTTCGTCGGCCGTCGTGATGACCTTTGAATTCATCTCGTAGGCGCGCTGAGCGGTGATCAGGTCGGTGATTTCCTTGACCGGATCGACATTCGACGATTCCAGGTAGTTTTGCTTCAGGTAGGCAAAGCCGTTCTCGTTCGGATCGGAAACGACCGGATCGCCGGAAGCCGGCGTCTGGGTGAAGAGGTTGCTGCCCATCGGCTGCAGGCCGGCTTCGTTGACGAAGTTGGCGATCTGCAGCTGGCCGAGCACCGTCGGCGTCGTCGCGGTGCCGATGATCGCCGACACTTCGCCGGACTGGCTGATGGCAAGGCTGCTGGCGTTGTTCGGGATGGTGATCCCCGGCTCCAGCACGTTGCCGTCGGGCGTAACGATCTGGCCGGTATCGCTCTTGTTGAACGAGCCGGCGCGCGTATAGGCCGTCGTGCCGTCCGGCATCTGGATCTGGAACCAGCCGCGACCGACGAGCGCGACGTCGAGCTCGTTCTGGGTCTGCGACAGTTCACCCTGGACCTGAATGTTGCGAACGGCCACGGTCTGCACGCCGAGACCGATATTGGCGCCTTCCGGCACCACCGCCTGGTTCGGCCTGTTGGCGATGCCCTTGGCGCGCTCGGTCTGATAGAGAAGGTCGGAGAACTCGGCGCGAGAGCGCTTGTAGCCCGTCGTATTGATGTTCGCGATGTTGTTCGCGATCACTTCGAGGTTGGTCTGCTGGGCGTCCATGCCCGTCGCGGCAATTGCGAGCGCTCTCATGCTTTCGTCCTTGCATCTGGGGCGGAACCTTCGCAGCCGTGGAAAGGCTTGCGAGCAGCTTTCGCCAAATCAGGTAGGTAAAGCGGGGAATCCCGCTCTAGATCTGCATCTTTGTAATATCGAGAAATGCGGACACGACCTTGTCGCGCAGCGCAATCGCGGTCTGCAGGGTCTGATCGGCCTGCATGACCTTGTCGACGACTTCGCGGGTGCTCATCGTGCCCTTCATGCCGGCGAAGGAGGCGCTTTCGGCTTCCTTCAGCGTGTTGACGGAATCCTTCGCGACATTCGACATGACCGACGCAAAGCTCATTCCGGCGTCCGCGCCCATGGCAACGGCCGGCGAAGCGTTCATCGCGCTGGAAGCGGCGGAGGTCAGATCCGTGGCGATGCTGCCGAGGCCGCGGGTCGCCGAGAGGGAGGCTACATTCTTAACCGTGTCGATCATTGGTTCTTCAGCAAATCAATAGTGGAGGAGATGAGATCGCGCGCCTGACGGACCGTCTGCAGATTGGCCTCGTAGGAACGATTGGCTTCTCGCATGTCGGCCATCTCGACGAGGACGTTGACGTTGGGCATCTTGACATAGCCCTTCTGATCCGCCGCCGGATTGTCGGGATCGTATTCTTCGACGAACTTGCCCGTGTCCTGGCCGAGCTTCTTGACGCCGACCATGGTGACGCCATTGGCGCGATCCATTTCGGCTCCGAAGGTCACGGTCTTGCGCCGGTAGGGATCGGCGCCGGGCGTGTCACCCGTCGAACGGGCGTTGGCAATGTTTTCGGAAACGACTCGCAGACGAGTTGATTGCGCCTCCAGGCCGGAGCCTGCAATCTTCAATGCGGCTGATAAGGGGTCCATGACATCTTCACTTCATCTATTGTTTTACGGTCATCAACATCATGCGATGAAAGGAGCCTACGAGTGCGGTGTTCAAGCTGTACTGGCGCTTGATGTCACCGGCCTTGGCGAGCTCGTCTTCCAGGCCGACGGTATTACCCGACTCCTGAACGCCAATTTCCTGGTTGAGCGGCGCTTCCTCGACGTTGACGTCGCCGCTCGTGCTGAATTCGCTGCCCGAAAGATGCGCTGGATTGGTGCGAACCATGTTGACGTTCTGGTTGTCCAGAACGGCCTGGAACGGTGTCACGTCCTTGGCGCGATACTTCGGCGTATTGGCATTGGCGATATTGCCTGCAACAACCTCCTGACGCACCTGGAGCCACTCGGCTTGCCGCGAGGCCAGGTCAAAGAGCTGAATGGGTTGCATGGGCTTCTCTCCGTTCTTACACTAGGAATCTAGCGGGATAATCTTGCGTGGGACTTGCGGGAAATGCGTTCCTGTGAAGGTCTTCGAAATGCTTGAAATCCAGGCGTTTGCGCGATTTTCAGTTGTTGCCGTAGACATCGCCCGCCGACGTGACGATGACCCACTTTCCGTCTCTCTGTTCGATCGAAGCCAGCCGGCTGTTGTCGGGCAGAACCGATCCGATGCGCACGACATACATGCCGGTATCGTCCTCGATCAGGGCACGGCCGTTTGCGACATGCAGCAGGTGGAACGAGGACTTGCCGGGGAACGGCTGCTGGTCGGCCGGCGCGCCCTTGTCATCCTCGCGACCGGTATTGCTGACCGTCGCCGTCGTCAAAGGATCGGGAATGAGATCCTTCGGCGCGCTCGGATTCTTGTTGACCATGGCGAGCGGCGACACGCTGACGATCGCGCGGCCGGGCCAATTCGGCAGATCGCGCGTGCGGTCGCCTTCGGCCACCTGGATGCCGAACTTTTCCGGGTTCAGAAAGACGTACCAGGGAAAGAAGGCCGAGGCGCCGGCGAGCGCCAGTCCCGCAAAGGCCAGAGCCTTGTCGGTAACGGTTCTCCTTCTCGCCAGTTTCGGCGGAGCGACCGGTTCGTCTGCGTCGGTTTCTCTCACTTTTGGTCCCTCGTTGGGCATGAAATCCGGCGATATCCGGCCGGCTGCGGACAAGACAAAATCGAGGCGATGCTCCGGACAACCATCACTTGCCTCTGACCGGGGCACCGCCCGAAGCGTTTCTGAGGGCATTCGCAAGATCGGTGAAGGCATCGGCAGATGGCTCTTCGCCCGGAGTTTGCTTCAGGATGTCGTAGATGATCGGCACCTGGCGCACGGCGATATCGAGATCGGCGTCGCTGCCCTGGCGATAACCGCCGATCAAGCGCAGATCGCGCGTCTCTTCGTAGCGATGCACCAGCGCTTTCAGCCGCGAAACCAGCTTTTCCTGATCCGGCGTCCACGCCTTTCGCGCCAGACGCGAAACGGACGCCAGCGGATCGACGGGCGGATAGCGCCCTTCTTCGGCAAGACTGCGCTGCAGAACGATGTGGCCGTCGAGAATGCCGCGGGTGGAATCGGCGATCGGATCGTTGTGATTGTCGCCATCGACGAGGATGGAGATGATGGCGGTGATCGTGCCGGTGCCCTCCGGTCCCGGACCGGCGCGCTCGAGAAGACGCGGCAGCTCGGTGAAGACCGAGGCCGGATATCCACGCGCGATCGGCGGCTCGCCGGACGCGGTCGCCACCTCGCGGATGGCATGGGCGAAGCGGGTGACGCTATCGACGATCAGCAGGACGTTGTCGCCCTTGTCGCGAAAATGTTCGGCGATGGTGATGGCCGAGAGCGGCGCCATCTTGCGCAGCATCGGGCTCTCGTCGCTGGTCGCGACGACGGCCACCGATTTCTGCATGTGCGAGCCCAACGTATCCTCGATGAATTCGCGCACTTCGCGGCCGCGTTCGCCGACAAGCGCGATCACCACCTTGTCGAAGGCTTCGGCTCTCGCCAGCATCGACAGCAGCGTCGATTTGCCGACGCCGGAGCCTGCAAAGATACCCAGGCGCTGGCCGAGGCAGAGCGGCGAGAAGATATCGATGGCGCGGACGCCGGTCTTGAAGCCTGTCTCGACGCGCTTGCGCGTCATCGACGGCGGGGCCGTATTGGAGATCGAGCGCGATTCCAGGCCGGATGTCAGCGGCCCGAGCCCGTCGATCGGCTCGCCCAGCGAATTGATCGTACGGCCGCACCAGCTGTCATCGGGCGCGATGCGGAAGGCACCCTTGCGGATGATGGTATCCTGGATGCCGATCGGCTCGCCCGGCTCGATGGGACACACATAGGTAAGCTCCGGCTCGACGCGGACGACCTCGCCGAGATGAACGCCCGTCTGTGAACGATGCGCGACGAAATCGCCAAGGCGCACCTGCCTCGAGAGGCCGGCGACGGTATAGTGCCCGGCGGCGATGGTGCGCACATGGCCGCCATGGGCCACGGCATTCTCCGCCATCGCATATTGGCCCGCCAGGACGGCCATATGCGAAAGCTTTGGCGACAAGGCGCCCTCCGGCAACCGATCCTCGAGCATCATCCGCCTCTTTACTGGCTGCCGCCAAGGGTTTTGATGGCGTCGGTGAGCGTGCCTTCACTGCTGCTGGTGAGCGTGCTGATGTTGTCGAAGGCGCGGCTGACCTCGATCAGGTTGGTCATTTCCCGCATGCCGTTGACGTTGGAATTTTCGAGATAGCCCTGGGCGATGCCGATATTCGAACGGTCGACCACCGGCTGCGGCGTATCGGTCGGCAGGATGCCGCTGTTCTCGTAGCGCAGGAACCCCTTGCCGACATCGGCGCTGTAAAGGCCGATCTGCCCCATCCGCCGGCCGCTCTGCGTGATGGTGCCGTCGGACGAGACGGTCGGCGCACCGCCGGCCGGATCGAGCTGGATCGGCGCGCCGCCGGGGTCGAGCACGGGGAAGCCCCGTACCGAGACCAGGGCGCCGTTGTCCGTCATGGTGAAACGGCCGTCGCGCGTCAGCACCAGGCCGGCCGGCGTGTTGACGCCGAAATAGGCGTCGCCCTTGACGGAGAAATCGAACAGATTGCCGGTATTCTGAAGTTCGCCGTTGTCCGTGGAGAGATAGTCGTTGCCTTGCGAGACGAAGGCGACCTTGGCGTTGAGCTTGTTTTCGGTATTGCTGAGAACCTGATCGAACTTGACTTCGGTGCCACGGAAACCGGTCGTATTCACGTTGGCCAAGTTATCGGCGATTGTCGTCAGACGCCGCTCGAGCGCCATCTGCGACGACAGCGCGACATAGATACCAGACTGCATTTTCAACGCCCTCCGGACATTGGAGAATAACGGGAAAGGAAACGCCGCGGGCGCTCCTACATTTCGTTAGCGGGGCATGGATGCCCTTACCCGCTATCCTGCAGGTCTATGCTTGTGCGAAGCTGACAAGGCAAAAAGGGCGAGCGAGGCCCTATCGAACAGCCTCACGCAAGGCAGGTCCCCTAGTTCATCATATGAAGCAACGTTCAGGTGTGGACCGACGATGAATATTATTATCGGATTTGTAGTGACCTGCGGCTGCATCATAGGCAGCTTCATGGCTATGGGCGGAGACGTAGGCGCGCTGTTCCAGCCCTTCGAGTTTGTCATTATCGCGGGCGCCGGCATCGGCGGCTTCATCATGGCCAACCCGATGAAAGTCGTGAAGGATTCGGGCAAGGCGCTCGGAGAAGCCTTCAGCCACAAGGTGCCGAAGGAGCGCGACTATCTCGATACGCTCGGCGTGCTCTATGCCCTGATGCGCGACCTGCGCACCAAGTCGCGCAACGAGATCGAAGCTCATATCGACAATCCCGACGAATCGACGATCTTCAAGGCCGCTCCGACGGTTCTGAAGAACAAGGACCTGACGGCCTTTATCTGCGACTACGTCCGTCTCATCATCATCGGCAACGCCCGCTCGCACGAGATCGAGGCGCTGATGGACGAAGAGCTCGACACCATGCTGCACGACAAGATGAAGCCCTATCACTCGATCACGATCATGGGCGATTCCTTCCCCGCCATCGGTATCGTCGCGGCCGTTCTCGGCGTCATCAAGGCGATGAGCCACATCAACGAATCACCCGAAGTGCTCGGCCACCTCATCGGCTCGGCGCTGGTCGGCACCTTCCTCGGCATCATCCTGTCCTACTCGGTCTGCGCACCGCTGGTCTCCCAGATCAAGGTCGTGCGCAACAAGCAGCACCGCCTCTACGTGATCGTGAAGCAGACGCTGCTTGCCTACATGAACGGATCGGTGCCGCAGGTCGCACTCGAATACGGCCGCAAGACCATCTCCTCCTACGAGCGTCCCTCGATCGACGCCGTCGAGCAGGAAATGATGAACCCCGGCGGTGAAAGCAAGGCAGCCTGACGATCATGAGCCAGCAATACGCGTATAAGGCACAGACGATGGACCGCACCCTCTTTGCCAAGCTCACGGGCAATCTCGGGGATCAGGCGACGCTTGCAAAACTGGGCACCGCCTTTGCCCAGGTCTATGCGGAATTCCTGCCTGATATCATCAAGAGCGAGACCGGGCTGGACATCAACATCGCCTATGCCGGCTGTCAGTCCGGCCTCGTGAACGACCTTGTCGCCGGGCTCGGCGGCAGCCATGCCCTCGTCAACGGCTCGCTGCGCAACTGGGCGCCCAACTTCATGCTCGGCTGCGGCTCCGGCTTCATCATGACGCTGATGGAACATATGCTCGGCGCCCGCCCGGAAGACATCGAAGCAGCCGTTGCCCGGCCGCTTTCCGTGATCGAGCTCGACCTTTCCGTCATGGTGTTCGAAAAGATCGCCAACGTGCTGCGCTCGGCCGTCAACGCATCCGGCGGCTTCGAGCCGTACCTCGATCCGCCCTATAACATCGAAGACCGCCCGGCAGCCGTCGGCGACGACGGCAATTACTTCGCAGCCGCGATCACGATGACGATCGCGCTCGGCAAATCGATTTCCCAGATCGTCATCATCGTGCCCCAACGCGATCTGCTTCGTACCGTCGTCAGCGCGCCCCGCGCCAAGAACCCGACGGCGGCCTCCCAGTCGTGGTCGGATCAGCTCAGCGAGCAGGTGCGCCGCTCGCAGGTGACCCTCGAGGCGCGAATCCGGCTGGAATCGCTGACGCTCGACACGATCTCCAGGCTCGCGGTCGGCGATGTCATCCCCTTCATGGATAATGGCGACGTCCGGGTCGAGGTCAGCGCCAACAGCAAGGATCTCTACATCTGCGAATTCGGCCGCTCTGGCGAAAATTATACGGTGCGCGTCAAGGACAACGTAAATTCCGACGACGAGCTTCTTCGGCACCTGATGAATTGACCAGCCGGCGGGTGAGCGCACCCACGGCAGCTTGAGGCAAGTTTCAACTGGAATAGTGATTTCATGGCTACGAAGACGACACAGCAAAGCAGCGACGAATCGCTGGACATTTCAAGCAGCGACGCCGCATTGGACGAAGCCATCGACGGGCTGCGCGGCGTCCTGAAGAAGGATAGCGACGGCGGTCTGCCGGAGTTCGAAGCTGATGGATTCGGCGCGGAAGCGGGCACTGGCCTGTCTACCTTTGGCGATTTCGGCGACGACAATGCCGGCCCGGCCTTCGACGGCGGCGATTTCGGCGACGTTTCGGCGGCGCCCGCGGCTCCCGGCAGCGCGCTGACCGCCAATCTCGACCTGATCATGGATATCCCGATCGACGTCCAGATCATGCTCGGCAGCAGCCGCATGCAGGTCTCCGGCCTAATGAACCTGACCGAGGGCGCGATCATCGCGCTCGACAAGAAGATCGGCGAACCCGTCGAAATTACCGTGAACGGCCGCAAGATCGGCCGGGGCGAGATTACCGTTCTGGAACATGACGACACCAGATTCGGCATCAAGCTCACTGAAATCTACAACACGAAGAAAAGCTGAACCGGCTCATGAAGAGCCCACTCCCCCTTGCGGGATGGAGACGAAGACCATGATGGACTTTGACGATTTCAGCGGCGCGATTGCCGAGAAACCGTTGACTCAGACTGAAAAAGCAGCCGCCGTCCTTCTCGCTATGGGAAAACAGGTCGCAGGACGGCTGCTGAAGTATTTTACGCAGAACGAGTTGCAGATGATCATTGCCTCGGCCCAATCGCTGAGGCTCATTCCGCCGGACGAACTGGCGCAACTCGTGGCGGAGTTCGAGGATCTCTTCACCGAAGGCGCCGGTCTCATGGACAACGCCAAGGCCATCGAGAGCATTCTCGAGGAAGGCCTGACGCCCGATGAGGTCGACAGCCTGCTCGGTCGCCGCACCGCTTTCCAGGCCTACGAGACGTCCATATGGGATCGTCTGGGCGAAGCCGATCCGGTCTTCGTCGCCAAGTTCTTCCTGCGCGAACATCCGCAAACCCTCGCCTACGTGCTCTCCATGATGCCTTCGGCCTTCGGCGCGAAGATCCTGCTGCAGCTCCCCGAAGCGCAGCGCGCCGACATCATGAACCGGACCGTCAACATCAAGGACGTCAGCCCCAAGGCAGCGCAGATCATCGAGAACCGCGTGCTGGGACTGATGGCGGAGATCGACGCCGAACGCAACGCTTCCGGCTCGACGAAGGTCGCCGACCTGATGAACGAGCTCGACAAGCCGCAGGTCGATACCCTGCTGAGCTCGCTCGAATCGCTCAACAAGGAATCGGTCGAGAAGGTTCGCCCGAAGATCTTCCTCTTCGACGATCTCACGCGCATGCCGCAGCCGAGCCGCGTTCTGCTGCTCAACGACATCGCCGCCGACATCCTTACGATGGCGCTCCGCGGTTCGAGCAACGAAATCCGCGAGGTCGTGCTTTCCTCGATCAGCCCGCGCCAGCGCCGCATGATCGAATCCGATCTGCAGATGGGCAATACCGGTATCAATCCGCGCGAAATCGCCATCGCCCGGCGCGCTATCGCCCAGGAAGCGATCCGGCTTGCCAATTCCGGCCAGATCGAGCTCAAGGCCAAGGAAAATACGCCTGTGGAAGAAGCGGCGTAAACTCGCCGCGACTCAGCTAAAACGTCATAGACTGACAAGCGACGGGCCGCGCACGATGCGCGGCCTCTTTCCGTTTCGCAAAGGGCGGCTGCTTTGGCTGACGAAGACAAGGACAGTAAAACAGAAAAACCGACGGAGAAAAAACTCCGCGATACGATCGACAAGGGCAACGTCCCTCACTCCAGGGAAGCAACCCTCTTTGCCTCCATGCTGGCAACGGTCATCTACGTCACTTTCTTCCTGCCGACGCGAATCGGCCGCATGGGCGAAGTTCTGCGCGATCTCTTCGAAAAGCCGGATCAATGGCAGCTCGAGACCGGCCCGGACGCCATAGCGCTGTTTACGCGCATCGGCTGGGAGGTCGGCAACCTGATACTGCCGGCCGTGGTGCTCTTCTTCGTCTTCGGCATCGGCTCCTCGATGTTCCAGAATCTGCCAACGCCCGTTCTGGAGCGAATCAGGCCGCAGTTTTCGCGCATATCGCCGATGTCGGGCTTCAAGCGCATCTTCAGCGCGACCGGCATGGTGGAATTCGGCAAATCGCTCGCAAAAATCCTGCTCGTCGGCATCATCATGTTTTTCGTGCTGCGCAGCCAGTTCTTCCACGCGATCGATTCCATGGTGTCCGATCCGCAAACCATCTTCGTGCGCCTTTCGACGATCATCCAGCGCATCCTGATCATCGTGCTGATGGCGGCGGCCGTGGTCGGCATTGCCGACCTGCTGTGGAGCAGGCACCACTGGTTCGACCAGTTGAAGATGACCAAGCAGGAAATCAAGGACGAACACAAGCAGTCGCAGGGCGACCCGATCGTCAAATCGCGCCAGCGCTCGATCGCACGCGATCGCGCCCGCCGCCGCATGATGAAGCAGGTGCCGCGCGCCACGCTCGTCATCGCCAACCCCACTCACTTCGCCGTGGCGCTGCGCTATGTGCGCGAGGAAAACGACGCGCCGGTGGTCGTTGCCAAGGGCCAGGACCTGATTGCCTTGAAGATCAGGGAGATAGCCGAGGCCAACAATATTCCCGTTTTCGAAGATCCGCCGCTCGCGCGCTCCATGTTTGCGCAAGTCTCGGTTGATAGCGTCATACCGTCAGTATTTTACAAGGCTGTCGCCGAGCTCATCCATAGGATCTATGCCGGGCAGTCTAATAGAAAACGGGTAAGATAAACCATATGAAAAAATGCCCCTACTCTGCCCAACGTGAACAAATACTAGCCGAAGCCATCAGCCCCGTCGCAAGCGAGCTGCGCCTCCTCGACGCGGCCGACCTGATCTCGCTGCTGCGCTTCGAACGATATGGTAATCTGGCTGACCTCGTCGCCTCGGCGGCCGAGCTCTATTTCCTTCCCGGCACGGTCAATTTCGGACTGGGCGGCGACTACAAGCTGGATTGGGGTGGACCGGCGGAAGTGACGCTCGATCTGGAGATCAAGCCCCGCGGCGTCACCATCTATGCCAAGCTTGCGCTGGCGGAACACTATGCCGGCATCGAGATCAACCACATCGCCTTCGACAAGGCTTCGGGCGATCCGGACGAGAACACGGCCCTGCTCGCACGCAGCCTGCGGGACGCGCGCTACCTTGTCCGCGGCGAAACGGCGTACGCAACCTGAGCAAATTCCAATTCTGAAAATTCTGAAAGCGTCTTACGTCCGGCTGAAGCGGGACTTAAGACGCTCTTTCCGTTTGCCTCTGCCGCGTTGCTCGAGACGCTTCCATCTGGCCTTAAATGCCCCGGAGTGCGGCAGCGTCAGCTTATGTACCCGAAGCGGATCGCCTTTGCGATTGCCTGGATACGATTGACGCTATCGAGCTTGATCGTCGCCGATCCGAGATAGGCGTTGACGGTATGCACAGACAGACCCAGCTTTTCGGCGATTTCCTCGCTGATTCGCCCGTCGCCGGCAAGCTGCAGGCAGGCGATCTCACGCTCGCTCAACGCTTCGGCCGCCTGTGAGCGGCGTTCGTCCAGCGACAGAAGCTCCATCATGATCTGGCAGCTGCGACCATGGAGCTCGACGATGATATCGCTCGTCAGATCCATGAATTTTGCGGTGAAAACGATATAGCCGTTGCCCACCGCTCCCAGCCGCACGGGAAAGGCCACGCCGGCGAAAGGCACGAGATGCGGTTTCAGGCGCTGCGTGAAGGCGGCAAAGTCAGGCGTCTCGGCCGTGCTGTCGCTGTCGCGTCCATTCCACATGAGCGGGAGAAGCGATTTGTCGATATGCTCGATCAGCGCCTCGCCATAGGCTTCGATGAAGGACTTGCCGACGACGGAATTGGCGGATCCCCAATTGTCGAGTTCGCATACCAGCCGCTGCTTGTGCGGCAGGCCGGAGCCGTGAAGACGATAGACCGCGAAATGCTGTGCATCGATCAGCTTCTGCATCGACACGAGCTTGGGAAAGAGATCGGAGCGGCCAGAAATCCGTCCCGAACGGGTAAGCCGCGATTCGCCGGGCGTATCCGTCGTCCTGTCTGGCTGATATCGCATCCGGTGGGCCTTCAAACGAGATTGTTTCGCACCGCGAAGGCGATCGCCTCCGAGCGGGTCTTGGTGGCGGTCTTGCGCATGACGCTGGTGATGTAGTTGTTGATGGTGTTGCGCGAGATCCCGAGAATCATGGCGATCTCATCGCTCGTCTTGCCTTCGGCGATCCAGAACAGGCATTCCAGTTCGCGCTCGGTCAGATCGAAATCGCGCTCCAACCTGCCTTCGAAGCAGCGCGTCGAACTGGCGAGATAGCCGGACAGAAGGCCGACGTCCCGCAGCCGCTCGGGCGAGAGCGTCACCGATTCGCGCGCCAGCAGCAGCAAGGAAAAGCGTGTACGACCGACGTTGAAGCTCAGGATGTGATACTGCCGGCCAACACCGTCGGGCAGAGCGATATCGTCGGGCAAGGCCGCCAGGCTCGGCTGGAATAGCGCCATGCATCTCTCCAGCTCGCCGATACGGCCGTAGCCGCTGATCAGCTCCGTCGCCAGGCGCCTGACGAGATCGAAAGGCCAATCCGAGGAAATCACGAAGTCGAGGCCGCTTTCCTGGACGAGATCGGACCGCACGAGAAGATAGTGGGAGGCGCCGGCATAGCTCGCCAGCGCATGCAGGCCGTCTTGCAAATAGGATGGGCCCGAGACCGCATTCAGCTGCAGAATAAGCTGCTCGCGTGACATGGCTCCCGTGGACGCGATCGGCCGCGCATCCCTATCGCCCTTGCTCACCTGCGATATCTGCATGTCCATACTTGCATTTCCTGCCGCTGTTGGACGATCATTCGTCAACGAGAGCATTGTTCCATCAGAACCCGACACGCCGCCTCGGAAACCGACGGGTTTCCCGATGAGGCATCAAGCCGGATCTTTATACCGCGACACAAACACATCCCGGCGGAGGCGGGCGGACGAGCGTACCCATCCTTAAATTCCTTATCGACAACCGTGCCGGCACATGCGGCCACGGACACAATCATCGAACTGATTTCTCCGCGCTCCGGAATCTGCGAACTCGTTAGACATGAGAAACGCGGAAAACGCAGGCCGATTCGCTTCGACTAAACGGCTTTACGCAATGGGCATACCATTAGTAAGTCGATTCTTTCTGCCCAGCAATTAGTTATCCCGTGAAATTCCAGCTTACGAGAACGTCAATTTTCCCGGCAGCGACTAATTGATCACACGTTAAGTCGACAACTTCGCCAAGAAACCGACATGCCACCATGTCGAGAACGAATAAGGACCGGGAGGATATCCCGGTCCTTGTCTCAGGCTGCCTGGTCGACGGCCCATTTTCTGAGGATCTTGGCGGCGCGCTCTTCGCTGATTTCCACCATGCGCGAGAGACGACGCTCCGGCCCTTCCTTGACGCGGCGGTTGAAGGTGCCGCCATCGTCGCCCATTGTCAGCAGGTCGTCGGTGCTGTCGAAGCCGAAGTCCGAGCCGAAGCCATCCATCAGGGCCGCCCCCGGGCCGCCGACGGCCGGTGCGAAGTCGGGCAGTTCCAGGCCCGCCGCTTCCGGCAGTTCCGTGCTGTTGGCCGAGCCGCCGAGCGAGCGGATCAGCGGACGGAAGCCCATCCAGACGATCAGGAAGGCGACCGCGACGAAGGCCAGCGAGTTGATGATGCCGGCCATGTTGCGGCTCAGCATGTCGGTGATGCTGAAGCTGGAAGACGTGTCCTCGAGCAGCTGGTTGTCGAGGAAATCCATGGCATTGACGGTGACGGCGTCGCCACGGGCCGGATCGACGCCCGCGGCGGTCGCGACGATCTTCTGCATCTCCGCAATATAGGCGTCGATCTTCGCCTGGTCGGCGCCCTGGCCGACCATCTGGGCGATGCGGCCCTTGTTGACCACCACGGCGATGGACAGCTTTTCGATCTTGTAGCTGCTGCGCGTTGTGGCCGTCGTCTTGCTGTTGATTTCGTAGTTGGTCTGCTCTTCGCGCTTGTCGGACTGATCGTTCGACGTTGGCGTATTGCCGCCGGACTGCGGAGCCGCCTGCGGGATGTTCTGCTCCACGGTCGCGGCACTATCGGGCTGGCTCTGCTGCGACTTCTGCGCCTCCTTCACCGTGCGGACGGAGCGCTCGACCTTCGAATCCGGATCGAAGGTGGTTTCCTGCACCTGCTGGCTATCGGTATTCAGCTGCGCCGTGACACTGGAGCGGAAGTTGTCCATGCCGAGGAAAGGCGCGAGGGCCTTGTTGATGTTGGATTCGACTTCGCTCTGCACGTTCTGCACGATGCCGAGATTGCGGCTCATGGCGCCGTTGCTCGGATCGTCGCCGGATGCAAGCAGCTGACCCGTGGAGTCGAGGATCGTAACGTCGTCGACCTCGAGGCCGGGAACCGCGGAGGCGACGAGGTGACGGATGGCCGGAGCCGACTTGCGGGCCGCTTCCGCGCTCGCACGGATCATGACGGATGCCGTGGGCTTCTGGTCCGCCTTCCGGAAATTGCCGACGTCCTGCATGACGATATGGACACGCGCGGCACTGATACCGGCGATCGAGGTAATGGTACGGCTGATTTCGCCCTCAAGGGCGCGGACGCGGGTGACTTCCTGCATGAAGGAGGTCAAACCGAGAGAGCCGACATTGTCGAACAGTTCGTAACCGGCATTGCCGCTATTGGGCAGGCCACGTTCGGCAAGCAGAGCGCGGGCCTTGCCGGTCATGCCCGCCGGAACCGTCAGGCTGGTGCCATCCGAGCCAACCTGGAAATTGATCTTTGCTTCTGCGAGCGCGATGCTGATCTGGTTGAGATCGGTCGCATCCAGGCCGACATAAAGCGTCTCCTGTGAAGGCTTATTGACGTAGAGGGCTGCAAAAAGGATCAGCATCATGGAGACAATGCCGACGCCGCCGAGGATCAGCAGCCGCGTTCTCCCGAGATTCTGAATGTTCCGAAGCAGAGGAACTAATTGATTTAACAGATTCATTCTGTTCTCGCACGATTCGTCAAAGACCTGATGGCTTTGTACTCTGCGCCGAAAATAGAAATCGAAACTTGTGCGAGCGTTTCGTCCGGCCGGGAAAGGCAGGAAAAAGCCGGGAGAAACGAAGAATTTTATCTAGGAAAAACAGTATCCGTCGCGGACACCCGATCAGAAGAAATCGAAGTCGCCGGCCGCCTTCGCCATGGGCTGCGAATGCGCATGGAAACTGCCGCCGCCAAGCGCCCTTTGCATCTCCGTCAGCTTGACCAAGCTCAGCGCTGTCGCCAGATCGACGGTCCAGCCTTCCGGCATGGTTCCGGCGATGGTGTCGATGAATTCGGCGATGCCCCGCGTCTTCTGAACCGCGAGATCGATGCCCTGGACGACCTTCATCGCCTCGGGCGAGGCCATCATGTTGGGGCCGTTGATATCAAGCAGCTGCGGCTCAATGCGTTCGATCAGGTAGGCGACGTCATGCAGTTCCGAAACGATGCGCAAGAGGATGGCCGGAAGCGTCTCCTCCATGGAAGCCGTTTCAACGCGCTGGAAGGGGGTCATGCGGTAGCCTCGCTGATCAGAAGAATTCGATCGTGTTGTCGACCGGCTTGGGAGCCACGACCGGACGCTGTTCCAGCGCGACGGTCTTCTGCGTCTCCGCGCCGGTGAGCGGGTATTGCCTGGCCCTTCCGGAGATCGGCCAATATTCGACTTTGCGCCCATGCTCGCCGCCCGTGCTGGAGCCGACGACCGGTATGCCTTCGTCCTTCAGGAACTGCATGGCGAACACCGCATTCTGCTCGCCGACATTGGAGAAGGTTGCAATCGTCTTGGCGCCGCCGAAGACTTTCGCCTCCAGCCGGTCGCGCCTTGCGCCCTTTTTCAAAAGGCCGTTGATCAGAAGTTCCATCAGGTGCACGCCGTAACGCGTCGCATCGCCACCGCTCATCGGCGAGTTCGCCATTCCCGGGAGGAGGAAATGGTTCATCCCGCCGACGCCGGCGATGGGATCACGCAAACAAGCCGCCACGCAGGAGCCGAGAATGGTCGTCAGCACCACTTCGGGATCGCTGATGACCTTGTACTCGCCCTGAATGATATGCACGCGACGGGCCGCACCCTCGACGATCATTTTAATGCTCCGAACACTGCCTCGATGGCAGCTTTCATCTTCTCGATGGTGAAGGGCTTGGCGAGCACGTTGTTGGCGCCGAGCTGCGCCGCCTTCTGGACCAGCGCGCGGTCGCCCTGCGCCGTCAGGATGATGAAGGCGGCCTTCTTCGTCGTCGGATTGGTGCGGACCGCCTGCAGCAGGCCGAGCCCGTCCATCTTCGGCATGTTGAAATCGGAGATGACCAGATGATGGGGCTGCTGCTCCATGATCTTCATCCCCTGCTCGCCGTCGCCGGCAGCCGTGATCTGCTTGAAGCCGAGCTGCGTCAGCGCGTCACTCAACAGAAGGCGGCTGGTGACCTGATCGTCCACGATCAGAACTTTGATTTTCTCCGCTAGAGACATTATTCGCTCCCTTCCTTTCGGGCGGCTGTTATCTTCAGGATTTCCTCGCCAATGGCGTTCAGCGGAAACTGATGTTCGACGGCGCCAAGCTCGTGGGCGACCCTCGGCATTCCGTAGACCACGCAGGTCTTTTCGTTCTGGCCGATGGTGCGCGCACCGGCGTGGCGCATCTTAAGGAGACCGGCGGCGCCGTCGCGCCCCATACCGGTCAGGATCACGCCGACGGCATTGCGGCCTGCCAGTTCGGCAACCGAATCAAAGAGCACGTCGACGGAAGGGCGATGGCCGTTCACCGGCGCGCCGTCTACCAGACGGCAATGCGGCGCGGAGGCATTGGCAACCCGCAGGTGCCGTTCGCCGCCCGGCGCCAGATAGATCTTGCCGATTTCCAGCCGTGCGCCATCGGTCGCCTCCTGGACGACCGGCGCGCAAAGGCGGTTCAGCCGCTCGGCGAAGCTGCGGGTGAAGGTCGGCGGCATATGCTGCGTGATGACGGTCGGCGGGCAGTTGGCCGGAAATTTCTGCAAGACGTTGATCAGTGCCTCGACGCCGCCGGTGGACGAACCGATGGCGACGATCTTGCGGCCGACACGGAAATCGGCAACGGCCGGCGGCGGCACGCGCTCGGCGGCCGGCTTTACATATTGCCGCTGCGAGCGGGCTGCCGCCTTCACCTTCTCGGCCAGGTCGCCGAAAGGATGCGGTTCGCCCGGCGAGGGCTTTCCGACGCAATCGAATGCCCCGATCTCAAGGGCCGCGAGTGTCGCATCGGCGCCGCGATGCGTCATCGTGGATACCATGATGACCGGCATGGGCCTGAGCGTCATGATCTTTTCAAGAAAATCGAGGCCGTTCATGTTCGGCATCTCGATATCGAGGGTGACGACATCGGGGTTGAGCGCCTTGATGGCGGCACGCGCCTCGAGCGCATCGCCGGCCTGACCGACGACGTCGACCTCGGGATCGGCGCGCAACACGGCGGTAATCAGGCCACGCATGGTCGGGGAATCATCGACCACGAGAACACGGGCGGCAGCGCTCATGCTTTCCTCCCCGCGTTCTTGCCGAGATAGCGATAGGTGGTGATGCCGATATTGTCGAAGAGATGCTTCGCGTCGCCTGCAACCCGCTCGGAATGGCCGATATAGAGGTGGCCGCCCTCCTGCAGCTGGCTGGCAAAGCGCGTCCAGATCTTCATCTGCGTCGGCTCGTCGAAATAGATGACGACGTTGCGGCAGAAGATGACGTCGAACACGCCCTTGAAGGGCCATTGCCCCAGCAAGTTCAGCTCGTTGAAGGTGATGAGCCGCTTGACGCGGTCGTCGATCTGGAATTTGCGCCGGCCCTGAACGGTGACGTCCTGGAACCATTGCTTGCGCATGGCGGGAGAAATCGTTTCAAGCGACGTTTCGTCATAGGCGCCCGCCCGAGCAAGCCCCAGGATCTTGGGATCGATATCCGTCGCCAGGATCCTGAAATCGAAGTCTGCGATGTTGGGCATCATCGCCAGCACCGTCAGCGCTATCGAATAGGGCTCTTGCCCGTCGGAGCAGGCAGCCGACCAGATGCGCACCCGGCCGCCGGCCTTGGCGCGTGCCAGCAAGCCCGGCAGAACCTCATCGCGCAGATGGTCGAAATGGTGGTTTTCGCGGAAGAAGCGCGTGAAATTGGTCGTCAGATGCGACAGCATCTCGCGACGCGCAGCGCTCCCCGCCGGCGAAGAAACCAGCAGGCAGTAATCGCGGAAACCGGCGAGGCCCAATGCCCGGATATGCTTCGACAGCCTGGAATAGACGAGCGATGCCTTGCTCTCGTTAAGCGAAATGCCCGCATCCGAATAAATCATGGCGGCGATTTCGGAGAGGTCGCGCCGGGTCAGCGGATACTCGCCGCTGGCCAGCACCTCGTCCGGAGACGCCTTGAAATCCATTGCTCCCATCACACTCATGCGGCCTCGCTTTCACTTTCAGGGAACATGGCTTCCAGTTCGATCAGGCAGATCATGCGGCGATCGATCGCCACGATGCCGCGCGCAAACTGCCGTTCGTGATCGGAGGAGACCTCCGGCGTCGGCTGGATGCTGTCGTCGGTGATCGTCAATATGTCCGAAACCGCATCGACAAGCAGGCCGACCGTCTTGCGCTTGACCTGTGCGACGATAATCACATGCCGCTGCGTCGGCTCCGACCGCTTCATGCCGAGACGGGCGGAGAGATCGACGATCGGCAGCACGGCTCCACGCAGGTTGATGACACCGAGCACATAGGCCGGCGCATGCGGCATGGCCGTTGCCTGCGTCCAGCCGCGAATTTCGCGGACCGACATGATGTTGACGCAGAACTCCTGATCACCGATCCGGAAGGCAATGAGCTCACGGACGCCCTGGGTCAGGTTCTTGACGGCATAGGACATAAACTCACCCCACCGCTGCGTAAGATATTTCAGCCTTCATCGACTGGCCGCGCGAAGCGCCGACCACCGCGTCGACATCCAGGATCAAAGCGACGCGACCATCGCCGAGAATGGTTGCCGCCGCGATGCCGGGCACATGCGTATAGTTTGCCTCGAGGCTCTTGATGACGACCTGACGCTGGCCCTGGATGGCATCGACCATGAGCGCGCGCTGACCGCCGCCCTCGGATTCCACCAGCAGCGCGACGCCTTCGACCGGATTGGCCTGCGTGGCGCGGAAATTCAGGATGCGGCCGACATCGACCAGCGGGCAGAAGCTGTTGCGGATCGAGATCAGGCGATGGTTCGCACCGAAGGAATGGATGGCGGACGCCTCCGGCTGCAGCGTTTCGACGATCGCCGTCAGCGGCACGACCAGGGTCTGGCCGGCAACCGTCACCACCATGCCGTCGAGGACGGCGAGCGTCAGCGGCAGGCTCATCGTGAAGACGGAGCCCTGCCCCGGCTTGGAGGTGATGTTGATGCGGCCGCCGAGCGCCTGGATGGAGCGCTTGACCACGTCCATGCCGACGCCGCGGCCGGAAATGTCGGAAATCTTGTCGGCGGTCGAGAAGCCCGGCAGGAAGATCAGGTTGTCGATTTCCTCATCCGAAAGGTTGGCGTCCGCGGCGATCAGATCGTTGTCGATGGCCTTCTGGCGCACCCTCTCCCGGTTGATGCCGGCGCCATCGTCGGCAAGCTCGATCAGGATGCGGCCCGAACGGTGCTTTGCCGTCAGGCGAACGGTGCCTTCCGGGTTTTTGCCGAGCGTCGTGCGCTTTTCCGGGCTTTCGATGCCGTGGTCGACGGCATTGCGGATCATGTGCGTCAGCGGTTCGGCGAGCTTGTCGATAACGGTCTTGTCGACCTCGGTGTTCTCGCCCTCGGTGATCAGGCGGATCGACTTGCCGGTCATGTCGGCGATTTCGCGGACGATGCGCGACATGCGCTGGAAGACAGGCTTCACCGGCTGGGCGCGGATCGCCATGACGCTGTCCTGAATCTCGCGGGTGAGCTGCTGCAGCTCCTCGAGACCCATGTTGATCGACGATGTGCCGTTGTTGTCGTTCTCGATGACGCTCTGGGAGAGCATCGCCTGGT
This sequence comes from Martinezella lusitana, assembly GCF_010668395.1. GTDB lineage: Bacteria > Pseudomonadota > Alphaproteobacteria > Rhizobiales > Rhizobiaceae > Rhizobium > Rhizobium lusitanum_A. Next base: position 345,847 of record NZ_WUEY01000001.1, read on the forward strand.
TGATGACGAGCTCACCCACGAGGTTGATCAGGCGATCGACGCGGTCGAGGTCGACGCGGATGGTCTGACCGACGCCGGCGGCGGCATTGTTCTGCGCGACGGCCGCGTTGGAAGCGGCGGCGGCTGCCATGGCAGCCTCCTTCTTCTCGACGCGGGCGGCGGCGGCGGCAAGCTGAGTGACGTTGCTGGCGGTTTCCGCAGCCGCGATGGCAGCGGCGGCATCGTTCTTCGGCGCAGGCACCTCCTCGATGATTTCCGCAGCCGGGACGGCGCCGTCGTCGAGAATCGAAAGATCGAAGGGTACGGGCACCATCGGCAATTCTTCGCGACCCGTACCGGCCTCGCTTTCAGTCTGCCTGATATCGAGGTCGCAATCCCATTCGGCAAATTCGAAGACGGTGCGAATGGCGTCTTCGCCCTTATCCGTCTTGATCGAGATCGCCCATTTGAAGTAGGCACCTTCCGGATCGAGGTCGGGTAGACCCGGCAAGGCATCCATGTCGCAGAAGATGCTCATTTCGCCATGCCGCGCGAGATCGCGCAGCAGCAGCGTCGCATCGTTGCCCTTGGCATAGAGATCGGAGCGCGGCTTGAAGCTGACTTCATATTCCGGCATGCCGTCGCCGGCCGGCTCATCGCCACCGAAATCGTCGTCGAAGCTGAAGGGGATCGGCTGGAAGCCGCTGTCGTCCGTCGGTGCCGGCGCTGCGGGCTTGGGAGCAGCCTCAACGGCAACGGCGGCCGACGGCGCGGGCAGATCGCCATTTGCCAGCGCTTCCAGTTCCTTGACCAGGCCGCGGCTGCGCGCCTGATCGACGCTGCCGCCGTCACGCGCGGCATTGGTCAGGTCGGCCAGAACGTCGGCGGCCTTGAGCATGACCTTCAGGACATCCTGGGTCGGCTCCAGCTTGTTGGATCGAACGCAATCAAGCGTGGTCTCGAAGACGTGCGCGAATGCGACCAGGTCGTCCAGACCGAAGGCACCAGCCCCACCCTTGATGGAATGAACGGCGCGGAATACGGCATTGACGGTTTCCGGATCACGGTCGCCATCATTCATTTTCAGGAGACCGGATTCCAGTTCGGCGAGCTGCTCTTCGCACTCCTGGAAGAAAATCTCTTTGATTTCGTTCATATCCATGAGGGGTGGATCCTGTTTAGGCGGTTACGCGCTCGATGGCATCGATAAGCTTGGCGGGATCGAACGGCTTGACGATCCAGCCGGTCGCACCGGCCTGGCGGGCGCGGTTCTTTTTTTCCGCATCGCTTTCGGTCGTCAGCACGAGGATCGGCACCGCACGATACCGATCGTTGCGGCGAACGCCCTCGATGAAACCGAAGCCGTCAAGACGCGGCATGTTGATATCCGTGACGATGACGTCGGGATTGGCTTCTTCCAGAATTTCCAGGCCCTCGACGCCGTCTTCGGCCTGGATGGTCTCGAAACCCGCATTGTTGAGGGTGACGAGAAGCATGTTTCGAATGGTCCGTGAATCATCCACGGTCAGCACTTTTTTCTTCATTGACGGATCTCCTTGGCAAGCAGATGGGAGATATCCACCCCGATCACCTGCATCGTTTTTTGAAATGCATCCGACACCTTGGAAAAGGTGAAGGACAGCTTGTCCTCATCCCAGGTCTTGGCGGCGGCCATGATGACCTGCACGCACAAGGTCCCGATCCTTTCGACACCGGACGCATCGATCGCGACATTGCTGCCGCGCAGCCCTATCAACGTTCCGCGAAGGGCCGAGGCCTCGTTGAGGTCCAGCACCGCGGCCAGACTGATTGTCTTTTCGCCTTTCTTGCTCGCCATCGCTTCATTCCTTGTTGGCTGAAATCGGGCCGACCGGCCCGCATGTACTTGAAACTGAAAGATCAATAGGCATTTCGCTCGCCTCCCGTCGCGGTCCGGCGAAGCGGAAAGCCGAAATCGGCCATCTCGTCCTCGTCCCGCGCGATGCTGAACTCGTCGCGTGCAGGCAGCTGGCGCTGCTGTGCGGCTTTGGCCGGCGCAGGGGGCGCCCCATGGCGGCGCTCGCGCTCGATGCGAAACTCGCGGATGGTCCGGCCGAGCTCGACGACGACGGTATGGAGATGATCGGCGCCTTCCTGCGAGCGGCTCGCCTGGCTCTCGTCGGCCGCCGCGCGCGCGCTGTAGCCGCCGATATCGGTCGTGAGCGCGTTGAGGCCCGCAACCTGTTCATCGCTGGCGGCGGCGATCCCGGAGATGGCTTCGTTGATATCGGTCACCTGACGAACGATGCTGCCGATCGCATCCTGTGTACGGCCGACCATCTGAACGCCGGCATCCACCTGCGCCTTGGTCCCCGTCACCAGAACCTTGATCTCGCGCGCGGCGTCGGCGGAACGCTGCGCAAGCGCCCGGACTTCCTGCGCGACGACGGCAAAGCCACGACCGCTGTCGCCGGCGCGGGCCGCCTCGATGCCTGCGTTGAGGGCAAGAAGATTGGTCTGGAATGCAATCTCGTCGATGACACCGATGATCTGGCCGATCTTTTCGGCCGAGCTCTCGATATCTGCCATGGCCGATATCGCCTGCCCGACGATGCGGCCGCTGTCTTCCGCCGCCACGCGGGTCGATGCCGTCACGCGCTCGGCCGAGCGCGTATTGGCCGCATTGCCGCGCACCTGCTCGGCAAGCTCGGCAAGGTGTCGCGCGGAGACCGCCAGCGCCCGCGATTGTTCGGCCGAGTTTTCCGCCAGGGATTTCGACGAGCGGGAAATGGCATCGCTGGTCGCCTCGGCCGCCTGCACGCCGCCGGACAGAGCGGAAAATTGCTGCCGGATATCCGCAAGCGCCGTATTCAAGGCTTCCGCGACCTCGGCATAGGCTTCGGGACAATCGGTCGGCATCCGGATCGTAAGATCGCGATCGCCAAGACCGGTGGCAAGTTCGGCGATGATCGCCGCCGCCTCGGCGCGGTCAGCAGCTCTCTGCTCGCTCAACGCGCGCTGGTGGCTGACCCGCAATTCGTTGAAGCGCAGCGATACCGCAATCTCGACATCGACCATGACCAGCCGCACGACGGCCGTGACGAGCTCGCTCAGCTCACGGGCGCGGCGTTTGCTGCCCGGCAGGATCGCACGACCGCCCATGTCGTCGAGGAGGCCGGAAAGAAGATGCTCCAGCATCACCCCATGGCCGGCCACATGCCAGCGCGGGTCCAGACCCATCTTGCTTTCGCTGTCGGAAAGAACCTTGACGCGCTCCGCATAGAGGCTGTCGAACCGGGCATCCGTCAGCACATCCCAGTGCGAGGACTGCAGATCCTGGAGCCGTTCGAGCTGGCTTTCGCTGGTAAAATGGCGTGCAGCGTCCGGAAGGGTCTGGAAGCGGTGAAAAAGATCGCGCAGGCCGGCTTTCAGATGCGCCTCGAGCATCGGCCGGTTGCGGCGCAGAATGTCGCATTGCCCGGCGTCGAGACCAGCAAAACGCAAGCGGTCACGAAGGCTGCCTGCCTGCGCCCTGCCTGCCTGATCTGACGGCGTATCCTGCGCCAAAGTCGTCCCCGCCGAACTGCCGCGCGCCCAAGCGCCGGCGAAACCGCTGATAATCCGCACCAAGCGCAATGAAGAAGCGATAAAAGGCACGCATCGCCGCCGATCGACTGATCGAGGCGTTGAAGCTCGCTCGTTCATCAAAGTCTGTTGCGGACCTGTTTGATGAAATGGATACCGGATCTGACCCGGTACGACGGGGCGGCTTCATGCCTGGTGAGAACGAGTCACAATTTTCCCATTCCGACGTTCAAGCTCAATATTTATGGTTAATTCCTTGCCCGAAGGTTAATGACCGACGACGGCAGGATTCAATCAGTACAATTCTAAATTAGCCATGCGTTATTTACTCATTCCCTTGGCCGGCAAGCGCACGGATCGCAAGTCACGAGCAAGCTTCATGCCTTACTGAACAGGGGATAGACAGCTTCGATGTCGATACGGAGAGAGCAATGATTGTTCTTGGTTTGACCGCCACGCTGATGGCCAGCCTGACGCTCGCGGCCTTCATGCTTTTATGCCGCCTCGAAGAGACGCGCGGCAAGGCCGCTTCCCGCGTCCTCTAGGCGGCTTTCAGAAACATCTCGGATTTCAAAAACGGATCCCTGGTCCTCCGCGACCAGGCCGGCACTCTCCAGGCGGCTTTACAGACGGCCGGGAGCTAGCTTTGGCCGCAATAGTTCCGTATTAAGCCTCACGACCCGGCACCGAGATCCATTCCTTAATGCTCGACACGACCCAATCCCGAACAAATGCCCAGAAACTTTCGCTGGGGTTGGCCCTTGCGATCATCTTCGGAGTGACGCTCTGGCGCGTTCTCATGCTGCTGTTCAACAGCACCGACCTGTTCGTCGACGAGGCGCAATATTGGTTCTGGGGTCAGAATCTGGACTTCGGCTATTATTCCAAGCCGCCGATGATCGCGTGGGTCATCCGCTTCTTCAATGTGATCTCCGGATCGGACTCGACATTCTGGATCCGCGTATCGGCGCCGCTTTTCCACCTTGCCACCGCCCTGATGCTGATGTGCACCACACGGCGGCTGATCGACGATGAGACCGGGCGCGAGATCGCGCCCTGGGTCGGCGTCATCTTCATCACCCTTCCGGCTGCCTCGCTCTCCGCCGTCCTTGTGTCGACCGACACCATCCAGATCCTGTTCGTGACGATCGCGATCTGGGCCTTTATCGGCCTCAGCAGGCGCTCCTCGGCTCTTGAGGCGGCGATCCTTGGCGCGAGCCTCGGCATCGCCTTCCTGACGAAATATTCCGTCCTGTTTCTCCTGCCCGGAGTCGGGATCGCCATGCTGACGCTGCGCTCGGCGCGCATCGCCTGGCGGGACGTCGCAATCGCGGCGATCGTCGGCGCCGTCGTCGTTTCGCCCAATCTCTGGTGGAACGTCACCCATCAAGCCGCGACCGTGAGACACACGCAGACCATCGCCCACTGGGGTTCGGGCGGCGGCAATGGCGGGGTGCTGAAGCAGCTGCTCAGCGGGCTCGGCTTCGTCGGCGCGCAGTTTGGCGTGGTCGGGCCGGTCGTCTTCTATGCCATGCTGTGGGCGACATGGCGGCTGATCCGCGGCCAGAGCGACGACCGGGAGAAGCTGCTGTTCTGGCTATCCATGCCGGTGGTCATCCTCATCGCGTTGCAGGCCTTCTTTGCCAAGGCCTATGCCAACTGGGCCGTTTCCGCCTATGCCGCAGGCACCATTCTCGCCGTCTGGCTGCTCTATCGCCTGACGAAGAAGGGGCTGACCACCTCGCTGATCATCGGCGCCGTCGTCGCCTTTATCATTCCGGTGCTGACGGTCTTCGCCCTGGACATCAAGCTGCCGAACGGCGATCTCGTCATGAAGCGTTATGTTGGCCGCAGCATGATAAGCCGGGAAATCGCCGACATCGCCACGACGGCAAAAATGACCGACATCGTTGCTCAGGACCGCGATATCCTCGCCGATCTCTACTACACGCTGAAAGGCGAGCCCTTCCGCATCCATGCCCGCAACTTCGGCGGTTTCCCGAAGAGCTATTACGAGCAGAACTTCTCCCTGCCGGCCGACGTGACCGGCTCCGTCCTGTTCGTCGATAATGCTCCGCTCGATTGTCCCGGCGGCCAGGCCGAGCTTATCAAAAGCTGGTCGCCGCCCTATGGGGACATGAAGGGCGAGACGCTCTATGCCTATCGCGTTCCGGCATCCTGCCTGGCGCCCAGGCCGTCATCCGCCGAAACGGGGACCACGGAAAATTAAGAAATCGCGCCGGAACGGTTGACCGGTTCGCACAAGTGCATCATGACAGGCCGCACTATGAAGGCGCGAGGCGCCCTGATATCATGAACGAACCGCCGGAGTCCGCGCCGGCAAAGGAACAAAGAAGGCATTTCTGACCGTTGAGCCCGCTCGAATTCGGCGTCGCCGCCGACAGCGAAGATAGAGACGACAGGACGAACCGTGCCGGCGCGCGCGTGATCGCCTCGCTGTTCGTCGCGTTTTTCGCCTATATCGGGCTGGCGCTGGGCGGTGGCATCAATCTCGCCACCCGCGCCGATGCGGACGCCCTTTCCTCGGGCAAAGAAACCCAGCCGCTCTATCTTTCCTTGCGGGATCCGGTTCGCGGCATCGTCGTCGCCGATCGGCTGGCGACGCCGAAGGCCACATGGCACGATATAGGGCCTGCAACGCTTGCCGCCCTTCCCTCCCTCGGATATCCGGCCACGCCCTGGCAGCCGAGCCATCCAGGCAATGTCTCGCGGCTCGAATCCCTGACATTCCGCGCCTATTTCGCCCGCGCCCCTCCGAGCGACATCGCCTGAGCGGTCGGCGCGAACGCGCTGCATCTCCGACATGATCTCAAGTCCGCCAGCGGCCAGACCGCCGGCATAAGCGTATTTTCAAGGATAATACCCATGCGTACCTCACCATGGCTCGTGGCACTTTATACGGTGATCATTGTGATCGGCCTTTTTGTCGCCCTGCCGAACGTGCTGCCGCAGTCAGTTCTCGGCAAAATTCCGTCCTGGCTGCCGCATAGCCAAGTTTCCCTCGGCCTCGACCTTCGTGGCGGTTCCTATCTCGTGCTTGAAGTCGACGAGAAGGACCTGACCAACGGCCGGCTGCAATCGCTGCAGCAGGATTCGCGCCGCGTGCTGCGCGACAAGAACATCCAGACCCGCTCGATCGTCCGCAACGGCAACCAGGTCGTCGTGACGCTCACCGATCCCGCGCAGAGCGGCGACGCGGTGACGCAGCTGCAGACGCTCGCCAACACGGTCACGTCCGGCCTCTCGGCCGGTCAGTCCGACCTGGCGATCACACCGAATGGCGCGACGATCGCCATGTCCTTCTCGCAGGCGGGTATTGCGGCCAACGTCGATTCCGCCGTTCAGCAGAGCCTTGAAGTCATCCGCAAGCGCGTCGACCAGGTGGGCGTCGCAGAGCCGACCATCCAGCGCGTCGGACCGAACCGCGTTCTCGTGCAGCTTCCGGGCGCACAGGATCCGTCGCACCTGCGCGAGCTTCTCGGCTCGACCGCGAAGATGTCCTTCCATCTTCTGGCCGACAATGCCGACCCGAACAACCCAGGCCCCGGCGTCACCATCCTCAAGGACGAGCAGGGCAACAGCTATCCGGTTCTCGACCGTATCGAACTGTCGGGCGACCGCCTGACCGACGCCCGCGTCAGCTTCGATCCGAACACGCATGAGCCGCTCGTCACCTTCCGTTTCGACAGCGCCGGCGCCAACCGCTTTGCGGAAATCACCCGCGAAAATGTCGGCAAGCCCTTCGCCATCGTGCTCGACGACAAGGTGCTGAGCGCACCGAATATCCGCGAGCCGATCACCGGCGGTTCGGGCCAGATTTCCGGCAACTTCACCGCCGACAGCGCCACGACGCTTGCAGCCCTGCTGCGCGCCGGCGCGCTGCCTGCCAAGCTGACCGTCATCGAAGAGCGCACCGTCGGCGCCGACCTCGGCAGCGACGCGATCCAGAAGGGCATCTATAGCGGCCTGCTCGGCTTCGTGCTGGTTGCCGCCTTCATCTTCGTGCTCTACGGCGCCTGGGGCATTCTCGCGAATGTTGCGCTGCTCATCCACACGATCCTGACCTTCTCGGCCCTGACGCTGGTCGGCGCCACGCTGACGCTGCCCGGTATCGCCGGTGTCGTCCTCGGTATCGGCCTTGCGGTCGATGCCAACGTTCTCATCAACGAGCGCATCCGCGAAGAAACCCGCAAGGGCCGCGGCGCCTTCGCCGCCATCGATAACGGCTTCAAGAAGGCTTATTCGACGATCATCGACGGCAACATGACGGCCCTGATCGCGGCCGCCATCCTGTTCTACTTCGGCTCCGGCCCGGTTCGCGGCTTTGCCGTGACCATGGGTCTCGGCCTCATCATCTCGATGTTCACCTCCGTCGCCTTCGTGCGCGTAGTGATGATCGCCATCACCCGTCGCAGCAAGCTGAAGGTGATCAACATCAGGCCGCTGATCCCCTTCAGCCCCTATGACAAGCACATCCAGTTCATGAAGGCCCGCTTCTTTGGCGTCACCGTCTCGGCGATCCTGTCGATCGCCTCGGTGGTCCTGTTCATCCATCCGGGCCTCAACTACGGCGTCGATTTCCGCGGCGGCATCCAGATGTCGGTCAAGACCAAGGACGCAGCCGATCTGGCGACGTTCCGCGAGGGCCTGAACACGCTCGGCCTCGGCGAAATCGCACTGCAGTCCTTCGGCGACAACAACAGCATCCTTGTCCGCGCCCAGCGCCAGGACGGCGGCGAAGAGGCGCAGACGGCCGCTGTGACCAAGCTCAAGGCGGAAATCGTCAAAATCGACCCGACCGCGACCATCGAAGGCACCGACGTCATCGGTCCGAAGGTTTCGGGCGAGCTTGCCTGGGCCGGCATCCTGTCGGTCGTGATCGCCAGCCTGGCCATGCTGTTCTACATCTGGTTCCGTTTCGAATGGCCGTTCGCGGTCGGCGCCATCGTGACGCTGGTCCTCGACGTCACCAAGGCGATCGGCTTCTTCGCGATCACCGGCCTCGATTTCAACCTGACGGCCATCGCCGCGATCCTGACGCTTGTGGGATATTCGGTGAACGACAAGGTCGTGGTCTACGACCGCATGCGTGAAAACATGCGGCTCTACAAGTCGATGCCGCTGCGCGACATCATCGACAAGTCGATCAACGAGACCCTGGCGCGAAGCCTCTATACCAACGCCACGGCCTTCCTGGCGCTGCTGCCGATGGCGATCTGGGGCGGCAGCGCCGTCTCCAGCTTCGCGATCCCGATGGTGTTCGGCATCCTTGTCGCCGGCGCCTCGTCGATCTTCATCGCAGCGCCGATCCTGCTCTTCCTCGGCGACTGGCGCCGCCGTCATGCCAAGCCGGTTGCCAACGATAGCAAGCAGGCGGACGGCACGTCCGGCAAGGACAACAAGCAGATCCCCGCAGCCGAATAAGCGGCAGATATTTGAAAAGGACGCGCCCGGAGACCGGGCGCGTCCGCCAGGCCGAGCTGGCGTGTGTCGCGTGAAAATGTGCAGCGGTTTTGCGGCGACGACATGCGAAATAGCGGAAAACCAAAGCGCAAGAAGCGAATCGGAAAGATCGCGCGGCGCTTTAGGAAATGGTCGGCATATGCAGCGGCAGCCCGGGACGTGGCGCCGTTATCTTCTCCACCACACCCTTTTCCTGCTCGCTGACGAGCAAGTGCTTGCCATCGACGGTAAAGGCAATATTGCCCGGCCGCGTGCCGTCCGTGCGGATGTGGCCCGTCATCCTGCCCTCGCTATCGATCAGACAGATCTCGCCCAGCCCATACATGGCGCAGTACAGCATGCCGCTGCGATCGAAGGCGAGGCCGGCCGGCCCGCGCAGCATGTTCACGGCGGGCGACGTCATCGACTGCGCGAACATCTCCTGGCGGCCGCCGACGATCTGACGATAGATTTTCCCGGTCAATGTCTCGCTGTAGTAGAGCAGCCCGTCCGGCCCGAAGGCGATGCCGCCGGCAAGAAGCAGGCCGGCGGCCAGCACGCGAATGACCCGGCCTTCTGCCGGATCGATCTGATAGACGCAGCCATTGTAAGCGGCCTTGAAGAAATCGGGATGGATGTGACCGCCTTCGAGGAGATCGGCAAGGCGGATGCCGGAATCGGTCATGTAGAGCAGGCCGTCAGGCCCGAAGGCCAGGGCATTCGGATGGAGAAACGGACCGTCCGCGCCTCCTTCTATCACCTGGAGAACCCGCCCTTGCGGCGAAAGCCTCACAAGAGAATCCTCCGGGCCATCCGCCACCCAGAAGCAGCCATCGCCGTCGATCGCTATACCGGTCGGACTGCCGCCGATCCGGCACACTTCTTTGTTGGCGCCGCTCGTGTCGAAAAGCTTCAGGGAGCGGCGGCTAGCATCCATTTCGACAAGCGCGAGGCGCCCGCCGGAGAGAGCCACCAGTCCGCTAGGCAGACGCAGGCCAGTGGCGATCGTGTCGTTCATTTTCTGAAACCTTCACTCTACGCACTGCGACACTCCAAAAACTCAAAATGCCACGCCATAGCCATACATAAGCACGAAGAAAGTTCTTTTCGAGCGGTATTCAGGCAAATCCCAAGAAGTTTCTTGCGCCGAAGCTCACATCTGCGTGCAATTCCACCGATCTTGACAGGCTTTGGCGATTCGGAACATCCATAGAACGCGCGATAGTTTTCGCGCTTGCGATTCGTTGCCTGTCGCGCCCCGAATTCCCGTCCGGTCAGGAGAATTGATGACTGCCGCCTATCTGGAAAAGCTGAACCCGGAGCAGCGGCTGGCGGTAGAGCACGGCACGACCGCGGGCGATGGTCATGTCGCCGGGCCGCTGCTCGTCATCGCCGGAGCGGGCTCGGGCAAGACGAATACGCTTGCCCATCGCGTGGCGCACCTGATCGTCAAGGGTGCCGATCCGCGCCGCATCCTGCTGATGACATTCTCGCGGCGCGCTGCCGCCGAAATGGGCCGCCGCGTGGAACGGATCTGCCGTGAGGTGCTGGGTGCGAATGCCGGCATCACCGCCGATGCGCTGGCCTGGAGCGGCACGTTTCACGGCATCGGCGCGCGCCTGCTGCGGGACTATGCCGAACAGATCGGCATCGATCCGGCCTTCACGATCCACGACCGGGAAGACAGCGCCGATCTGATGAACCTTGCGCGCCACGATCTCGGCTTTTCGAAGACGGAGAACCGCTTCCCAACCAAGGCGACATGCCTTGCCATCTATTCCCGCTCCGTCAACGCGGAAGCGCCGCTCGACGGCGTGCTGCGCGACTTCTTCCCCTGGTGCGCCATGTGGGAGCAGCAGTTGCGCGATCTCTTCGCCTGTTATGTCGAGGCGAAGCAGGCGCAGAACGTGCTCGATTATGATGACCTGCTGCTCTACTGGGCGCATATGCTGCAGGAGCCGCTGATCGCCGAGGATATCGGCAGCCGCTTCGACCATGTCCTGGTCGATGAATATCAGGACACCAACCGGCTGCAATCATCTATACTGCTGGCGCTGAAGCCGGATGGCCGGGGATTGACCGTCGTCGGCGACGATGCGCAGTCGATCTACTCCTTCCGTGCCGCCACCGTGCGCAACATTCTCGATTTTCCCAAGGCTTTTACGCCGTCGGCCGATATCGTCACGCTCGATCGCAACTATCGCTCGACGCAACCGATCCTCGCCGCCGCCAATGCCGTGATCGATCTCGCCTCGGAGCGCTTCACCAAGAACCTGCGCACGGAGCGGCAAAGCGCGGAGCGGCCGCGGCTGGTGACGGTGCGCGACGAGGCCGATCAGGCGCGCTATATCGCCGACCAGCTGCTGGAGAACCGCGAGGGCGGAACAAGGCTCAAGCAGCAGGCCGTGCTGTTCCGCACCTCGAGCCATAGCGGCCCGCTGGAAGTGGAGCTCACACGGCGCAACATTCCCTTCGTGAAATTCGGCGGGTTGAAGTTTCTCGACAGCGCTCATGTCAAGGACATGCTGGCGGCGCTGCGTTTCGCCCAGAACCCGCGCGACCGCGTGGCGGGCTTTCGCCTGATGCAGCTTCTGCCGGGCGTCGGCCCCTCCACGGCGCAACGCGTCCTCGACCAGATCGGCGAAGAGGCAAGCCCCATCGCGGCCCTCGCGGAGCTTCCGCCACCTCCCCGCACCGGAAACGACTGGACCACTTTCGTGGAGACGATGCAGGAGGTCAAAAGCGGCAAGGCCGGCTGGCCGGCGGAAATCGGCCTGGTTCGCCAATGGTACGAGCCGCATCTGGAGCGGGCTCATGAGGACGCTGCGACACGCCAGGCCGATCTCGTCCAGCTCGAACAGATTGCCGCAGGCTACGGCTCGCGCGAGCGCTTCCTCACCGAACTGACGCTCGATCCGCCCGACGCGACCAGCGACCAGGCCGGCGTGCCTTTGCTCGACGAGGACTATCTGATTCTTTCGACCATCCATTCCGCCAAGGGGCAGGAATGGACGAAGGTCTTCATTCTCAACGCCGTCGACGGCTGCATTCCCGCCGATCTTGCCGTCGGATCATCCGCCGAGATCGAAGAGGAGCGGCGACTGCTTTATGTCGCCATGACCCGGGCGAAGGACAATCTCGACCTCGTCACTCCGCAACGATTCTTCATTCACGGCCAGCATGCACAGGGCGACAAGCATGTCTTCGCCTCACGCACGCGCTTCATCCCGGCGACATTGCTGCAGTTCTTCGAGGTCTGCGGCTGGCCGCAGGCCCGGGCCGAGAGCGCCGCCGCCGTCCGGGCGCGAGAGGTGCGTGTCGATGTCGGCGCGCGCATGCGCGGCATGTGGCGGTAAGTTGTGGCTGCGGAGATCGGCGGGTCGGGCGTGTTCGCGGATGCTGCGCATTCGTACATGGCCCCTCACCCTAACCCTCTCCCCGTGAACGGGGAGAGGGAAACAACCTCACAAAGTAGTACGCCTCTCAGCAAACAGCAGCGGCTTGGGGCACGACTCCCCCTCTCCCCGCCTGCGGGGAGAGGGTCGGGGTGAGGGGCAGCCTTGCGCCCACCCAACGATCCACCCAACCTCACTTCGCCTCGCGAAACATCTCGATAATAGCCGAAAAATCGCGGCCGCCATTGCCCAGCTTTTCGAAGAGCGCGTAGAGCTGCGCCGCTTCGGCACCCAGAGGCGTCGACGCGCCGCTGGAGAGAGCGGCCTCCTGCGACAGGCGCAGGTCCTTGAGCATCAAGGCGGCCGAAAAGCCGGGCTTATAGTCGTTATTGGCGGGCGAGGTCGGCACGGGGCCGGGCACGGGGCAATAGGTATTGATCGACCAGCACTGGCCGGACGAGGTCGAGGCGACGTCGAACAGGGCCTGATGCGAAAGGCCGAGCTTTTCGCCGAGCACGAAGGCCTCGCAGACGCCGATCATGGAAATGCCGAGGATCATGTTGTTGCAGATTTTCGCCGCCTGCCCTGCTCCGGCATCGCCGCAATGGACGATCTTCTTGCCCATCACGTCAAGCAGCGGCCTGGCGGCGGCAAAGCTCTCGGCCGAACCGCCGGCCATGAAGGTCAGCGTTCCCGCCGCAGCCCCGCCGGTGCCGCCGGAAACAGGCGCATCGAGCGAGAGGCAGCCGGCATCGCCTGCCATCGCATGCGCCTTGCGGGCGCTGTCGACATCGATGGTGGAGCTGTCGATCAGCAGGGTTCCCTTGGGCACGGAGCGCAGCAGGTCGGTCCAGACGGTGAGGACATGCTGGCCCTTCGGCAGCATGGTCACCACCACTTCGGCGTCGGCCAGCGCCTCGGTCAAGACGCTCGCGGGCTTGACGCCCGACGCCTCGGCCGCCTTCAGCACGTCATGCGAGAGGTCGTAACCAGTAACGGCATGGCCGGCCTTGACGAGATTGGCGGCCATCGGGCCTCCCATATTGCCGAGGCCGATGAATGCGATCCGTGTCATGATGTTTTCCTCCCATGATCGGTTGAAGCTATGCGACAGAGCGGTTCAGGCGTTCCATGACGCGCTGAATCCTTCTACGTCGCGAAAAGCGGCGGCTGCGCCGCTATGAAAAAGCGGTCGATATCGCCCGGCGCCACGTCCGAAAGGCTGGCCGGAGACCATTTCGGATTGCGGTCCTTGTCGATGACGGCGGCGCGCACGCCTTCGTAGAAATCATGATTATACAATATGCCCATGCAGGCGCCGAGTTCACGATTGAGGCATTCGGCGAGGCTGGCGCTCGTCCGCCCGGCTCGCAGCAGCCGCAACGTCAGCTTCAGGCTGGTCGGCGAGCGGCTGGCGATCACGCCGGCCGCTTCGGCGGCAAATTCTCCCGGTTCGCCGGCCAATGCCTGTAAAACGTCTTCGACCGTATCTCCCGCGAAGGCGCGGTCGATCACATCCCGGTTTACGGCAAGCCGGCTCTCGCCGGCATCCGCCGCCATCGTCCGGATAAGCGCATGCACATCTTCCGCAGAGGCCGAGGCGGGCAGCGCTGCAATCACGTCCACCAGAGCCGGCAGGGCCGTGGATGCCACGCAGTGATCGGCAAAGCGGGCATGGATCGCATCGGCAGCACTGACGGCAAGGCCGGTCAGCCCCATCCATGTGCCGGCTTCGCCCGGTGCGCGCGGCAGCAGCCAGGTGGCGCCGACATCGGGGAAGTAGCCGATGCCGGTCTCGGGCATGGCAAGGCGCGTGCGCTCGGTGACGACGCGGTGGCTGCCATGCGCCGAGAGGCCGACGCCACCGCCCATGGTGATGCCGTCCATCAATACCACATAGGGCTTGGAGTAGCGCGAGATCGCGTGATTGAGCCGGAACTCCTCGCGCCAGAAGGTTTCCGCGCCATCGGAACCCTCCTTGCCGCTCTGGTGCAGCAGGCGGATATCGCCGCCCGCGCAGAAACCACGCTCCCCCTCGCCCATGACGACGACGCTCGCGACCGAGGGATCGGCGGCAAAATCCTCCAGTGCCGAAGCGATGACCCGCACCATCGGCAATGTCAGGCTGTTCAGCGCCTTCGGCCGGTTGAGCCGGATGATGCCGGCCGATCCGCGCCGCTCGATGATGACCTCGTCCTGGCTGTCCATGCAAATCTCCTGTCTTCGCCTCCACCCATCCATAGGCCTTCAGCGGTTGTCGGCAAGGATCATTTCGGCTGCCTTTTCGGCGATCATGATGGTTGGCGAGTTGGTGTTGCCCGATGTGATCGACGGCATGATCGAGGCGTCGGCGATGCGCAGCCTTGCCAGCGCCCGCAGCCGCAGGCGGGGGTCGACCACGCTCTGCGCGTCGCTGCCCATGCGGCATGTGCCGACGGGATGGAAAATCGTCGTGCCGATCTCGCCGGCGGCGCGCTCCAGATCCGCATCCGTGTCATAGGCCGGCCCAGGCTTGAACTCCTCCGGCCGGAACCGGGCGAAGGAGGGCTGCGCCACGATCCGCCGTGTCAGGCGAATGGAGCGCACGGCGATCTCCCGGTCGCGCGCGGCGGAAAGATAATTCGGGCTGATGGCCGGCTGCATGGCGAAATCGGAGCTGCGGGCATGCACGGAGCCCCGGCTTTCGGGCCTCAGATTGCAGACGCTGGCGGTGATTGCCGGAAAGGGATGAACCGGATCGCCGAACTTGTCGAGCGAGACCGGCTGTACATGATATTGCAGATCCGGCGTTTCCTTGTCCGGCCCGGAGCGCGTGAAGATGCCGAGCTGGCTCGGCGCCATCGCCATCGGGCCGGAGCGGCGAATGAGATATTCCAGCCCGATCGCCGCCTTGCCGATCAGCTTCGTCGCCTTCTCGTTCAGCGTGGGCACGCCGGTTACTTTGTAGGCAAGGCGGAGCTGAAGATGATCCTGCAGGTTTTCGCCGACGGACTTTACCTCGCGCACGACCTCGATGCCGGCCTTCCCCAACACCTCGCCATGGCCAATGCCCGAAAGCTCGAGAATATGCGGCGAGCCGATCGAGCCGGCGGATAACACCGTCTCCTTGGTCGCATAGGCACGCTTGGCCACGCCGTCATGCTGGAATTCGACGCCGGTGACGGCATCGCCCTCGACGATCAGGCGGCGAACCTGCGCCTTTGTATAGACGGTGAGATTGCCCCGTTTCATCGCCGGCCGCAGGAAGGCTTTCGTCGTGTTCCAGCGTATGCCGGAACGCTGGTTGACGTCGAAATAGCCCGAACCCTCATTGTTGCCGCGATTGAAATCCGGCGTCTCCGGAATGCCGGCCTCCCTGGCGGCGGCCTGGAAGGCATCGAGCACGGCCCAGCGCACGCGCGCCTTCTCGACCCGCCACTCGCCGCCGGCGCCATGCATCTCGTCCTTGCCGCGATAGTGATCCTCGGACTTGATGAAATAGGGCAGCACGTCGTCCCAGCCCCAGCCTGCACAGCCGAACTGGCGCCAAAGATCGTAGTCGCGCGCCTGGCCGCGCATGTAGATCATGCCGTTGATGGAGGAGCAGCCGCCGAGCACCTTGCCGCGCGGATAGTTCAGCGACCGGCCGTTCAGGCCCGGCTCCGGCGACGTGGTGAAACACCAGTCGGTGCGGGGATTGTTGATGCAATAGAGATAGCCGACCGGGATGTGGATCCAGTGGTAATTGTCGTTACCGCCGGCTTCCAGCAGCAGCACCCTGTTGTTGCGGTCGGCCGAGAGCCGGTTGGCGAGCAAGCAGCCGGCACTGCCGGCGCCGATGATGATGTAGTCGAAGCGATCCATTGGCATGCCCCCTCACCCTAACCCTCTCCCCGAGGGGAGAGGGGACTATTTCGGCATTTGCCTCGATCCCGAATCCGGTGATCGTCAGAGATAATTCCCCCTCTCCCCTCGGGGAGAGGGCTGGGGTGAGGGGGTGCACAACAAGAACGCATAGGTTTGATCTTTACCGCCGATATTCGAACCCCAGCTTCCGTCCCAGCCGCGAGGCATAGAATTCGCCGACGACGCCGCGGCGGAAGAGCAGGACGCAAACCATGAAGACGATGCCGGTGATGATGGTGACCGGGAATTCCGAGGTCGCGAGATAGTTTTCCAGCGTCGCCACGAACCCCGCGCCGAAAAGCGGACCGATCAGCGTGCCGATACCGCCAAGCAGGGTCATGAGGATGACCTCGCCGGACATCTGCCAGGCGACATCGGTCAGCGTCGCGAACTGGAAGACCAGCGCCTTGACCGCGCCGGCAAGCCCCGCCAGGGCCGCCGACATGACGAAAGCGCCGAGCTTGTAGCGCGCGACGGAATAGCCGAGCGAGATCGCCCGCTGCTCGTTTTCGCGGATCGATTTCAGGATCATGCCGAAGGGCGAATTGATGAACCGCCAGATGATCAGCACGCCGATCAGGAAGACGGCGAGGACGAAATAATACATGTTGAACGAGTTGTTGAGATCGAGAACGCCGAAGAGATAGCCGCGCGGCACCGACTGAATGCCGTCCTCGCCATGGGTGAACTCCGCCTGCAGGCAGAAGAAGTAGAACATGTAGGACAGCGCCAGCGTGATCATGGCGAAATAGATGCCCTGCCTACGGATGGCGACGAAGCCCATGACGAGGCCGAGCAGCGCGGCGCCGGCGACGCCGATCAGAATGCCGAGTTCGGGCGGGAGACCCCATTCCTTCACGGCGTAGGCCGTAAAATAGGCCGCACCGCCGAAGAAGGTGGCGTGACCGAAGGAAAGCAGGCCGGCATAGCCGAGCAGAAGATTGAAGGCGCAGGCGAACAGCGCGAAGCAGAGCACCTTCATGACGAAGATCGGGTAGACGAAGAACGGTGCCCAGATCAGCCCGACGAGGCCGAGGACCAGCAACAGCTTCTGTACCGAAAACTTCGGGCGCCCTCTGGAGGCCAATGTGATCAGGTCCACCATATCACGCATCCCGACCGAAGAGGCCCGCGGGCCTGAAGAGCAGCACGATCGCCATGATGACGAAGATGACGATATTCGACGCTTCCGGATAGAAGACCTTGGTCAGGCCCTCGGCAATGCCAAGCATGTAGCCCGTCACGATCGCCCCCATGATCGAGCCCATGCCGCCGACGACGACCACGGCGAAGACGATGATGATCATGTTCGATCCCATCAGCGGCGAGACCTGATAGATCGGCGCGGCCAGCACGCCGGCAAAGGCGGCGAGCGCCACGCCGAAGCCGTAGGTCAGCGTCAAAAGCACCGGCACGTTGACGCCGAACACCTGCACGAGTGTGGAATTCTCTGTCGCGGCACGGAGATAGGCGCCGAGCTTGGTCTTCTCGATCAGAAGCCAGGTTCCGATGCAGACGATCATCGAGGCGATGACCACCCAGCCGCGATAGACGGGCAGGAACATGAAGCCGATATTCTTCGCGCCCGCCAATTCCGCCGGAACGGAATAAGGCTGGCCGGATGAGCCGTAGAGATAGCGGAACGTCCCCTCGATCGTCAGCGCCATGCCGAAGGTGAAGAGCAATCCGTAGAGCGGATCGATCTTGTAGAGTTGACGCAGGCAGAACCTCTCGACCAGCGCGCCGAACAGGCCGACGATCAGCGGCGCGACGATGAGCGCCGGCCAATAGCCGATGCCGGCATAGGTGAGCAGCAGATAGGCCGTGAAGGCGCCAAGCATGTAGAGCGCGCCATGGGCGAAATTGATCACCCGCAACATGCCGAAGATGATCGCGAGACCGAGGCTCAGCAGCGCATAGAAGGAGCCGTTGATGAGGCCGATCAGCAGCTGACCGAGAAGAGCCTGGGCGGGGATGCCGAATATCGTCGTCATGGCTCAGACCCCCAGAACCTTGTGCAGCATGTCCATACGCTCAGGCAATTCGCCGACCGGGAATTCCGAAACCATCCGGCCATGATCCATCAGATAGAAGCGATCGGCAATGCGGCTGGCGAAACGGAAATTCTGCTCGACGAGCAATATGGTCATGCCGCGGCCTTTGAGCGTCTGCAGGACTTCGCCGATGCGCTGGACGATGACGGGCGCGAGGCCCTCGGTCGGCTCGTCGAGCAGCAGCATGCGGACGCCGGTGCGCAGGATGCGGGCCATGGCGAGCATCTGCTGCTCGCCGCCGGAAAGCCTGGTGCCGACGCTGTTGCGCCGCTCGTGCAGATTGGGAAACAGCTCGAAGATCTCGTCGAGCGTCATGCCGCCGGGGGCGACAACCGGCGGCAGCATCAGGTTTTCATAGACGCTGAGCGTCGAGAAGATGCCGCGCTCTTCCGGCACGAAGCCGATGCCCTGATGCGCCGTCCTGTGCAGCGGCACCTGCATCATGTCCTTGCCGGCGAAGGTGATCCTGCCCTTGCGGGCACGGACGATGCCGACGATGGTGCGCAGCGTCGTCGTCTTGCCGACGCCGTTGCGGCCGAGGATGGTGATGGTTTCGCCCTCGCCCACCGCCATGTCGACGCCATGCAGGATATGGCTTTCGCCATAGCAGGCATTGAGGCCTTGAACTTCCAGCAGCGGCGCCATCGTCAAGCCTCCTCCGTGCCCATATAGGCTTCGCGAACGCGAGGGTCCCGGCTGACGGTAGCGTAATCGCCCTGGGCCAGGATCTCGCCGCGCTGCAGGACTGTGACATGATGGCAGATATCGGCAACGACGGAGAGATTGTGCTCCACCATGAGCACAGCCCTGTCGCGCGCAACATCGCGGATGATGGCGGAGACGGTCTTCACATCCTCCAGCCCCATGCCGGCCATCGGCTCGTCCAGCAGCAGCACCTTCGGATCGAGCGCAAGCGTCGTCGCGATCTCGAGCACGCGCTTGCGTCCATAGGAAAGATCGGCGGCGATGGCATCGCGCTCCTTCGAGAGCCCCACGGAGGCGAGCAGCTGTTCGGCGCGGGCATTGAGGCTGTCGAGAGCCGAGAGCGGCCGCCAGAACTGGTGCGCGAGATTACCCGGCCGCTGCAGGGCGACGCGGACATTGTCCAGAACCGTCAGGTGCGGAAAGACGGCCGAAATCTGGAAGGAACGCACGAGGCCCATGCGCGCGACCTTGTCGGGTCTTGTCTTGGTGATGTCGGTGCCAAGCAGCGTGATCGTGCCATGCGTCGGCTGCAGGAACTTGGTGAGCAGATTGAACACCGTCGTCTTGCCGGCGCCGTTCGGACCGATCAGCGCATGGACGCGGGCATGATGCACGTCGAGATCGACATTCTTGACGGCGGTGAAGCCTCCGAAATCGCGACGCAATCCCCGGGCGGATAGGACTACCCGGGGCTCTTCCTGCTGATGTGTCGCTGACATCGCCATGGGCCTGTCGCAGCCCTATTGCTTGACGAGATCGCAGCCGCTCTTGGCCGGGTCGATATAGGCTTCCTTGCCAGGAATGGTCGCCAGCACGTTGAAATAGTCCCACGGCTCCTTGCTCTCTTCCGGCTTCTTGACCTGAAGCAGATACATGTCGTGGATCATGCGGCCGTTGGCGCCGACCGTGCCGCCGCGACCGAAGAAATCGTCGACAGGCATTTCGTGCAGTTCCTTGGCAACGGCCTCGGTATCATCCGTGCCGGCCTTCTGCACCGCCTTCAGATATTGCATGACAGCGGAATAGGTGCCGGCGTGGATCATGTTCGGCATCTTGCCGGTGCGGGCAAAGAAGCGCTTGCCGAATTCGCGGCTCTTGTCGTCGAGGTTCCAGTAGTAGCCTTCCGTCAGCGTCAGCCCCTGCGCCGCCTGCAGGCCGAGACCGTGGACTTCGGCGAGCGTGAAGAGCAGCGCCGCCAGATGCTGGCCGCCCTGGGTGATGCCGAATTCCGAGGCCTGCTTGATGGCGTTCGACGTGTCGAGGCCTGCATTGGCAAGACCGATGACCTTGGCGCCGGACGACTGCGCCTGCAGCAGGAAGGACGAGAAATCATTCGTCGACAGCGGATGACGGACGGAGCCCAAAATCTTGCCGCCGTTCGCCTTGACGAAATCACTGGTCTGCTGCTCGAGCGAGTAGCCAAAGGCGTAATCCGCCGTCAGGAAGAACCAGGTATCGCCGCCCTGCTTGACGAGCGCGCCGCCGGTGCCGACGGCGAGCGCGTGCGTGTCATAGGCCCAATGGAAACCATAGGGCGAGCATTGCGAGCCGGTGAGATCCGTCGTGGCGGCGCCGGTGACGATATCGATCTTCTTCTTTTCCTTGGCGACGGCCTGCACGGCCAGCGCGACGGAAGAGGTCGTCAGCTCCATGATGGCGTCGACTTTATCCTGGTCATACCATTGGCGGGCGATGTTGGAGGCGATATCGGGCTTGTTCTGGTGGTCGGCATCGACGATCTCGATCGGAACGCCGAGAACCTTGCCGCCGAAATCCTCCGCGGCCATCTTGGCGGCCTCTACCGACGATTTACCGCCGAAGTCCGCATAGACGCCGGACTGGTCGTTGAGGATGCCGATCTTGACGACACCATCGGATGCACCGTCGGCGAAGGCCGCGGTGCCGGTTGCAAGCAGAAATGCCAGGGATGCAATGAGACTCTTTCGCATGTCCTCTCCTCCCAGAGATTTGGCAAAAACGAATCTGTTCAGAATTGGCCAGCCGCTTTCCTCAAAACGACTTTTCCCGGGCGCAGGATCACGGAATTCCCGCGTTGACGCAAGTCGCGATTGCAATTAATTCCAAACAGCGTCTGTTCATTTTTGAACAGAAAGGGGAAGAATGAAGAACGCGCCGCACTTCACCTGGGACGATCTGCAGTTCTTTCTCGCCGTCGCGCGGACCGGGCAGCTTTCAACCGCGGCGCGACAGCTGCGCACCAGCCATGCCACCGTTTCGCGCCGCATCGACCGGCTGGAATTCGCCCTCAAGGTCAAGCTCTTCGAGCGCAATCCGCGCGGCTACATGCTGACATCAATGGGGCAGCGCTTCGTCGACACCGCCGAACGCATGGAGCAGGAAACCGAGCGTCTTCGCGCCGATCTTTCCGCCGGATCGGCGGCGCAACGGGGCGTTGTCCGCATCAGCGCGCCGGAAGGATTTTCAAACTTCTTCTTCACCGGCGTCCTGCCCGAATTCACCGCCCGGCATCCGAACATTTCGCTGGAGTTGATCACCATCCAGCAGATCATGTCGCTTTCGCGCAAGGAGGCCGATATCGTCATCGTGCTCGACCCGCCGAAGGCCGGCCCTTATTTTACCGAGAAGCTCACCGACTATCACCTGCAGGTCTACGGATCGCGCGATTATCTCGCCCGCCATCCGCCGATCGGAAGCCGCGACGACCTGCCGGATTTCGCTTTCGTCGGCTATATCGAGGACATGATCTTCGCACCGGGCCTGGACTATCTCGGCGACGTGCACCCGCGCATAAAGCCGCAGTTCCAGAGCTCGAGCATCTTTGCGCAGCTGACCGCGACGAAGAACGGCCAGGGGCTCTGCGTGCTGCCGTTCTTCATCGCCGGCAAGCACCCGGATCTGCAGGTCGTCCTGCCGCAGGAGGTGGATCTCAGGCGCCACTACTGGATCACCTGCCACCGCGACCTGCGCCAGTCGCCGCGCGTGCGCACCGTCATCGATTTCCTGATGGATGCGGTGCATCGGAATGCGCCGGCTTTTCTGGGACCCTGGAGAGGCACGGAAAGCTGAAGCCGCCCGCCCCGTTACAGGATGCTCGGGGCGGCGTAGATCTTGTTGAGCCCGGCGGCGTCGAACCCGGCGCGCTCGGCAAGGTGAAGCTCCCAATCCAGCGCCGAACGGACGATCGTTTCCAGGGAATTGTATGTGGGCGTCCAGCCTAGTTCGCGACGAGCAAGCGTCGCATCGGCAACGACGCTGGCCATGTCGCCCGGCCGGCGCGGGGCGATGTGGATGCGGAAGGCACGGCCGTAGACGCGCATGACCATATTGAGCACGTCGAGCACGGAGTAGCCCTGGCCGTAGCCGCAATTGGCAACCAGGGACCGGCCGCCGCTGCGCAGATGCCGCAAGGCCGTCAGATGTGCTTCCACGAGATCGCTGACGTGGATGTAGTCGCGAACACCGGTGCCGTCATGCGTCGCATAATCGGTGCCGTAGATATCCACCTGACGACGGCGGCCAAGGGCCGCCTCGCAGGCGACCTTGATGAGATGGGTGGCGCCGTCGGTCGACTGGCCCGCCCGTCCGAGCGGATCGGCGCCGGCAACATTGAAATAGCGCAGCGCCACATAGCGGAAATCATAGGCTGCCGCGGCATCGCGCAGCATCAACTCGGACATCAGCTTGGATTGACCATAGGGCGATTCCGGACGCAGCGGCGCGGTTTCGCTGACCGGCCGATCCGCGGGCTGCTGACCGTAAACCGCGGCCGTGGAGGAGAAGACGAAATGGCGGATGCCGGCCCTGACGGCGGCGCTCATGAGGATGCGCGTCTTGCCGGTATTGTTCTCATAGTATGCCAGGGGATCCTCGATCGACGTCGGCACCACGGCCGAGCCGGCAAAATGGATGATGGCCTCTATGTCGTTCTCGGCGAAAATCATCTGCAGCAGCGCTTCGTCCGCGATATCGCCGAGATAGAAGCGGGCAGCCGGCGGAACCGCCCAGCGGAACCCTGTGGAGAGGCGATCGAGAACCACGACGTCCTCGCCCGCATCCAGCAATCTCCAGACCATGTGGCTACCGATATAACCGGCTCCGCCCGTCACCAACACCGTCATTCTTCGCGTCCCCGCCAAGTCTCATCGACACCATATGGGACCGCTTCCCCTGCGAAATTGATTAAAAGCGGACAGGCGGGCGGAAAAGATTGCCGGGATGGTTAGGAGGGGATTTCGTGGATCGATTGCATTTTATCGATCGGATGCGCGACGGCAATTTTGGTGAACTTGGAGAGTATTCACCCCCCTCTGTCACTTGGTGACAGAGGGGGTGCGGACCATCCAAGTCGAAAGCTGCCAGCTGCGGCGCACCGGCCGTCCCTACAAATCCAAAATATACCGGCTCAACTTCTCCGCCGCATCGGCGACCTGCGCCGGATCGCGCAGGAAGCAGGCGCGCATGAACAGCTCTCCGCCCTTGCCGAAGGCCGTTCCGGGCGCAAGGCCGACGCCGGTCTTGTCGACGATGTCGATGGCCGCCTTGCGGCTGTCGGTCACGCCGTCGATCTTGAGGAAGGAATAGAGCGCGCCATCCGGCTTCAGCGTCTGCACGCGATTGGTGGCGATGAGCGCATCGCAGAGGATGTCGCGCGAGCGGGTCGCCTTGGCGATGTTGGAGCGGACGAAATCGTCGCCCTCGTTCAGCGCCGCGACCGCACCCTTCTGCATGAATTGCGCAACGCCCGATGTCGAATATTGCACGAGGTTCTCGATCACCTGCCCAAGCTCGGCCGGGGCGACGATCCAGCCGACGCGCCAGCCGGTCATCGACCAATTCTTCGAGAAGGAATTGACGAAAAGGATCTTGTCGTCGGCTTCCTTGACATCAAGGAAGCTCGGCGCGCGGCCGCCGGCATAATAGTACAGCGCATAGATTTCGTCGGCCATGATCCAGAGATCATGCTTGCGCGCCAGTGCCAGAATATCGCGGAGATCCTGATGGGTCGCCGTCCAGCCGGTCGGGTTGGACGGGGTATTGATAAAGAGCCCCTTGGTCCTCGGCGTGATCGCCGCCTCCAGACGGCCGAGGTCGAGCGTCCATTTGCCATGTTCGAACTGCAGCGGCACGGCGACCGAGCGCGCGCCCGATATCTCCAGCGCGGCGGCGATATTCGGCCAGGCGGGAGACAGATAGACCATTTCGTCACCGGGAGAGGTGATCGCCTGCACGGAAAGCTGGATCGCCTGCATACCGGAGCCGACGACGTAGAAATGCTCCATCGGCAGGGAGGTGCCGAAATGCCGGCCGTAATAATCGGCGAGTGCCTGGCGCAGTTCTGGGATACCGCGCTGCCAGGTGTAGAAGGTCTCGCCGGCGTTGAGCGAAGCCATGGCGGCGCGGTTGATGAAATCCGGCGTCGGCAGATCGCCCTCGCCGACCCAAAGCGGCAGCAGGCCTTCGCGGCCGCGGGCATAATTGACCACTTCGACGATCCCGCTTTCAGGTGCTGCGAGCGCCCGCGGGCTGAGGCTATCAAGTATCGACATGCAAAGTCTCCGGTTTCTGCCTTCATAAAGCAGAGCGGCGGACAAATCCCATGACTTTGCCTTAGTGACCGATCGATTTTGGTGATGAATAAAGCCCCGGCCCTTGCGGGACCGAGGCTTTTAAAAACGTTGAGCTGAGCCTATCAGCGCTTGGCGAGGAGATCGCGAATTTCCGTCAGCAGTTGAACGTCAGCCGGCGGCGGCGCTGCCTCGGCAACCTTCTCTTCCTTGCGCGCGACCTGGGTCTGCAGCGCATTCACGCCCTTGACCATGAGGAAGATGATCCAGGCGAGGATCAGGAAGTTGATCAGGACGGTAATGAAGCTACCGTAGGCGAGAACCGCGCCCTGGGCACGGGCCGCGGCAAGCGTCGGCGCGTTGACCCCGGAGGCGAGGCCGATGAAGTAGTTCGAGAAATCGAAGCCGCCGAAAATCGCGCCGACGATCGGCATGATGATATCGTCAACCAGCGATTTCACGATACCGCCGAAAGCACCGCCGATGATCACGCCGACCGCGAGATCCATGACGTTGCCACGCGCGATAAATGCCTTGAATTCATTAAGCATTGAGCAGTCCCCTTCGCGTTGCCGTTGAATTCACTAATGATGATTAGCATCATCTTTTTCCTTATTTTTCAACAGCAAATTGGCGGGAAACGTCACGTAGGCGCGAATATCCCAAGATGATTCCGTGGGTTAGTCAATTTACCCGTGCATATCCGCAGCTATTTGTTCGTCGGTTGCGAGCAACGCCGCGGAATTTTCCGGATACTAGATTTGAAGGCATCTGCCTTGAGTCGTTCGCCATGAGCGACAGTGCTTCAACTTTGCGGCATCACTTTTGCGATGAGTTCACGCACATAATCCGCACCGGGCGCCTGATCGAAAAGAATACGGTAGATGATCGGCGAGATGACATGATCCATGAGTTCGGCCTGGGTCGGAAAGGGCTCGCCAGATTTCTGCGCCCGCGCGATGAGGGCGGCGAGTTGGTGCTGCGTGTAGCCGCTGCATCGTTCCGCATTTGCTCCGTCGGCAGCGGAAAGAACGTCGCGTAGCATCTGCCGCCCGACGCCGGAGGCCATTTCATCGGCATATTGCTCGACCCACACCTCCAGATCCCGGCGGGCACTGCCGATCCTGGCCGGCTCGCTTTCCGGCTGCAGGCGCGAGGCTGCCACGTCGGCCAGCAACTCCTGAAGATCGCCCCAGCGGCGATAGATCGTCGACGGCGTGACATTGGCGCGCTGTGCGATCAAGGGGATCGTGACGTCGGCGCGGTCCATCGTTGCCAGCATATCGCGGACGGATTGATGCACCGCTGCCTGCACCCTGGCGCTGCGCCCGCCGGGGCGGGGATTTTCTCTGTAGCTCATAAGCCTTTGCCAATCTTTCCCTTTTTGCCGATCGCGAGCGACCATGCGCCACCCACTAACGCAAATTATTTGCTTTTGTTCATCGGGCGACTTATATCTGCCTAACGCAATCTTTTAGCTTTAAGCTTGGATATAGTCGATGACCTCTCTCGATTCCACCGCCAGCGCGCCGATTTCATCGGCCAGACGCCTGGCGCCGCTCTATTACGCCGCCACCAGCGCGCTGTTCTTTGCCGCCTCCTCCGCACCGACGCCGCTGTATCGCCTTTACCAGCAGGCCTTCGCGTTCTCGCCGGTGCTGATCACGGTGATCTTCGCCGTCTATGCCTTCGCCCTCCTCGCCGCGCTGCTCATCGTCGGCTCGATTTCAGACCATCTCGGCCGCCGTCCGGTGATCTTCGCGTCGATCCTCCTCAATATGGTGGCGATGGCGCTGTTTTTAATGGCCGAAGGCCCGGATTGGCTGATTGCCGCCCGCATCGTGCAGGGCCTGGCAACGGGCGCTGCGGCAAGCTCCATCGGCGCCGCCCTCGTCGATCTCGATCCGATCAAGGGGTCGATCACCAATAGCCTCGCGCCGCTTGCCGGCATGGCCGTCGGCGCGCTCGGCACCAGCCTGCTGGTGCAGTTCGCGCCTGCACCGATGCTGCTCGTCTATATCATCACGCTCGCCCTTCTCGTCCTGCAGGCGGCGCTGCTCTGGCTGGTGCCGGAGACGACGCAGCGCCGAAGCGGGCTGCTTGCGTCGCTGAAGCCTGAGGTCGCCGTTCCGCCGCAGGTGCGCCGCACGCTGCTGGCGCTGACGCCGATCAATGTCGCCGTATGGGCGCTTGGCGGCTTCTATCTGTCGCTGGTGCCCTCGCTCGTGAGCGCGACCACCGGCAGCACGATGCCCCTGGTCGGCGGCTCCGTCGTCGCAGCCTTGACAATCAGCGGCGCTGCGGCCGTGTTCCTGCTGCGCAGGAGATCGGCCGCAACCGCCATGAAGTTCGGTATAGCGAGCATGACGCTCGGCGTGTTGACCGTGATTGCCGGCGTGCATGCGGCCGAGGTGTCGATCCTCGCCGCCGGAACCGTGATCGCCGGCGCCGGCTTCGGGGCGACCTTCCTTGGCACGGTGAGAAGCATCATGCCGCTGGCAAAGCCGGACGAGCGCGCCGGGCTGCTTTCGGCCTTCTACATTCAGAGCTATCTCGCCTTCAGCGTGCCCGCCATTCTGGCAGGCTTTCTCTCGAAGGCGCTCGGGTTTGCCGAGGCCGCCGATATCTACGCGGCGGCGATCCTGCTGCTGGTCGGCTGGGGCGTCTTTGCCTTGCGCGCCGGCCGGGAAAAGCCACTGAGCATTGCGTAAGACAAATCTTACGGTTTAAGCCCAAGCTCGGCGAGGCCGCTTCCGTCCATCGCAAACGGCACCGATGCATGCTCGTGGACGATCTTCCAGATGCCGGCCTCCTTTCTGAGGCCAAGCGTCTGGCGAAACCATAGATCGACATCGACGCCGTCGGTCTTCCTGCCGGTCATGTGCACGAGACCGGTCCAGAAGGCGACATCCTCGCCGACGATCAGCCTCGCATCGACGGCATCGCCGCCGATCGGCCCTTCCCAGGTCGAGAACCAGCCCTCCAGACCCTTCTCGCCCTTGCCCTTGTGCACCAGAGGCGCCGCAAGCGTGAAGCTGACGACATCGTCGCTCAAATGCCTGACGACACCGGCGGCATCCTTGTTGCCGAGAGCGGAAGCCCAGCTTGCAAGCACAGCATTGACGGCTTCGGCCTTGTCGCGATTGCCGATGATCTCGATCATGTCACTCTCCTCGGTTTGACGAACTCAAGCAGAGGACGAACGAAGACGGCCGCTCCCGACAGGAGCGGCCGGTTTATTTGCCGTCAACTATGGTTGTCGCCTCAAGCCGCCTTCTTGGCGCCGTAAGGGTCGAAGCGTCCGTAGAAGGTCTCCCCCTTCGCGGCCATGTCCTTGAGCAGCGCCGTCGGCTGGAAATGCGGGCCGTAGGCGGCCGCCAGCTTTTCGCAGAGCTCCACGAACACCTTCACGCCCATGCCGTCGATGTAGGACAGCGCGCCGCCGGTGTAAGGCGCAAAGCCGAAGCCGAGGATGGAGCCGACATCGGCCTCGCGCGGATCGGTGACGATGCCCTCTTCGATGGTGCGGGATGCCTCGAGCGCGATGGTGACGAGGAAGCGCTGCTTCAGCACGGCGACATCGACGTCATCGGCCTTCTTCTGCGGATAGAGATCCTTGAGGCTCGGCCAGAGCGACTTCTTGGCCGGCTTCGGCGGATAGTCGTAGAAGCCCTTGGAATTCTTCCGGCCCAGACGCCCCTCGCCTTCCACGAGGCCGGTGACCAGCTGCATGTGACGCGGATCAACAGCCTTCTCGCCGAGATCGGCGACGGTGGCCTTGAGGATCTTGTAGGACAGGTCGATGGCAACTTCGTCGTTGAGCGCCAGCGGTCCCACAGGCATGCCGGCCATCTTGGCGGCGTTCTCGATCATGGCCGCGGGCACGCCTTCGATCAGCATGTCATAGGCTTCGTGGATGTAACGGAAGACGCAGCGATTGACGAAGAAGCCGCGCGTGTCGTTGACGACGATCGGCGTCTTCTTGATGGCGGCGACGTAATCCAGCGCAACAGCAATGGCACGATCGCCGGTTTCCTTGCCGAGGATGACTTCGGTCAGCATCATCTTCTCGACCGGCGAGAAGAAATGGACGCCGATGAAATCGACCGGACGCTTGGAATTCTTTGCAAGACCGGTGATCGGCAGCGTCGAGGTGTTGGAGGCGAAGATGGCGCCCGCCGGCAGCACGGCTTCCACGGCCTCGATGACGGCCTTCTTGACCTCGCGATCCTCGAACACCGCCTCGATGACGAGATCGGCATCCTTCAGATCGGAATAATCGGCCGACGGCGTGATGCGGGAGAGCAAAGCAGCGCCCTCGTCCTGCGTCAGCCTTCCCTTACCGACCGAGTCCTTGACCAGGCCTTCGCCGACGCCCTTGCCCTTGGTTGCCGCCTCGATATCGCGGTCAATCAGCGTGACCGGAATGCCGGCGGCTGCGGTGACATAGGCGATGGAAGCACCCATGAAGCCGGCGCCGACGACGCCGACCTTCTTCAGCTCCGTCTTCGGCTGGCCTGCCGGGCGGCGGGCGCCCTTGCCAAGCTCCTGCATGGAGATGAACAGCGAGCGGATCATCGAATAGGCTTCGGTGGTCTGCAGCACATGGGTGAAATAGCGCTGCTCGATCTTCAGGCCGGTATCGAAGGGAACCTGCAGGCCTTCGTAGACGCATTTCAGGATGGCGAGCGCGGCCGGATAATTGCCCGACGTCTCGCGGCGCAGGATGGCGGGGGCTGCCGGCCAGAGCTGGGCTGCGGCAGGCGTCCAGATGCCACCGCCCGGCGCCTTGAAGCCCTTCTCGTCCCACGGTGCTACCGGCTTCAGGCCGTCCTTGATCATCTGCTTGGCAGCCGGGATCAGCTGATCCGGCTCGACCACCTGATGCACCAAGTTCATCGCCTTGGCGCGTGCGGCCGTCAGCGACTGGCCCGTCGTCATCATCTGCAGCGCCGACTGAGCGTCCGTCAGGCGCGGGATGCGCTGCGTGCCGCCGGCGCCGGGGAAGATGCCGACCTTGACTTCAGGCAGCGCGATCTTGACGCTCTTGGCGCTGGAAGCGACGCGACCGTGGCAAGCCAGCGACAGCTCGAAAGCGCCGCCCATGCAGGTGCCGTTGATCGCCGAGACCCACGGCTTGCCGCAGGTTTCGAGCTTGCGGAACAGGCCGGTCATGCGGCCGACGAGATCGAAGAGCTTCTGCGCGGCCGCCCCCGGATCCCTGGCCTTTTCTTCATGATAGAAGGAGAACATCGACTTGATCATCGACAAGTCGGCGCCGCCGGAGAAGGAGGACTTGCCCGAGGTGAAGACCACGCCCTTGACAGCGGCATCGGCGACGGTCGCGTCGATGATGGCGCCAAGCTCGTCCAGGATCTCGGCAGTGAAGACGTTCATGGACTTGCCGGGCATGTCCCAGGTGACGAGCGCGATCCCGTCTGCGTCCGTTTCGACGGTGAAATTCGTGTAGGCCATTGGTTTTCCCTCCCTCAGACGCGTTCGACGATCGTGGCGGTGCCCATGCCGGCGCCGATGCAGAGCGTGACCAGCGCGGTGTTGAGATCGCGGCGTTCCAGCTCGTCCAGCACCGTGCCGAGGATCATCGCGCCGGTCGCGCCGAGCGGATGGCCCATGGCGATGGCGCCGCCATTGACGTTGATCTTGTCATGCGGAATGTCGAAGGCCTGCATGTAGCGCAGCACGACGGCGGCGAAGGCTTCGTTGAGCTCGAACAGATCGATGTCGGCGAGCGTCATGCCGCTGCGCTTCAGGAGCTTCTCGGTGACGTCGACGGGACCGGTCAGCATCAGCGCCGGGTCGGAGCCGATATTGGCGAAGGCCCTGATGCGGCCGCGCGGCTTCAGACCCATGCTCTCGCCGCCCGCCTTGGAGCCGAGCAGCACGGCGGCCGCGCCATCGACGATGCCGGAGGAGTTGCCGGCATGATGGACGTAGTTGATGCGCTCCACTTCCGGGTGCGCCTGGATGCCGACGGCCTCGAAGCCGCCCATTTCGCCCGGCAGCTGGAACGAGGGGTTGAGCGAGGCAAGCGCCTGCATGTCCGTGCCGGGACGCATATGCTCGTCGCGGTCGAGAATGGTCAAGCCGTTGATATCCTTCACCGGGATGACGGAATTCTTGAAGTAGCCCTTTGCCCAGGCATTGGCGGCCCGCTTCTGGCTCTCGACGGCATAGGCGTCGACATCATCGCGCGAGAAACCGTATTTGGTGGCGATCAGGTCGGCAGATACGCCCTGCGGCATGAAATAGGCCGGGAAGTTGACGGAGGGATCCATGAACCATGCGCCGCCGGACATGCCGAGACCGACGCGCGACATGCTTTCGACGCCGCCGGCAATGACGATATCATCAGCCCCCTGCGCGATCTTGGCCGCGCCAAAGTTCACGGCATCGAGACCGGAGGCGCAGAAGCGGGAAATCTGCATGCCAGGCGCCTTGGTTGAATAGCCCGCTTCGAAGGCAGCACCCCTCGGGATGACGGCGCCGGCTTCCATGACCGGATCGACGCAGCCCATGATGATGTCGTCAACGGTTTCTGTGTCGAGGCCGTTGCGGTCGCGGATGGCTTCCAGCGTCTTGGCGGCGAGGCGCACGGAGGGGACTTCGTGCAGCGACCCGTCCTTCTTGCCCCGCCCGCGCGGCGTGCGCACATGGTCGTAAATGAAAACCTCGGTCATGTCTCATCTCCCTGCGGCGGCAAGCCGCCTTCCAATAACTCTCCTTCTCCCCAATGGGGAGAAGGGATCCCGTCAAAAGGCTTCCGCTGCCAACTCCATCATCGTGTCGGCGCCGGTTTCGATACGGGCCTTGCGCAGCGCCGTTTCCGGCATGATGCGCTCCATGTAGAACCGTGCCGTGACAAGCTTGTTCTTCAGGTAATCCTCGCGCGCGCTGTCGCCCGCCGCAAGGCCTGTCTGCGCCGCCTTCGCCATCTTCGCCCACATATAGCCGAGGACGACGAGGCCGAAGAGGTGCATGTAGTCGGTCGAGCCGGCGCCGGCATTGTCGGGCTTGGCCATGGCATTCTGCATGAACCACATGGTTGAGGCCTGCACATCGTTCAAGCCCTTCTTCAGATGCTTGGTGAAGAAAGCCATCTGCTCGTCGTTGCGGTTCTCCTCGCAGAAGTCGCCGATTTCCTTGAACAAGGCCATGACGGCGCGGCCGCCGTTCAGCGCCAGCTTGCGGCCGACGAGATCGAGCGCCTGGATGCCGTTGGCGCCTTCGTAGATCATGGCGATGCGGGCATCGCGAACATACTGGCTCATGCCGTGTTCTTCGATATAGCCGTGGCCGCCGAAGACCTGCTGCGCCATGACGGCGTGCTCGAAGCCCTTGTCGGTCATCACGCCCTTGAGGATCGGCGTTGCCAGACCGAGGATATCGTCAGCCGACTGCCGTTCCTTTTCGTCGGGCGAGCGATGGGCGATATCGGACTTCAGCGCCGTCCAGAGAAGGAAGGCGCGGCCGGCCTCGTTGAAGGCGCGGATGGTCATCAGCGAACGGCGGATATCGGGATGGACGATGATCGGGTCCGCCTTCTTGTCCGGCGCCTTCGGACCGGAAAGCGAGCGGCCCTGGATGCGCTCGCGGGCATAGTTGGCGGCATTCTGATAGGCGATCTCGGCAATCGAGAGACCCTGCAGGCCGACGCCCAGCCGCGCTTCGTTCATCATGACGAACATGGCGTTGAGACCCTTGTTCTCGGCGCCGATCAGGAAGCCCGTCGCCTCGTCATAGTTCATGACGCAGGTCGCGTTGCCATGGATACCCATCTTGTGCTCGATCGCGCCGCAGGCGACCGGGTTGCGGGCACCGAGAGAGCCGTCTTCCTTCACCATGAATTTCGGCACGATGAACAGCGAGATGCCCTTGGTACCTTCGGGCGCGCCTTCGATGCGGGCAAGAACGAGATGGACGATATTGTCCGTCATGTCGTGCTCGCCGGCGGAAATGAAGATCTTCTGGCCCGATATCTTGTAGCTGCCGTCGGCCTGAGGAACCGCCTTGGTGCGCAGCAGGCCGAGATCGGTGCCGCAATGCGGCTCGGTGAGGTTCATGGTGCCGGACCAGGTGCCCTCGACCATCTTCGGCAGATAGGTCTGCTTCTGTTCGTCGGAGCCATGCACGAGGATCGCCGCGATCGCGCCCTGCGTCAGG
This sequence comes from Martinezella lusitana, assembly GCF_010668395.1. Taxonomy (GTDB): domain Bacteria; phylum Pseudomonadota; class Alphaproteobacteria; order Rhizobiales; family Rhizobiaceae; genus Rhizobium; species Rhizobium lusitanum_A. Next base: position 378,619 of record NZ_WUEY01000001.1, read on the forward strand.
CCCGGATACATCATCAGCGACATGTTGGCGGCGGAAGTATATTCGCCGACGGCGCAGTGCAGGACATAGGGGAGCCCCTGGCCGCCGAATTCCTCCGGCACGGCGAGGCCGAGCCAGCCGCCTTCACGATAGGCGCGATAGGCTTCCTTGAAGCCCTTCGGCGTCGAGACCGTGCCATCGTCATGGCGCACGCAGCCTTCCTGATCGCCGGAATAATTCAGGGGGAACAGCACCTCTTCCGAGATCTTGGCCGCTTCGCCGACGATCGCCTCGATCATGTCGGGCGTGGCGTCGGCATAACCCGGAAGATTGTTGTAGCGCTCCAGCCCGAGCACATCGTTCAGGACGAAGAGCGTATCGTTCACGGGGGCCTTGTAGACTGGCATCTTTCGAATTCCTCCAATTCGCCGCCGGACCTCAGATTCCGGCCACTGACCTACTCTTACAAAATATTGACGTTTGCGTAAACGTCAAATTCGTGTTGCGTGGTGAATTTTTGATGGGCGAAGGCCGTCAAAAGCGCTGGTCCGGGAAGCGGCGCCGTAGCCGGCTCACAGGAATATCGGGGGTTGCGGCCGCAGAACCGAAATAAAAGGTTAAGACTTCCGCGAAACTTAACGAGTTGTTTACCACGTTTCGTAAATTGTACGAGATGAGCAGCAATGCTTCGCGTTTCTTCAACTTATCCTTTGAGGGCGCGATGTCTTGCAGCTCTGTTTGAGGAAAGCCAATACATTTATCCCTTTCCGAGTGGTGGGATACGGGTGGCGCGGCAATGCCGCGATCTCCTCTTCCTGTCAGTCCGGTGGCCCAGGTGGTCCAAAGTTCAAGGCGAGCAAAAGACATGAGCGGATCGCGATCAAATCCTACCGGTACAGGCGACTGGACGTCGCTGGATGCTCTGAGCCGCACGATCGAGGGGCTGGAGGCACGCATCGAGGGGCTGATGGGCACCGCCGCCTCGCGCGATACGCGCCAGCGTGTCGCCGTCGGCCATGCGCCCGCACTCGCACCCGAACGGGTCGCCGCACCGGAGCGGCTGCCGCCACGCCCCGAACGGGAACAATATGCCAGCCGATCCTACGAGCGCCCGCTGCGCAGCGAACGCCAGGACATCGACCCCCGTCCGGATCCTCTTGCCGAGATTCGCCAGCGCCAGCGTGCGCTGGAGGCTAACCGCGAGCGGGTGCTCGCACGCCGCGAAGAGATGGCACACGCCGAACCGCAGCCGGCCCGACGCCCAGCCGACGCCTATGCCTCGCGTCAGCCGATGCGGGCCGCTGCCGCAGAAGCGCCGATCGATATCGCCCAGGCGCTCGTCAACCTTCGCCAGGACCTCAAACACGACATCGCCGAGAGCGTGACCCGCGAAGTCAGCGCGCTGCGCGCCGAAATCCGCGATATCCGCGAAAACGCCGAGGACAAGCATTTCGTCGCCGACGTCCGCGAAGACATGGCGCGCCTTGCCGACAGCATCAACCAGATCGCCGGGCAGCCGGAAACCGCCGGCCTGAAAGCCGAATTCGACGAGCTGCGCTCGCTGATGGACGGGCTTGCCCGCGAGGAATCCCTGCATCACGTCGCACGCCACGTTAAGGCGATCGATACGTCGGGCCTTCAGGACGAACTCGTTTCGCTTGCCTATCGCCTTGACGACATCAAGCAGCATCTCGGCGGCATGAACGACAGCCCGGCCGTGCATGCGCTGGAAAACAAGCTGCTGACGATCGCAACCGCGATGGAGAGCCTCGGCTCCATGATGCAGCCGCAGGACCAGGCCATGCAGCGGCTGGAAGGCCGCTTGAGCGGCCTTGCCGACCAGATCGACCTGATGCACCGCGACGCCGCCCGGCATCAGCCGGCCGACGATCTTTCCGGCCGTCTCGAAGCGCTCGCCATGCGCATCGACGAGCTCGGCAGCGCCAAATCCGTCGCCCGCCTCGAAGAGCGCCTCGACCAGCTGTCGCATCTGATGGAGCGCTCGCAGAAGGCCGCGCCACAGCCAGAACTCGTCACCTACCTCGCAGACATCTCCCACAAGATCGATGCGCTGGAGCACGGTTCGGTCGGCAACGTGCTGGCCGACCGCCTGGACTATCTCGCCCGCCGCATCGACGAAATGGATTTCCATCCGCCCGCTCCGGCCGCAAACATCGACGACGGCATGGTGCGCCGGCTGGAAGGACGTCTCTCCGACATCGCGGCACGCCTTGAGGCCAGCACCGCGGCACCGCCCACGGATACGCAGGCCCTGCGCAATCTCGAAGAACAGATCGCCCATCTCTCGACATTGCTGACGAACGAGCCCCGGGCAGCGGCAGCCGAGCATTTCCCCGTCGATTTCGATCGGCGGATGAGCGCCATCGAAGACTATATGGCGACCAACGACGAGTACATCATCGAGGCGGCCCGCCATGCGGCGGAAACCGTCGTCGAGGCCTATTCGCGCGAGGGCCTTGGCAACGGCGTCCAGGCCGCCGACATGTCCGCACTGACGGCGCTTGCCGAAGACCTTCGTCATCTCGAAGACCTCAGCCGCTCCAGCGACGAGCGCACGCACCGTACTTTCGAGGCGCTGCACGACACGCTGCTGCAGATCGCCGATCGCCTCGACCATATGGAACATCGCAGACCGACGGCCGCCATGCCCGTTGCGACCTTCGAAAGCGACGTCTTCGCCGAAGAGGACGGCCCCGCCATAAGGCCGCCGATGGCCGCGCAGCAGAAGTCCGGTCCGATCATCCGCACGGTTGCGCCCGCCGAAACCCCGAGCGCCTCCCCTGCAATCTCTTCCGAAGCAGCGGTCGCAGAGGCGATCGACGCCAATACGAAGGCGGAAATCAAGGCCGCGGCCAAGAAGAGCGGCAAGACCAGCCTCTTCGCCAGCCTTGGCAAGCGCTTGTTCATGCCGGAAAAGGCGGAGCCGATCTTTCCGCCGGATCGCCCGGTGATCGAGCAGGCGCCGTCGATCGATCCGGCCGACCTGATGCCTGGCGAGGAAGCCAACGAATTGCTGGAGCCAGGCTCGGGCGCGCCCGATATCAAGAAGATCCTGGAGCGCGTGCGCGCCAGCCAGAATGCCTCCCGCAGTGGAAACGCCCGCCAGCCGACCGAAAACGAACGGGCCGACTACATCGCCGCCGCCCGGCGCGCGGCGCAGGCGGCTGCCATGGAAGTCGACCAGACGCAGCGCTCCACGTCTGCCTCCAAGAAGGACGCCAAGAAAGGCGGCGCGTTCTCGCGCTTCCGCCGGCCGATACTGCTCGCCATCGGCGCAGCGCTCCTCGCTATCATGGCCTTCCCGCTGGTCAATACGCTGACGCGCGGCCAGAAGGCGCCTCCGCCCGCCGAAGTCTCGACGATGGTCGCGCCTCCGGCCAACGCAGCGGCCGGCAACGTCGTCGCCAATGCGAACCCGGCCGACAGCAATCAGCAGCCCGCCGCAAACCAGGCCGCCGCACCCGCCCCCTCAACAACCGATACGGCGGAGGCCCAGCCTGCGGCCGCGCCTGTCGATCCGGCACCGGTGCCGGCCAGCGATCACCTGACGGCGGCGGCACCGCTCGACGGCAACCAGGCGGCGACCGAGACCTTGACGCCCGCCGGCAGCGCCGCACCCGCGCAGCAGACCGCGGCCTTCGTCCAGCCGGACAAGGCAGCCGCTGCGGCTCCCGCCGCCACTGCGGCAGCTCCGGAGATCGCAGTGCCTGACGGCATCCAGCCGCCATCGCTGGTCGCAGCCGCCAAGTCGGCCGATCCTGTCGCGCTCTTCGAAATCGGCGCGCGCTATACGGATGGCCGCGGCGTTACGGCAGATATGAAGCAGGCGGCGAACTGGTATCAGCTTTCGGCCGACAAGGGCTATGCGCCCGCGCAGTATCGCCTCGCCAGCATGTACGAGAAGGGCAACGGCGTCGACCGCGATCTCGTCAAGGCCAAGCAGTATTACGAACAGGCGGCCAATCAGGGCAATGCCAGCGCCATGCACAATCTCGCCGTCCTCTATGCCTCGGGCACGGCCGGACCGCAGGACTACGACACCGCTGCGAACTGGTTCATCCGCGCCGCCGACCTCGGCGTCTCCGACAGCCAGTTCAATCTCGCCATCCTCTATGCGCGGGGCAACGGCGTGAAGCAGGACCTGCAGGAATCCTACAAATGGTTCGCGATCGCGGCGAAGAGCGGTGACAAGGACGCTGCCCAGAAGCGGGACGAGGTCGCCAACGCCATGAAACCGGCGGATCTCGAAGGCGCCCGCGCCAAGGTCGATCTCTGGAAGGTGCAATCGGCCGATCCCAAGGCCAACGGCACCGACATTCCCGACGAATGGACCACCGGCAAGGGCGTGAACACGGCCTCCATCGACATGAAGAAGGCCATTCGCAACATTCAGGCCATTCTCAACAAGAACGGCTTCGATGCCGGCACCCCGGACGGCACCATGGGCGACAAGACGGTATCCGCCCTGAAGAGCTTCCAGAAGTCGGTCGGCCTGCCGGCTGATGGACGGGTCACGGATCAGGTCGTCAAGGAACTGCTGGCCCGCAACAAGTAGCCCGCCGGGCTCTTGTAAAAGGCAATCCACCCGAACATGCCGGCGCGATCGCGCCGGCATTGTCCTGTTCAGGGAGGCTCGACGAAGCCTCCTCCCATGCCATTCCCCCTTGCTCCCGGGAACGACGTCACAGAAATGCGGAAAAAGCCGCGTTAGAGTGAAGCTGGCTATTCGAAAACTGAAGCAGCCCGGCTTTTCCTAAGGCTCTGGCAATGATTTCAGATTAGAATCCGCCGTTTAAGGGAAGAATGGGCTTCGGTCACCGCGCCGAAATGCCTGCAAATGGGAACAGCGCGTGACGATCTATCTGCCGATTGCAGAACTGTCGGTGAATATCCTCATTATTCTCGGCATGGGAGCAGCCGTAGGGTTTCTCTCCGGCATGTTCGGCGTCGGCGGCGGCTTTCTGATTACGCCTCTCCTGATCTTCTACAACATCCCGCCGGTCGTGGCCGTCGCCACCGGTTCCAACCAGGTCGTCGCCTCCTCGGTGTCGGGCGCGCTGACCCATTTCCGGCGCGGCTCGCTCGATCTGAAGCTGGGCACGATCCTGCTCGCCGGCGGCCTGGCAGGCGCGACATTCGGCCTCTGGCTGTTCGTGCTGCTGCGCCGGCTCGGCCAGATCGATCTGATCATCTCGCTGATCTATGTGCTTCTGCTCGGCACCGTGGGAACGTTGATGCTCTGGGAGAGCGTGCGGGCCATGCGGCGGGCCGCCGGCAAGCTGCCGCCATCGACCGGCAAGCCCCGCCATCACAACTGGGTGCAGCGCCTGCCGCTGAAACTGCGCTTCAAGAAATCCAAGCTCTATCTCAGCGCCATTCCGGTGATCGGCCTCGGCTTCTTCGTCGGCATGCTGACGCCGATGGGTATCGGCGGCGGCTTCATCCTCGTGCCGGCGATGATCTATCTGCTGCGCGTGCCGACCAACGTCGTCGTCGGCACCTCGCTGTTCCAAGTCATTTTCGTGACCGCCTTCACGACCACCGTGCAGGCTGCCACCAACTACTCCGTCGATATCATATTGGCCTTCCTGCTGATGGTGGCGGGCGTGGTCGGTGCGCAGTATGGCGTGCGCGTCGGCCAGAAGCTGCGCGGCGAGCAATTGCGCGCGCTGCTCGGTCTTCTCGTCCTGGCCGTCGGCCTTCGCCTGGCGATCGCCCTTATCGTCACGCCGGCAGACATCTATTCGGTGGTGATGGAAGGAGTGAGCCGATGAGGGGGTTCGGCCTGCTGATCGCTGCCACGCTGCTGCTTGCGCCGCTCGCCGGACAGGCACAGGTGATGCTCGATCAGCCGACGACCTCCACCACGGCGCGGGAGACGATGGAGATCGGCACCTCGACCAGCGAGATCGCCATAACGTCCGACTTTACGGGCGCCGACCTGACGATTTTCGGCGCCCTTTCCAACACGGACCAACTGCTTCTGGCGATCGGCCAATACGACATCGTCGTCGTGCTGGAAGGCCCGCGCGAGAACGCCACCGTGCGCCGGAAGGAGCGTGTTTTCGGTATATGGGTCAACACGCGCTCGATGACGTTCGAACATGTGCCGCAGGCCTATTCGCTGTCGAGCACGCGCGCCGTCGACAATATCACCGCGCCGCTGGAACTCAGCGATCGCGGCATCGGCGTCGATCATATTCCGCTGACACCCGTCGGCTTCGTCGGCAATATCGCCGACGTGCCGGAATTCCGGAACGCCTTCCGACGACTGCAGAAGACAGGCGGCCTTTATGAAAGCGACCCGGCCGGCGTCCGCTTCGTCAGCTCCTCCCTTTTTAAGGCGACGCTGAGGATACCCGCCGACGTGCCGAACGGCGTGCATACGGTGCGCGCTTATCTGTTCAAGAGCGGCAAGTTCCTGGGCGAGAAATCCCTGCCGCTACGCGTCATCAAGACAGGCATCGAGCAAATGATAACCGATGCGGCGCATCAGCAGCCGATCGCCTACGGCGTGTTTTCCGTGCTGCTTGCCCTCGTCACCGGCTGGGGTGCGAGCTTCATGTTCCGCAAAAGCTGATGAGCCGCTTTTCCTGCGATTGACGACATCGAGCCGGCGAACGCAACTCAGGCCGACAGGTTGCCGAACCGGACGGAATAGATGCGGTCGCGGCCGAGCAGGTGGGCGATCAGGCTCTCCCGCTCGAAAAGACCCGCCATGGCCTTGTGGCGAAGGTCGAGGCCGCCGGTCATGATGCCGAATGCCGGCATCAGCAGGCGAGCGCCATCGGTTGCGAAGCACGGGCGGCGCACGGATTTTTCACGACGCCGAACCGTGGCGGAGGGATGTAGATGGCCGGCGATCTCACCGGCCTGCAGTCCCGCCTTCGGTTCATGGCGAAAACACAGCCCGCCATAATGCATCTCGTCGACGGAATGGCCGGGCAGGTCGATCGTGCCGTCCGGATCGTGGTTGCCATTGATCCAGATCCACTCGCGGCCGCGAGCCATGTCGACGATGAGGCCGCGGAACTCCTCCGGCAGATGCTGCGACCCGACCCGATCGTGGAAATTGTCGCCGAGAGAAACCACGAGTTTCGGATCGTAGCGGGAGATGACGGCGGAGAGAACCGTCAGCGTCGCCAGCGTATCGTAGGGCGGCAACAACATGCCGCGACGGGCAAAGGCCGCACCTTTTTCCAGATGCAGATCGGAGACGACGAGAATTCCGGCATCCGGCAGATAGAGCGCGCCAAGCGGATCGCAGACGGCAGCAACGCCATGAACGACGGTCTCGACGCCCGACGCCGATATCGCGCCGTTGCCCTGACGGTTCATATCTCGCGCTAGCGCCAGGCGGTTCATCACCTTAACAATCTACCTTCGTCGTCTGTTTCGCATGACCCAAAAGCGCTTCACACTTTTTTGGATCATGCCCTATTCCATCGCCTCGCGGATCAGGTCATCCGCCGCTTCGGCCAGGAGGACATCGTGCGCCTCGCCCGGCACCGGCACCTTGCCGATTTCCAGCATCACCGGCACGGCGAGCGGGGAAATATGATCCAGCGCCCGGTGGGTGATGTGGCCCCTGATTCGCTTCAGCATATCCGCAAGGCGGCCAATATCCAAAAGCCCCGTCGCCGCATCCTGCCTCGTCGCCTGCAGCAGGATGTGGTCCGGCTCGTGGCTGCGCAGCACGTCATAGATCAGATCGGCGGAGACGGTCACCTGGCGGCCGGTCTTTTCCTTGCCCGGATGCCGGCGCTCGATCAAGCCGGCAATCACGGCGCAATTGCGGAAAGTCCGCTTCAGGAGAAAGGACTCGTCGAGCCAGGCCTCGAGATCGTCGCCGAGCATATCCTCGTCGAAGAGATCGGAAAGGCTGAGCCGGCGGTTGGCGATCATCAGGCCCATGTCCTCCAGGCCCCAGATGCCGAGCGAATAATCGGTCGCGACGAAGCCCATGGGCTTTGCGCCCGCCCGCTCCAGCCTGCGGGTCAGCAACATGCCGAGCGTCTGGTGCGCGAGCCGGCCCTCGAAGGGATAGGCGACCATGTAGGCGCGGCTGCCGCGCGGAAAGGTTTCGATCAAAAACTCGTCGCGCTTGGGCAGCAGCGATTTCTCTTTCTGGATTTCCAGCCAGTCGCGCACCTGATCCGGCAGGCGGTGCCGGCGGTCGGGATCGGCGATCATTGCCCGCACCTGATCGGCGAGATAGGTCGAGAGCGGAAACTTGCCGCCGGCATAGGATGGGATCTTCGGATCCATGGAAAAGGCCTGCGAGGCCAGACACTCGTTCTCGCGGATGCCTTCGAAACGCAGCACCTTGCCGGAAAAGAGGAAGGTGTCGCCGGGCGAAAGCTGTTCGAGAAAATACTCCTCGACCTTGCCGAGCGAGGCTCCGCCGCGCCCGAGCGAACCGAGAGCATTGCGTTTGACCATACGGATATTCAGCATCGCCTCCTCGACGATGGTGCCGAGGTTCAGGCGGTATTGCTGCGCCACCTGCGGATTGGAGACGCGCCAGCGCCCATCCGCCATCTTGCGGATGCGGGCATAGCGCTCATAGGTGCGGAGCGCATAGCCGCCGGTGGCAACGAAATCGACGATGCGCTCGAAGGTCTCCCAGGAGAGATGAGCATAGGGAGCGGCGCTCTGCACCTCATCGTAGAGCTCCAGCATGTCGAAGGGCTCGGCGCAGGCCATGCCGAGCACATGCTGGGCGAGAACATCGAGCGCGCCGGAGCCGATCGGCGGGGTGTCCTGCGCGCCGATATAATTGGCATCGAGGGCGGCCTGACATTCCATGACCTCGAAGCGATTGGCCGGGACCAGGATTGCCTTCGACGGTTCGTCCATGCGGTGATTGGCGCGGCCGATGCGCTGGGCAAGGCGGCTTGCCCCCTTCGGCGCGCCGACATGGATGACGAGATCGACATCGCCCCAGTCTATGCCGAGATCGAGCGTCGAGGTGGCGACGACCGCGCGCAGCCTGTTGTCCGCCATGGCCGCCTCCACCTTGCGGCGCTGGCCGACATCGAGCGAACCGTGATGCAGCGCAATCGGCAGATTGTCGTCATTGGCCGACCACAGCTCCTGAAACAGCATTTCGGCTTGCGAGCGCGTGTTGACGAAGAGCAGCGTGGTGCGATGCGCCTTCAGCTCGCGATAGATATCCGGGATCGCATATTTGGCGGAGTGGCCGGACCAGGGGATGCGCTCTTCCGTCGACAGGATCGAGATATCGGGCTTGGCGCCGCCCTCGACCATGACGAGGCCGGCATGCCGCTCCTCCCCCTCTCCCTGCGCTACAAGCCATTTCTGCAGATCCATCGGATCGGCGACGGTCGCCGAGAGGCCGATGGTCTGCACGCGCGGCGCCAGCTTGCGGATGCGGGCGAGGCCGAGCGACAGCATATGGCCGCGCTTGGAAGTCACCAGCGAATGCAGCTCGTCGAAGACGATATATTTCAGGTCCTTGAAAAAGCGCTCGGCCTCGCGATTGGCGAGCAGCAGCGCCACCTGTTCCGGCGTCGTCAGCAGTATATCGGGCGGATTGAGCTTCTGCCGCTGCCGCTTGCCGGCAGGCGTGTCGCCGGTGCGATTTTCGACCGATACCGGCAGGCCCATTTCCGAAACCGGCTTCATCAGGTTGCGCTCGATATCGACCGCAAGCGCCTTCAGCGGCGAGATGTAGAGCGTATGGATGCCGGTGAAGGCCGAGCCCGGAGGGATCTTGCCGCGATGGGTGAGATCGGTGAGCGACGGCAGGAAGCCGGCGAGCGTCTTGCCCGCACCCGTCGGGGCGATCAACAAGGTGCTTTCGCCGGCCTCGGCGCGGGCAAGCAATTCGACCTGATGCGCACGCGGCTGCCAGCCCTTTTCCGCGAACCAGCGGATGAAAGGTGCAGGCAGGGCAAGAGGCTGCGCAGTGTCGATCTGATCCATGGGGTTGAATGTAATGGATATGCGGCCGATGAGAAGCGGGGATGCCTGACTTCGCATTATCGGCTTCATGGATCGCGGAGAGTGCGCACCCCCCTCTGTCCCTGTCGGGACAGAGGGGGGTCAGAGGCACGGCATACAAAAAGCTGCCTTTCAGGCTCCATACAGCCTCACTTCAAAAAAGAATTGACTCCTCAAAAAATCACGGATAAAAAATATCCATGATTAGAAGGGTTGGAAAATGAAGCTCGGGGACGGCGTCGAACAATCCATCCATTGCGTTGCCATGCTGGCGGGATTGTCCGACGGAGGCGTGCTTTCGGCGGCGGCGCTTGCCGAATTCCACGGGGTCTCCGTCAGCTATCTTCTGAAGCATCTGCAGGCGCTTTCAGGTGCCGGCATTCTCGACACCGTGCCGGGACCGAAGGGCGGCTATCGGCTGGCGCGCAAGCCGGAAGCGATCAGCCTGCTTGATATCGTGCTGGCGGCGGAAGGTCCGGCGCCTGCCTTTCGCTGCGCCGAAATCCGCCAGCGCGGACCGAACCCGCTGGAAGGGCGCTACTTCGCCAGGCCCTGCGGCATCAGTGCCGCGATGCTGGCCGCTGAGCGCGTCTACAGGGCCGAATTGGCCAAGACGAGTATTGCCGACGTGCTGACCGATCTCAGGCAGACGGACACGGATGGCGGCATCGCCGCGAGGGGCTGCGCCTTTCTCGCGCTTCATGAACGCAAGACAAAAAGCTGATCCCTCGAAAGTTCAACCCAAGGAGAAGACCATGCATCCCCGTTTCAATTTCGCCAAGGCCTCGCCCGATTCCTACAAGGCCGTCGTCGCGCTGGAAAACTTCGTCCAGAGCAGCGGCCTGGAGCGCCGTTTCATCCACCTGATCAAGCTTCGCGCCTCGCAGATCAACGGCTGCGCCTACTGCGTCGACATGCATGTGAAGGAAGCCCGGCACGATGGCCTCAGTGAACAGTGGATCAACCTGATGTGCGTCTGGTGGGAATCACCCGTCTATGACGATCGCGAACGCGCCCTGCTCCGCTGGGTCGATTCCGTCACCAAGATTGCCCAGACCGGCATCCCGGATTCCGACTACGAGCCGCTGAAGCAGCACTTCAGCGAAGAGGAGATCGTCAAGATCACCGTCGCGATCGCCACGATCAACGTCTGGAACCGCCTTGCCGTCGGCTTCCGCTCGCAGCATCCGGTCGATGCCGGCAGCAAGGCTGCTTGAGACCAGCTTCAAGACGCAAAAAGCGCGGGACCGAAATCCCGCGCTTTTCGTTTGTCTCCACCTCGGCGAACCGAGGTTGAAAATAATCAGGCAGCAGCCGAAGCGGACCCGGCCGTCGACACTTCCGAGATGGTCTTCAGAACCTGCGAAGCGATCTGGTAGGGGTCGCCTTGCGAGTTCGGGCGACGATCTTCGAGATAGCCCTTGTAGTCGTTCTTGATGAAGGAATGCGGAACGCGGATCGAGGCACCGCGGTCGGCAACGCCGTAGCTGAACTTGTTCCACGGAGCCGTTTCGTGCTTGCCGGTCAGACGCAGGTGGTTGTCCGGACCGTAAACAGCGATATGCGCTTCGAGGTTCTTGTCGAACTGAGCCATGAGCGCTTCGAAATAGGCCTTGCCGCCGACTTCGCGCATGAACTTGGTCGAGAAGTTGCAGTGCATGCCCGAGCCGTTCCAGTCGGTGTCGCCGAGCGGCTTGCAATGGAACTCGATGTCGATGCCGTACTTTTCGCACAGACGCAGCAGCAGGTAGCGAGCCATCCAGATCTGGTCGGCGGCCTTCTTGGAGCCCTTGCCGAAAATCTGGAACTCCCACTGACCCTTGGCCACTTCGGCGTTGATGCCTTCGTGGTTGATGCCTGCTTCGAGGCAAAGGTCGAGGTGCTCTTCAACGATCTCGCGGGCGACATCGCCGACGTTCTTGTAGCCGACGCCGGTGTAGTACGGACCCTGCGGAGCCGGATAGCCAGATTCCGGGAAGCCGAGCGGACGGCCGTCCTTGTAGAAGAAATATTCCTGCTCGAAGCCGAACCATGCGTCTTCATCGTCGAGGATGGTCGCGCGGCTGTTGGTTTCATGCGGGGTCACGCCATCGGGCATCATGACTTCGCACATGACGAGAGCACCGTTGGTACGGGCCGGGTCCGGATAGATGGCGACGGGCTTCAGCACGCAATCGGAGCTGCGGCCTTCGGCCTGCATCGTTGACGAACCATCGAAGCCCCAAAGCGGAAGCTGCTCGAGCGTCGGAAATACGTCGAATTCCTTGATCTGCGTTTTACCGCGCAGGTTCGGTACCGGGGTGTACCCGTCGAGCCAGATGTACTCGAGTTTAAATTTCGTCATTACGCACCTCATAACAGTTAATCAGGCGAAGTAGGAAAACTTGCCCGGCGCGCCCGCCGGAAAATTCCTCACTACGAACGGCTGCTAGATGAGATGCATTTGCTGTGCCAGATCAGATCGACACGGGACCCGTGAGGCAAGATTTTTATGATTCAGCCGTATTCGAACAAGGTTTCGGAGCATCAACCGCCGGATTCTTTTCAAATCGCCGAGGTCGTCCCAACCAGGCTGCCAAGATGTCGCAGGCTCGCCGGCCCCGGAATGGATTGGCAAATTGGCAGATCAAAGAAGCGGCATCGACCGCGCCATCGTCGAGTTGCCTATAATTTCATCATTCAGCATTTTTTTTAAGCGGAATGGTGATATTTGCCTTCGGCTTTGCTATATATGAGCTGTCTCTTGAAGCGCGCCCGCTTGAACACCAAAAAGGGAGAGACAACGAATGGCAATCAGTACCCGGCACGAAACCGCAAAGATCTATCAGTTTCCCGTCACGGCCCGCCCCACGGCGGTCAGCCAGCGTCCGAAGGTGAACCTCACCCCGGATATCGGCCCGACCATTGCCACGGCCGCATTCGACAGCTGGTATCACGAAGCCGCTATCGTCGAATCCGACGAGACCCGCAAGCAGTAGGCATCAGCTTTACAGCGCTATGTAGCGATCCGAGCGATGATTGATCGCGACGAAGAGATTGAGCGCGATGGCGCCAATCACCGAGCAGATGACCACAGGAGGCGTGGTCACCGCAAAAGCGACGGCGAGCACGCACAAGTCGATGGCAAGCTGCACAAGCCCTGCCCGAATGCCGAAACGCTCCTGCAGATAAATCCCCAAAATACCCACGCCGCCGAGGCTGGCGCGATGACGGTAAAGCGCGAGCAGCCCGAAACCGAGCAGGATGCCGCCGAGGAGCGCCGACCATAGCGCATTGATGTGCGCCACGTCGAACAGGAGCGGCTGCAGGTTGGTGAGCAGAGATGTCAGCGCGATGGCGATGAAGGTCTTGACGGTGAAGACCGGGCCGAGCTGTTTCAGCGACAGATAGAAGAACGGCAGATTGACGACGAAGAAGGCCAGGCCGAAGTTCACGCCGATTGCATAGTGCAGCAGGAAAGCGATGCCGGCGGTGCTGCCCGTCAAAAGGCCCGCGCTCGAAAGGCAGAACAAGCCGAGCGACGAAATCAGGCTGCCGGACAGTATGCCCTGAAAGTCCTCGACCCATGAATGCCGGGTCGCAGATGTATTCCAGACGCCAAATGCGCTCTTCGCGTTCGCCATGTGCTTTCCCCTGTGTTTCAAGGCTTCTTTGCTGAAAGCTCGGGCGATAATCAAGCGAAAATACGTAAGCAATACTGACCTATTTGAAATTCGCAAGATTCGAATAATCAGGCCGATTTGCGCGTAATGAACAGAATGCCGTGGACCGGTTTTCCGCCATCCATGCGAATGACGCTGCGGGAGAGACCCTGCACGTCAAAGCCATGATCGGCCAATATCGCCCTCACATAGGCTTCCGAATGCGCGAAACGCAGGGAGTCGCGTAGCACATAGCCGGCCGGCTGCTGCGCATCCTCGACGGAAAAGGCGAAGACGGCGCCATCGGCCGCCAGCCTGCGCACGATCGCCATGACACCCTGCAGAGCGCCCAGATACATCAGCACATCGGCGGCGGTGATCAGGTCCGCGCGGCCCGGCCCAAGTCCGGCATCGAACACGCCGGACAGATCCGGCTCCAGCGACAAGTCGGCCTGGCCGAGATGGTCGTAGACTTTCTTCTCGGCCGCCTTGGCAAGCATGCCCTTCGACAGGTCGTAGCCCTCGAGCCGGTCGACATGGGCACGGATCTCCGGCCCAAGCAGGCCCGTGCCGCAGCCGAGATCGATGGCGAGGCGGAAATGTTTCGGGATATCGGCCGTCTCGGCGATCAGCGCCGCAAGCTTGCCGGGCACGCTGTAGCCGAGCTTCTCGACCAGCGAGGTTTCGAAGCGGTCGGCGTAGTCGTCGAACAGCCGCTCGACATAAAGGCTCGGCGGGCGGTCGGGCATGTCGGCGCCGCCGAGAACGGCAAGCTTCAGCCGGGCGCCGAAGACGTCTCCCGCATCGAGCGCCAGCACCTCGTTCAGCGCGGCGAGCGCGCCGGGCACATTTCCGGCCTTCTCGTGATAGGTCGCAAGCGTAAACCATCCCGCCGCCCAGCGCGGCGACAGTTCCAGCGCCTGCTCCATCAGCTCGGCAGCGCTCGCAGGCTCGCCGCTTTCGGCAAGCATCTTCGCATAGTCGGCGCGGCGGTCTGCGATGACATCGCCGGAGGAAAGCTGGCTCGGCAGCATCGGTTTCATCCTGTTTGACGCCCGGCTTTGAACTCGGCCACAAAAAAACTCAAGTCCTATTTCAGGCAGAGGCCCGTTTGAGGTATGCGCCGGGCAAAAGTGCTTGCGAGTCACCAGCCCCGGCCCTATCTCAACACCACCGACTGCCATCATGGAGACGTCAGTATGTCCGATCAGGTGAACAGATTCCTTGGCGACTCGCCCGGCCGCACGCTGGTGAAGCTCATCATCGTGTCGCTCGTGGTCGGCTTCGTGATGAAGTTCTTCGGCTGGCGGCCGCTCGATTTTCTGAATGGCGTCCGCCGGTTCATCGTCGATCTCTGGCACAGCGGCTTTGCTGCGCTTGGCGAATTCGGCGACTATCTGCTGCTTGGCGCAACCATCGTCATTCCACTCTTCATCATCCTCCGCCTGTTCAATTATCGCCGCTGACATGACCTCTCAGATACTGACCTGCACGCGCCGCGATGCGCTGCGCCTCGCCGCCCTTGCGCTCACCGCGTCCGTCGCGGGCTGCGCCACGCCGCCCGCCCGTGTTTCCAACACGCCCGCCAGCGACCAGACCGCCTCCGCCCTGCCGCTCGTGAATGCACTGCGCGCCAAGAACGGGCTGCCGCCATTGAAGATCGATACCGCCGCCAGCGCCGCGGCCGTCTATCAGGCACGGCGCATGGCGGATACCGGCAAGATGGAGCACCTGATCGGCATCGGCGACGATTTCGGCAAGCGGGTCAAGGCAAGCGGCGTCAAGCTGCCGGCAGCCGAGAACATTGCCGAAGGCCAGCACGACGTGAACGCGGCGGTGACGGCCTGGATCAATTCGCCGAAGCATTTGCACAACATGCTCGGCAAATATGATGGTCTTGGCGTCGCTCTTGCCTATACCCCCTCTTCCGGTGGCAGGCCTTATTGGTCCATGGTGCTTTCCTCGAACTGAGGAGGCTTAGCGCAACATGGATGTCCAACAGGGGAGCGGGAGGGTTCTGCCCTTCGACGTGACGCATCGGCTCGTGCTGTCGATCGCGATTCCGATGACGCTGGGCTTCATGACGACGCCACTGCTCGGCCTCGCTGGGACCGCGGTCGTCGGCCGCCTCGGCCAGCCGGATGCGCTGGCGGGACTTGCGATCGGAGCGGTGCTTTTCGACCTCATCTTTGCAAGTTTCAACTTCCTGCGCGCCTCCACGACAGGTCTTACCGCCCAGGCCTATGGCCGCCATGACCGGCACGAACAGCAGGCCGTCTTCTGGCGGGCGCTGATATCGGCGGTCGGTTGCGGAATCCTGCTCGTGCTGCTGTCGCCCCTGCTGCTTTGGCTCGGCATCAAGCTGATGGGGCCGCAGGGCGGCGTCGCCGATGCGACACGCACCTATTTCTCCATCCGCATGCTTTCAGGGCCGGCCGCCCTTGCCAATTATGCGCTGCTCGGCTTCGTGCTCGGCCGCGGCCAGGGCCGCATCGGACTGCTGCTGCAAACGGTCATCAACGGCGTCAACATCGCGCTGGCCATCGTGCTCGGCCTCTGTCTTGGCTGGGGTGTGGCCGGCGTTGCCTGGGGCACGCTGATCGGCGAAGCGAGCGGCACGCTGCTGGGCCTGACGATCGTGCTGCGCAGCTTTGCCGGCGAGGCGCGCCCGCCCCGCGCGGAACTGCTGTCGCGCGCCAAGCTCACGCAGCTGTTCGCGCTCAACCGCGATATCCTGATCCGCACCTTCGTGCTGATCGGCGCCTTCACGCTGATGACGCGCATCGGCAACAGCTTCGGCGCCGTCATGCTGGCCGCCAATGCGGTGCTGATGAACTTCTTTCTGCTATCGGGCTACTATCTCGACGGGCTGGCAAACGCTGCCGAGCAGATCACCGGCCGCTCCATCGGCGCCAATTATCGCCCGGCCTTCGAGCGCGGGCTGAAGCTGACCGGGCTCTGGTCCTTCGGGCTGGCGCTTGCAGCCGCCGTCTTCTTCTTCACCGTCGGCCCGGCGCTGATCCGCCTGCTGACGACCTCGGAGGACGTTCGCGTCGCCGCCGAAACCTATCTGCCCTGGGCGGCGATCACCGGGCTTACCGGCGCGCTCGCCTTCCTGATGGATGGGGTCTTCATCGGCGCCACATGGTCGCGCGAGATGCGCAACCGGATGCTGATGTCCTTCGGCGGCTACCTCGTGGCGCTTGCCGTCTTCGTGCCGACGCTCGGCAATCACGGCCTCTGGATGGCCATGAACGCCTTCCTGCTGTTCCGCGGCATCTTCCTCGCCATGGGCCTGAAGAAGCGCGCGGATCAGACGTTCCGGCTCGCCCAGTAATCCAGGCTGGTATCGCGGAGATCGCGGATCGAGGCCACCCGCGCACGATCGACCAGCTTCGAGAGATCAGCGACGATGCGGCCCGGCAATCCCGGCCCTTCGTAGACCATGCAGGAATAGAGCTGCACGAGATCGGCGCCGGCCTTGATCTTCTCCAGCGCCGTTTCGGCGGACGACACCCCGCCGACGCCGACGATCGGCAGCGCGGCGCCGACGCGACGCCGCATCTTCGCCAGGACGACGGTCGATTTCTCGAAGACCGGCTTGCCGGAAAGGCCGCCCGCCTCCTTGGCCTGCCGCTGATCCTTCAGCCCATCGCGCGAAAGCGTGGTGTTGGAGACGATCAGACCGTCAAGCGCGTGCGACAAGGTCTCGGCAGCGATGTCGTCCATGCCCTCCTCGGTCAGATCGGGAGCGATCTTGAGGAAGACGGGAATGCGTTTGCCGGCCTGCGCCGCTTCCTCGTCACGCGCGGCAAGCACGGCCGACAACAGGGCGGACAGGCTTTCGCGCGCCTGCAGGTCGCGCAGGCCGGGCGTGTTCGGCGAGGAAATGTTGGCGGTGAAATACCGCGCCACGGAATAGAAGCGGCGGATGCCGGCCACGTAGTCGGCGATACGGTCGGCGCTGTCCTTGTTTGCGCCGATGTTGACGCCGATGAGGCCGTTGCCGCGGATGGCCTTGAGCCGCTGGAAAGCCGCCTCGTGACCCTCGTTGTTAAAACCGAGACGGTTGATGACGCCTTCGTCCTCGACGAGGCGGAAGATGCGCGGGCGCGGATTGCCCGGTTGCGCCTTCGGCGTCACCGTGCCGATTTCCGTGAAGCCGAAACCGAGCTTCAGCAGCGCCTCCGGCACTTCGGCATTCTTGTCGTAGCCGGCCGCCATGCCGATCGGATTGGCAAAATCGAGGCCGGCCACGGTCTGGCGCAGGCGGGAATCGGCACTGACGCGGCAGGCCGGCACCAGGCCGGACTTCAGCGCCGATATCGACATGCCGTGCGCGGTTTCCGGATCGAACAGGAACAGGCCGCGCCGGCCGAGATCGCGAAAGGCGCCGATCATTCCGCCATCTCCGGAAAGACGTGAGCGCCGTCGGACCCGAGCGGCAGCGGCTTTTCCCAGAGCACGGCCGAAAGCAGCAGCGGCGCATAGAGATGCGGGAAGAGATCGCCGCCACGCGAGGGTTCGAAGACCAGCTTGTCGCCAAGCGCGTCGCCGTCGACCGCCACGAGCAGCAGGCCGGCCTGGCCCGCGAAATAGAGTTCTGCGGTTTTCCTTGCCTGCTTCGCGGTGGAGAAATGAATGAAGCCGTCAGTCAGATCGATCGGTGCGCCATGAAAAACGCCGGTTTGTCTGGCTTGCTGCCAGAGCGCGTCCGGCACGATCTTGTAAACCACTGGCATGGCGATCATCATCCCTATGTAAAGCTGCCCTGATAGGGCTTTGCACGAAAACATCCGCCGATGTCCACGGTTTCCGTGATGGATTCGGCGTTTGACGCAGAAAATCCGGAGGATGACATGACGAAGGAACTGAAAATCGGCTTTGCGGCCATGCTTCTGCCCGCCGCTATTCTTCTCTCCACACCGGCTCTGTCAGCCGAACCTGATGCGGGGCGCTTTCAGCTGGAACGCAGCGGCGACCACTTCATCCGCCTCGACCGGCAGACGGGCGCCATGTCCATTTGCCAGGATCAAGCCGGCAATCTCGTCTGCCGCATGGCCGCCGACGAGCGCAGCGCCTATGACGACGAACTGGACCGGCTGGCCGACCGCGTAACGAAACTGGAAAAGACGGTCGCCGCGAACAACGGGTCGAGCCTGCCTGACGATGCCGAGGTCGATCGCACGCTCGGCATCATGCAGAAATTCATGCGCGGCTTCATGGGCATGGCGAAGGAGTTCCAGAACGAGGAGCAGGAAACCAAGCCTTTGCCGCAGAAGACCTGAAGCCGGCAAATTGCACGGCGAAAGCAAGGGGATAAAGGATCCTATTCCTATGCCGGTCTTTACTCGCCAAAATGCCTCGGTTAACGTTTTCTGAAGAATTGAGCGCCGGGCGAGCCGGCGCGCGGATGCTGAGCGGCGATGCTGTCACACGAGCAGATATGGGGTGCGATCGACCGGCTTGCCGAGCGGCATGCCTTGACGCCCTCCGGCCTCGCACGCCGCGCCGGGCTTGACGCCACCTCCTTCAACAAGTCGAAGCGGCTGAGCCAGGATGGACGGCTGCGCTGGCCGTCGACGGAATCGATCGCCAAGATCCTGGATGCGACGGGAGCCAGCCTCGAGCAGTTTCTGAGCTTCATCCGGCCGGGCGAACTGCCTAATGCCGGTGCGTCACATGGAATTTCGCCGGCCGGAAATTCCATCCCCCTGATCGGTTTTGCCCAGGCTGGCGCCGGCGGCTTTTTCGACGACGGCGGGTTTCCCGCCGGCCAGGGCTGGGACATGGTGGAATTTCCGGTTGCGGCCGGGCAGAGAGCCGGCGTCTATGCGCTTGAAGTCCAGGGCGAAAGCATGTTGCCGCTCTATCGCGACGGCGATATTCTGATCGTCGAGCCAGGCGCCCAGATCCGGAAAAACGACCGTGTGGTGGTGAAGACACGCGAGGGCGAAGTCATGGCCAAGGTTCTGCTGCGGCAGAGCGCGAAGTCGATAGAACTGTTGTCGCTCAACCCCGAACACCCTAACCGCAGCTTCGACCTTACGGATGTGGAATGGATTGCCCGGATCATATGGGCCAGCCAATAGGAAAGTTTTCTCGTTATGCGTCGTGATATTTGGCTTGCAGGTGTGGCAGGCGCGGTCGTCGGTTCTTGGTTGACCCTGATCGCGGTCCAGTTCGGTGGGCATGGTTTCAGCCTGCCCGGCCGGGGTAACAGCGACATGACGGTGGAAAGCAAGCCCGCGCCCGCGCCGACCGAGACCGCCAAGGCCGACCCGACGCCGCAAAAGGCCACCGAGGCGGCAAAACCCGCCGAAACGGCCAAGCAGGACGGTGCGAGCCCACCAGCCGCGGCAACGCCGGCGCCGGCGACCGACGATGCCGCTAAGACGCCGGACGCTGACAGCACTAAAAACGAGCAGAGCAAGGTGACCACCGCCGAGCCGCCATCGCCGCAGGACAGCAAGGTCCCAACCGATCCGGCGCGCTCGAACGACGCGTCGCCGAAACCGGAAGAGGCGCAGCCGGCAGCAGCGGCAACCGACGCGCCGAAAGGCACGGACGCCGTCCCTGCCCCGACGCCGCAGTCAGGCGAAACCACCGCGCCGGACAAGACCGCTGCCTCGTCGGCGGAATCCACTCCGGCCAGCCCGGCCAAGGTCGATCCTGCTCCGGACAACCGGATACCGGCCGACCAGGTCGACAGGGAAATGGCGGCCCTCACGCACCAGACCCTTCCCTCACAGCCGCTATCGCAGCCGCAACCGCAACCCCAACCGAAGCCCGAGTCGGAACAGGCCTCTCTCGATCCGGCGTCCAAGCCGCAGGGACAGACGACAACCATCGAGCTTGTCCGCCCCTTCGCGGATCAGGCGGGGATATTGACCCTTGCGGGCAGGAACGTGCAGCTCACCGGCGTCATTCCGACCGACGTCGACCGGATGTGCACCGGCCCGAACGGCAAGAGCTGGCCCTGCGGCCAGGCCGCGCGCACGGCATTTCGCATGTATCTGCGCGGGCGCTCGATCGATTGCGATGTGCCTGATGCCAATTGGAAAGGGACGGTCACGGGCGCATGCCGCTATGTCCGCATCGACCTCAGTGCGTGGCTGGTCCGCTTCGGCTGGGCCGATCCCGAGCCCGGCTCGCCGCTGGCATCGCTTGTGGACGAAGCCAAGCAGAAAAAGCGCGGCATGTACGGCGATGACCCGCGCAAGAACGGAAAATCGACGCTCGCGCCTCCGCCGCCCAAGGAAGATCCGCTCAATCCGATCTGACGCCTTGCTTCCGCCACCAGCTTTTGCCATGAGACGCGCGACTTTTCAGTCTGCCAAACTCAAAGGACTTCGCCTGTCATGAACAAGCCGCTTTCTGCTCACGAGGCCCTGATCTACGTCATGGTACTGGCCTCGGCCGTCGACCGCACGATGAACGACCGGGAACTCAGCCGGATCGGAGAACTCATCCACGCCCTGCCGGTCTTCAAGGGCTTCGATGACGAGAAGCTGATTTCGGTCTCGCGCGACTGTGCCAAGCTGCTGTCGGGCAGCGAAGGTCTCGACATCGTTCTCGAAACCGTGCGCGATACCCTGCCGGCCCGGCTCTACGACACCGCCTATGCGCTTGCCGTGGAAGTCGCCTCTGCCGACCTTTCGGTCAAGGCGGAGGAACTGCGCCTGCTCAGCCTGCTTCGCGACCGTCTCGGCCTGGACAAGCTGACCTGTGCGGCCATCGAGCGCAGCGCCATCGCCCGCTATCGCAAGGCCTGATCAATATAGCCCGTAAGGGAAGTAGCGCAGATAGATCTCCTGCAGCCTGCCGTCGCGCGAAAGCGTCGCGAGGGCATGGTTGATTGCGGCCGTCAGCTCGGCATCCTGCTGCCGCAGCATGATGGTCATGCCCTCGCCAAGATACTGCTGCGACAGATAGGGACCGTCAAACAGGGCGCAGCACTTTTCCGCGGCCGGCGACGAGACCCAGAAGGAAAGCTGCAGGCCATCGGCGAAAGCCGCGTCGACCTTGCCATCCTTGACGGCCGCCAGCAGTGCGTCCTTGTCATCGAACGGCGTCGGTTTGATCGCCGGGAAGAAGGACGCCAGCATCGTCTCGTGCACCGTGCCCTTCACGACGCCGACGGAGTGGCCGGCCAACGAGGCCGCAGTCGTGCCGCCGATCGATGCCTTGAGATTGCGCACGAAGCGGGCCGGCAACATCAGGAACGGGCGCGAGAAGGCAAAGGTCTTGCGCAGCTCGGGCGTGACCGCGACCCCGGCAATCACCGCATCGCCCTGCGAGGCCGCAAGCGCCCCCTGCAACTCACCGAACGGCAATGCCTGGATCTGGCATTTGTCCGCTATTGCCAGTTCGTCGCAGATCTTGCGCGCAAGCTCGACATGGAAGCCCGCAAGCTTGCCGTTCTGATCCAGGAAGTTGAAGGGTGGGAAATCGATCGAGGTCAAGAACCGCAACCGGACCAGCGAGGACAGGTCGAGTTTCGGCAGGCGCTCGCGCGCATCGAACAGGATCGGCAGGTTCTGCGGCTTGACCTCCTGGGCAGCGAGCGGCAAGGCGCAGGACACGACGATCAGCGCCGCATGCGCCAGAAGCCGGGCGAGGAAGATCGGCGACGAAAGGCAAACACGCATGGTCTTGATCCGGCCTCCGGTCGTGGATGCACATTCCTGATTCACCGACACGATGTAGCAGAGTCATGCGGCAGGGGGAATATCGCGCCCCGGAATGGTCGTCAGCGCGTCCGCAGGATGAGTGGCGGATACCGCGCGCATCGGGCGGTTGCGCGGCTTTGAAAGATCGTCAAATTCCATGGGAATTCGGCCTTCGGAGACGCGGATGTTAGCAGTCGATTAAGCTCTGTTGATTGTACTCATGGCATCGACGACGTCGGCTGGAAGGCGGATCGCATGATGCAGGTCGTCTGAACCTTTTCCGCAAGGTATTTCGTAAATTCGACTTCACCCGTGCATACCAGGCAATGTGCCCTCGCTGCCCATATCAGGCGAGCGGGCCATTGAATTCATCCTGGATAGGGCACGGCACTCGCAGGCGGACCGCCATGTTCAGGAATCTGAAAATCAAAACCAAAATGCTTGCCGTGATCCTTTTTCTCGGCATTATTTCCTTCGTCGGCATGCTGCAGATCGCCGGCGAGTTTCGCAAGGCGGATCGGTCTTACAGCGCCTTCCTCGACAATGAAGCCGTCGCGGCGTCGGAAGCCGCGCGTGCGAGCGCGGCCTCGCTCGCTTCGGTGCTGCAGGCAAGCCTGATGCTGAACTTCGACCCGGCAAGCGATGCATACAAGGCGGCCGCGGCCGGCAGCAACTATTTCGCCGAGGCCAAGGAAAGGCTGACCCACGCCGAGAATCTCGTTCCCGCCGCCAAACAGTCGGTCGACGAGATCCTTGTCGGCCTCGACGAATTGCAGACACTGACGAACAAGACCCTCGACCAGCGCAAGAGCGGCGATGCCGAAGGCGCCAGGGCGACCATGGCCTTGGTCAACACCAGGCTGCAGACGCTGATCGCGAACATGCAGGCCAATGACGATGCTCTGACGAACAGGATGAACGACGGCGCCGATGCTCTGTCGGCCGATCTCAACAGTTCCGTGAACTACACGCTCGTCACCCTTGCGGCCCTGACGCTGCTCGCCATCATCCTCGGCATGTATGTCGCGCAGAAGAGCATCGCGGCGCCGCTGATGCGGTTGCATCGCCGCATGACGACGCTTGCGAACGGCGATACGGCAGGCGAAATCGAAGGCCGCGAACGCCGGGACGAGATCGGCCAGATGGCGGCCGCCGTCGCCGTCTTCCGGGACAATGCGGTCGAACGGACGCGTCTCGAGGCACAGGCGGAAGCGGACCGCACGCTCAGCGACAGCGAGCGTGCGCAGCGCGATGCGAGACAGGCTGCCGAGGCGGCAGATCTGCAGCAGGCCGTCCAGGCGGTCGGCGACGGATTGAGACGCCTTGCGGAAGGCGATCTCGTCACACGCATAGACACCCAGTTCGTCGAGCACCTCGACCAGTTGCGGCAGGACTTCAACAACTCGCTGAACAAGCTCAACGAAACAATGCAAGCCGTCGGCTCCAATGCCCGCGCCATCAGCTCGGGTGCCGACGAAATCCGCAGCGCCGCCGACGAACTCTCCAAACGCACCGAGCAGCAGGCCGCATCCGTCGAGGAAACCGCCGCCGCCCTCGAGCAGATCACCACCACGGTCAAGGATGCCGCCAAGCGCGCGCAGGAAGCAAGCCAGCTTGTCACCCATACGCGCAGCGGAGCGGAGCGGTCCGGCGAGATCGTCCGCAACGCGATCGACGCCATGCAGCAGATCGAAAAGTCCTCGGGCGAGATCAACAACATCATCAGCGTCATCGACGACATTGCCTTCCAGACCAATCTTCTGGCGCTGAACGCGGGTGTCGAGGCCGCCCGCGCAGGCGACGCCGGCAAGGGCTTTGCCGTCGTCGCCCAGGAAGTGCGCGAGCTCGCACAGCGCTCCGCCAATGCGGCCAAGGAGATCAAGACGCTGATCGCCACTTCGGAAACGCATGTGCGCACCGGCGTCAGCCTCGTCGGAGAAACCGGCAAGGCGCTCGATGCCATCGTTTCGGGCGTGCAGGAAATCAACCGGCATGTGCACGCGATCGCCGAGGCCTCGCGCGAGCAGTCGGCAGGCCTGCAGGAGATCAACACCGCCGTCAACACGATGGATCACGGCACGCAGCAGAACGCCGCCATGGTCGAGGAAAGCACGGCCGCAAGCCATGGCCTGGCAACGGAGGCGGCTTCCCTGGCAAACCTGCTCGCCCAGTTCCGCACCAGCGGCGGCGAGGCTGTCCGCGTGTCCGCGGCTCCCGTCGCCAGTGCCACTCCGCGACCCATCGCGCGGCCCGCGTCGCGGCCGGCCGCGGCACCGCGCATCCGGGCGGTGGATGATGCCAAGGTGCGGGCGGCCCCTTCTCCGGCCCGCGCGCTCGGCCAGAAGCTGATGAGCGCTTTCGGCGGCACGCAGGCGTCTGCATCCGCGAGCAAGGATGCAGACTGGACGGAATTTTGAAACCGGCAACGCAAACGCCGCGGGCAAGAAAGCTGCCCGCGGCCTATTTCAATGTGAAATGCCGATCCCGGGACGCTTGCGGCGATCGACCGGCCTATTTTTTTGGGAGGGCGAATACCTCGACTTTTCCCGATCTGGCGTCGTTCGTTTCTCCACGCCGCTTCAGCAACCTTGCCGGCGCGCCGACATAGATGCCGTAGGGCTCGGTCTTTCCCTTGACGACGGCGTTCGCGCCGATGACGCATCCCTTGGCGACATGGGACCCGCCGAGGATCTTTGCTCCCGCGCCGATCCAGACATCGTCTTCGATGACGACGGGCTTCGGCGTCACGCCCTGAAGGCGGATCAACTGTGAAACATCATCAAAATTATGATCGAAGGAGACGATCATCGCATGCGCGGCGATCCGCACATCGTTGCCGATGGATATGCCGCCCCGCCCCAGGAGAATTGTATATTCGTTGAACGATACATGATCGCCGATGGATATGCTGCCCTTTTGCGCATCGAGGACGACGCCCTGGCGGAAATGTACCCTTTCGCCGATATGGATGCTGCCGCGCCTCCAGATGATCTTCGTTCCCAAGGGAATTCTGGTGCCCCTGCCGATCGCGAGCACGCCGCGCACGAAGATCGCTCTCAACCTATACAATGACGCAATACCGCGCATCCGGACGCTCCTATCGTGGGCGCCCGTTTTGCCATGCTTGTCTGGCGCCCACCTGAATGAGCAGAGACATCGCTTGCGGAAAGGGGCCACATTATGGCCCGCCCCCGGCGTGGTTCACCTACGTGCGGCAAGGTCCGTGATCAACGCTATCACACCGAAGCCCGCGGCAGCCGCGCAGACGGCAGTCCAGCCGCCAAAATCCCAGGCGATCCCGGCCAGCGCCGAGCCAAGCGCGCCGCCGAGGAAAAAGATGCCGACAAAGAGACCGTTGATACGGCCTCGCGCTTCCGGTTTCAGCAGGTTGACGGCCCGACGTCCGAGGGTCTGGTCGCCGGTGATGCCGACATCGAGCATCACGGCGCTGGCACCCAGAAGGACCAGGAGGGTGAGAGAGTCACCGGACCGTATTGAGCCAGCCCAGGCGGCCAGGGCCATGGAGGCAAGCACGATCAGATGCGAGACTAGTGTCGCCATCCGCGTCCAGCCCCGGTCGCCCATGCGGCCGAAGACAGACGTCGCGGCAGCGCCGCCGGCACCCACCAGCGCAAACAGCGCGATACCGGATTGGCCGAGCGAGAACGGCGACTGCGACAGCCGCAGGGCGACGGAGGTCCAGAAGAGGCTGAAGCTCGCCATCATCAGGGCGGCGGTAAAGGCGCGCAGCCGCAGCACGGGCTCTTCGCGCAGCAACTGAAAGAGCGAGCCAATCAAGGCTCCATAGCTCGTGCTGACCATCGGGCGCCTTTCAGGCAGGCGCATGGCCAGCGCGGCCGCCAGGAGCACAAGCGTGGCGGCGCTGACAGCATAAAAGCTCCGCCAGCCCCAGAGACCGGCGAAGAGGCTTGCCAGCGGGCGCGACACGAGGATGCCGACCATCAAGCCGCTCATGACGTTGCCAATGACCCGGCCACGATGTTCCGGCGGGGCCGTGGCTGCAGCGATCGGCACAAGGATCTGGATCGCCGAACAGGCCGCACCCAGTAGGAAGAGGAAGATCAGCAGGCTCCAGCCGGTCGGCGCCAGGGCGGCGGCGATCGCCATCGCCAAAGCCGACAGGAGCATGCGCAGCACCAGCTTGCGATTTTCCAGCAGATCCGCCAGCGGCACGAGGAAAAAGAGGCCTGCCGCATAGCCGAGCAAGGACGACATGGCCACCAGGCCCGCACCGCTTTCAGAAAAGCCGAGCGATGGACCGATGATGCCGACCAGCGTCTGCGGTGCGAAGAGATTCATGACGATTACGCCGGTGGCAACGGCAAATAATAGCGTCGAGGGAGCGGCTGTCGCCGTGGACACATCGTCCTCCGGCTCGCTCGCCAAACATTCGGGGACCTGGGACATGCGCTCTCCAATAATTTTTGATAATAAAGGTAGCCATGTTTATCGCCTTGTTGCATAATGCGGCAACTGAAATGAAATAATAATGATTATGCGAGTTTGGCATGAACATTCATGATCTGGAAGCTTTCGTCGCCGTGGTGGAAACCGGATCGATCGTGGCTGCCGCCGCGCGCATCAATCTGACGCAGCCGGGCATCACACGGCGCGTACAGAACCTGGAAGACAGTCTCGGCATCGCCCTGCTCGACAGGCAGTCGAAGCCGCTGAAGCCGACAGCGGCGGGACGCGAGGCCTACGAGCACGGACGCCGTGTCCTGCGCTCGCTCGATGACCTGAAGGCCGGCGTCTCGCCCGGCGGCATGATCGGCGGCGAATTCCGTCTCGGCATCATGCCTTATCTTTCCGAGGCGGCCTTGTCGGCGCCGCTCGATGAGCTGCGCAGCCAGTTTCCGCAATTGACGCTACGCATCGTCACCAGCTGGTCGCCACAGCTTATCGAGCAGGTCTCTCATAGCCAGCTCGATGCGGCGACGGTGTGCCTGGCGGAGGGCGTGCAGCCGCCGGACAATGTCGTCGGCGATGTGCTCGGAGTCCACAACGTCATCCTCGTCGCCTCGCCGTCGCTCGGCGTTCCCAAGGAACCTCGGCTCGAGGAGCTTTCCCGCTTCCCATGGATCATGAACCAGAGCGGCTGCGGCTTCCGCGCCTTCATTCAACACCGCTTCGAAGCCGAACGCCTGCCCTTCGACGTCGGGGTGGAGGCCATGAGCGCCGACCTGCGCATGTCGCTGGTTGCGCGCGGCCTCGGGATCGGCGTCCTGACGCCGGCGGCGCTGGCCGACAACCGCTGGCGCAACGCCGTCGAAATCATCGAGGCCCCGGATTTCAGCCCGAAAGTCGTCAACTGGCTCGTACATCGCCCGCCGGCCGGACGCCTGGCCCGCCCGATTGCAACCTTCGGCGAGGCGTTGATGGAGACGCTGAAATCGAAAAGACTATTTCTGACTTGAAAATTCTGGAGCGGGTGAAGGGAATCGAACCCTCGTATTCAGCTTGGGAAGCTGCTGCTCTACCATTGAGCTACACCCGCCTGACACGCAGAGATGTCCAACAGTTGACGGCCTGTGTCAAGGCCGGGCCGGTTCAAAGCCGGAAGTGCTTCGAGAGTTTCAGGCCCTGCGCCTGATAGTTCGAACCGAGGCCGGAGCCGTAGAGGCTGCTCGGCTGTTCCAGCATGTGTTCGTAGATCAGGCGGCCGACGATCTGGCTGTCCTCAAGGATGAAGGGCACTTCATGGCTGCGCACCTCCAGCACGGCGCGGCTGCCGCGGCCGCCGGCCGGCGCGTGGCCGAAGCCGGGGTCGAAGAAGCCAGCATAGTGGACGCGAAATTCGCCGACCAGCGGATCGAACGGCGTCATTTCGGCGGCAAAATGCGGCGGCACATGCACCGCCTCGCGCGACACGAGGATGTAGAATTCGTCGGGATCGAGGATCAGCTCGGTACGGCCGCGGCTGTAGAGTGGCTCCCAGAAATCGAAGATATCGTGCTGAGCCTTCTTGTCGACATCGACGACGGCCGTGTGATGCTTGCCACGATAGCCGATCAGCCCTTCCTTGTCGCCGGCAAGGTCGATCGACAGCGCGATGCCACCGCCGGTGATATTAGGCTTCTTACTGGCGACCAGCGTCTCGCTTTCATGCAGCGCCAGCAATTCCGGCTCGGTGAGCAGGGCCTGGCCGACGCGGAAGCGGATCTGCGACAGACGCGAGCCGCGACGCACGACGATCGGAAAGGTACGCGGGCTGATTTCGAGATAGAGCGGGCCGGAATAGCCGGCCGGAATCTTGTCGAACTCCTGGGCCCGGTCGGTGATGACGCGGGTGAAGATATCGAGACGGCCCGTCGAGCTCTTCGGATTGGCCGATGCCGACATGTCCGCCGGCAGGTCCAGCCGCTCCATCAGCGGCACGATGTAGACGCAGCCGGTTTCCAGCACCGCGCCTTCGGAGAGATCGACCACATGCAGCTTCAGCCGGTCCAGCTTGTCGGCAACGAGGTGGGATGGGCCCGGCATGAAGCTGGCGCGAACGCGGAAGGCATGCGAGCCAAGCCTCAGATCAAGACTTGCCGGCTGGATCTGATCGACATCCAGCTCTTTCTCGCTCGTCAGCCGCCCGGCGTCAAAGAGCGCTGCGATGGCGCGATCGGCCAAAATTCCAGTATTGCGAGCCATCATGCCTCATCCCCAGCGCATAACCCGGCAAGTCGAGAGCCAACTAGCCGGGTTATGCGCCGATTTAATATGCCACTGCGACCTTTGCGCATCCTGACGGACGCACGGGCAGTAATTTGTCGCAGACAAAACCAAACTCGGGGAATTGACGCAAGCCGTCAACGGCAGTATTGCAACTTATCCCGTGGTGATTTGGCCGGTCGGCTTGCAGCCACGTTAAACAAGTGGCTAAAAAGACCGGGTTGAAACCGGTCTGCAATTGCGGCCGGTTTTTTTGTTTTGAAAGTGGTGATGGCATGAGCAAGACTTGGCGCCCCGCAACCCAACTCGTTCACGGCGGAACGCTCCGTTCGCAATTCGGCGAAACGTCCGAAGCAATCTATCTGACCCAGGGTTTCGTCTATGATACCTCGGAAGCGGCGGAAGCCCGCTTCAAGGGCGAGACAGACGGTTTCATCTATGCCCGTTACGGCAGCCCGACCAACGACATGTTCGAAAAGCGCATGTGCGCTCTGGAAGGCGCCGAAGATGCCCGCGCCACCGCTTCCGGCATGGCCGCGGTCTCCGCCGCCATCCTCTGCCAGCTGAAGGCCGGCGACCACATCGTCGCAGCCCGTGCCCTCTTCGGCTCCTGCCGCTGGGTCGTCGAGACGCTCGCGCCGAGATACGGCATCGAATGCACGCTCGTCGACGGGCGTTTCGTGGAGAACTGGGAAAAGGCTGTTCGCCCGAACACCAAGCTCTTCTTCCTCGAAAGCCCGACCAATCCGACGCTGGAAGTGGTCGATATCACCGCTGTCGCCAAGCTCGCCAACCAGATCGGCGCCAAGGTGGTGGTCGACAACGTCTTCGCCACGCCGCTCTTCCAGAAGCCGCTGGAACTCGGCGCCCATATCGTCGTCTACTCCGCCACCAAGCATATCGACGGCCAGGGCCGTTCGCTCGGCGGCGTCATCCTTTCCGACAAGCAGTGGATCGACGAGCAGCTGCAGGACTATTTCCGCCACACCGGCCCGGCCATGTCGCCTTTCACCGCATGGACGCTGTTGAAGGGCATCGAGACGCTGCCCCTTCGCGTAGCGCAGCAGACGGTGAACGCCGCCAAGGTGGCCGATTTCCTCGCCGAGCAGGGCAGCAAGGTCGCCCGCGTGATCTATCCCGGCCGCAAGGATCATCCGCAGGCCGATATCATCGCAAAGCAGATGAGCGGCGGCTCCACTCTCGTCGCCTTCGAACTGAAGGGCGGCAAGGAAGCAGCCTTCAAGCTGCAGAACGCATTGGAAATCGTGAAGATTTCCAACAATCTCGGCGACAGCAAGAGCCTGATTACCCATCCGGCCACCACGACGCACAAAAACCTCACCGACGAGGCCCGTGCCGAGCTCGGCATTTCGCCGGGCACCGTGCGCTTCTCTGCCGGTATCGAGGACAGCGAAGACCTGGTCGAGGATTTCGCCCGCGCCCTGGCGCAGGTTTCCGCCTGATATTGCTCGAGCCGCCCGGATTTTTCTCCGGGCGGCTCGATCTGCCCATATCGGGCAATGTCGCAGGATATCGTGGCCCGTCAGCCGGCGGCCTTGAACTGAACCAGGCCGTTGTTCAGGAAGAACATCTTGTCGAACAGCGTCAGGTCCAGAGGATTTGGCAGGCGGACGTCTTCAAGATCTGGCAACGGTTTCAGCGTCGGATCGTATGAACGATCGATCTGCGAGAGAAACACGACGATCACGCCTTTCGCGCGCGCGAATGCCTTCAACGCCTGAACCTGGGTCATCACATCAGGCTTTTCCCGCTTCTGATCGAGCAGCTGCAGATAGTCGACCACCGCCAGCGTGCCGCGCGGCGCGGCGGCCAGCTTCTCGACGATATAGTCGGCGCTGATGGCGTCGGAGCTGTCGAATTCGAACAATGCGGCAAACTCGGCATAGTCGGCGCCGATCACCCGGAAGCGGTCCTGAACGACCTTTTCCGTGTCCTCCAACGTGAAAAAGACGCCACGATTGCCGGTCCTCATGGCTTCGACGACAAGCCTCAGGCTCATGAGCGTTTTACCATGGCCGGGCCGGGCGCCGATCAGCACGAGATCACCCGGGCCAAGCCGCGAATACAGATCGCCGATGGAAACAGCGGCATTCGTTTTGGACGCAAGCAAGCTCCAGCCTTCGAAACCCTCGCCGGCCGCGATGCGATCCAGCGCGGCATGCAGGGGGATCTTCTGCTGGCGGGACAACAGCCTCGCCTTGCGTTTCAAATGATATACAGGGGCAGAAAGCCTCATATAAACCTCCTATTTGCGAGCAATGACCGCAACCCCTCCTTATGCCCGGCGCTCAAACAGTCGGTTTGGATATCGACGGCCCCGCATGAAATATACTTTCCCGAATGGAGGGGGGAGGCACGGGCCATGCCAGAATCAGATGATAGCCGAAATTCCCTTGCCAGAAAATCTCTGGCCGGCATTTCCCGGCGGAACATGAGATGAGATCAGGTATTGTAGGATTCAGAGGTTTCGACTGCAGGTCGCAAGACCTGACATAGAACTTAAGTGAACCTGCAATTGCAGCAAGCGTATCTGCCCGTCATGCCGGACAGTACCGGGAATTGTGGTAGACGAGACTAAATGACAAACGGAACGAGATACTTTGAGAGCAAGATGCTAACCTTTTTCATCAACCGTAATAGCTGAAACTCATAACGCTCCGCTCTCCAGGAGCGAGATTTCATCACGCCGTTCCTTGACGGAATGGATCGGTTATAGGATACCGCTAGATATCCTGCACTTTGCGGGAGTGGTGGAAAGCGGATAATATGCCGCAGACTTGGAAATGCTGGAGCGGCGGTGAGGCTTGAAGAAGCGCTCGACGTTTCAGGGCAGTGGCAAGGTATCAGGCATGTATCGCGCCCTAACACGCGACATTGAAGTCGTCGTCGAACCGTTTTATCTGGAGGAGCAATCCGATCCGGACGACGATCGCTATGTCTGGGGATATCGCATCGTCATCTCCAACCATTCCAAGGAAGCCGTCAAGCTGGTGACGCGCTACTGGCACATCACCGACATGAACGGCATCGTGGATGAAGTGACGGGCCCCGGTGTCGTCGGCGAACAACCGCACCTGAAGCCCGGCGATACCTACGAATATTCTTCCGGCTGCCCTCTGGATACGCCGTCAGGAATGATGTTCGGCCACTACCAGATGGAAACGGACGACGGGGAGCTTTTCCATGTCAAGATCCCCGCCTTCTCACTGGATACGCCGAACCTGCTGCGCACGCTGAACTAGGCGGTTCCCGCTTTTCCTCGAAAAGCGCAACCCCCAATTTTCCTGCATTCTTATGCACTCCGGACGGAAAACCGCTGCGTACTTTTCTCTGAAATGCTCGGAAGCGGCATCAGGCCGCTTCTATCTCGGACACTTCGAAGCGATAGGTCGTCGAGCAGAATTCGCAGGTCACGGCGACTTCGCCATTGTCCTGGCTGGCCTCGATCTCCTCGGCGCTAAAGCCCTTCAAGACGCCCTTCAGCTTGTCCCGCGAGCACGAACAGCGATCATAGACGGCCTTCGGCTCGTAGACGCGCACGCCGCGCTCGTGAAAGAGGCGATAGAGAAGGCGCTCGGTGCCGACCTGCGGATCCGTGAGCTCGTCGGCATCGATGGTTTCCACCAGACTGCGCGCTTCCGACCAGGCATCGTCCTCGACATGATGACGCACGCCGGTATCGCCGTCGCCGCCATGCAGGTCCGGCTGGCGCATGCGCTCGGGAGCCTCCGGCAGGAACTGGGCAATCAGGCCGCCCGCCCGCCAGCGATGACGCGGCTTGCCTTCCTCGTCGCGGTCGAAGAGTTCGGCGGCACCCAGGCGCACGCGCGTCGGGATCTGTTCCGACTGGCGGAAATAGGTGCCGGCAATCTCCTCGAGCGAAGCGCCGTCGAGAGCGACAATGCCCTGATAGGGCTGCGTGAAGCGACCCTGGTCGATGGTGAAGGCGAGAACGCCCTTGCCCAGCAGTTGCTCCGGCTCGGTGCGGCCTTCGGCCACCGCCTTCGTCAGTGCCGCTTCGTCGAAGCGAGCATAGGCGCGAACATTTTCCGGCGTCGAGAAATCGGCAACCAGAAGATCGACGGGACCGTCGCTCTTGGTCTGCACGGTGAATTTGCCTTCGAACTTCAACGACGTCCCGAGAAGCACCGTCAGGACGATGGCCTCGGCCAGGAGGCGCGCGACCGGGGTCGGATAGTCATGCCGGGCAAGAATGGCGTCCAGCAGCGGACCGAGCTGCACGGCACGGCCGCGCACGTCCAAACCTTCCACCTGGAAGGGGACGACGTGATCGTCACCGGCAAAATCGAATTGACCCAGCGATGCGGCATTTTCGGCCATTGCTTTACTCCTACTGCGCCCGCGCCCTCAGACACGGCTTCATATCCTCAGATTGCGCCCAGGCACCAAGCAAGAATCGACTTTTGCGCATGAAGGCGGTTTTCCGCCTCATCGAAAACAACGGATTGCGGACCGTCGATCACTTCGTCCGTCACTTCCTCCCCGCGATGGGCGGGCAGGCAATGCATGAACAACGCGTCTTTGCCGGCCTGTGCCATCAAAGCCTGGTTGACCTGATAGGGCTGGAAGACGTTGTGACCGCGTGCCCGGTGTTCCTGATTCATGGAAACCCAGGTATCGGTTACCACGCAATCGACGCCGGCAACCGCACGGTCTGCATCATGCGTGAGCATGATTTCGGCGCCCTCATTGCGGGCCCAGTTCAGATAGTGATCCTTCGGCTCGGAACCAAGAGGCACCGCCATATTCATGCGATAGCCGAAACGCGCAGCGCCTTCGATCAGTGAATGCAGCACGTTGTTGCCATCGCCCGTCCAGGCGATGGACTTGCCCTTGATCGGACCGCGATGCTCCTCGAAGGTCATGATGTCAGCCATGATCTGGCAGGGATGTGTGTCGTCGGTCAGCGCGTTGATAACCGGAACGGTCGCATGTTCCGCCAGCTCCAGCAGGCGCGAGTGATCCGTCGTGCGGATCATGATCGCATCGACATAACGCGACAGGACCTTCGCGGTATCGCCGATCGTCTCGGCGCGGCCGAGCTGCATTTCGGTGCCGGAGAGGAAGAGCGTCTCGCCGCCCAGCTGGCGCATGCCGACATCGAACGATACGCGCGTTCGGGTGGAAGGCTTCTCGAAGATCATCGCCAGCATCTTGCCGGCAAGCGGCTTGTCGGCCGTGCCAGCCTTCAATGCCTTCTTTCGCACGATCGCATCATCGATGATGTTGCGCAGCTCAGCGGCCGCAACGGCCGAGAGGTCGAGAAAGTGTTTCGGAGAAGCCATGTCCTTACCTGTACTCCAGAAAAAACAATAACGCCCGCGTGGGGCAAGAACGCCCCAACAGCGGGCGCTGAGTTCAAGCCGATTTCTTGACGCGAACGGCGCGCGCGCGCTCTGCTGCGCGCTCGATGCGAGCGAGGCCTTCGCGTGCCTCCTCGGCGGTCACGATCAGCGGCGGAAGCAGACGAATGACGTTGTCACCGGCCGGAACGCCAAGCAGATGTTCGGCGCGGATCGCCTGCAGCAGGTCCGCCTGCGGGATGGCGGCCTTGATGCCGAGCATGAGACCTTCGCCGCGAATATCCTCGATGATATCCGGGAAGCGATCCTTGAGCGAGGCAAGGCCCTGGCGGAAGATCAAGGCGACATCGCGCACGTGCTCAAGGAAGCCGTCGGCCAGCACGATATCGAGCACCGCATTGCCGACCGCCATGGCAAGCGGATTGCCGCCATAGGTCGATCCGTGCGTGCCGGCCTTCATGCCCGAGGCGGCTTCCGCCGTCGCAAGGCAGGCGCCGAGCGGGAAACCACCGCCGATACCCTTGGCGACGGCCATGATATCCGGCTTGATACCGGCCCACTCATAGGCAAAGAGCTTGCCGGTACGGCCGACGCCGGACTGGACTTCGTCGAGAACCAGCAGCAGGCCGTGCTCGTCGCAGATCTGGCGGAGACCGCGCATGAATTCGTTCGTCGCCGGGCGGATGCCGCCCTCGCCCTGCACCGGCTCGACCAGGATCGCGGCCGTAGCATCGGTGATGGCCGCGCGCACGGCGTCAAGGTCGCCGAAGGGCACCGGATCGAAGCCCGGAGCCTTCGGGCCGAAGCCTTCGATGTATTTTTCCTGGCCACCGGCGGCGACCGTCGCGATGGTACGGCCGTGGAAGGCGCCCTCGAAGGTGATGATATGGAACTTTTCGGGATGCCCCTTGGCGAAATGATAGCGCCGCGCCGTCTTGATGGCGCATTCCAGCGCCTCGGCGCCGGAGTTGGTGAAGAACACCTTGTCGGCGAACGTGGCTTCCGTCAGGCGCTTCGACAGCTTCTCCTGGCCGGGCACTTCATAGAGGTTGGAGAGATGCCAGACCTTGTCGGCCTGCGCCTTCAATTCCGCGACGAGATGGGGGTGCGCATGACCGAGCGAATTGACCGCCACGCCGGCCGCGAAATCGAGATAGCGTTCGCCATTTTCGGTCACCAGCCAGACGCCCTCGCCTCGCTCGAACCGCAGCGGAGCACGCATGTAGGTATCATAAAGCGGCGCGGTCTCTGCCATGGCCATTTCTCCTCGATCACAACTTTAAGGACCAATCGCTTCCGTTTGATGAAACGGACCCGAAAAAATCAAAAATGCCGCCTTGCGGCGGCTTGCGCACTATTGATGTTTTGCACCGCGATGTCAACAAAACTGGCGGTTTAGCAGGTGCGAGAAAGCGCTGCCGGGCAAAAGAGATGGGTTCTGCAGCGCCTATTGCAGAAATGCCACGCCCGGACAGCAAGTTGGGGAAAACCTCGAAATCGATTCCACAAGATTCCCGCGACTCTTGTCACGGAGTCAGCCTCACACTAGGTTAAAAACCAATTGCTAGACTGCATGCGGCGGAACTAGTCACCACAATTTTAGAGCGTTTCGCGTCTCGTTCCCATGCGAGGCAATGGTGAGGGATTCTGCCATCGGAAACGCGGCAGCGGAGACAGGGCATGAATTGGACAGACGAACGCGTCGAGAAGCTGAAAAAGCTATGGTCCGAAGGTTTGAGCGCCAGCCAGATCGCGGCGCAGCTTGGTGGCGTAAGCCGTAATGCCGTCATCGGCAAGGTGCACCGCCTGAACCTCCCCGGCCGAGCGAAGGCTGGCGGCACGGCGACCGCTGCCCGCACGCCGAAACGCAACGCCACGGCACCTCGCCCTGCCAGCTTCGGCTCGCGCGTTGCGACGCGCACGGTGGTCGCCCGGCAGCAGGGCGCGACCATGCTGAAGGAAGAGATCGACGTCGATACGGTCAATGAAATCCAATATCGCCCGGCTTCCAACGTCGTCGTCCCGATCTCCCGTCGCCTCGGCCTGACGGAGCTGACGGAGCGCACCTGCAAGTGGCCGGTCGGCGATCCGCTGAAGGACGATTTCCACTTCTGCGGCAACGAGAGCCCGGATGCATCGCCCTATTGCGGCTATCATCAGCGCCTGGCCTACCAGCCCGTGCACGAACGGCGTCGGCCGGCTCAACCACGCGGCTGAGATCTATCATCGCCGAGACAAAAGAAACGGGCCCTTGAGGCCCGTTTTCTGTTTCCGCCGCTATGTCGATGCCTGAGCGGGCCTTGCCGCTCAGGCCTCCATGGAATA
The DNA here is from genome assembly GCF_010668395.1 of Martinezella lusitana. Lineage (GTDB taxonomy): Bacteria > Pseudomonadota > Alphaproteobacteria > Rhizobiales > Rhizobiaceae > Rhizobium > Rhizobium lusitanum_A. The sequence continues at coordinate 415,252 of NZ_WUEY01000001.1, forward strand.
GCCCGCGCCGCGAACGGTGCGGATGACATCCTGCATATTGGAGAAGTTGAGCGCCTTGCGCAGGCGGCCGACATGGACGTCGACGGTACGTTCGTCGACATAGATATCGTGCCCCCATACGCCGTCCAGCAGCTGCGAGCGCGAGAAGACGCGGCCCGGCGAGGACATCAGGAATTCCAGCAGGCGGAATTCCGTCGGCCCCAACCGCACTTCGCGGCTCTTGCGGTGGACGCGATGGGTTTCGCGGTCCAGCTCGATATCGCCGCAACGCAGCACCGTGGAGAGAACCTCCGGACGGGCGCGCCGCAGCATCGCCTTGACGCGAGCCATCAGCTCCGGCGTCGAAAACGGCTTGACGACGTAATCGTCCGCGCCGGTGGAAAGGCCGCGCACGCGCTCGCTTTCCTCGCCGCGGGCGGTGAGCATGATGATCGGCAGGCGCTCCGTCTCCGGCCGCATGCGCAGCCGGCGGCAGAGCTCGATGCCGGACACGCCGGGGAGCATCCAGTCGAGGATCAGAAGATCGGGGATGCGCTCCTGGAGACGCAGCTCGGCCTCATCGCCTCTGAGGATGGTGTCGACCTCGAAGCCTTCGGCCTCGAGATTGTAGCGCAGCAGAACGCTCAGCGCTTCCTCGTCTTCTACAACAGCAACTCTCGGAACCATGCGCCTGTGGTCTCCTTTTTCGCTTCCAGATTATTCCGTCACCGCGCCGACGGTATTGGCGGTATCGTCCTTCGGGCGCTCGCCTTCGGGCTGGGCACCGGTCGCCATGTAGTAGATCGTCTCGGCGATGTTGGTGGCATGGTCGCCGATGCGCTCGATGTTCTTCGCGCAGAAGAGAAGATGCGTGCAGGTGGTGATGTTGCGCGGATCTTCCATCATGTAGGTCAGCATCTCGCGGAAGAGCGAGGTGTACATGGCGTCGATTTCCTCGTCCCGCTCGCGGATCGAGACGGCCTTGTCGGGCGAACGGGTCGCATAGACGTCCAGAACTTCCTTCAGCTGGCTCAGCGCCAGTTCGGAGAGATGCTCGATGCCGCGGGCGAGACGACGCGGAACGCCGGTGCCCTGCACGGCGATGACGCGCTTGGCGGTGTTCTTGCCAAGGTCGCCGACGCGCTCCAGATCGGAGGCGATGCGGATCGAACCCATGATCTCGCGCAGGTCGGCGGCCATCGGCTGACGGCGAGCGATGGTGACGATCGCCTTGTCGCCGATCTCGCGCTCCGCATGGTCGAGAACGACGTCGTCCGAGATGACCTTCTGGGCAAGAGCGGCGTCGCTGTTGACCAGTGCGCGGACGCTGTCGCTGACCATCTGCTCGGCTAGGCCGCCCATTTCGGCAATGCGGCGCGTCAGGAACTTCAGGTCTTCGTCATAGGCAGAGAGAATGTGAGTGGAGACCATTTTTCTATCCTCAAGGTGAACTGTGTGAAAGGAGCCGCGCGCGCAGCATCATCAACCAAAACGGCCCATGATGTAATCCTGCGTGCGGTAATCGTCGGGATTGGTGAACATCTTATCGGTATCGTTCTCCTCAACCAGGTGGCCGAGATGGAACATTGCGGTGCGTTGCGAAACGCGGGCTGCCTGCTGCATGGAATGCGTCACGATGACGATCGTGAAATTTTCCCGCAGCTCATGAATGAGATCCTCGACCTTTGCGGTTGCGATTGGATCGAGCGCGGAACACGGCTCGTCCATCAGGATGACCTCCGGGCTGACGGCAACGGCGCGGGCGATGCACAGGCGCTGCTGCTGCCCGCCCGAAAGGCTCGTGCCGGCGTCGTAGAGCCTGTCCTTGACCTCGCCCCACAGGCCCGCCTTCTGCAGGCTGGTCTCGACGATATGATCGAGATCGGCCTTGGAACGGTGCAGGCCATGGATGCGCGGTCCGTAGGCGACGTTTTCGTAGATCGACTTCGGAAACGGGTTGGGCTTCTGAAAAACCATGCCGACCCGGGCGCGCAATTCCACCACGTCGATGCTGTCGTCATAGACGTCCTGATCGTCGAGCGTGATCTTGCCGGTGACGCGGCAGGTTTCGATCGTATCGTTCATGCGGTTGAGGCAACGCAGGAAGGTGGACTTGCCGCAGCCGGAAGGGCCGATCAGGGCCGTGACCGTATTGGCGCGGATCTTGAGGTTGACGTCGAAGAGCGCGCGCTTGTCGCCATAAAAGACCGAAACGTCCTGGCCGATCATCTTGTAAGGGATCATCGTCATCTTCCTGGTCAATGCTCTTTCGCTTGCGGCTTCCGTCATCATGTTCATCCCACGGCCCTCCCTTACCAACGCCGCTCGAAGCGGCGGCGCAGCAGGATCGCGCCGATGTTCATCGCGACGAGGAAGAAGAGCAGGACGATGATGGCCCCGGACGTTCTTTCGACGAAGGCACGCTCGGCTTCGCTCGCCCACATGTAGATCTGCACCGGCAGCGCCGTCGAAGGATCGAGAGGCGATGTCGGATAGTTGGCGACGAAGGCGACCATGCCGATCAGCAGCAGCGGCGCCGTCTCGCCGAGCGCATGGGCAAGCCCGAGAATGGTGCCCGTCAGGATGCCGGGCATGGCAAGCGGCAGGACGTGATGGAAGACCATCTGCATGCGCGACGCGCCGAGGCCGAGCGCGGCGCTGCGGATCGACGGCGGCACGGCCCGCAATGCGGAGCGCGTGGCGATGATGATCATCGGCAGCGTCATCAGGCTGAGCACCAGCCCGCCGACCAGCGATGCCGAGCGCGGCAGCCCCATCGTGTTGATGAAGACCGAGAGGCCCAGCAGGCCGTAGACGATCGACGGCACGGCGGCGAGGTTGTTGATGTTGACCTCGATCAGATCCGTCAGCCGGTTCTTCGGCGCGAATTCCTCCAGATAGATCGAGGCCGCGACACCGACGGGCAGAGCGAGCGCGAGCACGGTCAGCATCAGATAGAGCGAGCCGATCAGAGCGACGCCAAGGCCTGCGGCCTCGGGCCGGCTCGAATTGCCCGACAGGAAGAGGCCGCTGTTGAAAGCCTCGTAGAGGGCGCCGCTTTCGCCGAGCTGCTTCATCCAGGCGACCTGTTGATCGGACACCTTGCGGTCCTTCTCGTCGACGGTCAGGTCGACCTGGCCCTTGTTGGCGGAATCGATGTTGGCGCTGGCAAGGAAGGTGACGTTCTGCGTCGTTCCGATGATGGACGGGTTGGCCGCCACCCTGTCGCGAAGCACGATCCTGGCGTTGTCGGACACCATTGCCGTTGCCGCGCGCACGAGCGCGCGATTGGCGGGATCGATACCGAGCGCCTTTACGAGGGCATCCCGCACCAGGACCGGATAGTTGGCCGATATCAGCACATTCGGATCGCTGGCGCGCTTACCCGCCGGATCGATCGTCTTCTCGCTGAATTCGATCGGCAGGGTGATCGAGGTTTGAACGAAGGCGGTGTAGCCGTTGCGGACCACCGTCGAGACGAGGATGGCAAGGAATACCAGACCGAAGATGACGGCGGTAAATCCGTAGGCGCGAAAGCGGCGCTCGGCTGCATAGCGGCGCCTGATGCCGATATCGCGCCGCGCCGGAGCGCCCGGCGTCAGCCCGCGCGGCATGTTCTGCGACGGGGAGGATACGACGTCGCTCATTCGTATTGCTCCCTGTAGCGGCGGACGATGTAGAGGGCATAGACGTTAAGGCACAGCGTCAGGCAGAACAGCGTGATGCCGAGCGCGAAGGCGACGAGCGTCTGCGGCGAGGTGAACTCAAGGTCGCCGGTCAGCTGGTTGACGATCTTCACGGTCACGGTCGTCATCGGCTCGAAGGGATCGAACTGCATGCGGGCGGCGACGCCGGCGGCCAGCACCACGATCATCGTCTCGCCGATGGCTCGCGAGGCGGTCATCAGCAGCGCGCCGACGATGCCCGGAAGAGCTGCCGGCAACAGGACGCGCTTGACCGTCTCCGAGCGCGTGGCGCCAAGGCCGAGCGAACCGTCGCGAAGCGAGCGCGGCACGGCCATGATGATATCGTCCGACAGCGAGGAAACGTAAGGGATGAGCATGACGCCCATGACGAAGCCGGCCGTCAGCACGCTCTGCGCCTCGATGAAGCTCGTATAGCTTCCCGTCACCAGGCCGTTGATGTCGGCCGAGATGTCCCTCAGGAAAGGCCCGACCGTCACGAGGGCAAAGAAGCCATAGACGATCGTCGGAATGCCGGCCAGAACCTCCAGCATCGGCTTGGCGACGGAACGCACCCGCGCCGAGGCATATTCGGCCATGTAGATCGCGGCGAACAAGCCGATGGGCACGGCGAAAAGCATGGCGACGAAGCCGATATAGATCGTACCGGCCAGCAGAGGGATGAGACCGAAGGTTCCGGAGGTCTGAGCGCCGGCCGCGGCGAAGCGCGGATCCCAGACCGTGCCGAAAAAGAATTCGCTCGCAGGGACCACGCCGAAGAAGCGCGCCGCTTCCGAAAGCATCGAAATGACGATCCCGACCGTCGTCAGCACGGCAATCGACGAAGCGATGACGAGGGCGCCGAGAATGACCTGTTCGACACGGTTGCGAGCGCGAAACCGCGGAGCGATGGCGCGCAAACCGTAAACCGCGCACAGCAACGACAGGAGGATCGCCGATGCGGACATCACCATCCGGCTGACTTCGCGCATGCCATTATATTTGTTGGCCGCGTCGATCATATAGCCCGTCGGGCGAACGGCAAGCGGCACACCCTTGCGCACCAGCAGCAATTGCAGATCGGCCGTGCCGGCGGCAACTTCGCCAAGCTCCTCGTCATCGAGCAGGCGCATGCCGTGGGCGATACTGCGCACCATGCCGTAGCTGAGATTGAGTTCGGCCGGCGGCAGGGACTTCACCTCTTCGGGGAAGGATTTCACCACCAGGCGGTCGATGATTTCCGGACTGACGATCAGCCAGACGCAGACCAGGGCGAGCGCCGGAAGCACCGCCCAGATGGCGGCATAGGCGCCGTGATAGCCGAGCCGCGAATGCATGGACGAGAGCCTGCCGCCCGACAGCGCAGCCGCCCTCGCCCGCCCCAGCACGAATGCAAGGGCGCCGATGACCGACAGGCAGAGCAGCAGCAGCGATATACTCATTCCCATTCCCCGGCGAACGCCGGCACGGCAAGATGCTGCGCCGGCGTTCAATCCTTACGCACTCACATGATCTTCCCGTCAGCGAAGTCCTTGCGGATCTGGTCGCGCTCGCCGTCCGGAGCAGGCACAAGGCCGTATTCCGCCAGCGGGCTGTCCGGTCCGATCATCTGATCGCTCGTGAAGAAATCGACATATTCCTTGAGCCCCGGGATGACACCCAGATGGGCCTTCTTGACGTAGAAGAACAGCGGCCGCGACACCGGATAGGTGCCGTCGGCGATCGTCTGACCCGACGGCACGATGCCGCTGACCGTGGCGACCTTCAGCCTGTCGGCGTTGTTCTGATAGAAATACAGGCCGAAAACGCCGACGCCGTGCTTGTTGGCATTGATGCGTGCCAGCGTCTCGGGATAGTCGCCGTCGATATCGACGGCCAGGCCATCCTTGCGCACGGCAATGCATGTCTTCGTCTGCTGATCGGCATCCTGGACGCTGGCCTTGATGACATCGAGCGCGCCCGAATCTTTGCAGCCGGCAGCGAGCACCTTCTCTTCGAAAACCTCGCGCGTGCCGTGCTTCTCACCCGGAATATAGGCCGCGATCTCGAAATCCGGCAGCGACGGATTGATCTCGGACCATTTCCTGTAGGGATTGGCGACCAGCTTGCCGTCCACCACCACCTCGGCGGCCAGCGCCTTGTAGAGATCGGCAGGCACGAACTTTATGTCCGGATTGCTTTTGTCGAAAGCGAAGACGATGCCGTCATAGCCGATCTTGACCTGCTGGATATCGGCGACACCCGCCGCCTTGCAGGCATCGATCTCGCTATTCTTGATCGGCCGCGAGGAATTGGCGATGTCGATGGAATCCGTGCCGACGCCCTTGCAGAACTCCTTGAGGCCGGCACCGGAGCCGCCGGATTCGACGATGGGCGTCTTGAAGTTGGTGTAGGTCTCGCCGAAGGTTTCGGCAACGATCTTGGCATAGGGGAATACAGTGGAAGAACCGGAAATCTGAATCTGCTCGCGGGCGACGGCGGCGCCACCGAAGGCAGCCGATGCGACCAGCGCGAGAATAGACAATTTCAACGCGTTCATGAAGAATCCTCCCTGACGGGCTTTAAGAGCACGATGACGGGCGGCGCATCCGCCTGTTTCAGCGCTTCTTTCTTACCGGCCAAAGCACCGCCCTTTTATGTCAGGCGAGTGAAACAATTATGACAGTCCATCCGGTTGAAATCGCTTGCATAAATCGCAAGCAAAATGGGCGATTCACAACGGCTTTCAGAAGCGCACCGTAAAGTCCGTTCCCTTGCCGACTTCGGACTTGACGATCAGTCTTGCGCGATGGCGGGTCAGGATGTGCTTGACGATGGCAAGCCCGAGGCCGGTCCCTTTCTTGGATCGGCTGTCCTCAACGTTAACGCGATAGAAGCGCTCGGTCAGGCGCGGCACATGTTCTGCGGGAATCCCCGGGCCCTTGTCGGAGATGACGACCTCGACGGCCTGGCCCGGCTCGTTCAGCAGCGAGACCTCCACCGCCTTGCCTTCCTGGCCATATTTGCAGGCATTCTCGATCAGGTTTTCGAAGACCTGCACAAGCTCGTCGCGATCGCCCAGCACTTCGACCTTGCCCGCCGGCAGATGCAGATCGATCGCGACATCGAGATCGCCGGCGAGCGGCAGAAGCGAGTCGCGGACATGGCCGAGCAAGGGCACGAGATCGACCTTCTGATCCGGCGCGATGTGCGATTTCAGTTCCAGCCGGGACAGCGACAGCAGATCGTCGACCAGCCTGCTCATGCGCGTCGTCTGGTCGAGCATGATGCCGAGAAAGCGCTGCTGCGCTTTCGCGTCGGACTTGGCGGGACCCTGGATGGTTTCGATGAAGCCGCGCAGCGATGCGAGCGGCGTGCGCAATTCATGGCTGGCATTCGCGACGAAATCGGACCGCATGCGGTCGATGTGACGCAGCTCCGATATGTCCCGGAACGACAGCAGGAAAAGGGCATCCTCTTCCTTCTCGATCTGCGGAAGGTCGATCGGCGCGATGCGGACGATATAGACCCGCTCCGAAGGCAGGCGCTCGGAATGCTCGATCTGATTCGGCAGATTGGTGGCGAAGGTCTCGCGCACCATGTCGAGAAGGCCGGGCGAGCGCAGCTTCGAAGAGATATGGGCGCCGATCGGAAACGCGCCGAAGGCCTTTTCGACAGCGGCATTCTGCACCAGCACGGATGCCTCGCGGTCGATGATGAGCACCGGCATGTCAAGCGCCGCCAGTCCCGCGAAAGCGGTACCCAGCAAAGCCTGCGGATCGACGGGCGCCGGCTCGGCCCGCGACGGCACCACCACCCGCTCCACCAGCGGCGGACGAAGCAGCGTTACGATCACGACGATGGCCCAGATCCAGAACACGGCACCGGTGTTGATGCCCTCGATGAGGGCGAGCGCGGCAATCAGCGTCGCCAAGATCAGAACGGCGCTCTCCTGCCGCAACCGCACTGCCAATTTCCTGACAAATGACCATTCGTCTTCCAACTGCGCCCGTCCCTTCGCCTACCATGATGGAATGCTGGATTCCGCGTCTTATCCGCGATTCATGACAGAAGTATTCGGCTCTATCCACAGAAGCGCGTAACTGACAATAATAAATGTAGCCGGCAAATGAGGAAGGCGACAAAGGAGTTGAAACCATTGAACAAAAGCTCCAATTTCCTTCATGAGCTTTTTGTCGCGGCCGCGCGGCAGAGTTAACGGGGCGTAAACAGCCGAGGAGCCGATATATGGGAGCACAAGCAGAAAGCCGTGCGGTGGAGCTGGATATCCACGGCGTCAAGCACATATTCGACGTCGACGATCCCGTGCTGCCAGGCTGGATCGACGAGGAGGCCCTGACCTCCGGCGGCTACCCCTACAAGAAGAAGCTCAAGGAAGGCGATTACCAGGACGAGCTGAAGGCGCTGCAGATCGAGCTCATCAAAGTGCAGTTCTGGTTGCAGGCGACAGGCAAGCGGGTGATGGCGCTATTCGAAGGCCGCGACGCCGCCGGCAAGGGCGGCTCGATCGCCGCGACCTCAGCCCATATGAACCCTCGTCTGGCGCGCGTCGTGGCGCTGACGAAGCCGACCGACCGCGAGGCGGGGCAATGGTATTTCCAGCGCTATGTCGCCCGGTTCCCGACCGCGGGCGAGTTCGTGCTGTTCGACCGTTCATGGTACAACCGCGCCGGCGTCGAGCCGGTCATGGGCTTCTGCACGCCGAAACAGTACGAGCAATTCCTGAAGCAGGCGCCGCAGATGGAAAAGCTGATCGTCCAGGACGGCATCTATTTCTTCAAGTTCTACCTCGATATCGGCCGGGAGATGCAGCTGAAGCGTTTCCATGACCGCTGCCACGATCCGCGCGCCGTCTGGAAGCTTTCCTCGATGGATATCGCCGCTTTGTCGAAATGGAAGGACTACAGCGAAAAGCGCGATCGCATGCTGAAGGACACGCATACCGACTACGCGCCCTGGACGGTCGTCCGCGCCAACGACAAGCGGCGAGCGCGCCTCAACCTCATCCGTCACATTCTGCTGACGCTCGATTATGACGGCAAGGACAAGAACGCCATCGGCAAGATCGACGAGAAAATCCTGGGCCAGGGATCGGATATTCTGAGTTAACTCCGCACTGCCCGGGCTTATTGTCCGGGCAGAACGCGGATGGCGTAGACATTGACGCCGCGGGCCTTGCCATCGACATCGCTGTTGATGATGAGATGGCCCGCGCTGGTCGGCGCCAGCGAGCGATCGAACTGGACCTGGAAAAGCGCATCCGTCTTCTGGCGGCTGACCGTGAAGCGATGACGCCCGCAGCGGCCGAGCGAGCCGAAATCGCATTCCACGGTGATCTGCGTCGGCGCATCCGAGGTGGACTGCAATGTCAGCGCGATCGTCGATGCCTTGCCTGCCATCTGCTGCAGCACATTGGCCGGCACCTCGACCGAGCCGTTGCCGTCCGAGCCGCTGCTGAGCGAGGTCAGCCGCACGGCCGGCCCTTCGTTCTCGGAGACATTTTCGGCCTTCGACTGCGGGCCTGTCGTCACCTTCGGCGCGTCCGTGGGCTTCAGCACCTCAATCCACTCTTCGGAGAAGCTGTTCTGCGGGTCGATGGTCGCCAGGCCCGGATTGACCGGACCGCTGTTGTCGTCCTCATCCGACGTGTCGTCGTCGTTGCCGTTGCCGCTGAAATCCTGGGAATCGACATGGGCCGGCGGGTTGGGCACGCTCGTATCCCTTTGTGCCGCCGACATCAGCACGCCCGAGGTCTTGATCCACCATGCGCCGACGCCGAGGAAGGCGAGCAGGATGCAGAAGACCAGCAGGCGCGAGAAGAACTTGCGCGGCTTGCGGCGCACGGCGGCGCGCTCCGGCTTGAAGTTCATCGACCGCGCCGCAGCCGGCGCTTCGGCCATCGGGCGCACATCGCTGTCGGCGCCGAGATGATCGGCAGGGCCGGCGTGCATGTCGCCGAAATCGTCACTTCGTCCCGAGGGCTCGACCGATATCGGTTCCACTGGGGCGGCGGCCTGCGCCGACATCGGCGGGTCGCGCGTCTCTCCACGCACGCTCATGACCGGCTCCGGCCGCTGTGAAGCCTGCACGGCTTCCGGCCGGGATGCCGCAGGAGAAACCTGCGGGGCGGCAGGCTCCGGCGAGTTCGGCGCCGCCTGCGCGGGCCGGGCGCGCTCCTCGGTCTCGATCTGGCGGATCGTCGCTTCCAGCCGCTGGCGCTGGGCCGCGACGACGTTGATATCGGTAATGTCCTGCTTGCGGAGGCCGGCTTCCAGCGCCTGCCGTGCCGACTGATAGATGCGAGCCCGGATTTCCGGATTGGCGCGATCGGACCGGTCCAACGCGCTTCTGATAGCCGTTTCTAATCCGCTCACATCAGGTCCTTTACTCTCACTCGCAACATGCTCGCATACTCTGCCGGCAGGACAGCCACATTTTTAGCATTCGTTAACCGGATTCGGTAACGCCGAGTTTCGCATTACGCAAGTCTTCGGCAGGAGCCGCAGGCACTCGGGAGGGGATAAACAGCAAAGACGACGCAATTGCGATAGCGGTGAGCCGGCTCTTCCCCGACGCTGCGCCCGCAACTCCGCTCGGCATCTCGCCACTTCCCCTCGCGATGCGCATCTGCTATCCCTTTGACGTTTTCGTAAACGTCAAAGGGATGATGTTCATGGCCCTCCCCTCCATCCTCACCGAGCATCTGCGCCTGCCGGTCGTGGCTTCGCCGCTTTTCATCATCTCGCACCCGGCGCTGACGCTGGCGCAATGCAAGGCCGGCGTGGTCGGCTCCTTTCCCGCCCTGAACGCGCGTCCCGAAAGCCAGCTCGACGAATGGCTCGCCATGATCACCGAGGATCTCGCCGCATATAATGCCGCAAATCCCGAGCGGCCGGCAGCGCCATTTGCGGTCAATCAGATCGTTCATGCGTCGAACAAGCGGCTGGAACACGATCTGACGCTCTGCGTGAAATACAAGGTGCCGATCGTCATCTCCTCGCTTGGCGCCGTGCCCGAGGTGAATGCGGCCGTGCATTCCTATGGCGGCATCGTGCTGCACGATATCATCAACAACCGCCATGCCAACTCGGCAATCCGCAAGGGCGCGGACGGGCTGATCGCCGTGGCCGCCGGTGCGGGCGGCCATGCGGGCCAGCTTTCGCCCTTCGCGCTCGTCCAGGAAATCCGCGAATGGTTCGATGGCCCGCTGCTGCTGGCGGGCGCGATTTCGACCGGCGGCGCCATCCTCGCAGCCCAGGCAGCCGGCGCCGACCTCGCCTATATCGGCTCTCCCTTCATCGCGACGGAAGAAGCCCGCGCGGCGGACGCCTACAAGCAGGCGATCGTCGAGGGAAGCGCCGGCGATATCGTCTATTCCAACTATTTCACCGGCGTCCACGGCAACTATCTGAAACCCTCCATCCGCGCCGCCGGACTGGATCCCGACAACCTGCCGGAAGCCGACCCTTCGAAAATGGATTTCGAAGCCGCCACGACCGGCGTGAAGGCCTGGAAGGATATCTGGGGCTCCGGCCAGGGCATCGGCGCCGTCAAATCCATCCAGCCCGTCTCCGCACTCATCGACAGGCTGGAGGCCGAATACAGGCAGGCGCGCGCCCGGCTGGCACTTTAGAGCGGGGCGGAGAACGGTTCTTTTTTCACAGGCCTCTCGCTTTTTTGCCAATTGGCGATTTGAGCGCTTGAAATCTGGGCGCATAGACTGTATCAGCGCCATGCAAATCGCGGAGCCGAACCGAATGCTCCGCAGAATGCCGCTTTAGCTCAGTCGGTAGAGCACATCATTCGTAATGATGGGGTCACGTGTTCGAGTCACGTAAGCGGCACCACTATTTTCAAGCAAGAATTTGGAAATTAATTCAAATTAGATAACTCTAATTTTCTGCGCCGCCTTTTTGTCTACCCTTCACACATCGATAGCGTTCAAAAATCCCTCGCATTCCCGAGTGCCGATAACCTATCGGAACTCATCGGCATGTTGATCGTGACAAGGGCGTATCAACAGCAGTTACAGGCAAGTTGCCGGACTCGCTTTTCGCATTGCTTTTGATAATGATCCTCCGATCTATTGGAGGGATGGCGTGCGCAATCTTGATTTCAGCTCATGGCAGAGCCTGCTCCTGACGCTGGTCGGTTTGGCGCTGTTCACGTTGATCAGCATCGGCGTCCGTCTTTTGATGATGGTCACAATCCAGCAGCGCCGCGAACGCATGAACCGCCAAATCAATGAGCGCCTGCGCACGCTGATTGCTGCTTACAAGACACTTGGCGGATCGTTCACCGGCGATCTGACCGTCGATCCGGCCCATTTGCGTGATTTGCGCCGAGAAGCGCCAACCGATCCCGAGGTGGAGATCGAAAGCGTTCCCGGATCCGAGCGCAGGCGGCGCATCCGTGACGAGGTTGAGGCAGCTCTGTCGGATATCATTCTCCTCGGGACGGAAGAACAGGTCCGCCTGGCTGAACATGTCGTGCGGGAGTTGATTGCAGGACGCCCGGTTCAGACAGGTGATCTTGTCGTTTCGCTCCGCTCTTTCATTCGTGAAGCATTGGACATCGGCCCAATTCCAACTGATCTTGCGATTCCCATGCAGGGGCCCGCACGGCCGGCGGCTTCCGGCGCTCGCGGCAAGGGAGAGCGCGGGAAAGAGGGCTCAAAGCAAGGGGGAGGCGGGGGAAGCGGCGGCATGGGCATGGGCGGAGGCATGGGTGGAGGCGTGGGCGGTGGCTTCGGGATCGGTGGCAGCGCCGATGACCAGGCATCATCTGATCATCACTCATAAGAGGACCGATGACATAAGCCTCGCTGCCGAAAGGCACGGCTCTCCCCGAGACGGATGCCGTTTAAGTGCCGTCTGAAATTCATCCCGTGCCTTCGACCTTTTGGCCCGACGCCCAACGAAGCATCCGGTCCGCGCTCGAAGCGAATTTCGTATTGATTTCTGTGAGGTAAGAACGCGCCCAAGCAACCTGCGCAGCGATATTTCAGCCGGCTTCGAAGTGTCTATTTCAGCAAATTCAAGTCTATTGCGCTTCTCGCGCCATAATTTACTATGGAATAATAATAGAACTTGAAATCAAACCGGAAGAGGCTGGCGATGAGGGGAATTCTGCTGGCATTATCGCTCGTGGTGGCGTCACTATTCACCGGGTGCGCCAGTAGCTCTTTCGCGAAACTGAACGCAATACCACAATCCGATATCTACAAAGTGATAGCGGAGGTAAAACGTCAGATAAGTGTATATACATCATATCAATCCTCGAAGTACGGATACTCGAGAATTCTACGGAATTCCAAATCGAAGGTCTGCGGAAACGGCCTGATTGGCTTTGACATCGTCTCGGTTCAAATGGAGCTTGTCTCCACCTCCGAAGGCAGTGCCAGCGTGGGACTTTCTTTGTCGCCTATACCGGCCGCAGGGAATGCGACAATAGGAGGAAAGGCCGGCGCTTCGGTCGATACCACCGATACCCAAACATTTGAGATTGCAGAAACGGTCGTACCCAGCCCCTACCCGCAGCCATTCGATCTGCGTCAATTGCGTTCCGCACCGCTCGCGGTTTCAATGATCAACCTATGGGCCGCCGCGCTTCAGTCGGGCGATGATCAAAGCGATGTTTGCCTTCACCTGAAGAAGAACGCTGAAGGCGACGGAAATACCTTCAAAATGGCTATCAACGTCGTAAAAGACGCGAACGGCGAGATAAACGTGGGGCTGACAAATGTCGGGCTTACGGCAGGTGGCGACTTCAAGGCTACGAGCGGCAACACCATAACCGTGAAGTTTGAACCTCACGATTTCACCAAGCCACGGCAGCCGAGACCGAAACCATGTGGCCCCGGCGAAACCGGGCGTGATTGTCCCAACCAGCACATCGTGACGCCGGCTCGAATGAATTAGCTTCAACGTTTCGTCGATGACATCACCCTGCCCTCAAATCGAATATTTCAGGTTTGCCGGCGAGTTTTGATCGCATATGCCCAAAAGCATGCCGGCGGATTAAAAAAGTTAAATGCATCCTTCATGGCAAAAGGCTCAGAACGGCCTCTGCTTTGGCGGAGTCTTCGACCATGAACACCGTGCGGCGCTTTTCTCCAATCCGCGTCATTCGCAGCCATTCCGGCGAAACGAAATCCGTCGGGACGGCCGACGAAGTCTGGAAGACGCTTCTCGATGACTGGCCGTCGGAGGAAGGCGACTGCTTTCTGTCGGCATTGCTCATCTGCATAGACGTTCAACGCGGCGAGCGGCCACCCGAGGAAGCGCGCGTTGCCTTCATTGCCGCTGCCGTCGAAGCGGGAGTTCCCCTGCTGTCCTGACGATGCGGTCTCCGCCAGGACCCGTTCGGGAACAATCCGGCCGGCGGCACGTTGACGGCGGGAAGGAGAAAACTCATGGCCCAATGGTGGAGCAAGCCTGTCATCGTCGAGACCCGAAAGACAGGCGACCGGCTGGTGATCTCGAATGCGGAACGCGCCACGGAATACATGGTGAGCGAGTGGCCGACGCTTGAAGATGGGCAGGCCTATAACGCCGCCAGGAAGGCGCTGTCGGACGCTCATGACGGCAAGCTCGACGCGGAGAAAGCCAGAGAGGCTTTCGTTGCAGCTTTGCAGGAAGGCGACATATTCATCTTCGATAACTGAGCATCGCTGACGTCGGGGGCGGCATTCAGCGTGGTGATGCGCGGTCCCCCGCGACAGGCTGGCGCTGCAACGCTTGCGAAGGCAAGAGCACGAAGCTGCTTAGAGCCGCTTCAGCGAAAACGAAAAGTGCCCGTGGGATTCCAGGGTCATGTATTCGAACTGCCAGTGGAAATCCTTGCAGAACTTGGTGCAGGCTTCGACCACGCCGTAGGGAATGGCGTCGATGACGTTGCCGGTGCAGAAGTCGTGGCCGGTGATGCGGCCGTCCTGCTTGACCTTGAAGTGGCTGATCGATAGCTCTTCCAGGGTCGTCTCATAGCTGTGATTGGTGTCGATATAGACCCAGTCGAAGAAGCTGTTGGGAAACTCGGCAAGCCTGACCGTCGAATAGCCCTGGACGATGCGCAGGCGTCCGCTGTCCACCGCGCCCCTGAATTTCGTCCTGATCTGTTCCAGGCCCTCCTGATAGCGGGGCGTATCCCACGCATCGATCAGGTAAAGCTCCCGTGGCGCATTCTTTTCGAGGATCTCGCCGGTGAAGTCGCCGAAGGCCGCGCCGATCTCGGCGCAGACGCCACCATGCGGCAGGCGATACAGGAGTTCGCCGCGATTGGGCAGCAGCCGCGCATTTTCCGTATGGTGCAAACCGAGCTGCGTGTGCGGCATCCCGGTCTTGTACTGAAATCTTGAATCGCGCGTCTGCATTTGCGGCTGGCACCTTCGAGGCTGATTTCACTCCGGGCCGTATCGGCAGCCTGTTTTGAAATCGTGGATGCCGGCAGTCTTGGCATTCATGGCTTGCGTCAGGCATTCGGGCCTATGCACACGGCCGAGCGTTCGCGAGGGCCTTGTTCGCTACCGCATGCCTCTTTTCCGAGCCTCCTTTGACCAGGGAGCCATGCCGGTTGTGACTTCCATGATGCCTTTGC
Organism: Martinezella lusitana; assembly: GCF_010668395.1. Lineage (GTDB taxonomy): Bacteria > Pseudomonadota > Alphaproteobacteria > Rhizobiales > Rhizobiaceae > Rhizobium > Rhizobium lusitanum_A. The sequence goes on from NZ_WUEY01000001.1 coordinate 430,509, forward strand.
GCGCAATGCGTTGAATCCGCGCGATTAATACAACCAAAGATTCAGATTTCGATGGTTTTGTGCATTCCGGCATAACATTCTGGGGGATGCATCATGAAGATTGCCGTTGGGGTGGCGACATGCGGTCGCAAGACGATATTGGCCGCCATGATCGACAGGCTGGCCAGGCAGGAGCGCAGGCCGGATCATCTGTTCCTCTGCCCGGCCAAGGCAGACGATATCGATATGGCGCGCCTGCGTTCGGCGCCGTTTCCGGTGACCGTGGTCTCGTCGCTGCAGGGAAGCTGCCCGCAGCGCAATGCGATCATCGACGCTGCCGCCGGCATGGACGTGCTTGTCTTCTTCGATGACGATTTCTTTCCGGCGGCAAATTATCTCGCCGAGACGGAAGCGCTGTTCGAGACCGACGAAGAGATTGTCGTTGCGACCGGCGAGGTCATCCGCGACGGCATTCTCGGACCGGGCCTGACGGTGGACGAAGCGGACGAGGCGCTGGCGGCCGATGCCGACCCCGATCCCATTCCGGTCATCGAGGCCGCGCACAACGCCTATGGCTGCAACATGATTTTCCGCCTGCGGCCGATCGTGGCCAATCGCATCTATTTCGACGAAGATCTGCCGCTCTACGCCTGGCAGGAGGATGTGGACCTGTGCCGCCGGCTGCGCCCCTATGGCAAGCTCGTCAAGTTCAATCGCCTGCGCGGCGTGCATCTCGGCGTCAAGGCCGGCCGCACGTCGGGCCTGCGTCTGGGATATTCGCAGGTCGCCAACCCGCTCTATCTCGTCAAGAAGCGCTCCGTGTCGCTGAAATGGGCGCTGAAGCTGATGGGCGGCAATATCGCCTCGAACCTCGTCGGCTCCGTCAAGCCGCCGCCCTATATCGACCGGCGCGGCCGCCTGCAGGGTAACCTTCTTGCCGTGAGCCACCTGCTGAGCGGATCGCTGGATCCGAAACACATCAACCGGATGTGATCCCGGCCGATCTTGCAGGGATCCGGCGGTGATCGATAAAGTTGAAGTTCGCCGCTCGGCTAGCCTCTTTCCATGATAATGATCGAAGCCGGCCGCGCCATTGGCGGCATCCGGTATTCTCCATTCCTATTGTCTATCGTTTTAAGGACATCCTCATGATTCACGTTCTCGCCATCCTCACCGCCTTGCCCGGCAAGCGCGCCGAAGTGCTCGAAGCTTTCCAGGCGAATGTTCCGGCCGTTCATGCCGAGGACGGCTGCATCGAATATACCGCCGTCGTGGATGTCGACGGCGCCGATCCGGCCTTTGGAGCCGACACGTTCGTCGTGGTCGAGAAATGGGCAAGCACGGAGGCGCTGAAGGCTCATGCGGCTTCGGCGCATATGGCCGCCTACGGCGAGAAGGTGAAGCATCTGATGGCGGCTCGCGCCGTTCACGTCCTCAAGCCGGCATGATCTGATTGCATCCGGATCTTGTCACGAACGGCGCCGGAAGGCGCCGTTTTGCTACCGGCCGATATCGTCAGTTATGCGAGAAATGCGGCTGGCTGTGATACCGCCAGTGTCCGCGGCCGCCATGCCATCCGTGATATCCACCCCGATAGTATCCGCGGCCGCCGTACCAGCCGCGATGATAGTGGCGATATCCACCGAAGCCGCCGATCCAGCCGAAGGAATAGTAGGGTTGGTAATAACCGTAATAGGGCTGGTAGTAGCCATAATAGGGGCGGTAATAATGCGGGCGATAGTAGTGATGGTGATAATGATGGTGACGATGGACGACAACCCGGTGGTGATGTCCATGATGGTGAGAACGCGCCTCGGCATAGGTTGCCGGTAGTGCGAGCATGCCTAGCGCCACAAGCGCTGTTGCCAGAATTTTCATTTCCAGCCTCCTTGAATGCCGGACGCGAGCGCGACTCGGATCATTCGCGTCGTCCGGACCATACAATAACGCAGTAGCGCCGCCCGTAGTTCCGCTCGCGGCAGGATAGCAGATGTTTTCGCGGCTTTGCTATCTCTACTTTGCGAGCCATCTCAGCATCGGACGAGCACCAGTCCGGCCGGGAGTTACCGCCGCAACGCTCAGCCCCGCCGGGCACGGATCGACAACACCAGCCCGCCTGCCGATGGGCAGCCGGTCAAGGACGTCAAAAAGCCCGCGGATCGCCATGAGAGGGCGAAACGGCTTGCCGGTCACGCAGAAAAACGGCGCTCAGCGGCGCCGTTTTCCATGCCTGTCCGCCGTTCTCAACTATGCGTGCGAGAAATGCGGCTTGCTGTGCGGGCGATGATGGTGCGAGCCGTGCCAGCCATGGTGGTGATGCCAGCCATGGTGTGAACGATAATGATGGTGGTGGTACTGGTGGTGATGCCAGCGGTGATGATGATCACGCGCCTCGGCGTAGGTAACGGGTAGAGTAATAATGCCTAATGCGACGAGCGCCGTTGCAAGAACTTTCATCTATGGTCTCCTTGGGTGCCGAACGAGCCCCCCGGCTGCGTACGCCCGGACTAACCTAACTCACCTAAACGCGAGCGACTCACGATAGTTCCGTTAGCCGCGGGACGGCAAGCGCTTTTGCGCAATCCCCATTTCGCCCATCAATTCGCGCACCGCCTGCTGGATGAGCCGGCAGGCCTCGACCGAGGCTTTGCGGCCATTATGGGCGAGATAGTAGGAGAGCGGCAGGAGCTCGTCCGGATCGACGATGCGAACCTTGTCGGCGATCGGCAGGGCGCTGACACGGCCGAGAAACGAGACGTAGCCGTGATTGGCGACGAGATCGACGATGACGGGCAAGGAATCGGCCGAGGTGATGTCGCGCCCGCGAAACCGGCGGCGATCGCGGCTATCGTAGCCAAAGGCCGTTGCGGCATTGCCGATGCCGGTGCGCGGGCTCGGCACGCAGAGCGGATGATTTTCCACCAGGGCCGCAAGCGTCTGTTCCGTGCTGTCGAGCGGTGCGATCGCCACCATGTCGGTCGCCACCAGCTCCATGTGTTCGAACGCATCGAGACCGAAGACGGAATCGACGATGGCGACGTCGATGCGGCCGGATCGGAGCGCCTCGCGCAGATCGTCCGCCGTCATCAGCATCAGCGACAGCATGTTGCGATTGCCGCCGATGTTCCAGCGCGACACGAGGCTCGCAAGCGAGCGGGCGACCCAGCTTTCCGAACCCGTCGGGATGATCGATCCGATGCGGACCGCACGCGCGGTCCGCTGAAAGCGCTCATCCGCCGCCGCCTTCATCTCGTCCCAGGCCTGTGCGATGGCGGCGAGAATGGCGTGTACCTCCTGCCCGGCTTCGGTCAACACAGAGCCCTGCGCCTGCCGCACGAAGAGACGGCATCCGAAAAGCTCCTCCAGATTGGCGATCTGCAGCGAGAGTTGCGGCTGGCCCAGCCGCAGGCGGCGGGCGGCGCGATTGATGCTGCCCTGATCGGCGACCTCGAGAAAACGTTCGATGGTGGCGATCTTCAACGGCAGGCGCGCGGCCCACTGATCATAGTCCTGCGGTGCCGGCGGCTCCTTCACTAGGACCGAAAGCCGGCGGATGCAGCCGAGTATGGGCTGAAGCCCCTTCTGTACCTTCGAGCTTGCGAGCAGGGTCGCAAGCTCGCCGGACGCACGCTCGACAAGCTTCAGAGCAAGCTCGGTTTCAAGCCGGCGCAGGGCGCTCGAGACTGTCGATGCCGAAAAAGAAAGCCGGCGCGCGGTCTCCCGCACCGAGCCGACGGAAAACACCATGTCGGCTATGAACAATGCACCGAGATACAAACCGCAATCCCTTTTGCCCGCAGCATGCGTCCTGTCGCGGCCGCAGCAATATCAACGATATCCCGACGATATGACGTGTTCTCGAAAAAAGATATCCCTAAGCCTGAAAGCGGCCGCTATCGTTTCCCGGTCGCCTAACTGATCCAACGGTAAAAATGAGATCGGAAGAGCGCCAAACGGGTAAGGGGAACAAAAACAAACGCACTTGCCCCCGAAAAAAGAAATCCAATTTCGCGCGAATGTCGAGTACGCTCGTCATAATCGCGCGACTGCAACGGGAATCCGAAGCGACATCGATTTTTCGCGATGAGCTACGTGCCTGATGCGGCCACCAATTCGCCTGTGGGCCACCGGCCCACTCGAAGCTTGCCTGTACGGACTGCGCCTTGAGGCGGCACGAACATGCAAAACAAAGGTTTAACGGGGTACAAAGGGAAACATCATGCTTAAGAAGCTTGCACTTGCCGCCACGCTGACGGCTCTCCTTGCCAGCGGCGCCAACGCCGCCGACGTCGTCGTCTCCTCCAAGATCGATACCGAGGGCACGTTGCTCGGCAACATCATCCTCGCCGCGCTGAATGCCAACGGCATCAAGGCGCAGGATCGCATCGCGCTCGGCACGACGCCGGTTCTTCGCAAGGCGATCACCGCAGGCGAGATCGACATCTATGCCGAATATACCGGCAATGCCGGCTTCTTCTTCAACAAGGCCGACGATGCGGCCTGGAAGAACCTGCAGCAGGGCTATGACCTTGCCAAGAAGCTGGACTACGACGCCAACAAGATCGTCTGGCTGACGCCATCGCCGGCCAACAACACCTGGGCGATCGCCGTGCGCAACGATGTTGCCGGCCCGGCCAAGCTGAAGTCCATGTCCGACTTCGGCAAGTGGGTTGCAGGTGGCGGTGCGGTCAAGCTTGCCGCCTCGTCCGAATTCGTCAACTCTCCGGCTGCCCTGCCGGCCTTCGAGACGACCTATAGCTTCAAGGTGAAGCCGGATCAGGAAGTCGTGCTTTCGGGCGGCGATACGGCAGCGACGATCAAGGCCGCGGCCGACCAGACCAACGGTGTCAACACCGCGATGGTCTACGGCACCGACGGCGCCATCGAAGCCGCCGAGCTGACCGTGCTCGAAGACGACAAGAGCGTGCAGCCGGTCTACGCCCCGACGCCGATCATCCGCGAGGCCGTGCTGAAGGCCAACCCGAAGATCGAAGAGGTTCTGGCGCCGATCTTCAAGGGCCTGACCGCCGACGTGCTGCGCAAGCTGAACGGCCGCATCCAGGTCGACGGCGAGCCGGCCAAGGCTGTTGCCGAATCCTACCTCAAGGACAATGGCTTCCTGAAGTAAGGCTTTGTCGCTGCTCCTGCGGCTCCATTTTGATAGAGTGGGGCCGCCGGGGCATTCGAATGGGCATGGTCTTGTCCGAACCCGCCTCAAATTTTGGGCTCATGCGCTGACGGAGCTTGCCTAATGGAAGATGCGCTAGCGGTCCGCAGAGTGGACCGTCTCGGAGTGGTGCTGGTGGCGGGCGGCGCGCTGGCCGTGGCCTGGATGCCGTTCATCATCGTCAAGGCAAACCGCATTGCCGCCGGCAAGCCTCAACTGCTTACCCAGCTTCTCGGCCAGCCGGCCGCGATATGCCTGGTCGTCCTCTTGGTAGCCGCAGCGCTTGCCGCGCTTTTCCTTCACAACCAGGTCATCCGCCTCGGCATCGCCACGCTCGCGATCGCCATGCTCATCGTCACGCTCGGCCTGGTTTCGACCGCCGCGACGCCGACGGGCAGCACAGTCGCGCGCATTACGCCCGGCGGCTGCTTCTGGGTCTTGATTGCCGTGGTGGGACTGATGATTTCGGATGCGCTGGTAAAATTGCGGCTGACGCCCTGGCTGCGGGTCGCCGCACTCGCGGTCTATGCCGCCCTGCTGTTCGCCGTGCTGCGTTCCGGCCTGCTCGACAATCTCTCGATCATGAAGGAATACGCCAACAATGCCGACAAGTTCTGGCATGAGGCGCTCGGCCATGTCTTCCTTTCCCTCGGCTCCGTTGCGATCGCCATCGTGCTTGCGCTGCCGCTCGGCATCTTCTGCTACTGGCAGCCGAGGGCCCGCGCCGTGGTGCTGCGCGCGCTGAGCCTGGTGCAGACCATACCGAGCCTGGCGCTGTTCGGCATCCTGATGCTGCCGCTCGGCTATATTGCCGCCCATGTGCCTTTTGCAGCCCAGATCGGCATCCAGGGCATCGGCGTGGCGCCGGCGCTGGTGGCGCTGGTGATCTATTCGCTGCTGCCGGTCGTCGCCAATACCGTCGTCGGCCTGGCCGGCGTCGATCCCTCCGTGCGCGATTCCGCCGCCGGCATGGGCCTGACGCGCCGGCAGATCCTGACCGGCATCGACCTGCCCCTCGCCTTTCCGGTAATCCTCACCGGCATCCGCATCGTCCTGGTGCAGGCGATCGGGCTCGTCACCGTGGCGGCGCTTATCGGCGGCGGCGGCTTCGGCCTCTTCATCTTCCAGGGTATCGGCCAGACGGCCAATGACCTTGTGCTGCTCGGCGCGGTGCCGACGGTCTTTCTCGCTTTCTCATCGGCCGTCATCCTCGATGCGGTCATCGACAGCATTCGGGGACAACGCGCATGACCAACATGATCGAGCTCAAGGGCGTCACCAAGCGCTATGGCAGCGCCACCGTGGTCGACAATGTCAGCATGAGCATGGAAAAGGGCACGATCACCGTCATCGTCGGCACGTCCGGCTCCGGCAAGTCGACGCTGATGCGCATGATCAACCGGTTGGTGCCGATATCGCAGGGCCACATCTCCGTCGGCGGCGAGGATGTCATGAACGTGCCGGCGACCGAGCTTCGCCGCCGTATCGGCTATGCCATTCAGGGGCACGGGCTGTTTCCGCATCGCACGGTCGCGCAGAATATCGCCACAGTCCCCGAGCTGCTCGGCTGGGAAAAGGCGCGTATCGCCCAACGTGTCGAAGAACTCCTCAATCTCTTTCATCTCGACCCCGGCACCTTTGCCGGCAAATATCCGAGCCAGCTTTCCGGCGGCCAGCAGCAGCGCGTCGGCGTTGCACGCGCGCTTGCCGCCGAACCGGAAGTGCTTTTGATGGACGAGCCCTTCGGCGCGCTCGATCCCGTCATCCGCGGCAAGGCACAGGACGACCTGCTCGCCATCCAGAAGCAGTTCGGCACGACCGTCATCCTCGTCACCCACGACATGGACGAAGCCTTCCATCTGGGCGACCGGATCGCCGTCATGAGCGGCGGCAAGCTGCTGCAATGCTCCGAGCCCGAGAAGATCCTGACGGAACCCGCCGATCCCTTCGTCCAGCAGCTGACCGGCACGTCCGATCGGGCCTTGAAACTGATGTCGCTGCTGCCGCTCAAGGAGAGCATGCAGCCGCCGCGGACCGGCCTCGGCTACAGCCTGCCGCAGACGCTCAACCTGCGCGATGCCCTGGCGGAGCTGATCTGGCAGGGCGCGGAAGAGGCAACCGTCGAAGACGAGCGCAAGATGCCCGTCGGCTCGATCTCGATCCAGCATCTGATCGAACTGGGCCGCAAAGCATGAGATTTGTCGCCGCCAACCTCTTCCGTGTTCTGGCGCTCGCGCTGCTGCTGGTGATGTTGTTTCGCCCGGAATGGCTGACGCCGGTGCTCGCCCCGCTGACCAAATTCGGTGCGTCGCCGATCTATACGCAGAACAGTTTGCCGAGCCTCGCGCTCAGCCATCTCGAACTGATCCTCGTCTCGATCGTCGCGAGCGGCATCCTGGCCGTTCTCGGCGGCATCTTCGTCACGCGGCCGGTCGGCGCCGATTTCCTGCCGCTGTCGCGGGCAATCGCCAATGCCGGCCAGACCTTTCCGCCTGTCGCCGTGCTGGCGCTCGCCATCTCGACCACCGGCTTCGGCGCAGTGCCGACGCTGATCGCACTTTTCCTCTACGCCCTGTTGCCGATCTTTGAAAATACGGTCGCCGGGTTGCAGCAGGTGCCAGCCTCGGTGCTCGATGCCGCCGACGGCATGGGCATGAACGGCTGGCAGCGCCTGTTCCGCGTCGAGCTGCCGCTCGCCCTGCCCTTGATTATCGAAGGACTAAAAATCGCGACCGTCATCAATATCGGCACGGCGACGATCGGCTCTACGGTCGCCGCCAAGGGGCTGGGCGAGGTCATCATCGCCGGGCTGATCAATGACAACACCGCCTTCATCCTGCAGGGAGGCCTGATCGTCGGCCTGATGGCGGTGCTGATCTATGACGCCATGGAGACGATCGAGCGCGGCGTCACAAGCAAGATCGGCCTTCAATCCCATTAGGATCGGAGATCCGTTGCAGCCTCTCCGGGCCGCTAGCAGCGCGGATAATCGGCGCGTCAGTTGCCCTCGCCATAGGGCAGCGATGCGCCGGGCACGTAGAGCGAGACCGGCCTGATTTCATAAACGGCGGTAGGATTGGCGCGCCGCAATTCGCGCGCCGCTTCGATGGCTCCCTCGATGGTCGGAAAATCGACGACGTAAAAGCCTAGCAGCTGTTCCTTGGTTTCGGCAAACGGCCCATCGATGACCAGCCCCGCGCCCTTCCCGCGCAAGGTGACGGCATTCTGGGTCGCGCCGAGACGCACCGCCGGGCCCAGCGACCTCCGCGCAACCATGCGGTCGTTGATCTCGAGCAGCTCGCTCATGAGCGCGGCGTCCTCCTCCTCGCTCCAGGATTCCACGATATCTTCCTCATGATAGGCCAAAATGGCGTAGTACATGATTTCTCCCCCTTTGGTTGCAAACTTGAGCGCCGGGAGTTAAGCAGATCGATCGGAATTCAGAAACCTCCGATCTGCACTTGAATACGGACGGAGCAATTTTACGTGCGCTTGCCTTGCTCGGCCGGCAATGGCATTTGCTTTCGATGATGTGTTCAGACGATCGATGGAGACGCCGATGGCCAAGATGATTCACTCGATGATCCGCGTGCTCGACGAGGCGCGCTCGACCGAATTCTACGACAGAGCTTTCGGGCTGAAAGTGGCCGACCGCGTCGCTTTCGAAACCTTCACGCTGATCTATCTCAGCAATGCCGAGACCGGCTTCGAACTGGAATTGACCGTCAATCAGGGCCGCACCGAGCCTTACGCGCCTGGCGACGCCTACGGCCACCTCGCGGTCTCCGTTGCGGAACTGCGCGACGAACATGCGCGCATGACGGAACTGGGGCTCAATCCCGGCAAGATCGTCGAACTCAATCGAGATGGAAAGCTCTTCGCGCTGCTCTTCTTCGTCACCGACCCCGATGGCTACAAGATCGAGGTCGTGCAAAGACACGGGCGGTTTCAATAGAGCCCAACAAAGCAATGCCCCGCTCCGGCGGGGCTTACCCTAGCGGCTCCCTCCGTGCGCTCACATCCAGTAGGGAGGCACGCCAAAATAATCATGGGTCTTGTGACCATGATCCTTGTGGTCGTGTTCATCCTTGCTGGCGAAGCGGCGTGCTTTTTCAACGTCGTTCTTGGTCATGCTGACGCGATAGCCGTCGATGCGGGCATCGTAGCGCAGCTTTTCCCACGGCAGCCGGTAATGATCCTGGCCGATGCCGAAAAAGCCGCCGAAACTCAAAATGACGAAAGCGATGCGTCCGTCACTTTTCTCGAGCATCAGGCGCTCAATATGACCAATCTGCTTGCCGTCCGAACCGAATACCCTGGAGCCTTCGACGCGGTCACAGGCAACCAGCATCGACATGTCCTTGATGTAAAGGTCACGACCCGAAAAATCGGCACTCTCTTTATGCATATGCGCACCTCCTTTTGGATACGCGTCACATAAACTATGGAGCGTCCGACCTGCTCTTTGGGGCAGTACGATGCTCCGATGGGTTTACGCCCATGGACCTATTAACGCTCCGTTATCGCAAAAGTTCCAGCACTTTTTTCAAAACTGTAAAAAAACGTGAGCGCGCGACAATTATTGACGTTTACGTCAAGGTTATTGTAGCATTTGTCACGCTTCGATGATTTAGTTGAGAGCAACAACCGCGGCGATGCGAAAAGCGGGAGACTTTTCGATCGGGCGGTGACAGTTTACATATCCGCCGCTCAAGACGGCGGGGCGTGGTGATGATGCGTAAAGGAGGAAGTGCGCATGAATTCAGTCTCCGCTCCATCGGATAGGCCGCAGGTCAAGAAAATATGGCTTGCCTCCTATCCGGACATCGTACCGGCCGAGTTGCCGCCGCTGGAGCATGCGTCACTCGTCGAACTGCTGGAGGAAAGCTGCGCGCGCTATGCGGACCGGGTCGCCTTCACCAGCATGGGCAAATCCATCACCTATCGCGACCTCGACACCCAGACGCGCAAGATCGCAGCCTGGCTGCAGAGCCTCGGCCTTCAGAAGGGCGACCGCGTCGCCGTCATGATGCCGAACGTGCTGCAAAACCCGGTCACCACCTATGGGATCCTTCGGGCCGGCCTAGTCGTCGTCAACGTCAATCCGCTCTATACGCCGCGCGAGCTCGAGCACCAGCTGCGCGATTGCGGCGCCAAGGCGATCTTCGTTCTTGAAAACTTCGCCCATACGGTGGAGCAGGTTCTGGCGCATACGGATGTGCGCCATGTCGTCGTCACCGCGCTCGGCGACATGCTCGGCATCAAGGGCCACATCGTCAACTTCATCGTCCGCAAGGTGAAGAAGCTCGTGCCGGCATGGTCCATTCCCGGGCATCGCAATTTCAAGGGCGTGGTCTCCGAGGGCGCGCGCCTGCCGCTGAGACCGGCCGGGCTCACCGGCAGCGATATCGCCTTCCTGCAATATACCGGCGGCACGACCGGCGTTGCCAAGGGCGCCATCCTCACGCATTCCAATCTGCTCGCCAACCAGCAGCAACTGCTGCTCTGGCTGCAATCCGCCTACATCAACAAGCCGCGGCCCGAGCAGCTGACGTTCGTCTGCGCGCTGCCGCTTTACCACATCTTCGCGCTGACGGTGAATTCGCTGATGGGCATGTCGCTCGGCGGCCACAACGTGCTCATTGCCAACCCGCGCGACATACCGGCCTTCATCAAGGAGCTGGGCAAATACAAGTTCGACATGTTCCCCGGCCTGAACACGCTGTTCAACGCCCTGATGAACAATCCCGATTTCAGCAAGCTCGATCTTTCCAACACCGCAACGCTTGCCGGCGGCATGGCGGTTCAGCGGCCGGTGGCCGAGCGCTGGCAGAAGATGACGGGGGCCTGGATCACCGAGGGCTACGGCCTTTCCGAGACCTCGCCGGTCGCAAGCGCCAACCGCTTCGACAGCTCCGAATTCTCCGGCACCATCGGCCTGCCGATCACAGGCACCGATTTCGACATTCGCGACGAGAACGGCAACTCGCTGCCGCTCGGGGAAGTCGGCGAGATCTGCATCCGCGGGCCGCAGGTGATGGCCGGCTACTGGAAGCAGCCGGCCGAAACCGCACGCGTGATGACGCCGGACGGTTTCTTCCGCAGCGGCGACATGGGCTTCATGGACGAGCGCGGCTACACCAAGATCGTCGACCGCAAGAAGGACATGATCCTGGTCTCGGGCTTCAACGTCTATCCGAACGAGATCGAGGAAGTCGCCGTCATGCATCCGGGCGTCCTGGAGGCGGCGGCGATCGGCGTTCCGGACCCGCATTCCGGCGAGGCGGTGAAGCTCTTCATCGTCAAGAAGGACCCGGCCCTGACCGAGGCCGACGTCAAGGCCCATTGTGCTGCAAACCTGACCAACTACAAACGCCCGCGCTTCATCGAATTCCGCACCGAGCTGCCGAAATCGAATGTCGGCAAGATCCTGCGCAAGGAGTTGCGCGGCTGACATAATTCCGTGTCATTCAGAAAGCCGCTCGCCCGTTTTCGCGAGCGGCTTTTTTCGTTTTGGATGATACGTGAACTTGATTTACGCCCTACATAGGGAATAGTTTCCGCGACCAACTCAGAGTGCCCTGCCCTCTCCCGACGGCAAGCGGCGCGAACCGCAAGGAGTCCTCCATGAACGCCCTCGTCGATCAACTGAAGAGCACCGCATCGGCAACGAAGGCCACCGATATTCGCGCCGCCTTCACCGCTGATCCCAAACGCTTTTCCCGCTTCAGCGCCTCGTTCGACGATCTTCTGATGGATTATTCCAAGACGGCGGTGAACGACGACATTCTCGCCCTTCTCGAGAAGCTCGCAGCCGAGGGCGGCGTCGCTGCCAAGCGCGAGGAAATGTTCTCGGGCGTCGCCATCAACTTTACCGAAAACCGCGCCGTACTGCACACCGCCCTGCGCAACCGCTCCAACACGCCTGTGCTGGTCGACGGCACGGATGTCATGCCTGACGTCAACGCCGTGCTGGCCGCCATGGGCAAGTTTGCCGACGGCATCCGCTCCGGCGCGCTGAAGGGCTCGACGGGCAAGGCGATCACCGATGTCATCAACATCGGCATCGGCGGCTCCGATCTCGGCCCGGTCATGGCGACACTGGCGCTGGCGCCCTTCCACGACGGCCCGCGCTCGCATTTCGTCTCCAATATCGACAGCGCGCACATCGCCGACATCCTGAAGCTCGTGAAGCCGGAAACGACGCTCTTCATCATCGCCTCGAAGACCTTCACGACGATCGAAACGATGACCAACGCGCAGACGGCGCGCAAGTTCATCGCCGACGCGCTCGGCGAGGCTGCCGTGCAGCATCACTTTGCCGCCGTCTCGACGGCGCTCGACAAGGTTGCCGCCTTCGGCATCGACAGCGAGCGCGTCTTCGGCTTCTGGGATTGGGTCGGCGGCCGCTACTCGATCTGGTCGGCCATCGGCCTGCCGCTGATGATCGCCGTCGGCCCGGAAAACTTCGGCAAGTTCCTCGACGGCGCGCATGCGATGGACAACCATTTCCGCAAGGCGCCGTTCAGGGAAAACCTGCCGATGCTGCTCGGCCTCATCGGCTTCTATCATCGCAACGTGCTCGGCTATCCGACGCGCGCGATCCTGCCCTATGACCAGCGCCTGTCGCGCTTCCCGGCCTATCTGCAGCAGCTCGACATGGAATCGAACGGCAAGGGCGTCACCATCGACGGCACGCCGGTCGAAGGCAATTCCGGCCCGGTCGTCTGGGGCGAGCCCGGCACCAACGGCCAGCACGCCTTCTACCAGCTCATCCATCAGGGCACGAGCGTCATCCCGGCCGAGTTCATGATCGCCGCCAACGGCTTCGAGCCGAACCTGCGCCACCAGCATCAGCTTTTGATGGCCAATTGCGTGGCGCAGTCGGAAGCGTTGATGAAGGGCCGCACCTTCGAGGAAGCCAAGGCCCAGCTCACCTCCAAGGGCATGGACGACAAGAAGGCCGATTTCATCGCGCCGCACCGCGTCTTTACCGGCAACCGCCCGTCGATCACCTTCGTCTACGACAAGCTGACGCCCTATGCGCTCGGCCGCCTGATCGCGCTCTACGAACATCGCGTCTTCGTCGAAGGCGTGCTGTTCCGCATCAATTCCTTCGACCAGTGGGGCGTCGAGCTCGGCAAGGAACTGGCAACGGGCCTACTTCCGGTCATCGAAGGCAAGGAAAGCGCTGCTGGCCACGATTCCTCGACTCAAGGGTTGGTGGCTGCTCTGGCAAGCCGGGCGAAGTAAGCTCTAGGCGATGAGGGCGGGTGTGATCCTGCCCCTTCTCGTCCTCTGAGCGGGCTGTAAGAACACCCCCCTCTGTCCCTGTCGGGACATCTCCCCCACAAGGGGGGAGATTGGTAATGCGCGGTACTTCACCGCCCAAAACCAATATTGCGTCTGCTGAGACTGAGGCTGTTGACTTTGCAGAGGCGCGGCAAACTCCCAACGATCTCCCCCCTTGTGGGGGAGATGTCACGACAGTGACAGAGGGGGGCGGCCTCTCCGCACCCGCAAGGCCGATGAAAGATTACAGCCCGATCTCACTTGCCCATGGCGGATTGGCGCCAGCGCGCGATACCGTGACAGCGGCAGCCTTGGCGCCCAGAGCCAGCGCATCCTGCAACGCCTTCTCGTCGAGCGAGGCCACCTGCGCCTTGGTCAGCAGATTGTTCATCTTCAGCGACGCCAGGATGCCGGCATCGAACGTGTCGCCGGCGCCGACGGTATCGACGACCGTGACACGTTCGCTCGGAACCGAGACTTTCAACGACTTCGTATAGCCCGTCGCACCCTCGGCGCCCTTGGTGACGACGACGAGCTTGGCGCCCTGGCCCAGCCAGTGCGCGGCCAGCTCATCGTGGTTGCCTGCGATGCCGAACCATTCCAGATCCTCGTCGGAGAACTTCAGGATGTCGGACATGGCGACCATGCGGTTGAGGCGGGCCATGTGAGCGGCCTTGTCCTTGATGAAGCCCGGGCGAATGTTCGGATCGAGCGAGATCACGCGGCTCTGGTGCTCGCGCTTCATCAGCGCCTCGTAGGTCGCGCCGCACGGATTGGGGATCAGGCTGATCGCGCCGAAATGCAGGGCTTCGCAATCATCGCCGAGTGTCGGCAGATCGGCTTCGGTGATCATGCGGCCAGCCGTGCCTTCGTCGTAGAAGGCGTAAGTTGCCTGGCCGTTGACGAGCTTGACGAAAGCGATCGTGCTCGGGCGCGGCGTGATGGCGCAATAGCTGAAATCGACCTTGGAGGCAGACAGCGTTTCGCGCAGGATATCGCCCATCATGTCATCGGCGAGGCCGGTGAAGAAGCCTGTGGGAACGCCGAGACGGCCAAGCGCTATCGCGGTGTTGAAGATCGCGCCGCCGGCATAGGGGGCAAAGCCCTTTTCGCCCTGCGTCGTCTCCCGCGGCAGCATGTCGATCAAAGCTTCGCCACAGCACAATATCATTCCGGCCTCCTAAAGAGCGCGTCTGTCTTATCCAGTCTCATAAATCGATTAGATAAATTCGCGGCAAAAGCAAAGCGTCATTTGGGCAGCTCCGAAATGCCGCCGTTCCAGCCGGACCATGCGAGCGGTGCATTGAGGAAGGCCTCGACTTCTTCGAGCGTCTTCTCGTCAAACAGCTTCTGCTCCTTGGCGACGGCGAGCACGTCGCGCCAGGTGGCGATGTGATGCAGGCGGACGTTTCTATTGGCAAAACGCTCTTCCGCCTCGGGGAAGATGCCGTAGTAGAACAGCGCCATGCCGTGATCGACGATGCCGCCGGCCGCGCGGATGGCGTCGATGAAGGTGAACATGCTGCCGCCGGCCGTCGTCAGGTCCTCGATGACGAGCACGCGGGCGCCATCCTTCATATCGCCTTCGATCTGGGCGTTGCGGCCATGACCCTTCGGCTGCTTGCGGACATAGATCATCGGCAGGTCGAGGCGCTCGGCCAGGAAGGCGGCGAAAGGAATGCCCGCCGTCTCGCCGCCGGCAACGCAGTCGAACTGCTCGAAGCCCGCATTGCGCACGATGATGCTTGCAGCGAAATCCATGACCGTGGAGCGGATGCGCGGATAGGAGATCAGCTTGCGGCAATCGATATAGACCGGGCTCGCCATGCCGGAGGCGAATTTATAGGGCTTGTCGGCGCTAAAATGGACCGCCTTGATTTCCCAAAGCATCTTTGCCACCAGCTCAGCCATGACGGCGCGATCGGTAAATGTCATCTGGGTCATGCGGGGGCCTCCTTCGCAGCGCTAATGTTCCAGCGGCAATAGCAGCAAGCGGCCCGAGTTTCCAGACGCATGGGAGGTTTTGCAGGCATCCGTCGCGGGCGCAACCGGCATTCCGCCGCCCGCAGTTGCCTATCGGACCATGCCGAGATCGGCGGGCAGCATGGCCTTGAACAACGCAATCACCTTGTCGCCCTCCTCCCGCTCGATCGAGATCGCATAGCGGACCGCGGCCGCGACCAGCTGCATGGTCAGTCGGGCGATCCGTGCGAGTTCGGATTGGTCGCGCTTCGGCCACAGGCGTTCGAGGACGGTGAGAAAAGCCTGCGAATGCCATTCCATGTCTTCGGCGTCGATCTGCTGCAGCAGCTTGTCGGCGTGGGTGGCGTGCCAGATGTCACGCATGACGGGCTCGTCGAGAAACATCGCATAGTAGCCGTCGACGATGCGGCCAAGGGCAGCCTGGAGCTCGTCGGCGCTCTTGATCGCCAGCAGCTCGTCCTCGACGCATTGACGGCCCTGCTCGTTGAAGCGTTCGGCCAGCACGCGGATGATCGCCGTTTTGTCCGGGAAATACTGATAGAGCGAGCCGAAGGACACGCCCGCCTTTTCGACAATCTCGCCCATGCGCAGCGCATCGCTGCCGTTCTTCGCGATCAGCTCGGATGCCACCGAAAGGATCCGTTCCACGCGTTCGCGGCCGCGCTGCTGGCTGGGTATGCGCCGCGGCGTCCCCGCCTCGTCCTTGCTGCGCCTGCGTTTCGCGATGGGTTCCTGCGTCATGTCATTGCCTGCCTGTCATTGTTGACAAGCAATATAAGAGAGTTTATCACATTTCGCAAATGAGAGAATTTATCACATTTTTATCGGAGGAGCTTGATATGCAGATCTCGCCGATCGCCATTATCGGCGGATTGGGAAAAACCGGCGGCCGGGTTGCCGGACGTCTGACGGAGCGCGGCATCAAGATTCGCGCCGCCTCGCGCTCGACGACGCCTCGTTTCGATTGGCAGGATCGCAGCACATGGCATCAGGCACTCGAAGGCGCTTCCGCCGCCTATGTCACCTTCCAGCCCGATCTCGCCGTCGACTGGGCGGCGGAGGCGATTTCAGCCTTTGCGAAAACGGCCGTGCAAGCCGGCATGGGGCATATCGTCCTGCTTTCCGGCCGAGGCGAGGACGGAGCCGTCCGCAGCGAAGAGAAACTCAAGGCCGCCGGCATGGACTACACCGTGCTGCGCGCCAGCTGGTTCAGCCAGAATTTCAGCGAAGGCGCCTTCATGGACGGTCTTCTCCAAGGGAAGCTCGCTTTGCCGGCCGGTGACGTGCCGGAGCCCTTCGTCGATGCCGACGACATCGCCGACGCCGCGGTCGAATGCCTCACCGATCCGCGCCATCGCAACCGGACCTACGAGCTGACGGGACCGCGCGCTTTGACATTTCGCCAAGCGGTCTCCGAGATCGCAGCGGCCGCCGACAGGGCCATCGACTACGAAACGGTGTCGATCGATGCCTTCATTGCCGAGATGACCGCTTACGGCCTGCCGCAAGAGACAACCAGCATCCTGCATGAGCTTTTCACGCAGGTTCTCGATGGCCGCAATTCGCCTGTGATGGATGGCATCAGCCGGATCCTTGGCAGGCCAGCCAAGGACTTTTCCGATTACGCTCGTGAAACCGCCGCAACCGGCCTCTGGAGTATCCGGTCATGACCTTCCCGATCACGAATATCGCTCTTGTCATGGCGGCGCTCGGCAGCGGCCTTCTGGCCGGCGTCTACTTCGCCTTCTCGACCTTCATCATGCAGGCCTTTGCCCGCCTTCCCGTCGATCAGGGGATCGCGGCCATGCAATCGATCAATACGACGATCGTGCGCTCCCCCTTCATCGTGCTTTTCCTGCTGACGGCAGCCTTGTCGGTCTTCATCGCCGTGATGGCAATTGTCTATTGGCGGGGCAGCATCAGCGTGCTGATGCTGACGGGCGCGGCGCTCTATCTCGTCGCCAGCTTTCTTTCGACGATGGTGTTCAACGTGCCCTTGAACGACGCCCTCGACAAGCTCGACGGCCGTTCCGTGGAGTCGGCGCAGGTATGGTCGACCTATCTTGCCGACTGGACGCGGTGGAACCATGTGCGCACGGCCGCCTCTCTGCTGGGCGCATGCGCTTTCGTGAGAGCGCTGTTCTAAACTCTTGGAAGGACGGTCGTCAGCATGACGGCAGGAACGGGCTAGACGGCGTGCAGATAGGCCGCGACCTCGACACGGTTGCGGCCGTTGCGTTTGGCCTCATAGAGCGCCTTGTCGGCGGCGCGAAGGACATCATCGAAGCCAAGGCCCTTGACGGTACCGGTCGCGACACCGGCGCTGACCGTGCAGACCATGGATTTGTCGTCGACGGTGATCGCCCGCGCCGCAAAGGCATCACGCACCCGCTCGGCGACCTGCTCCGCCCGGCCCGGCAGCGTGTTGTCGAGAACCAGCGCAAACTCTTCGCCGCCGAGGCGGGCGACCGTATCGGAAGACCGCAAGCCAACGGAAAGCTCCTGGCCGAACAGCTTGAGCACGAGATCGCCGGCGGCGTGGCCGTACTGGTCGTTGATCGCCTTGAAGCGATCGATGTCGAAGATGATGACGGCCATCGACGGGCCGAAGGAGCGGTGACCGTAGAGATCGAACAATGCGCGGCGGTTCAGCAATCCCGTCAGGGAATCGGTGATCGCCTCGCGGCGATGCAGCGCGGCCTGGCGCCATTGGTGCAGGGCAAGCGAAAGCGCCCCGATCCCGGTCATTCCGGCAATGCAGATGGCAAGGCTGAGATCCTCGGCCCAATTGTCCGGCGCATGGCCGAGCACAAGCTTGCCATTCGCAATCAGGACGCCAGCGCAAAGCGCAAAGGAAACGGCGGTCAATGTATAAAGCGCGGTAATGCCGTAAAGCGGTGTCGGCGCCTCATGGCGGCTCAGCCAGTATTCGCGCGCCGTCAAAAGCAGAAGCACGCCAATGACGACATTTTCGCCCATGAACGCAAGACCGTCATAGCCAGCCAGCATCGGCACAGCCGACGCGGCAGTGCCGATCAGGCAGCCAAGCAGGAGACGCCCCTTGGAAAAACGGCGCGTGCGAAACTGATAACCGGCGACCCAGATCGTTGAGAAGCCGATGAAGAAAAGCAGGAACGTCAGGATGGCAAAAATAGGCCGCGGCGTATCGACGTAGGAGCCATAGATGAAAATTCCGCCGACGAGGGGGGCAAGACCGGCGGAGCACGTCAGGAGAAAGGTATCGGGCCGGCGAGAAAACCAGTTTCCGACCAAGGTAACCGCAAGGCACGATGCGGAAACGCCGAGGGCCAGAAGAAGGGAGTTGTAATCGACCAGCATCATGCTCTTTCGACGGTTTCATTGCTACCGCGGGGGATCGCCGACACGCTAGGCCTCAAGGGTATCAAATCCGTTACGGCAAATAATAAAGAAAATATATTTCAACAAAATATACGTCCCATATTGCGGCAAAACGCTATTGTTTTGCAGGACGTTTCTCACCGTTTCTTCAATAGTCTATATGAGTAAGTTCGAAATTAGATTTCGACATCCCAATGCAACGGGAACATCGGATCGAAGACGGTAACGGGACCAGCGCCGGTTTCGATCTTGGCCGGGAAGGCCACGGCATCCGGACGGCGAACCAGAGTGATGCTGTCTTCGTTGACCGGCAGCCCATACCAGGCCGGGCCGTTCAGCGACGCGAACGCTTCGAGCCTGCCCAGAGCGTCCTCTTCCTCGAAGACGTGAGCAAGGCAGCTCATGGTGTTGATCGAGGTGTAGATGCCGGCACAGCCGCAGGCGCACTCCTTCAGCGGATCCACATGCGGAGCCGAATCCGTGCCGAGGAAGAACCTGGTGTCGCCGCTCGTGGCAGCCGCGCGCAGCGCGAGGCGATGGCTCTCGCGCTTGGCGACGGGCAGGCAGTAATAATGCGGGCGAATGCCGCCGACGAGGATGGCATTGCGGTTGATGATGAGGTGATGCGTCGTGATGGAGCCGGCGAGGTTCGCCTTTGCCGACTTGATATAGTTCACGCCGTCGGACGTGGTCACATGTTCCATCGTGACCTTCAGTTCCGGCAGTCGCTGCCGCAACGGGTCGAGCACGGTTTCGATGAACACGGCCTCGCGATCGAAAATATCCACCTCCGGCGTCGTCACCTCGCCATGGACGCAGAGCGGCAGGCCGATCTTTGCCATGCGCTCCAGCACGGGCATGGCGTTGTCGAGGTTGCGCACGCCGCCATGCGAGTTCGTCGTCGCACCCGCCGGATAGAGCTTCACGGCGGTGATCAGGCCGCTTTTCCTGCCTTCGTCGACATCGTCGGGGCTGGTGTGCTCGGTGAGATAGAGCGTCATCAGCGGCTGGAAGCGGTCGCCTGATGGCAGTGCCTTCAGGATGCGCTCGCGATAGGCAGTCGCGTCGGCGGTGGTCACGACCGGCGGCACGAGATTGGGCATGATGATGGCGCGGGCGAAATGCCTGGAGGTGTCGCCGATCACGCCTTCCAGCATGGCTCCGTCGCGCAGATGCAGATGCCAATCGTCGGGACGGCGGATGGTGAGCTTTTGCATGGGCGCGACCTCTGGAAATATGAGCGCGATCTTGCGCGAAAGCCGGCTCAGGCCCTTCGGCATCGTACTCTTTCGATATCGCGCTTCGATAGCACCAACCGCCCCCGCAAAACAATCCGCGACGGCGGTTAAATCATCAAGATGCTCAGTCTTGAACGATATCGATGGTGACGTCGGCGCGGCGGCGGTTTTCCAGGATCAACCGCCCGTTCGGCAGATCGTTGCCATAGACCTTGGCGCGGGAGGCTTCGTCATCCAGATCGTAGCCCTTCCAGCGTGCCCACAGCCGCTCCTCCAGCACCTCCATCGGCGGGGCGAGCATGACCGAATAATCGAACATGCCTTCCAGCTCCGCCCATTTGCCCTGGCTGAACAGCAGGTAGTTCCCCTCGACCACGATGAAGCGGTGATCGGGCGACACGATGCGGGCGGATGCAATGGCAATCTCGCGCGAGCGGTCGAAGACCGGCACCAGCACCTCCTGGTCGGCGGCACGCACGGCCCTGACGATATCGAGAAAGGCGCGAACGTCGAAACTCTCAGGCACGCCCTTCCGCTTCAGGAGCCCCTTCTCGATCAGGACGGCATTATCCATGTGGAAGCCATCCATCGGCAGGACTTCGGCGCTCTCGCCCCTGGCCTTCAACGCCTTGGCGACATTATCAGCCAGTGTCGACTTGCCGGCGCCGGGTGGTCCGGCGATCGCAACCAGAAACCGCTTCGCATCGCCGGCGCGTGCGACGATATCGCGGGCAATTTCCTCGAGAGATACGCTCATGCGGCGACATTCTCCACCGGCGGAGCCTTGGCGCCGGTCATGAAGGCAACGGCATCGGACATCGAATGTTCCTTGGGATTGATGACGGTCAGACGGCGTCCGAGGCGATGGATGTGGATGCGGTCCGCCACCTCGAAGACGTGCGGCATATTGTGCGAAATCAACACGATCGGCAAGCCACGGGCACGCACGTCGAGGATGAGTTCGAGGACCTTGCGGCTTTCCTTGACGCCGAGCGCCGCCGTCGGCTCGTCCATGATGACGACCTTGGAACCGAAGGCTGCCGCGCGCGCCACCGCCACGCCCTGGCGCTGGCCGCCGGAGAGCGTTTCCACCGCCTGGTTGATGTTCTGGATCGTCATCAGGCCAAGCTCGGTCAGTTTGTCGCGGGCACGCTTTTCCATCGCCGGCCGGTCGAGCATACGGAACACGGAGCCGAGAATGCCGGGTTTGCGCACCTCGCGGCCGAGGAACATGTTGTCGGCGATCGACAGCGCCGGCGAGAGGGCCAGGTTCTGATAGACCGTCTCGATACCGGCTTCGCGCGCTTCCATCGGCGAGCGGAACTGGACGGTTTTTCCCTCCAGCTTGATCTCGCCCTCATCGGGAATAACTGCGCCGGAAATCGCCTTGATCAGCGAGGATTTTCCGGCGCCGTTGTCGCCGATCACGGCAAGGATCTCGCCGGGATAGAGATCGAAATCGGCATTGTCGAGCGCGGTGACGCGTCCATAGCGCTTGACGAGGCCGCGGGCGGTGAGAATGGGTTCGCCGGTCGGGGTCATGCCGATACCTTTCTGATCCATTGATCGATCGCGACGGCGCCGATGATGAGAACGCCGGTCAGAAGCACCTTCCACTGCGGATCGGCCCCGAGCATGTTGAGGCCCATGGAGACGACGCCGACGATCATGGCGCCGAAGAGCGTGCCGAGGATCGAGCCGCGGCCGCCAAAGAGCGAGATGCCGCCGATCACCGTCGCGGTGATTGCCTGAAGATTGAAGTCAGTGACTGCGGAGGATGGCGAAACCGAGCCGTTGCGGCCGATGGAGACCCATGCTGCGAGGCCCGCGATCAGTCCCGAAACGCCGTAGACGGCAAGGAGCACTTTCTTGGTCTGGATACCGGCAAGCTTCGCCGCCTCCGGATCGTCGCCCACGGCATAGACATGGCGGCCCCAGGCGGTGTGGTTGAGCACGTACCAGAGGACGATGACCAGAAGCACCATGGCGATGACGCCAAGGGTCAGCACGGCGCCGCCGAGGCGGAAGCTGATAGCGAAGAAATGCAGCAGCGGCGCCTGTTCGTCGACATCGGTATCGCGAATGGTCTCGTTGGCCGAATAGATGAAATTCGTCGCCATGACGATGTTCCAGGTGCCGAGCGTCACGATAAACGGCGGCAGCTTCATATTGGCGACAAGGAAGCCGTTGAGCAGGCCGCAAAGGCCGCCCGCAACCATGCCGGCCAGAATGGCGATCGGCGTCGGCAGCCCGTATGTCACGGCGACATTGCCCATGACGACGGAGGAAATGACCATGATGACACCGATCGACAGATCGATGCCGGCGGTCAGGATGACCAGCGTCTGGGCCGCGCCGAGAATACCGACGATCGCGATCTGCTGCAGGATCAGCGTCAGCGTATAGGCGGAGAAGAACCGGCCGCCGATGGCGATGCCGAAGATCACAATCGCCAGCACCAGCACGATCAGCGGCACAGCCGCCGGGGTCGAATGCAAAAAGTGCTGCACGCGCTTGAGAAGAGAGACATCTTGATGCTCGAACGAGGCGACTTTCTTGTCGCTGCCGTCGAGAACACGTTCGAATTCCTGTGCTCCGGACATATTATTCCTCCGCCACCGCGCCGCATGCACGGGAACCGCCGGCTGTTGGGGGCCAGCCAGGAGATGAACCCGGCCGACGTGACTGTTGCGATTGTCTGCTCCCTATAAGAAGAGCCGCGCCAGCAGGCGCATGACGCGGCTCCTCAAGGGACTATATCACATCCGTGAGGGGCTTAGCCCCAGCACTTGTTGAGGCCTTCCTTGGTGTCGATGGACTTGACGCCGGAAACCGGCTTGTCCGTCACCAGGGAGACGCCGGTGTCGAAGAAGGACTTGCCTTCCGTCGGCTTCGGCTTTTCGCCGGAGTCGGCGAACTTCTTGATGGCCTCGACGCCGAGGGACGCCATCATCAGCGGGTACTGCTGAGCGGTCGCACCGATCACGCCTTCGGTGACCGACTTCACGCCCGGGCAACCGCCGTCGATGGAGACGATCAGGACCTGCTTTTCGAGGCCGACGGCCTTCAGGGCCTGGTAGGCACCGACTGCGGCCGGTTCATTGATGGTGTGGATGACGTTGATGCTGGAGTCTTTCTGCAGAAGGTTTTCCATGGCCTTGCGGCCGCCTTCCTCGTTGCCGTTGGTGACGTCATGGCCGACGATGCGGGAATCGGTTTCGTCGCCGATCTTGTTCGGATCCTTGGTGTCGATGCCGAAGCCCATCATGAAGCCCTGGTCGCGCAGGACGTCGACGGACGGCTGCGACGGCGTCAGGTCGAGGAAGCCGATCTTGGCATCCTTTGCCTTGTCGCCCAGGGTTTCCTTCGCCCATTGGCCGACGAGCTTGCCGGCAAGCAGGTTGTCCGTCGCGAAGGTCGCGTCAGCGGAATCAGCCGGCTCCAGCGGCGTATCGAGCGCGATAACAAGCAGACCGGCATCCCGCGCCTTCTTGACCGTGGGAACGATACCCTTGGTATCCGAAGCGGCGATCAGGATACCCTTGGCGCCATCGGCGATGCAGCTTTCGATTGCGGCAACCTGGCTTTCGCTGTCGCCGTCGATCTTGCCGGCATAGGACTTCAGCGTCACGCCGAGTTCCTTGGCCTTGGCGGTCGCGCCTTCCTTCATCTTGACGAAGAAGGGATTGGTATCGGTCTTGGTGATGAGGCAGGCGGATACGTCGGCAGCCTTGGCCGGCGCGGCAAAGGCGACGCCGATGGCCAGCGCGGCGAACGCGGTGGAAATAACAGATTTCTTCATTCAATCCTCCCGATGTTTGAAAGGCCGGACCTTCCGGCAACCCCCGGGCCAAAACCCGGCGTAGAGATACGCAATGCCTCTCGGATTGTTTCCGGCGGACCTCCTCCAAGGCCATATATGCATCCCCGACGGTCCATATCTGAGCCTAAAGATTTCCGGCTGTCAATAAATAAATCGGATTGAATTATTAATTGGATGTGGCATTCTGCCAAAAAATAGGGCATGGCCATGGTGGAAGGAGCAGGCTCATGTCTCTTGTGCACGACCCTGAGGACACACCCACAACGCCAGCGATTCTCGACCCCAGCGGGGGCGCAAATCAGCTCGGCGTGCGCGCCCATAACGAACGGCTCGTCCTGTCGCTCGTGCGCCGTCACAGCGCCCTGTCCAAGGCCGATATCGCCCGGCGCAGCGGCCTTTCGGCGCAAACCGTTTCCGTCATCATGCGGGAGCTGGAAAAGGACGGCCTGCTGTCGCGCGATGCGCCGGTGCGTGGCCGCGTCGGGCAGCCATCCATTCCCATGCGGCTCAACCCGGACGCGGTGCTCTCCTTCGGTGTCAAGATCGGCCGGCGCAGCGCCGATCTCGTGCTGATGGATTTCATCGGCGGCATCAGGATGCAGCTCCATCAGACCTATCCCTACCCGCTGCCGCAGGACATCATCGCCTTCGTCACGGCCGGGATCCGGGAACTGGAGGGCCGCCTCAGCGAAGAGGAGCGCCGCAAGCTCGCCGGCATCGGCGTCGCCGCGCCGTTCGAGCTGTGGAACTGGGCCGAGCAGGTGGGCGCGCCGCCCGGAGCGATGGATGTCTGGCGCGGGTTCGACCTTCGCGCCGAAATCGCCTCGCGCGTGGCCTATCCCGTCTTCCTGCAGAACGACGCCACCAGTGCCTGCGGCGCGGAGCTGGTCTTCGGCGTCGGCTCGCACTATCCGGATTTCGTCTATTTCTTCATCGGCTCCTTCCTCGGCGGCGGCATCGTCCTCAATTCGTCGATTTTCGTCGGCCGGACCGGCACGGCCGGCGCTCTCGGTCCCCTGCCCGTGCGCGGCCGCAACGGCGAGAACCGCCAGCTTCTGGAAATCGCCTCGATCTTCGTGCTCGAAAATCTCTTGAGGGATCACGGCTTCGACCCGCGCCCCCTCTGGTACTCGGCCGACAACTGGATCGATTTCGGTGAGCCGCTGGAAATCTGGATCCAGGATACGGCCAAGGCCCTGGCGCAGGCGATCGTCGCCTCCGCGTCGGTCATCGATTTCAGCGCCGCGGTCATCGACGGCGGCTTCCCCGACTGGGTGCGGGAACGGGTGGTGCGCGCCACCATCAAGGCCGCCGCCGAACTGGATCTGCAGGGTGTCGTCATGCCCGAGATCGTCGAAGGCGCCGTGGGACCGCAGGCGCGGGCCATCGGTGGCGCCAGCCTGCCGATCTTCGCGCGCTACCTGATCGACCAGAATGTACTTTTCAAGGAGATAGAGCATGTTGAAGGGCATTGACCCGCTGTTGAGCCCGGAGTTGCTGGCGACGCTGCGCGCCATGGGCCACGGCGACGAAATCGCCCTTGTCGATGGAAATTATCCCGGCCTCGAACATGCACGCCGCCTCATCCGTCTCGACGGCCACGGCGTCATCCCCGTGCTCGATGCCGTGCTGAGCGTGCTGCCGATCGACGATTTCGTGCCGCAGGCGATTTTCCGGGCAACCGTCCGTCAGGACCGCGACGCCGTCGATCCCGTTCATGCCGAAATGATCGAGTGCTGCGCGCGGCACGTTCCGGACATCAGGGTCGTTCCCCTGCTGCCAGCGGAGTTCTATGAGCGGGTGAAGCAAACCCATGCGCTGGTCCAGACCAGCGAGCCGCGGCTCTACGGCAATATCATCCTGCGCAAGGGTGTGATTTATCCCAAGGGATAGGAAAGTGCCCCTCATCCGGCCTTCGGCCACCTTCTCCCCGCTTGCGGGGCGAAGGAGATGGGGGCACCCACAGCCTTCTTTCCAGCCAATTGCTCAGACGATACTGAGAGGTAGTCCCCTCTCCCCGCCTGCGGGGAGAGGGTTAGGGTGAGGGGCTGAACTCTCCGCCCGACCTAGAACAACCGAGCCTTCACCCGCCCTCAAATCTCCCCCGCCGAAGGCCCCCAGACGTCCGTCATCGCAAAGCCTTCCGCCATGGGGTCAAAGGGATCGAGCGCCACCTGACTGAGGCCGAAGGTGAAGCCGCGGCCGGTGATGGTGGGGATGATGGCCGGCTTGCCGGCAACCTCGGTCACCGCCTGCAGACCGACTTCGAACTCCGAACCGATGATCGAGCGTGACTTGAAGACATCGCCGACCTTGGCCTTGCCGCGCGCGTGCAGCGTCGCCAGGTTGGCGGAATTTCCGGTGCCGCAGGGCGAGCGGTCGGCCCGGCCGGGCCACATGGTCGTGCAGGTGCGGATGGCGCCATCGCTATCGATATCGCGGAACATGACGTAGGCGACGCCGGAGATCGCCGGGATTTCCGGGTGAACCACGGACATCGTCCGGTTGATCGCATCCTTGAGAATCATCCCGGCCTGGACGAGCGCTGCCGCATTGCCCTTTTCGATCGTCAGGCCGATCTGGCCGACATCGACGAGCCCATAGAAGATGCCGCCATAGCACAGGTCGAGCTTGATCCTGCCCCATTGCGGCGTGTCGAGCTCGACATCCAGCTCATGCACGAAGGACGGCACCATGGTCAGCCGCACCTTCTCGCAGCGGCCATCGCGGCAGGTCGCCGTGGCGCGGACGAGGCCCGCCGCCGTATCGAGGGTAACGACCGTTTCCGGCTCCTTCATCTCGACGATACCGGATTCGAGCAATGCCGTGGTCACGCAGATGGAGTTGGAGCCTGAGCTTGCATGGGCCTGGTCCGGCTGCAGGATGATGAAGCCGGCATCGGCCTCGGGATGTTTGGCCGGCAGCAGCAGGTTGACGGAGCCGATCGGCGCGCCGCGCGGCTCCAGCACGAGGAAGCGGCGCAGCTCCTGGCCCTTCGGATCGGTGTTCAGCCAATGCAGCTGCTCGGCAATGCTGTTGCCGGGAATCTTCGGCACGCCGCCGATGGCGACCTTGCCGATTTCCCCTTCGCAATGAACGTCCAGCAGCTGGATCGTGCGCTTCCATCTCATCTCATGTACTCCAATCAGACGTGTCGCGTAATGCCGCCATCGACGCGGATATTCTGGCCGGTGATGTAGCCGGCGCCATCCGACAACAGGAACGCTGCGGTCTTGGCGATCTCGCTCATCAGGCCGATGCGCTTCATCGGCACCTTCTCGGCGGTTTCCGGCTTGTGGTTCAGGCTATCGATGTAGCCGGGCAGGATGCAGTTCATGCGGATGTTGTCGGCGGCGTAGCGATCGGAATAGAGCTTGGTGAAGGCGCCGGCGGCAGCGCGATAGGTGCAGGAGACCGGGAAGACCAGCGACGGCTCGTAGGCGGCAAAGGTGGTGATGTTGACGAAGGCGCCCTTGCCCTGCTTCAGCATGACCGGCGTCACCAGCCGCGCCATGCGCACGAGCGACAGGATCATCATGTCGGAACCGAGCGTCCAGCTTTCGTCCGAGATATCGAGCAGATCGCCCTTCGGCGGATGGCCGGTGTGATTGACCACGGCGTCGATGCGGCCATAGCTTTTCATCGTCAGATCGAAGATCGCCTGGATATCCTCGGCCTTCTCCGCCACGCCGCGCGAGGCAACACCGCCGAGCTCGGCGGCCAGCGTCTCGCAGCTTTCCGATGGCGACATCAGCGCCAGCCGATAGCCGTTGGCGGCCAGTTCGCGGGCGATCGCTTCGCCCATGCCACGGCCACCACCGGTAATCAGTGCAACGGGCTTTTCGGTATCGGACATGGTTTTCCTCCTGGTAGCGGTTGATGCGAACGGCGTCATGTGAACGGACGCTTCATGCCGGTCATCATATCGGCCGCCAGCCGGGCTGTCGCCGCCGATGTCCGAAGCCATCCGCAAATATGCCACGCGCCGACAGGCGCGATCCTCTGATATATCAGATTGAGCGACATGGCTATGGCGTTTTACAGCGGCGATGAGGGCCGCCGCCGCAAATCAGATCGGGAATGACTTATTGACCCAGAGCTTCGCCGACATTGCTGCCGGTTGCCTCCACGCTATCGCCAAGCGAACCGACGGTATTGCCGGCGGAGGCGCCGACACGGCGCAATTGTTCGCCGTAGTTCTGACGCGTGCGAGGATCGAAGATGGCAATCGGGGCACTGACGGCCGCTCCCGCCACGCTGCCGACCGTCTGGGCGGCGCCGAGCGCCACCGCGCCGACCGCGTCGCCGATGCCGACATCGGAATCGGTGATGGTCTGGCCTTCGATGAGCCGTGCGCCGATCAACCTCACCACTTCCGGGCTCTCGGCGAACTTGCCGTGATTGAGGCCATCGCCGGTCTTGAGCTTGGTGAGATCCAGCACGGTAATGCCCTGCTTTTCCAGCGCGCTGCGATAGGGTTCGGCTGCGGGATCGATCTGGCCAAGGCGGTCGATATTGCCGGAAATGCGCCGCGACAGGGAAAGAGCCCGGTCATCGCGCGAGACGAACAGCGTGAAGTGCGGCTTGTCCTTGCCGAGAGCGGCAAACTGCCGCGCGAAGACATCGACGTCCAGATCGGGCGAGGCCAGGATGACGTTCTTGATCTTCGGCGCGACGCGGCCGTTGCGGATCGCCATTTGCCGGAGCGATTCGACTGCGAGCCAGCTGCCCATCGAATGCGCCATGACGGTGATGTCGCCGACGGAAGGATCCGCCGCGACGCGACGCAGCAGTTCCTCGAGCGAATCGCGGGAATAGTTGGTGCTTTCCTTGTCGTACGCGTAGTCGAAAATGCTGGCTCGAGACGGCCAGGTGAACACGATCGGCGCGACATCGGCATGCGAATCGTGAACGATCTGCGCGAAGCGATAGACCGCATCCTCATAGCGATTGTTGAAACCGTGCACGAAGATCAGCACCCGCTTGTTCTTCGGCAATTCCGCATGCAGCCAGCCACGCCCGTCCGCTTCGGTCGGCAACGGCTTGACGGCCAGGGTAACGAAATTCTTCAACGGGTTGCCAGGCAGCCGGCTCGGCCACTGAACCTGGCCAACCTTGCGATTAGCCTCCGGCGGGATGGAGATGCTGACGGCATCTATCTTCAGCCCCGGTCCGCGCTCGCCCGAAAACAGGATCGCCGGATCCTTATCCGGCAGGCGCGTGGTGGCAACGAGGAGATCGACCTTCGACGTGCCGGGCACGTTTTCGTCCACCGGCTGCATGACGCCGACCGGGCGACCGCAGGCCGCAAGCGACAACGTCGCAACCACGGCAACAGTTCGGAAGAATACTCTGCCCCATCGGCCCGAACCCGCCATGCGCTGCATCATGCAACCTTTCCTTACCGTCGGAATGCTGCGCCACTCTACGCATGGGCGCCTGTGACGCAAGCCACTGCAGCGGTCTCCGGCCACATGATGCGCTACTAATTCGCAGCGGCATTGCAAAGGCGCAACGCCTTCGTGCATCCGGGAAGTGATAGAGGATGGCGGAATAAAAAAGAGCCCGATGCGGGAGGAGGATGCATCGGGCTCTTGATCCGGATTGGCAACTGGGAGGAGGAGTGTTGCCAATCATTGAAGGAGCGCTGGGAGGAGGAGGTGCGCTGCCTTCGAGGGATTAGATATAACGCCGAGGGGTGCATGAACAGACCGGCTTTCGCAATGCAGCAATGCATCAGACGCAATGCTCTCATTGTCATATGCCGAGATTCCCGCATAAAGCCGCCGATCCTGGCTCTTCACCGCCTATTTTGCAGTCGATATCCGCTGAAATCCTGGGATTCACATGATCGTGATCGGCGTTTTTGCATTGGCACTGCCGTTCGCTGACATTCCCGGCCGATGAGCCACCTCACCGGCCGGGAGATTCCGGGCTCAAGCCGCCTTGAACGCCTTCTTGCCCTCGGCATCCAGCGCCGCAAACTCCTCGTCGGAAAGGACGATATCGACCGCCGCTGTGTTTTCCTCGAGATGCTTGACCTTGCTGGTGCCGGGAATCGGCAGCATAACCGGACTGCGCTTCAGCACCCAGGCGAGCGCGATCTGGCTCGGAGCGGCATTGTGCTTCTTCGCGATGCTATCGAGCAACGAGCCTTCCTTGGCGAGATCGCCGGCAGCAAGCGGGAACCAGGGAATGAAGCCGATGCCATGCTTTTCGCAATAGTCGAGCACGTCCTCGCTGGTGCGATCGACCAGATTGTAGCGGTTCTGCACCGTCGCCACCTTGAAATGCTTCGATGCGGCTTCGATGTCGGCAACCGACACCTCGCTCAGGCCGGCATGGCGGGCGATGCCGTCATCCAGCAGCGACTTCACGGCATCGAACTGTTCGGCCGCCGGCACCTTGGGATCGATGCGGTGCAGCTGCCAGAGGTCGATGCGGTCGACGCCGAGATTGCGTAGGCTCTTGTGGGCCTGCTGGATCAGGTATTCAGGGCGACCCACTGGCACCCAGACATTCGGACCGGTCCGGGTAAGCCCGCCCTTGGTTGCGATGACGAGACCGGCGCCATACGGGTGGAGCGCCTCCTTGATCAGACGTTCGGAAACATCCGGGCCATAGGAATCGGCCGTATCGATGAAATTGATGCCGAGCTCCGGCAGGCGCCTCAAGGTGCGGACGGCTTCGTCATGGTCGTCGGGCTCGCCCCATATGCCGGCACCGGTAATGCGCATGGCGCCGAAACCGAGACGATGAACGGGGAGATCGCCGCCGATCTTGAACTGACCGGACTTGGCTGCGTCGAATTCTGACATGGTTGTAGTCCCTTTTTGCTGATCTGAAATCTATCTGTCGTTTTCGGCATCCGGGGAGGAGCCGGGATTTGTCGTGCAAATCGAGCGTTTCGCGAGGAGGGAATTGAAGTCGCGACCCGATACTAGATGGGTTTGCACGACGACATATGCAATGCGCCGATGCTTGACATATCGGGTCGCAGCACTCCCGGCGAAGCTGCTACTATGGCCGCGATCCGTGACGGCTCGTGTCGGCGGAAATCACCGCCCCGGTTTGCCTTGCCCTATGAGCTCGCCAAGATCGGCAAGCGCTGCCCAAAGCTCATCGAACATGGCCCGGGCGAATTCCTCCAGCGAAATATCCCGTGGGGATTCCATCCAGCGCTCACCGCCGATGCGCAGCATCGTGCCGACGGCGGCGGCAAGCACGCTCAGACGGAACCGTTCGGCTTCTCCACCCCCGCTGCGGGCATGCAGCGCATCGGCGAGCTTCCGCTCCAGCTTGGCGTATTTCAACTGATCGCGGGCGCAGAGCGCCGGCGTATTGCGGATCAACGCCGCCAATGCGAGCCGCTGCGGATCGGCGATGGTGGCGCGAAGGGCGACATCGACCGCCGCCTCGATGACCGCGACAAGGCTGGCATCGCCCGGCTGCGCCGCGACAGCGTCGATCAGCTCGCCGGCGAAACCGTCCTGCCAGGCGGCGACCACCTCCTCCTTGCTGGGGAAGTAGTCGAAGAAGCTGCGCTTGGAGACGTCCGCCGCTTCGGTGATATCCTCGATCGTGGTGGCATCGAAGCCGCGCTCAAGGAAAAGCTTCAGGGCCGCGGATTCGATACGCTCGCGGGTCTGGCGGCGCTTGCGCTCGCGCCGGCCTTCCTTCACCGCGATATCGCCATCCGGCTTCTTCTCCATCCGCTATCCCTGCTCGGCACTCGCTTGGGCCGCCCCATATCAGCCTTGCCGCCTCCGGCGCCTATGCGCTGATTCCGGCGCTGTCTCCGGTGCTACGATATTTGGCGCCGGTGATCGAGAGTTCCAACGGATTTTGCCGCGATATCCTGTAGACGCCGGCCGGCGGAATATTGCGGACGGTGCTGCCGATGCGTGTTCCCTTAAGCCCGAGACTTGCGAGGATCGGCTTCTGCACCGGGCATCGCGGACCGTAGGTGAACTGATAGAAGGCGCCACCCGGTTTCATCGTTTCGAAGGCGCCGCCGACAATGGCTGCAACCTTCGAGGGCGGCATGGACAGCAGCGGCAGGCCGCTGACGACGGCGCCGAAAGGCGCGTCGTCGAAAAGACCGCACTCGCCGAGCCGCGCCGCATCCATATGCACGACCCGCGCCTCGGGAAAGCGCAAGCGCAGGCGCGCGGCAAACTCCTCGCCGAATTCCACGAGCGTTAGCGCGTGTTCCGGGATACCGCGCGCCAGCAACGCGCGGGTGAACACGCCTGTTCCCGGACCGAGTTCGAGGATCGGTCCATCGAGCGGCTCGATCTCCTGCGTCATCAGCCTGGCCAGCCGCTCGCCCGACGGCGCGACGGCGGCAACCCGCATGGGATCGCTCACCCAGGAGCGGAAAAACTGCATAAAATCAGAGCATGAAGTCTTTGTCGTCATTCCGCGAATCCAATCTTCGGCCATGTGACGCGATGAGGACCGAGCAGCGTGGCAATTCGAAGGCATGTCGCGCCATCAGGCCGTCGAAAATCATTGATACGCAAGGCAAGTCTATCCGAAGGCGTTATTTTCATTTATTGCAAACTTGCATTTAGTGTAAAAATTACCAGATACAATGGGCAACGCCAAACCTCTTCACAGGAGCCCGCAATGCCAGACTGGACAGTGAAAGACATTCCGCCGCAGACAGGTCGCATCGCAGTCATCACCGGCGCCAACAGCGGTATCGGCTACGAAGCCGCCAAGGCTCTGGCCGGCGCAGGCGCAAAAGTCATCATTGCCTCGCGCAACGAGGCGAAAGGCAACGAGGCGCTCGCCAAGATCCGCGCCGCGACGCCTGGGGCGGACGTGACATTCGAGGCGCTCGACCTTGCAAGCCTTGCTTCGGTCGCCCGCGCCGCCGACCGCATCGCCGGCACGCTGCCGCATATCGACCTGCTCATCAACAATGCCGGCGTCATGGCCATCCCTGACCGGCACGAGACCGAAGACGGTTTCGAGATGCAGATGGGCGCCAACTATATCGGCCATTTCGCCTGGACGATGCGGTTGCTGCCGAAGGTATCGGCGGCGGAAAATCCACGCGTGGTCACGGTCAGCAGCCTCGCGCACCGCAGCGGCAGGATCAATTTCGACGACCTGCAGTGGCGCAGGCGCTATCGGGCCTGGCCTGCCTATTGCCAGTCGAAGCTTGCAACGCTGCTGTTCAGCCTGGAGCTTGACCGGATAGCACGCGCCGAAGGCTGGACGCTGAAGAGCGTTGCCGCCCATCCCGGCTACGCCGTCACCGGATTGCAGACCACAGGCCCTCGCATGGGCCGCGACGCACCGGGCAGCTTCGAGTTTCTGATGAAATTGCTGGAGCCGTTTCTATCGCAATCGGCGGCGGCCGGCGCCCTGCCGACACTCTTTGCCGCCACCTCGCCCACGGCCGAGGGCGGCGCCATGTATGGCCCAAGCGGCTTTTACGAACTCAAAGGCCCGCCGGTGCTAGCGAAAATCGCTGCGCACGCCCGCGATCAAGCCATCTGGCGGCGGCTTTGGGATGTCTCGGAGCAGTTGACGGAATTGTAGACAGCGCTATCCGCAGCGGCCTGAAAAACAAATCCCTCCCCGCAGACCGGAGAGGGATTTTCAATGCGCTTCACATTACGGGCCGACGCACTGGCGGCGCGGACCGTTGGTCGGCTGATAGGTGTTGTCGGAGGCACGATAGGTCTTGTAGCGGCTGGCGCACCAACGAACATGGGCGCTGCCGCGCGGGGGCTGAGCGACGGCACCGCCGATGATCGCCCCGGCGCTGAAGGCTGCCAGCGGATACCACCAGCCATCGTTATAGCGGCGATAGCCGGGGCGAGCGTAGCGATAGCCGCGATGGCCATGCCAGTAGCCCGGCCGGTTATGCGGGCGGTAGTGCGGTCGATAATGCGGCCGGTTGTGGGGGCGATAGTGCCGGTTGTGATGGCGATACTGCACTTCGGTCACGCCGGCCGGCGGGCTACCCGCCTGCTGGATCGCCGGCTGAATCAAAGGCTGGATCGGCGCAGCGGCGGCCGGGTCGAAAGAAGTAACGGCAAGCAGGGCACTCAGGGCGGTCACTGTTACGGTTGTCAGGAAACGTTTCACAGCTCTTCTCCTCCTCGCGAGTCGCAATATCGGTTGATAACGCGCCATGATTGAAAATGTTTCACAATATTATCGCTTGCGCAAGTACATGCGGCACGATACCTATATAGATAGGAAGCCTACCTATCTACTTGCGAGCGAACCCCTGTGAGCAAAGCCGACCACCATCGTTTGACCGAAGATGCCTATGCGCTCGCCGAAGCGCTGCGCCCCGCCCTCCACCGCCTGTACCGGCAATTGCGCCGCGAGAGCGACGATGCCGGGCTGTCGCCGCTGCACGGCCTGCTGCTCGCCGCCATCATCCGCCAACCGGGCATCGGCGTCGCCGAGCTGGCGCGGATGGAGAAGCTGCGCGGACCGACGATATCAGGACATGTGAAGGCGATGGAGCGGGATGGGCTTATCGCCCGCTCGGAGCCAGACCCGAACGATCGTAGGCGCAACGGCCTTGTTGCCACCGAGAAAGGCCAGGAGATCATCCGCGGCCTGAAACAGCGCAGAACCGACTGGCTCGCCGCCGAACTCGTCAAACTGTCACCTCAGCAGCGCGACGCCATCCGCGCCGCGATAGAACCGCTCATGGAGATCGGACAATGAACGCCGAAGGTCCAACTGCCGCTTCTCCATCCGCGCCGGCGGCAGGCGATCCGCCCGATCGTCGCGAGATCCGGGCGGTCATACTCGGCCTGATGATCGTTCTTGGCCTCGGCGCCATCGACCAGAGCATCGTCGCGACCGCGCTGCCGCGTATCGTCAGCGATCTCGGCGGCCTGACGCATCTCTCCTGGGTCGTCAGCGCCTATGTGCTCGCCTCGACCAGCACGATGCCGCTCTACGGCAAACTCAGCGACCAGTACGGCCGCAAGCCGATGATCTATGCGGCGATCCTCATCTTCCTTCTGGGCTCGGTGCTGAGCGGCATGGCGCAGACGCTGCTGCAGCTCATCATCTTCCGGGCGATCCAGGGCATCGGCGCCGGCGGATTGCTGCCGCTGGCGCAGATCATCATCGGCGACATCGTGCCGCCGGCCCGACGCGGCCGCAACCAGGGCTCGATCGCCGCCGTCTTCGCAGTCTGCAGCGTCATCGGGCCGATTGCCGGCGGCATCATCACCGATATGCTGTCCTGGCACTGGATCTTCTACGTCAATCTGCCGATCGGCGCCGTCGCCCTCGTCATGATCGGGCGCGCGCTCAAGCGGCCACACCATGCCCATAGCCGCCGCATCGACTATCTCGGCGCGGTTCTGCTGACGAGCTGCACGACCAGCTTCCTGCTGGTGCTCGCACTCGGGGGCAACGAATGGGCCTGGAACTCGCCGCAGATCTTCGGCCTGTCCGCCGTCGCGCTCGTCCTGTTCGTGCTTTTCATCCTTCACATCCGCCGCGAACCCGAGCCCGTGCTACCGCCCGATCTCTTCCGCAACCGGCTGTTCGTCGTCGCCTGCATCGTGCTGGCGCTGACCTTCATGGGCATGCTCGGGGCGAGCCTGTTCTTTCCGCTGTTCTTCCAGATGGTCATGGGCGTCAGCGCTTCGCATTCCGGCCTGCTGACCGGCCCTTTGATGATCGGCGTCGTCATTTCGTCCATGGTCAACGGGCGCGTGCTGCTGCACCGTTTCGGGCGCTACAAGCCGGCGCAGCTCTGCGGCCTCGGTCTTGCGACCGCTGCCTTCGCGACGCTCGCCTGGGCGGCAGCTACCAGCCAGGGCTTCTGGATCATCGAACCGACCGTCTTCGCCCTCGGCCTGGGCCTCGGGCTGGTCATGCCCACCATGACGATCGCCGTGCAGAATGCCCTGCCGCTTGCCCATCGCGGCGTCGGAACGGCCACGCTCGCCTTCTTCCGCTCGCTCGGCGGCCTGATCGGCGTCACAGGCTCCGGCGCAATACTGGCCTACCGTGTGCAGAATGCCGGCGGTTTGCTGGATGGGGTGCATGTGTCGTCACTGACGGAGGCGGGGATGAAGCAGCTTGCCACCTCCTCTCCCGAAGCCCACGCCGCCGCGATAGCGCTCTACCGCCACGCAATCGCCATGACCTTCGCAACGGGAACGGCCATCGTGGCAGTCGCGCTGATCGCGCTGCTGTTTCTGCCGGAATTGCCGCTGGCAGCGGATCATGGGCAGGGAACGACGCGCTCGGGCTGAATGGAAAATCTCAGGTCAGTCGGATCATAGTCTATCGGCCTAGTCCGCGAATGATCAGATCGACCAAACGATCGGCGCGCGCCTCTCCTTGGGAGCCTGCGGGAACACGCCACAGGAAGCCGAGCACGAGAAGAACGTCTTCCGCGTCCGCGCCCGGCAGAAAATCTCCCGACGCTTCGCAGGCGCGCAGCAGATGATTGATCGCGCCCACCATTGGAAGATAGCCTTCCTGCATATCTCCAGCCGTCATCGCAGCGTGCAGGACATCGGCCAGGGCATGTTTCATCCGCCCATAATGGGCAAGCCGATCACACCAAAGGCGGAACGCCTGCATGGGCGAGTGAGCAGCGACCAACTCGGGAGCCAGCGCCACCAGTCCGTCGATCTCCTTGCGGTAGACCGCGGCCACCAGCGCCTCCCGCGTGGGGAAATGGCGGTAAAGCGTGCCAGGGCCGACGCCCGCCCTTTTGGCAATCGAATTGAGTGACGCATCCGACGCGGCTGTGAGCGCCTCGCGCGCCACCTCCAATATCTTGTCCCGATTGGCGCGGGCGTCGGCCCGCAGATCAGCCTCTACATTACTCATTGCGACCACCTTGACTAAACGGAGACCTCTCCATATAGCTTTAACCGGAGATATCTCCGGTAAGGTAGTCGAGAGGATAAACCCATGCAATATGTCAAATTGGGCCGCACTGGCCTTGATGTCTCGCCGATCTGCATCGGGGCGATGACCTATGGCGACCCGAAGCGAGGGCACCCGGTATGGTCGCTTGACGAAGAGACCAGCCGCCCATTGATCCGCCACGCGATCGAGGCCGGCATCAATTTCTTCGATACCGCCAACATGTATTCGCAGGGATCGAGCGAAGAGATCCTGGGGCGTGCGCTCAAGGATTTCGGCGATCGCGACGATCTGGTGATCGCGACCAAGCTGCGTCACCCGATGCGCTCGGGCCCTAATGGCGCAGGCCTCTCACGCAAGGCGGTCATGACCGAGATCGACCACAGCCTGCGCCGCCTCGGCACCGATTATGTCGACCTCTACCAGATCCACCGCGCCGACCAGACGACCCCCTGGGAGGAGACGCTGGAAGCGCTCCACGACGTCGTTAAAGCGGGTAAGGCGCGCTACATCGGCGCATCCTCGATGATGGCCTGGGAGTTCAGCAAGGCGCTGCACTTGCAGAAGGAGAACGGCTGGGCGCGCTTCATCTCGATGCAGGATCACTACAACCTCCTCGCCCGTGAGGAGGAGCGGGAAATGCTGCCGCTCTGCAAGGATGAAGGTGTCGGGACCATGGTCTGGAGCCCGCTCGCGCGGGGTCGTCTTACCCGGCCCTGGGGCGAGGCCACCACACGCTCCGAATCCGATCCGTTCGCAGGCGTGCTCTATAACGCGACCGAGGACAGCGATCGCGCCATCGTGGAGACCCTGTGCGCGATTGCGGAGGAGCGCGGCGTCGGCCCCGCGCAGATCGCTCTGGCCTGGCTGCGGCGCAATCCGGTTGTCGTGTCCCCTATCGTCGGCGCGAGCAAGACGAGGCATATCGACGACGCCGTCGCTTCGCTGGCCATCAAATTGACTGATGAAGAGGCCGCCCGGCTGGAGGCGCCCTACACGCCCCGCGTCGATTCCCAGGGGGTGTCGGATCCCAAGGAACGGGCCCGCATCTCCGCCTTAATCGGGATGAGGCCAGCCTGAGATCGGCTTAGGGCGTGTCGTCAGTCGAGGCTGATGAAAGGCGACGAACTGAACAGCGGCAAGGAAGATGCTTGCGAGCTTGTCGTATCTGGTGGCGATAGATCTTAATTGATTTGATATCGCTTAATAAAATGTCGATCAGATTGCGTTCGCAGCAGAGGGCGAAATCGGTGTGACGCGGCTGGGTGCGATTTGCTTTCAGCGGTATCATAGGTTTGATTTGGCGCTTGTCGCGATAATCAATCAGGGCGTCGCCACCATAAGCTTTGTCAGCCAGAAAGGCTTTGGCAATTACGGTGACAGTGCATTTCTTTCCCGTCGGCAAGCGACTCGCGGGACGGCTGCATCAGCTGTGCTCGAATGTTTCTTGAGCCCACCCAAAAAACTTCAAATCCTGTTAGGAAAAATGGCGCACCCGAAGAGATTCGAACTCCTGACCCCCAGATTCGTAGTCTGGTGCTCTATCCAGCTGAGCTACGGGTGCGTGCCGAAACGGAAGAAACCGTTGGCGTGGGCGGTTCTCTAAAGGGTCCATGGAGGGAATGCAAGTGGATTTGTGAAAAAGATCGCAATTTTCGTGCATGTTGATGTCAAGCCACTGAAAACAATCAGTTTTCTTGCATGCTTTTGCTGCGATAGTCATCAAGGGATACGGGCCGGTCTGGAATCTCGATGCGGAACTGCGTGCCGGCGGCCGGTTTTTCCACGAGCGCAATGGTGCCCCCATGGGCAAGCACGAGTTCGCGGGCGATCGCCAGGCCAAGGCCGGTGCCGCCGGAGCGGGCCGAACCGCGGAAGGCCATGAAGAGGTTTTCCCGCGCCTTCTGCGGCATGCCGGGCCCGGTATCGTCGACGGTGATGCTGACGACGCTGCCGATTCGATGCGCCGACACCGTGATACGCCGGATGCTGTCCGCCTCCGTCTCGCCGAATGCGATCAATGCCTGATGGGCGTTGCGGCAAAGGTTATGGATGACGCGAAACAGCTGCTCGCCGTCGGCATCGACCTCCAGGTCCGGACTGAGCTGCTCGACGAATCCGATTCCGCTCTCCGGATCGATCGCGAGAATATCGCGAACTTCCTCGATCAGCTCGACCAAGCGAATCTTGCGGCGGCGCGGCGCCGATTCGGATGTCTGTCCATAGGACAGGACCTCAGTCGTATACCCCACGGCACGGTCGATGGTGCGCAGCAGCTTCGGCGCGAAGCGCTTGACCATGGGGTCGTCGACATCGACCAGACGGTCCGACATCAGCTGCGCCGCCGAAAGGATGTTGCGCATGTCGTGGTTGATCTTCGACACGGCAAGGCCAAGAGCTGCCAGGTTCTTTTGCTGCTTCAGCGTTTTCTGCAGCTGCGACTGCATGGTGGCAAGATGCCGGCCGGCCACGGCGAGTTCGTCGCGCCCCTTTTCCGGCTCGAGAACGCGACCGGGATCCTCCGGATCGTCCGAATAGGCCTGCATGCTGTCGGTGAGGCGGCGGATGGGGCGGATCATCATGCGGTTGATCGCAAAGAAGATCAGCGTCGCCGTAAACAGCGAGATCAGGATGGATACGAAGAAGACGCTGCGGGAATAGGCGAGCATCGCGTTGCGCAGGCGGGTATCCTTGAGCACCACCTCGATGCCGGTGCCGTCGTCGCCGCCGACCGGACCGAAGACGCGGATGATGCGGTTGCCGCCAAACAGCAGCGTGTCGAGCGCATCCTTGATCGCCGTCAACTGCGAGACATCGCTGAGATCGTATTTCTCATCGACGGACGCCGGCATCTCGGCCGTCGCCAGCAGGCGCGAGGTGCCATCCTTGCGCAGAACGATGGCGCGCGTGCCCGTGGCCATCAAGGTTTCCTTCTGCAGGGCGCGGGGCAGCTCGGCCGGCTGCAGGCCATCGATGACGATGGCGGCGGCGGCGGCCGTGTTCAACCGATCCTCCAGCCAGCGCAGCCGCATATTGGCGACGGAGGGCACGAAGATGAGCACTTCCGCCAAGGAGATGAAGACGACGGTGAGGATGAGAAGCTTGCCGGAGAGACCGCCGAAAATGCCGGTGGGACGGCAAAACTGGGACAGCCGACCCTTGTCGGCCTTGCCGTCCTTTGCGGCGTCCTTGTCCTGCCCACTGTCCATTTCAATTGTCCCGATTCGCTGGAAAGCGACCTGATGCGACTTAATCGAAACTAGATAATAGGCGATTGCGGGCCTTTTTCCAATCGGCTCCGCAGTTTGACGATTGTAAAGGCCGGCCACGGCACCCATGCACCGCAGCCGGCCTTAGATCGACGGGTCAGAATTCTTCCCAGCTCTGGGCTGCCGCGGCCGGTGCAAGCGCACCGCCGCCGAATGCCGTCGCGACCCTGTCGATCATCCGGCGTGCCGGCGATGCCGTGGGGCGATGCGTCTCGGCGCGCGCTGCCACCGGCGCGGGGGCGCTGGCGGAATCGACCTTGAAGCGGGAGACGAGATGGACGAGGCCATCCGCTTCGCCGGCCAGACGATGGGTCGCAGCCGATGTCTCCTCGACCATGGCGGCATTGCGCTGCGTGACCTCATCCATCTGGTTGACGGCGTTGTTCACCTCGGACAGGCCCGTTGCCTGTTCGCGCGCCGCCGTTGCGATCGAGTGGATGTGATCGTTGATCTTGAGCACGCGCGCTTCGATGGAGGACAGCGCCTCGCCCGTCGCCTGCACGAGCTTGACGCCGACCTGCACTTCATCGCCGGATTTGCTGATCAGCGCCTTGATGTCCTTGGCCGCGGTGGCGGAGCGCTGGGCGAGCTCCCGCACCTCCTGGGCAACGACGGCGAACCCCTTGCCCGCCTCGCCCGCACGCGCGGCCTCGACGCCGGCGTTCAACGCCAGCAGGTTGGTCTGGAAGGCGATATCGTCGATCACGCCGATGATCTGGCTGATCTCGCCCGACGCCTGCTCGATGCGGCCCATGGCGTCGATCGCATTGCGAACGACGGTGCCGGAGCGGGCCGCATCGTCCTTGGCTTCGCCGACCATGACGCTCGCCTCGCGCGCCCGTTCGGTCGAGTTCTGCACGACGGAGGTGATCTCGTCGAGCGCTGCCGAGGTCTCCTCGAGCGCTGCCGCCTGCTGCTCGGTGCGCTTGGAGAGGTCGTCGCTGGCATGACGCAGTTCGTTGGTGTTGGAGTTGATCGAGCCGGTCGTCTGGCGCACTTCGCGCATGGTGCTCTTCAGCGTCGCGAATGTCGTATTGACGTTCTGCTGCAGCTCGGCGAAGGCGCCCTGGAATTCGCCCTTCATGGCCTGCGTGAGATCGCCTTCGGCCAGGCTCGCAATGACGCGGCGCACTTCGCCGATGCCGGTATCGACGCTGATCAGCAGTTCGTTGACGTTGCGCGCGAAACGATTGAGGTTGACGTCGCCATAGTCCTTGTCGATGCGGCGGCTGAAATCGCCGGCCGCCGCGGCCGAGACCGCCAGGGACATGCTCGACTGAAGCTCGTCGCTTTTGGCGCGCATGGCCGCTTCCTCGGCATTCATGCGGCGCACTGCATTGCCGTTTTCCTTGAAGACGTCCACGGCTGCCGCCATCTCGCCGATCTCGTCGCGACGGCCGGCAAACGGCACCTCGATATCGAAACGCCCTTCGGCAACGCTCTTTATGGCGGCCGTCACCTTGCGGATCGGGGTGCTGAGATGAACGGTGCCGATATAGGCGCCCAGACCGATGCCGGCGCCAATCCCCGCGATCATGATGCCGAGGACGACCCAGAAGACATTGTTGTGGAAGCTTGCAATATCCGCCTCGGCCCTTGCGAGTTCCGCCTTGTCGGTGTGCACGACCGCATCGATTTCAGCCTGGAATGCCTTGCGATTGGCGCGGTTCGCTTCGTTGTTGCCCTGCTTGCTCGCGGCGTCCGGCCCATCCGTCACGCCGAGCCTGGCGGTCTCGGTCCGGAAGACCCGAAACTCCTGGGCGCGAGACTGCAATTTGGCGAAGTCAGCCTTCTGTGAATCGGGAACCAGAGGCGCCCAGCTCGCCAATACCTTGTCGATTTCGTCGAGGTCGCCCATCAGCCCATCCGCGAAGGTCTTGGAATCCTTTGCCGATGCTGCGGCATAGATGCCGCGCGCTTCCATGACCGCTGCGGTCACATAGCGATTCAGGTGCTCACCCATGTAGGCACGGCCGGCCGTCTGCTCGTAGCTCTGCAGTTTCTGATCGTATTGATGCAACGCATAGAGGGCAGTTGCACCGATCAACAGGGCCGCCCCGGCCATGACCGACACAAGCAGATTGATTTTACCACGAATTTTCACAATATCCCTCCGGCGCCGATCCCATCCCCCAAAAATCGATGGGTTTTCCGGCATTTACTTAGATATCGATGAAAATCATTAATGTTGCATTGAAGTATTTTCCGCCTATACGCGGGTTGATTCTAGTATATATAATAAGTTTCTTATATTAAATCCGGCGATCGCCTCCGCCAATGGCGAGGTATCGCACGCAAAGCCTGAAGCGGTTGCCGACAGACCGAATTTGCGGCCAATCCAAGGAATCTGCAGCGGTATAATTGACTCTTCGGGCCTCGATCCGTATAAGCCCGCGCACGTCCGGTCATGGAGCCTGCATTTGCGGGACACATCCGTTCGCCATAATCAACAACGCTCCTTGCTTTTGAAGCAAAGCTCAAGAAGGGCCGCACTCCGCGGTGTTTAAATAAATGAAGCGTACCTATCAACCATCCAAGCTTGTTCGCAAGCGTCGTCACGGCTTCCGTGCTCGCATGGCTACCAAGGGCGGCCGTGCAGTTCTTTCCGCTCGCCGTAACCGCGGCCGCAAGCGTCTTTCGGCCTAAGGGCCGAAGTGCCCGATAATCCAGGATGGCGGGCAAATTGACGAATGAACGACCAAAAAAGACTGTCGGGCGGCTGAAAAGCCGGCC
Source organism: Martinezella lusitana (assembly GCF_010668395.1). Classification (GTDB taxonomy): domain Bacteria; phylum Pseudomonadota; class Alphaproteobacteria; order Rhizobiales; family Rhizobiaceae; genus Rhizobium; species Rhizobium lusitanum_A. The sequence goes on from NZ_WUEY01000001.1 coordinate 473,235, forward strand.
GCAGTTTCTTGCAGTCCGCGAAGGCGAGAAGCGCAGAGGCGCGTTCTTCCTCATAGAGATGCTGGACCGCAAGCTTGCCGACGCCGAGCCCCGCGTTGGTTTTACCGTTACCAAAAAACATGGAAACGCGGTGGAGCGCAACCGCATGCGGCGCAGGCTGAAAGAAGCCGTGCGGCTTCACGCCGGATTTGCAATGCAGCCCGGACACGACTATGTGGTTGTCGCGCGACGCGAGGTGCTGACCGCGCCTTTCGAAAAGCTGGCAAGCGAACTCGTAAGCCGCGTCGAAACCAGGCCGAAACATCGGCGGTCGGAAACGGACCGCTCCAGGAAAGTATGATGGAAAACAACCGCAATTACTTCATAGCAATTGCACTGTCCGTGCTGATCGTTCTCGGCTGGCAGTTTTTCTATATGAACCCCCGCCTCGAAGCGCAGCGCCAGGCCGAGCAGGCCGCCAAGCTGCAGCAGCAGTCCCAGCAGGCTCAGACGACGCAGTCGCCTGCTGCGGGTACGGCGGTAAACGGTTCCTTGCCGGCAAACGGCCAGACGACGCCGACGGTGCTGACCCGTGACCAATCCGTCGCCAAGACCTCCTCTTCGCGCGTTGTCATCGACACGCCCGCACTTGCCGGTTCCATCAACCTGGAAGGCGCTCGTTTCGACGATTTGAGGCTGAAGAGCTACCACGAGACCGTCGACAAGAGCAGCCCGATCATCACGCTGTTCAGCCCGGCCGACACCAAGGACGGCTACTTTTCCGAACTCGGCTATCTCGGCGGCGATACGACCGGCACGGTTCCCGGCCCCTCGACCATATGGACGCTGGCAAGCGGCGACAAGCTGACCGACAAGACGCCGGTGACGCTGTCCTACACCAACGACAAGGGCATCACCTTCAGCCGCACCATCTCCGTCGACGATCGCTACATGTTTACGATCAGCGACAAGATCGTCAATGGCGGCCAGGCACCGGTCTCGCTGTCGAGCTACGGCCGCGTCACGCGCTACAACAAGCCGGAAACACCGTCCGCCTACGTTCTGCATGAAGGCTTCATCGGTGTCATCGGCGACGATGGCCTGATCGAGAGCAAGTATGCCGCCGTGGAGAAGGAAGCCGTAAACCCGGCAAAGGCAACCGGCGGATGGCTCGGCATTACCGACAAGTATTGGGCCGCAACGATCGTGCCGCCGCAGTCGACGGCCTACGATGCCCATTTCTCGCACTTCACCGACGGTACGCCGCGCTATCAGGCCGACTACAAGGAAGATGCGGTCACGGTCGCTCCAGGCCAGTCGCTTGAGCTGAAGAACCTCATCTTCGCCGGCGCCAAGGAAGTTCCGGTCATCGATCGCTATGAAACGAGCTACTCGATCCCGCGCTTCGACCGCCTGATCGACTGGGGCTGGTTCTATTTCATCACCAAGCCGATGTTCAAGCTGATGGACTTCTTCTTCCGCTTCTTCGGCAATTTCGGCGTCGCCATCCTCTGCACCACCATCGTCGTCAAGGCGCTCTTCTTCCCGCTCGCCAGCCGGCAATATGCCTCGATGGCGAACATGAAGCGCATGCAGCCGAAGATGGAAGAGCTCAAGGCCAAGTTCGGCGACGATCGCATGGGTCTGCAGCAGGCGACGATGCAGCTCTACAAGGAAGAGAAGATCAATCCGATCGCGGGCTGCTGGCCGGTGCTCTTGCAGATCCCGATCTTCTTCTCGCTCTACAAGGTGATCTACATCACCATCGAGATGCGCCACGCGGCGTTCTTCGGCTGGATCCAGGATCTTTCCGCGCCGGACCCGACCTCGATCGTCAATCTCTTCGGCCTGCTGCCGTTCGCAGCCCCGACCTTCCTGCATCTCGGCGTCTGGCCGCTGATCATGGGCATTACCATGTTCTTCCAGATGCGAATGAACCCGACACCGCCGGATCCGACCCAGGCGATGATCTTCAACTGGATGCCGCTGGTATTCATGTTCATGCTGTCGAGCTTCCCGGCCGGCCTCGTGATCTACTGGGCATGGAACAACACGCTCTCGGTCATCCAGCAGTCGATCATCATGAAGCGCCATGGCGTGAAGGTGGAGCTCTTCAACAACCTGAAGGGCCTCTTCAAACGAAAACCGGCGCCATCGAAATAAGTATAAAGCCCCGCTTCGGCGGGGCTTTTCGTTTGCGGCTTATCTGTTTTACGAGATCGGATTGCCGTGCCGTCGCCGCTCAAGGCGCATGGCCTGGACCGAGATGCCGCGTGATCGCCTGCCGATCAAAACTTGACTTTCACGGACAAAACCCCGAAGCCAGACCATCAAATCAAGCAAAGACCGAGAGAATGGCAGACCAGACGACAAAAGACGACAAGCCGCTTTTCGGGCGTCCGTGGATATTCATTCGCGGCGTGCCGGCAATGAAGTTTCTGCCGCCGGAAGGGCCGCCGGAAATTGCTTTTGCCGGGCGCTCCAACGTCGGCAAGTCGTCGCTGATCAATGCGCTGGTCGGACACAAGGGCCTTGCGCGCACTTCGAATACGCCGGGGCGTACGCAGGAGCTCAATTATTTCGTTCCCGATGGTTTTTCCGGCGAGAACGGCGACCTGCCGCCGATGGCATTGGTCGACATGCCCGGCTATGGTTATGCCGAAGCACCAAAGGATCAGGTCGACGCCTGGACGAAGCTGGTGTTCGACTATCTGCGCGGGCGCACGACGCTGAAGCGCGTCTACGTGCTGATCGACAGCCGCCACGGTATCAAGAAGAACGACGCGGAGGTTCTGGATCTGCTCGACAAGGCAGCTGTTTCCTATCAGATCGTGCTCACCAAGACCGACAAGATCAAGGAAGCCGGCCTGCCGAAGCTGCTCGCCGAGACCGCCGAGAAGATCCGCAAGCGCCCCGCCGCCTATCCCGGCATCCTCGCCACCTCCTCGGAAAAAGGCGCGGGCCTTCAGGAGCTGCGCGAGGCTATTGGCCTGACGGTCGGTATCCAGGTCTGAATACTGCACATCCGGATTGAGGCCGCCGCTCCTGACCCCGCTTCAGGGAACGGCGGCCGTGTTGCCGCGGAGGATTACATCTTCGGCAACAGCACCTTGTCGACGACGTGGATCACACCGTTCGACTGTTTGACATCGGCGATGGTGACGTGAGCCGTACCGCCGGTCTCGTCGGTCAAGGTCAGCTTGCCGGCCTTGTCCATGGCCTTGATCGTGCATCCACCGACCGTTTTCAGGTCGTATTCACCACCCTTGCTCTTCGCCCACTTGCCGATCGCGGCGGCCATGTCATCGCCGGCCACAACATGGCACGTCAGCACTTTGACCAGCTTCTCCTTGTTTTCCGGTTTCAGCAGCGTCTCCACCGTGCCGGGCGGCAGCTTCTCGAAGGCCTCGTTGGTCGGAGCAAAGACCGTGAAGGGCCCCTTGCCTTCGAGCGTATCGACGAGGCCCGCAGCCTTGACGGCCGCGACAAGCGTCGTGTGATCCTTCGAATTCACGGCATTCTGGACGATGTTCTTGCTGGCATACATCGCAGCGCCACCCACCATCGGGTCCTTGGCGTAGGCGAGGCTGGTTGCGGCGGACAGCATTGCAGCGACAGCGGCAACGCGAAACGCGGTCTTGATCATAACGTCTCCTCTTCCTCTCTATTGCCCCGATCACCCGGGGTCGAAAGAAAGTACGGAGCGCGCCGACAAAGAGTTTCAGCCGCGATTGCTTTTCGCGGGACGACGTTCGTCAGGGCAGGTGGATCGTGCCGGAGGCGACCACATCGCCTGTGGGCTTGCCGGTCGGCGAGCCGCCGAAGGGCTCGACGCTGACGGCGATGATGGCGCCCTCGGTCAATTTGCCGTGAAGTTCCGGCGGAAGGACAATTTCACCGTCACCCGTCTGCGGCAGGACTCCCAGCGCCTCGGCCGGATCGCTGCCGCGAATCAGCCAGAGCTCGAGCGACTTCTCCTCGGGCTTGCCGGCAGCGACCGGCGTCACCCTCAGGCGCCCGTTGGCGGCGTCGTAATTGGCGAGGAGATTGATGGGGCTGTCGTGGCCGGAAAGCGAGGCGGTCAACTGCTTGCCGGGGGAAGGAGGCAGACTGCCCTCGTTCGTAATGGCAAAGACCAGGACGCCGGCGGCCAGAAACAGCGAACCGAAGGCGACAGAGCGCCAGAGCGTGAGCGAATTCCAGAGATTCGCGCCAAGCGCGGTCTCGCCGAAAATCCGCTTCTCGATCTTCGGAAACACCGCGGCCGCCGGAGTAACCGTTTCGTATTCCTCGTTGAATTCCGAGAGGTTCTGCTCCCAGCGGCTGACGATGGCGGCGAACTGGCGATCGCTGCGCATGCGGCGCTCGACCTTCTGCCGGTCCTCCAATGAAAGCACGCCAAGCACGTATTCTCCGGCCAGGACTTCGTCGCGGGAGCGGCCTCCCTTGCTTTGATCGGGCGTACTCATCGGTCCATGCACTCTCTCAGTCTGATCAGGCTTCGACGCAGCCAGGTGCGCATAGTATTCAATGGCACCGTGTGTTGATCGGCGAGCTCCTGGTAGCTCAAGCCCTCGACATAGGCGCTGCGAACTGCCCGCGCGCGATCAGCTTCCAACTCTTCCATGCACCTGTCAATCCGCCTCCCCTCTCCCTTCACGATTGCTTGCTCTTCGGGGTCGGGTTCCAGGTCGGCAAGATCGTAGGCGGCGTCTATTTCGTCGGCTACCGGCTTGCGGGCACGGATGAAATCGATGGCCCGATTGCGCGCGATGACGACCAGCCATGGCATTGCCGGCCCCTCCGCAACGGCAAACTGCTCGGCCCGCTGCCAGATCTTGATATAGACCTCCTGCAAAATTTCTTCCGCATCCGCCTTGTTGCCAACGATACGCAAGCAAACGCCAAGGAGTTTCGGGCTGGTGCGCTTATAGAGCGCGGCAAAGGCTTTCTGATCGCGCATGGCGACACGACCGATCAGCGCTTCCATCTCCTCGCTCGCCATCCAACTCCCCGGTTGCGACGCCTGCGCCATCTTTAGAAGAAAAGCACCGGGTGACAAGCTCGCAAGTGCGATCAATTTCTGCAACGACGATAGGGCGTGCCGTCAACTAATCCCGACATCATTATTCCCTCTGTCAAAAACTTGAGATAAAAGGCCGCGAACAATTTCGAAGGGTGCACCATGTCCGAAGCCCAAAGCGAACTCCAAGCCAGCCTGCTCGCGCAGGCGCTGCCCTATATGCAGCGCTACGAAAACAAGACCATCGTCGTGAAATACGGTGGCCACGCCATGGGCAATGCCGAACTCGGCAAAGCATTCGCGGCGGATATCGCCCTGCTGAAGCAGTCGGGCGTCAACCCGATCGTCGTCCACGGCGGCGGCCCTCAGATCGGCGCCATGCTGACGAAGATGGGCATCGAATCGAAATTCGAAGGCGGCCTGCGCGTCACCGACCAAAAGACGGTCGAGATCGTCGAAATGGTGCTCGCCGGCTCGATCAACAAGGAAATCGTCGCGCTGATCAACCAGACCGGCGAATGGGCGATCGGCCTTTGCGGCAAGGACGGCAACATGGTCTTCGCCGAAAAGGCGCACAAGACCGTCAAGGATCCGGATTCGAACATCGAGCGCGTGCTCGATCTGGGCTTCGTCGGCGAAGTGGTCGAAGTCGACCGCACGCTGCTCGACCTGCTTGCCAAGTCCGAGATGATCCCGGTCATCGCACCGGTCGCTCCCGGGCGCGACGGCGCGACCTACAACATCAACGCCGACACCTTCGCCGGTGCGATCGCCGGCGCGCTCAGCGCCACGCGCCTGCTGTTCCTGACGGACGTTCCGGGCGTACTCGACAAGCAGGGCCAGCTCATCAAGGAACTTTCCGTGGCCCAGGCCCATGCGCTGATCGCCGACGGCACGATTTCCGGCGGCATGATCCCGAAGGTCGAAACCTGCATCGATGCCATCAAGGCCGGTGTTCAGGGCGTCGTCATCCTCAACGGCAAGACGGCCCATTCGGTCCTGCTCGAAATCTTCACCGAGCACGGCGCCGGCACGCTGATCGTTCCGTAGGGGCGGCGGCACATTCAAGGCTGACTGAAAAATTGGCTGATTTCAATCCGTTGTTATTCCATTGGGCTGCAAAGCCCAATGGACATGACTATGGCTTGGCGTGAAAGAGCACCTGCCGCATGATCGGTGCAGGGCGTGCGAGAACCCAGCGTAGCGGAGGTTAATCGCGCCTAAACCTGAGCACAGCCCTTCCTATTGGATTTCCCGATACCAACGGATTGGGCATCCAGCCCGTAAAGACCTCGAGCGTGTCTCCATCAAGCTTGTAGAAGCGTTCCTGCTCGCTACCTTTCCAGGCTTCGTTCCAGGATGAGTCAATCTTTGTGATGAACCTGTCGCCCTCGATCCGATATCGTCCGGTGTAGGCCATCATGGTACGGAAAAGTCCCAGCAGTTTCTCATCCGCAGTCCCAGGCTCCCGCGCCCCTGCGGTAACCAGGACCATCATTCGCCCATCAGTGCCGAACATAAGGCGCCCATTGGGGTGGTCGCCCCACGGTTGACTGCGCTCCCTTGAATCCTGAAGCTCGGTATCAAAAGAAACCAAGCGCCAGCAACCGTGGAGCCCGGTGTCGCGCTCAGACATTTTCACTCCTGCCGTCGTTTGCCCAAAGGGATCCGCCTGCCGAAGAGGTAGAGGATCCCGGCTTCTATTATGCTCAAGTCGGCCGGTAGATCGCTTCGGCCTCGCTTTTCAACATTCCCATGACCGATCGGTAGGGAGCCGGCCCATAGCTTATGCGGCTGACGCCGAGCTTTGCCATGGTCTCGTTGTCGGGTGTTGCCGGGCGCACCATGATGTTGACCGGCAGAGGCGAGCGTTCGCACAAGGCGCCGATCAGTTCCGGTTCGACAAGGCCGGGCGCGAAGAAGCCGCTGGCCCCGGCCTCGGCGAATGCATCGGCGCGGCGGTATGCGTCGTCCAGCAAGATATGGTGATGGGCCGTGTCGCTTTCCTGCAGGAAAAGATCGGTTCGGGCGTTGATGAACAACGGCATTTCCCGGCGATCGGCCATTTCCCGGATGGCCCTGATGCGCGCCGCCTGTATCTCGGCAGGATGAACGCCCTCGCCGCCGATCACCTGATCCTCGAAATTGATGCCGACCGCGCCGTGATCCATGATCTTTTCGACGTTGGCGGCAACTTCCTCCGGTTCGACGGCATAGCCACCCTCGAAATCGACGGAGAGCGGCAAGGGGCTCGTCACCGAAATCAACCTGGCGGTGACCGCCAGCAGCGATAGCGGGATCGCCTGACCGTCGCCGAAACCGTTGGCGGCGGCGACCGACCAGCTTCCCGTCGCCAGCGCCTTCGCGCCGGCTTCCGTTACGGCCTTGGCAGAGCCTGCATCCCAAATATTGAAAAGGATCAGCGGCTCGCCCTTCTTGTGCAGCCGCGCGAACTCCTGCGCCTTTTCCACCTGACTCATCGCGTCCCCTCCGAAAAGCCCGGCCGGGGATTCCTCTCCGCGACCCGAAAGAGCGGAAGCCCTTCCCTCCGGTTGAAAATAGAGTAAAACCCCGCAAATCAATAGTAAAATCATAGCCGGCATTGGATTATCCGCCAATGCCCGCGACACGGCGGCATGTCGCATGCATGAATATTTTCCCTCCCCTTTCGCAGGAGGGCATGCGATAAGCTCCCCATGAGCCAGACAAAATCACTCTCCGAGCCGTCAGATTTCTCCAACATCCGCGATTGGGTGTTCGACCTCGACAACACGCTCTATCCGCATCATGTCGATCTCTTCGCGCAGATCGACAAGAACATGACCGCTTATGTCTCGGCGCTGCTGCAGATGGAGCGGGACGAAGCGCGCAAGCTGCAGAAGCAATATTATCTCGACCATGGCACGACGTTGCAGGGATTGATGATCCATCACGGCATCGATCCCGACGACTTCCTGGAAAAGGCCCATGCGATCGACTATTCGGCGCTGACACCGCAGCCGGAGCTGGCTGCCGCCATCAGGGCGCTGCCGGGGCGCAAGTTCATCTTCACCAACGGCAGTGTCAAACACGCCCAGGCGACGGCCGGCGCGCTCGGCATTCTCGACAGCTTCGACGACATTTTCGACATCGTTGCGGCCGACTACGTGCCGAAACCTGCCGGCACGACCTACGACAAATTCACGAGCCTCAACCGGGTGGACACGAAGCGAGCCGCCATGTTCGAGGATCTGCCGCGCAATCTCACGGTGCCCAAGGCGCTCGGCATGAAGACCGTGCTGCTGGTGCCCCGGAACCTCGAGACGACGGTCGTCGAATGGTGGGAGCGCACCACCGGCGAGGACGATCATATCGACTATGTGACCGACGACCTCACCAGCTTTCTCAAGGCCTTAGCTTAACCATTCATTAGGGCGGGGTTACGAAAGTTTCATCCGCCTTACAGAGGTTTAATTGGCCGTTTTGGACCACCCGCCCTATCGTTTAACCATTCCTCGACACGAAAGGAAAAACGATGAACGGGAAAAAAATTCTTCTTGCGGGACTTTCCGCAGCCCTTCTGGTGGGCGCCGCCGCCCAGGCGAGCTTCGCTGCCCAGGATGAAGCAAACGGCGGTCATCATGGCGGACGCTGGCACGGACCGCGCTTTTCACCGGAAATCGTCTATGTGCGCATGCTGAAGCAATTCGGCCAGCCCGGCGACACCAAGATCACCCGTGACGAGGTGAAAGCCGGCGTCGACAAGATCTTCGACCAGATCGACACCAACCACGACGGCGAAATCACGCCCGGCGAGTTGCGCGCCTATCGTCAGGAACGCTTCAAGGAATGGAAAGCCGAGCACGCCAAGGCAAAGGACGATCAGGGCGACAATCAGGCCCAGAACGATCAGAGCAAGGGCGATCAGGCACAAGCCGACAACAAGGGCAATCATGGCCAACGCCATCACAGGCCGCACGGCCGCTTCATGCATGAAGCAGGTTTGATGCGCGGCATGATGATCTTCCATCGCATCGACAAGGATGAAAATGGCCAGATCAGCAAGCAGGAGGCCGAAGACGCCGCCAACAAGTTCTTCGACCGTATGGACCGCAACCATGACGGCGTGATCTCGCTGGACGACATGCCGAACCGGCCGTTGCTGTAGGCCTCCTCATCAAGCGCGACCCTGCAGGCGAGCCCCCGCGCCGCATGGATCGCGTCTTGAACGGGACTCCCATGACCGAAAGCCCGCCCTCGCCTCCGCGACGGCGGGCTTTTCGTTGTCAGTGGCCGTTGTCGTGCTCGTAGAAATCGCGAACGATCTTCCAGGCATCGTCTGCAGTGTCCACGAAGCTGATCAGGTTGACGTCGTCAGGCGCGATGGTGCCGAATTCGGCGAGCGCTTCGAAATTGATGATGTTGCGCCAGAATTTTTCGCCGAAGAGAATGAGCGGCAGGCGCTCCATGCGGCCGGTCTGAATGAGCGTCAGGCATTCGAACAATTCGTCGAGCGTGCCGAAGCCACCCGGAAATACCGCGATCGCCTTGGCCCGCACCATGAAGTGCATCTTGCGGATCGCGAAATAATGGAAATTGAAGCTGAGCTCCGGCGTGACATAGGCGTTCGGCGCCTGCTCGTGCGGCAAGACGATGTTGAGGCCGATCGACGGCGCCCCTTCTTCGGCCGCACCGCGATTGCCCGCCTCCATCACGCCCGGGCCGCCGCCGGTCACCACGACATATTCGTGGAAGTCGAAGCCGGCGGAATGGCGGGAGCAAAGCCGCGCGAACTTGCGCGCCTCCTCGTAATAGACCGATGCGGCCTCGAGATTGGCGCGCTGCACGTCGTTGCGGGCAGCCCATGCATTGGCGCCCGGTGCCGGAATGCGCGCGCCGCCGAACATCACGACAGTCGACTTGATGCCGCGTTCGGTCAGCGACATTTCGGTCTTCAGCAGTTCGAGCTGCAGGCGGATCGGCCGCAGTTCCTCACGGCACAGGAAGTCCTCGTCGGCATAGGCGAGCCGGTAGGAAGGCGACATCGACTGCGGCGTGCGCGGCACGGATTCGGCCCGCTTCTTGTCCGCCGAGCTCGTCTTCAAGGGGTCCCATACCCCATCCTTGCGCCTCAGCCTGCCGTTCTTCGCCTTGCTCATCTATTCATGCCTTTCGAATCGATCATGACGGGCCGTTCCCGCCCATGGAGAGGGATGGCCAAGCTCTTGCATATGCCCCTACAACGCCTTGAATCCAAGCTCAATCGGCGCTTAAAAGACATTCCATTTTCGACATCCATGCTATAGGACCAATCGACCGCTTCCGGACCATTCCGGAAATCACGATAGGCACTGACGTTTTAAGGAATTCCCATGAGCGCTAACGATCTCGCCTCCCTCGAAAAGTCCATCGAGGCTGCTTTCGACAATCGCGACAATGTGAACACCTCGACGCGCGGCGAAGTCCGCGAGGCCGTCGAGACGGCGCTCAATCTCCTCGACAGCGGCGAAGTGCGCGTGGCCGAACGCGGTGCGGACGGCAACTGGACCGTCAACCAGTGGCTCAAGAAAGCGGTTCTGCTCTCCTTCCGCCTGAACGACATGAAGATCGTCGAAGGCGGTCCGGGCAATGCCACCTGGTGGGACAAGGTTCCCTCGAAGTTCGAAGGCTGGGGTGAGAACCGCTTCCGCGAAGCCGGCTTCCGCGCCGTGCCGAACGCCGTCGTGCGTCATTCCGCCTATATCGCGCCGAACGCCATCCTGATGCCGTCCTTCGTCAATCTCGGCGCCTATGTCGGCGAAGGCACCATGGTCGATACCTGGGCCACCGTCGGCTCCTGCGCGCAGATCGGCAAGCATGTGCATCTTTCGGGCGGCGTCGGCATCGGCGGCGTGCTGGAGCCGATGCAGGCCGGCCCGACGATCATCGAGGACAATTGCTTCATCGGCGCCCGCTCGGAAGTGGTCGAGGGCTGCATCATCCGCGAAGGCTCGGTGCTCGGCATGGGCGTCTTCATCGGCAAATCGACCAAGATCGTCGACCGCGCCACCGGCGAGATCACCTATGGCGAAGTTCCGCCCTACTCGGTCGTCGTCGCCGGCGCCCTGCCGAGCGGCAACACCATGGCGAACGGCCAGCCCGCCCCCAGCCTCTATTGCGCCGTCATCGTGAAGCGCGTCGATGAAAAGACCCGCTCGAAGACCGGCATCAACGAGCTGCTGCGCGACTGATCGCGAATTTTCGGAAGCGCGGTTCCATATCGCGCTTCCCTTGTGCTTGCCGGGTTAACATGCCTGTGCGATTGCTGGAATCGCGGCAAAGATTTTCGAGCCATCGCCGATCCTTTGCCATCGCTTTGCCATTTCCCGCCGGATAAGTTGCCTCCGATGACTGTTACCGATCCCGTCACCAACCTGCAGACCCTCATTCGCTGCGCCTCGGTCACACCAGCCGAAGGCGGTGCGCTGACCGCGCTTGCCGACATGCTGCTGCCGCTGGGCTTCAAGGTCGAGCGCATGACGGCGAGCGAGCCGGGAACGCCCGATATCGAGAACCTCTATGCGCGGCTCGGCGCGGATGGACCGCATCTGATGTTTGCCGGGCACACCGACGTCGTGCCGGTCGGCGATGCCGCCTCCTGGAGCCACCCGCCCTTTGCCGCCGAGATCGCCAATGGCGAGCTTTTCGGCCGCGGCGCTGTCGATATGAAGGGTGGCATTGCCTGTTTCGTCGCCGCCGTCGCGCGCCATATCGAGAAGCACGGCAAGCCCGCCGGCTCGATCTCCTTCCTGATTACCGGCGACGAGGAAGGGCCGGCGATCAACGGCACGATCAAGCTGCTGCAATGGGCAGCCGAGCGCGGCGAGACTTGGGACGCGTCGCTCGTCGGCGAACCGACCAACCCGGACCGGCTCGGCGACATGATCAAGATCGGCCGCCGCGGCTCGATTTCCGGCTTCATCACCGTCCATGGCGTCCAGGGCCATGCGGCTTATCCGCACCTCGCCGACAACCCCGTGCGCAGCATCATCAAGCTGACGGAAGCGCTGCTCGACCCGCCTTTCGATAGCGGCACGGACAGTTTCCAGCCGTCCAACCTCGAAGTGACGACCATCGATGTCGGCAATGCCGCCACCAACGTCATCCCCGCCAAGGCGACCGCGACCTTCAACATCCGCTTCAACGACACCTGGACCGCCGATACGCTGAAGGCCGAAATCATCGCCCGCCTGGATGCGGCAGCCGCAGACCAGACGCTGCGCCCCGGACGCCCGCCGGCGAAATACGACATCACCTGGTCCGAGCGCCCGAGCCAGGTCTTCCTCACGCGCAACAATGCGCTGATCGCCTCGCTCTCTTCGGCCGTCGAAAACATCACCGGCCAAAGGCCGGCGCTTTCGACCACCGGCGGCACCTCCGACGCCCGCTACATCAAGGACTATTGCCCCGTCGTCGAATTCGGCCTCGTCGGCCAAACCATGCATATGGTCGACGAGCGTGTGGCGCTGTCGGATCTCGAAACGCTGACCGGGATCTACCAGACCTTCATCCAGCGCTGGTTCGAGAATGCCGACATTTAGGGAAGTCCAATATTATCTGTCCGGCCTGTGGCTGCTGATACGTATGGATGCGCGCGGATTCCAGTATCTGGATACAACGGATCGCGGCATGCTGCGCTCCTTCTGGGCCATTGTCTGGAGCCTGCCACCGATCGGCATTTCCTGGCTATGGCTGCAGCAGGCCTATCTCATGGCCATGCCTCCCGAAACATCGACCGGGATCGCCTTCTTCATGCGCCTCGCGCTGGTCGAGGCGGCCGGCTGGCTCATGCCGCCGATCCTTGCCGGGCTGCTGCTTCTGCTCTTCCGTTTCGGCGACAAGTTTCCGCCGATCGTCGCGACGGTAAATTGGCTTTTCGTGCCGGCCAACTATCTGAATGCATTGCTGTTTGCATTGATCATCTTTGTCCCCGGCGCGAAGGTTCTGGCGGGATTTCTATCGCTGATACTGACCATGGCGACTATCTTCTCGCTGGCACGCATTCTCAGGATGATCTGCGGCACGCATCCGCTTTTCATCGGCGCGTTGACGCTGATGCTGCTCATTCCGAACATGCTGCTGACGGATTTCCTGCAGCGCTTCCTCGGGGTCTACCCGCCGGGCTGAGCTAGCGACCAACGACTTCGCCGTCTTCCTTGGTGAAGGAACCGATATCCGGGTTCAGCTGGGCGGCGTCTTCAGATATTCGATGACGAGGGGCTCTTCTCCCGACTGCCTGATCATAGCCCGCGTGTTGCGCGAGGTGCCGCAAGCGGGATTATGATAGATCGTCACCGTCATCGGTGTTCTCTCCCTCGCCGGAAGCCAAACCGGCATCGTCGCGATAATCCACCTGCATGAAATAGAGCCCATCCGGCGGGGCGACAGGACCGCAGGCCTTGCGATCCTTGGCTTCGAGCGCTGCACGCACGTCGTCCGGCGTCCATTTGCCCTCGCCCGCCAGCTTCAGCGTGCCGGCGAAGGAACGGATCTGATTATGCAGGAAGCTTTGCGCCGTGGCGCGGATCTCGATCAATTCGCCGCTGCGCGTCACATCCAGCCGGTCGAGCGTGCGCACCGGGCTGTTCGCCTGGCAATGCGCCGAGCGGAAGGTGGTGAAATCATGCCGTCCCACAAGGGTTTGCGCTGCGGCGTGCATGACCTCGTGATCCATGTCCTTCGGCACCCACCAGGCACGCCCGGCCTCCAGCGCCAGGGGAGCGCGGCGGGCGATGATGCGATAGAGATAATGGCGGCGAATGGCCGAGAAGCGCGCATCGAAGCTTTGGTCGACCTCGACGATATCGAGAATGGCGACCCGATCTCCGGCAAGCCGCAGATGCGCATTGAGCGCATTGCGCAGCGTATAGGTCTTCCACTCCTTGGAAAGGTCGGCATGCATGACCTGACCCATGGCATGCACGCCGGAATCCGTACGCCCCGCGCCGCGGATCGAAACCGTCTCACCCGTCAGCGACAGGATGGCGCTTTCGATCGCGCCCTGCACGGAGGGGCCGTTTTCCTGGCGCTGCCAGCCGACATAGGGGATGCCGTCATATTCGACGGTCATTCTGTAACGCGGCATCAGCCCTGCCCCGAAGCAAGCACGGTGCCCGGCGAGATCGGCGTGCCACGCACGAAATCGGCCGCCGCCAGCGGCTTGCCGCCGGCCTTCTGCAGCTTCGTGAGACGCACGGCGCCGGAGGCGCAGGCAATGACGAGATCGTCCGTCAGGACGTGGCCGGCGGCTCCATTGCCCTCGGCCAGCGCCGAGCCGAGCACCTTGATGCGCTCGGGACGGCCGGCGATTTCGGCTTCGAACCAGGCGCCGGGAAAAGGCGACAAGCCGCGAATATGATTGTGCACATCCGTCGCCGGCTTGCCAAAATCGATGCGGGTTTCGGCCTTGTCGATCTTGGCGGCATAAAGAACGCCCTCGGCCGGCTGGGCGGTCAGCGGCAGCTCGTCATGCTCCAGCTTGTTCATCGCCTCGGCCATGGCCTTGGCGCCCACGAGCATCAGCCTGTCATGCAGCTCGCCCGATGTCATTGTGTCGCCGATCTCGACCTCGCGCGTCAGCGCGACCGGGCCGGTATCGAGACCCTTGTCCATCTTCATCACCATCATGCCGGTCTTGGCATCGCCGGCCATGATCGCCCGCTGGATGGGGGCAGCCCCGCGCCAGCGCGGCAGCAGCGACGCATGACCGTTGTAGCAGCCAAGGCGCGTACCGGTGAGGATCGCTTCCGGCAGCAGCAGGCCGTATGCCACGACGACGGCGACATCTGCATCCAGATCGCGAAAGCGCTGGCGCTCGTCGGGATCCTTGAAGTTGACCGGCGTGAACACCGGCAGGCCGAGCAATTCGGCCGCCTGATGCACCGGCGATTTCTGCAGGTCGAGCCCGCGCCGGCCGCCGGGACGCGGCGGCTGCGTGTAAACGGCGCGAACCTTGTGCCCGGCATCGATCAGGGACCGCAACGTCGGCACGGAGAATTCGGGCGTTCCCATGAAAATGATGTTGAGCGACATGCGATCCATCCGGCTGAGATTATCAAGTTTCGAATGACCCAAGCGCCACCCGGGTCAAATGCTAGCCGCCTTCAAACGGGTTTATGAGCTTGAGATCAAGCCCCTCGAAGTCTTTTGTGTTGCGCGTCGCCAATGTCGCGCCGTTCGTGAGGCAGATTGCGGCGATCATGGCATCTTGCACGGAAATCTGATGGCCCGAACGCTCCCGACGAGCACGAATACGACCCGTTTCAATGGCAGAATTTTGATCGAAGCGAAGGATCCTGCCGTGGAACGACGCGAGCAAAGCATTGAAGATCTTCGTGTAGCGATCGGACTGCGTGCGAAGCAAGAAGCGCTCCGCGCCATAGGATTGCTCCATCACCACGACATCGCAAAGATAGAATTCCGTGCTTGACCGAGCCTTCATCCAGACAGTTACATTTTGATCCGGAACAGGTCTTTCCAGCTCAGAAATAACATTCGTATCGAGGACGATCATTCAAAGTCCTCGACCGGACGGCCGAAGTCCTTCTTTCGCTCCGCCTCGATTTCTTCCATGATGCGTGCATACTCCGCTGCTGCGGTGTCATTGCCATCATAGAGGATCGGTCTCAGAAGATCCCAAGCCGATGGTCGAGGGGTCTCCATTTCGGCTTTCTCCGCGATCAAGGCCCTCTGTAAGAGTTCTTTCGCCTCCTCCGAAAGGCTGCGTCCGGTTTGCCTTGCCCGTCTTGCGATATCCTGCTTCATGGGCTCGGAAATATCGCGAATCAAAAGATCACTCATCTGCGCCTCCATTTGATATCAATGATATCATAGGCGCCCGCAGCTGATCTTTCAATGGCGGCCGGTCACAGAGCCTTGGACTTGGCGGCCTTGGTGAACTTCTTGATCACCATCTCGCGCTTGAGACGGGAGATGTGGTCGATAAACAGCACGCCGTTCAGGTGATCGATCTCATGCTGTACGCAGGTCGCCAGCAAACCCTCAGCCTCGGTGAGCAGTTCCTTGCCGTTGCGGTCCAGATGCTTGACGGTGACGCGCGCAGGGCGCTCCACTTCGGCATAGTAATCCGGAATGGAAAGGCAGCCTTCCTCATAGACCGAACGCTCGTCCGACGACGCGACGATCTCCGGATTGATGAAAACCAGCGGCGTCTTCTCTTCACCTTCGCGCGCGACGTCGATAACAAGCATACGGCGGGGAACGCCGATCTGGATCGCCGCGAGGCCGATGCCCGGCGCGTCGTACATGGTTTCCAGCATGTCGTCGGCGAGGCGCTGAATTTCGGTATCGATCTGCTCGATGGGCTTGGAAGCCTGGCGGAGCAGCGGATCGGGCAAAATGATAAGTGGCTTGATCGTCATGACGTTTCCCATAACGCATCTTGTTGTGCGATGGAATCGTCAAGAGGCGGTGAAGCGGTGTTTTTTCAACGACCGGCGTCAAAGCCGGAGCAAATGGCCCGGAAATTCTGTTCACGTTTTGATCTGGATATTCGCAACAATTTTGCTATGGTGCCGATCTAGAACTTCACCAGCGCGCCAGGTTTCATGTCCTTCATCCTCTTCGGCCAAGCCATTTCCACGGTCCAGATCCTGACCGGCCTCGTCATCCTGCTTGTTATCGCGGTACTCGTCCTTTTCATCCGCAGCAGGGCGCGCGCGGAGGACGACATGCTCGACGCCGAGCATACCATGGCCGCGCTTCTTCGATCGCAGGCGGAGATGCAGGGCCGGCTCGCCGCCATGGCCGAAGTGTTCGGCTCGCGGCAGGCCGAGCTCAACCAGGCGATCGGCCAGCGTCTGGACGGCATGTCGCAACGGGTGACGGCGACGATCGGCGAGCAGACGCGCTCGACGCATGAAAACCTGCGCCGGCTGCAGGAGAGGCTTGCCGTCATCGATGCGGCGCAGACCAATATCCAGTCGCTGGCGAAGGATGTCGTCGGGCTGCAGGCCATCCTTTCCAACAAGCAGACGCGCGGCGCCTTCGGCCAGGCACGCATGGAGACCATCGTCGCCGATGGACTGCCGATGGGCGCCTATGCCTTCCAGCCGACGCTTTCGAACGGCTCGCGGCCGGACTGCACCATTCGCATGCCGAACGGCTCGCCGCCGCTGGTTATCGATGCCAAGTTTCCGCTGGAAGCGTGGAACGCCATTCGCAGCGCCGCCAGCCCGGAACATGGCAAGATCGCAGCCCAACAGTTCCGCCGGGATCTGGAACTGCATATTCGCGACATCTCGGAGAAATATCTCATCCCGAGCGAAACGCAGGACACGGCCTTTCTCTTCGTGCCCTCCGAATCCATCTTCGCCGAGATTCACGAGAACTTCGAGGCGATCGTGCAGAAGGCGCAGCGCGCCCGCATCGTCATCGTCTCGCCTTCGCTGCTGATGCTGTCGATCCAGGTGATCCAGGCAGTGCTGAAGGATCAGCGCATGCGCGAGCAGGCGCATGTCATCCAAAGCGAAGTCGCGCATCTGATGGACGATCTTTCCCGGCTGGATGAGCGGGTGCGCAAGCTCCAAGGCCATTTTGCCATGGCGCAGAAGGATGTCGACATGATCGTCACCTCGGCCGACAAGCTGGCAAGGCGGGGCGAGAGGATCGAGGCGCTGGAGTTCGAGGCCGCGAAAGAGCCTGCGAAGACGCGTGCCGAAGAGAAACCAAAGCCGGTCGATAACCGCACGAGCCAACTCAAGCTGAGGGTGGTTGACGAAGACTGATCGCTTCGGCAGTGTCGCGCCCAATCGATGCATGATCCCAAAAGACAGAGAGCAGCCTTCGGGCAGGATCACGCAGGATCAACGCCCAGGGCAGGATATCGCATGATCACTATTTTCGGCTCCATCAACATGGATCTCATCGCCACAACGGATCGCTTGCCGAAGCCGGGAGAAACCGTCGCCGGCAACGGCTTTTCCACCGCCGCGGGCGGCAAGGGCGCCAATCAGGCGCTGGCCGCGCGCCGCGCCGGCGCAACGGTCCGCCTCAGCGGCGCCGTCGGCAATGACGGCTTTGCCGAGCCCGCGCTTGCCCTGCTCGATGCAGCCGGCACCGATCTTTCCGCCGTCAGGCGCGTCTCCGAGCCGACCGGCACGGCCCTCATCCTGGTGGGTGGCGACGGCGAGAACATGATTGCCGTCGTTCCCGGCGCCAACGGCACGAATACGAGCGACGACGCCACCGCCGCCGTTGCCGCGCTGAACCCGGGCGATACGCTGATGCTGCAGTTCGAAATCCCGGTCGCCGCCGTCGAAACGGCACTGAATGCCGCAAAGGCGAAGGGTGTGCGCACGGTGCTCAATCTCGCGCCGCTGATTCCGGAGGCCGCTCGCCTCGGCCGGCTTGCCGAGATCGTCATCGCCAACGAGACCGAATTCGAAAGACTGGCCGGCCAGGACAACATGTCGGCATCCGAGCGAGAGGCAGCCCTCGTCCGCCTGCACGGAGAGACCGGCCAGACGCTGATCGTGACGCTCGGCGGCGACGGCGTCATCGCCATCCGCGACGGCGAGCTTTCGCGCGCCAAGGGTCTCGTCATCGAGCCGGTCGATACGGTCGGCGCCGGCGACACGTTCTGCGGCTACTTCGCCGCAAGTCTCGATCAGGGCCTGGATTTTCACGCCAGCCTGCGCAGGGCCGCCGTGGCAGGTTCGCTCGCCTGCCTGAAGCCGGGTGCTCAACCGTCCATTCCGGTCGCGAGCGAAGTCGCCGAGAAGCTTTAAAGATAAAATTTCGTAAGCATTGCGAAGCGCAATTAATTAAATTTTTGCGCTTCCGTATCATTCTCCTCTGGCCTGACGTGCACGGCCTTTCGGCTCCGGCAGGAATTTTCACGGCGGCCCCATGACAGGGCCATCCTGTGCCGACTTTGCATCCGGATAATGTCTATCCGACGCATCGCATTTTCGAGGAAATGATGTTCATCTTTCGTATGAAGTCGCTTGCGGCCAAGCTGATCTTGGTCACCGGGCTGGCGATCGCGCTCGTCTTGCTGGTTTCCAACTTTTTGCTGATTTCACAGACCCGCGACCGTGTCGAAGCGCTGACAATGGATCAGGCCAATACCGAGGCCAAATCCATTTCAAACGAGATCGCCGCCAATCTCGGCGAAATGGCCAGCGCTGCCCGTTCCATGGCTGCCATCATCGGCCGCGGCCACGAAGGGCATACCTTCGATCGCAAGGGTATCATCAACATCCTCAAGGCGAACGTAGAACAGAACGCCTTTGCCTTCGGCAGCTGGTTCTGCGAGCAGCTCGGCGCGCTGGACGGCAAGACGACGGAACTTGCCAACAACAAGGATGAAGGCGTCAACGACAAGGGTGCCTTTTCACCCTACTGGTCCAAGACGAAGGACGGCGGCATCCAGTTCTCGACCTTCGACAACGACTATACGGCCGCCTGGTGGAAGCTTGCCGCCGACAGCGGCAAGGGCGCGATCACGCCGCCCTACCTGGCACAGGGCACCGACGTTCCGACGACCATGAGCTCGATCGCCTACCCAGTCATGTCCGGCGGCAAGATGATCGGCGTCGCAGGCGTCGATATCTCTCTCAACTCGCTCTACACGAAGCTCCAGAAGCTGCATCCATTCGGCTCGGGCCGCGTGCTGCTGGTCTCCCAGGACAACAAGTGGCTGGTCGCCCCGACCGCCGACCTGCTGATGAAGGATTATAACGGCGCGGGCACCGACGTCATCAAGGCGGCGCTGAGCTCCTCCTCCGCAAGCATCCTCAAGAACCTTTCCGAAAACGGCGGCGAAGAATTCGACCGCGTCGTCTACCCCTTCGCCGTTCCCGGCCTCAACGCGACCTGGGTCGTCCTCATCGACGTTCCTCACAGCGCGATCGCCGCACCGGTGCAGGATCAGACCTACACGATGATTATCGCCGGCATCCTCGTGCTGGGCGCCGTCATGCTCGCTCTTTACGTCGCCGTGCGCGGCTTCGTGCAGAAGCCGCTCGCCGGCCTTATCGCGAGCGTCAACCGCCTCAGCGCCGGCAACTACGCCGAGCCGGTCGCCGGTCAGGCGCGTGCCGACGAAGTCGGTTCGGTCGCCAAGGCGCTCGAAGGCTTCCGCTTCGCGCTCGCCGACACCAAGCGTCTGGAAGGCGAAGCCAATGATCAGCGTCTGGCTGCCGAGGGCGAACGCCGCCGCTCGGAAACCGAGCGCAACGAGAGCGTCACGCTGCAACGTCATATCGTCAGCATTCTCGGCCATAGCCTCGCCGAGCTCTCGAAGGGCAACCTCAACCACCGGATAGCCGACGACTTCCCGGGCGAGTACGCCCAGCTCAAGCAGGACTTCAATGCCGCGCTTGCCAGCCTCGAGGAGACCGTCCACACCGTCAATGTTAGCGTTGGCAACATCGGCAGCGGCACCGGCGAAATCAGCACCAGCGCGTCGGACCTCGCCCGCCGCACCGAGCAGCAGGCGGCAAGCCTCGAAGAGACTGCGGCAGCCCTCAACGAGCTTACCGCGCAGGTCAATTCCAGCGCCGAGAATGCCCGCACGGCGGCAAGCAGCGTCAATGCCGCATCCGAGGACGCCGAGCATTCCGGCGAGATCGTCCAGAGGGCCATTGCCTCCATGCATGGCATCGAGCAATCGTCGCAGGAAGTTTCGCGCATCATCAGCGTTATCGACGAGATCGCCTTCCAGACCAACCTGCTTGCATTGAACGCCGGCGTCGAAGCCGCCCGTGCCGGTGAAGCTGGCAAGGGCTTTGCGGTCGTCGCGCAGGAAGTGCGCGAACTGGCCCAGCGCTCGGCCAACGCCGCCAAGGAGATCAAGACCCTGATCAATACCTCGGCGGGTCAGGTCAAGGAAGGCGTGGATCTGGTCGGCCGCGCAGGCGATGCCCTGCACAAGATCGCCCAGCAGGTGATGGAGATCAACGGATTGATCCGCCAGATCTCCGCTTCCGCAAGCGAGCAGGCAATCGGGCTGAAGGAAATCAACTCGGCCATGAACCAGATGGATCAGGTGACCCAGCAGAACGCCGCGATGGTCGAGGAGACCACCGCTTCCAGCGTGGCGCTCGCCGAGGAAGCCCAGACCCTGAGAACGCTCGTCGCGCGCTTCCGCACCGCGGGCGCCATTCAGGACAATGCCAGCGCATTGCGGGCGACAGCCCAGCAGATGCGGGCTCCGGCGGCTCCCCGCAGGGCTGCAGCGCCCGTGGCCGCGCCGGCACGCAGGGCCATTCCCCAGACCCAGGGCGCCAATGCCCTGGCACAGGACGACTGGGAAGAATTCTGAGCCGACCCGGCTTGAGTGAATGAAAAGGCCGCCGGATTGCTCCGGCGGCCTTTTTCTTGGCCATGATCAGATGCGGGCGAACCGTTCGGTCAGCAGCGCGAAGAAGCCATCGGCATCGACATCGCGCATGACCTTGGCGTTCCGCTTGCGGTCGGTGACATGCCACCAGTCGACCACGGTCATCCCCACGGTCAGCTCCGAGGTCACCTCGATCTCGACGTTGCACTCGCGTCCCTTGAAAAGCTCAGGCTTCAGCAGATAGGCAACCACGGTCGGGTCATGCAGCGGGCCGCCGTCGGAGCCATATTTCTCGATATCGAAGCGCTCGAAGAATTCCAGCATCTCGGCCATGGCCTTTGCAGGCGGGGTGCCGACAGCGGCGATACGGGCGACACGATCCTTGCGCGTCAGCAGCTTGTGCGTGACGTCGAGCGGCATCATGACGATCGGCACGCCGGAGCGGAACACGATATCGGCCGCTTCGGGGTCGACATAGATGTTGAATTCGGCCGCCGGCGTGATGTTGCCGCCCTCGAAGAAGCCGCCACCCATCATCACCAGCTCGCGCACGCGCGCGACGATGTCCGGCGCCTTCTGGAAGGCCAGCGCCACATTGGTCAGCGGCCCCAGCGTGCAGAGCGTGACCGCGCCTTCCGGCTGGCTGCGCAGCGTGTCGATGATGAAGTCGACGGCGTGGCCCGGCTGCAGTTCCATGGTCGGTTCCGACAGATCGGGACCATCGAGGCCGGTCTTGCCATGCACATGCTCGGCGGTGACCAGCTTGCGCTTGAGCGGCGCATCCGCGCCGGCGAAAACCTTGACGTCGCGCCGATTGCAGAGTTCGCAGACAATGCGGGCATTGCGGCTCGTCATTCGCAGCGGCACGTTGCCGGCAACCGTCGTGATGCCGAGCACGTCGATCTCCTCGCGGCTGCCGAAGGCGAGAAAGATCGCCGCGGCGTCGTCCTGACCAGGGTCGGTATCGATGATGATTTTTCTGGGTTCGGTCATGTCTGTGATATCCTCCGGTGCAGATCGAGAGGCTTTGTCGCGAGTCCGGTCAGGCTTTGTCAAGCGCTCGGGCGTCATGTCACCAAACGATTCTTCCTTGCACGATTCGATCTCGCAAATGCGAAGACGCGACGCCTTGCACTCAAAGGCGCGTACTCCCATATTAGCGACAACCGGGTGCTGAAAATCAGGTCCGGAACGGTCGCTTGACGCCAAGGACTTGAGACGATGAGCCGGATGACTCCCTTTGCCAGCCCGCTGCTTCTGGGCTTCGACACCATGGAAAAGACACTGGAGCGGATTTCCAAGGCCAGTGACGGTTATCCTCCCTACAATATCGAGCGGATGCGTGCGGACCGCCTGTCCGGCGAGCCGGAACGCCTGCGCATCACGCTGGCCGTGGCCGGTTTTTCAGAAGACGAGCTTGATATCACGACGGAAGAAAACCAGCTCCTGATCCGCGGCCGCCAGATCGAACAGGCCGAGCGCGACTATCTTTACCGCGGCATTGCCGCCCGCCAGTTCCAGCGCGTCTTCGTTCTTGCCGACGGCATGCAGGTGCTCGGCGCCGTATTGAAGAACGGCTTGCTTTCCGTCGACCTCATTCGGCCGGAACCGGATCGCATAGTAAAGAAAATTAACATTTCGGTCTCACAGTAGGACAACGGCTTACTGCCGTTGGTCCCTCATACTGGAGGTACGAGTATGTTATTGAAAGAAGCCACCGCCCGCCTAACCGAATCCGAGCTCGCCAATATCGGCGCCGGCGAGGTTGCCTATATCAGAAAAATGGATTGGTCCGAAGTATCCCGCTGCTTCCCGGAAGCGCCGAGCATCGACCCCGATGTCGATCTCTGGGCACTCTTCGGTGCCGACGGCACGCCGATCCTGCTGACCGACAATCGTTCCAGCACCTTCTATCGTGCTGCCGAAGATGAATTGAAGACGGTCAGTCTGCACTGACCACAAGCGTCGCCAAGCGGTGAACGTCACCGCTTGCAAGGACCGCATCGGACCGGCCTCTGCTTCTTCGACGCATGCGCATGATCCAGACCGCCTCGAACGGCGGTCCAGACGAGATGATGCGATCACTGATATCTCAAATTTTCGCCCCAAGAACGAGCGATCAGACCTTCCTGAAGGTCAGATAGGCGGATGAGCGTCCTTCGCGCCGGGCCTTCGCCTCATAGCGCGTGCTCGGCCAGCCTTCGTAGGGCGTCAGCCAATCGGCGGCATTCCGGGCAGTCCACTCGAAGCCGCCATGCGCCTGGCAATGCTGCAGCGTCCAATTGACATAGGTGTCGATATCGGAGGCGAAGCAGAAGAGCGCGCCGGGCTTGAGGACGCGATGGAAGCGGGCCAGATTGACCTGCGAAACGAAGCGGCGCTTCCAGTGTTTCTTCTTCGGCCAGGGATCGGGATAGAGCAGATCGATCTGGTCGAGGCAGCCGTCCGGCAGCCAATCCAGCACCTGCGTCGCGTCGTCATTGTAGACCCGGATATTGTGCGCACCGGCGTCATCGACGCGCGCAAGCAGCTTCTGCATGGAATTCACGAAGGGTTCCACGCCGATGAAGCCGGTCTTCGGCTGCTCCAGCGCCCTGTGAATCAGATGCTCTCCACCGCCGAAGCCGATCTCCAGGCGCAGACGTTCTGTCGGCACCGGGAAGAGATCGTTCAGCGGCTGCGGCGCCGGGGCGGAAAGATCGACGATATACCGCGGCAGCAATGCTTCCAGCTTTTCAGCCTGCTGGCCGCGCAAGGCCTTACCCTTGCGCCGGCCGAAGAATGCTTCCGTCGCCCGCGACCGGCGCTCGGTATCGATCATGCGGCTTCCCGGATCTTCACAGCTTCCTTGAGAGCCTTCACCAGGTCGGTCCGCTCCCAGGAGAAGGAGCCGTCACGACCAGCCTTGCGGCCGAAATGGCCATAGGCCGAGGTCTTGGCATAGATCGGCTTGTTGAGGTCGAGGTGACGACGGATGCCGGTCGGCGAAAGGTCCATGTTCTTGCGGATGGCCGCTTCGACCTGATCCTCGGTAACACCCTTGCCCGTGCCGTGCAGGTCGACATAGATCGACAGCGGCTGGGCAACGCCGATAGCGTAGGAAAGCTGGATCGTGCAGCGGTCGGAAAGACCCGCGGCAACGACGTTCTTTGCAAGATAGCGGGCCGCATAGGCTGCCGAACGGTCGACCTTGGTCGTGTCCTTGCCGGAGAAGGCACCGCCGCCGTGCGGGGCTGCGCCGCCGTAGGTATCGACGATGATCTTGCGGCCGGTCAGGCCGGCGTCGCCATCCGGGCCGCCGATGACGAACTTGCCCGTGGGGTTGATGTACCACTTGCAATCGGATGCGATCTTGAGGTCGCCGAGCGCTTCGCGGATGTAGGGTTCGACGACGGCACGAACCTTGTTCGAATCCCAGCTTTCGTCGAGATGCTGGGTGGACAGCACGATCGAGGTCACTTCCGCCGGCTTACCGTCGACGTAGCGCACCGTGACCTGGCTCTTGGCATCCGGGCCGAGCTTGGCGACGTCGCCGTCACCCTTCTTGCGGGCGGCAGCGAGCAGCTGCAGGATCTTATGCGAATAGTAGATCGGCGCCGGCATGAGATCCGGAGTTTCGCGGCAGGCATAGCCGAACATGATGCCCTGGTCGCCGGCACCTTCGTCGCCCTGCTGGTCGGCGGCATTGTCGACGCCCTGGGCGATATCGGCAGACTGCGAATGCAGGAGCACGTCGATGCGCGCCTTCTTCCAGTGGAAGCCGTCCTGTTCGTAGCCGATGTCCTTGATGGCGCGACGGGCGGCGGCCTTGAACTTCGAAGGGTTGATGACGTCGTTGCCATCCTTGTCCTTCTTCATCAGGCTCGGCGGCAGGCGAACTTCGCCGGCGATCACGACGCGATTGGTGGTGGCAAGAGTCTCGCAGGCAATGCGCACGCTCCAGGGGTTCACGCCGGTCTTTGTGGCCTCGCGGTAAACCAGATCGACAATTTCATCAGAAATGCGGTCACAAACTTTATCCGGGTGACCTTCGGCAACAGACTCACTCGTAAACAGATAATTCGCGCGCATGCGGGATTCCCCTCAAAGAACAAATCTATGCTTTTGATATTCGCCTCCGCCTCGAAAAACAAGCCGAACAAGGACATAAATATATCTTTATATCCCCGCCAAAGTGATAAAATTTTGCCCTAAATGCAGAAAAGGCGGCCAAAATGACCGCCTCTCGACTTTATCGTTTCATCCTTGCTTCGGAAGGGTTACTCGGCGTCCGCCTCGGCCGCGAGCGCCTTGACCAGCTCGACGACCTTGCGGCGGACCTTACCATCTGAAATCTTCACGAAGGCGCGATTGAGCTGCAGCCCTTCGGAGGAAGACAGAAAGTCGACGACGTAGTTGGAGCTGGAAGCCTCGGCCATGCCGCCGGCCGCCGAGTGTTCACCCGGGGCATCCTCGAAGAAGAAGGAAACCGGGACATTGAGAATGCTGGAGATGTTCTGGAGGCGGCTGGCGCCAACGCGATTGGTGCCTTTTTCGTATTTCTGGATTTGCTGAAACGTAATTCCGAGGCTTTCGCCGAGCTTTTCCTGGCTCATGCCAAGCATCGTGCGGCGGAGGCGTATGCGGCTACCGACATGAATGTCGATGGGGTTCGGCTTCTTTTTGTTTTCAATCATCATATTACCCTAACATAGGTTGAATTCAGGACCTGCCACCCGGTACCCTTCACCACCCCTATAACGCCACGTTGCAGCCGACGCCCCCAAGGCCTCCAGTCTACGTTCGAAAGGCGGACACGAAGCACTATGCAATTTTAGGGTTTTTTGGTCAATTCACCCTTGAAATAAAACCCATGCGTGAAAACAACGCGATCATACCGACCGCACCGACAATCAACCAAAAGTATACTTTTCGGGCATTGTCGTCGATGCGCGATACGGTTGCGCCACCTAAAGTGGTGTCTATGAAACCTTGTTGGTTATAATCGATGCCCGAAAGCACACGCCCATGCGGATCGACGAAAGCCGAAATGCCGGTATTGGCGCTGCGAATCAGCGGCAACCCCTGCTCCACCGCTCTCACCCTTGCCTGCAGGAAATGCTGATAGGGGCCGGGCGTATCGCCGAACCAGCCGTCGTTGGTGACGTTGAGGATGGCATCTGCCTGCCGGATCTCGGGCGTCATTTCATTCGGGAAGATGATCTCGTAGCAGATCAGCGGATAGAACTTGATGCCATCGGGCAGGGTCAGCAACTGCCGTTTCGCGGCGGCGGAAAACCCGCCCGGCAGTTCCACGACGTTCTCGATGCCGAGATAGCTGAGAATATGCTCGAAGGGCACATATTCGCCGAAGGGCACCAGATGGGTCTTGTCGGAGGCGCCGATGATCTGGCCCCGGCCGTCGATGACGTAGATCGAGTTGTAGTAGCGCGGCTCGACGCCCGGCCCCATGTCTTCCACGCGGACGGCGCCGGTGATGAGGATCTGGTCATCCTCGAGCTGATCGGCGATGCGGGCGAGCGCATCCCGGTTGTCCGTCAGGATGAAGGGCACCGCTGTTTCGGGCCAGACGATGATATCAGGCCGCTTGCCGCCGTTTGCCGGCGGCTGGACCGAAAGCGCCAGGTGCTTGTCGAAGATGGCGGCGCGATCGGCCGCCGTGTCCATCTTGGTCTCCTGGTCGATGGACGGCTGGACGATGCGCACGACCGGCGCCGTCGTGCTGTTCGCCCGTGGCGCCTCCGGCAAATTCAGGGCGTAGTAGCCGTAGCCGAAATGGGCGGCTGCGATGACGACGGCAAGGCCGATCCCCGGTATCCGGCCCTGACGGGTGCCGAGGAGTGCGGGAGCGGCGAAGACGAACACGGCAAGCACGGTGACGCCAAGCACGCCGATGACATGCGCCGACTGCATCATCAGCGGAATGGGCATGGCGCCATAGCCGATGGCGTTCCAGGGAAATCCGGTAAAGAGAAAGCTGCGCACCCATTCGAGGATACCGAAGCTGAAGGCAAGCGCTGCGATGCGCCCCATGCCATCGGACCACAGGATGCGGGCAAGCACGGTCGCAATGCCATAGAAGACGGCCAGAAAGGCCGGCAGCCCGAGAATTGCCAAGGGCAAGGCCCAGGCGAACTCGTCGGCATCGATCAGCAGCGCATGGCCAAGCCACCACAGGCCGGCGACGAAATAGCCGAAGCCGAACAGCCAGCCGGTGAAGAAGGCCGGCCACAGCCGCCCAAGCAAGCCGCTATCCGGGCCGGCGGCAACGCCGTCCAGCAGCCAGACGAGCAGCGTGAAGGAGATAAACATCGCCGCGAAAAAGCCGAAAGGCGGCAGCGCCAGCACGCCGATGGCACCCGCCAGTATCGCAAGCAACGCACGTTTAAAACCCCAGACGAGGATCACCCTGCCCGAAAGCCACTCCATGCGCCAGCTCCGTCCACCTGCGAATCAACTGGCCGCAGTCTTTCAAAAAAGCAGCGGTTTGTCCCGCCGAAGTGGCACTTAATGGCTGGAGGCGTTGGGTTCGGCCGAAGTTTCCTCAGCAATCGCATCCGGCGCCGGCAGTCCACGGTCCGACCCGCCCGTCTCGCCCTCGGCCTTGGCCGGACGACGGCGCGCGGCATGACGCTTGCGCGTGATGCGAACCCGCTTGATGCGACGCGGATCGGCATCGAGAATATGAAACTCGAAGCCCGGTAGCGCCTGCACGACCTCGCCACGCACGGGAATGCGGCCGAGCGCGGAGAAGATCAGACCGCCGAGCGTATCCACCTCGTCCACCTGCTCGATGATGTCGAAATCCGGGCCGATCGCCGCGGCGATCTCTTCCAGCTCGACGCGGGCATCGGCAACGAAGACGTCCTCGGAGACGCGCTTGAACATCACTTCTTCGTCATCATGCTCGTCGTCGATATCGCCGACGACCATTTCGACGATGTCCTCATGCGACGCCAGGCCGTCGGTGCCGCCATACTCGTCGATGACAAGCGCCATCTGCGTGCGGTTGACCTGCATGCGGCGCAGAAGATCGGAGGCCAGCATCGAGGGCGGCACGAAGAGGATCTTGCGGATGATGCCGGCCTCGACCAGCGTCTTCTGCAGATCGACGCGCGACAGATCGAAGTTCGGCTTGACCGAGCGCGGCGGCTTCTCGGCTGTGGTCGCGCCCGTTGCGGCGGCGGCCTTGACGCCGCTGCCGCGGCGCTTATTGCGCGCCTGCTTGGCAACATAGGACAGAAGATCGCGGATATGCACCATGCCGCGCGGATCATCCAGCGTGTCGGCATAGACGGGCATGCGCGAGCGGCCGCTTTCCTCGAACAGGATCATCAGCTCGCCGATGGTGATGTTCTGGTCCACGGCTTCGATGTCGGCGCGCGGCACCATGACGTCCTCGACGCGCACCTCGCGGAAGCGCAGGATGTTGTGCAGCATCGCGCGTTCGTCGGGGGAAAAAGCATCGTCATCGGCCGCATTGGTCATCAATGCATCGGCCAGATCCTCGCGCAGCCTGGCTGCACCCTGGGCCGGGCGAAGGATGCGCGCAGCGCGCGACCAGAATGAAGAGTGGGATCGCTTGCCGTTGCTACTACTGCCTACCTCGTCGGAGGAGGCCGCATCGGCTCCGTCTTTGGCCTCGGGGGCCGATCTTGTCGTAAAGTCGCTCATTGTTCCTGGTCAGACAGGGTTCAAATCAAATGGGATCTTGTCCCGCATAGGGATCAGATAGGCCAAGCTCCGCCAAAATGCGAGTCTCCAGCCCCTCCATTCTTTCGGCTTCGCCATTATTCATATGATCGTAGCCGAAGAGATGCAAGAAACCATGCACCATCAAATGGGTCAGATGGTCGTCAAAACTCTTTTCGAGGTCGGTGGCTTCGCGCTCCACCGTTTCCCTGGCGATGATGATATCGCCGAGCATCGGGCCGGGCTTGCCGCCGGGCTGCAGCGGGAAGGCCGGGAAGGACAGCACGTTCGTCGCCTTGTCCTGTGAGCGCCATTCCGCGTTGATCTGGCGGATGGAAGCGTCGTCGGTGAACACCAGAGACAGTTCGGGCGCGATCTTGGGAAACGGCTGCTTTTCCTGCTTCTTCAAATAGGCCGCCGCTGTTCCGAGCACCCGCTCGGCCAGGGCTTGCAACTGTTCTTCGGAGGGCCAATCGCCCTCCTCCACGCTGATCTGTATATCGAGTTCGGCCATGAGCTTTTGGGCCGCAGATCAGATCTGCGGATCGCTTTCCTCGCCCTGGGTGGCATAGGTCGAATCATAGGCCCGAACGATACGCGCCACCAGCGCGTGACGCACGACGTCGGTGTCCTTGAAACGAACGATGGAGATGCCTTCGACGCCGTGCAGGAGTTGCAGCGCTTCCACCAGGCCGGACTTGACGCCGCGCGGCAAGTCGATCTGGCTCGGATCGCCCGTTATGATCATCCGCGAATTCTCGCCGAGACGCGTCAGGAACATCTTCATCTGCATCGACGTCGTGTTCTGCGCTTCGTCGAGGATGACGGCGGCGTTGGCAAGCGTGCGGCCGCGCATGAAGGCGAGCGGCGCGATCTCGATGACGCCCGCGGTGATCGCACGCTCTACCTTGTCGCCCGGCATCATGTCATAGAGCGCGTCATAGAGCGGACGCAGATAGGGATCGACCTTTTCCTTCATATCGCCCGGCAGGAAGCCAAGGCGCTCACCGGCCTCGACGGCCGGCCGCGACAGGATGATCTTTTCCACCGCGCCGCGCTCCAGAAGCTGGGCGGCGTGCGCAACGGCCAGATAGGTCTTGCCCGTGCCGGCCGGGCCGACGCCGAACACCATCTCGGAACGCTCCAGCGCGCGGATATAGGCGTCTTGCGTCGGCGTGCGAGCAATGATCGTCTTCTTGCGCGTCGAAATCTGCGCCATCGTCAACTTGGCTTTTCTCTCCATAGTCGGCAGCGTCAATTGATCGTCGGCGGCAACCGCCATGCGGATTGCCCCTTCCACGTCGGAACGCTCTACATTGCCGCCTTTTTGCAGCTTGTCATAGAGATAATCGAGCGTGCGGCGCGCCTGATTGGTGGCAAGCACATCGCCGGTGATTACGACGGAATTGCCGCGGGCCCGCGCATCGATGCCGAGACGCTCTTCAAGCAGCTTCAGGTTCTGATCGAATTGTCCGAAAAGTTCGCTGGCGAACCGATTATTCTCGAACGTCAGGGTGAAGTGATTGGCGTCGCTCGCGGTGCGGGGCTGGCGCGATGAAGAAGAAACCAATTCCTGTCCGTTCAAGCGGTGCGGCTCCTTTAATCCGTCCGGAACCTAAAGCAATTCAGCAAAAAGGCTGTTGGTGCTGGTTCCGGTGATTCGTACGTTGATAATGTCACCGATTTGCGATGCTTTTGCATCAACATTCACAGATTGCAGCCAAGGGGAGCGTCCAATCAACTGGCCGGGCATCCGGCCCGGCTTTTCCAGAAGGATATCCACTGTTTTGCCCACGCAGGCCTCGGCAAAAGCATGCTGCTGCCGCAGCAACAACGCCTGCAACCGCTCCAGCCGCTCCGTCTTGATCTCTTCGGGCACCTGATCCTTCAAATCCGCGCCGGGCGTGCCGGGACGAGTCGAATATTTGAACGAGAAGGCCTGTGCATAGTTCACCTCCTCGATCAGCTTTAATGTATCCTCAAAATCCTGATCTGTCTCCCCCGGAAAGCCGACGATGAAATCGCCCGACAGGGCGATGTCGGGGCGTGCCGTGCGGATCCTCTCGATGAGCGCAAGATATTCGGCAGCCGTATGCCGCCGGTTCATCGCCTTCAGGATGCGATCCGAACCGGCCTGGACGGGCAGATGCAGATAGGGCATCAGCGTGCGCAGGTCGCGATGCGCGTCGATCAGGCGCTCGTCCATGTCGCGCGGGTGGCTGGTCGTGTAGCGCAGACGCGCGAGGCCGGGAATCTCCGCCAGGCGATAAAGCAGGTCGCCGAGGCTCCAGGCTTCGCCCCTGGGGCCGGCGCCATGCCAGGCATTGACGTTCTGGCCGAGCAGCGTGATTTCGCGCACGCCGCCATCCACCAGCTTTTCGGCTTCCTCGACGATCTGGGAGACGGGTCGCGAGACTTCGGAGCCGCGCGTATAGGGAACGACGCAGAAGGTGCAGAACTTGTCGCAGCCTTCCTGCACCGTCAGGAATGCGGTGACGCCGCGGGCGCGGATCTTCGTCTTTTCGGCGATCGGCAGATGCTCGAACTTGTCTTCGATCGCATATTCCGTATCGACGACGCGCTGGCCTTCCTTGGCGCGGCGAAGCGCATCCGGCAGACGGTGATAGGTCTGCGGACCGATCACCACATCGACGGCAGGCGCACGGCGAAGAATCTCCTCGCCCTCCGCCTGGGCGACGCAGCCGGTGACGCCGATCATCATCTCGCGGCCGTCGGCAGCCTTGCGCTTCTTCATGTCGCGCAGGCGGCCGAGCGCGGAATAGACCTTTTCCGCCGCCTTCTCGCGGATATGACAGGTGTTCAGCAGGACAAGGTCGGCCTCTTCCATGTCCTCGGTCGGCTCGTAGCCGTCGCGGGCGAGCGCATCGCTCATCCGCGTGGAATCATAGACGTTCATCTGGCAACCGTAGGTCTTGATGAAGACCTTGCGGCTGTTGGAGCCGTCGCGGGGGCCGAGCTGCAGGGCATCGGTCGCCGGGGCGTCGAGGGTCAGGCTGTCCTTGGTCATGGCCGCTATGTAGTGGCTTTTGCTTTCGGAGAAAATGAAAAAGTTGAAACCACCTGGAAATCAGGCGATCTCGCGGCCAAGCAGGCGGCTGGCGAGCATCGCGCGGATACGCCGCGCAACGGTGGCGCTGACTTCCTTGCGGTTGGTGCCGGCGCGATAGTCGACCGCTTCGCCGAAGCAGACGTCGACGTCGATCGCACCACAGGCGACGATATCCTTCAGGTGCGGCACCAGCTCGATATCACCTGGCCAGGCGGCGATCGGGCGATAATAGCGGCCCATCGCGATACCGTGAATGCGGGTATAGGCGACCGCCACCGGCTGCACATGAACGACCGCATCCGGCGTCTTCGGCAAGGCCGCGGCAGCGGCACCGAAGAGCGAAGACTTGACCTCCAGCAGCCGATTGCCGTCCGAGGTGGTCCCCTCCGGAAACAGCACCATGATTTCGCCGTCGGCCATGCGCTCGGCAATCTCGTTGACCTGATCGCCCGTCTTGCGCTTCTGCTCGCGCTCGATGAACACGCTCTTCTGCCATTGCGCGAACAGGCCGAAGATCGGCCAGTCCTTCACTTCCGACTTGGCGATGAAGGAGACATCGGCGACCGCCGAGAGAACGAGAATGTCGAGCCAGGACGAATGGTTGGAAGCCAGCATCAAAGGCCGGCTCGTCTCGAGCTTGCCGATGACATGGATGCGCACGCCAAGCCAGTAGCAGACGATGCGATGCCAGTAGCGCGGCAGGTATCGCCTGAGTTTCCAGTCGAAGCGCAGGCAAAGGATCTGCAGCGGCAGCATCACGGCGCTGACGACACAGATGACCACGGCGGCACAGCCGATGCGCAGCCAGGTCATCAAATCATTCGCTCCTGCATGAAAGCCTTCACGTCAACCTCCGTCCTTCTTCAGCGGGATGCCGTAGAGCTCCAGCCGGTGGTCGACGAGTTTGAAGCCGTGTTCGCGGGCAATGCGCTCCTGCAGCGCCTCGATTTCCGGCGAGTGGAATTCGATCACAACGCCGCTCTTCAGGTCGATCAGGTGATCGTGATGCTCTTCCGGCACGGTCTCGTAGCGGGAACGGCCATCGCGAAAGTCGTGGCGGGCAAGAAGGCCGGCATCCTCGAATAGCTTGACGGTGCGATAGACCGTGGAAATCGAGATCTTCGCATCCACCTGAACGGAACGGCGGTAGAGCTCCTCGACATCCGGGTGATCGCCGGAATTCTCGATGATGCGCGCGATGATCCGGCGCTGCTCCGTCATTCGCATGCCGCGCTCGGCGCAAAGCTCCTCAAGGGATTTTACGGCATCATCCATCGATTGCTGTCTTCGGTCTATTTGGACTGTGACAACGGACTAGCGAAGAACGCGGCGCATGACAAGCGCCGTCGACTTCGTGCCGTCGTCGCCGAGATAGTAGGCCTTGCGCTCGCCGACCTTTTCGAAGCCGAGCTTGCGGTAGAGGCCGAGCGCGGGCTGATTGCCGCCGTCGACTTCCAGAAACATGGTCTCGCCGCCACGATTGCGGGTTTCGCGCAGTGCTGCCTGCATCAGCCTCCAGCCGAGACCGGAGCGCCCGAGCTTGGCGTTGACGGCAATGGTGAGGATTTCGCCCTCGCCGGCCACATGCCGCGCCAGCACGAAGCCAGGAAGCGCCTTCCTCAGGATGGCATTGGTCTGGCGGGCGACAAACCCGAATGTGGTCTGCTGTGAGAGGAGGCCCTGGAATTCGGTCTCGTCCCAGATCCGCGGAAACCGCTCACCGTGCAGGAGGGCCACTTCGGCGCAATCCTTGATCTCCATCGGGACGATTTCGTATTCGGCTTTCAAGGTAAGGTAGGATTCGAGCATGTCTATTGCCTGGCGACTGCGTATCCGGCCTGCGGTCTGGCATCGGGTCCGCGAAGATAAAGCGGCTTCGGCTTTTCGCCGGCAGGTTTGCCAGCGCCCAGCCGGGCGACGATGGCAATCGGAAATGCGTCTGGCCGCTCCGCCGGCGGCGCGTCGCTCAGCCGGGCGATAGCCGTCCCTGTAACGATACCATCGAAGGCGGCGGCAATCGTCCGCGCTTCGTCGATCGTTACGGCCCGTGCCTCGTCCAGCGGGTCGCCATCGGCATCGAAGCTCTGGAGATAAATCTCCTCGCGCTTGGCATCGATGGCAGCCAGAACCGACTTGCCCGGATTCTGCTCTCGCGCGGCCGCCGCCATGACCTCGAGGGTCGTGACGCCAACCGCGGGAACGTTGAGGGAGAGTGCAAAGCCGCGCGCGGCTGCGACGCCGATGCGGATGCCGGTGAAGGAACCGGGGCCGACGGTCACGACGACACGCTCGATCGCCGAGAGCGCGACATTGGCTTTCGCCAGCGCTTCGTCGACAACGTGCATCAGATGCTCGGCATGCCCCCGTCCAATCGTTTCCGTGACCTCCCCCATCACAGAATCACTGCCGCTATCATACACAGCGGCAGCGCAATCCACACCTGCCGTGTCGAGCGCCAAGACGATCATATCAACTTTTCCGAAACGTCAGAATTAGACGGCTTCGACTTCCTGCACTTCCGGGACGAAATGGCGCAGCAGGTTCTGCACGCCATGCTTCAGCGTCGCCGTCGAGGACGGGCAGCCGGCACAGGATCCCTTCATGTTGAGGTAGACCTTGCCGTCGCGGAAGCCGCGGAAAGTGATGTCGCCGCCATCCTGGGCGACGGCGGGACGCACGCGGGTCTCCAGCAGCTCCTTGATGGTCAGCACGATCGCCTCGTCGCCCTCGTCAAAGAATTCGCCGCCGGCATCCTGCACTTCCGAGGAAACCGAAGAAGACCCCATGACCGGCTTGCCGGACATGAAATGCTCCATGATGGAACCGAGGATGGCGGGCTTCAGATGCTGCCACTCCTGACTTTCCTTGGAGACCGAGATAAAGTCATAGCCGAAATAAACGCCGGTCACGCCCTGGATTTCGAACAGACGGGCCGCGAGCGGCGAAGCATCGGCTTCCTCGGCGCTGCGGAATTCGGCCGTACCGTTTTCCATCACCACTTTGCCCGGCAGGAACTTGAGTGTCGCGGGGTTCGGCGTCGCTTCGGTCTGAATGAACATCTTGATCTCCATGCGGCGGGCAAACACCCGGTCCCGACTTTAGAATACTTCAAAAGAAAATAGGCCTTTTGGCCATTCTATTCAAGAGAGTGTTTCTCAAGAAATGGCATGTGCCGATCAGCTCAGCGCGTCGATTTCCTCGTTGCTCAGCGTGTCCGGAAGCACCGTCACCGGGATCGGAAAGGCTGCCGCGCGCCCGGCAATGGACGAGACGAGCGGGCCTGGGCCTTCCTTGGCAGAACCGGCGGCAAGGACCAGAAGCGCGATATCGCGATCCTCTTCGATGACGGCATTGATCTGCTCGGCGGCCGACCCTTCGCGAATGACGATTTCCGCATCGATGCCGACATTCTCACGGATGCTCTGCGCCGCTTTTGCCGTCACCGCCTCGGCTTCCTCGCGCGCTTCCGCCCGCATGATCTCCTCGACGCCAAGCCATTGCTGGAAGTCGCCTTCGGGGATCACATAGAGCAGCACAAGGCCGCCATTGGAATTCTTGGCGCGCCGGCCGGCATAATGAACGGCGCGCTGGCATTCCGGCGTACCGTCGATGATCGCCATGAACTTGCGGCGATGACCTTCGAGGCGTGAGAGACGTTTTGATACCATAAGGGGACTCTGACACCCGAAGACCGCGTTTTGCAAGCCCCCGTTTTTCGACGGGAGCCTTGCATCACGACATCATCAATAGAGAAAGCCGATAATGTCGCGAACCTGCTTCATCGTGACGTCGGCACGGGCACGGGCACGGGCGCCACCATCGCGCAGGACGGTATCGATATGGCCGGGATCGGCCATCAGGCGGCGCATTTCCGTGGTGATCGGCGAGAGCACATGGACTGCGAGATCGACCAGGGCCGGCTTGAAGACGGAGAACTGCTGGCCGCCGAATTCGGCAAGCACATCGGCCTTCGACTTGTCGGCGAGCGCGGCATAGATGCCGACCAGATTGTCCGCTTCGGGGCGGCCTGCGAGACCGGCGATTTCGCTCGGCAAGCCATCCGGATCGGTCTTGGCCTTGCGGATCTTCTTCGAGATGTTTTCCTCGTCGTCGAGCAGGTTGATGCGCGACAGGTCGGAAGCGTCGGACTTCGACATTTTCTTGGTGCCGTCCCGCAGCGACATGACGCGCGGCGCCGGGCCGTCGATCAGCGGCTCGACCATCGGGAAATAGGCATGCACAGGCTCGTCGCCGACGGTAATGTCGATGCCGTAGCCGGTGCGGCGAATATGCTCCATGTAGTCCAGATTGAACTTCATGGCGATGTCGCGGGTCAGCTCCAGATGCTGCTTCTGGTCGTCGCCGACCGGAACATGCGTGGCGCGATAGAGCAGGATGTCGGCGGCCATCAGGCTCGGATAGGCATAGAGGCCGAGCGAGGCCTGCTCGCGGTCCTTGCCGGCCTTGTCCTTGAACTGCGTCATGCGGTTCATCCAGCCGATGCGGGCGACACAGTTGAAGATCCAGGCGAGCTCGGCATGCGCCGGCACGGCAGACTGGTTGAAGACGATATGCTTTTCCGGGTCGATGCCGGCGGCAAGAAACGCCGCGGTGATCGAGCGCGTCTGGTTCGGCATGTCCTCATGCACGAGCTGAGCCGTCAGCGCATGCATGTCGACGACGCAATAGATGCAGTCGTTGTTGGCCTGCAGCGCCACGAACTTGCGGATCGCGCCGAGATAGTTGCCGAGATGGAGATTGCCGGTCGGCTGGACGCCGGAGAATACGAGCGGCTTGAATTCGGTCATGTCGTCCTCAAAAGGCTTGTGGAGGGCCCGGGCGAGCGGCGCTCGACCCTTGGTTTCGAGCGGCTTATGCACGCGGGATCGACGGGGATCAAGAGGCTATGTGACAGACACTCAGGAAGAGTGCTGGATCAGATCCCAGGTGTTGCCATAGGGATCGGCAAAGACCGCCACCGTGCCATAGACCTCGTGGCGGGGCTCCTCCATGAACCGCACGCCCTTTGCCTTCATCGCGGTATGATCACGCGCGAAATCGTCCGTCTTCAGGAAGAAGCCGACGCGGCCGCCGGTCTGGTTGCCGATCGCGGCGCGCTGGCTTTCGTCGGCAGCCTGGGCCAGCAGCAACGCCGCCCCCTCCCCGCCTTGCGGCTTGATGACGACCCAGCGCTTGCCCTCCGGCTGTACCTCGTCCTGCAGGCACTCGAAGCCGAGAGCATCGCAGTAGAAGGCTTTCGCGCGATCGTAGTCATCGACGACGAGGGCGACGAGGAAGAGGGATTGAGACATGTGAAGGCTCCGGAAACAAAACAAACTGCGGGTATACGGAGAGTGCGCGACAGCCGGCTTCGCTGTCTACTCCCCGTTCACCACTTCGGTATCTCGAGCAGTCGCTGCCCGCTTGCGCTTCAAATTGCGGCGTACCATGCCCAAATCCACGCCGCCGATCAGGAAGGCGACAATGAAATAAACCGCCATCGCAATCAATATGAGCAAGCCGAGGACGCCGGTCTTGGTGAGCAGCGTCGAGCTGGACTCCAGAAGCGGCTCCCAACGATGAGACAAATATACGATGACGCCGCCCATGACGGCGGAGGAGACGAGCAACATGACGGTGCGGCGCACCAGCGACCACTCCCAGGCGAGGTGTCCGCGGCGATAGAGCGTAACGAAGAGCTGTATAGCGTTCAGCCATCCTGCGACCGCCTCGGCAAGCGCAATGCCGCGCTCAGCCAGCACCGGGAAAAGCAGGATGGACAGCGCCGAATTGACGAAGACGGCGACCGCCGTGTAGCGCATCGGCGATTTCGTATCTTCGCGGGCATAAAAGCCGGGCTGCAAGGCCTTGATCAGCACGAAAGCCGGCAGTCCCAGGCCGAAGATGGCGAGGATGGAGCCGACCAGCGCCGTATTGTTCGGGTTGAAGGCGCCACGCTCGTAAAGCACGCGGATGATATCGTCGGAGAGCAGCCACAGGGCGACAGCGGCCGGCAGCGTCAGGAACAGCACGAATTCGATCGAGCGGTTCTGGATATTGGCGGCTTCCTTGATATGGCCCGACTTCAGCGCACGCGCCAGTTCCGGCAGAAGCACGATTCCGACGGCGACGCCGACGACGCCGAGCGGCAACTGGTAGATGCGGTCTGCATATTGCAGGGCGGCGATCGCGCCTTCCTTGCCCGAGGCAATCGCCTGGCCGATCACCAGATTGATCTGAGTGACGCCGCCGGTGATGGCCGCTGGGATCGCCAGAAGCAGGAGCCGCTTGACATTGGGCGTGAAGCGCGGAAAGCGCAGGCCGATATTGATGCCGGCATGTCGCACGCCGATATAGACGACGGCCAGCTGCAGCACGCCTGCCACCAGCACCGACCAGGACAGGTACCAGGCGGTGCTCAGCGGATCGGCGCCGTAATAGATCGCGTAGAACAGCGCGCTGATCATCACCAGGTTCAGGAAGATCGGGGCCACGGCGGCGGCGAAGAAATGATGCAGCGAATTCAGCATGCCGCTCATCATCGCCGTCAGCGACATCGACATGAGATAGGGGAACATCACGGCCGCCAACCGGACCGTCAGGTCGAATTTCTCGGCATCGTCGGCGAAACCAGGCGCGATGACCCAACGCACGAGGAGCGGCATGGCCAGTTCCATGACGATGGTAATCAGCAGCAGGACCGAGAAGAGAACGCCGAAGACTTCCTCGGAAAACCGCTTGGCGCCCTCGATGCCGTGTGCCTCGATTTCCTTGGCAAAGAGCGGCACGAAGGCGGCGTTGAACGCGCCTTCGGCAAACAGGCGGCGGAAGAGGTTCGGAAAGCGGAACGCGGCATAGAAAACGTCGGCCATCGGCCCGGTGCCGAGGGCGGCCGCCATCAGCGTTTCGCGCGCGAAGCCGAAGATGCGGCTGCCAAGCGTCGCGCCACCGACGGTGATGAATTTCTTGACTAGGCTCATGCGGCGGAACCGGCTTTCTTCTCTG
This sequence comes from Martinezella lusitana, assembly GCF_010668395.1. Classification (GTDB taxonomy): domain Bacteria; phylum Pseudomonadota; class Alphaproteobacteria; order Rhizobiales; family Rhizobiaceae; genus Rhizobium; species Rhizobium lusitanum_A. Next base: position 512,328 of record NZ_WUEY01000001.1, read on the forward strand.
TGTCTGACTTTTCGACGGCGACGCCGCGCGTGGCGGCGGGCGCGATAATGCCAGAAGGCATGCGCTCGCGCATTTCATCCTCCTCGCCCGCCATGACCGCTTTCAAGCGCGCGGTGATATAGGCCCGCTTGTTCTCGTTGGAAATCTTCTGTCCGACGAGGTCGGTGACGTAGAAGGTGTCGATGACCTTTTCGCCGAAGGTGGTGATGCGTGCCGACTGGATATCGAGCGACAGGTCGGAAAGAACGGCGGTGATTTCCGACAGCAGGCCGGTGCGGTCGAGGCATTCGACCTCGATGACCGTGAACTTGTTGGAGAGGCTGTTGGAGATGATGACCGACGGCGGGATGACGAAAGCCTTGTTCTTGCGGCGGTTCTTCGTCCGCGTCGCAATGACTTCCGGCAGGCGCTTGCGGCCGGCCAGCACGTCCTCGATCATCTTGCCGATAGTCCCGGCACGGCGCAATTCATCGGCATCGTCGGCGAATTCGCGGCTGACATGGATGGTGTCGAGGGCCCGGCCATCCGATGTCGTGAAGATCTGCGCGTCCGCGATGTTGGCGCCGGCGGCGGCGCAGGCGCCGGCGATCACGGTCAGCAGGCGCGGATGGTCGGGCGAGAGCACGGTGATCTCGGTAATGGCATGGAAACTGTCGGTACGCACCATGGTCGCGAGCACCTTGCCTGCCTTGTCCGCCTGGCGGATGAACTGCGTATGGCGGATCTGGTCCTCCAGCGGCACGGACAGCAGATAGGGCTGGTAGTGCAGCTTGACGTAGGCCTTGCGGTCCTTCTGGTTCCAGTCGGAAAGCGCGTGCTCCAATGCCTGGGCGGCCGCTTCCGCCCGCTCCTTGCGCGATACTTCGGAGAAACCGCCGGCCAGCAGCAGCTCGGTCTCATAATAGAGCGTGCGCAGCAGCTGACCCTTCCAGCCGTTCCAGACGCCGGGGCCGACGGCGCGGATGTCGCACACCGTCAGGATCAGCAGCATCTTCAACCGGTCGAGCGACTGCACCCGGTCGGCGAAATCGATGATGGTCTTGCGATCGGTCAGGTCGCGCGTCTGGGCAACCATCGACATGGTCAGATGCTCGGCGATCAGCCAGACAACCAGCTCCGTCTGCTTCGGCGACAGGCCGAAACGCGGGCAGAGCTTGCGCGCGACCTTGGCGCCGGCTTCCGAGTGATCCTCCTCGCGGCCCTTGGCGATATCGTGCAGGAGCACCGCGACGTAAAGCGCGTCACGATCCTCGATGCCCGGCATCAGCTTGTTGGTCAGCGGATGAATGTCCTCCGCCTTGCCCTTGTCGATCTCCGACAGCACCTCGACGGCGCGGATCAGGTGCTCGTCCACCGTATAGTGGTGATACATGTTGAACTGCATCATCGAGACGATCTTGCCGAATTCCGGAATGAAGCGGCCGAGCACGCCGGCCTCGTTCATGCGGCGCAGGATCAGCGCCGGATCGCGCTTGGACGTCAGGATCGCGAGGAAGAGGCGGTTTGCCTCCTCGTTTTCGCGCAGATCGTTGTCGATCAGGTTCAAGGAGCGGGTGACGCGCTTCAAGGCATCCGGGTGGAATTCGAGGCCGTTGATATCGGCGACGAAGAACAGCCTGATGAGGCTGACGGGATCGCGCTTGAAGACATCGGGGTTGGCGAGCGCGATGCGGCCGCGATCCTCGACGAATTCGACGGTGCCGGGGATCTTGCGCGAACGATTGGCGAAGCGGCTGATGACGCCGGTAAGCCCCGGCGTGGCCTTCGCCTGCTGGTCCTCAAGGGCTGCGCAGAGGATGCGGGTGAGATCGCCGACATCCTTGGCGACAAGGAAATAGTGCTTCATGAAGCGCTCGACCGCCGAAAGGCCAGGGCGGGCATGATAGCCAAGCGCCTCGGCGATATCGCGCTGAATATCGAAGGAAAGCCGCTCCTCCGCCTTGCCGGTCAGGAAATGCATGTGGCAGCGCACGGCCCACAGGAAATCCTCCGCCTTCTGGAAGAGGCGATATTCCTGCTTCGAAAGCACCCCGAGCTTCACCAGCTCGGCGGGATCGCGGACGTGGTAGTAATATTTCGAGATCCAGAACAGCGTGTGCAGGTCGCGCAGGCCGCCCTTGCCTTCCTTGACGTTGGGCTCGACCAGATAGCGGGTATCGCCGGCCTTGCGGTGCCGCTCGTCGCGCTCGGCAAGCTTGGCGGCGATGAATTCCGGGCCGGTATTGGTGACGATTTCCTTGTCGAAGCGAGCCTGCAGCTCACGCGCCAACGGCGCGTTGCCGCAGATATAGCGGGTCTCAAGGACGGCGGTCCGCACCGTCATGTCCGATTTGGCCTGCTGGATGCATTCCTCGACCGTGCGCGTGGCGTGGCCAACCTTGAAGCCCATGTCCCAGAGCATATAGAGGATGAATTCCACTGCCTTGTGCGTATCGCTTGCCGGCTTCGGCTGGAAGAGGAAGAGAAGATCGATGTCGGAGCCCGGAGCCAGCGTATCGCGGCCATAGCCGCCGACAGCGGTAACGGAGAACGCATCCGCCTGCTTCGGATAGACATGGCGGACGGTGAAATCGTAGAGGACGGTGATGATCTGGTCCTGCAGCCAGGAAATCCGGTGAGCGCAATCGAGGCCGCCGCCGCGCGCGACCAGCAGCCGCCGCGCTTCCTCACGTCCCTCCTGGCTCGCCTTCTTCAACAGCGCAAGCAGGGCGGACCGTTCCTCGTTCTTGTCCAGACCCCGTTTGGCGAGCGCCTCGCACGCCACTTTCAGCGCGGATACGTCGAGAATGGTCGAGAAATCGATGTGATGCGTTTCCATGCTCTGCCGATCGGCTTTCTGTTCGCTGACCGCGGCCCCTTGCCGGGGCGCCTGTCTTTTCGTCTGCATGCGCTATAGCCTCTTTGACAGGCGATTGACACAGGCATTCTACGCCCGGATCCCTCGACACAAGCCTTACCCGACCCTGTCGAATCGGCAAACCTCAAGATTTTTATCGGGCCAAAGTTGACGAAGCGTGACGCGCAATCAACACAGAAGCCGGCAGTTTTAGGGCATTGCCGGCTCGAGCGACCGCCGGAGCTCGTTCAAGCTATGCAATATGTTTCGTGACTGGGCGCCGATCTGCGTCACCATCTCGCGTTCACATTCCCAATAGCCGGCCTTCGCGATCTTCGAGCAGATGTCGGAAATCCGGCTGCAGGACAGGGTGATGTCGAGCAGGCCGCGATCGGATTCACAGTCCGGGGCTTCGCCCTCGCCGCAGATCTTGCCGCGCGCCGCGATCGGAGAGAAGCGCTCGCCCAGAATACGGACCTCGGCGAGGAGAACTTCGAGATACATCATGTTGTCCTTGGAATATCGCCTATGGTGAGCCGGTCTTGGTGAGGGTTTTCTTCAGTTCGTAGAGCACGTCAAGAGCGGCTCGCGGCGTCAGGTCGTCGAGATCGAGCGTTTTCAGCCGCTCCTCGACCTTCGACGGCTCGCGTCGACCGGTCGCCTCCTCCCGGCGGACCGCCACTTGAAAGAGCGGCAGGTCGTCGATGAGCTGGCTGGCTGGATTTTTGCGGTCGGCGTCTTCAAGCCGCGTCAGAACGTCGCGGGCGCGCGCCACCACCGAGGCCGGCAGGCCGGCAAGACGCGCCACTTGAATGCCATAGGAGCGATCGGCAGCACCCGGCCCGACCTCGTGCAGGAAGATGACGTCGCCATCCCACTCCTTGACGCGCATGGTGGCATTCGAAAGCCGGCCGAGCTTTTCCGAAAGCACGGTCAGTTCATGGAAATGCGTGGCGAAGAGACCGCGGCATCGGTTGGCCTCATGCAGATGCTCGACGGCGGCCCAGGCGATGGAAAGACCGTCGAAGGTCGCGGTGCCGCGGCCGATCTCGTCGAGAATGACGAGCGAACGTTCGGTCGCCTGGTTCAGGATCGCCGCCGTCTCGACCATCTCGACCATGAACGTCGAACGGCCGCGCGCCAGATCGTCGGAGGCGCCGACGCGCGAGAACAGCCGGTCGACGATGCCGATATGCGCCGATGCGGCGGGCACGAAGGCACCCATCTGCGCGAGGATGGCGATCAATGCGTTCTGGCGCAGAAAGGTCGATTTACCGCCCATGTTCGGGCCGGTCAGAAGCCAGATGGCGCCGTCCTTGCCATCGGCCTTCGGGGAGAGATCGCAGTTGTTGGCGACGAACGGCCCGCCGGCCTGGCGACGCAACGCCTGCTCGACCACCGGATGGCGGCCGCCTTCGATGGCGAACATGCGGCTCGCATCGACGACGGGCCGGCAATAGGCCTGCTCTTCGGCCAGCAGCGCAAGCCCTGCCCCGACATCGATGACCGACAGCGCGCGGGCGCCGGCCTTGATCCCTTCGGCCGCGGCGACAACGGCCGCGACCATACGGTCGAAAGCCTCAAGCTCGATGGCCAGCGCCTTGTCGGCGGCATTGGCGATGCGGCTTTCGAGATCGGCAAGCTCGGTCGTGGTGAAACGCATGGCATTCGCCATGGTCTGTCGATGGATGAAGCGCGCCTTGGCTTCGCTCGTATCCGTCATCGGGCCGGCATTGCCGGCGGTGACTTCGATGAAATAGCCGAGCACGTTGTTGTGCTTGATCTTCAGCGACTTGATGCCGGTTTCCTCGGCATATTGCAGCTGCAGGCCGGCGATGACGCGGCGTGACTGGTCGCGCAGCGCGCGCACCTCGTCCAGCTCGGCATTCGCCCCCTCCCGCAGGAAGCCGCCGTCCCGCTTCAGCAAGGGCAATTCGTCGGCAAGCGTCGCGGCGAGCATGGCTTCGAGACCGGCGGGCAGGGCCTGCAGGCCGGCCAGTGCCGCGGCAAGCTCTTCGGGCAGCAAGGCGCTGTCGAGAAAACGGGCGATATCGCCGGCCGCGGCCAGTCCCTGCCGGATTGCCCAGAGATCGCGCGGACCGCCGCGATCGAGCGCCAGCCGCGACAAGGCGCGCGGCATATCCGGCACATGCTTCAGTGCCGAGCGCAGATCGCTCGAGAGCGACGGCTCCTCCGTCAGGAAGCCGATCGAATCCAGGCGCTCGTTGACGCGCGCGGGGTCGGTCAGCGGCGACATCAGCCGTTCGGCCAGAAGACGGGCGCCGCCACCGGTCACGGTCCTGTCGATCGCCTTCAGGAGCGAGCCGTTGCGATCGCCGGAAAGCGTGCGCACCAGCTCGAGATTGGCGCGCGTGGCGGGATCGATGAACAGCGTGGAGGCACCGCTTTCGCGCTCCGGCAGGCCAAGCGGCGGCCGCTCGGCGATCTGCGTCTTCTCGACATAGGCAACGGCGGCGGCGGCAGCAGCCAGCTCGGCACGGCTGAACGTGCCGAAACCGTCGAGCGTCGAGACGCCGAAATAGCGGGTAATCCGCCCCTCGGCGCTGGCGCTGTCGAACAGCACCGCCGGCTGCGGGACAGCCGTGCGGCCGAGCACGTCGAAGACCGGCTTCAGCTCGGGATCATGGAACATGGTATCCGGCAAAATCAGCTCGCGCGGATCGATGCGCAGGATATCGGCGAGCAGCCGCGAGGCCTCCGTTTCGGCAAGGCGGAAGACGCCCGTGGAAATATCGATCCAGGCAAGCGCCAGCTGCGGCTCGGCTCCGCCGCGAATGCGGGTGAGCGCCATGAGATAGTTGGATTCCGAAGGCGAAAGCAGCTTCTCTTCGGTGATCGTGCCGGGCGTGACGAGGCGCACGACATCGCGCCGCACCACCGATTTGCCGCCGCGCTTCTTGGCTTCGGCCGGATCTTCCACCTGCTCGCAGACGGCAACGCGGAAGCCGAGGCCGATCAGCTTCTGCAGATAGTCGTCGGCGGCGTGAACGGGCACGCCGCACATCGGGATATCCTGCCCCATGTGCTGGCCGCGCTTCGTCAGCGTGATGCCAAGCGCGCGCGAGGCATCGACAGCGTCTTCGAAGAACAACTCGTAGAAGTCGCCCATGCGATAGAACAGCAGCGAACCGGGATTGTTCGCCTTGATCTCGATATACTGCTCCATCATCGGGGTCGCCGCAGCGCGGCTTTCCTCCGAAGCAAGCTCGGCGGCCGAGAAAGCATCGATGCTGGCGGTAATACGTTCGTTCACGGAGGTGCAGTTTTTCCAAAAAAATGAGGTGCCACCCTATCCGCGCACCGCTATAGAAGACAACAGCTATCGGGCAAGAGGGACCGGTCGCCCACAGGAGGTTTGGAGGAACAATGGCAGACAGCAAGAGTAAGTCGCGTCCGGGAACGGGGATTACCGATCAGGAGGCATTGGACTTCCACAAGCAGGGCCGCCCCGGCAAGCTTGAGATCAATCCAACCAAGCCGATGGCGACGCAACGCGATCTTTCCCTTGCTTATTCTCCCGGCGTCGCTGTTCCCGTGAAGGCAATCGCAGCCGATCCGGCCACCGCCTACGACTATACCTCGCGCGGCAACATGGTCGCCGTCATCTCCAACGGCACGGCCATTCTCGGCCTGGGCAATCTCGGAGCTCTTGCCTCCAAGCCGGTCATGGAAGGCAAGGCGGTTCTCTTCAAGCGTTTCGCGGACGTCGATTCGATCGACCTCGAGATCGACACCGAGAACGTCGACGAATTCATCAATTGCGTGCGTTACCTCGGCCCCTCCTTCGGCGGCATCAACCTTGAGGATATCAAGGCTCCTGATTGTTTCATCATCGAGCAGCGGCTGCGCGAGCTCATGGACATTCCCGTATTCCATGACGACCAGCACGGCACCGCCATCATCGCCGCCGCAGGCCTCATCAACGCCCTCGAGCTGACGGGCCGGGACCTCAAGACCGCCAAGCTCGTCTGCAACGGCGCGGGTGCGGCAGCGATCGCCTGCGTGGAGCTGATCAAGTCGATGGGCTTCAACCCGGAGAACATCATCCTTTGCGACACGAAGGGCGTGATCTACCAGGGCCGCAGCGAAGGCATGAACCAGTGGAAGTCGGCTCATGCCGTCAAGACCGACAAGCGCACGCTGGCCGAAGCGATGCAGGGCGCCGACGTGGTTCTCGGCCTGTCGCAGAAGGGCGCCTTCTCCGAAGACATGATCCGCTCCATGGCGGACAAGCCGATCATCTTCGCCATGGCCAATCCCGACCCTGAAATCACGCCGGAGGAAGTCGCGCGCATCCGCGACGACGCCATCATGGCGACCGGGCGCTCGGACTATCCGAACCAGGTCAACAATGTCCTTGGCTTCCCCTACATCTTCCGCGGCGCGCTCGACGTGCGCGCCACCACCATCAACGACGAGATGAAGATCGCCGCCGTCAACGCGCTGGCAAGCCTTGCACGCGAAGACGTGCCGGATGACGTCGTGGCCGCCTACCAGGGCGCAAGGCCGCGCTTCGGCGCGCAATACATCATCCCCGTGCCCTTCGACCCACGCCTGATTTCGGCCATTCCGGTGGCCGTCGCCAAGGCGGCGATCGAAAGCGGTGTCGCTCGCCGCGACATGCCCGACATGGAAGCCTATGCCCGCGAGCTTTCCGCCCGGCGCGATCCGATCGCCTCGACGCTGTCGCAGCTCTATGAGCGCGTGCGCCGCCACCAGAAGCGCATCGTCTTTGCCGAGGCGGAAGAAGAGCAGGTCATGCGCGCCGCCCTCTCCTATGCCAACCAGGGGCTCGGCACCGCCATCCTCCTCGGCCGCGAAGACCTGATCGAGGCCACCGCCGAGCGCGCCGGCATCGATCTCAACCGCCCCGGCCTCGAAATCGTCAACGCCCGCATCTCCAAGCGGGGCGACACCTATATCGATTATCTCTACGCCCGGCTGCAGCGCCAGGGCTACCTGCACCGCGACGTGACGCGCCTGATCCACAACGACCGCAATCACTTCGCCGCCTGCATGGTGGCGCTGGGCGACGCCGACGGCATGGTGACGGGCGTCACGCGCAACTATTCGACGGCGCTCGGGGACGTGCGCCGTTGTCTCGACGACAAGCCGGGGCACCGCGTCATCGGCATATCGATCGTGCTGGCCCGCGGCCGCACCGTCTTCGTTGCCGATACCGCGGTGCATGACATGCCGACCGCCGTCGAGCTGGCCGATATCGCCGAGGAAGCAGCCGGTTTTGCCCGCCGCATGGGCTATGAGCCGCGCGTCGCCATGCTTGCCTATTCCACCTTCGGCCACCCCTCGGGCGAGCGCTCGGAGCGGGTGCGCGAGGCCGTCGGCATTCTCGACAAGCGCCATGTGAACTTCGAATTCGACGGCGAAATGTCGGCCGACGTCGCGCTGAACCGCAAGACCATGGAAAGTCTCTATCCCTTCTCGCGGCTTTCCGGACCGGCGAATGTGCTCGTCATGCCGGCATTCCACTCGGCGGCGATCTCCACCAAGATGCTGCAGGAACTCGGCGGCTCCACCGTGATCGGGCCGTTGCTCGTCGGGCTCGACAAGCCGGTGCAGATCACCTCGATGGGCGCCAAGGATTCCGACATCGTCAACATGGCCGCCATCGCAGCCTACGGAGCCGGCGCCTAGTTTTTGTCAGCCATGCCGTTGGCCGAACAAAGATGATAGCTGCCCTATGAAATGGGTGTAGAATAGGGACATGAGTGAAGCTCAGTCCCTATTCGGAGTGCTGCGCCATTCAGCGCGGCAGGAAATCGTCGATGCGATCGAGCGGCTGGTCCTTGAGGCACCCGACCGCGCGCTTAACCGCATCAATGTGCTCGCCTTCGCTGCGAAGCACGGCTTCGATGAGGAGCAAGCCATCAATGCTTTCCTGCACGCCTCGCGCCTCGGCCTGTTTGAAATGTCATGGAATGTCCTTTGCCCCGGCTGCGGCGGGGTGCTGGATGCCAATACCTCACTGAAAACAGTCCAGAGTGAAACCTATAACTGCACGCTTTGCGCAGCCGGCTACGAGCCGACGCTCGACGAGATGGTCGAAGTCACCTTTACCGTCAGTCCCCGTGTGCGCCACATCGAAGCGCATAATCCGCATGAGCTGCCGCCGCTCGAATATTTCCGGCAGATCTATTGGGGCTCGGGAATCGACCTTCCGGAGGAAGGCTACGAGGAAAAAGTCGATCAATTCGTGCTGGAATCCCTGGAGCTGCCGCCCGGCGAGAAGGCTGTCATATCGCTTCAGTTGCCGGCGGAGTTTACCATCATCTTCGAGCCCGTGACCCATGCCGCGCAGTTCCTCGATATCAAGGGAGAGCCATCGAAAGAGCGGCAAACTCTGTCGCTCGTTTTCGACCGCATGCACCGGCACAGCGAGGCCATCGAACTGCGACCCGGCCCCCTGCGCGTCATGATGGAGAACCACACGGACCTTCGCGTGCTGCCTTCGATCTGCGTCGCCAACGACGCTCTTCACAGCCTGCTCGGTCAACGCCGGCCGTTCCTGACCGCCAAGCGCCTGCTCTCCAACCAGACATTCCGGGACATCCATCGCACGGACACCATCGACGTCGACCAGCGGCTCAAGATCACCAGCCTCACCTTTCTCTTCACCGATCTGCGCGGTTCGACGGAGCTCTATGAAAGGGTCGGCGATCTCGCGGCCTTCGATCTGGTCAAGACCCATTTCGGTATCCTGCACGAGATCGTGGCGGCAGAAGCAGGTGCGGTCATCAAGACCATCGGCGATGCCGTCATGGCCACCTTTCCGACACCGGACCGGGCGCTCATCGCGGCGATGAGGATGCGCGAGGCCATGCTCAGCCTCAACAAGGAGCGCGGCAGCGACGATCTTCTGCTGAAAATCGGCATTCACGAAGGGCCATGCATCGCCGTGAGCCTGAATGAAAGGCAGGACTATTTCGGGCAAACGGTCAACATCGCGTCCCGCGTCCAGCATCTCGCCATCTCACGCGAAATATTCGCGACCAGCTCGGTGCTCGACAACCCTCGCGCGGTCGAATTGATGACAAGGCGCGGCCTCACGCCGCAATCCCATCACGTCGCGCTTCGAGGCATCACCGATGCGATCGATATTTTTGCGATCCCCTGATACCCGTCAGCTGGCGAAACGACCGGCATCCGCGCCGTAATAGTTCACATAACGGTTGGAGATGCTGGCGATCGGCAAAACGATCAGCACATCGGTCGTGTTGAAGGCATGATCGACGACCGCGGTCGAGCCGACCATGGCACCGAGGCGCAGATAGCCCTTGATCAGCGGCGGCAGCGCCATCAGCGCTTTCTTCGGATTGACGGCCTCGACCGGCATCAGGTCCATGTTGCGGGCAAGCGACGGCAACGCGCTCACGGCCCATTCGTCCTTGGCAACGACATTGTGGTAGAGGAAGGACAGGGCCAACGCGTGCTGCTCCGGCAAGATGCCAGGGAAGGATGCGCAACCGAACATTGCGCCCATGCCATGCTTCAGTGCATAGGCCCAATTGCCTTGCCACAGCAGTTCCACGGTGCGCTTGTTGCGGTAGTCGGGCAGGACGCAGGAACGCCCAAGCTCCATGAAACGCTTGTCGGGATGGCGGGCGAGCAGAGCGTCGACGTCGAACTCCGACGAGGAGTAGAAGCCGCCATTGGCCATCGCGACTTCCTGGCGCAGCAGACGGTAGGTGCCGACGATCTGATCTTCCGGATCACCCTCGAGCGAACGGTCCAGCACCAGAAGGTGGTCGCAAATAGCGTCCCAGCTGTCGACATCGCGCTGGCGGCGCATGGCGTCAGCCGGCAATTGCGCGTTCATCTCCTCGACGAAAACACGGTAGCGTACGGCCTGAGCCGCATCGATCTCGCGCGCTGTGCGGGCAAGGCGCGTTTCTAGATTTCCGATGCGTCCAAGCACATCGCTGGCAACCGGCTCAACCGTTGCCTTTGAAGACTGAACCATTTCGCCCTGAGCTTCGCGATTCAAGATTTCGATGGACATGGCGATTCTCCCCCTGCGGGCCGATATAGCGCCATAAACCAAATTCATGCGACAGGAAAGTGACACGCAGCCTGGCTAAAAGCAAGAAGCGTGCCCATTGCAAAATTTGCAATGGGCGCACCGTCCCCAATTTAGCGACGGCAATTGCCGCAGGTTGAATTCGAACGCCGGCCGCCATCGGGCATTGATGAGCCGGCTTCCGTTAACTTCGCCGGAAGATGGAAAAGCCCTAGGCGCGTTCGAAAACCGATCTGGACAGGCTCTGCAGCGTCGCCGCCAGTCTTTCAGGGTCGACCGGCTTGACGATGACGGCATCGGCGCCGGCCAGCAGCGCCTGACGGCGGATCGCGTCGCGGCTATCCGCCGTGAGCACGACGATCGGAAGCGTCGGCAAGCCGTGCCGGCGCTCGTGGGCCCGCAATTCCGCGAGCACGGCCGCACCCGTGCCGCCGGGCATGTTGAAATCGGTCACCAGCACTTCGGGCCGCGCTTCGGCATTTTCAGCCCGGGCGCGCAGGGCGTCGAAGTCCTCGACGAGGCGAACACGGTGGCCTGCCTTGGAGAGCATGGCCCGAACCAGCATCGCGTTGACCGGATCATCCTCGCCAAGCAGGATGTCCAGCGCGCGGTCTTCGGCCTCCGGCGTCGTTATGCCGATCTCGGAGACCGCCTCGATCAAGGCGTCGCGTTTTTCCATGCCGCGCATGCGGCCGCTCAGCACATCGATCAGCGACTGTTCGCGCAGCGGCCGGATGAGCCAGGCGTCGAAGAGATCGAGCGGATGGGTGTTGCGTTCCTCGGGATTGACCAGGAAGATCTTGCGCAGCATCGGCACGGCAAGCGCGCTCCCCTCGCGGAAGTACCAGGGCGCCATGCGATGATCGACGATGAGATCCGTCCAGATCCCCTCCTCGCCCATCGGGAAGGACCGCAGCAGGTCGTCCATGTCGCGGGCGCCGATCAGCTTGCAATGACCGCCGAGGGTCTGGATGGTTCGCATGATGGCGGTGCTCGCCGCGCCTTCGGGAGCCAGCAGCAGGACGCGCGATCCCTTGAGCACGGTATCGCGCCGGTCGTATCCATCCTCGGCGACGAGGCCGACCGGAAAGGAAATGATGAACTCGCTGCCTCTGCCGCGCTCGCTGGCGACGCTGAGCCTGCCCCCAAATTCGCGCAGGATGCGGGCGGAAATGGCAAGGCCAAGTCCGGTGCCGGCGCTTCTTTCGACGACGGTGCCAGCCTGTTCGAACTCGCCGAAAACACGAGCCTGTTCTTCTTCCGTCATGCCGGGGCCGCTATCCTGCACGGATATCGTCAAATCCCGCGCCCGGAGCTCGACGCGGACGAGAACGCCGCCGGTCTGGGTGAATTTCACGGCGTTGCCGATGACATTGAACAGGATCTGGCGCAGGCGGGCGGGATCGAACTCCATCGTCTCGGGAACATCGGCCGCAACGCTCGCGGCGATTTCGATGCCCTTTTCATGGGCGCGATGGGCAAGCATCTCGATGACGCCTTCCAGAAGGGGACGCAAGGCCTCCTTGCGCGGATGCAACTGAAAGCGGCTCACTTCGATCGTGGAGAAATCGAGCAGGTCTTCGACCAGCTGCACCAGCGCATGACCCGACTGGCGAATGCCGGTCAGGTAATTTGCCTGCTCCAGCGTCAACGGCGTCTGGGCGAGCAGATGGTTCATGCCGAGAATGCCCGACAGCGGCGTGCGGATCTCATGGCTGACGGTGGCGAGCAGCCGCGACTTGGCGGCGCTGTTGTATTCGGCCTTCAGCCGCGCATCTTCGCGCTGGCGGGCAGCTTGCCGCTCCTCCGTCACGTCGCGCGCGACGCTCTGTATGCACAATTGCCCGGTCGCCGGATCGCGGAACATGACATCATGCCAGGCAAAGATGTGTCGCCCCTCGGGCGTGGCGATTTCGGCATCCTGATGCTTGGCATCGGTCACGGTGCGAAACACGAGGCCGGCCTCTTCCAGCGTCAGGCCTTCCGGATGCGCCTTGCCGGTCAACTTGCGAAACGTGGCATTGGCGTGCAGAATCCGGCGGTCGATGCTGCGCGTGACGGCAATGTCGCCCAGCGCATCATGGACGGTGGCAAACAGGCCGGCGCTTTCCCTGTGCTCCCAAAGACGATCGTGCTCGCTCTCGCTGAAATCCGTGACGGCGATGGAGGGCTCGCGTGTCGCTCTCCGGAACCTGAAGATGGCGGTAGCGGCGAATGCGACAGCCAGGAAGCCCAGTGCGGCCGCCAGCGTCAGCGCCCCCCCGGCATAGCCGAGCGCAAGAAGGACAGCACCCGCCACCAGGCCGCCGCCAGCCAGCCAGTAGTTCTGCAACCACCGTGACGGACCCGATGAAATCTCCTGTCCGGCTGCATCGTGAGAAGGCTCGATCGGCTTTGCGAGCGCCGACTCGTTTTCGGCCGGTGCCTCGATCGGTTCCGTTTGGCTGCGAGCCGCCGCCGCGGCAAGCTTTTCCTGCAGGTCTGCCAGAGTGCTCATGGACTCTGGCTATCATGCACAACCTTCCCGATGCCTTCAGGGATTCGCTAGAATTTTAAGCTTTTGCCTTTTTCGGCATCAGAAGCTCGTCGAGAATGACGCAGCCCGCCCCGATGGTGATAAAGCTGTCGGCAAGGTTGAACACCGCAAACGACCACGTCTGCGTGTGGAAGAGGACATAGTCGATCACATGCCCATAGAGAAAGCGGTCGAGCAAGTTGCCGAGCGCGCCGGCAATGATCAGGGCAAAGCCCGTATGCGCAAGCCAGCGGTGACCGGGCGTGCGTCGCCACAGCCACAGCACGAAAGCGACGATGATGAGCCGCATGCCGACGATGAACCAGCCGTCCATTCCGGACAGCATCGAGAACGCCACGCCGAGATTATAAGTGCGATAGAGCGCCAGCATCGGAACGACCGGCACCATTTCCTGCAGCGGCAGCCAGCGATCCACCATGATCTTGATGGCCTGGTCGAGAATGACGGCGACCACGATGAAGATCAGGATCGGCAGGGGCCGTGAAAACAGGGCCGGCTTTGCAGTCGGCTGGCCGTGGGTCTCGCTTTCGGTCATCGGGTCTCGCTAGGTAAGTGTCAGGATATGGCGGCGGGCCTCGAACAGCATGACTGCCGTCGCCACCGCCAGATTGAGGCTATCGGCGCGGCCGGCCTGCGGAATGCGGGCAAGCGCATCGGCCTCTTTCGCCAGGGCATCCGGCAGGCCGGACTGCTCGTTGCCCATCAGCAGCACGACAGGCTTCTTCTTGTAGTCGATGGTGCGGTAGTCGACGGCGCCGGCGAGGTGGGTGGCGACGACGCTGACACCCGCCGACTTCTTCCAGCCGACAAACTCCTCCTGCGTCGCCTTGACGACAGGCACTGCGAAGACCGAACCCATGGTGGCGCGCACGGTTTCCAGCGAAAACGGATCGGTCGTCTCACCGACGAGGATGACGCCGGAAGCACCCGCCGCATCGGCGGTGCGGATGATGGTGCCGAGATTGCCGGGATCGCGCACGCGGTCGAGCGCCACCCAGGTCTCGCCCGCCTTCGGCTTGACATCCCTAAGCGGCCGCCAGCGCTGTTCGAAGACGCCGACCACCATCTGCGGATTGTCGCGGCGGGTAATCGAGCCGATCACCTTTTCGCTGACCTCCAGCACCAGCCCCCCGGCGGCGACCGTTTTCGCGGCGACCTGCTCGACCAGGGGCTTGCCCTTTGCGGCCTTGGCATAGACCAGCGTGCGGATCGTCCAGCCGAGCTCCAGCGCGTCGATGACCAGCTTCAGCCCTTCGGCCAGGAAAGCGCCGCTTTCCTCGCGGGACTTCTTGACCGTCAGCGCCTTGATGTCCTTGACAATCGGATTGGCAAGCGAGGTGACCTCCTTGACCTGTCCGACCCTGCGCGGGCCGTCGTTACGGAAATCCTGGTTCATTGCGGCACCCAGCGGCTGAAGAGAGAGGTGGAAAGCGCCCTGCCCGGCGTGCGGCCGTCGAGGCCGGCTTCGCGGATAACCAGTTCGCCGGATTCGACGACGCCGCCGGCACCGCGCATGGTCTCGCGCATCAGCTCATGGATCGAATAGAAGCTGGCGCGGATCGAATAGGCCGTCAGCACGAGGCCCAGCGCCTTGGGCGACAGGATCTCGCGGCAGATGTCGAGCATCAGCGGCAGGTGTTCGAACAGATGCCAGACCTCGCCGTTCGGGCCGCGGCCGAACTTCGGCGGATCGGTCAGGATAATATCGTATTTGCTGCCGCGTCGTTCCTCGCGCAGGATGAACTTCATCGCATCCTCGCAGATCCAGCGGATCGGCAGCTTTTCCATGCGACCCAGGGCCTGGTTTTCGCGCGCCCAGCCGATCGCCTTCTTGGAGGCGTCGACATGGGTCACTTCCGCGCCGGCTGCGGCGGCCACCAGCGAAGCGACGCCGGTATAGCCGAAGAGGTTCAGGACCTTCAGCGGGCGTTTCGCCGCCTCGACCTGCTCCTTCATCCATGCCCAATGCACGATCTGCTCGGGGAAGACGCCGACATGACGGAACGCGGTGAAGCGGCCAAGGAAATCGACGCCGAGCAATTGCAGCGGCCAGGTCTCACCGAGCGCTTCGCGCGGAAAGCGCCAGCGGCCCATGCCATCCTCGTCCGTATCGCCGGTGAAGATCGCTTCGGCGTTGTCCCAGACATGCGAGGGCAGCGTCGGCGGCCACAGCGCCTGCGCTTCCGGCCGGACGATGCGATAGGGTCCATACTGCTCGAGCTTCAGCCCGTTGCCGCTATCGATCAGGTGAAAGTCCCCGGCGCCCAGCGACTCGAGGATGACCGGTACGCGCTCAGTCGGCCGCTCGCCGCTGCGCACGGTCAGCGAGCGCTCGGGTGCGGCAGGCGCAGACGCACGCGGCTCGGCAACGCGCTCGCTTTGATCGCGCGAAGGCTTGGCTGGCCTTGCGGCATGCGCGGGCTTTGCCGGCGGCTTGCCGGGCATGTCACGCCGGGGTTTTGCCCCGAGACCGCCCGCGGTTTTCTGGCCGGGCCGGCTTTCCCTATGTTTCACCATGCTTGTCTCGAAATTGATATGTGCGTGCAAATAGCATCTGGCCGCCACTTGGCAAAGCGCTTTCCGATCTGCGATGATCCATGCACAAAATGTCACATTGGGAGGATTGCGCATGGACATGACCGGCGAAGAGCGGATCGCGGCACCCAGGGACGCAGTGTGGGCTGCGCTGAACAATCCTGAAATCCTCAAGCAATGCATCCCCGGCTGTCAAAGCCTGGAGAGAGTATCCCCGACGGAGCTGACCGCGACGGTGAAGCTGAAGATCGGGCCGGTCTCGGCCTCCTTCAACGGCGAGGTCACGCTTTCCAACATCAACGCGCCGGAAAGCTATACGATCTCCGGCGAGGGAAAAGGCGGCATCGCCGGCTTTGCCAAGGGCGGCGCCGACGTCGTGCTGAAGGAAGACGGCAACGAGACGATCCTGCAATACGAAGCCAAGGCGCAAGTGGGCGGCAAGATCGCACAGCTCGGTTCACGGCTGGTCGATTCCAGCGCCAAGAAGCTCGCGCAACAGTTTTTTGCCGATTTCACCGCCGCTATAAACGGTCAGGCCAGCGCCTGATTGCCGCGGACATGTCGGCACCCATATAATTGGTCATGATAACGAAATCCGAGACCTGGGCCATCCGGCCGGCGCGCGAGCAGGACAGACACAATCTTGCGGAGATCTATCTCCGTGTCCGCCGAGAGACATTCCTATGGGTCGATCCCAGCCGCTTCAGCTTTGAAGACTTCGAGGTTCACACCAATGGCGAACGTCTGTTCGTTTGCGAAAACGGGCATGGCGCGGTTGCGGGTTTCGCGGCGATCTGGGAGCCGGACGACTTCATCCATATGCTCTATATCCTGCCAGCCTTCCAGGCGCGCGGTGCCGGCAAAGCCCTGCTTGCCGCCCTGCCGGGTTGGCCAACGCGCCGCTACCGGCTGAAATGCCTGGTCAAGAACACGCGCGCCATGGCGTTCTATCGAACGCTTGGCTTCGAGGTGATCGGCGACGGCGCCTCGCCCGAGGGCGACTACAAGGAAATGCTGCTCAACGCCCAGCGCTCATCGTGACGGAAGCTGTCCGGCAATCTGTTCGGCGCGCGTGCGGTGTTTGTCCGCCTCGGCCTGCCAGCGAACCGCCTCCAGCGACTGGCTGCGGGCGCGCTTGCGATGCTTTCCCTGATTGAACCATGTGACGGCAGCGCCCACCAGCATGCCGAGGATGAGCGCCACGAACAGCAGCACGAACAGAGGCGCATGCAGCGACAGCACCTGGTCGTCCGGCCGGAACGGATTGAGGGCCAGCGTGACGGATTGCCTGTTGGCAACGCAGAATATGATCAGGATGATGCCGATCGGCAGCAATATCAGCAGATTGACGATCTTCTTGGCCATTGCGCAGCTCCTTCATTCGCGGACATGCGTCTTCGCACCCAAGCCGCCTTCAGCCGCAGAATAGAAAAGAGGCGGCTGAATTCAAGTGCCACCGCGTCGCGGCACAATCACGTCCGACGGCATCCCGTCGCGGCATTTTCGGAAAAAGGACGGCTCGATCAGGCTGATCAGTTGTCGTCTTCCTCGTCGCCTGCGCCCGGATTCAGGCGCTCGCGAAGCTCCTTGCCCGTCTTGAAGAAGGGCACCCACTTTTCCTCGACGAAGACCGTATCGCCGGTGCGCGGATTGCGACCGGAGCGCGAAGGCCGGTTCTTGACGGAGAACGCGCCGAAGCCGCGAAGTTCAACCCGGTTTCCGGCGGCAAGCGCATCGGTGATCTCATCGAGGACAGCGTTGACGATATTTTCGACGTCACGGTGATAGAGATGCGGGTTGCGGGCGGCGACAATCTGCACCAATTCCGACTTGATCACGGCTATCCCCTTAAATCATTGATTTATCAATTGGCTGCACCCTGCCAAACAGAAAGCAGGCCGTCAAGAAACAACTTATCGGTCATGATTTTCTGGAGACTCGCTCCTTTTATAAAATCATCATAACCGAAACGATTTAGCAACCAGGAAGCAGCACCCGGCCAAAAGAAGGATGAGGTTTTGTCCTGCGGCTTCCAGTCGACGATCGGCAGATCCTTCTTGACCTTGCGCGTTTCGAGATAGGCGAGAATTTCATCCTCGCCGCCAAGCGTATCGATCAGCTTGTTCTGGAGCGCCTGACGGCCGGTGAAGATGCTGCCGTCGGCGAGCTTCAACACCTCGTCGCGCGGCAGCCTGCGGCGATCCGCCACCAGATCGACGAACCAGGCATAGCTGTCCATGACCATATTGCGGATCATGTTCTTGGCGTCTTCGCTCGCCGGATGAAAGGGCGAGGGTTCGGCCTTCAGCGGCGCCGATTTGATCTCGTCGAGCGAAACGCCGACCTTGTCGAGCAGATCCTTGACCTGCGGATACTGGAAGATGACGCCGATCGACCCCGTGATGGAGGTATCGCCCGCAACGATATTGTCGCCGGCCGCGGCGATCATGTAGCCGGCCGAGGCAGCGACGGTGCGGATGTCCGATACCACGGGCTTCTTGGCCGCGACGGCTCGGATCGCCTTGAAGATGCGCTCGCCACCATAAGTAGTCCCGCCCGTCGACGAGATGGAAACGATCAATGCCTTGACCTGGTCATTGTCGCGGATCTTCTTCAACCGCTCCAGAAGTTCCGGATCGTCCTGGATGAGTCCGGAAATCGTGACGCGCGCAATTTGCGGACCTCGCGCATCCGGCAGGTCGGCCGCGATGAAGCGGTAGAGCGCAAAACCGAGCGCCACAAGGAGCAAAACGGCAACAATACGCCAGAAACCAAGCTTTCGGCGCATTTGTCGCCGGTCCGCGATTGCAGAACTGTCCATCACGCCTTATTTCTCCCTGCAACAAACCGAATGCGCAACAAATCGGAAGATGACATCTTGAAACTGGCACAAATCATAGAGAAAAGCTCTTCCCGTTTTCGATGTCCTCGGCGTGACACCGCGCTGCCGGTTCATCAGATAGGACATCGCCAGTCCCGATGAAACCGGCTTATGCCATATTTTTCTGCCAAAATTCCTGAGCCGCAGAAAAAAATCCATATTGGCAAGCCAGTGCAATAATGCGAAACGATCCGACAGGCTTTTTGGCACAGCCTCGCATAGCGTGAATGCGGTTCTCCGGATCCATGAAAGACGGACCTGTTGCATGCTGAATACGATCGAGACTCCCGGCGAGGCAATCCGCTCGGTGCCGGAACGGAATATATACAAAGAAGCGACCTTTCATTCAGCCCGCGTGAAGCGGCTGAAGGTGTTGCTGCCGCTTGCCGCCTTCATCGTCTCGCTCATCTTTATCGCTGTCTCGGTCGTGCGTGCCTATCTGCCCGAGGAAATACAGATCGAGGGCGCCAAGATCGAGGACGGCAAGGTGGTCATGGAGCGCCCTGCCATTGCCGGCCGCAACAAGGAAGGCATCAATTACTCCCTTCTCGCCGAAAAGGCGCTGCAGGACATCAAGAATCCGAACATGATCACGCTCAAGACCATCAAGGCATCCATGCCTGTGAATACCGACGTGATCGCCCACGTAACGGCCCAGAGCGCGGATTTCGATCGCCAGGCCGATACGCTCAAGCTCACCGAGCCCTTCACCATCCAGATGGACAACGGCCTGCGCGCCGAGTTCAAGACCGCCTTCCTCGACGTGAAGAAGGGCGACCTTTCCAGCCAGGATCAGGTTGCAATCTATCGAGGCGGCATGTCGGTTGTTGCGCGTTCACTCAAGATGACGGATAAGGGGAGCGTAATCGAATTCGACGGGGAGGTGCGGATGCATATCGAGCCTTCCGCAATCCATAATTCAGCTAGCCAACAAAAGCCGGGCGGTTCATGATAAAGTATTGGTCAAATTCAATTTTCCACTCCGGCGCGCGCAAGGCCGGCCTTCTCTGTGCTTTCAGCGCACTCGCCTTCTTCGCGGCAGCGGAAGCAGGCGCGCAATCGACGACCAGCTCCATGCCTGGCCTTGCCCTGTCCAGCGATCAGCCGATCCAGATCGAAAGCGACAAGCTCGAAATCCACGATCAGGAAAGCCAGGCCGTGTTCACCGGCAACGTCAAGGTGGTCCAGGGGACCACGACGATGCAGGCGGGAAAGATGACTGTCTTCTATAAGAAGAAGCAGCCAGCCGACGCAAAGCAGGCCGACAATCCGGTCGCCAAGGCCGCCAAGGAGCAGAACCAGTCGCTGGTGTCGGGCGATGCCAACATCGACCACATTCTGGTCACCGACAAGGTTTATCTGGTGTCCGGCACACAGACGGCGACAGCCGAGGACGGCTCCTTCGACATGGCCAACCAGCTTGCGATCCTCAAGGGCAAGAAGGTCGTTCTGACCGATGGACCGAACGTCTTCACGGGCTGCCAGCTCACCGTGCACATGGCAACGGGCGAAGCGCAGCTGGACTCCTGTGGCGGTCGCGTCCAGATCCAGCTCGATCCGAAGTCGCAGCAAGTGCAGCAACAACAACAAAAGAAGAATTGATACCGGCCCCCTCGTGACGACATCGACCACCTCCACTTTGCCCGGCATGCCCGGGCCGTCTTCCACGGCATCGGGCGCACCGGCCACGGATAAGACACGCTATAAGGGCACCCTGATCGCGCGCGGTCTCACCAAGACCTACGGCAGGCGGCGCGTCGTCAACGGCGTTTCGCTGGTGGTGCGGCGCGGCGAAGCGGTGGGCTTGCTCGGGCCGAACGGCGCGGGCAAGACAACCTGTTTCTACATGATCACCGGGCTGGTGCCCGTCGATGAAGGCACGATCGAGATCGACGGCAACAATGTCACGACGATGCCGATGTACCGCCGCGCGCGGCTCGGCGTCGGCTATCTGCCGCAGGAAGCCTCGATCTTCCGCGGCCTGACGGTGGAGGAAAACATCCGCGCCGTGCTCGAAGTCCATGAAAAGGACAAGACCAAGCGGGAGCGCAAGATCGACGAATTGCTGGAGGAATTCCACATTCGCAATCTGCGCACCGTGCCGGCGATCGCGCTCTCGGGCGGCGAGCGGCGGCGCCTCGAAATCGCCCGTGCGCTGGCGACCGACCCGACTTTCATGCTCCTCGACGAACCCTTCGCGGGCGTCGACCCGATCTCGGTCGCCGACATTCAGAACCTCGTGCATCACCTGACGGCACGCGGCATCGGCGTGCTGATCACGGACCACAATGTTCGCGAGACGCTCGGCCTCATCGACCGCGCCTACATCATCCACGCGGGCGAGGTGCTGACCCACGGGCGGGCGAACGATATCGTCAGCAATCCCGAAGTACGCAAGCTGTATCTGGGCGACAATTTCAGCCTCTGACAGGCTGAAATTCCAGTGCCTTGCTTGCCAATATTACCGGATGCCGGGCCAGGCCCGAAATCTACTTTTGCTTCACAGTTCCGCTTGACCAAATCCGATAAAAAAGCAATTTTTGGGCCAGTTGGAATTTCGCGAAGATTTTATGGATTAAAAGCGCGGATTCCCGAGGTTCAAGGGGAGTCCCGCGTCCGCCATGGCATTATCGGCCAATCTTTTCCTGCGCCAAAGCCAGAGCCTGGTGATGACACCGCAACTGATGCAATCCATCCAGTTGCTGCAGATGACCCATTTTGAACTGACGCAATTCATCGCACAGGAAGTCGAGAAGAACCCGCTGCTGGAATTTGCGTCAAATGACGACGATATAGGCAGCAACGGCGATCGCGACACAAGGGACGAACGCTTCGAAGCCCCGGAAGAGACGCATGGCGACGACGGCTCCGAACGCAATGCCGGAGATCTGGCGAGCGACTGGTACGAAAGCGACAATACCGGCAACGCCAATCGACTGAGCGACGAGCTCGATACCAATTTCAGCGACGTCTTTCCCGATGACGGCAGCCCGCAGCGCGCCGATGCGCCCGAACTGCTGAGCCAGTGGAAATCCATGCCCGGCGGCGAAGCCGGCGAGAGTTACGATCTGGACGATTTCGTCGCCGGCCAGGTATCGCTGCGTGATCATCTCAACGAGCAGATTCCCTTCTCGCTTACCGCGTTGGGCGACCGGCTGATCGGCCAGCACCTCGTCGACCAGCTCGACGATGCCGGCTACCTGCGCTCCGACCTGAACGAAACGGCCGAGCGTCTCGGCACGACTTTGGCGGATGTGGAACGCGTGCTGAATACCTTGCAGCAACTCGACCCGGCCGGCGTCTTCGCCCGCTCTCTCAGCGAGTGCCTGGCGATCCAGCTCCGGCAGAAAGACCGGTTCGACCCGGCCATGGAGCGACTGATCCAGAACCTGGAGCTGCTCGGGCGGCGCGATTTCGCGACGCTGAAGCGGCTCTGCGGCGTCGACGAAGAGGATCTGCTCGACATGATGGCGGAAATCCGCCAGCTCAATCCCAAGCCGGGCAGCGGCTTCGAGACCGACATATCCGAGGCCATCATGCCCGATATCGTCGTGCGCCCGTCTTCGGACGGGAGCTGGCTTGTGGAGCTCAATCCCGATGCGTTGCCACGGGTGCTCGTCAGCCAGTCCTATTTCGCATCCGTTTCCAAGACCAGCCAGGACCATGCCTTCCTGTCGGAGTGCCTGCAGAACGCCAACTGGCTGACCCGCAGCCTAGACCAGCGCGCCAAGACCATCATGAAGGTGGCAAGCGAGATCGTACGCCAGCAGGATGCGTTCCTGGTGCACGGGGTCGATCATCTGCGCCCGCTCAACCTGAAAACCGTGGCGGACGCCATCAAGATGCACGAGTCCACGGTCAGCCGCGTGACCTCCAACAAGTACATGCTGACGCCGCGGGGCCTGTTCGAGCTCAAATATTTCTTCACCGTTTCGATCAGCGCGGTCGAAGGCGGCGACGGCCATTCTGCGGAGGCCGTGCGCCACAGGATCCGCCTGCTGATCTCGAATGAGAGCCCGGATGCGGTGCTCTCCGACGACGATATCGTCGATACGCTGAAGAAGGGCGGCATCGAGCTTGCTCGCCGCACGGTTGCAAAATACCGCGAGGCCATGAACATCCCCTCCTCCGTGCAGCGGCGGCGGGAGAAGCGAGCCCTGGCCAAAGTCTCCGGCTTCTGACGGTCGTCCATTTTCAACCGCAGGCTGCCGAACTCCTAACAGTCCGTTAAGACGCAGTTGACTTTCCCATGTGGCAAGGCTAGAAGCCCGCCGCAATCGCTGCAGGACAGCACGACCATGAAACTTATCCCCACCATCCAAAAGGCGGTCCATATACGCAATTTGCCTTTGACTGCGCGAAGTGCTTGGATGAGCTTGAGGCTTGGCGTAAACTGATACGCGCAATAACCACTACAAGAAGGGAAACTCCATGAGTGTGCGTGTCTCCGGTAAACATATGGAAATTGGTGACTCCTTCCGCCAGCGGATTGAAGACCAAATCGGTATGGCCGTGACGAAATACTTCGACGGGGGGTATTCGGGCCAGGTGATTGTGCAGAAATCCAGCTCGCGTTTCGCGGCCGATTGCAAGCTTCATCTCGACAGTGGCGTGGTGTTGCATGCCGCCGGGGAAGCCATGGACCCGCAGCTTGCTTTCGACGCGGCATCCGAACGCATCGAAAAGCGCCTGCGCCGCTACAAGCGCAAACTCAAGGACCATCAGGCCGGCAACCACACGAATGGCCACGCCGAAGTCGCCTACACCGTCATGGATGGTGTTCCCGACGACGAAGACGAGGTTCCTGCCGATTTCGCACCGGCAATCGTCGCCGAGAGCACGAAGCAATTGAAGACCATGTCGGTTGCGACTGCCGTCATGGCGCTCGACATGACCGACGAGCCGCTGCTGCTCTTCCGCAGCCCGGGCAAAGACCACTTGAACATCGTCTACCGTCGTCAGGACGGTAACATTGGCTGGATCGACGCGGCCAATATCAAAGGCTGAGAATAGAAGATAAGCGGCGGCTGCGCCCAGTGGCGGCCGGCCGCCGCTTGCTCGTCATCGGTTCTCGGCGACACGAAGGATAAAGAGAATGGCATTGGCAGATTTGCTACAGCAAGATGCGATCATCCCCGCCTTGAAGGCAAATTCCAAAAAACAACTGCTTCAGGAGCTGGCCGCCAAAGCCTCCAAACTGACTGGACTGCCGGAGCGAGAAATCTTCGATGTCGTATTGCAGCGCGAGCGTCTGGGCTCGACCGGCGTCGGCAACGGCATCGCCATTCCGCACGGCAAACTCGCCAGCATCAAGTCCATCGCCGGCATTTTCGCGCGCCTTGAAGCGCCTGTCGATTTCGAAGCCCTGGACGATCAGCCTGTCGATCTCGTCTTCTTGCTGCTCGCGCCCGAGGGCGCCGGCGCTGACCACCTGAAGGCGTTGTCGCGTATTGCCCGCGTTCTGCGCGACCAGGATCTGGTCGCCAAACTGCGCGCCACCGATTCCGCCTCCGCCATTTACGCATTCCTCAACGAGGAACAGGCATCCAACGCCGCCTGACGAATTGGATCGCATCGGACCAAGGCAAAAATAAGAGCCGGATGATCTGACATCATCCGGCTCTTTTCTTTTGCTGCGACAGCGGTTCAGCTCTTCATGGAATTCCCGAACCGCCGCATTTCTTTGTCTTTGCCCATTCCGGACGAAAAAATCATCCGGACGAAAGATCAGGCGTCCTTTTCGTCGAGCGGGCTGTTGACGCCCTGCTCGGCATTTTCGACGATCTTCGGTCCACCCTTGGCAACGCCGACCATGGCCGGCCGCAGGACGCGGTCGCCGATGACGAAACCGGCCTGGACGACCTGGACGACCGTGTTGTTCGGCACATCGGGATTGGGCACCTCGAACATGGCCTGGTGGAAATTGGGATCGAACTTCTGCCCGACCGGCTCGAGCTGGCGCACGCCATGGCGCTCCAGGGCCGAGAGCATGGAACGCTCGGTCATCTCGACGCCTTCGATCAGCGTCTTCAGGCCGGCATCGGCATTGGCGAGCGCGTCGACCGGAATGGCATCCAGCGTCCGGCGCAGGTTGTCTGCCACCGAGAGCATGTCGCGGGCGAAGCTTGCCACGGAATAGGACTTGGCATCCTTCACATCGCGCTCCGTGCGGCGGCGAAGGTTGTCCATCTCGGCGGCGAGGCGAAGATAGCGATCGCGCAGTTCGCCGTTCTCGGCCTTCAGCAGCTCAACCGGATCAGGCTGAGACGGCTCGGCCGTATCAATGGTTTCCGCTGCGTCCTGTGCGAAATCCGCCGAGATGTCGGCCGCCGTGGCGTCAGGTCCGTTTTTTGTTGTTTCGTCGGTCATGACGGTCTCCGAATTGCTTGGTCTTTGGATGTGCCCGATATCGAGGTTTGGCCGGAAAAAATCAAGGCTTTGTCGACAAGAACGGCCAATTCCCGGCATTTCGCAGCTATCGCCATCATCGTCACGCGAATTTGCCCATGCGCGTCACAGCCCTGGCCGCGACAGGCGCGAAATCAGCTGCGCCGTATAGTCGACCATGGGCACGATGCGCGCATAGTTCAGCCGCGTCGGGCCGATGACGCCGACGGCGCCGACGATGCGATCGTTTTCGTCACGATAGGGCGCAACGATGAGCGAAGACCCGGACAGCGAGAAAAGCTTGTTCTCCGACCCGATGAAGATGCGCACGCCTGGCCCGCTTTCAGCGAGATTGAGGATCTCGATGAGGCTGTCCTTCTTCTCGAGGTCGTCGAAGAGCAGGCGCAGGCGATCCAGATCCTCGGCGCCGGCGATTTCGGCCAGGAGGTTGGAGTGGCCGCGCACGATCAGCTGTGTCGGCTTGCCGTCGTCATTGCCGCCGGACCAGACGGCCACGCCGCGCTCGACCAGCTCATGAGAAAGACTGTCCAGCTCCTGGCGCACGCTTTCCTTGAGGGTCTGCAGCTGTCGCCGCAGTTCCGGCAGCGTCTGCCCGGTCATGTGGGCGTTGAGAAAGTTGGCGGCCTCCGTCAGCTGCGACGACGTCGTGCCGGCCGGCAACTCGATGATGCGGTTTTCGACCTGATCGTGATCGCCGACGAGCACGGCAAGCGCCTTTGTGGGCTCCAGGCGAATGAATTCCACATGCTTCAGCACCGGGTCGTTCTTGGACGTGATCACCAGACCCGCGCCGCGCGAAACGCCCGACAGCACGCGGCTCGCTTCAGACATCATCGATTCCATCGGCTGGTCGCGATTGCTGCCGCGCACCTGCCGGTCGATGTTGGCCCGATCCTCGGCGGAGAGATCGCCGACCTGCATGAAGGCATCGACGAAAAAGCGCAGACCCACCTGGGTCGGCAATCGGCCGGCGCTCACATGGGGAGAATAGATCAGCCCAAGCTCCTCGAGATCGCTCATGACATTGCGCACCGAGGCCGGCGACAAGGACATGGGTAGCAGGCGCGAGAGATTGCGCGAACCAAGGGGCTCGCCATTTTCGAGATAGCCTTCGACGATGCGGCGGAAAACTTCCTTGGAGCGCTCGTCCAATGCAGCAATGACATCCGAAACCGACGACGTCGTGAATACCATTTCGCTGTCAAATCCATTCCGTTGAGCCTTGGCGAAAATATAATCATTCAGTTAGCAATGGCAAAAGGGAAAAATGCCGGCATCGCCCCACCGGCGTCCCGCAGCCTGCTTTTCCTTTGCAAAACCGGCCTGTGGGTCGTAGAAGCGGTCAACGAACTTTCAGGAGAGTGGAATGCGGCCTTCAGGCAGAAAAACCGACCAGATGCGCAAGGTGTCGTTCGAGCGTAATTTTTCCAAGCATGCGGAAGGCTCGTGCCTGGTCAAGTTCGGCGATACGCATGTGCTCTGCACGGCAAGCCTGGAAGACAAGACCCCGCCGTGGCTGCGCAACAGCGGCAAGGGCTGGGTCACGGCCGAATACGGCATGTTGCCGCGCGCGACCGGCGAGCGCATGAAGCGCGAAGCCGCCGCCGGCAAGCAGGGCGGCCGCACGCAGGAAATCCAGCGCCTCATCGGCCGGTCGCTGCGCGCCGTCGTCGATCTCAAAGAGCTGGGCGAGCGGCAGATCACCGTCGACTGCGACGTCATCCAGGCCGATGGCGGCACGCGCACGGCCTCGATCACCGGTGGCTGGATTGCGCTCTACGATTGCCTGAAGTGGATGGAAAGCCGCAACATGGTCAAGGTCGACCGCGTGCTGAAGGACCATATCGCCGCCATTTCCTGCGGCATCTTCGCCAGCCAGCCGGTCATCGACCTCGACTATATCGAGGATTCCTCGGCCGAAACCGACGCCAACTTCGTCATGACGGGCAAGGGCGGCATCGTCGAGATTCAGGGGACGGCCGAGGGCGCTCCCTTCAGCGAAGAGGAATTCGCCACGCTCCTGGGCCTCGCCAAGAACGGCATTGCCGAACTGGTGGATTTGCAGAAGCAGGCCATCGCCTGAGGACATCGTGCAATGGCTGATCCGGCCCTCGCAAGCGTACTGGAAACCGCTCTCTATGCGGACGATCTCGATGCGGTCGAGGCCTTTTATGGGGGCATTCTCGGGTTGCAGAAGATCTCGCGCGGCGGCAATCGCCACGTTTTCTATCGCTGCGGGCCGGGCGTGCTTTTGATCTTCAATAGCGAGGAAACCGCCAAGCCGCGCGAACCGGGCGCCCTGCCGGTGCCTCCCCATGGGACGAAGGGCCACGGTCACGTCTGCTTTCGCATCGATAATAACGACATCGAAGCCATGGCGCAGAAGCTGAAGGCCGCCGGTGTCGATATCGAAGCCGATTTTCATTGGCCGAACGGCGGCCGCTCGATCTATTTTCGCGATCCGGCCGGCAACAGCCTGGAATGCGCCGAACCCCGCATCTGGGGCCTATGACAGGACAGCACATGCGCAAGCTCGATACCAAGACCATCGTCGTCGCCAGCCACAACGCCGGCAAGATCCGTGAAATACAGGATCTGATCGGTCCCCTTGGCTTCGTGGCAAAGTCGGCCGCCGACCTCAATTTCATCGAACCGGACGAGACCGGCACCACCTTCGAGGAAAATGCCACGATCAAGGCGCTGGCCTCCGCGCACGCGTCCGGCCTGCCGGCGCTTTCGGACGATTCCGGCCTGGTGATCGATGCGCTCGGCGGCGATCCCGGTGTCTATACGGCCAACTGGGCTGAAACGCCCGACGGCACGCGCGACTTCGCTATGGCGATGCAGAAGGTCGAGACCGCCCTGGAAAAGGCCGGCGCCACCTCACCGGAAAGCCGCACGGCACGCTTCGTCAGCGTGCTTTGCCTTGCATGGCCGGACGGGCATACGGAACTTTTCCGAGGCGAGGTCGAAGGCGCTGTCGTCTGGCCGCCGCGCGGCGGCCAGGGCTTCGGCTACGACCCCGTCTTCCAGCCCAAGGGATACGAGACCACCTTCGGCGAAATGAGCGCCGAGCAGAAGCATGGCTGGAAGCCCGGCGATCAACAGGCGCTCTCGCATCGCGCTCGCGCCTTCAAGATCTTTGTCGAAACCTGCCTGGAGGCATAGGCTAACCCCGTGGAAGTCGTCGATACGCAGGACCTGATGCGCGGGGCGCAATTGCTGCCCGATACCGGAGAACCCGGTTTCGGGGTCTATGTGCATTGGCCTTTCTGCGCGGCCAAGTGTCCCTATTGCGATTTCAACAGCCATGTCCGCCATCAGCCGGTCGATCAGGAGCGTTTCGCCGCCGCCTTTCTGAAGGAAATGGCAACGATGCGGATGATCAGCGGCCCGAAGACGGTAACCAGCGTCTTCCTCGGCGGCGGCACGCCTTCGCTGATGAAGCCGGAGACGGTGGGCGCTGTCCTCGACGGCATTGCCAGGACCTGGCATGTGCCCGACGGGATCGAGATCACCATGGAAGCCAATCCGTCGAGCGTCGAGGCGGAGCGCTTTCGCGGCTATCGCGCCGCCGGCGTCAATCGCGTCTCCATGGGCGTGCAGGCGCTGAACGACCGCGACCTGAAATTCCTCGGACGCCTACACAATGTCGACGATGCGCTGAAGGCGATCAGGCTGGCGCGCGAGATCTTCCCGCGCATGTCCTTCGATCTCATCTATGCCCGCCCGAACCAGACCGTCGAGGAATGGGAGCGCGAGCTGAGGCAAGCGATCTCCTATGCGGTCGATCACCTCTCGCTCTATCAGCTGACGATCGAGGAAGGCACGCCTTTCTACGGCCTTCATAAGGCCGGCAAGCTGATCGTGCCCGATGGAGACCAATCGGCGCTGCTTTACGAAGCCACGCAGGAAATCACCGAGCGCGAGGGCATGCCGGCCTACGAGGTCTCCAACCATGCGCGCCCCGGCGCCGAGAGCCGGCACAATCTCACCTATTGGCGCTATGGCGACTATGCCGGGATCGGCCCCGGCGCCCATGGTCGCTTGACGCGCGGCCCGCAGAAGCTGGCGACGGCCACCGAACGCAAGCCGGAGAGCTGGCTCGAGATGGTCGAGCGCGACGGGCACGGCATGGTCGACCAGGAAATGCTCGGCTTCGACGAGCAGGCGGATGAATTGCTGCTGATGGGCCTGCGGCTGCGGGAGGGCGTGGATCTCGCCCGCTGGCAGCAACTTTCCGGCCGCGACCCCGATCCGCAACGCGAGGCGTTTTTACTGGAACACGGTTTCATCGAGCGAATCGGCAATTCCCGCCTGCGCTGCACGCCGGCGGGAATGCTGGTTCTCGATTCCGTCGTTGCGGATCTCGCCTGTTGAGCTGACCCGGCGCGCTATTGCGCCGCGACCCGCCGCTTCCCCAAGGCGAGCAACCGGCCGTCGATGGCGGCAAGACCAACTGCAATCAGTGCCATGCCGATGAAATGCTTCGGCTGCAGGCTCTCGCCGAGAACGAGCGCGCCAAGCAGGATCGCGCTGACGGGAATGAGGAACGTCACCAGCATCAGGTTGGTGGCGCCGGCGGTGGCGAGGATGCGGAAGAACAGCACGTAGGCGATGGCGGTCGACAGGATTGCCAGGCCCGCCAGCGCCAACCAGGTTTCGGTGGAGGGCATTGCCAGCGTCCAGGGCCGATCGACAAAGAGCGCGATCGGCAGGAGCAATATGGCCGAGCCGGTTACCTGACCGGCGGCGGGAATGATGGGCGCCAGCCCCATGCGGCGGAAGCGACGGCCAAATATGCCGGCCAGCGAGTAGCTGAAGGCGGCGCCCAGCACGGCGAGCTGCGCCAGCACGTTGGAGCCGAGGCTTGCCAGCACCGATGGGCCGATCATCAGGGCCACCCCGGCAAAGCCGACGATAACGCCGATCAGGCGATTGCCGGTCATCTTCTCATCCTCGGTCAGGAAATGGGCGACGACGACGGCGAAGAGCGGCGTGGTGGCATTGAGGATCGAGGCAAGACCGCTGGCAATATGGGTCTGGCCCCAGACGATCAGCAGAAACGGGATGACATTGTTGAGAAAGCCCATGCCGAAGAAAGCGAGCCAGGTCTGACGGTCTCTCGGCATGGAGTGCCCGGTTGCGCGCACGATGATGTGCAGGGCGACGGCGGCAAGCGCGACGCGCGCGGTGACGATGGTAAAGGGCGGAAGTTCGCGCACCAGTATGCCGTTGAACAGGAAGGAGCCACCCCACAGGATGGAGAGGCCCACCAACATGCTCCATTCGACTGCGCCCATGGATTTTTGCGACATACGATCATCTCCAGCAGTTTGCCGATTGAGTTTTGCTTATCGAAGGCGTGGCGCGACATCATTGCCAACCATCCGAATTACTGTAATATTCTCGCAATACCGAGGCTTGGACAAACGAGTCTTTCTCGGATCATGCTTTAGCTAAACTCAATCATCATGGATCAGCTGCCTTCTCTCTCGGCGCTCCGCGCCTTCGAAGCCTCGGCCCGGCATCTCAGCATGACGCTGGCCGGAAACGAACTGCATGTGACCCCTGGCGCCATCAGCCTGCAGATCCGCGACCTCGAAAGCGCGCTCGGCGTTCGCCTTTTCGAGCGGCGGCCCCGCAGCCTTGCGCTGACTGCCGATGGAGCCGAATATTTTGCGACGATGCGAACGGCTTTCCGGCTCATTCGCGAGGCGACGGCGGCTTTGGTGATGCGCTCGAAAGATACGGTGTTGACCGTGACGTGTACCGCCGGCTTCGCCACGCACTGGCTGGTGCCGCGGCTGCGACGCTTCGAGGAGGCGCATCCGGATATCGACCTGCGCATCAGCGCTTCCCATCGCGTAATGGATTTCCAGCGGGATGGAATAGACATCGCCATCCGCCACGGCCTCGGCGGCTACGAGGGGCTGGCGAGCGAAAAGCTGCTCGACGACGAATATGTGCCGATCTGCACGCCGGAAATGGCTGTTTCACTTGGTCCCTCCCCCGCAGTCGACGATCTCGCCGCCCTGACCCTCATCCACGACGTCTATCGGCGGGACTGGGAGCTCTGGCTGCAAGCTGCAGGCGCAACGCGGGTGGATGCCACACATGGGCCGGTCTTCACCGACGGCATGGGCGCCTATCACGCCATGAAGGCAGGGTTCGGCATTGCCCTGATGCGCCGATCCTTCGTCGAGCAGGAACTGGCGGACCGCACGCTCATCGCACCCTTCCCGATCGGGCTTGCAAGCGCGTTTGCCTATCACCTCGTCTATCCGCCGGGCGCCGTGGAAAGACCGGCGATCGCGGCCCTGCGCGCCTGGCTGTTTACCGAGGTGTCCCGCACAACGCCGCCGACGTAGATCGGCCCGTACTCTCAGAGAAAACAGCAACGACGGATCGATTGCGGGAAGCTCGGCATCCCGCCGAAGGAGAACGCACAAAAGAAACGGCCGGCGGTTAAGCCGGCCGTGGAACATATGGCTGGTGGCGCAACCTACTCGTTGATGAGGCGCTTAAGCAGCTCGATCTCGTGCGACAGCTTGCTGTCGCCGGAAACCAGTTCCTCGATCTTGCGCACCGCATGCAGGACGGTCGTGTGGTCGCGACCGCCGAAACGACGGCCGATTTCCGGGAAGGAACGCGGCGTCAAGGTCTTCGACAGATACATGGCGATCTGACGCGGCTTGACGATGACGCGGGTGCGGCGGTTCGAGACCAGTTCCTGGCGCGAGACATTGTAGTGGCGCGCCACGATGCGCTGGATGTCTTCGATGCGGACGCGACGCGGCTCGCCGGAGCCGACCAGATGGGCAAGCAATTCATCGACCCGTTCGACCGTCAGGTTCGGCTCGAAGGAGCGACGGAAGATGAGCTGGTTGAAGGCTCCTTCCAGCTCGCGGCCGCTTGCCGTCACGTTGCGAGCGACATGCGAGAGGATCTCGGCCGGAATTTCCAGCGATGGATCGTCCTGGCGGGCAGCGTCCAGACGACGCTTGAGGATTTCAAGGCGCATTTCATAGTCCGGCGCCTCGACCTCGATCGCCACACCACCCTGCAGGCGCGAACGCACGCGCGGGTCGAGCGATTCCAGCTCCCACGGAGCACGATCTGCAGCGACGACGACCTGCTTGGCGCTGTCGAGCAGCATGTTCAGCAGATGGCAGAATTCGTGCTGGATCATCTTGCCCTGCAGGAACTGCATGTCGTCGATGATGAGCAGGTCGATGTTGCGCAGCGAGTCCTTGAGCGTCAGCGCATCATTGTCGCGGATCGCGGTGGCGAAGCGCCACATGAAATACTCCGCCGTCAGATAGACGACACGCAGGCCGCGCGGGTTCTGCACGGCTGCATTGGCGATCGCCTGCAGAAGGTGGGTCTTGCCGAGACCGACGGTCGCATGGACGAAGAGCGGATTGAAACGCACGGCGCCGGTGCCGGCTTCGGCAATGGTCTTTGCCGCCGCCAGGCCGACACGGTTCGAGCTGCCTTCGACGAAGGTATCGAAGGTGAAGCGGGAATCGAGCGGAGAGCCGAAGAGCGGCGTACCACCCGTCGACGGACGCGCGGCGGCAGCCGCACTCACGGCCTGAGCGATCGCCTGACCCGCGGGCTGCGCGGCAGGGCGGCGGATCGGCGCGACAGCGGCCTGATCCGGCACCACGGGCCGCTCGTCGGTGGATGGCTTCGCGCCCTGCCGGGTCGCGGTGCGCACCAGAATTTCGACTTTCAGAATCTCGGCGTCCTCGGCCTGGAACAGACCGGTGATCAAATCGAGATAGCGATTGTTGATCCAGGATTTCAGAAAGGTCGTCGGCACCGTGAGACGAACGACGCTCTTGGATACCGAATGAAGCTTGAGCCGTGCAAACCAGCTGGCGTAGACATCGGGGCCAACCTGGGCCTTCAAGCGCGCGCTAACGCGCTCGAAAAGATTATTTTGCGCCACGTCAGCCTTTTCCCCCGCCGCTTCTACGCAAACCGCACTGAACGCCTGCGCATTGTCCCCATTCTCCAACGCACCCGTCGTCCTCGTATGTATCTGCATATAATGCCGCCTTCCGCAGTCTCTTATGGAGCGGGGCAGCATTGCGCCACCGCCCTTAGGTTCTTCGCCATAGCATGACAATCGCGCCCGTTGTCCCAAGCCGCGCCGCATACCGGTTCATCAGCCACGCCCGGCCAACGGGCTTTACAGAAACACTATGGCGAAAACCGCTCTTCAAAGCAGTCTTCGTCCTGGCATCTGCAACTGGAGCAGTAGTCGGCCCTCGTATTCCGACTGGCTGCCCCGATGGCTGTCAATTTTTCTCCCCTCCCCGCAGCCGCGCCATTGGCTTAGGCTGCAAAGGACAGACAAGCTTCCTCGCTCCGCAAGCGTTGCCGCTTTCGGGTTTAACTCGTCAACTGTTTGAAAAAACGGAGCTGAACTGCTCCGCCACAAGAGGCAAAACCACCCACGCCGTCTTGAGTGACGGTGTTTTGCCGAAGCCGTTTAAGGTGAGATCCGCGCCCCTTGTTGAAATGCATTTAGGCAGGATCGAGGGCAGATATCAACGATGAATTTTACACAAAATTAAGAGGCGGCCATTGACTCCGGAGGCCGTTTTTGACTGTCACACGGCCTTCAAAAAAGAATCGCTTTTGAATCAAAGAGATTCCCGTCGAACGCGATTCCCACAGCTTTCAAAACAAAAAAAATAAAAAAACCCTTGACTCAGTTGTGAGCCGGCAATGCGTCACGCAGATAACCAACCGCTGAGATATCCTGTCGTAACCCGTTGTTTTTATACATATATTTCTGTCACTTCATTGACATGATCGATCGGCCATTTTTGGTAATGCGGCAATTTTTTGGCAGAATCCAAAAAGCCCGGCGCAAGGCCGGGCTTAAGAGTAACGACTAAATCGTTAATAGAAAATTATGCGGTCGGGGCCGAAAGGGCCTTCACACGCTTGGCAAGGCGCGAAACCTTGCGGGAAGCGGTGTTGGCGTGAAGCACGCCCTTGGTCGCTGCGCGGGCCAGTTCCGGCTGTGCGGCGAGGAAAGCTGCCTTTGCAAGATCCGCATTACCCGATGCGATGGCTTCTTCGACCTGACGGACGAAAGTGCGAACGCGCGAGCGACGAGCCTTGTTGACTTCGGTGCGGCGGACGATCTTGCGGGTCGCTTTTTTCGCCGAGGTAGTATTGGCCATGTATGCCTCTCTTAGAATTCGAACATAACTCCGCTTTTGCAGCGCGGGCCCTGCGGCCACTTCATCCAGCAATGCGGGAGCAATTGCGGAAAACCAGAGCGGCTTTCCAAACTGTGGCGGGCATATAACCGGAATGAGCCGCGGCGTCAACGCGGATTCTCTCCAAGCCCGCGTAATTCCGGAATCTTGGCCTTCACCGGTTCTTGAAAGACGGCTTGCGCTTCTCGACGAAGGCGGCCATGCCTTCCTTCTGATCCTCCGTGGCGAACAGGCTATGAAACAGGCGGCGCTCGAAGCGCAGCCCTTCTTCGAGCGTGGTTTCCAGAGCGCGGTGCACCGCCTCCTTGGCCATAAGCACGGAAGGGCGGGAATGGGAGGCAATCTTGGCGGCGGCGGCCAATGCCTCGTCGAGCAGCTTGTCGGCCGGCACGACGCGCGCCACAAGGCCGGAACGTTCCGCCTCCGCCGCATCCATCATCCGGCCGGTCAGCACCAGATCCATCGCCTTCGCCTTGCCGACGGCGCGCGTCAGGCGCTGGGAGCCGCCCATGCCCGGAATGACGCCGAGCGTGATTTCCGGCTGGCCGAACTTCGCCGTCTCCGAGGCTATGATGAAATCGCACATCATCGCCAGCTCGCAGCCACCCCCGAGGGCAAAGCCGCTGACCGCGGCGATGACCGGCTTGCGCGCTTTGGCGATCTCTTCCCAGCCGCTGAAGAAATCATTCTTGTAGGCATCGACGAAATCGAGCGACTGCATTTCCTTGATATCGGCGCCGGCGGCGAAGGCCTTCTCGGAGCCCGTGAGCACGATCGCGCCGATGGCGTCATCGAGGTGAAGGGCGGCATAGGCCTGCTTCAGTTCGGCCAGCACGGTGGAATTCAGGGCGTTCAGCGCCTGAGGCCGGTTGAGCCGCACGAGGGCGACGGCCCCATGTGTTTCGACGATGAGGGTTTCGTAAGCCACTTGTCTCTCCCTTCAATCAGTTTTGGCAGGCGGCGCAATAGAAAGAAGAGCGCCCTGCCTGGACGATGCGACCGACCGTACCGCCGCAACCCGGCGTGCCGCAAGGCTGCGCCTCGCGATCGTAGACGGAAAAGGAATGCTGGAAGTAACCGAGCGAGCCATCCGTCTGGATATGGTCGCGGAGCGACGAGCCGCCTGCGGCGATCGCATCGGCAATCACCTCGCGTATGGCGTCGACCAGTCTCAGCAGCGCCTCCGCCGGCTTGCCGCCATCGGCTACCAGCGTGCCGGCGGCGCGCAGCGGCGACAGATGCGAGCGCCACAGCGCCTCGCAAACATATATGTTGCCGAGACCGGCGATGTTCTTCTGATCCAGCAGAGCGCTCTTCAGCGGCTGCGCCTTGCCGGCAAAGCGCCTGGCCAGATAATCGGCGTCGAGCTCGTTGCCTGTGGGTTCGGGGCCAAGATCCCGAAAGAAGGGATGGCTAACCATATCGGCCCGCCTGACGATATCCATGAAGCCGAAGCGGCGCGGGTCATTGTAGATGACGCGCGCGTCACCGCCCGCGCCCGCCAGATGAAAGACGACATGATCGTGCTTTTCGTCCTTCGAGCGAGGATAGTGAAAGGCGCCCGGCGTTCCCGCCGGCGGACCGGCCTCGACCCGGAACGAACCGGACATGCCGAGATGCGAGACGATCGTCATGCCGTCGTCGAGATCGATCAGCAGGTATTTGGCGCGGCGCGACAGCGACGTGATGCCGCGCCCCGCGGCCATGCGGGCGAAATCGGCCGGGAACGGGAAGCGCAGATCGTTGCGGCGCAGCTCCAGCTCCCTCAGAACAGCGCCCTCCATGGAAGGCGCCAATCCTCGCTTGACGGTTTCGACCTCTGGTAATTCCGGCATGGCTATCCATCTTTATGTTTCAACCGCTTATGATCTGAGCTATAGCCCAAGGCGTTGCGGCTGGTGATCTGGCTGATGAGATAGCGTGGCAAACGTGATTTCGCTATGGTCCGCCGCTGAATACTGCGTAATTCCTGAAATCGGAAACGATCCAAGGATAAAATTACGCAGCGGATTTAAAGTGCTACAGCGACCTTTGCGCGTCACATTATGACGCGCGGCGCTGTCGTGTAACGGAGTTGAGCCGATGGCAGACAGCCGCACCTCCGCCGATGGCGGCATGGAAACATCCTATGGCTTCCGCGAAGTGGCCGATGGCGAAAAGCAAGGCCTCGTCAACGAGGTGTTCCACAAGGTCGCCAAGCGCTACGACGTCATGAACGACGTCATGTCGATGGGCATGCATCGCGCCTGGAAGGACGCGATGATATCGGCACTCAATCCGCGCAAGGATCCGTCTTACAAGACTCTCGATGTCGCCGGCGGCACGGGCGATATCGCCTTCCGCATCGTCGAAGCCTCGAACCGGCTGGCGCATGCGACCGTGCTCGACATCAACGGCTCGATGCTCGCCGTCGGCGCCGAGCGTGCAGCGAAGAAGAAGCTTTCCGACAATCTGACCTTCGTCGAGGCCAACGCCGAGGAGCTGCCCTTCGAGGCCAATTCGTTCGACGCCTATACGATCGCCTTCGGCATCCGCAACGTGCCGCATATCGACGTCGCGCTGAAGGAAGCCTATCGGGTTCTCAAGCGGGGAGGCCGGCTGTTGGTGCTCGAATTCTCCGAAGTCGACCTGCCGCTGCTCGACCGCGTCTACGATTCCTGGTCGTTCAACGCCATTCCGAAGTTCGGCAAGGCGATCACAGGCGACGCCGAGCCCTACCAGTATCTGGTGGAATCGATCCGCAAGTTCCCGAACCAGCAGGACTTCGCAACGATGATCCGCGAGGCCGGCTTCTCGCGCGTGAGCTTCACCAACTACACCGGCGGTATCGCTGCGCTTCACTCCGGCTGGAAACTCTGAAGCATGGTATCGAGCCATCCGATGCGGCTGACGGCCTCCGCTCCCCGAGACCTTGAGACGCTATGAGTGCTTTCAGTGCATATTTAGGCCTCGTCCGGGTCGGCTGGGTGCTTGTGCGCGAAGGCGTGGTCACGGCGCTCCCGTCCGAAGGGCTGCCGCCCTCCGTCAGCCTGGCCAAATCCTTCGTCAGCATCTTCGCGCGCAGAAAGGCGAAGAGCCAGGCCCGCAGCGACCGGCTTGCCAAGGCGGTCGAGCGGCTCGGACCATCCTATGTGAAGATCGGCCAGTTCCTGGCGACGCGCCCGGATGTGGTCGGCGTCGACATGGCCAACGACCTGTCGCAGCTTCAGGACCGCATGGCCTTCTTTCCGCACGAGACGGCGACGGCGGCGATCGAAGCCTCGCTCGGCCGGCGGATCGACGATCTCTACGTGAAATTTGGCGAGCCGATCGCCGCGGCTTCCATAGCACAGGTCCATCCGGCCGAAGTCGATACGGCCGAAGGCCGCAAACGCGTCGCCGTCAAGGTTGTACGGCCGGGCGTGCGTCAGCGCTTCTCCAACGATATCAAGGCGATGTATCTCGTCGCGGGGATGCAGGAGCGCTTCATGCCCTCCAGCCGCCGCCTTCGACCGGTGGAAGTGACGAAGACGCTCGAGCAGACCACGAAGGTCGAGATGGATCTGCGGCTGGAAGCGGCCGCGCTCTCCGAGATCGCCGAAAATACCGAGAAGGATCCGGGCTTCCGCGTTCCAAAGGTCGACTGGGAACGCACGGGGCGCGACGTCATCACCATGGAGTGGATCGACGGCGTGAAGATGTCCGACGTCGAGGGGCTGAAGGCCGCCGGGCACGATCTCAACGCGCTTGCCGACACGCTGATCCAGTCCTTCCTTCGCCACACCCTGCGCGACGGCTTCTTCCATGCCGACATGCATCCCGGCAATCTCTTCGTCGATCCAACAGGCATGATCGTCGCCGTCGACATGGGCATCGTCGGCCGCCTTGGAAACAAGGAACGCCGTTTCCTCGCCGAAATCCTCTACGGCTTCATCACCCGCGACTATATCCGGGTGGCCGAAGTGCATTTCGAAGCCGGCTATGTGCCTGCCCATCACAATACGGAGAGTTTTGCCCAGGCCATCCGGGCGATCGGCGAGCCGATCCACGGACAGCCGGCCGAAACCATCTCCATGGGCAAGCTTTTGACCCTGCTCTTCGAAGTGACCGAACTGTTCGATATGGAAACACGGCCCGAGCTCGTCATGCTGCAGAAGACCATGGTCGTGGTCGAAGGCGTGTCACGGATGCTCAATCCGCGCTTCAACATGTGGAAGGCCTCGGAGCCGGTCGTCGGCGACTGGATCCGCACCAACCTCGGGCCGAAGCGGATCATGACCGATCTGCGCGATGGCTTGAAAGCGGCCGTGAAGCTTGCCGAGGCAGCGCCAGAGATCGCCGCCAAGACCGAAAAGTTCCATCACGAGCTGCTGCACATGAGCGAAAACGGCCTGCGATTCGACCCGCAGACGGCGGAGGCGATCGGCAGGGCCGAAGCCAAACACAGCCGCTCCGGCCGTTTCGCGCTATGGATCATCGCGCTGGCGCTTCTCTACATCGCCTGGCATTTGAGCTGACCCGCAGAGCTTCCCCGCACCCATGCATCCGTGCGTGCCGCCGCCGCCGATGCATGGCGCCTTGCCGTGCCTGCCTTTCGCCTCCACGAAGCTATATAACCCGACAAACACAGAGTTGCGCCGTGGCCTGACTCGCCCCAGAATTCACGTCACACGCCACCCGTCAAGGTGTTCGCCATTTGGGATATCCCATTGGCGATAAGGCTCGCATAGCCTTGCGAAAAAGGAGAACAACAGACATGGAGCGTCAGAAAGCCGGCATCGAACTGACCGGGCAACCCCTGGGGTTCAGCGACCTGGTGCGGATCGGC
This sequence comes from Martinezella lusitana, assembly GCF_010668395.1. Lineage (GTDB taxonomy): Bacteria > Pseudomonadota > Alphaproteobacteria > Rhizobiales > Rhizobiaceae > Rhizobium > Rhizobium lusitanum_A. The sequence continues at coordinate 551,635 of NZ_WUEY01000001.1, forward strand.
GCGGGCGCCGCGCTGCCATCGGCGTCGGAAAGCGGCATGGCGCGCGTGCGGATAGCACGGGGCATTCTCGAAAACACGATCCAGTCCGGCCTGCCGGTCTACGGCTCCACAACGGGCGTCGGCGCCATGAAGGATGTCGAGTGGTCTCCTGAGGATCTCGATGCGTTCAATCTCGGCCTCGTGCGCGCCCATCATTTCGGCACGGGCTCGCCCTTCTCCATGTCTGTCGTGCGCAATGCCATGGCGATCCGCGTCAATACGGCCCTCACCGGTCAGGTCGGTTGCTCGCAGGAATTGATCGAAGCCTATCTGCAGCTGCTTGGCGCCGATGTCATTCCCGTCGTAAGGCGCACGGGCTCGATCGGCTGCGCGGATATCGGCCTGATGGGCCAGATCGGCGCGGTCCTGACCGGCGTCGGCGAGGCCGTCTATCGTGGCCGCCGCATGCAGGCTGCCGATGCGTTCGACGCCGCCGGCATCGCCCCGGTGCGGATGCTGCCCCGCGACAGCCTGGCCTCGCTCAGCGTCAACGCCGTCAGCTTCGCCGCCGCCGCCGAGACCACCCGCAACGCCGCCTCCTCGATCCGCGTGCTGCTGGCGACCGGCATGATGGCCGCCGGCGCGCTCGGCGCCTCGCGCGATCCCTGGATTTCCGTGCGCCATGTCGGCACCGCCCGCGAAGCCTTGATCGGCGCCTGGCTCTGCAACGCCTCGGAAGAATGGCCCTGGCCGGTCGCAACCCATGTGCAGGATCCGCTGAGCCTGCGCATGATGGCCCAGGTTTTCGGCGCCGTCATCGAGAACCTCCTGACGGCCGGGCACAAGATTCTCGCCGCCACCGGCCGCTCGGACGACAATCCCGTCATCGTCGACGGCCGCGTTATGACGTCCGGGGGGTCTCTTCCGCTCGATGTCACGGTGCTCCTGGAAGGCGCCGTCATCTGCATGGCCCATGCCGCGCGCAACGCCTTCAATCGCTGCGTCTTGCTCGGCAACGGCCAGCGGCGCGGCCTGCCCGTCAACCTCGTGCCGGAAGGCAAGATCGCCACGGGCTTCGGCCCGATCATCAAGCTTGCCGGCGAGATCTTCTCGCGCGTGCTCTCCATGTCCAACCCGGTCTCGGCGCAGTCGCTGGTCGTCGCGGGGGGAATGGAGGACGAAGCCGCCTTCCTGCCGCTTGTCATCGAACGCTTCGAGCGGCAGATGCGGGCACTCAAGCGTCTGGCGGCTCTGGAAGCCCTGCTTTCGGCCCAGGCGATCGACATTCTCGGCGACAAGCCGGAGGGCGTGGCGCGCATGCTCTATGACGTCGTGCGCAAGCATGCGGATTTCTATGTCGTCGACCGGCCCCTTTCGGCCGAAGTCGAGGCGATCGAAGAGGAACTTGCTTCCGAGGCCTTCGTCTCGGAAATGATCGCCCACAAGCCGATCCTCGCCTATGATGACTTCTTCGCGCTCGGCACGCTGGAGCGGGTCGAAGAGCGGCTCTATCACGACACCATCGCTATCTGAACCAACCGACGAGCGGAGAGACTGTACATGGCCGATTTCGATCTTGTTCTGCAAGGCACCGTGGTTTTGCCTGAACGCATCGTGGAAGCCGGCTACGTCGCCGTGCGTGACGGCAAGATCGCCGAGGTCGGCATCGGCGTGCCGCCGGCGGCGCGCGAGAGGCATCTGCTCGGCAAGGCGCTGATCCTGCCCGGCGCCATCGATGCGCAGGTCCACTCCCTCTCCCAGAAGGATCAGGAGGATTTCATCTGGTCGACGCGCTCGGCAGCGGCAGGCGGCGTCACCACCATCGTCGACATGCCCTATGACGAAGGCAATCTCGTCTGCTCAGCAGCGGCGGTTAAGAAGAAGATCGACCATGCAGCCCCGCAGGCGCGCGTCGATTTTGCCCTTTATGGCACCATCGATCCGGAAGAAGGCCCGGCCCGCATCGCCGAGATGGTGGAAGCCGGCGTTTCGGCGTTCAAATTCTCCACCTTCGGCACCGATCCCAAGCGTTTTCCGCGCATTCCGCCCGCCCTGCTCGACGCCTGCTTCGGCGCGATCGCACCAACGGGCCTGACAGCGGGCGTCCACAACGAGGATGACGAAGCGGTCCGCACCTATATGGAGCAGGTCAAGGCCAGCGGCGTCACCGACTACCGCGCTCACGGCCTCTCGCGTCCGCCGATCACCGAGCTGCTCGCCATGCACACGATCTTCGAGACGGGCGCGGATACCGGCTGCCCGGCGCATGTCGTGCATTGCTCGCTCGGCCGCGGCTACGACATCGCCCGCGCCTATCGCCGCGACGGGTTCGAAGCGACGGTCGAATGCTGCATCCACTATCTGACGCTCGACGAGGAAAACGATGTGCGGCGTCTCGGCGGCAAGGCGAAAATTAATCCGCCGATCCGCCCGCGCGCCGAAGTGGAAACCTTGTGGCGCAAGGTGGCGGAAGGCAATGTCTGGCTGGTTTCGACCGACCACGTCAGCTGGTCGGAAGGCCGCAAGAACAATCCGGACATGCTGGCGAACTCTTCCGGCGTGCCGGGACTGGAGGTCATGGTGCCGCTCTTCGTCAAAGGCGCCCTGGAGCGCGGCGTGCCGCTCACCTGGGCTGCGAAGCTGATGGCGGAAAATCCGGCCAGGCACTTCCGCCTCGATCATATCAAGGGCGCGCTGACCCCGGGCAAGGACGCCGACATCGTCGTGCTGGAACCGCGCGAAACGGTCTATGACGCAGCCGCAAGCGGCAACAACGTCGTCGGCTGGAGCCCGTATAACGGCATTCGCCTGCCCTGGACGGTTTCCGCCGCCTACCTTAGAGGCAAGCAGATCACCGAGGGACAGAAGGTGCTGGCCGAACCCGGCTCCGGCAGCTTCGTCCGCCCCTTGCCTCGCCAAGTTCTTGCCGGAGGAGCAGCCTGATGAACGAACCCAAGCGCCATAACCTGCCTGTCAACGCCGACCGCATCGCCGAGGATATCGATGCCCTGGCCGGCATCACCGATCCGGGCCACCCCTGGACACGCCGCGCCTTCTCGCCGCTCTTCCTGGAAGGACGTGCCTACATCGAGGCGCGCATGAAGGCGGCCGGGCTCACCACACGCATGGACGCCGCCGGCAATCTGATCGGCCGGCGCGCGGGCGCAAAGCCCGGTCTCGGCACGATTCTTGTCGGCTCTCATTCCGACACCGTTCCCGATGGCGGTCGTTTCGACGGCATCGCCGGCACGATTGCAGCGCTCGAAGTCGCGCGTTCCCTGAAGGATCGCGGCATCGAGCTCGACCATGATCTGGAGATCGTCGATTTCCTCGCCGAGGAAGTCAGCATCTTCGGCGTGTCGTGCATCGGCAGCCGCGGCATGACCGGGCAGATCCCCGAGGCGTGGCTTACCCGCATGAGCGGCGACCGCACGCTTGCACAGGGCATTGCCGAGGTCGGCGGCGACCCCTCCGTGCTGCTCGCGCAGAAACGCCCGGATCTCGTCGGTTTCCTGGAGCTGCATATCGAGCAGGGTCCGGTGCTCGAGGCCGAAAACAAGGATGTCGGCATCGTGACCGCCATCGCCGGCATTACCCGCATCGAAATCACCGTCGAAGGCCGCGCCGACCATGCCGGCACGACGCCGATGGACCGGCGCGCGGATGCGCTGGTGGCAGCGTCGCAGCTGGTGCTCGACATCCGGAGCCGCGCCGCCGAACAGGCAAAGACGCCGGGCCATTTCGCCGCGACCGTCGGCGAATTCCGCATCGAGCCGAATGCCGCCAATGTCGTGCCATCCAAGGTGGTGCTGCTGATCGACGGCCGCGCCGAAATCCGCAGCGACATGGAGGATTTCCTGGCCTGGATCGACGGCGAGGTGAAGACCATCGCCGCCGACTATGGCGTGACGATCAACCCGCCGGTGCGCGTCTCCGACAACATGCCGACGCCGGGCGCTCCCGTGCTGCTCGAAACGCTTGAGCGCGCCTGCGACACGGTCGGCGCCAAGCATCGCCGCATGGCTTCCGGCGCCGGCCACGACACGGCCTGGATCGCCAAGGTGGCACCCGCCGCCATGATCTTCGTGCCCTGCAAGGAAGGCCGCAGCCATTGCGCCGAGGAATGGGCCGAGAATGACGACATCGCCATGGGTGCGGCCGTTCTTTTCGAAGCGGTGCGCGACATGGACAAAAACCTCAAACAGAACCGGGAGTAGTCAATGGGACGCGTACTCGTTGCCAAGGATGTGGAAGCGGCCGTCAAGGGCGGCTCCGTTTATGCCGCCGGCGGCGGCGGCTGGGCCGATCACGGCCGCATGCTCGGCTATGCGGCCGTCAATGTCGGCAAACCGGAGCTGGTGTCGATCGATGAGCTCAACGACAACGACTGGATCGCCACGGCAGCCGCCATCGGAGCGCCGGCCTCCACCACCCCCTGGGAAATGCAGGGCATCGACTACGTGAAAGCCGCGCAGCTGCTTCAGGACGAGCTTGGCGAGAAGCTTTCCGGCCTCATCATCGGCCAGAACGGCAAGTCCTCGACGCTGAACGGCTGGCTGCCGTCGGCCATCCTTGGAACGAAGGTCGTGGACGCGGTCGGCGATATCCGCGCCCATCCGACCGGCGACATGGGCTCGATCGGCATGGCCGGCTCGCCCGAACAGATGATCCAGACCGCAGTCGGCGGTAATCGCGCCGAGAACCGTTATATCGAGCTGGTCGTGAAGGGTGCGACGGCGAAGATTTCGCCGATCCTGCGCGCGGCATCCGACCAGTCCGGCGGTTTCATTGCCTCCTGTCGCAACCCGCTGCGGGCTTCTTACGTCCGCACGCATGCGGCGCTCGGCGGCATCTCCATGGCGCTCGCCCTCGGCGAAGCGATCATCGAGGCGGAAAAGAAGGGCGGCAGCGCCGTCATCGACGCCATCTGCAAGACGACCGGCGGCCATATCCTGGCCGAGGGGACGATCACCAAAAAGGATGTCGTCTACACGAAGGAAGCCTTCGATATCGGCACCATCACGGTCGGCAGCGGCGACAAGGCCGTCGTCATGCATGTGATGAACGAGTACATGGCCGTGGAAGATGCCGGCGGCAAGCGTCTCGCGACCTTCCCCTCCGTCATCACCACGCTCTCGCCGGAGGGCGAGCCCTTGAGCGTCGGCCAGTTGCACGAGGGCATGAAGGTTTTCATCCTGCATGTGCCGATGGACATCATTCCGTTGTCTGCCAGCGTGCTCGACCCCACGGTCTATCCCTCCGTCGAGAAGGCCATGGGGATCGAGATCGCCAAATACGCTCTGGCCGGCAAGAAGAGCTAAGGGGCGCAGGAGGCTTGAATGGGCCGCGACGCCGGACTCGAGGAATTGCTGCGAGAAGAGCTTAGGGAACGCCCCGGACTCAGCGAGAAAGCGATGTTCGGCGGCTGGGCCTTTCTGCTCAACGGTCATCTCCTATGCGGCGCCCGTGACGACGGGATGCTGATCCGCCTCGGCAAGGGCAACGATACCTGGGCGCTGGAACTGCCCGATATCAAACCCATGCTGTCGGGCAGCCGCGAAATACAGGGCTGGGTCCGCGCCGGACCGGGGGCCTATGGCAACGACATGCTGCGCAAGCGGCTGCTTCTGGCCGCGCTGGACTTCGTCGAAGGCCTGCCGCCGAAATGAACGAGTATTCCTCTTCTCCCCAGCGAGGAGAAGATGTCCGAAGGACAGATGAGGGGGCCGAGCGACAAAAGAGCGAGCGGCTGAGCGAAAGCGAAGACGGGCATGTGCCGCGCCCCCCTCATCCGGCCCCTTGGAACCACCAACAAAGAAAACAGGGAAGGGAATTTCCATGCCGAAAGCCAATCCACGTCATCCGAAATTCCCGATTCCGGGCGGCCCGGAGCTGCGCGCCAAGGGCTGGCGGCAGGAAGCTCTGCTGCGCCTGCTCGAAAACGTGCTCTCCGTCGGCGAAGACCCGGATAATCTCGTCGTCTACGCGGCCCTCGGCAAGGCGGCGCGCAACTGGGCGGCGCACAAGGGCATCGTCAAGGCTCTGACCGAGATGGATGAGAACCAGACCCTGCTCATCCAGTCCGGCAAGCCGATCGGCCTCATCCGCACGCATGACAAGGCGCCGCTTGTTATCATGGCGAACTGCAACATCGTCGGGCAGTGGGCGAAGGCCGAGGTCTTCTACGAGCTGCAGCGCAAGGGCCTGATCTGCTGGGGCGGCCTGACGGCCGGCGCCTGGCAATATATCGGCAGCCAGGGCGTCATCCAGGGCACCTACGAAATCTTCATGCGCATCGCCGAACGCCGGTTCGGCGGCGATCTTTTCGGCCGTTTCGTGCTGACGGCCGGTCTCGGCGGCATGGGCGGCGCGCAGCCGCTCGCAGGCCGCATGGCCGGTGCGGCGATCCTCTGCGTCGATATCGATGCGGAGCGCGCCAGGAAGCGCCAGGAAATCGGCTATCTGCAGGAAATCGCCCCGGATCTCGATTCCGCGCTGGCGATGATCGATGCGGCCGTCAAGGAAAAGCGGGCGCTTTCCATCGGCCTCGTCGGCAATGCCGCCGAAATCTACCCCGAGATTGCCCGACGCGGCATCGTGCCCGATATCGTCACAGACCAAACCTCGGCCCACGATCTCGTCTATGGCTATGTGCCGAAGGGCATGAACCTGCAACAGGTCAGGGATCTCCGCGAGGACGGCCAGGGCCAGCTCATGGCCGCCAGCCGCGCCTCGATCGTCGAGCATGTGAAGGCCATGCTGGACTTCCAGAAGAAGGGTTCGGAAGTCTTCGACAACGGCAACCTCATCCGCACCCAGGCGAAGGAAGGCGGCGTCGCCAACGCCTTCGATATACCGATCTTCACCGAAGCCTATCTGCGGCCGCTCTTCTGCCGCGCCATCGGCCCGTTCCGCTGGATGGCTCTCTCGGGCGAGGAAAGCGATATCGCCCGCATCGACGATCTGCTGCTGGAGATGTTCCCCGACAACAAGATCATCACCAACTGGATCCGCCTCGCCCGCCAGCATGTGCCTTTCGAGGGGCTGCCGGCGCGTATCGCATGGCTCGGCCATGGCGAGCGCACGGCGCTGGCCCGCCGCGTCAACGAGCTAGTGGCGGCCGGCGAGCTTAAAGGCCCGATCGCGTTTTCGCGCGACCACCTCGATGCCGGCGCCATGGCGCATCCGAACATCATGACCGAAGGCATGAAGGACGGCTCCGACGCCATCGCCGACTGGCCGCTGATCGACGCCATGATGCTCTGCTCGTCGATGGCCGATCTCGTCGTCGTTCATTCCGGCGGTGGCGGCTATGCCGGCTACATGACGAGCTGCGGCGTCACCGTGGTCGCCGACGGCACGCGAGCCGCCGACGAACGGCTCGACCATGCGCTCACCAACGACACCGCGCTCGGCGTCATGCGCTATGCCGACGCCGGCTATGAGGAGGCGCTGGATGAAGTTGCGAAAAAAGACGTGCCCTATATCCGTTTGGGATAGGCGCATCTGTTATTCGCGACATCGAAAGACTATGGTCCCGGGCAATTCGTAACGACCTGTTTTACATGCAATTCCGGACGGAAAACCGCTACACGCCTTTCCTGGAATTGCTTTGGAGAATTGCCCGTGATCCCCTGGACCTTGCTCGACACTGCGAAAATCCCCGGTGGCGGCGAGCTGCGCCTGAAGCAGCGCGGCCAGGAATTTTCCATCATGCTCGGCACCAACGAGCTGATGAACAGCCGGCTGAGCGGCTCGGAGCGCGCGCTTGCGACGCTTTCCTGCGAGAAGATCAACGGCCGGAAGGCTCCGCATATCCTGATCGGCGGCCTCGGCATGGGCTTTACCTTGCGTGCGGCGCTCGGCGAACTCGCTACGGACGCCAAGGTGACGGTTGCGGAACTGGTTCCTGCCGTCGTCGCATGGGCGCGCGGGCCGATGGCAACGCTCTTTGATGGCTGCCTTGATGATCCGCGCGTTGCCATCCACGAAGGCGATGTCCGGCCGCTCATCCGTGGGAACAAGGCGACCTACGACGCCATCCTGCTCGACGTCGACAACGGTCCCGACGGCATCACGTCGGAGGCCAATGACGGCCTCTACGATTATCAGGGCTTGAAGGCGGCGCGCGATGCACTGCGCCCCGGCGGTGTGCTGGCGGTGTGGTCGTCAGGACCCGACGAGCGTTTCACGAAACGCCTGCGCGACAGTGGCTTTGCCGCCGAGGTGGTCCATACGCGCGCCAACGGCAAGACGGGCGCGCGTCACGTCATCTGGCTCGCCACAAAGTCGGGATCATAACGCCTCGAATTGAAATCACTGCTCCCTTGCTATATATCAATGTCATATCTCAAGGGAGTCATGGCATGGACACTGCAAAGATTTTCTGGTCCGGCCGCTCGCAGGCCGTGCGCTTACCGAAGGAGTTCCGCCTCGATGGCGAGGAAGTGCGCATCCGCCGGCAGGGGAAGGCAATCATTCTGGAGCCGATCGCCGAGGATTGGGATTGGCTGGAAGCTGTTACAGGGCCGGTCGATCGAGACTTCGTAGAAGCCACCGAGGAGGAGCCGGCCGAGCAGCAACACCTTGAGCTGGATATCTTCAAGTGAAGTACCTGCTCGACAGCAATGCCGTTATCGCTTTGATGAAGGGACATACCGGCTTCGTGAACGAGCTTCGCAGACACAAGCCGCAGGATTTCGCGGTTCCCTCTATCGTCATCCACGAATTATTCTATGGGGCCTATAAAGGACAGCGTACTGCCGAAAACCTTGCGCGCGTGGAAGCTCTGCAATTCGAGACGCTGGATTTCGATAGAGAAGATGCCCGCAGGGCTGGCGAGATTCGCGCATCTCTTGCTTCTCTCGGCACGCCGATCGGCGCCTATGACGTTCTGATCGCGGGACAAGCTGTCGCCCGCGATCTGATCCTGATTACGCGGAATGTCAGAGAGTTCGAGCTCGTTCACCGGTTGCGTTTCGAAGACTGGGAGTCGCTGCCGGACGGCTAAAGATACCGTGTTTCCTCCGGCGCACGATCGAAGCGGTCGTCGCGGCCGTCGAAATAGCCGATGGGAAGGGTGGCAAGCTCCTCGTCGCTGGCATCGTCCAGGCAGCTGATGCTGATCGCATAGAACTTGCCGCCGAGCGCCGGATTTTCACCCCAGTTGAAGGAACTGATGCCGCAATTCCTGCAGAAGAGATGATGCAGGATGCGCGTGCCGAACTGATATTCGCCAATGTTGTCTTCACCCGAGGTCAGGCGGAAATCGGCCGGTGTGGCAACTGCCAGCCAGTTGCGCTTCTTCTTGCAGATCGAGCAATTGCATTTGAAGGTGCCGCCCTGCAGGTCGAGATCGGCTTCGTAAGCGACGGCGCCGCAATGGCAGCTTCCATGATAAGTCTTCTTCATCTCGCTCATCCTTCCCTTGAGGAGGCTTCCGCATAGGCGGCATATTTGTCGAGGGCCTGTTCCCAGCCGCCGGTCTGCAGCTTCAGTTCGGTATCGTCGGGTAGTTCGACCTTGCGGAAGACGAGGCGCGTCTTCTCGCCGAGCTCATGGAATTCCACGGTGACCCGCATCGGATGCTCCGGCCTGCCCTCCGGGTTTTCCCAGGCGAAGGAAAAGACGAGGCGCTCGGGCGGGATGATCTCCAGATAGCGTCCGTGGCTCCAATACTCCCTGCCTTCCGGCGTGAGGATGCAGTGCCGCCAGGTGCCGCCTTCGCGCAGATCCACCGAAACGGACGGCGCCGTCATGTTCTGCGGCCCCCACCAGCGCATCAGGTGCTCCGGCTCCGTCCAAAGGCGAAACAGCAAGGCGCGGGGCGCTGCAATCTCGCGGGTCAGCACGATTTCGCGCGGCAGGCGCATGTTGCGATCGTCATTTGCTTGGCTCATCCATCTCTCCCTTTTGCAATAGCGCCGCGTAGTCTTCCAGACGATCGAGATTGTCGTTCCAGAACTGGCGATAGCTTTCGAGCCAGTCATCCACCTGCCGGAGCGGCTTGGGTTCCAACCGACAGGGCCGCCACTGCGCCTCCCTGCCCTTTGAAATCAAACCGGCCTTCTCCAGCACCTTGAGGTGCTTGGATACGGCGACCAGCGACATGTCGAAGGGTTCGGCAAGCTCGGAGACGGACGCCTCGCCGCCCGCCAGCCGCGCCAGGATCGCTCGACGGGTCGGATCGGCCAGGGCCGAGAGGGTCATGCTCAATGCGTCCATGCGAATAACAAACCATGAAGTTAATTAACTTACTGGTTAAGTACAGATCGATGGGCTGCATGTCAAGAAGCCTGTTCGGGGCCAAGCCTTAAAAGGGCGCGATCTGGCAGCGGGACGGTGTGGTCTCAGGAGACAATGTTGGAGACTTCGATCAGATTGCTGTCCGGATCGCGGAAATAGACCGAGAGAATGGGGCCGGTCGCGCCGGTGCGGCGGACAGGGCCTTCCTCGATCGCGACACCCTCGGCCCGCAGATGGGCGACGATACCGTCCAGCGGCGTGCTACTGATAAAGCAAAGATCGGCCGAGCCCGGCGTCGGCCGCTCGGCCTTGGGCTCGAACTCATGCCCGGCGCGATGCAGATTGATCTTCTGATTGCCGAAGGTGAGAGCCTTGCGGCCTTCGCCGAAGGTTTCGATGCCCATGCCGAGAACGCGGGCGTAGAAATCGCAGCTCTCGTCGATGCTCGCAACCGTGAGCACGAGATGATCGAGACGGTCGATGCGGATCATGGCGGCCTCCGGCCTCAACGACGCGCCAGCCGGGCAACGGCAAGGGCGCTGACGAGACACAGTGCCAGCATGACGAGGATGAAGGCAACCACGGCATTCCAGCCATCGGCGAGCCAGAAATAGCCGCCGACCGAGCCGGCAATGCTGGAGCCGAGATAATAGGCGAGCAGATAGAGCGAGGAGGCATGGCCCTTGAAGCCATGGGCCAGCCGTCCGACCAGCGCGCTGGCGACGGAATGGGTCATGAAGAAGCCGATCGTCACCAGAACGATGCCGAGAATGATGAGCGGCAGGGAACTGGAAAGCGTCACCGCCGCGCCAAGCGCCGCGATCAGCACACCCACCGGCAACACGACGAAATGGCCGATGCGATCGCCGAGGAGACCGGCGGCCCAGGAAGCGACGATACCGAAAAGATAGGCGGTAAAGATCAGGCCAAGCTCGCTCTGGCTGAGGTCATAGGGATCGGCAACGAGACGGAAGCCGGCATAGTTATAGACCGTGACGAAGGAGCCCATGACGAGAAAGCCGATGGCAAACAGCAGAGGCAGCGCCGCATTGCCGAAATGGCCGCCCCAGGCCTTCGCATGGAAGGCGGCATCGAAGCCCTTGCGCGGGGTAAAGTTGCGCGACGGCGGCAGAAGATAGAGGAAGCCGATGGCGGCGATCAGGCCGAGAATGCCGACGGCGGCCAGCGCCGGCCGCCAGCTTAAGGATTCGGCGATCGTGCCCGTCACGACACGCCCGGCCATGCCGCCGAAGGCATTGCCGGCGATATAGAGACCCATGGCGCCGCCAAGGCCGCGCGGCTCGATCTCCTCGGCCAGATAGGTCATGGCAACGGCCGGCACGCCGCCCAAAAGGAATCCTTCGAGCGCGCGGACGACGAGCAGCATGTGCCAGCTCGGCGACACCGAGCAGACGAGCGTACAGATGGCCGCGCCCAGCAGCGAGATGAACATCAGGCTGCGGCGGCCGAGACTTTCGGAAACGGCGGCCGCCCCGAAGATCGCAAAAGCCAGGAAGCCGGTCGAAAGCGAGAGCGACAGCGAACTTGCGGCGGGCGTAACACCGAAATCCTCGGCGAAGATCGGCATCAGCGGCTGCACGCAATAGAGCAGCGAGAAGGTGGCAAAGCCCGAGAGGAACAGCGCTATGGTCGCGCGGCGAAAGGCAGGCGTGCCGCGCGTGAGGAACTGGCGAGGCTCGGCCGGCGGCTCGTTCCTGACGAGCGTCAGTTCGGGACGGGAGGGGACTTCGGAAGCAGTGGTTTGCTGCTTGCTGGCGGCGCGGAACATCGGGGCATCCAACCTTTCTTGCCTTGAAATCTAGTCAGGTCAGCCTCATTAGTCCAATATATGGAACAGGCGATCTTGATAGCTTTTGGAGATAGCGATGGAGCTGCGTCATATCCGCTATTTTCTGGCGCTTGCGGAAGAAGGAAATTTCACCCGTGCCGCCGCCAATCTCGGTATCGGCCAGCCGCCGCTCAGCCAACAGATCCGTGATCTGGAAAACGAGGTGGGCGCGCAACTGTTTCACCGCGTACCGCACGGAGCGGAGCTGACGGCGGCCGGCGAGGCCTTTCTCGCCGAGGCAAGAACCGCCGTCGATGCCGCGGAAAAGGCAAAACTGGCCGCCCAGCGCGCCAATCACGGCGAGATCGGCCGCCTGTCGCTCGGCTTCACTGCGTCCTCCGCCTTCAACACCATCGTCACGGCGACCATCCGCGAGTTTCGCGGTCACTGGCCCGAAGTGCGGCTTTCACTCACCGAGATGAACACCAATGCGCTGATGGAACAGCTGGTGCGCGGCGAGATCGACGCAGCCTTCATCCGGCCCGGCCTGGAAGATCCGCGCGACGTGCGCCTGAAGCGCTTTGCCGACGAGCCGATGCTGATAGCGCTGCCGGCGCATCATGCGTTGGCGAAGAAGGAGCGCGTGCCGATCGCGGCATTGGCCGGCGAGCCCTTCATTCTCTTCCCGCGCATGGTCGGGCTCAGCCTCTATGACGATATCGTCGGGGCTTGCCGCGACGCGGGCTTCGAGCTCGTGGTGACGCAGGAGGCGCCGCAGATCCCCTCCGTCGTCAATCTCGTCGCAGCCAATCTCGGCGTTTCCATCGTTCCGGCGTCCATCGCGCAGATCAAGCTCGACGGCGTGGCCTATCGGCCGATCGACGGGCCGCCGGTCGTGGCGCGTCTCGGCCTTGCCAGCCTCAAGGCGCAGCGGTCGCCCGTCATCGCCAATCTGATGAGCCTCATTGCGTAGTCGCACAGCTATCCGTTTTCACGCAATTCCGGGCGCAAACCATGTCACGCTTTTGCTGGAATTACGCCCGCTCCCAATAGGGCGGGTCGCCGAATGCCTTCTTCAGATGGTCGGCGATGGCTCTGAGCTTTGCGGAGGGATTGCGCCCCTCGGGATGGGCCATGAAGATGAACTCCGGCTCCGGCCGGTAGCCGACATCGATCTCGACAAGCCGCCCTTCCCTCACCGAAGGCCCCGCGATGAAGGCCGGCAGCAATGCGATCCCCAGACCGGCAAGGGCCGCGTCGTGAATGACATCGCCATTGTTGACGCCGAATGCCAGTTTCCCCCTGATGACGACGGCGCCGTCCGGCCCCTGGAACCGCCAATCCGCCACGCCGCGATTGGTGTAGAAAATACCGCGATGGTTCTCGAGATCGGATAGGGAAGCGGGCATGCCGTGGCGGCTCAGATAATCCGACGATGCCACAAGAAAGCGGCGGCTGCGGGCGAGCTTCCATGCGACAAGGCGCGAGTCGGCAATCAGGCCATGACGGATGATCGCATCATAGCCATCCGATGCGGCATCGACGCGACGATCGTCGAGATCGAGCGTCAGTTCGATATCCGGATGATCGGCGAGAAACGGATAGAGGGCAGGCCCGAGATGCATGCGGCCGAAGGTGACGGGTGCCGCAATGCGCAGCGGCCCCATCAGCGTGCCGCGCCGCTCGGCGAGATCGGCTGCGGCCTCGCGAACCTCCTGCGCGATACGGATTGCCCGCTCCAGAAACGCCGTGCCATCTTCCGTCAGGGTCAGCTTGCGGGTGGTGCGATGCAGCAGGATAGCCCCCAGCGTCTTTTCCAGTTCCGACAGCCGCTCGCTGACGACGGATTTCGACAGGCGTAGCCGTCGCGCCGCCTCGCTGATCGATCCCGCCTCGGCGACGGCCACGAAAGCGACAATCCCGTCAATCTTCAACATCGTTCGGAAACTCCGAATTCGAATTCCATCATTCACAGACTAATCCGAACGATGAATTCAGGCCATATGTTTCTCAACGGAAACAACGGAGGCACCGTCCTCCCAACCCTTGAGGAACAAGATCATGTCACGCCTGCAGAACAAGACCGCACTCATCACCGGCGGCACCAGCGGCATCGGCCTGGAAACGGCCCGCCAATTCATCGCCGAGGGCGCGCGCGTCGCAGTCACCGGCAGCAGCGCCGCCGGCATCGAAGCCGCCCGCAAGGAGCTTGGCGACAAGGCGCTCGTCATCCAGGCCGACGCCGGCAATGCAGAAGGCCAGAAGGCCGTGGCGGAAGCCGTCAAGAAAGCCTTCGGCCATCTCGACATTCTCTTCGTCAATGCCGGCATTGCGGAGTTCGGCCCGCTCGAACAATGGAGTGAGGCCGCGTTCGACAAGTCCATCGCCGTCAACGTGAAAGGCCCGTTCTTCCTGGTTCAGGCCCTGCTGCCCATCCTCTCCAATCCGGCCTCGATCGTTCTCAACACCTCGATCAACGCCCATGTCGGCATGCCGAATTCGAGCGTCTACGCACTGACCAAGGGTGCCTTGCTGACGCTCGCCAAGACGCTTTCGGGTGAGTTGATCGGACGCGGTATTCGCGTCAACGCGGTCAGCCCCGGCCCGATCGCAACGCCGCTCCACAGCAAGTTCGGTCTTTCGGAAGCCGATGCCAAGGCGATGGGCGCCCAGATCCAGAGCCAGATCCCTGCCGGCCGTTTTGGCAATTCGAGCGAGGTCGCCAAGGCAATCGTCTTCCTCGCCTCCGATGAATCCACCTTCACCGTCGGCAGCGAACTGATTATCGACGGCGGCATGAGCACGCTCTAAGCACAAAGCTTGCCCGCAAGCGTGAGCGCCGTTGCGGAACGATCTTTCAGGGAGGAGAGAGGCCCCTCCTCCCTGAAACAATGGGCACTCAGAACATCGTATTGTTGTTCTTCGATGTCTCGGGGATCGGCTGCACCGAGTCCCAATGCTCCTGGATCTTGTTGTCCTCGACGCGGAAGATATCGACGATGGCGCTGCCACGGTCGCCCGGCTGGCGAACGGCATGGACGCGCAGGATCACGTAGTCGCCATCGACCATCACGCGCTTGATCTCGCTCTTCGACTGCGGATAATTCTTCTTCAGGTATTCGATGAAGCCGCGCAGCCCTTCGGGGCCATCGGCCGCCATCGGATTGTGCTGGGTGTATTTGCCGAGATATTTGGAGGCCGCGTCGAAATCCTTGTCGTTCAGCGCCTTCTGGTAGAAATCCAGAACGATCTCCTTGTTCTTCTGCTCTTGCGGCGAATAGGCGCGCTCGGCAAAAGCCGGCATGGCGGCGGCCATGATTGGCAGGGCGATCATCGCGACTTTCATCAGTTTCAAGGCGTTACTCCTTCGATTGTTAACGTGTTCACTTTTGTCGAGACCGAAGGTTCCCGCAAATGACAAGTAGTTGATGCCGATGTGATGAGCCCATGGAAATACCGGCGCGACGGGCCATTTGTGCTGTACGCAACGACACGCCGGCCGCGAAGGACACATGCCGCGATTGCCTATTATCCGCCAAAGGCTTAGGCTTGCGGCCAAAAGTACAGGCGACGGGTTCAGGCATGGTTCTCGCAGGCAAGCGCATCCTTCTCATCATCTCCGGTGGCATCGCGGCCTATAAGAGCCTCGATCTCATCCGCCGGCTGCGCGAGCGCGGCGCGAGCGTGCGGCCCGTCATGACGGCTGGCGCGCAGCAGTTCATCACGCCGCTTGCCGTCGGCGCGCTTGCCGCCGATCATGTGTTCACCGATCTGTTTTCACGGCAGGACGAGCAGGATGTCGGCCATATCCGGCTGGCGCGAGACTGCGACCTGGTTCTGATCGCGCCGGCAACGGCCGACCTGCTCGCCAAGATGGCAAACGGGCTGGCCGACGATCTCGCCTCGACCATATTGCTCGCCACGGATCGGCCCGTTCTGGCGGCACCGGCCATGAACCCGAAAATGTGGGCGCATCCGGCAACCAGGCGGAACATCGAGACGCTGCGCGGCGATGGCATTGCCTTCATCGGGCCGATGAAAGGCGAAATGGCCGAAAGTGGCGAGGCCGGCGCGGGCCGCATGGCCGAACCGCTCGACATCGTCGCCGCCGCCGAATTGCGGCTGGATGACGGCGCCAAGCCGCTTGCCGGCAAGAAGGCCATCGTCACCTCTGGGCCGACGCACGAGCCGATCGACCCCGTGCGCTACATCGCCAACCGCTCGTCGGGACGGCAGGGCCATGCCATCGCGGCCGCACTTGCGGCCCTCGGCGCCGACGTCACCCTCGTTTCCGGTCCCGTCACAATACCCGATCCGGCCGGCCTGAATGTCGTCCATGTCGAACGGGCGGACGAAATGCGCGACGCCGTGCTTGCGGCCCTTCCGGCTGATATCGCCGTGATGGTGGCTGCGGTTGCCGACTGGCGCGTCGCCTCCGCATCGGACCAGAAGATCAAGAAACATCCGGGCGAGTCGATCCCGACGCTGGCGCTCACGGAAAACCCGGACATATTGAAAACCGTCGGCCATCATACGCAACGGCCGAAGCTCGTCGTCGGCTTTGCCGCCGAAACGCAGGATGTCGAGAGCAATGCCCGCGCGAAGCTGGAGCGCAAGGGCGCCGACTTCATCGTCGCCAATGACGTCTCACCCGCGACCGGCATCATGGGCGGTACGCGAAACCGCGTGAAGATCATCAGCCATCACGGCGTCGAGCAGTGGCCCGACCTCGACAAGGATGAAGTGGCGGTACGGCTCGCCGCCCTCATCGCCGAGCAATTCAAGCAGGGATAGCGGTTGCCGGCTGGCGCTCGACGCGCGCACGCTCCTCCGGCTGGAAGGGCGAGACATGGACGCCGGTGTCGTCGATCATGACGGCGCTGCCATCGGGAATTTCGCGCCAGGCATCGACGTCGTCGTTCAACGGTTCGGAAACCAGGCAATTGCCTGACCCGACGGGCGAGGCATAGAGCGTCGGCGCCTTGCGGTCTGTCGCGTATCGTATGGCGTAGAGCGACTTGCCGTCGGAAAAGGCGGCGGTGAAGCGCACCAGCACCGATCCGGTCAGATGGAGCGAAAGACCTTCGACGAAGCCGATGGTTTCCGCCATAGCGGCAATCGGATTGGCCGCCATGCCGAATTGCAGAGCGAGCAGGAAAAGAAGTTCCGAATCGGTCGTGCCACTGCGGGCATGGAAGAGCCCGTCGTCGAGCATGGCTTCCATCGGTCGGCGCAGGCGGTCGAAATTGGAAATCTGGCCATTGTGCTGGAACGACCAGTTCTCGAAGACGAAGGGATGGCAGTTGTCGCGTCGCGTGCCGCCGCCGGTGGCCGCGCGGACATGGGCGAGGAAGAGCGGCGAGCGGATCTGCCGCGCCAGGCTCTTGAGATTGCAGTCGGACCAGGCCGGCAGGATATCGCGATAGCGGCCGGGCTCCGGCCGGTCGCCGTACCAGGCGATGCCGAAGCCGTCGCCGTTGGTCGCCGTCTTGGCGCGCGTGGCGCAATGGGATTGCTCGATCAGGGAGTGGGCGGGCGAAGACACGAGCTCCTCCAGATAGAGGGGGTCTCCACGATAGGCTGCCCAGCGACACATGCGTCTTTCACTCCGATTTCCCGCTGTCTTCCAGTCCCGCGGGAGAATGGCAAATCTTGGACGATTGTTTATGCGGAATGGGTAATAAAGTCTTAATTTTCCATCCCGCAGCGCGCAAAATGACAGATATGCGACGCTTCGTCCGATCACGTTTGACATCGCAGTATTTTCTTCGTGAGCCCGCAAGGACAGGGCCTTGCGCACAGATATGGCAAAGCCGAGCATTTCGCTGCGACAAGAAGTGTGAAACTTCCTGACGTCGAAGCTCTTGCATCGAGTCGAATTTGAGCTACGTTTATCTTGTCTGAAACGTAACGAAAGGAAGGTGATCCAATGTCTAGTGAGATTTCGGTCTTTGTATACGGCATGGAAATGGTCGTGAACGTTGCGAGGCAGCCCTCGCTCTGATCAACACCTTCCCGAAGCGTTTACCGCTTCAGGCCAGTTACGGGCCAAAACTCATGGGGGGTCGCTTAAGGCGGCCCCTTTTGCATTCCTAGAGTCCGTGGCCGCCAATATGCCGGCGGCTCCAGAGGAGCGCCGCTCATCCTCTCCATGGCAATTTCGTTTTTTTCCTTGCCGAACGGGAAGAGCGCCTTAACTACCCCTGCATGTCTTCTCAGGAAAAGCCCGAGCAGGGTGACGCCAAACCGAGGCCGCTGAACGAACCGGCACTCACGGCACTCTCCTTGTATCCCCAGGATTGGGCCCTGTTCCTCGATATCGACGGGACCCTGCTCGATCTTGCCGAACGGCCGGAGGCGATCGTCGTACCCGACTATCTGCCCGGCGCGCTTCATGCGCTCTCCCGCCAGCTCGGCGGCGCCCTGGCTCTGGTGACCGGTCGCGCCATCGAGTTCGTCGATCCGCTCTTTGCCCCTTTCCGCTTTCCCGTCGCCGGCCTGCATGGCGCGGAGCGGCGCGATGCGGGCGGAAGACTGCGGCGCGCGCATGTTCCACCCGCCTTCCAGGAGATGAAGCAGGTCATCCGGCGCGAAGCTCTGGCCTGGCCCGGCGCCATCGTCGAGGACAAGGGGGCCGCGGTCGCGGTCCACTTTCGGCATGCGCCCGCAAACGAGGCCGAAATCGGCGAAGCCATGCAGCGCCATCTGGAGGACGCGGGGCCCGACTGGAGCCTTCAGCGCGGCAAGATGGTGATTGAAATCTGCCCTGCCCACGCCAGCAAGGGACATGCCGTCGAGGCATTCCTTGCCGAAGCGCCCTTCGAGGGGCGACGTCCGATCGCAATCGGCGACGACGTGACCGACGAGACGATGTTCGCCGCCGCCAACCGTCTCGGGGGCCAATCCGTGCGCATCGGCGATGCCAATGGAAAAACGCTGGCGCGTGCATCCATTGGCTCGCCTGCGCGTTTAAGAGACGTGCTGGGAACGCTCGTCAAGTAATCCGTCGATCAGTTCAGCGCCCGCCCAGCCTTCTCGAAAGGAAGAATCCGTGAGTCGTCTCATCATTGTTTCCAATCGCGTTTCCGTGCCCGATCACAAGGGCGCTGCAGCCGCCGGCGGCCTTGCCGTGGCGCTGCAGGCCGCCCTTGCCGAGCGTGGCGGCATCTGGATGGGCTGGTCCGGCAAATCCAGCGGCGAGGCCGAACCGGAGCCGCTGGAGATGACGCAGGACGGCAATATCACCTACGCCCTGACCGACCTGACGCAGACCGATGTCGAAGAATACTATCAGGGCTTTGCCAACCGCGTGCTCTGGCCGATCTGCCACTACAGGCTCGACCTTGCCGAATATGCGCGCAAGGAAATGACCGGCTATTTCCGCGTCAACCGCTTTTTTGCCCATCGGCTCGCGCCATTGATCGAGCCGGACGACATCATCTGGGTGCATGACTATCATCTCATTCCGCTGGCGGCGGAACTGCGGCAGATGGGACTGAAGAACCGGATCGGCTTCTTCCTGCACATTCCCTGGCCGCCGGCCGACGTCGTGCGGGCCATGCCGGTGCATGAGGAAATCATGCGCGGCCTTTCCTCCTATGATCTGCTCGGCTTCCAGACCGACCATGACCTTGAGAACTTCGCGGGTTGCCTGAAGCGCGAGGGCATGGGCATCGAGAAGAGCCCCGGACATTTCAGTGCTCACGGCCACGATTTCCGCGGCGGCGCCTATTCGATCGGCATCGAAACGGCGGCCTTCGCCGCCTTCGCCCGCAAGGCCGCATCGCACAGCATGGTTCACAAGGCGCGGAAGAGCATCGAGGGCCGCGACCTCATTCTCGGCGTCGACCGGCTCGACTACTCCAAGGGCATCACGCAGCGCATCGACGCCTTCGAGCGTTTCATCACCAACAACCCCGCCCACCAGCGCAGCGTCACCTATCTGCAGATCACCCCGAAATCGCGCTCGGAAGTGCCGGAATACGAGGCCATGCAGCATGCCGTCGCCGAGCAGGCCGGCCGGGTCAACGGCGCCATCGGCACGGTCGACTGGGTGCCGATCCGCTATATCAACCGCTCGATCAGCCGGCCGATCCTGGCCGGTCTCTACAGGCTCGCCAAGGTTGGCCTGGTGACGCCGCTGCGCGACGGCATGAACCTCGTCGCCAAGGAATATGTCGCGGCGCAGGATCCGGACGATCCCGGCGTGCTGGTGCTGTCGCAGTTTGCCGGCGCGGCGCGCAAGCTGCACGGCGCCCTGCTGGTCAATCCCTATGACGTCGATGGGACCGCCAACGCGTTGGCCCGCGCCGTCAACATGCCGCTGCAGGAGCGGCAGGAACGCTGGCGCGGCATGATGGACTATCTGCTGGAGCACGACGTCCTGCACTGGTGCGAGACGTTTCTCGCAGATCTCACGGCGAAGTAGGCGATTGCGGCCGGGCGATGGCCGCTTCCGCCAACAGCCATTGAGCCAGGCGCTCCGCGTGCGGGCTCGGCGCTGCCGGCGGCAGGAGCCAGTAGCCGCGCTCCGGTGCCTCCAGCATCGGACCTGCCGTCACCAGCGTACGTGCCGTGAGAAGCGAATCGACGAGCCCCATCCAGCCGAGCGCCACGCCTTGCTCGCCGAGCGCTGCCTGCACGACCAGGGAATAGGTATTGAAGCGCAGGTCGCCATGGCCGGCATAGCTGTCGCGGGCAATGCCGAATGTCCCAAGATAGCTTTCCCAGTCGAACCACGGCGACGACATCTCGGAATCGAGATGGATGAGCGTGGCGCGCGCCAGCTGCGATGGGTCGATGAACGGGCCATGGCGCTCGGCAAAACCCCTGGTGCAGATCGGCACGACCTTTTCCGGCAACAGCAACGTTGCTCCTGGACCGAATTCGTCTCGCGCCCCGAAGAAAACGGCAATGTCGCCGCCTTCCGGCGCGCCACGATCCAGCCGTTGCGTGGCGACGATCTGGATATCCACTTCCGGATGGAGCAGCCGGAACGCATGCATGCGGGGGATTAGCCAGAGAGCGGAGAAGGCATAGTCCGTTCTGAGTCGGACCGAGGGGCGCGCCGCCTCGACGCGGAAGCTGCGCACCAGCGTATCGACGCCCCCGACCGCCTTCTCGACGATCTCGAACAGGCGCCGGCCCTCCGGCGAGAGCTGGACGCCGCGATGCTGGCGGCGAAACAGGGGCACGCCCATCTGCTCTTCGATGCGGCGGATCTGATAACTGACGGCCGGTTGGGTCAAGCCGAGCGCCGATGCGGCGGCAGACAGGCTGCCGGAGCGACCCACCTCCAGAAAGATCCGCAGCCAGCCAAGATCGACAACACGTTCAGCCATAAAATTTCCTTTTGGCAGCCATCGAAAAATGCCTGCTTCACAGCGCGAACTCTAGTGATGTTCAATAAAATAATGCAATAGCAAGAGGGGGCTTTCATCATGCGCATGTCTGCAATGGGTCCGCTGGCCGACGGCGACGGCCGCAAGACCATCCGCATGCCGGACGCCTTGACGCCCTGGCCCGCCGGCGTCACCACTATGCACGGCAAAGCCGCCATCGACCTCTGATCTCCAAGGAAAACCATCCCATGTCCCGCCCGAATATCCTCATCCTCATGGTCGATCAGTTCAACGGGACGCTGTTTCCCGACGGCCCGGCCGATTTCCTGCATGCGCCGGTCCTGAAGGCTCTGGCGAAGCGCTCGGTACGCTTTGCCAACAGCTATACGGCAAGCCCGCTCTGCGCGCCGGCGCGGGCCTCCTTCATGTCCGGACAGCTGCCGAGCCGCACGCGCGTCTACGACAACGCGGCGGAATTCTCCTCCGACATCCCGACCTTCGCCCATCACCTGCGCGCCGCCGGCTACCAGACGGCGCTGTCGGGCAAGATGCATTTCGTCGGCCCGGACCAGCTGCACGGCTTCGAGGAGCGGCTGACGACCGACATCTATCCCGCCGATTTCGGCTGGACGCCCGACTATACGAAGCCTGGCGAGCGCATCGACTGGTGGTATCACAATCTCGGCTCGGTGACCGGGGCCGGCACCGCCGAGATCACCAACCAGATGGAATATGACGACGAGGTCGCCTATCACGCCGTCCGCAAGCTTTACGATCTTTCCCGCGGGCAGGACGAGCGGCCCTGGTGCCTGACGGTCAGCTTCACGCATCCGCACGACCCTTATGTCGCACGCCGCCGCTTCTGGGATCTCTATGAGGATTGCCCGGCGCTCGACCCGCAGGTTGGCGAAATTCCCTTCGATCAGCAGGACCCGCATTCGCAACGGCTGATGAAAGCGTGCGATCACACCGCCTTCGATATCACCCCGGAGCAGATCCGCCGGGCACGGCGCGGCTATTTCGCCAATATCTCCTATGTCGACGAAAAGATCGGCGAGATTCTCGAAACGCTCGAGCGCGGCCGCATGGCCGACAACACCATCATCCTCTTCGTTTCGGACCATGGCGACATGCTCGGCGAGCGCGGCCTCTGGTTCAAGATGAACTTCTTCGAAGGCTCCGCCCGCGTGCCGCTGATGATATCGGCCCCCGGCTGGCAGCCGAAGCGGATCGACCAGCCGGTCTCGACGCTCGACGTGACGCCGACGCTGGCGGCGCTTGCCGGCATCGACATCGCATCGCTGCGACGCTGGACCGACGGCGAGGATTTGGGGCCTCTGGCTCTCGGCACAGGAAGCCGCAGCCCGGTGCCGATGGAATACGCCGCCGAAGGCTCCGAAGCGCCGCTCGTGGGCCTGCGCGACGGCCGTTACAAGCTGACCCTTTGCGAGAAGGACCCGCCCATGCTCTTCGACATCGAACAGGATCCGAAGGAGCTGACCAATCTGGCTGGCGACCCGGCCCATGCCGAAACCCTGCGCCGGCTGACGGCGCAGGCCAAGGAGCGCTGGAACCTCGAAAGCTTCGACGCCGCCGTGCGCGAGAGCCAGGCGCGGCGGTGGGTCGTCTACACGGCCCTGCGCAACGGTGCCTACTATCCCTGGGACTATCAGCCGCTGCAGAAAGCCTCGGAGCGGTACATGCGCAACCACATGGACCTCAACGTGCTGGAGGAGAACCAGCGTTTTCCGCGAGGCGAATAGCGGCGAACAGGATTTCGGTAGCCCATCGCCGGTTGAGGCGGTATTGTCGCGCCGGTCACAAGGGAGAAATATCCATGAAAATCAGCGCAAGAAACCGCCTCAAGGGCAAGGTCGTCGAAATCACCAAGGGTGCGACGACCGCGCATGTCCGCATCGACATCGGAAACGGCTCGATCGTCACCTCCTCGATCACCAACGAGGCGGTGGACGAACTCGGCCTGACGGTCGGCGCCTCCGCCTATGCCGTCATCAAGGCGTCCGACGTCATGGTTGCGGTCGACTGATCTTCGAGCGGGCATGATCCCTGTCGAGGGAGTGCCCGGAGCAATCCTCGAATTGCCCTATGCCTTCTGGCAATAATGCGCCGTGTCGCCGTCGCCGGTCTGGAAATCCCCGGACTGCGGCGGCGCGATCGGCTTGAACAGCGTGCGGTCCGGCTTGAGATCGAGCAACGGCGTACCGTCCAGGCAATCGAGGCCTCGGACGAGCAATACATTCCCCTCGACGGCTTCCAGCTTGACGATGGATGTGCCGATGGGGTTGGGCCGCACCGGCGACCGCAGCGAGAATGTGCCGTGTACCTTGCCGTTGCGGGCCGGGCTCTGCAGCACGAGATCCCGGCGGGAGCGGTCCAGCCAATAAAGAATCTCCAGCCGCTCGAAAGCCTCGACCCCAGTCAATGCCAGGACCCAGGGATCAAAAATCTCGATGCGGCAGATCGGGCCGTCATGCCGGCCCTGGCGCGGCGTTTCCATGCGCGAGGTCCAGGGCGTCGAGATACGGCCGATGAAGACAAGGCCGGCATCCGAAGCCGAGGGCGGCTCGACCGCCACTTCGTTTTCGCGAATTTCGTTTTCCCGAACCATGAGTGCCTTCCTTGTCAGCGCGGTTACTTCATGCCCTTCAGCAGTGCCGCCAGCTGATCATCGGTCAGATCGACCTGATAGAACAGCTTGTAGAATTCCTTCACATCCTCGGCGAAATCGCTGCGGAAGAGCTTTGGATAGAGCAGCTTCTCCATCCAGCGCACGCCGAGCAGCCGGTTGACGCCGGGCGGAGAATCGAACCAGCCGAAGGGCAGCGACGGCGGCACGAAGATCTTGCCGTCCTTGACGGCCTTGATGCCTGCCCATTGCGGATCGCTCCTCACCGAGGCGGCGAAAGCGGGGCTATCGGCAATGATGATATCCGGGTTCCAGCCGACGACCTGCTGCGGCGTCACCTTCGTCAGCCCGCCCTTGCCGGCTGCAGCGGCGACGTTCATCGTGCCGACGGCATCGAGGATTTCCAGATTGATCGAGCCGGAAAGGCCCGTTTCCAGCCCGTCGGCACCACGGCCGTAATAGACGCGCGGACGCGGATCGTTCGGCAGGGTCGCCAGCTTGTCGTTCAGATCCTTGATTGCCGAATCGGCATAATCCGCAAGTTTGTTGGCGCGGTCCTCGACACCGATCAGCGCGCCGACGTCGCGAAGCGTATCGGCGGTGCGGGCAAAGCTGCCATCGACAAGAACGTAAGGAATATGCGTTTCGGCCTGAACCTTGTCGGCCAAAGCCTTGTAGGTGGGATCGACCGTGCCGGCATCGAGGATGATATCGGGCTTGGCATCCGTGACCGCCTGCGAACCGATCGTTCCGTCCTTGCCGGTCAGGCGTCCGATGGTCGGCAGCGCCCGCACCCACGGCATCAGATAGGCCTTGGCGGCATCGTCGGGAGCATGGACCCAGCCCACAAGCTTTTCGGGCGCCAGCACATAGACCAGCACGGTGGCGGGCGGGCCGGCGACCAATATGCGGTTGATCTTGTCCGGCACCGACACCGTGCGTCCCGCCGCATCGGTGATGATTCGCGCCTCGGTCGATACCGGCAGAAGCCCGGCGAACGCCAGAGCAAGAACCGCAAGAAATTTCATCATGAAAGCCGCCCGCTATCACCCAATGGATCTCGGGGTGGCACTATGGCATAGCGCTATATTGGATGGAACATCACGAAGGCACTATTCCGAAACGAAACGTAGCCGAAACGATCACGCCGCCTTGACGGCGTGATATTCCTTGATCGCGACCATCTTGATAGCCGGATAACGTTCCGCCTCGTAGCGCAGCGAGAAGCCGTCCTGCGCGAGGAAGACCGGATCGCCGTCAAGGTCGCGGGCGATATCGCCGCGCCGGGCGGTGACGAACTTTTCGAGGTCGGCGGTCTGATCGGCCGAAATCCAGCGGCAAACGGAGAAGCGCGACATTTCGAAGGAAACCGGCAGGCCGTATTCGGCCATCAGCCGCTCCTTCAGCACGTCGAGCTGGAGGGCGCCGACCACGCCGACGATGGCGGGCGAGCCGTCTTCCGGCGAAAACAGCTGCACGACGCCCTCTTCCGCCATCTGCTGCAAAGCTTCCTTGAGCTTCTTCGCCTTCATGGCATCCTCGAGCCGCACGCGGCGGAGAATTTCCGGCGAGAAGTTCGGCACACCCTGGAAGACGAGCGATTCGCCTTCGGTCAGCGTGTCGCCGATGCGCAGCGTACCGTGGTTCGGAATGCCGACAACGTCGCCGGCATAGGCGGTATCGGCAAGCTGGCGCTGCGAGGCGAAGAAGAACTGCGGCGCGGTCAGGCCGAGCTGCTTGCCGGTGCGCGACAGCCGCGCCTTCATGCCGCGCTCCAGCTTGCCGGAGCAGATGCGCGCGAAAGCGATGCGGTCGCGATGGTTCGGGTCCATGTTGGCCTGGATCTTGAAAACGAAGGCCGTCATCTTGTCGTCGGTGGCGTGAACAGTCCTGACATCGGCGACCTGGTCACGCGGCGGCGGCGCGAATTCGCCGAGCGCGTTGATGAGATCGCGGACGCCGAAGTTGCGCAGCGCGGAACCGAAGAAGACCGGCGTCATATGACCTTCGAGGAAGGACTCCCTGTCGAAGGGACGGCAGGCCTCGATCGCAAGCTCCGTCTCGTCGATGAAGGCCTTGCGCTCGTTTTCCGGCAGCCTGTCGGCAACGCTCTGCGGGCCATTCACCGGCGTCGCGTTGACCTCGGTGTCGGAGCCGCGAACGGTATTGGAGGCCAGATGATAGGAGCCGCAGAAGGTCTTGGAACGGCCGATCGGCCAGGTAATCGGCGCGGTGTCGAGCGCCAGCTTCTCTTCCACCTCATCGAGGATCTCGAAAGGATCACGGCTTTCGCGGTCCATCTTGTTGATGAAGGTGATGATCGGGATATCGCGCATGCGGCAGACTTCGAACAGTTTCAGCGTCCGCGGCTCGATGCCCTTGGCGGCGTCGATGACCATGACGGCGGCGTCGACAGCCGTCAGCGTGCGATAGGTGTCGTCGGCGAAGTCTTCGTGGCCGGGCGTGTCGAGAATGTTGAAGACGTTGCCTTCATATTCGAAGGTCATGACCGAAGTCACGACCGAGATGCCGCGCTCGCGCTCGATCTTCATCCAGTCGGAGCGCGTCTGCATGCGATCCTTCTTCGCCTTGACCTCGCCGGCAAGCTGAATGGCGCCACCGAACAGCAGCAGCTTTTCGGTGAGCGTCGTCTTGCCCGCATCCGGGTGGGCGATAATAGCAAATGTACGGCGGCGGGAAACCGCCTCGGCGAGACTTTCGGCCATGCATGTGAATCCTGTGAATTGCGGCCGTATCTAGCGATTTAAACACTCAATTGCAATTGACTCCGGCGTTCGGGCGCAAACTATTGAAGCATGACCATTCACACCGATCCGCGACCGCCCCTGAATCTCATCCGCCTGCCGCATGGCGAAGGATTAGAGCTGCCCGCCTACCAGACCAGGGGCGCTGCCGGCATGGACCTGTGCGCCGCAGTCGACGACGATGCGCCGCTGACGATCCTTCCCGGCAAGCGGGATCTCGTTCCCACCGGCTTCATCTTCGAGGTTCCGGAGGGCTACGAAGCGCAGATCCGTCCACGCTCCGGCCTCGCCTTCAAGCACGGCGTCACCTGCCTGAATTCGCCCGGCACGATCGACAGCGACTATCGCGGCGAAGTAAAGGTGCTGCTGATCAACCTCGGTGAGGAACCGTTCGAGATCACCCGCGGCATGCGCATCGCGCAGATGGTCGTCGCCCCTTCAATTCAGGTCCGCATCTTCGAGACGACCGAGGCAAGCGAGACCAAGCGTGGAGCAGGCGGTTTTGGCTCGACCGGCGTGTGATGCCGGGGCTTGTCCAAGCGCATGAGCTGACCCTGCGCCAGGATTATTTCGGCGACTCCGCTGCATGGAAGGGCCTTGTCGACCTGCTGCAGGACACGTTCTCGATCGACGTCGCCATTCAGGATCGATTTGGCGGTCCGGATCCCACCAGCATGCCGTTCGGCTATTTCGATGGCGACGGCCGCTGCGTCGCCAATTTCAGCGCCTTTTCAATGCCACTGATCGTCAACGGCCGCGTCATCAAGGCGGCAGGCTATCAATCCGGCGCTGTGCGGCCGGAGTGGCGCGGACGCGGCCTTTACCGCGACCTCATGCAGCGCGCCTTTGCGCGAACCGCAACCGAGGGCTACGAGCTCGATATCCTGCTCACCGACAAGCCTGCATTGTATGAGCGCTACGGCTTTCGCAGCCTGCCGCAGCATGTCTTCGTCGCGCGGATGCCAACCCTGCAGAAATCCGGCTCAACCGCCCGGCAGCTCTCCTTGGAGGCGCCGGACGATCTGCGCCTGGTCCGGGCACTGCTGCAAAACCGGCAGCCGGTCTCCGCCCAATTTGCCGTTGTCAGGCAGATGGAAATGTTTCTGCTGAACGCCTGCTTCAATTCCGCGATCCGCCTGACCGCACTCTCGGACAACGCGGTCATTGCATGGACGTTCGATGGCGAGACCTTGTGGCTTCTCGATATAGCGGGAACGACTATTCCGCCCCTGGCGACCATCCTGTCCGCGCTCGATGTCGAACCCGATCGTATCGAGATCTGCTTTTCGCCGGATCGACTGGATTGCGACGTATCGCTGCAGCCCTATGAAGGTTACACGGTGCTGATGGCGCGCGGCAAAGCGGCGGACGAGATCGCCGGGCCGCTCATGCTGTCGCCGATGGCGGAATTCTAGGGCCGCCTGGCGGCTCATGGATTTGCTTCACGACTCCAGGCCGTTGTTTTCAAGCAATTCCAGACGGAAAACCGCTGTGCATTTTTCCTGAAACTGCGCTAACGCGACAGCGGCGGCAGCCGGCGCTTGACCGGTGTCGCCTTTATCATCGACGTATTCGTCTCGGCGCGCTCGGTGATCTTGTCCAAAATGCCATCGAGTTCGCCCATGGAGCGCACCACCAGGCGGCCGATGAAGCAATCGTCGCCCGTGACCTTATCGCATTCGATGAATTCCGGCGTCTCCTGAATGATCCGCTCGACGACATGAAGCTGGCCGGGCAGAGGGCGGACGCGAACGATCGCCTGCAGGGGATAACCGATCGCCTCGGGCGCAATATCGACCGTAAAGCCGGAGATGATGCCGCGCTCTTCCAGCCGGCGGAGCCGTTCCGCCGCGCTCGGCGACGACAGGCCCGCCGCTTCCGCCAGTTCCTTCAGCGATATTCTGGCATTGCGCGCCAATGCCTCCAGCATCCTTTGATCGATCTCATCCAGCCCCAGGGGCGCATTAGGGACACCCATATTTCAACCTCATTTAATTAGGTCGCAAAATCATATTGCCTCACTAAACCTATATCACTGCATATGACGCCGCAATATGATTGGCTTCGACGGATGGGAGCCAAGGCAATGAACGAGACAAGACGCGGCACGGTGGAAATGACCGCGGCGATGCTGATTTCAGGCACGATCGGCTGGTTCGTGCTGATGTCGGGACAGGCCGTGACAGGCGTTGTCTTCTGGCGCTGCTTCTTCGGCGCGCTGACGCTGCTCGTCGTTTGTGCGGCCATGGGCGTGCTGCGCCCCGGCATCCTCAACATCAGGACATTCTCCATCGCGGTCGGCGGCGGCATTGCCATCGTCCTCAACTGGCTGCTGCTTTTCGCAGCCTATTCGCACGCCTCCATCTCCATCGCCACGACCGTCTACAATACGCAGCCTTTCATGCTGCTGGGGCTCGGCGCGCTGTTCCTCGGCGAGCGGATCACTCTCACCAAGCTCTTCTGGCTGGGTCTTGCCTTTGCCGGCATGGCGGTCATCGTGGAAGGCAAACCGGCCGAGGCGGCGGGCGCCGGAAGCTATGCGACCGGCATCCTGCTTTCGCTCGGCGCCGCCTTCTTCTATGCGCTGGCGGCCATAGCCGCGAAGTGGCTGAAGGGCACGCCGCCGCATCTGATCGCGCTCATCCAGGTTTCGACGGGCATCCTGATGCTCGCGCCCTTTACCAATTTCTCGGCGGCCCCGCAGGATGCCGGCGGGTGGTCGATCCTCGTCACCATGGGCGTCGTGCATACGGGCCTGATGTATGTGCTGCTCTACGGCGCCATCCAGAAGCTGCCGACGCATCTGACCGGCGCGCTGTCCTTCATCTATCCGATCGCCGCCATCGTGGTCGATCGCTTGGCCTTCGGCCATGTGCTCGGCATCGCGCAGATCGCCGGCGCCGTCATCATCCTGGCGGCCGCGGCGGGGATGAATCTCGGCTGGACGATCTCGCTGCCCCGGCATAAGAACGGCCATCTTTCCAAGGGAACCGCCGAATGATCACCTGCTACCTGCGTTATGTCATCGACCCCTACAAGCTTGCCGAGTTCGAGCACTACGCCAAGCTCTGGATTCCGCTGGTCAACCGGCTGGGCGGCACGCATCACGGCTATTTCCTGCCGCATGAAGGCGCCAACAACATCGCATTGGCGCTCTTCAGCTTTCCAAGCCTTGCCGCCTATGAAGACTATCGAAAGAAAATGGCCGACGATGCGGAATGCCGCGCCGCGTTTGCCTATGGCGAGGAGACGCGCTGCATCGTGAGCTACGAACGCAGCTTCATGCGGCCGGTCTTCTGAAACCTACTTGGCCGGGTTCGGACAGGCCTCGGACCGGCCGTCGAGACCTTCGGCCATCCTTTCGAACGTCGCTCCCGACCCGGCTTTGCTACCGCCGATACGCAGCACATAGAGGCTGTCGAAATCCTTGCCATGCCACTTCGGCACCGCCTTGGCATCGCCGCCATTCTCGCTCATCAGCTGGCGGGCGAGATCGACGATCTGCTTGTGCTCCCAGGCGACGAAGATCAGCTTGCCGGCATAATCCGGCTTCTTCAGCTCGGCTTTCAGATCATCGATGTCGTCGTAGCCAAAGCTGGTATCGACCGGCAGCCCCAGCGCGATGGCTGTGGGTTCGATGGTCGCAAGCGGGCGGATGTAGTCGTAGGAAACCCCGGAATCCTTCTTTCGCTTCGATGGATCCGGCGCGAAAATAGCCGCCGGGCTGCCGAACAGCCGCGTCAGCACCGGCGGCAGGGCCAGAGCGCGATTGAGGCCCTGGCAGCTGAGCTGACCGAGCCCTGCTTCCGGCTTCTCTCCATGGCGCAGGAAAACGATCGTGCGCGCACCGGTTTCAGCCGCCGAAGCGATCGGCGCCAGGCTCGAAAGGGAGGCGAATGCCAGAAGGCTGGCGGCGAGCGCCTGCGAAACGCTTCCCATCAACGCTGCGCCTCGAAAGCCATGCGGACGGCAAGCCCGGCCAGCACCGTGCCCATCAGCCAGCGCTGCACCAGCGCGAAGGACGGCCGGCGCACGAAAAACAGCGCGACGGAACCGGCCGTCAGCGCAAAAATCGCATTGAAGGTCAGGCTCACGGCGATATGGACGAAGCCGAAGATGACGGACTGCGTGAAAACGCTGCCGGCGGCAGGATCGATGAACTGCGGCAGCAGTGAGAGATAAAGCACGGCGACCTTCGGATTGAGCAGGCTGGTGACGAGCCCCATGGAGAAGAGCCGGCGCTTGCTGTCCTTCGGCAGCTCGCGCACCTGGAAGGCGGAACGGCCGCCAGGCTTCAGCGCATTCCAGGCCAGCCAGGCCAGATAGGCGGCACCCGCCAGCCGCAAGGCGTCATAGGCGAAGGGCACGGCGAGGACGAAGGCGGTGATGCCGAGGGCAGCCGACAGCATGTAGAAGACGAAGCCGCAGGCGACGCCGCCGAGAGAAATCAGCCCGGCCGCGGGACCCTGCGAGATCGATCGCGACACCAGATAGATCATGTTCGGGCCGGGTGTCAGCACCATGCCGAGTGCGATCAGGGCGAAGGCGATCATGCTGGTCAGATGCGGCATAAAGCCTCCGGCGGCGGGAAGATCAGAACGCAATCTCGCTGGAAACAGCGATCCTGATTTCATGGGGCCCGGCATCGAAACCGTCAAGCAGCATATTGTGATGGGTGACAATCTCCTCGAAGCTCAGCCTGCCCATGTCGGCCGTGGTGTGCCCGTCGGAAATCAGCGTCACGTCGAAACCGAGCGAAACGGCGCGGCGCACGGTCGTATCGACGCAGAATTGCGTCATGCAGCCACCGACGAAAAGATGGGTGACACCGCGGGCCCGCAGCCGCGCCTCCAGATCCGTCTCGAAGAAGGAATCGCAGCTCGTCTTGTGCACCACGACATCGCCGGCCTCGGGCGCGATTTCCCGGCGGAGCTGCCAGCCTTCGCTGCGCTTGACCAGACGGTGCCCCGGATTGCCGTCATGCTGGACGATGAAGGCCGGAACCCCGGCGGCGCGGGCGCTGTGCTTCAGCGCCGCGAGCTTGGCAACGACCGTCTCCAGCGCGGCATCGATCGCCGGCTGGCGATCCGGCGTGCCGAGGCCCGTCAGGATAGAGTTCTGAAGATCGATCAGGAGCAATGCAGAAGTCATGATATCCTTGGGCAAAGCAGTTTCGACGCGCCGTTAACACCTTGGTAATATGTTCCCGGTGCCGGCGCAATCGCTTGAAAACGCAAAGGTGGTGCGATAGAGCAAGCACCATCTGTGGAGGAATTCTTCATGACGCTCGCGACGCTGCTCGCCTATTGCGGC
The DNA here is from genome assembly GCF_010668395.1 of Martinezella lusitana. Lineage (GTDB taxonomy): Bacteria > Pseudomonadota > Alphaproteobacteria > Rhizobiales > Rhizobiaceae > Rhizobium > Rhizobium lusitanum_A. Next base: position 583,714 of record NZ_WUEY01000001.1, read on the forward strand.
GCCCTCTTCATCGCAGCCGCCATTCCCGGCCCAGGCGTCACGGCAATTGTGGCGCGCGCCCTTGGCTCCGGCTTTCGCGAGACCTTCTTCATGGGCCTCGGCCTCGTGCTCGGCGACACCATCTATCTGACGGCCGTCATCCTCGGCCTTGCCTTCGTGGCGCAGGCCTTTACCGAAGTGTTTATCGTCATCAAGATCGCCGGCGCGCTCTATCTCGGCTATATCGCCTGGAAGCTCTGGACCGCGGGTTTGCTGGCGGCCGATATCGCCGCGAAGAAATCGAAGAGCGCCGGCATGTCCTTTCTCTCCGGCCTGCTGGTAACGCTCGGCAACCCCAAAACCATGCTTTTCTATGTCGCGCTCGTGCCGACGCTGATCGATATCGGCAGCATCGGCCTGCGCGAATATGCCACCCTGGTGGCGGCGACCTTCGTCATTCTCCTGATCGTTCTTGTCCCCTATATGCTGCTCGCCGCCCGGGCTCGAACCTTGCTCAAGAAGCCGAAAGCGCTGCAGATCCTGAACCGGGTCGCGGCCAGCATCCTCGCCGCCACGGCCGCCTTCATCGCGGCGCGCGCGGCCTGAAAAAAACTTCCCCAAAGCAGCCTTTCGAGAGATTCTTTTCTCACGCGCTGCAAGTGGGGAATGTGCGTGCACTCTGGTTTCCGCAAGCATTTGATCCTATTGTCACCGCACAATTCAAATGTAGGGAGAGCTACCCATGTCCGACACCCGCAAACCCGGCCGCGGCCGCGTCTATGCCTCGATCACCGAGACCATCGGCGATACGCCGATCGTCCGCCTCGACAAGCTGGCGAAGGAGAAGGGCGTCAAGGCCAACCTCCTGGCAAAGCTCGAGTTCTTCAACCCGATCGCCTCCGTGAAGGACCGTATCGGCGTCGCCATGATCGAGAGCCTTGAATCCCAGGGCAAGATCGCGCCCGGCAGAACCGTGCTGATCGAGCCGACCTCGGGCAATACCGGCATCGCGCTTGCCTTCGCCGCCGCGGCCAAGGGCTACCGGCTGATCCTCACCATGCCGGAGACCATGTCGATCGAGCGCCGCAAGATGCTGGCGCTGCTCGGCGCCGAGCTGGTGCTGACCGAAGGGCCGAAAGGCATGAAGGGCGCCATCGCCAAGGCGGAGGAACTGGCCTCGACGCTGCCGGACGCCATCATTCCGCAGCAGTTCGAAAACCCGGCCAATCCGGAAATCCACCGCAAGACGACGGCGGAGGAAATCTGGAACGACACCAACGGCAAGGTCGATATCTTCGTTGCCGGCATCGGCACGGGCGGCACGATCACCGGCGTCGGCCAGGTGCTGAAGGCCCGCAATCCCGACGTCAAGGTCATCGCCGTCGAGCCGACGGACTCGCCCGTGCTTTCCGGCGGCAATCCCGGCCCGCACAAGATCCAGGGCATCGGCGCCGGCTTCGCACCGAAGATCCTCGACACCCATGTCTATGACGAGGTGGTCACCGTCAGCAATGAAGAGGCATTCCAGCAGGCGCGGCTCGTGGCCAAGCTCGAAGGCGTACCTGTCGGTATCTCCTCGGGTGCCGCGCTGACGGCGGCGATCAAGGTCGGCCAGCGCCCGGAGAATGAAGGCAAGACCATTGTCGTCATCATCCCGTCCTTCGCCGAACGCTATCTTTCGACGGCGTTGTTCGAGGGTCTGGGCGGCTGAGGCTGCCGACCACCGATTTGACTTGGAAAGGGGTGCTGCGGCGCCCCTTTTTCATTCGGGCGCGGTTCAGGTCCGACGATAGCTCAAACCGTGGCTGGCGCAGAAGCCTTTCGGATCGAACCTGCTCCAGACCCCGCCCCAGGGAAACACAAGTCCGCCGTCCGTCAACTCGGTCTGGAACATGGCGACCAGAATGCGGCGCACGAATTTGATCTCCTGGTTGATCGCCTGCTGCGTCGGCCAGCCCTCCTCCATGGTCGCGCCCGGCAGGGAGACACCCCAATGGGCGCTGACCAGTTTCCGCTCGTAAAGGCACAGCGAAAGTCCGGCGGGCTGTTTTCCGAAGGTCAGGCCACGAAGCTGCAGCCACTCGTAGCCGTTCTGCAGATCGCGCGAGCCGCCCAGCCATTGCGAAGCGAGCGCCTCGATATTCGATTTTTCGTGTAACGCCACGAGGCGAAGCCTGTCACCGATACATATCGCGCCACTGGCGGGATCGATGGTCAGTTCTGCAGTCATGCGGTGAGCGGCGTTCCGATTCGATCGACAGCCTCGCAAGCTTGCCGGCTCTGGTGCCGGCAGGCAAGCCGGAGACCTGACGATGGATAGAGTTCAGGCATGCGCAGCCAAGCGTTCGCCGGCTACGCGGTAGGAAATGGCTTCGGCAAGATGGATGCGCCCGACCGTCGGCTTGTCGTCCAAATCGGCAAGGGTGCGCGCCACCTTGAGAATGCGGTGATAGCCTCGGGCGGAGAACTTCATCTTCTCGGCCGCGTCCCGCAGCAATTGCAGGCCGGCGGCATCCGGCTCGGCGATGGTTTCGATCATCGCGGTCGAGCAGCGGGCGTTGGTGGTGATGTCCTTCATGCCGGCGCTTTCGAAACGCTCGCGCTGCCTTTCGCGGGCACGGGCGACGCGCAGAGCCACATCGGCGCTCTTTTCCGCCGTGGCTGGCCGGATGAGGTCGGCGGCGGATACGGCCGGCACGTCGATGCGGATATCGATGCGATCCAGCAAGGGACCGGAAATGCGGCCCTGATAGTCGGAGGCGCAGCGTGGCCCGCGGGCGCAGGTATGACCCGGTTCGCCGGCCATGCCGCAGCGGCACGGGTTCATCGCCGCCACGAGCTGGATGCCGGCCGGGTAGGAAACGCGGTGGTTTGCCCTGGCGATAACGCATTCGCCTGTTTCCAGCGGCTGGCGCAGCGCATCGAGCGCCTGCGGCGAAAACTCGGGCAGTTCGTCGAGAAACAGAATGCCGTGATGGGCGAGCGAAGCTTCTCCCGGCCTGGCACGCAGGCCGCCGCCGACCAAGGCTGCCATGGTGGCGGAGTGATGCGGTGCGCGATAGGGGCGCCGATCAGAGAGTTTGCCGCCGGAAAGCTGGCCGGCAATCGAATGGATCATCGACACCTCCAGCAGTTCGTTGGTCGACAAGGGCGGCAGGATCGACGGCAGGCGCGAGGCGAGCATCGACTTGCCGGAACCGGGCGGTCCGACGAAAAGCAGATTGTGACCACCGGCCGCCGCCACTTCCAAGGCCCGCTTGGCGCTTTCCTGCCCCTTGATATCGGCAAGATCCGGCAAATTGGCGGCATTGGCGCGGACTGATGGCTCCGGCCGTGACAGGACCTGCGTGCCGCGAAAATGATTGGCGAGCGCAATCAGGCTGCGCGGCGCCAGAATATCGATCTCCTTGCCGGCCCAGGCGGCTTCCGGCCCGCTTTCGGCCGGGCAGATCAACCCCTTGCCCATGGCATTGGCGGCAATCGCCGCAGGCAGCGCTCCGGCAACGGGCGCGATCGTGCCGTCGAGATTGAGTTCGCCGATGACGGTGTAGGACGACAAAGCATCGGCGGGAATCGCGCCGAGTGCCGCCATCAGGCCGAGCGCGATCGCAAGATCGAAATGACTGCCTTCCTTGGGCAGATCCGCCGGCGCGAGATTGACCGTGACTTTCTTCGGCGGCAAGGCGAGACCGGAGGCATGAAGCGCTGCCTGAACCCGCTCCCGGCTTTCGGCAACAGCCTTGTCCGGCAGGCCGACGATATGCATCAGCACCTTGCCGGGTGCGATCATCACCTGCACTTCGACGGGCACGCCCTCAATGCCTTGAAACGCAACCGTGCTGACGCGCGCTACCATCCCGTACCCTCATCCAACGCGTTTGCCGCTATTAATTCTTCACAGCAGACCATGGGTTGCAACGTGGCAGAAAAAATGAAATGAAACAAGAACAATAAAAGAACAAAGGGGCGATTTTCACATTTGGGAGCAAATTATGAGACTTGCGATATCGCTATCCCTTCCGATGGCCGTCTTTCTCGGCGGCTGCCAGTCGATCGATGGCGCGGATAATCTGGAAAAGGGCATCCCCTATCAATTGAGCGCCAAGGAAACGGCTGCGGTGGAAAAGGGTTTGCGCCAACAGCTTCCTTACGAAGGCCTTCTGCTTTTTGGGCCTATGGCGGCTTCCAAGAACAGCAAGGGCCATGTCAGCGTCTGCGGCACCATCACCGCCATGGGCGGCTATGGCGGCATCGCAAACAAGCGGCCTTACGTCGGCATGATGGTCAACGTGAAGCCGCTTTTCGGCTTCGTGCCGATCGTCATCGCGGACGACAGTGCGACGGGGCAGTCAGCGGTAATCCTGACCTGCCGCCGCATGGGCATAGTGATATGATTTGGGTTACGGCGAGAGCAAACGACCCCTCGCCGATCTATAGCGAAGACAGCCTTCAGGCTCGCTTGGACTCGATCGCATCCCAGAGCAGACTTGCGATGTCGGCGCCGCCGAAGCGCTTGACTTCGCGAATGCCGGTCGGTGACGTCACGTTGATCTCGGTCATGTAGTCGCCGATGACGTCGATGCCGACAAGCAGGAAGCCGCGCTCCTTCAGGGCCGGACCGATGCGGGCGCAGATTTCCTGCTCGCGCGCCGTCAGCTCGGTGGCTTCCGCACGGCCGCCGACATGCATGTTGGAGCGGGCATCATGTTCGGCCGGCACGCGGTTGATCGCGCCGACGGCCTTGCCATCGACGAGGATGATGCGCTTGTCGCCCTTGCGCACGTCAGGCAGATATTGCTGGGCAATGAAGGGCTCGCGGAAGAGCTGGCCGAACATTTCGAGCAGGGACGAGAGATTGCGGTCGTCGCGCGTCGAATGGAAGACGCCGGCGCCGCCATTGCCGTAGAGCGGCTTCAGGATGATATCGCCCATCTCCTCGCGGAAGCGGCGGATTTCGCCGGCATCGCGGGTAATCAGCGTCTTCGGCATCAGATCGGCGAATTCGGTGACGAAGATCTTTTCCGGCGAATTGCGCACCCAGGCCGGATCGTTGACGACAAGCGTCTTCGGGTGGATGCGCTCCAGAAGGTGCGTCGAGGTGATGTAGGCCATGTCGAAGGGCGGGTCCTGACGCAGCAGCACCACATCCATGGTCGAGAGATCGACGCGCTCGGGCTCGCCGAGTTCGAAGTGGTCGCCCTTGACGTCGCGCAGGATCATCGGCTCGACGGAGGCATAGACCTTGCCGTCGCGCATGCTCAGCCGCTCCGGCGTATAGTGGAAGAGCTTGTAGCCGCGGTTCTGGGCCTCGAGGCTCATGGCGAAAGTCGAGTCGCCCGCAATGTTGATGCCCCGGACATGGTCCATCTGGACCGCAACATTCTTGATACCAGCCATAGTCAGCCCTCGCTCGAATTTGCGGACAGATGTAGGTCGGCCCGCCTTCAAACGCAACGGCTATTCAACAGCGTCCGCGGGGCCATGCCGCACTCAGGCGGCGAGACCCTGGCTGCCGCTGCCCTGTCGGACAAGATCGCGCAGGCGATAAGCGATGGTCAGAGGCTTCGGGAAAGGCTTGCGGCAGAAGGCGACCTTGCGCAGGTAGCGATCGATGCGCCATGTCGCCCAGGTGCCCCCGGCGAAATAGGCGACGTCGCCGGCGCTGAGCGTGCGTTCGACACCGTCTTCCGTGGTGATATGCACCTCGCCTTCGAGGATCATCACCGTTTCGTCCCAGCCGAAATACCAGCGAAACTCGCCCGCCGTGCAATCCCATAGCGCGGTCATCGCGGCATCGTCCTGCCCGCGCGAATGCTCGGCGATGCGGGCAACAGGATCGCCTGACAGGATCCAGGACGGTTCGATAGGCGACGGCTTCATTTCCATTTCGTCGCTGGCGCCGGCCACGAAGCTTTTCGACTGCGGCATCGCGACGACGACCGGGACGGCACGCGCGGCAAAGGCCGCCATGCTCGCCAACATTACTTTCAAGACCATGCAATCCCCCAATTCCATGCGCGTCTGCGATCTCATCGCATGGAAGGGGTAACGGCACGGTTCATGAAATCCGGCGCATTTTAACGATTGCAAAAATCAGGCGGAAAAACCGTCGATTGTGCAGACGACCATGTCGTGATCCGACAGCGGCTCGTCCTCTTCATTCAGAGAGGAAACGAGGTGGCTTTCGCCGATCTTCAAGCCGCGGCTCACAAACCAGTCGAGCTTCATGGCGCGATCGGGAAAGCGCGTGATCAGGCTCGGGCGCGTGCTCGTCTGATCGAGCGGGCCGCCGTGGCATTCGAAGCCGCGGCCCTCGGCCATCGCAAACAGCGTATCGGTCGAGAAATCGCCGCCCGTGTGGTTGCCGGTATTGAGGTCGCCGCCGATCAGGATCGGCAGACCCGGCGCGAAGGCTTCCACAGCGTCGATCAATGCCGACATCTGCCGCTCGCGATAGGCAGCGGTCGCAACGCTCTCAAGGTGAACCGAGACGGCAACGAAAGGACCGGCTTCGGTCTCGACGATGGCGCCGACGGCGCAACGATCGCCGATGCGCGGCTGTTCGTTGCTGTCGTTGAACCAGACAGCGTTGCCCGGCAGACGGAAAAGGAAAGCATCTCTCAGCGCAACGGAGGCCATGAGCGCATTGCCGTGAAAGCCCTTTTCGTTGAAATCGTCGCGGCAGAAGGAATGCTCGATTTCCGAACCGAGACTCAGCTCGAGGAACTCGACGCCATAGGCATAGTTCATATCGAGCTCGGCGGCGATGACGGCAGTCGGATCGCGCTGCTCGGTGCGGGCCATGCCTTCATCCATTTCCGACAGCAGCACCAGCGGCGCAGCGGTCGCGCGCAGCTTGGAGGCACTTTCCTCGGGGAACAGGCAGCGCTCGAGATTCCAGGCAGCGACCGTGAAGGGGAAGGTCAAGGCCTCCGTCTTGGCTTCGGCCCCGCCGATGCGCACCGTATTCATGCAGGCGAGCGCCGCCAGCGTCTCGGCATGAATGGCCGGGGTCTTTTCAAGCGAAACGAAGCTTTTGCGCTCGTCCTGCGAGGGAATGGCGAAGGCGGAAACGGTATTGCGGATCATGATGCGGCCTGTCGAAACGAGATTATGAGCGCCGGTGGAAAAATCGTAAGCGCGGGTCGCCCGGCAATAGGCTGATTTTGTGACGGCCCTGTAACGCCGCGCTCAAAACGCGTCCGGAAAATGCCGCGGCCAGCGGCCGGGCAGCATGGCGACGATGTCATAGCGTTGCGACAGGCGGGCAAAGTCCGGTTGCCGGGCGAGCCACAGGTCGCTGGCGGCACGAATGCGTCTCTGCGAGGAAAAGGAAACGGCGTCGATCGCCTCCTGCGCATCCCGTCGCGATTTGACTTCCACGAAGACGGCGAGATCGCCCTTGCGGGCGACGATATCGATTTCGCCGAGCTTTGTGCGATGGCGGATGGCCAGTATGCGGTAGCCTTTGAACATCAGGAAGGCCGCGGCGAGATATTCGGCGACATGGCCACGCCGCCATGCCTTTTGCCGCTTCAGCCTTGCGCCCGCGTCAGGCTTCGTATCAGCCATGGCGCTCCTTCATGTCGAGCAGGCGCTGGTAAAGCTCCTTGCGTGGCAGACCGGTCAGGCGCGCGGCTTCGGCTGCGGCCTTGGCGGTCGGCATCGTCCCCGCAAGATCGGCCAGAACAGCGTCGACATCGGCCTCGGTTGCAACGCTTTCCGCCGGCTGGCCGACGAGCCAGACGATCTCGCCCTTCACATTGTCAACGGCGTCATAGAACGCGGCGAGTTCGGAAAGCGTGCCGCGGCGGAACTCCTCGAAGGTCTTCGTCAGCTCGCGGCAGACGGCGCCGGCTCGCTCGCCGCCAAGCACATCGGCGGCGGCGGCAAGCGTGGCGGCGATGCGATGCGGCGATTCAAAGAAGATGAGGGTTGCGGGGATGCCCGCGAGCTCGGCCAGCCTGTCGCGCCGGCCCTTGTCCTTGGCGGGCAGGAAACCGGCGAAAAAGAAGGCGTCGTTCGGCAACCCGGAACCGACGAGGGCTGCCAGCGGTGCCGAAGCGCCGGGAATGGGAACGACCTTGTATCCCGCCTCGATCGCCTGCGTCGCCAGCCGGTAGCCGGGATCGGAGACGAGCGGCGTGCCGGCATCCGACACCAGCGCCACCGAACGGCCGGCTTCCAGCGCCTGCAGCAGCCGAGGGCCTGCCTCGTCGGCATTGTGCTCATGATAGGCATAGGGCTTGTTCTGGATGCCGTAGCGATCGAGCAGGACGCGGGTGACGCGGGTGTCCTCGCAGGCGAGAACGTCCGCACCGGCCAGCGTCTCCAGCGCCCTCAAGGTGATGTCGCCGAGATTGCCGATCGGCGTGGCGACGAGGTAGAGAGCCGGTTCGAGGGGACGGGCCGGAATCTGGTTGTTATGCAGACGGAAGCTGCGCGCCCCGCCGCTGGATTGGTCTTCGTTCATGCCGGTCCTGAATTCACTTCGGATTCACCGCCTTTATGGGCGAGGCACGGGCCGACGGCAAGAGCGGCGCAATTCCTGTGGAGCATTGTCACCCAAATGTCGAATTGCCGCTTGGCAAATCGCCTAAGCCTCTTGCATTCGGATGGAGAAGTCTGCCAAGTTGCCCGTCCAATCTTTCGGGCCTCGTCCGAAAACATGTCGCTCGGGCGCCTCGGGCCGCCCGGCAAGTCACGGTCGAAAGCGGTAGCATCCATGCGTATTACAATTGAGCGGTCGAACCTCCTGAAATCGCTGAACCACGTCCACCGCGTGGTCGAGCGTCGCAACACGATCCCGATCCTGTCCAACGTGCTGCTGAAGGCCGATGGCACGAGCCTCGACATGAAGGCGACCGACCTCGACCTCGAAATCACCGAGGCGACGCCCGCCAATGTCGAGCAGGCCGGCGCCACCACCGTACCGGCGCATCTGCTCTACGACATCGTGCGCAAGCTGTCCGACGGATCGGAAGTGCTGCTTGCCACGAACACGGACGGCAGCTCGATGACGGTTGCTTCGGGCCGCTCCAAGTTCTCGCTGCAGTGCCTGCCGGAATCGGATTTCCCGGATCTCACCGCCGGCAGCTTCAGCCATTCCTTCAAGCTGAAGGCGGCGGATCTGAAGATGCTGATCGACCGCACGCAGTTTGCGATTTCCACCGAGGAAACGCGCTATTATCTCAACGGCATCTTCTTCCACACGATCGAAAGCGATGGCGACCTGAAGCTGCGCGCCGTCGCCACGGACGGGCATCGCCTCGCCCGCGCCGACGTCAGCGCGCCTGCGGGCTCCGAAGGCATGCCTGGCATCATCATCCCGCGCAAGACGGTGGGTGAACTGCAGAAGCTGGTGGATTCGCCGGATACGATCGTGACCGTCGAGGTTTCCGATGCGAAGATTCGCCTGACGATCGGCTCCATCGTCATGACCTCGAAGCTGATCGACGGGACGTTCCCGGACTATCAGCGCGTCATCCCGACCAACAACGACAAGGAAATGCGGGTCGATTGCCAGACGTTCGCGCAGGCCGTCGACCGCGTATCGACGATCTCGTCGGAGCGCGGACGCGCCGTGAAGCTGGCTCTGTCGGACGGGCAGCTGCTGCTGACGGTCAACAACCCGGATTCGGGCAGCGCAACGGAAGAAGTCGCCGTCGGCTACGAGATGGATCCGATGGAAATCGGGTTCAATGCCAAGTACCTGCTCGACATCACCGCGCAGCTCTCCGGCGATGCGGCCGTGTTCCTGCTGGCGGATGCCGGCTCGCCGACGCTTATCCGCGACACGGCCGGCGACGATGCCCTTTATGTCCTGATGCCGATGCGCGTCTAAAGCATGATGCCGAAAAGCGTGAGCGGTTTTCGGACGGCATCATGCTCTACTTTATTGATTTGAGAGCCGGATGATTTCAGGTCGGGCAGACTTGAAATCATCCGGCTCTGGCGAAACCAAAGCGCCCTTTCATGCGTTAATTCAACGCGAGGGCGCTTTTATTTGGTCCTTTGTCGATTGCGACATTTTCTCTTGTTATTGCGTCATCACATTGCAAGATCTTAGAGAAGCGATATGTAAGTCGCGACCGTAACATCTGGTGGGGGAAAGCATGGCGCTGCGTCTCAAGGAACGGCTAGGCAAGAAATTCGACGAAGAGATCCGTTTCTTCAAGGGCATGATGCAGGGACCGAAGACGGTTGGGTCGATCGTTCCCACCTCGTCCATAACGGCCCGCAAGATGGCGAGCGTCATCAACATGCAATCCGGCCTGCCGGTGCTGGAGCTCGGGCCGGGAACGGGAGCGATCACCAAGGCGATCCTGGCGCGCGGCGTCGAACCGCAAAATCTGGTCGCCATCGAATATTCCACCGATTTTTACAATCACCTCGGCAAGCTTTACCCCGGCGTCCACTTCATCAACGGCGACGCCTTCGATCTCGACAAGACGCTCGGCGTGCTGCGCGGGCAGACGTTCGATTCCGTCATCTCCGGCATCCCCCTCCTTAATTTCCCGATGAAAGCGCGCGTGGCACTGCTGGAAAGCCTGCTGGACCGTATGCCGCCCGGCCGGCCGGTCGTGCAGATTTCCTACGGCCCGGTTTCGCCGATCATCGCCCGGCCGGATCGCTACCATATCCGCCACTTCGATTTCATTGTCCGCAATATTCCGCCGGCCCAGCTCTGGGTCTACAGCCGCGGCTGAGACAATCCATGTACGCTCTTTATATTACGCACCCGCAGGTGCGCATCGATCCGGACGTCCCCGTGCCGGAATGGGGGCTTTCCGAGATCGGCGCCGCAAGGGCGCGCGTGGCCGCCTTGACCCCATGGGCGCGCCAGCTTGGCCTGATCGTATCGAGCGGCGAGCGCAAGGCGATAGAGACGGCGGAAATCCTGGCGGCCACGAGCGGCACGCCGATCGACGTCATCGAGGCCATGCACGAAAACGACCGCAGCGCCACGGGCTTCCTGGCCCCGCCGGAATTCGAGAAGGCGGCGGACTGGTTCTTTGCCAACCCGCATGAAAGCTTCAAGGGCTGGGAACGCGCCATCGACGCACAGGCAAGGATCGTTTCCCATGTCGAGGCCGTGCTCTCGCGACACGATCCCGAAACGCCGATCGCCTTCGTCGGCCATGGCGGCGTCGGCACGCTCTTGAAGTGCCATCTTGAGGGAAAGCCGATCGCGCGGCAGGGCGATCAACCGCCCGGCGGCGGCAATCTTTTCTGTTTCGATCTTGCGAAGCGTGCCGTCTCATGCGACTGGACACCCATGGAAGACTGGATGGGATGGGCTTGATATGACCGCACGCGACCGCTTGATCGTTGGACTGGATGTTCCAAACCTTCAGGAGGCCGAAAAAGTGGTCGGCGCCCTCGGTGACGATATCCTCTATTACAAGATCGGCTATCAGCTCGCCTTTGCCGGCGGCCTGGAGTTCGCCCGCGATCTCGCCGCCAGCGGCAAGAAGATCTTTCTCGACATGAAGCTGCTCGACATCGACAATACCGTGGCCTCAGGCGTGGAGAACATCGTCAAGATGGGCATGTCGATGCTGACGCTGCACGCCTATCCGAAAGCGATGAAAGCGGCTGTCGAAGCCGCCAAGGGGTCGGACCTCTGCCTGCTCGGCGTCACCGTGCTGACGTCGATGGACGAAGGCGACCTGATCGCCGCCGGCTATGAATACGATCCGCATACGCTGGTGCTGCGCCGGGCCGAACAGGCGCATCTTGCCGGCATGGGCGGCATCGTCTGCTCGGCGGAGGAATCCGCCGCGGTCCGCAAGATCATCGGCCCCGACATGGCGCTGGTGACCCCCGGCATCCGGCCGGCCGGCAGCGACAAGGGCGACCAGAAGCGGGTGATGACGCCCGCCGCCGCCATCAAAGCCGGCTCCAGCCATCTCGTCGTCGCCCGGCCGATCGTCAAGGCAGCCGATCCGAGACAAGCCGCACGCGCCATCCTCGCCGAGATGGACGCCGCACTCTAAAACGACCACAACAGCAGGGAGGCAGATATGGCAAAGGGATATTGGATCGCGCGCGTGGATGTCCGCGACCCGGAGCGCTACAAGGACTACGTTGCCGCCGCCAAGCCGGCCTTCGAGAAATACGGCGCGAACTTCCTCGCCCGGGGCGGTGCGTTCACGCCGCTCGAGGGACAGGCGCGCGGCCGTAACGTCGTCATCGAGTTTCCGTCGCTGCAGCACGCCGTCGATTGCTACAACTCGCCGGAATACCAGATCGCCGCCAAAATCCGCCAGCAGGTGGCCGACGCGGAAATGGTCGTCGTCGAGGGGGTTTGAACCCTTCGAAAACGCGACGCTGCAACGCAGCGCGATAGCACTTCACCTCGGCGCGCGGATCGGCTAAGACGAAACCAGATCAGCCCAATCAAAGCCTTTCGAGGAGCCTGCCATGACCCTGTCCAACCTCCCGCCGCTCGTGACCGTGTTTGGGGGATCAGGTTTCATCGGGCGGCACGTCGTGCGTTCGCTCGCCAAGCGCGGTTATCGCATCCGTGTCGCCGTACGCCGTCCCGATCTTGCCGGTTTTCTGCAACCGCTCGGCAATCTCGGCCAGATTTCGATCGTTCAGGCCAATGTGCGCTACCGCAACTCCATCGACCGCGCCGTTGAAGGGGCGCAGCACGTCGTCAACTGCGTCGGCATCCTGACCGCAAGCGGTCGCAACACCTTCGAAGCCGTGCAGGAATTCGGCGCCAGGGCCATCGCGGAAGCCGCACGCGGCGTCGGCGCGTCGCTGACGCATATTTCGGCGCTCGGCGCCGATGCCAATTCCCCTTCGACCTATGCCCGCACCAAGGCCCGCGCCGAAGCGGCGATCCACTCGATCAAGCCGGATGCCATCATCCTGCGCCCCTCGATCGTCTTCGGACCGGAAGACGAGTTCTTCAACAAGTTTGCCGACATGTCCCGCACGGCGCCGTTCCTGCCGCTGATCGGCGGCGGCAACACGAAGTTCCAGCCCGTCTATGTCGAAGACATCGCCGAGGCGGTTGCGCGCAGCGTCGACGGCAAGCTGAAGGCCGGCACGACCTATGAGCTCGGCGGCCCGGAAGTGCTGTCCTTCCGCGAATGTCTCGAGACCACGCTTTCGGTCATCAACCGCAAGAAGGCGCTCGTCTCCATTCCTTTCGGCCTTGCCTCGCTGATCGGCTCCATTGCTTCGCTGGTGCCTCTCGTCAAGCGGCCGATCACCGCGGACCAGGTCACCCTGCTGAAGAGCGACAACGTCGTTTCCAAGCAGGCGGAAGCCGAAGGACGCACCCTGAAGGGCATCGGCCTGCTGCCGACACTGCTCGTCTCGGTGCTGCCGTCCTATCTCGTGCGCTATCGCCCGCAGGGTCAGTTCACCGGCTCGGGCAAGGCCGCATAACGATTCGGTCGCTTGCGCAGACCAGACGCCGCCCGGCCCTGCCGAGCGGCGTTTTTTATTGCTTCTCGGGAACGGGAATGGCGCTTCAAGACGCTGGCAAAGCCCCGCCATTCACAGCTCAGCGTTGCTCAAAAGACGCACTGCGGAAATAGTAGCATTAACGTCAAATTTAATATGAACATTTATTGCTATTGCTCATTCCACTGACTAACACAGCCGCGCGTCTCAGGCTTGGACAATGAACCGGTCCGCGGCGCGCTTCACACTTCTGCGGAAAGGCATTCTTCGATGGGCAAGTCTATCGCGCTTTTGTTTGCGTGCGCGGCACTGGTGATTCTCGCTGGCTCTTTTGTAGCCCGCGGCAGCATCGCCTCGGTAAAGGGCGAATGTGCGCCGACCTATGGCGTCGACCCCTGCACGACCGGCTCTATCGACGCTTCCTCCTCGAATTGATCGAGCATGAAAAAGGCCGGTTTTCACCGGCCTTCATTCTATCGGCGATTGCGACGTTAAGCACGTCGCATCAGGGCGATCCGCGTCAGCCGAAATAAAGTGCGATCAGGCCGACCGTGCCGACGGCAATACGCCACCACGCAAAGGGGGCGTAGCCACGACGGGACACAAAGTCGAGCAACGCGCGCACCACTAGCAATGCCGAGATGAAAGCCATGACGAAGCCGATGACGATCAGCAGGCCCTGATCCATGCTGAGGTCGTGACGGCTCTTCCAGAGATCCAGCGCAAAGGCGCCCGCCATCGTCGGCATGGCGAGGAAGAAGGAGAACTCGGCAGCCGAGCGCTTGTCGGCTCCGAGCAGCAGGGCGCCGACGATGGTGGAGCCGGAACGCGACGTTCCGGGGATCATCGCCAGGCACTGGAAGAAGCCGATCTTGATCGCCATCGGCCAGGAGAATTCATAGGCGCTGGTATATTTCGGCTTGAACTGGATCCTGTCGATGACGAGCAGGACGATGCCGCCGAGGATCAGCGAGACACAGATGACCTTCGGCGAATCGAACAGCACCGTCTTGATGAAATCATGCGCCAGCGCGCCGATCACGGCAGCCGGCAGGAAGCCGAACAGGACAGCCAGAACGAAGTGGCGAGCCTTGACGCTGACGGGGAGCGCCTTGGCGATCTGAACGAGGCGATTGAAATAGACAAGCAGGATGGCGAGAATCGCACCGAGCTGGATCAGAACGTCGAAAGTGGCGGCTTCCTTGAAGCCGAGAAAATGTCCGAGCAATATCAGATGGCCGGTGGAAGAGACGGGAATGAACTCCGTAAGCCCCTCCACAAGGCCCAAAACCAGCGCGATAATAATTTGTTCAGCCATATCGTGTCCTTTGTCAAACGGCAGGGCGGCCCGATTCGCTTGTGCAAACTAGGCCAAGATCCTATAGCTTCAACCGATGACAAATGACTAGGGCCGCAGAATAGCGACCCCAAAAACTCCGTAACACCCATCAGAAACACCCGAGTACCAATGCCGACGCTGTATCACCACCCGATGTCATCTTCCTCACGGTTCGTTCGTCTGATCCTGACCGAGTACGGTTATCAGACGGAACTGATAGAGGAGCAGACCTGGGAGAAGCGCCGCGACTTCCTGGCGCTCAATCCCGCCGGAACCCTGCCTGTCTACGTTGACGACAGCATGCGGGCTCTCTGTGGTGCGACTGTCATCTCCGAATATCTCGACGAAACGCACGGGGTCCTGAAGCGCGACCGCCGGCTTCTGGCCGAAGATCCGTTCCAGCGCGCCGAAATCCGCCGGCTGACAGAATGGTTCATGCAGAAGATGGAACAGGACGTGACGCGGCCTCTGACGCGCGAGCGTGTCTTCAAGCTGCAGATGACCGCCGACCAGGGCGGCGGCGCGCCCGATTCCAAGGTGATGCGCATGGCGCGCAGCAATATCCGCCAGCACATGAAGTATCTCTCCTGGCTGGCGGGCTCGCGGCAGTGGCTTGCCGGCGAGCGGCTGAGCTATGCCGATCTCGCGGCGGCGGCTTCGATTTCCGTGCTCGACTATCTCGGCGAGATCGACTGGACGGAATCGCCGATCGCCAAGGAGTGGTATCAGCGCCTGAAATCGCGCCCCTCCTTCCGGCCGATCCTGGCGGAGCGCGTGCGTGGCGTCACGCCGGTTTCGCACTACGCCGATCTGGATTTCTAGAGCGCGTTCGCTTCTTCGAACAGCGAAAGCGCTCTATCTTTTTTTCACACAATTCCGGACGGAAAACCGCTAACGCACTTTTCCTGGAATTGCTCTGACGAGGGCTCGATATGCCCGATGATCATGAAGCGGAAAAAGCTCTGAAGCGACGACATACGTTGACCGCCTTCCTGCGCGAGGAAGCGCGCGCTCAGGGCTTCGATCTCTGTCGCATCACGAGGCCGGACGCCATTCCCGAGGCCGCCGTCCGGCTCGGCCAGTTTCTCGACCATGACTATCACGGCACCATGAGCTGGATGGAGGAGACGCGCGACCGCAGAGGCGATCCGCGCGTGCTCTGGAGCGAAACCCGCTCCATCGTCGTCTTCGGCCTCAATTACGGTCCTGACGAAGATCCGCGCGGCATCCTGGAGAAGAAGGACAAGGCGGCGATATCCGTCTATGCGCGAAACCGCGACTATCACGACGTCATCAAGGGGCGGCTGAAGGAGATCGCCACCCGTTTCGCGGCGCGCTCGAAGGAAGACGTCAAGGTCTTCGTCGATACGGCGCCGGTGATGGAGAAGCCGCTGGCGGGTGCCGCAGGCCTCGGCTGGCAGGGCAAACATACGAACCTCGTCAGCCGCGCCTTCGGATCCTGGCTCTTTCTCGGCTCGATGTTCACGACGGCGGATCTCGAGCCGGATCAGCCGGAGATCGACCATTGCGGCTCCTGCCGGGCCTGTCTCGACGCCTGCCCGACGTCGGCCTTCCCCGCCCCCTATCAGCTCGATGCGCGCCGCTGCATTTCCTATCTGACCATCGAGCACAAGGGGCCGATCGATCCGCAGCTCCGGCCGCTGATCGGCAACCGCATCTACGGCTGCGACGATTGCCTTGCCGCCTGCCCCTGGAACAAGTTCGCAAGCGCCGCCTCGGAAATGAAGCTGGTCGCGCGGGAGGATCTCAAGGAGCCGTCGATCGCCTTTCTGCTTGATCTCGACGATGCGACGTTCCGCACTTTCTTCAGCGGCTCACCGGTCAAGCGCATCGGGCGCGACCGCTTCATTCGCAACGTGCTGATCGCGGCCGGCAATTCCGGCGACCGGTCCCTTGTGGAAAGAAGCCGCGAACTGGCGGGAGATCCCTCGCCTGTCGTGCGCGGCATGGCCGTCTGGGCGCTGTCGCGGCTGATGACGGCTGGCGAGTTCCGAGCATTTGCGGCACAAAGGCATGAGGAAGCGGACGAAGGGGTTCGCGCGGAATGGACATTGGCGGGAGTTCTATAATGCATGTGATGATTTTCGGCTGCGGCTATTCGGGAACAGCCATCGCCAAGGCTTTCGCCGGCTCCGGCATTCGCATCACGGGAACGACCCGCTCGGCCGACAAGGCGGAATTGCTGAGGAAGGAAGGCATCGAATCCTTCGTCTTCGACGGCGAGACGCTCGATCCGGCTTTGGCCGCGGCGATGACATCGGCAACGCATCTGGTGCAATCGATCGCGCCGGGCAAGTCCGGCGATCCGCTGCTGCGGCTGGCGCAGCTCAATCTGCGGGCGCTGATGCCGAAGCTGGAATGGATCTGCTACCTCTCGACCGTCGGCGTCTATGGCGACCACAAGGGCGCCTGGATCAGCGAGCAGACGTCGCTGCATCCGATCGCCGATCGCTCGGTCGAGCGGGTCGAGGCTGAGGACGGCTGGCTGCGCGTCGGCATCAGGCTCGATCTTCCCGTCGCCGTGCTGCGGCTTTCCGGCATTTACGGCCCGGGCCGAAACGCCTTCTGCAATCTGGAAAAGGGAACGGCCCGCCGGCTCATCAAGGCGAACCAGGTGTTCAACCGCATCCGTGTCGAGGATATCGGCGGCTGCGCCCGTTTCCTGTCCGATCGCAGGCTCGGCGGCATATATAATGTCACCGATGACGAGCCCGCTCCGCCGCAGGATGTCGTCACCGAAGCCGCCCGTCTGATGGGCATCGAGCCTCCGCCCGAGCAACCTTTCGAAACCGCGGAGCTCACCCCAATGGCACGCTCCTTCTACGGCGAGAACAAGCGCGTTTCGAACGCGAAATTGCGGGCGCTCGGCTTCCCCTTCCGCTACCCTGAGTACCCGATGTCGCTTGCCGAACTCTGGTCCTCAGGGCGGTGGCGCGGCTGACAAAGCGGCATCCACGCCAAGCGAAATCGCACGAAAATTCCTACTTAACCGGATGCCCTAGTTCATTTTACTCCGCATTTAAGGTTAACGACCTCTAAATTTGCACAAATGCGGCAGCAATTATGGCAAAGCTGGAAAATTATTTTCCCGGTTTTTGTGATCCTTCGCGTTGCCTCGTGCCGGTGAGAAAAATCGTTCCATTTTTAACTGATTTTATTAGGTTTTTTCCACAATCAAGCAAACTCGCTGATTAGCCATAGTATTTGCACCGGATCACAAATGTTACAGACTGTAACATTCCGTGATTAAGCGTGGCACTTTTTCGCCATTTTTGGCCCGATTTAAGCCTCCGCCGCCTACCCAAGGCGCAAGTTCAATAGCTTGAGGGAAAAATCGGTTTGAAGAAAATCGCACGTTCTTTGGCGATCGCCGCAACTATATCCGCCTCCTTTGCTGTCGTTTCGACGCCGGCGTCTGCATCCGCTGGCTGCGGAGGTGCTTCATGGTACGGAGGAAGCTCCCGAACTGCTTCAGGGGAACGTATGAGTTCCGGAAATCTTACTGCAGCCCATCGTTCGCTTGCCTTCGGCACGCGTCTGAGGGTCACCAACAAGCATAACGGCCGCAGCGTCGTCGTTCGCATCAACGACCGTGGTCCTTTCATTCGCGGACGCGTTCTCGACCTCTCCCGCGCCGCCGCACAGAACATCGGCATGGTCGCCTCCGGTACGGCCAGCGTCTGTTACGAGGTCATCGCCTCGAAGTAACGGCCGACCGGCCGGAACGACCGGCAAATCGGCATGACGCTTGCTCTCTCCGTCAATCGCGGCTACCACGCGGTTGAGACGTCTCAACAATCCGCCGCCATGTGCTTTATTCGAGCGGATTGATGAGCTGTCAGCGATTTTTGTAGGGCGCGGACTTCCTGGTACACCGAATGGGTTCGGGGTCATGCGCAAGCGGGAGAGTGGTGAATGCGTCTGGGCGGCCGATTGCAGGGGGCCATCGAAGTTCTTGCCGATATTGAAGCGCGCAAGCGACCGGTGGCCGATGCCCTGAAGGATTGGGGCCTTGCCCATCGCTTCGCCGGTTCCGGCGACAGGGCCGCGATCGGCAACATCGTTTATGACGCCCTGCGCATGCGACTTTCCCATGCTTGGCTGATGGGAGACGACAGTCCGTCCGCGCTTGCCCATGCCGTCCTCTTTCGCCAATGGGGCCTGACGCCCGAGGCGCTGGCTGCCGAACTCGACGGCGATAAATTCGCCCCCGAAGCGCCGAGCGCCGAAGCACTGGCCGCCTTTGCCGCCCGCAAGCTCAAAGACGCGCCGCGTTATGTCCAGGGCGATATCCCCGAATGGGTCGAGCCTTCCTTCCAACATGCATTCGGCGATGGCTGGCTTTCCGAAGCGCAGGCCCTCTCCGAACGCCCGACGCTCGACCTTCGCGCCAATGCCTTGAAAGCCGACCGCGCCAAAGTCGTAAAGGCGTTGGAGCGCGCGGGCGCGCAGGCCTCTAAAATCGCCCGTTTCGGCATCCGCATCCCCGCCGGAGAAGGCGCATCCCGTCTTCCTAACGTCACTGCCGAACTTTCGTTCCAGAAGGGCTGGTTCGAAGTACAGGACGAGGGCTCGCAGATCGTCGCCGATCTCGTGCTGCCCGAGGAGGGCGATCAGGTTCTCGACTATTGCGCCGGCGGCGGCGGCAAGACGCTCGCCATGTCGGCTGCCATGCACAATAAGGGCCAGGTTCACGCCTATGACAGCGACCGGCGGCGGCTGGCGCCGATCATCGAGCGGCTGAAGCGTGCGGGCACCCGAAATGTCCAGGTCCATGACGAACGCAACGGCCTGCTTCAGCTGCGTGGCAGGTTCGACAAGGTGCTGGTCGATGCGCCCTGCACCGGCACCGGCACCTGGCGGCGTCGGCCCGACACGAAATGGCGGCTGACGCAGAAGAACCTCGACGAGCGCACCAGCCAGCAGCAGGAAGCCTTGGCGCAGGCCGGCGAATTCGTCCGGCCGGGCGGCGCGCTGCTTTACGTCACCTGCTCGGTTCTGCCGGAAGAGAACGAAGTGCAGGTGAACCGCTTTGCCGCGCAAAATCCGGACTTCGAGATCACCGAAACCCTGAGCTCCTGGGAAAAGCTGTTCGGCAAGGACGCGCCGCTGCCCCGCTCCTCGGACGGCAAGACCATTACGCTGACGCCGGCCTCCACCGATACGGATGGCTTCTTCTTCTGCCGCCTGCAGCGCAGAAGATAGGGCGGAATCCATTCGCCCGCCTTTTTGATCTGCATTCCTGCTTTTTCAAGCAAAACCGTTCCGCTCCCAAGGTCAAAGCCAATAACTCCGTGTCTTATAATTATTCTAAACTAGAGCATTTGACACAAGTTTGTTTTTCATACATGACACAAAATGCCAAGTTTTGACGGTGCCCCGGCTGTCATAGGAGAGGAACATGAAACTGAAGATCAATATTGGCGCCGCGCTTGCGGTGGCCGTTGTCACGTCTGCCGCATACAGCCTGCCGGCTCTCGCAGCCGCTCCTGAGCCGGCCGCCGTCATCAAGCATTACGCCGAGCTGGCACACGCCAAATATCAGGACTCGCTGACGACGGCGAAGGCACTCGACAAGGCCATCGACGCTTTGCTCGCCAACCCCAGCGACAAGACGCTGAAGGCGGCGCGCGCAGCCTGGATCAAGGCCCGCGTTCCCTATGCGCAGACGGAAGCCTACCGCTTCGGCAACTCGATCGTCGACGACTGGGAAGGCAAGGTAAACTCCTGGCCGCTGGATGAAGGCCTGATCGACTATGTCGACGCCTCCTACGGCACCGAAAGCGACGAGAATGCGCTCTACGTCGCCAACGTCATCGCCAACAAGACGATCAAGATCAACGGCAAGGATGTCGATGCCTCGCATCTGACTCCGGAATTCCTGTCGGGCACGCTGCATCAGGCGGGCGGTGTCGAAGCCAACGTCGCGACCGGCTATCACGCCATCGAATTCCTGCTGTGGGGCCAGGACCTGCACGGCACCGGACCGGGCGCCGGCGAACGCCCCGCCACGGACTACGATCTGAAGAATTGCACGCACGGCAATTGCGACCGCCGCGCCGAATATCTGAGGTCCGCCTCGACGCTCCTCGTTTCCGACCTGCAGGACATGACCGACAAGTGGGCGCCGGAAGGCGAAGCCACCAAGCATATCGAAGCTGATCCGAAGGCCGGCCTTACCGCCATCCTGACCGGCATGGGCTCGCTCTCCTACGGCGAACTCGCCGGCGAACGCATGAAGCTCGGCCTGCTGCTGCACGATCCGGAAGAAGAGCAGGATTGCTTCTCCGACAATACCTATAACGAGCACAATGGCGACGCCATCGGCATCGCCGCCTCCTACACCGGCAACTACACCCGCATCGACGGCACGAAGCTGAAGGGCCCGTCGCTGCACGATCTGGTCAAGGCCAAGGATCCGGCGCTCGACAAGGAAATGGAAGGCAAGCTCAACACCACGCTTGCAGCCATGAAGGCCCTGGTGCATCGCGGCGAGACGGTCGAAAAATACGACCAGATGATCGGCGAAGGCAACAAGGAAGGCAACGCCACCGTGCAGAAGGCCATCGACGGCCTGCTCGACCAGACGAAGAGCATCCAGCGCGTCATCGCTGCGCTCGATCTCGGCACGATCAAGCTCGAAGGTTCGGACAGCCTGGACAATCCGAACGCCGTCTTCACGAAGAAGTAATGAGGGAGAGCGGCAGCGCGACAGAGCGCTGCCGCCCCGATACCCATGATGCATATCCCGGCCAACCGTGCCCTTTTGCCCGCCATCGCTGCGGGTTTTTTGGTTTTTTCCATCACCCTCGCCGTCGCCGGTATCCTCGATTTTCCGGCCGTCCGCACTGACCTCTCTCCCGAACAGTTGAAGCGGGTCAGCGACGTTACCCGCGCAACGACGAATTTCTCCAAGGCCGAGCCTTATGAGACGATGCAGGGCGGTGCGGCCACCTCGATCGATCCCGTCAATCGCGATATTTTCTCCCGGCCTTCCGCCAATCTGAGCGATGAAGGCGGGCAGGATTTTCATCTCGGCAACGCCCTCTTCCGCAAGCTCTGGGTCTCGGCTCCCTCGTCCACCCAGGCATCCGACGGGCTCGGCCCGTTGTTCAATGCCCGTTCCTGCCAGAGCTGCCATATCCGCGACGGCCGCGGCCACCCGCCGGAGGCTGGCGGGGCGGTTGCGACCTCGATGGTATTGCGTCTGGCTCGTACGGCCGTCACTGCGGACGAGGAACAGGCCGTCAAGGATTTTCATGTGCTGAATTTCCCTGATCCGACCTACGGCGTGCAGCTGCAGGATCTTGCCGTGCCCGGCCTTGCCGCCGAAGGCAAGGTGACGGTCGGCTATAGCGAGGAAGCGGTGACGCTTGCCGGTGGAGAGACCGTGACGCTGCGCAGGCCCAGCTACGGCATATCCGATCTTGCCTATGGGCCACTGGATCCGGCCACCACGCTTTCGCCGCGTATCGCGCCGCCCATGATCGGCCTCGGCCTGATCGAAGCCATTCCGGATGCCGATATCCTGGCCAACGCGGACCCGGATGGCAAGAAAGGCACCGGCATCCGTGGCCGCCCCGCCATCGTTCGCGACCATCGCACCGGCCAGATCGCACTCGGCCGCTTCGGCTGGAAAGCGCAGAATGCGACCGTGCGCGACCAGGTGGCCGATGCCTTCTCGGTGGATATCGGCATTTCGACACCCGACCGGCCGAATGCTCACGGCGACTGCACCCCGAACGAAGCACACTGCCTCGCCATGCCGACCGGCGTGCAGAAGCGTCTGGGCGACACGGAAGCACCGGACCCGATCCTGCCTCTCGTCACCTTCTATTCCGAAAACCTCGCCGTACCGGCTCGCCGTAAGGCTAGCCTTCCCGCCGTGCTGCACGGCAAGGAGATGTTCTACCGCTCCGGCTGCGCGGCCTGCCACACCCCGAAATTCGTCACCCGCGACGGCATGAAGGACAAGGACGGCAAGGATTCGCCGCAGGCGTTCCAGCTGATCTGGCCCTATTCCGATTTTCTGCTCCACGACATGGGCGAAGGTCTCTCGGATGGGCAGCAGGTGGGCGTGGCATCCGGTCGCGATTGGCGCACGCCGCCGCTCTGGGGTATAGGCCTGACACAGACCGTCAGCGGCCAGCAGGCCTATCTGCATGACGGCCGCGCCCGCACATTGACCGAAGCCATCCTCTGGCATGGAGGAGAGGCTGAAAAAGCCCGCAACGCATTCGCCGACCTTTCGAAGGACGATCGGCAAGCCCTCATCAACTTTCTGGAGTCACTCTGATGCACCACTGGAAACGCCTTGCTGCCAGCCTTCTCCTCACCGTTGCGGCCTTGCCTGCCCATGCCGAGGACGCGACGACCAACGGCGCCGGCCTGAACGAGGCGGCGGTGCCGGCCACGCTGCAGAAGGCGGTGGATGACGTCATTCGTCCCGGCTATCGCGCCATGCACGATTCCGCCTCGAAGCTGACGGTGGCGATGAAGGCGCTTTGCGCCGATCCCACGGACGCCACGCTTGCAGGCGCCAAATCGGCGTTCGGCGACACGGTGAAGAGCTGGTCGCGCATCGAAATCGTCGATACCGGCCCGATCATCGAAAAGAACCGTTTCGAGCACATCCTGTTCTACCCCGACCGCAAGGGCGTCGGCCTCAAGCAGGTACAGGCGCTGATCGCCAAGGCGGACGAGCAGGACACGACCGTCGAGGCCGTTGCCGGCAAGAGCGTGGCGCTCATGAGCATGACGGCGCTGGAATACGTGCTCTACGGCAACGGTTCGGATGTGCTCGGCAAGGACAAGCAGGGCTTCCGGTGCCGCTATGGCGCGGCCGTCGCCGGCAATATCGAAAACACGGCCAAGGAAATCGCCGACGAATGGGATGCGCCCGACGGCGTGCAGAAATCCTGGAAATTCCCCGGCAAGTCCAGCAACGATTTCATGGACAACAAGGAAGCCGTCACGGCGCTGCTCGGCATCCTCGTGCATGGGGCGGCCAATGTGCGCGACCAGCGGCTGGAAACCTTCTACAAGGGCGATCCGGCCGCGGCACGGCCGAAGATGGCGATCTACTGGCGCTCGGCAAACACCTGGACGTCGTTCACCGGCAATGTCGAGGGCCTGAAGACGCTCTGGGAAAAGGCCGATATGGCAAGCCTGCTGCCGGCGGACAAGCGTGCTACCGCCACCAAGATCGATGGATTGCTGAACGAGCTTGCGACAATCGCGCCGACGATCAATCCGGATATCGAGGCTGCGATCGGCAGCGACGCGGAACGCGCCAAGATCGACAAGCTGCTTTCCGTCAGCCGCGACCTCGCCACCAGCTTCAGCGATGAATATGGCGGCGCCATCGGGCTTTCGGCCGGCTTCTCCTTCGCGGACGGAGACTAAGCGCCATGCGCAGCGGCCTCATCGATCGGAGAGCTTTCGTCAAGGCTGCGGGGCTGACCTTCCTTGCGGCCCTGAGGCCCGGCGCATTGATGGCGCTGGAGCGGGCGGATGCCGTCTATGCTTCCGGCATCCGCGCCGCCGACGGCTCGTTTGCCGTGGCGACGGTGACAGAACAGGGCCGCATCGTCGACCAGGTCGCCCTGCCCGCCCGCGCCCATGGCATGGCTTTTTCGAAGGCGACCGGCAAGACCGTTGCCTTCGCCCGCCGGCCCGGCACCTATGCCATGATCTTCGATCCGTGGAACAAGGCCGAGCCGATCGTCATCTCTGCCAAAGAGGGGCGGCATTTCTACGGGCACGGCACGTTTTCGCCCGACGGCAGGCTGCTCTACTCCAGTGAGAACGATTTCGACAACAATCGCGGCATTATCGGGCTTTACGATGCCCGCAACCGCTTTGCCCGTATCGGCGAATACGAGACCTATGGCGTCGGCCCGCACGACATGACGGTCTCCGACGACGGCAGGCTCCTGATCGTCGCCAACGGCGGCATCGAGACGCATCCGGATTTCGGCCGCACCAAGCTCAACCTCGACCATATGCAGCCGTCGCTGACGCTGATCGACGCGGCGAGCGGCCAGCTGATCGAGAAACACACGCTGCCGCCGCAATATGCCCGGGTCTCGACCCGCCATGTCGATATCGATGCAAGCGGCCGGGTGTGGTTTGCCTGCCAGTACGAAGGCCACCGCAACGACCTGCCGCCGCTTGTCGGCCACTTCGCGAAGGGCGAGGACCTGACCTTCGTCACCCTGCCCGACGATACGACGCGAGCGCTCGGAAACTATGTGGGCGCCATTGCCGTCAATCGCGCCGAAAACCTCGTCGGCGTCACCTCGCCGGTCGAGGGGACGTCGGTGACGCTCGATGCGGCGACGGGCAAGGTGCTGAAGGTGGAGAGCATCGCCGATGCGGCAGGCATCGCCCAGGCCCGCCAAGGCTTCGCCGTTTCGTCCTATGACGGCGATTTCCTGGGAGAGCACAGCGACGTCGCCTGGGACCAGCACATCGTCCGCATCGCCCGAAGCTGATCCGACTGCGGTCCAAAGCGCATCGCGATCTCAAGGATTCGCTTCCCGCGCTTCGGGTTCTTGATCGTTAGCATGTCGGTGCCACAAAACCGCTGAACGTTTTGCGCGACCTGCTTCAGGCAAGCTTGCTGGCTTCGATGAAGCGCCGCAATGCCGTCGCCGCATTCAGCATGTGTGCCCGCATGCGCCGCGACGCCATCTCGCCGTCGCCCTCGGCGATTGCCTGCATGATGGCCTCATGCTCCGCTCGGGATCGATCGAGGCGCTGCTCCTGCTGCAGTTGCGCGCGGCGGAAGGCTGTCAGGCGGCTGCGGATCGCGATTGCCTGTTCGGCCAGAAAGCTGTTGTGGGTGGCGTGATAGATCGCCTCGTGGAAAGCACGGTTGAACGTATCGTAGGCATCGAAATCACCCTTTTTTACAAGCGTTTCTGAAGCATCGTGCAGTTCGATCAGATGGCTGCGCTCGAGCGGCGTCATGCGATAGGTGGCAAGCCTGGCGCACATCGCTTCGATTTCGGCAACCGTTTCGAACATGTCCATGATGCGCTCAGGCGTCATGCGGGCGACGACGACCCCACGCCGCGCCCGTACTTCGACAAGGCCGCTTGCCGCCAGTTGCCGCAACGCCTCGCGGACAGGAGTGCGCGAGGCGCCAAAGCGATCGGCAAGCTGCTGCTCGTCCAGCGCCGCGCCCGCCTCCAGCCTCCCGGTCGCGATCTCGTCCGCCAGGGCGTTGCGGATTCGATCGGAGAGCAAACCGCGATCCTCGATCGTGTCATCCAATCCATCCGTCATCCAAGATCTCCGTTATCCGTTGCCTGCTGTATGCAGCCACAATCTCATTTGCCGATTTTGCATGCAAATCCGCCATCACGCAACCGTTACGCATCCAATAATTGACTCTATCCGATATAAAGAATACAAAGCCCGTCATTGAGGCTGCTTTTGCATACACAAGGCGGCCTGGATGACAAATCGGAATGCAAAACGGGGCATGTTTGATCCGGGCAAGGTCGGGCAGGTGCCTATCCGAGAAATACGACAACGGCAGGAAGCTCAGCGTCCCGGCATCCGGGCGAACGGTCTCCTGCCGTCTCCTCCCTTTCAAAACAAGGAACACGACGATGATGATAACCCGACGGAATTTCTCGACCGCCATTGTTGCGGGCGCGGCCGCCTCCCTCATGTCCACCCACAGCATGGCAGCCAGCAGCCCGGCCGCCGGCTCGGCAGCCTCAGCCCCGCCAAAGGCCCGCAACGTCGTCCTTGCGCATGGTCTTTTCGCAGACGGCTCCTGCTGGACGGACGTCATTGCGCGGCTGCAGGCAAAGGGGATGAATTGCACGGCGGTACAGAATCCGCTGACGACGCTGCCCGAGGCCGTGGCGGCAACCCAGCGCGTTCTCGACCGGCAAGACGGACCGACCGTCCTCGTCGGCCATTCCTTCTCCGGCATGATCGTCACCGAGGCCGGCGTTCATCCGAAGGTTTCCTCGCTCGTCTATGTCGCGGCCCGCGCACCGGATGCAGGTGAGGATTATACCGCGCTCGCCAAGACATATCCGACGCCGCCGGCATCGGCAGGGATCGTCTTCGACGGCGACGAGGGGCGGCTGACGGAGGAAGCCTTCCTGCGCGACTTCGCCGGCGACCTGCCCAAAGCCAAGGCAGAGGTGCTTTACGCCGTGCAGCAGCCCTTCCAGAAGGCCCTGCTGACCGGCAAGACGACCCAGGCCGCCTGGCGCAGCAAGCCCAGCTGGTATGCGGTCTCCACCGAGGACAGGACGATCAATCCGGATCTGGAACGCTTCATGGCCAAACGCATGGGCGCCAGGACCATCGAAGTAAAGGCCAGCCATCTCTCGCTGATCTCGCATCCCGATAGGATCGCCCAACTGATCCTGGAAGCCGCCGGGCATTGACCGATATCCCGCCGGCCTAGCTTTTCCTGGCAAATTCCGCCTGTTCGGCGATGACTGCGACGGTGGCGGCCTTGGCGGCCGCGCGCAGCCAGTCCGGGCCGCGCGCATCGAGATCGGCAAGAATGCCGGGAACGAGCGAGGCGTCGTTGACATGGCAATTGCCGATTTCGAAACCCATCAGATCCAGCATATCGGGCGACAGGAGCACGTCGGCATCGCCCAGGACCTCGATCTTGCGGCTGTTCGGCGACAGGCGGCGAACCAGCAAGGTTCCATCCACCTTGTAGCGCGGATCGGGCGAACGCGCCCGGCCCGTCGCGATGATCCCCGTCCGGATCGTCTGGTCCGACGGATCATGCTTGAGCGACCAGCCCGACTGCAGGAGCGCCTTCACCTCGCGCAGGACCGGGCCGCCACGCCATTCGACATAGGCGACGAAGCGCGGACGGCCGAGGCTGCCGGTGCCGGCCAGGCGCGGTTTCGGCTCGAACGTCGTCGCCGGATCCGGCAGAGCCTTGTGCAACGCCTTGAGATAGCGATTGGCCACGGGATCAGTTGCAGGCGGCAGGGTGCGATATTTTTCCCAGAAAGCCTTGCGCTCGGCATTCGGCAGCAGCACGGCGTTGCGCAGCCACTTATAGTCGCGCTCCAGAATGACGGGAGACGGCTGCTGCAAGCCTCGGCGATAACCCGCCAGGATGGCATCGGCAACGGCGCGCGGCGTAGGGCCGCCATCGGCGCGTGCCAGGACAGCGCTGGTCGTGAGACGAACGAGATCGAGCGCATAGGGCATGACGGCCGCCTCGTCGAAATCATTGGCGCCCCAGACGAGCCGCCCCTCCTCATCGCGCCAGGTGCCGAAATTTTCGAGATGCGTGTCGCCGATCGCCAATAGCCGCGGGGCGGTCTTGAGGTCGGGGCAGATGTCGAGAATGATTTCAGCCCAGCGCCAGTAGGTTCCGCGCAGAAAGGAGAAGCTGTCGCGCTTCATCAGCTTGTGTTTTTTTATCAGGCCGGCCTCGACCAGATCCGCACCAAGCTGCGCCCGCATCCAGGTCTCGTAGGCCGCTACCGATTGCAGGATCGTCGTCATTCCGGCACCTCGTCGTGGGATCTGTCGTTTCGGATAACATGGCACCGCCATTGAGGAAATTCGATGTCGGCAAACGAGGCCGCGGAGCATCGCCTTTTCCACCGGATAACCCTTGTCCAAAGCGCCTCTCCGTGCCAATTTCGCACCCGCGAAAGGGGATGGCATGACAGGGGCAAGCGAGACGGGGACCAGCGGCGATTTCAGGACCCGCATCAAGACGAGCTTCGACCGGCAGGCGGCGATGGCGACGATCGGCGCGGAGTTGACGCGCGTCGAGCATGGTACGGTCGAGATCGAGCTGCCGTTCGACGTGAAGCTGACGCAGCAGCATGGCATCCTGCATGCAGGCATCATCGCCGCGGCGCTGGATTCGGCCTGCGGGTTTGCCGCCTACAGCGTCATCGATCCCTCCGCATCCATCCTCACCATCGAATTCAAGATCAACCTGATGTCGCCGGGGCGCGGCGAACGCTTCCTGTTTCGCGGCGACGTCACCAAGCCCGGCACGACGATCATCGTCGCCGACGGCCGCGGCTACGCCATCGGCGACGGACCGGCCAAGCTGATTGCCTCGATGACGGGAACGATGATGGTCATCCGGGGCAGAGAGGGAATTAGCGGATGAAATTCGAACTGAAGCGCGTATCGGGCAAATCGATCCTGTTCGTAATGGCGGCCGAGGCCGAATACGGGCCCTTCCTGCGCTCGCGCATCGATCCGCTGATGACGGGCGTCGGCCCCGTGGAAGCATCGATCGCGCTCACCCGCGCCCTGGCCCACCTCGAAGCGCAGGACGACCTGCCCGATCTCGTGGTGTCGCTCGGCTCGGCAGGCTCTTCCAGGCTGGAACAGACGGAAGTCTATCAGGTCACCTCCGTTTCCTATCGCGACATGGACGCCTCGCCGCTGGGCTTCGAAAGGGGCCGCACGCCCTTCCTCGACCTGCCGGCGACGATCGAGCTGCCGCTGCGCATCCCCACCATTGCCGAGGGCAGCCTTTCGACGGGCGCCAACATCGTGTCCGGCTCGGATGCCTACGAGCGCATCGGCACCGACATGGTCGACATGGAAACCTTCGCGGTGCTGCGCGCCTGCCAGATCTACGGCCTGCCGCTCATCGGACTGCGCGGCATTTCCGACGGTCAGGTCGAACTGCAGCGCATTTCCGACTGGACGGAATATCTGCATGTGATCGACCGCAAACTGTCCTACGCCGTCGACGGGCTGTTTACGGCGCTGGAAGACGGCGTATTCTGGTTCTGATCGACCCGGAAGCACGAGAATCGAGGACAATCGGGACAATAAAATCGGCTCCGGCCTGATTTGCCCGATTGCCAGGGAAAGCGCTTTTCATTAAAGGCTCGCCATGACCCAGACAGCACATCCAGACACCGTTCTCATCGTCGATTTTGGCAGCCAGGTGACGCAGCTCATCGCGCGACGTGTGCGCGAAGCAGGCGTCTACTGTGAAATCGTTCCCTTCCAATCCGCCGAAGCCGGCTTCAAGCGGCTGCAGCCGAAGGCCGTGATCCTTTCGGGCAGCCCGGCCTCGACCGTGGACGAAGGCTCGCCGCGCGCGCCGCAGATCGTCTTCGACAGCGGCATCCCGGTGTTCGGCATCTGCTACGGCCAGCAGACGATGTGCATGCAGCTCGGCGGCAAGGTCGAGAGCGGCCATCACCGCGAATTCGGCCGCGCCTTCCTGGAAGTCGACAAGGATTGCGCCCTCTTCGAAGGGCTGTGGTCGAACGGTTCGCGCCATCAGGTGTGGATGAGCCACGGCGACCGCGTGACCGCGCTGCCCGAAGGCTTCGAAGTGGTCGCCACCTCCTCGAACGCGCCCTACGCCTTCATCGCCGACGAGAAGCGCAAATATTACGGCGTGCAGTTCCATCCGGAAGTCGTGCATACGCCCGATGGCGCCAAGCTGATCGGCAACTTCATTCATAACATCGCCGGCATCAAGGGCGACTGGTCGATGTCGGCCTATCGCGCCAAGGCCGTGCAGGCGATCCGCGACCAGGTCGGCGACAAGCGCGTCATCTGCGCGCTCTCCGGCGGCGTCGACTCTTCCGTCGCCGCGCTGCTGATCCACGAGGCCGTCGGCGACCAGCTGACCTGCATCCTCGTCGACCACGGCCTGATGCGCAAGGACGAGGCGGCCAACGTCGTCGCCATGTTCCGCGAGCACTACAACCTGCATCTGCTGCATGTGGACGCTTCGGACCGCTTCATCGGCGAGCTGGAGGGTGTTTCCGACCCCGAGACCAAGCGCAAGATCATCGGCCGGCTCTTCATCGAGACCTTCGAGGAAGAGGCCAAGAAGCTCGGCGGCGCCGACTTCCTCGGCCAGGGCACGCTCTATCCCGACGTGATCGAGAGCGTTTCCTTCACCGGCGGCCCCTCGGTCACCATCAAGTCGCACCACAATGTCGGCGGCCTGCCGGAGCGCATGAAGATGCAGCTCGTCGAGCCGCTGCGCGAACTTTTCAAGGACGAAGTGCGCGCGCTCGGCAAGGAGCTCGGCCTGCCCGACAGCTTCATCGGCCGCCACCCCTTCCCCGGCCCCGGCCTCGCGATCCGCTGCCCCGGCGGCATCACCCGCGAAAAGCTGGAGATCCTGCGCGAAGCCGACGCCATCTATCTCGACGAAATCCGCAAGGCGGGCCTCTACGACGCCATCTGGCAGGCATTCGCCGTATTGCTGCCGGTCCAGACCGTCGGCGTCATGGGCGACGGCCGCACCTACGAATTCGTCTGCGCGCTACGCGCCGTCACTTCCGTCGACGGCATGACGGCGGATTTCTATCACTACGACATGGAATTCCTCGGCCGCGCCGCAACCCGCATCATCAACGAAGTCCGCGGCATCAACCGCGTGGTCTACGACGTCACGTCGAAGCCGCCCGGCACGATCGAGTGGGAATAAGGGCGAACCGCCCTTTCCGGACAGGAGAAGGGCCTGATCGAGAATTCCGCAAATCAGGCCCCTCAGGAAATTACGACGGCGGAATTGCGCCCTTACTTCACCGTGACGCTCAAGCCGCTGATATCGGCATTGACCTGAAGACCGACCTGCTTGCCCGTGAGTTCGAGCTGGGCACCCTTGTCATTGGTCATGACAATCATCTGAGCACCCTTGCCAATCGCGCCGCCACCGCCGGCAGCGCCGTATACGCCGCTGACATCCCGGGCGCGGCGAATATTGCGCACGGTACCGTGGAAGTATGTCTTGGAGGCTCCAAAGGCGAGACCGCCCGAGATGCCGCCGATCGAGATGGGATATTTGCGGCCATGGAAGGTCAGCGTGCCCTCGCCTCCGGAGCCGCCAACGAAGAAGGCCGCCTTGTAGACGGAGAAGCGGATCGTGCCGCTATCGGCATGCGCGGCGCCGGCAAAGCCAATTCCCGCGGCGGCGATGGCGGCAACCGCGACTGAACGAAATCCAGACGAAATCTTCATGATGATATATCCCTCAACAGCGCCGCTTCCCCAGCCGGCCGGGCACGACGTCACCGTCGTAACAAAGTCATATATAAACAATCTCGCACGCGATTAGTTCCAAAGCACGACAATAACAAAGTGCTGGAACAGGTCAAAATAATCGAGTGGCTTGAGGGGCCTTATCGGCTAACCTCTGCGCGGACAGCGCTACGCCGCGTCGGCTCTCGCCTCCGCTTCCGCCGGAAGTCTCCATATGCAAGATGATGCCAGAGCCGAAAGTATGGACGCCCAATGCGAAACGGCCGCACCGGCCGGTGGATTGTCCGAGATTCTTGCCCCTCGCCTCTCGGTGGTTTTCTGCGGATTGAATCCCGCGCTCACGGCACATCGGGACGGCCATAACTTCTCGAACCGCAGCAATCGCTTCTGGCGGGTACTGCATCTTGCCGGCTTCACCCCTCGCCTGCTGCGGGCGGAGGAAGAACTGGAGATGCTGCAATACGGCCTTGGCCTGACATCGGCCGTCTCCCGTCCGACGAAAAGTGCCAGCGAGCTGAAAAGGAGCGACTATATTGCCGCCGCCCCTGTGCTTGAAGACAAGATCCGAAGGCTTGCGCCAGGCCACCTGGCGTTTCTGGGCAAGGCGGCCTATACGGCCATCAGCCTTCGGGCCGATATCGAATGGGGCAGGCAACCGGATGACTTTGCCGGCGCGTCGGTCTGGATGCTACCGAACCCAAGCGGCCTCAACAGGGCTTTCGACCTGGCGAAACTGACCGAGCATTATCGCGAAATGAAGCTGGCGATCGATCGTGCGGCGGCCTCCACCGGATAGCCGGGATGCGCAACGGACAAACTGCCGGTCAGCCGCGGCCCAATTCGCCAAATGCCTGTTCGAGCATCGGCCGTCCTTCGGCGAACTCCGTCTCGGGCTCCACCTCGCCGGAATTCGCCTCGATGCGGGCACGCGACAGGGTGAAGCCGGGCATGGTTTCGACCGGTTTCATCTTCAATCCGGTCAACACCTGATGAAGCTGGGCGGCGCATTTGTTGCCGCCATGGCCGCCATAGGTCACGATCATGGCCGGCTTGCCGGCCCACTCCCGATAGAGATGGTCAAGGGCATTCTTCAGCACGGCCGGATAGCCCCAATTATATTGCGGGCTGACGAAGACAATGGCGTCGCCGCTGGCGATCTTTTCGCTCCAGGCCTTGGTGAGACCGGTGCGATAGTCCCCCGTTGCCGGGATGCTCGGCTCGCCGTCCATCGGTAAGGGCCAGTCGCGGAGATCGACAATCTCGAACTCGGCCCGCAGCATCGCGCGGCCGATCGACGTCACCCATTCGGCAACAGCGGGGCATATGCGGTTCGGCCTGACACTGCCGACGATGACAAGAATTCTGGATGGTACAGGCATGGCGCGCTCTCTATTTATGTGTATAATACACTTAAATCGAAAAGGCGGGATCTGTAAAGGTGCAAAATACACATATTCTCGATGAGCTGGCCGGCGGCCTGCTCGACATCGTCAATTTCCTGAACGCGCCGCAACGCGACGAAGCTCTTTTGCGCGCGGCGGGCGTGCAGCTCGACCGCGCCCTGTTTCCATTGCTCGCGAGGCTGGGGATGCAAGGACCGCTCGGCGTTGCCGAACTCTCCGAGCAGGTGGGACGCGATTATACGACGGTCAGCCGCCAGCTGGCGCGGCTGGAAAGCCTCGGGCTCGTCACCCGCAACGCCGACATCGAAGATCGGCGCCGATCGATCGCGGAGATTACCGACGAGGGCAGCATACGCTTCAGGGCGGTGCGCGCGGCACGCAGGCGGGCCTTGACCCAGGCGCTTGCCGACTGGACCGATGACGACCGGCAATCGCTCACGCGGCTCGTCCGCCGCTTCGCCGATGCGCTCGGCGAGCTGCCGCTGATGGAGGGCGATAGCGACCCTGGTTCGGCCTGATGTCGCTTATCGCGCCTGATCGGCCGATTGCGCGGCAACGCTCATGTAGCGCGACAGCAGATGCAGGTTGCGACCGAGCGACATGCCAATGAAGCCGGCCCAGATCGCGGCGGCAAGCGGCGGGACGACGGGGGCTGAAAACCAGACGGCATGCATCGCCGCTGCGGCATGCAACAGGAATTCAAAGGCAAAGGATGCAAGGATGATGACCAGCATCATGATATCGCCGGGCAGCGAGAGCGATCTCTTCACCCTGTCGACCTCCAGCTTCCAGGCGCCGACATGCCGCCAGCCGATTGCCACGCCGATACCGAGCCCGATGAGCGCGAAAAGCAGATCGAGCGAACTTGCCTCCGAGAAGAGCCCGTCAAAGCCGCGTGCGCCCAGAACCGCCATCAGGACCGGCAT
Source organism: Martinezella lusitana (assembly GCF_010668395.1). Classification (GTDB taxonomy): domain Bacteria; phylum Pseudomonadota; class Alphaproteobacteria; order Rhizobiales; family Rhizobiaceae; genus Rhizobium; species Rhizobium lusitanum_A. The sequence goes on from NZ_WUEY01000001.1 coordinate 617,802, forward strand.
GACGGCAAGGCGTTCGACGCGGATCGTGCGCGGCCGGCAACGCGACACGCCGATCCATAACAGCAGCAGGAACAACGCATAGACATAGACGGGAATATGGGTCATCGCCGGAGCTCCGTGACGGCAGGATTGCGGGCGGGGAAGAAATAGCCCATAATCTTAACGACGTAAAGATTGGAGACGATCGATTGACCAGCAACGAGGCCGGCCCTCCCTCGCGCTACCATCACGGGGATTTACGCAACGCCTTGCTCGCGGCGGGCCGTACCCTGCTGGAGGAGGGCGGACCGACGGCACTCAGCATGAGGGAGATCGCACGCCGCGTCGGCGTTTCCGCGCCGGCCGCCTATCATCATTTTTCCGGGCTGGACGATATTGCCGTGGCGCTTGCCGAGCGCGGCTTTGCCGAATTGGCGGAACGCCTCCAGGCCGCGCCCAGCAACGCCAAGGGCCAGCTGGCACCGGCAGGCATGGCCTATGTCGCCTTTGCCCGGAAAAATCCGGGGCTGTACCGCCTGATGTTCGGCGAGGGCTTCCATACCGCCTTCGCCGCCGACGACAGGATACGCTCGCTGCGCTCGGCCGCATACGAGGTTCTCAAGGCTGGTCTTTCGAAGCGCCTGCCGCCCGACGAGATCGGCACGGCGGCGCTTTTTCTCTGGTCCTTGACCCATGGGCTGGCGCTGCTGATGATCGATGGCCAATTTGATCCGGGTGCGGACCCCGATGCATTGGTCGCCGCGGTTCTACGGCTATCCGGCAAAGGGCTTCCGACCTCCGCGGGCTCGAGGGATCATGCATAGCGGCTCTAGGATCGGCATGCCCCGCATGATAGCTATCCTCGGCCAACCGCACGGAATGGTGGCGCGAGCTTTCCTTTCAACAGAACGCAAAGTCGAAGAGCATGTACACAGTCAAAGATTTCTCCGGCCGAAAGGTCGTCATCGGCGATGACAGCGGCCCGCTTCTGGCCAGCGAAAGGGACGTGAACGATTGGATCAGCGCGGCGTGGGATGCGGATGCCAAGCTTGTGGTCGTTCCGACATCGCGGCTGAACGAGGAATTTTTCCAGCTCTCGACCCGCATCGCCGGCGCAATCATCCAGAAATTCGTCAACTATCGCTCTCAGCTCGTCATCCTCGGCGATATCTCGCAATGGGTCGCGGGCAGCAACGCGTTGCGCGATTTCGTCTATGAATCGAACAAGGGGCGCGAGGTCTGGTTTCTGCCGGATATGGATGCTCTGGCTCAGCGCCTTCAGCCGACCGCCCAAAGCTAGCTCCGGAGGTTTGACTTCATGGAACCAACGCTCTCGCCGCCGCGACTGGAAACAGAGCGGCTCATCCTGACCGGCCATACGCTTGATGACTTCGTACCGCTTGCCGGCATGTGGAGCGATCCGCTGGTCGTAAAGCATATTTTCGGCAACGTCGTCTCCACCTCCAGGGAATCATGGATGCGGATGCTGTCCTATCACGGCCTTTGGCCGTTGCTCGGACATGGCTACTGGGCGGTGCGCGAGAAATCTTCCGGCCGGTATGCCGGCGATCTCGGCTTTGCCGATTTTCATCGGGTCATGGAACCGCCGATCAAGGGCATTCCGGAAGCCGGCTGGGCGCTGGCGACATGGGCTCACGGCAAGGGCTTTGCCACCGAAGCGCTGGGAGCCGCCGTTGCCTGGCTCGACGATCAGCCTCGATTTGACCGCAGCGTCTGTCTCATCTCGCCCGGCAATACGGCTTCGATCCGCGTCGCCGAAAAGGCCGGCTATCGCGATCCGAAGCCGGTCCGTCTCAACGACAAGGACACGCTGCTGTTTTCCCGCGCCCGTCAGGCGCGGAAAGAATAGGGCGAGCGGCCGAGACCCTTCGCCCTTGATTTCATGATCTAAAACGCCAGCGACTGCTGTACCGGCTTCGGCGGCGCCAGCTGAACGCCTTCCAGCTCCAGCATGCGCGCCTTGGCGTTCGAGCCACCGGGCGCGGAAAAGCCGCCGATCTTGCCGCCGGCCGCCAGCACGCGATGGCAGGGGATGATCAGCGCCACCGGATTTTTGGCCATGGCCTGCCCGACATCGCGGGCGGCTTCCGGCCCGGCACCGAGCTGCTTGGCCAGGCTTCCATAGGTGGTGGTATGGCCCCAGCCGACCTGCCGGGCGGCATCGTAGATCTGCCTGAAGAACGCATCCTGCTCGCCGAGATCGAGCGCGACGCCGGAAAAGTCGATCTCCTCGCCCGCGAAATAACGCTTCACCTGGGCGATCACCTCTGCGACCGCCGGGGTCGGCGTGCCGGGCTGCGCATCCGGCAGCCGGCGCAGAAGCAGGCGCTCGGTCGCTCCCGCATCCTTGGTCGGCAATTGAAAGCGCAGGATGCCGACATCGCTCCAGGCGATGCCGCAGAAACCGCCGGCGGTTTCGAAGATCGAATAATTCTGCCTTGTCTCGTTCATGACGAAAGCTCCCGTGTTTCCACTTGTCATGAAAATCGTCCCGGAGAGCGTCGAATTCAACCCGATTCTTGCGAAGATCGAACGTTGCCACCGTCTTTGCCACAACGAAATCGCGCAAAGACGGTGGCGAGCACGTCTATCAATACCCGCCGCCGGACGGAGGAGAACTCTGCGTCATGCCGCTGCCGGAACTGCCGCCACCGGACGTGGAGCAAGACGCGACCCCAAGGCCGATAAGAGCGAGAACAACGGCCGAAAAGAAAATTTTGGCACACATGGATGGTCATTCCTTTTTGAGAGAGAACGGCTACGAAACCCCAACTTGGAATGAACAGATCAGGCCGGACTTTTATTCGGTCGCTCTTTTCAAAATGAGGATCGCCGGTCGCAGCCGCTCTCAGCTGCTATTTGTTCTTGTTTTGTTCTTGATCTGACTGCTGTCTCGTCGTATGATTTCCGGATCGGGAAAATGGAAGGAGGCAGAGCGGGCAAGCTTTGAGCGATCCATGAAGAACAGCGGGCAACTTTCACTCAATCTTGGAAATGGATCGCGCAGCCGGACACCGCCGCCTCCGGGGCAAGAACCCGCCAATGGACTCTATTTTGCCATCCTGCCCGACCAGGAGACTGCCGCGCGCAGCTTTGAACTCGCCGGAACGTTTCACCGCCAATACAGCTTTTCAACGAAGCCGCGGCGCAAGGATCTATTTCATATCACCCTCTATCAAATGCAAATCGATCCGGCGCGCGAATTGCCGGAGGACGTAGCGTTTGCGGCAATGGAAGCAGCGTCGACGATCAGAAAGCGATCGTTTCCAGTCCTGTTCGATCGGGCTGTAAGCTTCGGCAATAGAGACAATCGGCCGCTTGTCTTGTGGAACAAGGATGGAAACGCGGAGCTGAAAGCGCTTCATCGCGAACTGGATGAAGCCGTGGAACTGACAGGCTTCAAGAGAGGGCGCGAAAAGCTGGTCGAGCCGCATATGACGCTGCTTTATCGCGGGCACGTTGTTCCGGATATCTTGCTTGAGGAACCCGTTTCGTGGACCGCCAGGGATTTCGTGCTGATCAATAGCCTCTACGGCAAGGCAACTCACGATCATCTTTGCTATTGGACGCTGCACGACTGAATGGGGCGCTCAAGCCTTTGGCTGATCGCCCGCCATCACCGCCGCAACGGCGTCATCGACGCTGAAGCTGCAGCGGCCGTTGACGTCGGCAATGCCGGCGACCGTCATGAGATCGCGGACGCGGTCATGCACACGGGCAAACTGGACGCGCAGGCCCGTGCGCTGCATGGCGCCATCGAATTCCGTCAGGGCATCCATCGCCGTGCTGTCGATGTCGGAGCTTTCCTCCAGGCTGAGGATGACGGCCCGCAGCCCGGTTTCGCTGCGGCTGTCCGAAAGTATCTCGCCGAAGATCGTATCGGCATTGCCGAAGAACAGGGTTTCGCCGGGGCGCCAGATGGCGATGCCCGGTATCTCGGAGGCATTGTCGTGTCTGGCGATATCGACGAAGTCATGGCTGTTGTCCAGCCGGCCCAGACGGGCGACATGCGGCGACGCCAGGCGATGCATCATGGCGGCGAGCGAGAGCGCGATCGCCAGCAGCATGCCGTTGAGGACGCCGAAGGCCAGCACGCCGACAGCGGCGCCCAGCGCCACGTAGAAATCGCGATGCAGGCGGCGCAGACGCAGGATCGGGCTTGGATCGAGCGCATGAGTAAGGGCTGCGATAACAACGGCTGCCAGCACCGGTTCCGGCAGAAGCGCGACGAGCGGCCCGGCGCAGGCAATCAGGACCGCAAGGCCGATAGCGGCAAAGACGGTGGTGGCCCGCGTCTTCGCCCCGGCCGCCTCGCTGGCGAAACCGGCGGAAAAACCCGCGCCGACCGGCATGCCCTGAACGACGGCGCTCGCTATGTTGGCAGCACCGAGCGCGCCAAGCTCGCGATTGACCTCCAGCGTCTCGCCGTAGCGCAGCGCTAGGGCCCGCATCGTTCCCCAGGATTCGGCAAAGAGGATCAGCACGAGCGGCACGGTGAACTGCACGAGCCGCGAATAGGACGTCCAGTCGGCATCCGGCAACGACGGCCACTGCGGCAGGATCTCGATAGGTCCGACCAGCTTCACCCCATGGCTTTCAAGGCCGAACAGATAGGAGGATAGGATGCCGGCGGCGAGCACGAGGAAGGCGCCGGGAACACCCGGCAGTCGCTTCAGCAGCAGCAATGCCGCCAGCGCGACGACACCAACGGCGACGCTGATCGGATTCCATTGCAGGACGGCACCGAACAGCGCGGCCGCATAGGTCAGGATGTTCGAGCCCTGCACGGGCACGCCGACGAGGATCGGAAGCTGATGCAGGATGATGGTGATCGCCAACCCGAAGGCGAAGCCGCGCAGCACGGGCCGCGAAATGAAGCCGGTGATGCCGCCAAGGCGCAATGCGCCGGCGACGACGAAAAGAATGCCGGCAAGCGCCACGGCTACCGTGGCAAGCCCCGCCTTGACGGTGGCGTCGCCCGGCACCACCGCCAAGGTGGCGGCAAGAATGGCGGCCGACGAGGATGTGGGAGAGACGATGGCGAAGCGGCTGCGCCCGAATATGGCATAGACCAGACATCCGGCGATGCCGGCGAGGATGGCCCGATGCGGCGGCAGACCTGCAATCCCTGCGTAAGCGACCGCTTCCGGCAACATCAGCCCGGCAACCGATATGCCCGCGACCAGATCCGCCTTGTCCACCACGAACCAACTGCCCAGCTTCGTCATCGATCACCGACCGTAAGGATCGCCCATCCACCTATGGATAGAGATTCGCCGCCTGGCTGCAACAGGAAAATTCTGATCGGAAGCTGGCCTTACGCGGCCGCGTCAGCGCCATCGCGCAGCGGGCAGCTTCGCCCGATGACGTCGGTGACGAAGTCCATCACCGCCCGGATCGCCGGCGAGCGGCGCAGATCCGGATAGGTGACGAGCCAGAGGTCGCGCGTGGGCGACGGGATCGCCACGGGCAGGCGCGTCAGACCCGCCTCGCGATTGCCCAGAAAGGCCGGAAGCGCCACGACGCCGAGGCCGGCGCGCGCGGCCTCGAGCTGGCCGAATACGTCGGTGGCGCGAAAGACGATCGGCCGGCCGTCGAGGAGGCTGCGCAGCCAAGTCTGCTGCGTCAGATGCTCCATTGCCGTGTCGTAACCGATGAAAGCCCAATCCTTCTCGGGCATTTGCGCCACGGACGGTATGGCATAGAGGCCAAAGCGCATGACCCCGATGCGCCGCACCAGCAGATCGCTCTCTTCCGGCCGCGTCATGCGCACGGCAATGTCGGCCTCGCCGTAATTGAGCGCGGCCCGGCGGGTGACGCCTGCAATGGTGAGGGTGATATCCGGATGCTCCGCGCGGAACAGGGCGGCTTTCTGGGCGAGAAGATGGGCGGCGATCGAGGGCGGCGCGCTGACCTTGACGGCAGCCGAAAGGCCGGCGACGGCGCTCTTCGAATAACGCCTGATCGCCTCGACATTCTCCTCCATCCCCGTCACCAGTTCGGCAATGGCGCGGCCGTCCGCCGTCAAAGGCGAGGTGCGCGGCCGCCGGTCGATGAGGCGCAGGTCGAGCGACCGCTCCAGCGCGGCAATGCGCCGGCCGACCGTTGCGTGGTCGACGCCCAGCTCCCGCGCCGCCGCCGAAAGCGAGCCGGTTCGTGCCAGGGTGGCGAAATGAAGAAGGTCCTGCCAATCGATCATCGGTGCATTATTGCACAGATACGGTGAGTTCATACCGAATTTATTCAAATCGGCGTTTATGGTCAAAGGTCTCCTGAAAGGAGACTTCCGCATGCCCCTAGCGATTGCCATTACCGGCCCCGGTGGACCCGAGGCCATGAAAGCCGTCGATCTCCCAGCCACAGAACCAGGCTCCGGCCAAGCCCGGATCCGCCAAAGCATATCCGGCGTCAACTTTGTCGATATCTATGTCCGTTCCGGGCTCTATCCGCTGCCGCCGGGTCAGAGCGTGCTCGGTTTCGAGGGCGCCGGCGTCATCGAGGCGGTCGGCCCCGACGTCGAAGGGCTGAAGGCCGGTGACCGTGTCGCCTATATCGGCCACCCGCTCGGCAGCTACGCCGAGGTGCGCACGATGCCGGCCGCCCGTCTTGTGAAATTACCCGACGACGTCAGCGAGCGGGTTGCCGGCAGCACGATGCTGCGCGGGCTGACAGCCCATATGGTGCTGCAAAAGGTCTATCCCGTAAAAGCCGGCGAATGGGTGCTGGTCCACGCAGGAGCCGGCGGCCTCGGCCAGCTCGTCACGCGCCTTGCCAAGCGGCTCGGCGCGAACGTCATCGCCACGGTCGGCTCCGAAGCCAAGGCCGGTTTTGCCTACGAGGCCGGAGCCGATGTGGTTCTCCTGCATACATCCGAGGATTGGGTGGAGGAAGCGCGCCGCATTGCCGATGGCCGCGGCGTCCATCTCGCCATCGACGGGATCGGCGGCACGATGCTGTCGCAGACGCTTGCCTCCGTCCGCCCCTTCGGCATGGTGGCAAGCGTCGGCCAGGCCGCCGGCCCTATCCCGCCGATCCAGATCGAGGAGCTGACCGCGCCCCGCGCCATCGGCTTGGCGCGACCGAGCATATTGACCTACGCGAACGATCCTGAACTTTATCGTCAAGGCACGACGGCGCTGATGGCGGCGCTGCAGGCCGGACTGGTCAATCCGATCGGCGCCGAATACGAGCTCAAGGATGCGGCCCGCGCCCACGCCGATCTCGAGGCCGGGCGCACGACAGCCAGTGTCATCCTCACGATGTGAGGCGTTTCGGGCGGGGCCGGCAAACCGGCCCTGCTCCCGCGATGCGGGATTTTCAGAGGCACGCATAATCAATTCATCCCGTCAATGGCTTTTGCTGCAAGGCAGCAATTCGTTGACCATGCCTGCCCTTGCCTGATACCGGTTATCCGTGGCGACGCACGGCCGCTGGGCCGCCGCCGTCATGGCTATCCGATACAAACCCCGTCCTTCGTGGCAAACAGCATGGACACCGTTGCCGGTGCCCGCAGGCGATATCCCGTGAACACTGCCTCCCAGACCGTCCGCTCCACCTCGACGCTATCCCTCCTGTCGATCGTCGCACTGACATTCTTCGGCTACATCGCCATCGGCCTTCCGCTCGCGGTGCTGCCGACCTATGTCGATAGCGGCCTCGGCTTCGGCGTCATCTGGGCCGGCATCGCCGTCAGTACGCAATATGTCGCGACCATCGTAAGCCGCGCGCAGGTCGGGCGGCTCTGCGATCAATACGGGCCACGCCGCTCGGTCTTGCTCGGGTTCCTTGCCTACGGGCTTTCCGGCGTGCTGACGCTCGCCTCCACGTTCACGGTCCATGTCCCGACGGCGAGCCTTGCGCTGCTGCTTGCCGGCCGGCTGGCGCTCGGCATCGGCGAAAGCTGGGTGAGCACGGCGGCGATCACCTGGGCGATCGGCCTGATGGGGTCGCGCGAGACGGTTCGCATCATCTCCTGGAACGGCATCGCCACCTACGGCGGCATCGCGCTCGCCGCACCTTTCGGCGCCTGGCTGCAGGGGCAATACGGCTTCTTCGCCATCGGCGTCGTCACCATCGTCCTTGCCGTCGCCGGCTTCATGCTGGCGCAGACGCGGCCGCCCGTGCCCGGCGTCAAGGAAAAGGGCATCGGCACCGGCCAGGTGCTGAGCCGGGTCGCGCCGTTCGGCATCGCGCTCGCGCTTGCCTCCAGCGGCTTCGGCGTGGTCATGGCTTTCGTCGCGCTGTTCTTCCATAGCCGCAACTGGGATGGCGCTTCTTTCGCCCTTAGTGCTTTCGGCCTCGCCTTCATGGGCGTACGCCTCGGCCTTGCACAGGCAGTCGCCCGCTTCGGCGGCCTGCCGCTGGTGCGAATTTCTCTCGTCATCGAGATCATCGGGCTGGCGGCTCTTGCCCTCGCCCCCTCCCCGACCGTCGCCATCATCGGCGCGGCGCTTGCCGGCGCCGGCTTTGCGCCTGTCTTCCCGGCGCTCGGCAACGAAGCCATGGAACGCATCCCGCCGCAGAATCGCGGCGTCGCGCTCGGGCTTTATTCGATCTTCCTCGATGTGTCGCTCGGCAGCACCGGCCCGATCGCGGGTCTGTTCGCCGATCATCTCGGTTATGCCGCGCCCTTCTCCTTCGGCGTCGGCGCGGTGCTGTTCGGCCTGATCCTGAGCTTCTGCCTGCGCAGGAACCGCAGCCTCTGACAGGCATTTCGACCCACTCTCTCCGACCCTAATCTGGTCGGATCGCGACAAACGGTTGCGGCATGCGGGCAACGCTTGATATGGGTCTGCGATCATTATCGGCAGCAGGAGGCCCGCACATGAACGTCACCGAAATCGTTATAGAGGGCGACACTCCGGGGATTGCCTGGCGGCTGCCAATCCTGCATTTCGCCGGCAACAGGGCCGATGCGCCCAAGGTCTATATTCAGGCCGCCCTGCATGCCGGCGAGCTTCCGGGCACGGCCCTGGTGCATTTCCTGTGCGAGCGGCTTCGCAAAGCGGAAGCTGCCGGGACTATCTCGAGCGATATCGTCGTCGTGCCGCATGCCAATCCGATCGGCGCGGCGCAATCGCACTTCGGCGAGATGCAAGGCCGCTTCGACCTGGGCTCGCGCACCAATTTCAACCGCGATTTCCCACTGATCTCCTTGCGCGACCGCGATCATCTGATCGAGAATCTCGAACGCTATCCCGCTGTCGACAGGCTGAAGCGGCAGCTGATCCACATGGCGCTCGGCGCCGATCTGGTGATCGATCTCCACTGTGACGACGAATCCCTGCAATATGCCTATATCGACGAGGCTTTCTGGCCCGAGGCGGCGGACCTCGCCGCAGCGCTTAAGATGGATGCCGTGCTGTTGTCGGACGGCGAAAGCTCGGCTTTCGAGGAAGCCGTCAGCTTTGCCTGGAAATACGAAGTGCCTGGAGAAAAGAAGGCACAACTGCCGGGCAAGCTTTCGGTGACGGTCGAATTGCGCGGCACCCGCGATGTCTATCCGGAAATGGCAAAGGACGATGCCGAAGGCCTCTGGCGCTTCCTGGCGGCGCGCGGCGCGGTGCAGGACGACAGCGTCGCACTCGGCGCCTTTGCCGGGCCTGCCGTGCCGCTCGACAATGTCGAGATGATCCGCGCTCCGCAGGCTGGAACCGTGCTTTTCCATCGCAACATCGGCGAGCGCGTCGAAGCGGGCGATCTGCTGGCGACCATCATCACAGCCCCAGGCATGCCGGACGGAACCATCGATGTCCGCGCACCGCAGGCGGGCCTGATCGTGACCCGCGTTTCGGACCGGCTGGTACGCCGTCGGGGCGACCTGATGAAGATCGGCTCGGAAAAGCCAAGCTCGGTCGTTCGCAAGCCGGGCACGCTGGAAGACTAGGCCGCCCTACCGGCCGTCAATCACCTTACATCGTATGGCAAAGGCGATGACGGTCGCTTCCCGCAGGAGCGTACCGAGACGGCGAACAAGATGTTGCGCGCCCATAAGGGCCGCGAGGACGACGTCCGTTAGCCGGGTTATTTTTGAACGATTTTCCATCACGATCATGCCTCCGATCGAATTGATGCAGGCGATGTTCAGATCATCGAAGGAAGCAATCATGCGCCCTTCAAAATATATGCATGCATAGTGCATATATTTTGAAGGGCTGTCAAGGCCGTGTTCCCGAGGCTATGTCATGAAGGTGATGGGGCAGCGATCCTGGTCGCAAACGCCCTGATCGCAAACGCGACAGACCACATCCTGATCGTCGCCGAGATCGACCAGGGCCGGCAACAGCTTCTCGACCAGGCGACCTAGCTGATCCGCCTCTTCAGGCTTCAAGGCTTTGAACGCCCGGCCGATGACGGCGCGGCGGGCGGCAAGGCTACGATCGAAAAGCACACGGCCGCTCTCGGTCAATTGCAGCGATCGGGCGCGCTTGTCCCCTTCGACGCCGCCGGCGCGCAACACGAGATCGGACGCCACCAACTGGTCGACAAGGCGCACGGTGGCGGAATGGGAGAGCGCGATCATCCGGCGCAGGGTCTCGATGGTCAGGCCGGGCTCGGTGCCGATTTGAACGATGGCAGCAATGGCGCTCGGCCCAAGGCCGGTTTCGTCGGCAAAAGCCTTTTCCATCTTGTCCACCAGAGCGAGGCTCATGGCGCCAAAGAGATTTTCCAGCCGCAAAGTTTCCCTGTCTGTCGTCATGCTCTGTCCGCCATGAATATGCATGCTGCATATTTACAGGATTGTCGGTGGCAACCGCAATGGATGAAGAGAACCGCTTCACCATACCTCCGGCTTTCGCCGGGCTTTGTTCGCATGCTATGCGCTATCAGACAGCAAGAGACGGATTCGACATGACGATCACCATTTACGGCATCAAGAACTGCGACACGATGAAGAAGGCGCGCACCTGGCTCGAAGGTCGCGGCATCGCCTATGACTTCCATGATTACAAGGCCGTCGGCATCGACAGGGATCACCTGGAGCGCTGGACGAAGGACGCGGGCTGGGAAGTCGTCCTCAACCGCGCCGGCACGACCTTCAGAGCCCTGCCGGAAGCGGATCGCGCCGATCTGACGCAGGACAAGGCCATTGCCTTGATGCTGGCACAGCCTTCGATGATCAAGCGCCCGGTTCTGGAAGCCGACGGAAAACTGCTTGTTGGATTCAAGCCGGATATTTATGCGGGCTTCTTCGAGGCTTAAATGGCCGCCGCATCTTTGAAAGTGATAGCGTATATGCTATCATTTTCGCATGAAGGTCGTCATTGACACGAACATCCTCGTTTCCGCGATCATGAACGCCGATGGTGCACCACGACAGGTCATCCGCCTCTGTCTTGAAGAGCGCCTGGTTCCACTGGTCAGCAATGCTTTGTTTGCCGAATACGAGGACGTTTGCGGAAGGGATGCCCTTTTCGATAGTCGGTTCATCTCAAAAGAAGAGCGCATTGTGCTCCTCGATGCATTTCTTTCAAGCTGCCTGTGGATTCCCATATATTACCTATGGCGCCCAAATTTGCGCGACGAGGGAGACAATCATTTGATCGAACTCGCGGTTGGTGGCGGCGCTTCGGCATTGATAACCGCAAACAAGAAAGATTTCGCCCAAGCGGAATTGCTGTTTCCGCAGCTGGAAATTCAGACAGCAGGTGAGTTCCTTATTCGGAGGAAGATTTGACATGAGCACGCTGACAATTCGCCTTCCAAACGATCAGCACGAACGGCTGAAGGCTCTTGCTGCTTCTCGCGGGACAAGCCTCAACAAGCTTTTCGAAGAGCTGACCACAAAAGCACTCACGGAGTTCGATGCCGAGACACGGTTTCGGCTCAGAGCGGCCAAGGGCGACAAAACTCGTGGCCTGGAAATTCTCGAAAAGCTCGATCGCGCTCATTCCGAGCACCGATAACGTCGCACGCCTGGAAATATTACTGCCATGTCAAAAACCACCCGCGCGACGCAAGTGCTGACCCAGGCCAAGGTCGCCTTTACCGTCCATACCTACGACTACGATCCGACCGCCGAGCGTGTCGGCCTGCAGGCGGCGGAAGCGCTGGGCGAGGAGCCGTATCGCGTGCTGAAGACGCTGATGGCGGAAGTGGACGGTAAGCCGGTTTGCGCCGTCGTCCCCTCCAATCACGAGGTCAGCATGAAAAAGCTCGCGGCGGCCTTCGGCGGCAAGTCGGCTGCCATGATGAAACCCGCCGATGCGGAACGCCTGACGGGCTATCATGTCGGCGGCATCAGCCCCTTCGGCCAGAAGAAGCTGGTGCCGACCGCGATCGAGGCGCAGGCGATGACCGAGGCCTATGTCTACATCAACGGCGGCCAGCGCGGCCTGCAGGTGAGGCTCAGCCCACAGGATGCCTTGACCGCGCTCAAGGCCAAGGCCGCGCCGCTGATTGCCTGACGATCGCTCGACGATCACTTGGCGATCTCCGGGATCGGACAAAGCGCCTTCAATTTCGCCGCAAAGCGGTCTAAGTCTTCAAACCATCTTTCGATAGCAAGCACGCAGGTTTCGCCATGACATCAGCCTCCCCCAACCATCATCCCGTCGATCACACCAAGCTGGAGAAGCTTGCGGAAGTGGCCGTAAAGGTCGGGTTGCAGCTTCAGGAAGGCCAGGATCTGCTCGTGACCGCGCCCGTCGCGGCGATGCCGCTGGTGCGGCTGATCACGCGCGAGGCCTATAAGGCCGGCGCCGGGCTCGTCTCCACCTTCTATTCCGACGAAGAGACGACGCTTGCCCGCTATGAATATGGTCAGGATGCAAGCTTCGACCGCGCCGCGAACTGGCTCTACGAGGGTATGGCCAAGGCTTTCTCCAACAATACGGCGCGGCTCGCCATTGCCGGCGACAACCCGATGCTGCTCTCCAATCAGGATCCGGCCAAGGTAGCCCGCGCCAATCGCGCCAATTCGGCCGCCTACAAGCCGGCGCTGGAAAAGATCTCGAATTTCGACACCAATTGGAACATCGTCTCCTATCCGAACCTCTCCTGGGCGAAGCTGGTCTTCCCGAACGACCCGGAAGCCATCGCGGTTGCCAAGCTCGCCAAGGCGATCTTCTCGGCCTCGCGCGTCGATGTCGAAGATCCGATCGCCGCATGGGCGGAACACAATGCCAATCTGCGCAAGCGTTCGGCCTGGATGAACGGCCAGCGCTTTGCCGCCCTGCATTTCCAGGGACCGGGCACCGACCTGACGGTCGGTCTCGCCGATGGCCATGAATGGCACGGCGGCGCCTCGACAGCCAAGAACGGCATCACCTGCAACCCGAACATCCCGACGGAAGAGGTCTTTACCACGCCGCATGCGCTGCGTGTCGAGGGCCATGTCTCCTCCACAAAGCCGCTGTCGCATCAGGGCACGCTGATCGACAATATCCAGGTGCGCTTCGAAGGCGGCCGGATCATTGAAGCCAAGGCGACGCGCGGCGAGGAAGTGCTGAACAAGGTGCTCGACACCGACGAAGGCGCACGCCGGCTCGGCGAAGTGGCGCTGGTGCCGCATTCCTCGCCGATCTCGGCGAGCGGCATCCTGTTCTACAATACGCTGTTCGATGAAAACGCCTCGTGCCACATCGCGCTCGGCCAGTGCTATTCGAAGTGCTTCATCGACGGCGCCAAGCTCAGCCAGGAGCAGATCAAGGCGCAGGGCGGCAATTCCAGCCTGATCCATATCGACTGGATGATCGGCTCGGACAAGGTGGATATCGACGGCATCAATGCCGACGGCTCGCGCGTGCCCGTCATGCGCAAGGGCGAATGGGCATAACCAGGTCCAGACATTCAAATGCGAACGCGCCGCGGCACTCCTGCCGCGGCATCTTTTTTGGCAAGAATCGCAGGATCAGATCGTCGCCAGGGCTTTCCTGACGCGGGCAAGATGCGCCTTGCGGCCGGCTTCGGTGACGCGATCCATGTCATGCAGCGCCAGCATGCGGAAACTCAGCCGCTTGGCGCAAAAGGCGGCGATGCCGCGCTTCAACAGGCGGCGCACGGGATTGCCCATATAGAAGTGCACGATCCACCAGGGCGAGCCGGTCGTCGTCAGCGCCCAGAACAGGCGGATGTTGGTGAGCTGCGGCACGATGCGGCCGCCGGCCGGGTCATGGGTGAAAGCGACCCCGGGCGCGAAGGCGCGATCGAAGAACCCCTTGAGAATGGCCGGAAAATTGAACCACCATTGCGGAAAGACCAGGATCAGGCCTTCGGCCGCGCGCAACCGCGTCACGATGTCGTCGACGCCTGCGGTATCATAAGGCTGGTCGAAGTAACCGCGCCGCTCGGCTTCCGAGAGACTGGGATTGAAACCTTCGCGATAGAGATCGAGCAGATCGACCTCATGGCCGCCGGCAACAAGCGTCTCCCGCGCAACCTTTGCCACAGAAGCAGCAAAGCTATCCTCGAGCGGATGAGCCAGGACCAGCAGGATGCGCATCAGAAGAGGCTTCCCTGTTTCGGCGGAGCGGCAGGTTCGGCCGGCCTGGTGGCGCGCTTCTTCGAAGGCGGAGCGCCTGACGGCGGCGTTGCCTCGCTCTCGCCGGTGACTGCGCCGATGCGCCCATCCGCGAATTCGATCGAGATGGCGGCGCCGGTCGAAAGCGCTGCCGCCAGCGAAACCGGGCGGTCATCCTCGTCCCGCACGACCGCGTATCCGCGCTTCAGAACGTTCTTGTAGGAGAGCGATTGCAGGATGCGCTCCTGCGCCACCAGCTCGCTGCGCGCGCGCGTCAATTGATGGCGGATGGCGGTATCGGTGCGCTGCACGAGATTGCCAAGACGGTCGCGGGCGCGGCCCGTCTGCGCTTCGAGGCGCGACGGCAGCGTGGCGAAAACGGCATCGGCGCGTTCGATGCGGGCGCGCGAACGGTCGAGCATGCGCTCGATGGTCCGCTCGGCGCGGGTCATCCTCTCACCCAGCTGCTGGCGGCGCTCGGCAATGCGGTTCGACAGGATATCCGGCCGCAGCTGCGTGGCCATGCGTTCGAAGGAACGGCGCTTGTTAAGCGTGTTCAGCTCCAGTCCCCGGCCGAGGCCGGCGGCGGCCTCGTCGAAGCGACGGCGCGGCAGAGCCAGAATCTGGTCGAGCGACGGCAGGGCGCGCAACAGCGCGCGCACAGTTTGCCGGCGCTGATCCATCTGCCTGCTCACCCCGCCCTGCAGTCGGGCGGCAAGGCTTGCGAGCTGGGCTTCCAACTCGGCCTTGACCGGCACGGCCATTTCCGCCGCCCCGGTTGGGGTCGGCGCGCGTACGTCTGCCGCATAATCGATCAAGGTCCAATCGGTCTCGTGCCCCACGGCCGAAATCAGCGGGATCCCGCTGGCCGCGGCAGCACGGACGACAGCCTCGTCGTTGAAACTCCAGAGGTCCTCAAGACTGCCGCCACCGCGCGCCACGATCAGTACATCGGGGCGCGGGATCGGCCCATCGGGCGCAAATTCGTTGAAACCGCGAATGGCGTTCGCCACCTCGTCGCCGGAGCCCTCTCCCTGCACCTTCACCGGCCAGAGCAGAACATGCACGGGGAAACGATCGGAGATGCGGTGCAGGATATCGCGGATGACGGCGCCGGTCGGCGACGTGACCACACCGATCACCTTCGGCATGAAGGGAAGCCTGCGCTTGCGCTCGGGATCGAAAAGACCCTCGGCGCCGAGCTTGCGCTTGCGCTCCTCCAGCAGCGCCATCAAGGCACCCGCGCCGGCCGGCTCCAGGGTCTCGATGACGATCTGATATTTCGAGGAGCCCGGGAAGGTCGTCACCTTGCCCGTCGCGATCACTTCCATCCCCTCCTCGGGGCGGAATTTCAGCTTGGAGAAGGTGCCTTTCCAGATCACCGCATCGATGCGGGACCTGTCGTCCTTTAGCGAAAAATAGGCGTGGCCCGAGGAATGCGGTCCGCGATATCCGGAGATTTCCCCGCGCACGCGCACCTGGTCGAACGCGTTCTCGACCGTGCGCTTGATCGACCCGGACAATTCCGAGACGGAATATTCCGTCAGGTTCGACGGCGAATCACTCTCAAAAAAGCTGCTCATGGCTTCTTTCTAGCCCATGTCGCGGAAAATGCGGAGCCTAGCGCACAACCCCTCAAACCGGAATTGCGCGGAGAAAAGGATTGTACGCAGATTTAACGTGCTGCCGCGTCATTGCCCATAGCGAAGGCCCTGCGGTGCGGCCGTGCTTCATCAAGCGTTAACCCTGTCGGCAAAGCCTTTTTTAGCCATCCACGCGTAAATCTGTGCAAACTGGGTTTTGGTAAAGAGGACATGGAGCGATGATATTCGCGACCGCCACGATCATCGGAATTGCCGCCGGCCTGCAGCGCTCGACGATCGGCGCGTTGCTGGGCGTGGCGCTGATGAGCATCGCCTTCATGGCGGCGGTGGCGATATCAATCGTTCCTCCGCCGCTGGTGACGCTCTTCGTCGCCCTCGGCGGCTACAATCTCGGCTTCATCGGCTACCTCATCACGGCCGATATGGTGGGGCATCGCCGCCGCGCCTAGCTCAATCCTGCGGCTTGAAGCGGAAGAACTGAACATCCGAACTGGCCGAGGCTGGAATGGGCTGCAGATAGGCCGGCACATGGCCCGCGCCAAGTTGGGCATAGAGCCCCTTGGGCGCCCGCTCGGCCAGCATCCCCACCTGCGGATCGCCCTTGCAGAAGGCGAGCAGGGTTACCTTCGCCTCGCGCAAGAGCGCTTCCGCCTGTTGCGGCTCCGCAAGAGCAATATGCAGTTCGGCGAGCATCCCGGCCTGATCGCGATGATAGGGCCCGGAAAGAGCGCGATGCGGCGTGAAGCGCAGAAGCGGCGCACCCATGTTGGAAGCTGACACGATCACGCCGGGCTTCAGGCCGGAGATAGGCGCAAGCGCCGCCTTCGAGGCGCAATCAGCAGTCTCCTCGGCCTTGGCGGGCGTCGCGACGGCCAGGCCATTACCAAGTCCCTTGCTGGCAAGCGCGCCGCCGACTGCCCACACGGCCGGAACGGAAACCAGCATCGTCAGCACATAGAGCAAGGCGGAACGCAGGCTCCCGGTATTGGCCATATAGTTCCGGCGCAATTCGGCGATCAACTGCGCCAATGGCAGGATTGCCAGCAGATTGGCGAATTCCGCACCGCGTACCTGCACGAGCGTAATCGCCCAGTTGATCCCGATCACGGCCATCAGCATCGCATACAGGCTCGCGCGATCGCGGCGCAGGATGCGAACCGCACAGACGATCAGGGCCAGAAGGCCCGTGGCATAGAAAGCGCCGAGCGTGTCGGGCTCGGTGCGGGCGATCGAGAAGATCGGCTGTGCTTCGGTCACCCTGCTCAGCCAGAGGTCCACCAGCATCGGATCCAGATCGGCGAGCGGATTGCGCAGGCATTGCGGCGCGAGCGCCACGATCGTCGCGAAAACGAACGCGCCATTGGCCGCCAGTACGGCAATCCGCCACGGGCGGGACAGGCGGCTGGCAAAGAGCGCCGACAGTAGAAGCCCGATGCAGCCGGCGCTGGTGATGCCGTAGAAGCCGAGCGAAAGATTGTCGCAAGTGACCGTGGAATAGAGACGCGGCGGCACGAGCGAGAAAAAGGCGGCGCTGACGGCAATCGTCAGAGTCAGGGCAAAGGCCTTTGCAGTGGGGGCGAAGACCTCGGCTTTCCAGGCCCATAAGCAGGATACCGCCATGCAGGTGACAGCGACGAAGGGCGTCGTCTCCGCGCCGATGCCAAGCTGGACGGCAAGCGCGACGGCGGCGATGGCGAAATTGCGCGGCCGATAGGTTTCATCGACCAGCATGGCGGCCGTGAGGGCGACGAGGCCGAGTTGGACATTGTCGTGATCGATGGATCCCGGCACGAAGCGCGACGAGATCAGGATAAAGAGCGCCGTCAGGATCAGCGAAAAATGCATGCCTTCCGTACCGGCGATGCGCCGACCCGCAAGGCCCATGAAGAACAGCAGCGGCAGGATGAGCAAGAGCGGCCAGATGGTGAGCGCCGCCGCTTCGGCCCCTTCGGGTGAGAAGAACATCCGGAAGAAGAGGATGAGGCTCGCAATCGGCAGATCGATGAAGCGCGACCAGTGCATCAGCGTTCCGCCTTCGAGGCCGAGGCGGTATTGCATCATGTCGAACCAGCCCTGACCGGCGAGGAAATCGCGCACCTCGACGAGACGCATCGTATCGTCGTTGTCGGGGCCGACATAGTCCGTAAAGTGGCGATGAATGACGAGCTGCGCGACGATGACGACGACGGCATAGATGAGCGCGACCCAGGCGGGATGTGACCAGCGCAGCGGCGCCTTCCTGTCTGCCGCTCCGGCTGCCTCGGGCGGCATTGCCAAGCTCTGCGCCATGTCGATGAACCCCATGTTGGAAGCATATTCGGGCGATACGCTAGCGGCTGCCCATCAAAAAAAAGTAAAGCGGATACCCGCTGCCGAAATCATCACGATAATGTTTTTCGCAATGCCGGGATCCCGCCATTTTTATTGCGCAGCCATAGGGTCTTATTAACAGCCAACGGGATAAGCTCTCGTCCGGATTGTCCATCGGGCCTCACCTGGACTTCACACTTAGCAACCGGCCAAGACCATGTGGAATGAGAAGCTGAACATCGCCGTCCTTCTGCCCTGCTACAACGAGGCCGCAACGATCGGCGATGTCGTACGGGGCTTTCGCAAGGCACTGCCGCAGGCCTCGATCTACGTCTACGACAACAATTCCACCGACGGCACCGCGCTGCACGCCATGCTCGCCGGCGCGACGGTCGTGCGCGAGCGCCGCCAGGGCAAAGGGCATGTGGTGCGCCGCATGTTCGCCGATATCGACGCCGACATCTATCTGATGGCCGACGGTGACGGCACCTATGCGCCGGAAGATGCCGAAGAGCTGATCCGCACGCTGCTGACGGAAGGCTCCGACATGGTCGTCGGCACGCGGCGCAACGTGCATAACGACGCCGGCCGCCAGGGCCACGCCTTCGGCAACCGCATTTTCAACTGGCTCTACCGCACCATTTTCGGCACCGATTTCACCGATATCTTTTCCGGCTACCGCGCCTTCTCGCGCCGCTTCGTCAAGAGCTTCCCGGCAGTTTCCAGCGGCTTCGAGATCGAGACCGAAATGTCGGTCCACGCCTCGCGGCTGAAGCTGCCCGTCAGCGAACTGGAGCTCGACTATGGCCGGCGGCCGGAAGGCTCGCACTCCAAGCTTTCCACCTTCCGCGACGGTTGGAAGATCCTCTGGATGTTCGCGATGCTGATGAAGGAAACGCGGCCTTTCGCCTTCTTCGGCATTCTGAGCGCCATTTCCATGGAGCTCAGCATCGGTTTTTCTATCCCGGTCCTCTTCGAGTATTTCGAAACCGGCCTCGTGACACGCATGCCGACCTGGGTGCTCTCGATGGCGCTGATGATGATTGCCTTCATGCTGTTTACCGCCGGCCTGATCCTCGATTCCGTGGCGCGTGCGCGTGCGGAGCAATTGCGCATCCACTATATGAGCCTGGCCAAGCCGACCTCGCGCGAGAGCGGCGAAGACCAGACGGTCTACACGACGGAACTTGAGAAGCCGGCAAGCCGGAAGAAAAGGGCCAAGGCCGCATGAAGAAGCTGCTTCGCTTCCTGATCGCCGGCGGCGTCGGTTTCGTGGTCGACGCCGGCGTCCTGCACTTGCTGCTGTGGTTCACGCCGGTCGGCCCCTTCATCGGCCGGGCCGTCTCCATCCCGAGTGCGCTGCTTGCGACGTGGTTCATCAACCGCAACTTCACCTTCGGGCGATCCGACCGGTCGCTGGCGGCCGAGGGCTTTCGCTACGGATCGGTGGGCCTGACCTCCGCGCTTTTGAACTACGCCCTGTTCAGCTCGCTGCTGATGGCCGAGCCGGGGCTCAGGCCGATCATCGCCCTGACGCTCGCTTCGGCGGCGGCGACGGCGTTCAGCTTCTTCGGCTATTCACGCTTCGTCTTCCGCCACCGGCAAAATCCCTGAAACAATTCCAGGAAAGATGCGAAGCGGTCTTCCGTCCGGAACTGCGTAAAAAATAGAGCGGCTCAGCGCTTTCGCGAAAAGCCGAGCCGCTCCCCAAAAGCAGGTCAGACCGGCTCCCAGCCATCCTTTTCGCTGGCGCGATAGATGGCGTCGATGACCTTCTGATTGAGCTTCGAGCTTTCCAGCGGCACGATTTCCGTACCCTCGCCGAGGGCGGCCGAGGCGAAGGCCTCCGCCTCACGCTTGTACTGGCGGCTGTCGGGGAAGCGGAAGATCTGCGATTCCGAGTGACCGCGATTGCTCAGCTCCAGCTCTTCCGCGCCATAACGATCGGCATTGAAGGGCGACTTCACCTCGATGAAACCCTCGGTGCCGTGGAAGACCATGACCTGGCGATTGGCCATCTGCGTCGAGATGTAGAAGGTGAGCTCGAAGTCGCCGAAATCGGCCTTGACGCTGGAATAGATGTCGGTGCCGAATTCCGGGTCGCGCTCCGTCACGGCCTGGATGCGCAGGGGTTCGCGGCCGGTGACGAAACGGGTGCTGATCGTCGGGTAGACGCCGATATCGGGCAGGCCGCCGCCGCCGAGCGCCGGGATATTGCGCATGTTGCCGGCATCGCGGTTGAAATAGGTGAAGGCGCCCTGGATATGGCGAAGGCGGCCGATGGCGCCATCGGCGAGCAGCGAGCGGACCTTCCGCCAGACCGGCGTATAGGTGACCATATAGGCTTCCGTCACCAGCACCTTGTTGCGATCCCGGGCGGCGATCAGGCTATCGATCTCATCCGCCCTGAGCGCGATCGGCTTTTCGCACAGCACATGCTTGCCGGCATCGGCCGCCTTGATCGTCCATTCGACATGCTGCGAGGTCGGCAGGGGGATGTAGACCGCGTCGATGGTGTCGGAGGCGAGCATCTCCTCATAGGAGCCAAAGGCATGCGGCACCGAGAAGCGATCCGCCATCTGCCGGGCGCGATCGAGATCGCGGCTGGCGATCGCGGTAACAACGCAGTTTTCCGCATCCTGAATGGCCGGCACCACCAATTCGCGGCCGATCTTCGCCGTCGATAGAATTCCGAAGCGCAGCATACTCTCTCTCCTGAAACATCGTCCCGAAGCAGACGGCCGCATGGCGATGATCGCAAGACGGCCCTTCCGGCGGGATCCTTTATGAACACGGTGCGTGAAGCGAAACGCGGGTCATTCCGCTCTGGACAAAACCGGCGCAACCTTATTCGGCCCTTGCCGAAGGCGCAACGCCCGAAGCGGTCCGCACGCGCAAACGCGGTGGCACCGCTGTCATGGCGCGATGTCCGTATTTGTCCTCTTTCTGTCCGCCAGATGGCTTTCGCACCCTTCAAGCGCGACCTAGTCTCGGCTATCCTTCAAGCACAGGAGATACCGAAATGTCCCACGCGGATACTGCATTGCTCGTCATCGACGCTCAGGAATCCTTTCGTCAGCGCCCCTATTGGCGAGCCGACGATCTGCCTGTTTTCACCAGCCGCCTGCAGGCGCTGATCGACGGAGCCAAGGCGAAGGGAATTCCCGTCATCCAGATTTTCCATGTCGAGGATGACGACGCGCATTTCAGCCTGAAGAGCGGCTTCGTGCGCAAGCTCGACGAAATCTCGCTGGAGGCCGATGCCGTGTTCCACAAGCGCCGCCATTCGGCACTCGTCGGTTCCGGTCTCGATGTCTGGCTGGTGGCGAACGGCATCCGCAAGGTGATCGTCTCGGGCATTCGCACGGAGCAATGCTGCGAGACCACCACGCGGCACGCCTCCGATCTCGGTTACGAGGTCGACTACGTCACCGAGGCGACCTTGACCTTCCCGATGACGCACGCCTCGGGCACGGTCTTCAGCGTCGATGATATCAAGAAGCGTAGCGAACTGGTGCTGTCGGGCCGTTTCGCCCGCATAGCAACCGTCGAGGAAGCGCTTGCCGATGCCCCGATCCGGAGCGCCGCATGAGCCAAGACGGCCAGCGCCTCCATCGACGGACCATTCCCGTCTACGTCCTTCTGCCGCCCTATACGCTGCTGATGGATGTGGCCGGGCCGGTGGAGGTGCTGCGCCGCGCCAATGTCGAACAGGACGACGTCCTGTTCGACTATAGTTTCATCGCCGCCCAACCATCGCAGACGACCTCGGTCGGGCTGACGCTTGCCGATCTCAAACCCTTGCCCGATCACATTCCCGACGGCGCCTATGTCATCCTCTCCGGCAGCGTCACGCCGCCCGACGATGCCGAGGATATCGAGCCCGAAACAGCCATGCTTGCCGCCTGGCTGAGAGGCGCGATCCGTCCGGGCATCACCCTCGTCACCATCTGCTCCGGCGCCGTGCTTGCGGCGCGTGCCGGCCTGATGGACGGCTATGCGTGCACCACGCACGCCGCCTGCCTCGACGAGGTCCGAGAACACGCGCCGACGGCGAGGGTCCTCGACAACCGGCTCTATGTCGAAGACCGGGACCGCTATTCGAGCGCCGGCATCACCACAGGCACCGACCTGATGCTGCATCTCGCCTCCAAGCTGACCTCGCCGATGACGGCGCTGACCATTGCCCGGCACATGGTCGTCTACATCAGGCGGACCGGCGCCGAGCCGCAGCTTTCGCCCTGGCTCAGCGGCAGAAACCATGTGCATCCCGCCATCCATCGCGCTCAGGATGCGATCATGGCCGATCCCGCTCACACCTGGTCGCCTTCCGAACTCGCCGCCATCGGAGCGATGAGCGCCCGGCATATTTCACGGCTGTTTCAGGAGCATGCCGGCCTGTCGGTGACGGCCTATGTCAATCTGATGCGCGTCACGCTGGCGCGGGACGTGCTCGCCAATTCGCGGCTGGACATGGAGAGCGTGGCGGAAAAATCCGGCTTCGCGTCGCCGCGGCACATGCGGCGCGTCTGGTCGAAATACAACGCCCTGCCGCCAAGCCACTACCGGCGCTCGACGGCGGAATAAAGAAATCGTTAGTGGCGTTCACCGCGAAAGGCCGGTAGCCTGCCTTGTCCCTCCCTGCCGGCGCCTCTGACGCCGGCTTCCTGCTCAAGTGATTTGGAGATGCATCATGGACCTGCGCAAGCTTGGACGAACCGATCTTTTGGTCGCCCCCATCGTTTTCGGCGGCAACGTCTTCGGCTGGACGGCCGATGAGAAGACTTCCTACGCATTGCTCGACGCCTTCTTCGAGGCCGGTCTCAACACCATCGACACGGCCGATGTCTATTCCCGCTGGGTTCCAGGCAACAAGGGCGGCGATTCCGAAGAGATCATCGGCAAATGGCTGAAACAAAGCCGCGTTGCTCGCGACAAGGCCATCATCATCACCAAGGTCGGATCGGACATGGGTCCGGGCAAAAAAGGGCTCAAGGCCGATTATATCATCGAGGCAGCCGAAGCCTCTCTGAAGCGGCTGCAGACCGATCATATCGATCTTTATCTGTCGCACTGGCCGGACCCGGAAACGCCGCACGAGGAATCGCTCGCCGCCTATGCGAAGCTGAAGGAACAGGGCAAGATCCGCCATGTCGGCTGCTCCAACCTCGATGCGACGCAGCTCCAGGCCTCGCTCGATGCCGCCGCCAAGGCCGGCCTGCCGCGCTACGACGTGCTGCAGCCCGAATATAACCTCTATGCCCGCGACAGTTTCGAGGGCCCGCTGGCGGATCTCTGCGTGAAGGAAGAGATTGGCGTCATCACCTATTTCAGCCTTGCCGCCGGCTTCCTGACCGGCAAATACCGGACAAAGGCGGATACGGAAGGCAGAGCGCGCGAAAACCGGGTTGCCGCCTATCTCGACGACAAGGGCCTGCGCATTCTTGCTGCCCTCGACAAGGTTGCGGCCGAAACCGGCGCGAAGCCGGCCGAGATCGCGCTTGCCTGGCTGCTGCGCAAGCGCGGCGTCACAGCTCCGATCGCCAGCGCCACTAGCCTCGGCCAGCTCGACGCGCTAATCAATTCGGCAAAGCTTTCGCTTTCCGACGAAGCCATGCGCCTGCTCGACGCAGCCGGCGAATAAACAGAAGGCCGGCCGATGACCGTGACGATCCGAGACGCCAGACCCGACGACGAAGCGCGCTGGCGCGCGCTATGGAACGGATATCTGGCTTTCTACGGCGTCACCATCGCGCCCGACATCACCGATGCGACCTGGCGCCGGGTCTTCGATCCGGCGTCGGCGATCTTCATGCGCGTGGCGGAGGTCGACGGCGAGGTAAAGGGTTTCACCCTCTGCCTCGTCCATGAGGGAACATGGGTACGCGCGCCGGATTGCTACCTGGAAGACCTGTTCGTCGACGAAAGCGCCCGAGGCCGCGGCGTCGGGCGCGCGCTGCTGGACGATCTGGTCTCGCTCTGCAAGAAGAACGGCTGGGCCCGCCTCTACTGGCATACCGAGGAAAGCAATGCGACCGCCCGCAAGCTCTACGACACCTATGTCGAGAGCGACGGCCACATTCGCTACCGCATCAGCTTCTGAGCTTCGGGAAACCCTCATAAAGAGCGGAATGATCCCCTTCCCAATTGGCCATGCCCGGCTTGGTCAGCATGCCGCGCGGGCTGACATAGCTCTGGATGGTCCGCATCGGCCGCTCGTGCCATTGGATATTGAAGGCCCAAAGCTTCGGAAAGAAGCAGAGCGACGCATAAGGCAAATGGTCGTGGATCCACCAGGCGAGCTTCTGCCAATCGCCTTCATGAGTGTGGTGATCGATCAGCCATGGCACGACGATGCAGACGGCCGAGCCCATGCAGCCGTCGAGATCGCGCATGTCCCAGATATGGTGCGCGGCGGTATGGGCGTTGGTCGAACAATTGAGCCCGTTCCTGTTGCCGAAAGCATTGACCTCGGGCGAGCGGTAACCGGAGCGGATATGTAGCCGGCCAAAGGTCGCCTCCAGCGGCTCCAGCAACTCCTCGCACAGCCTGCGGCCCGTTTCGATCGCGAGATCGGGATCCTCCGGAATATTGGGGATGCGATAGAAATCGGCGATTTCCGAATGCAGGAAATCGCGAAAGAAAAAGTTCTTCGACAGCCTGACGCGGCCCAGATCCTCGAGCCCCTTCATCGATCCCGGTTTTTTCATCGCTCGCAATTCCTCCCTGCCATCGCCGCAACTCAGCCGACTTTGAACCGGATCGCCACCCGAATCCGTCAGCAACGGGAACAATTCGGCCCACACCGACTTGGATAGGGGTCGCCGACTGCGGCGAGCCCTTGAAAATCCGAGCCCCGAACATGGAGAGAAACAATGCCGAAGGACAAGACACTGGAAGATCTTTTCTACGACACGCTGAAGGACATCTACTATGCCGAAAGGCAGATCGTGCGGGCCTTGCCCAAGATGGCGCGCGCGGCGCAAGCTCCGGATCTGAAGGCCGGCTTCGAAAAGCATCTGCAGGAAACCGAGGGCCATGTCGAACGCCTGCAGCAGGTCTTCGACCTGATCGGCAAGCGCGCCCAGGGCAAGACCTGCGAAGCCATTCAGGGGATCCTTGCCGAAGGCGAGGAGATCATCGAAGAATTCAAGGGAACACCGGCTCTCGATGCCGGACTGATATCGGCGGCGCAGGCCGTCGAGCACTACGAGATCGCCCGCTACGGAACGCTGCGGACCTGGGCGAACACGCTCGGCCAGAAGAAGGTCGTCGAGCTGCTCGACCAGACGCTGCAGGAGGAGGGAAATACCGACAAGATCCTCTCGAAGCTGGCGATGACCGCAGCCAATCAAAAGGCCGCAGCCTGACACCGCTTGCCTGACCGCCACGCATGGGGCGGCGGACCGGCAATGCCGCCGCCCTCACAGTCCCGTATACTTGAAGAAGTCGATGAAGGCCCTGAGCGCCGGGCGCATCTGGCGGCGGCTCGGATAATAGATGCAGAAGCCGGGGTAAGGGGGGCACCAATCCTCCAGCACGCGGATGAGTTTGCCCTCCGCCAGTTCCTGCTGCACGCGTATGTCGAACAGATAGGCGAGACCGGCGCCGTTGACGGCGGCCAGAACCGCGAGCCGGTCCTCGATGACGATCAGCGGCCCGTCGATCGCCACAATCAATTCGCGGCCATCCTTTTCGAACTCCCAGCGATAGAGCGAGCCATCGGTAAACCGCCGCTTGATGCAGCGGTGATGGACGAGATCGCGCGGATGCACCGGTTTCGGGTGTTTCTCGAAATAGGCCGGGGAGCCGGCAATGACGGTGCGGATGTCAGGCGAAACCTTCACCGCGATCATGTCGCCCTCTATGCTCTCCTCCAGCCGGATGCCGGCGTCGAAGCCTTCCTTGACGATATCGCTGAAACCGTCCTCGTTGGCGATCTCCAGCGTGATATCCGGATAGGCGTTGAGGAAATCGCCGATGCGCGGCGCCATCAACAGGTCGGAGGCAAAGCGCGGAGCGGTGATGCGGAGATTGCCGGCCGGCCGGCCACGGGTCGCAAGCGCATCCTCCAGCGCGATATCGATCTCCTCCAAAGCCGGCGACAACCGCTGGAGCAATGCCTGGCCCTCTTCGGTCGGGAGAACGCTTCGGGTGGTGCGGGCGAGCAGCCGCACGCCGAGGCTTTCCTCGAGACTGGAAACGGCATGGCTGACCGCTGACGGCGCGATCGACAGCTCCTTGCCGGCGGCACGAAAGCTGCGATGGGCGGCGACGGCGGCAAAAACCGCGAGCTGGGAGAGCTGTGTCCTGTTCATTGATCTAAATTATAGAACAAGCTGTAAGGATCTGCATGGATTTTCATTCATTGTGCCGAACACTAACTTGAGCCTGTCGGCAACGGGCATCGACCCGCTGCCGCTTTCATAAGCTCAAGAGGAATACACCATGAAAACCCGCAGGCTTGGTAAGGATCTCACTGTTTCCGCCGTCGGACTCGGCTGCATGGGCATGAGCTTTGCCTATGGCGCGACCGACGAGGCCGAATCCGTCAAGACGCTCCGCCGCGCCGTCGATCTCGGCGTCACCTTTTTCGATACGGCCGAAACCTATGGCCCGTTCACCAACGAGGAACTGCTCGGCCGCACGCTGAAGCCTGTTCGCGACCGCGTCGTCATCGCCACCAAATTCGGCTTCAAGCTCGATCACACGAAAACCGGCCCGGCCGCGATGATCGGCGTCGACAGCCGGCCGCAACATGTCAAGGAGGTGGCGGAAGCCTCTCTGAAGCGGCTCGGCACCGATGTCATCGACCTCTTCTACCAGCACCGCGTCGATCCGAACGTGCCGATCGAAGATACGGTCGGCGCCATGGCGGAGCTGGTGAGAGAGGGCAAGGTGCGCGCGCTCGGCCTTTCCGAAGCCGGGGCCGCCACCATCCGCCGCGCCCATGCGGTGCATCCGATCGCCGCCGTGCAGAGCGAGTATTCGCTGTGGAGCCGCGATCCCGAGGAGGACGTGCTCGCCGCCTGCCGCGAGCTCGGCATCGGCTTCGTGCCCTACAGCCCGCTTGGCCGCGGCTTCCTAACCGGGGCGATCCGCCAGACGGACGATCTTGCCAGCGACGATTTCCGCCGCTCGCTGCCGCGCTTCCAGAGCGGGAACTTCGATGCCAACGCGGCCCTGGTCGCAAGACTCCAGGCGCTTGCCGGGGAAAAGGGCGTCACGGCCGCACAACTGGCGCTCGCATGGGTGCTGTATCAGGGCGAGGATATCGTGCCCATCCCCGGAGCACGCAAGCTGCACCATCTGGAGCAGAACGCGGCGGCCGCCGATATCGTCCTTTCGGTACAGGAAGTGAAGGAGCTCGGCGAGATCATCACACCGGAGAACGTCGTCGGCAAACGGTATAATGATGCCGCACTTGCCCTGACAAATATATGACGGGTCAGGTGCTCCTCCTGCTCAGGCAAAGACATCGGCCGTCGAGGCCGGTGTCATTTTGGGACTGAAAAGAAAAGTGAAGCGCCATCAAGGGATGAGAGAACATGTGAAACGCCTGAATTGCAGGCTCTTTCAAGCTCCTAGACAGATCGTTATGGGCGTAAATCGTCTCCAGCGTTCGACGCTCGGTTGACAAACGGGTTCGAAATTTGAAGATTGCCGCCATCAAAAACGGGCAGCGTTGGGAGGACTTATGTCTAAGCGCGCGTTTATCGGCTTCTCCGCTTTTCTTCTCGCCACTTTCGCATCCCTGAGCCCTTCGCTCGCCGCCGACGTCAAGCGTCAGGTGGTCACCACCAAGGATGGCGACTACTTCGGCTTCGATCTGCGCACCGAGCAGAACGTGACGCTGGACCAGTGCTCAGCCTCCTGCATCGGCGACAAGTCCTGCAAGGCCTTCACCTACAATCCCAAGGTGAAGTGGTGCTTCCTGAAGTCCGACTTCAACCAGCTCAACAGCTTCCCGGGCGCGATCGCCGGCAAGGTCGTCGAGACGGCGGCCACCAGCGAGCCGGATATCGGCGCGGCCCCCGCCCTTTCCTTCCTCTCCGACAATTTCGTCCAGAGCGCGCGCGACGCGAAGAGCACGCTGACGCTCGGCGACGAACTGAAGGGCCAGGGCGTCGAAAGCCTGATCGCGCTCGGCCGTATCGAGCTGACCTCGGGCAACGTCAACAATGCCCTGAACGCCTTCCAGGGCGCACTCTCGCTCAGCCCCGACAATGGCGATCTGTGGATCGAGATGGCGCGCGCCGCCAACACGATCACGAACGACACGTCTGTTGCGACCAAGGCAGCCTATGCCGCGCTCAACGGCTACCAGCTGACCCGCACGACGAGCAGCCGCGCCGATGCGCTGGCCGTGCTGGCCGAAGCGCTGAAGAACGCACAGAGCTATCGCCCGGCGCTCAGCGCCTACAAGGCGAGCCTCGATCTCGCCAGCTCCGCCGCAGTCCAGGCAGCCTATGTTGACCTGAGGGAGCGCCAGGGCTTCCGCGTGACGGGCAATACGCTCGACAACGACAATGCCTCGCCGCGCGCCTGCGTGCAGTTCTCCGAAAAGCTGGTGAAGAGCGGCGTCGATTACACGCCTTTCGTCACCGTCAATGGGGCCGCGCCGAAGGGCGTCGATGCCAAGGACAACCAGATCTGCGTCGAGGGCCTGGAATTCGGCCAGCACTACCGCGTTTCGCTGCGTGCCGGCCTGCCATCGTCGGTGGATGAGAATCTCCCCTCGCAGGTCAATGTCGACGTCTACGTCAAGGACCGCACCGCGTCGCTGCGCTTCACCGGCGACAATTTCGTGCTGCCTTCGACCGCGCGCCGCGGCATCCCGATCATTTCCGTCAACGCCAACACGGCCAATCTCAAGCTCTACCGCATCGGCGACCGCAATATCGCGCAGCTTCTGAACAATTCGCAGTTCCTGACGCAGGTGGACAGCTACAGCGCGCAGACCATCCAGGACACCAATGGCGAGCTGGTCTGGCAGGGCTCCATCGAAATCCAACAGGACCTCAACAAGGAAGTGGCAACCAGCTTCCCGGTCGACGAGGTGCTGCCGAAGCGCAAGCCCGGCGTCTACGTGCTGACCGCGGTTGCGCCCAACAGCGGCGGCCAGGAATGGGATCCGCAGGCGACTCAATGGTTCGTCGTCTCCGATATCGGCGTCACCACCTATGCCGGCACCGACGGACTGAACGTTTTCGCCCGCTCGCTCGGCAGCGCCAAGCCGCTGGCCGGCATTCAGCTGCAATTGCTTGCCAAGAACAATGAGATCCTCGGCACGGCAAAGACCGACGACAACGGCCGCGCCGTCTTCAGCGCCGGCCTGATGCGCGGCACGGCGGGCATGACGCCGGCTGTCATCACCGCCCAGAACGGCGATCAGGATTACGTCTTCCTCGACATGACGCGCGCCGGCTTCGATCTTTCCGACCGCGGCGTCGCCGGCAGAACCGCGCCCGGCGCGATCGACCTGCTGACCTGGACGGAACGCGGCATCTATCGCGCCGGCGAGACGGTGCATGCTTCGGCGCTTGCCCGCGACGTCAGCTCGACGGCAGTCGAAAACCTGCCGCTGACCTTCGTCTTCCTGCGCCCGGATGGCGTCGAGGACCGCCGCATCGTCACCGACGGCGGCAAGCTTGGCGGCTACAATGTCGACCTGCCGCTGCAGCAGACCTCGATGCGCGGCACCTGGACGATGAATATCTATACCGACCCGAAGGGCTCCTCCATCGGCTCGCAGACCTTCCTCGTCGACGATTTCGTGCCGGATCGCATCGAATTCGACATGGCAAGCGATGCCAAGGAGATCGAAGTCGGCCAGCCGACGCCGGTCAACGTCGTCGGACGCTACCTCTACGGCGCACCGGCGGCAGGCCTCAATCTGGAAGGCGAAGTGACGCTGAAGCCGACGCGCCAGAGCGACGCCTACAAGGGCTATCAGTTCGGCCTTGCCGATGAAGGCGCGGGCAAGGACGACAATGACGACGACAGCAGCGGCGGCGACAGCAAGGCCGAGAGCACGCAGGTGCCGTTGGAAGACCTGCAGGCGCTGGACGAAGACGGCAAGACCACCTTCGACGTCACCATCAACGACACGCCTTCGACCACGCAGCTTCTGAACGCCAATATCACGGTTCGCATGCAGGAAGCCGGCGGCCGCGCCGTCGAGCGCTCGCTGACCCTCCCCGTCAAGGCGGACGGGCCGCGCATCGGCATCAAGCCGGAATTCGACGGCGATCTCGGCGAAAACTCCGTCGGCAACTTCCACGTCATCGCTGTCGACGCCAACGGCCAGAAGCAGGCCATGCAAGGCCTGACCTGGAAGCTTTTGAGCGTCGAGCGCGATTATCAATGGTATCGCGACGGCAACAGCTGGAAGTACGAGCCGATCATCTCGACCAAGCAGGTGGCCGTCGGCACCGTCAACGCCACGATGGACGGTGCGGCGATTTCCATGCCCGTCACCTGGGGCCGCTACCGGCTCGAAGTCTCCACCGCCGATGCCAACGGCCCGGAATCCAGCGTCGAGTTCAATGCCGGCTGGTATGTCGCCGCCAGCTCGACCGAGACGCCGGATGCGCTGGAGATCGCGCTCGACAAGGCAAGCTACCATGTCGGCGACACCGCCAAACTCAAGGTGACTTCGCGCTATGCCGGTCAGCTGATGGTAACGGCCGGCTCCGAAACGCTGATTTCGGTCACCAATGCCGATATCGGCGCTACGGGCGGCGAAGTCGACGTTCCCGTAACGGCCGACTGGGGCGCCGGCACCTATCTGACGGCCACGCTCTTCCGTCCCGGCGAAGCCCAGGAAAGCCGCATGCCGATGCGCGCCATCGGCATCAAATGGGCGCCGGTCGACCCCGGCGAACGCAAGCTGCAGATCAAGATCGACGCGCCCGACAAGACGCTGCCGCGTCAGCCGCTCAACATCGGCCTTCAGGTTTCAGGCGCGGGCGCCAATGAGGACGCCTACGTCACGATCGCCGCCGTCGATGTCGGCATCCTCAACCTGACGCGCTACCAGCCGCCGGCACCGGACGACTGGTATTACGGCCAGCGCCAGCTCGGCCTCGAAATCCGCGATATCTACGGTCGCCTCATCGACGGCTCGCTCGGCGCGACCGGCAAGCTGCGCACGGGCGGCGATGGTGGGCAGGCAGCCTTGCAGGCAAGCCCGCCGAAGGAAAAGCTGGTTGCCTTCTTCTCCGGCCCGGTCAAGCTGGATGCGGACGGCAAGGCGAATGTCAGCTTCGATATTCCGCAGTTCAACGGCACGGCACGTCTGATGGCGGTTGCCTGGTCCAAGGCCGGCGTCGGTCACGCAACGCAGGACGTCATTATCCGCGATCCCGTCGTCGTCACCGCAAGCCTGCCGAAGTTCCTGGCGCCCGGAGACAAGGCGAACCTGCGCCTCGATGTCGCCAATACCGATGCGCCTGCGGGCGAGTACACGCTCGCGGTCACGGGCAACAATGCGGTCAACGTGGACGCCAGTGCCACGCAGCAGAAGATCAACCTGGAAGCCAACGGCAAATACAACATCACGCTGCCGCTGACCGGCGGACAACCGGGCGACGGCACGGTTTCGATCAAGCTGTCGAATGCTTCGGGACTATCGCTCGATCAATCGGTCGATATTCCCGTTCGCCCGTCGCAGCTGCCGCTCACCGAACGGCGCGTCATCGCGCTTGCGCCCGGCAAGAGCCTGACCGTCAATGCCGACCTTCTTGCCGACAGCGTCCTGCCCGGCGCCTCGGTCAGCGTCAATGTCAGCCGCTCCAGCGCCTTCGACGTGCCGGCCCTGCTGATGAGCCTCAGCCGCTATCCCTATGGCTGCGCGGAACAGACGGCGAGCAGCGCGCTGCCGCTGCTCTATTTCAGCGACATGGCGATCAAGAACGGCCTTGCGGACGACGCCGAAATCCACAAGCGCGTGCAGGACGCCATCTATCGCGAAATGTCCTACCAGTCCTCGACCGGCAGCTTCGGCCTATGGGGCCCGGGCTCGGGCGATCTCTGGCTGGACGCCTACGTGACAGACTTCCTGACCCGCGCGCGCGAACAGAAGTACAACGTGCCGGATCAGGCCATGGTGCAGGCGCTGGAAAACCTCCAGAACGCGCTGAGCGCCAATACCAACGTCAAGGACAACGGCAACGAGATCGCCTATGCGCTCTATGTGCTGGCGCGCAACAAGAAAGCTTCGATCAGCGATCTGCGCTACTATGCGGACACGATGCTGAACGACTTCCCGACGCCGCTCTCCAAGGCGCATCTGGCCGCCGCACTGGCGCTTTACGGAGATGCACAGCGCTCGCGCAACATCTTCGTGGATTCGCTGCAGATGTCGCAGCAGGGGGCGATCACCAAGGTCAGCTTCGCCCGCTCGGACTACGGTTCGTCGCTGCGCGACGGCGCCGCCGTGCTGGCGCTTGCCGCCGAAAGCCGCCCGGTACCGCCGATCATTCCGGATCTCGCAAGCGTCGTCGCCAAGGATTGGCAGAGCCGGAAATATACCAGCACCCAGGAGCAGACCTGGATGCTGCTCGCCGCCCGCGCCCTGCAGAACGGCGATGACGGCCTGACGCTCGACGTCAACGGCGCCGCCCATAGCGGCACATACATGGCGCAGATGTCCGGCGATGCGCTGATGGGCCATCCGCTCACCGTCACCAACACGACGCGCCAGCCATTGTCTGCCGCCGTGACCACGGTCGCAGCTCCGGTTGCGCAGCTGCCGGCAAGCGGCAACGGCTTCAAGATCGAGCGCAAATACTACACGCTCGATGGCGAAGAGGCGAATGTCAGCCAGGCACAGCAGAACGAACGCTATGTCGTCGTGCTGCATGTGACCGAGGACAATGACTGGCCGCAACGCATCCTCGTGACCGATCTCCTGCCGGCAGGCTTTGAGATCGACAATCCGAGCATCGTCAACAGCGCTCAGCTTTCGAATTTCGACTGGCTCAGCGACGTCCAGCCGGCCCATGTCGAATTCCGCAATGATCGCTTTGTCGCCGCCTTCGACCAGGGTTCCGGAGCCGACCGTGACATGACCTTCGCCTATGTCGTGCGCGCCGTGACCCCCGGTGTCTACGATCATCCGGCCGCGAGCGTCGAGGACATGTATCGTCCGCAGTTCTCGGCGCGCACGGCGATGGGCCGCATGGAAGTGCTGGCCGCACAGCAGTAAGAAGCAGCCATGAAGGCGCGATGGAAGATTGCGATAGGCCTTGGAGCCACTGCCCTGACAGCGGTGGCGCTGGTCTTCGGCCTTGAGGCTGCGGACCGCGCCTATCCGCCGCCGCTGGACAATGCCCGCGTGGTCTCGGCGGAAGTGCTCGACGCCAATGGCGATCTGCTGCGCGCCTTTGCCACGCCCGAGGGGCGCTGGCGGCTGAAAACCGACGTTGCCGATGTCGATCCGCAATATCTGCGCATGCTGGTCGCCTATGAGGACCGGCGCTTCTACGATCACCACGGCGTCGATCCCATGGCGATCGGCCGCGCCTTCCTGCAGCTCGTCACGCATGGCCGCATCGTCTCGGGCGGCTCGACGCTTTCCATGCAGGTGGCGCGGCTGATCGAGCCGCGCAGCGAGCGCTCGATGACGGCGAAGCTGCTGCAGGTCGTCCGCGCCATCCAGATCGAGCGGCGGCTCAGCAAGGAGCAGATCCTCGACCTTTACCTGACGCATGCACCCTATGGCGGCAATCTGGAAGGCGTTCGGGCCGCAAGCCTTGCCTATTTCGGCAAGGAGCCGCGGCATCTGACCGTCGCTCAGGCCGGCCTGCTGGTGGCCCTGCCGCAGCTGCCGGAAAAGCGACGGCCGGACCGCAATCTCGCGGCCGCGCAGGCCGCCCGCCATCGCGTGCTGGAGCGGGCCGCCGTCGCCACCGTCATCGGCGAAGGAGAGGCGGAACGCGCCTCGCTCTCCCCCATTCCGGCGGAGCGGCGGCAATTGCCGGCCTATGCCGCGCATCTCGCCGAACTGGCGCTCCGCAAGCAGCCCGGCATCAGCAAGCACAAGACCTCGCTGCGGCGCGACGTCCAGCAAGGGCTGGAAGCCGTCGCGGATGCGGCGGCCAAGCGGCTTGGGCCGAAAGTCTCGGTCGCCATGATCATGGCCGATGCCAAGACCGGCGAGATCATCGGCGAAGTCGGTTCGGCCAACTATTTCGATTCCTCGCGCGCCGGCTGGGTGGACATGACCCGCGTGCTGCGTTCGCCCGGCTCGACGCTGAAGCCTTTCATCTATGGCCTTGCCTTCGAGCAGGGCTATGTGGCGCAGGAAACGATCATCGAGGATCGTCCCGCCGATTTCTACGGCTACCGGCCGCGCAATTTCGACATGACCTACCAGGGCGATGTGAGCGTGCGCCAGGCGCTGCAGCTCTCGCTCAACGTGCCGGCCGTACGCCTGCTCGATGCCGTCGGGCCGACGCGGCTGCTGGTGCGCTTCCGCCGCGCCGAGGTGAAGCCGAAGCTGCCGCCAAACGAGGCACCCGGCCTCGCCATCGGCCTCGGCGGCGTCGGCGTCACCCTCAAGGACCTCGTGCAGCTCTATGCCGGGCTTGCCAATCGCGGCAAGGCGATGCGGATCGGCGATGGCGTTCAGGACGAGCCGGGTCCGATCGACGGCGAGCCGCTGATGGAGCCGATCGCGGTGTGGAACATCACCGATATCCTTTCCGACATCATCGCGCCGCGCGGCAGCAAGCAACTCGGCATCGCCTACAAGACCGGCACCAGCTACGGCAATCGCGATGCGTGGTCGATCGGCTATGACGGCGCGCATGTGCTCGGCGTCTGGGTCGGCCGCCCGGACAATGGCGCGGTGCCGGGGCTGGCCGGCTATGTCTCGGCTGCTCCCATCCTGTTCGAGGCCTTTGCCAAATCCGGCGTTGCCATAACCCCCTTCCCTCCGGCGCCCATGGGCGCCGTCCGTATCGCTCCGACCGAGCTGCCGATCAGCCAGCGGCGCTTTTCCGTTACCGCCGCCGGGCTGCTGGCCGCTTCCAGCCGCGAACCGGCGCCGCAGATCGTCTATCCGCCGGAAGGAGCGCGCGTCGATCTCGGCGCCAGCAGCGGCGGCAATGAGATCATGCCACTGGCGCTGAAACTGCAGGGCGGACGGGCGCCGTTCCGCTGGCTCGCCAACGGCAAGCCGCTGCCGGACATGTCGCGCCGCCGCACCAACCAGTGGACTCCCGACGGTGCCGGCTATTCGACGCTGACCGTCATCGATGCCGCCGGGCGGGCGGCAAGCGTGCGCGTATTCGTGGAATAGGTCGATGTACGGCTCGGGCTTTTGCTCGCCGGCCTCGGCTGTGATAGTTTACCGAATACTCAAACAAGGAATGACGAGATGTCGGAAGAGCAGGCAATCCGTGCGGTTGTTCATCTCTATGTCGATGGCATGGCATTTGCGAATGAGCCAGCGCTGCGCAAGGCGTTTCATCCACGAGCGACGATCATCGGCAATTATCAGGGCGCGCTGGAGTGGATGACGCGCGATGAATTCATTTCCGCCATCGCCGAACAAGGCAGCGCGCCGCCGGACACGATCCCTCTGATGGAGATCGAGCTGATCGACATCGAAGGCGACGCAGCCAGCGTCAAGGTCGTCGACGAATTCGCCGGCATGCGCTTTTCGGATTATCTGTCGCTGGTGAAGATCGACGGGCGATGGAGCGTGGTGAACAAGGTTTATCATCTGCATCGATAGACGATGCGGCACCGAGTATGCGGCGACGCCGATACCCCCCTCTGTCGCTGTCGCGACATCTCCCCCACAAGGGGGGAGATTGTTGGGAGTATGCCGCACGCTCTTTCAAACCTAAAAGCCTCAGCGTCTGCAGCTTCGATGTTTGCTCGAGGCAGATGAGTTCAGCGAATTACCAATCTCCCCCCTTGTGGGGGAGATGTCACGAAGTGACAGAGGGGGGTGCCACACTATCGGCAAGCGCAAGCGCTGCTGATAGGCTGCCTTATCCCCTCAGCACCCCACCCGTCGACTTCGTCACGTTCGCCACGATCTTCTGTGTCAGCGCCTCGAAATCCTCATCGGTCAGCGTGCGCTCGGCCGGCTGGATCTGAACTTCGATGGCGATAGACTTCTTGCCTTCGCCGAGCGATGCGCCTTCGAAGATGTCGAAGACGTTGACGCCGGTCACCAGCTTGCGGTCGGCACCGACGGCGGCGCGGACGACAGCGCCGGCTTCCACGGACTTGTCGACCACGAAGGCGAAGTCGCGCTTGACGGCCTGGAACGGAGAAAGCTCCAGCGCCGGCTTGGTGCGGGTCGCCTTCTTCTTCGGCTCGGGCATGGCATCGACGTAGACTTCGAAGCCGGCCAGCGCGCCGGATACGTCAAGGGCTTCCAGCGTCTTCGGGTGGAACTCGCCGAAATAGCCGAGCACGACCTTCGGGCCCATCTTGATGGTGCCGGAGCGGCCGGGATGATACCAGGCCGGGCCGCCCTGCTCGATCTGGATATTGCCCATCGGCAGGCCGCAGGCCTCGATCACGGCAAGAGCATCGGCCTTGGCATCGAAGACGTCGACCGGCTTGCCGCCACCCTTGGCAGCGTTCGACCACATGCGGCCGGCGCCGGCGAGCGTTGCCGTGCCGCGGCGAATACCGCCGGCGACGCGACGCTGACCTGCGGGCGTGTCGTTTTCATAGGTGCCGGAGACTTCGAAGATCGCGACGTCGCCATAGCCCTTGTCGGCATTGCGCTGCGCTGCCGACAGCAGGCCCGGCAGCAGCGAGGGACGCATGTCGGACATATCAGCGGCGATCGGGTTGGCAAGCTTCAGGGCGTTGGAGCCACCGCCGAACAGCTTGGCCTGATCTTCGGAAATGAAGGACCAGGTGACGGCTTCGAGCATACCGCGCGAGGCAAGCGCCCGCTTGGCCGTACGGGTACGGATCTGCAGCGTCGTCAGGATCTTGCCGTTGACGGCATTGTGGCTGCTAAGCGGCTGCGGCTTGATGTTGTCCACGCCGTGGATACGCATGATCTCTTCGACCAGATCGGCCTTGCCGTCGACATCGGGACGCCAGGACGGAACGGCGACCGAGACGCGCTCGCCCGAACCGGAGACCGAGAAGCCAAGCTTCGTCAGGATGGACTTGCTCTCGTCGGCCGAGACCTCGAGGCCGGTCAGGCGCTTGACTTCCGACAGCGGGAAATCGACGACCTTGGCTTCATAACCCTTGTAGCCTTCGACCCGCGCCTTGGCGGCCGTGCCGCCGCAGCAGGCAAGCACCAGCTCCGTGGTGCGCTCGAGGCCCGGAACCATATACTCCGGATCGACGCCACGCTCGAAGCGATAGCGCGCATCGGTGATGATGCCGAGGCTGCGGCCGCTCTTGGCGATGTTCATCGGATCCCAGAGGGCCGACTCGATCAGCACGTCGGTGGTGTTTTCGTCGCAACCGGAATGTTCGCCGCCCATGATGCCGCCGATCGACTCGACGCCATTGTCATCGGAGATGACGACATTGCTCGGGTTGAGCTTGTACTCGCGCTCGTCCAGCGCCAGCACGGTTTCGCCGTCCATGGCGCGGCGCACGACCAGATTGCCCTTGACCTTGGCGGCGTCGAAGACGTGCATCGGCCGACCCTGATCGAAGGTCATGTAGTTGGTGATATCGACCAGCGCGCTGATCGGGCGCAGGCCGATGGCGAGCAGGCGCTGCTGCATCCACTTCGGGCTCGGGCCGTTCTTGACGCCGCGCACGAGGCGAAGGGCGAAGCCGGGGCAAAGGCGGGCGTCGTCCAGATCGATCCTGAGCTCGGTCGTCGTTTCGCCTTCGACGGCGAAGGACGGTGCCGCAGGCGACTTCAGCGTGCCGAGACCGGAAGCAGCAAGATCGCGGGCGATGCCAAAGACGCTGGTGCAATCCGGGCGGTTCGGCGTCAGGTTGATCTCGATGACCGGATCGTCGAGACCGGCATAAGAGGCAAAGCTCGTGCCGACGGGCGCATCCTCGGGCAGGTCGATGATGCCGTCGTGGCTGTCGGAGATTTCCAGTTCCTTTTCCGAGCACATCATGCCGCGGCTTTCGACGCCGCGAATGTTGCCGATGGCAAGCGTCACGTCGATGCCGGGAACATAGATGCCGGGCGCCGCGAAGGCGCCGACGAGGCCGGCGCGCGCATTGGGTGCGCCGCAGACGACCTGAACGGGCGCGCCGCTGCCGGTATCGACCATCAGCACCTTCAGGCGGTCGGCCTGCGGGTGCTTTTCAGCCGAGAGAACCTTGGCGATGACGAAGGGCTTGAACGCGGCCTTGTCGTCGACGTCTTCGACTTCCAGCCCGATCATCGTCAGGCGGGCGCAGATCTCGTCGAGCGTGGCGTCGGTTTCCAGGTGCTCTTTCAGCCAGGAGAGTGTGAATTTCATGTGCTCTATCCCTTCCTTACGCGCTCAAACCGCCGAACAGCGTCGGCATGTCGAGCGGGCGGAAGCCGTAGTGGTTCATCCAGCGGACATCGGCGTTGAAGAAGTCACGCAGGTCCGGCATGCCGTATTTCAGCATGGCGATGCGGTCGAGGCCCATGCCCCAGGCAAAACCCTGATACTCGTCCGGATCGAGGCCGCCATAGCGCAGCACGTTCGGGTGCACCATGCCGCAGCCGAGGATTTCCATCCAGTCGGTGCCTTCGCCGAACTTGACGATCGGGCCGGAGCGGTCGCACTGGATATCGACCTCGAAGGAGGGCTCCGTGAACGGGAAGAACGACGGGCGGAAGCGCATCGTCACATTGTCGACCTCGAAGAAGGTCTTGCAGAACTCTTCCAGCACCCAGCGGATATTGCCGACGTTCGCCGTCTTGTCGATGACGAGGCCTTCCACCTGATGGAACATCGGCGAATGCGTGGCGTCGCTATCCTGGCGGTAGGTCTTGCCGGGGATGATGATGCGGATCGGCGGCTTCTGCGCTTCCATGGTGCGCACCTGCACCGGCGAGGTGTGGGTGCGCAGCACCTTGCGCTCACCCTTTTCGTCCGGCTGGAAGAAGAAGGTGTCGTGCATCTCGCGGGCCGGATGCCCTTCGGGGAAGTTCAGCGCCGTGAAGTTATAGTAGTCGGTCTCGACATCGGGACCTTCCGCGATCGAGAAACCCATGTCGCCGAAGATCGCGGTGATCTCGTCCACGATCTGGCTGATCGGATGGATGCGGCCACGCTCGGCTGGCGACGAGCGCACCGGCAGGCTGACATCGACGGTCTCGGCCTTCAGCTTGGCTTCGATCGCCGCGTCGCGCAACGCACCCTTGCGCTCGTTGATCGCATCGGTCACGGAATTCTTCAGCGCGTTGATTGCCGCGCCGCGCGTCTGCCGTTCTTCCGGCGACATCGAGCCCAGCGTCTTCAGCAGTTCCGAAACCGAGCCCTTCTTGCCGAGCGCGGCAACCCTGACTGCCTCGATCGACTGTTCGTCGGTCGCTGCGGCCACTTCGGCCATGAGTTGGGTTTCAAGTGATACGAGTTCCGTCATCTGGTCCTGCCTTGCGGACCACGGGCCATCCGGCTCTCAGTCCACGGAATAAGTGGTGAACGCATGCATCAGAAAGCTTGTCGCAACGATGAAGCGCTGCAGATCACTACCCATGTGCACGCGGCCAATCAACCGGGCAAGGAACAAAAAACCGCCGAGAAAGCGAATCATGCGCTGAAGCTCGCCACGCGCGGCTGCCGGCGCCTGTTCGAACCAGGCTTCATAGGCCCTGTTCTGCGTCGCAAGACCGAGGCGGGCGCCGGTCGCGATCTGCAGGAACAGCAGCCAGACATCGCGAGCCTGAGCGACCGCGAGTGGCATGACCGTCTGCGGGTCCTCCTCGAAATCCATGAAGCCGAGCCGGTTGCCGGCAAAGAACATATCGCGGGGATAGGGCCGGCCGTGGCACAGCCCCTTGGCATGCAGCCGGCCGAGTTCGGCCGCGCAGGCGACCATGAGATCGTCATGGGCGGCTGGGTCGCTATCCTTCAGCTGCCCGAGGCGCCGCTGCACCGTTATTCCCGCATCGGCCAGGACGATTGCGCCGTTCGATGCATAGAGGATTTCCGGAACGGCGATCCCGTGCTCCTTGAACATGCCTATGCGCCGGGTTTCACGTTCCGCCATTTGTTGCGGCGCGAGATAGGCGCAGGGACGCAGGAAGGCGACGGGGAGAATACGTGAGCAAAGGGTCTGCAGATGGCGCCAGACCGATGGCTTTTCCGTGCCGTATCGCTTGATCCACACCTGACCTGAGGAAAGGGGGAC
Organism: Martinezella lusitana; assembly: GCF_010668395.1. Taxonomy (GTDB): domain Bacteria; phylum Pseudomonadota; class Alphaproteobacteria; order Rhizobiales; family Rhizobiaceae; genus Rhizobium; species Rhizobium lusitanum_A. Next base: position 658,476 of record NZ_WUEY01000001.1, read on the forward strand.
ACGTTCGATACGCTTGGATCCGCTCACCAGCACCGTCAGCAAGGCCTCGATATCCTTGCCGCTGAGATTGGGTATGGAATTTAATTCTCTGGTCTTGCCATTCAACAATTTCACCTATCCCCGACAGCGGGAATCCCCGAGGTGATCATCGTAAATTGATTGTATCCCGGAAAATACAAAACCCGCGCTGGTTTCACAAGCGCGGGTTTCACAAATATGACAAAAACCGTCTAGAAGGCGTTCTTAGCCAACGGTGGCTTCGAACTCGTTCTTCGTGCCAGCTTCCTTCAGGTACTCGAGTGCCTTCTTGGAGGCAGCAACGAGGGCGCCGAAAGCTTCCGGCTCATGGATCGCCATGTCGGAGAGAACCTTGCGGTCCACTTCGATGCCAGCCTTGTTCAGACCGTCGATGAAACGGCCGTAGGTCAGGCCGAATTCGCGGACGGCAGCGTTGATGCGCTGGATCCAGAGGGCGCGGAAGTTGCGCTTGTTGACCTTGCGGTCGCGGTAAGCGTACTGCTTGGAACGGTCGACGGCGGCCTTGGCTGTACGGATGGTGTTCTTGCGGCGGCCGTAGAAGCCCTTGGCTGCCTTCAGAACCTTCTTGTGCTTGGCGTGGGCGGTAACGCCTCTTTTTACGCGTGCCATTTCATGATCTCCTTAGTCTATAGCGTTACGAATAGTCTTAGAGACCGTTCGGCAAGTAGTTCTTGATAACCTTACGGCCATCCGGTTCTGCGAGAACCATGGTGCCGCGGGCATCGCGAATGAACTTGTTGCTACGCTTGATCATGCCGTGGCGCTTGCCAGCAGCTGCGGCCTTGACCTTGCCGGTTGCGGTGATCTTGAACCGCTTCTTGGCAGAGGACTTCGTCTTCATCTTGGGCATTTTGCTACTCCTTCGATGCTTCCTGGCGCGCTTTGCTAAAAGCCCTTCCCACAGAACCGGACAAGCCGGGCTGTAACAAGGTGCCGGAGCGTTTGTTGTTAAACGGCGGATCCGGTGACGAACCGCTCCGCCAGCATTCTGAACTGCCACGGCATGCCCTGCCGGTCAGTTCGGACGCGCGCTTATAACCGCAGTTGCCCACAAGTGCAACGGGCCAGACGCCGGAATCTTTGCAGATCGATGACAACGATCGATCCGGCGCACAAAAGGAAAAAGCCGCCCAATGGGACGGCTCCGACCTCTTGCTTCGCCTTGCGCCTCACTTCGGCGCAAGCACCATCATCATCTGGCGGCCTTCGAGCTTCGGCTCGGCTTCCACCTTGGCGATCTCGAGCGTATCTTCCTTGACCTGCTGAAGAAGCTTCATACCGAGTTCCTGGTGGGCCATTTCGCGGCCACGGAACTTCAAGGTCACCTTCACCTTGTCACCTTCCTCGAAGAAACGGCCGATCGCCTTCATCTTCACCTCATAGTCATGGGTGTCGATGTTGGGGCGCATCTTGATTTCTTTGACTTCGACGATCTTCTGCTTCTTGCGCGCCTCGGCGGCCTTCTTCTGGTTGGCGTATTTCAGCTTGCCCAGGTCGAGGATCTTGCACACAGGCGGTTCAGCATTGGGGGAAATCTCTACCAGATCGAGACCGGCCTCCTCCGCCATTCTCAATGCCTGGTCGGTCGGGACGATGCCCATATTCGCGCCGTCAGCTGCGATAAGCTGAACTTTGGGAATGCGAATTTCCCTGTTGGAACGTGGCCCGTCCTTTACGGGCGCATCGGTTTTAAAGGGTCTGCGAATGGTCGTATTCTCCACGAATTGTTTCGGATAGCTGCAGCCTCTCGCTCCCCATCGGCGCAACTGACGGAAATGTCGTAAAAGCTGTGTTGAAGTCAATAGCATGACAGCAGGAAAAAAGCACCTCCCGCGTGTCAATAGAATGTCATGGAAGCGCGAGATGCGCCAAGGACACAGTATCGTTCGCGGATTATATAGTGACCCTTGCGTAAAGATCGAGGTTTTTTCGGGTCACGCCGGCGCGAATCTGCTTTATAGGGCGAAAAATCCCGGAGTTTTCGATGTCCGAAACAGCCACAACAATCCAGCCGACCTTCCTTTCCGTCGGCACGGGCGAGAACGAACGCCAGATCGCAATCATCCAACGCGCCGCCGGCAAGGGCGCCGGGAATATCAGCTTCGTCTGGTTGTCCGGCTATCGATCCGACATGACCGGCACCAAGGCCGTGGAACTCGATGCGCTGGCCGCGCGGCTCGGCGTGGGCTGCATCCGCTTCGACTATTCCGGCCATGGCCAGTCCGGCGGCAAGTTCACCGACGGCACGATCTCGCGCTGGCTGGAAGAGGCGCTCGATGTCATCGATCATACCAAGCCGAAGAAGATCGTCCTCGTCGGCTCCTCGATGGGCGGCTGGATCGCGCTCAGGGTCATCCAGGAGCTGCGCAAGCGCAAGAAGGCACCCGTCGTCGCGGGCCTCGTGCTGATCGCGCCGGCACCCGATTTCACCGTCGATCTCATCGAGCCCAATCTCTCCGACGTCGAGCGGCGCTCGCTGGCGGAACGCGGTTATTTCGAAGAACCATCGGACTACAGCCCGGAGCCGAACATCTTCACCCGTGCCCTCATCGAGGACGGCCGCGCCAACCGCGTGCTCACGGGGATCATCGAGACCGGCTGCCCGGTACACATATTGCAGGGCATGCAGGATGCCGACGTGCCCTTCGCGCATTCGTTAAAGCTGGTCGAGCACCTGCCGGCCGACGATGTGGTGTTAACACTTGTGCGCGATGGCGACCATCGCCTGTCGCGCCCGCAGGATCTCGAGCGCATGCTCGCTGTTTCCGAGACGCTGGCGCTGCATAATACACTGTAGAAACAAGTAGATACGTTCCAATCGAATTCAACATGCGTCCGTTTCCGGGCGCTGTCCCGCCATGCCTGTGTAATCACAGGAGGCATGAAATTGTGGCGACTAGCCTCTGGATTGTGCCGAAATTAACCATAAGGCCCGGTTCCGGCGTTAACACTTAAGTAACGATTGACTTCCCACGCCCCCCTACATTAACAATTTGTTAACAAATGCAGGGACGATACAAGGATAGTGGGCGTGCGTATTAAGGGCGTATTGATTGCCTTCGCTGCTATAGTTGCGATGTCGTCGTCGGCGGTGCCGGCGTCCGAACAGACCGCGTCGATGACCGTCGGCAGCGTCACTTCCCAGCCGATCGGGCACTATGATTTCTGCCAGAGGCACACCGACGAATGCGGCCCGACCCGCAATGTCGGCCCCATCGACATGAACGCTGCCGCCTGGGCACTGGTCAACCAGATCAACCTGCGCGTCAACAAGACCATCCGGCCAGCGACCGACATGGAAGTCTACGGCCAGGAAGAATATTGGGAATATCCGAAGACTGCCGGCGATTGCGAGGATTTTGCGCTGCTGAAACGCAAGCTGCTGATGCAGAGCGGCATTTCCGCTTCCGACCTGCTGATGACGGTCGTGCGCAAGCCGGACGGCGAAGGCCATGCCGTGCTGACGCTGCGCACCAAGCAGGGCGACTACATCCTCGACAACCTCGAAGACGATGTGAAGGTCTGGTACAGGACCCCCTATTCCTACCTGAAGCGTCAGGCGAGCTTCAATGCGGGCCGCTGGGTTACCATCGAAAATGGCAACGACATTCTGGTCGGCGCCGTCAAGTAAACGGAAAAGCAATTCGTTGCATACAGGAAGGCCGGCCCCATCGGGCCGGCCTTTTGCGTTTCCTCATGTGGTAAGAGCAGTCCGCAGGCGCGGACGAATTGATTGTCGCGATGAACCCTAATGGTTCTTGTGGCTCTGCTGCCCCGCCTTGACATGCTGCTCGTGGGTGCCGCCACGGGAGCCGCCGGAGTGCTGCTCGTGCGAGCCGGAAGAAGAGGCATTCCTGGTGTTGTCCTCCGTGTTCTTGTGACTCTGCTGGCCTGCCTTGACGTGCTGGTCGTGCGTTCCACCTTGGTTTGCCATTGGATATCTCCTTTGGGTTAGCATGCGAGGCCAAGAGCGGCCTCGTGGTGCTAACCGACGGCGGCGGCGGGCGTTCCGAACTTTAACATTTCGTGAATAGCGGAGCGACCCGACAGGGCCTCATCCGTTTCCGATGAGAATGCCGGCGCCGAGGACCAGCGAGCCGCCGAGAACGACCTGGAAGGCCGCGCGCAGGAACGGTGTCTCCATGTATTTGTTCTGAATGAAGGCGATGGCCCAGAGCTCGAAGAAAACCACGACGGCCGCCGTGATCGTCGCTGTCCAGAAATGCGGAATGAGGTAAGGCAGCGCATGGCCGAGGCCGCCAAGCGCGGTCATGATGCCGCAGGCAAGGCCGCGCTTGATCGGCGAGCCGCGGCCGGAGATTTTTCCGTCGTCGTGTGCCGCTTCCGTGAAGCCCATGGAAATACCGGCGCCCACGGAGGCCGACAGGCCGACAAGGAATGTCTGCCAGGTCTGCTGGGTGGCGAAGGCGGCGGCGAAGATCGGCGCCAGGGTGGAAACGGACCCGTCCATGAGGCCCGCAAGGCCCGGCTGCACATAGGTCAGCACGAACTGGCGGCGCGCTTGCGCATCCTCTTCCTGCCTGACCGTATCCGGCGTATGCTTGTCTTCCAGCAGGTGCGCAATATCCTCGTGCCCCTGCTCCGCGAGTGCGAGATCGCCGAGAAGCTGGCGCGTCGAGGCATCGGAAACCTGCTTGGCCGCTTCGACATAGAAATTATAGGCCTGCCGCTCCATTGCCTCGGCCTCCTCGCGAATGGCATCGAGGGAGAGGTTCTTGCGCAGCCAATCCGGCTTGCGCTCGTAGAAGCCACGCACATGCTCGCGCCGGATCAGCGGGATCCGTTCGCCGAAGCGGCGGCGATGCATGTCGATCAATGTCTTGCGGTGGGTATCCTCGACTTCGGCCATATCCTCGAAAACCTTGGCGGAATCGGGGTAGTTCTGGCGCAGGATATCGGCATAGGCGAGATAGATGCGCGAATCGTCCTCCTCCGCCGCGATGGCGATCGCCAGGATCTCCTGTTCGGAAAGGGAGGTGAAGTGACGTTTCGAGGGACGGAACAGACCTAGCAGCATGGGGGCAACCTCATAACTTTAGAATTATTCTAATTCTAAAGTGGGTCATTATGCGGGTCAAGCGCGGAGGCGCTTTCGTGAGGGGAAATCGTGCTGGAAAATATGCGGGCCGTCATAAAGGCGGCGTGGCCATCGCCATGCGGTTTTGACAGATTGCCGCAACATCACCATGACGTCTTGGTTATGCCGGCGAATTGCATACATAGGGAAACGGAAGCTGGCCGCGGCGATATCTCGCCCGAGCGCCCGGAGAAGACCATGGAACATGACCTGCAGGCTCGCGCGGCTCATCTTGCCGGCATTCGCGAAAAGGCCGAGGCCGAGATGGCGAGGATCGGCATCGATGCCGCTTTCATCGACAGGCTGGTCGACACATTCTATGGGCGCGTCCAGGCGCACCCCCGGCTCGGACCGGTGTTCGATGGACGTCTTGCCGGGCGCTGGCCCGATCACATGGAAAAGATGAAACGCTTCTGGTCGTCGGTCGCCTTCAAGAACGGCGCCTATGGCGGCAAGCCGGTGCAGGCGCATCTCGGCGTCGAGGGCATGGCGGCCGACCTCTTTCCGGAATGGCTGTCGCTTTTCTCCGCGACGCTTGCCGATATCGCGCCTTCCGAGGCGGCGAAGGACTGGTTCATGGCGACAGCGGAACGCATCGCCAAAAGCCTGACATTGTCGCTGTTCTATAATCCGGCGCTCGACGATCCCGCGCGGAAAACCGTCTAAGGCATCTCGCGCGACAAAGCCGAATTCGGCGGCAGATGCCACCAGACATGGGTGACATTCACTGCGATTTTACGCCGATAGCGATCGTTACGGATATCAATGCCGGCAGGCGAACGGATTGACGAAATGTCATCGCCAACAGCGGTGGCGATGAATGAACGATCCAGCTCTCCCGACGGCGGCAAATGACTTCAAACTTGCCGCCGCAGTGTCAGGTGCTGCCTATGCATGTACTTTGCGGTAGGATGCGACGGCGAGCCAGATTGCGGAAAGCAGGAAGTAGAAGGCGCCGAACGCCACATAGGGGACAATATCCAGAATCGACGGCGCAGCGGCGCCAAAGGCTCGGCTGATCATGAAGCCGCCGGCAAGGGCCGACTGCGCGCCGCTCAGGATCATCACCCATTGGGCGCCATAAGCACGCCAGCGCCTGACCCCCGTATAGAGTTGCAGCAGACCCGAGAGGATCGCCCAAACTCCGAACACCGCCAGAACGGCGTAGGTGCTGTTGCTGACCGCCACGACAACGGCGAGCGTCGTGATCGTGCTGACCACAACATTCAATGACTGGGACGGATTGGCCTTGAGGCCGCCATTTACGCGGGCGTCGATGAGATTGGCGACGGCATCCCATAGAGGATAGATCACCAGCAGAAATGCTGCGGGCAGCGGTTGTCCGCGCAAGAGAATGGCGGCGGAGATCCAGGCCACAGAGAACAGGGCGCGCGTGAAATAGTAGGATCGCAGCCAGTTGGGCTGGGTCGAGGTATGGCTTTGCATCGGCAAGCTCCTTGTTGTTGCCTACCTACTAGTAGGAAGTTAAATCTTTAGAGTCAACATGACGTTCGAACACCGTTTTGTGAGAGCCGGAAGTGTTGCCGCAGCCTTGACAATAAGCCTACCAGAAGGTAGGCAGCGACATGAAATCAACGACTTCGACCTCAGAAAAAATCCTCGACATCGCGCAGTCCCTCGTCGTGGCGGGAGGCTATAACGGCTTCAGCTATGCCGATATCTCGGCTGCGATCGGCATCAGGAAGGCGAGCATCCACCATCATTTTCCGACGAAGGCCGAGCTGGTTTCGGCGCTGGTGGATCGCTACAGGCAGCAGACAGGGGCAGGTTTGAAGTCTCTGCGCGAGGGGATCTCAGACCCCTCCGAACAGCTGCAGGCCTATGTGAACTTCTGGCATTCCTGCATTGGCGACGCCTCGCTGCCCTTCTGCGTCTGCGCGATGCTTGCCAGCGAGATGCAGATGCTGCCGGAAGAGGTCGCATCGCAGGTCCGCGCCCATTTCCATGGGCTTGCGGAATGGCTCGCGTCGGTGCTGCAATCAGGAGCGGAGGCTGGCCGGTTCCGGTTGGACAACCGGCCGGAAGAGGAGGCCCAGATAGTGATGGCCTCGGTGCATGGAGCAATGCTCTCCGCGAGGGCTTTCGGCGACCCCGGACTGTTCATCGTAATCGTCGCCCCGCAGATCGCCAGGCTGCAGGCGCCCGATCGACAAGGAAATGCCGGACAGGAATCGTCGACGCACGGCCGATAGAGCCGCTCAGCTTTTCGCCGCGAAGATCGTTGCCCCGATGCTGGCGGCGACGACGAGCGCCGTGCCGAACATTTGCGATGGCGTCATCGGCTGCGACAGGATGACGAAGCCGGCAAAGGCGCCGATGGCGGGCTCGAGGCTCATGAGAATGCCGAAGGATGAGGTCGGCATGCGCCGCAGCGCCGTCATTTCCAAGGCATAGGGAAGCAGCGGGACAAGCACGGCCAGCCCGGCCATTTCGAGAAGACCGGAGGCCGTGATGTGCGGAACGGCGGAGGCGAAGCCGAAGGGTGTGGCGACCACGGCAGCAACCAGCAGCGACATGGAAAGACCTTCGAGACCCTTGAAGGCATCGCCAACCCTTTTCGTCAGCAGAATATAGCACGCCCAGCCCGCGCCCGCGCCGCAGGCGTAGAGGATCCCCGGCAGATTGCCCACCCACTCCTCACCATCATAAGCGAGCAGCAACACGCCGATGGCGGCGACGACGGGCCAGAGAAGCTGGCGGCTGAGGCCGAAGCCGAGAGTTGCGACCAGCAGAGGCCCGAGGAAGTCGATCGCAACGGCAAGACCCAGCGGAATGCGCGCGATCGCCGAGAAGAAGGAAATCGTCATCAGCGCCGACACGGTGCCGAGCACCAGCACGGCAATCCATTGCGCGCGGCTATAACGCGTCACCTTCGGCCTGACGATAACGGCCAATATAACGGATGCGAAGGCGAGCCGGAGCCATGTTGCGCCCGTTGGGCCGAATGTTGCGATGGCGGAGGCCGACAGCGCCGAACCGAATTGGATCGACGACATGGACATCACGCACATGAGCACGCCGGCGGCAATGCCGCCGGTCGACGGTGCGACATCCGGATGCGGCATCAGCGCCGCGCCGCCATCCGTGCCACTTTCGACAAGCTTCTGGTCCATGGCCTCTCTCCTTGCCGGTGGTTTGTAGAGACCGGGCCTGACGCTGACAAATTCAAACTTTTCATCCTGCGATCAGGCGCTTTGATCCAAGACCTCTCGGACTTCACGGCCCTGCAGCACATTGGCGAGGTTCAGGCAGCGACACGCTTGTAGAAGAATGTCGTGTCGCACAGGCCGCCTTCAGGCCACATGGCATAGTCCGGCACGATGCCGACGCGCTGCCAGCCCAGGCGCGGATAGATCGCCTCGGCATCGCTGCCGGTCGCGGTATCGAGCACGAGCAAGGTCTTGCCGATGCTGAGTGCTTCGCGCTCAGCCGCTTCCATCAGGAGACGTGCCAGCCCCTTTCCGCGCGCCGACCGATGCACCAGCAGCTTCTTGAGATCGCCGCGATGCGGCTGGTTCGGCATCTGCGCGGCGCCCACCTGCACCGTTCCGGCAACCCTGCCCTCGATTACGGCGACGAGCAACAGCGTCGCGCCGCCTTCGACGCTATCGGCGACGCCCTGCCAGTAGGGCACGGCATCGGCCGGCCCGTAAGGCTGCATGAAGCCGACCGAGGCGCCACCATTGACGCAATCGGCAAGCACGTCGCAGAGATCGGTGAGGAGGGCGCGGGCGTCGCCGGCGGAAAGAAGAAGAATGTCGGACATGAAACGATCCTTGGTAGTTATGAGCGCCCACGGTCGAGGATGACGCCGTAGCGCGCCGGCACCTCGCCGGGATTATGGAAGGCGTGACCGTCACCCACGCCCATGAAGATACAATCGCCAGGCATCAGGCAATGCACGACATCGCGATGCGTCACCTCCATCTCGCCCTCGAACAGCCAGACATGCTGGGTCATGCCGAGGCTTGCGGTGTTCGGCGGGAAGATGACCCGCGCGCCGGCGGGGAAGGCAACTTCGACGACATCGACCTTCGAGCCCGTTCCGGGCGGCGAGACGGCACGCCTGACATACCCCGTTCCCGGGTCACGCCAGATCGCCTGCTGATCGCGGCGAGCAAGCGGCGACACGTCCTCGTCCTCCTCGGCAAAGAAAGCCGAAAGCGAAAGGCCGAGCGCCGCGCAAAGCCGCGACAGCAGCGAGGCCGTCGGGCTTGCCTCCGCCCGCTCGATGCGCGAGATCATGGCGCGGCTGACGGATGAGGCATCGGCAAGTTCGTCCAGCGTCAGGCCGCGGGCGATGCGAAGCTCCTTGATGCGCGCGCCGATCGCCAATTCCAGATCATCATCCGCCATTACCGGTGTCTCACACTTCATAATTCCACTATATGAGAAATACACGATCTCATGATGGAATCAAGGGCGCTCCGACATTCATCGACGGCGGGCCGGAAAAGGCTAACATAGCGTGAAGATAGCCGCCAAAGCCCCGCTTTTCCGCTTTGCGGCGCGGGGCGGCGCTGCTATATGGCGCGCATGAGCACCAATTCCACCACTCCGCTTTCGCATATCCGCAACTTCTCGATCGTGGCCCATATCGACCACGGCAAATCGACGCTGGCCGACCGCCTGATCCAGACGACGGGCGGCCTTGCCGAACGCGAGATGTCGGAGCAGGTGCTGGACAACATGGAGATCGAGCGCGAGCGCGGCATCACCATCAAGGCCCAGACGGTGCGCCTGCACTACAAGGCCAACAATGGCGAGACCTATATCCTCAACCTGATCGACACGCCCGGACACGTCGACTTCGCCTATGAAGTCTCGCGCTCGCTGTCGGCTTGCGAAGGCTCTCTGCTGGTCGTCGATGCATCGCAGGGCGTGGAAGCGCAGACGCTCGCCAACGTCTATCAGGCGATCGACAACAATCACGAGCTCGTCACGGTCCTCAACAAGATCGACCTGCCGGCCGCCGAACCCGACCGCATCAAGGACCAGATCGAGGAAGTGATCGGCATCGACGCTTCCGACGCCGTGCTGATTTCGGCCAAGACCGGCCTCGGCATTCCGGACGTTCTCGAAGCCATCGTCCACAAGCTGCCGGCGCCGAAGAGCCCGGGCGGCGAAAAGGCGCCCTTGAAGGCGCTGCTGGTCGACAGCTGGTACGACACCTATCTCGGCGTCATGGTTCTGGTGCGCATCATCGACGGCACGCTGACCAAGGGCCAGACCATCCGCATGATGGGCACGGACGCAAAATACCAGATCGAGCGCGTCGGCGTTCTCACCCCGAAGATGGTGGCCGTCGACAGCCTCGGCCCCGGCGAGATCGGCTTCATCACCGCCTCGATCAAGGAAGTGGCCGACACCCGCGTCGGCGATACCATCACCGAGGACAAGCGCCCGACGGCCGCGGCCCTGCCGGGCTTCAAGCCGGCGCAGCCCGTGGTGTTCTGCGGCCTTTTCCCGGTCGATGCCGCCGATTTCGAAGACCTGCGCTCCGCCATGGGCAAGCTGCGCCTCAACGACGCCAGCTTCTCCTTCGAGATGGAATCTTCGGCCGCTCTCGGCTTCGGCTTCCGCTGCGGCTTCCTCGGCCTGCTGCATCTGGAAATCATCCAGGAGCGCCTGGAACGCGAATTCAATCTCGACCTGATCGCGACGGCTCCGTCCGTCGTCTACCAGCTCACCATGACCGACGGCACCGAGATCGAGCTGCACAATCCGGCCGACATGCCCGACGTCGTCAAGATCTCCGAATTCCGCGAGCCGTGGATCAAGGCGACGATCCTGACGCCGGACGATTATCTCGGCTCGATCCTGAAGCTTTGCCAGGACCGCCGCGGTATCCAGACCGAGCTGACTTATGTCGGCAACCGCGCCATGATTACCTACGATCTGCCACTTAACGAAGTCGTCTTCGACTTCTACGACCGCCTGAAGTCGATCTCCAAGGGTTACGCCTCCTTCGACTACAGCCTGACGGACTATCGCGAGAGCGATCTCGTCAAGATGTCGATCCTCGTCAATGCCGAGCCGGTGGACGCGCTCTCCATGCTCGTGCACCGCTCTGCTGCGGAAAAGCGCGGCCGCGTCATGTGCGAAAAGCTGAAGGATCTGATCCCGCAGCACATGTTCCAGATCCCGATCCAGGCCGCCATCGGCGGGCGCATCATCGCGCGCGAGACGGTGAAGGCGCTGCGCAAGGACGTGACCGCCAAGTGCTACGGCGGCGACGCCACCCGCAAGCGCAAGCTGCTCGACAAGCAGAAGGAAGGCAAGAAGCGCATGCGGCAGTTCGGCAAGGTCGAAATCCCGCAGGAAGCGTTTATTGCCGCGCTGAAGATGGGAGATGAGTGAGGCTATCAAATCAGCCTCACTCTCTATGCAACTTTTGTTAATCGCTTACGTTGTCGTTTCACAAAGTCCTCTAACGCCTCCAGCAGATAGTCGTCTATCTCTCCGCTAGCGATAAGCTTGAGGTACTGACCAGGTTCGCCCTCCTCCGTGAAGACAACCCGCTCTGCAACGTTGGTCTTAATGCTGAAATAATCGCTTACTGGTCCCGCTATTGATGTTTCGCTCGGGATAAGAGCTAGGCTTGTACTTTCAGTATGCTCGGTCGCGGACGTGAGAACTGGCTCTTGCCCAGAACTTTCGTAAGCACTCTCTTGCTGTAGAAATCGGCATGTTTCCAGATAGCTTGAGACTGCGGGTGTAATGGCGACATCGGAAAATCCCTCTCGAACTAGAAAAGACCTTAAGCTGTTTTCCGACGGAATACCGTCTGAGAAACGCTGTCGTAGCCGACCAAAAAGATCTGGCGCGAAAGCAGCTTCATACAAGGCACTTTTACGATCTGCGACTCTATCGGGGTGTAAAATATCAATTGCTCGCGAAGTGATTCGCACTCCACCGGCTCCCGCCTTCTCCAAAAGACCATAATGAAGAAGACTAGCTATTATCTTGCCGGAATGTCCAGTTACTCCAGAGTAACCCATATCCTTAGCCGCAGCCTCTCGATCAATTGCATTTGTTCGATTTACTGCATGAATTTTCTTAGAAAAATCAATCGCTTGCGATAGTGAAAGACTCGGATACCCTGGGCTTCTCACGCGACTCATCTCTTGACCTCTCGAACTTCACAATAACAAGCTATATTTTTCAGCTAATTTTTTCAAGTATGATTGCAAACCAGCTGAGTTAATGCGATATTTGGGTGGGCGTCGCTTGCGCCTATACTCGGAGACGACATGATTAGAAGAAATTTAGCCACCCGCACCATCGAACACCGTCGCGGCTGGCATTAATGAAAAGGGCCACAAAGCAAATCGGCTGGACCCCGATTGGCAGTGTGACCCGTGGTGTCAGTGGATAAGCCCGAATCCGCTGGGCGGAGTAACTCGGAGAATGCCGATATCTGAACCGTTTACTCATTCAGAATCGCATTTCCGAGTCTCCGTTTCAAGAGGGCACTTTTAATCGGAGACTTTTATGATGAATGATAATGAAAAGCCGAGCTATACGCTCACTTTTGAAGATGCTGTCGAAATTTGGTTGCGGAGTTGGAATGGAGAGTTCCAGAACCGGATTGCGGCCAGCTTCGACGTTAACCCTGCTCGTGTGAGTGAAGTTTTGAAGGAACGGAAGCACGTTGGCAGTCGAGAGGTCGCGTTGAAGAGGTGCGCTGCATAATGAGTGAAGACCAGTGCTCCTCCGGGCACTGGTCAATCCTTTCACAGGTCGCGACGAGCTTTCAAGCCAGTCGCATTACATCAAGAAACTTGCCCCATATACTCCTTGATCAAGCCTTCATAGTCTTCCATGGCCGGCAGCGCGGCATAGCTGTGCCTGGCGGGCGTCGTCACCCAGGGGAGCTTTTCGCTCGTCCACGTCTCGATGAAGGGTGCGTACCAGCTAATGTCGTTGAGCATGGTGGCGCGGACGTTGACGAACGAGTCGACGCCCTCGAGCCGCGTGAACAGCCAGCTCATGCAATGCGGGCAGAAATAGTGATGGATGATATCCCCATGCAGGCCGCCGATGACAGGCTCGCCCTCCGTCACCTCGAAACCCTCCGTGGGGATGGCGGCGCTCAACGAATAGGGGCCGCCCGTCATGCGCTGGCAGCCTGTGCAATGGCAGGCCATGGTGACCATTGGTTTGGCGCTGATCTTCAAACGCACCTGCCCGCAACGGCAGCGGCCTTCGCTGGGTAATTCCATCGTACTCATGATGTCCTTCTCTCCCGTCTTCCAAGGCTGGCGACGCGACGCGGGACGCCACCGGATCGCCGAGCCTTGCCTGATCATTGAAAGCTTTTACCAGTCCTCAGGCCTCTGCCGCCTGAGGACGTTCCACTTGCGCTTCTATCGTCCGCACCCAAGCCCGCGCGATGGCGAGACCGGCCGTCTCCGCCGCCGCGGCGTGCTTGGCGACAAGCTCTGGATATTTCTCCAGCCAGCCCGGTTCCTTGCGCTCGATCGTTTCCTGGAATTCGCTCCGCCAGCGATCGACCACGGCGGCGTTGGCTTCGAAGTGGAACTGGGTGCCATAGGTGGCGCGGCCGATGCGGAAGGCCTGGTTCCGTGTCACCCCATTGGTTGCCAGGTGCACGGCGCCCGCCGGCAAGGCAAAGGTATCGGAGTGCCATTCGAAGATGGTGAATTCGTCGCCGACATCGGCCAGCAACGCATCCGCCCTGCCTTCATCGGTGAGGCCGACCGTCTTCCAGCCGAATTCGTGAGCGGTGCCGAGAAGGTTTTCCGCCTCGTAGGCGCGCGCCAGGAGCTGGCTGCCGAGGCAGATGCCAAGCACCGCCTTGTCGTCGCGCTCGAAACGGCGCATCAGGCGCGCCAGTTCGGGCAGGTATGGGTGGGTTTCATCGTCGCGCGCGCTCTGTTCACCGCCGAGCACGACCAGCGCGTCGTAGGATAGCGTGTCGTTGGGCAGCGCCTCGCCATCCCACGGACGAAACAATCTTATCTCTGCCCCCGCCTCCTCGAGCGCGATGCCGAGGGCACCGAGCGGCGTGTTGTTCATGTTCTCGACAATGGCGACGCGCATTCCGATAATCCCCAAACGATAGTCCGGCCAGACATGAGCATGCGGAGACGCGTGAGGCAAGAGCCCGGAGCGGGCTCCGCGTTTCACAGCGCCGCCAAATCGCTCTGTCTGCTTGTCTTTCCGCAATTCCGGGCGGGAAAATCCCCTTGCACTTTTCTCGAAACCGCCCTGACTTGCGGCCGATTAAAGTTGAGCATAAATGTCAGCAAACAGCGAGGATCATACGATGAGCGACAAGCCCCGGATCACCATTCTCTACTGCACGCAATGCAACTGGCTTCTGCGTTCCGGCTGGATGGCGCAGGAGCTGCTGCAGACCTTTACCGACAGCCTCGGCGAGGTGGCGCTGATCCCCGGCACCGGCGGCGTCTTCGAAATCCGCATCGATGGCGAGCTCCTGTGGGAACGCAAGCGCGACGGCGGCTTCCCGGGGCCGAAGGAATTGAAGCAGCGGGTGCGGGATATCATCGACCCCGACCGCGATCTTGGCCACACGGATCGCGCGTCGCTGGAAAGCTGAGCGCCCCCTTCCCCTGCCGAACCTTCAGTCGAAAGGCGAGTGGCAGGTCCTGAAGCCATTATGGATCGTGGAATAAAGGTTGGTGCCCGGATTGTACGTCCGGTAGCGTTCGGAGCACCACATCTGATGCCGCGCGCGCTGCTGGGCCGGCGAAGGATAGACCGCTCTGGGCGGCATGTAGGTTTCGCGCGGCGGAATTTGAACCCGTGGCGCGTCGTAGCGATTGACGCCTCCATTGTAAGGCGGCGTGATCGGAAGCGGCTGGCCAGGCCGGGTGTAGAACTGCCGCTCCCCGAACCCGAAGCAGCCCCGCGAATCGCAGATGACGGAATTCGTGCTGCGCGGCTGTATGACGATCTTCGGAGAATTCGAGGCCGCTGCGGCGAAATCCGCCTGCAGCAACAAGGCGAGTGCAAGCGCGCATCCGGACGCGACCCTGCCGAAAACAGCCATGACGAACTCCTGTCCTACCTGCGGTGAAACGGTATCTTTTCACGGCAGCTCTCATCTATCTAAGGTCGCAGAGACCGCAAAACCAGTGTTACCAATGCTGGCAGACAGCTCTTCTCGATGAGTTGATCGACAACGCACCTTACTTCATAACATCAGGAGCATTCCAAGGGAGATCGCCTGTGAGCAGCTTGAAATTCGGCACCAGCGGCCTTCGCGGCCTGTCAGCAGACCTGGTAGGACGGGCGTCCGCTCTCTATGCGACGGCCTTTGCCCGCTACCTGCTGAAGAGCGGCCACGCCAAGCCCGGCGATCTCGTTCTGGTCGGCCGTGATTTTCGCGAATCGAGCCCGGCGATCTCCGCCACCTGCATCGGCGCGCTGCGGCGCGCCGGCCTGACGCCGATCGACTGCGGCACGTTGCCGACGCCGGCGCTGGCGCTTTACGGGCTGCAGCTGAAAGCGGCCTCGCTGATGATCACCGGCTCGCATATCCCCGCCGACCGCAACGGCATCAAATTCTACCGGCCGGACGGCGAGATCGACAAGCGCGACGAAGTCGCGATCGGCGAGGAAGCGCTGGCGATCGGCGATTCCGTGCTCGACGAAACGCCGGCCGAGGCGGAAAACCGTACGACAGAGACGGAAGCGCTGTTCCTGGACCGCAACAAGAGCCTGCTGCCATCAGGCAGCCTTGCCGGCCTCACCATCGGCGTCTATCAGCACAGCACGGTGGCGCGCGATCTTTTCGGCCAGGTGCTTGCGCATTACGGCGCCCGCGTGGTGCCGCTCGGCCGCTCCGAAAGCTTCATTCCGGTGGATACCGAAGCGGTCTCTTCCGAGACGATCCGCCTCATGAAGGGCTGGGCGCCGGAGCATGGACTGGACGCCATCGTCTCCGCCGATGGCGACGGCGACCGGCCGCTGGTGGCAGACGAAGCCGGCGAGCCGCTGCGTGGCGATCTGCTCGGCCTCTTCGCCGCCAACTTCCTCGGCGCCGACGTGGTGGTCACCCCGGTCACCTCCAATTCCGGTATCGAAGCAGCCGGCTCCTATGCCGTCACCCGCACCCGCGTCGGCTCTCCTTACGTGATCGCCGGCATGGACGAGGCCGTTGCCGCCGGAAAGGCCAATGTCATGGGCTTCGAGGCCAATGGCGGCACGCTGACGGCCAGCCGCTTCAGCGTCGAAGGCAAACCCTTCGACCCGTTGCCGACCCGCGACAGCTTTCTGCCGATCCTGGCGACGCTCCATGCCGCCGCAAAGGCAGGCAAGCCGCTTTCGGCCGTTGCCGGCAGCTACCGCCTGCCCTTTGCCGCCGCCGACCGCCTCGAGAATTTTCCGGTCGAAACCAGCGCGGCGCTGATGGCCTATCTGCGCGCCTCCGACGCCAATCTCGCGGATTTTCTCAAGACCGTCGCAGCCGTCGCCTCGACGAGCGATATCGACGGACTGCGTGTTGCGCTTGTGGATAACCGAATCATCCATTTCCGTCCCTCCGGAAATGCACCGGAAATGCGCTGCTATGTCGAATCGAGCAGCGAAAGCGAGGCAAAGGCCTTGCTGGAACAGGGACTTGGCTTGATTCAAGCATGGGCGGCAGCCCGGCTCTGACCCATGCTTGAACGGCTTTTTTCACGATTGACACGAAAACTTCAAAAACCCTGTTGACACCGGACGGCCACCCCCTTACATGCGTGTCCGTCGCCCAGATGGCGGAATTGGTAGACGCGCCAGCTTCAGGTGCTGGTACCCGAAAGGGTGTGGAGGTTCGAGTCCTCTTCTGGGCACCATTCCATTTTTGAGAAACGTGGATTTCTCAATTATTTCAAAACATAGCAGTGTTCGTGATACGCACTCCGGTTCGCCGGAGGCGCGGTGGACACTGGTTTTGAAAGATGCGATCAGCCTGCGTAATCGGCAAACGATTTGAGAAATTCGGGGCGACCGAACCCGGCTCCAGCCTGTCAGGAACCGCATCGCCGCCTTCTGTTTTTCAACCCCTATAAATCATTGACTGTCGAGATAACCGGGACCCTAATGAGAGGGAACTCGAGGGACCTTCGATGAGTGAAAAGCGCGACTGGTATGAGCTGATCGTCGGCGACGGTAACGTCAACGAAGGGCTTGGGCGGATGATGGGTTTCATCCTCGCGGTGATCGTGATCCTCGGCCTGATCTTCTGGATAATCTGAGCATCTTCTGTCGAAGCGATATCGGCCCGGCAGTTGGGGCTGGACACACCGCCACTGATGCGACCGACCTAATGAAGGCTTTCGGAGTCCGGCCTGACGCTGAGCCCGGCTTCGCGCACTGCTTCCAGAAAAGCTTCCCGCGCCTCCTCGGCGGAAGCTTTGCCGAGAACGGCGTCGAGGCACACCAGCACAGCCTCGTCTACCGCAGGCCCGCTATTCAGCGGCCACTCCTCGCTCATGCAGTTGGCCGCATCGAGCGCGTTGGTGATGATCGCGAAATGACCGGCGCGGCCGAGTTCGAGTATGACGGGATTGTTCCAATCACCATGTTCCATGGCAAGGCTCCTCATCCGTAGAGCGCTACGAGCGCTGCGATCAGGAAGGAACCGGTGCCGGCGCACGCGGCCATCGTCGTATAATAGTCCATGATTTCAACTCCTCGCCTCACACCGTGATGCAATAACGAAGAGCGGTGCCGAGATGTTCCCGGGCTGTCGGCATGGCGTTAAGATTTTCTTAGCGTTTCGGTGAATCTGCCGCGATACGACGCGCTGTCGCCAAAGCCGCCAGGCCATTTGACGGATCCGTCTGCGCTTCCCGTTTTGCGCAGACCTCCATCCCGCTACCGCGCTACCTCCCGCATCTCCATGCGGTTAACCTTTGAGGCAGGGAGGGTAAGGCGAATAAGGGGAACAACAAAATGAACCACGTCTGCAACCTGCTCTGGCTTGCCTTCAGCGTCGCTCTTCTCTTTGCCGCCTTGAACCGGCGGCTGGTCGGGGATTACGTCAGCATGTGGTATCTGCTCGTCATCACGGCCATGGCGGTGATGGCCTGGGCAGGCTTCTTCCCGACCGACATGGGAACCGTCTGAGCCAGCTAATTCGACAAGGCGGCAACGATGCAATCTTCCGGCCGTCGCTTTCCCACTACCGGCAGAGGAAAGCCGCCGAAAGAAACTTTCGGCGGCCTCGGGCGTGATCGGATGCCGGCGGCCGATACCAGCCTCCGGCGATAACCCTAAAGCTTCGGGCTGAGCGGCACGATGGCGGCAAAGCGCAGCCAATCCTTCTGTGCCTTCGGCGTCCAGGCAGCTTCGGCAATGGCCGGCAGGCGCGGGAAGACGAGACGGTTGAAATAGTCGCGGGAGACAAAGTTCTCCTGCCAGATGCAGGCCTGCACGCCCTTCATCAAATGCTTCAGCTCATCCGGAAAATCGCCCTCGGCCTCGTAGGCATAGGTGTGGGCCGGCGGCACGGTGCCTGCCCAGCTCGCGCCCGGCTCCTGCCAGGCGTCGGCCTGCACCATGTCGAGATAATAGGCCTGGCCCGGCGTCATGACGACTTCATAGCCCTCGCGCGCCAGCTCGATGCCTACCTCCGGCTTTTCCCAGGCCATCAGCAGCGTACTTTCGGGATCGACGCCGCCGCCATGGGCGACTTCGTTCCAGCCGGCAAGCTTGCGGCCGCGCTCGGTGAGCATGGCCTTGATACGCTTCAGGAAATAGGACTGCAGCGCAAATGTCCCCGAGAGGCCCTCCTTCTCCATCAGCTTGCGCGCCAGCGGCGATGCGAGCCAGGAGCCGTTGGCGACCTCGTCACCGCCGATATGGATATATTCGGACGGGAAGAGCTCAACCATTTCATCGAAGACCTTGGCCAGGAATTCATAGGTGAGCTCGATCGCCGGGTTCAGCGCATTGTTCGGATACCCCTGGACCGAGTGATAGCTGTCGGGCGCCTCCTGCCCATCCGTCAGGTCAGGCAGGGCGACAAGCGTCGCGGTGCTGTGGCCGGGGATATCGATCTCCGGGATCACCTCGATGCCGAGCGCGGTGGCGTGGGCGACGATTTCCCTGACATCGGCCTGCGAATAGAAGCCGCCAACCGGCTCGGCGGCATTGCCGAGCTGCGGCAGCAGCGGCTCGTCCGGTCCGCGCAGCACGCCCGTGGTGGTCAGCTGCGGATAGGCGCGGATCTCGAGCCGCCAAGCCTCGTCGTCGGTCAGGTGCCAATGGAAGATGTTGAGCTTCAGCCAGGCGAGAATGTCGAGCAGGCGCAGGACATCCGCCTTGGGGGTGAATTGCCTGGATACGTCGAGATGGCAGCCGCGCCAGCCGTAGCGCGGCTGGTCGGCGATCACGCCCGCAACCGGAAAGCGGAACTTGCCCGGCTCGCGTCGCGCGCCATCCAGAAGCTGCGCCAGCGTCGTCAGGCCATAAAGGCGGCCTGAAGCGGCGGAGAAGGAAAGCACGACCTCATTGCCGGAGAAGGAAAGCTCATAGGCTTCGCTGGAGAGCGCC
This sequence comes from Martinezella lusitana, assembly GCF_010668395.1. Taxonomy (GTDB): domain Bacteria; phylum Pseudomonadota; class Alphaproteobacteria; order Rhizobiales; family Rhizobiaceae; genus Rhizobium; species Rhizobium lusitanum_A. Next base: position 678,166 of record NZ_WUEY01000001.1, read on the forward strand.
GGCCGCTCGATGAAACGCAGCGCCCTGCCCTGCGGCGCGGCTATGAGGCTGAAGGGAACGTGATTGGAAGGAAACAGGCGGCGGAAGAGCGCCTGCGCCGAGGCAAGCGCCTTTACGCTTGCGGCGTCCGAGCCCTTGGCCGGATAGAGCGCGACCGGAAAGTCCTCGCCCGGCTTGACGTCGATCGCCGCCGGCCACGGCTGGATGGCGTAGGGAAGCTCCAGCCTGCCTTCCGGCAGCAGCACGGGCGGCGGCTCGCTGGCGCGATCGGCAAGCAGCAGGTCCGAGGTGAAGACCGTGACATGCGTGCCATCCGCCAGCGTCACGTAGGCGGACTTGGCGCCATCGGTGCAATGCCGCGCAATCCGGTGAAGAGCGGAAACCGTGAACGTCCAGCTCTCGCCGGGCGCTATGGACACGCCGGCCGGCGGTGCGAACTCATGGAAATTGGCGTTGCGGCGCACGAAGACGGCGTTGTCGCAGGCTTGCGGATCGATGAAGCGGGTCAGCGTCGTATAGGCGAGACGAAAATCGGCAAGCGGCGCATCCGAGAAATTGAAAAGCGTCAGGGTCAGTCGACCATGCTTTCCGCCCTCGGGAGACCAGGTGTTTTCGAGATGATAGGAGGACGGCTGCATCAAGTTCCTCTTTGGCAACGAGCGTCAGTAGTGATCGGATTGGGAGAAGGTGCGGGCGAGTTCCGCCTGCCCTGCCGTCAGGCCGCAATCGACGGGCAGGCAGACGCCTGTTATGGCCGAAGCGAGCGGGCTTGCGAGGAAGGACACGGCATTGGCGACATCGACCGGATCGACGACGCGCTGCAGCGCATACCAGCGCTTCGCCTCCTCGAAGACATTCGGGTTTGCGGCGGCGCGCACTTCCCAGGCCTGGGTGCGCACGGTGCCGGGCGCCACCGCATTCGAGCGGATGCCGAACTTGCCGTATTCGACAGCGACCAGCCGGGTGAAATGCAGGAGGCCGGCCTTGGCGGCGCTGTAGGCCGGATGGCCGAAGACGGCCATGCCGTTGACGGACGCGATATTGATGACCGACCCCTTCGACGCCTTCAGCAGATCCTCGACGGCGCGGAAGCACAGGAATGCCGCTTCGAGATTGAGGGCATTGTCGGCCCGCCATATAGCGGGCGTGGTATCGTGAAGGCTGACGGCACGGGCAGCGCCGGCATTGTTGACCAGCGTCTTCACCCCGCCCAAATCCGCTGCGGCCCCGGCCATGCTGGCAACATCGACGTCGCTGGTGATATCCGCCTTGAGCGCCACGAAACGCTCCGCCGGGCCGAGCGCCTCCGCCGCCTTCCGCACGGCCGCCTCGTCGATATCGACGAGCAGGATGACGTCATGGTCATCCGACAGGCGCTTTGCGATGGCACGGCCGATATCGCCGGCCGCCCCCGTGACGATGGCAACGGATTTGCTCATATGGTGTTCCTTCGATTAAGTCCCCGAACGGCGAAGGCCCGCCGCCCTGTCGTTGTTTTTGCGTGCCTGCCGCGGAAACGGCCTTAGTCCCCGAGCAGCTGGCGGTCGTCGCCGTCGCGATGGGTGACGAGCTGCTGCTTGATGCGGCGCAGCGTCACCGTGGCTTGCGGCTGGATGCGGTAGGCGATCAGGCTGGCGAGAATGTCCACCACGGCGAGATAGGCAATGCGGGTCGATGTCGGCCGATAGATATTGTCTCCTTCCGGCAGATCGACGGGCAGCGTGATCTCGGCCGCATTCGCCACCGGGCTTCCGCTCTGCGTCAGCGCGATAGTCGGCACCTTGGCCTCGCGCGCCAGCATGAAGGCGCGCACCAGCTCGGCGTTGCGGCCGGAGAAGGAGGAGCCGATCAGCACGTCCGTCGGTTTGGCCGCCGCCGCCATCATCAGCTGCATGCTGTGATCGGAGCTCGCGGTAATGCGAAGGCCAAGCCGGAACAGGCGGTTCTGCAGCTCGTTGGCGATCATCGAGGAATTGCCGCCGGAGCCGAAGGCATAGATCATCTCCGCGCCGGCAAGCCGGTTGGCCGCCCGCTCGATGGCATCGACATCCAGGCCGCGATGCAGCAGGAAGAGCGCGTTCTGCGCCTTGGTAATAATGTCCTGGGCGACGTCGGCCGGCGCGATGCTCTTCGGCTCCGGCTTGAGATAGCGCATGCCGACATAGGCGGTGCGTGCAAGCTGCACCTTGAAATCGGAAAAGCTTTCGCAGCCCAGGCGCCGGCAGAAGCGCGTCACCGTCGGCGGCGAGACATCCGCCTTGCCCGCAAGCTCGATGATGGAAGCATTGACCGCGAATTCGAAATCATTGAGGACGATATCGGCGATGCGGATTTCCGATTGCGAAAGCCGGCCCCTCTCGTCCTGCATGGTCGTGAAGATATCCATCAGCCCCCCTTTGTCGCTGCTTTGCAAACGTATGATACGTAGGCAGCGACGCGATCCATCTCAATCTCACCATTTCCGCCAGCGCCCGTGGACAGGCTTGCGGGCGGATGCGGCGCGTCATTCGTTCCCATTCGGCGGGAACCTTGACATGTGATGGCCACCATGCGGTTCCTGCAAATTATTTTCTTGATACGTTGACAAATGACCATAGAAAGCAGAATTTGACCAGTGAAAATCGTAAATTATGAAAAGAATTTAAATGGCGGCTGCTACCATGCGTGATCCTTTCAAGAATCCCTTCCCTGCCAGCGATACGCCCCGGCATTCGATCTGGGAGATGCTCGTTCCGCGCGACATCGACGCTTTTCTTGCCGCCGACTGGTCGATGGTCGCGGGCGATTTCGTCGAAGAGGGCTTCATCGGCATCGACGGCAAGCGCGACGTCAGCCCGGACAAGTGGCGCCTCGCTTTCCCGACGCTATCAGCCTATCGCGACGAGTGGCTGCGCCAGGCGCGCGACTTCGCCACCCAGTCCTTCGCCGAGGATCCGCGCACGGCCATCTTCACCACGACGACGCTCGAAGACATCGAGATCGAAGGCGACATGGCCCTGGTGCGCAAGAAGTTCGACGGTAGCCTGAAGAAGTCGGACGGCAGCACCGACGTTATGAAATGGCAGACTCTTTATTACTGCCGCCTGCATGAAGGGCGCTGGAAAATCTGCGGCTTCACCGGTTACCTGCCGAACCCCATGGAATAGAGGCGACAGCATTGCGCATTTTCACCGCGGCCCTCGCGACCGAGACGAACACCTTCTCTCCCATCTGCATCGACCGGCGTGCTTTCGAAGCCTCTCTCTATGCACCCCCCGGCATGCACCCTGAAACGCCGACGCTGTGTTCCGCCCCGATTACCGTCGGCAGGCGCATTGCCGCTCAAAAGGGCTGGGAAGTGATCGAGGGCACGGCCACCTGGGCCGATCCGGCGGGCCTGGTGAACCGCCGGACCTATGAGGACCTGCGGGACGAAATTCTCGACCAGTTGCGGGCCGCCATGCCGGTCGACGCCGTCGTTCTCGGGCTGCACGGCGCCATGGTCGCGGATGGCTACGAGGATACGGAAGGCGATTTCCTGTCGCGCGTCCGCGAGATCGTGGGGCCGGATATCCTGGTCTGCGCCGAACTCGATCCGCACAGCCACCTGACCGGGAAGCGCCTCGCCGCCGCGAATTTCTTCGTCTACTTCAAGGAATTCCCGCATACGGATTTCGTCGATCGCGCCGAAGACCTCTGGCGTATTGCCATCGATACGCTCGAAGGCCGCGTCGAGCCGGTCATGTCCGTCTTCGACTGCCGCATGATCGATGTCTTCCCGACGTCGCGCGAGCCGATGCGCTCCTTCGTCGACAAGATCATGGCGCTGGAAAAGAGCGATGCCGACGTCCTGTCGATTTCTGTCATTCACGGCTTCATGGCCGGCGACGTGCCGGAAATGGGGACGAAACTGCTCGTCGTCACCAACAACAAGCCCGACAAGGGTTCCGCCATCGGCCGGGAGCTCGGTCTCGAACTTTTCTCGAAACGCGGCACCTTCATCATGCCGCAGATCGACGAGAAGCAGGCGGTGAGCGAGGCGATGGCCGCAACCTCCGGCCCGGTCGTCATTGCCGACCTATGGGACAATCCCGGCGGCGGCACGGCGGGGGATGCGACGGTCGTCCTGCAGGAATTGCTCGATCGCGGCGCCACCGACACGGCGATCGGCACGATCTGGGATCCCATGGCCGTGCAGATCTGCATGGCGGCCGGCGAAGGTGCGGAAATCCCGCTGCGCTTCGGTGCGAAATCCGCGCCGGGCACGGGCAATCCCATCGACGGTCATGTCAAGATCGTCCGTCTCGTCACCAACGCCGAGATGCGCTTCGGCGAGAGCTTTGCGCCGTTCGGCGATGCCGCGCATATCCAGCTCGACGGTATCGACATCATCCTGAATTCGACGCGCGCCCAGAGCTTCGATCCGAGCCTGTTCTCCGTCATGGGCATCGAGCCGGCGACCAAGAAGATCCTGGTGATCAAATCGACCAATCACTTCTACGCGTCCTTCTCCAAGATCGCGGCGCAGATCCTTTACTGCTCCGCGGGAACGCCTTATCCCAACAATCCGGCGCGCACGCCCTATCGCCGTGCGCGGAAGGATATCTGGCCGATGGTGGCGGATCCCTTTGCAGAAGAACGGAAAGACGCCTGAGATGGCACATGACATCGCCTCGGAAATCAGCCCCAAGCCTGGCGACCGGATCGAAGGACTATCGACCCCGCGCCCGATCATCGACGAGGACCGACTGGCCGGAAACATTGCACGCGTGCAGTCCTACATGGATCAGCACGGCCTGAACTTCCGCCCGCACATCAAGACGCACAAGATTCCCGCGCTCGCACGCGCTCAGGTCGCCGCCGGCGCCAAGGGCATCAACTGCCAGAAAATCACCGAAGCGGAAGCCTTCGCCGACGCGGGCTTCGAGGATATCCTGATTACCTTCAATATTCTCGGCCCGGAGAAGCTCGTTCGCCTCTCGGCGCTCAACAATCGCATTTCCGGCCTTAAGGTCGTGGCCGACAGCGCCGTCACCGTCGACGGGCTCTCCAGCTACTTTGCGGCGCGCAAGCCGCTGACGGTGCTGGTGGAATGCGATACCGGCGGCGCGCGCTGCGGCGTGCAATCGCCCGCGGAAGCCGCAAGGCTCGGCACATACATCGCCAGCAAGCCGGGGCTCGCCTTTGCCGGCCTCATGACCTACCCAAAGCCGGACAATGCCGCCGCGACGCAGGAATTCCTGTCGGAAGCGGTAAAGCTTCTGAAGGCGGATGGCGTGGCGTGCCCGATCGTCAGCAATGGCGGCACGCCCAGCCTCTTCGACGCGCATCTTGTGACCGCCGCGACGGAACATCGCGCCGGAACCTACATCTACAACGACCGCTCGATGGTGCGCGCGGGCCACTGCCGGGAAGAGGATTGCGCGATGCATATCCTCGCCACCGTCGTCTCGAGGCCAACCGAGGACCGCGCCGTCATCGATGCCGGCTCGAAGGCTCTGACCTCGGATCTTCTCGGCTTTGCCGACTATGGTCAGGTGGTCGGCTATCCCGACGCCGTCATCAAGGGGCTTTCGGAAGAGCATGGCGTCATCGACCTGTCGAAGTGCGCCGGCCCTCGCCCACGGATCGGCGACAAGATCCGCATCATCCCCAACCACACCTGCGTCGTTTCCAACCTCTTCGACCAGATGGTCTTTCATCGCGACGGCGTGGTGACGCGCGTCGAAGACGTGGCGGCTCGCGGCCTGGTCTGGTAGCTGCTTCGGGCGATCCGCCCTCGTGGTTCGAGACGGCCCTTCGGGCCTCCTCGCCATGGGGCTGATCCTCTATGCCGTAGCCCAAAAGTGGTAAGCCGTATCGAGGACCAGGTTCGCTCCACCCTCACCCTGAACGTGTCGAAGGGCGAGGATGGTCCGGCAACCGCCTCCCGTCAGGAGGCGGCCTGGTTCAGCAATTCCATGTCGATTTCGGTCAGTTCCACCCGCCGCTCGAAAGCCTCGCCGCTTTCGTCGAAGAGGTGGCAATCGCCAATGCGGATACCTGTCTTGATCGGCGCATCCATGCGGATGGCAGCGCTGCCGGGCAAAGTCGCGCAGAAATTCTCGTCGATGCCATCCGCCGTGGCATAGGCAACGGTTTGAGCACCGAGACGTTCGACAACCGTCGGCACGATGGTCAAGCTGAGATCGCCATCGCCGAGCTGGACATGTTCCGGCCGGATACCGAGCGTCAGCGCCTTGCCGACCGCGCCTGCGCGCGGGGTCACCGGCAACACGACCTTCTGGCCCTTGTAGTCGATCTCCACGCCCGCATCGCTGACGTTCGTACAGGTCACAGGCAGGAAGTTCATCTTGGGATTGCCGATGAAGCGGGCGACGAAGGTGTTCGCCGGCTTGTGATAAAGCTCCAGCGGGGCGCCGACCTGTGATATCTCGCCGGCGTTCAGCACGACGATGCGATCGGCCATGGTCATGGCCTCGACCTGGTCGTGCGTCACATAGATCATGGTCGCCTGCAGCTGGCGGTGCAGCTTCGCCAGCTCGATGCGCATGTCGGCGCGCAGAGCAGCGTCGAGGTTCGACAGCGGCTCGTCGAAGAGAAAGATCTTCGGCTCGCGCACGATGGCACGGCCGATGGCGACACGCTGGCGCTGGCCGCCGGAAAGCTGACCCGGCTTCTGCTGCAAGCGTTGATCGAGATGGAGGATGCGGGCGGCATGCTCGACCTTGGCCTTGAGCTTGTCTTCCGGCATCTTTTCCACCCGCAGGGGGAAGGCGATGTTTTCGAACACCGACATGTGCGGATAGAGGGCATAGGACTGGAAGACCATGGCGATACCGCGCTTGACGGGCGCCAGATCGTTGACGCGGACACCATCGATCATGATGTCGCCGGTGGTCACTTCATCGAGGCCTGCGATCATGCGCAGCAGGGTCGACTTGCCGCAGCCGGACGGACCGACGAAGACGATGAATTCACCGTCCGTTACGTCGAGTTCGACGCCCTTGATGACCTCGAAATGACCGTAGAATTTTTTGACCTGATTAAGGTGCAGCTTTCCCAAACTCTGTCTCCGCGCGGCGCCGCCGGTTGGCGGGCAGGGCTCCAAAGGCCGCGCGCATTGCGCGCGGCCCGGTGATTTGCAGGCTTACTTGTACTGCTCGAGGTCGGCAGCAGCCTTCTTCAGCGCGTCGGCCGGCTGGGCCTGGCCGGTCACGACCGACTGGACCATCTCGATCATGACGTTCTGGAAGCCCTTGTAGTCCTTGAACAGCGGCTCGGGACCACCATAGGCGATGCCATCGATGAACGGCTTCCAGGAAGCGTCCTTCTTGACGAACTCGTCAACCAGCGCCGACGGGCGCAGCGGCGTGAGGCCGGCGCCGCCCTGCAGTTCGTATTCCGCCTGCGGGCCGGGAGACGTGATGAACTTGGCGAAGTCGATCGCCTTGTCCTCGACGCCGCTGCCCTTGAAGACAGCAAGGCTGTCGGTGATGAGCAGCGTGCCCTGGCCCTTGGCCGAAGGACCGAGCGGCAGCGGCGCCACGCCCCAGTTGATCTTCGTTTCCTTCAAGCGAGCGGCGGCGCCGGAGCCGGCCTGGATCATGCCGACCTTGCCATCGAGGAAGATGGCGCGCATTTCGTTCTGCTCGTAGGCCGTCGGTCCTTCGACCGAGTAAGGCGTGATGTCCTTGTAGGCCTGGAGAGCTGCCAGAACTTCGGGGCTGTCGAGGACGATCTTGTCGCCGTCGATGACCTTGCCATTGTTGGTGTAAACCCAATGCAGGAACTGGTGCATGGTGTTGTCGAAGGTCTTGGCCGAGAGGCCGTAGCCGGGGATGCCGGTCTTTTCCTTGATCGTCTTGGCGTCGGCGATTTCCTCGGCCCAGGTGGTCGGCGGCTTCTCGGGATCGAGGCCGGCCTGCTTGAAGAGATCCTTGTTCCAGTACAGCGCCTTGGTCGAGAAGGCGATCGGCGTGCCCCACTGCTGACCATCGATAGTAACAGTATCGACGATGCCGGGATAATAGGCCTTCTTTTCGTCATCCGTCATCGGGATCTGAACGATCAGATCGTTGTCAGCGAACTGCTTGAGCGTACGCGAACCGACATAGGCCATGGCGACTGGCGTCCCGGCAGCGGCAAGCGTCGTTGCCTTATCCTGGCACAATTCCCAGCCGACGAGTTCTGGCTTGACTGCCCAGCCCGGATTCTTGTCTTCCCACTGCTTGATATACTTCACATGGATCGGATCGATGGTGTCGCCGCAATAGATCCAGCTGATTTCCTTGTCGGCGGCCTGGGCGTTCACGACGCCAAGCGCGGTGGAGCCGAGCAAAGCAAGGGCAAGCAGCCCCGTCTTGAAATGGAATGTCACGTTTAAGCTCCCGTTCTCTCTGGTGGTTGATTGGTTTTATTGCTTCACCGCGCCGGCGGTCAGACCGCTGACGAGATACCGTTGCAGGAAGAAGATCAGGATCAGCGCCGGCGTGATACCGACGAAACTTGCGGCCATGAGCTCATTCCAGACGACCTCCTGCCGGCCGAAATAGGCAAACAGGCCTACCGGCAGTGGCATGTATTCAGTCTTCGAGTTGAAGGTAAGAGCATAGATGAACTGCTGCGCATATGCCTCGATGAACGAAGAAATCGCGACGACGACGATACCAGGCATGGCAATCGGTAGGATAACGCGACGCAGGGTATAGAGCTGGCTTGCGCCATCGACATAAGCGGCTTCGTCGAGCTCCCGCGGGATACGCCTGATATAGGTGTGCAGCAGCCAGATCCCCGTGGGGATGATGAAGGCGACACCCGGCACGATCATGGCGAAATAGGTGTTCAGCACGCCGAAGGACCGCATGAGTCGGAACAGCGGGATGAGCAGCACAGCGCCCGAAAACATCTTCACCGCCAGAAAACCACCCAGCAACAAGCCCGAACCCTTGAACTCAAAGCGGGCGAAGGCGTAGGCCGCCGGCACCACGAGAATGAGCACGATGATGGTGATCGAACCGGAAACTAGGAACGAGTTGAAAATGTACCAGCCGAAGCCCGGCACGCTGGTCCACATCGTCCGGTAGGCTGCAAAGGAGCCATTTTCGGGAATGAACCGGTAGGGCGAAGAGAAAAGCTGGCTGAGCGGCTTCAGCGAGACCAGGAACCCTTCGACGAAGGGCGCCAGCACGAAGGTGAGGAACAGCAGGATCCCGGCATAGATGCCGATGAGCTCGTACCACTTGTAGCGATGGATCATCGAAGGCTGGCTCATCGCTGCTTGGCTCCCGTGGAAAAGCGGCTGGTCAGGCGGAAATAGGCTAGGCAGAAGAGCGACAGGAAGATGCAGATCAACACCGCGCGGGCCGCGCCTTCACCATATTTGTAGGATCCGATCGCGGTGCGATAGGTGTCGATAATCATCGTCGTCGTCTCGCCGTTCGGGCCGCCGCGAGTCAAAATCCAGATGATGTCGAAGGAATTGAACGTCGAAATCAACGAGAGCATCGACATGGTGACCAGGGAAGGCACGAGCAGCGGCAGCGTGATGCGGCGGAAGCGATAGAAGCGGCCGGCGCCATCCGTCCAGGCGGCCTCATACAGATCGTGCGGGACCGCCTGCATGGCCGCCAGCATGTAAAGGGTGACCATCGGCACGCCGATCCAGACGTCGGTAACGATCGTTGCCCAGAAAGCCGAGCTGCCATAGGCCAGGAATGCGACGGGACTGCCGACGATGCCAAAACGCTGCAGCAGGCCCGATATCATGCCGAACTGGCCGTTATACATCCAGCCCCACATGAAGATGCCGATCGCCATGGGCACGATCCAGGGCGGCATGGTCAGCACCCTGAAAAGCGACCGGCCCGGCACCGCGGAATTCAGCAGCGCCGCGCCCAAGGTGCCGATAACCATCTTGAACGACACGGAAAAGAAGGTCCAGATGAAGGTTCGGACGATGACGCCGGCGAAGGTGTCGTTGAAGATCTTGGCGTAGTTCTCCAGACCGACCCAATTCGTCACCTTCTTCAACGACGCGTCGGTGAAGGACAGGATTATCGTGTCCACCAGCGGATAGGCGACGATGACGGTGACGTAAAGAAGAGCCGGAAAAAGCAGGACCCAGGCGAAGATGACCGTGCTGCGTTGAACACCCATCCTGCGCCCCTCCCTAGGCGGCTCTTGAATGAAGCGCCTCGTCGAACTCGTCCCATATCGGTCGGAGATCGACGACGGTCTTCTTCATGCGCGCCTCGTCCATCGACAAGGCGAGAATTCCCGCTTCCAGCGCATTCTGGGTCGAAACCGGCAGGTGCAGGCCCGTTTTGACATGCGCGATAATGTCGGCGGCCATCTGCTCATCGGCGCCGTAGTGCTGCGACAACGTCGTGCGCGTCGCATAGGTTTTCTCGATCACCTTCTTGCCGGTGAGCATCTCATGCACGTTGAAATAACCGCGAATGAAATCGCCTTCGGCCATGCCGCGCGAGCCCATGATGGCGAAACGGCGGAACTGGTCCGGCACGTTCAGGTTGGTGTGGAAGTTCATGCCGACGCCATTGGCATATTCGACGATCGCGACCTGATAGTCGATGATGTCGCCATCGCTGTCGAACACCTTGTCCGATCCCATCCAGCCGCTCGGCTTGCGATGGAAAAGTTCGAGATCGTTGATCCCCTCCCGTGCCGGGTCGTTTTCCGGGATGAAGCTCTTGCGTCCGCCGAAGCTTGCGACCCTTTCCGGACGAGCGCCGACCACGCCATTATAAAGATCGAGGTCGTGGCAGCATTTCTCCAGCATGAAGCTGCCGGAATAATGTTCGTAGCGGCGCCAATCACGCATGAAGAACGCGCCGTGATAGGGCTCGATATGCTCGGATGCCTCGATGGAAACGACCTTGCCGAGCTTTCCTTCGGCCTGCGCGACCAAAAGATCGCGATACATGGGCGAATAGCGCAGGACGAGCCCGACATTCAGTCGCTCATGGCCGAATTTCGCCATCAGCTTTGCGAGTTCGATGCTGTCCTTGATCGTCGTGACGATCGGCTTTTCACAGAAGATCTTGAGGCCGGCCTCAAGGCCGATGCGGATATGATCGAGATGCATGTGGTTCGGCGAACCAATCATCAGGAGGTCGATCTTTTCGTTGGCAATCAGCTCTTGAGGCGTCGCATAGGCTTTTCCGGCAGAAATGCCCTGCTCGATCAAACCAGGCAGGCCCGCAGGTTCCGGATCGACATATCCGGCAATCTCGAAGCTCTCGTCGATCGCCTTGAAGACATAGCCCAGATATCCCAGGCGGAATCCCAGCCCAATGATTCCAACTCGCATGCTTTTGAGTTCCCATTACGTAATTTATTTTCGTAATCTTGGGGCAAATTTTCGCATTCGTCAACGACGTTCGCGCATTTTACCAAAAACATGAAATTTATTTTCAGACCATCATCAAAACTTTCACGACGTCAGCCTGACGCCGCGCAAGTTTTGATTGCGCTGCCGTTTATTTCGGCAGGCTGCCCGCGGCATCATCTGCCCGGGCCGTTATATTGCCAATATTTATAGTTCGGCTTGCGGGTGCTGCTGGAAATGACGCCATCCTGCTCGCAAACGTAACCGAGGCGCGGCAGGCTCCTGTAGAACAGTCCCTCGCGGAAATAGTCCGCATAAAGGGTCGTCGTCCGGCACTCAAACTTCTCGTCTGCCGCCATTTTCGGCGCCGTCACGCCCGGCAGGTTCTTGTAAGGATAGACGGGAGCGACATATGGCTTGGGGAGAAGCGGATTGTCGGCGAACGCCGCTGCAGGCGCGAGGCTCGCGAGGAGAACAGCTGCAATAGCGATTTTCGATTTGATCCACATGGCCTGCGACGATCCCTTACCTGCGAAGGCGACACCATGGTGCCGCATACCATAAATATAATAACGCAGCCGATGCGCGCCAACGCCCAATCACCAAAAACGCGCCTAAATGGCTGCCTGCGCGAGGCTGCCGGCTCGATCACGTTGCGTTACACCAATGGAAATGCTTTTATCTGCAAATACAACATAAACGTGCAGTACCCATTTGCGACAAGTCACGAATATGTTATATACTATAGAAATATCATATTAGTTGGTGTCCACGCGATTTCTGTTTGCAGGAGTAACGGTCATTCTCGAACAGATTAATCGCATTCCGAGTCCCGGCGGCTCTGAGATCGCTGGCGATGCCGCCCAGAAAATCCGTATCTATGTCATCAATCTCGATCGTTCGCGTGATCGCTGGAAGCGCCTTTGCAACCAGGCCGTGGAATACGATCTGCACATTACACGCGTTCCCGCCATCGATGGGCGCGTGATCGCAGACGAGGATCGCGTCGACTTCCATCCGCATTCGTTCATCTATCACAACGGCCGCAAGCTTTTGCCGGGCGAATACGGATGCTATCGCAGCCACCTGCTCGCGCTCGAGCAATTTGTCGCCAGCGGCGACAAGATGGCGATCATCATGGAAGACGACATCGAGCTCAACGAAAGGCTGATCCCCCGCGCGATCGCCGCAATGGAAAGCGTTCAGGGCACTCGCCTGGTCAAGCTCGTCAACCATCGTCTCGTCGGCTTCAAGCAGATCTGTCGGACCACCGAAAACGATATCATCGGTCGCTGTATGCACGGCCCGCAGGGGTCGGCAGCCTGTTATATCGTCAACCGCAAGGCGGCCCAAAAGCTGCTGACGACGCTGAAACCGATGATCCTTCCCTATGACGTCGCTCTGGAGCGGGGGTGGTCGACGGGCGTCGAGACGTTCACGACACTCGAAGGTCTGGTCGATTTCAGCCCACACCGCGCCGACACCACCATCGGCAAACGCGTCCACTACCGGGCCGTCAAGCGGCATTCGCTGTTGCGGCTGACGGCGCACTGGTTCCGCACATGCGATCAGCTGCGGCGCTGGCACTATGCCATCAAGGCCAAGCAAGGAATGGCGGCAAAGGCCGTCGAGCGCTAAGTCCGGCAGGCCGGAAAACGGCGGACCGATTTTCCGGGGCTACATCCTATAGCTGCGCGACATTGTCGAGGCTTGGCTGATCGACCGTCAGGTCGTGCTCGCGCTCGCGATAGACAAGGTCGACCACTTCGCTGCTCGGCTCATAGCCGGAGACCAGCTTCTGCAGCAGGATCCTGGCCTCGGGGATATCGTTCTCGTCCAGCGCCGCATCCAGCGCGGCAAGCCGGTTCGACAGCTCCGGCCAGGGCAGGAAATCCTCCTTGGCCTGCATGATGCGCGGATGGCCCGTCGTCTGCGGATTGTCGCCGATCAGCAACTCCTCGTAGAGCTTTTCGCCGGGCCTCAGGCCGGTGATTTCCAGCTCGATATCGCCATCCGGCTCGTCCTCGTCGCGCACCGTCAGTCCGGACAGTTCCACCATGCGGCGGGCGAGATCGGCGATGAGCACCGGCTCGCCCATATCGAGCAGGAAGACATCGCCGCCACCGGACATGGCACCGGCCTGGATCACGAGCTGCGATGCCTCGGGGATGGTCATGAAATAGCGGGTAATGTCGGGATGCGTCAGCGTGATGGGGCCGCCGTCGCGAATCTGCTGGCGGAACAGCGGCACGACGGAGCCGGAAGAGCCAAGCACGTTGCCGAAACGGACCATGGCGAAATTGGTGCTGTCGGCACCCGATCTGCGGTCGGCATCCATGGCCTGCAGCACCATTTCCGCCAGCCGCTTGCTCGCCCCCATGATGTTGGTCGGCCGCACGGCTTTGTCCGTGCTGATGAGGACGAAATTCTCGACGCCGCAATCGCGGGCGGCTTCAGCCGTTATCAACGTTCCCAGCACATTGTTGCGGATGCCTTCGACGGGATTGTACTCGACGAGCGGCACATGCTTGTAGGCGGCGGCGTGATAGACGGTCTTCGGCCGCCATGCCTCCATGATCTGCCTGATGCGCTGCCCGTCCCTGACGGAGGCGAGGAAGGGAATGATGCGCACTTCGGCATAGCCTGCGGACGCTGCCAGTTTCTCCAGCTCGCCATGAATGGCATAGAGGGCGAATTCGCTCTGCTCGACCAACAGGAGCGACGACGGACCGTTCTTCAGGATCTGGCGGCAGAGCTCGCCGCCGATCGAGCCGCCGGCGCCGGTGACCATGACCACCTTGCCGCGAATGTTCTTCTCGATCAGGTCACGGTCGGGCGCGATCACATTGCGGCCGAGCAGATCCTCGATATCCAGTTCGCGCAGATCCGAGACCGCGACACGCCCCTGGGCGAGCGCCGTCAGATCCGGCATGGTGCGCACGGTGACGCGGGCCTTGCGCATGTTTTCGAGGATTTCGTTGCGTCTCTGACGCGTGGCATTCGGCAAGGCCAGCAGCACGTCCCTGATATCGCCCGAGACCGCGAGCGCGGGCAGATCGGTCGGGTCGTAGATCGGCAGGCCGCCCATGATGCTGCCATGCAGGTTGCGGTCATCATCGAGATAACCGACGACATTCAGCTCGGCGCTGTTGGCAAGCGCACCCGCAAGCTGCCGCCCGGACGCCCCGGCGCCGTAGATCAGAACCTTTGCGAGCTGATTGCGGTTCAGGAGCCGTTGATAGGCATTGCCGAGCCAGTACCGCGTCCACATGCGCGACAGGCCGATGGCGATCAGCAACAGCAATGGCTGCAATATGCCGACCGTGCGCGGCACGCCCGGCACGCTGATCGCGGTGAAGATCGTCATGAAGGCGAGAGCGTAGATCGCCACCGCCTTGACAACGGTCACGAACGCCGAAAGACCCGCATACCGGAAAATGGCGCGGTAAAGACCAAGGACGATGAAGATCGGTATGGCAAGCAGAAGAGAAACGATGGCCGGCAGCCATTCGACGCCTTCGAGAATGACCCAGTCATCGAGGCGCAGGCAATAGGCGAACCAGACCGTGAGCACGCACAGGCTGGCATCGACCAGGAGCGCCAGCACGCGCTTGGTCGGCCGCGGCAGCGCCAGGAACGGCAGAACGAGTTTATCCGCAGGCACCATCGCTCAATTCCCTCCGGCGTCGGAGCGCGCGACAGCACAGCGCTTCTTTCGCATAGAATGTCTCACGATGCACCACCGGTGTATGATGACTGCATTGCGCTTTCATTAGCATGTTTCAATTATTCCCAGCGCCGATTTACATCTAGAACAGTCGGCGCACAATTGCATCTGCATCCTCGATGCTGAAGAAGCCGACGGCGCGAAAAATGGAAAAGGGATCACCTGCCGAAATAGCTGCGGATGACAGGGTGCCGAAACAGGCCGAAAAGAATGGCGAAGGCCATGCCAAGACCAGCGCCGAAGATCGCGCCGGCAATCAGGCCGGCCACCATCATCACCTTCCGGCTCGGCCCATCCGCCTTCAGCGGGGGTTCCGCCTCGGAAATCACGCGAATATTGCTCTGCGACAGATCCTGCGCATCGCTGGCCTGCCCGGATCGCTTCAGCAGCGATTCGTAGATATCGCGGGTGGCAGTCGCCTGGCGCTGCAGCTCGTTCAGACCGACAAGCTTGCCTGAGGTGTTGACCTGCGAGGCCTTCTGCACCGACAGCTCCTTGGCGATATCCTGCTCGGCCCGCTGCGCCTGCTCATAGTCGGCGCGGGCCGAGGTCATCTGCCGCTGCAACTCGGCGCGGATTTCCGCGGCAAGGCTTTCCAATGAGGATTTGGCCGCAAGCAGGCGCGGATGGCGGGCGCCGAGCTGGCTTTGAAGGCTGCCGACATTGGCTGCCAGCGTCGCATATTGCTGCCGCAGGCTGCTCAATGCCGTCGACGTCGTTCCGGACGAGGAGGTGTTGGACACCACATCCTCGAAACTGAGTTTGCCGGCCGCCTCGGCCCGGGCTCTCGCCTCGATCGTCTTCTGTTGGGCGGTGACCAGCAAGTCGTTCAACGCAGTCAGGCGCTTGTCGGAGATCAGATTGCCTTCGACAGCCACCATGTCGTTATCGGCACGGTAGGTCTCGACGGCCTTTTCGGCGGCAAGCACCTGCTGGCGCAGATCTTCGAGGCGGGTGTCCAGCGCTGTGTTGCTGCTTCTATAGCTGTTTGCAGCCGCCTTGCTTTCCTCTTCGATGAAAGAGGTCACGATCTGATTGGCGATCCGGGCAGATTTCTGCGGGTCGCCGGTCGTCACCTTCGCCGTCACGACATAGGTACTGGACTCGCGCGCGATCAGCACGGCTTTTGCCAAGGCAGCCGTCGCGATGTATTTCGCCGCCTCGCCGCTGGCGCCGCCGTCAAACTGCGGATCCTGATCGAGCTTCAACGCATCGACGACACGGCCCAGCACCTTGCCGGAAGACAGGATCTGCGTCTGGCTGTCGATCATCGTGGTGATCAACTCCGGCGCCGTTGGAGCCTGCTGGGAGGAATCGGGCCCGCCGATGGGACGGGGGTCGAAATAAAGGCTCGTTTCGGCGGTAAATTTCTGCGGTATCAGCGGGATGACCGCGCCACCCAGCGCGGCACCGATCCCGGCCAATACGACAACGACAAGCTTCTTTGCCCAAATCGAGCGAATGGCGGAGCGAATATCGAGCAGCGGCATGTTCGCAGCCGGCATCGGTGCCGATTGCGCCGCGGCGTTCGTCGCGGCAACCGCCGCCGGCTGCACGGCCGGGGCAGCGGCGATCACGACCGGCTCGGCTGCGGTTTGCACGATTGCGGCGTCTTCAGGCTCGGCTCTGCCTGCGGCGTCTTCAGGCCCCGGAAGGTCAGGGGCGGGCGTCTTGGGCTGCTCGACGGCTGTGACTGGCTCGGCTGCGTCGACGAAATCGCGCGGGCGCAAGATCGGACTGCGCGGGCGCATGCCGTCGCGCCGCGCGTCAGACGGCTCGGCACCGTGCCAACTCGCAAGTTGGTCCGATCTCTTGCTTCGTTCCATTGAGCTCATGTCAGACTTTCAATGCTTCGTAGGCGGATTCCACGCAGCAGATACCTTGAGTTTAGAAATTTTTGGCTAACGGAACATTAAGGACGCTCCAAGGAAATCGCGATACGGCGGCCGGCACGACCTGCCTCTTCATCATTGCTCAACACCATGATCCCTATGAGAAGCGGATATCCGCACGGAACACGGGAAGCAGCGATGACAGCACAGAGGAAGACGGTGTTACGGCGCCTGCTGGCCGCAGCAGCCATGCTTGCTTTCACGGCGCAGGCGGAAAGCAGCCTTGCAGCACCGCAGCTGTGCTACCGCGGCGTCAATCTCTCCGGTGCGGAATATGGCGAGCGCGACGGCGCGGTCAACGTGAACTATACCTACCCCTCCGAAGCGACGGTGCGTTATTTTGCCGAAAAGGGCATGAACGTCATCCGCCTGCCTTTCCGCTGGGAGCGGCTGCAACCCACGCTCGGCCAGCCCCTGAACGGCGACGAACTGCAGCGGCTGAAGGATGCCGTCGATCTCATCCAGAAGCATGGGATGGCCGTCGTCCTCGATCCTCACAATTACGGCTATTACGACAAGATCCAGCTCAAGCAGGCTCCGGCGACGGATCTGGCCTTCGGTGATTTCTGGGCGCGGCTCGCGGTCGAATTCTCCAATCGCAAGGGCGTCGCCTTCGGCCTGATGAACGAACCGCACGATATCAAGGCCCCCGATTGGCTGGAGCTCGCCAATACCGCCATCCGCAGCATCCGGACCGTCGGCGCGCGCAATCTCATTCTCGTGCCCGGCACGAACTGGACGGGCGCGCATAGCTGGTCCGCCGACGCTCTTGGCGGCGGCGCGAACGGAACGGTCATGCTCGGCGTCAAGGATCCGATCGATTTCTACGCCTTCGAATTCCACCAGTACCTCGATGCGGACAGCTCGGGCACCCATCCGGTCTGCGATGGCACCGACAGCGCAAAGAAGGGCCTGAACGACGTCACGGACTGGCTGCGCAAGAACGGGAAGCGCGGATTTCTGGGCGAGTTCGGCGTCGCCGCCAATGACGGCTGCCTTGATGGGCTGAAGCAGGTTCTCGGCATCATGAGCGCCAACAGCGACGTCTGGCTCGGCTGGAGCTACTGGGCGGCCGGCGACTGGTGGCCGCCGGAGGAGCCGCTCAACGTCCAGCCGCACAACGGCCGCGACAAACCCCAGATGAAGGTCCTGGCCGAGGGCCTGAGCCGAAAAATGGCGCTGGCGCCATCGTGCGCGCTGGTCAAGTCCGCGAAATGACCGGCGACGGCCAGCCGGCTCTTTGTCGCGAATCATCGGGCTGATATGCTGGCGCGGCCAGAGAAGACGCCACGACCCCGGATATCCAATGCAAAGTTCAGGCGAAAAGCAGCCGATCAATTTCGTCATTCTCACGATTTCGCTGCTGGCGGTCTGCTATAACTGCATCCTTGCTTTCATCAACCACAATATCACGCCGCTGACGCCCAACGCCGTCGTGCTGTGCGAGGTGGTGCTCCAGATCGCAAGTTTCAGCTATCTCCTGACCAAAGGGATCTACGAGGAGGACATCGCGCCTCTCTTTTACCTGCTGCTGACGATCGTGCTGACGATCTTCGTCATTGCCATCAACAAGCAGGCCTATATCGACCATCTCCGCAACGTCATGATCATCTTCGCCTTTTCGATCATGGGGCGGCTATCCAACGAGCGCACGGTCAAGCTCACCTTCAAGATTTCCTGCATTATCGTGCTTGCCGTGCTCATCTGCGAAATCGTGTCGGTGAAGGAATATGTCGCGCTGTTCCATCCGGCCGAGTATTTCCAGAACACGCGCGGCGTGCCGCCGGCCACGTATAGCGATCTCGGGCTGTTCCGCGGCGCGCTCGGCTTCGAGGGGCGGTTTTCCTTTGGCTTGATCGACCACCGGTCGTCCTCGATCTTCCTGGAACAGGTGTCTCTCGCCAACTTCTGCGGCGTGATGGTGCTGTATCTGATCAGTTTTTCCAATCGGCTCGGATTGTTGGACCGGTTGCTGTTCTTCTCGACGGTCGTGCTGATCCTGCTCACGAACGACACCCGCACGATGCTGATCTTCAGCCTCATCTGCGTCGCGGGCTATTTCATCTATCCCTGGCTTCCGAAGGCGCTGGACCTTCTGACCATGCCCGTGATCATCGTCGTCGGCTTCGTCATTCATGCCCTCAAGCCGACCGTCACCGGCGATAATTTCGTCGGGCGCATCAACGGCACGGTGAAGGCTTTCCTCGGCATGGACCTGCAAAGCACCATCGGCCTGCAGCTCGACCAGGTCGGCATTTTCTTCGACAGCGGATACGTCTACATCATCTATGGCGCCACCATCTTCGGGCTGATCCTGTTCTGGCTTTACGCCTCCCTCTATCCGGGCGGCGAGACGGTCAACCAGCGGCGTCTCGGCCATGCGCTTTCCCTCTTCCTGTTTCTGAACCTGATGATCGGCTCCACCGCCATCTTCTCCATGAAGACCGCCGGGCTGGTCTGGCTTCTGGTCGGCTTCCTAAAATTTCACGAGGGCACGCAGGCGAAGCAACCGCAAAAGCTCGCCCTGGCCACCAGCAGCTGAGGCGGGGATGCGCCGTCCGAAGGCGCAATGGGAACGGCTTTTTCCTCGCCATCCTGCCTAAATATCCGTCGAAACATGGCTGGGGGGAGGGTATTTCCCAGACCTCGGATTTCATCTAAGCAGGCGGCGTCCTCGGTATAAGAAAGAAGAGACATGACGAGCTATGTATTGACAGTGACGTGCCAGTCGACGCGCGGGATTGTTGCGGCGATATCGAACTATCTGGCGGATCAGGGCTGCAACATCGTCGATTCCAGCCAGTTCGACGATCTCGACACCGGCAAGTTCTTCATGCGCGTCTCCTTCATCTCCGAGGAAGGGGTCGGCGAGGCGGCGCTGGTGGAAGGCTTCAAGCCGATCGCCGAGAAGTTCGCCATGGATGCGGAGATCCACGATGCCAAGAAGCGCATGAAGGTGCTGCTGATGGTCTCGCGCTTCGGCCACTGCCTCAACGACCTGCTCTACCGCTGGAAGATCGGGGCGCTGCCGATCGACATCGTCGGCGTCGTCTCCAACCACTTCGAATACCAGAAGGTGGTCGTCAACCACGACATCCCCTTCCACCACATCAAGGTGACGAAGGACAACAAGCCGCAGGCCGAAGCGCAGCTGCTCGACATCGTCGACCAGACCGGCACCGAGCTGGTCGTGCTGGCGCGCTACATGCAGGTGCTGTCGGATGCGCTGTGCCGGAAGATGTCGGGCCGCATCATCAACATCCACCATTCCTTCCTGCCGTCCTTCAAGGGGGCCAACCCCTACAAGCAGGCCTATGAGCGCGGGGTGAAGCTGATCGGGGCGACGGCGCACTACGTCACCGCCGATCTGGACGAGGGTCCGATCATCGAGCAGGACACGGCGCGCATCACGCATGCGCAGTCTGCCGACGACTATGTGTCGATCGGCCGCGATGTGGAGAGCCAGGTGCTGGCGCGCGCCATCCATGCCCATATCCACTTCCGCACCTTCCTCAACGGCAACCGCACCGTCGTCTTCCCGGCTAGCCCCGGATCATACGCATCCGAACGCATGGGCTGAGGCGTCGTCGCGCTATTGCGGCCGGCTCTCTTTTCTTTTCGCTCCGAAGCGCGATTTGATACTGAAGCTATCGAATCGTGCGGAGCTGAAGGAGAGACTATGTCATTCTATCGCCATGGAACGCTGGCGCTGGCGGCGTTCCTGCTGTCTGCGCCGGCATCTTTTGCCACGACCGCGGAACAGGATCCCGCCCGGATCGATCTCGCCAAGCTGATCGAATGCACGACCTACGACGTGCCGAGCTACAACGATTTCGCCATGTGGCTGACGGGGCCGGAGAGTGCTACCGCCATGAAGCGGTTCGGCATCAGCGAGCTGCCGTCAAACAATCCCTTCCTGCGGGAATTCCAGCTTTCAGCGCCGGTCACGGTCTTCGGACGGCAGACGAGCAGGATCGTCTTTGCCTCCACCGGGCCGCTCGCCGTGCTCGATGAGCCCGATCCGCATCCGCTTGCCAAGCAGCTCGGCGTGACGGCTTCGGTCGATCTGCCGAACAAGTTCCTCGGCGAAAAGGAAATCCTGTCGATCAAGGACCAGCAGGAAAATTCCGACACCGTGCTGCACACGCGCATCTCGCTCAACGTCTCGACCGTTGACGACCACCCGGGCAAGACCCTCGCCGGTTGCAGTTATTCGATCGAGGTCGAATAAGAGATCACGCCTAGCCGGCTGCATTCTGTGGCCTATCTTCCTCCTCATCGCTCGATCACCCTATCTGTTTTGGGTAATTTTCTTTAGGATGGAATGGTTTAGTGTCGATGCAAATGAACCATCCGGGGGATGCCATGGCCGACGCCACGCTTGCAAATCGTATGCAACTGCCGAGACCGGATGTGACGCCGGAGGAGGCGGCCGAAATCCTGCAGACGCATTACGGCCTGAGCGGAACGTTGACAGAGCTCGGCAGCCAGCAGGATCGCAACTACCGCGTCGACGCCGGCGACAATGCCTATGTGCTGAAGATTTGTCATGCCGAATACGAGCTGGTGGAGCTCGAGGCGCAGAACGCCGCCATTCGCCATCTGCAGGACAAACCCGATGCCCCGCGCGTGCCCGAGGTCGTGCCGGCGCTGAACGGCCGCGACATCCTCAGCGTCACTCTCCGCGAGCAGGACTATCTCGTGCGGCTGCTCGGCTTTCTTCCAGGCCAGACGCTGACGCGCTGCAAGCATCTGCCGCCGGCTTCAGTCGCCGGGCTCGGTGCGCTTTCGGCGAGGCTTGCCCGCGACCTTGCCGATTTCGACCATCCCGGCCTCCACCGGAACCTGCAATGGGACCTGCGCCGGGCAGGACCGGTCGCCGTGCAGCTCCTGTCGGCCATAACGGACCACGAAGCGCGCGACCGCATCGCCAAGGCAATGGTCGCGGCCGTCAAGCGCATCCAGCCGCTCGCGGCCGATTTGCGCGTGCAGCCGGTGCATCACGACGTTACCGATGACAATGTCGTCAGCCATCCCGACGCCCATGGCCAGCTCGTCCCGGACGGCGTCATCGATTTCGGTGACATCATCCAGGGGTGGCTCGTCGGCGACCTTGCCGTGACCTGCGCCTCGCTGCTGCACCACGCGGAGGGCAACCCCTTCTACATTCTTCCCGCCATCAAGGCCTATCATGCGGTCTATCCGCTGCAGGAGGCGGAGGCCAAGGCGCTGTGGCCGCTGATCGTCGCGCGCGCGGTCATCCTTGCCGCCAGCGGCGAGCAGCAGCTCGCCATCGATCCGGACAACAACTATGTGCGCGGCAATCTCGAGTTCGAGCGCGAGATTTTCGATGTCGCGACCGGCGCGCAGCCGGACGTGATGGACGCGGCGATCCTGCGGACGATCGGCTTCGACGTCGCGCCGATTACGCCCGAAGGCTGGTCGCCGCTGCTGCCTGATCTTGACCCCTCACAGATCGCGGCCGTCGATCTCTCGGTTACCGGACACGACTTCATCGACGGCAACTGGCAGAAGCCCGACATGGACTGGCGGCTGCTTGCCCAGACGGCAATGACGTCAGGCGCCGCGGCAACCCGTTACGGCGAATTCCGCCTGTCCCTCGCCGCCCCGCTCACCATGGCGCCGCCACAGAATTTCGCCCTTCATTGCGATGTCTGCCTGCCAGCCGGAGCCACCGTCGCCGCGCCCTTCGCCGGCCTGCTGCAAAGGGAGGGCCAGCATTTCGTGCTGGCCGGCGAGGACGTGAGCCTTCATCTGGACGGTATCGAAAGCGCGCTCGAGGACGGAGCAGCCATCGAGCAAGGTGCGACAATAGGCACGATCGGTAGCGAAGGCTCGGCGATCGGAGGATTGCGCGTGCAGCTTTGCCGCGTGCCAAACCTCGTGCCGCCGCTCTTTGCGACGGCAGATCAGGCGGACGGCTGGTCGGTTGTCTCGCCCTCGCCCGCCTCTCTCCTCAATCCGGCATGCGAGGCGCCGAGACCGGATGCGTCAGCGCTTCTTTCCCTGCGCAATGCCCGCTTCGCGAAGCCGCAGAAGCACTATTATGAGTTGCCGCCGCAGATCGAGCGCGGCTGGCGCGAATTCCTGTTCGACATGCAGGGCCGCTGCTACCTCGACATGGTCAACAACGTCACCACGCTCGGCCATGCTCATCCGCGGCTGACGGCGGCGATCGCGCAGCAATGGTCGAGGCTCAACACCAATTCCCGCTTCCACTACGCCGCCGTCGCTGAATTTTCCGAACGGCTGGCGATGCTGGCGCCGGAAGGGCTGGACAGCGTGTTCCTCGTCAACAGCGGCTCGGAGGCCAATGATCTCGCCATCCGCCTTGCCTGGGCCCATAGCGGCAAAAGGAACATGCTGTGCCTGCTGGAGGCCTATCACGGCTGGACTGTCGCGAGCGATGCCGTCTCCACGTCGATTGCCGACAACCCGCAGGCGCTGACGACACGGCCGGACTGGGTGCATCCGGTCCTCTCGCCCAATACCTATCGCGGCCCGTTCCGGGGTCCGGATTCGGGGCCTGACTATCTCAACGACGTCGCCGCCAAATTGCTGGCCATCGACGAGAAAGGCGACGGGCTTGCCGGCTTCATCGCCGAACCGGTGTACGGCAAT
Organism: Martinezella lusitana; assembly: GCF_010668395.1. Taxonomy (GTDB): domain Bacteria; phylum Pseudomonadota; class Alphaproteobacteria; order Rhizobiales; family Rhizobiaceae; genus Rhizobium; species Rhizobium lusitanum_A. The sequence goes on from NZ_WUEY01000001.1 coordinate 701,756, forward strand.
GCCGGCGGCATCGCGCTGCCGCACGGCTATCTTGCCGGCGTTTACGATGCCGTCCGTCAGCGCGGCGCCCTTTGCATCGCCGACGAAGTGCAGGTTGGCTACGGACGGCTGGGCGAACACTTCTGGGGCTTCGAAACGCAAGGGGTGATGCCCGACATCATCACCATTGCCAAGGGCATGGGCAATGGCCATCCGCTCGGCGCCGTCATCACCCGCCGCGAGATTGCCGAGTCGCTGGAAAAGGAAGGCTATTTCTTCTCGTCGGCCGGCGGCAGCCCGGTCAGCTGCGTCGTCGGCCTGACCGTTCTCGATATCCTCAAGGACGAGAATCTGCAGGAAAACGCCCGGGTCGTCGGCGACCAGCTGAAGGCAGGGCTGATCGCCCTGATGGATCGCTTCCCGCTGATCGGCGCCGTGCACGGCACGGGACTTTATCTCGGCGTGGAATTCGTTCGCGACCGCGAGGCGCTGACGCCGGCGACCGAAGAAACGGCCGCGATCTGCGAACGCCTGCTCGATCTCGGGGTCATCATGCAGCCGACCGGCGATCACCTGAATGTGTTGAAGATCAAGCCGCCGCTGTGCCTTGCGCCCGAAAGCGCCGATTTCTTCGTGAAAGCCCTGGAAAGAGCGCTTGAGGACGGATTTTGATGCCCTCGCTGCGCCGTTAACCATTGAGGTGATTTAGCGGCGAGGGAATTTAAATGCCGTTGCGGGATTGTCGAATCTCGCGCCAGTTCCTATCTGTCTGTCGGTGATCGGCGAGCCGTTCCGACACGGATAGCAACGTGAAGGCATTTAACACAGCCTTCCCCGCAACCCGCCAGGCTCGGAATTTTATTTTCCCGATCGTCGACATTTTGACATCTTTCGGAATATGTTTCTGAAGATGCAATTGCTATTATCTACTAAAGTAGTGGATAATAGTGCACCGGATCGCGGTGCTCCGTTGTTGGAGCCCCGTCAAGTACAACGCCAGATGAGGAAGTGACATGCTGAATACTGAAGTCATCGCTTCGATCCTTGGGCGGTCCGTGCTTGGCAATGACCGCTCGGGCGCGCTCTCCCGCCCGTGCTGTCGAATGTGACGTTCGTCCTCCCTACCGGAATCAAACAGTCAATTCGCCATGTCTGCGCCGTGCGTGCGCAGAGGGAGTCTATTTATGAAGAAGCAAGTTATCGAGTACGCCGGCGTTCCCGTCGGCATCGTCGTTCCGGATCAGGATCGGCTCAAGTTCATCGCTGTCAAATATCACGTCCATGATCTGGACGAGCAGCATTTCAGAAACGCGGACGAAGTAAGGCTTGCGATCCGCGATCTCCTCTCCCGCCAGCAGGCAAAGCCGATCCATGTTTGATGGATCGGCTCGCCTCTACGCCTGCCCGACAAAATCACCCGCCCTCCTGGTTCGAAACGCCCTACAGGCCTCTTGACCACGAGGGCTGGTCTCTCGCATCAAGCCGGTGCATAGACTTTTCGCTGTTTCTCGCTGCATTCTCTCCTCCCCCAAGGTGAGGCACGCGGGCTGAAAGCCGGAGCCTCGAACCACAAGGGCCGGTCCGCACAGCACTCCTCCCGAACACACCCACCTTGTCTTTTGATCCTCTTTACGGTCCTATCGCCATGACGACCTCGCGTTGCAAACGGCGAAGGATTTTTCATTGGCTGATCATCTCAATCTCCTGACCGATGTCGAAGGCGTCGCCGTCGGGCACTCCACCGATCTTGCGCTTGGCTCCGGCGTCACCGCCATCATTTTCGATGAACCGGCGGTCGCATCCTGCACCGTTCTCGGCGGCGCACCGGGCGGGCGCGATACGGCGCTGCTCGATCCCGCAATGACGGTCGGCGTGGTGGATGGCCTCGTTCTCTCGGGTGGCTCAGCCTTCGGGCTAGACGCCGCAGGAGGAGTGCAGGCCGGCTTGAGGGAAATCGGCCGAGGCCTCAAGGTCGGCAATGCGCTGGTGCCGATCGTGCCGCAAGCAATCCTCTTCGACCTCATCAATGGCGGCAACAAGGACTGGGGCTTGCATTCGCCCTATCGCGATCTTGGCTATGCCGCCTTCAAGGCGGCCGGCAAGGGCCCATTCGCGCTCGGCTCGGTCGGCGCCGGAACGGGCGCCACGACGGCGACGGTCAAGGGCGGACTTGGCTCGGCCAGCGCCACCAGCAGCAAGGGATACAAGATCGCCGCCATCGTCGCCGTCAATGCCCTCGGCTCCGCCACCATCGGCAACGGCCCGCATTTCTGGGCGGCGCCGTTCGAAGAGAGTGGCGAATTCGGCGGTCTCGGCATGCCTGAGACCATCGATTCACGCCTGCGGCTGAAGGGCACCAACATCACCGCCACGACCATCGGCGCCATCGTCACCGATGCCCGGCTGACAAAGGCGGAAGCGCATCGCCTGTCCATCTCAGCCCATGACGGCTTTGCCCGCGCCCTGCTGCCGACGCATCTGCCGCTCGACGGCGATACCGTGTTTGCCGCCTCCACCGGCAGGCACGCTCGCGACGACATGCCTGGTTTCATGGAGCTCTGCCACCTCGCCGCCATCGTCATGGCGCGGGCGATCGCCCGCGGCGTCTTTGAGGCGGCGGCGCTGCCGGTCGAAGGCGCGCAGCCTGCATGGCGGGACCGTTTCGCCGGGCCGCCGGGCATCCGACCGCACTAGCACAAATTTTCAGAATTGTGTGTGCGCCTGCGAGATGACACTATCCATCGAAAGACCGCAAGCCGGAGGGAAACCGGGCTTCCGGGCAAAAGCAAGGGAACTGAGATGACCAAGTTTTCACGCCAGAGCCTTAGCGATGTCGCGCGCCGGCTTGCCTGTGGCGCCGCACTTTCCGCCGGCCTGCTGATGATGGGCCTGACACAGGCCGAGGCTGCAAAGACGACGCTCAACCTCGGCATGAGCGTCGAGCCGACGGGCCTCGATCCGACGATCGCCGCTCCCGTCGCGATCGGACAAGTCACCTGGCAGAACATCTTCGAAGGGCTGGTTGCCATCGACGAAAGCGGCAAGATCGTGCCGCAGCTCGCAAAGAGCTGGGAGATTTCGCCTGACGGCCTGACCTATACGTTCAAGTTGCAAAGCGGCGTGAAATTCCACGATGGCGAGACTTTCGATTCGGCCGCCGCCAAGTTCGCGGTCGATCGCGCCCGAGGCAGCGATTCCGTCAATCCGCAGAAGCGCTTCTTTTCGACCATCGCCTCGATCGACACGCCGGATGCGGAAACGCTGGTGCTGCATCTGTCCTCGCCGACCGGCAGCCTGCTCTACTGGCTCGGCTGGCCCTCTTCGGTCATGGTCGGGCCGAAATCCTCTGCCAACGACAAGACGACGCCCGTCGGCACCGGTCCGTTCAAATTCTCCGCCTGGGCCAAGGGCGACCATGTCGATCTGGTCAAGAACCCGGACTACTGGAACAAGTCGGTCGACGTGAAGCTCGAAAAGGTGACATTCCGCTTCATTTCCGATCCGCAGGCCGAGGCCGCGGCGCTGAAGGCCGGCGATGTCGATGCCTTTCCGGAGTTTGCCGCGCCGGAGCTGATGAGCTCCTTCGACGGCGACCCCAGGCTGATGACCAAGGTCGGCAATACCGAGCTGAAGGTTGTGGCCGGCATGAACAACACCCGCAAGCCCTTCGACGACACGCGCGTGCGCCAGGCGCTGATGATGGCGCTCGACCGCAAGACGATCATCGACGGCGCGTGGTCCGGTTTCGGCACGGCGATCGGCAGCCACTACACCCCGAACGACCCCGGCTACAAGGACCTGACCGGCACGCTGCCCTACGATCCCGCCAAGGCCAAGGCGCTGCTTTCCGAAGCCGGCTATCCAAACGGCTTCAGCTTCACCATCAAGACGCCGCAGATGGCCTATGCCCCGCGCAGCGCGCAGGTGATGCAGGCGATGTTTGCCGATATCGGCGTGACGATGAACATCGAGCCGACGGAATTCCCGGCGAAATGGGTGCAGGACGTCTTCAGCGGCCGCAACTACGACATGACCATCATTGCCCATGCCGAGCCGCTGGATATCGATATCTATTCGCGCGACCCCTATTACTTCAACTATAAGAATCCGGCCTTCGACGAGCTGATGAAGAAGATCCAGCTCACCGCCGATCCCGCCGAGCAAAACAAGCTCTATGGAGAGGCGCAGACCATTCTTGCCGAGGATGTGCCGGCTCTCTTCCTCTTCGTCATGCCGAAGCTCGGCGTCTGGGACAAGAAGCTGAAGGGTCTTTGGGAGAACGAGCCCATCCCCTCGAACGTGCTGACCAACGTATCCTGGGAAGACTGAGCGCTTCCGTGCGACGATGCCGACGGGCGGATCGCGCTGCCCGCCGTCAAACATCTCGATGCCGGCGTGATCGGCCATGGACATGCTATGATCGTACTGCTCACCCGCCGGATTTTCGGACTTGTCCTGACGCTGATTGCCGTCTCGCTGCTGGTCTTCGTGGTCATGGCGCTGCTGCCGGGCGATCCGGCCGCCATTACGCTCGGCACCTCGGCGACGCCGGAAACGCTTGCGGCGCTGAGGCACGACATGGGTCTCGACCAGCCGCTGATCGTCCGCTACGGGCAGTGGCTTGCCGGCGCGCTGACGGGGGATCTCGGCAAATCCTATACCTACGGCGTGCCGGTCGCCGGTCTGATCGCCGAGCGGCTGGCCGTGACCTTGCCGCTCGCCGCCCTCGCCGTCGTGCTGTCCGTCCTCATTGCCGTGCCGCTCGGCGTGGCGGCCGCGGCAAGGCGCGGCGGCTTCTTCGATATCCTTGCCGCGCTGTTTTCGCAGATGGGCATCGCCGTGCCGGGCTTCTGGGTCGGCCTGCTATTGGTGCTGCTGTTTGCCACATCGCTCGGCTGGATGCCGGCCGGCGGCTTTCCCGGCTGGAGCAACGGATTGTGGCCGGCCCTGAAATCCCTCGTGCTGCCGGCCGTGGCGCTTGCATTGCCGCAGGCGGCGGTGCTGACCCGAGTGACGCGCTCGGCCGTGCTCGACATGCTGCATGAGGATTTTGCCCGCACGGCGGTCGCCAAGGGCCTGTCGCGCAGCCGCGTGCTCTGGGGGCATGTGGTGCCGAACGCGCTCGTGCCGGTGCTGACCATTCTCGGGCTGCAATTCACCTTTCTGGTCGCCGGCGCCGTGCTGATCGAAAACGTCTTCACCCTGCCCGGTCTCGGCCGCCTCGCCTATCAGGCGCTCAGCCAGCGCGATGTCATCGTGCTTCAGGATGTCGTGCTGTTCTTTGCCGGCCTCGTCATCGTCGTCAACTTTCTGGTGGATCTCTCCTATCTCGCCGTCGATCCCCGCCTGCGCGCCGGAGGGGCACGATGACGATAGCCGAAGCCAGAGCTACCGCCGGGCCCCATCGCCGCAGTTTTCGGGCGCTGCGCCGCCCCAACCTGATTGTCGGCGCCCTCATCATCCTCTCGCTCGCCTGCGTCGCCGTCGTTTCGCTGTTCTGGACGCCGGTTCCGCCGGCAAAGATGCAGATCGTCCACAAGCTGCAGCCACCCTTCGGCTTCGGGCTTCTCGGCACCGATCAGCTCGGCCACGACGTCCTGTCGATGCTGATGGCCGGCTGCTGGAACTCGCTGTCGATCTCCGTTTCCGCCGTCGCGATCGGCGGGACGATCGGGACGATCATCGGCGTTTCCGCCGCCGCTCAGCGCGGCCTCTTCGAAACGCTGGTCATGCGCGCCTGCGACGTGATCTTCGCGCTGCCGCCGATCCTTTCGGCCATGATCCTTGGCGCATTTCTCGGGACGGGGCGCATGACCGCCATTATCGCCATCGCGGTGTTCATGTTGCCGGTCTTTGCCCGCGTATCGCTCGGCTCGGCGCTGCAGGCGTGGAGCCGCGACTATGTGCTGGCGGCACGCGCCATCGGCAACACGCAGCTTGCCATCACGCTCCGCCATGTCCTGCCGAACATCATGGGCAGCATCATCGTCCAGGCGACGATCCAGCTCGGCCTTGCGATCCTGACCGAAGCCGGGCTTGCCTTCCTGGGCCTGAGCGTGCCGCCGCCGGCGCCGACCTGGGGACGGATGCTAGCCGACGCGCAGACCTATTTCCACGTCGCGCCGTGGCTGGCTCTCCTGCCGGGGCTTGCCATCGCGCTCTCCGTCCTCGGCTTCAACCTGCTCGGCGACGGGCTGCGCGATCTCCTCGACCCCCGCGAGGCGACGCGCTGATTGAGACAGAAAAGTAGAGACCATGACCGAACCGACCGATCTTTCCATCCGAGACCTCAGACGCAAATTCACCGACAAGAGTCTCTCGCCCAGCGAATACTGGCTGGCGCTCGAACAGCATGTCGAGGCGTGGGAGCCGACGATAGCGGCGCTCTATGCCTATGATCCCGAGGATGCGCGCAGACAGGCGGCCGCGTCCACCGAACGCTGGGCGAAGGGTGCGCCGCTTGGCCCCCTCGACGGCATTCCGGTGACACTGAAGGAACTGATCGCCACCAAGGGACAGCCGGTGCCGCTCGGCACGGCGGCCGTCGAGCTTGTTCCCGCCGCCGAGGACGCGCCAATCGCCGCCCGCCTGCGCGAGGACGGCGCGGTGATTTTCGCCAAGACCACCTGCCCCGACTACGGCATGCTGTCATCAGGCCTTTCCAGCTTCCACAAGCTCAGCCGCAATCCGTGGGACCCCAGCCAGAATCCGGGCGGCTCCAGCGCCGGCGCGTCGGCCGCGGCCGCAGCCGGCTACGGGCCGCTGCATATCGGCACGGATATCGGCGGCTCGGTGCGCCTTCCGGCCGGCTGGACCGGCATTTTCGGCTTCAAGCCGAGCCATGGCCGCATTCCGGTCGATCCCTATTATGTCGGGCGATGCGCCGGGCCGATGACCCGCACGGTCGAGGATGCCGCCTTCTCGATGGCAACGCTGTCTCGTTCCGACTGGCGCGACGGCACCAGCCTGCCGCCGAACGAGATCGACTGGATGAATCTCGACATCGACGTCAGCGGCATGAAGATCGGCCTGATGCTCGACGCCGGCTGCGGCCTGGCTGTCGATGACGAGGTGCGCGATGCGGTCGCAGCCGCCGCCAGACGCTTCGAGGAAGCGGGCGCGGTCATCGTCGACGTCGCGCCGGTGCTGACGCGGCAGATGCTGGATGGGCTCGATGCCTTCTGGCGCGCGCGTTTCTGGGGCGACATCATGGGCTTGAGCGAGGAACGCCGCAATTCGATCCTGCCCTACATCCATAGCTGGGCGAAGCGAGGCGCCGAGGTCAGCGGTGTCGACGCCGTTCGCGGCTTCAACCAGACCATCGAGATGCGCAGGAGCTGCGGCAGGCTTTTCACGCAGGTGGACGCAGTGCTTTCGCCGACCAACCCGATCGTTTCCTATCCCGTCGAATGGGCCTCCCCCACCAACGACCCCGCCCTGCCGTTCGAACACATCGCCTTCACCGTTCCCTGGAACATGTCGGAGCAGCCGGCGGCGTCGATCAATTGCGGCTTCTCCCGTTCGGGCATGCCGATCGGCCTGCAGATCGTCGGCCCGCGCTTCGACGACATGCTGGTACTTCGCCTGTCCAAGGCCTTCGAGGACTGGACCGGCGGCGTTGCGGACTGGCCCAAGCGGCCAGCATGACCGCGCCATACGAATAGCCGGCTACTCCCGCGTCAATGGCAGGGAAAGACCGACCTTCACCCGATCCATGGTGACGAGCGATTTGAACTTCGTCACATTCGGATTGTCGTGGAAAAGGCGGCGGCTAAGCGCCTGATAATCGGACATGCTGGCCACCACGACGACCAGAACGAAATCCGCCTCGCCGGTCACCTGATAACATTGCTGAACCTCGGAGGCCTCGAGGAAGCTGCGCTTTATCGCATTGAGAAGATCGTAGCGTTCGTCGGCGATCTGGACTTCGACGATGATTGTGATCGGCAAAGCGACGGCTGCCGGATCGACGACCGCGATATTCGCCTGGATGACGCCGCTCGCTTCCATACGCTTGATGCGCCGCTGTATGGCCGGTGCCGACAGGTTGATCTGCTCGCCGATTTCGCGCTGCGGGACGGTGCTGTCCTTTTGGAGAATCTCGAGAATCGCCAGGTCGAATGCATCGAGATCGGCGGATTTGCGCATTTGAAAACATCCTTACCGCAAAGAGGAAACAAAATTGCATGAAAACTCTCAAAATGGAGCCAAATACTCTTTCCGTCTGTAATAGGTTTGCGCCACAACTCAGCTGACTTGCAAAGGCAAAAGAATGTCACAGCCGGACACCGAATACGATACACGCAGCCGCAGCCTCGGCGAAAACGCCGATGCGAATGGCTTTCTCCTCGGTGTTGTGGCGATGCTTCTCGCAGCGCTGGCCATGAGCATCTCGCCAAGCCTTGTGCGCCTCGCCGATGTCGGGCCGTTCGCCAGCGCGTTCTGGCGGGTCTTCCTGGCGCTGCCGGTCCTCTGGATCTGGATGCGATATGCGGAGGCTGCCGAACCCGATGCGCCTCGCGCCAGCTTTACGCTGCCGACCATCCTTGCCGGCATTGCCTTTACGGGCGACCTGTTCTTCTGGCACCTTTCCATCATGCGGACAACCATTGCCAACGCCACGTTCTTCGCGACGATGGCGCCGCTCTGGGTCGTCATCTTCGGCTGGCTTCTGTTGCGGCAGAGGGTCGATCGCGCTACGCTCATCGGGCTTCTGATCTGCCTTGCGGGCGGCACGGCGCTGGTGGTGCAAAGCCTGGCGTTCAATCCGAGCCGCGCCGTCGGCGACGGGTTGGCGATCGTCACCGGCGCCTTCTTCGGCCTTTATTTCCTCGCAGTCGGCGCGGCCCGCCCGAGAACGAATGCCGCCCGCGTCACTTTCGAGCTCAGCATCATAACCTCGGCCATCCTGTTTCTCATCGCCTTCTTCTTCGAGCCGCGGATCCTGCCGCAGTCGATCTCGGGATGGTGCGTGCTTCTGGCACTCGGCCTCGTCAGCCATGCCGGCGGACAAGGCCTGCTATCGGTGGCGCTCGGACGGCTGCCGACCGTTTTCTCCTCACTCGTCATTTTCCTGGAATCGATCGCGGCCGCCCTTTTCGCCTGGATCCTGTTCGGCGAAAACGTCACGCTGCTGCAGGCCCTCGGCGGCATCGTCATCGTTGCCGGGATCTGGATTGCGCGGCCACGCACGGCCTAACGCAATTCACCGCAATCCTGGGAAAGCGAAACCGCTCGAATGGGCAGGCTGAACGAAGGCGCAGCGACTATAAGGTCGCGGCGCCTTTTTCCATGACATCGGCATCGAGATCATGCAGCGCCTTTTCAATCACGCGCAGATCGTCCTGAAGGCCGTCATCCGCGCTCATCGCGCTTTCGCTGCCGGCGCGCTGGATACCGCGCGCCTCATTGCGCAACTCACGCAGCCTGTCGATCTTGCCGTTCCTGCGCATGCGGTTGTCGAACAGAATATCCCGGACCGTCTTTTCCATGGCCGTGATGGGCATCTCTCTTCTCCTCTCGATAGGATATCTCGATCAAAGAGATAACGAACGAGCGAAAGGACGGTTCCGATGCGGGATCACTCGACGAAGCGGCGATAGCCCGTCGGGCGCTCGTAGAGCCAGCCGATGCGCTCGATGGCGGCGGCGAAATTCTCCCGCGCGACGGTCATGGTGTGGCCGTTGGCATGAACGATGGTTTCCGGATCTTCCATGATTGCGACATGGCCCTTCCAGAAGACAAAGTCGCCGCGCTTCAACTCGTCGCGGTCGATCGGCTGACCGAGGCCGGCGGCCTGCATGTCGGTATCGCGCGGCGCTGTGCGGCCGGTCATCGACAGCGCCAGCTGCACGAGGCCGGAGCAATCGATGCCCAGCCCCGAGCGGCCTCCCCAGAGATAGGGCGTTTCGAGGAAGCGCAAGGCGACATCGACAAAGTCGCCGCCCTCGTTGTTGCCGATCGGCTGCACATGCTTGGCGAAGATGGCGGTGCCGTCCTCAAGGGTGACATAGTGATTGCCGCGCGCCTCCGCCGTACCGGCAACGTGGACGCGGCTGCCCATGGAAAGGACGGCGGCATGCGGCTTGCGCAGTTCCGGCTCGGGATAGAGGAAGGTGCGCTGCGGAACGACGATATGCGTCGGCGCTGCCGTTCCTTCCCTGATCGCGGCCTCGGGAAGATAGCCGACATAACCGTCGGCCAGCGCCTTGACCCAGCACCAGCCGTCGCGGCGCTCGAACACCGCCACCTCTTCACCCATCAGCAGCTCGGTATCGATGCCCGAGGCGAGATCCGGCCTGGGCCGGAGCGCGATAACCGGAATAGCGACACGGGCGCTGCCGCCTTCGACGAAGCGCTCGGCCTCCACCTTGCCTTTGAGAGAAGCCTCCGCGAGATCGGGCCTGAAAGCATTGAGACGGCGGTCGAGCGTCATGACGAAATTCCCAGATTACAGTTTGCGGCCGTGCTCGATGACGAGATCGCCGAGTTTTTCCAGATAAAGCGCGCCGGTGACCGTGCGCTTGATGATGACATTGCGGCGATCGCGCTCGTCGCGCACGCGATCGACCAAGCCCATCTCGCCCATGGTGTCAAGCGCCCGGGTGATGACCGGCTTGGTGACGCCGAGCGTCGCGGCAAGACCGCGCACGGTATGCGGCGGCGGCACGAGATAGATCTGCAGCAGGATCGCCGTCTGCCGTAGTGTCAAATCATGGTCCTCGCGGCGCACCTGAGCGAGCGTCACGCCATGCCAGAGGCCTAGAGCCTGCGAGGCAGAGAGTTCAAGCGGCAAGGGCAACCCCGAGATTCGTTACGCTACCGTTCCAGTTTGCTGGAGGATTATGGTGGTTTCAAGGGATGTATTTCTTCCTGAGCGTAAAACGACGCTTGAGGGCGTTGGGTTCCCGGTAAACGCGAGCCATCCATCAACAAGGCAACGAAGAGCGGTAGGCCTGCCCTTCCGAGGGGCAAGGACGAATTCGACCCGGTGAAGCCTGTTGCGAGCTGCTATCCCTCGGAACGGCCGGAGGAGTCCCGATCACGGTCATAGTGCTTGGCGACGGGAAACGGCGGCAGCCAGGACTCGCGGCGGACGGTCCAGAGCTCGTAGGTCGGCGTCAGCTGGTCGGGCGCATCCAGCGATCCCAGATTCACTTCGATTTCGTCTGCCGTGCGCGCGAAAACGGAGGAACCGCAGCGGGGGCAGAAGAAGCGCCCGGCGTAGTCGCGGGTCTGCCCCTCGATCGTCACCGCATCCTGCGGGAATATGGCGGACGCGTGAAAAAGCGCTCCATGATGCTTGCGGCAATCCAGACAATGGCAAAGACCGACCCGGTACGGCAGTCCCGATGCCACGATCCGGACGCTGCCGCACAGGCAACCGCCCGTGAAACGATCCATGCTCCGTCTCCTCCAAAACAAGAACGGGCAGAATATTTACAACGAGCGGCCCTCTCCTTGCAATCGGCCGCCAGGGGCGGCCGCTGCCGATGAGCCTGCAGCCGGATGATTTTCACCCGGCGTCCGCCGGCGTCAGCGCACGCTTTGGCGGATGTGGTGATACAGCGCCCGGATCGCCTGCGCCTCGCCACCGCCGGGCGAATGCGGCCGCTCGCTCTGGGCCCAGCCGTAAATATCGAAATGCGCCCAGCTCGGCGTTTTCGTCACGAAGCGCTTGAGGAACAAGGCAGCGGTGATGGAACCGGCCATGCCGCCGGCCGGAGCGTTGGTGATATCGGCGAATTTCGTGCGGATATCCTTGTCGTAGCCCATGTAGAGCGGCATGCGCCACAGCGGATCGTCCGTCTCCAGACTGGCCTCGGTCAGATCGCGGGCAAGGTCGTTGTCGTCGGTGAAGAAGGGCGGCAGATCCGGGCCGAGCGCGACGCGGGCAGCGCCCGTCAGCGTCGCCATGTCGATCATCAGGTCCGGCGCGTCTTCGTCGGCGTAGGCGAGCGCGTCGGCGAGAATCAGCCGCCCCTCGGCATCGGTGTTGTCGATCTGTACCGTCAGCCCCTTGCGGCTCCTGTAGATATCGCCGGGCCGGAAGGCGTTGGAGGAAATCGAGTTCTCGACGACCGGCACGATGACGCGCAGGTCGACCTTGAGCTTGGCATCCATGATCATCAGCGCCAGGCCCATGACGTTGGCGGCGCCGCCCATGTCCTTCTTCATCAGCAGCATCGAGGATGCCGGCTTGATGTCGAGGCCGCCGGTATCGAAGCACACGCCCTTGCCGACGAGCGTGATGCGGCGATGGCCCTTCTTGCCCCAGCGCATTTCCAGAAGACGCGGCGCATCGGCGCTGGCGCGTCCCACGGTATGCACCAGCGGGAAATTCTCCTTCAGGAGATCATCGCCGATGATGACCGACATTTCCGCCTTGTAGTGTTCGGCCAATGCCCGAAAAGCGGCTTCGAGCTGTTCCGGCCCCATGTCGTTGGTCGGGGTGTTGATGAGATCGCGCGCCAGGAAGACACCGGCAAGCTGACGCTTGATATCGGCGGCATCGGCATCGCGCGGAATCATCAGCGTCGGCACCGTCGCTTTCTCGGACTTGTAGCGCTCGAAGCGATAGCTGCCGAGACCGAAGCCGAGCGAAAGCCGGTTTGCCGTCAACGGCGCCGTCTCGATATGCCAATCGCCCGCCGGCAGGCTGCGTGCGAGCCTACCCGTCAGGAAGGGCTGCTCGGAGGGATTGGCGCCGAGGCCGAACAAGGCCCCGCCGAGATGTCCGTCCGCCGTCGGGATCAGCAGCAGCGAGCCGCTTTCCGCCTTGTAGCCGGCCTTGCGGGCCCAATCGAGCGCGATGGGATCGATGGTGCCCGTTTCGATGTGCGCCGGGGTGACGGCAAAGATCGGCAGCGTCGAGCCACCCTTCGAATTGAAAGGCGTCGCGCGCTCGATGAATTGATAGGGGGCCATGACCATCCTTTGACACTGACTTCAGGGAATCGAGAGTTAACCGTCTGTTAGGGTTAACAGATTATTGCTGGAGCGAACATTGCGTCGAACCTTTCCCTGTTCCGATTCTAGGCCGGGCGCAAGATCCAAGGAATTCAGGGATAAGCGAGATGCCCGCGGTCTCAACCACATCTTCATTCAGAACCTTCCTTTTCCGGGGTGCTTCCGCAGCGCTTCTGGCGCTCGCGCTCGCAAGCTGCTCGACGACCGGAAAAGACAAGATGACGACCGGCTCGATCCCCACGGCCTCGAAGCCTCTCGACACGATGAACAGCACCGATCTGGCGCAGGCTACCGCGACGTACGGCAAGGCCTACGACGCCAATCCGAAGGACCGCGACGCCGGCGTCAACTACGCCAATGCCCTGCGCATGAGCGGCCGCAACGATCAGGCGCTCGCCGTCATGCAGCAGGTGGCAATCGCCAATCCGGGCGATCGTGGCGTGCTCGCCGCCTACGGCAAGGCGCAGGCCGCGGCGGGCCAGCTTGCCGAAGCGCTATCGACCATCGACCGCGCCCAGCTTCCGGATCGGCCCGACTGGCGCCTCGTCTCCGCGCAAGGCGCGATCCTCGATCAGCTCGGGCGCTCCGTCGATGCACGCGCCAAATATCGCGACGCGCTACTACTGGCGCCCAACGAGCCGACGATCCTGTCCAATCTCGGCATGTCCTACGTGCTCACGGGCGATCTCAAGAATGCCGAAAGCTATCTTCGCTCCGCCGTTGCCCAGCCCGGCGCGGATAGCCGCGTGCGGCAGAATCTGGCGCTGGTCGTCGGGCTGCAGGGCCGTTTCGCCGAGGCCGAACAGATTGCCCGCCAGGAGCTGACGCCGGAGCAGGCAAACGCCAATGTCGCCTATCTGCGCGGCATGCTGGCGCAGCGCAATTCCTGGCAGAAGCTTGCCACCAACAGCGATGCCAAGCAGACAGTCCAATAACGATCCGCCGCGCTCAACAGGGTTTTCCGCGCGACGAGCCTGAAGGCGGACGTTCGGATCATCGGGCGTTTCCGTGACTGCCCGATGGCTTGGCGCTCAGCGCCAGATGTGGCGCGGCAGGCCCTCCGCCACCAGCCGGGCTCCAAGCGCGCCCATCACGGCACCGGCAACCCTGTCGATCCAGAGCTTTGCACCCAGATAGAGGGCGCGCGGGCGGTTCGATGAGAAGGCGATGGTCACCACCGTATACCAGCCGACTTCGACCAGAAAGACCGCGGGCGGAACCACAAACAGCAGCCAGGGAACCGGCGCCGCCGGCAGAAGTGCTGCAAAGATGCTGCCATAGAAAATCGCCGTCTTCGGATTGCTGAGCTGCGTGCCGAGCGCGAAGAGGAAATTGCGCGCAACACCTCCCGCCGCAGGCGTGGCGGGCATATCGATGGGCAGATCCTGTGCGGCGCTGCGCCAGATACGGATGCCGACATAGATCAGATAGAGCCCGCCGCCGACCTTCAGCGCGAGATACAGCCACTCCACCTTCATCAGCAATGCGCTGAGGCCGAACAGGGCCAGGGTGGCGAAAATGACGCTGCCGGTTCCCATGCCGAAGGCTGCGGCGAGACCTGCCTTGCGCGACCGGGAAACGGCGATGCGGGAGACGAGCACGAAGCTTGGACCGGGGCTGACGGCCCCGATGAAGACTGCGGCAATGACACTGAAAAATACGGCCATGGACGACATGCGGCACCTCCCGAGACGGCTGAAGTTCAGCCTTGCCGGCCGGACAGGAACCTCCGCTTGCATCCGGGAGATCGTACGCTCTGCGCGGCGACATTGCCGCGCGAGATTAGCCACACCCGCATGCCGCGGCAAGCGGGCAGATCAGAACTTGTCCATGGCCTGGATGATCGCGGGACCAAGAATGACGGCCATCAGGACCGGCAGGAAGAAGACGATCATCGGCACGGTCAGCTTCGGCGGCAGGGCAGCCGCTTTCTTCTCCGCCTCGTTCATGCGCTCGTCGCGGCCTTCCTGCGCCATGACGCGCAAGGCCTGCGAGAGCGGCGTGCCGTAGCGCTCGGCCTGAATAAGGGCTTGCGTTACCGATTTCACCAGCTCGATCTGCGTGCGGGCGGCGAGATTGTCGAAGGCGGTGCGACGCTCCTGCAGGAAGGAGAGTTCCGCCGTGGTCAGCACCATTTCCTCGGCCAGCGCCGGCGATTGCTCCGCCATCTCCTCGGACACGCGATGCATGCCGGCTTCGATCGATATGCCCGACTCCACACAGATCAGCATCAGGTCGAGAGCGTCGGGCCAGGCGCGCTTGATCGACTTCTGTCGCTTGGACATCCGGTTGGAAACGTAGATATTCGGCGAATAGAAGCCCAGATAGGCGGTGCCGATGACGCCGAGCAGGCGGATCGGCAGCGGCTTTGCGGCAAACCAGCCGAGAACGAAAACAAGGACGATCGCAATCGCCAGGAACAGGAACGGCAGCAGAAAACGCGCCACGAGGAACATGTTGAGGGCATTTTCCGAGCGCAGGCCGGCAGCGCGCAGACGATTGACGGTGTTGGCATCGACAAGCGCGTTTCGCAGATTGAAGCGCTCGACGATCTGCCGGACGTTCCGGTTGTTGTGGTTGCGCAGCGATGCCTTGCCGCCCTCGGCGGTCAACCGCGCCCGCTCCCGCGCGCGAATCTGCTCGCGCTCCGTCGACACGGCCTTCATGCGCTTGCTGAGATCGCCGCGCTCCAGCAAGGGGATGGCGATCGTGTAGAAGGTGGCAAAGACGGCGATCGCGACGACGACGGCGAGCAGCGTGCTCGGATCGGTCAGTTTGGCAGCCAGATCGGACATGGGCTATGCGGCTCCCTTCCGCTCAGATCTCGAAATTGACCATGTTGCGCATGATGTAGATGCCGATCGACATCCAGAGGCCGGCGCCGATCAGGATCAGATGGCCCCGCGGATCGGTGAACAGGATCATCATGTATTGCGGCGACGTCAGGTAGACGAGCAGCATGACGATGAAGGGCAGAGCGCCGATGATGACGGCGGATGCCTTTGCCTCCATCGACAGCGCCTTGACCTTCGCCTTCATTTTCTTGCGCTCGCGCAGCACCTTCGCGAGGTTGCCCAGAGCTTCCGACAGGTTGCCGCCCGCCTGGGCCTGAATGGTGATGACGATCGCGAAGAAGCTCACTTCCTGCAGCGGCATGTGGTTCGTCATGCGCGTGCAGGCATCCGACATGCTGAGGCCGACCTGCTGGGCCTCTACCACACGCCGGAACTCCGCCTTGACCGGTTCACGGGCCTCGGCGGCCACCAGCCGCACGGCATCGTTGAGCGGAAGGCCGGAGCGTATCGAACGGGTAATGAGATCGAGCGCATTGGGAAATTCGTCGAGAAACTTGGCCTGGCGGCGCTTGATGAGGAAGCCGATGACCCAGAGCGGCAGGCCGAACATCACGGCAAAGGGCAGCCCCAGGATGACAAGAGGCGGCGCGTGGAGGATGAAAAGGATCAGCATGACAAAGAGGCCGAACAACATGCTGAAGAGATAAAAGCGCGACGGCGTCAGCGACAGGCCGGCCTGCGCCAGCCGCGCCTTGAGCGACTGCCTCTTCTTGCTGTTTTCGGACTGGCGCCGCTCCAGATCCTTGAGCGTGTCCTGCACCGACTTGCGCCGCTTGGACATTTCCTGGACGCGGTCACGCGCTGCCTTGACCTTCACGCGGTCGGTTTCAGCCTGCTTGACCCGGTTGACGCGGCTATCGGCCTTCTTCTGGTTTTCGATCCGCGAGTAGAGAATGCCGTAGCAGACGGCAGCAGCAGAGACCGCCGTCAGCAAAACAATCAACAGCACTGTTGGATCGGCACCGAACATCGTAAATCCTATTGCGCCTTCTGTTCCATCTCGTCGAGGGCGGCGGCCAGGCGCCGTTCCTCGTTATAGTAGCGGGCCCGATCCCAGAAATGCGGCTTGCCGATGCCGGTGGAAACGTGCCGGCCGATAATCTTGCCGTTCGCATCCTCGCCTTCGATCTCGTAGCGCATCAAGTCCTGGGTGATGATCACATCGCCTTCCATGCCGATCACCTCGGTAATCTGCGTGATGCGGCGCGAACCGTCGCGCAGGCGCGCGGCCTGGATGATGACATCGATCGATGTGGAAACGATCTCGCGCACGGTCTTGGCGGGCAGGCTGAAGCCGCCCATGGCGATCATCGATTCGATACGGCTCAGGCATTCGCGCGGCGTATTGGCGTGGATCGTGCCCATGGAGCCATCGTGACCCGTGTTCATCGCCTGCAACAGGTCGAAGACCTCGGGTCCGCGCACTTCGCCGACGATGATACGTTCGGGACGCATACGCAGGCAGTTCTTGACCAGATCGCGCATGGTGATCTCGCCCTCGCCCTCGATGTTCGGCGGGCGGGTTTCGAGACGGACGACATGCGGCTGCTGCAGCTGAAGCTCGGCCGTGTCCTCGCAGGTGATGACGCGCTCGTCGCGGTCTATGTAGTTGGTCAGGCAGTTCAGAAGCGTCGTCTTGCCCGAGCCCGTACCGCCGGAAATGACGACGTTGCAGCGCACGCGCCCGATGACCTGCAGCAGCGTCGCGCCTTCGGGCGTGATGGCGCCGAAGCGGACGAGCTGATCGAGCGTCAGCTTGTCCTTCTTGAACTTACGAATGGTGAGTGCCGGGCCGTCGATCGCCAGAGGCGGGGCAATGACGTTGACGCGCGAGCCGTCAGGCAGGCGGGCGTCGCAGATGGGACTTGATTCATCGACGCGCCGGCCGACCTGGCTGACGATGCGCTGGCAGATGGAGAGAAGCTGCGCGTTGTCACGGAAGCGGATTTCCGATTCGACGGTCTTGCCGCCGACTTCGATAAAGGTCTGGCCCGATCCGTTGACCATGATGTCGGCGATGTCGTCGCGGGCCAGCAACGGCTCCAGCGGACCATAACCAAGCACGTCGTTGCAGATGTCCTCGAGCAGTTCCTCCTGCTCGGAAATCGACATCGCGAAATTCTTGATCGTGATGATATCGTTGACGATATCACGGATTTCCTCGCGCGCGGCCTCGTTGCCGAGCTTGGAGAGCTGCGACAGGTCGATCGTGTCTATGAGCGCGGAAAAGACCTGCGACTTGGTGTCGTAATATTCTTCGGTGCGGACGGGGCGGCGACGGCTGGGCGTCTGCATCGGCGGCGGCGCAACCTGCTGGCGCGGCTGCGCCGTATCGCGCGACGGCTCGATCAGAACGGCCGGTGCCGTGGGCGCACCCGCGGCGGGCGCACGCGCCGGTGCCGGCGGAGGCATCGTGCCGCCGCTCCTTGCAGGACCTTCACTTCCGCGCTTGCCAAACATGCTTTCGATCCAATTCTACTGCTGCTGCATGATTTTCACGAAGGGTTCGCCTTTGCGAAGTTCACGCAAAATCAAACGACTATTTCCGCTTCAGGAGGCCGAGCAGACCGCCCTTTCTCGCCTTCTTCAAAGCGACGCGTCCGGTGACGATGTGCGAAATCTGCGAAAAGGTCTCTGCAATCGGCGACTTCGGATCCGTCTCCGAAATCATCTGCCCGCTGTTCGCCGCATTGCCGAACAGGTTGATGTCGAAGGGAATGATGGCGATCGGATCCGTTTCCAGCGGCGCGCAGAATTCCGAAGGATTGATCTCCGGACGCTTCGGCATGCCGACCTGATTGAGGATGAGATGCGGCGCCTTGTCATTGGGCCGCAGCTTGCGCAGAGCGTCGATCAGGTTCTTGGCATTGCGCAGGTTGGCGAGATCCGGTGCCGCGCAAATGACGACTTCATCGACGGCGGCAAGCACCGAGCGCGTCCACTCAGTCCAGACATGGGGGACGTCGAGGACAGCCACGGGCGCGCTGCGCTGAAGAACGTCGAGCACCGGCAGGAAAGCCTGCCCTTCGAAATCATAGGCGCGATCCAGCATGGAGGGCGCCGCCAGCAGCGAGAGATGCTGCGAGCACTTGGTCAGCAATCGATCGAGAAAGACTTCATCCAGACGCTCCGGCGAATAGACGGCTTCGGCGATCCCTTGGGCCGGATCCTGATCGAAGTCGATATTCGCCGTGCCGTAAGGCAGGTCGAGATCGGCAAGGATGGTTTCGGTGGAGAAAAGGCTCGAAATTCCGAAGGCGCAATTGTGGGCAATGGTGGATGCACCCACTCCCCCCTTGGCGCCGATGAAGGCGATGCTGCGGCCGAGCGGCTCGGCATCCGGATCGATGAAGATCGCCGTCATCGCCGTCATCAGATCGACCATATCGGTCGGCTGCACGATGTATTCGGAGATGCCGTTGCGGATGAGCTCGCGATACAGGCCGATATCGTTGTGATAGCCGACGATGATGACCTTGGTGCTCGGATCGCAGACGGCGGCGAGCGGCTCAAGTTCGGTCAGCACGTTGCGCGGATTGGCGCGCGTCTCGAGGATGATCAGATTCGGCGTGGGCGCCGAGGCGAACATGTTCGCCGCCGCCGCAACGCCGCCGCTGGTGATCCGCAGGCTGACCTTCGACATACGGCGATCATTGGCACACTGGTCCATCACCCGCTGCAGCTGTTCGCTTTCGCAGAAGGCGTGCACGGAAATACGCGGCAGCGGCCGCAGATTTTCAAGATTGCCCGAGCGCGAACCTTCCTCGGTCTCCTCGGCAGACGAACCAATATCGTATTCGATGGCGTTCATGATCTCATCCGGTTCCGCCGGCCCCTCGTTCTCAATTTCCGCTACCGAAGCCGCCGACCGCTGCCGAGCTGACCGGGGACGAGCCGTTGCGATAGCTGTCGATAACCTTGCTGCGCTGATCGGCGTCGATCGGCGTCATCGCGCGCGGCGAGACCAGATCCGTCGGATTGGCGACCTGCGCCGCCAGATTCTGCTGTGTCGCGCAGCCGAAATTGTAATAATTCTGGTTGTCGAAAGCGTTGTCGGCAAGATCGTCGGGCCATTGGCCGCAGCTGTTGGTGGCTGCCGTGGTCGCCGTGAAGCGCAGGCGGATCGGTGCCGCATCGCCGGGGCCGCCGGCCGCGTAGTAGCTGGTGACGACGCGCCCGGACGGAACGCCGTTTGCAACCAGTTCCCGGCGGATCTGCTGGCTCAACGCCGATGCCGCTGGAGTGTTTACCGATTCGCGCGGCGACAGAATTTCGACCGTGCCGCTGGCATGCGCGCGATAATCCTGCACGAAGCCGCGAATGACATCGCGCATACCCGTCGTCAGATGGCGGTCGCTCGCGGCGACCGGTATGTCGATATTGTGCTCCTTCTCCGTCAGCACGATCGGATGCCGCTGACGGTAGTCGTCCCGGATGGCGCTCGTCGTCATGCCGTCCGGAGAGCCGGCACAGCCGGTAACGGCGCCCGCCAGCACCAGTGCCGGCAGGATCAGCGCCAGCCGCGGGAAACGAGGCCGCACGGTGCGGGGCGCATTGCGTTCGAGGCTTGCCATCTTTTGATCTCTGGTTGATCCCGTTGAAAAGGCGCGCTTCATGATCCGTTTCCCCCTCATTTGTAGATGAAGCCGACGGTGCCGTGGAAATCGGCGTCGGCGACCGGCGGACCATCCCTGCGGCCGTAGATCTTGTTGACACGGTTCATGAAGAAGATGCCGGCATCGTTCGTCGGCGAAAAATTGTCGTCCGGGCGAGCCAGCTTGTCGCGTGCCACCGGGCGCACGAGGTAAGGCGTCGCGATGATCACCAGCTCGCTTTCATCCCGCTGGAAGCTCTTTTGACGGAACAATGCACCCAGGATCGGGATTTTCGATGCGCCCGGCGTGCCTGACGTGGACTGTTGCACATTGTCGCTGAGGAGGCCGGCAAGAGCGATCGACCCGCCGGACGGCAGTTCGACCGAAGTGTTGGCGGCGCGGTTGTTGTAAGTCGGGACCGATGACGATGCGACCGGTTCGGAGACCTGGGTCTGCACATGCAGGCTGATACGGCCGCCGGCAAGGACCACAGGCGTAAACGCCAGCGAGATACCATAGGTATAGGGCGTGATCGTCGTGTTGCCGTCCTTGTCGGTGGTGGAATAAAGCGTCTGGCCGCCGGAGTTGAACGTCGCGGCCTGCCCGGAAATCGCCGTCAGGGTCGGCTCGGCCAATGTGCGGACGGCGCCGGCCTGTTCCAGTGCGTTCAGGTAGGTGCTGATATTGTACTTGCCGAGGGCATATTTGAAGAGCGTCGAGAGACCGCCCGCACCGGTGGCATTGGTGGGATCGCCGTTGACGCCGAGAGAGTTTATCGTTCCGGTATTTCCTATGTTGCCGAGCTGGGCGACACCGAGACCGGAGGAATTGCTGACCAGATTGTCGAACCCGATCTGCTTCAGGACACTGCGCTTGATTTCAGCGACCGTGACCTTCAGCGTTACCTGATCCTCGCCTTCGATCTGCAGCATGTTGACGATCTGCGAGGTCTGCCGCCCTTCGGCAAAGAGGGCGACGGAGTCGGTGCCGCCGCTTCCGGAAGCGGTCTCCGTGCGGGTCGTGGCCTCGCCGCCCTTCAGGAAGGCTTCGGCGAGCTGCTGCGCGCGGATCGAATCCTGCGGCGTGCGCACCATGCCGGTGAGAACGATGTTGTCGGAAATGATCTCGACGTTGATGTCGGAGTCGGGGATGAAGCGCTTGATGTTGTCCTGAAGGCCGGCGATATCACGCTCGATCTGGAGGTCGAGACTGACGATTTCCTTGCCGTCGGCACCGAAGACGAAGATGTTGGTCTGGCCGACCGTCTTGCCGAAAAGATAGATGCGGCGCGAAGTCCGCGTCACCGCATCCGCCATTTTAGGGTCGGAAACGAGAATATCGTGTGCGTCGGCCGGCAGATCCACCACGAGCGCCTTGTTGAGGCCAAGCTTCAACGTGCGCTTGCTGCCGAGACCGGCGATGGTGACGATGCTGTCGGAGCCGCCCGCAAACGCAGATGGCATGTGAAGAAAGGCCGGCAGGCCGGCCAAGGGCAGACCGGCGAAGGCAACCGAGAAAGAGAGAGCCGCAGCGAGAGGAAGGCTGGCTTTCCTGCTTGTCTTGAACATGTTCTTGCCCCTACTCATTGTGGTTTCGGCCCGGTCGGACCGTCGGTCACGATCGCTCCCGACTTGATGACCTGGACGAGCCCGCCGCCATTGTCGCCGGCCAGCAGGTAATCCGCCGCGGTCGTATCGGGCTGCTGCGCATCGGCGACGGAGCGCAATGCCAGGGTCAGGCGGTCGGCCATCTGATGCGCGACGGCCAGGACTTTCGTCTGGTCCGGCGTCAGCTCCAGCGTGGCTGTCGCGCCGACCACGGCCTTGCTTCCATCCTGCTTTTCCTCGATCTGCTGATCGACGGCCAATACGCGGACATTGCTGAGGACGGTTTCGGTCACGAGCTGCTGCTGCGAGCCCTTGCGAACCATGATCACATCGACGCGATCATTCGGAAGGATGAAGCCGCCGGCGCCCGTGGAGACGGAAATCTCGGTGGCAACCGCCCGCTTGCCTGCCGGCAGCAGCGATGACAGGATGCGGCTGTTTGAATCGGCGACCTTCTCCTCGCGGATCGGCTCGCCCTCAAATATCGGCAGGCGAACGACCGCGCCGGTCAGATCCTTCAAAGCGTCGGGTCGATCGGCCTGGGTGATGAAGCCCTTGACGATGCCGCTTTCCGGCCAACCCATCCAATGAATCGATTTCTCGTCCAGCCGCGAGCCGACGGGCAGATTGGCGCTTGAAACAAGCACATTGACCGTGGCTTCCTTTTCCACCACCGCCGCAATCTGCTGCGGCACGATATCGCGTGAACCGGCCAGGCGCACCGCCAGCAAGCCGGCCATGCCGGCGGCAACGGCTGCCACTGCGAGTATCATTAAGCGAGCGGGTTTCATGGTCATTCCTTGGGGAACAGGATTCTTCGCCCCGTAGAATGACCGGCAATTGGTGTAATTATGGTTAATGGTACGTTACATTTATTGTTACTTAACCATGATTACTTGGCGCAAATTAGAGACGCGTCACATGAAGAGCGAGTTGTACTCGCGAATTGGGGCCTAAAGCATCCCTTTTGTCGCCGCGATGACCAGCGGCGATGCCGGAAAGGCGAGAATTCCGCCCGTGGCGATGGCGATGCCATAAGGGATCTTCTTGGCATGCAGCAATGAATTCGGCAGGGGGAGGCCGATAGCCATGATAATGTGCGACTGAGACCGCAACAGCACGATGACGACCGTTATGAGGCCGCCGATGAGGGCGACATAGACGGCGAACGACAAAAGAGACGGATCAAGGCCGAACCACAATGCAGCGGCGGCAAGCAGCTTGGCGTCGCCGCCTCCCATGACATTGAGCGCAAAAAGAGCGAAGCAGGCACAGAAGACAATGCCGGCGCCGGCAAAGTGCATACCGAGCTCCGACAACGGCAACCCGCAGAGCGGCGCCAATACGACGAAGGCTACCGCCAGTGCGATCGATACCCGATTGGGTATCGTCATGGTCAATAGATCGGAAATGGCCGCAGTCGACATGCAAAGCGGAAAGATAAGTAAGACCGCAACTTCAAGCATGGCACTGCTCCAAACCCATGTAGTGGAAACTAAAACCGCCCATTTTACTGGGCGGTTTTCGGGCTAAACATACCGGTTCACGTCTCGATCGCTTAATGTGCGGTCGAAGCCGTATTCATCTTGTCCGAAATGCCGTTGAACGTGGTGCTGAGCGTGTTGCCCAGCGTCGTTGCACCGGCAATGATGGCAACCGAGATCAGAGCGGCAATCAGGCCGTATTCGATAGCGGTCGCACCCGATTCATCCTTCAGGAAGCGAGAAAAAAGCTTGGACATGAGTTTAACTCCACCTTGTTGACATCAAGCCCGTCAACTGTTGCCGTTGAACGGATGAGTTACTCGGTATCCATTTGCCTTTTCCATCGCTTTGCGGTTTCCGGGCTAAACGTACCGATTCAATAGCTTGAAGTATTAATGCGCGGTCGAGGCCGCATTCATCTTGGTCGAAATATTGTTGAACGTGGTGCTGAGCGTGTTGCCCAGGGTGGTGGCGCCAGCAATGATGGCAACCGAGATCAGGGCAGCAATCAGGCCGTATTCGATAGCAGTCGCACCCGATTCATCGTTCAGGAAGCGCGAAATAAGCTTGGACATGAGTTTAACTCCACTTTGTTGACAGCACGTCCGTCAACTGTTGCCGTTGATCGGATGAGTTGCACGGTATCCATCTGCCGTTTCCATCGCTTTAAAGAACTAGGTTAACGTACAGTAAATACGAAAGCCAAAATAGAATAGTTAATACGAATCTTATGTCCTTCGATGCATTTTTAAAGAAATTCTTCAGCCAAATAGAAATTATTAGATGCATGAATATTAGTGCGATATACGATTCGTCTCAAAGTAACTCATGTTTTGAAAGAAGCAGCGACCGCATGGCCCGCATATGGGACATTTGCACCATAGTCGCACGACAGCCGGCCTTCTTAATCGTTCATTCACCATTTTTTCTCATTCTATACGACAACACTTTTCACCATATGCTTTGCGAGGCCAAGCCATGCCAATCGGCGGCAGAACAGCATTCCTAGCCGGTATCGTCGCCTTGGCCGGCGCGGTGCCACAGCTTTCCCACGCTGCCGGAGAAAGCATGCTGCGCGTGTATATGGATCACGCGCGCGTACTGAAGCTCGATCGGCCCGTCAGCAAGGTCATCGTCGGCAATGCGCAGGTTGCCGACGCCACGGTCGCCGATCCGAAGACCATCGTGCTGACCGGCCGCGCCTTCGGCACGACGAACATCATTCTGCTCGATGCCGACGGCAATGCCATCGTGGATGAGCAGATCCTGGTGTCGATCGACGAAGGCAATACGGTGCGCGTCTATCGCCAGACGGACCGGGCCGTGTTGTCGTGCACGCCCAATTGCGAGCAGCATGCACAGCAGAACAATGCGGCGGCCACCCCAGCGGCCGGACAATAGTTACATTCGCTAGCGCAAATATTCTAAAGTAATTCCGTGATACTTGCGCGGCGATCAATAATCCCTGTTTCCTCTAAATATGAATAGAGAAGAGAAACGGATTATCAACAAAGCAATTCTAGTGTCGTCCGCGTGTAAATCGCCGCGGATTCCCCATGACGCCAGATGACGACCCTCTCGCCAATACAAGCCCAGCGCGGCGACATGCCCGCGGCGGATTGCGCGGCTTCGTCCGCTCTCGGGATGGCGCGGCAGCGATTGAATTTGCCTTGCTGGCGATTCCCTATTTCCTGATCGTCTTTGCGATCATCGAGACCTTCGTCGCCTTCACAGCCGAGCAGATCGTTTCCAATGCCGTCGACACCTTGTCGCGTCAGATCAGAACGGGGCAGATTACCGTCGACCCCAACAAGACGTCGTATACCACCACACAGCAGTTCCGGCAGGCATTCTGCAATGAGATTTCCGTGCTCATTACTTGCTCCTCGTCCGAAGTGCAGACACCTGCGAACCTTTATCTCGACGTGAAGACCTATACGAGCTTTGCGTCCATGCCGACGACGATCCCGAGAAAGTCGTCCACCGATCCCTATTCCGATCTGGATACCACAGGGTTCACGTTCACGCCCGGCGGGTCCAAGTCTCTGAACATGGTCCGGGCCTACTATCGCTGGCAAATCATCACCGACCTGCTGCGCCCCTACCTTACGAACGTACGCCCGTCCGACGGCTCGGCGTCAGTCTATCTCATCGTTGCGACAGCAGCCTTCCAGAACGAGAACTATCCGTGAGCGGGCCGGTGACCATGGTTGGTAAAGAGAATACGCCCGTCGGCATCCTGCGGCGCTTTGCGGGAGATAAACGCGGCGTCGGCGCGATCGAATTCGCCATTCTTTTTCCCGTGCTGCTGATGCTCTATCTCGGTGCCTTCGAGCTTACCGTCGGCCTCAATGTTTCGAAGCGCGCCAGCCGTTCCGCGGGATCGATCGCGGACATCGTCTCGCAGCAGTCGAGCGTCACCAAATCCGTGCTGGCGACCATGCCCTCCGTGGCGGGCGCCATCTTCGCGCCCTACAGCACGACCGGCCTGACGCTGAAGATCACCGGTATTGCGATCGACGGCACGGGCAAGGCCACCGTGGCCTGGTCCTGGGCACAGGACGGGAGCAAGCCTTATAGCGCCGGCAGCCCCGTCACCGTGCCGGCCAATATGAACCAGGCAAGTACCTTCCTGGTTCGCAGCGAGCTCGCTCTTCCCTATCAGCTTCTGACCTTCGGCTCCAATTTCCTTCCGAGCGGCACCAACCAGATCACCATCAGCCGGCAATATTATTATCGCCAGCGCGTCGGCAATTCGATCAGCTGCAGCGACTGCTAAGGCCTGCGGCGTCGAGACGGTAGTCAGGCGGGCCATTCCAAAACGGAAAATTGCCAAGTCGATGCCTCCGTTATATGGGTGACGTCCTATATTCCGGGGGACCTTCCCGGAATGACGACATTCTTGATCGGGTGATGTATGGCGCGCGCCTTTCTCTTTGTTCTGGATTCCTTCGGCGTCGGCGGCGGCCCGGATGCGGCAAGCTATGGCGATGAAGGCGCGGATACGCTCGGCCATATCGCCGAATTCTGCGCGGCCGGCGCTGCCGACCGCGAAGGCCTGCGGCAAGGGCCGTTGACGCTGCCGAACATGGCCGGCCTCGGCCTGCTGGAGATCGCCAAGGCGGCGACGGGCAATTATCCCGCCGGCATGCCGCTACCGGAAAAGCTGTATGGCCTTTATGGCTGCGCCAGCGAAGTCTCCCGCGGCAAGGACACGCCGTCCGGCCATTGGGAGATCGCCGGAACGCCCGTTATGTTCGACTGGGGTTACTTTCCGGCCGAGGGCGACGCCTTTCCGCCGGAGCTGGTGAAAGCCATCTGCGAGGCAGCCGACCTGCCCGGCATCCTCGGCAACTGTCACGCGTCGGGTACGGATATCATTGCCAGGCTGGGCGAAGAACACATCCGCAGCGGCAAGCCGATCTGCTACACGTCGTCGGATTCCGTCTTCCAGATCGCGGCGCACGAGCGGCATTTCGGCCTCGATCGGCTGATTGCCCTCTGTAAGACCGTGCGCACCCTGCTCGACCCCTACAATATCGGCCGCGTCATCGCCCGCCCCTTCGTCGGCGAGAGCGCGGCGACATTCGAGCGAACCGGCAACCGTCGCGATTTCTCGGTGCTGCCGCCGGAGCCGACGCTGCTCGACCGTCTGGTCAAGGCCGAGCGCACCGTGCACGCCGTCGGCAAGATCGGCGATATCTTCGCCCATCAGGGTATTTCCAAAGTCATCAAGGCCAATGGCAACATGGCGCTGATGGATGCGACGCTGGCGGTGATGGACGAGGCCGCCGACGGCGATCTGGTCTTCACCAATTTCGTCGATTTCGACATGGTCTATGGCCACCGCCGCGACGTGCCGGGCTATGCCGCCGCGCTCGAGGCCTTCGATGCGCGCCTGCCGGAGGTGCACAAGAAGCTGAAGGCGGGTGATCTCGTCATTCTGACGGCCGATCACGGCTGCGATCCGACCTGGCGCGGCACCGACCACACGCGCGAGCGCGTGCCGGTCATGGCTTACGGGCCGGGCATTCGCTCGCGCTCCATCGGCATCCGCCAGACCTATGCCGATATCGGCGAGACGGTCGCACGACATCTGGGTATTGCGGCGGGGCCGCACGGGAGGAGTTTCCTTTGACATCGCATCTGAAGAAAGTGGAGCTGCACTGCCATCTGGAGGGCGCGGCACCGCCGGCGCTGACGCTGGCGCAGGCGGAAAAATATGGCGTCGATACCAGCGCCTTCCTCAGGGACGGCGTCTACCTCTGGAAGGATTTTGCCGAGTTCCTCGTCTGCTACGACAAGGTCTCCGAGGTCTACCGCACCGAGGAAGACTATGCGCTGCTGACGGAAACCTATCTCGAGGAGCTTGCCGGCATCGGCACGATCTATAGCGAACTCATCGTCTCGCCCGACCATGGCGACCGTATCGGCCTCGGCGCCGATGCCTATATGGCTGGTGTTTCGGCCGGCATCCGTGCAGCAAAGGCAAAGACCGGCATCGAGGCGCGGCTGATCGTGACAGGCGAGCGCCATTTTGGCCCGGACCGCGTGGTGAAGGCGGCCGAATATGCCGCCAAAAGCGACAACCCGCTGATAACAGGCTTCAACATGGCCGGAGAAGAGCGCATGGGCCGCGTGGCCGACTACGCCCGCGCCTTTGATATCGCCCGCGAGGCCGGTCTTGGCATTACCATCCATGCCGGCGAGGTCTGCGGCGCCTTTTCCGTCGCCGACGCCGTCGAGCTGGTGCGCCCTGATCGTATCGGCCATGGCGTGCGCGCCATCGAGGACATGGATCTCGTCAAGCGCCTTGCCGATCTCGGCACCGTGCTGGAAGTCTGCCCCGGCTCCAACATCGCGCTCAAGGTCTTCCCGGACTTCCAGTCGCACCCGCTGCGCAAGCTGCGCGATGGCGGCGTGAAGGTCACGATCAATTCCGACGATCCGCCGTTCTTCCACACATCGCTGAAGCGTGAGTATGAACTGGCGTCATCCGCCTTCGGCTTCAGCGACAACGAGATCGATGCCATGACGCGCACGGCGATCGAAGCTGCCTTCGTGGACGAGGCAACGCGGGCGGCATTGTTGGCTAAGTTGTAAAAGCAGGATTTGGGCCGCTGTTGGGGATGAAATCTCGAAAAGCGGCCTATTTTCTTGCACCAGAGGCGATTTCCGTGAAAGAAACATCTCATATCGCGGAATTACTGGAAGGCTGAAACCATGGACGGCGTCACTGTCATCGATCACCCGCTTGTGCAACACAAGCTCACAATCATGCGCAAGAAGGACACGTCGACGGGAAGCTTCCGCCGGTTGCTGCGCGAGATTTCGACGCTGCTCTGTTACGAAGTCACGCGCGACCTGGAACTGACGATCCAGACCATCGAGACACCGCTGCAGCCGATGGACGCGCCGATCCTCGAGGGCAAGAAGCTGGTCTTCGCCTCGATCCTGCGCGCCGGCAACGGCCTGCTCGAAGGCATGCTCGACCTCGTGCCCTCGGCTCGCGTCTCGCATATCGGTGTCTACCGCGACCACGAAACGCTGCAGCCGGTCGAATACTACTTCAAGGCACCGGAGGATATTTCCGAACGCCTCATCATCGTCGTCGATCCGATGCTGGCAACCGGCAATTCCTCGATTGCCGCCATCGACAAGCTGAAGGAGCGCGGCGCGCACAATATCCGCTTCCTTTGCCTGCTCGCGGCTCCGGAGGGCATTGCCAACTTCCGCAAGGCGCACCCGGACGTGCCGGTCTTCACCGCGGCGATCGACAGCCATCTCAACGAGCTTGGCTACATCGTGCCCGGCCTCGGCGACGCCGGCGACCGCATGTACGGCACGAAGTAAAATCCGCAGCTATACGCTTCTTGCAGCCCGGTAGTTGTTCAACTGCCGGGCTTTTTATTGATTGCCTTAGCGTGATTTCAGTAAACCTGGCTTACAAATGGCAAGGCCCGCAGGAGGGGTCTTGTCGATGCTCGTTCGCGTTCTTGTCTTTGCCGGAATCATCGCCGCTGCGGCGACCCAGGTGCCGATGCTGGTGAATGGCTATGGCGAACACGCGGAGAAGCCTATGCCGGTGGAAGCGGTTGCGCTTGCGCCACCAAAGGTGGACGCGCCTGTTTCCTACGGCAGCGTTTCACTGCGCGCCGATGCGGGCGGCCACTATCAAGGTGATTTCACGATAAACGGCCGCACGGTTCATGGAATGATCGATACCGGCGCGACGTATGTCGCGATCAACGAAAGTACCGCGCGCAGCCTCGGCTTCAGCAGCGTCGATCTGGATTATCGCTATCCGATCCAGACGGCGAATGGCACATCCAAGGTCGCCTATGTCAAACTCGATCGTCTGGAGATCGGCACCGTCCGCGTTCGTGATGTCGATGCCGTGGTGGCGAAGGACAGCGCTCTCAGTACCACGCTGATCGGCATGAGCTTCATGAAGAAACTGAACTCTTTCGGAGTCCAGAGCGGCACTTTGCTGCTGAAGCAATGATATGATCGCCCCTAATGGGTGACTACGCCCATTAAGCCTTTTCCATCAGATCCTGCTGATGATGACGGGTGATGCAGCGGGCGCTGTGTCGACGAGGCGATAATTGGCCGAGAGATCGGCAACAGCCTTCTCCGCGCCCGCCTCGTCCGCGGCGTGAACGGTTGCGATACGATCACCCTTGCTTACCTTGGTGCCGAGCGGCAAGATATCGCTGAAGCCGACGCGATGATCGATCTTGTCCTGAGGACGGCGGCGGCCACCGCCGAGATCGATCACGCTCATCCCGATCCCCCGGGCATCGCATGCGCCGAGCCAGCCATCGGCAGCGGCGAGAACCGGCTTCTGCACCGGCGCGCTGACCAGATAGCGATCGGGATTTTCGAGCAGGTCCACCGGGCCGCCGAGACCATGCACCATGCGGCCGAAGATCTCCGCCGCCTTGCCGGATGCCAGGGCCGCCCGCGCCCTGCCCTCTGCCTCGACGATATCAGCCGCAACGCCGGCTTGAACCAGCATTTCAGACGCAAAGGCGAGGACGACCGTTTCGAGCCGCGTGCCGGCCTTGCTGCCCTTCAGGAACTCCAGGCAGTTGCGAAGCTCGACCACATTGCCGGCGGCATCGGCCAGCGGCTGGTTCATGTCGGTGATCAGGGCCGAGGTCTTGACCCCGCCGCCGTTTGCGACCTCCACCAGCGAGCGCGCCAGCGTCTCGGCTTCCTCCTGCGAGGTCATGAAGGCACCGCTGCCGATCTTGACGTCGAGCACCAGCGTTTCCAGCCCCGCCGCCAGCTTCTTCGACAGGATGGAGGCCGTGATCAGCGGCACGGAATCGACGGTCGCGGTGACATCGCGAACCGCATAGAGCTTGCCGTCGGCGGGTGCGAGCGCGCCGGTCTGGCCGATGATGGCGCAGCCTACCTCGTCGACCACCTTGCGGAAACGGACGGCATCCGGGGTGATGCCATAGCCCGGAATGGATTCCAGCTTGTCGAGCGTGCCGCCGGTGTGGCCGAGACCGCGACCCGAGATCATCGGCACGGCAAGGCCGCAGGCGGCTGCGATGGGAGCCAGCATCAGCGAGACGTTGTCGCCGACGCCACCCGTCGAATGCTTGTCGGCGATCGGCCTGCCGATACCGGACCAGGACAGCGTGTCGCCGGAGCGGGCCATGGCCAGCGTCAGCGCCACCGTTTCCTCACGCGTCATGCCGCGAAACCAGATGGCCATGGCAAAGGCGCCGATCTGGCTTTCGGCCAGTTCGCCACGTCCGAGTGCGCCGATGAAGCTGTCGATATCGGCGGCCGAAAGGGCGGCGCCGTTCCGCTTCTGCCGGATGATTTCCTGCGGGATCATAGGGTTAATAGCCTGATGAGGCCGTTTTGGACTCGCCGCCGGCCAGCACGTTCAAGATATCGTCGAGCAAGCTCGATGCGCCGAAACGGAAGGTCGAGGGCATGGCCCAGTCGGGCGCCATGATGGTTTCGGCAAGGCTCAGATAGAGCGCCGCGTCGGCGACCGAACCGATGCCGCCCGCCGGCTTGAAGCCGACCTTGCGGCCGCTGGCGCGAATTGCCCGCAGCATGATGTCTGCGGCCTCGAGCGTGGCATTGACGGCGACCTTGCCCGTGGAGGTCTTGATGAAATCGGAACCGGCATCGATCGCAAGTTCAGAGGCGCGCTGGATCAGCGCCGCGTCCTTGATCTCGCCGGTTTCGAGGATGGTCTTCAGGATAATCGGCCCCTTGCATTCGGCTTTGACGGCAGCGACCATATCGGTGACGGCCTGTTCATTGCCGGCCAGGAAGGCGCGGTAGGGAATGACCAGATCGATCTCGTCGGCACCGTCGGCGATCGCTTCGCGGGCTTCGGCGGCAACATCCGCCACCTCCATGTCGCCGGCGGGGAAGTTCACCACGGTCGCGATCTTCACGGCATGATCGGTTCCGAGAATGCCGCGCGCCTGGGCGACAAAGCGCGGCCAGATGCAGATGGCGGCGGTGTTGCCATAGGGCGACTGCGCGCGGGCGCAAAGCGCCTCGATCTGCGCAGGCGTGCAGTCATCCTTCAAGTTGGTCAAATCGAGAAGGGAAAGCGCAACAGCTGCCGTTTCTCTCAGGGAATGGCCTGTCATTGTGGATCTCCTTCGTCAGCAATCATTTCTTTCAGAACAGCGGCCAGACGTGCGCCGCCGACCGGAGCCATGTCCTTCGTCTCGTCATGCGAGAGCTCGCCACCGGTCATGCCAGCACCATAGTTAGTGATGACGGAGGCGGCGGCAACCCTCAGGCCGAAAAGACGGGCCAGAATGACCTCCGGAACGGTCGACATGCCGACGGCATCTGCCCCTAGAATGCGCGCCATGCGGATCTCCGCCGGCGTTTCGAAGCTCGGTCCGGAAAACCACATATAGACGCCGTGTGACAGCTTGATCTCAGCCTTTTCCGCCGCCTTGCGCATCCGCATGATCAAGTCGACGTCATAGGCGCTGGTCATGCCGACGAAGCGCTTGTCGCTTTCCTCGCCGATCAGCGGGTTCATGCCGGAATAGTTGATGTGGTCGGTGATCTGCATCACCGAGCCCGGCGGCATCTCCTCCCGCAACGACCCGGCCGAGTTCGTCAGAATCAGCGTATCGACGCCGAGCGCCTTCAGCGTCTCGATCGGCGCGCGCATGGCATTGGCGTCGCCCTTTTCGTAATAATGCACGCGGCCGGACAGCATGATGACGGGGACATCCCCGAGCTTGCCGGCGACCAGCGTACCGGCATGGCCGGACACGGCGCTGACCGGGAAGCCCGGCAGATCGGCATAGGGAATGCGCAAGGCGTCCTTGACCGCATCGACAAGGGTGCCGAGGCCGGAGCCGAGAACGATGCCGTAGCGCGGTTTCAGATCGCCAAGCTTCTCGGCAAGGATGTCGGCGGCCGCGCTCATCCGAGTATCTCGGTTTCGAAGCTGAAGGGCAGCATCTCGTCCATGGTCATGGTCTTCTTCACGCCGGTTTCGTCGCAAAGATAGATCCGCGTTTCCTTGCTGGCAAATTCGGCGATCTTCTGCCGGCACCCGCCGCAGGGCGGGCAGAGCGGCAGCTTCTCGGCGATGACGGCCATTTCGACGATCTTCTTGGCGCCGCCCATGATCATGTGGCTGATCGCGGTCGGCTCGGCGCACCAGCCCTGCGGGAAGGACAGGTTTTCGATATTGGCGCCGGCATAGATCTTGCCGTCCTCGGCGCGGATCGCCGCGCCGACCGGAAATTTCGAATAGGGGGCATGAGCGAAAGCCATCGCTCCGCGAGCGGCCTCGAACAGATCATGCGACATGGACTAGCGCTCCTTGGTATAGGGCACGCCACCCGCCTTCGGGGGCTTGGCGACGCCGATGAAGCCTGCAAGCAGGATGCAGGTGAGGATATAGGGCAGCGCCTGGAAAATCTGTACCGGCACCTCGCCCATGCCTGGGATCGACTTGCCCTGCATGAAATTGGCGAAGGCATCGAGGAAACCGAACAGAAGGCAGGTGAACATGACCGGTACCGGCTTCCATTTGGCGAAGATCAGCGCGGCCAGTGCGATATAGCCCTTGCCCGCCGACATGTTGTTGATGAAGGCGGCCGACTGGGCGATGGCGAGATAGGTGCCGGAGAAGCCGCAGAGAATGCCGGCGGCGATCAGCGACCGGTAGCGCAGCCATTCGACCGAGATGCCGGCCGTATCGACGGCGCCGGGATTTTCACCGACGGCGCGCAGCCGCAGGCCGAAACGGGTGCGATAAAGGATCCACCACGAAATCGGCACCGCGAGGAAGGCCAGATAGGTCAGGATGTTGTTGCCGGAGATGACGTTGGCGTAGAGCGGCCCGATGAAGGGCACATCGCGAATGGCGTCGGCGCCCGGCAGGGTGATGGCGGAAAAGCGCGCCGTGGCGGGCAAGGTCGGCGTGCGTCCGCCCTGCCCGAACCATGCCTGACCGAGAACGATCGTCAGACCGGCGGTCAGGAAGTTGATCGCAACGCCCGAGACGATCTGGTTGCCGCGATTGGTGATCGATGCGAAGCCGTGCAGCAGGCCAAGGACGATCGAAACGACGATACCGGCGCCGAGCCCGGCCCAGGGCGAACCGCTGATTGCGGCTATGCAAGCCGCCGCGAAGGCCGATGCAAGCATCTTGCCTTCAAGACCGATATCGAAGATGCCGGCGCGCTCGGAGAACAGGCCCGCAAGCGCGGTGAAGATCAGCGGAATCGACAGGCGGATGGTCGAGCCCAATATGCTGATGAGAAGCTCATAATATTCCATCGTCCGCTCCTCACGTCCTGACAAATTGCTGGTAGATACGCGCGAGCGCAGGCCGGAACATGTACTCGAGCGCACCTGCGAACAGGATGACGAGACCCTGGATCACCACGATCATGTCACGCGTGATGTTCGGCATGTCGAAGGATAGCGCATCGCCGCCCTGATAGAGGATGCCGAACAGGATCGCCGCCAGGATGATGCCGAGCGGATGGTTGCGGCCCATCAGCGACACGGCGATGCCGACAAAGCCCGCGCCGAGCACGAACTCCACCTGCAGGCGCGCGGAGGCGCCCATGACGGGATTGAGCGACATCATGCCGGCAAGGCCGCCGGAGATAAGCATGGCGATGACGACGGTGCGGGCATAGGGAATGCCGGCATAGACGGCGGCCGAGGGGCTCAAGCCCAGCGTGCGCATTTCATAGCCAAGCT
This sequence comes from Martinezella lusitana, assembly GCF_010668395.1. Lineage (GTDB taxonomy): Bacteria > Pseudomonadota > Alphaproteobacteria > Rhizobiales > Rhizobiaceae > Rhizobium > Rhizobium lusitanum_A. Next base: position 736,480 of record NZ_WUEY01000001.1, read on the forward strand.
TGGTGCGCCAGACGAGCACCCAGACGAGGAAGCACATGACCAACGCGATCAGGAAGGACACGTTGAGGGGGGCGGCACCGATGGTCGACCCGAAGATATCCATCAACCAGCCGAGCTTGGGCAGCTGGCCTCCCTCGAGGAAGGTACGGGTTTCCGGGGCCATCTTGCCCGGCACGATCAGCACATGCACCAGCAGGAAGTTCATCATCGCCGATGCGATGAAGTTGAACATGATGGTGGTGATGACGACATGGCTGCCGCGCTTGGCCTGCAGCCAGGCGGGGATGAGGGCCCAGAGCGCGCCGAAGATCGCCGCGCCGATAACGGCAAACGGCATGGTCACGTACCAGGGCACGTATTTGTCGAGCGCCAGCGCCACCAGGGCACAGCCGAGACCACCGACATAGGCCTGGCCTTCCGAGCCGATATTGAACAGGCCGGCGTGGATGGCGACGGCGACCGAAAGGCCGGTGAAGATGAAGCTCGTCGCGTAATAGAGGGTGAAGCCAATGCCCTCGCCGCTGCCGAGCGCGCCCTGCAGCAGCAGCACGAGCGCGTCGAGCGGACTTTCGCCGATGAACCAGACCACAAGGCCCGATATCAGGAAGGCAACGATCAGGTTGAGAATGGGGATCAAACCGTAGTTGATCCAATTTGGGAGCGGAACGGAAGCCGTGCTCATAAACGCCTCATGCGGCAATGCCGGCCATCATCAGGCCGAGTGTTTGTTCACCGGCCTCAGCCGACTTTTCACCGACGATATGGCCGGCGAACATGACGAGGATACGGTCCGAAAGCGCGCGGATCTCATCCAGCTCCACCGATACCAGCAGGATCGCCTTGCCGGCGTCGCGCATCTCGATGATGCGGCGATGGATGAATTCGATGGCGCCGATATCGACGCCGCGCGTCGGCTGGCCGATCAGCAGAGCCTTCGGATCGCGCTCGATCTCGCGGGCGACGACGATCTTCTGCTGGTTGCCGCCGGAGAAGTTGGCGGTCTTCAGCCGCGCATTCGGCGGGCGGATATCGTATTTTTCGATCTTCTCGATCGCATCCTTGCGCATGGCTTCCAGATCGAGCATGCCGCCGCGCCCGTATTTGGGGTCGCGGTGATAGCCGAGCATGGAATTCTCATACTCCTCGAACTTGAGAACGAGGCCCATGTGATGCCGATCTTCCGGAATATGCGCAAGCCCGAGATCGCGCAGGGCGGCCGGATCGGCATTGCCGATCGGCTTGCCATGGAGCAGGATCTCGCCCGAGGCCGGCTTGCGGATGCCGGCGATCGCCTCCAGCAGTTCGGACTGGCCGTTTCCGGCAACGCCGGCAATGCCGACGATTTCACCGGCGCGGACATCGAAGGAGACATTGTCGACCATGATGACACCGCGACCGTCCTTGACGGTGAGGTTGCGGACCGACAACAGCACCTCGCCGGGATTGGACGCACCCTTTTCGACGCGCAGCAGCACGCGGCGCCCGACCATCAGCTCGGCCAGTTCCTCCACCGTGGTTTCCGCCGTCTTGCGGGTCGCGACCATTTCGCCGCGGCGCATGACGGAAACCGTGTCGGTGATCGCCATGATTTCGCGCAGCTTGTGGGTGATGAGGATGATCGTCTTGCCCTGGTCGCGCAGCACGCGGAGAATGCGAAACAGATTGTCGGCCTCGGCGGGCGTCAGAACGCCGGTGGGCTCATCGAGGATGAGGATTTCGGCGCCGCGATACATCGCCTTGAGGATTTCGACGCGCTGCTGCTGGCCTACCGGCAGTTCTTCGATCAGCGCGTCCGGATCGACCTCCAGGCCATAATCCTTTTCCAGCCGGCTCAGTTCGGCGCGCGTGGCGGCGACGCCCTTGGCGAGCAGCGCGCCGCCTTCGGCGCCTAGCATCACATTCTCAAGGACGGTGAAATTATCGACCAGCATGAAATGCTGGTGGACCATGCCGATGCCGGCGGAGATCGCCGTCTGGCTGTCACGGATGGCGATGGGGTTGCCGTTGATGCGGATTTCGCCGCTGTCGGCCTGGTAGAATCCGTAGATAATCGACATCAGAGTCGATTTCCCGGCACCGTTCTCGCCGATGATCCCGTGGATCGAGCCCTTGGCGACGGTCAGGTTGATATCTTTGTTTGCGTGGACAGCACCGAACTTCTTGTCGATGCCCACGAGCTCGATGGCAGGCGATTGGCTCACTATAGGGGGCTCCAGAAACCGGATTCCGGATAAGAAAAGGGCGTATGACGGTTTGCCACGTCATACGCCCTTGTTTCATTATCAGCTCTTCGGGCAGGCGTTGTCGGTCAGATAGTCGTGGACCTTGATGGTTCCGCCAACAATATCGGCACGCGCCTTGTCGATGGCAGCCTGCATTTCCGGAGTGACGAGCGGCTTGTTGTTGTCGTCGATGGCAACGGTAACGCCGTCTTCCTTCAGGCCGAGCTCCTGGGTGCCGGGCGTAAACTTGCCGTTCTTGGCATCGCTGAAGGCATTGTACACCGCCAGATCGACGCGCTTGACGACGGAGGTCAGAACGGAACCGGGATGCAGGTAGTTCTGGTTGCTATCGACGCCGATCGACAGCTTCTTGTTGTCGGCAGCCGTCTGCAGCACGCCGAGGCCGGTCGCGCCGGCAGCCGCGTAGACGACGTCCGCGCCCTGGTCGATCTGGTTCTTGGTGAGCTCGCCGCCGCGAACCGGGTCGTTCCAGGCAGCGCCGGTCGTGCCGGTCATGTTCTGGAAGACTTCGATCTTCGGATTGGTGGCGCGCGCGCCCAGCTCGTAGCCACACTCGAACTTGCGGATCAGCGGAATGTCCATGCCGCCGACGAAGCCGACCTTACCGGTCTTCGAAGCCATGGCCGCCATGACGCCGGCGAGGTAGGAGCCTTCGTTTTCCTTGAACTTGACCGAGCGGACGTTCGGCAGATCGAGGCTGTCGTCGATCAGCACGAATTCGGTCTTCGGATATTCGGCGGCAACCTTCTGGAGAGCGGAGGTCCAGGCGAAGGAGACGGCGATGACCGGATTGAAGCCCTTGCTGGCGAAGTTGCGCAACGCCTGCTCACCCTGGGTGTCGCCCGTCGGCTCGAAATCGCGATAGGCGATGCCGGTTTCCTTCTTGAACTTTTCGGCGCCGTTATAGGCAGCTTCGTTGAAGGACTTGTCGAACTTGCCACCGGTTCCGTAGACGATTGCCGGTTTGATATCGGCCGCAAGCGCCGTTGCCGACATGGCGGCCAAGGCAAAAAGGGTCAGAAGGGATTTTTTCATGTGTCGCAGCCCTGTTGTTGCTATCTTGTTGGGTCCTCCCGCAAGCCCGTTGACCGGGCATGTCTGCGGAACCGCTGACCTCCCCCGAGGCCAAGCTGGCGCGCATCCTTGCATGGCTGCACGAAAAACTCACGAGAAATTTTTCAGTTGGTAAAGATTTGTGGGAATTGGTGAAAACCCGCCCAAATGACCCGTTTTTTAAACAATTTCGGCCCAAAACTGCAATTTTATTGGTCAAAGAGGCGGCCGATCGGCGCTTCGCAATCGCTGGCTCCAGCCCTTGCAGCGCGGCAACAAGCCCGTCGCCAGACACCCTCCGGCAGCCCCGAATTCCTCAAATGGCACAGGCCGAAAGGCGCGCTCCAACCCTCTCAGGCGCTGAAGCGGCCGGCTGCGGGCTGGCGCTTGTAGGCGATCATCCACAGGAGCAGCGAGACCGCCAGGAAGACGGCGAAAGCCGGCTGAAACAACAGCCATTGCATCACCATGTCGTAGAACTGCGGATGGACGTAATAGGCAATCGCCGAACGAAGCCTGGCCAGCGACGAAGGGCTGACATCGTTCCATGCATCGCCCATCGGCGTGAGCACCACGGCGGAAGCCGCAACGGATTGAATGGAATCGATGGTGCCGGCGATGACCGCCACCACGAGCGCGACGAGGCTGGCAAAACGCAGCAGGAAACGCATAAACCCCTCCGGATACACATTACGCCCGGCCTTTTCAGGCCGACCGGTCTTAGGCCGCCTCATCTTCTTCTTAGATAATTTGCGCGCGAAACAAGCGCAATGGGGATGAGAAACAGAGTTTTGCATCGACAAGTCAAAAATCTGTCAGATTCGGGTTGATTGCGCGAAATTCATCGGTATATATCGCGCCGTTCCGACGATTTGCTTCCTGACCGGGTGCGAAACGCCAAAGGACAGGTGGCCGAGTGGTTTAAGGCGCACGCCTGGAACGCGTGTGTACGTGAAAGCGTACCGAGGGTTCGAATCCCTCCCTGTCCGCCATATATATTTTTGTCCAATCGCTGTTTTCCCGAATTCCCGCATCTTGCCGGCTGTCTGCCGTTCTTGATCGGAAACCTGCGTTCCTGGCTCCCGCAAACGAAAAAACCCGGCCAGTGAAACCGACCGGGCCTTGGGCCATGCGGCCCGTCTGATTCCGATCCGCGAGCGGATCGGAATCCTGCAATGAAGATCACGCCCCGGAAACCTGCAGCTCGGCAAGATCGGCGAGCAGCGTCGGGCCGGTGGGGTTCCAGCCCAGCTTCTGCCGCGTCTGGGCACTGGAGGCCGGCATGTCGTGGCCGGCGAACATGGAAAGCCAGCCGAAATATTGCCCGGCCTCCTCTTCGCCGACGGATTTGACGGGCAGGTTCAGGCGCCGGCCGATAATCTCGGCGATATCGCGCATCGCGACACCCTCCTCGGCGACGGCGTGATATCTCGCGTTCGGCTCGGCACGCTCGACGACAAGGCGATAAAGGCGGGCGACGTCGGAAAAATGCGCGGCCGGCCAGCGATTGTGTCCGTCCCCGACATAGGCGCAGACGCCCTTTTCCCGATATATCTGGATCAAGGGCGTAATCAGCCCCTGCGAGACCGGATCATGCACCTGCGGCAGCCGCACGACCGAGACGTTGACGCCGATCTCGCCGGCAAGGGTGGCAGCCTCTTCGGAAGCCGCGCGGGGGTGCCTGTCGGAGCCGACGGTCGGATTGTCTTCCCGGGCAGGTTCGCCCGGCACCGTATTGGCAATCGCCGTTCCCGAGGTGATGACGAGCGGGCGGGCGGAACCGGCGAGCGCCGAGGCGAGCGTTGCGATGACGCGGCGATCATCTTCGCAATTCGCCGCGAACCTCGAGAAGTCGTGATTGAAGGCCAGATGGATGACGCCGTCCGACTGCGAGGCGCCGCTTTTCAGGATTTCCATATCCTCGAGCGTTCCGTGAAGAACCTCGGCGCCGGCGGCGGCGAGCGCCACGGCCTTCTCTTCGGAACGGGAAAGGCCGAGCACCTGATGGCCGGCCGCAATCAATTCCCTGACGACGTTCGAGCCGACATTTCCGGTCGCGCCAGTAACGAATACACGCATAAGCACAGTCTCCTTATTTCGCTGGAGACAAGTTTGAGCCCATCTGCTATTCTGGTAAAGTAGTGACCTTATCATAGTAAAAGCACTAACAGGATGACCGATCTTCTCGAAACGGAAAATCCGCTCGGGGCCTATCTGAGGGACCGACGCGCCAGACTCGATCCAGCCGTCCTCGGCTTTGCCTCCGAGCGGCGGCGAACGCCCGGGCTGCGGCGCGAGGAAGTGGCGCAGCGCGCCAATATCAGCCCGACCTGGTACACATGGCTGGAACAGGGGCGCGGCGGCGCGCCGTCCGCCGACGTGCTCGACCGGATCGCCCGCGCCCTGATGCTGACAGAGGTTGAGCGGGAACATCTGTTCCTGCTCGGGCTTGGGCGCCCACCCGAAGCACGCTACCGCAAGAACGACGGCGTGACGCCGCGGCTGCAGCGCGTACTCGATGCCCTCGACCCCTGCCCCGCCCTCATCAGGACCGCCACCTGGGATGTCGTCGCCTGGAACAAGGCGGCGACCATCATGCTGGTGGACTATGGATCGCTGCCGCCGGAAGAGCGCAATATCCTGCGCTATATCTTCCTCGATCCGCGTGCCCGCGCGGCGCAATATGACTGGGAAAGCGTGGCGCGCTTCGCTCTGGGCTCGTTCCGTGTCGATGCCGCCCGCGCAGGCGCGGCGGCCGAGATAGAGCCATTCGTCGCCGAGCTCTGCCGGGCCAGCCCCGAGTTCAGCGCCATGTGGCGCGACAACGTCATTGCAGGCACGCATGGCGAGGCCGTCAAGCACATACGCCATCCCGTCCTCGGCCCGCTCGCATTCGAATATTCGGCCTTCTCGGTCGATGGCCGGACGGATCTGAGCATGGTCGTCTACAACCCGGCGACACCTGACGATGCCGAACGGATCGAGGCGTTTCTGCCCCAAGTCTAGTGCAAGATGGCGCGGCGCGGCTCCATCTTTCCATTGACGCCGATCTTGAAGCCGGCCTACATTCTCCCTGTCGAAAATGGCTGGCTTGGTCTCGGTAGGCCCAGGCCCTTCTCCCGAAATGGGGAAGCTCTGTTCCACGCGATGCGTGGATACCCCGACAGTCCCTGCGCCTCGTGCGCGTTTCGGGTCTGTTCGGTGGCCATCCGACGATGTTCCTTCGGCAGACCTATTTCGAAGGAACCGTTGCATGTCCACTATCGATCAATCCCAACCGATCCTCGTCTATCTCGCCGCCGGCGTCCAAGGTGGCGCCGTCGTCCGCGCTGCTCTTCGGCGCGGCTTCAAGGTCAGGGCCCTTGTCCGGGACCGGACGCGCGTTCGGGCGCTCGCGGCCCTCGGCATAGAGCTTGCCGAAGGTGACCTTCGCGATCCCGCCTCGCTTCGCGCCGCCAGCACCGGCATCAGGCACGCCGTGCTGCAGGTTCCGATAGGACCGCAGGAGGCCATGCGCATACAAGCCGAAAATGCGGTGTCGGCCTCCCTTGCCTGCGGCCTCGAATCCGTTGTCCTGAAGCTTGCCAGCGCCAGCCGCCCGGCGCCCTGCGAGGAGCCGAGCTTCGTCGCCAACGCCATGATCGAGGACGTGGCCCGCGCTTCGGGCCTGCCCTTCGCCGTCGTCCGCCCCACCATGTATCTCGACAATCTCCTGAAGCCCTCGGCGCGGATGGAAATCATCGATGAGGGGGCTTTCGCGCCGCCGATCGCCGAATCCCAGCGCATCGCCTGGACCTCGGTCGACGATTGCGCCCGCGCCGCCATCACGCTGCTGGAGCGCGGCGTCCATTCCGGCGACCATCGCATCGCCGGGCTGGAAAGTGTGTCGGGAAGCGAACTTGCCTCGCGGATCAGTGCGGGGCTCGGACGCCCCGTCACCTATCGCGCCCAGCCGCTCGATCAATTCGAGAGGGAAGTGGATGCGGCGATGGGGCCGGGAACGGGGCGGCGCGTCGCCTCGAAATTCCGCTTCTTCGCATCGCACCGGCACGAGGCGGATGCGATGCTGGCTGCTCCATTCGTGCCGCAACCCGGTCTGGAGGATTTCCAGCCGACCGGCATCGAGGAATGGGTCCGCCAGCACCGGACGCAGTTTTACGAAACCGGCCAGATGCCGTCGGTCGAATGAGACCGAAGATCCCGCAGTAGCGCGCCGACGGCGAAATGCGTCCCGGCGGGCCCTGCAGGATCTGATTTTCAGAGCATCCCGGCAGGGCCTGCTTTTCAAGGCTCACCGGATACAGCTTCAATCATAATAAGCCGGAGCCTGCCTGAACTTAGGCCAGGCTTCGGGATCGTGGCCCGTGACCACCAGCGCATCGGTCCGCTCGGCGAGCGCGCGCAGCTTGCCGACCGATCGCACCGTGTCGACGGCCGAAGCCATGAAGCCAGGCAGCGCGCGCTCATTCCAATGATCAAGCGTATACGCGGCGTCGATGGCCAGCAAAACCGCGCCCGTGTTGGGCAAGCGCACCAGGAAGGACTGGTGGCCGACGCTGTGACCCGGCGTGAAGACCATCCGCAGCGTTCCGTCGCCATGGAGATCGTAAGCGTCGGTGGCATCGCCCTCCAGGAAATGCCATTTCAAGCCGGGCCGGTCGAAGTCCCGGCGGACATAGGCGCCGGCCGCGAACCAGTCCGGCGCGAAGGCATATTCATATTCCCGGCGCTGGACGATGTGGGTCGCATTGGGAAACCGGCCGACAGCGCCGCTGTGATCGGAATGTAAATGCGACAAGACGACGAAGCGGACGTCCTCGGGCGAGATGCCGAGCTGCGCCAGCTGCGCGACGCATCCCTGCTCTTCGGTCATGATGGGCCGATAGCTATCGACGACATCGCCCCAATAACCGCGCGGATCGGCCAGCCCTTCAGCCGCAAGCCCGCCATCGATGATGACGTTGCCCCTGGGATGGGTCAGCAGAAACCACGGCACCGGTATTTCATAGTCGGCGCCGTCTCCCTGGTTCATCCTGATGTCATGGGCCTTGCACCGCTGCGTGCCCGATTGAAACATGTAAAGCCTGATATCGCCCATGAGCCTGACCTGTGTTTTGCGATTGAGAGCCAAAGCGCGCATCGTTTTCGGCGATCAGCGACCCGGCCACCAGACCGCTTGATCCACTTACATTTATCGGCTGTACCGATATATTGCCCCGCATGGATCTGTTGGTGGCAATGCGCGTCTATGTCAGGGTGGTGGAACGGGGCAGTATGTCGGCCGCCGCCCGCGATCTCGGCATGGGCCAGCCCGCCGTCAGCGAGCGCATCGATCGGCTGGAGCAATATCTCGGCACGCGGCTGCTGCTGCGCAACACCCGCAAGCTTTCCGTCACCGATGTCGGCGCCGCCTTCTACGAGCGCAGCAAGCAGGTTCTCGACAGCGCAAGCGACGCCCTGACGGTCGTAAACGGCGATCAGTCATTGCGCGGCACGCTTCGGATCGCGGCGCCTCATGGGCTCGGCGACATCATCCTGCCGCCGATCCTGCTGCAGATGCGCAAGCGTCATCCGCTGCTCAAGATCGATCTGGTGCTCAACGACAGGATCGTCGATCCGGTGACGGAGGGCGTCGATCTCTCGCTGCGCCTGGGCGATCTCGGCGAGGGCAGCTTCGTTGCCCGGAAGCTCGGCCATATCGCCCGCGTTCTGGTGGCATCGCCGGGCTATCTCGATCTGCATGGAACGCCGGCAGAGCCGGATGAGCTTGCCAACCACCCTTTCCTTCGGGTCTCGGGCCTGTTCAACAACGGCCGGCTTCCGTTGATCGGCGCGGACCAGCAAATCGGCTTCGCCGCCATCGACACCGTCCTGAGCACCAGTCACTGGCGGCCGCTGCACCGCCTGTTGCTCGATGGAGCTGGCATCGGCGTGCTGCAGGAGCCGGTCTGCGCCGAGGATCTTGCCAGCGGCAGGCTGATACGCCTGCTGCCTGGATTTACCGTGCCGGGATTCGATCTGCATGCTCTTTATCCGGCCATAAAGCCCGTTCCACTCCGAATTCGAGCGGTCCTCTCCCTTCTGGAAGAACAGTTGCCGGCGATCCTGCCCTGAGCAGGCCCGAGCGCTGAAAAGCTGGCTGTCGTCTTAAACGACGCTTTGCGTCGCCACCCTCGGCGTTGCCCGCAAGGTGAGCGCCCAGAAGAGAAGCGTCGCGAGGCTTATGGCCGCGCCGGACAGGCAGACGCCCGGCCAGCCTGCATGGGCATAGATGATGGTCGATGTCGACGAGCCGACGGCGCTGCCGATGGAATAGAAGACCATATAGGCGGCGGTCAGCCTGTTCTGCGCATCGGGCCTGACACGGTAGATCATGCCCTGATTGGTGACGTGCGTCGCCTGCAGGCCGAAGTCGATGACGAGCACGCCGAGGATGAGCCAGAAGATCGAGTGATCCAACATCGAGATCGGCAGCCAGGCGGCGAGCATCAGCGCGAGCGCGATGCCGGTCGTGCGCTGACCATGGCCGCGGTCGGCCCAGCGCCCTGCCCTGATGGCGCCGAGCGCGCCGGCTGCGCCGGCAAGACCGAACAGGCCGACTTCGGTGTGGGACAGCGAATAAGGCGGCGCGGTCAGCGGCAGGACGAGCGGCGCCAGGAGCGTGGTGATATTGGCGAAGATCAGCATGGCGATGACGGCGCGGATGCGCAGGACCGGTTCTTCGGCGAGCAGGATGCCAAGCGAGCGGATGAGGCCGAAATAGGAAAGACTCGCCTGCGGTCTTTGCTGGCGCGGCAGCGCACGCCAGAGGAGAAGAGCGATCACCAGCGTCAGCACGGCAGAGACGATATAGACCGTCCGCCAGCCGGAGAGATCGGTCAGCGTTCCCGCGACGCTGCGCGCCAAAAGAATGCCGAGCACGATGCCGCTCGTGACCATGCCGACGATATGGCCGCGCTCGGAGGGATGCGCCAGGCTGGCGGCATAGGCGACCAAGGCCTGCGTCACCACCGCCAGGAAGCCGACGGCGGCCATGGAGCCGAGCAGCATGGCCGCACTGGACGAAAAGCCGACGCAGACGAGTGCCGCCACGCTCAGCAGCGATTGCACGACGATGAGCTTGCGCCGGTCGACGAGATCGCCGAGCGGCACAAGCAGGATCAGCCCAAGCCCATAGCCGAGCTGCGTCGCGCCGACGATCAGGCCGGCAACCGTGCGCGACAGCTTGAGGTCGTCAGCCATGACATCGAGAAGCGGATGAGCGAAATAGGCATTCGCCACGGCGAGGCCGCTGGCGACGGCAAACAGGAAAATCGTGGCGCGCGTGAGCGGCAGATTGCCTTCGGCGGAGAGCTGTACCCCCTCGTTCCCGAACACGTCTTTAAGCGAGGAATGAAGGCGCGCGCTATCGTTCGCGCTGCCCGCCGGCGGCGCGTCCTGATCGATCGTCATTGCAAAACTCCCGATTTTTCGGTTTAATAATGAAACCATCAATCAGGTACCATTATTGGTTTAATCATGCAACCATTCTTGCCGACAAAAGACCGGGAGCGCTGAGCGGATGGTCGCGCGAAAAAGCCTGAAAGGCGATTATTGCCCAAGCGCCCGCTCGCTCGACGTCATCGGCGACTGGTGGTCGCTGCTGATCGTGCGCGATGCGTTCGACGGGCTGACACGCTTCGGCGAATTTCAGAAGAGCCTCGGCATCGCCAAGAACATTCTGACCGAGCGCCTGCGGACGCTGGTGGCGAGCGGCATTCTGGAGCTGGCTCCCGCGAGCGAGGGCGGCACGCGCATGGAATATCGCCTGACGGCGATGGGAAAGGACCTCTTCCCGGTCATGGTGGCATTGCGGCAATTCGGCGAACGCCATCTCTTCGCGCCGGCGGAAGATCATTCGCTGCTGGTGGATCGCGCCACCGGACAGCCGGTGCAGCTCGAAATCCGGGCGCGGGACGGACGCACCATCGGCCCGGACGAGGCGCTGATCCTGAAGGTGCCCGAAGAGAAATAGGGCAAAGGTGCCGGAGCTTGGAGGGCAGAAGCACCCTCCGGGGCCAGTTCTAAAACACCAGCGAGCGGTGCAGCTGCGCGCCGGCCCAGGCGCCGTCGCCGACGGCCAGCGACACCGAATGCGGGATGCGCGCGGCATCGCCGCAGGCGAAAGCGCCGAAAACGGTCGTCTCCTTCATAGCATCCGTCTGGATCTGCAAGCCAAAGGGCGTCTCTTCAAGCGCGCAGCCGAGCTGTTCGGCGACCGGGCTTGAGGGCGACACGCGCGATGCTGTGAAGAGGCCGGCAAACTGCAGCAGTCGTCCGTCTGTAAGCCGCACGTCGGCCGCTCCCTCAAGCCTTGCGACCGGCGTTTCCTCGATCGCCACGCCGCGCGCGGCCAGATCGGCGCGCTGTGCCTCGTCCGGAGCAAACGAACCGTTGAGAAACAGCGTCACCTCGCCCCATTCCGGCAGCAATTGCGCCTGATGCAGCGACATGGGGCCGGTGGCGATGCAGCCGATGCGGCCCTGATCGAGCTCGTAGCCATGGCAATAGGGGCAATGGAAGACGCTTCGGCCCCAACGCTCCCCCAGCCCCTCGACCTCGGGCAACGCATCGGAGACGCCGGTGGCGAAAAGCAGGCGCCGGGCATCGTGGCGCGCGCCGTCTGCCGTGGTTACGGCGAAGGCATTCTTCTCGCCCTCGGCCTGCTTGGCGATCCCCTCGACCCAGGACAATGTCGGATAGGCGGAAAGCTGCTCGCGCGCCTTACGGGCGATCTCGCCAGGATTGACGCCGTCCTGCCCGAGAAAGCCGTGGGAGGCATCCGCAAAACGATTGCGGCGCTTGCCGGCGTCGATCACCAGCACCTTGCGCCGGGCGCGGAGAAGCTGGAGGGCGGCCGCCATTCCGGCGTAGCTGCCCCCGATAACGATGACGTCATGGGTCATAAGAGGGTCCTTTCTGTGCGCCACTGCGCATGACGCCTTACAAATTCGACGGCGAGATCGGCAAGCGTGACACTCTCAAAACGCTTGAGCAGAAGCGCCTCCGCTTCCGCAAAAGCATCGTCGAGCACGGAATTGACCGATTGCTCGACAAGGCATTCCGGCGTCTCGTTGCGATTGCCGATGGCGAAGATGGCCGGTTCGCCGAGTGCTTCGTGCAGCTGGCGCAGCGTCACGCTTCCGAGATCGGCGGCGATCGTCCAGCCGCCTGTATGCCCCTTGGCGGAACGCACGATTCCGACCTCGCGCAAAAGCCCCATGGTGCGCCGTACCACGACGGGATTGGTATGCATGCATTGCGCCAGGGTTTCGGATGTCACCGGCGCATCCTGCTCGGCCATATGGAGCAGGGCATGGAGAACGGAGGAAAGTCTGCTGTCGCGTTTCATGTAACTTCAATTATTACGATTCGACGCGATATTCAAGAGTTGGCTCGACTTATGTGCCACCGAGCGCAATTCAGCCGCGCTGAGAGGGATTTGGCCGCCGCCGTCTGTCTTCGCATCTATCGCGCGATTAACAGCGCTTTCTGAACTGAACATCGCGCGCCGAGGCGCAGATGCGCACCTGGTCGCCCAGCGACCATTCCGCCGCCCGTGCAGCCATGGCTGCGGGCACGCCTTGCGACCCCGGCCCGGCGGGAACGTCATGGGTGGCGTGCGCATCATGCGGCAGCAGTACGCCATAGCCGCGCTGAAGTGCCGACCGCGCCGTCGCGGCGACGCACATTTCCGAAAGCACGCCTGATATCACCAGTTCGCGCACGCCGAATGCGGCGAGGACGGCATCGAGATCGGTGCCCTCGAAGCCATCATCCTCCGTCTTCCGAATGACCACTTCGCCTGGCTGAGGCGGGAAATGGAGTTTCCATCCCGGCTGAAACGGCTCATCCGGCGCACCGGCCGGGCCATCGTTCTGCAGGAAAATCACCGGCGCCCATGCCGACCGCGCCTTATCCAGCAGGAGCTCGACCACCGACCTCAGCGTTGCATCGCCGGGCACGGCCTCCGGCCCCTCGACAAAGGCATTCTGCACATCGACGACGAGCAGGGCATCGGCGGGCGGATGACCATCAGAAATCGCTTGCTGCTCTTTTTCCATCGATCAACCGGCCTCCGTCGGAAACGAACTTCGAAGCATATGGGAACGCACGGGGCAACCCGGCAACGCGGGATTGCCTCAGAAAGCGGCTTTGACGACCATCTCGGCGCCAAGCAACAGAAGGCACAGCAGAAACCAGCGGCGGAACGTTGCCGGGCTGACGCGGTTGCGGATGATCTGGCCGGCCCACATCCCGGCGAGCGCCGGCACGATCGCCAGCGCAGACAGCGCAAGATTGTCGATGCGGAAGGCGCCATGCCAGGCGAGCGCGCCGGCCAGCGCCACGGTGGAAACGGTGAAGGAAAGGCCGAGCGCCTGAACCAGCTCTTCCTTCTCCAGCCTCAGCGCCTGCAGATAGGGCACGGCGGGAACGACAAAGACGCCGGTCGCGCCGGTCAGCAGGCCGGTGATCAAACCGACGACCGGCGATAGCAGCGGCTCCAGCGTCGAAGGCACATGAAGCTGGCGGGCAAGCAAGGCATGGCCGGCATAGAGGATGAGCGCCCCGCCCAGCGCTCCCGTTGTCAGCCGCGTATCGCCAGCCGCCAGAAGATATGAGCCGGCAAAGGTTCCGACGACGACGGCAAACGCCAGCAGGGAAAACCGTCGCACGAGCGCGCGGAAGCTCGGGCCCGCCAGAAGCTGCCAGACATTGGTGACGAAGGACGGCACGATCAGCAGGCTGGCCGCCGTAAGCGGCGAAATCAGGGTGCTCAAGACCCCCATCGCCACGGTCGGCAGCCCCATGCCGGTGACGCCCTTGACCATGCCGGCGACAAAGAAGGTGGCGGAAATGGCGGCGAGAAGCGATATCGAATGATCCATCATATCCCTTCCCTAGCAAATACAGGGCCATGGACAATGCGGATGACGCGAAGGCAGCCTTCGGCTATCCCGAAGGCTGAACATGCGATAATCTCCGATCCATGCGCTTCGATCTGACCGACCTTCGCCTTTTCCTCGCCGTCGTCGATGCCGGCAGCATTACCCATGGCGCCGCCGATGTCGGGCTTTCGCTGCCGGCCGCCAGCGAGCGGCTGCGCGACATGGAGGCCAATGGCGGCGTAAAGCTTCTGGAACGCGGGCGACGCGGCATCCGCCAGACACCGGCCGGAGAGGCATTGGCACACCACGCGCGACTGATACAGCGGCAGCTGGCGCAGATGCGCGGCGAACTCGGCGAGCATGCGAGCGGCCTGCGGGCAACCATCCGGCTTGCGGCCAATACCGCCGCAATCGCCGAATACCTGCCGTCACGGCTTGCGGACTGGATGAGCCGGCATCCGCGAACCGATATCGACCTCAAGGAGCGGCAGAGCATCGAAATCGCGCGGTCCGTTTCAGCCGGGCACGCCGACATCGGCATCCTGTCCGACGCCGTCGATACCTCTGGCCTGATATTGCGGCCCTTCGCGATCGACCGGCTGGTGGTGGTCATGTCTCGCGATCATGCGCTTGCCGCAACGAAGCAGATCGCTTTCGCAGATATCCTGCACGAGCATTTCATCGGGCTCGCCGGCGGGGCGCTACAGGACCACATCGACGCGCGGGCCGCCCGCCTCGGCGCCCGATTGAAGATGCGGGTGCGGATGCGGACATTCGAGAGCATCTGCGACATGGCAGGCCATGGCGTCGGCCTCGGCATCGTGCCCGAAACCGCGGCGCGTCGCTGCGGCCGGTCGGCAAAGATCGCGGCGCTGCGCCTCACCGACAGCTGGGCCACGCGCCGGCTTTCGATCTGCACGCGCTCCCTCGATGACCTGCCGTCACCGGCCCGGGATCTCTTCGAGCATCTTGCAACGGCATGATCGCGACCCCGTTGGAAAAACGGGGCCGGATCGAATAGTCTCGTCCGATGGCTGTCGGGTGGAGGCAGCACAATGGGAGGTGGATATGGATTTTCGCGACGACGAGCTTCATCGCTTCGAAGCCGAGGGTGCCGCATCCCTGCCGCAAGCCGAGACGGAGGGCCATGTCGATCACGATGGCGCCCGCATCTGGTATGCGTCCCATGGCAGCGGCGCTCCGGTGATCCTCCTGCATGGCGGGCTCGGAAACAGCGGCAATTGGGGCTATCAGGTGCCGGCCCTGATCGACGCCGGCCATCAGGTCATCGTCATCGACAGCCGCGGTCATGGCCGCAGCACACGCGACGAGCGGCCATACGCCTACGAACTGATGGCATCCGACGTTCTCGCCGTCATGGACAGGCTGAAGATTAAAAAGGCAGCCATTGCCGGATGGAGCGATGGCGCCTGCACGGGCATGATCCTTGGAAGAACCCATCCGGAGCGCGTGTCCGGCGTTTTCTTCTTTGCCTGCAACATGGACCCGAGCGGCACCAAGGAATTCGTGGCGACGCCCGTCATCGAGCGCTGCTTCTCCCGCCACACGAAGGATTATGCCGCCCTCTCCGCCACGCCCGACAGGTTCGACGCCTTCGTCGAGGCCGTCGGCCTGATGCAGCGGACGGAGCCGAACTATACGATCGCCGATCTCGCCGATATCCATGTGCCCGTCGCCATCGTGCACAGCGAGCATGACGAGTTCATCAAGCGCGAACATGCCGATCATCTCGTGCGGCACATTCCCGGCGCGGAGCTGATCCTTCTGCCCGGCGTCAGCCATTTCGCGCCGCTGCAGCGGCCGGCGCAGTTCAACGCCAGCTTGCTCGACTTTCTTGCGAGGATTCCGGCCTGACGTCAGATTCAGTTGCGCACGTCCGATTGTTCGAATAAATGATGAACATCATCTTATTCGAACTCCCGAGACCGAATCGCCGCTGACAGGCCCTTCCGCCCCGGGGAGCAATCTTGGCTCCAGGCAGGAGAATTTTATGACAAACACCTTATTTTCGCCGCTCACCATCGGCCCCTACGAGCTTGAACATCGCATCGTCATGGCGCCGCTGACCCGCATGCGGGCGAGCCAGCCGGGCAACGTGCCCTCCGCACTGAATGCCGAATATTATGCCCAGCGCGCAAGCAAGGGCGGCCTGATTATTTCCGAGGGCTCGCAGATTTCCCGCGCAGGACAGGGCATGCCGGCAACGCCGGGCATCCATACAGTGGAGCAAATCGCCGGCTGGAAGGTCGTGACGGATGCCGTTCATGGCAAGGGCGGCAGGATTTTCCTGCAGCTCTGGCATGTCGGCCGCATTTCCCATTCGTCTCACCAGCCGGGCGGCGCTCTGCCGATTGCCCCTTCCGCCATCGCCGCCAAGGGACAAGCCTTCACCGCCTCCTTCGAGCGCGTTCCCTTCGAGACGCCGCAGGCGATCGATATCGACCTGATGCCGCTCTTGATCGAGGTCTATGCGCAGGCGGCCGCCAATGCGAAGCAGGCTGGCTTCGACGGCGTCGAAATCCACGGTGCCAACGGCTATCTGATCGAGCAGTTCCTGCAGGCGCGCACGAACCAGCGCACCGACCAGTATGGCGGCTCGATCGAGAACCGCACGCGGCTGCTGCTCGAGGTCGTCGAGGCGGTTTCCGATGTCTGGGGTTCGGATCGCGTCGGCGTTCGCCTGTCGCCATTCGGCATCGCCAACGACAGTGGCGAGGATGATCCATTGCGTCTCTACGGCCATGTCATTCGCGAGCTGGACCGGCTCAATCTCGCCTATCTGCATCTGATCGAGCCGCGCGCAAGCGGCGCCGGCCAGGCCGAAGTCGACCACAAGAACGTGCCGTCCGCCGCGGAACTGTTCCGCCCCGCCTGGTCGGGCACGCTGATCGCCGCGGGCAATTTCCAGCCGGACACAGCCGAAGCGGCGGTTGCCGCCGGTCATGCCGACGCCATCGCCTTCGGCCGGCTGTTCATCGCCAATCCCGACCTGCCGGAGCGCATCCGCAGCGGCGCGCCCCTCAACCCCTATCATCGCCCCACGTTTTATGGCGGCGGCGCCGAGGGTTATACCGACTATCCGACGCTGGATGCCAGGGAGGCCGCCGAATGAGCACGCCAAGCGCCATCATCGTCGGAGTGGGAGCGGAACAGGGGCTGGGAGCCGCACTCTGCCGCCTTCTCGCCGACAAGGGCTATCATGTCGTCATTGCCGGCCGGACGCCGGCGAAGATCGATCAGGTCGCCGCGAGCATCAAGGCATCCGGCGGCAGCGCCGAAGCCGTCGAAACGGACGCGACGGATGAAGCTGCGGTCATTCGGCTCTTCGAGCATGCCTTCACGGCGCGAGACGACATTGCTGCGCCCGATTTCGTCGTCTTCAACGCCGGCATAAACCGTCCGATCGGCTTTCGCGATCTGACGGCCGCACAATTCGAGGAATTCTGGCGCATCTGCTGTTTCGGCGGCTTTCTCGTCGGCCGGGAGGCGGCGCGTCATCTGACGCCGCTCGGCCGCGGCACCGTGATCTTCACCGGCGCTTCCGCCAGCCTGCGCGGCAAGACGGGCTTCGCGCAGTTTGCCGCCGCCAAGGCGGGCCTTCGCATGATTAGCCAGAGCATGGCGCGCGAATTCGGTCCGCTCGGCCTGCACGTCGCCCACACCATCATCGACGGCGGCATCGACGGGGAGCGGCTGCGCTCGCGCCGGCCGGATGTCGATGCCGATGGGCTCCTGAATATAGACGCCATCGCCGAGAGCTACTGGCACATTCATCGCCAGCATCCTTCGGCCTGGACACAGGAGCTGGATTTGCGGCCTTACAAGGAAAACTTCTGACGCGGAGACGGCATTAGCAATTCCGCGACAGGGCCTTGGCGACGGCGAGGAACTTCGGGTCTTCGTTCCGGGTGCAGCGGCGACTATCGGTTTCACCGTCCGCCTCGGGCATTTCGCTCGGGATCGTGAAGGACCAGGCAGACGGACGATTCCGCCGTCGGCGCAGGAAGCCGGCCAGCCGGCCCAGAATGCCTTGCTCGCCGACGCCGTTGCCCTCCGGCGAGGGCGGATCGGCGGCATTCGGATTGGCGGGGTTGCCCCAGCGATCATCATAGAGATCCTTGAAAAAATAGTTGGTCAGCATCGGTTTCCCTTTTATTGAATCGATTCAATATCGACTCGCATTCATTGATTGAATCGGTTCAATCGTACGCTCCAAAAATCTTCTGTCAAGCAGAATTGAACCGATACAAATTCATTGCTAGGGTCTGCCGGCGAAACAAAGGGAGATTGCATTGGCCAAGGGCACCATCAGGCTCGCGGATGTCGCCAGGGCGGCGGGCGTATCGCAGGGAACCGCCTCCAATGTTTTCAGCCGGCCGGACGTGGTGCGCGAAGAGGTGCGCGAGCATGTGCTCGAAACGGCCAAGCGGCTCGGCTATGCCGGCCCAAGCTTGACAGGTCGTTTGCTGCGGGCCGGAAAGGTCAACGCCATCGGCGTCGCCGCAGTCGAGCCGCTTGCCTATTTCTTCGACGATCCCTGGGCCAGGGCGCTTCTGGCGGCCGTTTCCCAGGTCTGCGACGCCAACGGCACCGGCCTGGCGCTGGTTTCGGCCAAGGACCGGCAAAAGCTGGACTGGAACATCAGGAGCGCGCTGGTCGACGGTTTTATTCTTCTCTGCGTCGAAGGCGGCGAAAAGCTTGTGCAGTTGACGCGCGAGCGGCAATTGCCCTTCGTCGCTCTGGCCCTGAACGACGACGACCCGTCGATCGCTTCGATCAGCGTCGACAATCTCGGCGGCGCGGCCGCCGCCGCCCGACATCTGGCGGAACTGGGCCACAGGCGTTTTGCCGTGCTCGCGACCGAACTTTCGCACGACCATGTCGGGCCGGTCGGCGTCGACGAGATCAGGCAGGCGATCTACTCCACGTCGCGCGACCGTGCGCTCGGCTACTGGCAGGCGCTCGAAGCCTTCGGTATCCGCCGGCAGGACGTGCCGATCTATGAGACGATCAACGACAAGGCCAGCGTCGAGGCCGGCCTGGAACTGCTGTTCTCCGCGCCCGAACCGCCGACGGCGCTCCTCGCCATGTCCGACAACATTGCTTTGCTGGCGATCAACTGGCTGCGGGCGCGGGGCCTTTCGGTTCCGCACGACATCTCGGTCATCGGCTTCGACGGCGTGCCGGAGGGCGGCATGGTGGAGCCGGGGCTGACGACCATGGCGCAGCCCTTCGCCGAGATCGCGCAACGCGCCGTGCGGGCCATTCTCGATGACGCCGTGCCGGGCGAACGCGAGACGATCGGCGTCACGCTGATCGTGCGCGGCAGCACGGCCGCGCCCAGGCAGTGACCTCGCTCCGCCGCTAGCCGGCCTGCTGCCCGCCATCCAGAGCAGCCGCACGCATCTCGATGAGCTGCCGGGCAGCGGCTGCAGCAGCATCCTTGTCGCTTGCCACCTGTACCGTCGGGAAGGCGAACTGGATGCCGTTTTCGTCGAAGGCTTGCTTGATCAGCGCCAGCGCATTGCGGCGGATGACCGAGAGTTCATTGGGCTTGGCGGTAATCGCAAGTCTGATCTCGACCGCGAAATCGCCGAACTGTTCGACGCCCTTCATCTTCAGCGTCTGAATGATGCTCGGGGCCAGATCGGCATCCTCGAGCAGGCGCTGGCCGATATCCTTGATGATCCGCTTCAGCTTCACCAGATCGGTGTCATAGGTGACCTTGACGATGATCTTGTCGATGGCCCAGTCGCGGTTCATGTTGTTGACCGCGCCGAGAGAACCGAAGGGGATCGTCGCCAGCGGGCCACGCTGATGGCGCAGCTTCACCGAGCGCAGGCTGAAGGACTCCACCACGCCCTTGTAGTGGCCGCTTTCGATATATTCACCGATGCGGAAAGCATCGTCCCAGAGGTAGAAGATACCGCTGATGACATCCTTGACGATGGTCTGCGCACCGAAGCCGACCGCAACGCCGACAACGCCGGCACCGGCGATCAGCGGCCCGATCTGGACGCCGAGGCCCGACAGCACCATCATCACCGCGATGATGCCGATGATGACGGCCAGAATGTTGCGGAAGATCGGCAGCAGCGTCTGCAGCCGGGCGCGGCTCGCCCTCATGTCCTCGCTGTCGCTGACGGCTGGCAGGGCCTGCATCAGCTTACCGTCGATGTAGGTTTTCGCCAGCTGCCAGACGAGATCGGCGATCAGCAGGATGACGATGCCGCCCAGAATGCCGCGCGCCACCCGACCGACAATGGATTCGCTGCCGCTCATCATCGCATGCGCTTCGACACCCAGCATCCGGCCCAGCCAGAGCGCGGCGAATGTGATGATCAGCGCCCGCACACCGCGATCGAGAAGAACGGTCGCCAGTTTTCCGGCGCCGAAGATGCCGTCGGCGGCATCGTGCAGCGCCTCGATCGCCTGCGTCGACACGGAGAGAACGCGCGGCAGCAATATCGCATAGATGCCGAGCCAGAGGAGGCCATCGAAACCGGCCACCCACAGGCACCAGAGAGCCGCAAAGAAAATCGTCAGCAGCCAGGAAACCGTCTTCGCTCCGCGCTTCTCCGGCGCGAGCGGTCTCGACCATACGGCGGTCACGGCGATCAGGAACAGGCCGACGCCGAGGGCGTAGCCGATGAGATCCTGCGCGCCCGCCGAAAAACCGAGCGAAATCACGGCCTGAATGACAGCCCAGCCGCAGGCGAAATAGACCGCAAACAGCGTGCACCGCCGATACCAGTAGGTTGCCACGCGCCGCCGCTCCGCGATGCGGGCGGTCCCTCCATCCTCGTCCAGCACATCGTTGGCGCGGCGCATCGCGATCAGCTCCATCATCAGCTTGCCGATGGAAATCGCCAATCGGATGGAGACCAATGCGATGACGCAGGCAATCGCAAAGCTTTCGATGGCCGGCGGCCAATCGAAAGCAAGCAGCGGAACGAGTGTCACCAGACCATGAATGACGGCTGGCACGACGCCGCCCAGGAACTGAAACCGTGCGGCCTGCAACGCCGTCTCGGTGCCGGCGGCCCTTTCGGCGCGCTGCATGTGCCTGGTGTTGATGAAACGCGCAACCGTGAGCTCGGCCACCAGCCCCAGGAAGAAGAGGATCACGATCTGGATGACGATGCGCAGCAGGCCAACGGCCCTGCCCTCGCCTTCCAGCTTTTCCGATGCCGTCATGACCTCATAGGGCAGCGTCATCGCCGCGCCGGACACCACTTCGAGATGGCGCCGCGTATGGCCGAGCATGCCCGACAGAACCGACATCTGATCGCCGTTGGTCGTGACCGGATTGCCGGCGGCAACCGGCTGATTGTTGAGCTGCGCGCCAAGCCATTGCCTGACGTCAGGCTCGTTCATCAGCTCGATCAGCTGGCGCACCTTGTCTGGAGGGGGAGCCGCCGGTTGCGGCGCAGCCTGCGCGAGCGCCACAACCGGCGTCGCCAATGCGAAAAGACACAAAAGCAGCGTCCAGATCGACAGCCTGCCACCCCCGACATTCCTCATATGCGCCGCCCTTCCCGCAATCGGGCCATCTGGCCCGTTCCCGCAGACTATACGCGTTTTTTGCGCGGGCAAGCAGGCACTTACGGGGTAACCCATCATCATGCCGGCATTGCCCCGGAACGGCAGCCGCGCTAGGTTCTGCAGCAATACCGTTCAGGACTCGGGGATGCGCGTGTTCAACTTCCTGAAAAGGCTCTTCGGCAAAGGCAAGCAGGCGGACACGCGCCGCGAACAGACGCCCCCTACGTCCGAGCCTGCGGACACGGCGGCAACGAAGACGCTCGACCTCAACATCCCTGACGAAGCCCTGCGGGACGAAGCAAGCTTTGCGGCCTATCTGCAGGAACGGCTGCCGTTCTTCGGCGACCTGATCCGCGTCGACTACGACCCCGCCGCCGGCAGCCTGACGCTGCACAGCCGCAACGGCGACACGATGACGAAGTTCCTGAACAATGCGCTGCTGGCCTTGCGCGAAAAGCGGGGACGGGCTCGCGCGCAGGCGCTGCTCAACTATCTCAACATGACGGAAACCATGGCCGACAACGGCGAGATCGCCAAGGTTCTTCCGGTCCTGAAGGCGCGCGATTTCGTCGACGTGGCCCGGCAGCAGATGATACAGGCCGCGAAAGACGAGCCTGATCCGCCGCAATTCGTCTATCTCGACGAAGCCGAAAACCTGATCAAGCTCTTCGTCGTCAACGGCGAGACCGCCGTCAGCTACGTCATGTCCTCGGCGTTGGAAGACTGGGGTATAGATGTCCGCGAGTTGGCGGAGATGGCGCAGGCCAACCTGCAGAAATTCCTCGCCAAGACCGGCGTTCAGATCGCCAGGCGCAGCCGGTTTCAATATGTCGAGGTGGACGGCCAGTTCGAATCCAGCGTCGCCTTCGTGCCGAACTTCTGGGCGCAGGTGCAGGAGCAATCCGGCGGCGCTGCCCCGATCGCGGCGTTCCTGTCCCGCGACAAGGTGTTCTTCACGCATGAGAACGACACCGAGGGCCTGCAGCTTCTGGAGCTGATCAGCGCCGATCTCAGCGACGTGGCCTATGTTATTTCGCCGGATCAGTATCGCTGGGAAAACGGCCGTTGGACGCTGTTCCGGCGTGTGGCCCGGATGGAAGCAACCGTCCGGCATTAGAGCAATTCCGGGAAAAGCGTAGAGCGGTTTTCAGCGCGGAATTGCTTAGAACTGAGAGATAGTGCGGTTCCGCCATTCCATGAAACGCGGAGCCGCTCTAAACCAGCACTTCCTGGTCGACACGGTCCTCCGCGCCGAAGAACTTCAGATAGCGCTCGACTTCCGCCGGCTCTCCCGTCGCCTTCTGGGGATTGTCCGAGAGCTTGACGGCCGGGCGGCCGTTGGCCTCGATCACCTTGCAGACGATGGAGATGGGGCTGAGGCCCTTGAGTTCGGTCGGCGCGCAGCCGGCGAAGTCGTTGGTCAGGTTGGTGCCCCAGCCGAAGCTCATGCGCACGCGGCCGTCGAAATGCTTGTAGGTGTCGATGATCGCCTCGACATCGAGGCCATCGGAAAAGATCAACAGCTTCTGGCGCGGGTCGCGGCCCATCTTCTTCCACCAGTCGATGATCTTTTCGCCGCCTTCGATCGGCGGAGCGCTGTCGGGCCTGAAGCCGGTCCAGTCGGCTACCCATTCCGGCGCGTTGCGCAGGAAGGAGGCGGTGCCGAAGGCATCGGGCAGCACGACCAAAAGATTGCCGCCGTAGAGGCGGTTCCAGTCGCGCAACACCTTATAAGGCGCCTTGCCGAGCTCTTCGTCGTTCCTGGCAAGTGCCGCCGCGACCATCGGCAGCTCATGCGCATTGGTGCCGACGGCCTCCAGATCGGAATCCATGGCGAGCAGCACGTTGCTTGTGCCGGTGAAAGCGTGGGGCACGCCTTCCTTCAACGCCTCGACGCACCAGCGCTGCCAGAGGAAGCTATGGCGGCGGCGGGTGCCGAAATCGGAGATGCGCAGGCCCGGCAGCTCCCGCAGCCGGTCCACCTTTTCCCACATCTTCGCCTTGGCGCGCGCATAGAGCACGTCGAGCGTGAAAGGACCGAGCGCCTTCAGCGCCGTGCGCGAGCGAAGCTCGTTGATGATGGCGAGCGCGGGGATCTCCCACATCGTCGTTTCCTTCCACGAGCCATGGAAGTCGAGAATATACTGGCCGTCACGCTTCGAAAGCTCGTATTCCGGCAGCTGGAAATTCGACAGCCAGGCGAGGAATTCCGGCTCGAAGATCTGGGCGCGGCCGTAGAAGCTGTTACCCGCAAGCCAGATCATCTCCTTCTTGGAGAGCCGGAGCGTGCGGGCATGATCGAGCTGGTCGCGCAACTCCTTCTCGTCGATCACCTCGGCAAGGCGAACGCTCTTGGTGCGATTGATCAGGGAGAAGGTGGCATCGACATCAGGATAGAGCTTCCAGATCATCTGGAGCATCAGGAGCTTGTAGAAATCCGTATCGATCAGGCTGCGGACGATCGGATCGAGCTTCCAGGTATGGTTATAGACGCGGGTGGCGATATCCGTCTTGGTCATGTCGTTCCTGCCCCGTCTCCTGCCCTGCGCACGTCATGCTGCTCGCCAGCAAGCGTGCCGGCATGCGTGCATAGCGCTCTGTTATCAAAAAATGTTGACCGAAAGTCCAGTCACTGAAAGAAAATTGATACCAGAGTAAATGGGTCGCGTATCGCTGGCAACAGCCGAGGCGAAAGACCCCGGTCGCTGCCGACGATACAGACTTAGTAACCCCGGCTGCGATCCACCAGATGCTGCAGCGGCTCGCCGCGTTCGAAGCGCGCGATCTGCTCCTCGACATGGCGCATGAGCGCCTTTTCCTCCGACACCGCGGAATCATGCGGCGTGATGATGACGTTTTCCAGGGTCCAGAGCGGATCGTCCGCCGAGAGCGGCTCGATGGCGAAGACATCGAGAGAGGCGCCGCCGAGAATGCCGGTACGGATCGCCGCGGCGATATCGGCCTGAACCTGGCTCTTGCCGCGACCGGCATTGATGAAGACCGGCTTGCCGAGCGCACTCTGGCGGTGCAGCCTGGCAAAGAGCGAGGCGTTGTAAATGCCCGTCGTTTCCGGCGTCAGCGGCAGCAGGCCGACGAGGATATCGGTGCGCGCCAGAAACGCATCCAGCCCGCCGGCATCGAAGGTTTCCATGCCGTCGATCTGCTTCTTGCCGCGCGACCAGCCGATGACGTTGAAGCCCATGACCTTCAATTTGGCGGCGGCATCGCAGCCGAGAACGCCGAGGCCCATGATGCCGATGGTGACGTCGGCCGCCTCGGGACCATGCTGCGGCGCCCATACATGCTGGCGCTGGTTGCGCATGTGCCCCTGCACGTCGCGCAGATGCATCAGGCACTGCATCACGACCCATTCGCTCATGCGCGTCGTGAGGCTGCGATCGACGAAGCGGACGATCGGAATGTCCGGCAGGCCGGCAACGGACATCATGGAATCGACGCCGGCACCGCCCGAGAAGATGACTTTGAGGTTGCGCGCCCGCTGGAACAGATCGGCATCCGGCTTCCACAGCAGCGCATAATCCACATGGGAGAGATCCGCGCTCTTGCTGGTGGGGTCGGCGAGATTGATGCTGCCGCGATCGGCAAAGGCCGTTTCGAGCGCTTTGGCAACGATCGCGGGATCGAATTTGAGATCGACGAGAACGGGGCTTTTGGCCGGCATGGCGATGGCCTTCATTGCTGGATGGCGGCAGTCGGCACTGCCTCGATGTTGAATGCGGCGGCGAGAAGCGCCTTGGTATAATCCTCTTTCGGAGCCCGGAAGACATCGACCGAGGCGCCCTGCTCCACCACCTTGCCGAAGCGCATGACGATCAGCTCGTTGGCAAGCGCTTTTACCACTCTCAGGTCGTGGCTGATGAAGAGATAGGCAAGGTCGTGCTTCTTCTGCAGATCACGCAGAAGGTCGACCACCTGTGCCTGCACGCTCATGTCGAGCGCCGAGGTCGGCTCGTCCAGCATGACGAAGCGCGGCTTCAGCACCATGGCGCGGGCAATCGCGATGCGCTGGCGCTGGCCGCCGGAAAATTCATGCGGGAAACGCCAGCGGGTGGATGGATCGAGACCGACCTCCTCCAGCGCCCAGCAGACGCGCTTGTCACGCTCCTCGGCCGAAAGCGACCGCTCATGCACCTTCAACCCCTCGGCGATGATCTCGCCTACCGACATGCGCGGGCTGAGCGAACCGTAGGGATCCTGGAAGACGACCTGCAGCTGGTTGCGCAGCGGCCGCATCTCCCGGAACGAATAGCCGGCTATGTCCTTGCCGACGAAGGCGATGCGTCCCCGGGAGGAAATGAGCCGGGCGAGCGCGAGGCCGAGCGTCGTCTTGCCGGAGCCGGATTCGCCGACGACGCCGAGCGTCTGGCCGGCCCTGAGCTTCAGATCGATGCCATCGACCGCCTTTACGTGATCGACGACCTTGCGCATGAAACCCGCCTTGATCGGGAACCAGACGCGAATATCGCTGCCTTCCATGACGACAGGCTTGGCGGCGTCGCTCACCGGCGGCTCGCCGCGCGGCTCGGCTGCCAGCAGATGGCGGGTATACTCATGCTGCGGCCGGGTGAAGACGTCTTCCGCCGTGCCGGTCTCGACGATACGGCCCTTGGTCATCACGCAGACGCGGTCGGCGAACTTGCGGACGATGCCGAGGTCGTGGGTGATGAACAGCATCGACATGCCGTGGGCACCCTTGAGCTCGCGCAGCAGCTCGAGGATCTGCGCCTGCACGGTAACGTCGAGCGCCGTCGTCGGCTCGTCGGCGATCAGCAGTTCGGGACGGTTGGCGAGCGCCATGGCGATCATCACGCGCTGGCGCTGGCCGCCGGACAGCTCGTGCGGGTAGGCCTTGAGGCGCTTCTCCGGTTCGCGGATGCCGACCTGGTTCAAAAGCTCCAGCGTGCGGCTGCGGGCGGCATGGCCGGTCATGCCCTGATGCAAGGCCAGGATTTCGCTGATCTGCCTTTCGATCGAATGGAGCGGATTGAGCGAGGTCATCGGCTCCTGGAAGATCATGGTGATGTCGTTGCCGCGCACGGCGCGCAGCTCGTTGTCCGATGCCTTCAGCAGATCCTTGCCCTTGAACAGGATCTCGCCGGAGGGGTGGCTGGCGGCCGGATAGGGCAGCAGCTTCAGGATCGAATTCGCGGAAACGGATTTGCCGGAGCCGGATTCGCCGACCAGCGCCAGCACCTCGCCCTTTCTTATATCGAAGGAAACGCCGTCGACGGCAGTCGAGGTTTTTCCGCCCTGATGAAAGGCGACCGACAGATTGCGGACGGAGAGCAGCGGAGTTGAGTTTTCGCTCATCGGAACGTCTTCCTCGGATCGAAGGCGTCGCGCACGGCCTCGCCGATGAAAATCAGCAGCGACAGCATGATCGACATGGTGAAGAAGGCCGAGAGCCCGAGCCAGGGAGCCTGAAGGTTGGATTTGCCCTGGGCGATCATCTCACCCAGCGACGGCGAGCCGGGCGGCATGCCGAAGCCGAGGAAGTCGAGCGAGGTCAGGGTGGTGATCGAACCGGACAGGATGAAGGGGACGAAGGTCAGCGTCGCGACCATCGCATTCGGCAGGAGATGGCGATACATGATGGTGCGGTTGTCGACGCCAAGCGCCCTGGCGGCGCGGACATACTCGAAATTGCGCGCCCGCAGGAATTCGGCGCGCACGACACCGACGAGCCCCACCCAGGAAAACAGCAGCAGGATACCGAGCAGGATGAAGAAGCCGGGCGGCAGCACCGAGGCGATAATCAGCAGGATGTAAAGCACCGGCATCGACGACCAGATCTCGATGAAGCGCTGCATCAGCAGGTCCGTCCATCCGCCGAAATAACCCTGCACCGCGCCGGCGCAGACGCCGACGACAGCCGAGCAGATGGTGAGAACGAGGCCGAACAGCACCGATATGCGGAAGCCGTAGATCAGGCGGGCGAGCACGTCACGCGCCTGGTCGTCGGTGCCAAGCCAGTTGAAATTGCTCCAGTTGCAGTTCGGGTCGGCGACGCCGCCGGCATAGCCCGAGCAGCGTTGTTCCCTGCTCATCGCCCAGAAAGGCGGGGTCGGAGCCGACATTCCCTGGGGAAGGTTGGAATTGGCGGTCTGATAGGAATAGTGGATCGGCGGCCAGATCATCCAGCCATTGGCGTTGATCTCGTCCTGAATGTCCTGGGCGCGATAGTCCGTCTGCGCCAGGAAGCCGCCGAACTTCTCCTCCGGATAGTCGACGAAGATCGGCGTCAGGATCTCGCCCTTGTAGGAGACGAGGATCGGCCGGTCGTTGGCGATGAACTCGGCCCCGAGGGCGAGGACGAACAGAACGAGGAAGAGCCAGAGCGACCAGTAGCCGCGGCGGTTCGCCTTGAAATTCTCCCAGCGCCGCACGTTGGTCGGCGAGAACAGGCCCTTGCGCGGCGGCTTCACCGTGAGCGGGGGCGCGGCATGATTGGTTGTATCCATCACACGTCCCTCCGCTCGAAGTCGATGCGCGGATCGATCCAGGTGTAGATCAGGTCGGACACGAGGCTGACGACGAGGCCAAGCAGCGAGAAGATGAACAGCGTTGCGAACACCACGGGATAGTCGCGCTGGACGACGGAGAGATAGCTGAGGCGTCCGAGGCCATCCAGCGAGAAGATGTTCTCGATCAGCAGCGAGCCGGTGAAAAAGGCGGAGATGAAGGCGCCGGGGAAGCCGGCGATGACGATGAGCATGGCGTTGCGGAAGACATGGCCATAGAGCACGCGCCGTTCGCTGAGGCCCTTGGCGCGGGCGGTGATAACATACTGCTTCTTGATCTCTTCGATGAAGGAATTCTTCGTCAGCAGCGTCGTGGTGGCGAAGGCGGCGAGCGACAGCGAAATCAGCGGCAGCACCAGATGCCAGAGATAATCGAGGATCTTCTGCCACCAGCTGAGATCAGCGAAATTGTCCGACACGAGGCCGCGCAGCGGGAACCAGTCGAAAAAGGAGCCGCCGGCAAACAGCACGATCAGCATGATGCCGAACAGGAAGCTCGGGACGGCGTAGCCGATGATGATGATGCCCGACGTCCAGACATCGAAGGTCGATCCGTCCTGCACGGCCTTGCGGATACCGAGCGGGATCGAGATCGCATAGGAGAAGATCAGGATCCAGATCCCCAGCGAGATCGACACCGGCAGCTTCTCGGCTATGAGGTCGATGACCGAAGTATTGCGGAAGAAGCTCTCGCCGAAATCGAAGCGGATATAGTTCCACATCATCCGGCCGAAGCGCTCGAGCGGCGGCTTGTCGAAGCCGAACTGCTTGTCGAGCTTGGCGATCAGCTCGGGATCGAGCCCCTGCGCGCCGCGATATTTCGAGCTGCTGTCGTCGAGGGACTGCTGGGCCAGCATGTCGGTGCCGCCCGACAGGCGGCCGGTGGCGTTGTCGCCCTGGCCCGTCAGCTGCGCGATGACCTGCTCGACCGGGCCGCCGGGCGCAAACTGGACGATGGTGAAGGAAATCGCCATGATGCCGACGATGGTCGGGATCATCAGCAGCAGGCGTCGCAGGATATAAGCGCCCATCAGCCGGCCGCTCCCTCGAAATGGGGTATAGTCCGCCTCGCCTCAATCCATCCGTCGATCAAATCATAGTCCCTTCCGCCGGATACAGGCCGGCGCAGTCATTTCGGCTTGAACCTATCCGAATCAGCCTGAGCATTTGGAGCCAGCAAGCCCTTCATTGCAAGAGAGGCTCATTTCCCGGCGTTTTTCGACCACCATACATCGGGAAAGCCGATCGAATATTTGGGCAGCTCAGCCGAATGCTCGAACTTGTTCCAATAGGCGATGTGGAAGCTGGTCGTGTAGTACAGCGGCACCACGTAGTGATGGGCCAGCAGGACGCGGTCGAGCGCCTTGGCGGTCGCATCCTTTTCGGTGACGTCCTTGGCGAAGATGACCTTGTTGATGAGGGCGTCGATGCCGGGATCGGAGATGCCGCCGTAGTTGCGCGAGCCCTGGCGATTGGCCGAAGCGGAGCCCCAGTAGTCGATCTGCTCATTGCCGGGATTGAGCGACTGGGCCCAGACGGTCCAGATCATGTCATAGTCGAAACTGCGGATACGATTGATATATTGCGATGAATCGACCGTGCGCACGGTGGCGTTGATGCCGATCTTCTTCAGGTTCTGCGTGTAGGGCAGCACCCATTTTTCCACGAAGGGGCTGCCGAGCAGGATTTCGAAGGCGAAAGGCTGGCCCGTCTGGGCGTTCACCATCTGATTGCCCTTGAGGACATAGCCCGCCTGCTTGAACAGATCGAGCGCCTTGCGCAGATTGTCGCGGGCTTTCTGCGGATCGCCTCCGGCGGGATTGGTGTAGGGCGCGGTGAAGACACCGGCCGGGACCTTGTCCTTCACCTCGTTCAGGACATTCAGCTCGTCGCCCTGCGGCAGGCCGGACGACGCAAGCTTGGTGCCAAAAAAGTAGCTATTGATGCGGCTGTATTGATTGAAGGCGATGGTGCGATTGAGTTCCTCGAAATCGAAGGCGTAGTTCAGCGCCTCGCGAACGCGCTCGTCCTTGAACTGATCGCGGCGCATGTTCGGCACCAGGGCCTGCATGACACCAGCCGCGCGCAGCGGATTGGGCACTTCCTCGCGCTTGATGCGCCCGTCCTTGGCGGCCGGAAAATCATAGCCGGTCACCCAGCGGCTCGCGACGTTATCCTGCCAATAGTCGATGGTGCCGCCGCGAAAGGCCTCGAACTCCACATCGTTGTCGGCGAAATAGGTATAGGAAATCGACTTGAAGTTGTTCTCGCCGACATTGACGGGCAGGTCCTTGGCCCAATAGTCGTCGCGCAATTCATAGCGGATGGTGGAGCCGGGCGAGACCGAAACGATCTTGTAGGGCCCCGAGCCCATGACGGGCTCGAGCGTGGTGCGGGAGATATCGCGCGGCTTGCCGTCCGGCCCCGTGCCCTCCCACCAATGCTTCGGCACGATCGGGAACTGACCGAGAATCGACGGCAGCTCTCGATTGTTCTTTTCGTCGAAAGAGAATGTCACGTCGCGATCGCCGGTCTTTTCGGCGCGCGTCACATGGCTGTAATAGCTGGTAAAGAGCGGGTTGAGCTCCTTCGCCTTGTCGAAGCTGAAGACGACATCCTCGGGCGTCACAGGCTGCCCGTCGGCCCATTTGGCCTCGGGCCGCAGGCGAAAGGTGGCGCTGGAGATATCGTCCGGATAGGAAACACCCTCGGCAAGCAATCCGTAAGAGGAGGAGACCTCGTCATCCGCCGACTTCAACAGGCTGTCGAAGATCAGACCGGAGCCGAGGGAGGCGATGCCTGCGACCGGATTTCCCTTGAACAGGATCGGGTTGAGCGTGTCGAACGTGCCGTTGCTAGACAGCTTCACATCGCCGCCCTTCGGCGCGTCAGGATTGACGTAGTCGAAATGCTTGAAGCCCGGCTGGTATTTGAGATCGCCGAGAATGGCCGTGCCGATGCGGAATTGCGGCTCCTCCGCCTTCGAGGATATCGGCATTGCCAGCAGGCAAAAAAGAGATACGACCAAGCCTGCTTTCAACCGCGACAACGCCATTCATGATCTCCTGATGATTTCTTGAGAATCAGCATAAGGCAAATGAGGGCAAAAAGCAGGACGCAATAGCTAAGCCTCTCACAAAGACGCCGAAGACCGGCATCCGAAATCAGCGTGTTGCGGTCGCCTCCTCCAGGCGCTTGCGCAGCATCAGGCGCAACTCGCCGACGACGCGGCGGTCTTCCGCGGCGTCCGGATCGTTGGTGACGACGACGGCGATGCGCAGCAGTTCGAGCACGATGCCGGACATCACGCCGATATCGTCTGTTATCGGCGGCTGCGCCTGCCGCAGAACGCTCGCAATCAGCTCCTTCAATTCCGCGCGCGACTGCGCCTTGCGCTCCCTGGGAATATCGCGGCGGCCGGCCAGCACCACAAACTCCGGATACTGCTCGATGAAGGCGCCGAGAGCATCGAAGATCGCTTCGCCGCTATCGGCTGCGGAGAGACCGGCGCTGCGGTCCGCCATGTTCCGAAGCCCCGCCTTCAGCCGCTCCAGGCGATCGACATGCAGCGCCTCGGCAAGCAGCGGCTTGGTCGGAAAGAATTGGTAAAGCGAGCCGATGGAGGAATTTGCCTCCACCGCAATCTCGGTCATCGTTGCCGCGTCGTAGCCCTTGCGCGCAAGAACCCTGGCTGTCGCCTCCAGCAGAACAGCGACACGATCATGGCCGCGCTGGCGCTTGGGAACACGCGTCTTCAATTCTTCACTTGATTTTTGTGAGGATTCCCTCATATTTTTCATTGCGAGGATATCCTCATATTTCTCCCGGAGCCCCCAAATGCCACTCTACGATCCCAAGACCACCGCCCTCGTTTCCATCGACCTGCAAGGCTTCGTTCTCAGCCGCCCGCTTGCGCCCCACTCCGGCCAGCAGATCGTTGCCAACACGGTCGCCATCGCCAACAGACTGAAGGCCGATGGCGGAACGACCGTTTTCGTGACGGTCGGATTTTCCTCGGACTATGCCGACGCTGTCAATCAGCCGATCGACGAAACCTTCACGCTTCCCCCGGGAGGTTTGCCGCCGGCAGCGCTCGCGGCGCCCGAGGAGATAGCAGCGCTGACGCCGGATGTCGCCATCGTCAAGCGCCAGTGGAGCGCCTTCTACGGCACGGAACTGGACCTGCAGCTTCGCCGCCGGGGCATCAAGACGCTGATCCTGACGGGCGTCGCGACCAATTTCGGCGTCGAATCGACCGTGCGCGATGCCTATGCGGCAAATTATGCCGTCATCGTTGCGGAAGACGCGGTGACGACCTTCTCGCAGGACATGCAGGATTTCGCCTGCGCGAAGGTGCTGCCGCGGCTGTCGCGCATCCGCAAGACGGCGGAAATTCTGGCGAACTGATCGGCCCGGGACATCGGCCCATGCCAAGAAAGGCGGTCGCTCGTCGGCCACCTGTGATTGCCGCGGATTAACTTCCTTCCTTTTTCAGGATAGTCTCGCCGCAAATCACTTCGGCCCAAATCATCTCGGATAGTGCCGACCGCCTTTCAAGGATATGCATGGCTTCACTTCTGGCACGCGCCTTTCGAACGATCGGCAAATTGTCCCTCGCCACGACGATAGGGATGGGTCTTGTCGCCGGCGATGCGCTGGCACAGCAGGCCACGCCCTCGCCCGGAAGCGCCAAGGCGGTCTTCGGAGCGGTGACGCTGCCGACGCAGGGAGCGCCGCAATCGATCGGCTTCTACGCCAAGGGCTGCCTTGCAGGCGCCGTCGCGCTGCCGGCCGATGGCCCGACATGGCAGGCCATGCGCCTGTCGCGCAATCGCCGCTGGGGCCGGCCCGAAATGATCGGCCTGCTGGAGCGCCTGTCGCGCGATGCGGCCAGGAATGACGGCTGGCCGGGCCTGCTCGTCGGCGATATCTCGCAACCGCGTGGCGGCCCGATGTTCAACGGCCATGCCTCGCACCAGATCGGCCTCGATGCCGACGTCTGGCTGACGCCGATGCCGCGGCACAGGATGACGGCCGAGGAGCGCGAGGCCCTGCCCTTCACCACGATGCTGGCGAAAGACAAGTTCCTGACGATCAACGACAAAGTCTGGACGCCGGCGCATGCGCGCCTGCTGATGCGCGCCGCCAGCTATCCGGAAGTCGAGCGCATCTTCGTCAACCCGGCGATCAAGAAGAAGATGTGCGACACATGGACCGGAGACCGCACCAATCTCGGCAAGCTGCGGCCGGAATATGGGCACGACTCGCATTTCCATATCCGCCTTAGCTGCCCGGCCGGCTCGGTCGGCTGCACGCCGCAAGCCCCGGTCGCCGCCGGCGACGGTTGCGACAAGACGCTCGCCTGGTGGCTGGGCCCCGAGCCGTGGGCGAAGCCGAAGCCCGGCACGAAACCTCCGGTAAAGCCGCGCGAAGTCATGGTTTCCGATCTGCCGAAGACCTGCCAGGCCGTATTGGCTGCACCGTCGGTCTCTTCCGCCCGCGCCGCCACCTTTGGCGTCAAGGGTGGCGGTTCGGCGGCGGAAACGGACGCGATGCCTGCTTCCGGCAATACGCCACCCGGCCAGATCCCGCAGCAGTGAAGCCCGGACTGTCCCCGTCGGGGTAGTCTTTCAAAAGGCGCGCCCTTGGTATAGAAGGCGAATAAATCGATTGAAAGCGTTGGGTGGAGCAAGGATTTCATGGCCGGCAGCAAATGCATCGCGCTGATCGCGCACGATCAGAAAAAAGATGCGATGGCGGAGTTTGCGCGGCGCAATCAGGCAGCCCTTGCCGACTGGCATATCGTTGCAACCGGCACGACGGGCGGCCGGGTGCTTGACGCCTGCCCGGATCTGAAAGTCACCCGGCTGAAAAGCGGGCCGCTTGGCGGCGACCAGCAGATCGGCGCCCTGATCGCCACCGGCGAGATCGACATGCTCGTCTTCTTCATCGATCCCCTCACTCCCCTGCCGCACGACGTCGACGTGAAGGCATTGACGCGGCTTGCCGTTGTCTACGACATTCCGATGGCGCTCAACGAATCCACCGCCGAGCGGCTGATCAAAACACTGAACCATTAGTCCGCCTTGCCGGCGGCAGACCACGGACCTGGCCATGCCCGAGCTCAATCACAGCGATGCCCCCCTGCCTTTCCCAATCCTGATCGGCGATATCGGCGGCACAAATGCGCGCTTCTCGATTATTGCCGATGCGGACTCCGAACAGGAGCATTTTCCGGTCGTGCAGACCGCGAATTTCGAGACGATCGACGACGCGATCAAGCTGACCCTCGAGAAGAGCAAGGTGCGGCCGCGCGCCGCCATCCTTGCCATGGCCGGCCCCGTGCAGGGCGACGAAATTCCGCTGACCAATTGCGACTGGGTAATCCGCCCGAAGACGATGATCGCCAATCTCGGCATCGAGGACGTGCTCGTCATCAACGATTTCGAGGCGCAGGCGCTGGCGATCGCCGAGGTTGCCGACGAGCATCGCGAAACCATCGGTGAAACCTCCGGCAACACCACCGCCTCGCGCGCCGTTCTCGGACCGGGCACCGGGCTCGGCGTTGCCGGCCTCGTTCACACGCAGCATCAATGGATACCGGTGCCCGGCGAGGGCGGCCATATCGACCTCGGGCCGCGCACGGAACGCGACCTGCAGATCTGGCCGCACCTGGAACCCATCGAAGGCCGCATTTCAGCCGAGCAGGTCATTTGCGGCCGCGGCCTGCAGAACCTCTATCACGCCATCTGCAAGGTCGACGGCATCGAGCCGAGCCTGAAGGAACCGGCCGACATCACCACCCACGCGCTTGCCGGCACCAATGCGCAGGCTGAAGAGACGCTGACGCTTTTCGTCACCTATCTGGGTCGTGTCGCCGGCGATATCGCCATGATCTTCATGGCGCGCGGCGGCGTCTATCTCTCCGGCGGCATCCCGCAGAAGATCCTGCCGGCGCTGCAGAAGCCGGAATTTCGCGCCGCTTTCGAGGACAAGGCGCCGCATACCGAAATGATGAAGACGATCCCGACGCATGTGGTGACGCATCCGCTGGCCGCCCTTTCCGGCCTTGCGACCTATGCCCGCAAGCCGGCAAGCTTCGGCCTCGCGACCGAAGGCCGCCGCTGGCGGCGTTAACCGCTTGGCAAACAGCCCATGGCGCGCCGAAACAGCCGGTGCGCCATACCTTTTTGAAGAGGCCGCTTTCCTCTATAATGGACCCGGCTCCGTGATCGGCCTTAACCAGTGCGGCAGGCCATCCCTAGCCAAAGCCGTCCTAACTCTTTATAGAGCCGCGAAAGCACGCAGCACATGCGGCTCGCTTGGTTCAACACAGGAAGCCGATTATTGAAGTCGCCAGATCCGAAAAAGACTGATGTCGACAGTGAGACCATCACCGTTGTGCTGAAGCGTATCATTGCTGAAAACGGTCGCGATCATATCTGGGGCTATTCGATCGCAATCTTTTGTCTCATCGTCGTCGCGGCATCTACGGCGACGATGGCCTTTGTCATGAGGCCGATCGTCAACGGCGCTTTCTACGAGCGCCGCGCCGAAGTCATGTGGCTGATTTGCCTTGCGATTCTCGCAGCCTTCATAGCGCGAGGCTTTGCCGGCTATTTCCAGTCGGTTATTCTGTCCAAGATCGGCAACGACATCATTGCCCGCTATCAACGGCGCCTCTATGCGCATCTGATGACGCTGTCGGTCGGTTTCTTCAGTGAAGCCCGCTCGGCTCAGATTGCCGCGCGGGTGAGCCAGAACGTTTCCGGCATCCGCGATGTGATGAACCTCGTCATTACATCCACGGCGCGCGACTTTCTGTCGTTCGTCTTTCTGCTCGGCAACATGGTCTATCAGGACCCGTTGCTCAGCCTTATCTTCTTCGTCATAGCCCCGCCCGTGTTTCTGGCGTTGCGCCATATCTCCAAGCGCCTGCGCGCCGTCACGCGCGAGGCGGTCGTTCTCAACAGCCGCGTGCTCGGGGCGATGCAGGAAACCATTCAAGGCATTTCCATCGTCAAGGCCTTTACGATGGAGCGCGAGCTCGACCGCAAGATCAACAAGCTGATTACGGCGGCCGAGAATCGGCAAAACCGTATCGTTCGCATTTCCGAGCGTAACGGCCCGCTGATCGAAACGGTTGCGGGCTTTGCCGTCGCCGGCGTTTTTGCCTATGCCGCCTACCGTTCGATCTATGCAAATGTGCCGCCAGGCGCGGTGTTTTCCTTCATCGTGTCTCTGCTTCTGGCCTATGATCCGGCCCGCCGCCTCGCCAAACTGCAGACGCAGCTGGAGCGTGCCGTCGTCAATGCGCGGATGATCTACGAACTGCTCGACATGGAACCGCGCCAGCGCGACCTGCCGGATGCCAAGCCGCTCGCCGTGACCAACGCCCGCATCGAATTCCGCGACGTTCATTTCGCCTATGGCGACGAAGCAGTCCTGTCCGGCGTCAATTTTACCGCCGAGGGCGGGCAGACGACGGCGCTCGTCGGCCCTTCCGGCGCCGGCAAGTCCACCGTCATCAACCTGATTCCGCGCTTCTACGATCCGAAGGACGGCAGCATCTTCATCGACGGGCAGGATATCGCCCATGTGACGAAGCAGTCGCTGCGCATGCAGATCGCCTATGTCTCGCAGCAGCCCTATCTCTTCGAAGGCACGATCCGCGACAATATCCGCTACGGGCGCCCGGAAGCGACCGATACCGAGATCGAGGAAGCAGCCCGTCTTGCCTATGCGCATGATTTCATCGAGGCGCAGCCGATGGGCTACGACACCCCCGTCGGCGAAAACGGCGTGACGCTCTCCGGCGGCCAGCGGCAGCGCCTGTCGATCGCCCGCGCGCTGGTGCGCAACGCGCCGATCCTGCTTCTGGACGAGGCGACCTCGGCGCTCGACACCGAATCCGAAGCGGCTGTGCAGAAGGCGCTGGAAGAGGCGATGAGCGGCCGCACGGTCGTCGTCATCGCGCACCGCCTGTCGACGGTTGTCCGCGCCGAGAAGATCGTCGTCATGCAGAACGGCCGGGTTGTCGAGGAAGGCAACCACGAGACGCTTGCGACGGCCGACAATGGCCTTTACGCTCGGCTCAACAACCTGCAGCTACCGGCCGTATCAAGCAATTCCCGCAAATAAACGATAGAGACGACATGAGCGACGATGCGATGAAGCTGGTGGTGGTTGGCGCGGCGGGCCGCATGGGGCAGACCCTGATCCGCCTTATCCATGCGACGGACGGCGTAAGCCTGCATGCAGCCGTCGAACGTCCCGGCTCGCCCTTCATCGGCAAGGATGCCGGCGAGATCGCAGGGCTTGGGCCTATCGGCGTTGCAGCCACTGACGATCCGCTCGCCGCCTTCCTCCATGCCGAAGCCGTGATCGATTTCACGACGCCGGCAAGCAGCGTTGCCTTTGCTGGCTTGGCCGCGCAGGCGCGCATCGTCCACGTTATCGGCACGACCGGCTGCTCTGACGAAGACGAGGCGAAGTTCAAGGCGGCAGCCCGCCATGCCCGCATCGTCAAATCGGGCAATATGGGCCTTGGCATCAACCTCTTGAG
Organism: Martinezella lusitana; assembly: GCF_010668395.1. GTDB lineage: Bacteria > Pseudomonadota > Alphaproteobacteria > Rhizobiales > Rhizobiaceae > Rhizobium > Rhizobium lusitanum_A. The sequence continues at coordinate 774,377 of NZ_WUEY01000001.1, forward strand.
CGTGCTTGTCGAGCAGGCGGCGCGCGCGCTGCCTTCGAAGGACTGGGACATCGAGGTGCTGGAAATGCATCATCGCCACAAGGTCGACGCGCCCTCGGGCACGGCGCTTCTGCTCGGCCAGGCGGCGGCGAAGGGCCGCGGCATCGATCTCAACGACAATTCCGTGCGCATGCGCGATGGCCATACCGGCCCGCGGCCGGCAGGCACGATCGGCTTTGCAACCCTGCGCGGCGGCGGCGTGATCGGCGATCACTCGGTGATCTTCGCCAGCGAGAGCGAGCGGGTAACGCTGTCGCACAATGCCGGCGACCGTTCGCTGTTTGCGCGCGGCGCGCTGCAGGCAGCACTCTGGGCGCGCGACAAGAAACCCGGCTTCTATTCCATGCTCGATGTTCTCGGGCTCTCCACACGTTGATGCGATGCTGGAGCGGATCGGCACGGAACTGCCGACCCGCTCCAGCACTTTTATTGTCCCGCAATTCCTGACGGAAGACCGCCACGCACCTTTCCTGGAATTGCTCTATCAAGGAGAAATTTTATGAGCGGTACTCTCGTTCTCGTTCGCCATGGGCAGAGCGACTGGAATTTGAAGAATCTCTTCACCGGCTGGAAGGATCCCGATCTGACCGCGCTCGGCATCGAGGAAGCCAAGACGGGCGGCAAGGCGCTGGCCGACTACGGCATCAAGTACGATATCGCCTTCACCTCGGCGCTGACGCGCGCCCAGCACACACTGAAGATCATCCTCGATGAAATCGGCCAGCAGGGCCTGGAAACCATCAGGGACCAGGCGCTGAACGAGCGCGACTACGGCGATCTCTCCGGCCTCAACAAGGACGATGCCCGCGCCAAGTGGGGCGAAGAACAGGTTCACATCTGGCGCCGCTCCTACGACGTTCCGCCGCCCGGCGGCGAGAGCCTGCGCGACACCGGCGCCCGCGTCTGGCCCTATTACCTCACGGAGATCCTGCCGCGCGTGCTTGCCGGCCAGAACGTGCTGGTTGCCGCCCACGGCAATTCGCTGCGCTCGCTCGTCATGGTTCTCGATCGGCTGAGCAAGGCGCAGATCCTGGAGCTCAACCTCGCGACCGGCGTGCCGATGGTCTACAAGCTCAAGGCCGACTCCACGGTCGCCTCGAAGGAAGTCCTCGGCGACATGTCCGGCGCGCATTGAGCGCCATTTAACTCGCTACCTCTGAAAAGCCCCTCACCCTAGCCCTCTCCCCGTAAACGGGGAGAGGGGACGATTTCTGTCGTAAATTCCCGATTCGCACGGGGTTGAGATGCGACAGCGGGCGCGTCTTTCCCCTTCTCCCCGTCAAAACGGGGAGAAGGTGGCCGATAGGCCGGATGAGGGGCAGCTATATCCTCAATTCTCGACGGTGAAACGCACCCTGTCGGCGGCGAAGCGTGAAATCGAATATTGCACCGGCACGTCGTCGAGATCCGCATTGAGCGCCTGGGCAACCAATACGATGGCGCCCGGCGATAATTGCAGATCGGCCAGATCGCTCTCGTCGGCATGGGTCGCGGTGATCTCGGTGACGACGCGCACGTAGTCCGGCACGCCAAGCTCCTTGAATGCCTTGGTGATCGATCCGGTCGCCTGGTAGATTTCGGCGATCTTCCCGAAGCGGTCGGCCGGGAACCAGCTCGTGGCGCGCGACACAGGGCGATGATCCGCCTGGCCGAGCGTTTCCAGGCGTACCAGCGGCGTGCCGGCCCTGATCTTGAGCTGCCGGGCCAATTCCGTGCTCGCGGCTTCCTCGCTGGTCGCAAGCAGGACGCTGCGGGTCTCGCGCACCTGATCGCCAATGCCCTGCGAGAAACGTGTCCGCTTCGAAATCGGGAAACTCAGGCGCTCCTTGCGCTCGATCAGCGTTCCTCGCCCCTGCACGGCCCTGACGATCCCTTCCTGCGCCAGCGCAGCGAGCGCGCTTCTGATCGTGTGCCGGTTGACCCCGAATTGCAGCGCCAGCGTCGTTTCCGGCGGCACCATGCCCGTCTCGTCGAAATCTCCGTGGTTGATGGATGTGCGGATCCGGTCGGCGATCTGCCGCCAGAGCGCCACGCCCGTCTGCCTCTGTATCTTCTGTCCTGCCATCTCGCCCACTCGCCCTGTCACACGCTTGTCACGACTCACTAATAAATATAAAACTATCTTGTATGGTTGTCTATATCAATAGACATTTAGAGGAAAGCGCGATGAATTCAGCACAAAGGCAGGAAGCGGCCGCACAGGAGCGTCGGGAACGCAAGCGCGTCGCCGATCTTCTGGCGCAGGCGGAGCGCGACGAGCTAGAGGCGGCATGGGAAGCCCTGCCGAGCAAGCCGGCAGCCCAGCCGGTTCGCGGGCCGGAAACCGGGCTTGTCATGGTACGCGGCCGCATCGGCGGCGGCGGCTCCCCCTTCAACCTCGGCGAAGTCACCGTGACGCGCGCCACCATACGGCTGGCATCCGGCGCCATCGGCCATTCGCACGCGCTTGGGACCGATCGGGAAAAAGCTCGGCTCTCGGCGATCTTCGATGCCCTCTGGCAGCAATCGGCCACAAGGGATTTTGTCGAGAAGGCGCTCCTGCAGCCGGTCACCCAGCGCATCGCAGACTACGATCGCAAGCGCGCCGAAGAGACGGCCGCGACCCGCGTCGATTTCTTCACCATGGTTCGCGGAGAAGATTGATGAGCCTTTTCAACACGCCCACCTTCGGCAACGAGGCCTTGACCGGCGGCTTCAGCGACCCGGTCTTCGACGCACAGAGCGTCTTCAAGATGACGATGGACGCCATGGCGCGTCCGGGAACCCTGCAGACCGTCACGACCGACATCGCGCCGCCGGCGCCGCTCGGCATTGCTGCCGGCGCCATCGGCCTGACGCTTTGCGATCACGACACGCCGGTCTGGCTTTCCAACAGCCTGGGAAGATCGACACTGCCGGAATGGCTGGCCTTCCACACGGGAGCACCCATCGTCTCCGAACGGCTGGAGGCGCATTTCGCCTTCGTCGAGGCCGGCATGGCGCTTTCCTCCTTCAGCCAGTTCGGCGTGGGCACGCAGGAATATCCGGATCGCTCGACGACCATCGTGCTGGAGATCGAAAGCCTGGAGGGCGGCAAGCAACTGGCGCTTTCCGGCCCCGGCATCAAGGATCTGACCATGATCGCCCCGGCCGGACTGCCCGACGCATTCCTGCGCATCTGGAACGACAATCGCGCGCTCTTCCCGCGCGGCGTCGATCTCATCCTGACGGCCGGCCGGCAATTCCTTTGCCTGCCGCGCACCACCAAGATCATCGCGACGGAGATGTGACATATGTATGTTGCCGTAAAGGGTGGCGAAGCCGCCATCGCCAATGCTCACAGGCTGCTGGCCGACCGTCGCCGCGGCGACCGTTCGCTGCCGGCGCTCGGCATCGACCAGATCGTCGAGCAACTCGCGCTCGGCGTCGATCGCGTCATGGCCGAAGCCTCGCTTTATGACCGCACCCTGGCGGCGCTTGCCGTCCGCCAGGCGCGCGGCGATATGATCGAGGCGATCTTCCTGCTGCGCGCCTACCGCACGACGCTGCCGCGCTTCGGCTATTCCCAGCCGCTCGACACCGCAGCGATGAAAATCGAGCGCCGTATCTCCGCCACCTACAAAGACCTGCCGGGCGGCCAGCTTCTCGGCCCGACCTTCGACTATACGCATCGTCTGCTCGACCCGAGCCTCTTGACCGACGAGGCGGTGGACGAACCGATGCAGCGGCCGGCGGAAGAGGGTCGCGTCATGCGCGTTTCCGAAATCCTCGCCCAGGAAGGCCTGATCGAAGGCGACGGCACCATGCCGATCGATCATGAGATCGGCGACCTGACGCGCGAGCCGATGGAATTCCCGATGACCCGCGATCTTCGCCTGCAGGCCCTTGCCCGCGGCGATGAAGGCTTCCTGCTGGCGCTCGGCTATTCGACCCAGCGCGGCTACGGCCGCAACCATCCCTTCACCGGCGAAATCCGCATCGGCGAAGTCGAGGTGGAATTCGATGTGCCGGAACTCGGCTTTGCCGTCTCGCTCGGCCGCATCCAGGTGACCGAATGCCAGATGGTCAACCAGTTCGCCGGCTCGGCCAAGGCGCCGCCGCAGTTTACCCGCGGCTACGGGCTGGTCTTCGGCCAGAGCGAGCGCAAGGCCATGGCCATGTCGCTGGTCGATCGGGCGCTGCGCGCCGAAGAGCTTGGCGAAGACATCACTGCGCCGGCGCAGGACGAGGAATTCGTCATCTCCCACTCCGACAACGTGCAGGCGACCGGCTTCGTCGAACATCTGAAGCTGCCGCACTATGTCGACTTCCAGGCCGAGCTCGACCTGGTGCGGCGTATGCGCCGCGATTTCGAGGCCGCTCGCGATAGCGGCATGGATCCCCTGACGGAGGCAGCCGAATGACCGAACTCGCCACCTACAACTTCGCCTATCTCGACGAGCAGACCAAGCGGATGATCCGCCGCGCCATCCTGAAGGCGATCTCCATACCCGGCTATCAAGTGCCCTTCGCCTCCCGCGAAATGCCGATGCCTTACGGCTGGGGCACCGGCGGCGTGCAGCTGACGGCGGCCATCATCGGGCCGAACGACGTGCTGAAGGTGATCGACCAGGGTGCCGACGACACCACCAATGCCGTTTCCATCCGCGCCTTCTTCCAGAAGGTCGCCAATGTCGCCGTCACCACGCGCACCGACGAGGCGACCATCATCCAGACGCGCCACCGCATCCCCGAGGCCAAGCTTGGCCCCAACCAGGTGCTGGTCTACCAGGTGCCGATCCCGGAACCGCTGCGTTTCCTGGAGCCGCGCGAAACCGAGACGCGCAAGATGCATGCGCTCGAGGAATACGGCCTGATGCATGTGAAGCTCTACGAGGATATCGCCCGCAACGGCCGCATCGCCACGACCTACGCCTATCCGGTCAAGGTCGCGGGCCGCTATGTCATGGACCCGTCGCCGACGCCGAAGTTCGACAATCCGAAAATGCATCTGTCCGACGCGCTGCAGCTGTTCGGCGCCGGACGTGAAAAGCGCATCTATGCCGTGCCGCCCTATACCGAAGTCGTCAGCCTGGATTTCGAAGACCATCCGTTCGAGGTGCAGCGCTTCGACAAGCCCTGCGCGCTCTGCGGCGCCGAGCAGGTCTATCTCGACGAGGTGATCCTCGACGACAAGGGCGGGCGCATGTTCGTCTGCTCCGATACCGATTTCTGTGAAGACCGTCGTGCCCACGGCCATGCCGGCCACATGCTGGCGTCAGATGGGCTCGCATCCGATGGACTGCCTGGTGGCAAGGAGGCTGCCGAATGAGTGACTCACCCCTTCTCAAGGTCAAGGACATCTCGAAGTTCTACGGCAGCCGCATCGGTTGCCGCGACGTATCCTTCGAGCTCTGGCCCGGCGAGGTCCTCGCCATCGTCGGCGAATCCGGCTCCGGCAAGACGACGCTGCTCAACTGCATCTCGACGCGGCTGCTGCCGACGACAGGCAGCGTCGAATACCACATGCGCGACGAGACCTATCGCGACCTGTTCCGCATGAACGAGGCCGAGCGCCGCTTCCTGATGCGCACCGACTGGGGCTTCGTGCATCAGAACCCGGCCGATGGCCTTCGCATGACGGTTTCGGCCGGCGCCAATGTCGGCGAGCGGCTGATGGCCATCGGCAACCGCCATTACGGCAACATCCGCAACACGGCCATCGACTGGCTGGAGCGGGTCGAGATCGATGCCGACCGCATCGACGACCAGCCGCGCGCCTTTTCCGGCGGCATGCGCCAGCGCCTGCAGATCGCCCGCAATCTGGTGACCGGCCCGCGCCTGGTGTTCATGGACGAGCCGACCGGCGGCCTCGACGTTTCGGTGCAGGCCCGCCTGCTCGATCTGGTGCGCGGCCTCGTCAACGATCTCGGCCTGTCGGCGATCATCGTCACGCACGACCTCGCCGTCGCCCGGCTGCTGTCGCATCGCATGATGGTGATGAAGGATGGATACGTCATCGAGCACGGTCTGACCGATCGCGTGCTCGATGACCCGCGTGAACCCTATACCCAACTGCTCGTCTCTTCGATCCTGCAGGTCTGAGGAACAAATATGGCAACCCCACTCGTCGTTTCCGAAGTCTTCAAAAGCTTCACCATGCACCTGCGCGACGGCATTCGCCTGCCCGTCGTCGCCGATGTCTCCTTCTCCGTCGCATCAGGCGAATGCGTCGTGCTCGGCGGCCCGTCCGGCATCGGCAAAAGCTCGCTGCTGAAGATGATCTACGGCAACTATGCCGTCGACAGCGGCCAGATCCTCGTCGCCCACAAGGGCAGGATCGTCGATCTCGCCACCGCCGACCCGCGCACCGTGCTCGAGGTGCGCCGGCAGACCATGGGCTATGTCAGCCAGTTCCTGCGCACCGTGCCGCGCGTCGCCGCCATCGATGTCGTTGCCGAACCGCTGGTGGCCCGTGGCGTGGCCGTGGCCGATGCCCGCGACAGGGCAGCCGAACTGCTGGCACAGCTGAACCTGCCACAGGAGCTCTGGCAGTTGCCGCCCGCCACCTTCTCCGGCGGCGAGCAGCAGCGCGTCAATATCGCCCGCGGCTTCATCACCGACCATGCCATCCTGCTGCTCGACGAACCCACGGCGTCGCTCGACGCCCGGAACCGGGCCGTCGTCGTCGACATGATCGAGCAGAAGAAGCGGGAGGGCGTGGCCCTTCTCGGTATCTTCCATGACGAGGAGGTGCGCGAGGCCGTCGGCAGCCGCATTCTCGACGTCTCGCAATTCTCGCCGCGAAAGGCAGCAGCATGAGCCGCGAATTGGGCGAGACGCCCTTCATCAGCCCCACGGCCAGCGTCAACAAATCGACGCTCGGCCGCTATACCGAAGTCTCCGACCGCTGCCGCATCGACGAAGCCGAGATCGGCGACTATTCCTACATCATGCAGGATGGCGCCGTCTGGTGCGCGACGATCGGCAAGTTCGTCAACATCGCCGCCGCCGTGCGCATCAACGCCACGAACCATCCGACATGGCGCGCAACGCTGCATCACTTCACCTACCGCGCCGCCGACTACTGGCCGGATGCCGATATGGAAACCGATTTCTTCACCTGGCGGCGCGACCATCGCGTCGTGATCGGCCATGACGTCTGGATCGGCCACGGCGCCACCATCCTGCCGGGCGTCGAGGTCGGCAATGGCGCCGTCATCGGTGCGGGCGCCGTCGTCTCCAAGGATGTGGCGCCTTACACCATCGTCGGCGGCGTGCCGGCGAAACTGATCCGCGAGCGCTTCACCGCCGAAGTCGGCGCGCGCATGGACAAGCTTGCCTGGTGGGACTGGGATCACGACCGCCTTCGCACGGCGCTCGCGAACTTCCGCGCCCTTTCGGCGGAAGAATTTCTGGATCGCTACGACGCCTGAGAACTGATTCCGCCCGAGCCGGACTTGCAAGGCGCCGATGGCCGATCCAGCTTTCAGGCGGCCCTACTAGTCCCGGATCGGGAGGAGTTCTCTCATGGCAAAGCAGTTTTTAAACATCGACGACCGGCTGCGCGATTTCATCGCGCGGCAACATGTTTTCTTCACTGCATCGGCGACATCGGATTCCCGTGTCAACGTTTCGCCGCGCGAAACGCTGTGCCTGCGCATCACCTCCCCGAACACCGCCATCTATCTCGACCGCACCGGCAGCGGCAACGAGACCTCGGCCCATATGAAGGCCGACGGCCGGCTGACGATCATGTTCTGCGCCGTCGCGGGGCCGCCGATGATCCTGCGCCTCTACGGCCATGGCCGGATCATTCATCGATCGTCTGCCGAATATCGGGAATTGCTGCACGATCACTATGCGGGCGAAGAGCCGCTCGGTGCGCGCCAGATCGTGTGGCTGGATATCGATCTGGTGCAGACATCCTGCGGTTTCGGCGTGCCGCTCTTCTCCTATGAAGGGGAAAGGCCGAGCCTCGATCAGTGGGCGAAGGCGAAAGGGCCGGAGGCCATCGAGGAATACCGGCGCGAAAAGAATGCCTTCAGCATGGATGGCCTGCCGACGGGCATGTTTGACGGCTAAATACAAAGAAAGCATTCAGCCGGCTAATCTTGCAAAATCGCCGGGAATTGTAACAGCACTTACACAAAACTGACATTGGAGCTTCATGAAGCGGGGCTAATCGGTTGCCTTGTGGTTGGCGCCAGCCCCCTTCGAAACTTCCTTCGAGGCTGGGGCACGCGCCCATTCTAGCACCGGTACCGCTGAAATTTCTGCAGCCCGGCAGCCGCGAAAGGGAAGCACTATGTTCGAACTCAGGAATGTCTCGCGCCGGTTTGGAAACAAGCTCGCTGTCGATTCCGTGACTTTGGACATACCCCAGGGGCAGATGGTCGGCGTCATCGGCCGCTCCGGCGCCGGCAAGTCGACGCTGCTGCGCATGATCAACCGCCTGGCCGATCCGAGCTCAGGCTCCATCCATTTCTCCGGCGTCGAGGTTTCCAAGCTCAGAGGCCGCGCGCTGCGCAGCTGGCAGCGCGACTGCGCCATGATCTTCCAGCAGTTCAACCTCGTTCCGCGCCTCGACGTGCTCACCAACGTCATGCTCGGTCGCCTCAACCAGCGCTCGACGATCATGAGCCTTCTCTCGGTCTTCACCCGCGAGGAACGCATCGAGGCCATCGCGGCGCTTGAGCGCCTCGGCATCGAGCAGACGGCCCTTCAGATGGCCGGCACGCTTTCCGGCGGCCAGCAGCAGCGCGTCGCCATCTGCCGCGCCCTGATGCAGCAGCCGAAGATGATGCTGGCCGACGAGCCGATCGCCTCTCTCGATCCCCTGAACGCGAAGATCGTCATGGATGCGCTGCGCGATATCAACGAGCGCGAAGGCATTACCGTCATCACCAACCTGCATACGCTGGATACGGCCCGCAACTATTGCGAACGCATCATCGGCATGGCTGCCGGCCGCGTCGTCTTCGACGGCAAGGCGTCCGAACTGACGGCTGCGGCCGTCAAGGAAATCTACGGCACCGACAAGGATGGCGCCGGCATCGACGAGACCATGACGTCGACCTCCATCAACTTCGCCGATCCGGCCGCGCAAGCCGCGGCCATCGAATCTGCCGGCCCGCAACCGCTGGCACTGGCCGGTCTCTGAGAGGGACGGCCGGGATCGAGAGCCCGCGTCAAGGGCACATTTCTTCTAGACCGAAGGCATCCGGGGACACCGGTTAATCAGGAGACGAACCCAATGTTGAAGAAGACTCTTCTCGCAGCCACGGCGCTTCTCGCGCTCGCTGGCGGCGCTGCCGCCCAAGACCTCAAGGAATTCCGCGTCGGCATTCTCGGTGGCGAAAACGAAGCCGACCGCCTGCGCAACTATGCCTGCCTCTCCGACCACCTGAAGAAGGAATTCGGCTTCGAGAAGGTATCGCTGTTCCCGGCCGCCGACTATGACGGCGTTATCCAGGGCCTGCTCGGCGGCACGCTCGACTTCGCCGAACTCGGCGCTTCCGGCTACGCTGCCGTCGCCATCAAGGACCCGAAGGCCGTTACCCCGATCCTGACCACGCAGCAGGAAGACGGCTCGACCGGCTACTACTCGATCGGTCTCGCTCTCAAGTCCTCCGGCATCAAGACCATCAAGGACGCCAAGGGCAAGAAGCTCGGCTACGCCGATCCGGACTCCACCTCGGGCTATCTCGTTCCGCTGACGCAGATCCCGAAGGACACGGGCATGCCGAACGACAAGTTCTTCGCCTCGACCCAGTTCAACGGCGGCCACGAGAACAACCTGCTTGCCGCTTATGACGGCAAGGTCGACGTCGCTGTCGACGACTCCTCGGGCATCGGCGACTTCAAGGACGGCTTCACCTCCGGCACCTTCCGCAAGGAAGTCGACAAGGGCGCCGTAGACCCGAACAAGCTCGTCGAAGTATGGCGTTCGCCGCTGATCCCGAACGGCCCGCTCGTCGTTCGCAACGCTCTCGGCAACGAATGGCAGGCCAAGCTGACGGACTTCTTCCTGAAGCTGCCGACGACCGACGCCAAGTGCTTCTCGGCCATCGAAGGCGGCGACTTCAAGGGTTACGTCAAGGTTACCCCGGACTTCTACAACGCCGTTATCGACGTTCGTAAGGCTGCTATCGGCGGCTGATGCGCATTCCGAATACGGGGCGGCCGGCAACGGCCGCCCTTTTGCTATCACAAGGGCAGGATTTCATGACGATTGCCGATACGCAGCTGAAGATGCAGGGCGCACCGCAGAGCGCCAGGGATATCGGCGACGCCTGGAGCAAGATGGTGGCACGCCGCCGCCTCTATACGGGCATCGGCCTGCTCATCCTGCTGATCGCCTTCGTCAGTTCCGTCCGCTTTGCCGACGAAAGCAATGCCGGGCATTTCTTCGAGCGGCTACCGCATCTCTTCGACTTCCTGAGCTGGCTCATTCCCAAGGATTGGGCGGACGTCTATCGCGCGCTCTTCGACCTGCCGAGCCCCAACGGCGCAAACGGCGTCGGCGGCGAGGAATTCAACTTCCCCCTCGGCCGCGTCTATATCTGGGGCGATTTCTATATTCCCGAATATTTCGAGCTAATGATCATCACGATCAACGTGGCGCTGGTGTCGACCATCGTCGGCTTCGTCTTCGCAGTACCCTTGAGCTTCTTTGCCGCACGCAACCTGTCGCCGTCCAATCCCGTCCGCCTGGTGACGAAGCGCATCATGGAAATCCTGCGCGCCTTCCCGGAAATCGTCATCGCCGGGCTGTTCTCGGCAATTCTGTCGATCGGACCGATCGCCGCCATCATCGCGGTCGGCCTGCACACGATCGGCGCGCTCGGCAAGCTGTTCTACGAAGTCGTCGAGAATGTCGACATGAAGCCCGATGAGGGCATGCGCGCCGTCGGTGCGAGCTGGACCGAACGTGTCCGCTTCGCAGCCCTGCCGCAGGTGCTGCCGAATTTCATGTCCTATGCGCTGCTGCGCCTGGAGATCAACGTCCGCGCCTCCACCATCATCGGCGCCGTCGGCGGCGGCGGTATCGGCGAGGAGCTGAAGCTGTCGATCTCGCGCGGCTTCGGTGCCAAGACCATGGCGCTGGTGCTGCTGCTCTTCGTAACCATCATCGCCGTCGACCAGTTTTCCGCATGGCTCCGCCGCCGCCTCGTCGGTGAGCACGCCTTCCTTTTGCAGCATTGAGGTTGACCATGTCCGTTATCGACGCCGGCCGTATGCAGGAAATCGAAGCGCGTTATCCGGAGTTCTTTCATCGATCGTTCCGCCAGCGCTATGGCGCGCTGATGATGTTCGTCGGCGTGATCCTTTACGGCTTCTATGCCGTCTGGTTCTTCGACCTGCCGAAAGTCATCGCGGAAGCGCATTGGGAGCGCGTCGGCATCTATCTCAGCGAGTGGATCAGCTATGACGTGCAGCCGGAGTTCCGTATTTCCGGCGACAAGATCAGCATCAAGTATCCACGCTTCTCGCCGCTCGGCGACAACCCCAACCCGGACTGGGTGACGACCGCGCCAGACGGCAGCATGACCGTCTCGGTCAGCGGCAGCAGCCGCACGGTCACGATCACCAAGACGCAGGCGATCCTCACGGCGCATGGCATCACCATCCCGATCGACATCAGCGGCGACGCGCCGAAGATCGTCGGGTCGCAGCCGGTGCCGAGCTGGATGACCGTCTATGACGACAACATCCTCGCAAACATGGGCTTTGCCGGCGATGTCAGCATTTCCACGGACCGCGTGAAGATCCGCAAGCGCTTCCTCGGCTGGGCCAATTTCGTCTTCGACACGCACTCGCCATTCTTCGACAAGCCGGCGAGCGAAGTCATCGGCCTGATCGTCTCCGGGCCGCGGCTCGATCCCTCGCAATCCAATCTCTCGCTGGCTTTCGACAACATCTGGAACAATGGCGCCTGGCAGCACGGCGACGTGTGGACCAAGCTGTTCCAGACGATCGTCATGGCCTTTCTCGGCACGCTGCTGGGTTCGCTCGCCGCCTTCCCGCTCGCCTTCCTCGCGGCCCGCAACATCACGCCGAACCGGCTGCTCAATCAGGTGCTGAAGCGCTTCTTCGATTTCCTGCGCTCCGTCGACATGCTGATCTGGGCGCTGTTCCTGACGCGCGCCTTCGGCCCCGGCCCGCTCGCCGGCAGCGGCGCGATCTTCCTCACCGAGACCGGCACGCTCGGCAAGCTCTACTCCGAGGGCCTGGAAAACATCGACAACAAGCCGCGCGAGGGCGTGAAATCCACCGGCTCGTCGACGATCCTGGTGCATCGATACGGCATCATGCCGCAGATCGTGCCCGTCATCGTCAGCCAGACGCTTTACCAGTGGGAATCCAACGTGCGCGGCGCGACCATCATCGGCGCGGTCGGCGCGGGCGGCATCGGCCTGAAGCTTTGGGAAGCGATGCGCACCAACGCCAACTGGGAAAACGTCGCCTATATGGTGCTGCTGATCCTGATCGTCGTCTTCCTGTTCGACGCCGCGTCCAACGCACTGCGCTCCCGCCTGATGGGTACGCGGGGCAAATAAAAGAACAAGAAAAATCGTGGCGCATCATCATTCTGTCACGGGAATCCGGTAGCGGAGGCCGGCAAGACCGCAGCGTTCGAGCCGGCTTTAGCCGGATTCGATTCGTTGCTGCCTTGCTGCTCTTGCGGTTTGTCGCAAATCACCCAACAGTGTCCCGCGCAGCCGATTTTTCCAAGGAATGCAGCCTTGCGCTATGCTCTCTATTTTACGCCGCCCAAAGATCATCCGTTGACGTCGCTGGCCGCCCGCTGGCTGGGTCGCGATGCATTTTCCGACGAGATCTTTTCCGACAAGGCCATGGGGCCGGTGCCGGAAGACCATGCCGAACTGACGGCGGATCCGCGCCGCTACGGCTTCCATGCAACGCTGAAGGCACCGTTCGAGCTTGCCGGCTCCGTGACCGAACGCGATCTTCTCGAAGTCGCCGCCGAATTCGCCTCGCGGACCAAGGCGTTCACCATTCCGGAGCTGGTGCTTGGCCAGCTCGGCCATTTCTTCGCGCTCGTGCCGGGCTCGCTTTGCCAGCCGCTGCAGGATTTCGCCTCGCGCGTGGTCAAGACCTTCGAGCCGTTCCGCGCGCCGCTTTCGGATCATGATATCGCGCGGCGCAAGCCGGAGGGCCTGACCGAGCCGCAGCGTGCCAATCTGCTGCGCTGGGGCTATCCTTACGTCAATGACGAGTTCCGTTTCCATATGACGTTGACCGGGCGCGTCCCGGCCGAGCGCCAGGCCGAGATGCACGACGTCCTGCGTGAGCGCTTCGCCGCGCATACCGGCAAACCGCTCGACATTTCGGGCCTGGCCATCTTTATCGAAGAAAAGCGTGGCGCACCCTTTACCGTCCGTTCCTGGCTGCCGCTGAACGGCGCCTAATAGTGAAAGACCTGACATGACCAAAGAAACCGTCCTTTCCAATGCCCGCATCGTCCTCGAAGACAAGATCGTCGAAGGCTCCGTGCTGATCCGTGACGGTCGCATTGCCGGCATTTCCGAAGGCAAGTCCGCTATCGGCGAGGATTTCGAGGGCGATTACCTGATCCCCGGCCTGGTCGAGCTGCATACCGACCATCTGGAAGCGCATTATTCGCCGCGTCCGGGCGTGCGCTGGAACAAGACGGCCGCCATCCAGGCGCATGACGCCCAGATCGTCACCTCGGGAATCACGACCGTATTCGACTGCCTGCGCATGGGGTCGGACGAGGACGGCGGCTTCGAAAAGGGCGAGATGCGCGACATGGCCGACGCCATCCAGGTGGCCCAGCGCGAAGATAGACTGCGCGCTGACCACCTGATCCATCTGCGCTGCGAGGTTTCCTCCGACAACGTTCTCGATCACTTCGAGGATTTCGAGAAGGATCCCTACGTGCGCCTGGTCTCGCTGATGGACCATGCGCCGGGCCAGCGCCAGTTCCAGACCATGGACCAATATATCTTCTACTACCAGAAGAAGCGCGGCCTGAGCGACGAGGCCTTTGCCAAGTTCGTCGCCAAGCGCCAGGAAGAATCGGCGAAGTACGCGACACCCAGCCGCGACGCGATTTCCAAGGTCTGCGCCGAGCGCGGCATCACCATCGCCAGCCATGACGACGCGACGCTCGCCCATGTCGACGAAGCCATCAACTACGGCGTCCGCCTGGCGGAATTCCCGACCAGCATCGACGCGGCGAAGGCATCGCATGGCGCCGGCATGAGCGTGCTGATGGGGGCGCCGAACATCGTGCGCGGCAAGTCGCACTCGGGTAACATCGCGGCCCGCGATCTCGCCGAACTCGGCGTGCTGGACGTGCTCTCCTCCGACTACGTGCCGCTCAGCCTGCTGCACGCGCCCTTCATCCTCGCCGACGAAGTCGGGGGTATTTCGTTGCCGCAAGCCATCGCCATGGTGACGACGACGCCGGCAAGGACGGTCAGCCTCAATGATCGCGGGCGCATCGCCGAGGGCCTGCGCGGCGACCTGGTTCGCGTTCGCCGCGATCAAGGCGTGCCGGTCACGCGCTCGGTGTGGCGCGAAGGACGGCGGGTCGCATGAGCGCGGACGCGAATATCAAGCCGGCTAAGATCGGCCTGGCGGATACAGCGGCGGGCACGCTCGCTGTCGTCGTCGGTCCGAGCGGCGCCGGCAAGGATACGCTGATGAATCTCGCCGCCCGGCATTTCGCCGGCCGGCCGGACGTCCATTTCGTCCGCCGGGTCATCACCCGCGACGGCGATGCCGGCAATGAGGACCACAGAAGCGTTTCGGAAGCGGACTTCGACGCCATGGAGCAGGCCGGTGCCTTTGCCGTCTCCTGGGAGGCGCATGGGCTGAAATACGGCATTCCTGCCGAAGTTGCCGGCGAGCTTGCGCGCGGCAATCTGGTCATCGCCAATGGTTCACGTTCGGCGCTGCATCATTTCCAGACCGCATTCCCACGGCTGAAGGTCATCAACATCACGGCGCGGCGCGAGGTGCTTGCCGAGCGGCTGATGGCGCGCGGACGCGAGAGCCGTGAAGACGTGTTGAAGCGCCTGGATCGCAGCACCATCACCTTTGACGGCAGCTACGACGTGATCGATATCGACAATAGCGGCACGCTTGAGGATGCCGAGCGCACGATCATCTCCGCGCTGGAAGTGCTGATCGGGAAATAAGTGTTACGGATTTGCGATGGTCCGGGATCATCGCGACGCTTTCACATTCCTGCCGGATCGCAGATCTCTCACCACCTCATGCTGAGGTGCCTTGGCGCGTTGGCGTCAGGGCCTCGAAGCGCGAGGTGGCCCCGAGCGATACCCCACCCGCCCCCGTGGTTCGAGGCTTCGGCCTTTCAGGCCTCAGCACCCCACCATGCGGGCTGATCTTCTCGCTATGCCTGCTTTGACCTCAGTGCGCCTCGTCCCAATTGTTGGCGGCACGCGCATCGACCTTCAGCGGCACCGCCATGTCCACCGCCGGCATGGCGGCGTTTTCCATGACCGAGACGATGATCGGCGTCGTGCGCTCGACATCCGCGTCCTCGACTTCGAAGATCAGTTCGTCGTGCACCTGCAGCAGCATTCGCACGCGATCGCCGAGCCCGGCCGAAGCCAGAGCCGGCTCCATCTTGATCATGGCCCGGCGGATGACGTCGGCGGCCGAACCCTGGATCGGCGCGTTGATCGAAGCGCGCTCGTTGAAGGCGCGGACGGAAGGATTGGAGGAGCGGATTTCCGGGAAATGGATGCGGCGGCCGAAGATGGTCTCGACATAGCCCTTGTCGCGCGCCGTCTGCTTGGTGCTGTCCATGTAATCGCGGATGCCGGGGAAGCGCTCGAAATACTTCTTGATGTAATCGCCGGCTTCCGAGCGCTCGATGGAGAGCTGGTTGGCGAGGCCGAAGGCGGAAATGCCGTAGATGATGCCGAAGTTGATCGCCTTGGCGCGGCGGCGCACCTCGCTGGGCATCCCCTCCACCGGAACCCCGAACATTTCCGACGCCGTCATGGCGTGAATGTCGATGCCGTCTTCGAAGGCCTGCTTGAGCTGCGGGATATTGGCGACATGCGCCAGCACGCGCAGTTCGATCTGGCTGTAGTCGGCCGACACCAGCTTGTGTCCGGGCGTTGAAATGAAGGCCGTGCGGATCTTGCGGCCTTCCGCCGTGCGCACCGGAATATTCTGCAGGTTCGGCTCGGAGGAGGACAGGCGCCCCGTCGTCGTCGATGCCAGCGAATAAGAGGTGTGGACACGCTTCGTCTGCGGATGAACATAGCCCGGCAAGGCGTCCGTATAGGTCGATTTCAGCTTGGTGAGCTGACGCCAGTCGACGATCTTGCGCGGCAGCTCGAAGCCGGCGGCCGCCAGGTCTTCCAGCACCTGCGCCGAAGTCGACCATTGGCCCGTCTTGGTCTTGCTGCCGCCGGCCAATCCCATCTTGCCGAAGAGGATATCGCCAAGCTGCTTCGGCGAGCCGATGTTGAAACGTTCGCCTGCCAGCGTATAAATCTCGTCTTCCAGCCGCGCCGCGCCCTGCGCCAGCTCACCGGAGAGACGCGACAGGATCTGCCGGTCGATGGTGATGCCACGCTCCTCCATATGGGCGAGCACCGGCACCAGGGGCCGCTCCAGCCGCTCGTAGACGGCCGACAGCTTTTCCGCCGCGAGCCGCGGCTTCAAGACCAGCCAGAGACGCAGCGTGACGTCGGCATCCTCGGCGGCATAGGCCGTGGCGCGATCGATATCGACGAGATCGAAGGTGACGTTGGATTTGCCGCTGCCGGCCACGTCCTTGTAGGCGATCGGCTTGTGGCCGAGCCAGCGCTCGGACAGGCTGTCCATGCCGTGAAGGGCGTTGGAGCCGCCGTCGAGCACGTAGGAGAGCAGCATCGTGTCGTCGAAGGACCTGGTCTCGATGCCATAGCGCTTCATCAGCAGGTAGTCGTATTTCAGGTTCTGCGCGATCTTGAGGATGGAGGTGTCCTCGAGCAGGTCCTTCAAGCGCGGCAATGCATCGCGCAGCGGAATCTGATTGTCCGCCAGACCGCCGCCAAGCAAGTCGCCGACGCCGTTCTTGTGGCTGAGGGGCACATAGGCGGCGCGGATGGAGGAGCCGGTTGGATCGGCGCGATTATCGGCAATTGCCAGCGAAAAGCCGACGATCTCCGCCTGCATGACATCGAGCGACGTCGTCTCCGTATCGAAGGCGACGATGCCGGTCTCGCGCGCATCGGCAATCCACTGGTCGAGGGTGGCGACATCGCGGATGGTCACATATTTCGAATGGTCGATCGGCGCGGTGGCGAAGCTTGCCGCGCGCGCATTGGCAAGGTCGGCCGGCTCAGTCAGCCCGTCGACAGCCAAGCGCGGCTTTACCGCCGGTGCCGGAACGGAGGAACCCGCGGCCACGACCGCGCTGCCCGCGACGAGTTCGGCATTTTCATCGACGTCGAGATCCGGGCCATGCGCGGTATCGCCCAGTTCGACCTTGACGACGGACGGCTCGATCGCCGCCGGATCGCAATCGCAGGCATCGGCGACGCGGCGCGTCAGAGAGGTGAATTCCATCGCCTTCAGGAAGCCGATCAGTTTCGGGCCATTCTGCGGCTCGAGAATCAATGCGTCGAGCTCAAGGTCCAGCGGCACGTCGGTCCTGAGCGCCACCAGCTGCCGGGAGATCCGGGCCAGCTCGGCATTGGCGATGATGTTCTCCCGGCGCTTCTGCTGCTTGATTTCCTCGGCGCGGGCAAGCAGCGTGTCGAGATCGCCGAATTCTTCCAGAAGCTGTGCCGCCGTTTTCGGGCCGATGCCGGGGATGCCGGGGACATTGTCGACGGAATCGCCGGTCATGGCCTGCAGGTCGATCATCTTTTCGGGTGGCACGCCCCATTTCTCGATGACGTCGGGAATGCCGATCTGCTTGTCCTTCATGCTGTCGTACATGTGGACCGTCGGCGTGACGAGCTGCATCAGGTCCTTGTCGGACGAGATGATCGTCACATCGGCGCCGGTCGCCTCGGCCTGGCGGGCATAGGTGGCGATGATGTCATCGGCCTCGAAGCCATCGGTCTCGATGCAGGGCAGATTGAAGGCGCGCGTCGCCTCGCGGATCAGGCCGAATTGCGGGATCAGCTCCTCGGGCGGGGCAGAACGGTTTGCCTTGTACTCCGGAAAAATCTCCTTGCGGAAGGTCTTCGAGGAATAGTCGAAGATGACGGCGAAATGCGTCGGCGTCACCCCGACCGAGGTATCACGCGCCGAGGTCAGCAGCTTCCACAGCATATTGCAGAAACCGGAGACGGCGCCGACCGGCAATCCGTCGGACTTGCGCGTCAGCGGCGGCAGAGCGTGAAAGGCCCGGAAAATGAAACCGGAGCCGTCGACGAGGAAGAGATGATCACCTTTTTTCATGGAAGCATGGATAGCGTGACGCACCTCCAACGTCCATATAAAGTTCTGCTTTTGCAGCCTTGGGGAGCGCGGGATCTCTCACCGAAACGTTACTAACTTTTAATCAATCTAATCTGCATATTCCCTTGAAAAACCACATTTGAAACCACAAATCTTACTCACCGGCGATTGATACGCCGAGGGTCTGACAACCGGCCTGTCCCCCGCCACGTCAGACTCGGACAAAGGCCTATCCCCTCTCCGGGCCTTTGTCCCCCCTTTTGCGAGCCGCCATGGCGAACCTCCAGGCCATGGCGGCTTTTTCATGCCAAAAATACAATCCAAGAATGTAAAAAAACGCATCGAAGTTGCTGTTTTCGGAGCGCCTCTACCCAAGAATTGCTGATTGTCTTGATTTTGAATTGTCGGCATATTTGCAATCATGGGATTTAATCGGATGGACTCCGCTGCCTACCTTGCCAGCCAGATGGCGAAGGGATTCGCTCGCTCGTTACAGCAACGCGCGGCAAAGCTTGGATTTTCCCCCGGTCAGTTTCCCATCCTTCTGGAACTATGGTCCGAAGACGGGCTCACGCAGAAGCAATTGCTGGAGCGGGTCGATATCGAGCAGGCAACGATGGCCAATACGCTGTCGCGCATGGAGCGCGACGGGCTGGTGGAGCGCCGCCCGCATCCCTCGGACAAGCGGGCTCAGCTTATCTTCCTGACCAGCAAGGCCGCCGCCATGCAGGCCGACGCCATCGAGGCCGCCATGGCCGCCGATACGGATCTTCTCAAAAACTTCCGCCAATTCGAGCGCGAGCTGCTGCTGGAATATATCCGGCGCATTCTGGAAAATGCTAGGAACCTTCAGGCCTGACCGACGGCCTTATCCAGCATGAAATACTGGCTCGGCCCGACATCGGGCTTGCCGAAGAACATGCCCTGAAGCTGCGCGCAACCTTCCTCGACGACGATGCGGCGCTGAAGCTCCGTTTCCACGCCTTCCGTCACGACAGGCATGTTCAGGCTGTTTCCAAGACCGATGATGGCGCGGACGATCGAGCGCGCCGCCGGATCATGCTCCAGCGCCCCGGTAAAGCTGCGGTCGACCTTGATCTTGTCGAAGGGGAAGGCGCGCAGATTGCTGAGCGATGAGAAGCCGGTTCCGAAGTCGTCCATGACCACGCGCACGCCGAGACGGTGAAGCCGCTGCAAGGTGGCAATGACAGCCGCACGCTCCCGCATCAGGGCCGCTTCGGTGATCTCCAGCTCGAGACGCCGCGGATCGAGGCCGGCTTCGCGCAAAATCCGCTCGATCTGGTCGTAAAGGGTGGGAATCATGAATTGCAGCGGCGACAGGTTTACCGCGACATTGGCAGGCTCCTGCCAGCGCGCCGCCTCCTCGCACGCCTGCTCCAGCACCCATTCGCCGATTGCCGCGATGGAGCCGCTCTCCTCGGCAATGGGTATGAAGGTTTCCGGCTCGATGACGCCTCGTTCCGGATGTGCCCAACGCAGCAGCGCCTCGTAGCCGCTGACATTCTGGCTGCCGACATCGAAGATCGGCTGATACTCAAGGTAGAGCTGCTTGCGCAGAATGGCCTGACGCAGATCGCTCTCGAGCTGACGGCGCGTCCGCACGGCCTTGTCCATTTCCGCATCGAAGAAGCAGGCATGGCCCCGGCCTGCGCGCTTGGCGCGGTAAAGCGCCGTATCCGCATTGGCATAGAGCTGTTCGGCGTTCGCGCAGTCGCGCGGATAGATGGCAATGCCGAGACTGACGCCGACGGCCGTCGGATCGCGCGCCATATCCATTTCCGCGGCGAACTCCGCGAGGATGCGCTCGGCAAGGCGCCTGGCTCCTTCCGGCTGCGGGCGCTTCGGCTGGATGATGGCGAACTCGTCGCCGCCCAGCCGTGCCACCGTATCGCCCTCCTCGATCACGCGTTGCAGGATCCCGGCGACCTTGCAGAGGATGCGATCGCCTTCGGCATGGCCGAACACGTCGTTGATCGCCTTGAAGCGATCCAGATCCAGGCAGAAGATCGCGACTTCGCCGCCCCTCCGGTTGACCGTCTGCAGCGCCTGGCGCATGCGCTTCTCGAACAGCGAGCGATTGGGCAGGTCCGTCAGGATATCGTGGTGCGCCAGATGCTCGATCATCTGCTGCGCCCGGCGCCGCTCCGTCAGGTCGCGCACGACAAGCACGCTGCATTCATGGCCGCGATAGGTGATGGAGCGCTGCACCGTCTCGACGGGGATAGCCTTGCCGTCCCGGCCCGAAAGCGTCGTCTCGAACGGGACGGCGGCTTCGGCATCCATATCTATCGTCAGGAACGTTTCGGGCGCCATGCCGATCACCTGATGGGCGGACCATCCGGAAATGTCGAAAAATCTCTCGTTCGCGTCGAGCACGCGACCGTCGCGCAAGACGAGCAGCCCCTCGAGCGAGGCATTGGCGAAGCCGCGAAGGTCGGTGAGCTGGCGGTCGATGAAGGTGGCGCCGAGAGCAATGAGAATCAGACCTATGGCGGCAGCCGTGACGATGCCGGCAAGGATGCTTCTGTCGATGGAGAGAGCGGCTGTCGATACCTCCGATTCGAGCGTGAATGTGACCCCGCTCATGGCGATGAAGTGTAGGGAGCAGACCGCAAACAGCAGCAGGAAGGCGCCGGCAAAGATGCGCCGTACGCCAGGAAGGCTGCGAAAGGCGAGAAAGGCCAGCGAGGAGAAACCTGTCCCCATGGCGATGGAGGCGAATACGCGCGGCATGCTGTAGGAAAGCCGGGCCGAGCCCTCTATGGCCTGCATGCTGGTAAAATGCATGGCGGCAATCCCGAAAGCCATCAGGATGCCGCCAACGGCGAACGAGGCGCCGCTATCCCATTCGAAGGCGACGGCAATGGCAAGCCACGATCCCATGATCGCGAGAATCATCGAGAACATGGTCAGCGAGAGGCCGTAGGAAAAAGGAAGGCTACCCTCATATGCCAGCATCGCGATGAAATGCGTCGCCCAGATGCCGATGCCGCTGGCAAAGGCCGCGGCGGCGATCCAGTGGCGACGCTGATGCGAGCGGCACTCCTGCGCACGCGAAAACAAAAGCATGGTGGCAAGGTTGCCGATGAGGCAGATGACCGCGGCCACGAGGACGAGCCGGATGTCATGATCGTCACGAATGCATGCAATCACTGAAAACATTTCGCGTCTCCAGAATACGCTCCTGGATTGAGGTTATTTCCAATAGTCTAAAAAACTTGTAAATTACATTCTCAATCACTCACATAAGAACAGGCCTCTGCCTCAAGGGGCGAACTACGGTAAATTTTCGGTTTTGATGCCTCGAAACCAGCTGGGCTTTGGTCTATCGTCCCTCCAAATCTCATGTAAGGAGTCGGACATGACCGATCTATCGCCCGTTCTCGATCGCGCCGATCAGAACCTCCCCTCCAGCCTCGACAATCTGTTCGAACTGCTGCGCATCAAGTCCATCTCGACGGATCCGGACTTCAAGGCGGAATGCCGCAAGGCAGCGGAATGGCTGGTCGCCTATCTGAACTCTCTCGGCTTCACCGCCTCCGTGCGCGACACGCCCGGCCATCCGATGGTGGTTGCCCATCACGATGCCGGCAGCGCCGATGCGCCGCATGTCCTTTTCTATGGACATTACGACGTGCAGCCGGTCGACCCGATCGAGCTCTGGGAGAGCGATCCCTTCGCTCCCGCGATCAAGGACATGGGCAACGGCCGCAAGATCCTGACCGGCCGCGGCACCTCGGACGACAAGGGCCAGCTGATGACCTTCGTCGAGGCGGTGCGCGCCTATAAGGAGACCAAGGGCGCGCTTCCCGTGCGCATCACCATCCTGTTCGAAGGCGAAGAGGAATCCGGATCGCCCTCGCTCAAGCCGTTCCTCGAAGCCAACGCCGCCGAACTGAAGGCGGACTTCGCCCTCGTCTGCGATACCGGCATGTGGGACGGCGAAACGCCGGCGATTTCTGCCGGCCTGCGCGGGCTGGTGGGCGAGGAAATCGTCATCACCGCAGCCGATCGCGACCTGCATTCGGGCGTCTTCGGTGGCGCGGCAGCCAATCCGATCCATATCCTGACCGACATCCTCGCGGGCCTGCACGACGAAACGGGCCGCGTCACGCTTTCCGGCTTCTACGACGGCGTCGAGGAAACACCCTCCAACATCAAGGCCTCCTGGGAAAAGCTCGGGATGACAGCTGAAAAATTCCTCGGCGAAGTAGGCCTGTCGATCCCTTCGGGCGAAAAGGGCCGCTCGGTGATGGAACAGACCTGGGCGCGGCCGACGGCCGAGGTCAACGGCATCTTGGGCGGCTATACCGGCGCCGGCTTCAAGACCGTGATCGCAGCCAAGGCATCGGCGAAGGTCTCGTTCCGGCTCGTCGGCCAGCAGAACCCGGCGGCGATCCGCGAAAGCTTCCGCGCCTATGTGCGCTCGAAGATCCCCGCGGACTGCTCGGTGGAGTTTCATGAGCATGGCGGCTCGCCGGCCATCCAGCTCTCCTACGATTCGCCGGCCCTGACCAAGGCGAAGACGGCGCTTTCCAACGAATGGCCGAAGCCCGCCATCGTCATCGGCATGGGCGGCTCGATCCCGATCGTCGGCGATTTCCAGAAAATGCTCGGCATGGAATCATTGCTCATCGGCTTCGGTCTCTCCGACGACCGCATCCATTCGCCGAACGAGAAATACGAACTGCGATCCTACCACAAGGGCATCCGCTCCTGGATCCGCGTCCTCGACGCGCTCGCCGGCTAAGCGATCTGCGGGACGCGCAAGCTTCCTCGCGCATCCCGCAGCCAATTCCGCCCGGACGGCGAGACCGGCCGTCTTCCAGACCGAGAGGCGAACGCCCGTTTTCGCGCTTTTGCCGCGACCGATGAGATAGAGCATGGGAATCTGGATCGATACCGACATGGGGTTCGATGACATCGCCGCCATTCTGGTGGTGGCGCATTCGGATCTTGTCATCGACGGCGTTTCGCTCGTCAGCGGCAACGCGCCGCTGTCCCACGTCCAGGCCAATGCGGCAAGCGCAGCCGCCGTCTTCGGCTGGACGTTTCCGATCCATACCGGTCGCGAGCTGCCCGTTCTGTGCAAGCTGGAAACAGCGCAGAGCATTCTCGGCCAGACCGGCATTCCGACGACAGGGCGGAGCCTGCCGCCGGCCGATCCGCTTGCGGTGAGCGATGCCTTTGCCGCGCTCGGCGACTGGCTTTCCGATGGCAAAGGGCCGAAGCGCATTCTGGCGCTCGGGCCGCTCACCAACATCGCGGCCCTGGCGCTGGCGCGGCCGGACCTCGCTGCCCGCATCGACGAGCTGACGTGGATGGGCGGCGGGGTTACCTCGGGCAATCACACCGCATCGGCGGAATTCAATGCCTTTGCCGATCCGGAGGCGCTCGCCATCGTACTGGCGCATGATCTGCCGTTGCGCATGGTCGATCTCGATATCTGCCGCAAGGTACTGGCCTGGCCCGAGGATGTCGCGCGTATTCGCGAGATCGACGGCGAAAAGGCGCAGCTGCTCGCCGATCTTTTGGCAGGCTACGTCAACATCGCCATCAGCCGCGGCCGGCCGGCCATGGCCATCTACGATCCGACGGCGGCCGCCATTTTCGTCGAGCCGGAAATCGCCACCCTTCGGCACGCGCGCATCGACGCGGAACTATATGGGCAGCATACGCGCGGGCGCACCGTCGTCGAAACGCGCGCTTCGCATGCGCAATTCAACGCCCATTTCGCCGCCGAAATCGATGCGGAGAAGACGCGGCTCATCATATTCGACGCGCTGCTTCGAGAGGCAGGTCGTCGCTGACCTCCCGCGATGGGCGGCGGCGGTCGTCGTTCCCACTGCCTTACGTGCGCTGGCCCCGACCCAGATGCTGCCTCACAAAACGCGTGACTTCCTCGCTCAACTCGCGGTCCTCGGGCGCGCCCATGAAACCGCCATGCGGCATAGCTTCGAAGACATGAAGCTCGACGGGAACCCCGGCGCGGCGCAAAAATCGATGCATTCGCACGGCATTGGAGAGGAACAGGTCTCGCGTGCCGCTCTGTAGAAATGTCGGCGGAAAGCCCTTGGAAAAATCGCCGAAGAGCGGCGACAGGTAAGGATGGGCGAGATCCGTGCCCTGCGCGTAGAGCAGATTGTTCGGCATGAGCGATCCCGGCAGGACGACATCGACGAGCCGATTGACCTCGAAGCTGTCTCCCGACTCCGTGAGGTCCAGCTCTGGCGAGAGAAGAACGAGCGCGGCCGGCAGCGGCAATCCTTCATCGCGGGCCCGTAACGTCATCGCAGCTGCCAGGTTACCCCCAGCGGAGCGGCCGCCGATGATGATGTTTTCAGGCCTGTATTGCTTCAGCATATGGCGATAAACCGCCACGCAATCATCGAGCGCCGCGGGATAGGGGTGCTCCGGCGGCATGCGATAGTCTATGCCGTAGCAACGGATTCCGTGCTGGTCCGCCTGGGTCTGCGCGCCGGCACGGCAGGCGGCGCCACCGCCCATGACGAGCGCGCCGCCATGGAGGTCGATATAGGCATAGTCTTCCGGGAACGCGCCGCCCGGCGTCGCGATGTGGACGCAGGCCTCTTCGATCCGCACCGTCTCCACGCTGGCGCGCAATTGTCCCGCCAGCCTTTCGGCCGCCGCCTGATAGTAGACATCGGCGAAGGCCTTCAGCTTCATCCAGCCATTGAAATCGCTCAAGTCAGGCATGACATGCAGCGCATTCAAGGGGATGCCGTCTTCGCCGACCGCACGACGCAGCGCCTCCTGCGCCTCCCGGCTTATCGAAAGCGGAAACGGCACCGTCCGCTCCGGCAGCCTTACTCCGTTGCACTTGTCGTTCATGATGTCTCCCGACAGGTTTGCCGGCGATCGCACGCCGACGTTTTGATGGCGATCAGGGCGCGGCGGCCGGCCAGGTTCGCAACGTCGCGTCGAGTGCATCCAGGGCCCGCAGCCATGAGGATTCCGGATCGGGCGGGCTGTGGGAAAAACCGCCCGCCAGCTCCAGGGTCACGAACCCCATGAAGAAGCCGCCCAACAGGCGGATGGCATGAGCCTGCTCGGCGTCCGGAAGATCGTAGCTGCGCAGGACGGCCCGCATCATTTGCGCAATCGCCGGCCCCGCGCTTCCGCTGGCCTGTCCTGCCGGCAGGGGATGCCTTGCCGCGGCAAACCGGCCGGGATGCTCGCGCGCATAGTCGCGATAGACATTCGCGAGCACGACCAGCGCCTCCTTGCCCGTTCGGCCTGCCAGCGCTTCGGCGGACCGGGCCGCAATTTCGCCGAGCGCCAGATGCGCGATCCTGCGCTTCAAGTCATCGAAGCTTGCCATGTGCGAATAGAGGCTGGCCTGCTTCACGTTGAAGTGCTTTGCAAGCGCGGCCCCGGTGATATGAGCGAATCCGATCTCGTCGGCCAGTTCCGCCCCGGCCTGCACCAGCCGATCCGTCGTCAATCCAGCGCGCGCCATTCCAATTCCTAATGATATTAGTTTTTAACCTAACTACATTAGGTTTCGGAGCGACGTCAATGCCTTTTCAAGGAAGCGAAAGCAGGATCGAGGCACTGCCGATATGTTGACCAGCAAGCTACTCAAGGCGCCTGGGCCCGGGGAGGTTCAGGTTCTTCGCTTCACATAGCCAGCACTCAGAGGGAGATATCAGCTGCGCGACAAGCTTGGAGGCTCAGTTGGAGCAGAACGCTCCCGACTACTCTCCCAGTTCCTGCTCGACCAATGTCGTCCAGAAGGCCACGCCCGAGGCGATCGCGTCGTCGTTGAAATCATAGGCCGTGTTGTGATGCAGGGCGCCGTCCACCGCCGGACCGTTGCCCAGCCAGACGTAGCAGCCCGGAGCCTTCTGGCCGAAAAACGCGAAATCGTCGCCGGCGGTCGATGGCGGGAAGCGGGTCAGCACGTTCTCGCCAAAGACTGTCGTTGCGGCTTTCAGCGCCCGCCCGGTGGCATCGGCATCGTTGACCACGGGCGGAATGCGGCGCTCGAACCGGTAGTCGACCGCGATGCCGAACATGGCGGCCGTGCCATGCGCCAGCCGTCCGATTTCTTCCTCCAGCTGATCGCGGACCTTGGGCGTATAGGCGCGTGCCGTGCCGCCGATATCGACCGTATCGGGAATGACGTTCAGCGCCTGCGGATCGCCCGCCTGCAGCGAGCAGGCACTGACGACGGCCGGCTGCAACGGATCGACCACCCGCCCGACGATGGTCTGCAGCGAAGACAGGAACGTCGCCGCCGCCGTGATCGGGTCCTTGCCGAGATGCGGCTTGGCGCCGTGGGTTCCCGTGCCGCGGAAGGTAATGCGCCAGCTGTCCGACGAAGCAAGCTGCGGCCCTTCGACGACGGCCATCTCGTCGACCGCAAGACCGGGCATGTTGTGCAGCCCGTAAACCGCATCGCAGGGAAACAGGTCGAAGAGGCCCTCCTCCACCATGCGCTGCGCGCCGCCGCGGCCCTCCTCGGCCGGCTGGAAGATGAAATGCACCGTGCCGGAAAAGCCGTGCTTGGCGGCAAGATGCCGCGCCGCGCCGATCAGCATGGTCGTGTGGCCGTCGTGACCGCAGGCGTGCATCTTGCCCGGAATGGTGGATTTGTACGGCCGGTTGGCCTTCTCCGGCATGGCGAGCGCGTCCATGTCGGCGCGAAGGCCGATGCGGCGCGTGCCGTTGCCGACCTGCAGCGTGCCGACCACGCCGGTCTTGCCGAGGCCGCGATGCACGGTCAGCCCGGCCTCCTCCAGCAAGGTGGCGACGATGCCGCTGGTGCGCTCCTCCTCGAAACCGAGTTCGGGGTAGGCATGAAGGTTGTGACGAAGCGAGGTGAGGAAAGGGAGATCCTGGGCGATCTCATCGGGCAAAGACATGGTCATTCCTTCGGCATGGGGCAATGATGGCGGAGCCTATCTTCCCCAAAGCACCGCCTGCTTCAACGCAAATAATGCTCAGCCATCAAGCTTGTTGAAGACATGCGCCTTTCCGAGAACGGTCACCGACACCATGCTGCCGATTTCGGGCAAGCCGACGCCGGAGCTCTTGATGTTCAATGTCTCCGAGCCGTTGGCATTGGACAGGACGACGGTCACCGCGCAGATGGCGCCGCCGAATTCGATATCGGTGACCTTGCCGATGCAAGCCGCGTTCGCGCCGGCGTCATCGACGGCTCCCAGACGCAACTGCTCCGGGCGCAGCATGATGTCGGTGCGTCCCTGCCGGTTCGCGGCATCGACCGGAATGTGTCCGAGAATACATTTGGCAGATCCGCCGTCGAGATCGGCCGGCAACACGATGGCATCGCCGAGAAAAAGCGCGGTCTCGCGGTCCTGCGGGCTGAGGTAGAGGGCCTGCGGGGTCCCCGCCTGTATCAGAGCGCCCTCGCGCAGCACGGCGACCTGGTCCGCGAAGGACAAAGCCTCCGTCTGGTCGTGCGTCACCAGAACCGCCGTGATGCCGGCAATCTGCAGCACGCGGGCGACCGCTTTGCGCATGTTTTCGCGCAAGCCCGTGTCGAGCGCGGAAAAAGGCTCGTCGAGCAACATCAGCCTCGGCTTGCGGCCGAGCGCGCGCGCAAGGGCAACGCGCTGCTGCTGGCCGCCGGAAAGCTGATGCGGGCGGCGATCGAGCATGCCGCGATGCAGTTCGACCATATCGATGAGGGCGTTGATCCTCTGCTCGCGATCACGCGCGCCGCGCTCCATGCCGAAGCCGATGTTCTCCGCCACGCTCAGATGCGGGAACAGGGCGCCGTCCTGCGAGACGATGCCGATGCCGCGGCGATGCGCCGGCACGATGGCCTCGCCGTCCGCCAGGGTTTCGCCTTCCAGTATCACCTGTCCCGCGTCGGGGATCTCGAAGCCGGCAATGATGCGCAGCAACGTCGTCTTGCCGGAACCGGAAGGGCCGACGATGGCCGTACGGCTGCCGGCGGCGACCGTCAGGTCGATATTGTTCAACGCATGCACGGGGCCATAGCGCTTGCTGATATTCTTGATCGCCAGAAAGGTCATTGTCCGGCCGTTCGCTTGGATTGCACGTAGAGAAGAAGGGTGAGCGGCAGCGACAGCACGACCATCATGAAGGCGTAAGGCGCTGCCGAAACATAGTCGATCTCGCTGGTCAGCGACCAGAATTTCGTCGCCAGCGTTTCCGTGCCGTTGGGAGAGAGCATCAGCGTTGCCGTCAGCTCATTGGTGATGCCGAGCGCGACGAGCGCCACGCTGGCGGCAAAGCCGGGAGCGGCAAGACGCATGGTGATTTGCCGTACGGCCTGCGCGGGCGTGCGGCCGAGCGCCATGGCGGCACGCTCGAGCTCGACGGGTGCCTGGGCGATGCTGGCGCGCAGGCCGACCATGGCGCGCGGCAGGAAGAGCAGGACATAGGCAAGCAGCAGCGTGGCGAAGGTCTGGTAGAGCGGCAGGATCAGCCGGACGGTGATCGAGACCAGCGCCAGCGCGACGACGACGCCCGGCAGCGAGCCGACATAATAGTGGCAGGCCTCGAGAATCCGCTGCAGCCGGCCCGGCGCGCGCACCGACAGCCATGCCATGGGCGTCGCGGCGATGGTGGCGAGCAGACCGCCGGCGATTGCCAGAACGATGGTTTGCAGCAAGGCGGAACCGACCGTATCGATCCGCCAGATGCCTATTCCGCCCAGATAGAGCCAGCGGGCAAGGGTCACGAAGGGAATGCCGAGCGTCAGCACGGCGGTAACGACAGGCAAGGCGATGGCGGGAGCGACGAACCAGCCGAGACGACGGCGATCCGTTGGGCGAGCGGCGCCCGAACCGATGCGGGCATAGCGCTCGTTGCCGCGCACCAGCACTTCTATGCCGAGCAGCAGCAGGCAGCAGAAAACGAGGACGCCGCCGAGCATGTTTGCGGCGGGGCTGTTGTAGGCCGATTGGAACTGGTCGACGATCGCAGTCGAGAAGGTGTCGAAGCGGATCATCACGTAGAGACCGTATTCCGCCAGAAGATGCAGGCCGATCAGCAGCGATCCGCCGCAGATGGCCAGACGAAGCTGCGGCAGGATCGCGCGGAAGAAGACGCGCCAGGGGCCAAGCCCGAGCGAGGCGGCGGCATCCTCGATCGCGGGATCCAGCCGGCGGAGCGTTGCCGCGACCGGCAGATAGAGGAAGGGAAAATAAGCAAGCACCGACACGAGCACGCCGCTCCACAGTCCGCGCATGCTCGGCACGAGACTGACCCAGGCATAGCTGTGAACGAAGGCGGGCACCGCAAGCGGCGCGACGGCCAGCCAGGACCAGATGCGGGCGCCGGGAATATCGGTACGTTCCGTCAGCCAGGCGAGCGTCACCGCCAGCAGAATCGACAGCGGGATGGTGCAGACTTCGAGCAGGACGGTGTTGACGAGCAGTTCGCCGACGCGATTGCGGAAGATCAGAGCAACGACTTCGGCCCAGCCGGTATCGATCGTGATCCAGATGATGAAGCCGAGCGGCACGAGGCTCAGGAGCGCGACGATGGAGGCAAGGGCGACGACGGAGGCGTGCCGGACGCGGCTGCGGGGCGCAGCCGTCAACTGGGGCATTCGCATGGCGGCAGGCTCGCCGGCATATGTGTTCTTCTGCAGCAAATCCGAGCTGCCTTTCACGCCCTGAAATAGGAAGACAACCGCCGCTTGCGGCGGTTGTCCGATCGATCGGCCCCAAGGCCATCCGTATGCCCCTAGCAGGGCATGCGACAGTGATGCAAGAGCAAAGCCCGCCCGAGCACGCTCGAAACGCGCTCCGGCGGGCTTTCGCTTTAGATCAGCCCGGCTTCCGTCATCAGATCGGTGACCTTCTTGCTGTTCAGCTTGGAAGGCTCGACCTTCGGTGCCTGCAGGTCGGTGAGCGGCACCAGCTTCGGATTGGAGGCTTCGCCATTGCCGACGGCATATTCATAGGAATCGCCGTCGCGCAGAACGGCCTGGCCACCCTTGCCGGTGATCCACTTCAGAAATGCCTGGGCTTCCTTCTGGTGCTGGCTGGAGGCGAGAATGCCGCCGCCGGAGATGCTGACGAAAGCGCCCGGATCCTGGTTCTTGAAGTAATGCAGGGCGACGTTCTTGCTGTTTTCAGCCGTCTTCGCCTGATCGCCGAACCAATAGTAGTGATAGATGACAGCGCCTTCGATCTCGCCGGCATTGACGGCCTTCATGGCGACGCTGTTGCCCTTGTAGAAGCTGGCGTTTTCCTTCATCGCCTTCAGCCAGGCGCGGGTGGCATCCTCGCCCTTCAGCTCCAGAAGCGCGCTGATGATCGCCTGGAAATCGGCACCGGCCGGAGCGCCGCCCCAGCGGCCCTTCCACTTGGGATCGGCCAGATCCAGCAGCGACTTCGGCAGGTCTGCTTCCTTCAGCTTGGTCTTGTCATAGGCGAAAACCGTGGAGCGGGCGGCAACGCCGATCCAGTTGCCATCGGCGGCCTTGAAGGTTTCCGGCACCTGGGCCAGCGTATCGGCATCGACCGGCGCAAAAAGCTTGTTGGCGTCGACCAGCGTCATGCCGGGGGAATTTTCCGTCAGATAGACATCCGCCGGGGAAGCCGCGCCTTCCTGAATGATCTGGTTGGCGAACTGCATGTCGCTACCGTTGCGGATCGTGACCTTGATGCCGGTTTCCTTGGTGAAACCATCCGCCCAAGCCTGCGTCAGCGCCTCGTGCTGGGCGTTGTAGACGACGATGCCTTCGGAGTCGGCGGCGTTCGCCATCATCGGAGCAACGGCGAGGCCTGCGGCAAGCGCCAGCGCACTGGTGAGATGAGAAAAGGAAAAAGTCATGAATCCCCTCGCTATGAAGCTGCCGCCACCGGCAGCAATGCGATAGCCTATATTTTTCCTGACTGCCATTTTCAAGTTTACAGTCGTATCCCTCTATCACAAAAGCTTGAGAATGGAGTCAAGTTTTCACCGCGATCTCCGCGGCAAGGTCGAGCCAGGCGCGGCCGGCATGCGACAGATAACCTCCACGCCGCCATATCCATGCCATATGCCAGTCCATTTCCGGCTCGACGACGAGAGCGTGACCGATGCCTGGCCGACAGCGCTGCTCCGCGATCAATCGCGGCAGGAAGCCGACGCCGAGGCCGGCGGCAACCAGCTCGACAATGAAATTGATCTGGCTCGAGCGGGCGGCGATATCCGGCGCGAAGCCCGCCGTACGACAGGCATCGAGAATGATGCCGTTGAGCGCGAAGCCCATTTCGAACAGGAGGAAGGGATTGCCCTTCAGCGCCGCCAACGGCACGAAATCGCGGCCGGCGAGCGGGTGCGCCGGCGGCAGGAGAACATGTATCGGCTCGCAGCGCACGCTTTGCCACTCGAGCGCATCGAGCGTCGGAAGGAGCGAGGCGCCGAGATCGACCTCGTCGGCAAGCACCATTTCCTCCAGACGCTTCGCCCCCTGTTCCACCAGCCTGATCTCGATGCCGGGATAACGGTTGCGGAAGACGGCAAAAACCGGCGCGAACAGCGCATCGTTGCCGATCGGCGGCAGGCCGAGGCGCAAGGTGCCGCGCGTCAGGCCGCGCAGCTCGGACAGTTCGGCAAGCAGGTCGTCTCGCCCGGCAAGAATGGCCACCGCCCGGCGATAGACCACCTCGCCCGCGTCGGTCAGCGTCGTGCGATGACCGACGCGATTGAGCAGCGGCAGGCCGAGTTCATCCTCGAGCTGCCGCACGGCCTTGCTGACGGCGGATTGCGTCGTGAACACCACCTTGGCGGCTTCCGAAAAACCGCCCTGGCGCACCACCTCGACAAAGGCTCTCAGCGTCCGAAGCTCCATCACTATTCCTTATAGGACTGGTTTCAATGAAATCAATTCATTTTGTTCATGCTCCGGAAAGGCCTATCTTCAGGTCATCAGATTTTCCCGAGTTTTTCCATGCGTATCGAGCTAAAGAACCATCCGAACCTGAGCCGCCTGGCTCAGATCCTGCTGCTGCTGGCCTTCTGGCAGGCGGGCGAGGCCATCGTGCGCCTCGCGCATCTGCCGATACCCGGCGCGATCGCCGGAATGCTGCTGGTGCTCGCATTGTTTGCAAGCGGCAAAGCCAGCGTGACGAGCATGAAGCGCGGCGCGGAGTGGTTTCTCGCCGAGATGCTGCTGTTCTTCGTGCCGGCGGTCCTCGCCCTGCTCGACCACGGTGAATTCATCGGCATCGTCGGGCTGAAGGTGCTTGCGGTCATCTTCGCCGGCACCATCATCGTCATGGGCGTTACCGCGATAGCCATCGACATCGGCTACCGCCTGATGATGCATCCAGGAGCATCCCGTCATGTCCACCATTGAAAACGCCGCATCCGGCCTGTTCTGGCCGTTGGCGACGATCGGCCTTTATTATCTCTCCAAGGCGCTCTATCGGCGCTGGCCCTCGATCTGGCTGTCGCCGCTGGTGGCGGCACCCGCCGTCCTGATCGTCATCGCGCTCGTGCTGCATGCCAATTATCAGGACTACATGCACGACAGCCGCTGGCTGCTTGCCCTGCTCGGCCCCGCGACCGTCGCCTTTGCCGTGCCGATCTACGAACAGCGCGCGCTGATCAGGCGCTATTGGCCCATCCTCCTGTTCGGCGTGACGGTCGGCAGCACGACGGCCATGGTTTCGGCCTGGGGGCTTGCCAGCCTCCTCGGCCTCGACGACAGCCTGCGGCTCAGCCTGATGCCGCGCTCGATCAGCACGCCTTTCGCCATGGTGGTTTCGGGCGATATCGGCGGCGTGCCCAACCTGACCGCCGTCTTCGTCGTCATCACCGGCCTGTTCGGCGCCATCGTCGGGCAGACGCTGTTGCGGCTGCTGCCGCTGCAATCGGGCATGGCCAGGGGCGCGCTTTACGGCATGGGAGCGCACGGTGTCGGCGTCGCCAAGGCGCATGAGATCGGACGCGAGGAAGGATCGATCGCCGGTCTCGTCATGGTGCTGGTGGGACTGACCAACGTGCTGGCGGCGCCGGCGCTTGCCTGGCTCATGCATTCAGCCTGAACGAAAACGGCCGCGGCATCTTCATGCCGCGGCCGTTTTCAATTCGAACATCCGGCTCAGTTGTCTCGTGTCTCCAACGTCTTGCTGAAGAAGATCGCAACCAGCGTGCAGACGACGCCGGACAGCAGATAGAGGCTGGTATAGACGAGGCCGAACTGGCTGGAGAGGCTGAGCGCCACGAAAGGCGCAAAGCCGGCGCCGATCAGCCAGGACAGATCCGAGGTCAGGGCCGAGCCGCTGTAGCGATAGTTGCGGCTGAAGCGAGAGGCGCTGGCGCCTGCCGCCTGACCGAAGGAAAGGCCCAGCAGCGTGAAGCCGAGGACGACGTAGATGTGACGGCCGGTCACGCCGCCATCGAGCAGCCATGGCGCGATGAAAGCAAAGCAGGCGATCAGCACGGCGGCAACGGCGAGCTGGTTGCGACGGCCGATCCGGTCGGCCAGCAGGCCGGAACAGATGATGGAGACAATGCCGCAAATGGCGCCGAGGAATTCCATCAAGAGGAACGAGCCGGGAGTCTGCTCGCTGTAAAGCGTCACCCAGCTCAGCGGGAAGACGGTGACCAGATGGAAAGCCGCGAAGCTTGCCAGCGGCACGAAGGCGCCGATCAGCACGTCGCGGCCATGTACGCGCAGCAGCTCCGTCATCTTCACCGGCTCGAGCTCATGACGCTCCAGCAGGGTGCCGAATTCTTCTGTCGCCACCAGACGCAGGCGAGCGAAAAGCGCGACGACGTTGACCGCGAAGGCGCAGAAGAACGGATAACGCCAGCCCCAATCGAGGAAGTCCGCCGTCGTCAGGCTGGTGGCGAAATAGGCAAACAGCGCGCTTGCGAGCATGAAGCCGATCGGCGCGCCGAGCTGCGGGATCATCGCATACCAGCCGCGATGGTTGGCCGGGGCATTGAGAGCCAGAAGCGAAGCCAGACCATCCCATGCACCGCCGAGCGCAAGGCCCTGGCCTATGCGGAAGAGAGCGAGCAGGACGATCGCATAGGCGCCGACCTCGGAGTAGCCGGGCAGGAAGCTCATCGCAGCCGTCGAGCCGCCGAGCAGGAACAGAGCGATGGTGAGCTTGACGCCGCGCCCGTATCGACGATCGATCGCCATGAAGATGAACGAACCGATCGGCCGGGCGATGAAGGCAAGCGCGAACACGAGGAAGGAAAGCAGCGTGCCGTGCAGAGGGTCCGCGAAGGGAAACATCAATTTCGGGAAAACCAGCACCGATGCGATGGCATAGGTGAAGAAATCGAAAAATTCGGAGGTGCGACCGATGATCACGCCGATGGCGATGTTGCCGGGAGCGACGGAGCCGCCGGCATGCATGCTGCGAGCGTCACTTTCGAGTGTTGAAGACGTGGGGTTTAAAGTTTCATGTGTCACGCTGACCATGTATGGGAGCCTCCCTCTCCAAGCGCGAACTCCTCCACGAATTCGCGCATAATCAAAATGTCGGCCAATCGTGCGAACATATCAAGTATCTAGCATGAAATAATTCGCAAATTAGCCATTTAACCCGTCCTTGCCCGGCTTTGTCGCCTTGTCATCTGAATATGGGAAAAGGCGACCGATGGTCATTTGTTCCGATCCGGGTATATTAGCCGCGATAAAAGCGAATGATCGATGGAAAACCTTCTGGATTTCAGCATGTTTTCCCGATAGGTGGGACCGCATTCCATACCGCATTGCACTCGCACTTGCTGCGGTGCGACGAAACACCTCATATCGTTCATGACCGCCGTCCTTTAGTCGCGGTAGGGTCGAAACAAAAAGAGCTTTAAGACGTGCTAAGACTATCGAAGATTTTCAGCCGCTTATCTGTCATCCCACTGTTTTTGCTGCTTTCTGGCTGCAATCTCGTGGTGATGGCCCCCTCCGGCGATATCGCCATGCAGCAGCGAGACCTGATCATCATCTCGGTCGTGCTGATGCTGATCATTATCATCCCCGTGATCTTCCTGACGCTGTTCTTTGCCTGGAGATACCGCCAGTCGAACACCGAGGCGACCTACGAGCCGGAATGGCATCATTCGACGCGTCTGGAGCTGGTCATCTGGTCCGCTCCGCTTGCCATCATCATCGCGCTCGGCGCGGTGACCTGGATCAGCACACACCAGCTCGACCCCTACCGTCCGCTCGACCGCATCGCGGCCGACAAGCCGATCACCGCCGACGTGAAGCCGCTGACGGTCGAAGTGGTCGCGCTCGACTGGAAATGGCTGTTCTTCTATCCGGACTACGGCATCGCCACCGTCAACGAGATGGCTGCGCCGGTCGACCGGCCGATCAACTTCAAGATCACGGCTTCAGCTGTCATGAACTCCTTCTTCATTCCGGCGCTGGCAGGCCAGATCTACGCCATGCCGGGCATGGAGACGAAGCTGCACGCCGTCATCAATCATCCCGGCGAATTCCAGGGCCTGTCGGCCAACTATAGCGGCGCGGGCTTCTCGAACATGCGCTTCAAGTTCCATGGCCTCGACCAGGCGGATTTCGACCAGTGGATCCAGAAGGCCAAGAGCCAGGGCTCGGCGCTTGGCCG
The DNA here is from genome assembly GCF_010668395.1 of Martinezella lusitana. Taxonomy (GTDB): domain Bacteria; phylum Pseudomonadota; class Alphaproteobacteria; order Rhizobiales; family Rhizobiaceae; genus Rhizobium; species Rhizobium lusitanum_A. Next base: position 810,373 of record NZ_WUEY01000001.1, read on the forward strand.
CCCGGAATATCTGGCGCTGGCCAAGCCGAGCGAACGCAACCCGGTGCAGTATTTCAACGCCGTCGACGATGGCCTCTACAACGCCATCCTCAACATGTGCGCCGACCCGAGCAAGATGTGCATGAGCGAAATGATGCATATCGACGCCAAGGGCGGCGGCGGCAAGGAAAGCCAGGAAAACCGCGAGCGTCTGATCTACGACAACCGCGATGGCGCCTCGGCCGAAGTCACGCCCGTCAAGGCCGACGGCTCCGCCGGCCACACCATGCAGCATGGAGACAACTCGATGCAGGGCATGTCCATGCAAGGCATGGATATGGGCAACGGCTCTTCTTCCGATTCGTCGACCGGTTCGGCGCAGCATCAGGATCATTGATCCGATGCGCTCAATAACAAGACATTCATAAGGGACAGAGGCAATCCATGTTTTCCAACCCGGACCTCTATAAATTCATCTTCGGTCGGCTGACGCTCGACTCCATCCCGTATCACGAGCCGATCCTCGTCGCGACCTTCATCGGCGTCGCCATCGGCGGTATCGCCGTTCTCGGCCTGCTGACCTACTTCCGCCTCTGGGGCTTCCTCTGGAAGGAGTGGTTCACCAGCATCGATCACAAGAAAATCGGCATCATGTACGTGGTGCTGGCGCTGATCATGCTGCTGCGCGGCTTTTCGGACGCGCTGCTCATGCGCGTGCAGCAGGCCATCGCCTTCAACGGTTCCGAGGGTTACCTGCCGCCGCACCACTACGACCAGATCTTCACCGCCCACGGCGTCATCATGATCTTCTTCGTGGCGATGCCCTTCGTCACCGGCCTGATGAACCTCGTCGTGCCGCTGCAGATCGGCGCCCGCGACGTGTCCTTCCCGTTCCTGAACAACTTCTCGTTCTGGATGACGACGGCCGGTGCGATCATCATCATGATCTCGCTCTTCATCGGCGAATTCGCAAAGACCGGCTGGCTCGCCTATCCGCCGCTTTCCGGCATCGCCTACAGTCCCGACGTCGGCGTCGATTATTATATCTGGGGCCTGC
>NZ_WUEY01000020.1 GCF_010668395.1 Martinezella lusitana
CATATGAAACGTTCTATGTTCGGACATAGGAGCAGACATAGCACTTCACACCAGAACTCATTCATTACTCAGGCACGAATAGATCCTCGGCATAGCCGTCGCCAGACGGGGTTGTTTCATCGCTTACTTTGTACCAATAGGTGGTCGGCTTGAATTGGGTCAAGAGCCCTATCACGGGTTTTGACAATCTTTGCCAAAGGCGCTTATAATCTCCAGGAATGGAGTTGGCCAATGGCAACGATGAATGTATCTCTACCGGACCCGATGAAAGACTGGGTCGAGGCACAGGCAAAGACGGGGCGGTATTCGAATGCTAGCGACTACGTTCGCGACTTGATCAGACGTGATCAGGCGCGAAACGACAAGATTGCTGCCATGCAAGCCTTTGTTGACGCCGGTCTCCAGAGTGGGGTTGGAACTCGATCGAGGGATGATCTGTTTGCCGAGGCTGAGGCTCGCGCCAAAAAATCATGAGCTACAGGCTTTCTTTCGAGGCGGAAGAGGACATTATCGCGATCGCGGAGCAAGGTGTACGCATGTTTGGCGCCCATCAGGCGCGCCGCTACCACAATGATCTCTTTGCTCTACTGGATTTGCTCGCCGAAAATCCACGTATTGCACGCGAGAGAGTTGAGATTGACCCGCCAGTCAGAATTCATCCCTTCAAAGCACATCTGATCGTTTATCGGATAGCCGAAGATGAGACAGTTCTCGTCATACGCATTCGGCACGGGCATGAAGATTGGGTAAGCGATTCAATATAGGGCATGGCGGACGAACCTCTTGTTTCCGCACGCCATAGGTTCGATTCTATTCAAGGCGAAGCCGACCCGTCAGGCGCGATTTTTCCGCATCTGACGGGATCGATGGTTATGCCGCTTCCCAGACCTGGTTCAGGATCTTGGCCGCAAGCGCTGCCTTATCCTGCGGCAAGAAGCGACCATAATGCTGCTGCACGACATCTGGCGTATCCTGGATCGCGTAGCTCGCCTGCTCATAGGAGCCGGTTTGCTTCAGAATATGAGTTGCAAGGATATCCCGCAAATTATGTGGTCCATGCGGTAGCAAGCCCTTGATCGCGCCGCGACCGGTATAAGGGTTGTAGATCCCATATCGCTGGATCACGGTTCGCCAAGCCTCGTAAAATTTTGTTGAGTCGTAGGCGGCGTCGAGGCTTGTCGTCTTCACTGTCTTGACGAAGAATGTGCTAGGATCCTTTGCGCTCCCGAGCAGCACGCCGCGATGCTTGTCGATATAGGCCTCAAGGTATTTGTAGAGATCGAGCAGATCAGGCAGAATCAACCTGAATGGCTTCTGCCCGAAAAACGACGAGCCTGAATTCTTGAACGCGACCGACGGGATCAGCACTTCCCAGCCGCCGTCGCGATCGCTCCAGCGTAATTCTCCGCATTTCATGTCTTCGAGGCGGCGTTCGGATGTCGGGAAATGCCCGCGCGGGCAGACGAGCAGTTGCCGCAGGTTCTTCTGACGAAGACCGAGATGCAGGCCTAGCTATCGCGAAACGGGCGGCTTTCCTGTGCTCAGCCTGTCTTTTCGCGCAGCCACTGGCGGATTGCGTAAGGACCCGAAACCCGTTGCCCGCGCTCTTTGCCAATCTGCTTCCCGAAGACAAGCTGCGCGAGGCGATGGAAAAACACCACGCGGGGAGTGTTCGCGCCGGAAACGATTTCGACTTGCTCGTCGCGCTCGGGTCGGATCTGCCTGGTGCCGTCCGCGTCATGCCGAGCGACAGGGCGATTGCCCCTCTCGATAATCTGCCAGCGCCTAAGCCGAAAGCACGGTTTTCGCTTGCCGGTTTTCAGATGAAGCTTTCGGTGATCAAGAACACGGGCAAGGGCGGTGGACTGACGCTGCCGCTCGGCGACGACCAGGGATCCTACATCGCCAAGTTTCCATCGACCTCATTTCCCGGCGTGTGGGAAAATGAATATGCCAACCTGGCATTGGCTGAAGCGATCGGCATGGAGGTTCCGGAACGTGAACTGGTCGAGCAATCGGAGTTCGAGGGTATACCGAAGGAATTCGAGACGCTGTCGGATGGAAAAGTCCTGCTTGTCAAACGCTTCGATCGCAGCGCAGACGGTGAGCGGATCCATATCGAGGATTTCGCGCAGGCGTTCGGCGTCTATCCTTCCCGGAAATACGAGGGAGCCGCCTACCATGATATCGCCGCAGCTTTGAATGTTGCAGTTTCGTCCACTGCTGCGCTTGAGTTCGTCCGCCGGCTGGCTCTGGCTGCGATAACAGGCAATGGCGATATGCACCTGAAGAACTGGTCATTGATCTATCGCGAGGGAGGTGACAAACCGCAACTCGCGCCTGTCTATGACGTGCTCTCGACGGTCCCTTACATCCCCGCGGATGCCATGGCTCTGTCGCTCGCTGGCGAGCGCCCCTTCAAGGCGCTGAACGTACAGCGGTGGAAAGCCTTCTCCAATCGTGCACACCTGCCGGAAGCGGCCGTACTCAAGGTGGTGGCCGACACGGTGGAGCGCGTGAACGAACTTTGGTGGTCGTTGCCGGAACGCACAGTCGTTCCGACGGAGGTTCTCGAGCGTATCGATACGCATGTAAGGCTGATGACACCGATCCTTGGCACGTGTGCAGACTGAAGTGGTGGCCAACCTCGCTGATCTGCTCCAAAAAAGCCGCTGAGACTTTCCGACTTGTGTCGCGGGCGACCGCCCGCGCCAGACGCCGACTGCGAGAAAACTTGCCCTGACAACAGATAGATAGCAGTGAATGCGTTTGATCTTGGGCTCGTCCGGTATGGTGGCTGAAATAAGCCGCTGCAATCCTCGTTCCTTGCCACTCTTAAAGATTGGTCCGTGACTCTCACGAAATGTATCCAATAGAACCTAGCCATTCTGGAATGCTAAGTAATTTGAATCTATAAGTTCAGCAGTTATAGCAATTTCAGAATTTATAAGTTATAAAGATTATAGGAGATTGAAAACCTATGAATTCAAAGAAGCGAAATCTAAACGCGCTCGCTCGGTGGGCGCTGGACCAGCAACTGAAGCCTCTGCGAACAATGGAGCCATTGATCCGCCCAGAAAGGGGGTGGATTCGGGCTATTCGTGAATCTATCGGCATGACGACAGGGCAATTCTCGAAGCGACTGGGCGTTGCCCAGCCACGCATTGCAGCTCTTGAGCGCGCCGAGGCAAACGAAGTAGTAACGCTCAAGAGCCTACGGCAAGCAGCCGAGGCGTTGGACTGCGTTCTCATCTATGCCGTCGTACCCAAGGCCGGACTGGAAGATGTGGTGAAAGCCCGAGCTCGTTATGTCGCTGAACAACAACTCAAACGGACGGACCAGACCATGCGGCTGGAAAATCAAGCGGTCAGCCGCGCCCGACTGGAACGCGCCCGAGATGACCTCGCGGAGGAGATTCTAAGAGACTATAAGCGCCTGTGGGCGGACACATGAGCGGTCCGCTGATCGATGCAGAGGATGATGCTGCGACGCCGTTGACGCCGGATGAGCGCCGCGATCTGATCCCCAGCTACATTACTACGCGCGACCAATTGAATGAGGTAGAGCAACTTGGGATCGCGGAAGCTGACCGATGGGCCTTTGGCCGCAAACGCGACGTACTCGATGAGCGATTTCTGTTAGGCCTGCACAAGCGGATGTTCCGGGATGTATGGAAATGGGCAGGAAGTTTCCGTACTACACCGCGAAACATCGGAGTTGACGCCTATAAAATCGGCGTAGAGTTGCGCCAACTCCTCGATGATGTACGCTACTGGAGCGCACATTCCACTTTCGCACCGGATGAAATTGCACTTCGATTTCATACGCGCTTGACCTGGATTCATCCGTTCCCAAATGGAAATGGCCGTCACGCGCGTCTTGCGGCTGATCTTCTGGTGGTGGCGTTGGGTGGTCGTCGCTTCACCTGGGGTGGTGCCGGCCTCATCGATGCGAATGCCGTGCGCAGGGCCTATATCGACGCTGTACGTGCAGGCGACAATTACGACTTTGCACCGCTTCAAAGATTCGCGCGTTCCTAAATTTAGATCCAGATCGGGTGCCGTTGTCGCGAAAGCCAAAGCCTAACCGATGCACCGGTACAAGTGGCATGGAAAAGCAGCGTGCCGAATAATATCAACGAAACCATTAGCTTAGAGAAAACAACAGCAGGGCCGCCGGTTCAACTCCCTTCAATCAAAGGAGATGTCATCTGTGCCTATCCTGGCCGCTATAGCAATCTCGCTTGCGACAGCTTCTATACCGACACGATCGGTGGGCAGTTGGCCGACCGAGATTGCGATATGATGGCCTTTGACCTGAATGCCAAAAAAGCGGCGACCGGGAGCCGCCTGTATCGCCTTGGATGAGAGGTGAGAAATTGCAGCGGCCTCGTCTTCAACAGATATCCAAACCATGAGACCGTCGCGCGCTGGCGAGATTTCGACGCCGAGTCTATCCAGCACTGTTGAAAGGGTTCTCCTTCTAAACGCGTAATTTTTGCGCGCCACTGATACCATTGTTTCGGTCTCGGGGTCGCGAAGAAGGTAATTCAGTGCGCCTTGAAGAATACGACTCGTAACGCCCAAACCTCGCGAACGTTCGAGCCGAACTCGATCGACCCATTCCGACGCGCCGCCGATTACACTCGACCTGAGATCCAACCCGAATGCCTTGCAATAGGATCTGATAAGCAGAGTTTGCTGAGGCAACATGGAACCTAAACTCGCAGATTCGTCAGCACAGAGCGGCCCAAGGGCGTCGTCTTCAATGACGCAAACGTCTTGATGCTTTCGCAAGATAGCTGCCATTTCGGCCACTCTCGCCACTGAGACCGTAATGCCAAGTGGTTGGTGGCCTCGCGGCTGGTAGATGAATGCCTTCGGACTATCACCAAGCGCTGAGCTCAAGGGTTCAATCATGGGGCCGGACTGGTCACATTCAACACCGACAATTTGTAGATTAAGCAAGCGGGCGATTGCCAGTAGGCGAGAACTCGTCGGCTGTTCGACTGCAATCTTGTCGCCGGGCGATGTTGCTGCTTGCAGACAAAGGAGCATGCTTTCCGAACTCGCACCGACGATCGTCCAGGCTTCCGCTTCGAACGGCCACTGCGACTGTACGGTGAGGCGCAGCGGTTCGATGATGTAGTCCAACGAGACGGAATTCATCTTGTCGGCATTCAAACCCGCAATCAGCGCTTTTTCCAGTGAAGGCTGCAGTCGTGGGTCAGGTGAAGCTTGAGAGAGGTTGAGCGGAGCAGGTGGCCAGGAAGTGCGACCAACTTCCTGCGCTTGCTTTAGTCCGACGACATAAGTTCCCCCACGTCGTCGCGTCGTAATCAGTCCTTCATTTTTCAAGTCTGACCAAGCGAGCGCAATTGTTCCAACACTCACGCCAAGGTTCGAGGCCATCTCCCTCACGGAAGGCATCTTGCTACCTTCCGCAATGGACCCGGTCTCGATGAGTTCTCGAAACTGTGTCGCAATGTGAGTGGAATCCTTACCTTGAAATAACACAGCGATGTCTTTCGCCTGCAATTGCGTACTCACCAATTCCATATCCATAGAAATTTATCCCACTCTCGGTCCACAAGCGCCAATAATATGTTCAAAACAGCGTAAAAAAAATGAACAATTGCTTTTGAGATCGAACATATTGACCTGTATCACCAAATACCCTACCAATTCGATAGACATTAAATGGAGTTTTGTCATGGGCTTTGTGATTGCTCAAGTGAATTATGATAGCGATTTTCAGGACGGCGTCGCGCGGCCCGACAAGATCAAAACAGCCGAGAAGCGTACCGAAATCCCGGGCTTTCTGTGGAAGATTTGGTTGCGTGACGAAAATGCCAAGCGGGGTGGCGGCCTTTTTCTCTTCAAGGACCGTCCGTCGGCCGAGGCGTGGCTGGCAGCCCGTGCAAATCAGACATTTCACAGCGCTTATTCGAACATAACTGTCGAATTGTTCGACGTTGATGAAGAGCTCAGCCGCGTATCGCAGGCTCCCCTTGACGCTGCTGCGGCCTGAGGAAGCGGACATGAGCGTTGAGATTTTTGGCCACCTTACCCATCGAAACGAATCTGAGGTTCATCTCGCAAGCGGCCCCAGCCTCGATGTCGAATACATCAAGCGGCAGTCTCGCGAGCACGAGTATGCCGGTTTCGACGGCGTTCTGATCGGCGTTGGCAGCGACGGCCCCGACAGCCTGCAGATAGCGGCGCTGGCAGCGACCGAAACGAAGACGCTGCGGTTGCTCGTCGCCAACCGACCCGGACTGATCAATCCAACCTGGGCGGCGCGCAGCTATGCGACCTTGGACCGGATATCGAACGGTCGTGCTGCATTCCACGTCATTACGGGACGGGAAAGCGACGGCACCCTCAAGAACGGCGATCCACTGGCGAAAGAGAATCGATACGGCCGTACGAAAGAGTTCATGCAAATCATCAAGCAGGCTTGGACGCAGCGTCAACCTTTCGATTTCCGTGGACGCCATTATGATATCCAGGGCTTTGTCGCCTCCGTCTTTCCGATCCAGGAACCACGAATTCCTGTCTTTTTCGCCGGGAATTCTGATGTGGCATTCGAGGTAGGCGCCGCCGAGGCTGATCGGTATGCTCTCTATGCCCAGCCAATCGAATTCTTGAAGCAGGATATTGCCAAAATCCACGCGGCAGCGAAGGCGTCCGGACGGCCTGATCTGCCAGGCATTATTATATTCGTCCGGCTTGTCGTCGGCGCCACAGACGAGCTCGCATGGCAAAAAGCCGAGGGCCTCAAGCAGGCGGCTATCGCCCAAAGCGGCTCCGTCAAGCCATCGGAGACCCGTTGGCTGCCTTCGAAAGATGGCCGGGACGCAAGCGCTGGCGATCGCCGACAGCTGGAAGCGAACGGGATTTCCGAGCGCCATGACCGCGCGTTGTGGACGGGCCTTTCCGGCGTTACCGAACGAGGGAAGTCCAGCGCGCTGGTAGGCAGCCCGTCGACCATCGTCGATGCACTCCTCGATTATGTCGATGCCGGGGTGACGACATTCATCCTCGACGGCTTCAACAGGCTGAATGACGTCCCGGAGTTCGGGCAGCACATCATTCCCGCCTTCAGGGCGGCGCTGGCCGAACGCGGCCAGTGGCGCAAGGCCGTCTGATCAACCCTTCAAATTCAGGATATCCAATGACTTCGAACATATCATTCCGCCGCAGAACCCTTCTCAAGGCAGGCTTGGCAGGGGGCCTCGTCGCGGCTTCCGGCCTTCGTGTCGCCGCGGCTCCGTCACAATTCAAGACCGTCGAGCCGGGCTTCCTCACGGTTGCCGCTCTCGGTGAGCTGCCTGCCTCCGGCATCGACGTTGACCGCCTTACGGGCACCGATGGCGAAATCATTACCGCTATCGCCGAAAAGCTCGGTCTGAAGGTCAAGCCCGCGCTCGTCGACAATGCCGGGACGATCGAGGCCGTCAGGTCAGGTCGTGCCGACCTCATGCTTGGCAATATGCGCTGGACGGCGAAAAGGGCCGAGGTCATCGCATTGTCTGATCCGGCATATTACGTCACCTATGGCGTCATCACCCAATCCGACCGTAAGCTGCCCGACGTTCTTAAAGTTTCGGATATCTCCGGCCTGCGGGCTGGCACGCTGACTGGCGCTTCTTCCTCTGCCGATCTAAAGAAGATTCCCAATATCGCCGACGTCAAGTTCTATGACAACAGCGAGGCGGTCATCCGCGACCTGACCTCGGGCCGTCTCGATTTCGGCGTCCTCGATCCCACGCTTATCGCCTTCGAGACCAAGCGCAAGCCGGACCTCAAGCTCAAGCATGTCGTCTTCGAGCCGGATGCCGAGTTCGCGATCCTGACTGGCCGGAGTCAGTCCGTGTTTGGCTTGAACTTCAATAATCCAGACCTTCTGGATGCCGTGAACGCCGGGCTTAAATGGGCGGCATCGTCGGGCAAGTCGCGCGAGATTTTCGATAAATACGGGCTATCCGATCCAGCGTACTTTCAGCCGCTGGCGAAGGACCCGCGCGTCGGCGTGGACCGCGATCCGTCTGGAAAAGTCCTGGGCCCGAGCGCCCATGATCCGAAAGACTTCAGCGGCCTGTTTGCGTAGGAGCTATGATGTCGTCGCCCTTGCTTCGAGTGGTACAGGAAGGTGATGTCTTGAACGCTCCCGAGTTCAAGAGGAAGCTCGTCCAAATCGCAGGCCTCTCTAAGAAATTCGGACAGGACGTGGTCCTCAAAGATATCAGCCTTGACGTCTCGGCTGGAGAAGTGCTGACCCTCATCGGCCCCAGCGGGTCGGGGAAGTCCACGCTGCTGCGTTGCATCAATCTCCTCGAAACTCCAAGCGAGGGCACCATCAGCATTGACGGGGAGGCGATCTGGAACTCGAGAGAGCCCGGATCGCGCCTTTCCGCGAAGCGTCTGGCGGCGAAACGCAGCGAGATCGGCATGGTCTTCCAGCGCTTCAACCTATTCCCGCACCTGACGGTTCTCGAGAATGTCAGTATCGGTCTGACCAAGGTCTTGGGAAAGACCAAGAGCGAGGCAGGGGAGACAGCGACTCATTTCATCGAAGCCGTGGGTCTGTCGCGCTTTCTGGGGGCTTACCCAGCTACGCTTTCGGGCGGCCAACAACAACGGGTGGCCATCAGCAGGGCCTTGGCGATGCGACCCAAGCTTATGCTGTTCGACGAGCCCACCGCATCGTTGGACCCAGAGCTCGTCGGCGAGGTAATGGACGTCATGCGAATGGTCGCAAGGACTGGAACGACCATGGTCGTAGTCACCCATGAAATGCATTTCGCCGAAGACATCGCTGATCGTGTGGTTTTCCTGGATGGCGGCCGCGTCGTTGAGGAGGGTGTTCCGAGCGAAGTGCTCCGGAAACCCAGACATGAGCGGACTGCCGCCTTTTTGTCGAGGGTATTGGCGCGTGAGAGGCGGGAAGGGCATTTGCAATCTTGATTACCGAATTCGCCAGGAATTTTCCCGAGATCAGTGCGCTTCTTATCAGTGCGACTGGCATGACGCTTGTCGTCACGTTAGGGTCGGCAGCCGTCGCGACCTTGCTCGGCTTGTTCTTCGCCTACTTGGCGAGTAGCCGCCATGCATTTCTGCGAGTTCTGTCATCGACCTATGTCGCGTTGGCCAGGGCGATCCCGACATTGTCGCTGCTTTTCCTAGTCTACTATGGCCTGCCGTCGTTCAACATCCGTCTGCAGCCGATACCGACGGCGCTGATCGGCTTCGGCATTCATGGTGGCGCATATGTCACCGAGATCATTAGGGCCGCACTGCTGTCTGTGCCAGCCGGGCAGCGCGAAGCCGCTCTGTCAATCGGAATGACGCCATTGCAGTCGATGCGCTACATCCTGTTTCCACAGGCCGGAAAGACCGCAATACCACCCTATTTCAATTACGTTCTCCAGTTGCTAAAGGACACGTCTATCGCGTCCGCAATCGCTGTCCCGGAACTCATGTTTCGGGCAAGAGGTATTGCGAACCAGATGGACCTGACCGATCTCATGTATCTCTATGCCGCAGTGATCTATCTGGCGCTCAGTCTTTCGCTGAGCCGTTTCGCCAGTGCTGTCGAGAAGCGCCTCTGGACGGGTATGAGGGCGGCGCAATGATAGGATGGTTTTCGGGAAACGAAGTTCTCGAGTGGTTGCCGGATCTGTTCGCCGGCGCGCTGGTCACCCTGCGGATCGCCGCCCTGGCGTTTGCACTTGCACTCGCGCTCGGGCTGGCCGTCGCTGTGGCACGGTTGAGCGGCGGTCGATTGCTAAGAACGTTGGCGGGTTCCTATGTCGAAGTCTTTCGGGGGACGCCGCTCCTCACTCAGATGTTGATCGTATACTTCAGCCTAGCGTCACTGGGCTTGACCTTCACCGCCTTCACAGCGGCGGTCATTGCGATAACCTTGAACAGCGGCGCTTATCTGTCGGAGATCTTCCGTGCGGGCATTTTGTCAATCGATCATGGCCAGCGCGAGGCCTCGCTGTCGATCGGAATGCGCGAACCGCAGGTGCTCTTTTACATTGTGTTGCCGCAGGCGTTCAGGGTCATGATACCGCCGATCGCCCACTATGCGGTGATCACGCTGAAGTCGACCTCCCTGGCATCCGCCATCACCGCACCGGAGCTGATGATGCAAGCGCATTCGTTGAGCAGCGAGTACTTCAGGCCAACGGAGATTTATGGGGTCGCCGCCTTGTTTTACGTGGCGATCGCCTATCCGCTTTCGATCATGGCGCACCTCCTCGAGAAGCGCCTGTCGAAGACTGGTGTTTCGGTGGCGGCCTTCTGAGATGCGGGAATCGCAATCGAAATCCGATAAAGCCGCAAGCGAGTTCGCGACGATTCAGGATATCGTTTGGGCGGCGAAGACCAAATTGCCTCAGGATGTCTGGGACTATGTCACCTACGGGACTGATAGCGAGACGACGGTAAGGCGCAACCGCTTCGGTCTCGACAGCTTGGCCCTGGTGCCGCGTATCATGCGGGACGTCAGCCGGATCGACCCGAAGTCCCGTTTGATCGGGAAAGAGTTGCGGATACCGGTCGTTCTGGCCCCCATCGGTTCCATCGCCCTTCTTGATCCCGATGGGGCATTGTCCGCCGCGGAAGTCGCGAGGGACTTCGGTATCCTCCACATAATGAGCGGATACGCCCAGCCGAATTATGATGTGATCGGTCGCGCCGTGCCGGATATGGGCTACGCGGTTCATCCGCGCCCAGGGTTGGCCCCGTTGCGCGATCTCGCGAGCGCGATTGCCGACGCCGGATTCGGAAGCATTGCGCTTGTCAGCGAAGCCGTCTTCTATACCCGGCGGGAGCGCGATCTGATGAGCCAGGTACGGACCGCGTTCAAACCGCAACAACTCTATTCGGAGCTGCTGTCGCAGTCGCGCCGGGACGGAGCGAATCGATCGTCCGATGGTCTCGATGGTGCTCGAATGAGCTGGTCGATGATATCTGATTTGAAGAGCTCAGGCCTGAACGTGATCTTGAAGGGCGTCATGTCACCCGACGATGCGCGTCTTGCGGTCGAGCATGGCGTCGATGCAATCTATGTTTCGAACCACGGGGGCCGGGCGCTGGACCACGCCCAGAGCTCCATCGAGGTTCTTCCCGAAATTGTACAAGCAGTCGGAAGCAGTGCAGAAGTCGTTGTCGATGGCGGATTCGTGCGCGGTACGGACATTGCGAAGGCTCTAGCACTCGGAGCGTCGGCCGTCGCTATCGGGAAGATGCAGGCATGGGCGTTGGCCGCAGGCGGACGAGCCGGGCTTTTCCGCCTTCTGGAATTGCTCGAGGAGGAGTTGGTCATCGCTATGGCTCTGTTGGGCGTCAATTTCATCTCCGAGCTTAGTCCTGACTATGTAAGGCAAGTGCCCGCGATAGGTGTCGTCCATCCTCTAGGAGCATTTCCGGTGGTAATGGAGCGACTTTTAGGCGCAAGCCTAAACCGCCAATTACAAATCGAACAGGGAGAGATTAAATGAGCCTTCGGATCAACGATATCGCGCCGAACTTTTCCGCTCAAACAACCCAGGGACCGATTCGCTTCCATGAATAGATCGGTGATGGCTGGGCGGTGCTGTTCTCCCATCCGAAGAACTTCACGCCAGTGTGCACGACGGAACTGGGCGCGATGGCGGGTTTGGAAAACGAGTTCCGGAACCGCGGCGTGAAGATCATCGGGATATCGGTTGACCCAGTCGAGAGCCACGGAAAGTGGAAGGGCGATATTCAGAAGGCGACGGGTTTCGAGGTCGAATACCCGTTTATCGGGGATAGCGACCTCAACGTTGCCAAGCTCTACGACATGCTACCTGCGGGAGCAGGTGATACCTCGGAAGGGCGGGCACCCGCGGACAATGCCACAGTGCGCTCCGTGTTCGTGGTCGGTCCTGACAAAAAGATAAAGCTGATCCTGACCTATCCGATGACGACAGGTCGGAATTTCGATGAGATTCTTCGATCGATAGACTCGATCCAGTTGACGGCGAAGCACCAAGTGGCCACGCCCGCGAATTGGAAACAAGGGGAAGATGTCATCATCACTGCGGCCGTTTCGAATGAAGACGCAATCTCCCGATTTGGCTCGTTCGACGCTGTTCTTCCGTACCTTCGCAAGACGAAGCAACCACGCTGAGAAAAGTTGCGCGACGTTATGGGTCTTCCTTTTGGCGACCCACTTCAAGATAAGTCAACTTGTCCGGCTGTTGGGTGGAACAATTGTTAATATAGCGCACGTGAGCGACAGACTGCCTGCGCTGTCTTGGACAGAGAGTTTCGGAGGCGGTCTGCATGCTCTCGCTCAGCAACCCGCCCCATCAATTTGGTGGTGAGAGTCAAGTTCCACAAGAAGAAAGCCCGCATTGAGCTGTCGAGATCAATTGGCAGCGTAATTCGTGGGTTGTTGGTTCCGATCCCATCAAGAGCAATTTCCCACTCCTAGCAGAGCCGACGCGGGCATGGACGACGACCAAACGATGACAGGTAACCGATAACGGATTGACCAAGCTCCTATTCTGCCTCAAGAACAGAATTGCTGTCGGCGATCAAAGCTTATCTTCAGCGCTATCCGCTTGGAGAATTCGTTTCCCTTGCAACCATGCTCATCCATGGTCTGGAAGAAGAACAAACTTGATCTGACCTGTTGATCTCTACTCCCTGCGGACTCAGTGTTTCCACCTAGAATTCTTGCGGGTTAAACTTATTTCATCGTCAAAATGCCCGCCGCCTAAGGGGCTGACTTTCCACAAGTTGACCGGGTTGGGCCTGAATGCGGCAAGCGCTCCGTCGCAATTCCGAATCGGGGTCGATCAGGGAGGTCGAATAACGACATATCCAGTTATTTTTGATTAAATTGCGCTCCCATTAGCGTATATATGTATAGAAACATACATATATGCGTTGACTTTTGATCATGGTCGATTGTATCTCTGAGTTCAGGGAGGATCGACATGCGCTTTTCGGCACTGTCGCAGCCCGTCCCTTAAATTCCGGGATGGAAGAATGTTTCACGACGTCAAATCGCTATCGGCATCTGTACCCATGGCAAATGCAATACGGGTCCTTGCGATGGATGCGGTCCTGCACGCCAATTCAGGGCATCCTGGAATGCCGATGGGGATGGCCGACATTGCGGTCGCGCTTTGGGCGGGCCATCTGAAGCACAATCCCAAGAACCCCAATTGGTCGGACCGAGATCGATTTGTTCTGAGCAATGGCCACGGCTCGATGCTGATCTACAGCCTTCTGCATTTGACTGGCTATGATCTGTCGATCGACGACATCAAAGCCTTTCGGACGCTACACAGTAAAACCCCGGGCCATCCCGAGCGCGGCTACACTCCGGGTGTCGAGACCACGACGGGACCGTTGGGTCAGGGTATTGCAAACGCCGTTGGAATGGCCGTTGCTGAAAAGGTTCTTGCTGCTGAATTTAATCGACTGGACCATACGATCGTAGATCATTTCACCTACGCCTTCCTGGGGGATGGATGCCTGATGGAGGGCATTTCGCACGAAGCTTGCTCTCTGGCTGGAACACTGGGTCTTGGGAAGCTGATCGTATTCTATGACGACAACGGCATCTCAATTGATGGCCATGTCGAGGGTTGGTTTTCCGACGACACGCCAGCGAGGTTCCGGTCCTATAATTGGCACGTCATGCCTGCAGTTGATGGGCACAATATTTCCGAGGTGCTGGCGGCGATTGATGCTGCAAAGGCAGATCGCGGCCGACCCACGCTCATTTGCTGCAAAACCGTGATCGGCAAGGGCGCACCCACCAAAGCCGGGAGCCATGACAGTCATGGCAACCCGCTCGGCGCTGCGGAGATTGCCGCCGCTCGCCGGGCTTTGGACTGGCCGCACCCCGCTTTCGAAATCCCTTTCGAGGTTTACGATGCGTGGAACGCAGACAAATTGGGCGGAGAGAGGGAATCGGACTGGATAGGGCGGTTTGCAAGATATCGCGACCAGTACCCCGAGCTTGCCTCTGAATACGACCGTCGCATCAATGGCAGGCTGCCCGCCGATTTTTCGCAACTGTCTGATGACTTCGTTCAAAAGGCGGCTTCGCAGGCCGATGCAGTCGCGACCAGGAAGGCGAGTCTGAATGCCGTCGAGGCTTTTACCCCGGTGCTGCCCGAGTTGGTCGGCGGCTCTGCCGATCTCGCTGGCTCCAATATGACGATCGGGCGCGAGGCAAAACCCCTCACAAAAGCCAGTGGCGGCAATTACGTCTATTACGGTGTTCGCGAGTTCGGCATGGCAGCCATCGTGAACGGAATGCTGGCTCATGGCGGGGTTCGGCCGTTTGGAGGCACCTATGTGATGTTCTCCGAATACGCGCGAAACGCCATCCGCATGGCGGCGTTGATGAAGCTCGGCGTCATCCATGTTCTTACGCACGACTCCATCGCGCTCGGCCAAGATGGCCCCACACACCAGCCGATCGAGCAACTGGCGACCCTGCGAATGATGCCAAACCTCGACGTCTGGAGACCGTGCGATGCCACGGAAACCGCAGTCGCTTGGCAAGCCGCTCTTCAGCACAATGGAACGCCAACTGTCCTGGCTTTGTCGCGCCAGAATTTGCCAGCCCAAACCCGGACAGCAAAGCAGGTCAATGATATCGCAAAGGGCGGTTATACTCTCAGCAAGGAGGCATCTCCGCTGCAGGTGGTGATCATTGCCACGGGTTCCGAGGTGGAAATTGCAGTGGAGGCGCAACGAGAGCTTCAAGGACAGGGGATCGGCGTCCGGGTCGTTTCGCTGCCTTCCACTTTCCTTTTCGATCGCCAGGATCATGCCTACCGCCAGGATGTTCTGCCTGCCAACATTCCCCGCGTGTCCGTGGAGGCCGGCGTTGCAGACTATTGGCGCAAGTATGTGGGGCTTGAAGGGGCAGTCGTTGGAATAGATTCCTTTGGGGAATCTGCCGCTCCAGATGTGTTGTTCAAACATTTCGGTGTAACCGCATCTGCGGTTGTGAAGGCAGCGCAGTCACTTCTCTCCTCATCCAATCGGACGGAGGGCAGGTGATATGGCGACCTCTTATCTCATCGGCCTTGATTACGGATCGGAATCGGCGCGCGGCGTGTTGGTTGATGTCAGCACAGGCTTGCAGGTAGCAAGCCA
This sequence comes from Martinezella lusitana, assembly GCF_010668395.1. Lineage (GTDB taxonomy): Bacteria > Pseudomonadota > Alphaproteobacteria > Rhizobiales > Rhizobiaceae > Rhizobium > Rhizobium lusitanum_A. The sequence continues at coordinate 15,166 of NZ_WUEY01000020.1, forward strand.
TACCCATGCCTACCGCCATGGCATCATGACGCAGACGCTACCGGGCGGAGAGCAGCTTCCTCGCGGCTGGGCACTGCAGAACGCGACTGACTATGTTGAGGCAGCCGAGGCAATTCTGACGGAACTCGGAAATGGCCGCGATATCGAAGGGATTGGGTTGGGGTTCACGGCCAGTTCGCCAATGCCTGTCGCTGCGAACGGGCAACCGCTTTCAGAACTCTATCCGGCCGATCCGCATGCGTACGTCAAGTTGTGGAAGCACGGTGCGGCGCAGAAGTACGCAGATGATATCAATCTGCGGGGCGGCAGTTATCTGGAGAATTTTGGCGGAAAGGTTTCGGGAGAGTGGCTTCTTGCGAAGGCGGTCCAGATCGCTGCCGAATCTCCAGAAACCTGGAACCGGACTGCGCGATTTATTGAATCAGGTGATTGGCTGGTTTGGCAGCTCTCGGGCCGTGAATGCAGGAGCCTGGGTTTTGCCGCCTACAAGGCGCAATATTCCGAAGAGGATGGTTATCCTGGCGACATATTGGCTGGTCTGGAAACCCGCCTCGACGTCCCGGCGCCCGTGGGAACGAATGCTGGTTACCTGACGGACGGCTGGCTACAGAAGACCGGCATATTGGGAAAGGCCGCCATTGCTGTCTCCGTAATCGACTCCCATGTCGTGCTCCCCGCGATTGGGGCTGTGCGCAAGGGTTGCCTCGTCGGGGCGCTCGGCACCTCCGCAGCTTATCTGCTGCTCAGCGAGCGTTATCAACCGCTGCCCGCGGGCATCGAAGGCGTGGCGTTCAATGGCTCGATGCGAGACCTTTGGTGCTACGAATCGGGACAAGCAAGCTTCGGTGACACGCTCGCGTGGTTCAACAAGAACTTCCCGCGCTCTACCGATCCAGGAGAGAGCTTCGATCTCTACAATGCCGGCGCAGCGGGTCTGACACCTGGGGAAAACCGCCTGGTAGCGCTCGATTGGTGGAACGGAAACAGGGTGCCGCTTGCTGATTCAAGGCTCAGCGGGATCATCATGGGCCTGTCTATGCAGACATCGTCGATCGACATTTATCGCGGGCTGATGGAGGCCCTTTGCTTTGGAGCAAGGTCAATTATCGACCTGTTCGAAGCCGGTGATATCGACATTGAGCGAGTTCTGATGACGAGCGGACTGGCGCAAAACAACCGACTTCTCATCCAGATCATGGCGGATGTGATCAAGCGTCCTATCGATGTACCGGAGCTTGAAAACGCCACGGCGGTTGGAGCCGCAATTCACGGAGCTGTCGCGGGTGGCGTCGTGGGTTCTTACGAAGAGGGGGCTGTCCGCTTCGGCGCAAAGTCATACCGACACTATGTCCCGAACTCCCGGAATGCAAGCACCTACGACACCTTGTACGGCCTTTATCGGGAGATGAGCCAATCGGTGCGGGCGAGGGCTTCGATGCACACGCTGCATTCGCTGCCATCGGCGGACGCTGGCAGCAACAACGCCGATCCTCATATCGAGCGATCGGTCGCCTGACGTTGGTGCAATACCTGGTCAACTGGTGGATTGGTTGACCAGGGCTGCTTGCTGTCATGCCACCTTGGTCAGCGAATGGCCTCGAATGAAGCGGTCAAGCAGACCTTCGATGTTTCCTTTGCTGAACACGTCGTCCATTACCAGGTGAGCGGCACCGAACAGTGCGCTCTCCCTCTGCGGGTCAGCCAATACGATCTGCAGTTCCCGTGTCGCAAGTGGAAGACAGCGTTGGTAGACCAATTCGCGCACGCCCGAGAGAAGGAACTCACCGGCCTGCGCGAGTGTGCCGCCCACGACAATCAGCGATGGGTTCAGGATGCTGACGACGTCGGACGCGACTTCTCCGATCGTCTGTCCCGCGCGACGCACGAACATGATGGCCTCGGGTCGGCTGGATTCTACTTGCTTGATGACATCCCGCGCGTTTTCAGCGTGGAAACCACGTTTGCTTAGGTCACGCGCGATTGCCCAACCTCCAGCACGCGCTTCAACGCATCCGAGCTTTCCACACCGGCACAATGGCGGATCTTCGGACGAGAATTGAATATGCCCGATGTCACCGGCAGCACCTTGGGCGCCCCTGAAGATTCTGCCGCCGGTGATGATCCCACTGCCAATGCCTGTCCCTGCCTTGATGAAGAACATGTCGTCGACATTGGGATAGTTGTGACGATGCTCGAAGATCGCCATCAGGTTCACGTCGTTTTCCACGAAGATGGGAGCATCAAAGTGATTTCGCAGCCAGCCACGAATGTCGAACTCGTCCCAACGGGGAAGAACCGACGGTCCGACGACCCGCCCGCGCTTGAAGTCGACCGGTGTCGGCAGACTCAGCCCGATTCCACAGACGATCCTGCCTGCGACATCTTCCTTGTTCAGCAGTTCTGAGAAGCTGTCCGCCAGTTGCTCCAGCGTTTTTGCGGGAGCTTCCGACGCGGAAATTTCGATCGTCTTCTGGGAAATAATGGAGGGCTGCAAATCCATTGACGCGAGGTGAATATGGGTCTCGCCGATATTGGCGACGAGGATGACGCCCATTGTCTCGCGAACAGCGAGAACCCGCGTCGGACGGCCGCCGCTTGGCAGCGTTTGTTCCGTCTCGCGGAGCAGTCCGGCCGTCAATAGAGCATTCAGCCGTTGCGTCACTGTCACCCGTGACAGGCCCGACGCTTCCAGGAGAGCCGCGCGCGACGATGCCACCCCAGTGGCAACCAGCGAAAAGATATCGGCTGAATTTGAGAGCGAGGCGTCCATGGGGCTGTCGGCCTTCTTCATTTCGTAAATCTCCTGGGCGACGCCCGTCGCGGCAAATTCGAAATCATTATGGTGCGTCGTCACCGACGCGTTTTGGAATTTCTTATCATAAGCCGGACATGTTTCCTCTGTCGATGCCTGCGTTGGAGCCGCCGTTCGCACCGGCGCAGCTATAAGGTGCGGTACCTTGCCTGCACTTTCAATGTCAATTTTCATAATTGCGGATACTTTTGCATATTTTTATACATATATGTTGACATTAATTTGCATAAGCGGTACGCCAAATATGCAAGGCGGAGGCCTTGAAGTTAAGATTTTTATTGGGAGGAGAGCATGAAGCTGAAGCTGCTTGCGGCAACGATGTTTGCGTTGCCTGCTATTGGATTTGCGTCTCAATCGTTGGCTCAGGACAAGGTCGAGCTGACTTTCATGAGCTGGGAAGCCAGCCCCTTGGAGTCTGCGAGCATCAAGACTGGGCTGGAAGACTTCAAAAAGGCCCATCCCAACGTCGACGTCAAATACGTTACGGCACCGTTCGCCCAGCATCACGCGAAGCTGCGCACGATGATGGCTGCCGGAACTGCTCCCGACGTTTTCTATCTCAACCCTGACTATCAGCGTGACTTCATCAACAATGGCCAGCTCCTCGATCTCAGCGACCAATTCTCGAAATACTGGGACATGAAGGATTTCATCGCCAGCTCGCAGAAGAAGATGCAGGTCACCGTTGATGGAAAGACCCACATCTATGGCGTCGACGTCTGCACCGTTGGTCCTGTTCTCTACTATAACAAGAAGCTCTTCGACGAAGCCAAGGTTCCGTATCCGCCGACAAAGCCGGAAGACCAGTGGACCTGGGACCAGTTCGTCGAAAACATGAAGAAGCTGACCAAGGTCGAAAACGGCAAGACCATGCAATATGGTACGGCCAACTTCGAGGAGGGGATGAACCTCTACACCACCCAGGAAATGGTCGCCTCGAACGGCGCGAAGTGGTTCAACGACGACTTCACCAAGGCCGTCGGCATGGATTCTCCGGAAACGAAGGATGCGCTCGAAAAAATCAAGGCGCTGCGCACGTCTGGTATCGCTCCCGACCCGTCTTCAATAGGTCTCGACACCACCAACTCTCCGACCCAGCTTCTGTTGACAGGCCGCGTTGCCAGCCTGTTCATGGGCTCGTGGGGCCTTCAGGAACTCGCCGCTTCGAAGCTCGACCTTGGTGCGGGTTTGCCCCCGAAGATGAACGGCGCTTTCACGCCGATGAGTTCCTGCAACATCGACGCGGTCTGGTCTGGAACCAAGCATCCCCAGGAGGCCGTCGAACTGGTCAGCTTCCTGACATCGATGAAGTTCGCCACGCCGATCTACAAGAGCGGCCTGTGGATGCCGAACCGCCTTTCCATGTACGAGCCCGACAAGCTTAAGGAATGGTACGATGGGAAGGTCTATCCGAAGGGTTGGATCGACATGAAGTCCCTTTGGACGACGAGTGGTCTGCGCTGGTTTGACCAGATCACCAATGCGGACGAGGTCTACAACATCATGTCCGACGAGCTGCAGGCGTTCTTCTATTCGAATAAGCCGCTCGATCAGGTGCTATCTGAAGCACAGCAGCGCGTTAACGAAGCGATGCAGCCGCAGTAAGCTTTGTGATGGCGGGCGGTCCAACCCGTCCGCCACCCTTCCAATGAAAGAGACCGACATGGGAATCAAAGCCACACAGAAGGCAGGCGAGGGCGTCGCCTATTTGGCGAGGCGTGTTGCAAGGCCGAGGAAAAAAACGCTGTCGCAAACGACTTACTTCTGGCCCGCGATCTTCCTTGCGCCTGCGCTGATCGGCTTTTGCGCTTTCACTCTCTATCCGGCTGTCGCTTCGTTCGTGCTGAGTTTCACGAACTGGAACCTGAACACCGCTCCAAAGTGGGCCGGACTGTCAAACTACGAGCGTCTGCTGAACGACGCCACAGCGATCAAGGTGTTTTGGAATACGGTCTATTTCACAGTCGTCACCGTACCGGTCTTGCTGGTTATTCCACTGCTTTTGGCGATTGCCCTAAATCAAAATCTTAGGGGCCTGCGGTTCTTCCGCGTTGCGTACTTCCTGCCCGTCATTTCCTCGATGGTCGCGATGTCGATGGTTTGGCAGTGGATGTACAACGCCGATTTCGGCTTGATCAATTGGTTCCTGTCGCTTCTGGGCATCCAGGGTCCGAAGTGGATCACCAACGAAAACTGGGCCATGCCTGCGGTCATGATCACGAGCGTCTGGAAGAACATCGGCTTCAACATGATGCTCTTCCTGGCCGGTCTCCAGGGAATTTCGACCTCATACTACGAAGCGGCGGAACTCGATGGAGCGAACTCGGTCCAGAAGCTTTGGTATATTACCTTGCCGTCGCTGCGGCCAACGACTCTCTTCGTGACCGTCATCACGATCATCAACTCGTTCCAGGTCTTCGATCAGGTCATGGTCATGACGGGCGGTGGACCGAACCGCGCGTCGTCCGTGCTCGTCCACTACATCTATCAGAACGGCTTCCAGTTCTACAAAATGGGATACGCAAGTGCGCTTGGCTGGGCTCTCACTCTTCTCGTTCTCGTTCTCACTCTCATCCAGTTCCGGCTGAACAAGTCGCAGGGAGATTGATATGGCCATCGCCGAAACTCTTCCCACCCGTCGCCGCTATTCGAGCAAGGCTAAAAGCCAACGCATCGGCCGTGTCGTTTCGTATATCGGGCTGACGATCGGTGCAGTGATCATGTTGCTCCCGTTCGTCTGGATGATTGCGACCTCCCTTAAACCTGCCGGTGAGGTCTTCCAGTACCCACCGACTCTCGTCGGGTCGTCCGTGGAATGGCAAAACTACGCGACCGTTCTGTTTGACTCGCCGTTCCTCAAGCAGCTTTGGAACACCGCTTTTATCGCCGTGCTGACGCTGATCGGAACATTGGTCACCAGTTCCATGGCCGGATTCGCGTTCTCATGGGTGTTCAAATATCCGGGCAAGGATTCACTGTTCGTGGTCGTGCTGATTACGATCATGATCCCGTATCATGTTCTTCTTGTCCCAACCTTCGCGCTTCTTCGCGACATGGGCCTGCTAGACTCGCCTTGGGCCATCATCTTGCCGACCGTGGTGTCCCCCTTCGGCATCTTTCTCATGCGTCAGTTCTATATCGGCGTGCCCAAGGAACTGGCTGAAGCGGCGACGCTCGATGGATGTTCTCCATGGGGTATCTACTGGCGGATTTTCCTGCCGCTCTCCAAGCCCGCCCTGACCACGCTCGCGATCTTCACCTTCGTCGGAACCTGGAATGACTTCCTTCGTCCGTTGATTTTCCTGAGCAGCAACGATCACCAGACGCTGACGCTCGGCATCTACACCGCGCAAGGGCTGTTCTCGACGAACTGGCCCGCGCTCATGGCGACTGTCGGACTGAGCCTGCTGCCGGTCGTCGTCATGTTCCTTTGCCTTCAAGACCTGTTCGTGAAGGGCGTTGCCCTGACAGGCCTCAAATAATTCGAGAGGAAATATCGTGTCCGAGAACCTTCAGCTGCTTGTCGATACGGCAGAAGCATCCATCACCGCCGCTGCAGCCATCGCAGAGACCGACAAGAGCCGACCGCTCTATCACTTCCGTGCACCGTCGCAATGGATGGATGACCCGAACGGCATCATTTACCATGATGGCTGGTATCACATGATGTACAGCCTCAATCCTCACAGCGCCGAGCACCGTGCGGGGATGGTCTACAAGACTGCGGTCCGCGTCTGGGACCCGAAGAGTGAAGACTGGACCGGCGGCATTACCGTCTGGGGGCATGCCCGCAGCCGCGACATGGTCAACTGGGAACACCTTCCGATCGCGGTCTATCCGTCGATCGAGAAGGGCGAGCATTTCGTGTGGTTCGGTTGCACGGTCATCAATGACGAAGGCGATCCAATGGCGTTCTACACCGCCATCGGTCCCGACCTTCGACCGGAAGACACTGCAACACAGTGGGCAGCCGTCGGCAGCAAGGACCTGATGACCTGGAAGCCGCACCCGAAGAACCCTTTGCTGACCTACGCATTGCATGGTGACGACAACATCGGCGAATGGCGCGACCCCTTCATCTTCAAGGAAAAGGGTCGGACCTTCATGGTTCTCGGTGGGCGCAAACTCGATGCCGATGGTGGCCATCCCGTTGTCGCACTCTACGAAGCGACCGATCCAGGATATTCGCAGTGGGTCTATCGGGGCATCATCTTTACCCATCCAAGTGGAAAGGTGCCGAGTTCGGAATGCCCGAACCTCTTCAAGCTCGATGGCAAATGGGTCCTGTTGGTCTCGCCTCATGCCGAAGTCGAATATCATATCGGCGAACTTGACCTCGAAAACTACACCTTCACCGTCGAAGCATCCGGCACTGCCGACTACAGCCGCAACTATTATGCCACGAATGTTCTCCACGACGACAAGGGTCGGGCCGTTTGCTGGGGCGCTCTGGTTGGCTTCAAGGACACAAAGGGGTGGAACTGCTGCGTCTCACTGCCCCGCGAGCTTAAGGTCGAAGGCAACCGCCTGATCCAAAAACCTGTTGCCGAACTCGAAAAGCTTCGAGGTGACCGGGTATCGTTTGATTTGGCTGCCAGCGGTTCCGTGGTTCGCGAGATTTCCGAGGGGCAGGCAACGGAGATCGAGGCCGACGTCAGTGGTTTGGGCGACGGCACACTATCCTTCGAGTTGGCAAGTGCCACGGGCAACCTTCAAGTTCGCGTTTCCAGGAGCAAGCTGACGATCGACACGCTCGAGGCCGCGATCGCGCTTGCCGGAGATGTCGCAAAGGTTCGTCTACTCGTCGATCGGACTGTGGCAGAGGTGTTCGTCAACGATGAAGCGTGCGCAGCTCGTGTCGTGCCCCTGATCTCGGGCCCGACGAAGATTTCCATTTCTTCGCAGGAAAAGGCGGCGACGGTGTCCGGCACGATCTGGCAGCTCAATGCCAACGACCTTTTCACCAGCTCCCGTTCCTAACGCGCTTATTTCAGGGGCTGCGTCCAGCGCAGTCGCTTTGGAGGACTTATGGCAGACGTCTCAATACACAATGTCAAAAAGAGCTACGGCAGCGTGGAGGCTATTCCTAGGCTCTCGTTCGAGATCACCGACGGAGAGTTCGTTGTTCTGGTAGGGCCGTCTGGATGTGGCAAATCTACTTTGCTGCGCATGATCGCGGGGCTTGAGGAAATCTCCGGCGGAGATATCGCGATTGATGGCGACGTCATCAATGACGTTCCGCCGAAGGAACGCGACATTGCCATGGTCTTCCAGAACTACGCACTTTACCCGCACATGACGGTAAAGGAGAACATGAGCTTCGCCCTGAAACTCATGAAGCGTTCGAAGGCCGAGATCGACGAGCGTGTTGAGAATGCCGCCCGCATCCTTGGCCTCGGACAGCTTCTAGACCGCTATCCCAGAGCGCTCTCCGGTGGGCAGCGCCAGCGCGTCGCAATGGGTCGCGCGATCGTTAGAAACCCGAAGGTGTTCCTTTTCGACGAGCCGCTCTCCAATCTGGATGCAAAATTGCGCGTCCAGATGCGGACCGAAATCCGTGCGCTCCATCAGCGCCTAAAAACGACGACCGTGTACGTCACCCACGATCAGGTCGAAGCGATGACGATGGCCGACAAGATCGTCGTGATGAACGGGGGGCGGGTCGAACAGATCGGGGCTCCACTGGACCTCTACGATCAGCCGGAGAACCTTTTTGTGGCGGGTTTTATCGGGTCACCCGCGATGAATCTGCTTGAGGGCACCGTGGTCCTTGGGACCAACGCAATCGTACGGACCGATGACGGTCTGGAATTGCCGCTGCCCTCGGGCGCTGACGTTTCTGCGGGCCAGCGACTTTTCTATGGCATTCGACCAGAGCACTTCGATCTTGCGCCGAGTGGTGGCATTGCGGGCAAGGTCGAGGTGATCGAGCCGACCGGGTCGGAGACTCAGCTTCTGGTGAAAGCCGGTGCTGCTCAGATCGTGGCAACGTTCCGTGACCGTGTGCCGTTGACGGCGGGCTCTGACGTGCATCTGGAGCCGGTTTTGGGCAAAGTGCACCTGTTCGACGTCACCTCCGGCGAGCGTGTTCGTAAGCTCGGCTACTGATTTTTATCACGCCAGGCCGTTCGATTCCGCCCTGCCTTCTAGAAAGTTGACGTGGTAGTGATGTAGTGATGCAGTCGAGTAGAACGCCGTTCATACGCTTGGAGCGCTTTGCTGGTGGTTATTCCCGCACGCCGCAATAGGCGTCAGATTGATCTGCGGTTTCATAAACAGTGGCAAATCCTCGCGGGCCGTACTGCGGATTTAAATTGTGGGAAGAGCCATCACTGTTTTACATAATCAGCGACCTCCGCATGCGTGGCAAACCATACACCACCTCGCGATTTGATGTGTCTGATGAGTTCGTCCAGCAACCAGATCCGCGAACGATAGCCGAGGATATGAGGATGACACGTTAACTGGAATATCCCGCCCTGATCGAAGGCAGCGTCGAATTCTTGAATGAATATTTCGAGTACCGCTCGCGGAGTTATGTAGGGTCGTAGCGAACCCATGCGATGCATGGTGAGATAGGCTCCGTCGTCGCGGATCCATTCTACCGGTACTTCGACGATGCCGGAGGGCGCGCCTTCGATCAGCAGTTCATAGCACTCGTCGTCTGCCATCAGCGAGCTGTCATAGAGTAGCCCGAGTTCCTGCTGGATCTTCAGCGTATTTGGGCTGAAATCCCAAGACGGCGTGCGCATGCCGACAGACCGCTTCCCGGTGATCTTTTCCAGCATGTCGGCGGCACGGAACATCAGATCGCGTTCCGCCTCATAGGGCAGAACGGAATTCAGTTCGTGGATCCAACCATGGATGCCGATCTCGTGACCTTCGGCTATGACGCGCACCTGCTCTTCCGGATGCAGCATGGCCGAGACAGCTGGAACGAAGAAAGTGGCCGGCACGGCGTGGTGCGCCAGCGTTTCGAGAATGCGCGGAACACCGACCCGCGTGCCGAATTCGCCCCAGGCGAGCCGGCCGATCGATTTACCGCCGTCGCGCAGCTCGTTGGTCTCGTGATCGGAATCGAAGGAGAGCGCGACGGCGCAGCGCGCGCCGTTCGGCCATGATTTCGGCTTCAGCGGCCGGCCGGCACGCACTTGGCCGACGATCTTGCGCCAATGATCTTCGGACCACTGCCAGGGCTGGAGATGGGCGGCGTCGTCAGACATGCTGATCACCTTTCGGGGTCTTGAAGATCGCACAGAAGGAGAGATACTTGTGCTGCGATGTGCCGCAGACGAGACGTGGCGGGTCGTTGGGGTCGAGTTCCATGCCGCGGCGATAGAGTTCCTTCAGCACATGCACGAGCAGACCGATTGCGCCATCGGTGCCCGGCCGGCCGGTCGTCATCTCCCGGCCCATACACAGATGCGGGCCGGCGCCGAAGCTGAGGCCATAGAGGCGTGGCGCGGTGATTGTCCGATAGGGATTGAAGCTGTCCGGCTCCTCTCCGAATGCCTCCGGATCGCGATTGGCGCCGGAGATGTCGGCGCGGATGAGGTCACCGGCCTTCATCTTACGGCCGGACGGAAGCTCCATGTCGCTCGTCGCTTCCCTGACCAGAAAGGGTACGGTCGGATAGAGGCGCAACGCTTCCTGGGCGGCGATCCGCAGGAATTCCTCGTCGCTGAGCTTGCTCCTGTCCTCGGGGTGATCCTCGATCCACCGCGCCAGCGCTTCGGCGGCCTTCGGCGTTGCCGCCGCCGTAGTGTTGACCGAAGCGGTTAGGAACAGGCCGACCTCGTAGACCATCAGATCGTCCAGGGCGGCATCCTGATCCTTGGCCTTCAGCATCAGCGTGATGAGATCATCTGGCACGTCCTTTTCGCCAAGTGTACCCTCTACCACCTTTGCCAGCAGATCGATGCGGCGCTGCCGGGAGGGGAAATAGAAATTGTCGCAGAATTCTTTCCAGGTCTGGCGGGCCTGGACGATGGCGGCCTCGTTTGGCTCCATGGCCCAGACCTGGTCGCGACCATTGGCGATGTTGGTGGAATGCAGGACAAGTTCGTCCACGGCCTCTTCCGTTGGCAGGTCGAGGCCAATGAGCGAGGCTGAGACCTTGACGATGGCCGAGCGGATGATGCGCGGCAGGTTTTCCACGCGCGCAGGCTGGCCGTCCGGGCTCTGCCCTGTAGCGGCGTCGAGACGTGTGCGCAATTCCTTGACGAGAATGTCGTGCTCGTAGAAGGCGAGCCTTGCCGGCCGGAACAGGGTCGCGACCAGCCGCCGACGGGCCATATGCCGCTCTCCGTCGATGGAGGTGATGATTTCAGGCAAATGCGGCACGCGTCCGCCTTCGAGCGCGTCGCCCTGGATCAACTCCTTGGCACGCAATACGGCCTCGGCCTCGGCATAGCTATTGGTCTTGGGAATATCGAAGAGGATGACGCGTTTGGTCGTTTGGGTCATTGGCAATCTTCCGCGAAGTGACAGGCAACGCTGCGCTCGGCAGCGAGAGGGCGGGTTTGGGGTTCGATCTGGGTGCAGATATCAGGGTTGCCCTTTGCCTTTCGCAACCAGCATCGATTGTGGAAGCGGCAGCCGCTGGGCGGCGACACCGCCGAGGGCACATCGCCCGTCAGCACGATCCGTTGACGGCGCCGTTCGGTCACCGGATCCGGATTGCGCACGGCCGAGACGAGTGCCTTGGTATAGGGATGGCCCGGCGCGTCGATCACCTCGCGGGTCGGCCCGCTTTCCACGATGCGCCCGAGATACATCACGGCGATCCGGTCGCTGATATGCCGGACGATCGAAATGTTGTGACTGATGAACAGGTAGCTCAACGACATTTCGTCCTGTAGACGCTGGATGAGGTTGATGATCTGCGCCTGGATCGACACGTCGAGCGCGCTGGTCGGTTCGTCGGCGACGATGAGATCCGGCGAAACGGCGAGCGCACGGGCAATGCCGACGCGCTGGCGCTGGCCACCGGAGAGCTCGTGCGGATAGCGATCGCGGATGTCGAGGCGAAGACCGACGCGCTGCAACAGGTCGCCCACTCGCGCGCCGCGGTCCGATGCCGTGCCGATAGCGTGAACTGCCAGCGATTCCATCAGCGTCGCGCCGATGCTAATGCGCGGGCTGAGACTCGAATAGGGGTCCTGAAAGACCATCTGCATCCGCCGGCGCATGCGGCGCAGAGGCTCCCCCTTCATCCTCGCCAGTTCCGTGCCGTCGAATTCCACCGAGCCGGCAGTGGGGCTGACGAGGTCGAGAACGGCCTTGCCGGTCGTGCTCTTGCCGCAGCCCGATTCACCGACGAGCGCCAGGATAGAGCCCTTCGCCAGCTGGAAGCTGACATCGTCGACGGCCCGCAACACGCCGACCTGGCGCGAGAACACGATGCCCTTGACCAGCGGATAGTGGACCTTCAGCCCCTTGACGTCGAGAAGAGGTGCAGCGGAATTTGCCGTCACTGTGGTCATGCTACCTCCCGGCGCTCGAAGAGGACGATGTCAGGCGACGATAGGCCGTCGGGGGGTGGCGCGGCCGTAAAGGAAGGGTCGAGCGGCATGCCGGCTGCAGCTTCCGCTGGGGTCGGGCGATTGTGGCAGGCGGCAACATGCATGGTCCCCGCCGCAGACGTCCAGGCGCCTGATGTCGGCACCTCGCGCCAACAGATCGGCCGCCGCCAGCGACATCGCGGCGCGAAGGGACAGCCCTGCAGTGGCAGCAGCTGGTTCGGCGGCACGCCGTCGATCGGCACGAGCGCGTTTTCCTGTTCCCCGTCGATCCGCGGAGAGGCGCGCAACAGACCGATCGTATAGGGATGGGACGGCGCGGCGAACAAATCGTCCGTCGTGACCATCTCGACGATCATGCCGGAATACATGACGACGACCCGCTGCGCCGTGCCGGCGACGACGCCGAGATCGTGGGTGATCAGCAGCATCGAGGTCTTCATGTCGCTGACGAGGCCCATCATCAGGTCGAGGATCTGCGCCTCGACGGTCACATCAAGACCAGTCGTCGGCTCGTCGGCAATCAGCAGGCGCGGCTTCAGCGCCAGCGCCATGGCGATCATCACACGCTGACGCATCCCGCCGCTGATCTGGTGCGGATAGGCGCGCAGCATCGCCTCGCCGCCGGCGATGCCGACCATGTCGAGGAGCTCCGCCGCTTTCCGGCGGACGACCGCACGGTCCGCCCTCTCGTCGGTCCGCGTGACCGCTTCGGACAATTGCTCGCCGATCGTCAGCACCGGATTGAGGCTGGTCATCGGGTCTTGGAAGATGATCGAGATGTCGCCGCCGCGCAGTTCCTGCATCGCCGCATCCGAGAGCGTGGCGATATCCGTGCCGTCGAAGCGGATCGAGCCTTTCTCGATCCGGGCGGCAGGCTTGGGCAGAAGGTTGGTGAGCGCTAGCGCGGTCACGGACTTGCCGCAGCCTGATTCCCCGACTATGGCAACCACTTCGCCCTGGTCCAGATCGAAGCTGATCGCGTTGACGGCATACACCTTGCCGCGTTCGCTTTTGATGGTGACCGTCAGGTCCTTGACGCTGAGCAATGGCATGGCGTCACCTTTTCGCTTTCGGATCGAGAGCATCCCGCAAGCCGTCGCCGAAGAGATTAACGCCGAGCACGACCGCGACGATGCAGATGCCCGCGCCGAGCACGAGATGCGGGAACTGAAGCGATGCGGCGCCCTCGATCATCATGCCGCCCCATTCGGGAATGCGCGGATCCTGCGGGCCGAGACCGAGAAAGCCGAGGCCCGCGACGGTGATGATCGTCGTGCCGAGCGCCAGCGTCGCCTGGACAATCATCGGCGTCAGTGCATTCGGCAGCATATGGATAAAGAGGATGCGCCATTTCGGAATGCCGGCAGCGCGTAGCGCCGTCACAAAATCCGCCGCCTGCAGCGAAAGGAGGCTTGCCCGCAACAACCGCGTGAAGGTCGGCGCCAGAGAGAGGCCGACAGCGATGGTCAATTGAAAATCGCCCTTCCCCAGCCAGGAGACTACGCCGATGGCGAGAAGGATGCTCGGAAAGGCCATCAGCACATCGGTGATGCGCATGACGAAGGAATCGACGATCCGGCCGCCGGCCCCGGCAATGGCGCCCAGCGCGCCGCCGATCAGAAGAGCCCAGGCGACGGCGAGCCCAGCGGAAGACAGGCTGTAGCGGGAGCCATAGACGACACGACTGAAGACATCGCGGCCAAGCTTATCGGTTCCCAGGAGATGTGCGGCACTCGGCGATTGCAGGGCAGCCCGCATGGACATCTTTGCCGGATCGTAGGGCGCGATCCATGGTGCCGCGATCGCCCCTGCGACGAAGACGAGGATGATCGCCAGACCGAGCATGGCGGCACGGTGGCGCAGCAGCCGGCGCCGCGCCGTCTTCCAGAACGACTCCCCTTTACGGGACGATGCGATGACAGAAGGTCTGATCTCGACCGCCGCCATCAGTAGCGAATCCTCGGATCGAGGACGGCATAACTGATGTCGACCGCCAGGTTGACGAGGATGTAGATGACGGCAAAGACGAGGATGGACGACTGGATCAGGAAATAATCGCGATCGTTGATAGCATTGACGACGAGAGAACCGACACCGTTCCATCCGAATACGGTTTCGGTGATGACGGTGCCGGAGAGCAGCGCCCCCACCTGCAGGCCGATCACGGTGCTGACCGGAAGCCATGCATTGCGCATGATATGGCGCTGATCGACGCGCCGGAGGCTGATGCCCTTGGAGCGGGCTGTGCGGACATAATCTTCCCGTGACGTCTCCATCACGCTGATCCGCGTCATGCGCGCCACCATGGCCATGGGCATCATGCTGAGCGTGATGGCCGGCAGGACGAGATGGGCGAGGACGTCGAGAAAGGCGTCCATGCGCCCTTGGCCGAGCGTGTCGATCAGCAGGAAGTTCGAATAGATGGTGATGCCGAGGCGCGGATCGATCCGCCCCGATGTCGGCAGCCATTGCAGCCAGGCGCCGAAGACATATTGCAGGATCGGCCCGAGCACGAAGATCGGCACGGATACGCCGAGCAACGAGAGCGCCGTCATGCCGGTATCGACACTCGATCCTGGCTTACGCGCGGCGCGCCGTCCGAGAAACACGCCGGCCGTGACGCCGATCGCAAGCGCGCATACCGACAGCTCGACCGTCGCCGGAAAACGGCTGAAAAACTCAGTGCGCACCGGCGCGCTGGTGATCAGGCTCGAGCCCAGATCGCCTCTCGCGAGCCTGCCGAGATAGTCGAAATATTGGACCCAGAGGGGGCGATCCAGCCCCTGGCTGACGCGCAGGCTGGCAACCAGTTCCGGCGTCGCGCGATCCCCGAGGATCGCCGCCGCCGGATCGCCCGGCAGAAGCCGGACGAAGACGAAGGCGATGAAGGTCACCCCGAGGAGGACGGGTATGGATACAAGAATACGCCTGGTGACGTATCGGATCATATCTCAGCCCTGCTGAGCGCCGTGGCCGGCCGCTGCCTTGGTGTCAGCCTCGGTCAGCGGACGGTCCTTGGACGTTCCGCTGGTGCCGCTGATGGATTCCATTTCGGCCTCAATGATCGGCACGATATCATGCGGGTTCATGATCACATGTCCATGCGCGGGGCAGATGATGCGCGGCGGGAATTCCTTAAACAGGGCTTCGACGCGATCGAAGAGCGGTTGCGGATCGATATAGCGCAGCCAGTAGAGCGCCGCGCGAAAGATGAAGGCGGCATTGTCCTTGACCTGCCCGACGCCGCCGGGGAGTTCTTCCGTGGTCATCGAACATTCCTGCTCGGTGTGGAACTCGGTCCAGTCGAGACCCGGGATGCTGGCATGGACATGCGCGAACTGGAAGGCATCGGCGGAGAACAACACCTTGTTCTTCTTTTCGTAGCCCCAGGTGGTGCTCGGCAGGTCCTTGATCGGCGCTTCGAGGATGACGAATTCGTAGCCGCCGCCGAGATCGAGCACGCTGCGCAGCGGTATCGGCGCAAACCTGTCCGTCAGGCCCGGAAAATACATGTCGTAGTCGCGGATGTCGCCCACGAGCGTGCATTCGGGATATTTCTGCATGATGCGCGCCAAATTGGCTGAATGCAGGAATTCGGGATGCGTCGAGAAGAGGTAGTCGAGCTTGCGGTTGCCGAGAATCTGGTCAAGCTGCTCCGAGACGATCTGCCAGCCGGCAGGCTCGCCGGTATCGACGAGGACGGTCTTCTCCGTTCCCTTGATGACATAGTTCGACAGGTGCAGATGGATCGGCTTGCCGTTGACGAAGGGAAAGCGCACGTCGTTCTGATAGACGTGGCAGATGCCCAGAAGGTGAATGCCCGGCGCGATCTCGCGCGGGCGGCCGGAAGCCTCGATGCTCATGCCGCAGTCCCCCAGGGATTGTCGAGTAGGGTGATGACGTGGTCGAAGTGGCGCTGGACCACCTCGTTGCCGCGCAGGACCAATCCATGCGACGGCGCGATATTCTCTATTTCGCGTTCGGCAAACAGCTTTCGCAGGTCGCGGGCGGGGACGCCGTCGGGAACGGAATGCGGCAGCCAGTGGAATTTGGATTCCATATGTTCGCGGACACCCGTCCGTGTGATCGCATCGGCCTGACCGGCGTCGATGATGACGGCATCATCCTCGTTGGTCGTGACGGTATGACCGAAGAGATCCGAGGAGAAGAAGGTCTTCGAGACCTTGTCATAGACCCAGAAGGTCACGAGAAGCCGCAGCGCCGGTGTGATCGTCTCGAGCTGATCGGATGTTTCCAGCGTCGATGCGCCGCCGACCGGATTGCGTCCGAGCTGGATGCGGTTGTCCCAGGTGCCCTCGAGCTCGATGACAGCATCGAACGCGTCGAAGGGGTTCACCGATCCGCCGGCCAGCAGACGCTCGACCTGCACATGCTTCTGGATTTCCGCCAGCGAACCGATGCAGTCATATTCGGAACGCGTCAGGAAGACCGTCAGTGGCATGCCCTTCGGAAGCACCTGGAGCAACTGCTCTGTGATGATGTGCTTGTGCGCGGCAATGCCGGTATCGATCAGAGTGGCGCGATCGCCTTCAACCACGAGATAACAGTTCTGGGGCTGGTATCCGCGCACATGGGCAGGCACCCACGATACGTTGTTGTTCAGCTTCACCGATCCCCCCAGCCGGTAGATCCGGCCGGGAACGATTTCAATCGGAGCAATCATGTCGAAATCCTATTCGGTTCAGTTTTTGGCGAGCCAAACGGTGTTCATCTGCTCGCGGAGATTGCCGGAACTGACGAAGCCCTTGACGCGGGTCTGTGCGGCGGCCGGAGGCTTGGCGTTGACGAGCGGAATGATCGGAAGATCCTTGCCGAGCATGTCCTGTGCTTCACCCCAGAGCTTGGTTGCGTCCTGGGTGTTGGGTGCGGCGAGCGCCTGCTCCATCTTCACCTGCAGGGCGTCGTTCTTGTAGTTCCACT
The DNA here is from genome assembly GCF_010668395.1 of Martinezella lusitana. Taxonomy (GTDB): domain Bacteria; phylum Pseudomonadota; class Alphaproteobacteria; order Rhizobiales; family Rhizobiaceae; genus Rhizobium; species Rhizobium lusitanum_A. The sequence goes on from NZ_WUEY01000020.1 coordinate 32,443, forward strand.
GCTTGCGCGGCTTGCCGTCGACATAGCCGAAATAGTTGACGAGCAGGAAGTTGTCGGCGCTCGCCCACTGGCAGATCGTGCCCATCAGATACATTGGATACTTGCCCGTGACGTAGGCGTCGAGATAGTTCGGCGACCAGATGTCGGACTTCGGCTCCACCTTGAAGCCGACGGCTTCCAGATTGGCGGCGATCGCCTGGAATTCGCCGCTGGCATCCGGCATATAGGGACGGACGACATTCGACGGATACCAGAACTGGATCTTCAGCTGGTCGGGCGTATATCCCGTCTCGGCGAGCAGCTTCTTGGCCATGGCCGGATCGTATTTCGGCAGGTTGAGCGGCTTGGCATATTGGAAGGCAGGCGGCAGAAAGCCGTCCGCTGCGTCGGCATAGCCGCCGTAGAAACCGTCGATCAGCCCGTCCTTGTCGATGGCATAGGCGATCGCCCGGCGAACCCTCGGGTCGTTGAACGGGAAGACCTCGTCATTAAGGGCCAGCTGGAACATGTTGCAGCTGTCGCCACGCTCGACGATCTGGAGCTTCGGATTGGCCTTGATGATCGGCACGTCGCTCGGGCCAACCTGGAAGGCGACGTCGATATCGCCGGCCTGCAGGCCGTTCAGGACCGTTGCCGGGTTCGAAATCGGCCGGAACACCACCTGGTCGAGGCAGGGAATGCCGGCCTTGTCCCAGTATTTGTCGTTGCGCGTGATCGTCAGATGATCGCCCTTTGCCCATTCCTTGAACTTAAACGGGCCGGTTCCGACAAGTGCGGTCGGGCCGCCCTGCGCAAACGGGATCTTGCTGATGTCGGTCACCGAATTGTCGGCGCCGCCGGCCTTTAGAGCGGTCGGACTGGCGATCGAGAAGCCGGCGAGAGCGAGGTAGTCGAGGAACGAGGAGTTCGGCTTCTTCAGGTCGATTTCGACGGAGTAGTCGCCGGTGACCTTGACCGCGCTGATGATGCTGTTCGCGCCGAAGCCGATCGTCGCCGCCGTATAGGGGGCGTAGGGCTGCAGCTCCTTGGCAAGCGATGTCCAGCGGTCGAGATTATACTTGACGGCCACGGCGTTGAACGGCGTCCCGTCATGGAACGTCACGCCCTCGCGCAGCTGGAATTTGTAGACCATACCGTCGGCACTGATGTCGGGAAGCGATTTGGCGAGCACCGGCTCGAGCTCGGCGACCTTGCCGGGCTTCGGCCCCATGAGGCCCTGCATGACATTTCCGGATATGTACCAGACCTGCGTGTCGGAGGCGAGCATCGGATCGCTGCGCAGAATGTCTGCCGGCATGGCGACAACCATTGTGCCGCCGGTCGTCCCGCAGCTTGTCGGCGGGTTTGACTGTGCGGCAGCGGAGGTACCGAATAACGCGGCCGCAACGAAAATAGAAGATGTCAGAAGCGTATGTTTTGCAGGCATGCCGTTCCCCTTGTTGTAACTGAGCGCCCGTAAACAACTAATTTTTTCGAAAATGCCGCTTGGCATCACTCCTTACTGGACTATCGTGATCAGTATGCTAATCACTACAGTGGTTTTATGTCAACGCTGTAGTGATCAGTTAATATGAAAAATGCTGCGTTGCGGGAGGTATGGAATGGTCGGTGGCCGGATGACGGTGCAAATGCAAAAGGTCGGCATGGAAATTGAGGCAGAGGTGCCGCAGGCGCGGTGGGCGCAGATCTATGCGGAGCTGCGCCGCCGCATCATCTCCTGCGAACTTGCGCCCGGCGCCTCCGTTTCTGAGGTCGCATTGGCGCGCGAATATTCCGTCAGCCCAACGCCGGTGCGGGATGCACTGTCGCGCCTCAGGCAGGAAGGCCTGGTCTCGCCGGCCAATGGCCGAAGTTATCAAGTGACGCCAATTAGTCTCAGTGATTTCAAGGGCCTCGGGGACGCACGGTTTATTCTTGAATCCGGTGTCGTGCGCATGTTGATTGCGGAAGCGTCGGACCAGGCGATCGATGCCTTGTCAGCGATCGCGCGCCTGCCAAATCCGGTTCCTACCGAGGCCGCTGACCTGATAGGACTGAACAGGGCGTTCCATCTTGGCGTTGCCAAACTAACAGGAAACCACCGCATCGTCTCGATGCTGACGCGCATACTCGATGAGTCTGAACGGTTGTTCAATCTCGGCATCATATCCTGGCCGGTCCGTCATCTTGAGGAAACGCATCTTGAACTGATCGACGCCTTGCGTCGTCGAGACGTCGACCGCGCAGTCGCAATCTGCCTGCAAGAAACTCAGGAGACCAATCAACGTGTCATTGAAGCGCTTTTGCGCGATCCCGGACGCATTCCGATTGTCGCCGGTTAGAGAGTGAGATTCTACCGCACCATTTTTCGAAGGAATCAGCTTGATGAGGCATGTGTTCGATCTTGTTATCCGCGGCGGTACGGTCGTTACGTCCGGCGAATGTTTCAGGGCTGATGTGGCGGTGCGTGATGGCCAGATTGCAGCTATCGGCGTCAATCTGCCGGGAGGGCGCAGGACGATCGATGCGAGCGAACGGCTCGTCTTGCCGGGCGGGGTCGATAGTCACGCGCATATCGAGCAGATGTCGTCGGGCGGCTTCATAAATTCCGACACCTTCCTGTCGGCCACGACAGCGGCGGCTTTCGGTGGCACGACAAGTGTCATCAGCTTTGCCGCGCAAAACACCGGGCAGAGCCTGGCACGCGTGGTCGAGGATTACCATCGGGTGGCAAAAGCTGGCGCGGTCATCGACTATGCCTTCCACATGATCCTCGGCGATCCGACCGAGGCGGTGCTGACTGACGAACTGCCGGGCCTGATAAAGGCGGGCCATTCGTCGCTGAAGATTTTCATGACCTATGACCGGGTGAGGGTCGATGACGAGCGCATTCTCGAGATCCTCATGAAGGCTCGCGAGAATTCCGCCTTCGTCATGGCCCATGCCGAAAATCACGGGATGATCACCTGGCTCACCAACCGGCTGCTCAAGCGCGGGTATGAGCACGGCCGATATCATGCGCTGGCTCATGCGAGACTTGCGGAGCGCGAAGCAATTTACCGCTTCCTGGCTTTGGCTGAACTCGTCGATCAGCCGGTCATGGTCTACCATGTCTCGACGGTGGAGGGATCCGCCGTCATTCGCGAAGCCCGCGGTCGTGGCCAGAAAGTATTTGCCGAAACCTGCCCGCAATACCTCTTCCTGACACGCCAGGATCTCGACCGGCCCGGCAATGAAGCGACCAAGTTCATGTTCTCGCCACCAGCGCGCGAGACGGCGGACGCGGATGCATTGTGGCAGGCGCTGTCGCTCGGCGATCTGCAGATCATCTCGTCGGATCATTCGCCCTATGCCTTCGACGGGACCGGCAAGCTGCGCAATGCAGCGGTGCCGAACTTCAAGCAGGTGGTCAGCGGGGTTCCCGGCATAGAGGCGCGGCTGCCGCTGATGTTCGATGCAATGGTATCGAGCGGCCGGTTTTCCGTGCAGGACTTCGTGCGCTGGACGGCAAGCGAGCCGGCCAGAATCTACGGGCTTGCACCGAAGAAGGGCAGCATTGCCATCGGCGGCGATGCCGACATCGCGATCTGGGATCCGGGGAAAACCGTGACCTTCAGCGATTCGGCTGTGCACGATTTGTCGGGGTTTACGCCGTTTTCGGGTCGCACGGTCAGGGGCTGGCCGGAAACCATTATCCGCCGCGGCGAAGTGATTGTGGCCGACGGCAAGCTCCACGCTGCAGCTGGCTCAGGACGCTTCCTGGCGAGAGCCGCCGGCGAAGCCGCCATTCCAACCGGCAAGTTGCCGCTCGAAATGGACAGCGCCCGGAATTTCGGCGCCGAACTGTATTGAAGGAGTCATCATGACCATAAACGAAGCCAAGGGCGTCTATGCCATCGCGGTTACTCCCTTTCACGACGACGGTCGGATCAATCTTGACGGGATTGGCAGGCTCTGTGATTTCTACGCTGAGGCCGGCGCCTGCGGGCTCACCATCCTCGGGATGATGGGCGAGGCCCAGAAACTCGATGCCGCGGAAGCAACCGAGGTTATCCGCCGCTTCATGGCGCATAGCAGCGTGCCGGTCGTGGTTGGGGTCTCGTCGCCTGGCTTTGCCCCGATGCAGCGGCTGGCGCAGGAAGCGATGGCGCTCGGTGCGGCCGGCGTAATGGTAGCGCCTTCGGCCAACCTCAGGACGGACGACCAGATCGTCGGCTATTACGCCAACGTCTTGGATGCGATCGGCAGCGACATTCCCTTGGTCATCCAGGATTTTCCGCTGGCCCAGTCCGTCGTCATGTCGCCGGCCGTCATTCGCCGCATCGTCAACGACAATCCCGCCTGCGCAATGCTCAAGCATGAGGATTGGCCGGGGCTTGACAAAATCACCCAACTGCGAGCCTGGCAGGCCGACGGCTCGTTACGACCGATCTCGATCCTGTGCGGAAATGGCGGCGCCTTCCTGGACCTGGAAATGGCTCGCGGCGCGGATGGTGCGATGACAGGCTATGCTTTCCCCGAAATGCTGGTCGATGTCGTCGATCGGGCGCGACAAGGGGATATCGAGGCGGCAATGGACATTTTCGACGTTCACTTGCCACTGGTGCGCTACGAGCAGCAACCGGGACTGGGTCTCGCGGCCCGTAAATACGTACTGCATCGGCGAGGCGTGCTTTCCAGCGAAGCTCAGCGCCGACCCGGCCCGGAGCTGAGTCCTGCTGGCAAAGGTGAGGTCGAACTGCTGCTGAAGCGCATGTCGCGCCATGATCCCCGCGCCAATATCGGGTGAGCGCGATGAGCGATCTCGAGGCAGTTCTCGCCCATGTCGATGTTCAGGCTCACGACTACGTTGCCCGCCTAATGGAGTATGTGCGGCAGCCGAGCATCAGCGCCCAGCGCATCGGCATGGACGAGGCAGCCATGCTTGCCTGCGATATCATTTCCGAAAGACTCGGCATGGAGGCGGAGCTGCTGCCGACTGCGGGCTTCCCCTGCATCTTGGCCCGGCACGGCCCTATTCCTGACAAGCCCACCGTGCTCATCTACGGCCATTACGATGTGCAGCCGCCAGAGCCCTACGAGGCCTGGCTGAGCCCGCCTTTCGAGCCAACCATCCGTAATGGCCGCGTCTATGCGCGGGGCGTCGGAGACAACAAGGCTCAGCATTTCGCTCATATACTGGCGCTCGAAGCCTGGCATACCGTCCATGGCAGCTTTCCATGCAATGTCATCCTGATGCTGGAAGGTGAGGAGGAGGTCGGAAGTCCAAACCTTGCGGGCTTCGTGCGCGAGCATCGCGAAAGGCTGGCGGCCGACTTCGTGGTGATTTCCGACGGCCATCTGCATGAGAGCGGTCAACCTGTCATCTGTTTCGGCAATCGCGGCTTCGTTTCCTTCGAGTTGCACGCCCGCACGGGCAGCCGGGATGCGCATTCCGGAAATTTCGGCGGCGTGATGCCTAATGCAATCTGGTCGCTCGTTCATTTGCTTGGCACTATGAAAAATGCCGACGGGTATATTACCATCGCTGGCCTGCACGATCAGGTCGTCCCGCCCTCCAATCGCGAACGTGCAGCTACCGACGCGCTGCCGGTCGATCTCGGCGCAGTCCAGTCAACACTCGGCTTCCGTGCAATCGATCGACCAGAGGACCGGCCTTATTATGACCGGCTGATGTTCCATCCGACACTCACCATCAACGGACTACACGGCGGCTATGAGGGCGAGGGTTCCAAGGCAGTCATTCCGGCGACGGCCTTTGCCAAATGCGATATGAGGCTCGTGTCCGGACAGACACCGGAATACGTGATGCGCTGCGTCGCCGACCATGTCCACGCCTTTGCGCCCGATGTCGAATTCCGGCCTCTACAGGGCACTCCGCCGGCGAGGACTCCGATCGACTCCCCCTATGCCACCTATCTGATCGAAGCCGTTAGGGCAGTATGCGGTAGCAAGCCGTTGATCCAAGCAAGCCTCGGCGCAACGCTGCCCACCCATGTATTTTCTACGATTCTCGGTCTGCCGACCTTCCTCCTGCCTTTTGCCAATGCGGATGAAGCCAACCACGCGCCGAACGAGAATATTTCCATCGACTGCTTCATGAGTGGAATCCGCATCTCAGCGGCCCTCTTTGCCGCGCTCGGCCGGTCAATTAGGATGACCAGAAAGGACCCTTCACATGACCCTGATAACTTACGTTCTGGCTGACGGAACTCGCCGCGATGTCGATGTGGAGGTCGGGAGCTCAGTAATGGAAGGAGCGCGCGAAAACGATATCCCCGGCATTGTCGCCGACTGCGGCGGTGCTTGTGCCTGTTCGACCTGTCATGTTTATGTTGATAGAGACTGGATCGATAAACTCCCTGTTCCCGATGCGATCGAGCAGGATATGATCGAATTTGCCTGGCAACCTGAAGCGTCACGCAGCCGGCTGACATGCCAGTTGAGAGTGAGGGATGACTTAGAAGGTCTGATCGTGCACATTCCCGAGCGCCAGAATTAGCACCCATATGACAAGTTGGCGGGATAAGCTTTAATCGCGCTAAAAATGGTACGACAGCAAGCGGCCTCTTGCACCCTGTATGTTACAATTCTGCATGTCCAACAAACGACAAGACCGGCTTCAATTCTTCAGCGGCCTCTGAGAGAGCGAGCACGTATTGGTCAAGGCTGGCTTCGGAAAACATCTGGTTCTCGAAACCAGTCATCCCGATCGAGAATACGACGCCAGCAATCGGAATTTCGATCGGAACAGCGAGGGCAGTGACTCCAAGATCGAATTCCGATTTGGTTATAGCGTAGCCTCTGACTCTAACTTCAGCCAATTCCTCGCGGATTGCGGCGGGATCAACAATCGTATTCGGTAAATACTTCTGCAGAGGTAGGGAAAGCTCTCTATCAACGATCGCAGCATCCTGAAACGCGAATATGGCCTTTCCTGACGCGGTCGCGTGAATTGGCGAGGCTTCGCCTGGCACCACGAGCGTCCGATCCATCCTTTCTGGTGTTGCGAAGGCGACGAGCCGAACCTTATTACCCACGAGTTGGTTGACATAAGAAACCTGACCAAACTGTCGAAGCAGGCGAGTGAGGATCGGATCCGACAGCGTTTGAATGTTTCGTGATCCAAATGCCATGTGCATGACACGGATCAATCGCTGACCGAGTTCATAGGTCTTATCCTGTTCCCGTGATGCCAGATATCCGATAGCGACGAGACTATTGACCATTCGGTGTGTCGTCGACGGTGCAAGTCCAACGGCTTCGCTGATCTTTTTCAATGTCAATCCGCCTTTGTTTGCGGCGACGACATCCACGATCTGAGCGGCTCGCGCGAGAGGCGCCGAACCTTCGCTTGCGTCATTCTTCTCCATCAGTCCCCTCAATCTCGGAATTCCTCGCCGCCATACTTTTACGCGGTCGCTATCCGGCATTCAAACAATCGGCTTGACAGCCGCGTCCGATACTGTTTACGTTCCATTTAACGGAATTGCAATTCCGAAAAACGGAAAAGTTGCTGAAGCAATCTCCAGGGGTACAGTTATGGTGCATATGGCGCGAAGGCGCTGGAGCGACCCGTGGACATGGGGCGCTCTGCCAGGAATTCTATTCATCGTCGCAGGGTTCGGCGCTGCGCTCGTATTTACGATCAACCGCAGCCTGACCGATCCCGGGCCTGAAAACTACGCTCGCCTCATCGAATGGCGCTCGCTCGTCATCTTGCTGAACACGATCCAGGCGTCAGCGTTTGTCGTGATCGTCACCCTGGTTGGTGGATATGCCTATGCCTACGCCATGCGCGTCGGGCCGAAACCACTCAAGATCTACCTCATGCTCTTTCTCGCCATACAGTTCGCGACCAGTTCGGTTGCCCGGGCTTTTGCGTGGATCCAGTTGCTCCAGACTCATGGTGTCATCAACAAGCTACTAATGTCCTGCGGCATCATCGACCAGCCATTGAAGTTGATGCGCAATGATCTCGGTGCCATCATCGGAACAAGCCACGTTCTGCTGCCGCATATGATCCTCGTCCTTTATGCTTCGATGCAGCGTGTCGACCTTGCAACGGTCGCCGCCGCCCGCAGTCTTGGCGCCAGCCGGATCCAGGCCTTTTGGCAAATCTTCGTTCCCGCAACCCGTGCCGGTATTCTCACTGGGTGCGGCCTCATCTTCATTCTCGGATTGAGCTTTTACGCGACGCCGGCACTCCTCGGAGATCCGTCGCGACAGATGATCAGCGCCTCGATCATGACGCAGTCCGAGTATGGGAATTTCGGCGCGGCGTCCGCTATGTCGACGACCCTGGTTGTGATCACCTTGGCAGGCCTGCTCGTCATCAACCTATTCAACCGTTCCGCAACCGATCGGAGGGGGGCATGACTGTCCGGCTTGGCCCCTTTGGGTGGATCCTGCTGATCCTCGTCAACGTCTTTTTATGGGCGCCGCTCGTTGTGGTGGCGATGCTCGGATTTTCCGACGCCAACAGCATGACTTTTCCACCACCTGCCTACTCGACACGATGGCTATCGGCGTTGTTGTCCGATCCGGTCTGGACGCAATCGATCACGACAAGCCTGCTGATCGGGTCGGTGACCGTTCTGCTGTCTTTAGTGCTCGGCGTGCCTCTTGGTCTCGGCGTGGCACGCGGAGCAATCGGCCGCCAGTATTCAGTCCAGGCACTGGTGGCAACGCCGTTGATCCTCCCGGCAATCAGCCTCGCGGTCGGCTTCTACTTCGTCTTCGCGACGCTGAAAGTTCTTGACTCGATCGTGCCCCTCGTCGTCGCCCACACCACTGTCGGTGTTTCATATGTCGTTATCACCGTCGTCTCGGCCAGCCGCACTCTTGATCCGCGACTAGAAGCAGCGGCACGAACAATGGGCGCAAGCTTCAGCAAGGCGCTCATCACCATCACACTGCCGCTCATCTCGGTCGGCATTATCGGCGGCGCAGTTCTGGCCTTTCTCCATTCCTGGGACGACGTCGTCGGGGCTCTGATGCTTGGCACCGCCCGTGTCCAGCCCTTTCCCCTCAAGCTTTGGGGCGAGATGCAAAACGTCTTGGACCCGATCGCTGCGACAGCGGCCGTTCTCCTATCGTTGGTCAGCATCGCGATCCTTCTTATTGGCGGCCTGATCGTCGTATTGCGACGGCGCCGAATGCCGACGGGACAGGCGGCCAATGTTCTACTGCGCTCGGGAGCATCTTCATGAACATCGCAACCCCACGATCCGGTGCGCCGATCACTGTGCGCAATGTCAGCAAACATTATGGCTCATTCATTGCCCTCGATGACATTACGCTTGACGTAGCGCCGGGTAGCTTCTGCACCTTTCTCGGTCCGTCCGGGTCGGGCAAGACAACAACGCTCAATATCGTCAGCGGTCTTGTCGACGCCGACCAAGGGATGGTTGAGATCGCCGGGCGCGACGTGACCCGGCTCTCGGCGGAAAAGCGGGAGCTTGGCTTCGTCTTTCAGAACTACGCGCTCTTTCCGCATATGACGATCGAGAAGAACATCGAGTACCCGCTCAAGTTGCGGAAGATCCCGTCAGGGGAACGGCGCCGTCGCGTCGGTGAGGCTCTTGAACTGGTTCGCCTGTCGAATATCGCCGGGCGCTACCCGTCAGAACTGTCCGGCGGGCAGCAGCAACGTGTCGCGCTGGCCAGAGCCTTCGTCTTCAGCCCGAAGGTATTGTTGATGGACGAGCCGCTCAGTGCGCTTGACGCCGGCCTGCGCAGTCATCTGCAAAGGGAGATCGTCCGCATCACCCGCGAACTCGGTTGCACCGTTTTGTATGTCACCCACGATCAGGAGGAGGCGCTTGCGATGAGCGATCAGGTCGTCCTCTTTAACAATGGGCGCATCGAACAGACCGGTACGCCGGCTGAACTCTATCGCGCCCCGCGATCCGCCTTTTCGGCGACGTTCGTCGGCGCGGGCCGGCTGCTTGGCGGGCGGCTGGAGCGGCAGGGATCGGACTGGGCCATCGTCGGCGAGCGGGCATGGGTTATCCCCGTCAGCCTTAATGCGGATAGACCGATTGCCGGCTCCGCGGCTGCCGTTTTCCGGGCCGAGACTGCGACGCTGCGGAAACCGGATGCAACACTTCCCGATGGCTGCATCCACTTGGCCGACGGGCGGGTGAGTGAGGCAATATTCTTGGGCGGCCAAATGCGCGTGATGATCGATCTGGGCGACGGCCACGAGCTTGAATGCCGCTGCAACTCGACGGAGGCCTGGCGAACGGGAGATCTCGTCGGCCTGGATCTGCACAAAAGCGACCTGCCCGTCGCGGTTCCATACAGCCGCTGAGATACCGACCGTAACAAGCACTCAAAGCAAGGGGAATAACAATGACATCAGTGATTGCACGCATATCTAGATCTCTTATCGCCGCCGTCACGGTCGGGGCGATGCTCTGCAGCACCCTTGCGCCACCTGCCATGGCGCAGGGAAAAGTAACGCTCGTCTGGGTCGGTTATGGCGGCGCCAGTGGCGAAGCCGTGAAGAAGCTTTGGCTGGAACCTTTCATGAAAGCGCATCCCAATATCGAGGTCATCTACCAGACTGGTGTCCAGTGGGCAAAACTCAAGGCGATGAGAGAGACCGGCGATGTGACCTGGGATCTCTATGAGGGCGACCTCTACGCAACAGACCCTGAGAATTACTTTGAGAAGATCGACTGCACGGTCATCCCCTGCAACGAGATCATGCAGGACTCAAACCGAAGCGACTACACCATCGTCACGCGGACGCTGGTCAACGGCTTTGCGTATGACAAAGCCAAGTTTGGGGATAACCCACCCAAGACCTGGCAAGATTTCTTCGATATTCAGAAATTTCCTGGCAAACGCGGCGTGCTTGCGCGCCCGACCGCAGCCGGCACGGTGTTGATGGGCGCAATGACGGGCGCCGGTGTCCCGCGGGATCAGCTTGTGCCCTATAAACTCGACAAGGCGTTCGAAGCGCTCAACAAGCTACGCGATTCCGACAATCTCGTTCTGTTTGCCCAAGGCCCACAATGCCCGCAGCTTCTGCGCGACAAGGAAGTCGTCATGGCCGGTCATTGCGACGCCGGCTCGATCGTCGCCGCCAACGAGGACGGCGCCAATCTCGGCTTTGCCTGGGATTCGAGCATCGTGCTTGCAGCCTCCATCGCCGTCGTAAAAGGCAGCAAGCATCCTAAGGAGGCCATGCAGCTCATCGCCTACATCTTGGATAAGGACAACAACGCCAAACTCAGCGCGCAGGTAGCGCAAGGGCCGGCCAACACGCTGGCAATGGACAAGGTCGACCCGAAATACAAGGCCTGGACGCTTGCCGGCCACCCCGATGTGAAGCCGCTCACCTATGACTGGCCTTACCTGCGCAAGGACGGCCAGGCGATCAATGCCGCCTACGAAAAGTGGTTCTCCGGAAACTAACAGATACAGACTGGGGCCGGCCGATATCGGTCGGCTCCCATTGAGGAGTGAATAACATGACAGAGGCAGAACCGAACCTCCCTTTCTCGGGCGTGAAGGTCATCAGCTTTGCCCAGTTGGCGCAGGGACCTGCCAGCGTGCAGTTGCTGGGCGACCTGGGCGCCGATATCATCAAGATCGAGCGGCCCGGTACGGGTTCACTGGAACGGACCTATCGGTTGCGCAACGGCGAAAGCCTGCTATTCCATATGCTGCACCGGAACCAGCGCAGCTTGACGCTGGATCTGAAGGCGCCGCAAGGCAAGGATATCGTCAACTCACTTGTCGCGACCGCTGACGTCGTTGTGGAGAATTTCCGACCGGGCGTGATGGACAGGCTTGGCCTTGGGTACGAGGCGCTGTCGAACATCAATCCAGGTATCGTCTATCTTTCGGCCTCGGGTTTCGGTCCATCTGGACCTTATCTGTCACGCCCTGGACAAGACCTGATCCTGCAAGGACTGACCGGACTTGCCAGTGCGACCGGCAAAAGAAGCGACCTGCCGACACCCACGGGCGCATCCGTCATCGATCTGCATTCGGCCGCCCTTAACGCCTTTGCCATCTCGGCAGCGCTGTTCCACCGAACGAAGACCGGAAAGGGCCAACTGATAAACACCAGCCTGATGGATGCGGCTGTCCATCTGCAAACGGAAAACGTCTTCGATTGCGCCAATGGTATCAAGAAGGTCCGCAGCGAGTGCGGCCTTGCAAGCCCCGGCGCCAGCGCGCCCTACGGCGTGTTCGAGACGAAGGAAGGTTGCATCGTCATATCCGACGTTTCGACCGCCCAACTCGCTGATGCGCTCGAAGAACCTTCGATTGCGGAATTCACCAAAGAGGAAGCCTACAGCCGGAGGGAAGAACTTCATGCCATCGTCAAACCGATCATGATGAGGCGCACAGCGGAAGAATGGCTGGACCATCTGCTTGCCAAGGGGATCTGGTGCGGGCCGGTGAAAACATATGATGAGCTCCTCGTCGATCCGCAGATGGAACACAACAAGATGATGTTCGAGATGCAGCATCCGCGGCTCGGCACGCTTCGCAACATCCGAAGCCCAATCACAATGTCAGAAGCACCGCTGGAGCGACATCCGCGTCGAGCAGCGCCGGAAGTGGGCCAGCACACGGACGAGGTTCTGCACGAACTGGGTTTCGATGAAGCACGCATCGCGGCCCTGAAGGCGGACAAAGTCGTCTGATCACAATGGCCGCCATCCGGCGGCAACCAAAGCATTTTCAACTAGGTAGGAAAAACCATGAGAAGCGTAAAACTCGGCGGCGTCGTGCCAGCCTTGCTCACTCCCTTTTTCGACGATCTTTCGATTGATTACGCGTCCTTGCGTCGTCTCGTCGATCGATGCCTCGAAGTACAAAGTGTCGCAGCCCTGTTCGGCGTCGGACACGCCGGTGAAGTCGCCGCACTGACACGCGAAGAGCGTGCGGAAGTCACACGCGTCATCGCCGAGCGGGTGAAGGGGCGTGTCCCGGTCTTGGCCGGTGTCTATACGGACTCGCTGACCGAAGCCGTCGCGCATGCCAAGGATGCCAAGCAAGCCGGCGCGGATGCGGTCACCGTTTTCCCGCCACCGATTTTCGCCGATGGTGCTTGCGCCAGCCACGAAATGCCGCTGTTGTGGCATCAGACCGTCGCCGAGCAGGCAGAGATCCCGTTGGTGCTTTTCCAGTTCAGCCCGGGCGGCGGGCTTGGCTATACGCCAGACACTCTGCGCAAGCTAGTGGCATTGCCTTATGTCGTCGGCATCAAGGAAGGCAGTGCGGGCATGGTGCCATACCAGCTCAACGTCGAGATCTGCCGCGAAGCCAATCCGCCGGTGCCCGTATTGACCTCGAACAATTCGTCGCTTTTGTCTTCGCTTGCCGTCGGCGGCGAGGGCGTTTTGTCCGGGAGTGGAAGCGTCATCGCGGCCGAACTGGGAGAGATGTGGAAGGCAGTCGAGCAAGGCGATCTCTTTGCTGCCCGCGAAGTCCACGAAAAGCTCCGACCGCTGACCAAATGCTTCTACAAGGCGCCATTCATCGACATGCATACGCGCATGAAGGAGACGCTGGTTCTTCTCGGCGTTCTGGAGCGCGCCACTGTGCGTCCGCCACTTCTGGCAATCAAGGACGAAGAGCGTGCGGCGCTCCGCAGCGCGCTTGAGCTCGCCGGTCTGCTGAAGGCGTGACGGCATGGCTGAGTGTGTCGAGCTAATCTATGACGGCCGCATTGCAGAAATCTGGCTGAACCGCCCCAAAGTCCTCAATGCGCTCAGCCGTCAACTGATGGACGAGTTGAATGAGGCCGTTGCGGACATTGCCCGGTCAAATGCGCGAGCGCTAATCCTTGCTGGCCGAGGGGAGCGCGCCTTTTGCGCTGGCGCAGACATCAAGGAGTTCCGGCCAATTGCGACCACCGTCGATGCAAGGGCCTATCATTACCGGCGCGATGTCTGCTCGGCACTCCAGGCGCTGCCGATGCCAACGATCGCGGCGGTTCATGGCTACACTTTTGGCGGTGGCATCGCGCTCGCGCTTCCCTGCGACGTACGCATCGCGGCGGACGATACGATCTTCGCCCTTCCGGAGACCGCGCTGGGCACGTTCCCCGGAATGGGCGTCACGGTTCGATTGCCGCAGCTCATTGGCCGAAGCGAGGCGAAGCGACTGATCTTCACGGGCGAACGGATCGATGCGTCCGAAGCGTTGCGCATGGGGCTTGTGACGGCGGTGGTGCCGCGGGAAGCGCTTGTCGATGAGGCGCGTCGCTGCGCTCTGCGCATCTCCGAAAAGGCGCCACTCGGCATTGCGTACGCCAAAGAGTCCGTCGTGCGAGGCGAGCGGATTCCGCTGGCCGAGGGTCTACGGGTTGAGACCGATCTCAACATGTTCATGGATACGACGGAGGACTATGCGGAGGCTGCCCGGGCCTTCGTTGAAAAGCGTAAGCCGCGCTTCAAGGGCGCCTGAACGAAATCATGAGGATGCCAATGCCGGAATGCATTGAACTGAATATCGAGAACGAGATCGCTGAGTTGTGGCTCAACCGTCCAAATGCGCTGAACGCCTTGAGCGCGCAGCTGGTTGGCGAAGTCAATGACGCTCTTGCCGAAGTCGAGAGGGCGCGCCCGCGCGTCTTCATCCTGGCCGGACGAGGCGAGAGGGCTTTCTGCGCCGGCGCCGATATCAAGGAATTCAAGCCAGTCGCAACGACGGTCGAAGCTCGTGCGAGGCACTATTCGCGTAATATTTTCGATCGCATCGAAAAATTGCCCATGCCGACGATTGCTGCCGTTCATGGTTATACGCTGGGCGGAGGTTTGGAACTGGCCCTATGCTGCGACATGCGTATTGCGGCTGAGAATGCGCGGTTCGGGTTTCCAGAAACGGGTCTCGGAACGTTCCCAGGGGCGGGCGGGACACAGCGCGCGCCGCGCTTGATTGGCCGCAGCCAGGCCATGTGGATGATCTTTACCGGCGAGCGACTGAACGCGAGTGACGCATTACGCATGGGTCTGGTCAACAAGGTCGTGTCTACGGACGCGCTCATGGGAGAAGTCTGCAAGATCGCGAGCATGATCTCGGCCAACGCGCCGCTCGGCGTTCAATATGCCAAGGAGGCGATTTTACGTGGCGAGAAAGTGCCGCTGGAGGAAGGGATCCGCATCGAGACCGACCTCAACATGTTCATGGACACGACAGACGATTATGCCGAAGCGGCACGCGCTTTCATTGAAAAGCGTAAGCCGGTGTTCACCGGCCGCTGAATCTTAAAAGGGTGATTATATGGATCAGGACAAGCTTAACGCGCTGCGCGCGAAATACGGTGACAGTCATGGCGGCGAACTGTTCGACGATCGCTTCCGCAAGGTCGCAGACAAGATCTTTTCGAAGTCAGGCACAAGATTGGCGCCTTACTCAGGTTTACCGACCTTCCTCTCGGCGCCTTACATGCCGGTCGATGCCGAAGTGCCCGATTTTGGCAACCTGCAGGTGGCGATCGTAGGGGTGCCAATGGACCTGGGCGTCACCAACCGACCCGGGTCAAGGTTTGGGCCTAGGGCCTTGAGAGCAATCGAGCGTATTGGGCCTTATAACCATGTTCTGGAGACAGCGCCTGTCTTCGATCTGCGCGTGGCCGACATCGGTGACGTTCCATTCCGCAGTCGTTATCGGCTGGAGATGAGCCACGTAGACATCGAAAAGCGGTTCAATCAGATCGTCGAGGCCGGCGTTCTGCCTCTTGCGGTCGGCGGTGACCATTCGATCACCCATCCGATTCTGAAAGCCGTTGGTAAAAAGCGACCCGTCGGCATGATTCATATCGATGCCCATTGCGATACCGGCGGCGCTTTCGATCAGACCAAATTCCATCATGGCGGCCCCTTCCGGAATGCCGTGCTCGACGGCGTTCTCGACCCGGCACGCACGATCCAGATTGGCATCCGGGGATCTGCCGAGTATCTTTGGGAATTCTCCTACGAATCTGGAATGACTGTGATCCACACGGAAGAGGTCAGCGGCCTTGGTATCCCGGCGATCATCGAGAAAGCCAAGGCGATCGTCGGAGGTGGCCCAACCTACTTGTCCTTCGATATCGATAGCCTCGATCCAAGCTTCGCGCCGGGCACCGGGACGCCCGAGATGGGCGGCTTAACCTCCCGCGAAGTTCTCGAGATCATCCGAGGTTTGAAGGGCGTGAATATAGTTGGCGGAGATGTCGTTGAAGTCGCGCCTCAGTATGACGCGACCACCAACACCGCTCATGCCGGGGCTCAAGTGCTATTCGAAATTCTCAGCTTGATGGTCTTCAGCACTTCAATGGCTAGCTAAGCAATGGGTGGTCGGTTCAACTCCCTTCAAGAGCTCGATATCGTGCAATGGCTATAAAATTGACCACCTAGTCGCTTCTCAGTTACTTGAGCAGTGTGCCCACGAAGGCGGTATTGAATTCGCCGCTTCTGAACTGGGGGCTTTCGAGAATCGTCTTGTGGAACTGAGAGGTGGTCGTGACACCGTCCACGACGAGTTCATCCAAGGCGCGACGCATCCGGGCGATCGCCTCGTCGCGATCGCCAGCCCAGCAAATCAGTTTGCCGACCATCGAATCATAGAAGGGCGGGATGACATAGCCGGTCTCGATATGCGTATCGAGCCGCACGCCGAAGCCGCCCGGCGCGCGGAACCAAGGAATTTTCCCAGGCGACGGCGCAAAGCCGCGCTGGGGATCCTCAGCGTTGATGCGGCATTCGATAGCGTGGCCGGTGAGACGAATATCTTCCTGCCTGAGCATCAAGGGGATACCGCTGGCGATCTGCAGCTGCAACTTGATGAGATCGATGCCGGTGACCATTTCCGTGACCGGGTGCTCGACCTGGATACGCGTATTCATCTCAATGAAGTAGTATTTGCGCTCGACATTGTCGAAGACAAATTCGACCGTGCCGGCGTTGCGATAGCCGACTTGATGGCACAGTGCCACCGCCGCCTGCGCCAACCCGCGCCGCAGGTCGTCATCGAGGACGGGGGAGGGCGATTCCTCGATCAGCTTCTGGTTCCGTCTCTGGGCGGTGCAATCGCGCTCGCCGAGATGTAGCGTCCGCTCTCCATCCGATATGACCTGGATCTCGATATGGCGGATGTCGGTAAGGTAGCGCTCGATATAGACGGAGGGATCGCCGAATGCGACCTCCGCCTCGGACATGATCTCCGTCAGGTCTTTCGCCAGCGTCTCCGCCGTCCGCACGACTCGCATGCCTCGCCCGCCGCCGCCAGCTGCCGCCTTGATCAGCAGCGGAAAGCCGACTTCCCGGGCAACGGCCAGCGCTTCCTTCTGTTCTGAGATGGCGCCGACTGAGCCGGGCACGGTCGGCACGCCGGCGCGTCGGGCGATCTTCTTCGCCTCGATCTTGTCACCCATGCTGCGGATAACCTGACTTGCTGGACCGATAAAGACGATGCCTTCCTTCTCGCATTGTTCCGCGAACTCGGCGTTTTCCGCCAGGAAGCCGTAGCCGGGATGGATGGCGTCGGCCTTGAAGGCGCGCGCGGCGCCGAGCACCGCTGTCGCATTGCGATAGCTGAGCTTGGCCTGCGCCGGGCCGATGCAGACGGCCTGGTCGGCAAGCCGAACGGGCAACGAGCCCGCATCCGCCTCGGAATAGGCGAGTACGCTGCGGATGCCGAGTTCCTGGCAGGCCCGGATGATGCGCAAAGCGATCTCGCCGCGATTGGCGATGAGGACGGTTTTCAGCAGTTCAGGCATCGCATTTCCTTTCCGGCCATCGACTCAGGCGCACTTGATGACCATCAGCGGCTGGCCGTATTCGACGGCCTGCTCATTGTCGACGAGGATGCGGGCGATCGTGCCCTCGACACCGGCCTCGATGTTGTTCATCAGCTTCATCACCTCGACGATGCAGAGCACGGTATCTTTGGAAACCTTATCGCCCGCGGCGACGAAGTCCGGCGCGCCGGGCTTCGGCTTGGCATAGAAGGTGCCGACCATCGGCGCCTTGACGAGCACTTCGTCGGCGGCCAGTTGAACCGCCGCCTTCGGCGAGGCGCCGGACGCAGCTAGTGCCGGCGATGCCGCAGGCGCGGCAACGACGACGGGCGCCGCCGATGCCGGTGCAGCTGCCGGCGCTGCGGCGGGCTGATGGAAAAATGGCGCCGATGCCTGCGCGTTGCGCGAGACGAACAATTCGACGTCGCCGAATTTCAGCGAGAATTCGCGCACGTCGTCGGTCACGCCGACCCAGTCGACGATCGCCTTGAGTTCCTTAAGGTCGAGCGATTTAAGCAACATTGTCTGCTCCCTTTTGCAGGCTGATCTGCAGATCAGCGGTCTTGATGGCGATCCGTCCGGCATCCTTCTTCTGGTGCAGTGCCTTAATCAGCGCGAGGACGGGCTTCGATGTCTCGTCGGGCCGGTCGCCGGCGGCGACCGCCTTTTGCATCTCGTCCACCTGGGTGCCGGCAAACATCGCGCGCAGCAGCAGATGGTCGATATTTTCGTTCGGATAGCGCGCTTTGAGGTCCGGCATCATCGGTGGGATCGCTGTCGATTCCAACGCGATGTTCGAGGCGCCGTTGGCGATGATGCGGGCGTTGAGATCGGGCGCGATCGGCGCCAGCAGCTTGCCGTAATAGCCAAGCGCATATTTCTTGATCTCGTTCGGCACCACCTTGTAGCGCTCGCCGGAGATCATGTTCATCACCGCCTGGGTGCCGACGAACTGGGCAAAGGGCGTGATCATGATGGGGAAGGCGAGTTCCTCGCGCACCCGGGCCACCTCGTGCAGCAACTCGTCGAAGCGGTGCGACAGGCCGGCGGTCTCCAGCTGCGAGCGGAAATTCGAGAGCATGCCGCCCGGCAGCTGGTGCATGTAGTGCAGCCCGTCATATTCGACCGGTTTTCCGAGCGGCTTGTCTTCGTCTTCGGCGATCTCGGTCAGCCGCTTGCTGATGGCATCGATGCGCGCATCGTCGACGTTGACCACGTAACCCAGCGCCCGAAGATCGCGGACCATGCGCTGCGTCGACGGCTGTCCTGCGCCGTTGGCGAGCGGCGCGATCGAGGTATGCAGCGCGTCGGCGCCGAGCTCGACGGCCTCGAGATAGACCAGCGGCGCGAGCGCCGTCAGGCAATGGCTGTGAATTTCCAGCGGCCGTTCGCCGATCACTTCCTTGATGGCCGGCACCAGGGTGCGGATGCGCTCGGGCGTCAGCAGACCGCCGGCGTCCTTCAGCATGATCGCGTCGACATCCGTCTTGTCGATCAGCTCCTTGGCCTTGTCGATGTAGAGTTGGTCCGTGTGGACGGGGCTTTCGCAGAAGGACAGTGCTCCGAAGGTCGAGGCGCCGAGGCGTTTCGCCTGCCTGAGCCCGGGCGCGATATTGTCCATGTCGTTCAGGCCGTCGAACGAGCCGATCACCCGGAAGCCGTTGGCATAGAGCCGCTCGACCCAGCCCTCGATCACGTCGTCGGCCAGGAAATCGAAGGAGGCGATGTTCTTCGAACGGATCAGGGCGCGGAACTTGGTGTTCGGCGCATGCCGGTGAAGCAGCCTGACCCGCTCCCACGGATCCTCCTTCAGGTAACGAACGGAGACGTCGAACTGGATCGGCGCCATCATGTCGACCTGCGCGAAGCCGCCGGCTTGGAAGTCGTCGAGCATCGACAGCATGTGCTCGGTGCGCATGCGCGTCGCCCACAGGCTCTGATGCGCGTCGCGCAGGGTGGTGTCGATGACCCTGATCTCGCGTCGGCTTCCCGCCGGCCGTCCGCCCTTGCTGAAGACCGAGGCGATTGTTTCTGATGTCGTCATGGCTTTCTCCTCAATTCAATCGACGCCGCCTGGCCGCGCATGGCCATCGGCGGCCAGTGCCTCGATGCGGTGGATTGCCGATGCGACGTCGGCAGCGGTGACCGGCCGCCCAAGGTTCTTAAGATGCGGCGCGGTCATGGTCAGCGCGGCGATCTCGTCGATTTCCGCATCCGTCGCGTCTTCCATGCCGAGATCGGAAAGCCTGCAAGCAAGACCGGTTTTGCGATGAAAGCCGATCAGGTCGGCAATCTCGGCATCCGACCGATCTTCCGCCGCCAACTGGACCAGAACGCCCCAGGCGACGTGCTGGCCGTGTATGGCCTTCGAAGCACCGCGCGCCTTGACCAGCCCGCGCGTCAGCGAGTGCGACAGCGACAGGCCACCGTTCTCGAAGCCGAGACCGCTCATCAGGATGATGGCCTCGATGGTCGCCTCCACCGAGTCATCGACCTCGCCGCGTTCGACCGCCCGCAGCGCATCGGTCGCATGCCGGCGCAGCGTGCGGTAGCAGAGGTCGGCGACCGCGATGCCGGTCAGCAGCGGGCGGGTGCCAAAGGGCGTTACGCCGGTACCGGCAAGGCAGCCGTCCGCCTCGAATTTCTTGGAGATCGCATCGCCGATGCCGGCCCTCAGGAAGGCGGCAGGAGCATTGGCGATCAGCTGGGTATCGACGATCACTGTTTGTGGATTGTGCGAGAGACGATCAACGGAGATCATAACATGCCGATCGTCGTACATGGCGATTGATGCGCTTGTCGGACTGTCGTTCGAGGCGATGGTCGGAACTGTGATGACGTTGACACCGAGCTTCAGCGCCAGCGCCTTGGCGGCATCCAGCGACTTGCCTCCGCCGATGCCGATCGCGACGGAAGGAACACGATCGCCAAGCGATGCCTTCAGGTCATCGACAGCCGGATAAGTAATCTCACCACCGAAGGATAGGAGGGTTGGCGTCAGCCCAGCCGCTCGCAGAACGGTTTCGATGCGCGACCTCAGCTTTTCGAGAATGAAGGCATCGCCGATGACCACGGGCGTGGCGCCGAACGGGGCCGCAACAGTCCCCAGCTGATCGAGCGCGCCGGGTCCCTGGAGATAACGTGGCGGGGTGCCGAATATCCGGTAATGCCCGGTCATCGCGTCACTCCTTCGGAAAAATCCGCACCGAGACCGATCGCTTCGTAATGAGCCCGCGCAGCCGCGAGCTTTGTGAAGACATCCTCGTAACCGAGTGCTTTGCCATCCGGATCGACGTAGACGTAGCCGCCGGTGACGTGGAACAGGGTGATCATTTCAGGCACGTCGGGCGGCACCACCAGCGTGTGGGTCTCGCCCGGCGGTTCGAAGGCGTAACTCTGCGGCACCGCTTCCCAGTCGTGCTCGAGGTAGGACCACCGGCCGCGCAGGGTGAACGCATGGACGGGACCGGCATGCCGGTGTCGCGACAGGACACCGGAATTGCGTACCCTGAGCAGGTTGATGTAATAGCCCTGGCTAACGCTGAGGACGAGCGGCTTGAACCAGACGCCCGGCGCCTGCGGCACCCAGAGATGCTCGTCCGTGTCGAGATCCAGTCCCGTTCCCTGGAAGATGTCGGTCATCATGCCGAAAGGCTGCGGCTTGCGATAGGCGACCTTGGAACTGTCCCGCCGGTCGGGCGTGGTGGTGTCGTGAAGCATGGCGCGGCTCCGTCAATCGAGGGGAAAGGCGTCGCTGGGAGCGCCCCACGAGCAATAGCCGCCGTCCACCGGCAGGGTGATCGCCGTAATGAACTCCGCTCTATCGGAGGCGAGGAACACCATGGCCTCGGCGATGTCTTCGGCCGATCCCATCTTGCCCATCGGCGTTCGCCGGCGGATGCGCTTCTCCTCGATCTTGCCTTCGGCGATCAGCTTTTTGGTCAACGGCGTTAGGATGTAACCTGGCGCAATTGCGTTGACCCTGATGTTGTGCGGCCCCCATTCGCAACCGAGCACCTGGGTCAGCATGCCAATGCCGGCCTTGGCGGCGCTATAGGCGGTGCGGACCGGCAGGCCCATCAGCCCGGCGATCGAATTGAGATTGAGGATCACCCCGGATTTTTGGGCGATCATCGACGCCGCGACGGTCTTCGACACCAGATAGGTCCCGGTGAGGTGGACATCGATCAGCCGCTGCCAATGCGCCAGCGTCTGGTCCACCGTCGGGGTGAAACTATCGGGCATCCCGGCATTGTTGACGAGGATGTCGATACGGCCGAAGCGGACGAGCGCGGCCTCGACCATCGCCTGGACATCGGCTTCGCTGGAGACGTCGCCGCCAACCGCGAAGTGCTTTTCACCCAGCCGTGCCGCCGCCTCCCGCGCCGCGTCGACGCGCAGGTCGTTGATGACGACGGTGGCGCCCTCGCGGGCAAATGCGGTCGCCGTGGCATAGCCGAGCCCGCTCGCGCCGCCCGTGACGAGCGCGATCCTGTCTTTCAGCAGCATTGTTACCTCCTATTGGCCGTCGACGATGGCGCGGACGAAGCGCGGAAGATCGACGTCGTATTTGGACTCCAGGTATTCCTGCGATCCGCATTCGAAGAAGCTGTCCGCCAGTCCGATCTTGATCATCGGCTTGACGATGCCGGCCTCGTAGAGCGCCTCGACCATCAGCGAGGCGAGGCCGCCTGATGTCTTGTGGTTTTCGGCGACGATCACGCGATCGAAGCGGGCGGCAAATTCCAGCACGCCTGCCGCATCGAAGGGCTTGATCGTCCCCACATGCAGAACGCCGGCGTCGATGCCCTTATCCTGGGCCGCCTTCGCGGCGTCCAGCGCGCGCGCCGTCATGTAGCCCGTCGAGATGATGCCGACGTCACGGCCCGGGCGCAGCGCCTTGGCCTTGCCCACCTCGAAACGATAGTCTGGACCAAGCTCGACCGGCACCTTGCCGCGCAGGTTGCGGACATAGACCGTTCCCGGGATATCGGCGACGGCGCGCACCACCTGTTTCAACTCGGTCGCGTCGCAGGGATCGATGATCGTCAGATCGGCGATGCCGCGCATCATGTTGAGATCCTCGGTTGCCTGATGAGTCGCGCCATAGCCGTTCACCAGGCCGGGCATCCCGGCAAAGATCTTGACGTTGGCTTTAGAGTGCGCGCAGGCGAGTGCCACGAAGTCGTAGGCACGGCGGGTGATGAACACCGAATAGGTTGTGCAATAGGCGATCTTGCCGGTCTTGGAGAGCCCGGCGGCGGTCATGATCAGGTTCTGCTCCGCCATGCCGACATTGAAGAAGCGGGTCGGATGGGCGTCGCGGAAGGGGAGGATGTCGCTGTAGCGGCCCATGTCGGCGGTCAGGCCGACGATCTCCGGCCGTTCGCGGGCCAGTTCGGCGAGCGTATTGCCGAAGGGGGCGATCTCCGTCACCTTGCCGGCGACATCGACGATTTCGCCCATGCCGCGCGTGCGGCCGCCGGGCAGGGTCTGCGTATCAGCCATGATTGGCCTCCAGTTCTTGCGTCAGGGCAGTCCATTCCGAATTGTCGATGCGCACGAAATGCGCCCGGTCCCGTGCCATGATGGTCGGCACGCCGAAGCCCGGAGTGGTGCGCATGACGATCGCCTTCGGCTTGCCGTTCGCGGCACGCGAGGCGGCAAGCGCATCGACGAGTTCCTCCATGCTGTTGCCGTTGACTTCGATCGTCTCCCAGCCAAAGGCGGTCATCTTGTCGGCAACCGGCTCGATCCGCACGATGACCGGACCATCGGCCTGGATGCCGTTGCAGTCGATGAGGGCGACGAGGTTGTCGCATTTGAAGGTCGCGGCTCCCATGGCCGCCTCCCATGTCGAGCCTTCCTGCAGCTCACCGTCCGAAAACTCGCAGAAGACGCGGGCCGACGATCCGTCGAGGCGCAGGCCCATGGCCATGCCGACCGCCTGGCCGAGGCCATGGCCGAGCGAACCGCCGACCATTTCGACACCCGGCGTCTCGTCGAAGGTGCTCATCGGCAGGCGCGAGCCGTTCAGTCCATAGGTCGGCAATTCGTCGGCCGAAATGATCCCGGCTTCGGCCAGCACCGCGTACATGGCGATGGAGTAGTGACCGGTGGACAGCACGAACCGGTCGCGCTGCGGCCATTCCGGATTTTGCGGATCGTATCGCATTTCGTGGAAGTAGAGGCTCGCCAGGCAATCGGCGACGCCGAGGCCCTGGGCGATATAGCCTTCGCCCTTGCCGGTCGCCATACCCATCATCTTGCGCCGCAGGTTGAGCGCGCGGCCCTTGAGGGCGGGCAGGTCGACGTCCGCCGAGGGGTGGTTCAATATGCTCATGATCGAAGTCCTCTTTGCATGTTGCGGTACGCCTCAGACGGCCAGGCCGGGGCGTGTCCAATCCATGGAGACAAGCCGGCCCGAGCCGGACAGGGTGACGAAGGCAGTCTTCATGTCGGTGCCGCCGAAGCATAGATTGGTGGTGTAGGGATCGGGCGTCCTCACGCGCTCGACTTCCTCGCCCTGCGGCGAGACGATGACGATGCCGCCGAAGCGAAGCGTGGCGATGCAGATGTTTCCGCCGGCCTCGACGGCCAGCGAGTCATAGCGTTGGAAACCGGGCAGTCCGGCGGCAAGATCTCCGCCCGTCGGCGACGGCCAGTCGGCCTTTGCCAACACCCCCGGCGCCTCGACCCGCCAGGACCAGAGCCGACCGGACGAAGTTTCCGCCACGTAGAGCATCTTGCCATCGGGGGAGAGCCCGATGCCGTTTGGCCCGAGGAGAGGGTAGGCGACCTCGGTGATCCGGCTTCCGTCCGCTATGGCATAATAGACCGCGCCAAAATCCACCTTGCGCCCCTGGCGGTGGCCATGATCGGTGAAATAGAAGCCGCCCGAACCATCGAAGACGATGTCGTTCGGCGCCGACAGGGCAACATCGCCGCAGCGATCGTAAAGCAGCTCCACCTTGCCGGTCTCGGGATGCACCCGCTGGATGCTGCCGCCTGTGTTGTCGTCGGCCTTGGCCAGAGGCCGCAGTCCGGTGTCGCTACGGCCCCAGGAAAAGCCCCCATTGTTGCAGACGTATAGCGCGCCGTCCGGTCCGCGTGCCAGGCCGTTCGGACCACCACCGGTGTCGGCGACCCTTGTCTTGCGGCCATCGGGCGCGATACTGGTGAGGCAGCCGGCGGCGATCTCCCCGACAACGATGCTGCCATCCGGCATCAGCACCGGGCCTTCGGGAAAGCCGAGACCATCGGCAAGTTCGACGAAAGGCCTCATCGTTCGGCCTCCAGAGCCTGGGAAAGACCCAGCGCATCGCAAAGCTCGGCCACGCTGTCGGCTATAACGTCGGGCGCATGCCCCGCCAGCCGCTCGCGATCGTAGAAGCCATACGTCACAGCTATGACAGGCATTCCCGCGGCGCGCGCCGCAAGGATGTCCTGCGGTCCGTCGCCGACATAGATTGCCTCGGCGGCGTCAGCGCCCGCCCGCTCGAGACCGAGAAGGATCGGCGCGGGGTGCGGCTTGCGGTCGATCGTGTCCTCGGCGGTAACGATCGCGGCAAAGGTTTCCGGAGCGATGCCGGCCACGCCGAGGTCGATCAGCGTGCGCGCCAATCCCTTGTTGGTCACGACGCTCGGACTGCGGCCGCTTTCGGCCAGCGCGTTGACCATGTCGCACACGCCGGGAAATACCTTCACCAGATGGGCGCAATGCGGATAGGTATCCCGGTAGGCGGCGTGAAGCTCATCGATGCGGTCCGGCGCGACGATCTGGAAGACTTCCGGAGGCCGCATCGCGAACAGCTCGGACGTCGGAAACGCCTCGGGCGGAAAAACGCTGTCAAGTTTTTCGCGGAAAACCCTGCTGTAGCATTCCACCACCGCCGCTCTCGTATCGACGAGCGTACCGTCCAGATCGAAAAGAACATGTTTCCTGGGCATCATGGCGTCTCTTTCCTGCTGTTGCTGCGTTCCACAAGCGCGGCGCGAAATTTCCAAAGGGGCGCCAGGTCTCGTCCGAGATCCCGAAACAGCGGATATGCCTGTGCATATCGGGCTGCCAGATGCCGATCGGGCTCGACCGTTCCGGCAATGCGGACCATGGCGCGGGCCGCCTGCTGAAGGTCGGGATAGAGGCCTGCCGCCGCCGCGCCCAGAAGGGCGACGCCCAGAGCGCCGGTTTCCTCGACTTCCGGGATCCTGAGGGATCGGTTCATTGCCGCCGCACAGATCTCCCGCCACAGCGGCGACCGGGCGCCGCCGCCGGTGATCAGGATTTCATCGACCGGAGCGTCGAGTGCCCCGTAGCAATCGACCATCGAAAAGGCGACCGCTTCCATGACAGCCCGGATCAGCGCCATCGGCGATGTCGCCATGTCGAGACCGAAGATCGACCCCCGTGCCAGGGGCTCGTGGCGCGGCGCGGTCATTCCCGATGTGTTGAAGTAGGGGTGGATGATTAGCCCGTTGCCGAGCGGCGGAACGGCTCTCGCCTCGCGCTCGATGCATTCGAAGATGTCTTCGATGGAGGCGAAGGCCTTGGCGCCAAAGGCTGACACGATCCAGTCGAGGCAGAGCGAGCCGCCGCCGGTGTTGGACATCAGCCGTTGCCAGCGCCCCTGCGGCATCAGGAACAGGAAGCCGACGCCGGCCGGCTCGAACAGCGGCTCGGAGACGGTGAGATTGTTCATGAAGCTGGTGCCGATGACCGTCACGGCCTGGCCGCTGTCGAGCGCACCCACGCCGATCGCCGCCGCCACCGCGTCTCCCGCGCCGGTGACGACAGGCGTTCCCTGCGCAAGACCGGTTTCCTCGGCGGCCTTCGCCGTGACGTGTCCGACGATGTCGCCGATCCTCAGGACGGGAGCCAGCCGGTCATGCATCTCCGAAATGCCGGCAAGTTCGAAGAGTTCGGGGGAGGGCAGGCGCCCGCGGATGTCACAGGGGAAGAAGGACAGATCGGACTCGTCGGTGGCGACGATGCCTGTCAGGCGATAGTTGATGTAGTCCTTGGCGCAGAAGACGGTGGCGATACGGCCGTAGAAGTCAGGGTCGTGGATCTTCAGCCAGGCCAGCAAGACGAGCGGAAGGCCGGGGATCGGAGCGTTTCCCGAGATTTCAAACAGGCGATCGACGCGGCCATCGAGCGTCCAGCGGCCCAGCATGGCTGAGGCACGCGCATCCGGCCAGGCAATCGCCGGGCCGGCCGGCTCGCCGTTTCGGTCGAGCGCCCAAAGCCCGCCCATATGGCCGCTGACGCCGACGCAGGCAATGTCGCGCGCGTTTACGCCGGCGATCGCGATTGCCTCGCGCACCGCCGTCGCCACGCCTTCATAGGTGGCGTTCATGTCCTCCTCATGCCAGTCGGCATGAGGGCGAAAGCTCTTCGTCTGCCGCCGCGCGGTCGCCAGGACGCGGCCGTCCGCCGCATCGAAGACCGCAGCCTTGGTGGAAGTCGTCCCCTTGTCGATGCCGAGCACGTATCTCATGCCGCCACCTCCGCTTCGGAGACGAGCCGGGAGCGGGCGGCGGAATAGGTGCGATAGACATCACGCGCGCGTCTGTAGAGATCGAACCATCCGTCGTATTCGTCGGCGGCATGACGGTTCGGCTCGAAGCGCGCGGCGATGCGCACCGTGTGGCTGACGGCCTGCTCGATATCGCTCCAGATGCCGACCGCCACGCCGGCGAGAAGGGCGACGCCGAGCGCGCCCGATTCTTCGACGGCGGCGATCTCGATCGGCAATCGGCAGACATCGGCGAACATCTGTGCCCAGAAACCGCTCTTCGATCCACCGCCAGTCAGCACTAGCGAGGTCGGGGCGGTGCTCATCGCCTCGAAGCAGTCTCGGGTGGCGAAGCAGAGGGATTCGTAGACCGCGCGAAGCAGATGGTCGCGCGTCGTGTGGCTGCCGACGCCGAAGAAGCTGCCCCGCGCCAGCGTGTCGAAAAACGGCGCGAGGACGCCGCTGCCGTTGACGTAGGGAATCAGGACCACACCGCCGGCGCCACGCGGGATGGCGGCGGCGGCCTTTTCGAGAGCGGCGAAATCGGTCGCGCCGTCAACGGTTTCAGGAGCGCCGAAACGCTCGAGGAACCAGTCGAAGGCGATGGTACCCGATGTGTTGGGCAGAATGCGCAGGTAGCGCTCAAGCGGCATGGAGAAGAGAAAGCCGAGCCCGGCCGGCGCGCGGTCCGCCCCCGCCAGGACCTGGCTGTTGAGGCAACTCGTGCCGAGGATCGTCAACGCCGCGCCCGGCCTGACTGCGCCGACGCCGATCGCGTTGGCGCAGGCATCGCCCAGGCCGGTGACGACCGGCGCCCCCTCGACGAGGCCTGTCTCCAGTGCCGCCTGCGCCGTGACCGAGCCGGATATGGCGCCGGAATCGCGGATATCGGGCATCTTCGCCGTCCACTCCAGCGCACCGCACAGTTCGAGAACCCGCGCTGAATGCCTTCGCTCGTCGATGTCGCCGGGGACGAAGGAGACATCCGAGGGATCGGTGGCGACGGCGCCCGTCAACCTGTAGCGCAGATAGTCCTTGGCGCAGAGGATGGCGCGGGTGCGCTCAAGGGCTTGCGGCTCGTGTCGCGACAGCCAGCCGAGGATCATCGTGGTGATGCCGGGCATCAGGCCGTTTCCCGAAATCTCGAAGATCTCGTTCAGTCTGCTGGCCTCTTCCAGCGCCAGCTGGTCGGCCTGCGCGCGGCTGTCCGGCCAGCAGATGGCGTTGCGCACCGGGCGGCCCGTGCCGTCGATCAGCCAGGCACCTCCCATGTGGCCGGCAATACCGATTGCCGCTATGTGGGTCGCGGGCACGTTTGCCGAGGCAAGCGCTTCCCTGATGACAGCGACGCACGCAGCCCAGGTCGCCTCGGGATCTTCCTCGTGCCAGCCCTGACGCGGCTGAAGCACCTGCATGCGCCGCTGGCCGATACCACAGGCCCGGCCGGTTTCATCGAAGACGACCGCCTTGATGACCGAGGTACCCTTGTCTATGCCGAGAACATAGCGCATCACCGTTCCTTCAGGCGTATGAGGCCAGGCGGTCGATCCGCGGAGCGGACTGGCCGGATGCGAAGCGCAGGGTGCGCTGATCCTCGCCGTCGAAGACGTAGAGGGCGTCTTCGCGGATAACGAGATCGACGGGTTCGTCGAGGCCGAAGCGATCCGTCGGCAGTGTCATCGCCTGGAGCGTGGCATCGCCGGCCTGCACGGTGACCAGAATGGCGTCACCCAACTGTTCGGCGACGTAGACCCGGCCTGAAATCACCACGGTATCTCCGCTTCGCGGCGCCTCGCCCTGCCTGTAGACGGAAACGCTGCTCGGTCGGCTGCCAAGCTGCAGCTTCCGGCTCTTGGCGCCGACATGCGGCTTGACGCAGCCGGGCAGGGCGACCTTCTGGGTGCCGCACTGGCCGACCAGTTCGGGCGTCTCAACGATGTCGCTGACGGTGATGACGTTCATCGAATGCAGGCCGAAAAACTGCGCGACGAAGGCATTGACCGGACGCATGAAGATGTCGTCGGCGGTACCCACCTGCTGCATCACGCCGTCGCGCATCAGGGCGATGCGGTCGGTCATGGTCATCGCCTCGATCGGATCATGGGTCACGATGACCGATGTGGTTCCGAGCGAACGCTGGAGGCGCTTCAGTTCGCCGCGCAGGCGAGCGCGCAGCAGCGTATCAAGATGGGCGATCGGCTCGTCAAGGCAGAGCAGGTTCGGCCGACGAACCAGGGCGCGGGCGATCGCCACGCGCTGCTGCTGGCCGCCCGACATCTGCGAGGCGCGCCGGTCGATCACATGGCCGATGTTCAAAAGCGAGGCGACCTCGGCCACCTTGGCCTCGATCTCCGGCTTGGCGGTACCCCTGATCTTCAGGGGATAGCTGATATTCTGCCGTGCGGTCATGTGCGGATAGAGCGCGTTCTGCTCAAACACCATCGCCACGTTGCGGGCCTGCGGGGTTTCGGCTTCGACGGACCGGCCATCGAAGGCGATCGTGCCTGAGGTCGGGCGCTCCAACCCGGCCAGCATGCGCAGCACCGAGGTCTTGCCGGATCCGGAAGGGCCGAGCAGTCCGAAGAACTCGCCGTCCTCGATCTTGAACGAAATGTCCTGGACGGCATGTACGGCGCCGCCATACCACTTGTTGATGCCTGAAAGGGTCACTGAGGCCATGTCCGGTCTCCTTATCGACCGCCGTTGCCGGCGGAAAAACTGCGGATGAGAAAGCGCTGCATGTAGTAGGAAACCACCAGGAGCGGCGCGATCGCGACAATGCCGATGGCGCCAAGCTGGCCCCAGTTCGGCTGCTGGAAGAGGAAGAAGCTGGCAAGCGCCTTCGGCAGGGTGATGACGTTCTCGCCGGTCAGGACAAGCGCGAAGAGGAACTCGTTCCAGGCGAAGATCATCGCCAGGATGCCGGCGGTCAGGATCGCCGGAGCCGACAGCGGCAGCAGCACGTCGAGGAACAGCCGATACCAGGGAGCCCCGTCAATGCGCGCGGCCTCCTCGTAGGTCTTTGGGATCTGGCGGATGAATTCCGCCAGCAGCCAGATGACCAGCGGCAGGTTCATGAAGGTGTAGACGATGATCAGTCCGGTATAGGTGTCGAACAGCGACAGTTCCTGGAACATCAGATAGAAGCCGATGACCGGGACGATGGGCGGCATCATCCGCAAGGACAGGATGGTGAAGCTGAGCTGTCCGTGCGGCGGAAAATGGCGCGCCAGGGCATGGGCGGCGGGATAGCCGAGCAACAGGCACAGAACGGTCGAGATCGTCGAGACGATCAGGCTGTCGCCGATGCCCTTGCCGCCGCCGATCGCCCAGCCGTCGGCGAAGTTCACCAGCGTGGGTGCCTTCGGAAGAATGGAAGGCGGGCTGACGAACAGCTCCGAATAGGGCTTGAAGGCCGTGATCAGCAGCCAGACCAGCGGCATCAGGAAAAGCACCAGCAGCACGATGAGGATCGCATGCTTGATGACGGGCAGGGCGCGGACCGAAAGCGGCTCGTGTTCGGCGGGAGGCATGGCGTTTGATGTGTCGGGAGATACGACTTGGGTCACTTCACCCTCCCTTGCGGCGCCGACTGGCTCTGTCCGATCACGGTCGGCCGCAGCGGCTTGGCGGGGGCCGGCGCCTTGTCGCGCCTCTTTGCGAAACCGAGGATCGTCATCGTGCCGGCGGTCAGCAGCACCAGCTGAACGATGCTCAGCGCACCGGCTGTGCCGAATTCAAAGCGCCCGAAACCCATGTCGTAGGTGTAGTAGGCGAGGTTCTGGGTCACCGTACCCGGTCCGCCGCGTGTCAGGATGTAGATGATGTCGAAAACCCGGAAGCTGTCGATGAAGCGCAGCACCAGGGCCACCGTAATGTAGGGAAACAGCATCGGCAGAACGATGTGCGCAAAGGTCTGCCAGGCATTCGAACCGTCCACGCGCGCCGCCTCGTAGACGCGGCGGGGGATCGAATTGAGGCCGGCCAACAGCACCACCATGACGAAGGGCGTCCACTGCCAGGTATCGACCAGCACAAGGGTCGGCAGCGCCCAGCTCGACGATTGCGCCCAGGCCGGCGGATCGAAGCCGAAGCTCTTCAGGAAGCTGTTCAGCGGCCCGTAGATCGGATTGAGGAAGAGATTCCAGGAAAAGCCGACGATGATCGGCGCCACCATCATGGGGATGAGAAACAGCGAGGCATAGATCTCGCGCCCGCGCACCACCCCGTTCAGCAGCAGCGCCAGCGCCAGCCCAATCGCGATCTGCAGCGGCACGGCGATCAGTGCGAAGACCAGGGTGATCGACAGGCTGCTCCAGAAGCGCGGGTTCGACAGAGTCTTGGTGAAATTGTCGATGCCGACCCATTCGATCGGAATGGGGATGGCAAGCTGATACGAGGTGAAGGACGCATAGATCAGGTAGGCGAAGGGCCAGATCGACAGAAGCGTCAGAAAGACAAGCGCAGGCCCCAGCAGGAGAAACGTCCCGCGCCTTTCCCTGGCGGCATCGCCTCTGGCCGCCTTGAGGGAAGGCGAGGCTGTCCCATGGACAGATATCGTGCTCATCGGTTCATCCACATTTCGATTGAAAATGCCGCGACCGGCTCGGCGCCCATCGCGTGGCCTCGGCACCCGCCGCCATCAAATCGGATGGCGGCGGGCCGGGAGGATCAGGACCAGTAGCCCTGCTTGATCATCCGTTGACGGTATTCGTCGTAGTGCGCGATCTGCCGGTCGCGGCCGTAGGTTTCAGTCGTTTCCTCGAATTCGCCGGTAATCGCTTGCAGCGCATCCTTCGTCGATACCTGGCCGGTGACAGCTTGCGGGATGTGCTGCATGATGGAGGCGAGGTAGCGGTTGGTGCCGGGGATCGATATGTCCAGATATGTCTTGGGACTGGCCAGCTGCGCCTTGCTGATGCTGGCGAAATTGTCCGCGAAACCGGATTCCGCTTGCAGCGGGAAGGTCGTCTTGGCATCGTCGAACATGCTGTTGCGCCACGGATCCATCAGCGATTGCTCGAAGGTTTCCGCCACCCAGCGATTGGCGTTCTTGGACTGCTGCAGCCAGGCGATGACCGAGAATGCGCCTTCCTTGTTTTTTGAGTTGCCGGCGATGCCGACCGCGCGTCCATAGGGCAGGATCGTCACGTCACCATAGCTGTGGGCGCATTTGATTTTGCCGGCAACCTTGGAAATCTTGCCTTCCGCGGCACCCTTCGGCATGTCGGTCCACCAGTTCGCCTGGGCGACCTTGCCTTCGAAGAAGATCTGGCGGCCGACGTCCCAGGGCATGGCTGCAGCCAGGTCCTTCGGCATGAAGGCGGTCATTTCCTTGTAGCGATCGACCGCTTCCTCTACGACATCGTTGCTGATGAGCGGCTTCATCTTCTCGTCGAAAAGTTCGCCGTAGCGCATGCCCTTTTCGGCTTGCAACTGCACGAGGTGATTGATGAAGAAAGCGTAGACGAAGAAGCTGGTGACCTCTACGCTGCCATAAAGGTTTTTGTCCGGCCGCGTGAAGAATTCGGAAGTGTCGCGATATTGCTTGTAGGTCTTCGGGGCGCTGAGGTCGTAGCCATACTTCGCCTTGAAGGCCGTCATTTCCTGATCGTTCTCGAACAGGTCGGTACGGTAGGTGTTGATGAACATATCGCCGTCGATCATGACGCCGACGACCTTGTTCTCATAGATGTTCAACTGCTGGAACGGCTTAGCGATGTCGGAGAAATTCAGCTTGTCCAGCGAGCCGACATCCGCCAGCGGGGTGAGGAACGGGCCGAAGTCGCCCACGAAATTCGGCCAGAAATCGAAGACATCGAAGCGAGCCGTACCCTGGCGCAGGGCAAGCAGGTTCTGGTCGTACATGTTGCCAAGCGGGTAGGACGCGAAATCGACCTCGATGCCCGTCGCCGCCTTGAATTCCGGCGCGAAGGTCTTGAGGATCGGCGTGAAGGCGCCGCTGTCGAGGCCGACCGTCACCTTACCGGAGCCGCCAGCGGCCGCTGCCGACAGCACGCCGCCGAAGGTGGACAGCGTCGCGGCCGCCCCGAAGAGGGCCGAGCGGCGCATAAGCTCGCGCCGCGAAATCAGGCCCCGGGTATCGATGCTGGAAAGCGTGTCGAGATCGCGTTCGGCGACTTCGGATCGTTTGAAAATGCGATGCATAACGGTGTGTCCTCCCAGATCACATGGTCCTCATCGGCTGAATTCCCCGTTCCGTCCGCCTGAGCCTCCAATCTCTGGCGACGGGCAAATTCAGCTTTCGTCAGGAGACTATGCATGTTAATGAACTATGACAATCAAAATATTGCCATACTTAAATGACGATCAATATGATACAATTCGGCGATAAGCCCGGCTATGCCTCCATCGTTGCCACGATCGTCGATGGAATTGCGCGCCGTATCCTCGTTGCCGGAGAGCGGCTGCCGCCACAACGCGAACTCGCGCACCAGCTTGGCGTCGCGATCGCCACGGTCGGTCGCGCATACACGCAACTGGAGAAGCAGGGTTTTGTCGAGAGCCACGTGGGGCGTGGCACCTTTATTGCCGGTGGGCGTGGGCCTTCCAGCGATATCTCAGACAATATTTCAGCTGAAACAATCGATCTCTCCGTCTATCGGGTTCCGGTTCCCGATCTCGACTCGATCCTAGCGGACACGATGAAGGCGATCATCGCCGAACATCATCCGCAGCAGATCCTCGGCTCCTCTCCTGCGGCGGGGCAGCCCGGCCATCGCCAGTCGATGGTGAGCTGGCTGCAGCGTTCGGGTGTATTGGCGTCGGCGGCCCAGGTGATCATCACCAATGGCGGCCAGCACGCGACCATGGCCGCACTCTCGACCCTGACGCATGCCGGCGAGACAATCGCGACCGAAGAATTCACCGACCCGAAGATGAAATCGGTCGCCAGCTATCTCGATCGCAAGCTTGTCGGGGTGGATATGGATGAGGAGGGAATGATCCCGGAATCGCTCGACTTGTTGTGCCGCAACCAGACGATCGCCGCCATCTACGTCACGACGAGAGCGCAGAACCCGACCAATGCGACGCTGCCGCTGGCGCGGCGCGAAGCGATCGCCGAAATCGGCCGCCGTTACGACCTGCCGATCGTGGAAAGCGACATCTACGGCACCACGATGACCGACCCGCTTCCGCCGATCTATGCGCTGGCGCCGGAGCGCACGCATTTCATTACTAGCCTCGGGCGCATCGCCGGCCCCGGCATCAAAGTGGGCTGCCTCGTATCGCCCTTGAACGAAGTCGCCAAGACCCAATCTGGCGTCGGCATGTCGACGGGCTCTGCCACACTTTTGGCGGCGGAGATCATTGCCCGCTGGATCGACGGCAGCCATCTCGACGGCATGATCCGCTGGCAGCAGGCCGAAAACATCCGACGGCTTTCGCTGCTGGCCACCTATCCGCTGCTGGGAACGGCACGCACCGATATCGCCAGCCCGCATGTGTGGCTGCCGCTGCCCGAACAATGGCGTGCCGAAGAATTCATCGACGCTGCTGCCGCCGACGGTATCACGATTGCGCCGACCCACAGTTTCGTGGTCGGGCGACGGCCCATGCCGCATGCGGTGCGCCTTTGCATCGGGTCGCCGGCCTCGGTGGAGACGCTCAAAGTCGCTTGCGGCCGATTGGAGCGCCTGTTGAACTCGCAACCGAAGAGCAATTTCGAGACCTAAAGACGGACAATGGAGGAACAGACGGTGGAACGGCAGGGAGGCTCAGTTCTGATCGTGGGCGCAAGCGGTGTCGTCGGCCGCGCGGCGCTGGATACCTATGCGGCGGACGAAAGCTGGAAGGTCACGGGCCTGTCGCGCAAGCGGCCGGCCATGGACGGCCGGACGGCCTGGCTGGAGGCCGACCTGCTCGGCGGCGATGGTTTGCGGGACGGCGTTGCCGCGGCCGGGCCCTTCAGCCATGTCGTCTATGCCGCCCTACAGGAAGAGACCGACTTGGTCAGCGGCTGGACGTCGCAGCACCAGATCGGCCTCAACGAGGCAATGCTGAAGCGACTGCTCGATGCGGTCGGTCCCTTCGAACATCTGACGCTTCTGCAGGGGACGAAGGCCTATGGCGTTCATCACGGGTCCTATCGGATGCCGGCCAGGGAATGCGATCCGCGGTTCATCGCTTCGAATTTCTACTATGAGCAAGAGGATCTGGCCCGCGCCCGCGGCGAACGCGACGGATTTGGCGTCACGGTACTGCGTCCGCAGATCGTCTGCGGCTTCGCGCTCGGCAATCCGATGAACGCCGTAACGGCGCTCGGCGTCTATGCCTCAATTTGCCGGGAGCTCGAACAGCCGCTGCGTTTTCCGGGCGGACCGGCTTGCCTGCAGGAAGCGGTGGACGCACGGCTCTTGGGGCGGGCCATCAAATGGGCGGGAAGCGAACAGCGTTGCCGCGGGGAAATCTACAACATTGCCAACGGCGATTGCTTCTCCTGGCCGACGTTGTGGCCATCGTTCGCCAGACGTTTCGGCGTAGAGCCGGGGATCAACCATCCGTTTTCGCTCGCGGAGGTCATGGCGGACAAGGGCCCGATATGGGACCGTATCGTTCTGAAGCACAGCCTCGTGCCGCATCGCTACGAGCAGATGGTCTCGTCCTGGCAGTTCATGGATTATCTGCTGCGACATGGCCGCACCTATCCGCATCATTCTATCGTCTCAACGATCAAGGCACGCCAGCACGGTTTTCACGACTGCATGGATACGGAAGAGATGTTCGACGAAATATTCGAAGACCTTCAACGCGCCAAAATTCTTCCGCGTTGACCGACCGACTACTGCTTTTTGAATCCGTTGCCGGTGGTTCGATTCCCTTCAAGAGCAATGCTATCTGAACTGCTGTCCACCTATGCCCTCAATGGCGTCGAATGGAGTTGGGGGGCTTTGTATCGCGAAGACTGAGCAGCCCGGTCGCAGTATAGCGGTTGGCGGGATGGTCCAGGCCAAGATTGTCTCTCAAGGTGATACCTCCGTAATCGCTACGAACATAGCCGCGTCCCTGCAGGAGTGGGATGACATGATCGATCCTGGTTTGCATCGCGAACACCAACTCGGCATGCGCGGCGGCAAAATCGAGGCCCGCCGGCGAGGCGCCCGCCTGGACGATCACAGGTTGCTCCTGCGGCGAACGTGCAATTTTGAGCGGTCCGCGGACGCTAAACAGATCGCCGATATGATCGAGTGGAACAGTTTCCTCGGATCGAAATATTGCCCGCTCTGCCGGTCCCGCAGGAATGCATCGTCGTCCCAACTGTCCCACAGGCCTTTGACCACAGAGATGAACTCCTCGGCCCGCCGATAACGCTCGTCGTGGTCGAAATGGCTCTGACGGGAAAATTTACGCGCCTCGTTCTGGTTCGATGAGGTCACCACGTTCCAGCTAGCCCGCCCCTTACTGATGTGGTCGAGGGAGGTATAGCGGCGGGCGATATTGCAGGGCTCGCTATAGGACGTCGTCGCGGTTCCGACCAGGCCGATATGGCACGTGACGGCCGCCATGGCCGACAGCAGGGTGGTGGGCTCGAAATAGGCCATATATTGCGGCCAACGGCTGAGCGCTGCGAGGTTTCCGTGCCGCACGGCCAGTGCATCGGCAAGGAAGATGAAATCGAAGCGGCTCCCTCGGCCGTGCGGGCGACATCGAGATAGTGGCCGATTGACAGACGACCAATTCGTCGAGATGCCACTTGTCGGCAAATCTTCTCCGCGACCGCCGCCGGATGGTGCGGGCATAGTCTTGACCGAACTTGGCGGCCCATTTCGCGACAGTCTGGAACGAAACATCAATGCCGCGCTCAGCCATGTTCCACCAAAGTCGTTTCTTCGTCGGCGTTAGTTGTCTCCTCGTAAGCCCGACCACACCCGTCCTCTTCAAAGCAGCTGGGAAATCTTACCGTGCCCGTTGGCGAACTGTCTGCTCAGCGCATCCCTGTCGAGCGTAATTTGCGGTTCCGCCATAAGATTCACTTGAATCATATATTGACTAAATAGAAACATATGGATCATATGCCCTGAAATGGAGGGCGCCATGAGCCATATATTTCATCGTTTCCCCGGAAATCTGCCGCCCGTCGCCGTTGCGGGCGATGGGGTTTTCATCATCGACAAGGATGGGAAACGCTATCTCGATGCCTCCGGGGGCGCTGCCGTCTCCTGCCTGGGCCATTCGAACGCCCGGGTTCGGGATGCCATTATTACCCAGGGCCAGAAACTCGCGTTTGCGCACACGTCGTTCTTTACGAGCGAACCGGCCGAAGAGCTTGCCGAATTCCTGGTTCGCAGGACGCCCGAAACGCTGACGAAGGTGCATTATGTGTCCGGCGGGTCCGAGGCCGTCGAAACGGCGTTGAAGCTTGCGAGGCAGTATTTCGTGGCGAAGGGCGAGCCCAAGCGCGGCGTCATCATTTCGCGCGAGCGAAGCTATCATGGCGCCACGCTGGGCGCGGTCGCGATCAGCGGAAATGCCTGGCGGCGTGCGCCGTTCGAACCGCTGCTGTTCAAGTCGGTGCAGATCGCGGCCTGCTATCCCTATCGCGGCAAGCAGGGCAACGAGACCGATCTCGACTACGGCCTGCGCGTGGCAAACGAGCTGGAGCGCGAAATTCTCGCACGCGAGCCGGGAACGGTCGCTGCTTTCGTCGCCGAGACCGTCGTCGGTGCGACGGCCGGAGCCGTGCCGCCGGTCGAGGGTTATTTCAAGCGTATCCGCGAGATTTGCGACCAGTACGGTGTCCTCCTTATCCTCGACGAGGTCATGAGCGGCATGGGCCGGACCGGCAGCCTGTTCGCTTTCGAGCAGGAAGGCATTTCTCCCGATATCGTCACCATCGCAAAGGGCATGGGCGCCGGCTATCAGCCGATCGGCGCGGCCATCTGCACCCAGGAGATCTTCGATACCATCAATAGCGACGGCGGCTTTGCCCACGGTCACACCTATCTGGGGCACGCGATCGCCTGTGCCGCCGCGCTCGAAGTCCAGAAGGTCATCGAAGACGAAAACCTTCTGGAAAATGTTCGCGCCGTGGCCCGCTACCTGTCCGAAAGCCTCAACGAGCGGTTCGGTCAGCATCCGAATGTCGGCGATATCCGGGGGCGGGGACTTTTCCAGGCCATTGAGCTCGTCGAGGATCGCGAGAGCAAAAGGCCGTTCCAGGCCTCGCGCAAGCTGCATGCGGTGATCAAGAAGAACGCCATGCAGCGCGGGCTGATGGTCTATCCGACCGGCGGCGTGGCCGACGGCAAGGCCGGCGATCATGTTCTCCTCGCGCCGCCCTACATCGTTACCCGCGGCGAGGTCGATATCATCGTCGACCGCCTGGCCTCGGCCGTCACCGCCGCCCTCGAATCCTGATGCCGGAAGCCCGCGTTGAAACATTTGTTTCAACGTGAAACAGTGCCGTTTTCCGACCGAGGGTAACGGCATGAAGAAAACAAATGAATTGAATCGTGATAATAATGAAACAAGTGTTGCATCCAGCGATCAAACGACCTACGGTCAGGCCATGAAGATCGATGTTGTCAGCAACCAGATAAGGGAGAACTTCGGCAAGCTTCCTGGACAGATGCAGGTGGCGGCTCGCTTCCTCCTCAACAACCCGCAGGAGGTCGCGCTTCTGTCGATGCGCGAGCAGTCCCGACGTGCCGGCGTGCCGGCGGCCACGATGACGCGGCTGGCGAAGCAGCTTGGTTTTGCCGGTTTCGAAGAGTTGCGGTCGATCTTCGTCGGGGCGGTTCGCAATTCCATCGAGCCCTTCAGCTCCAGGGCCGAGCACCTGGTCGAGCAACGCAAGCATACCGGCGACGATATCGCACCTCAGATGGTGGAGCGGCTGAGCGCCAATGTCGGTCAGTTGATGGATCCGACGCAGCGGGCGGCACTCAACGAGGCGGCAAAGACCCTGATGAATGCCCGCACCGTCTACAGTGCGGGCCAGAGAACGGCCTATTCCGCCGCCTATCACTTCGCCTATCTCTACGGCTATTTCAGCACGAAGACGGTGCTGGTGGATGGTCCGGGGGGAATCGGCGCCGACCCGATGACGCATTGCGGTCCCGAGGACGCGCTTCTCGTCATCAGCCTCGAGCCGGCGGCAAGACAATCCGTCGAGATCACCCGTTTCGCGCATGAGCGCGGCGTGAAGGTGATCTCCATTACCAATTCCCCGCTATCGCCGGTGGGACGGGTGTCGGACACCGTGATCCTCATCAACCACGATAGTCCGGCGTTCTTTGATGCGATGACGTCGGCATTTGCCGCCGTGGAGACGCTCATCGCAATCGTGGCAGGTGCCGAAGGAACAAAAGTTCCCGCTGCCGTCCGTGTTCGGGAGGAACACCGTCGAGCTCTTGGTGAGTGGTGGGAAGAACCGCCGCGTGAAGCCAAGTTCAAAAGCCGCAAAAAGACGGCCAAGGAGAAGCCCGATTCCGCTTAGCCCTCAATAACAATCCGAAGGGGAATGAAATGATTGCAATTTCGCGGTTGGTCTCATCCGCAGTGATATCTGCAGCAGCATTCGGCTTTGCAGCGTCTGCGCATGCGGACGATGTGCTCAAGGTCGCGCTTTCGTCGAACCTTAACACGCTGGATCCGGCAAAGACGAAGATCGGCGACGAGTACGTCGTCGACTTTCTGGTCTATTCCGGCCTCACCGGCATCGGCCCCGACGGAAAGGTCGTTCCCGACCTGGCCGAGAGCTGGTCGTCCACCCAGGATCAGAAGAGCTGGACCTTCAAGCTGCGTCCGGACGTCAAGTTTCACTCCGGCCGCGCGCTGGACGCGGAGGATGTCAAGGCAACGATCGAACGCATCAAGGACAAGGCGATCGGTTCCGTCGCCCGCGCGAATTTCACGATCGTCGACACCATTACGGTGGTCGATCCGCTGACGATCAAGTTCGATCTTTCCATTCCCTATGCCGGGTTCCCGGACTTGTTTGCCGACCGTCAGGTCAAGATCGTGCCCCGCGACAAGCTGGACACGATCGCGGCGAAGCCAGACGGTACGGGGCCGTTCATGTTCCAGGAATTCAAGCCGGGCGAAGATGTAAAGCTCGTCAAGAACCCCAACTATTTCATCAAGGGCGAACCGAAGCTCGATGGCGTGGATCTGCGCATCATGCCGGAATCCGCCGCTCGCGTTTCCGCCGTGTCCACGGGCGAAGTCGACCTCGTGTGGGATATTCCGCCTGAGGGCATCCAGCAGCTCGCCAACAATCCCGATGTGACGATCGACAGCGTCGCTACCTCGAGCTGGGATGGCCTGATCATGAACAACGCCATCGCTCCGTTCGACAACGTCAAGGTCCGTCAGGCCATCGATGCCGCCATCGATCGCAAGGCCATGGTAGAATTCGCGCTTTTCGGCAGCGGAACGCCGACCCTGACGCCGATCCCGCCGACCAGCCCTTATTACAACAAGGATATCGCGTTCCCGCAGGCCGATGTCGCCAAGGCCAAGCAGTTGCTGAGCGAAGCGGGTTTCCCGAGCGGCTTCAATACGACCCTCTACGTCCCCAGCGGACGTCCGCCGAAGGAGCGCCTTGGCCTGGCGGCGCGCGAGATGTTGGCGGCGATCGGCATCAAGGTCGATATCCAGACCGTTCCATGGGACAAATTCATCAGCGATATCGAAGGGAAGGCCGCGTTCTATGTCGACGGCTTCTATTCCCGACCGGCCGTCGACCCGTCGGTCTATCCCTGGTTCAACTCCGCAGGGTCGTGGAACACCACCCTGTGGAACTACAAGAACCCCAAGATCGACGAGGTCCTCGACAAGGCCCGCGCGGCGACATCCGAAGAAGAACGCACGACGCTTTACAAGCAATTCCAAGAGCTTACGGTGGTGAATCCGCCAAGCGTCATACCGTATGTCGTCAATCACGCGAACGCGGTCCGCCACAGGGTTCACGGCTTCAAGTCCAGCCCGATGATGTGGTTGGACCTTCGCGAAGTCTCGCTTCACTGATCGAGCGAAAGGGCCAGACGGATGTCTGGCCCCCGCAAGGGTGAGAAAATGCTGTTTTATGTCTTAAAACGCTTCGTCGCGGTGGCGGCGGTGCTGATCGTGATTTCCGTTCTGGTGTTCGCGATCACTCAGGTGATGCCGGGAGATGTGGCGCACGCGATCGCCGGACAGTTCGCGACGCCGGATGTGATTGCGGCCATCCGCGTCAAGCTCGGCCTCAATGACCCTGTCGTTGTGCAATATTGGCGCTGGGTGTCCGGCATCCTCGTCGGCGATTTCGGGCAGTCGATCGTCATGGAGCGGCCGGTGGGATCGTTGATCACCGACGCTTTCGGCGCCTCGGCGGTGCTGGCCGGGCTGTCCTTCATTTGCGTCGCAGTCCTTGGAATTTTGTTCGGTGTGGTTGCCGCCGTCCGCAAGGACGGGATCGTCGACCATGCTGTATCGATCTTCACCTATGTCGGAATATCGATCCCCGAATTCTTCTGGGGTATCGTGCTGATCATCTGCTTCGCGAATTATTTTCAGCTGCTTCCTTCCGGTGGCATGGGTTCGTTCTTCAGTTCGCCGGCGGATTGGTTTGCGCACCTAGCCCTGCCGGTCGTCACGCTGACGCTGACGCTGGTCGCGCACGTTTCTCGACTGACACGTTCGAGTATGCTCGAAACCCTGAACAGCCAGTATGTGCGCAACGCGCGGGCCAAGGGCCTGTCGGAGACGACGGTCGTGTTCCGTCACGCGCTGCCCAACGCCCTCATGCCAACCATCACCGTATTGGCGCTGGACATCGGCTGGCTGATCGGCGGCATCGTGGTCGTGGAAATGGTGTTCTCCTATCCCGGGATCGGGCGCCTGCTGATGTTCGCGATCGAGCGCCACGACCTCCCTCTCATTCAGGCGAGCATCCTGGTGATCGCTCTCATCTACTGTCTGGCCAATCTGGCTGCGGACCTGCTGTACGCGCTCGTTAACCCAAAGATCAGGTACGGAAATGCCGCAGATTAAGCCTTTTCACCGTCAGGCAGCGCTCGCATTCGCAGCCATGCCCTCGAAGATGCTGATTGGCGGCGTGCTGCTGACGGCGATCATCATCATTGCGGTTCTGGGCCCCTGGGTGGCGCCCTATCAATACGACCAGATGAGCATCCTGGCGCGGATGAAGCCGCCGAGTGCGGCGCATTGGTTCGGCACCGACGAGCTCGGCCGGGACGTCTTCAGCCGAACGCTCGTGGGAGCGCAGATGTCGCTGGCGATCGGCCTCGGCGCGACGGCACTCAGTCTCGTCGCCGGCGTGCCTCTCGGCCTCCTGTGCGGCTACAAGCGCGGCCGGTTCGACGAGATCGTCATGCGATGCATGGACGTGCTGCTTTCGATGCCGCCGATCATGCTCGGGCTGCTGTTTCTGGCGGTCAGCCAGCCATCGGCCTGGAAGGCCATCCTAGCCGTGGGGTTCGTCTACATCCCGGTCATCGTCCGCCTCACGCGCGCCTTGACGCTGGATCTCGCCAATGAGGACTTCATCGAGGCGGCGAGGGCGCGCAGCGAACGAACCTGGTACATCCTCCTCAGGGAAATCCTGCCGAACGCCTGGCCGACCATTGCCGTGGAAGGCAGCCTGCGCATCACCTTTGCGATCCTTCTCGGCGCAGCCCTCAGCTTTCTTGGCATGGGTGCGCAGCCGCCTAGTCCCGAATGGGGCCTGATGATCAGCGGAGCGCGTCCCTTCATCGCGCAGGCCCCCTGGGTCGCCCTGGCTCCCGGACTGTCCATGTGCCTGACGGTCATTGCCGTCAACCTATTTGGCGATGGCCTTCGCGAGGCGATCGATCCGCGTACCGGCTCGCGAGGTCATTGAACATGCCACTTCTGTCCATCAAGGATCTGACCGTTACCTACGGCACCGGGCCGAGCCGGCTGCAGGCGCTGAAGGGGATCAACCTGGAGATTTCGCCGGGCGAGACGGTTGCGCTCGTCGGTGAATCCGGTTCCGGCAAAAGCACCATCGCCATGGCCATCATGGACATGATCGATCGCAGGAGCGTGGTTGGAACGATCGAATTCAACGGCGAAAATCTGAGCGCCATGAATGCCGACAAGCGGCGAGACATGCGCGGAAGCCGGATATCGCTGGTTTTCCAGGATCCGTTCACCTCGCTGAACCCCTCGATCCGCATCGGCAACCAGGTCGCGGAGGGATTGATCGCGCATCTCGGCCTGTCGAAGCGGGAGGCGCAGTCGAAAGCGCTCGAAGCGTTGCGCGAGGTAGGCATCGCCGACCCGGAAGCGGTGGCGAAATCCTATCCCCATCAACTGTCGGGGGGCATGCGCCAGCGCGTCCTCATTGCCTCCGCGCTGGTCTGCAATCCGGAGCTTCTCATCCTCGACGAGCCGACGACGGCCCTGGACGTCACGATCGAAGCCCAGGTTCTCGATCTCATCCAGGAGATTTCGGCACGCCGGAACGCCGGTGTCCTTTTCATCACCCACAATCTCGGCGTGGTGAACAAGATCGCCGATCGCGTCTGCGTGCTCTATGCCGGCCAGGTTCTGGAGCTCGGACCCAAGGGCAGCGTCCTGCGCTCGCCGCTTCATCCCTATACGCGGGGGCTTCTCGGTTCCATTCCGCGACTTGGCGAGCGTGACCGGCTGCGACGCCTGACGCCGATCGGCGGCCGGTTTCCAAATCTCGCCGACCTGCCGGCGGGATGCATTTTCAGGGACCGCTGTCCGTTCGCCGAGGATGGATGTGGTGATGCACAGCAGGTTCGTCCCGTTTCCGATCGCCTGGTGAAATGCTGGAGGGCCGAAGACGTGTCGGACTTTCGCTGGCCGGATCCGCCGGATGCCGGCAGTGTCCCTGCCGTGACCGCCGATCGCCGCGCGCTCGTCGAGTTGGACAGCGTCAGCAAAAGCTTCGCGCTTCCCGCGACAACGATCGAATGGCGCAGGGCCTTCGGCGCCATCCCGGTGCCGGCGCCCGTGAAGAAACGCGTCGACGTGATCAACGGGATTTCCCTGTCGATAGCGCGGGGCGAGATCGTCGGTCTTGTCGGCGAAAGCGGAAGCGGGAAATCGACGCTCGGCCGGATCATGCTCCGGCTCATTCAATCCAGCGGCGGTCGCGTCGTTTTCGACGGATCGGACATCACGGCGTCGAAAGAGCGCGATCTGGAGGGCTTTCGGCGAAAGGCGCAGATCGTCTTTCAGAACCCGACCTCATCGCTCAATCCGCGACGGACAATCGGCAATGCGATCGGCCGGGCCTTCACCGTGTCAGGTAATGATCAGGGTGCCAATCGCCGGGCACAGGTCGAAG
This sequence comes from Martinezella lusitana, assembly GCF_010668395.1. GTDB lineage: Bacteria > Pseudomonadota > Alphaproteobacteria > Rhizobiales > Rhizobiaceae > Rhizobium > Rhizobium lusitanum_A. The sequence goes on from NZ_WUEY01000020.1 coordinate 77,000, forward strand.
CCCTGATGGATCGGGCGGGCCTGCCGAAGCGCTATTATGACAGATATCCGCATCAGCTTTCCGGCGGCGAGAAGCAACGGGCCGGCATTGCTCGCGCGCTGGCGTCACATCCGCAGCTGATCGTCTGCGACGAGCCCGTCTCCGCACTCGACGTGTCGGTCCAGGCCACCGTGCTGAACCTGTTTCTCGACCTCAGCAGGGAGCTGCAGCTCGCCTATCTGTTCATCTCCCATGACCTTGCCGTCATATCCCACGTCGCCGATCGGATCGCGGTCCTCTACTTCGGCAAGATCGTGGAGGAGGGGCCGACGAACCGCGTCCTGCAGCCGCCTTACCATCCCTATACCGAGGCCCTGCTTTCGGCTGCGGCCTCGCCCGATGGCGATCATCAGCCTGATAGCCGGATCGTGCTGTCGGGCGATACGACACGGCGGGTTGCCAAGGGCTGCGTCTTCCAGGGGCGCTGTCCGCGCCAGATCGGATCGATCTGCGAAACCATGACCCCGCCCGTCCTGGAGCCTGCGCCCGGCCATCGCATTGCCTGCCACCTGCCCCTCGAGGAGCTCGCGGCGGCCGCATCGCGCGTTCCGGGCAAATTCCCTGCATCGCAAGAATCGAAATAAACGAGAGGAAACTTCATGACACGGCCTCGCTATTCCGCGAGCCTACCCAGCGTAGGCCTAACCTCCTTCCTTCGCGCGCCCGTCGTCGAGGATTTCAACAAGGTGGACGCCGACGTCGCGTTCCTCGGCGTTCCCTATGATGGCGGCAACGGCTGGAGGCCGGGCACGAGATTTGGGCCCCGTGAAATTCGAAACCTTTCGGTTCGATACGGTGCATGGGGCGGCCATTCTGCGAACGGCTATTGGGACATCAAGGACCGCAAACGCTATCTCGACGGCGTGACGATGGCTGACTGCGGCGATGTCGATATCGCGTTTTATGATTTCGACCGCAATGCCGAGCGCATCACGTCCAGTATCGAATCGATCCTGGATCAGAGTGCGTTGCCCGTCATCATCGGCGGTGATCACTCGGTGACCTTCCCGAACGTCTGCGCGTTCTCGCGTTTCGAGACGATAGACATCGTTCACATCGACGCCCACATGGATTGGCGCGATGAAATCGATGGAGTCCGTCACGCCAATGCCATGCCGATGCGCCGGATCAAGGAACTGCCCTTCGTCCGAAACATGATCCAGATCGGTATTCGGGACGTTCGCACCACCGCAGACCAGGTCAGGGACGCCGAGGAGGCGGGAGCGATCGTCATCACCCGCGACGAGGTCCGCGACGAGGGGATCAAGGGCATCCTTGGCCGCTTCCCCGAACTGGGCAATGTCTTTGTCAGCATCGATATCGACGGGCTCGACCCGTCCGTCGCGCCCGGAACCGGCTCGCCGACGCCGGACGGGTTGCTTTACCACGAAGTGCGCGGCCTGCTCAAAGGGGTGGCGACCGCCGGCAATGTCGTGGGGTTCGATCTCGTCGAAGTCAATCCGATGGTCGATGAGGGCGGTCGCACCTGCCTCCTCGCCAGCGTGATGATCCTCGAATTCCTTGGCGCGATCTTTGCCAACCGCAAACCTTCGTCGAAATAATCTTCAAATCTAAGCTGAAGTGAGAAAGAACATGACCGAACGCTATAATGCCAACCTGACATCCGTGGGCCTGGCGACGTTTTTCAAATCGTCGGTTTGCGAGGACTTTTCAAAAATCGATGCCGACGTCGCCTTCCTCGGCATTCCATATGACGGCGGCGTCGGATATCGGCCGGGCACGCGTTTCGGGCCCAGCTCGCTGCGCGAATATTCCAAGCGCTTCACCCCCTGGGGCGGTGCCAACCCCGCCGGCTACTGGGATTTGGACGCAAACGAGCGGCGGCTCGAAGGCATCAGGATGGTGGATTGTGGCGATGTCGACATCGCCTACTATGACATGGAGCGCAATTTCGGCCTGATCACCGCCAATATCGAAGCCATTCTGGATTCCGGTGCCCTGCCGGTCATGATCGGTGGAGATCATTCCGTCACGTTCCCCTGCGTCAGGGCATTTTCGCGGTTCGCCGAACTGGATGTGGTTCACATCGACGCGCATCTTGACTGGATCGATAATGTCGACGGTGTGAAGTTCGCGAGCGGAAGCCCGCTGCGGCGGACGAAGGAATTGCCCTTCGTGCACAACATGACCCATATCGGCATCCGCGACGTCAGGACCCGCGAGGAGGATTGGCGTGACCTCCATGAAAAAGGCGCAAGCGTTATTACCCGCAAGATGATCCGCGACGATATCGAGGCTGCGCTCGACAGGATTCCGGACATGTCGAATATCTATGTCACCATCGATATCGACGCGATGGACCCGTCGATCGCCCCTGGAACGGGCTCTCCATGCTCCGATGGGCTCCTTTATCACGAACTGAAGGCGGTGCTGCAGCGGGTGGCCGAAAAGGGCAAGATCGTGGGCTTCGATTGCGTCGAGATCAATCCGCTCGTCGACCTGGCCGGACAGACGTCCCTGATGGCGAGCACCGCCGTGCTTGAATTCCTCGGTGCAATCTTTAGGAGTCTTTAGTTTTCACTCCCCAAAGTGCTCGGTATCTTTTTCGCAGCGTTTCCCCGATACGCACGCGGCGCATGACGACGCCGACATATCCTTTATTGAGCGGTGATGAACGGATTTCGCGGCGAAACCTGGATTGCATCACGGCGAGGAAAAAGTTGTGGTCGTCCGTGGTGCTTCGCGGAAGTTGAAAATGCTGTTCTCCATATGGAAGATTGCCAATTTCCACTGGGGCATTGGGCTCCACCAGAGCGTTAGTGGCACTGCGCCGCAGCTCGGCGGCGCAGATGCTTTCGGCCAGCATTGCCTGCAACAGTTGCACGATCTTCTTGGGAAAGCCGATAATGAAGCCGTCCGACCGGTGTGGAAGAATAAAGCATCCCCGTTCGGGAAGACAATAGCAAGTTTGTTCACCGCGCAAGTCTTGCGAAAAGATGCGCCTCTCCTTGATGTCTGTCCACCAAAGCGAGGCTTTGTCCGGATGCCAGAAGTAGCTTTCGCCCAAAGTGTTTTCGCACTCAGCAAATATCTCGGGTCTAAGCATTAGACTCTCCTACATATTCTGCCAGCTCAGGTATCGTCTTTGCGCTAACGCACTTACTCATTGACCTGTCTTCAACAAGTCTGCCGTTTTCTCACCGATCATGATCGCAACCGCGTTCAGGTTGCCTGAGGTCATCGCCGGAATGACGGAGGCATCGCAGACCCTCAGGCCGCTGACGCCGCGAACACGCAATTGCGGATCACATGGGTCTCCGTCCCGGGCGCCCATGGCGCACGTAGAGGAAGGATGGTATACGGTGGAGGCTGTGGAGCGGATATAGGCGAGCAATTGTTCATCGCTTTCCGTATCAGGTGCTGGATCCACCTCGCGCTTGACGTGCCTCGCCATCGCAGGGTTGCGCATGATCTTCCGCAGGCGTCTCAGTCCTTCGATCGTCACGCGACGATCGGTTTCCGTTGCAAGATAGTTTCCGAAAATTGCAGGGCGCTGACGGATGTCGGGAGATATCGCATGAACATGCCCACGGCTCTCCGGCCGCAGTTGATAGCAAGTTGCCGTGAAACCGGAGAAGTCATCGAATCTGTCGCCCATCTTGCGAACGGAGAACATGATGAAGAGGCTCTGCATGTCCGGCGTGTCGAGATGATTTTCCGTTCGATAGAAGCAGCCAGCGTAGGCCCCAGCCACGGCAAGCGGACCGGTGCGCTTGAGAGCATATTCGATGCCGATGCCAAGCCGATGGAATACGTTGTTGTAGCGAGCATTCACCGTGTTGCCGGAATTCGATTCATAAACGCATCGTACCTGCAGGTGGTCCTGGAACCGTTCGCCAATGGCTGGCGAATGATGCACGACTGAAACGCCTAGCCGGTTCAACCGGTCGCCATCGCCTATTCCAGACAATTCAAGCAGCTGCGGCGTGGCAATGGCGCCGGTGCTTATGACGACCTCACGCGTTGCGCGGATTTCATGTTCCTGCCCATGGCGCTCGTAGCGAATTCCCACCGCGCGCTTGCCATCGAAAACGATTCTGGTTGCCAGGGCGTGGGTGATGATCTTCAGGTTGCTCCGGCGGCGTGCCTTTCGCAAGTAGCTGGAGGCCGTGCTATAGCGAATGCCGTTCAGCTGAGTGGATTCGTAGTAGCCTGTGCCTTCCTGCGTGCTGCCATTAAAATCCTCATTGTAGGGAAGGCCATCCTGCCGCCAGGCATCGATATAGGCATCGCAAAGTTCGTCGGTACTCTGCGGTAGCGAGATGGGCTGTGGGCCGCTGTCACCCCTGAACTCGTTTCCGCCCGCTGTGCGTCGCTCAGCCTTCCGGAAGTAGGGCAGAATGTCGTCAAAGCTCCAGCCTCGGCATCCGATTTGCGCCCAGTGATCGAAGTCGTCGCGCTGGCCGCGGACATAAAGCAGCCCGTTCACCGCGCTTGAGCCACCCAGTACCTTACCGCGGGGATGATAGATCGTTCGATCGTTCAAGCCGGGCTCCGGCACACCGGAATACATCCAGTTGACAGCGGGATTGCGGAACAGCTTGCCGTAACCGAGCGGCACATGAATCCAGGGATTGCTCTGCTCTCCGCCTGCCTCGATAAGCACTACCTTGATATTGGCATCCTCGGTCAGGCGCGCCGCCAGAACGGCACCCGAAGACCCTCCCCCTATTACGATGTAGTCGGGGTTGCTGCTGTCACTCGCCATGATCTCCTCGCTAGATAATCCCGTAGAGTCGCTTGTAGACATCCAGTGCGGGGCGAATATGCGCCACGGTCACCTCCACAAGACGGTCCACGTCTCCTTCCCTGATTGCAGATATGATCTTCTGATGTTCAATCCGCGAAACACGAGACAGGTTTGTGTCGCTCAGCGCCCTGGAAATGAAGGCCGAGGCGCGCAGCCAGTAGGCGCGCTGCAGTTCGGCCAGCTCGGCATTCAGGCAGCAATCGAACATCGCCAGATGAAAGCGGTCGTTTGCTTCCGCCGCAGCTTCGAAATCCTCCGCGTCAAGTGCCTTTTCATAGGCGCTATTGATTTCCGCGAGGATGTTGGCCAGCTCCTCTGCTCTGGAAAGATCGATGCGCCGCGCGCCTTCGGTCTGCAGCATGACACGAATGTCATAGAGGTCCTTCAGTTCCGCGGCCGATAGGGCGCGGACTTCCACGCCACGGTTGGCCTTGCGCTCGATCAATCCCGCGCGATCAAGCAGCTCGAAGGATTGCCGGATATTGTGGTTGGAAGTGCCAAAGCGCTCGCAGAGCTCACTTTCGACGAGGCGCTGGCGCGGCATGAGTCGCCCGAAAGCGATGTCGAGCCGCAGAATTCGGTAGATTGCCTCCGCTGTCCGGACCGCACTGCCGTCCGGAGCTGTTTCCGGCAGCAGCTCTGCTCCCTTGTTTCTCGGCATCTCCGACTCCCTCTTCGCCGCAGCTATATCGGCGTGCCAGATGGCTGTCAATCTTGGCGATAATATTATAAATCAGAATATGGACAATATTATCGATAATCTGTAGTGAAGTCGGATTAGCAGATTGTCGACTATGATCTTGTGCATGCCACGCCGGGAGGATGTTTGATGAAATATGACCTCGTCGTCATTGGGGGAGGCATCGTTGGTCTTGCGACCGCCTATCAGTTTCAGCAGCGCCGACCAGACGCGCGGATATTGATGCTGGAGAAAGAGATTGCCGTAGCCCGGCATCAGACCGGCAATAACTCGGGTGTGATTCACGCGGGGGTCTACTACGCTCCCGGTTCCCTCAAAGCACAGCTCTGCCGCAAGGGCGCCAGAATGATGAAGGCGTTCTGTGATCGGAGCAGTATCGAATATGAGCAATGCGGAAAGCTCATCGTTGCTACCGATAGCATCGAAAAGCAGAGACTTCAGGGACTACGCGAGCGCGCAACCGCGAACGGCATCCCTTTCTCTGAGGTCAACGGGGATGAACTCAAGATACGCGAGCCGCTGATCCGCGGCGTCGAGGCGCTTTTCTTCCCCGAGTCGGCCATCGTGGATTATAGGCAGGTATCACGGAAGATGGCGGATATCTTCGTTGCGGATGGAGGTGAATTGAGGCTCGGCGCACGGGTAACAGGCATCAACGAGACGGCTGATGGCGTGACAATTCACGCCGGCGACGCCACCTTTCAGGCATATCGTCTTGTTGCCTGCGCTGGCGCCCAATCGGATCGACTTGCCAGGATGGCCGGTCTTAAGACCAATTTCCGCATCATTCCGTTCCGTGGTGAATATTACGAAGTCGACCCAAGCCTGCGCGCCAGGATCAATCACCTGATATACCCTGTTCCGGATCCCGAACTGCCATTCCTCGGGATCCATCTGACCCACGAGGTACGGAACAGGTTGAGCGTCGGGCCGAACGCGGTTCTCGGACTTTCCCGCGAAGGATTGCCCCGATTCTCGTTCAATTTCTCAGACTTCGTCGACATAGTCGGTTACGTCGGCTTCTGGAAATTTCTGAAGGGAAACCTTGCCTCAGGTCTTTCGGAAATGAAGAATTCGTTTTTTACCTCAGTCTACCTTGAGGCCTGCCGGAAATATATGCCGAGCTTGCGCAAAGAGGATTTGGGGCGCCGGAAGGCCGGCGTGCGGGCGCAGGTCGTCATGGATAATGGCGCGATCATGCACGACTTTCTCGTTCTCCAGACGGCGCGGATGATCCACATCTGCAACGCGCCGTCACCGGCAGCCACATCATCACTGGCGATTGCCGACCATATCCTCGATACCTACATGAAGCTGTAGGTAGCCGGCGCGGTCATGGTGCACTTTCCCAGTTCATTTTCGACACATATTTGATGAAACGTTCGGTCTCCGTGCCGAGATTTTCGAAATTTGATCGGACAATCGAGGGCCGTAGGGGAATAGTCCGGCTAATGGGGCGGGTGACGACGTCGGGATAGCCACCCCAGTGGGCGGAATAGGGATCGATGATGGCCAGACCGACGCCGGCATTGACCAGAGAGCACGCATTGTCTGTCTGATGCACCAGACTTACTGCCTTGTGGGAAAGCTTTTCTGCTTTGAAAGCATCCCGCACAAGTTCGCCGAAAGTCAGCTTTTCGGCATGCATGACCATGGGTTCGGCGGCGATATCGGAAAGTTTAACGGTCTCCCCGTCGCAAAGCCGGTGGCCACGGGGCAGGGCGCACACCATCCTGGTTGTGGTTACAGTCTCGCTGATCAGATTTGCATGCTCCAGCGGCTGGACTGACACGGCCACATGAGACTTGCTGCTGAGCAGATCGAATGGCAGCTCTCCCAGCATGCGCGAATGAATGTGCACCGAGACGTCGGGATAGCGCTTGGTAAAGGGCGCGACAGCACGCGCAATGACCATCCTGCTCAAGCATGGGCTGATACTGAGGTGGATGGTGCCATTCAGGTTTCCGGCAAGATTTTCCGCAAACTGGCTGGCGCGCGAAGCGGAATCATAGACGACCTCCACCTGTTCGAAGAGCCGCAACGCCTCCGGTGTAGGGATCAGTTTTCCCTTCGATCGCTTGAAAAGCTGAAGCCCCAATGACGACTCCGTATGGGCCACGATGCGACTGATAGCTGGCTGGGAAACGAAGAGCATCTTCGCGGCATTGGTGATCGAGCCACTGATCATCACGGCACGGAAGACCTCCATTTGGCGGATTTTGAATTTCATTCAGGTCAACTCATAACAACAGATTATGACCTTCGAACATCTTAGCCTTTTTTGCAAGAGCTGCCTCCTGATATGAAGCCGTTCAGCGGAGGATTTGCGGGCGTCGGTCCCGCTGCATTTCATCAGGGAGCCATAATGAAAATCGGTCTGATCGGACTGGGCAATATGGGCTTTCATTTCGGATACCGGCTGCTTGACGCCGGTCTGGATCTGACAGTCTACGATACCAACCAGCCCGTTGTCGAAACGCTGCGAAGCCGCGGTGCCAAGTCTGCCACATCAGGCAAGGATTTGGCGTCGCACGTCGAGATTGTCTTAATGAGCCTGCCGTCGCCGCCCATTGTCAAGGAGGTGGTGCTGTCTGAAAACGGTGTCGGCGCCGGGTCGAGCGTCAAATGCATCGTCGATCTTTCAACCACCGGACCGACGGCATCACGTGCGATCGCTGCCGCTGTTGCAGCGAAGGATATTCGCTTCATCGGTGCGCCCGTCAGTGGTGGGACGGTCGCTGCCGAAAAGGGAACGCTCGCCATTATGGCATCGGGTGACCGAGAGTATTTCGACAAGCTCAAGCCGGTTCTTGATGTTCTCGGTAAGCAGCATTTCTTCCTCGGCGAGGATGCCGGGCTTGGCCAGACAATCAAGGTGATCAACAATACCCTGTGTGCGGTCGCCATGGTCTCCAGCATGGAGGCCCTGGTTTTCGGAACCAAGGCGGGCCTTGATGCGCAGGCTATGCTCGACATTATCAACGTGTCGACAGGCCGTTCATTCGCCACGCAGGAACGTATCCCGCAAACAGTCATCAATCGCAATTTTCCGAACCGATTTGCGACGGAGCTCATGCACAAGGATGTCAAGCTCTGCCTGGAAGAGGCAGAAAACATGGGTGCCACGATGCTCGTCAGTCCCGCGGCGCGGGCATTCCTGTCCTTCGCCATATCCCAGGGTGACGGCCAGAAGGATTTCGCTGAAACCATCAAACATTTCGAACACTGGGCGGGCGCCCAGTTCGGATCGGAACCAAACTGACCAACGAGGAGGTAGTGTCCATGTCGCTAATCAATATTCGCAAGCGTTCACTCAGGATCGATACGATCTATCACGAAGGTGGTCCCAAGCCGGAAAAGCCGTTGAAGATGGGCGCCGCTTATGTCGTCTTGGCAAATCCCTTCGCGGGCCGCTATGCCGAAGATCTGATGCCCTTCATGGCAGAGTTGCGCGGCCTTGGCGAAGACATGACCAGCGAGCTAACCGAAGCACTTGGCGGCAAGGATGCCATCCAGGCTTGGGGCAAAGGCGCCATCGTCGGCGTAAACGGCGAGCTTGAGCACGGCGCTATCTGGCATGAGGCTGGCGGCTGGCCGATGCGTGCTCATCTCGGCGGCAAGTCCATCGTGCCAGCTGCCAAGACTGTGGCTTCTGCAGGCTACCAGCTGCCGGTTCCGCTTTTCAACATCCACGCCAGCTACGTTCGCGGGCACTTCAACAGTATGGACGTCGGTGCATTGGATGCACCTAAGCCAAATGAACTGCTCTACACGATCGTCATGGCAACGGGTGGCCGTATCCATCAGCGCCTGGGCGGTCTGCGTCCCGAAGATATCAGCGTTAATGACGGTCAGCGCTGATACCATAGCGTGAGTGATAAGGGCCCGGTGTTGCCGGAGCTTTCATAATGAGAGGTCAGCGCATCTGTGAGGGTGCGCCGATTTCTTTTGTCATTTTGGCACCGCGGATCGCTCGGGATTGATGATTTTTACCCTATCCGTAGAGATTCATTTCCAAGAGTACCGAATACAAGGATCACGAACTTTTTGCGCACGGTCATTTTTGCTAGCGTGTTTTGCAGTGCAGCAGCGTGGTCTGCCGCGGGAGGAGTACAGGAGATTGGCCAGAAGGTCGGAGGACATGGCCACCGCATCATTCACTGGAGAAGCCTTGCCGGCGCACTTTTCGCGCATGATCGTCTTGTCCGAGTTTTTGATTTTTGCATGGGCATCATGGGTTGCAAGCATATCCAGCCGGCCGATCCTACGCTCCATATGTCATAACCCAGGATCATGACCTGCAGATAGATTGGCATTTTCTTTATGGGGTCGGCTTGGTTAGGAAGAATATTCAAGCGAGGGGCATGCACGGCGACATCGGTAGATGAGGTTGCTTTTGCAAAGACCTAGGGGCGCTTGGGACGAGTGGGAAGACTCGGCTGTTGAAACGAACACCGGAGGAGAACAACATGACTGAATTCAATGACCGCCAGGGACCACTGGGTGCATCGCTTTCGCGTCGCCGCGTGCTGCAGGGCATGGCTGGGGCCGCAATCGTCGGCGCCACCGGCTTTATCGACATGCCAGCTGCGTTTGCTGCAGGAACAAGCGATTTTGCACCGTGGTTCGGACCGGGCGGCAAGGAAGCTGGTGGTGACCTGATCTGGGTCCACGGCCTCAATCTATCCATGACAGGCCAGGGTGCCGATTTCGGTACGTCCATGGAGCGTGGCGCGCGCCTCGCGACTGAGGTCATTACTGCATCCGGCGGTCCGAAGATGTCGATCGCCCTCAACGACCACCAGAGCGGCCTTGTTCCGCCGGCAGTCCAGGGTGTCCGTCGCCTCATCTCTCAGGACAAGATCAACTCGCTGGCCTCATCCTACGGCGCTGCAACGGAAGCAATCTTTCCGCTGACGAACCAGTTCGGCGTGACGACCTTCTGGACCGGCGGCCCGAGCGCAAGTGGTCTCAATCGTCCAAACGTCTTTGTTACAATCGCGCTTTGGGCTGTCGACGCAACAGCCGGCGGCATCGCTTACATGGCCAAGCAGTTCAAGGATGCCAAGCGCCTTGCCATTCTCGGACAAACGGAAAACGGTCTGCCGGCTGTGAACGATATCGCGCCTAAGGCCTGGAAGGAAGCAAGCGGCGGTGACGTTGTCTACAAGGAAGTCATCAATGCTGGCGGTACCGACTTTAGCTCATCGATCAGCCAGATCCGCGCTGCCAAGCCCGATGTCATCTTCACCACGCTTTATGGCAACGACGGCGGCTTCTTCATCAAGCAGGTTCGCGAAGCCGGCATCTCCGCGCCCATCCTGATCATCGACCTTGCGCCATCGGGCGCGCAGATTGCCGGTTCGGCACTTTCGGACAATGTCTATCTGGCAACAGACGGCTATCAGGTGGCCAATCCGAACCCCTATAACCAGGCATTCGTCAAGGCCTACAAGGCCAAACACAACGCTGATCCCGGCTATTTCGAAGCGAACTTCTTCGAATGCACCATGGTGCTCTGGGCTGCGATCCAGCGGGCAATCAAGGATGGCGACACACCGGGCCGCGGTCTCGCACTTGCGAAAGCAATCGAAAAGAATCCGGTATTCCCGTCTCTTTACGGCGGCTCCGCCGACAATGCCGGCGAGATGACCTTCAACAAGGATCACTCGGTCACCAAGCCGATGGGCGTGTTCAAGATCGGCGACGGCGGCGCACTCACGCGCGTTGCTTCGATCATGAAGAACTCGACGGAAGTGCAGCCGGCCTGAGGCCGTGCTGACACGACCTAATATGAATGAATGTCGAGGGTGCTCCAATTTGGAAACGGGGCATCCTTGATGGCTTAACTGACCTGGGACAACGCACCCGGGGGACTTGAGGAGGAATACGAAGATGAGGCACGGATCATGCTGACGATGTCTTCTGCCGATCTGGCAGTGTTGGTCGGGCAGGTGGTTGTTTCGGGCATTCTGCTCGGATTGAACTATATGCTGGTGGCGATCAGCTTCTGGCTCATCTATGCCACGACACGCACTTTCCATCTTGCACACGCGGTCAATTACGCTCTGGCCGGCTATGCAATGGTCATGGTCTGTAATTGGGCGGGCCTGCCTATCTGGCTGGGTCTGCTTGCCGGTATCGCGTTGGCAGTGGCTGCCAGTGTCGCGATGGAGGCGATCGTCTATGCACCATTGCGGGCAAGCGGTGCTTCAGTGCTCGGTGTGTTCCTTGCTTCGCTTGGTATTGCCATCGCCGGACCCAATCTCATCCAGATCATCTTCGGGCCGGAAGCCTTCCGGGTCGCCAATGTTCCCAACTCCATTCTGAATTTCGGTGGCATCACGATCACGGCCCTGCGCCTGACAACAGCTGTCACATCGCTCGTGCTCGCGCTGATCATCCACGTCATGCTGACGCGCAGCAAAATCGGTTTTGCCATCAGCGCCGTACGTTCTAATCCGGCGCTGGCCATGTCAGTCGGCATCTCTCAGGCGCGTGTCTTCCGCATGGTCTTTGCCATCGGCGGCGCATTGATCGGCGTTGCAGGATGCTTCTCGACAATGGATTCTGCCGCCCAGGCGACGATGGGCCTGCAGCCCGTACTGTACGGCCTGATCGGCATCTTTCTCGGTGGCACCGCCACCGCAAGAGGCGCTGCGTTCGGCGGCTTCCTGCTGGGCTTCATTCTGGTACTCAGCGGGCTTTTCCTACCACCCGACTTCGGCGTCATCCTCGTCTTCGCGCTGCTGGCTGCAATCCTTATCTTCCGTCCCGAGGGGCTTCTGCCTGCTCGCTTCGCTGTTGCCGGAGAAGACCACTAATGACCGGTTCCTACTTCGCAGATATCGCAACCCAGGTCCTGTTCCTGGTGATCCTGGCAAATTCGCTCAACCTGCTTCTGGGTGTCGCTGGCCAGATGTCCATGGCAACGGCCGCTTTCTATGGCGTGGGAGCCTATACCTGCGCAATCATGACGGCGACGGGTATAACTTACGGCGGTTCCGAGGCCGTCGGGCCAGGCTGGCCATTCTGGGGTGGCTTCCTCAGCGCGGTCGTCGTTTCCGTCTTTGCCGGCTTCCTCGTCGCATTGCCGGCGGCGCGGCGTGTCCGCGGTGATTATCTCATCCTGCTGACACTCGCTTTCCAGTTTCTATTTAGCACCAGCGCCAATACCTTCGTCAGCCTCACAGGAGGCCCGAACGGAATGGCCATGCCCCCGATGGCGATCGGTGACTTCAGCATCGACACAACAGATCAGGCTCTGGTCTTCTTCGCGGTCGTGGCTGTTCTGAGTGCTCTGTTCTGCTCTTTCGTGGCTCGTTCTCCTTTCGGTCGTCTGCTTCGTGGCATCCGTGAAGACGAAGGCGTCGTTCGCGCGCTTGGAAAGACGACCGTTCTGCCGAAGTCGCTGGCATTCGCACTTGCGGCTGGTATTGCAGGCGGCATCGGCGCCCTTGCAGCCAGCTACATGCAGTTCGTTGCACCGGCGACCTACAATCTCGATTTCGCTGTGCTCGTTGCAGCCTGCGTGGCGCTCGGCGGCCCGGGCAACATCCTGGGCAGCACGGTCGCTGCGATTGTCATCGGCAGCATTCGCCCGGTGCTGCAGAACCTCGGCATGACCAGCACCGCCGCCATTCCGTGGGAAAGCGTCATCTTCGGCCTGTTGCTGGTTCTGGGCATCCGCTTCCGTCCGAAAGGCTTTCTGCCGGAAAACATGCGCTGGTTTGGCGGCAGGACACCTGCTGCTGCCCCTGAAAGTCATGATATGCCTGTCTCGAGCGGCAAGAAGCAGAAGCTATCAAAGATCGTCCCTGAAAATCGCAAGCCAGTCGTTGAAGCTCGGAATCTTTCAAAGCGTTACGGCGGACTGCAGGCAGTCGAAGATTTCTCCATCGATCTCTACAAAGGTGAAATTGTTGCACTCATCGGCCCGAACGGCGCTGGCAAGACGACCATTTTCAACCTGCTGATGGACAACCAGCGCAGCGACACCGGTACCATCAAGCTGAACGGCAATTCGATCTTCGGCCTTGGCACAGCAACGATCGCGAAGACCGGCATGGTGCGTTACTTCCAGGGCGTGCGGGCGTTCGGCAACATGACGGCGCTCGACAACGTGGCGCTTGCCATGCCACATCAGCCCGGCGAAAAGCTGCTCAGGTTGCTGACCAATCCCCTTGCGGCGTGCGCCAAGGAAAAGGAAGTCCGTGCAAAAGCCATGGAACTGCTGGACTTTGTGGGCATAGGTCATCTGGCGAACAGCATCGTCCAGGATCTACCTTTCGGGCAGCAGAAGCTCGTCGCATTTGCCCGGCTGATTGCGACAGGTGCAGAGGTCCTGCTGCTCGACGAACCGGCCTCCGGCGTCGACCCTCGTGCGGCCGAGCAGATCATCGCGCTGGTCCAGCAGCTTGCAGCAAACGGCAAGACCATCTGCATTGTGGAGCACAGCCTCCACATCGTCTCCGAACTGGCCGACCGTGTGGTGTTCATGAACGCCGGCAAGGTGGTAGCCGATGGCTCGATCGACGATGTCACATCGCGTCCCGATCTCGTCGATCTGTACTTCGGAACTTGAGGGAGCAGACCATGGCTACACCGCTTCTCAAGATCGTCAATGAAACCTACAACGCGCAGGCGCACATGCCGACACTCGATGTACAGAACCTCTCCGCCGGCTATGGCAAGCGACAGGTGTTGCGCAATGTCAGCCTGAATGTTCACCCTGGCGAGGTAGTGGCCGTCCTCGGCCATAACGGTGCCGGCAAGTCCACGCTGCTTCGATCCATTCTGGGAACCATTCCGAAGTCGGGCAACGTTACCTTCCAGGGGCGGGATATTTCCCGTGTTCCCTATTACAAGAATGTCGAGGGCGGCATTTCCCATTCGCTGGCCGAAGCACCCGTCTTTGGCGCGCTGGATGTGGAAACCAATCTCAAGCTGGGTGGCTACACGGAGAATGCAAGGGAACTGCCCGCGCTGATGGAGGAAGTCTATACGACTTTTCCAAAGTTGCGCGAACGCCAGAAGCAAGCCTCCGGTACGCTCAGCGGTGGCGAGCGCCGGATGTTGGCAGTCGGCATGGCGATGATGAGCCGGCCAAGCCTCATGCTGCTGGACGAACCCTCGATCGGGCTCGCCCCGCAGACCGCGCACCAGATTCTTGCAGTGATCAACAAGCTCTGCAAGGAGCGGCAGATGGCAGCCATCATCGTCGACCAGAGCGTGCGCTCGACACTACGCGTGGCGGATCGGGTCTATTACCTGCGCATGGGTGAGATTTTGCTCACCGAAGATTCCGAGGCGGCGCGCAAGCGCGAGCACTTCTGGGATCTTTTCTGAAGCCCCCGAGGTCGGACCATAAGCGTTACGAGCCGGATCTCAAGCCGGTCACCAATCGAGAAGGAAATGAAATGTATCCCAAGATTCAGCTCTACATTGACGGTCGTTTCCGCGACGCGTCCAACGGCCAGATGATCGAGGTCATCAATCCTGCAACCGGCGAAGTCATCGGCGGCGCGTCGATAGCGACGAAATCGGACATGGATGAGGCGCTGGCCAGCGCGGAGGCTGGTTTCAAGCTCTGGCGTTCGACCTCCGCCTATGATCGCTGCAAGCTGATCCGCAAGGCTGCTGACATCATCCGCGAACGGATGGATGAGATAGCCGCCATCCTGACCACAGAGCAGGGAAAGCCCTTGGCGGAATCAAAGCTCGAGCTCGGTCTTTCCGTCGACATTCTGGATTGGTGTGCCGAAGAAGGTCGTCGGGCCTACGGTCGAGTCATTCCATCGCGCGGCCCCACCATCCAGCAGCTCGTCGTGCATGAGCCCGTGGGCCCGGTAGCCGCCTTTACACCCTGGAACTTCCCGGTCAGTCAGTTGATCCGTAAGGTGGGTGCAGCCCTTGCTGCCGGTTGCTCCATCGTCGTCAAGGCGGCGGAAGAGACCCCGGGTTCGCCGGTCGCTGTCGTCAAGGCATTCCATGATGCAGGCGTGCCAAAGGGCGTGCTCGGTCTGCTCTTCGGCGTGCCGGCGGACATTTCGTCCTATCTGGTGCCTAACCCCATTATCAGGAAGATCTCCTTCACCGGTTCGGTGCCCGTCGGCAAGCATCTGGCTGCGATGGCCGGAACCTACATGAAGCCGGCTACGATGGAACTGGGCGGTCATGCGCCGGTCTTTGTCTTCGATGACGTGGATGTCGGCAAGACGGCTGCGACATTGGTGACCTCGAAATATCGTAATGCGGGTCAGGTCTGTGTCTCGCCGACACGCTTCCTCGTGCATGAGAATGTCTACGATGAATTTCTGGACAAGTTTGTCGCCGGTGCGCGCAGCGTTGTGGTCGGCAATGGCCTGCATGCGGATACCCGGATGGGGCCACTGGTCAATGAGAAGAGGGTAACGGCTGTCGATACGCTGGTGCAGGACGCGGTGAAGGGCGGCGCGGAGTTGCTGACGGGCGGCCGGCGCATCTCCAATGCCGGCAGCTTCTATGAGCCGACTGTGCTTGCCAATGTGACCACAGAAATGCGTGCAATGAACGAGGAGCCGTTCGGCCCCGTTGCGCTTGTCCGCCGCTTCAGCGGCATTGACGAGGTCATTGAAGAGGCCAATCGTCTTCCCTTCGGCCTTGCGAGCTACGCATTCGCACGTTCGACCAAGACGATAAGCACGCTTGCGCGGGAAGTATCCGTCGGCATGATGACCATCAATCACCTGGGCATTGGGCTGCCGGAAACGCATTTCGGCGGCGTACGCGACAGCGGCTACGGTTCGGAGGGTGGCCCCGAGGCTGTCGAGGCCTATCTCGTTGCGAAGTTCCTGACGCAGGACACCGCTGCTTGATGACAAATCCGGGCGATGGCTACGTCGCTCATCACCATATTGGCTGGGAGGACTTGCCGATGACCGATATCAGACTCTACCTTTTCCAGACTGGCCACATTCGTCAGCAGGAAGTCGACATTAAGATGGGAGCGAGCCAGGACGAGTTCATCACTCCTATTCCCTGGTTCCTGATCACACATCCCAAGGGCAACATCATCATCGACGGCGGCACGCCGGTCGAGGCGGCAATAGACCCGCACAAGCATTGGGGGACGGTCGCAGAGCGCTATTTCCCGCTGATGAAGGAGGAGGACGGCTGCCTCAACCGCTTCGTGGAGGCGGGCTTCGATCCGAAGAGCGTGCGTTATGTGCTTCATTCGCATCTGCATATCGACCACACTGGCGCGCTCGGACATTTTCCGAACGCAACTTATATCGTCCAGCGCCGGGAATACGAGTTTGCCTATGCGCCAGACTGGTTTTCCAGGGGGGCCTATGTGAAGGCGGATTTTGACCGGCCTGGGCTGAAGTGGCACTTCCTTGAAGGCCAAGATCATGATGGCTTCGATCTTTACGGCGATGGCACGGTGAAGTTCTATTTCACACCGGGCCATTCGCCGGGCCATCAGTCCTTCCTTCTCAACTTGCCAAATTCGGGTGCCTATGTGCTGACGATCGATGCCGCATACACCATGGATCACTGGAACGAGAAATGCCTGCCGGGTTCGATGACGAGTGCGATTGAGGTTGCCCGTTCGGTTCAGAAGCTGCGTATGATCGCTGATGTCAACGATGCCACGATCATCACCGGCCATGATCCAGACATGTGGCCGACATTGAAGAAGTTCCCGGAATATTATGGCTGACGCATGGACTGGCCCTGACGCTCACCGGCGGCCGGGCCATCCCGCAGGCATTAAAGGAATGCAATAGTGAGCGATACCATCATTGTGGGAGCCGGTACAGCAGGCTGTGTTCTTGCGAACCGCTTGAGCGAAAGCTCCAGTCACCAGGTGACTCTGCTGGAGGCCGGCCCGCCAGACAACAGCATGTGGATTCCGATTCCCGTCGGCTTCACGAAGCTCATGGGCAACCGGACCTATAACTGGTGTTTCCAGACCGAACCCGAGCCCTACACGCTCGATCGTCCCATTCCCATCCCTCGCGGGCGCACCCTTGGCGGGTCCAGTGCGATCAACGGCATGCTCATAGTCCGTGGCCAGCCGCTGGATTACAACACCTGGGCCCAGCTCGGCAATCGCGGCTGGTCATGGGAAGACGTGCTGCCTTATTTCCGCAAGTTCGAGACCTATCAGGATGGCGGCGATAAAACGCGCGGCCATGACGGACCCTTGAACGTTCACAAGGTCGGCTTCCGCAACGAGTTGACGGATGCTTATCTCAAGGCGACACGGAATGAAGGTTTCCCTTTCAACGACGATTATAACAACGGCGAGCAGGAAGGTTTCGGGTATCTGCAGATCAACCAGAAGGAGGGGAGGCGCGTCTCGGCCGCAAATGCCTACCTCGATCCGATCCGCAAGCGCCAGAACCTCTGCATCGAGACAGACGCGCACGTCACACGGCTCATCATGGACGGCACACGCTGCGTCGGAGTCGAATTTCGCCAGCGTGGCCAACTTCGCGAACTGCGGGCAAAACGCGTCATCCTCGCCGCCGGGGCGATCCAGTCACCGCAAATCCTCGAACTTTCGGGGATCGGCAATCCTAAGGTGCTTTCCGATGCGGGCGTCAAGGTGATCCATGCGCTTCCGGGCGTCGGCGAGAATTTGCGAGACCACTACACACCACGGATGAACTGGCGTGTGAAAAAGAAGGTCACCTTTAACGAACGTGCCCACGGGCTGCCGCTCGCCTGGGAAGTTGCAAGGTATTATCTGCAGAAAAAGGGGCTTCTCATAGCGCCGAGCGCCGTCATCTTCGGCTTTGTGAAGTCGCGCCCCGACCTTGAAACGCCTGACATCCAGTATCACTACAATCTGGGCAGCTATGCCAATCACGCGCGGCGCACACTCGATCATGATCCGGGCATGACCATGTCCGTCTATCAGTTGCGCCCGCAATCGGCAGGGTCTGTGCACATCGGTGGTGGTAATCCGTTGGCCGCACCGAAAATCCGTCCAAACTTTCTGGCGGAAGAGGAGGATCGTGTCAGTCTGGTCGAGGGCATGAAAATCGCCCGCCGGATCGTCAACAATCCCGCGCTTGATGCATATCGGGCCTACGAGATGAATCCTGGCAAGGAGGTGAACACCGACCAGGAATGGCTCGATTTTGCTCGGCGAAACGGACAGACATCCTTTCATCTTGGAGGGTCATGCAAGATGGGTCAGGATGCCATGGCTGTCGTCGACAGCAATCTCAAGGTTCATGGTCTCGACGGCCTTTACGTCGTGGATGCCTCCATCATGCCGACGATGGTGTCCGGAAACACGAACGCGGCAACCTTCATGATCGCCGAAAAGGCGTCAGACCATCTTCGTACGGCGGCTTGAGTCCACAGGCGAGGCTTCCATCTGGAAGACTTACCTTTCTGGGGAGAAATTCACAATGCGATCGGTGCTGTTGAAGGACAAGCCGGGCCCGGGACATGTGCGGAGGGCCGAGTTACCGGATGCTCCGGTGCCAGGCAACGACGAGGTACAAATCCGGCTGATCTTTGCCGGCATGTGCCATACCGATCTCGCAATGATCAATGGCGAGATTGGACCCGAGCGCGGGTATTTTCCAACGTTTCCGATCGTGCTTGGTCATGAATTTCTCGGTCGCGTCATCGCCCGCGGGGATAATGTGGAGAATGTTTCGGTCGGCGACCGTGTTATCGGCGGCTGTCATCTGACCTGCGGCAGTTGCAAGTGGTGTCTCAGCCGCCGCTCGATGCTGTGCGAGCGCAAAAAGGTCCTCGGTCTCGATACCGATGGCATTTTCGCCGAAGTCTTCAACCTTCCCGCTGCCGTGGTGGTGCCTGTTACCAATGGTGTGACCGACAGGCTCGCCGCTCTGGCGGAGCCTTTCGCCGTGTCGGCACATGCTGTCGAGCTTGCCGCTCCGGAGGTTGGAGAACGGATTGCCATTATCGGCCCCGGATCAATCGGCCAATTGACGGTCGGCGCGCTGAAGGGGTATGACGTCGCAGTTTTCGGAACGAAATCGGATGCCCTGCAGCTGCAGCGCTGTCTTCAGCTCGGTGCACGCGAGGTTTACGACGAGAGCAGTGCGATCGAACGAATGTATGGGACATTCGACGTGGTTATCGAAGCGGCCGGTGCCACCGTCGCGGTCAGCGAGGGTGTGCGACTGCTTGGCAGGGGAGGGCGGCTCATCTGTCTTGGCCTGCCCGCAGACGATGCAACCTTCTCGTCTGCCGAACTGGCGCTTTCGGAGAAGACGATCATCGGGGCGCGTGCCTACGATCGCGGAACGTGGAAGAATATCCCCGGAATGCTGGCCGAGGCGCCAGACCTCGAAGAGACCGTCAGCCATGTGCTGCATTTCGACAGATATCTGGAAGCGCTTGATCTCATCAGGAGCCGCTCTGCATCGAAAATATTGCTGCACTTCTAGTTTCT
Source organism: Martinezella lusitana (assembly GCF_010668395.1). Classification (GTDB taxonomy): domain Bacteria; phylum Pseudomonadota; class Alphaproteobacteria; order Rhizobiales; family Rhizobiaceae; genus Rhizobium; species Rhizobium lusitanum_A. Next base: position 96,938 of record NZ_WUEY01000020.1, read on the forward strand.
CGGACCTGCTTTCAAAGAGTATCCAGAATGAGTGTTGTCCTTCAGATTGTTGCTCCGGTTTTCGGGCTAATCATTCTCGGTTTCTTCCTGTCCAGGCTTTCACTGCTGACGAAGACGGCTGAGGCGGGCCTGTCGGAATTTGTTTATGTGGTGGCCATTCCGTGCCTGCTCGTCAGGACGATCGCCCATGCCTCCTTTCCTCAGGTTCAGCCATGGGGATACTGGATTTCCTATTTCGGCGCGGCCGCAACTGTCTGGATACTAATCAGCTATATCGCGCTGTACATCTTCAAGCGGGAACGTGACGAAACCGTTATTTTTGGCTTTTCCAGCGCCCACGCGAATACCGCTCTGATAGGGCTTCCACTCATCATCCAGGCCGTCGGGCCGGATTCAGCGACGCCACTTGCACTGCTGCTTGCAATCCATCTGCCAATCATGACCGCAGTAGCAACGCTGGCTTTCGAGGGCGTGACGGCGCGGGGCCTGGGCGAGGTGCTGAAGAAGGTGGCACGCATGCTTGTAACCCACCCGATCCTCATAGGCATTTATGTCGGAACCGCCATTGCCATATCGAAGATTGACCTTAGCGGCACCACTAATGAGTTTCTGAACCTGATTGCTTCATCGGCCGCGCCCTGCGCCCTGATTGCAATCGGCATGGCTTTGCACGATCGCAAGATCACCGCCGAAATACAGCCGGCAATCGCGATCAGTTTCATGAAGCTGGTCTTGCACCCGCTGCTTGCCTTCATTCTCTCCCGGTACGCCTTCTCGATGCCGGTCGCATGGTCTTCCGTATGCGTCTTGTTCGCCACTTGCCCATCCGGAATAAATGCATACCTGATGGCGAGGCGGGTTGGTGTTGGCGAGCAGGTTGCCTCCTCGGCTCTGTCGCTGTCGACGCTGGCAGGTATGGGCACGATGTCAGCCTGGCTTTACGTCGTTCATAGCTGGCCGGCGCTTCCCTGAAGGGATGCAATGAGGGCTCGTTTGAACGCTTCAGCAATATGTGATTGTGGCCGACGCGCCGGCTCCAGCAGATAAAGCGAACGCCAGAGATCCAAGTCCTCCAGAGGGATGAAGCGGATTACGGGGTCGCCAAATAGGCCGACGGCATTTTCCGGCAGCAGCGCCACACCAAGACCGGCGCGAATCATGCAGAGCTGCGCGACCGTCGAATGCGCCTGCAGGTGGCCGATGCGAAGAGAAGCCGGAACGTCCGCACAGGCGGAGAGTAGCTGCTGCGTGCCCGTTTCCGTGTCGAGGGAGATGATTTCGTCAGGATCAAGCGCCGAAAGATGGAGCGAACGCTGCACTGCAAGTCGATGACCTGCGCTGCAGGCAAGCCCGAAGCGGTCCCGTGCAAGCGTCGTCTGCCTGAGATCGGGCGTCTCGATAGCATTGCCTGCAACAGCTATATCGAGGCTGCCGTCGATTACCAGCTTCGCCAGCCGCTCCCCTATATCGTCGCGCAGGTAGCAGCGAACATTCGGATATGCTGCCCTGAAGTTTTTCAGCGCTGGCCCGACCAGACCGGATATCGCAGAAGGTGCCGCTCCGACTGTCAGCGAGCCGGTTTCCATGTCGGCATGGTTCCTGACCCGAGCCAGAGCGAAATCCAGTCCTTCCAAAGGCAGGCTGGTTTCCGCAAGCATATGCCGACCGAGTGGCGTAAGCGCGATCGGTCGGACATTGCGGTCGAACAGTGGCGCACCGATGGCTTCTTCCAGCTGGCGGATGGTTTCCGTCAGCGCCGAGGGAACGACGCCAAGCTCAGCTGCTGCACGGTTAAATGTTCCATGTCGCGCGACCGCATGAAGGGACCTCAGATGCCGCAGGTTTATATTCAGATTTTCCGAATTCAGCTTCATAACATTCTATTTTTCAGAATTCTCCATCTGTGGTCAATAGGTCTGAAGAGGTAAGTCATGACACAGCACTTTTCATTGGACGACGATATAGACCATTTTGCCAAAGCCCTTGCTGCTAACGGCTTCCAGGGGGAGATCGAGATTGATCGCGCACTGCGCGCTGCGATGTCCACGGACAATTCCGTCTATCAGATCACACCTGACATAATCGTCGCACCTGTCGATGCCGCCGACATGGTCCGACTGCTCGCGGTGGCAGCCGATGCGCGGTTTGCCAGTCTCCCGATCACCGCTCGAGGTGGTGGCACCGGGACGAACGGACAGAGCCTCAACCACGGCATCATTGTCGACACCCGACGGCATATGCACCGGCTTATCGACGTCGATCTGGATGCGGGCTGGGCGGATGTAGAGCCGGGCATGGTGCTGGATGAGTTCAATGAAAAGCTGCGGCCGCATGGCTGGTTTTTCGCACCAGAAACCTCCACATCGACCCGCTGCACCATCGGTGGAATGGTGAGCACGGATGCATCGGGAAAGGGCTCCCGCATTTACGGCAAGACAAGCGATAATATTCTCGGCCTGGAAACGGCGAGGCCGGAAGGCCTGCTTTCCAGCACGTCGCCCGAGCCTTCCTGGGCCGTGCCACTGCTTGCAGCGGCGGAGGCCTCAGCGCGCTCCGGCCGAGCGGCGTTTGTAGCAAACACGCCAAAGCTCAACCGCCGATTCACCGGCTACGATCTCGAGCGGGCCTGCCCCCCCGAAGGAGGCTTCGAGTGGTGGCGGCTGTTCCTTGGCTCGGAGGGAACGCTGGGGCTTATAAGCAGCATCAGGGTGAAGCTCACAAGGACCGAACGTGAGAAGCAACTGCTTGTTGTCGGCTTCGACAGCTTTAAAAATGCACTGGCGGCTGCCACGCCTCTGCTCGAAGCGGACCCGACCGCCGTGGAGGTGATGGATGAGCATGTGCAGGCGATTGCCGAGGGTGCCGGAATCCTCTCTCGTTTGCCGACATCGCTGCAAACTGCGGCCGGCAGCCGGATCGCCTACGTCTTCGTGGAATTCAACGACACGGACAAGGCGGCTATCGACGCGCGCGCCGAGGCCTGTCATCGTATTCTGGCAACGCTGCCGGGGGCCGGATTCGTGCATGCTGCGACCGACCTTGATGAAATACGGGAGCTTTGGGCGATCAGGTCTGCCGGTGTCGGTCTGCTTGGAAAGGTGGATGCCAGAGCAAGACCGGTTGCCTTTGTCGAAGACTGCGTTGTTCCCCCGGACAATCTGCCTGACTTTGTGGAGGAGTTCCTGGCTGTGCTCGATGGCTACGGGCTGAATTTCGGCATCTACGGCCATGTCGATGTCGGCTGCCTGCATATTCGTCCGGCGCTGGACATCGACATGGAACGTGACCGGGAAAAACTGGTAGCCATATCAGACAGCGTTTTCGCGTTGACACGCAAATATGGGGGCATTTTTTGGGGCGAGCATGGTAAGGGTGTCCGTGGCCAGTACCTTCGCGAATGGATCGGCCCGGTAGCCTATCGGGCGCTGCAGGGCGTCAAGAGTGCCTTCGACCGCGAGGGACGCTTCAACCCGGGAAAGCTCGTCAGTCCGCGCGACGACATCATGGGCATAGCGACAACACCCTTCCGCTCCTTCAACGCGCCGGAAGGAGATCCGTTAACGCGCGCATTCCGCTGCAATGGCAACGCCCAATGTCTGAGCTACTCCGAAAGGACGCCCATGTGCCCCTCCTTCAAGGCCACCGCGGATCTCCGCCACAGCCCCAAGGGACGCGCCGACGCGTTGCGACAGTGGCATTCTAACCGGCAGGCAGGCTTTGTCGATAAGGAATTCGAGGCTGATCTCTTTAATGTGCTCGACGGCTGTCTCGGCTGCAAGGCCTGCGCTACAAGCTGTCCGATCCAGGTCGATATCCCCACCATGCGCTCCGCGTTTTATGCAGACTTCTTTGGGAGGAATGGCAGGCCTCTCAAAGACAAGCTGGTGCTGCTTGCAGAAAGGTCAAGCCCACTCATCCTTGCCGCAGCGCCACTCTTGCGCCCTTTCTGGCCAATCATGGCAACGCTCGGCGAGAGGGTGATGAAGTCGGTCGATCTGCCGAGGGATTTTGCTTTGAGGGCAGGCTCGCAGCAACGCCTGAAGTCCTCCGACATGCCGTCGCGAAAACTGCCCGATAACGCCGTGATCCTCATCCAGGACTGGTTTACGGCGCTGTTCGACCCGGAGCTTCAGCATGATGTCCTGACCGGCTTCTCCGCGCTGGGCTATGCGCCGGTTATCCTCGATATGCTTCCAGCCGGCAAGGCGGCGCAGAACATGGGAGAGCTCGAGGGCTTCCGTGCCATGGCCGCGCGCCTCGTCGCCCTGCTGCAGAAAGCTGCGCAAACGGGGCGCCCGCTGGTCGGGATTGATCCGGCGTTCGTCATGCAACTGAGGCAGGACTATTCGAAAGCCGGCTTCAAGCCACCGCGAGTTCTGCTACCTCAGGAATTCCTTGCGGCCGAGATGAAGAATGGCAAGGAATTCCCGCATACGCAAGGAGCCGAGCCCGTTCAAATCCTCTCGCATTGTACCGAGGCAACCGGACAACCGAATGCACCGGCCGACTGGTCGCAGGTGTTCAAAGGTCTGGGAATCGCCGTACAGACACCATCCACCGGGTGTTGTGGAATGGCAGGGCTCTTCGGTCATGAAGAGCGCCACCAACTCGTTTCCCGAAAGTTGTTCGAGCTCTCCTGGCGACGGCATACCGAGAGCAGAAAGCCGCTTGCCGTCACAGGTTTTTCCTGTCGGTGCCAGGTAAAACGATTGGCTGGCACTCGAGTCCGCCACCCTCTGGGGATGATTGCTACCTTGATGAAAAGGTAACTCTCTCGGCGGATACCCGGCAGGTGACTCAGCCAATAGACGCTCATCGTCAGGATCAGGTCAAGTTCGATCGCCTTATGATGACAGTCGGAGGAAGAGAGGACTGGGTGTCAATCGGGACCGATGATGAACTCGGGGACACTAGCTAGAGCCAGCATGACCATGCCTTCAACGCCCGTTTAGGGGCCGTCTACTTTGTAAAGAAATGGTTGGCACCCTATGCCAGCATACGACGTCGTTTCAGCTGACAGTAGGCGTTGATGCGCCGAGTTCGGATTTAAGCCATCCAAAGTCTGTTCTGGACAACAACCAGCCCATGCAAACGTATGGCCCGCCCTGTTCGCAAGTAGAATTTTTAGAATCCTGCACAGTCTGCTTCAACGTATTCGGTCTCACGGTCATGCCGTGGCCAAGATGGATATCCGCGCGTCCGGAGCCTCAATAATCAACACGGCTTCAACGAGCCATTTGCACTGCTGGGCTTTCCGTACGCCGGTCAACTGTCAGGCCATCTATGATCCTTCTCGCAAACGTCATGGGCTGCAGATAGACGCAGCCAATCTTTTTACGCTGTGGTGGCGCCGTACGCGCGATCGAATGGACGTTCCTTTCGCAAGACGGCCCAGGCAATGCGGGCGAGCTTGTTTGCAAGCGCCACGATTACGACATTGCGGTGCATACCCCGGGAAAGCAGGCCTCGTAGCCATTGCCCGAGAGGGGTGTCGCTCTGACTGAGTGTGGGCATGGCCGCTCGCGCACCGTGAACAAGCAAAGTTCGGAGGTAGACGTTGCCACGCTTTGTGATGCCCAGCAGCCGTGGCTTGCCGCCGGTCGTAAATTGTCGTGGTACAAGTCCTAACCACGCGCCAAGATCTCGGGCACGATCGAAGCTGCTGGCGTTTCCTATAGCGGCGATCAGCGCTGTGGCGTTCAGTACCCCAATTCCTGGGATATCCGTTAGCCGTCGCGTTGCGAGATCATCTCGGGCCAGCGACAAGAACTCGGCATTGAGGGCTGCTATCTTGGTGTCGAGCATCTTCCATTCGTCTCGAAGTTCGGCAACCAGCCTCTGAACGCGCCCAGATAAGCTGATGGTCTGCTCATTCAGAAGGGCGTCGACAGCACTTTCGAATTTGCAACGGCCCGCGGCGAAGATCAGGCCGCGCTCCAAGAGAATAGCACGCATCTGATTGATCAGCGTCGTTCTTTCTGCAACGAGGCGGGATCGGACCCTGTGCAACGACTGGATATCGAGTTGTTCTTCGCTTTTGAGGTCAACAAACCGCATCGTCGGACGCGAAGCGGCTTCTGCTATGCCCTCCGCATCCCGGTCATCGTTCTTCTGAGCCTTCACATAAGGGCGGACATATTCCGGAGACATCAGTCGGACCTCGTGTCCCTGGGACACAAAAAGTCGACCCAGATGGTGAGCACCACAGCACGCCTCCATCGCGATGATGCAGGTCGGAATCTTGCTGACAAAATCAAGCAGCGTCTGCCGCCGCATCGTTCGGCGAATAGTTACCGCACCTTTGTCGTCGACGCCGACAACACTGCAGCTATTTTTACCTATATCGATACCCAAAATTGAAATCGTCATGGATCGGCTCCTCTTCCCTCAATGACGGATCATCATACTCGATGTCCTCGGAAGGGCGGGCCATCCCATAATCAACGCCTCCGGGCATCAATCAACGCCTCCGGGCATCAAAATTCGTAAGGGTTCAATTGGAACAGCGTGCTGCCATTTATTGCCGTGTTTCGACCGCCGATCAGTCCTGTGAGCGACAGGATATCCGTTTCTCGGCAACCTTTGTGCGGTCATATGCCCAAGGAATGGGAGAAGCTGGATCGGCTTCAGCAACAGGTCCACGCCGGCGACATCGCGCTTCGCATGGACGATACCTATCCTCCGGAACGGGCGGCCGAAGCTCATCGCTGGCCGGAGGACGGCAGTACCAGAGGACGGCTGATCATCCAGTTCTGACCGGGAGTAACGCGATAGAATCGGAAGCACCTTCCGCCGTGGTCCTCTTGCCGGAGCCATCGGAGTATTGGCGCTGAACTTGCGCGCAGGTTATCGGAGCAATCTCGGGTCGTGTCAGAGAGGATTGACGTTTTCGGCTTTCGATTTTCCGGTCTTGCGATCTTGGCCGAGCTCGTAACTGATTTTTCGGCCTTCACGGAGCAGATCTCCCCGCGCTAGCGCCGAGACGTGCACGAAGACATCCGCGCTACCATTCTCGGGCGTGCAGAAGCCGAAGCGTTTGTCCTGATTGAAGAATTTGACGGTACCAGTTGCCATTGAACGCCCTCGTCGGTTTTGCAGAAGTTTGCATGAAATACCCTATCGGTTGAGTCAACTGGCGGCAATGCAGTATTGAACGTATCCCTAGCGGGGAGCGTGCTCTATTCTACCGCACCTTGTCGCCACTTTGCTCCGACCAGCCGCCGTTCCATCGAACCCAAAGACCGGGTTTTGGCCATCCGGTAACTATCACATTGCGCAGCTCGTCCAGCGGGCCCGGACGAGAGGCCGCGAGCGCGCCCGAGGGAGCTGTCGGCCGTTGAAAAGATCGGCTTTCACTGCTCCACACTCAACCTTCCAATTTTTACTCTGTCCAACCCATGACCGGATCTGCACCCCACCAGAAGCAGGATTACGCCCCCTCTGTCCCGAGAAAAGCCACTACGACCCATTCTATTCATCGGGTCCCTCAATCCCATTCCCGCAGGTTATGCAGTCAGGTCTTTTATGAAATAGACGGCCTAAGGGGGGTGCTATATAGCTCAGGAAACAAAAAGGGGGACATGTAAGTGGTGAATGCACCGCCAAAACGTGGCGCTCATATCGAACTCCAAGACCTGTCAAAGTCTTACGCGAACCTGAATGCCGTCGAGAAGGTAAACCTCTCCTTCGACGCAGGTGAATTTGTTACCTTTCTGGGGCCGAGCGGATCAGGCAAATCTACAACGCTCATGATGATTGCCGGCTTCCAGGTTCCGAGTTCTGGCGACATCAAAGTGAACGGGAACTCCATCATTCAGCAGCCTGTTCACAAGCGGAATATCGGAATGGTGTTCCAGAACTACGCGCTGTTCCCGCATCTAAGCGTTGCCCAAAACGTTGCTTTCCCTCTCGAAATGCGAGGCGTTGCGCGAAACGATATCGCTGAAAGGGTAAAGCGCAGTCTCGCAGCTGTCAGGCTTGATAAGTTTGGCGACCGTCGTCCTGCGCAGTTATCGGGCGGCCAGCAGCAACGTGTTGCCCTTGCCCGCGCGCTCGTCTTTGAACCGCCGGTGTTGTTGCTCGATGAACCCTTGGGCGCATTGGATGCGAAGCTGCGGGAGGAAATGAAATTCGAGCTGAAGCAGCTTCACCAAAGCATCGGTGCAACCATCATCTTCGTAACCCATGACCAAGAGGAAGCCCTGACACTTTCGGACAGGATTGCGGTGTTCAATCATGGAAAGGTCGTTCAATACGGAACGCCGGAGGCGCTCTACAACCAGCCTGAGAGCAGGTTCGTCGCGGACTTCATCGGTGAATCCAATCTTCTGCGAGGAGCGGTTCTGGCAATGAATTCAGATGGCTGCCGACTGAGCATTGCTGACAGTATCGAATTGACGGCTCCCTTGCGGTCCGGTTGGAGCGACCCGAAGAAGTCGGCGACGTACATGCTGCGCCTTGAACCCGTGGCCTTGGGGGTGGCGGCCGGCTCGAAAGAGATCTGCATCGAGGCGAAACTCGAAGAATTCCTCTTTGTCGGCAATGCAATCAAATACCTGCTCAAAATTGGCGAGGATACCTTCATCAAGGCTCGCGCGCATGCGACCAGCAAATCGCAGGACTTTCGGACGGGAGACACCGTCAAGGTGGGCTGGAATCGCGAAGACATGCTTCTCGTCGACGCTGAGTGAAACTGTAGAGCAAAGATCAACTAGAAAGGGGATACAATGGCATTTTCACGCAGAGAATTTTTGAGGAACGCGGCCCTCAGTGGTGCAGCGCTCGGGGGTGCCTTGAGTTCAGGCGGGTTCCTCACGCCGGCGGTCGCGGCTACTCCGGTGAAAGAAACGCTATCCAAGCTGTCGGGCAAGACCATGACCGCGACATCGTGGGGCGGCTCCTTCCAGGATGCCCAGCGCAACGCCTGGTTTACACCATTTGCCAAGGAAGCCGGCATCACCGTCAACGAAGATACCGATCCCAGCGACGCGCGTATCGCGGCCATGGTGAAGAACAATGCTGTCATCTGGGATGTCTGCGATGTCGGCCTGGAGCAAACGTTCTCCGCTGGCGAGGCCGGTTACCTGGCGCCGCTAGACTACAATGTCATTGACACCGATGGCATCCCTTCGGCGTTCGTGACCAAATACGGCATTGGCAATATCGCTTGGGCAAGCGTCGTGGCCTATCGCACCGATGCGATCAAAGGTGATGTCCCCACTTCCGTTGTCGACTTATGGGACCTCAAGCGTTTTCCTGGCAAGCGCACTATGCGCGACTATCCACTCGATGCCATCCCTTGGGCTTTGCTCGCCGCGGGGGTTCCCAAAGACCAGATCTACCCTATTACTGACGAAAAGCTCGATACGGCGTTCAAGAAACTCGACGAAATAAAGAATGACACGATCTGGTGGTCGGCGGGCGCGCAGCCGGCGCAGTTGCTGTCGAGCAAGGAAGTAGCGATCGCCCATATCTGGAACGGTCGTGTTGGCACTTTGCTGGACGAGATGGTTCCCGTTGAGATGATCTGGAAAGACGCTCACCTGCTTGTCGACGCCTGGGCCATTCCCAACCATGCGCCGAACAATGATGTCGGGATGGCATTCGTCGCCTGGGCCTCGCAACCGGAGAACAATGCGCGGATCAGTGCCGAGATCGCTTACGGTCCGGTGAACAAGAAGGCGATCCCGCTCGCCTCCAAGAAGTACGAGAACTTGCTGCCGACGTCGCATTTCGATGAGATGCTGGTTTGCGACTACAATTGGTGGGGGCCGAATGTCGCTCGTATGCTTGAGCGCTGGCAAGAGTGGAAGACAATGTAACCCATTGCGACCCAGGCCTTCTTCGGAAGGCCCCAATTCACACTTCAAGCGCGTGCACATCATGGTTTCTTCGACAATGCACATCACCAACGAGCATCACTTCAAGCGTCTCGAACGTTCGGAGAAGTGGGTGCATTTCAATTTACTGCTTCCGTGCCTGCTGTTTCTCACGCTGTTTTTCTTCCTTCCAATATCCATCTTTCTGCTACACAGTGTGTTCGATCCTTCCTTCACGCTGGAGCATTTTACCAAGGCGTTTTCGCGGCCTGTCTACATGGCGGTGCTGCTCAAGACACTGAAACTGTCCTTTGTAACGACCGTGGTGACGCTTGCTCTCGGATATCCGGTGGCTTTTGTGCTCACCTATCTGACCGGTCGCCTGAAGACGATTGTCTTCGTCCTGATCGTCATTCCGTTCTGGACGAACATTCTGGTACGGATGTTCGCCTGGATGGCTCTGCTCGGCAGCAATGGCGTGATCAACAGCAATCTGGTGGCGCTTGGCATTATCGATCAACCGCTTTCGCTTCTCTACAACTTCTTTGCCGTGGTTCTCGGGATGACGCACTACATGCTGCCGTTCATGATCCTGCCCTGTTATGCCACCATGGAGGCGATCCCTCGGAACCTGACAAATGCGGCGGCAAACCTGGGAGCGACGCCGTTTACAGCGTTTCGCAGGATTTTCTTTCCCTTGAGCCTTCCTGGCGCGGCCGCCGGTTGCCTGCTCGTGTTCATCCTGAGCCTCGGCTTTTACATCACACCGGCGCTCCTGGGTGGCCCGCAGGACACCATGTTCGCCCAACTGATCGAGGTGCAGATCAACCAGACGTTGGATTGGGGGTTTGCTGCGGCACTCTCGACCATTCTCGTCGTCATCACTATGATTCTTTATCTAGCCTACAACTGGATCCTCGACGTCGACAAGATTTACCGTGGGGAGGCAGCCTGATGAACATGGAAGGGCGTCTCACTGTCGGAAAGCTTGCGCTGTTCGCGTTTACGGGTTTGATCCTCCTGTTCTTGATCATTCCAAACTTCATCGTAGTTCCGATCTCATTCAGCAATTCCTCGTTGCTCAGTTTTCCGCCTCAAGGTTTTTCGCTTCGTTGGTACGAAAGATATTGGGAGCTTCCCGGGTGGGTCAGCGCGACGGTCAACAGCTTCGTCGTTGGTATACTGACTGCGGTGTTGGCCACACTGATCGGAAGTATCACGGCCTACGCTCTGGTTCGCGGCAACGTGTTTGGAAAGCGCCTCATCGAGGCACTGCTCATGTTGCCGATCATCATCCCGTCCCTTGTGACTGCGATCGCGCTGTTCAACGTCATGGCGTACCTGAAGTTGGTTGGGACCCTTCCAGGCTTTGTAATTGGCCACACCGTCATTGCTGTGCCGTTCGCGATTACGATCATGTCGAATGCCTTGCGGGGAATTGATCCAGTTCTGGAACAGGCAGCGCGGAGCCTCGGCGCCAACCGGCTGACTGCGATACGTCGGGTGACGCTGCCCGTCGCATTCCCCGCGGTAGTATCCTCCATGTTGTTCGCCTTCCTTATTTCGTTCGACGAGCTGCTGATCGCGCTGTTTATCTCGACACCTACCTTTTCCACTCTGCCGAAGAAGCTGTGGGAAGGAATCCGGTTCGAAATCGAACCGACCCTCGCAGCCGTCTCGACCTTGCTTGTCGTATTCAGTTTGCTGGTGCTCGCGCTGATCGGGCTCTTTCTGTCCAGGACAGGAAAGCGCGGAAAGGTTAGCCCGTAACGCTTCTTTAGCTCGCCGTTTCGACGCATCGCGATCCAATGGCTTTCACCTCGGTCGCAAAACCAGGACCGGTGGAACCGCGCCAGTTTTTTACTTCTCTTCCAGGACCAGATCATGACCAAAACACCCATTTTTTCCCAGTCGGAGTTCGATCGACGCAGGGACGCGATCCAGCAAGAAATGCAGCGCCGCAACGTCAGCCTTGTGCTGCTGGACCAGCCGGAGACTATCTTTCACTTCATCGGTTATGCGATGTCGGAAGGCTATCATCAGTTTTGCGCCGTTCCCGCGCGCGGCAACCCCCTAATGGTGTTGCGCTCCGTGGACGAGGGCACCTGCAAGGAATTCTCTTACCTTCCGGACGAGAACATTGTCGGCTTCCAAGACTGGGAAAGCCCGACCGAGACCCTTTTGGCTGCGCTTCGAAAGAAGCGCCTCGACGTCAACAGCATCGGGATCGACAGGAATTCCTACAACCTCACCCTGCTTCGATTTGAGGCGCTCCAGGTTACGTTTGGCGAGGCCTCATTCACGGATTTCTCAGATTTTCTGATCGCATTTAGATCCGAGAAATCGCCTGAGGAACTCGAGTTTTTGCAACGCTCGTCGACGATCGCCGACGACGCAATCGCCGAACTGCTCAAGGAAATTCGATCAGGGTTCAGTGCGCGCGAGTGCGTGGCAATCGCTTCGAAACACACCATCCGCCTGGGCGGTGACCTTGGAATTGTGGGCGTGGTCACCCGGGCGATCGACGATACCAAAATGCACGCGCTCGTAGACGATGTCCCGCTCGAAGAGGGCGCATTGCTCCACGTCGAGCTTATTCCGCAGTTTCAGGGCTACTCATCGCGCATCATGCGTCCCGTATATTTTGGCGATGCGCCGGCCCATCTGAGCCAAACGGCAGACGATATCGTCAGCATCCAGGATCGGCAGTTTTCCGCCATGCGCCCCGGCGTCGAGGCGTGTGAAGTCGATGCGATCGTTAGGGACGGCATGCTGAAGGCTGGACTGAAGGACAGTTACCGCAATATCTCAGGCTACAGCCTCGGCTATTATCAGCACTTCACCTGCCGCTCCAGCGACTTCTCCTACACGTTCCGTCCGAACGCCCGCTGGAGACTCCGCGAGAACATGGTGTTCCACATGTACACCGTAGGCAAGGGCCTGGCGTTCAGCGAGACCGTGGTGGTGACAAAGGAGGGTGGCAAGCGTCTCACGCAAACACCGCGCCGGCTTCTATCCGTGCCGATGCGGAGGGCTCAATAAATGCACTCCGCGAGCGATCAGCTCGATGAGCCTTATGGTGTTTTTAACGCGAGTGGTGAAGGCGATGTCGTTTTGGTCTGTGAACATGCCAGCGCAACGATCCCGGTGGGATATGCAGATCTCTGCCTGCAGAACGAGGCTTTGTTGAGCCATATCGCCTACGATCCGGGGGCGTTGGCACTCTCGATAAGCCTGGCGAATATATTTGACGCGACATTGTGCTACCGGCGCTATTCGAGATTACTTTATGATTGCAACCGCCCGCCGGAAAGCTCCGGCGCTATTCGTGACGAGAGCGAAACCTATGACATTCCCGGCAACCGTGATCTTTCCGCAAAAGAACGCGATCGGCGCGTGGAAGCTTTTTATCATCCCTTTCAGAAGGGACTTTCCGGCTTGCTCGATGCGCGCAAGCGGTCAGGGAGCCGGACAGTTCTGGTCACAGCCCACAGCTTCACGCCTGTCTATTTTGGCAAACAGCGCCTCGTCGAAGTTGGCATCCTCCACGGTGCCGATACACGGCTTGACGATGCAATGCTTGCTGAGGCCGAGAGGCTCAAAAGCCGTTTGTAACCCGTAGGAATGAACCCTACGGCCCCAAAAGATGGTGTCACGCACACGCTCGGGGAGCGGCATTCAAAATGCGCTTCTCAACGTCATGATCGAGGTCCGCAATGATCTGTTACGAACGCAGAAGGAGATCGATGCGATGGCGGTCTATCTCGGAGAACTGATCTCAGCCGCGCTCACTCAGCAAGCCGGGCCCGACAACGCAAACCAGACGGAAGGTCGCTCATGACCACTATACAATGCGTCTCCCCGGTGAACGGAGAGGTTTATGCTGAACGTCCGGCCTTGTCGCTGGATGCCGCCAGGGAAGTCGTTGCACGCGCCCGCAAGGCACAGAAGGATTGGGCCCGCCGCCCGCTGGAAGATCGTGTCCAACTCGTGCTGAAGGGCGTCGCCCGGCTCAACGAGATTGCCGATGTCGTCGTGCCGGAACTTGCCTGGCAGATGGGCCGGCCGATCAAGTATGGCGGCGAATATCGGGGCTT
>NZ_WUEY01000021.1 GCF_010668395.1 Martinezella lusitana
AGCCGATCGCCGAGAAGTTCGCCATGGATGCGGAGATCCACGATGCCAAGAAGCGCATGAAGGTGCTGCTGATGGTCTCGCGCTTCGGCCACTGCCTCAACGACCTGCTCTACCGCTGGAAGATCGGCGCGCTGCCGATCGACATCGTCGGCGTCGTCTCCAACCATTTCGAATACCAGAAGGTGGTCGTCAACCACGACATCCCCTTCCACCACATCAAGGTGACGAAGGACAACAAGCCGCAGGCCGAAGCGCAGCTGCTCGACATCGTCGACCAGACCGGCACCGAGCTTGTCGTGCTGGCGCGCTACATGCAGGTGCTGTCGGATGCGCTGTGTCGGAAGATGTCGGGCCGCATCATCAACATCCACCATTCCTTCCTGCCGTCCTTCAAGGGGGCCAACCCCTACAAGCAGGCCTATGAGCGCGGCGTGAAGCTGATCGGGGCGACGGCGCACTACGTCACCGCCGATCTGGACGAGGGTCCGATCATCGAGCAGGACACGGCGCGCATCACGCATGCGCAGTCTGCCGACGACTATGTCTCGATCGGCCGCGATGTCGAGAGCCAGGTGCTGGCGCGCGCCATCCATGCCCATATCCACTTCCGCACCTTCCTCAACGGCAACCGCACCGTCGTCTTCCCGGCTAGCCCCGGATCATACGCATCCGAACGCATGGGCTGAGGCGGGCGGGGGATCGAAAAGGGCACCAGCGTCTCACGGACCGTTGAGCGCCACGGCTGCATTGTCCTGCGTCATTTCAGGGCAGAACTACCTTTCGCAAGCTGAGAGAAGGGGCGACATGGATGCTGTTCACGCAGTGCCGAATTTGTCGTTGAGCACCGGCCGGGCGGAAGCACAAGAGATCACCGGAGGTTGCGGCGGCTGCGCTGCAGCCGATGCTCGCGCTCTCTCAGAGGGACCTCGCAAAAGTTAATGCGGTTGCGTCAAATTCATCAGGTATTTAATATCTTTAAGATGTAATAATATTAGAAAATATCTTATTTAGAAATATAAAATTAACGAGGGAAGTCTAGGGTCTTCTGGACCGTCATCACACGGATGACGATTGATCGAAGGAGACAGGACCATGAATCGTGTTTCTCATTTCAACAGGGCAAAGGAAGGCGCCGCAGCGGTCGAATTCGCTTTAATCGCGCCGCTTTTTTTCCTTCTGCTTCTAACACTGGTTGCTTTCGCGATCTATCTGACCGCAGCCCATTCCCTACAGCAGCTGACGGCCGATGCCGCGCGCACGGCGATTGCCGGGTTGTCGGCCGATGAACGAAGCCAGATGGTTCAGGATTTCGTCACCCGCTCGACCATCAACGATGCCTTCATCAACAAGAGCAGGCTTACGGTCACGGTCGCCACCGACCCGGCCAACGTCAATCAGTTTACCGTAAGCGCCGCCTATGACGCGTCCGATCTTCCGATCTGGAACCTCTATACCTTCGCCATGCCGGATCAGACCATCCGCCGCTATTCGACCATCCGGCTGGGAGGCCTTTGATGAAGGGACTTCTCGAACGGGTCGCTTCCTTGCGGGACCGGCGAGGAAACGTCGCCGTCACGACCGCGCTTGTTTCGCCCTTGATCCTCTATTGCCTGGGCCTTGGCATCGATTACGGCATGATGACGCTGCAGCAGCGGCGTCTGCAGCAGCTCAGCGACATCGGTGCGATCACTGCCGCTTCGGATATCGCCAATGCGCCGGCCGCGCTTCTCGCCAATCTCCAGAGCAACGGCACCACTGCGGCGGTTGCCTCCGGCAGCGGCTACCTGACGAGCAGCGGACAGGTCACCGCGACCGCGGCAAACTCGGGTCAATACGAGACCCTGGCCAATCTTGTGTTCGGCACCTACACGGCGGACACGTCGATCGCGCCCGCAAACCGCTTTTCCACGGGAACCTCCCCTTATGATTCCGTCAAGGTCACGCTGACCCAAAAGGCCGTGATGCCCTTTGCTTCCGCCTTTGCCACGCCGCCGACCCTGAGTGCGACCGGTACGGCATCCAGCGATCGCCTGGCTGCCTTTTCGATCGGATCGCGGCTGGCAAGCCTCAATGGCGGTATTCTGAACCAGCTCCTGGGCTCTCTGCTGGGAACACAGATCTCGCTCAAGGTTGTCGACTATCAGTCGCTCATCGGCGCGAAGGTCAACCTGCTGAGCTTTCTCAATCTGCTGGCGACGGATCTCAATCTCACGGGCGTCAGCTACGATCAGCTTCTGGCGACCGATGTCACCTACGACAAGATCCTCGGCGCACTTGGCAAATCGACCAATCTCTCGACAGGGGTCGTCACCCTCATCAACAATCTGGGCAAGACGCTCGGCACCACGAAGCTGACCGTCAAGCTGGAGGATATTCTCAATCTCGGCCCGCTGGGACCCGATGTCGTCGGCACCGCACCCAACCTGACCACCAATATCAGCGTGATGGACCTGATCTCCGCGACGGCAATGGCTGCCAATCAGCAAAAGCAGATCGCTCTCGATCTCGGTGCCACGTTGCCGGGCGTCGCGACGGCAAAGGTGACACTGGCGGTCGGAGAGATGGCAAAGCAGACGCCGGCCCTTGCCGTGGGCGCGCCAGGCACCATCGTCCGTACGCCGCAAATACGCCTGGCCGTCGAAGTTGCGGTCACCGGCCTGTCCCTGATCGCGGGGCTGAAGCTCAGGGTGCCGCTCTATATCGAGATTGCCCCCGCCGAAGCCAAGCTCGCCTCGATCACCTGCGTCGGCGGCTCTGCGCCGAATGCCGTTGTCGGTATCGACGCCGTGCCTGGTGTCGCGGAGATAGCGCTGGGAGATGTGGATACGTCGGCCTTCGTGAACTTCGGCTCGGAGCCGCGGGTGACGCCGGCGGCGATCGTCGATTCCCTGCTTCTGAAGGTCATTGCCGGCGCGCAGGTCGATATCGCCAATCTGAGCCCCACGCGACTGACCTTTCAGCCCTCGGAGATTTCCGCAGGCACGATCAAGACGGTTTCCACCAAGGACATCTTGACCTCAACGATCCAATCGCTCCTGAAAAATGCCAATATCAGCATTCAGTTGCTCATTCTGACCATTGGAACGCCGCAGGGCGTTCTCTCGGCCGTGGCCGATACGCTTTCGATCGTCACCGCTCCTCTCGACCAGCTTCTATACAATCTGCTTGGCCTTCTTGGCATCGGCGTCGGGCAGGCCGACATATCGGTGACCGATGCGAGATGCACGCAGCCCGTCCTGGTGCAATAACAACGCTCTCCGGGAGCGCATGGCTGCGCCAGGCGCTCCCGATCCCTCCACCTTGGCAGTTGCCAGTGGGTGCATGCCATTGCATTGCCGTTTGCAATACGACAATGGATGAGCACAAATGTTCTGTCGGCCGCTGGATACGATACGGCTTGCCGGCGGCGGAGGGGAGCAAGGCGAATGACACAGACACATCTCGGCAAATCGATCGCGCAACTGTCGGTCCTGATCCAGTCCGGCCGCCTCGATCCGGTCGCGCTGGTCGAGGAAAGCCTGGATGCCATCAGCACCCATCCTGATCAGGCGATTTTCACGCGGCTGCTGGAGGTCCGGGCGAAAGACGAGGCGGCTGCCTCCTCGAGACGGCTGCGCGAAGGGCGCTCGCGTGGGCTGCTGGACGGCATTCCGGTCGCCTGGAAGGATCTGTTTGCGATCGCCGGCCTGCCGACGACCGCCGGCTCGATCGTGCTTGCGGATGCCGAACCCGCGCTGGACGATGCCGATGTCGTCAAGGCGCTGAAAGCGGCGGGAATGATTGCCGTCGGCCGGGTCAACATGAGCGAGTTCGCCTTTTCCGGTCTCGGCCTCAATCCGCACTACGGTACGCCGCTCAATCCCCTGGCTTCGGATGTCGCGCGAATTCCGGGCGGTTCATCTTCCGGCTCCGCCGTCGCCGTCGCGGCAGGGCTCGTGCCGGTGTCGATCGGCACCGATACGGGTGGCTCCGTGCGCATACCGTCCGCCTTCAATGGGCTTGTCGGCTACAAGGCGAGCCGGGGCCGCTACAGCATGGCAGGTGTCTTTCCGCTGGCGAGCAGCCTCGACTCGCTTGGCCCGTTGTGCCGCAGCGTTCAGGACGCCATCTGGGTCGATGCCGCGATGCGCGGACGTTTCGCACCCGAGGCCGAGCGTGCCGAACCCGCCGCGCTTTCCATCGTTGTGCCGACGAACGTCGTCATGGACGATGCCGAGGATGGTGTCATTGCCGCTTTCGAGGCGGCGCTTGCACGATTGAGCGATGCGGGCGTCAAGATACGAAGGGCCGCTTTTCCGGCCTTCGACAGGCTTTTTCAGGTAATGGCCGAGTACGGGCCTCTCGCAACCGCCGAGGCTTTTGCGCTGCATCACCGCCGTCTGGCGGGACCGGAGGCGAAAGCCATGGACCGTCGTGTCGTGGCGCGTACGCGCCTGGGCGAGAGGATCACTTTGGTCGGCTACCTGGAAACGCTCAAGGTCCGCGAGCAGTTGATCCGGGAGACCGCCGGAATGCTTGGGGCGAACGAATTCGTTGCCTATCCCACAGTCGCCCATGTCGCGCCGGCGCTCGCGCCGCTGGAAGCCGACGACGAGCTGTTCGTGAAGGTCAATGGCAGGACATTGCGCAACACTCTGATCGGTAATTTCCTCGATTGGTGCGGCGTGTCCCTGCCTTGCGGCACGGGGGACGCCGGCATGCCGGTCGGCTTCCTGTTATCGGCGCCGAAAAACCACGACGAACGTCTGCTGGGGGTGGCTCTGGCGCTCGAAGAAATCGTTGCCGGCTAGCTCAATTCCGGGAAGGCCACATTGCGGCTTTTCCTTGGGAATTCGCGCTAAAACAAACAGATGGAGCGGTTTACATCGCCGGCTTCGATCCGGGCCCGCGTCGCTCATACGAGAGGCTGCCGTCGGCAGACGGTTCGGCATCGACGATCCAGCGACGATGGGAGCCCAGTGCGATCAACAGCACCACGGACAGGAAGCAGCAGCCGGCAAGGATGTAGAAGCCGATATCGCCGTTGCCCGTTGCGGCATCGACATAGGCCTTGATCTGCGGCGATGCGAAGCTGCCGAGATTGCCGAGCGAGACGATGAAGGCGATACCGCTCGCAGCGCCGACGCCACCCAGGTAGCGGGTCGGCAGGCTCCAGAAAACCGGCTGGGAAGAGGCAAGTCCCGGCACGGCGATGCAGGCGGCGATCACCATGACCCAGGGGTTCATCGTCAGGCCGATCGTTCCAAGGGCGATAGTGCCCGCGGTCAGCATGGCGATGCAGACGATGCGGTGGTTGTCGTGCTTGTCGGCATAGACGGTGAAGAAGCGCGTTGCGAAAAGGGCGCAGAGCCAGGGCAGGCCGAGCAGCACGCCGACCCAGGTGTTGACGCCGCCGCCCAGCGCCTGTGCCAATCGTGCCGGCAGGTAGAAGGTGATCGGGCCGACACCGATCTGGATGAACAGATAGATGCCGATGAAGGCGAGAACGCGCCAGTCTTTCAGTACGCTGAAGACGGAGTGCTTTACTTCGGAAAGCTTGCCGCGCTCCTCCGCCTCGATGACGGCGTTCAGCGCGTTTTTCTCCTCGTCCGTCAGCCATTTCGCCTCGTTGGGACGGCTTGTGAGGAAGAAGAGAGCGAATATGCCGACGACCGTGGCCGCCAGACCTTCGACGGCAAACATCCATTGCCAGTTGGCAAGGCCGAAGACGTCGTGATGCGTGAGCAGCCAGCCGGAAAGTGGTGCGCCGATCACCAGCGACAAGGGAATGCCAAGATAGAAAAGGCCGGTTGCCCGCGCCCGCTGCTTGGCGGGGAACCAATAGGTCAGATAAAGCAGCACGCCCGGATAGAAGCCGGCTTCGCAGACGCCGAGCAGGAAGCGGACGACGTAATAGCTTGTCGGCGTATGGGCGAAGACCATGCAGGCCGAGACGATGCCCCAGGTAATCATGATCCGGCTCAGCCAGAGGCGGGCGCCGACGCGCTGCATGATGAGGTTGCTCGGCACTTCGAAGGTGGCATAGCCGAGGTAGAGGATGCCGGCACCGAAGGCATAGGCCGCGTCCGAGATGCCGGTATCGGCCTGATAGGCCACCTTGGCGAAGCCGACATTGGAGCGGTCGAGAAAATTCAAGATCAGCATCAAGCCAAGGAAAGGCAGCAGGCGAAGGGTCGCCTTGCGCACGGCGCTCTGCAGCGCCGGATTGTCGTCTGTCATGTTACTCCTCCCGAAGGGCATATGAACCTGCCGCGAGAGCATCGCGTGCGAGGCCGCCTCCGTCCTCAAACCGGATCCGCATCCGGCATTGTCATGACGACCGCTGGAAAGTCGGCCGTCGGTTTGCATATACGCAGATTATATTTATGGATGAAAAGGTCAATAGGGGCAAACGGTGAGAACAGAGCCGATGCCATGGCGGCTCCTCCCGGCCGGACCAGGTCGTCCGGCTGGCGCCGCAGGTGAAATGAAGTCCGTCGTCGCGAAGAATCGATCCCGCCGGGAATAAAATCCCGGTCGGGCGCCGCCTGCATATATGTGGCCGATCAGGGTGCGAGCGCCTCAGTGCGCCGCCCTCGCGGCACAGGCTTCGTCAAAGGCGTTCGAGCGCGCCGAGAAGCTTGTCGAGCAGCGACAACAACTGCTGTCGTTCGGTCTCGTCGAAGTCCGTAAACAGATCCTGGTTCAGGCGCCAGGCAAAGACCATGACATCGCGGTGCAGGGCCTCGCCTTTCTCGGTCAGCATCAGTTCGACGACCCGCTGATCCTCCGTGCTTGCCGTCTTGGCAAGCAGGTCGCGTTTGACAAGGCCGCTGACATAGCGGCTGAGCTGCCCTTCATCCTGTTGCGTCGTCCGCGCCAGCGAGCGGAGCGAGGGGCGGCCGAGGTAGCGGATCGTCGCCAGCGTCCGCCATTCCCCCAACGTGATGCCGTACTCATCGATCAATACCGTCTGTGCGTGCCGATCGTTCAGCCGCACGAAATAGGCAAGCCGGTAGGAGAACAGGTCGCGTATGTCGTGCGGCTCTGCCCAGGGCGATGGTGTCGGTCCGAGATTTTCCCCGGAAACTGGTTCTATTTTTTTGTTTGACATTGTCAAGCAACTACCACACACTTTGATCAATAACTAGGCCGTAAGGCGAATGCGCATCGCAAGCAAGAATCAAGGGGAACTTATATGCATATACTTAACATGTTCACTAAAACGCGAACTTCACTCGCAATGGCAACACTAGCCGTTGCAGTCACGAGCGGTGCCGCGCAGGCTGAAAATATCAAGCTTCGCTTCGCCTATCTCCTGGCGGATTCGATGCTGCCGATCATCGCCGCGCAGAAGGCCGGTGCCTACGAAAAGGCCGGCATCGATCTCGAACTGACCGAGGTCCAGGGCGGCCCGGCCGTCGTTGCGGCAATAGCGTCGGGCGACGCCGATATCGGCTATGCCGCACCCGTCCCGCCGATCAACGCGCGCCTCAACGGCGTTAACGTCAAGATGATCCTGGCGCTTGGTCATGAGGTCGATCCCGACAAGAAGTTCATCTGGCTGGTTGCCTCGAAGGCCTCCGGCATCAAGAAGCTGGACGATATCAAGGGAAGGAAGATCTCTTTCAACGCCAATGGCAGCCTCTGCGAGCTAGCTTGGCGTGACCACCTGATGAAAGCCGGCCTTTCCTTCGATGGGGTCGAACCCGTCGTGCTGCCGTTCCCGCAACAGGAAGCCGCGCTTGAACAAGGCAGCATCGATGCGGCCTGCACGGTCAATCCATTCTACTCTTCGATCATCGCCAACAAGGCGATCGGATCGACCGTCATCGCCGAAGGCATGCTCGCCGACGAGAAGGAGCCTGTCATCAACGACGTGATCTTTGCGACCGACGACTATCTTGCCGCCAATCGCGAGGCGCTGAAGAAGTTCGCCGCCGTCACCGACCAGGCCCGCAAGGACATGCTCGCCGACCGTGCCAAGGAGGAGGCTGCCGCGGTCGAATTCCTCGGCCTTACGCCGGAAGCCGCCAAGACCTTCACCCTGCCGATCGTCAGGCAGGACATGAAGATCGATACGGCCGATGTCCAGAAGCTTCTCGACTCCATGCACAAGACCGGAATGCTGCCCGACGCCGCCAAGGCCGAAGACATGGTCGACAGCCTCGCAAATTGAACGCGCCAGGGCTGGCGGCCACCGCCGGCCCTTTTCATTCGGGAGGGATGGAAATGGATGTGATGCTGCATGCCGAGGGGCTGGCAAAAGCCTATGGATCGGGCGCGGGTGCGCTCAAAATTCTCGACGGGATCAGCTTTTCCGTGAAGAAGGGAGAATTCGTCTCGATCGTCGGCCCGTCGGGTTGCGGCAAGACGACCTTGCTGATGACGCTGGCCGGATTGCAGAGGCCGGATAGCGGTTCGGTCAGTTTCAAGGGCAAGGTGCTGAACGGCCCGTCGACCGGCATCGCGGTGGTTTTCCAGGATTATTCGCGCTCGCTCTTCCCATGGAAATCCAATCTCGACAACGTGGTCTTCGGCATGGTCCGCAATGCGACGCTTGGCAGGGCCGGGAAGCTCGCGCGCGGACGTGAACTGCTGGCGGCCGTCGGGCTCGATGGTTTTGCCGACCATTTTCCGTGGCAGCTTTCCGGCGGTATGCAGCAGCGTGTCGCCATCGCCAGGGGCCTTGCTTCGCAGAGTGAATTGCTGCTGCTGGACGAGCCCCTGGCAGCGGTCGACGCGCAGACGCGCGCCGACATGCAGGACCTGCTGCTGGATCTGGCCGAGCGTTTCCACCAGACCTGCATTCTCGTCACCCATGATGTCGAGGAAGCGGTCTACATGGCCGATCGTGTCGTCGTGCTCACCCGGCGTCCGACGAGGGTGGATCATGACATCGTCGTCGATCTCGGCAAAAAGCGGGACCAGATCACCACGCGCGAAGACCCTCGTTTCCTGGAAATTCGTCATGACGTGATGGCGGCGATCCGCCGGTTCCGGGCGCAGGCGCCGGTTTCGGAGATGGCCTGACCATGGGGTTCGAACGTTGGCTGCTGCGTTTTCGGGCGCTGGTCTCCTTCCTGCTGATCGTGGCGATCTGGCAGGTGGTGGCGATGCTGGAACTCGTGCCGAGCAGATATTTCCCGCCCATGACCGCAATTGCCGGAGGCTTCTGGTCGATGCTGATGTCGGGCGAGCTGCTGGCTGGAGACGGGCTTACCCTGATGCGTGCCATTATCGGCATCGCCGGGGCCTCGCTGATCGGCGTCGGGCTGGCACTGCTGGCCGAGATTTCCCCGACTTTCCGGGCCGGGTTCCGGCCGATCGCGGCGCTCGTCCAGCCGATCCCGCCGGCGGCCCTGGTGCCGATGGCTGTTTTCATGCTTGGCCTGGGATTCAAGCTCTATGCCTTCGTCATCGTTCTTGTGACGATCTGGCCGCCCTACCTCAATGGTGCGGCCGCCCTGTCGGCCGTCAGCGATGTGCAGGTGAAGACCGGCCGGATGCTCGGCCTCTCTGACCGCGAAATCCTGTTTCGGATCAAGCTTCCTGCCGCCTGGCCGGAAATCTTCTCCGGAATCCGCTATGCCGCGACCATCAGCCTGATTGCGGTGGTTGTGGCGGAAATGCTCGCCGGCCACGACGGACTGGGCTTCATGCTGATCCGCAAAGCCTTCGCGACCCGCATCCCGGAGGTCTACGCGCTGATGTTCGTCTGCGCCTTCAATGGCGTTGTCATGAACTGGCTGGTCAATCTCGCACGCTGGCGGGTGACCGGCTGGCACATGCGCATGACGGAGCGATTTGCATGAAGACGCTCGATAGACACATTGCCTGGAACGCGCTCCTGCTGCCGTTCTTGATATTGCTCGTCTGGCAGGGGCTGGCGATACGCGCCCATACGCCGCTCTTTCCCGGCCCCTGGCAGATCATGCTGTCGATCGGCAAGCTCTATCCGCAGATCGTCGGCCAGCTTGGCCACACGCTCATGCGCGCCTGCATCGGCTTTCTCGTCGCCGCCGCGCTGATGGTGCCGCTCGGCATCCTTCTCGGCCGGCTGAAGCTGCTCGGCCAGGTCCTCGAGCCGGCGATCGACATGCTGGCGACCCTGCCGCCGCCGGCCGTGGTGCCGATCGTCATGCTGTTTGCCGGCACCGGCGACGGGGCCAAGATCGTCATCATCTGCTACGCCGCCGCGGTGCCGTTGCTGATGAACACCTACGAGGCATCGAAGACGGTGCATCCTTCCGCCAATCTCGTCGCGCGGGCGCTGCATCTGACACGCCTGGAAGCGATGTGGCACATCGACCTGCCGGCCGCGCTGCCGATGATCGCGACGGGCGTCCGGCTCGCCGTCTCCTCGGCGCTCCTCGTCAGCGTCACCTCCGAGATGCTGCTTGCGACCAACGGCATCGGCGTCTTCATCCAGCGCCAGCAGGAGAACTTCCAGATCGCCGGCGGCCTTGCCGGCATTGCCTTCATCTCGCTTGCGGGGCTCATCATCAACAGCCTCGTCTTCCAGTTCGAGAAGCGCTGGCTGTTCTGGCACTACCGCAATCTCGACACGAACAGCAAAGGTTGATCCGTGACCAAGAAAAAGAACGTCCTTTTCATCATGTGCGACCAGCTGCGCTACGACTACTTGTCCTGCGCCGGTCATCCGACGCTGAAGACGCCGAACATAGACAGCCTCGCCGCTCGTGGCGTGCGCTTTGCCAACTGCTACGTGCAATCCACCGTCTGCGGCCCATCCCGCATGAGCGCCTATACCGGCCGCTATGTCCGCTCGCATGGCTCGACGCAGAACGGCATTCCACTGCGCGTCGGCGAGCCGACAATGGGCGATCATCTGCGTGAGCTCGACGTGCGTTGCGCCTTGATCGGCAAGACGCATATGGTGGCCGACCAGGAGGGCATGCAGCGCCTCGGCATCGATCCCGATTCGATCATCGGTGTGCATGTCGCCCAATGCGGCTTCGAACCCTATGAACGCGACGACGGCTTGCACCCCTCGACCGACTACGATGCCGATCCCGTCTATGACACCTATCTTCGGGACCATGGCTTCGATGCCGACAATCCCTGGGAGCATTGGGCCAATTCCGGGGAGGGGGAAGATGGCGAGAACCTGAACGGCTGGCTGCTTGCCCATGCCGACAAGGCGGCGCGCATTCCGCAAGAGCATTCCGAGACACCCTACATGACCCGCCGCGCCATGCGCTTCATCGAGGAGGCCGAGAGCAGGGGACAGAGTTGGTGCGCCCACCTTTCCTACATCAAGCCGCACTGGCCCTATATCGTGCCGGCACCTTATCACGACATGTATTCGGCAAAGGATGTGAAGCCGGCGGTCCGTGCAGTGTCCGAACGGGATAACCCGCATCCGGTTCTGGCCGCCTATCAGCGCGAGCGGTATTCGGTCAATTTCTCGCGCGACGAGGTACGCGAGAGGGTGGTCCCGGCCTATATGGGCCTCATCAAGCAGATCGACGATCAGATGGGCGTGCTCTTCAGGTTTCTGGAGGAGCGCGGGCTGTTCGAGAATACCATGATCGTTTTCACTTCGGACCATGGCGATTATCTCGGCGATCACTGGCTCGGCGAGAAGTACATGTTCCATGATGTCTCGGTGAAAGTGCCGCTGATCGTCTATGACCCTTCGCCGGCGGCCGATGCGACGCGGGGCGCGGTGATGGACCATCTGGTCGAGATGATCGACATGGCCCCGACCTTCCTCGACTATCTCGGCGGCGGTGCAAAGCCGCATGTGCTGGAGGGCCGTTCGGTCCTGTCATTGCTGCGCGGTGAAAAATCTTCCTCGTGGCGCCGCTTCGCCGTCAGCGAATACGACTATTCGGGCGAACGCGCGCGGCTGGCGCTCGCTCTGCCCGTCGGCGATTGCCGGCTGTTCATGATCACCGATGGCCGCCACAAGCTTGTCACCGGTCCGGGCGTGGCGCCGATCCTGTTCGACCTCGCGGCCGATCCCGATGAGCTCGTCGATCTCGGCCGGGACCCCGGCAAGGCGGATGCGATCCATAGGCTGGAGACCGCGCTCGAGCGCTGGCTGCAGACGCCCGCCAACCGTATCACGGTATCGGACACCTGGGTGACGTCAGCCGACGAGAAGTTTCCGCATTTCGATCCGCTGATCGAGCAGGGGGTGCTGATCGGCTATTGGGACGAGGCCGAGCTTGCCGGACAGTATGCGGCGCGGGAGCGCTGGCTGGCGAAGCGATAGCTGTTCTCAATCGGGCTATTGTGGTCAATCGCCCGACTGCTCTTGTATTCCATCAAGCCAGGTACGGGCCAATCCGTTCGGCGACGGATGCGACGTCCTCGACCCGCATGCCCGCCACATTGATCCTCCCCGAGTCGGGCATGTAGATGCCGTGTTCGGCTCGCAGCCGGCGCGCATTTTCCGGAGAGATCGGCAGGAGCGAGAACATGCCTTCCTGGGAGCCGATGCCGGCGAGCTCCGGCCGGAACTGGCCGAATGCCTCGGCCGCTGCCCGGCGGATGTCCGTTATGCGGATACGCATTTCGTTCAGCTCGTCCACCCAGGTCTGGCGGCGGGAGGGATCCTGAAGGATCGCGGCGACGATGGCAGCGCCGTGCGCCGGCGGCATGGAGTAGCTGGTGCGGGCATGGCTTGCCAGATTGCCGACGCCCTTGTTCAGCGATGCCTGCAGGTCTCCGAACAGATAGGCAGCACCGGTTCGTTCCCGATACAGCGAAAAGGACTTGGAGCAGGAGACGGCAACCATGGCCTCGCCCACAGCCTCGATGACGCTCATCATGCCGGCTGCGTCCTCGACAAGACCGTGCCCGAGCCCTTGATAGGCACTGTCGAAAAGCGGCAGCAATCCCTTGTCAGCTATGATCGCGGCAATATCCTGCCAGTTCTGCCGCGATAGCCCTGCGCCGGTGGGGTTATGGCAGCTTGCCTGCAACAGCACCGCGTCTCCCGGTGCGGCGTTCCGCAGGGTCGTCAGCATTTCGTCGACGAGAGCGGTCTGTGTGCCGATGTCGAAGAACCGATAGGTTCCGATCTGCAGGCCAACCGAGGCAAAAATCGCCTGATGGTTGACCCATGTCGGCGTGCCGATCCAGATTTTCCGCCGCTTGTCGAGGGAAAGCAGTTCTGCAGCAAGGCGCAGGGCGCCGGTGCCGCCCGGCGTCTGAATTCCGGCAACCGGCTTGCCAGCATGGCGCTCGCCGAAGACTTCGAGCGCCAGCATCCGTAGGAACGCGGGGTCACCCTCGGGGCCGATGTAGGACTTGGATTCCTGGGTTTCCCAGAGATAGTGCTCGGCGGCCTTGACGGCTTTCATGACGGGAGTGCGGCCTGTCTCGTCGCGATAGACGCCGACCCCAAGGTCGACCTTTCCCGATCGCGGATCGGCCGCGAACTTGGCAATCAATTCAAGCAGCTGATCCGGCTTCTGCTCCGTCAGGCTATCGAAAAGCGCCGTCTTGTTCATTGCTTCCTCCCATTATGTCTGTTCGCGACGAGCCGTTGCGCTCGCTTTGCGCTATCGAGGCGTGGATTGGACTTCCTCCAATGCCGCCGCAGCCGCTTCCCTTACCGCTTTATTGTCCGAGGATGGGCATGGCAAGTATCGGCAAAGTCCTTGGTGTCGGTCGCTGGAGCGTCATGGTGGTTCTCCCCGCTCATTGCGGCCAGTTCTGAAGGACCCGCACGAATTCGGTCAGCCAGGCATTCGTCTGGTGGCCGTCCAGCGAGCGATGGTCGATCGTCAGCGATACGTAGGCCATTGGGCGGATCTGGATCGTATCGACCCCGTCGATCTCCCGCACCACGACGCGCTTTTCCAGTTTGCCGATGCCGAGAATGGCCGACTGAGGCTGGTTGATGATGATCGGAGATGCCAGCAGCGATCCGGAAACGCCATGGTTGGAGATGGTGAACGTTCCACCCTTCAGCTCGTCGCCCTTGAGGGCGCTGGAGCGTGCCCTGGCCGTCAGATCCTGAAGCCGGGCGGCAATAGTCTCAAGCGGCAGACCTTGTGCCTGCCGGATGATCGGTGCGATCAGGCCTTTGTCGCCCAATGCGATGCCGACGCCGATGTTGACGTCCTCGAATATCTCGAGCCCGTCATCATGCCACTGGCTGTTTACCTCCGGTACGACCGTCATGGCCGCGACGGATGCCGCCACGACGTAGGCCGTGTAGGAGAGGTTTACTCCTTCGGCCCGCAGGCGGTCCTTGTGGCTTTCGCGATGACGCATGATCGCCGTGAAATCGGCCTCGAAGACCGCGGTGACTTGAGGTGCCGTCGCCAGGGATTGGGCCATATGCCTTGCGATCGCAAGCCGCATGGCCGAATGGGGGATCGTCCGGGATTTGCCGTCGACCGAGATTGCCGGGAAAGGATGCCCGGTTGCAGCTGGCTGCGACTTCTTGACCTCGAACGCCTGATCCATATCGGCGCGAGTGACCCGTCCGTCTCTGCCGCTGCCTTTAAGGGTGGCGGGATCGATGCCGTGTTCTTCGGCGGCGCTACGGACGGCAGGAGAATAATACGCGGAGGCTGTCGCAGACGAGACCGGCTGTGTCTGCAAAGTGGCGGCAGGCGCTTCGGCTACGACGCCTTCGGCACGGGCAATCATTCGTCCCAAAATCGCTCCGGGCGTGGCATCATCGCCGTCCTCCATGACGATTTCGCTCAGGATGCCGCTGCAAGGTGCCGGTATCTCCTGGGTGACCTTGTCGGTTTCCAGTTCGACCAGCGCATCGCCTTCCTTCACATGATCGCCGATCTGCTTCAGCCAGTTCCGGACGACCGCTTTCGTGCCTTCCTGCTCGATCGGAGCCGTGATCTCAATGGTATTCGTCATGCTCAGAACTCCAGGATTTCGGCAATGCGCTTGGCGATCCGTTCCGTAGACGGCACGGCCCACTCGAGAAGGACGGGGTTATGCGGGCTTGGAATATCCGGCATGGTCAGGCGGGAGACCGGCGCATCGAGATCCGTGAATGCCTTGTCCGCGATCACCGCGGCAATCTCCGCTCCAAACCCGCCAGTCCCAAGGTCTTCGTGAACGATGAGGCAGCGATGCGTCTTTGCGACCGAGGTCAGCACCGCTTCCTGATCCCAGGGCATCAGCGTGCGAAGGTCGAGGATATCGGCCGACAGGCCCTCGGCGGCTTCCTCGCATCGGTGCACCATGGCGCCCCAGGTAATGATGGTGATGTCGTTGCCGGTCCGCGTCAGCTTCGCCTTGCCGAAGGGCAGCGCAAAATCATCGCCGGGATAGGGACGGCGTGCCCATGCGTGGTCGAGCATGGCCCTATGCTCGAAGAAAATGACCGGATCGTTGCCGCGGATCGAGGTGCGCAGCAGGCCGACAGCATCCTCCGCATTCGAGGGAACGGCGACCTTCCAGCCGGGCTGGTGAACGAAGGCCACTTCGTTGGTCTGGCTGTGCCAGGGGTCGCCGCATTTGAAGAAGCCGTCGGGCATGCGCACCACGACCGGGGCGGCGAAGCGGTTGTTGGTGCGCCAGCGGATGGTGCCGCAGTCGTTCAGCTGTTCGGTGGCCGGTTCCGCATATTTCCGGAACTGGATTTCCGGAACGGGGACGAGACCGGCCAATGCCATGCCGACGGCACGGCCGATGATGCCCTCTTCGGACAGCGAGGTATCGAAAACCCGCTCAGCGCCGAATTTATCCTGCATGCCGAGGGTGACGGCATGCACCCCGCCCTTCGGGCCGACATCCTCGCCGAAGATGACGACGCGCTCGTTGATCGCCATTTCGTGTTCGAGCGTTCGGCGGATGGCGGTGACCATGTTGACGCGGGGGCCTGCGGCTGCAGGTGCAGACCTTGTTGCCGGCGGCGCGTAACCGCCGGGATGCTGACCGCCCATCGTCTGCATGTCGCCGCCGAAGAACACATGGCGCATCACGGACGAGGGGTCGGCGGCAGGCCGGTTTTCGGCGGCGGCTCGGGCGTTTTCGGCCTTCTCGCGCGCCTCGCTTTCGCAAGCGCTCCATTCCTCGGCCGTCATTACGGCGGGGACGAGGAAATCCTTCAGCCGCGGCAACGGATCGCGTTCCCATTCGCGCCGCACCGTTTCCTCGCTCTTGTAGGCCTGCGTATCCTGAAAACTGTGCCCCTCGAGGCGCGGCACCGTCAGTCGCAGGAGCGCGGGCTTGCGCTGGTCGCGAACGAAGGAGACCGCGTCCTGCACAAGGCGCGCGGCGTCCGCTGGATTGCAGCCGTCGCCGTCGAAGATTGCGAGGTTTCTCCAGCTTGCGAGGTTGGCCGCAATGTTCCCGCCGGGGGTCTGCGCCGTCGATGGCACAGAAATGCCAAAACCATTGTCTTCGATATAGAACAGCATCGGCAATGCCTGCGTCGTCGCGGCGGTCAGGGCTGCCCAGAAGCCGTTCGAGGCTACGGAGCCGTCGCCACCGAGCACGACACCGATGTCCCTTGCGTAGTCCTGCCGGCCCAATGTGGTGGCATAATATTTCATCGCCTGCGCCCAGCCGGCGGTTGGCGTGTATTGGGCACCGACGCCGCCGCACATGGGCAGCGCCGCGGCGCCCGCGGTGTTCGGATAATTGAAGACCACGCCGATGTCCCGTCCGTCGGAATAGCCGCCGGCGCGGCCCATGGCCGAGCCAAGGGCATCCACTGGATCAATCCCAAGGGAAAGCAGCAGCGGCCGCGAGCGATAATAGCCGCATGTGGCATCGTGCCGGCCCGTCAGCTGCATCCCGAGAAGGATCTGCGCCATGTCGTGACCGCGCGCGGAAAATTGATACAGAACCTTCTTTTCCGGAACGAGATGCTTTTCCTCCATCTCGTCGAGAGCCCTGGAAAGGTGGACGAGATAGGCCACCCTGCGCCAGTCGACGCGATCGTCCGGCGAGTTCCGCTCGTGGTTTCTGACGGCTAGCTGGGCCATGTGATCCTCCTGCATATGGCCGTCTGATTCTAATTCAAAACACCCGCTCTATTCCTTTCAATTTCCCAGGTTTCGTTGCAGTATTTGAAAGCTTTATTTCGCAAAGAGAGAGTTTCTGAATGGAAAATTTCGATCTTGATCACGTCGACAGAGCGATCCTTCGGGTATTGCAGGAAGAAGGGGATATCAGCCAGGCGGCGCTCGCCGAAAAGGTCGGCGCGTCGCCCGCGTCCTGCTGGCGAAGGATAAAGGCGCTCGAAAACGCGGGCGTGCTCGGCAGGACCGTCCGCCTCGTCGATCCCGACAAGATCGGGAAGGGCCTGAACGTCTTCTGCCAGGTCAAGATGAAGACCCACGATCCCGCGACCCGTCGCGATTTCGAACAGTTCATCGCGAGCTATCGCGAGGTTCTCCAATGCTATTCCATGTCGGGGGAGTGGGATTATCTCATCCGCGCCGTCGTTGCCGATGTTCGGGAATATGAAGGGCTTCTGATGCGCGGTATCCTGACGCATGAAGCCGTGCTGAGTTCGTCGTCGCACTTCTCGCTGAAGTGCGTCAAATACACGACCGCATTGCCGACGAATGCGCCGCGATGAAAATCTGTTGCCACGGCCAAGCAGCCATTGCCTTGAACATCGCCAGCGTCTCACGCTAATAGACCAGCAGGTTTGCTGATGCGGAGCGGAGTTGGATTGTCGGCTGATAACGTCAAACTCGGACATGACTTGAACGAAGCGGTCACCGCGCTCCTTGTGGACCTGCCCATCAAGGCGGCGAGTTTCATCGTCACGATCTATGGCGATGTCGTCGAGCCGCGCGGCGGGGTCGTCTGGATCGGCAACCTCATCGAGACGTGCAAAAGCATTGGCATTACCGAAACGCTGGTGCGGACCGCGGTTTCACGATTGGTCTCGGCCGGCCAGCTCGCGGGAGAGCGGGAAGGGCGCCGCAGCTACTATCGGCTGACGGATACCGCCCAAGCCGAATTCGCCGAGGCCGCCAGCCTGTTCTATGGGCCGGAGCCTGCCGTGAGATGGCAATTCGTGCTGATCAACGGTCCCTCGCCGGACGAAATCATGCAGGGCCTCGAGCGGGATGGCTTTGCCAGGCTGAGTCCGCGCCTGGCGGTGGGAACCCATCCCGTGCCGCCATTGCCGGGGCGTGTCATCGTCTTCAACGCCGAGCTTGCGACCGAGAACGGCGCTTTGAGGGAATTTGCGGAAGAGGCCTGGAACCTGCCGCGTTTCGCCGAGGCCTATCATGAATTTGCGGTCCGTTTCGGCGCGTTTTCGCAACGTGCCGGAGATTGTGCCGCCCTATCTCCCTTCGATTGCCTGATCGCGCGCCTGCTGCTTGTCCACCAATATCGTCTGATCATGCTGCGCGAACCGCATCTTCCAAAATCGGCCTTGCCGGACAATTGGCCGGGTGAGGAAGCCCGGCATCTGTTTGCGGATCTTTATTCGCTGTTGTCGAAGAAGGCCGACGGCTATGTCGGACGCCGTTTCGTGAACGAGGCCGGCCGGCTTCAAGAGACGACTCCGGCAAGCCAGCATCGGTTGGACCGCCTCAAGTCCCGCTGAAAGATCAATCCGTCCAGTGACATAGCGGGACAATCGCTTCCCGGCGCTTTTCCACGACATCGAATGTCACAGAAATTTCCAAAAAATCAATTGAACTGTGACATGTCGCGTGCTAATACAGTGACCGATCGGTCGGTTAATGTCTTTGCCGCCGGATCGAGGTTTCGTGGAGGAGAACGTGAAACAGGCCTATACTGGTGATGTCGTGAAGCACCGGCTTGGCTGAGTGTTTCAGGGCGATCGCAGGCCTGCGATCATTCTCGAGCGCGCCGGATGCGCGAAGACGGAGGAAAGATCAATGTATGCACAGATGGTGAAAACCGACAGCGCCCGCATCCGCTCCCTCGACGAGATGGATCCGCAAGAGCGCGCCTTTCAGGAGCGCGTCGATACCGGCCAGAAGATCGAGCCGAAGGAATGGATGCCGGAAGGCTACCGCAAGACGCTGATACGCCAGATCAGCCAGCACGCTCATTCCGAAATCGTCGGCCAGCTTCCCGAGGGCAACTGGATTACCCGCGCCCCGACGCTGGAGCGCAAGGCGATCCTGCTCGCCAAGGTGCAGGACGAAGCCGGCCACGGCCTTTATCTCTACTGCGCCGCCGAAACGCTCGGCATCAGCCGCGACGAGATGTATGAGCAGCTGCATTCCGGCAAGGCCAAATATTCCTCGATCTTCAACTATCCGACGTTGACCTGGGCCGATATCGGCGCGATCGGCTGGCTGGTCGACGGCGCGGCGATCATGAACCAGGTTCCGCTGCAGCGCTGTTCCTACGGCCCGTATTCCCGGGCCATGATCCGCATCTGCAAGGAAGAGAGCTTCCATCAGCGCCAGGGCTTCGATGTTCTGATGAAGATGGCGAAGGGCACACCGGCACAAAAGGCCATGGTACAGGATGCGCTGAACCGCTGGTGGTGGCCGTCGCTGATGATGTTCGGCCCGTCGGACGATGCCTCCGTGCATTCGGCCCAGTCGATGGCATGGAAGATCAAGCAGAATTCCAACGACGAGCTGCGGCAGAAGTTCGTCGACCAGACCGTGCCCCAGGCCGAGTATCTTGGCCTTACCGTCCCCGATCCGGACCTGAAGTGGAACGAGGAAAAAGGCGGCTACGATTTCGGCGAGCCGGACTGGGAAGAGTTCTTCAACGTGATCGCAGGCAACGGGCCCTGCAACGCGGAGCGTCTCAATGCCCGCAAGCAGGCCTGGGAGGACGGCGCATGGTTCCGCGACGGCCTGACGGCCCATGCCGCGAAGGCGGCTGACCGCCGCGCTGCCGCAACGATCGCCGCCGAGTAGGCAGGCAGGATAGTCAGGGAGTGAAAAACATGTCCAGCGAATGGCCGCTTTGGGAAGTCTTCATCCGTGGTCAGCACGGTCTCAACCATCGTCACGTCGGCAGCTTGCATGCGCCCGATGCCGAAATGGCGATCAACAATGCGCGCGATGTCTATACCCGCCGCAACGAGGGCGTCAGCATATGGGTGGTGCGTTCCTCCGATATCACCGCGAGCGCACCCTCGGAAAAAGGCCCGCTCTTCGACCCGTCCAATTCGAAGGTCTATCGCCACCCGACTTTCTTCGACATTCCGGATGAAGTGGGGCACATGTGATGGCCGCCGTTGCGTATGAGCCGGCGGTCGATCGCGCCGCCCTTTTCGAGTTCCTGCTGCGCATCGGCGACAATGCGCTGATCCTTGGACATCGTGTCTCGGAATGGTGCGGCCACTCGCCGGCGCTGGAGGAAGACATTGCTCTTGCCAACACCGCGCTCGACCTCATCGGCCAGACGCAGCTCTGGCTCGGCCTGGCGGGCGAAGTGGAAGGCAAAGGCCGCTCGGCGGATGATCTTGCCTACCGGCGCGACGGTTTCCAGTTCCGCAATATCCTGCTGGTCGAACGCCCCAACGGCGATTTCGGCAAGACGCTGATGCGCCAGTTCCTTTATGACGCCTGGCATTATCTGCTGCTGAAGGCGCTGAAGGGCTCGACCGACCGGCGCATTGCCGAGATCGCGGAAAAGGCTTTCAAGGAAGTCTCCTATCACCTCGATCGCAGCCGCGACCTGATCATCCGCCTTGGCGACGGCACGGCCGAAAGCCATCGCCGCATGCAGGAGGCGCTTGACGATCTCTGGCCGTTCACGGGCGAAATGTTCGTCTGCGATGCCGCCGATGAGGCACTGGCGCTGGTGGGCGCGATCCCGGACCCGCAGAGCCTCGAGGCCGGCTGGGACGAAATCGTCGCTGATGCGCTCGCAGAAGCGACGCTCAAGCGCCCGGCAGACGGCTACATGCACAAGGGCGGACGGCGCGGCGTTCATACGGAGCATCTCGGCTATATCCTCGCCGAGATGCAATTCCTGCAGCGCGCCTATCCGGGCGCGACCTGGTAGGAGGCTGACATGGCGCCCGCACTTCACCCTTCCGTCGCGGAGGTCTGGCACTGGTTGTCGGAGGTGCCGGACCCCGAAATCCCGGTGATTTCGCTCACCGATCTCGGCATCATCCGCGATGTCGGCTGGCAGGACGACACGTTGGTCGTGACGGTGACGCCGACCTATTCGGGCTGTCCCGCCACCTCGGTGATCAACATCGACATTGAGCGGGCGCTGGCCGAGAAAGGTCTCGACAGGGTGCGCCTCGAGCGCCGGCTGTCGCCTGCCTGGACGACCGATTGGATCAGCGCCGAGGGGCGCGAGAAGCTGCGCGCCTACGGCATCGCCCCGCCGATCGACGGCACGGCCGCCGATGGCGTGCTGATGAAACGCATCGACCGGCTTGCCGGCCGCTCCAACCTCACCATCGCCTGTCCGCGCTGCGGATCGGCAGCTACGGAAAAGATCAGTCAGTTCGGCTCGACGCCCTGCAAGGCGAGCTATCGCTGCACCGACTGTCTGGAGCCGTTCGACTACTTCAAGTGCATTTGACCCCAACAGGACGAGGCCCGCATCCATGGCACGTTTCCATCCTTTGACCGTAACCGATGTCCGTCGCGAGACGCGCGATGCGGTCGTTGTCACGCTCAAGCCGTCCGACGAAGATCGGGCCATCTTCGATTTCACGCAGGGCCAGTATCTGACCTTTCGCCGCAAGTTCGAGGATGAGGAGCTCCGCCGTTCCTATTCGATCTGCGCGGGCAAGGATGAAGGCGTTCTGAAGGTCGGCATCAAGCGCGTGGATGGCGGCTGCTTCTCGACCTGGGTCAATGAAGATCTCAGGGCCGGCGACACGCTGGAAGCCATGCCGCCGATGGGTGCCTTCTTCACGGCGCTGCAGCCGGATGTGGCAAGGCACTATCTTGGCTTTGCCGGAGGCAGTGGCATCACCCCTGTGCTCTCGATCATCAAGACGGTTCTTTCGCGCGAGCCGCGCTCCGTCTTCACGCTCGTCTATGCCAATAGACAGATCAGCTCGATCATGTTTCGCGAAGAGCTGGAAGACCTCAAGAACCTCTACCTCGGCCGCCTGTCGGTGTTGCACGTTCTCGAAAGCGAGGCACAGGAGATCGATCTTTTCACAGGCCGGATCGACGCGGAAAAATGCGCGGCTCTCTTCAAGGGCTGGATCGATCTGAAATCGGTCGACACCGCCTTCATCTGCGGTCCCGAGCCGATGATGCTGGCAATCGCTGCGGCGCTGCGCGAACACGGGATGCGCGACGACCAGATCAAGTTCGAGCTCTTCGCCTCCTCGCAGCCGGGCCGCGCCCGCCGGAAGGTGGAAAGTGCAGCAGGCGCCGACCAGGGCGCGAGTTGCGAGGCGACCGTGACGCTCGACGGCGCGACGCGCACCTTCAAGTTTCCCAAGCATGGCCAGTGCCTGCTCGATGCCGCCCTCGAAAACGCGATGGACGTGCCCTACGCCTGCAAGGCGGGCGTCTGCTCGACCTGTCGCGCCAAGGTTCTCGAAGGCGAGGTCGAGATGGAGGTCAACCATGCGCTCGAGGATTATGAGGTGCGCCAGGGCTATGTGCTGACCTGTCAGTGCTACCCGCTCACCGACCGTATCGTCGTCAGCTACGACCAATAGCGTTTTCGGCTCTCAAGCCGCACCGAAGGGAGGAATGGGATGACCGAGACGATGTCGATCGAGCAATATCTGGGTGAGGGCGGGGTGCTGTCTTCGCCCGCCAACGTGCCTCCGCGCTATCGTGGCGAGCTGCTGCGGCTGATGGCGAGTTTCGTGGACAGCGAACTGGCCGGCTCCGCAGGCTTTGCCGATGTCATCAACGATGCGCCCGGCATTCAGGAGCGCATTTCCGCCGCGCGCATCGTGCTGGAAAAGACCGATCATGCCGGCCAGGTCCTGAAGATCATGGAGACTTTCGGCGTAGATGGCGGCCGCTATGCCGTGCATCATCCCTGGGCGGCGCGGCTTTCCCGCGAAGCGGATATCGGTGCCGTCAGGCAAGGCGGCGACATGCGGCTTTCGGTCTTTCATTATCCGCTTGAAGGCTGGGCGGATGCCGTCGTCATGAACGTGCTGATGGGCGCCGCCAGCGTCGTGCAGTTGAAAGAGCTGGCGCGTGTCTCCTATCAGCCGTTGGCCGAAGTCTTCCGTACTATCCTGCCGCGCGAAAAGCGGCATGCGGAGCTCGGCGCTGCCGGTCTTGCCCGCATCGTCGCCGATGCCGAAGGTCGGGTAAAGGCGCGGACTTCGGTCGCCTATTGGTATCCCCGCGTCGCGGCAAGCTTCGGCCATGCCGGCTCGGCACGCTTCGAGACATTGGCTCGCTTCGGCCTGCGCCACCAGCCCAACGAGACCCTGCTTGCCGAATGGCGGGCCGATGCCGATGCGCAGCTGTCTGCGCTCGGATTGATTTAAGCACCCCGGAAACGCGCGTAGCGATTTTCCGTTCGGGATTGCTGAAAAAATGAAGGAAGGAAATACCGATGAACATCATGGCAAACCAGCCGCGCCGGCTTGAAAGCTATGTCGGAGGCACTTGGGTCGCCGGCGCCAAGGAAGGCGTGCCGCTGCTTGATGCATCGACCGGCGCCCCCGTCGCCTTCATCGATTCCTCGGGCATCGATTTCAAGCAGACATTGGCCCATGGCCGCGACAGGGGCGGTCCGGCGCTCAGGCGCATGTCGTTCCACGAGCGCGCTGCGATGCTGAAGGCCGTCGGCCAGGCGCTGTTCGAAATGAAGGAAGAGTTCTATGCGCTTTCGACGGCGACGGGCGCCACGCGCGCGGATAGTTGGGTCGATATCGAAGGCGGCATCGGAACCCTGCTTTCCTACGCTTCCAAGGGCCGGCGCGAACTGCCGAATGCGCGCGTATTGCTCGATGGCGATGTGGAGCAGCTCTCCAAGGATCAGAGCTTCTCCGCACAGCATATCCTGACCCCGCTCCAGGGCGTCGCCGTTCATATCAACGCCTTCAACTTCCCGTGCTGGGGCATGCTGGAAAAGGTCGCGCCGACCTTGCTTGCCGGCGTTCCGGCCATCGTCAAGCCGGCGAGCCAGACGGCCTATCTGACCGAACTCATGGTTCGCCGCATCATCGAGACCGGCCTGTTGCCGGAAGGCGCGCTGCAGCTTGTTTGCGGCTCGGTCGGTGATCTCCTGGATCATGTCGAGGGCCAGGACGTGGTGACCTTTACCGGTTCCGCCGCAACCGGCCGGCGTCTCAAGACGCACCGGGCCATCATCGAAAATTCCGTGCGCTTCACCATGGAGGCCGACAGCCTCAACGCAGCCGTCCTCGGCCTCGATGCTGGCCCCGGCACCGAGGAATTCGATCTCTTCGTCAAGGAGGTGGCGCGCGAAATGACCGTGAAGGCCGGTCAGAAATGCACCGCGATCCGCCGCGTCATCGCGCCCAGGGCCTATAGCGAAGCGTTGATTGCTGCCTTGAACGATCGCCTCGGCAAGACGGCGGTCGGAAATCCGGCCGACGAGACTGTTCGCATGGGGCCGCTCGCCAGTCTTGATCAGCGCGAGGAAGTGCGCGCGCGCATCCGCGATCTTGCGGCTGACGCCGAGATCGTCGGTGGCGATCCGGACAACCCGAGCGTCATGTCCGGCGACGCAAGCGCCGGCGCTTTCCTCAACCCGGTTCTTCTCTATTGCGACAAGCCGGGTTCGGCGCGCGCCGTTCACGATGTCGAAGCCTTCGGTCCGGTCAGCACCGTCATGCCTTATGATACGGCTGATGAGGCGGTCGATCTGGCGCGGCGCGGCAAGGGCAGCCTCGTCGCCTCCGTCTTTACCAACGATCCCCGTTTCGCCGAGGAGGTCGTGCTCGGCCTCGCGCCGTTCCACGGTCGCGTGATGATCGGCAACCGCGCCAGCGCCAAGAGTTCCACCGGACATGGCTCCCCCTTGCCTGGCCTCGTTCATGGCGGCCCCGGCCGCGCCGGCGGCGGCGAGGAACTGGGCGGCATCCGCGGCGTCAAGCACTACATGCAGCGAACCGCCGTGCAGGGCACCCCACGCCTGCTCTCGGCCGTCACCGGGCGCTGGATGGATGGCGCGGACGCTCGCACCGGCAGCGAGCATCCGTTCCGCAAATCGCTTGCCGAGCTGAAGATCGGCGATCAGCTCGTCACCGCCAAGCGCACGGTGACGCTCGACGATATCGAGCATTTCGCGAAGTTCACCGGCGACACCTTCTACGCCCACATGGACGAGGAGGCTGCCAAGGCCAATCCGTTCTTCGAAGGCCGCGTCGCGCATGGCTATCTCATCGTTTCTTTCGCCGCTGGCCTGTTCGTCGATCCGGCTCCCGGTCCGGTTCTCGCAAATTACGGCGTCGACAGCCTGCGCTTCCTGACACCGGTCAATCCGGGTGATACGCTCCAGGTGCAATTGACCTGCAAGGAGATCAATCCCCGCACCAATGCCGAGCATGGCGAGGTGCGCTGGGATTGCAAGGTAACGAACCAGCTAGGTGCCGTCGTCGCGCAATACGACGTTCTGACGATGGTGGCGAAAACGAGAGAGTGAGCGCATGACGACGATCGAGCAAGACCCGCATCGCCTGGAAATGACCGTGCTGATGACGCCGGATATGGCGAATTTCAGCGGCAAAGTGCATGGCGGCGCCCTTCTGAACCTGCTCGATCGCGTCGCCTTCTCCTGTGCGTCGCGTTATTCCAAGCAATATGCGGTGACGCTGTCGGTCGATCAGGTGCTGTTCAAGGAGTCGATCAATGTCGGCGAGCTGGTCACCTTCCGCGCCTCGATCAACGATACCGGGCGCACCTCCATGGAGGTCGGTATCCGCGTCGAGGCGGAAAACATCCGCTCCGGCCAGCGCCGCCACACCAATTCCTGTTACTTCACCATGGTCGCGGTCGATGAGGCCGGCCGCCCGGTCCGCGTGCCCGAACTGGTGCCGGTGACACCGGTCGACATCCGCCGACACAAGGCCGCCCAGCTTCGCCGGACCTTGCGCCGCGAATTTGCCGAAAGACTGGAATCGGTGGCGGCCACAGGACGCGACGTAGACAAATCGGGAGATGAGTAGATGGCGCAGATCTATGCCTATGACGGCGTGATTCCCGTCATCGACCCGGCCGCCTTCGTGCACCCTGCCGCAACCGTTATCGGCGATGTCATCGTCGGCCCGGCCTGCTATGTCGGGCCGGGCGCCGTGTTGCGGGGCGATTTCGGGCGCATCGTGCTCGAGCGCGGTTCGAACGTGCAGGAGACCTGCGTCGTGCACAGCTTTCCGAACCTCGAGGTCGTTATCGGGGAGGCGGGACATATCGGACACGGCGCGGTGCTGCATGGCTGCAAGATCGGCGCCAATGCCATGGTCGGCATGAACGCGGTCGTCATGGACGAGGCCGTCATCGGCGAAAATGCCATCGTGGCGGCCATGGCCTTCGTCAAGGCCGGTGCCGAAATCCCGGCAAACAGCCTTGCCGTCGGCTCGCCGGCGCGCGTGATCCGCGAGCTTACGCAAGACGAGATCGCATGGAAGCGCCAGGGCACCGCCATCTATCAGCGCCTGGCGCTGGAGGCGAAGGAGAAGCTGGTGGCCGTTGAGCCGCTGACCGCGCCCGAGCCGGACCGACGCCGCATTCGCGCGCCGGAATACGATCCGCTGATTCTCGAAAGGATGAAGCTTGGCGACTGACCGGCCGCGTCAACGGACGGCCTTGATTCCTTCGAGGATGAGAGTGGTCGCGATATCGGCGTATTCGTCGCGGGTGATGGGCCCATTGGGCCTGAACCACATATAGACCCAGTTCATCATGCCGAAGAGCGACATGGTGACCGGCATCAGCAACGGCTTGTTCTTGTTCAGGTCCGGGTTGAGGTCTTCGATGATGCCGGAGAAGCGCTTGACGATGCGCCTCTCGATCGTCCGCAGCTCCGACAGCTGCGCCGGCGATAGGGCATGCGTGCCGTTGAGCTGTACCTTGTGCTCGTTGTCGGCGCCTTCATAGCTTTTCAGCACGGCCTTCACGAGCAGTTGCAGCCGCTCCCGCGGCGTCACATCGGTGCGATCGGCGGCTCCGATCGCGCTTTCCAGCTCGGTCAGATGCGTTTGCACGATGTCGAAGATCAGCGCGTCCTTGCTGGGATAGTAGTGATAGAGCAGAGCTTTCGAGACATTGCTGTGCGAGGCGATCATCGACATGGATGCCTTCTCCATGCCCATCTCGGCGAATACCGCCGCCGCGCTCGCCAAGATGCCACGCTGCTTTTCCTCGAAATCAACTGCGCGCGTGCGTGCCATGTGATCCTGCTCTGCTCATTCCCCGCCGATTGTGGCCGCATTTTGCGGCCGACATTTCCTATATACAGTCAAATCCCTGTCAGGCTATCCCGTTGGATGCCCAATCACTCTTTCGGGCGGTTGTCGACCACGCGTTTTGCCTTGCCTTCGGAGCGTGCGACGCCGCCCGGCGGATGGACGGTGATCCTGGTCGTCACGCCGACCACGCTCTTGATGTGGTGGGTGAGTTCCTTGGCCGAAACGTTTCGCGCCGTTTCATCCGCCGCCTCCAGCGTGCATTCCACATGCACGGTCATGTTGTCCATGCGGCCGGAGCGTGTCAGTTCGATCTGGAAGTGCGGCGCAAGCCCGCGACATTTCAGGATCTGTTCCTCGATCTGCGTCGGGAAGACGTTGACGCCGCGCAGGATCATCATGTCGTCGGAGCGTCCGGTGACCTTCTCCATGCGGCGCATGGAGCGTGCCGTGCCGGGCAGTAGCTGCGTCAGGTCGCGCGTGCGGTAACGGATGATCGGCAGGCCTTCCTTGGTCAGCGTGGTGAAGACCAGCTCGCCGATCTCGCCGTCCGGCAGCACGGCGCCGGTAACCGGATCGATGATCTCCGGATAGAAGTGGTCTTCCCAGATGTGCAGCCCATCCTTGCTTTCGACGCATTCGCTGGCGACGCCCGGGCCCATGACTTCCGACAGGCCGTAAATATCGACGGCATGCATGTCGAACGAGTGCTCGATTTCCTCGCGCATCGCATTGGTCCAAGGTTCCGCCCCGAAGATGCCGACGGCAAGCGAGCTTTCGCGCGGGTCGAGGCCCTGGCGGCGGAACTCATCGAGGATCGAAAGCATGTAGGAGGGCGTGACCATGATGATGCGCGGCTTGAAATCCTGCATCAGCGTGACCTGCCGTTCCGTCATGCCGCCGGAGATCGGAACGACCGTGCAGCCGAGCTTCTCCGCGCCATAGTGAGCACCGAGGCCGCCGGTGAAGAGCCCATAGCCATAGGCGACATGCACCACATCGCCGGCGCGGCCGCCGGAGGCACGGATCGAACGGGCGACGACGGTCGCCCAGGTGTCGATGTCCCTGGCCGTATAGCCGACGACCGTCGGCTTGCCCGTCGTGCCGGAGGAGGCGTGGATACGGG
This sequence comes from Martinezella lusitana, assembly GCF_010668395.1. GTDB lineage: Bacteria > Pseudomonadota > Alphaproteobacteria > Rhizobiales > Rhizobiaceae > Rhizobium > Rhizobium lusitanum_A. The sequence continues at coordinate 28,353 of NZ_WUEY01000021.1, forward strand.
CGAGCTTTTCGCGCGGCACGGCGAACATGCCGAAAGGATAGGTATCGCGAAGATCCTTCTTGGTGGTGAAGGGAAATTTGGCGAGATCCGATAACGTCTTCAGGTCGGAAGGATGCACGCCTGCTTCGTCGAAACGCTGCCGGTAGAAGGGGGAATTCTCGTAGGCATGGGTGAGCGACCACTTCATGCGCTCGAGCTGCAGCCCGGAAATTTCGTCGCGCGAGGCTGTCTCTATTGCCTCAAGCTCGCCGGGGCGGGGTGAAAGATCTTCCATGAACGTCTCCTCCGAGAATGCGTGGTGTGCCGGGGCTTCAATCTTGTTCCGGCAAAAGGGTGCCCTTGACTGTGCGCGAGTGGCCGCGGAATTCCGCGATCTGCTCGCCCTCCTGATTGGTGATTGCGATGTCGTAGATGCCGCCACGCCCGCGGCGCGACACCTCCCGCGCCGTCGCCTTCAGCCGGTCGCCCTTGAAAGCCGGCGCGATATAGGTCACCGAACAGTGCTGGGCGACGGCGCGCTGGTTGTAGGTATTGCAGGCGAATGCGAAGGCCGAGTCGGCCAAGGCGAAGATGTAGCCGCCATGGCAGGTGCCATGACCGTTCGTCATGGCCTCGGTGACGACCATCGACAGGGTCGCCTCGCCGGGTGCCACGGCAAGCAGTTCCATGCCAAGATGGCGGGTGGCGTTGTCGTCGTCCCACATGGATCTCGCGCAGGCTTGCGCAAGCGCCTGCGAGGAAAGGCTGTCGGCCATGCTCATTGCCCCTTGAACTCCGGCTTGCGCTTTTCGAGGAAGGCGGTGACGCCCTCGGCATAATCGGCGCTATGGCCGGCCTCGCGCTGCAGGTCGCGTTCGAGATCGAGCTGTTCGTCGAGCGAATTGGTTGCCGCCGCCTGAATAGCGCGCTTCGTCAGGCCGAGGCCCTTGGTCGGGCCGGCCGCGAGGCGAATGGCGAGGGCCTTTGCCTCGTCCATCAGCTTGTCGTCATCGATCGCGCGCCAGATCAGGCCCCAGTTGGCTGCCGTTTCCGCATCCAGAGGCTCCGCGGTCAGCGCCAGCGCCTTGGCGCGGGCCTCGCCGACAAGCCGCGGCAGGTTCCAAGTGCCGCCGGAATCCGGCACGAGGCCGATTTTCGCGAAGGCCTGGATGAAGCGTGCCGAACGGGCGGCAAGCGTGATGTCACAGGCAAAGGCGATATTGGCGCCGGCACCGGCGGCAACGCCGTTGACCGCGCAGACGACCGGCTTTTCCAGACTGCGGATGAGGCGGAGCAGCGGGTTGTAGAAGGTCTCGATCGTATGGCCGAGATCCGGCGTGCCCTTACGCGGGTCGCGGTCGCCGAGGTCCTGGCCGGCCGAGAAGCCGCGGCCGGCTCCCGTCAGCAGAACCGCCCGTACATCCGCATCCTTGTGCGCGCGTTCGAAGCCGGCGCGCAGCGCGAGATGCATTTCCTCGTTGAAGGAATTGAGCTTGTCGGGTCGATTGAGTGTGAGGCTTAGAACGCCATCGGCAAGCGCCGAAAGAATGGTGTCGGAATCGGACATGTATCCTCCCTGTCACCTTTCCCAGCGGTGACCGTGAAAAAACTCTTGCATAAACCGACCGGTCAGTCAATTATAAAAGCACCGATTGGAAGGAACAATAATGACAGCACTATTCGAGCGCCATCGCGAAACGCTGCGAGCCGCCCTGGATGCGGCCGCAAAACGCGACTATTGGTCCGCCTATTCCGAAATCCCCAGCGGCAAGATCTACGGTGAAACTGCCAGGGACGATGGTCTTGCCGCCTATGAGGCAAGGCTTGCAACGCCCTTCGAGATGGCCGGGCATCCGGTGCAGCACAGGGTCGGGGCGGAAGTCTCGCCCTATGGGCCATCGCTCGGCATCAGCTATCCTGCAGCATCCGCCGATGCGCTTGTTTCGGCGTCCCGGGCTGCTGCGCGGCAATGGGCATCTGCGTCCGTCGAGGCGCGCGTCGGCATCTGCCTTGAAATTCTCGCCCGCCTCAATGCTCATAGCTTCGAAATGGCGAATGCCGTGATGCATACGACGGGGCAGGGCTTTGCCATGGCTTTCCAGGCCGGCGGCCCGCATGCGCAGGATCGTGGCCTCGAAGCCGTCGCCTACGCCTATGCCGAGATGTCGCGCACGCCGACCGAGGCAATCTGGACGAAGCCGCAGGGCAAGAGTGAGCCGATCGTGCTGGAAAAGCACTGGCGCATCGTGCCGCGCGGGATTTCTCTCGTGATCGGTTGCAATACCTTTCCCACCTGGAACAGCTATCCGGGCTTGTTCGCCAGCCTGGCCACCGGCAATACCGTCATCGTCAAGCCGCATCCGGCAGCAATCCTGCCGCTCGCCATCACCGTCGAGATCATCAGGCAGGTGCTGGCCGAGGAAGGCTTCGATGCCAATGTCGCGCTGCTCGCCGCCGATGCGAGCGGTTCCGAGATCACCAAGGAACTCGTCCAGCATCCGGCAATCGCAATCATCGACTACACCGGCTCCGGCGGCTTCGGCGACTGGGTGCGCGCCCATGCCGGCAATGCCGATGTCTATACGGAAGAGGCCGGGGTCAATTCGATCGTCATCGGCGCGACGGATAATTTTGCCGGCATGTGCGGCAACATCGCCTTTTCCCTGTCGCTCTATAGCGGCCAGATGTGCACCGCGCCGCAGGATATTTTCGTGCCGCGCTCCGGCATCGATACGGATGAAGGCCACAAGAGCTTCGATGAGGTCGCCGCCGGCATTGCCTTGGCCGTCGATGGCCTGTTGTCCGATCCGGCGCGTGCCGCCGGCGTCTGCGGTGCAATCGCCAATCCGGCGTCGCTCGCCCGTGTGGCCGAGGCCCGGTCGCTTGGCCGCGTTGTGCGCGATTCTGCGCCAATCGAAGGCCTGGACGACGCACGCACGGCGACGCCGCTGATCCTTGCCGTCGATGCCGCCGACGAGGCTGCCTATGGCGAGGAGCGCTTCGGACCCATCGCCTTCGTCGTCGCCGTGGATGATGTCGCTGACGGCGTGAGCCGCGCGGCCCTATTGGCCGAACGAAAAGGCGCGATCACGGCGGCGCTTTACGAGACCAGCGAGGCACGCATCCTGGCCGCCGCGGACCGTTTTGCTGAGGCTGGCGTCAATCTTTCGGTCAATCTGACTGGTGGCATCTATGTGAACCAGAGCGCGGCCTTCAGCGATTTCCACGTTACTGGTGCGAACCCGGCAGGCAACGCCAGCCTGACGGATGCTGCCTTCGTCGCCAACCGGTTTCGTGTCGTCATGTGGCGCCGCCCCGCCGCGGCGTGACGGGACGCGGTTTAAGAAATTCCGAACACCCGTATTGATCGCAAACGACATCGCCTATCGAGGATTGTGAGATCATGACCGTCACCATTACGCATGAAGGCGCAATCGCCGTCGTCACCGTCGACAATCCGCCCGTCAATGCGCTTTCGCAGGCATTGCGCCAGGCGCTGGCCGAGGCGGTTTCCGCTATCGACGCGGATGCGAGCGCAAGCGCGGCCGTCCTCATCTGCGCTGGGCGCACCTTCATTGCCGGGGCCGACGTCAGCGAATTCGGCAAACCGCCGCTCCCTCCGCATCTTCCCGATGTCGTTGCCGGCATTGAGGGTGCGGGCAAGCCATGGGTGGCGGCGATCCACGGCAGCGCGCTTGGCGGTGGTCTCGAGGTGGCGCTCGGTTGCGCCTACCGGGTCGCCGCGTCGGCAAACCTCGGCCTGCCGGAGGTGAAGCTCGGCCTCATTCCCGGCGCTGGCGGCACGGTTCGCCTGCCGCGGCTGATCGGCGCCTCGGCTGCCGTCGACCTGGTGACGGGCGGCGGTTCGATCGATGCGCGAAAGGCCGCCGCACTCGGTCTCGTCGATACCGTTGTCGAGGGCGATCTTGCATCGGCTGCCATTGCCTTCGCACGGAAGATTGCTGACAAGCCCAGGCCACAGCCGATTTCGGAGCGCAATGTTCCCGCCGTCGAGGACGGTTTCTGGGAGCATGCGGAAAAAGCCGTCGCGGCCAGGGCGAAGCGGGAAATTGCCCCTCTTCGCGCGCTCGCCTGTGTTCGCAGGGCGTGCGAGGCGGATTTTGCGGCCGCAATGGCCTTCGAGCGCGAGACGTTTCTGGATCTGCGCGGCTCCGGGCAGGCTGCCGCCTTGCGGCATGTCTTCTTCGCCGAGCGGGCCGCACCTCGTCCGCCGGAGCTTGCCGGCGTCGTGCCGCGCGCTATTCGTTCTGCTGCCGTCGTCGGTGGCGGCACCATGGGGGCGGGCATTGCAGCGGCCCTGCGGGATGCCGGTCTGCCAGTCGTTCTTGTCGAGCGTGACGAAGCCGCCGTCGAGCGCGGCCTCGCCAATGTCAGCCAGATCTTCGAAGGTTCTGCAAAGCGGGGGCGCATTTCGCCTGCCGTCGCGGCGGAGCGGATGGCCGGCGTCGTCGGCACCGATGACTACGGATTGCTCGCCGATACCGATCTCGTCATCGAGGCGGTTTTCGAGGATCTCGCCGTCAAGCGAGCCGTCTTCGCCAAACTGTCGGAAGTCTGCCGTCCGGACGCGGTGCTGGCTACCAATACGTCCTATCTCGATCCGGACGAGATCGGCGAGGGTCTTGCGCAGCCCGAACGCTTCCTGGGTCTGCATTTCTTCAGTCCCGCCCATGTCATGAAGCTTTTGGAGATCGTGCCGACGGGAACGACGGCGCCGGAAGTGCTGGCGGCAGGCTTTGCACTTGCACGGCTGCTTGGAAAAATTCCCGTCCGTGCCGGCATTTGCGATGGCTTCATCGGCAACCGCATCTTGAAGATTACGCGTGCGCAGGCGGAGCGGCTGTTGCTTTCCGGGGCCACGCCCGCCGCCGTCGATGCTGCCATGCGCGTATTCGGCTTGCCGATGGGGCCATTCGAAGCGCAGGATCTCGGCGGCCTCGACATCGCCGCCTTCCAGCGCAAGGCCGCCCGCGAGCGTGGGGAGACGCCGTTTGCGCCCATAGCCGACCGGCTTTGCGCCATGGAGCGCTTCGGCCAGAAATCGAACGGCGGTTGGTATGACTATCGGCCCGGCGAGCGCACGCCACAACCGTCGGATGTCGTTGAGGCCGTCGTCGGTGAAGAAGCGGCCGGACGACCGCAGAAGACCTGGGACGAGGCATCGATCGTCGATGCCATCGTCCTGCCGATGGTGAACGAGGCGACGTTGATCCTCGACGAGGGCGTTGCCGTCCGCGCTGCCGATATCGATCTCGTCAAGATCCATGGCTATGGTTTCCCGCGCTGGCGCGGCGGCCCGATGCATTATGCGCAAGCCCGTGGCCTTGCCGACGTCGTCGCCGTGCTGGACCGGCTTGCCGCATCGGGTCTTGCCGCGCCACCTTGCGCCGCGTTGCGGCGCGCGGCGGAAGATGGCGGCTTCACGTTGCTTGACAGATGACAGCCGGCTGAACGCTGCACTCGCGCTGCGATTGTGTAATCGGCTCGGCCGAGCCTCGACCATTTTCTGAGGAAAATCGGCAAAATCGCGTCGGCGGGCAAGAACTTGGTTGTACACGTTTTGCGGGAAAATCGGCTCCGGCTCTACTCGGTGCCCCTAAATTTTAAAGGAGGTTTGTCACCGCGCAATCTGGCGGAATCGATATATTGAAGCTTGGCTCCAAGGTGCTTTCTTAAGGTTCAAAACCTGGAGAGTCCGATGCTACAGATATTGATGCGACGAGACCGAGAGACTGCGTCTTCGTATTTTAACCAGATGTTTCGCGCGCGCGCGCTCGTTTTCCGGGATCGGATGGGGTGGGACGTCACTGTCGAAGGTGGTCTGGAAATAGACCGCTTCGACGACGAGCACGATCCCATCTATCTGGCCGTGAAGGAAGAGGATGACGTGCTCACGGGCTCGCTGCGCTTGCTGCCGACAACCAGCGAGACGATGCTGTCGAGCGAGTTTCAGCATTTTTTCGATGAGGATCTCGACATTTGCAGCCCCTCGATCTGGGAATGCACGCGGTTCTGCGTGCACCCTCCGGTCGATTCCCGGCATCCGCCGTCGCAGACAGCCGCCGTCGAGCTGCTCTCTGGCCTCTGCCGCCTGAGCCTGAAATCCGGCATCGAGCATATCATGGGTGTTTACGATGCATCGATGGTCGGAGTCTACAGAAGGATCGGATGGTCCCCTGCGCCGCTTGCGCGCTCGCGGCCGGAAATCGGCAATCTCTATGTCGGTCTTTGGGAAGTGAGCGAGGAAACCGATCAGCATCTCGAGCAGCGGTTGAAGGCGATGCGCAAGGATGACCGGAGCCCTTCCCTGCAATTTGCATCCTCATCTCCCGGCAATGTCCAGTTCAGCTTTTGATGATCTCAAGCGAGATCGCTTTCGCAATAGCCTGGTTGGTGGTGCTGACATGAAGCTTGCGGCGGCTTGAGCTGAGATACAGCCGCACCGCGCTTTCGGAAATGCCGAGCCTTGTCGTGATCTGCTTTGGAAGCATGCCCTGCGCCAGCAGCTCAAGGCACTGGGTTTCCCGCTTCGAAAGCTTTCGGCCGGCGCCTTGCTCCCGCAGGCCGGATACGATCATTGATTGTTCATGCAGATAATAGGCGATCACCTGCAGGTCGCCTATTATGCTGTTTCGCAGCCGTTCCCAATCGCTGCCCCGGAGATTGGAGGTGACCGTAAACAGCGATCGTTCCCCATGCGGCCCTCGAACCACCAGCGTCAGGCCATAGCGGCCGACGTCAAACGTTTCAGCTTCCCGGAAGAACGAGGCGCTTTGCGGCGACTTCAGGTCGAGGGAAGACCAGTCGAATGGCAGGAATCCGCTGCGCCCGGCCTGAACGACGGGGTCTATCGAGAAATAATCGTGGGCAATATATGTCTCCACCCATTCCGACGGATAGGTTAGCAGGAGGAGAGGGTTCCGCTGTGAAACCGCAGCGATCTGCGTCACATGAAAAACTGCGTTGGCAAGGCCGTATAGAGAGCAGAACTTGAATAGAAATTGGCGCAGCTCATCGGCCGTGTTCGCCTGAGCGATTTCGGCTAAGCAATGAGATTGACGTGATCCGGTCAACATACATGCACCATGGAAGCTGAGATAAAAGCGGCGCTGGGGCCAAGAACGGCGCGGATGAAGGTCTTTTCCGTTCCTGAATGCTGCCCCGGACTGCGTCTGCCATACATACAACTATTCGGAAGCCGATCGTTCAAAGTCATGATCGGCTTTCTAAAATTGTCGAAAATACAGTCGCTGCCAATCATGCTTGGGTTGTGTCTGTGAATTTATGGGCGCACGTATAAGGTATCGTTCATCAGCGGATATTATCGACAGTATGCGCTATCCATCGGTAATCGCAACTATCGAGCGATCGTATAATTCATGAATCCGCAACTAAGAGCGTTATTGTGGGATCTCCCGTTGTTCTTCCGGTCCGGGAGCCGCTACGCCGAGCCGTCAGGAACGTCTTTCGGCTGCACTTTCGCCCCGAACTGGGACGTTCTGCATGTCTTAGGGGCCGCGCGTTCCGGTAGCTGCTCCGACCCACGCAAACGATTCGAGCGTCTTGCCGCCCCATAGCGCCTGCTGTCATCAGTCGCAATTCGGCCATCGTTCCGTGAGGCGCGCGCTTCCGATTGTCCGTCGATATGGGAGCCGCCCTGGTCGTTGCCTTTACAAATGACCGACGGTCAGTCATAAGTACGTCTCGTTATCGTTCTAGCTCGGGAGCAATCGGAATGCCCACCCATAGTCATGAGTACGGGAGCGCGGTGCGCGGCAGCACCTGTCCTCAACTTCACCGATAGGAGAAATCCCCGTCATGGTCCGTCACGATCTTACCCAATGGCCGCTCGTGCTGTCCGCTGCCCGCGGAGCCATGTCGCCGCAAGAGCAGCTTGCTTTCCTTTCCGACTGGACGTCGTGGCTCGACCGCGACGAACCGTTTACGACCCTGCGGGTCTTCACGGATGTCGATGCGCTCAAGCGCCCCGGAGGAAGTGCAAGAGAGGCGAAAGTCTGGCTTCAGTCCAATGCCGAGCGCATCAGGCGGCTCGTGATCGGTATGGCGACCGTCGTGCCGACTGAGGCCCTGGAGGAGGTGAGCCGGATGAATGCCGAAAAGCTGTTCGGCGTTCCCGCGCAGATGTTCGATGACGTGAACGAAGCGACGATGTGGCTTGCCTCCCTTTCCGCGATGCAAGGGACACCCCTGAACATGGGGTCGGTGCTGCGAAGCCTCGCCGGTTTGTGCAGGCTCTCATGATGGCGTTCGAAGCGCTACCGCCGGAATGCGATGAGACGCATTGGCCACTTGCTATCCTGGTCGCCGAGGCGGGATTGGATTCCAATGGTGTGAGCTCGGGCCTCGACGCGGTTGAGCGTTGGCTGGCATACGAAAAGCCTTTCGCTCTTCTGCTGATCGCAACCTGCGGATCCGTGTTCCAGGGGGATGTCGCCAGGCTCGGCTTGGCGGTGCAACGGATTGACGCTGTCCGTGGCGTTCTTCACCGGCTTCTTCTCGGCGTCGCGGTCGTCGTGCCCACGGCCATGGCCGACATCACGCGGCAAGGTCTCGCTCGCCTTCCGCTGGACATGCCGCTAGAAATCTTCGACAAAAGCCCGTGTGCTGCGGCATGGTTGTGCAAATCCATTCTCGCGCCGGCGGGTCTTGTCATCGACAGCTTGTGAACAAGGAGAAGCCGTGACCGTTACAGACCGCCAGCGTCCGCGCACCAAGCCGCCGGAAATCCGCCGCGAGGAATTGATGGACGCCGCGCAACGCCTGTTTCTGGAAAAAGGCTTTGCCGCCACCAGCGTTGCGGGAATCGTCGATGCCGCCGATGTCGCCAAGGGCACCTTCTACCTCTATTTCCAGACGAAGGATGATGTCCTTGCAGCTCTTCAGGCTCGTTTCGTCGAGCGGTTTTGCGAAAGGATAGAGACTGCGGTCAGCGTGGCGGCCTCCGACAGCTGGGCGCAACGGCTCGACGCCTGGATGGAAACCTGCGTTCTCGCCTATCTCGACGAGGTGGCGCTCCACGATCTGGTGTTCCATCAGTTCCAGCCCACGAAGCGGGATATGAAACGCGCCAATCCTGTCGTCAGCCGCCTCACATCCTTCCTTGTCGAAGGTCATGCCGCCGGAGCCTTCTCGTTCGTCGATGCCCGGCTTGCGGCCGTCATGCTGTTCAACGCCATGCACAGCGCCGTGGATGACTGTCTGGCCGACGGCCCCGAAGTCGACAGACAGAGACTGGTCGCAGCCGTTACCGATTTCTGTCGGCGATCTATAAGCGCCTAAGTCGGCGCAGCCCGAGCATATGGGCGTTCATTGCAGACCGCGCCGGGATTTCTTCAGTCTCGAAGCTGCGATCATGGGCAATTTGACAAGCAGACATTTCTTTGCGGACCGGCCCCGGAGGAGCCGGTTGGATAGTTCTGTTCCCTTATTAAAATTATAGGAAATAGCTATTGTCATATAAATGAAATAGTCATTGACTATAAATTTGCTCGCGCCGTTCACGCTAGCCCGCCTCCGATGCTGGCAGGGGTCAAGTCATTGAGCAAAGGAAAGATCATGAAAACGAAATCCATTTTTGCGCTTGCGGGCCTTCTGGCCTCTGTCGCGCTGCCGGCAATGGCAGCGGATGATGTCGTCACCATCTATAGTGCCGACGGTCTGCATGACGGCACGCCGAGCTGGTATGGCAACGAGTTCGACGCCTTCACCAAGGCGACCGGCATCAAGGTCCAATATGTCGAGGCAGGCTCGAGCGGTGTCGTCGACCGGCTGTCGAAGGAAAAGTCCAACACGCAGGCCGACCTTCTCGTCACCTTGCCTCCCTTCGTGCAGAAGGCTGCAAGCGAAGGCCTGCTCGAGGCCTACGCGCCTGCCGGCGCAGACAAGATCGAAGCGCGCGACAAGGATCCCAAGGGCTTCTACGCCGCCATGATCAACAACTATCCGAACTTCATCTACAACAGCTCGGTGCTGAAGACGCCGCCGGCCACCTATCAGGACCTGCTCGATCCGAAGTTCAAGCAGAAGATCCAGTATTCCACGCCTGGCCAGGCCGGTGACGGCACCGCCCTGATGTTGCAGGCATTCCATGCCTTCGGCGGCAAGGATGCGGGACTTGATTATCTCAAGAAGCTGCAGGCCAACAATCTCGGCCCGTCCGCCTCGACCGGCAAGCTCACCGCCCTCGTCAACAAGGGCGAGCTTTATGTCGCCAATGGCGACCTGCAGATGAACCTGGCACAGCAGGCCGACAATCCGAACATCAAGATCTTCTTCCCGACCGGCCCGGATGGCAAGAAGACCGCCTTCTCGCTGCCCTACTATATCGGCCTCGTCTCCGGCGCGCCCCATTCTGACAACGGCAAGAAACTCATCGACTTCCTGTTGAGCGAGGATGCCCAGAAGGATGTCAGCGCCGTTGCCCAGGGCCTGCCTGTACGTACCGACGTTCATCCGACGGATGAAAATTTCGCCAAGCTGCATGCCATCATGGACGGCATCGAAATCTGGTCGCCGGACTGGAACAAGGTGCTTGCCGATCTGAAGCAGGACGTCGATGCCTACGGCAAGGCGATCGCGAGCAACTGATGACGATGGCGAACATAAAGCCATCCGAGAACGGGCGGCCGACGGAAACGTCGGCCGCGTCAGCCAAGCGGATTGTCTTCGAGGATGTTTCCGTCGCTTACAATGGCCTCACCGTTCTCGACTCGCTGAACCTCACCGTCAATCCGGGTGAGATCGTCGCTCTGATCGGTCCATCCGGATCGGGCAAGACGACGGCGCTGCGGGCCGTTGCCGGCTTCGTACGCCCCTCGGGCGGCCGTATCATGATCGGTGACCGCGATGTCACCCATCTCGCGCCCTATGACCGCGACATCGGCATGGTGGTGCAGAATTACGCGCTCTTTCCGCATATGCGCGTGGAAGAGAATGTCGCCTTCGGGCTGCGCGCTCGCCGCACGCCGGAAGAGGTCATTCGCGCCCGCGTGCCGGAAGCGCTCGTCATGGTCGGCATGGCGGCCTATGCAAAGCGCTATCCGCGACAGCTTTCCGGCGGCCAGCAGCAGCGCGTCGCGATCGCCCGTGCCATCGCCATCCGGCCGCAGGTGCTGCTGCTGGACGAGCCGCTGTCGGCGCTCGACGCGCAGATCCGCCGCTCGATGGTGGACGAGCTTGCAAGGCTGCATCGCGAGCTGCCGTCCCTGACCGTGCTCTACGTAACCCACGACCAGTCCGAGGCGCTGACGCTCGCCAACCATATCGGCATCATGCGCGATGGCAAGCTCCGGGCCTTCGGCGATGCCCAGTCGCTGTTCCGCTATCCGCCGAACCGCTTCTCCGCGGAGTTTCTCGGCCGTGCCAATCTTCTCGAAGTCAAGGGCGTGGAGCCGCTCGACGAGCAGCGGGCGCAGGTGCGGTTCGGAGATCAGGTGCTGGTGGCGCGCAATCATCACCGTCTGTCTGCAGGCAGCGATTGTCTGCTTTGCGCCAGGCCGCATGATTTCCGCCTCGATGCGCCGCAGGGCGACAGCAACCGGCTGACCGGCGTCGTGCGCAGCGTTCAGTGGCAGGGCGACACCCATAATGTCACCCTCGATGTTGCCGGGCAGGAGGTTCGCATGTCGTCGGCGCCGATGAGTCTGCCGCCCGTTCCGGGCGCGGTGCTGACGCTTCACTTCAATCCGGCCGACGTTACCCTGGTGCCGGAGGATGGCCGTCATGGCTGATGTTGCTGCCGGAACGCTTGAACGGGGACTGCGCTGGGATCGCCTGTGGAGCGTACCGCCGCTGCTCATCCTGGCGATACTGTTCTTCTATCCGCTGGGTCTCATTGCCCGGCAGTCGCTCGGTGATCCCGGCACCTTGTCGCTTGCGGCATTCGCCGAGGTCTTGTCGTCTCGCGAGTTCCATGACGGGCTGCAGCACACCATCGTCATCGCGCTCGGTTCGACGGCGGGATGCCTCGTGCTCGGCTTCGTCTTTTCGCTCGTCATCGCGTTCGTGCCATTTCCCGGCGCGAAGTTCTGCGGGCGGTTGATCGACACCTTCATCGCGCTGCCGACTTTCCTGGTCACGCTCGCCTTCACCTTCATCTACGGCTCGGCGGGCCTCCTCAACGAAGGCCTAATGCGGCTGATGCAGGTCGATTTGCCGCCGGTCGACTTTCTCTATTCGCAATGGGGTGTCATCCTGGCGGAAACGACGGTCTATACGCCCTTCGTCATGCGGCCGCTGCTTGCCACGTTCTCGCAAATCGACCAGGCCCAGATCGAGGTTGCCAGCAGCCTTGGGGCCAAGCCCTGGCGCATCGTGCGGCAGGTCATTCTGCCGGCGGCCATGCCCGCCCTGATCGCCGGCGGCAGCCTCTGCCTGTTGTTGACGGTCAATGAGTTCGGCATCGTGCTCTTCATCGGCGCCAAGGGTGTCATTACGCTGCCCGTTCTCATCTATGCCAAGGCGATCCAGGAGTTCGACTATACGACGGCCTGCGTCATCGCCGTGGTCAATGTTCTGCTGTCGCTCGGTCTTTACAGTCTCTACAGGGCGGCGATCGCTCACTTGGGAGGCAATCGTGCTGATATGGTCTAAATCCGGCCGGTTTCTGGTCTGGGCGTTCGTCGTGCCGCTCTTTGCGATCGTCTATGGCCTGCCGATCGCCGTGATTGCGCTGGCCAGCATCAGCGGGCAGTGGAACGATATCCTGCCCAGCAAGCTGACATTGGTTCACTATGCCAACGCCTTCCGCAGCGATTCGTTCGACAGCCTGAAGGCAAGCATCATCACGGGAGCGCTCGCAAGCGTGGCCGCACTCGTCAGCGGCACCTGGGCGGCGCTGGCGCTGCGCAAGATGAAGCCCTTGCGCAGGCGCGTCCTCGACCTGATCTTCTTCGTTCCGAGCGCGGTTCCGTCTGTGTCCATCGGGCTGGGTCTGCTGGTCGCCTTCAGCCAGCCGCCGCTGCTCCTGAACGGAACCCGCATGATCGTGCTGATCGCGCATTTCGTGCTGATCTCCGCCTTCACCTACGGCAACGTCTCGGCCGGTCTGGCGCGGCTGCCCGTCGAATGCGAGCAGATCGCCGAAAGCCTGGGGGCCCGTCCGTTCTATCGGCTGCGACGCGTCACGCTGCCGCTGCTGATGCCTTATCTCGTCGCCGCCTTCAGTCTCAGCTTTGCGCTGTCGATGGGCGAGCTGGGTGCGACTGTCATGATCTATCCTCCGGGTTGGGTCACCCTGCCGGTCAATATCTTTGCGCTCTCCGACCGCGGCGCCATCTTCGATGCCGCAACGTTGACGATGATCCTCGGGGCCGCGACATTGATCGTGCTATGGGGGCTGTCGCGGCTTTCCAACAGGTCGGTCCTGCGCTGACGTCATGCGGCCGGCGGAGGGCATCCAGTCGAAAGCCGGTTGCCTCGTCGGGACACGCGACTTATTGAAACGGGCAGCTGTACGATTTCCGAAGGTGGGGCTGTCCAGAATGCCGTCTGTAACGCTTGCGCAAATGAAAGCCGTCGAAGCACTGGCGCGCACGGGGAAATTTTCCCGTGCGGCCGAGGACCTCGGCATCAGTCAGCCCTCGGTTTCGACGCAGATCCAGTCGTTCGAGGAACTGTGCCGTACCCGCGTCTTCATCCGCGACGGTCACAATGTCAGCGTCGCGCCGTCGGCGATCGACCTTATTGCCAAGATCCGGATCACGCTGAAATGCCTGAGCGAGGTCGATCGCGCGATCACCGATACGACATCGCTGAACACGGGCACGATCTCGATCGGCTTCAGCGCGCACCGTCTGATCATGCCGATCCTGACGGCATTCGTTCGGGAATATCCGTCCCTGCGCCTGTCGACGCGCGGCGGGCCGTCTCTTGATCTGGCCGATGCCGTGCTGCGCGGCGAACTCGACGTCGCCGCCATCTCGCAGGTCGCCCCCGACAACCGCTTTTCCTCGCTGAGGCTGCATGAATCCCGGATTGCGATCTATGGCCGCAAAGGCGATCCGATGCTTGCGAAGGGCCGGCTGGCTCTGGCCGATCTCGACGGGCGCGACATGGTGCTCTGGAACAAGGCTTCGGGCACCCGCACGCTTCTGGAGGATGCCGCCAACAAGCAGGGCGTGCGATTGAAACCGGTCCTCGAGGTCGCGACGCTCGACGTCGCCTATGCCGCTGCCGCCGCCGGGATCGGACTGGCGATCTCCATCGAAGGCGAGGTCCCCCCCGACGACCATATTGAGGTCGTGCCGCTGGTCGAGCCCGAGCTCGCCATCGGCCACTATCTCGTCACCCTGCCGGAATGCCGCGACCACGCCGCCATCCAGGCCTTCTTCGATGTCGCGAAGGACCATGCGCTCGAAGTCGGTGGTGGACTGCCTTCCGCCTGAGCTCAAATTATAGGTAAATCATATAATTTCTGATAATTTATAATTCTGTCATATCGTTTTGCTAGTCTTTACCCTACAGACTGGCGGCCGAGGTTGAAGGCCGGCCGAGGAAAGGGTGACGCGATGGCGAATGGGTATGATCTTGCGGTTGTCGGTGCAGGGATTGTCGGCATTGGCGTGGCTTTGGCCGCTGCACGTCAGGGCAAGAAAGTCGTCGTCATCGAACGCAATGCCAGGGCGGTAGGCGCTTCGATCCGCAATTTCGGCTTCGTCACCATCACCGGCCAGAAGGCGGGCGCACATTGGGAGCGGGCCATGCGGGCTCGCGATATATGGGCCGAGATCGTCGACGATGCCGGTATTGCGGTCATCCACCATGGTCTGGTGATGCCGGCTCGACGTCCGGAGGCCGCCGTCGTGGTGGATGCCTTCCTGAAGACGCCGATGGGCGAGAAATGCCGGCTGATGACGAAGGCCGAGGCCGGTGATCTCGTGCCGGGCCTGCGTCTCGACGGCGTCGAGACAATTCTCCACAGCCCGCATGAGCTGCGCGTCGAGTCCTCCGAGGCGCTGCCGAAACTCGCTGCCTGGCTCGAAGCCCGGCACAAGGTCGATTTCCGCTGGAACACGGCTGTCCGCGCCATCGACGGGACACGGATCGAGACCAGCCATGGCGCGATCGAGGCAGACGCGGTGGTCGTTTGCCCCGGCGACGATTTCTCGACGCTTTTCCCCGAGGTCATCGGCCGGCACCCGCTGACGATTTGCACGCTGCAGATGTTGCGCGTCTCGCCCGCTCGTCCGAGCCGGTTCGGCGCGGCCGTCATGTCGGATATGAGCCTTGCCCGTTACGAGGGTTTTGCCGACCTGCCGGAGGCGGACGCGCTTGGAAAGAGGCTCGATCTCGAAGAGGCCGAAAGCCGCGCCGCCGGCATTCACCTGATCGCCGTCCAGTCGGCCGATGGCTCGCTCGTCGTCGGCGACAGTCACGTCTACGGCAATGCGCAGCAGCCATTTGCAAGCGAGCGCTTCGACCGGCTGATCCTCGATGAGTTCGATCGCGTGTTCGACCTGCCGGGTCGGCATGTCGTCAATCGCTGGATCGGCACCTATGCCTCCTCGAAGGAGCGCACGGTGCTGGTCGAGCGCCCCGCCGATCATATCCGCCTGGTCATGGTGACAGGCGGAACAGGCGCATCGACCGGCTTCGCCCTGGGCGAACAGGTGGTCGACGATCTCTATGCCTCAACATCTCGGTCTTGGGAGTGAAACCAGTGAGCCAATTGAAAGCCGTTGTATTCGACTGGGCGGGGACGGTCATCGACTTCGGATCCTTCGCCCCCATGGGTGTCTTCGTCGAGGCGTTCAGCCGCTTCGGCATCGAGGTCACGATCGCCGAAGCGCGCGAGCCGATGGGTCGGCCGAAATGGGACCATGTCGATGCCATGCTGAGGCAGCCGCGCATTAGGGAGCTGTGGGCGGCGCGTCACGGCAGGGCGCCGACGGCGGCGGATGTCGATGCCATCTATGAGGTCTTCGTTCCGATGAACGAAGAGGTGGTTCACAAGTTCGCCGATCTGGTGCCCGGCACGACCGGCGTCGTGGCATCGCTGCGTCAGCGCGGAATGAAGATCGGCTCCACGACGGGTTACACCCGCTCGATCATGGAGCGCGTCCTGCCGCTTGCCAGGGAGCAGGGCTATGAGGTCGATAATCTCGTCTGCGCGGGAGACCTGCCGCATGGCCGGCCGACGCCGATGAACATGTACAAATGCTTTCTCGATCTCGATGTCTGGCCGGCGCATGCGGTGGTCAAGGTGGACGATACCGGCGTCGGCATCGACGAGGGTGTCGCGGCCGGCTGCTGGACGGTTGGCGTCGCCCTGAGCGGCAACGAGGCAGGACTGACCCCGCAGGACGTCGCCGCCATGGCCCCGGATGCGCTCGCCAAGGTCCGCGAGCGCGCAGCCGCCGCGCTGAAGGCACAGGGGGCGCATTACATCATCGATACCGTTGCCGATCTGATGCCTGTGATCGATGATATCGAACGGCGTCTCGCGGCCGGCGAACGGCCGTAATCCGGCTGATCTTTGAGCGGTGGTGCCGGCTGCTCCGGCACTATCAGCGCCCCGCTATTATTCCCACGCGCGAGATATCGAACGTATGGTGATGCGCTATCGAGGCGGCGCCGATGGCGCCCTCGTAGGATCCGAGCGTTGACAGCATCAAGGTCGGGGCAGGGATGCCGGTCACGATGCCTCGGCCTATCCCCTCGGAAATCCGGTCGATTGCCGCCTCGGCCAGTTTGGCAAGCGGCCCTCCCAGAAAGACGACGCTCGGATTGTAGAGGTTGACCAGCGATACGAGGCCCAGAACGAGCCAGTGAACGAATGAATCGATCGTCTCAATGGCGCGGCCATCGCCACCGCGCGCAGCCTCGACGATGTGTTCGGGAAGCTGCGTGAGCTCGATGCCGGAAAGGTCCGAGGTCTCCAGAAATTGTTGCGCGATGGCGGAAAGGCCGATCCTGCTTTCCAGGCAGCCCCTGTTTCCGCATCCGCACAAGGGGCCGTCCTCCGAAAGGCGAAGATGGCCGAACTCGCCGGCCGTGCCGTTTGCGCCCCTCAACAGCCGTCCGTCGACGACAACAGCGCCGCCACAACCTGCATCGAGCTTCAGGAAGAGGCTGCAGGTATTCGGTAGCGACGGATCGGTATAGACGCAGCCAAAGGCTCCGGCATTGGCATCGTTCTCGATGAACAGCGGCAGGTCGATCGCTTCGGAGAGAAGGGCGGGAAAATCGACATTGCGCCAGCCGACGATCGGCAGGTTCACGACGAAACCGTCGGAGCGGACGATGCCGGGGAATGCGATCCCGACGCCCTTGAGACTGTCCCTGTAGATCGGATCGCGCCTGAGCTTGCCGACCCGCCGCGCAATTTCGCCGGCGACCTGATCGGGAGACATCCGGTCGTGGAATGGCATCTCGCTTGAATCCACCACGGTCGCGGCCAGGTCCAGCAAGGCAAAACGAAGCACATCGACACCGACCTCGACGCCGAAAAAGAAGGCGCCATCCGTGTTGAGAGCGACGCTGGTTGCAGGCCGGCCTGGCTCGCGATTGGCAGGCCGTCCGGGATTGGGCGACAGCTCGATATCCCGAACGAGCCCTCGTTCGATAAGGCTATTGACCAGGCGGGTCACGGTTGCCGGCGTCACGGAAAGATAACGGGCAATCTCGATGCGGCTGGCCTGCCCCTGAATGCGAAGCATGGTCAGAATGCTCAGCTCGTTCAGATATTTCGCTATCGTCTGATCCGCCAAGGCTTCACCATCCAATCTCACAATGCACGCAAGCCTATAGCACATGCCACCTCTTGCCATAGAGCCTCCGGTTGCCGATGGACGGTCGGGAAAGTCGTCGTTCCGCAGCTTTTGATCTCCCCGGCAATTTGATAGGGATCGTTCCGGCCGATGCGCAGAATGAGCAGGATGAGAACGGATGACGGATAGACCTGAAAGCAATGCCGTGGATTTATCGCGCGACGAAGCGTTCTTCGACCTTTTGACGGGCAGTTTTCGTCGTGTCGTCGGCGTTGACCTTGTTGGCGATGGGCGGGGGGCCGGCTGGCTCTATCGCGAGGCGCCTTTCGTGGTCGTCGCCCACAATACGGAGGCCGATCCGCGTTTCGTCTATGCCAACAGAGCTGCGCAGGATTGTTTCGAATATCCATGGGAGGAGTTCGTGACGCTGCCTTCGCGCCTTTCGGCGGAGCTTCCCGATCGGGCGGAACGTCAGCGACTGCTGGATGCCGTGAAGCGCGATGGCTTCATTTCCGATTATCGCGGGTTGAGGGTGGCAAAGTCCGGCCGGCGCTTCTGGATCGAGGACGGCATTGTCTGGCAACTTCTGGACCGGGACGGGAACTTGCGCGGACAGGCGGCGACGTTTTCCAGCTGGAAAGATGCCTAGCCCGCCCGGCGATAACGATGATTTAGCCGGTGTCGGGAGATGCCCAAACCTCACGGGGAAATTTTTTCGCAAGAATCGCGAAAAGCTGGATCTATTTTGCCTGCATGCTCCCGAGGAGATTGTTAAATGCTTGCCGGTAGTTGGACCATGTCAGACACAGCGCATAACCAGAACGTCATATAGCAAAAGCATTTAAGGGAGCTCACCCATGTCAATTATTGCCTCTCGTGCGAGGCTGCTCGGAACGGCCTTCGGCCTGGCACTTCTGTTGGGCACGTCGGCCGCCCGCGCAGAAACGCCGCCGAACGTGCTCGTGGTCGCGCAGTCGATCGATGATGCCGTCAGTTTCGATCCGGCCGAAGGCTTCGAGCTGACGACCGTCCAGTCTTTCAACAATCTCTACCAGCGTCTCGTCCAGTCGAACCGCGAAGACGGCACGAAGATCGAGCCGGCGCTGGCGGCCTCCTGGGCTGCCGGCAGCGATGGTCGCAGCCTGACCTTCGAGCTTTCCGACGCCAAGTTCTCCTCCGGCAATCCGGTCCGCCCCGAAGACGTGATCTTTTCGCTGACGCGCGCCGTCAAGCTCAACAAGTCTCCGGCCTTCATCCTCAACGAGCTGGGCTGGAAGGCCGACAACGTCGATGCCGCCGTTACCAAGGTGGACGACAAGCATGTGAAGCTCACCTGGTCGGCCGATGTCGGTTCCGGGTTCGCCCTGTCGCTGCTGACTGCGCCGATCGCCTCGGTCGTCGATGAAAAGACCGTCGAGCCGCAGGCGAAGGATGGCGATTTCGGCAATGGCTGGCTGAAGACGAACTCGGCCGGAAGCGGCGCCTACACGATCGCAACCTATACCCCGCACGAAGCACTGGTGCTGCAGGCCAATGCCAGCTCCAGCGACAAGCCGAAGCTCGACAGCGTCATTATCCGCAATGTCCCGGATGTCGGCGCTCGCCGCCTTCTCGTCGAGCAGGGTGATGCCGATATCGCGCGCGGCCTCTCGGCCGACCAGATCGAGGCGCTGAAGACCAAGAGCGGGGTCAAGGTTCTCTCGGTGCCCTCAGCGCGTACCGACTATATCCTGCTCAACACCAAGGCCAATCCGACGCTGGGCAATCCCGCCTTCTGGGAGGCGGCGCGCTATCTCGTCGATTATGACGGTATCGCCAAGAACCTGCTGCGCGGCCAGAGCACGGTGCATCAGGCCTTCCTGCCGGTCGGCTTCCCCGGCGCGCTGACGGATACGCCCTTCAAGCTCGATGTGGAGAAGGCGAAGAAGATCCTGGCCGACGCCGGCATCAAGACGCCCTTCAAGGTCGAATTCATCGTCTTCAACGACCAGCCGTTCCTGTCGATCGCGCAGTCGCTGCAGTCGAGCTTTGCGCAAGCTGGCATCACCTTGGACATCCAGCCAGGCGTCGCAAGCGATATCTATGCACGCGGCCGTTCCGGCAAGTTCGAGATGACGCTGCGCTACTGGATCCCGGACTATTTCGACCCGCATTCCAATGCCAGCGCCTTCGCCATCAACAAGGACAACTCCGCCAACACGGCTGCAAAATACGCCGGCTGGGTGATCCCCGAGCTGACGGACGAGACGCTTTCCGCCGTCAAGGAGCAGGATGCCGCCAAGCGCGTCGCCCTCTATCAGGATCTGCAAAAGAAGATCCAGGCAAGCTCCCCCTTCATCTTTATGCTTCAAGGCAACGATCAGGTCGTGCTAAGCGACAAGGTGAAGAACTATGCGCAGGGCCTGAATGCAGACCAGGTCTACTATGACAAGGTGGAGAAGTAAGTGCCGCAAGCGGCAAGCCAATCCGATGCCGACATGACCAACTCCCGCCAGATGAAAGCCTGGCGGGAGTTGTCTTTCGTAAGGTCGTTTCTTTCCTGGGCATGGTCCTTTGCGCTGACGCTCTTCGGGCTTGCGCTGGTGACTTTTGCGCTGACGCGCCTGTCGCCGATCGATCCCGCGCTGCAGATGGTCGGCGACCACGCCAGCCAATCGACCTATGAACAGGCCCGCGCCGAACTCGGGCTCGATCAGCCGCTGCCGATACAGTTTCTTCGCTATATCGAAACAGCAGCGTCCGGGAATTTCGGTCAATCGACCTCGACCGGCCAGCCGGTCGCCAAGGATATCGCGCGCACCTTTCCGGCGACGATCGAACTCGCAACGGCGGCGATCATCATGGGCTCCGTCATCGGATTGGCGCTCGGCATCGCTGCTGCCATGCGGCAGGGCACATGGCTCGACGGCGCGGCGCGGCTCATCTCTCTTCTCGGCTATTCCGTGCCGATCTTCTGGCTCGGCCTGCTGATGCTCCTCTTCTTTTATGCGCGCCTGCATTGGGCGCCGGGACCGGGCCGGGCGGATGTCGTCTTTCAATATACGGTCAAGTCCGTCACCGGTTTTGCGCTGATCGATGCATGGCTTTCCGGCAAGCAGGGCGCTTTTCGCGACGCGCTGGCGCATCTGGCGCTGCCGGCGACCGTGCTTGCCTTTCACGCGCTCGCGGCCATTTCACGGCTCACGCGGGCTTCGATCCTGACGGAACTCGGCCAGGAATATGTGACCACCGCCCGGGCCAAGGGCGCAAGCCTTTCCCGCATCGTCTTTGCGCATGTCATGCCGAATATATCCGGAACGCTTCTGATCGTGATTGCCCTTTCCTATGCCAGCCTGCTTGAAGGCGCCGTGCTCACCGAAACCGTATTCGCCTGGCCCGGTATCGGCCGCTATCTGACGACCGCGATGTTTGCCGGCGATATGCCGGCGATCCTTGGGGGAACCCTTGTGGTCGGCGCGTCCTTCGTGCTGCTCAATGCACTGACCGATCTCGGCGTCGCACGGCTTGAGGCGGGGAAGACGCGGTGAGTGCCATCGTTCACCATCCGCTCGACGGACCGTCCTTCCTGCGGCGTCTGCTGCGCTCGCCCTCCGCAGCCGCCGGCAGCGCAGTCGTCGTCTTCATCCTTGCCGTCGCGCTGCTCGCGCCGTTGATTGCGCCATACGATCCCAACCTGCAGGAGACGGCCAACCGGCTGATGCCGCCGAGCGTGGCCCACTGGTTCGGTACGGATGGCTTCGGTCGCGATCTGCTGTCGCGCATGATCTACGGCGCGCGTCCGACCCTGCTCCTGCTGCTGTTCGTCGTTCTCCTCATGGCTCCCCTCGGCATCGTCGTCGGTATCCTTGCCGGCTTTTTCGGCGGGATCACCGAGCGCATCCTGATGCGCATCACCGATGTCGTCATGTCCTTCCCGCGGCTGCTGCTTGCCTTTGCCTTCGTCGCGATCATGGGGCCGGGTTTGATCAACGGCGCTCTGGCGCTCTCTCTCACCAGCTGGCCCGCCTATGCGCGCCAGGCGCGTGTGGAGACGGCAGCGCTTCGCCGGAGCGATTATCTGGCCGCCGCCGAAATGGTCGGCATCAGAGGTATCCGGCTGCTTTATGGGCATGTGCTGCCTTTGGTGCTGCCATCGGCGATCATTCGCCTGGCTCTCGATCTCTCGGGCATCATTCTCGCCGCGGCCGGGCTGGGTTTCCTCGGCCTCGGTGTTCGTCCGCCGACCGCCGAATGGGGCGCGATGGTCTCGGAGGGCACGCAGGTCATCTTCGATCAATGGTGGGTGGCGGCCGTGCCGGGCTTTGCCATTCTCATCACCTCGCTCGCCTTCAACCTTTTGGCTGACGGCCTGCGCGATATACTGGATCCGCGTCATGGCTGAGCCGCTGCTCTCCGTTCAGGACCTGTCGGTTTCGTTTCCCTCCGCGGCGGGCATGGTGCGCGTCGTCGACGGTATCGGTTTTTCGGTCGATCGCGAGATCGTCGCCCTCGTCGGCGAATCCGGCTCCGGCAAGTCGATGACGGGGCGGGCGATCATGGGGCTGCTGCCGCACCATGCGCAGATGCGGGCCGCGCGCCTGTCCTTCGGAGGCCAGGACCTCCTCTCGTTGCCGGCGTCCGGCTGGAATGCGCTTCGAGGCAACGGCATAGGCCTCATCCTCCAGGATCCGAAATATTCGCTCAATCCCGCACACAAAGTCGGCCGGCAGGTCGAGGAAACATTGCTGCTGCATACGCGCCTTTCGGGCGCTGAGCGACGCGAACAGGCGCTCGACATGCTTCATAAGGTCGGCCTTCCCGATCCGAAGCGGGTCTACTCGAGCTATCCGGCCGCGCTGTCAGGCGGCATGGGGCAGCGCGTGATGATCGCGGCGATGCTGATCAACCGTCCGAAGCTGCTGATCGCGGATGAACCGACATCCGCGCTCGACCGTGAGCTTCAGAGCCAGATCCTGGCGCTGCTGCGTTCCTTGACCGAGGAATTCGGCATGGGTCTGCTGCTCATCAGCCACGATCTGCAGCAGGTGGCGCAGTTTGCCGACAGGGCCGTCGTCATGCGCGGCGGCCGCATCGAGGAGGAGCTGGCGTCGGCCGATCTTGCCAATGCGCAGTCCGCCTATACGCGTGCGCTGTGGGCGGCACGGCCATCGGCAAAGACCTACGGCACCCGTCTGCCGGTCTATGGAGCCGGGGCATGAGTGCGCTTACTGTGTCTGATCTTTCCATCACCTTTTCCGGCGCCAGGAAGGCATTCACGGCCGTGCGCGGTGCGAGTTTCGATGTGGCAAGCGGCGAGACGTTCGGTCTGATAGGTCCCTCCGGCTGCGGCAAGACGACGGTGCTGCGCGCCATCGCCGGGCTGAATGTTCAATGGCAAGGCGGGATTTCCGTCTTCGGCGAGCCGCTCCAGCCGGGCAAGAAGATTGCAGGCTCGTTGCGCGACAACATCCAGATGGTGTTTCAGGATCCCTATTCTTCCCTGCATCCGCGCCACACGATCGCGCGCATTCTCGGCGAGCCCCTGTCCTTGCGGGGCGTGAAGGATGTTGACGCGCAGGTGCGGGCGGCTCTCGACCAGGTCGGCCTGGCAGGGGCGACGAGCCAGCGATATCCGCACCAATTGTCCGGCGGCCAGCGGCAGCGCGTGGCCATTGCGCGCGTGCTACTATTGCGCCCGAAGCTGTTGCTGCTCGACGAACCGACATCCGCCCTCGATGTTTCGGTGCAGGCGGGCATTCTCAACCTTCTCAACGATTTGAAGGCGGCGCACGGAATGACCCTGGTGCTCGTCAGCCACGATCCGGGCGTCGTTGCCCATATGTGCGACCGCGCCGCGATCATGGGCGGTGGGGTCATCACGCAGATCATGGATCGCGCAAGCTTGTCGAAGGCCGGCTAGCGCCGGAAGCCCAGGAAAGCGATCGCCATTATCCTTTAGAGGCTGCAAAGCGGCGTCAGGCAGCCATGTGCTCGTGACGAAAAATCTCGAGTTGCGAGAGATGAATGGCTTCGTTGGCCGCCGCGGTACTGCCGACGAATTCGTCGATCAGGAATGCGATATGGCCGGCTGCCATTTTGACGATGGCAATCTGGCAGCCGTGCGAAGGGACGTTGCCCAGCATCGTTGCCAGATCGTATACCGGCACCAGCTCGCCGCGATATGACGTATGGCCGAGCGCATGGCACAGATCGGGGCTTCCGTGCAACGGACGCCAATTATCCGCCCGCGCGACGATCGTTCCATCGATGAACGTGCACAACGTATTGTGGACACGCACGGCCATCGCTGCGCGACGGCGAAGAAAAGTTGACAGAGACATCGAGCACTTCGTCCCGCCGAGGGACTCCCTGGTCAAAAGTGCAGCCGTCTGAGGCAAGGCCGATTTGAGGATGCCTTGGCACTGTCATGGTGCCGCCGAACACGGTTCGGCCAGACGTGCCGACAATAGAGTTGCGGCCTTGATGACGAATTGAAGGCTTATCTAAAATTCTAACGAAGCATGACTTCTTCGGCCGCATCGGGCTGTGATTCGCCAATCGCATACGATGTGAATGGCAGTCTTTTGCGAACCGATACGGGGCCGAGCCAATACCGGGCGCGATTTCGACCATGCTGATACAGCCAAATTGCATATTGTCGTCGTCAAGCCGCCGCAACCTTGATGTCGCAAATGATCTGGATATTCTACCAGATTAAGTAGTACGCTTTCCGCATAGAAATACCGTCACGGGATTCCTGGCCGCCCTCAGGCCGAAGAACCACCCGTAAGGAAACGATAAACAGGTAGTTGTCATGTTCCTAGAAGCAGCTCTTTCCCGCTTGATCAAAATCGGTACGCTCACGGTCACTTTTCCCGATGGTTCCACACGCAGTTTCGGTACGGGATCGGAACCGCGCGCGGCGATGAAGATAAAAACCGCGCGCGCAAAGCGCCGTCTGCTCTTCAATCCGGCTCTGGCGTTCGGCGAGGCCTATATGGACGGCGACCTCGTGCCGGTTTCCGGCGACCTCTTCCAGCTGATGGATTTTCTCGTCCTCAACATGATGGACGGCGGGAGCCATCCTTTCGAAAAGCTGATGGAAAAGATCCGCTGGCTCCGCCGAAACCTCGATCAGTTGAATTTCGCAGGCCGATCGAAGCGCAACGTTGCGCATCACTACGATCTTGACGCGCGCCTCTACTCGCTGATGCTGGATGAGGACCGTCAATATTCCTGCGCCTATTTTCCCGTCGGCGACGAGACGCTTGAGGAGGCGCAGCTGAAGAAGAAGCGGCATATCGCCTCGAAGCTGATGCTTGATCGCCCGGGACTCGAGGTCCTGGATATCGGCTGCGGATGGGGCGGCATGGCGCTTTATCTCGCCAGGGAGTTTGGAGCGCGGGTCACGGGCCTGACGCTTTCGGAAGAGCAATTGGCTGCTGCAAAGGTCCGCGCAAAGGAAGCCGGCCTGGAGCACCTGGTGACGTTCGAGCTGCTGGACTATCGCTCCTGGACGCGTCCGGTCGACCGCATCGTCTCGGTCGGAATGTTCGAGCATGTGGGCATCAATCACTATCGGACCTTCTTCGACAAGATCCGCTCCGTGCTCAAGGAGGATGGCGTGGCGCTTATCCATGCGATCGGCCGGGCCGACGGCCCGGGCAGCACCAATCCGTGGATCGCCAAATACATCTTCCCTGGCGGCTATTCGCCGGCGACATCCGAGGTCCTGTCCGTGGTCGAGAAGTCCGGCCTTTGGGCGACCGACATCGAAATCCTGCGCCTTCACTATGCCAAGACGCTGGAGCAGTGGCGCGAGCGCTTCATGAAGAACAGGAGCACTCTGGCCAAGCTTTACGACGAGCGTTTCTGCCGGATGTTCGAATTCTACCTGATCGGATCTGAACTCGCCTTCCGTCGCATGGGTCACATGAACTGGCAATTGCAGCTGACGAAGAACGTCTCGGCTCTTCCGCTGGCGCGTGACTACATGGTCGATATCGAGCGGGCGCGGGCTGCCGTGGCCGAGCAAGGCCGGGCGGAACCGATCGAAGCCGCGAGCGCGCGGGCAAGACGGGATCTGACCGTGCATGACGAGCGCAAATCCCGTCAGCAAAACCAATCCGGCGCCGAATCCTCCTGCAACATTTGAGGACGGCTTGCGCTATCGGCTGGCGTCGGTCCCGCTGTTCGGGATTGACGCCAGCCGATAGCGCGAACGCATAATCAGCCAAGATCGCCGCCGGCAACGGGCAGTACGCTGCCCGTAATATAGGATGCTTCGTCCGAGGCCAGGAACAGGATCGGTGCAACCTGCTCGTCGATGGTCGCATAGCGCTTCATGAGGCTCGACGCCGTGACTTGCTGCACCACGTCGGCCATCCAGCCCGTCTCGGCGGCGCTGTCTCCGGCAGCGTTGCGTGGGACCCGGCGCGCCGGGGCATCCGTGCCGCCGGGTGCCGTGGCGACCACCCGAATGTTCCGATCGGCGAGTTCCATGGCCAGCGATTGCGTGATCGCGTTGACGCCGCCCTTGGCGGCCGAATAGGGCACGCGGTGAATACCGCGCGTCGCGTTGGAGGATACATTCACGATGGTCCCGCCGCCGCGGGCAAATAGATGCGGCAGAACGGCGTGGCAGCAGTAGAGGGTCGGCATCAGCGAACGGCGGATTTCCGCGTCGATCTGCTGCGCTTCGAATTCGGCATAGGGCCGCATGCGTATCGCCCCTCCGACATTGTTGATCAGGATATCGATGCCGCCAAAGGTCTCGGCGGCAAATCGCATGGCTGCGGCAGCGCCTTCATAGGTCTCGAGGTCGGCCTTGAAGGCCCTGGCGTCGACGCTCGCGGCGGCTGCCACCTCGGCGACGAAATCGGCGCGGTCGACAAACAGCACTGTCCCGCCCTCTTCGGCCGCTCGCGCTGCCACCGCCCGGCCTATGCCCTGTGCGGCACCGGTGACGACGATCATCTTGCCCGCAAAGCGGCCCGGAAAACAGGAAGCGCTCATGCGGCTTCCTTTGCCGAAGCGTTGGGCGTGAACTTTTCGTAGTGGAAGCTGTTGGGCACAACGCCGCTCTCGTCGAAATGGTTGCGAACCGCGTCGACCATCGGCGGCGGACCGCACAGATAGACGTCGATATCGCCGCCATGAAGCATCTCTGCCGGCATGTGCTGGGTGACCCAGCCCTTGCGCGGATGGCTGGAAGACTCCTCGGCGACGACCGTGCTGTAGGTGAAGTTCGCCAGTCGCTTCGTGTAAGCCTCGATCTGGTCGACGAGCACCAGGTCCAGGTCCCGGGTCACGCCGTAGATGAGATGGATCTGCTGCTGCGAGTTTTCGCGCGCCAGCGCCTCCAGCATCGACAGGAATGGCGCGAGACCGGTTCCGCCCGCAAGCATCAGCAAGGGGCGCCGGACGTCGCGCAGATAGAAGCTGCCCATGGGGCCTATGATATCGAGCTTTTCGCCGGTTTGCGCCTGGGCGAGCCAGCTGCTCATCACGCCGCCGGGGATCTTCTTGATGAGGAAGCCGATGCGCCGCTCGCCGGGTGCGCTGCTGAAGGAATAGGAACGATGCAGCCCGCTGCCGGGTACATCGATATTGACATACTGGCCGGGCAGGAAAACGGGGGAGACGCCATCGACTTCCAGCTCCAGCACGATGGCGGCATCGTTATGCGGCGTGATCTGCACGACTGTCGCGGCAAATTTCTGTTGTCCGGTCTTGCAGGCCGTCGATGTCGTCGGAACCGCGATGACGCAGTCGGAGGACGGCTTCATCTGGCAGGTCAGGACTAGCCCGCTTTTTGCTTCATCGGCGGTCAGGGCGTCATCGATATAGTCGTCGCCGAGATCGTAGCTGCCGCTTTCGGCGCGGCATTTGCAGGTGCCGCACACGCCGTCGGAACAGTCCATCGGCAGGTTGATCTTGTTGCGGAAGGCGGCATCGAGAACCTTTTCGTCTTCCTTGCATTCGACGAAGCGGGTCACGCCGTCCTCGAAGTTCAAAGCGATGTTGTAGCTGGTCATGCAACCCTCCTCGTCCGTTCCCATGCCGTCAGGAGACGTCTGTCAGATGTGATAGACGTCGATGACCTGACGGATGTAGTCGTTCTTGAGCACGATCTTCTTGGCTGAGATCAGCAGTTGATCGCCGCTCCTGCGCAGGGTGACGAACATGGTTCCGAAGAACTGATCCGTGACCTTGTAGCGGTGGTTCAGCGTGTGGAAGTTGTAGCGAATGTCGACTTCCGCATCGCGGCGAGCCAGCAGCTCGATATTGTTGACGTTGTGGCTCGTCCGCGGCTCCGGCGTCGATGCGCCGGAGCGTTCGGTCTTGATGCGGAACACCCGGTCTTCCAGGCCGTCGCGGCTGGGATAGAAGATCAGGGATATCTGCGCATGCGGATCCTCTGTCAGCTGGTCGTCATCGTCCCAGGCCGGCATCCAGTAGGTTACATCCGGCGCATAACAAGTGAGCCATTCATCCCATTCGCGGTCATCGAGCAGGCGCGCCTCGCGATAGAGGAAGGCGCGAATCTCGTCGTCGGAAATGCTCATGACAGAACACCCTCCTTTTCGGCGGCGAGCGCCTCCCGCATCACCTTCGCCCAATATTCGTGCTGGCGGACGAACAATCCCTCGTCCTCGCTGCGCTCGCCCGATAGCAGCGGCTCGAGGCCCATCCTCCTGGCGTTTTCGTCGGGGCCGTCGATCCAGAGCGGCGCACCGCGCGACAGATCGTTCCAGAGCGCTGTCGTTCCGGCATAGCCGGCCTGGCAGGCGCGAAACTCCTCGAGGTCATCGGCCGTGCCCATGCCGGATACGTTGAAAAAATCCTCATATTGCCGGATACGGAGGGCTCGATCCGCTTCGCTTTCGCCCTTCGGCGCGAAGCAGAAGATGCTGATTTCGGTCTTGTCGACGCTGATGGGACGGGTGACGCGGATCTGCGTGCTGAACTGATCCATCAGGAACACGTTCGGATAGAGACAGAGGTTGCGGGTCTGGTTGATGATGAAATCCGCCTTGTCGGAGCCGACGCGGGCCTCGATCTCGTCGCGGCGATTGTAGACCGGCCTGACTTCCGGGTTCATTGCCCGCGTCCACAACAGGATGTGGCCGTTTTCGAAACCGTAGACGCCGGCGATGGACTTGCTCCAGCCGTTGGCATCGACCGCCTTCGTACCGTCCTCGTTGCGCCGGCCCATGGTCGCGGCATAATTCCAATGGACGGAGCTGACATGATAGCCGTCGCAGCCGTTCTCCATCTGGAGTTTCCAGTTTCCGTCGTAGATGTAGGACGAGTTGCCGCGCAGCACTTCCAGGCCTTCAGGCGCCTGATCGACGATCTGGTCGACGATGATTTTCGCTTCGCCGAGATAATCCTCGAGGGAGGCGACGTCTTCGTTCAGGCTGCCGAAGAGAAAGCCGCGGTAGCTCTGGAAGCGCGGCACCCGTTTGAGATCGTGCGAGCCGTTCTGGGCAAACTGCTGGGGATACTGGGTGGTCTTCTCGTCCTTGACCTTCAGCAGCTTGCCGGTGTTGGAGAAGGTCCAGCCGTGGAAGGGGCAGGTGAAGCTGCCCTTGTTGCCGTGCTTGCGCCGGCACAGCATGGCGCCGCGATGGGCGCAGGCATTGATGACCGCATGCAATTCTCCCGTCTTGTCGCGGGTGATGACCACGGGCTGGCGGCCGATATAGGTCGTGTAATAGTCGTTTTTGTCCGGAATCTGGCTTTCATGCGCCAGGTAGACCCAGTTGCTCTCGAAGATATGCTTCATCTCCAGCTCGAACAGGTCTTCATCGGTGAAGATGTCGCGGCGACAACGGAATATGCCGGCCTCCTTGTCATCCTGTACCGCAGTCGTCAGCAGATGATCGAGGTCTCGGGCCTTATCTATGATCGCGGACATGGTTTCTCTCCCGCTGCGGCGCCTCGGCGCAGCACAGCAACAATGTCGATGATGAAGGGTGATGAAGAAGGGGCGGTGGCCCCAGGGGCCACCGCGTCAATCGGTTACGCCGCCGCGCGCTTGCGCTGCTCGTTGACCTGATTGTCCACGCCGTTGACGAGGGCAGTGAGATGGAAGTCGAACTCGATCTCTGCAAACGGGCCGCTGAGATTGTTGGCCTTGATGCTGGCTTCGTCGCTCCGTTCCGTCACAGCCGGAACCAGGCCGTCCCGCGTGGCATAGGCGAAATCGTCGTTCACAAGCGGATCGCCGGCGATGTTGATCTGGGTCGTCAGCTTGCGATGATCGTCGGCGCCGATGAAGAAATGGATGTGAGCCGGGCGCTGGCCATGGCGGCCGAGGGCCGACAGGAGTTGTTCGGTCGGGCTGCCTGGAGGAACGCCATAGCCATGCGGCACGATGCTCTGGAACTTGTAACAGCCGTCGGCATCGGCGATGATCGTGCGGCGCATGTTGAACGGCGCCTGTTTCCCGGTGGGATCGAAATGGGAGTAAAACCCGCGCGTATCACAGTGCCAGACCTCGACGGATGCGCCGGGCAGCGGCTTGCCCCCGGCCCCATAGACGGTGCCATGCATGATGAGCGTATGACCGTTGGCATCGGTGCCGTCGTCGAGACGGGCAAAGCCCTGCGATACCGGCGCGCCGGCCACATAGAGCGGCCCCTCGATCGTGCGCGGTGTCTCGTTCTTGATGCCGAGCGCATCATCGATGGCATCGAGGCGTTCGTCGATAAAATGGTCGAG
This sequence comes from Martinezella lusitana, assembly GCF_010668395.1. Classification (GTDB taxonomy): domain Bacteria; phylum Pseudomonadota; class Alphaproteobacteria; order Rhizobiales; family Rhizobiaceae; genus Rhizobium; species Rhizobium lusitanum_A. The sequence continues at coordinate 58,790 of NZ_WUEY01000021.1, forward strand.
CCCAAGGCCGGGCGAGATGAGGCCCGCCTGCCCGGCGGCGCCGATTTCATTGAGCCACGCAATGGCAGTCCAGTATTCGTCGGGGGTAATGTCGAGGTCGTCGATGGCCTTGAACAGGTCGGACATCAGCCGATGGATAACCTGTTTGACGCGGGGATTGCCGCCATTGTTGGTCAGGCCGCTCAGAACTTTCAGGAAATCCTGCACGTCGGGTCTGTCAAAAATCCTCACACTCATGTCTTATTCCTCCTCTTTTCCGGTTGTTGCGAACATCGTTTCGAAAACCCGGCCAGCGGCAAGGTCCTCTTCCACGCCGTCGCCTCAGGTGTCGTCGTCGCGGATCGACGACGGATGCCGCAAAAGCGGCGTGACTTTGATGGTCATGAACTTGAACAGCGGCAGTCCCGTCAGGATCGCATGCAGCTCTTCGTTGTCCTTCACGTCGAAAATGCTGTAGTTCGCGTACTCGCCGGCAATTCTCCAGATATGCCGCCATTTTCCGCTGCGCTGCAGCTCCTGCGAATAGGCCTTCTCTCGGGCGATGATCTCGCCCGCTTCCGCCTGAGGCAGATCCCGGGGAATGTTGACGTCCATTCGCACATGAAAAAGCATATTCTACTCCTCTACCTGGCGGCGCTCACGGTTTTGCGCGGTCCGTCGCGCAGGAAGAATTTCACCCGATCATCGTCCAGTGCGATGCCGAGGCCGGGCCCTTCGGGAACGGCCAGCTCGAAGTCGCCATACTCCAACGGCGTTGCGAGGATTTCCTCGGTCAGCAGCAACGGGCCGAAGAGCTCCGTTCCCCATTGCAGGTTGGCGAAGGTGGAAAAGGCGTGGGCGGATGCGGCGGTGCCGACGGCACCTTCGAGCATGGTGCCGCCATAGAGCTCGATCCCGGCTGCATCGGCGATTGCCGCGACGCGCTGCGCGTTGAAGAGACCGCCGCTCTGCTCGATCTTGATTGCGAAGACATCCGCGCCGCTGACCTTCGCAAGCTCGAAGGCGGTCTCCGGGCCTTGCAGGGATTCATCGGCCATGAGGGCGATGGGGAAGCGACGCACGAGCCGCGTCAGCGCCGCCGCCGAAGCGACGGGCTGTTCCACCAGCTCGCAGCCCGCATCGGCGAGCGCCGCCATGCCGTAGGCTGCTTCCGTTTCGCTCCAGGCCATGTTGACATCGACGCGAACCGCGCCGCGGTCGCCGAGCGCGCGTTTGATGGCGGCGACATGCGCGATGTCCTCGCGCGGCGCCCTGGCGCCGATCTTCAGTTTGAAGATCCTGTGGCGGCGAAGGTCGAGCATCTTCTCGGCTTCGGCGATGTCCGTCGCCGTGTCGCCGGAGGCCAGCGTCCATGCCACGGACAGGCGGCTGCGCACCCGCCCTCCCAACAGTTCGCTGACGGGCAGGCCGAGACGCTTGCCATGTGCATCGAGCAATGCCGTCTCGATGGCGCATTTAGCGAAGCGGTTTTCCTTGATCCTCTTGCCGATGCGCGCCATCAGGATCTGGATGCGGGTTGCATCCTGTCCGACCATCGCCGGCTGGAAATAGGTGTCTATCGCAAGCTTCATGCCCTCCGGGCTTTCTGCGCCATAGGAAAGGCCGCCGATCGTCGTTCCCTCGCCGATGCCGACAATGCCGTCGCTGCAGTGAACCTTGACCAGCATCAGGGTCTGGCCGTTCATCGTCGCGACGGAGAGCTTGTGCGGGCGGATAGTCGGCACGTCGATCAGCAGCGTTTCCACCCGTTCGATAACGGGGGCGGTCGTTGCGTTCGGCGCAAGGGGTACAAAGGTCGTGTTCATGACTGAACTCTGCGCCGGGCAGGCGGCATACGTCCAACACCATTTGTATCTCAAACGATACCTTTAAGGTATGATAAGGAGAAAAATGGTAATATCTATAGACTTATCGCATCGCAGCATATCGAATGACGACGTTGAATGGCGTGCCAACCGGTAGGATATGGAGAATGGATCTTCGTCAGCTTCGCTATTTCGTGGCGGTCGCCCAGGAGCGAAATTTTACGCGTGCTGCCGAATTGCTGCATATCGCGCAGCCGCCTCTGAGCCGGCAGATCCAGCTCCTGGAGGAGGAGTTGGGAGTATCGCTGCTCATTCGCAAAAGCCGCCCCGTGCGTCTCACCGATGCCGGCCGGCTCTTCTACGAGCAGGCGCTGCAGGTTCTCGGCCGCGTCGAGCAGATGCGGGATGCGACGCGCCGTATCGGCCTCAATCAGAACAGCGTCTTCTCCATCGGTTTCGTCGCATCGACGCTCTACGGCGGACTTCCCTCGCTGGTCCGCAAGATGCGCCAGCATGCGCCCGAGCTGGATATCCAGCTGCTGGAACTGGTGTCGGTCCAGCAAATTCCCGCACTCAAGGAGGGGCGCATAGATGTCGGCTTCGGCCGGCTACGCCATAGTGATCCCAATGTGGTGGGGACTGTCCTGCGCGAGGAGCGCCTCGTGGCCGCCGTGCCCATGGGGACGGCACTTGCAGGGGCTTCCACCCCGTTGTCGGTGAAGAGTCTGCGCGGGCAGAAGCTGATCGTCTATCCGAAGGAGCCGCGGCCAAGCTATGCCGATCAGGTCTTGGGGCTGCTGCAGCGCCATGATGTTCGCCCGGCGGAAGTGCATGAGGTGCGGGAAATCCAGACCGCCCTCGGCCTGGTGGCTGCCGATGCCGGGGTATGCGTCATCCCTTCATCCGCGCGGCAGATGCGGTCCGATGTGCACTATCGGCTGATCGAGGAGGAGGCGATGACATCTCCGGTGATCCTCAACCATCGCGTCGGCGACAATTCCGTCTATATCGATCTCATCAAACGGCTGATTGAGGAAATGTACCGGGAAAACCCGCCATGGCTGGACATGGAACACAATGTCTTGCCCGGCCACTCGTTCGACAGCTAGGCGGCGCCCGTCGCGGGTAAGACTGCGAATTGTCGTTACGAGGCCGGAGATGGTGGTGGAAACGCAAAATCTCTGTGGGTTCAGGCCCGGCTCGGCCAAGAGGCCGCTCGGTCATGATGTCAGCAAACTTGCCATCATGGCGCGCAACTGGCTATGAGCTTATCACCACATAATGATTAGACATGTTTCATTTTTTGTCCTTCATCGGCCGAAGATGGGACACGGATTTGCGAGGCTCGTTAGGATAGGAATGCGCTTGACCAGGAACGAAAAGACTCTGTCCCGACGAGCTTTCATGCTCGGGTCTATCTCTGTGACGGCGGCGCTTGCGGGGTGTGCCACGACGGCCCCCGTTCCAACTCCGATTGCGGCTCCCGCCCGCTTGCCGCCGGTCGTTCCCGTCGCGTCCACCGCGGAGAGCGAAGCTGCGCCGAATGCCGAACTTGAGGCTCGCTATGCGTCGGCTGTCGATGGCGGTCACGTTCTTCCCGCCATACCTTATCGAAAGATGGACCCGAAATACTACCGGCAGCGCGTGACGGACCCGACCGGCGAACCGCCCGGGACGGTGGTTGTCGATACCGCGTCACGATTTCTCTACGTCGTCGAACGCGGCGGTACAGCCATGCGATATGGCGTCGGCATCGGCCGCGACGGCTTTGCCTGGGAGGGCGAGGGGGTTATCCACTGGAGGCAGCATTGGCCGCGCTGGAAGCCGCCGAACGACATGATCGCCCGGAAACCGGAACTTGCGAAATATTCCGTGGCAAACGGCGGAATGGATCCGGGCGTCAAAAACCCGTTGGGTGCGCGCGCCCTTTACATATTCCAGAACGGCAAGGACACGCTCTACCGCCTTCATGGCTCGCCGGAGTGGAATTCGATCGGCAAGGCAACGTCGTCGGGCTGCGTTCGATTGGTCAATCAGGACGTCATCGATCTCTATGAACGCATTCCCTATCACGCGCGAATTGTCGTTCATCAAACCGCGCTTCAAGGCAAGGGAGTTTCTGCCTGAACGGGCGGCTCCCTTGAAGATGGGAGCTGCCGTCTCCGCATGACGGGATGCCGACAACGAAATGGCGGCGTCATCCGGCCGGTAAGGAACATGGGCTATGGTGCCAGGCACCGGATCCGAAAGGCGTCAGCCCGTGCCGCGAGGCGGCAACGACAGCCCCGCGGCAGCAAACGATGCCGGCGCCGTGTCTTGACATATATGCGACTGGGTAGCATTTTGTACCGGAAGGAGATAGTCTCGTGAGCGTCAAATCGTCGATATCCCTGACCGATCAGCAGGATGCGTTCGCCCGTTCGCTTGTCGAGACGGGACGCTACTCCAGCTTGAGTTCGGTTCTCCAGCAAGGCCTGGAACTGCTTCGTCAGAAGACCGAGACCGAATCCGCCGAGACGGAAGGACTTCGCACGCTTATCCAGCGCCGCGTCGATGGGCCGAAGGTCTCGGCAAAGGATATGGAAGAGCGGATCGAGAGCATGATCGAGCGAAAGCGGCGAGCTCTTCGTGTGGACCCTTGAATATTCCAGCGCCGCGGACCGCGATTTCGAGCTGATCTTCGATCATCTGTTTGCGGCCTATATCGATCTGGGTGATCTGCCGGACGAAGCTCTGGAGCGTGCCGCAGAGCGTATTCGTGATCTTCGCCTCGCGATCCATCGACTGGTCGAGACACCGTATATCGGAACATTGCGGCCGGATATCCATCCGGGCATCCGCTTCTTGCGGCGCGACAAGGCTGCTGTCTGGTTTCTGCCGATCGAGGACCATCGGACGATCGTCGTCGCCGCAATTTTCTTCGGCGGTCAGGATCACATCAGGCGGATGCTGGCGCGTGCCCTTGCGGAATGAGAACGTCGTCGGCCGAAGCACGGGTCCGCTATCCGCAATCGTAGATACATCCCAAGGTGCGACTTCGCGGATCTGCGTGTAATGTAGCCGCAATCTTTGGCTGTCAGTGGGGGCAAAGGATGGCAGCGGCCATCCTTTGGGGAGAAGTCATTGCGAATCTTGCTTCTTGAGGATGAGCCCGAAATGGCCCGAGCGCTGCTCGAAGCGCTGAGGCGTCGCGATGTTCTCGCCGATCATGTCCGTACGATTGCGGATGCGGACGCCATGGCCCGCGTCGGGACCTATGACGTCCTGGTGCTGGATCGCCGCCTGCCGGATGGCGAGGGGCTGGATCTTGTTGCAGCGCTTCGCCAACGCAAGCATCCGGTGCCGATCCTCGTGCTGACCGCTCTTGGCGGTGTCGATCATCGCGTTGACGGGCTGGACAGCGGCGCCGACGACTATCTTGCCAAGCCCTTCGCAATCGAGGAGCTGCTAGCCCGCCTGCGAGCCCTGCAGCGAAGGGGACCTGCTGTTTCCGACAGATATCTGAGTTTCGGCAACCTCAGTGTCGATCCCCGAACCAACGAAGTTTCCATCGGCGGGGCGCTCGTCGAATTTCCGCGGCGTGAATATCTGGTGGTGGAGGCGTTGATGCGCCGTCCGAACCGGATCGTCACGAGGCCGAACCTGATCGAAGCGGTTTATGCTCTCGAGGACGAGATCGGATCGAACGCCTTGGATGCGCACATCTCACGGATCCGAAAGAAGCTTCTGCTGACCGAGGCCTCGGTCGAGATCCGGTCGGTGCGAAACATCGGTTACCTCATCCGGGCGAAGGCATGAACCCGGAACGCAGCCGATCGCTACGCTGGGGCCTGATAAAGCGCCTGATCGCATTGCAGGCCTTTCTTCTCGTCCTCTTCTTCATCCTCCTCGTCGGCTGGATCTGGATCATCAATCCGGAGCTCGAAGACGCCAACGAAGAGGCCGTCCGTGTCGTTGCGCAGCAGATAACCAGGGATGACGACGGGCAGCTGCAGGTGGCGGAGACGCAGGAGGTCGCCGAGCTGAAGCAGCGATATCCGGAGCTCTGGTTTACCGTCCGGGACCATAAGGGGATCCTCCTCCAATATGGAGAGATACCGTCGACCTCTCTCAACGAGAGCTTCCCCTGGACGGTGGATCGGGCGAGGCTGGAGGCGGGCAACGGGACGCATGCCACGGTCGAGAACCGGGAGACATCTGTCGGCAAGCTCCAGATCATCGCCGCCACCGAGCGCGGCTTCACCAATGATGGCTTGAATGTGTGGATCAATATCCGCGTCGAAGTTGCCAAAAGTGTCCATGGGGAAATCCAGTGGCTCAACGTATTGCCGGCTCTGGCATTCGTCATCTTCATCGGCGTCTTCCCGATACTGGCGCTCACGGGCGTGGCAACGCTGCTCGTGACTCCCCGTGCTGTCGGACGTTCACTGAGCGGGCTCGTCGAAACGGCGAGGCAAGCGCAGGCGATCGACTTCGATACCCGTTCCGCCCGCCTCGAGCGTTCGAAGGTGCCGACCGAGATCATTCCGTTGGTCGATGCGTTCAATCATGCCCTTTCCAAACTGGATGATGGATATAACAGGCACAATCGTTTCCTTGCCGATGCGGCGCACGAACTGCGAACGCCGATCGCGATTGCACGAACGCGGGCGGATCTTCTTCCCGAGGCCGAGGTCAGCCGGCAATTGCGGGACGATATCGACCGTCTCTCTCGCGTCGCGCATCAATTGCTGGAAATGCAGGCTATCGGCGCGGTGGAACTGCGCGCGGAAAGGAAGGATCTGAATGTGGTGGTCGAGGCCATCGCCGCCGATCTTGCTCCGATAGCCATGGATGCCGGCTATGACTTCGATTTTGAGCCGAGCCCGCAAGAAGCGGTCTTCGTAATCCAGACCTCGACGATCGAGATGGCGGTCGTCAACCTGATCCGCAACGCCATCGATCACGCCGGCGCGAAAGGTTCGATCGTCGTTCGGGTCGGCGCTGCCGGCACGATCGATGTTTGCGATCAGGGTCCCGGCATACCGCCATCGGAGCGTGATCGTGTCTTCGAGCCGTTTCGCCGCATCAACGCCAGCTCCTCCGGGGCGGGTCTGGGGCTGAACCTGGTCAAGAAGGCGGCGGAACTCCACGGTGGAAGAGTCTCGTTCCTGGATACCGGCCACGGCTTTTGCGTGCGGCTGCAGATCGGCTCCATACCACCGTCGGTCGTGGTGGCGGACATGGGCTGGCGGCAAAAGGGGTGAGGGCGTCGCCGAACGGCGGGCGGGCGCATTTCATCAAGGCCGTCGGCACGGTCCTCTCGCTGGCTATTGCCACACAAAATCCTGAAAGTGTTTTTCTTTTCCCGGCGGTCTGAAGCCGGATATTTGATTTTCTGAAGTCGAGTTCCCTGCTAGTTTCGGGCGCGAGACACCAACGGGATGGGGCATGTTGAAAATTTTGCTGTCGGCTTGGCTTTCCCTGGCAGCTGTCTGCACTCCCCTCTCTGCTTTTGGCGATACCATGGATTTTCGACTGCACAAGGCGGTTGCCGGGCGGATGCCGATGGCAATCACTGCAGATGTCTATCGTGGCGGCGGGATGCGGCTGCATTGCGCCGGTCGCCTCGGCTATGATGACATCGTGAGGCTCCGGGAGGAAACAGGGGCGACCTAACGCGGCATTCCGATTTCAACGCTGTCCAACTATCGGGGAGGCAAATGTTTTGGCCTCTCGAATCTACGAGAATGAAGGGTCCAGACAATGCAAAGAAACTATTACTCCTCCCTTGGCGGCCATTCGCCGCAAAGCGATCTGCTGACGGGGCGGGCCGTATTCACCGAGGCCTATGCCGTTATCCCGAAAGGGGTCATGCAGGACATCGTCACCAGCTTTCTGCCCTTCTGGAACGATACGCGCTGCTGGATTATCGCCAGACCACTCTCCGGCTTTGCGGAGACTTTTTCGCAATACATCATGGAAGTGGCGCCCGGCGGTGGCAGCGACAGGCCTGAGCAGGACGCGGAAGCCGAAGGAGTCCTCTTTGTCGTCGATGGCGAGATCGAGTTGACGCTGCCCTCCGGCAAGCATGTTCTGCAGCCGGGCGGCTATGCCTTCCTGCCGCCGGGCTTGAAATGGTCGCTGCACAACCGTAGCGGCGCTCATGCCCGTTTCCACTGGATCCGCAAGGCTTACGAGGCTGTCGACGGACTGGACCATCCGCAGCCGCTGATCCTCAACGAGAAGGATATCACGCCCGCAGCCATGCCGGGCACGGAAGGGCGCTGGGCGACCACCCGCTTCGTCGATCCATCCGACCTTCGCCATGACATGCATGTAACGATCGTCACCCTGCAGCCAGGCGCCGTCATTCCTTTTGCGGAAACGCATGTCATGGAACACGGGCTCTATGTGCTGGAAGGCAAGGCCGTCTATCGCCTCAACCAGGACTGGGTGGAAGTGGAGGCCGGAGACTTCATGTGGCTGCGCGCCTTCTGCCCGCAGGCCTGCTATGCCGGAGGCCCTGGCCCCTTCCGCTACCTGCTCTACAAGGATGTCAACCGCCACATGGCGCTTCGTCCTTTCGGATCGCGCCATTAAGCCAGCCGATATCGACTGGATCCGGCGTCCCTTGCGCCGGATCCCGCTTTTTCGATCGCGCGGCCGGCTGGGTGATTGGCGAAGCCAGACTCATCGTTCAGACAGCCCCTATTGGGTGGCTGTCTGATAGTCGTTGCATCAGTTCGTAAGGCGCACCGCATCGCCGTCGGACGACGAGCACTGCGACGAGATCGTGTAGAAGAAGTCCTGCCGATCCCAACCGCCGCCATCTTCCCAGGCATGCTTCTGCGCGGCCTGGCAGCCGAAATAATTCTCGATAGGCAATGTCACGCCCTTTGGAAGTTCGCTGCCGTCGACGAATAGATAGTTGGAGGTATTCGGGTCGTCCGTTCGCAAGGTCAGGTCGTACTTCGTGCTGGCCGAGTTCTTGCTGCTGCAGGTGACGGTGTTGTTGCTCGATACCGATGCGGCCTTTCCGAGCGGGCAGCCGTCGTCCTTGACATCCATCTGCAGTACCAGCTTGGTATATTGGCCAAGGGTAATCGGCCCGGTGGGCACGGCTGTCATCGTTCCCTGACCGTCATTGTTGTGCGTCGTCGGCTGATAGGTGACTGTGCCGACGACCGTTTCGGTCGTCGCATTGGGCCGGACGACGCGGATGGTGATCACCTTGTAATACCAACCTTGCGCCTGGGTAGGCGTGAGCGTCACGACATCGGGTTTTGCCGGTGCCGTCGCCTGGGAATTCACGCCGATGTTGATGCTGTTGATATTGGCGATGCGCATCAGGCTCGTCGGAACGGCACCGGTCAAGTTGACCGAAAGAACCCGCCCGCTCGCCGTGATGGTATAGCTGAGGTTGGCGGGCGTCGTGTCGGCGTAGGCCGTGATGAAACGGGTCGCCTCGGCCTGCGCCGTGGCAAGATTGGTGCCGTCGAAAACCTTTCCGCCCGCCAGCGCCGCACCGTCGGCGATTTCCTGCAGATTGGCCCGCTGATGTGTCGCCGACGAGTAGTCGACGGCCATCCCCGCTACGGCAACCAGAGGAACGGCGATCAGCGCCGTCATCGTCGCGAAATTGCCGCCGCGGTCGCCTGCCAGGCGGCGCATATGCCGGAGAAAATCGATAGCCATTATCTCAACCAAAAAAGATTTAAACTTTGGTCGGACAATGCGCAGAAATTATAAAGGCATGGTTTAAAACGTGGATTAATTTCTATCGAATGAGCTTTTATGCAAGCTGAACTGGTTGCAATACTTTAGTTATTCTACTTTCTGTACGGATAAAATTACCTAAAGTAGATATTTTTAGATAAACAACCAAAGATAGTCTTTGCTGGCGGCGCATTTTATCAGTTCTGACTGGCTGATTTTTGCTCATCATCGCCAGTTGGCAGTCCCAACTCAATCAGCGTCTGGCTAATTTTCCGTCGTGCTTCGATAAAGACCGGACTGGTATTGCGAGAGGGGAGGGAGATGTTGGCGGTTGTCGAACCTGGGCGCAACTCCAGGCCCTTGGCAAGAGCTTGCTTGGCCTCGTCCGGTTGACCCGATCGCTGATAAGCGACCGCCAGGAGCATGTGGGCGCGTCCGGTTCCCGGTGTGATCGCGATGGAGCGTCGCAGCCACCTGACGGCGTCCTCATTGCGGTTTAACAGCACATCGGCCCATCCGGCTCCCAACAGCCAGGTCCAGCGTGAAACGTCGGGAGTATCGAAGCGGTCGGCTTGTTCGAATGTCGCAAGGGCATCCTCGAAACGCCCCAATTGAATCTGCGTAAGGCCGAGATGGAACAACGCCGTGCCATCCCACGGATTGAAGCTCAGTGCCCTCGCACACGCGACGAGACTCTCCGAAAACTGGTTGGTTACGGTCAGAAAGCGGCAATAGACCCCAAGCACCGGGCTGGCGGTTGGCCTGCTGCGCAGGGCACGCTCAAGCAGGGATCTTGCCTCGCTTTCTGCTGCCTTGCCCTCGGCAGGACTGTACCAGGCGAGCTGAATCCCGCGCAGATGCAGTGCCGCAAGCGCGATCTGGAGATCGACATTGTCCGGTTGATCGGCCAGATACTTTTCGAGGATAGTTCGCGCCGTCGCGAAACGCTCCTTCGTCGTCTGATTAATCGATGCGGTTGCCTGTTGTATTGCGATGTCGGCGGCGCCTGCCTGCGGTTGGCTCTCGGCCTCCCCGAATTTGTTCAGGCGGATTGCGAGCTCATAGCCGGCGCCGGCGGCGAGCCGGGATGCGAGACGCTGCTGGTCCGGTTCGCCGGCATCCAGGGTTACTTCGGCAACGGATTCAATTTCGCGGCTGGTTACATTGATGAGGCGTGTCTGGAAAATCCAGGATTGCGGCCCCCTCTGCAGTTCCCCCTGAAGGAGGAGGCCCGCACCATGGGCTCGCGCCGGGATCGTTTCTGTGGTGGTCACCGGCCCCTGTTCCTTGGACGCTATCAAGCGGATGCCGTCGATCTTGGCAAGGCCGTTGATCATCTCCGCCGCGACAGCCTGCGCGAGCGCGGTGCTTTGGGGATCGGTGGCACTATCGACAATCGGCAGGACTTCGATGACCGGTTTGCTTGAGCCGAACACATCGCCGCCTCTGAACGAAAAGATCGCAAGACTGAATGCGACGGCCACACACAGCACGGCGAATGCCCAGAAAGCCAATGCCTTGCGTGAGCCGGGCCGGCGCTCCGGTGCGACGAAATCGGCCATCGGCTGCGCGCCCGATACCGGTATATTGCCCGCTCCGGACCGGAGATCCGAGCCTTCCTCTTTGACGGATACCTCGGCAGTGAAGAGATAACCGCGGCCGGACACAAGCTTGATCATGTGTCGTTCCGAGTCGTTCAATGCCGCGCGTATTTCCCGGATGCATTGAAACAGGCTGTCTTCCCCGACGTGTATCGCGGGCCAGACTGCTTCCATCAGCTCCTGCTTGCCGACGGCGCGCCGATTATTCGTGACGAGGAATGTCAGCAGTTCAAAAGCCTTGGGGCGCAGCCGGATCACGGAGCCGTCAGGCCCATGAAGCTCGGCACGATCTGGATCAAGAACGAACCCAGCGAAACAAAACACCTGCTCCCAACGATCCTCAACCGCAGCATTTAAAATATGGTGCAATATAAAGAGAGCTCAGTTCGACAGTCAACGTACCCATGCCTGTATCCGGGAAAACAATCGGGACCTGTATATGCAGGCCGACCATGTCCGGAGGAGGCGGCTAAGTATCGATTTTTTCGGCAAAAATCGCGGTTATCAGAAAAATATCAGAAAATATCAGAACTTTGCCGGAGCCCTCTCAGGACTTGGCCCGACGGGTCCGACTATTGTTTGAGCAGTTGCAACTAGTAAGAGTTTACAGCGATTGCTCGCGAATTGAGGGTGTATGCTCGGTATCGTGGAGAAAAAGTCTAGGGTATTCTTTCGGTTACATGATGCTTCCCGGGATTGGATGTTTCGAGCATTCATGATTGTCCCTGAACGGCATAGCGGCACCTTGCACGTCAACCAGTCGACAATCTTGAAAGAGCTTCCCCATGGGAAAGGTGCTTGATTTCCCGGCCCATCGGCCGGCGGACGCCACGCGCGCGGCTCGGATGGCACCGGTCGAAGAGACAGGCGGTCTGATCGACGCGGAGGCGTTTTCCTGCGCGGTCATGTTGCTGGCACGGAGCTTCGTCTCGGTGCATCAGGCTTCTCCCCGGACCGCGGCGCTTTTTGCCACCCAGCAGCGCTGGCTCCTGTGTCATGCCGCATTGGGCAACTACTTTCGAACGGTGCGTACGGCTCAGGCCGGATTGACCAGACGAGATCTCGGTAATCTCGCCTTGCAGTATGGAATTGCCAGCCGCAACACCGCCTACGCGTTTTTTGACGAAGCATTGAAATATGACGTCATTCGCCCGCTCGGTGGTCGCACCGGCGAGCAATCGGATCAGGCAGCACCGGCCCCGGTGACGCTTTCGATGCTGATCCACTGGTACGATGTGCATTTCCAGGCCCTCGATCTCGTCGATGGAGGGAGCAGGTCGAACCGATTTCTGTCCGAGCCGGAAACCCTGCTGACCCTGGTCCAGCCGATTGCGGCGCATGCGCTTCTTTCCAGTCCCGAGGTGCGCAGCCCCGGCCCGCTCTACACGATCTTCACCTGGGCCGATGCCGGCGGTCTTTTGATGGACAGGCTGATTGCGGGAATAGATCCCGAGGCATTGGCGGGGCGGGACAGGCTGCTGACGGATGTGAGTTCGATCTCCTATCTGGCGCAATCGTTCGGCCTGTCGCGGGCCCATACCAGCCGCAAGCTTGCGGCAGCGGAGTCGATCGGCGGCATCGGTTGGAGCGGCCGGCGTGGTCGCTCGCACATCTGGCTCTCGCGAGGCTTTTATGACGAATATGCCCGGGCGCACGCACGCAAGCTGCATATTCTGAACGATGCTTTCGCGGAGGTCTTGTCGACCTTGCCGCCGCTGTCGGAAAGATCATTGGCCACCAGCGATATCTGAAGACCTTGCCAAGCCAATCCGATGCAAATGAAAGAGCCTTCCCGGTGGGGAACGCCCTGCTTACCGACGATGACCGTAATTTCCGGTACCGAGAACGAACGGTCGAAAGGGGCCGGCTGCAATCGTCAGAGGCCCCAGATGACCGACTCTTCATGGCGCTTGATGAGATGCCGCAATTCCTGAAAGCCCAGGCGAACGAAATCGGCAAACTGATCGACGGCAGGCGCGCGCGGCGCATCGACGCGCTTGAGGATTGCCAGCGCGCGTTCGGGATGGGGAATGGTGATCGGCAGAGCCGTGATCGTCTTTTCCTTGCGTTGCGCGAAGACGACGCTGTGCGGCATGATGGTCAGCGCATCCGCCGATTTCAGGTAATTGATCACGCTCATGAGCGAGCTGCCGGAATAGCGGATCTTGATTTCGGTTGCGCCGAAGGAGAGAAGCAGGGCGCGCAGGTCGGCCAGCAGCGGGCTTCCCGGCGGCGGCGCTATCCAGGGATAGTCGAGAAGGTGGCTCGGCTGCGGCCGGCGCTTCAGCAACAGCGGGTGGGTCACCCGGCAGGCGACGACGTTGCGCCCGGGAAGGATCTGCTGGAATTCGAGACCGGAGCCTTCGTCGAGAATATCGATCGGGCAGATGGCAAGATCGATCTGGTCGGCCTTGAGCGCGGCGCGAAGGTCGGGGAAATAGCCATAGCTCTGATCGATGCGCACGTCCGGATGGCTGGCCTGGAATTCGGCGCACAGCCGGGCGATCAACGCGTCCATGAAGAAAGGCGTGCCGCCGATCCGCACGACCCCGCTCTTGCCGACGCGGAAGCTTTCCACCAGATCGGAAGCCTTGCGCGAGGCCGCGAGCATTACGAAGCCATGCTCGGCGAGCGACAGGCCAAGCGGCGTCGGCTGCAATGGCCGGCGTCCTTTGATGAAGAGCGGTTCTCCCACACGCTTCTCCAGCATGGACAAGGTGCGTGACACGGCCGGTTGCGCCAGCCCCAGAAGAGCAGCGCCTTCCGTGACGCCACCCGTCTTCACGACAGCCGCAAGCTGGATGAGATGTCGTTCATCTATCTTCATAGCGATCTGTTATATTGATTGGCAACAAAATCATCAATCCACTCGTATCTGGCTGCTAGTGTTCTTTCACATGCACGAAGATCTTGGAGGATGAGCATGGCGGAGCGTGCTAAAGCGCTCACATTCAGCGAAGCGACGTCGGCGGAGGTTTTCGCCGAGCGCTTCCCTGCAGGTGGGGAGGGCAATCTGCCGCGGCTTATTGCGGCTGCCGTCTCCCATGTTCACGACCTTATCAAGCAGTTTCGCCCGACCCAGGACGAGTGGCGCAAGGTGATCGCATTTCTGACGGAGGTGGGTCACGCCTCCGACGAGCGGCGGCAGGAATGGGTGCTGCTGTCCGATCTCATCGGAGCGTCCGCATTGGTCGAGGAGATCAATTGCCGGCGGCCGAAAACCGCGACACCGAACACCATCCGCGGGCCATTCTTCCGCAGCGATGCGCCCGAGCGGGCTTCAGGGGCTTCGATCTCGCTGGATGGCATCGGCGAACCGCTGATGGTGTCCGCGCGCGTGCAGGATCTCGACGGTCTGCCGATCTCAGGCGCCGAGGCGATTACCTGGCAGGCCAATGCCGAAGGCTATTACGAAAATCAGCAGCCGGACCTGCAGCCGGAGCACAATTTGCGCGGTCTCTTCCGCACGGACGCCGATGGACGCTTCCACTATCGCTCGGTGATGCCGTCTGGCTACGGCGTGCCGGATGACGGGCCGGTCGGACGGCTGCTTGCCGAGGCAGGCTATCCGCTGCATCGCCCGGCGCATCTGCATTTCGTCATCCGCGCCAAGGGCTTCGAGACGATCACGACTCATATCTACGATGCGAGCGACCTACATCTGGCCGAGGATGCCCTTTTTGGCGTGCGGCCGGAACTCGTCGTCTGCTTCGAGCCTGCCGAGATCGATGGGAAGCGCGCGCGGGCCGTCAACCTTACATTCGTCATGGTGCGGACAAAGCCGGGGAGGGCAGGATGACGCAACCTTTTTCCTACGCGGGTAGTCCAGCCCAGATCGTCTTCGGTTCCGGCAGCCGGAACAGCGTTGCGGAATGGATAACGAAGGCAGGCCGCAAGCGGGCCCTGGTCCTGTCGACACCGCATCAGAAGGCCGATGCCGAGGCTTTGGCCCGAGAGATCGGCCCGCTCGCTTGCGGCGTGTTCACGGGTGCCACCATGCACACGCCCGTCGAGGTGACGGAAGCGGCGATGAAGGTGGTGGCGGAGACCGGAGCGGACTGTGTCGTGTCCCTCGGCGGCGGCTCGACGACCGGGCTTGGCAAGGCAATCGCCTATCGCACCGACCTTCAGCAGATCGTGGTTCCGACGACCTATGCAGGTTCGGAGGTCACGCCGATCCTTGGCCAGACCGAGGGGGGCCGCAAGACGACGGTGCGCGATGCCCGGATCCTGCCGGAGATCGTCATTTACGATCCCTCGCTGACGCTCGGACTGCCGGTCGCCATGAGCGTCACCAGCGGCCTCAACGCCATGGCGCATGCCGTCGAAGGGCTTTATGCGCGGGACCGCAACCCGATTTCGAGCCTGATGGCCCTGGAAGGTCTGCGTGCCTTTGCGCGGAGCTTGCCGGTTATCGTGAGCGAGCCGAAGAACACGGATGCTCGCAGCGATGCGTTGTATGGCGCCTGGCTCTGCGGCTCGGTGCTCGGCACCGTCGGCATGGCGCTGCATCACAAGATCTGCCACACGCTCGGCGGCTCTTTCGACACGCCGCACGCCGAAACCCACGCGGTGATGCTGCCGCATACGGCCGCGTTCAACGCGGCGGCCGCCGCGTCCGAACTGGCGGAAGCGGCCGGTATCTTCGGCGGCTCGATCGGCGGCGGGCTCTGGGATTTCGCCAAGGCAATCGGAGCGCCGCTGTCGCTCAAGGATTTCGGACTGACGGAAGCCGATCTCGATCGCGCAGCGTCGATCGCCGTTGAGAACCCATACTGGAATCCGCGGCCGATCGACCGGGGCGCGATCCGCCTGCTGCTGCAGGACGCATGGGAAGGCCGGCGGCCAACGGACTGAGATATAGGCGCCCGCAGGCGCGCTCTTTGGGAGGAGAGACAATGAGGGGAGGAAACATGTTCACGAGACGCGATTTTCTGAAGACGACGGCTGCCGGCGGTGCGCTGCTTGCGACCTCGGGGCTGGCCATGCCCGCCATCGCCAGGAATGCGGCCATCAAGCTCGGCTATGTCAGCCCGCAAACCGGGCCGCTCGCCGCATTCGGCGAAGCCGACAAGTTCGTCATCGATGCCTTCCTGGCAACGACCAAGGTAAAAGGCCTCAACTACGAGGTCGTGGTCAAGGACAGCCAGTCGAACCCGAACCGCGCCGCGGAGGTCGCGAAGGAACTGATCGTCGACGACCAGATCAATCTCATGCTGGTTTCCTCGACGCCGGAAACGACCAATCCTGTCTCCACGACCTGCGAGGGCGAGGAGATGCCCTGCATTTCGACGGTGGCGCCCTGGCAGCCCTGGTTCATCGGCCAACAGGGTAATCCGGGCGACCCCACCTCGTGGAAACCTTTCAATTATGCCTATCATTTCTTCTGGGGCCTTGAAGACGCCATCGCGGTCTATACCGGCATGTGGAGCCAGATCGAGACGAACAAACATGTCGGCGGCCTGTTTCCGAACGATGGCGACGGCAATGCATGGGGTGACAAGGTCGTCGGCTTCCCGCCGGTTCTCGATAAGCTCGGCTACGGGCTGACGGATACCGGCCGCTATCAGAATCTCACGGATGATTTTTCGGCACAGATCAACGCCTTCAAGCAGGCAGGCACCGATATCCTGACCGGTGTCATGATTCCGCCCGACCTCACCACATTCTGGAACCAGGCCAAGCAGCAGGGCCTCAAACCGAAGATCGCCTCGATCGGCAAGGCGCTTCTCTTCCCGCAGACCGTCGAGGCGCTGGGAAATGCCGGGCACAATCTGTCGACGGAGGTCTGGTGGACGCCAACGCATCCGTTCAAGTCGTCGCTGACCGGGGAAACCGCCCTGGCGGTCGCGGATGCCTTTACCAAGGCCACCGGCCGCCCGTGGACGCAGCCGATCGGCTTTGCGCATGCGCTGTTCGAACTCGCCGTCGATGTCATGAAGCGGACTGAGGATGCGGGTGATGCCGAGGCAGTCGCCAAGGCGATCGGCGAAACCAAGCTCGACACGCTTGTCGGGCCGGTTGCCTGGGGCAATGAGAAACTCCCGCCATTCGCCCGGAAGAACGTCGCCAAGACGCCGCTCGTCGGCGGGCAATGGCGGCTGAAGTCGGGCGGCGGTTACGATCTCGTCGTCGTCGAAAACGGGCTGGCGCCGAATGTGCCGCTCGGCGGCAAGCTCGAAGCCCTGGCGTGAGAGGAGAATTGCCCGGCGCCTCGCCGGGCAGCCTTCAACGGAGAACGGCAATGTCCATACTCGAACTGAACGGAGTCTCGAAATCTTTCGGCGCGCTTGTGGTTGCCGAGGATATCGGCTTCTCTGTCGAAGCCGGTGAGGCACTCGGCGTCATCGGGCCGAATGGCGCCGGCAAATCGACGCTGTTCAACCTGATCAACGGCAATCTCTCCGTCGCGCGTGGGTCGATCCGGTTCGACGGCGGGGATGTGACCCATACGCCGCCGATGCAGCGGTGCCTTGCCGGCATGGGCCGCACCTTCCAGATCCCGCAACCTTTCGAACGGTTGACGACCTACGAAAACCTGCTGGTTGCCGGCGCATTCGGGGCCAGGACGAGGGAAAGCGATGTTACCGCCCTTTGCGCGGACATTCTCGTCGAGACCGGCCTGATCGCCAAGGCCAATACGCCCGCCGGATCGTTGACCCTCCTGGAACGCAAGCGGCTGGAGCTTGCCCGCGCGCTTGCGACCCAGCCGAAGCTGCTGCTTCTCGATGAGATCGCCGGCGGCCTGACGGAAGGCGAGTGCCGCCAGCTGGTCGCGACCATCAAGCGGGTGCACCAGCGCGGCATCGCAATCATCTGGATCGAGCATGTGCTGCACGCTCTGACGGCGGTGGCCGAGCGCATTCTCGTGCTCAATTTCGGCCGGGTGATCGGCATCGGCAAGCCCGACACGATCATGGCGTCAAACGAGGTGCGCGAAATCTACCTGGGGATGGACGTCTGATGGCAAGCCTCATCGAGACCCGCGGGCTCACCGCCGCCTATGGCGATTTCCAGGCCGTGCTTGGCGTTGATCTGCGTCTGGAAGCCGGCGAGACCATCGCCGTCATCGGCGCGAACGGCGCCGGCAAGTCGACGCTGATGCGTTCCATTGCCGGGGTGATCGCCAACCGCCCGGACATGGTCCTGTATCGCGGCGAACCGATCGGGGCATTGGCTGCTTCCGATGTGGTTAGACGCGGCATTGCGCTCGTGCCGGAAGGGCGCAAGCTCTTTCCCTCGCTGACGGTCGAGGAAAACCTGCAGATCGGCCGCTATGGCCGCCGGATCGCGGGGCCGTGGACGCTCGACAGCATCTATGCGCTGTTTCCGGTCCTGAAGGAACGGCGCCGCAACCCGGCGACGGCGCTTTCGGGCGGGCAGCAGCAGATGGTGGCGATCGGCCGGGCGCTGATGTCCAATCCGGAAGTCCTGCTCTGCGACGAGCTGAGCCTCGGCCTCGCGCCCGTCGTCATCAAGGACATCTATGCCGCCTTTTCTCATATCCGGGCCGCAGGCGCGGCCATCGTCATCGTCGAGCAGGATATCGCGCAGGCGCTGAAGGTCGCCGACCGGGTCTATTGCATGATGGAAGGCCGCATCACCCTGACCGGACGTCCGGCCGAGCTCGATCGCGCCGAGATCCATGCGGCCTATTTTGGAGCGGAAACCCATGAGCTGGCTTGATACGCTTCTTCAAGGTGTGCTGCTCGGCGGCCTTTATGCGCTATTTGCCGCGGGCCTCAGCCTGGTCTTCGGCATCATGCGGCTCGTCAATCTCGCCCATGGCGATCTCATCGTGCTGGCGGCCTTTCTGATCCTCGTGCTGGTTTCCTTCCTCGGCCTTAATCCTTTCCTCGCGGCGCTGATCGCGGCGCCTTTGATGTTCGCCGCCGGCTGGTCGCTGCAGTACCATCTGCTGAACCGGACGCTCGGCAAGGACATTCTGCCGCCCCTGCTCGTGACTTTCGGTCTGTCGATCGTGATCCAGAACGGCCTTCTGGAGGGCTTCACCGCCGATAGCCGACGTATCTCCGCGGGGGCTCTGGAGACGGCCTCGGTGCAGTTCGGCGGCATCAGCGCCGGCTTGATGCCGCTCCTCACCTTTGCCTCGGCCGTTCTCGTCATCGTCGCCCTCAATCAACTCATCTACCGCACCGAGCTCGGCCGCGCCTTTCGCGCCACCTCGGACGACGTGGTGACGGCGAGCCTGATGGGTATCCGGCCGAATTCGATCTTCGCCATCGCGACAGGGCTTGCGATGATGATCGTGACGGTCGCCGCCCTCTATCTCGGCATGCGCGCGAATTTCGATCCGACGGCGGGACCGGCGCGGCTCATCTACGCCTTCGAAGCCGTCATCATCGGCGGTCTCGGCTCGCTCTGGGGCACGCTTGCCGGCGGTGTCATCCTCGGGATTGCCCAGACGATGGGAGCGGCGATCAACCCCGAATGGCAGATCCTAGCCGGGCATATCGCCTTCCTGATCGTGCTTCTCTTCCGGCCGCGCGGCCTTTTTCCCCGGGCAGTCGATTGAGGGCGCCATGACCACAGGTTTCGAAACAATGTCGACCGAAATCGAAGCACCTGCAGGCTGGCGGGTGGAGACGCGGACACGCCTTTCCGGCGTCTTCGCCATCCTTTCCCTCGTTGCCGTGGCCGTGCTGGCGGCAGCGCCATTTCTGGTGTCGCGCGGCATCGTGCAGGATCTCTTCTTCATCCTCACCATGCTGGCGCTGGCGCAGAGCTGGAACCTGCTTGCCGGCTATGCCGGCCTGATCTCCGTGGGACAGCAGCTCTTCGTCGGTTGCGGCGCCTATGCGCTGTTCGGCTTCGTCATCCTCGCCGGCGTCGATCCGATCCTTGCCATTCCGCTGGCTGGGCTCTTTGCCATGGTCATCGCCGCACCGGCCGCCTTTTTCTCCTTCCGGCTTTACGGCCCCTATTTCGCGATCGGCACCTGGGTCATTGCCGAGGTGGGGCGACTGCTGTTTGCCCAGTGGAAGATGCTGGGGGGCGGGACCGGCACCTCCCTGCCGCGCGAGGCCACCAGGGACATGCTCGGGATCTCGCTGCTGCAGGACTGGTTCGGCATGCGCGCCGCTGCCGCGGCCGATGCGATGGCCTATTGGCTGGCGCTGGTTCTCACGGCGCTGACGATCGGCTTCATCTACCGGCTGCTGCGCAGCAAGCAGGGGCTTGGCCTTGCCGCCGTGCGCGACAATGAGACGGCAGCCCGCGCGCTCGGCGTCGATGCGCGCCGGTTGAAGATTGCCGTATATCTGGCGACGGCCTTTCTGACAGGCATGATCGGAGCGCTCATTTATCTGCAGAAGGCGCGCATATCGCCGGATGCGGCTTTTTCGCTCACCGACTGGACCGCTTATGTCGTCTTCATCGTCGTGATTGGCGGCATCGGCACCATCGAAGGGCCGCTGGTCGGCGTGCTGGTCTTCTTCCTGCTGCAGAATGCCTTTTCGAGCTACGGCTCCTGGTATCTGCTGGCTCTCGGCGCGTTGGCCATCGTCACGATGCTGTTCGCGCCACGGGGTCTCTGGGGGCTCATATCCAGCCGCACCGGCTGGGAACTCTTTCCGGTCCGCCGCCTGCTGAGAGGCGGATCAATGCTACATGGTGAAAAGGGAGGGCCAAATGGCTGACATTACAACCGACGTTCTGATCATCGGCACGGGACCGGCCGGCTCGGCGACGGCTGCGCTGCTTGCAAGCTACGGGCTCGAGCCCATCGTGATCAACCGCTATCGCTGGCTTGCCAATACGCCCCGTGCGCACATCACCAACCAGCGTACGATGGAGGTCCTGCGCGATCTCGGTCGCGATGTGGAGGAGGAGGCCTATATCTTTGCGACCGAGCAGGATCTGATGGGACAGAACGTCTTCTGCACGGCGGTTGCCGGCGAGGAAATCGGCCGCATGCAGAGCTGGGGCAATCATCCGCTGTCGCGTGCCGAGCACCTTCTTTCGTCGCCCGCCCATATGAACGATTTGCCGCAGACCTACATGGAGCCGCTGCTGTTCAAGACGGCCTGTTCGCGCGGCGCACAGGCCCGCATGTCGACGGAATATCTGCACCATGTTCAGGATGCCGAAGGCGTCACGACGACCTGTCTCGACCGCCTGACCGGCAAGGAGCTGACCGTCCGCTCGAAATTCCTGATCGGCGCCGACGGCGGCAACTCCAAGGTCGCGGAACATGCCGGCCTGACCTTTGAGGGCAAGATGGGTGTTGCCGGCTCGATGAACATCCTGTTCGAGGCCGATCTTTCCCGCTACGTCGCGCACCGTCCGTCCGTTCTCTATTGGGTGCTGCAGCCTGGCGCCGATGTCGGCGGCATCGGCATGGGCCTGGTGCGCATGGTACGGCCGTGGAACGAATGGCTGATCGTCTGGGGCTATGACATCAATCAGCCGCCACCCGAGGTCGACGACGCCTTCGCCACCAAGGTCGTGCGCGAGCTGGTGGGCGTCGCCGATCTCAAGCCCAAGATCAAATCCGTCTCGACCTGGACGGTCAACAACATGTACGCGACCACGATGTCGAACGGCCGGGTGTTCTGCATGGGCGATGCCGCCCATCGCCATCCGCCCTCGAACGGCCTCGGCTCCAACACCTCGATCCAGGACGGCTTCAATCTTGCCTGGAAGCTGGCGATGGTCCTGAAAGGTCAGGCCGGCATTGGCCTGCTCGACAGCTACCAGGCCGAGCGCGCGCCGATTGCCAAGCAGATCGTCACCCGAGCCAATAAATCGATCGAGGAGTTCGGTCCGATCTTCAAGTCGCTGGGTCTGCTCGATTCCGTCGATCCGGTGAAGATGCAGCAGAATATGGACGCGCGCTGCGACAATACCGCCGATGCCGAGCGCCAGCGCACGGCGATCCGCGAGGCGATCGCCCATAAGGTCTACGAGTTCGACGCGCATGGCGTGGAAATGAACCATCGCTATGCCTCGAATGCCGTGGTCAAGGATGGGCAGCCGGAACCCGCCTTCGAGAAGGACGCGGAACTGCATTTTCAGCCGACGACCTGGCCCGGCGCGCGGTTGCCGCATGTCTGGTTGTTCAACGACAGCGGCGAGAAGGTATCAAGCCTCGATCTCACCGGTCACGGTATCTTCACGGTGCTGACCGGTATTGGTGGCGACGGCTGGATCGCGGCGGCAAAGGCGTTGTCGAAAGAGCTGAAGCTGCCGATCGCCGTCCACAGGATAGGTCCCCGGCAGGAATGGCAAGACCTGACCGGAGACTGGGCGCGGGCGCGGGAAATCCGCGACTCCGGCGCGTTGCTCGTGCGTCCCGACCACCATGTCGGCTGGCGCGCGCATGCCGCCGTCGCCGATCCCGAGAGCGAACTGCGTCGTGTATTGAAGACAATTCTGAATAGGTGAAGCAATCATGAGCATCGAAGAAAAAGGCTATTTCACAGAGGAAAATTCCGTCGAGGTTGTCACCAGCCGCAACGTGAATGCCCGGGACGCCCGGCTGAAGCAGGTAATGGAAGTCGTCACCCGCAAGCTGCACGAGGCCGTGAAGGAACTGGAGCCGACCCAGGACGAGTGGATGGAGGCGATCCTCTTCCTCACCCGCACCGGCCATACCTGCACCGACTGGCGGCAGGAGTTCATCCTGCTCTCGGACGTGCTTGGCGTGTCGATGCTGGTCGACGCGATCAACAACCGCAAGCCGTCGGGCGCTTCGGAGAGCACGGTTCTCGGGCCCTTCCATGTCGCGGATGCGCCGGAGCTTCCCATGGGCGCCAACATCTGCCTCGACCAGAAGGGCGAAGACATGGTGATCAGCGGCCGCATCCTCGACACCGAAGGCAAGCCGATCGAGAATGCCGTGCTCGACGTCTGGCAGGCCAATGACGAAGGATTCTACGACGTTCAGCAGAAGGGTCTTCAGCCCGATTTCAACCTGCGCGGCATATTCCGCACCGGCAAGGACGGGCGATACTGGTTCCGGGCGGTGAAGCCGAAATACTATCCGATCCCGGACGATGGCCCGGTTGGCCAATTGCTTGCCGCCCTCGGCCGCCATCCCTACCGGCCCGCTCATCTGCACTACATCATCAAGGCGGACGGGTTCGAGACGCTGACGACCCATATCTTCGATCCCGATGATCCGTACATCCATTCCGATGCGGTGTTCGGCGTCAAGGAAAGCCTGCTTGCCGAGTTCAAGCTGACGGATGATCCCGCCCGCGCCAGGGAACTCGGTTTCCGCGGATCGTTCTGGCAGGTCGAGCACGATTTCGTCCTGGCGCCCGAGCGGGAATGAAATTGATTGTGTGGTGCGGTGCTCATACATGAGCGCCGCAAGCGCCCGACAGGGATTTTAGCAGGTGGAGCCCCAGCGAATGAAATATTCATGCGTCACGGAGGTAGTTCCCTCCTTGTCCTCCGCCTGATCTTCGATGAAGCCGATAATCGTATCCATATAGGCTGCGAAATCGAGCGCCAGCGTGGTCAGGTCGGTACACTCCCACATTGCGAGATTGATGCCATCCTGGCCGATAATGGCCAGATCCTCGGGAACTTTCCTGCCGAGAACGCGCGTGGCTGCGTCGCGGACGCCGATCGCCATGACGTCGTTGCCGCAGACCACGGCATCGACCGATGATCGGCGAAGAAGCACCACGGCCTCCTTGAACCCGGAATCGTAGGAATAGTCGCCGTGGCTCTCCGCGACAAAGCCGAGGCCATGCGTGGTGAGCGCATCGGCAAACCAGCGCTTTCGCTGCTTGTCGATCCAGCTGGAATTGCGGCCGGTCAAATAGGCGAAACGGCTGCGCCCGGAAGAGACCGCCTTTGCGACGACTTCAGCTGCCGCTTTCGACCCATCGAGCAGGAGTTGCGCGATGCCGGGGTCGGCGATCGGCTCGAAGGAAACCATGATCGGGCGGGCCGTTCGAAAAATCTGGATGGCGTCCGCCATGGATACCATATCGGAAAAGATGACGGCGTGGTCGACCTGATAGGCCGACGCCATGCGCATCAGCTGCGCTCGGTCATCGTAGCCGGCGCAGCAAAGCAGGATCGGCAAAAGCCCGCGCTCCTGCAAGCGTTGCACCAGATATTGCAGTTGTTGCGCCTCGCAGGGATTTTCTATCGAGTTGACCACGAGGGCGACGAGGCGCGACTTCTGGCTATTCAGCGAGCGTGCAATCGCATTCGGGCGATAATCGTGCTCGTCGGCGATGGACATGATGCGTTTTCTCGTCCGCTCGCTGATGCGCGCATCGCCTGAGAACGCCCTGGAGATCGTCGATGAAGAGACGCCGGCGAGCTTTGCGATTTCCCTCGAGGTGATGCGCTTGTTCATGTTCGCTTCCTGTTAGCCGATGTCGGAGATCCTCACCGATTCTCCGTCTCGCGCAGCCGATGCCTTGATAGCATCCCAGAGGCGGGCAAAGCGAAGTCCATTCTCCACGGTGGAGGGGTTCTCCTCCTCGCCGCGCCGCACGCTGAGGAAGGATTTTAACGGATTCTCCTGATGGGCGGCTTCTGCAACTTCGCGAAGGCCGGGTTTTCCCTCGATTTCGATCTCGCGCCATGCGCCCCAGGCGTCAATTCGCACGATCGCTTTCGAATAGAACAGGGTCATGTGCGAGGCGCAGCCCGGAGGGCCTTCGCCGGCGGCATTGAACGTGACCAGCGCGCCGTTTTCGAGGCGGGCGGCCACCGCGCAGGCAATGTCGACCGGCTTGGCATAGTTGTTCATGTAGGCGGAGACACGGTCGAAGTCCGAACGCACGAGAAGACAAACGGTGTTCATCATGTGCGCGCCGGTGTCGAACATGAAGCCGCCGCCCGACAGTTCCGGCTTCTGTTTCCATTGGCCGTCATATTTGGAGGACCAGCCCTCCCATATGCTGGCCGAAACGCTGAACAGCTCGCCGAATTCGCCCGCAGCTGCGCGCTTGTGCGTGTCGCGCACCAGTGGCGACAATGCCCCATTGAAGGCGATGACGACGGTGTTGCCGGATTTCGAGCGGGCTTCGATCAGCGCCTTCGCCTCGGCTACGGTCGTCACCATGGGCTTTTCCAGGAACAGGTCGAGACCGGCCTCGATCACCGCCAGCGCCTGCTCGGCATGGAAGGCGTGCGGTGTCGATATGTAGACCGCGTCGAGATCCCTTTTGCATTGCGCGAGCATGATCCGGAAATCATCGAATTCCCGCAGGGGTGCCCGTCCGGCAGCCGCGCAGATGTCGGCGAACCGGCGGCGCGAGGCGGCGCTGACATCCGCTGCGGCAACGAATTCGATTTCGGGCATCCGCACCCAGCTATGGGCATATTCCGCAGCTTTCAGCCCGGTTCCGATGACGGCCAGGCGAACCGGCTTTGACATGAATTCCTCCATTTGCGCACACGTTTGCGCAACATCCATCTAACTAGATATCGAAATATTTTCAATATAACCAAATGTATCAAATATTCTCCGGAATGATTTCGTCGTGGCATTGAAATTTTTGAGCATACGTGTGAGCAATCGGTACGCTGGAAACCGGAGGAGGATAGCGCAGTGCCAATCAAGGTGACCATCTGGAATGAAGGCCGGCACGAACAGACGGACGCGATCGTGCGGAAGCTCTATCCGGACAGGATGGATGGCGCGATCGCCGGCGGTATCGAAAGTCCGGATTTCGAGATCCGGCGCGTAACGATGGACGATCCGGAGCAGGGGCTGTCGGATGCGCTTTTGGAGGATACCGACGTTCTGCTCTGGTGGGGACATGTCGCCCATGATGAGGTGAGCGACGCCTTGATCGACCGGGTACAGCAGCGGGTGCTGAAGGGCATGGGGCTCCTGATCCTGCACTCCGGTCATCACTCGAAGCTCTTCCGCCGCCTGATGGGCACCAACGCCAATCTATCCTGGCGCGAGCTTCCCGAAGGCGATCTCGAACGTGTGTGGGTCATCAATCCCTCGCATCCGATTGCGGAGGGGTTGCCGCCCTATTTCGAAGTGGAGGCATCGGAAATGTACGGCGAGCCCTTCGATATCCCGCAGCCGGACGAGCTGATCTTCATCTCCTGGTATTCCGGCGGTGAGGTGTTCCGCAGCGGCTGCACCTTCCAGCGCGGCCGCGGCCGGATCTTCTTTTTCAGTCCGGGCCACGAGAGCTATCCCGTCTATCACAACAAGGATGTTCTGAGGGTGATCTCCAACGGCATTCGCTGGGCGCATCAGAAACACACCGACGGCCGAATTCTCGAGAACTGGCACCGCAAGGAGCCGCTGCATGGGAAGACGGCGCCCCGATCCTAGTCGCGGGGGCTGACCAAGGTCGTCGGCATCATTCGCTTGTTGGCGGATGCCTCTGGGCTTGGTCGCTTTCCATTGCGCGCACCCTTCATCGTCGGTAGAGAAGCTCGATTCTTCAATACAACCAAAGAATAACGTGAAAGTAAGCTTTCTCGAATAAATATAGCTTCTCTGGTTTCTTGCGGCCCGGGTGATGCTGCCGCGGATGGGAAGTGCCATGCCGTCGATCGATATCATCGTTCCGAAATCCGCTCCGCGCCGCTGGCAGGAGATCGTCATCCGGCGTCTGCAGGCGGATGGATACGACATCGCCATCCTGCATGAGCCCCGGTCAGCCGCTTGGCCGGGGGCGGTCGATGCGGCTTTGGCCTTCGAGCGAACGATTTTCCGCCGGCGCGATCCGGCCCTTGCCGCGCCGCTATCGGAAATTTCCGAAAACCCGCGCAACAGGCCCGCGGCGTTTCGGCTGGATCTGACAGGCAGCGCCGTATCATCGGGCGTTCCGACCATTGCGTTGAGGTTCGACGGCTTCACCTCCGACCTTTCGGTCGCAAAATCGGTCGCGTCGGGCACTTTGCCCGTCATCGAAGCCGTGCTGGATGGCGAGACCGTCATAGACCGCGCCTGGCCGATGGTCGATCGACGGGAGGCCGCATCGCTCGGCGTCGAGGATGTCTTGGCGCGCGCTATTACGCTTTCTGTTTCCGTCGTTCACGCCTTTGCCGGAAACCGGCTCGCCTTGAGCGAACAAACCTCCCCGAAACCCAGCAGTTCCGTTGCCGGAACGACCGGATTTTCTCATGCCTATCTGACCAGCGCCCTGCCGCGCCTCGGCCGTGAAGCGATGCGCCGCGCGCGCTATCGCCACGCGCATTGGCGCGTCGGTTATCGCTTTGCCGAAGGGCCGGGCGTGGCAAGCACCCATGCGCTGGGCAGCGGCTGGTCGGTCCTGCCGGACCGGGGAGATCATTTCTATGCGGATCCCTTCCCGCTGCAGTGGCAGGACCGTTTCTTCCTGTTCGTGGAGGATTATCCGCATGCGACAGGCAAGGCGGTCATCTCCGTCGTGCCCTTCGATGCCGCCGGCGTGCCTCAGGAGCCGCGATGCGTGCTGGAAGAGCCGTACCATCTTTCCTATCCGCAGGTCTTCGAGCGCGATGGCTCGGTCTGGATGCTCCCCGAAGCCAGCTCAGGCGGCAAGCTCGTCCTTTATCGCGCGACGGAATTTCCGGATCGCTGGGCTCCCGAGGCCGTTCTCATCGAAGGCGAGATCTCCGATGCCACCCTGCTGGAACATGGGGGGCAGCTATGGCTGTTTGCGACCGACCGCGACGGCTATGGCAGCACGTCCGATACGCTCGTGGTTTTCCATGCGCCCCGGCTCACGGGTCCCTGGACGCCGCATGTATTGAACCCTGTTCTCATCGATCGCCGCATGGCGCGCCCCGGTGGCGCTTTCATCCGCGAAAGGGATGGCCGCGTCTGCCTGCCGGTCCAGGATGGAACCCTCGGCTATGGCGGTGGCCTCGGTATCTCGCAATTGCTCGAGCTCGATGAAAAGACGGTTCGGCTGTCGCCGCCGCGACCGATCGCGACCCAAGGCGACTGGCCCTATCCGAAAATCCACACCCTCAATCGCTCAGGCCGACTGGAGGTGATCGACGGGATTGCAGCCGTGCGGAAGTGAGCGGGAGAGGAGCAGCGCTTCGTATCCGGCGCACATGCGCGCCGGGGAATACTGCTCCTTCAGCTGTCGGCCGGCTGCGGCAAGTCTTGCTGCCAGCTCCGGCCTGGCGACGAGCTCGGCGAGCCCTTCGGCAATTCCCTTCGCATCGGCATCGACGAAGAGCGCGGCGGCTTCGCCGTCGTCCGTCGTCAGCACTTCCCGCAGCACGTCCAGCTTGTTCGCGACCACCGGCAGGCCGCAAATGGCGGCTTCGACAGCGGCAAGGCCGAAGGTTTCCGTCAACGACGAAAAGGCATAGGCGTCCCCGGCCGCGAGGAACTCGAAGATTCGGGATGGCGGTACTTCGCCGACCAGATGCAGTCTGTCGGCGACGCCATTGGCTTGCGCAAACGCCGTGATCGCATCCCGCTCCGGGCCGGTGCCGGCGATAGCGATGTGAATGTCGGGAAGATGGACGAGGACGCCGGCAAGCGCGATCTGGTTCTTCGAAGGCGCCATGCGGCCGGAGGAAACGGCAAGCCATGCCTGCTGGGGAAGTCCGAAGGCCGTGCGCGCAGCCACCTTATCGGGTGTGGTCGAGGGGGCGGGAACGCCGTGATCGATGCGCGACGTCCGCCGCCGATAGGCCTTCGGAAAATTGTCGAACTGCGCTTCGGTCCAGCTCGAATTGACGACGTTGGCATGGTAGAGGCCGAGAGTGCCCATCAGCTTGTCGATTTGGGTGAGAACACCCCTCATGCCCGTGCTTTGCGGCGCTCCGCTCTGGTTGGCGATGATCGGGTTTGTGCCGGCCAGCCGCGCGCCGATGGTGCCGAAAACATTGCCGTAATGCTGGAAGGTGATGACGGCATCCGGCCGGGCATTGCGCAAGTAACCCGCAAGCCCGAAGGCCGCCCGCAACTGCCCGGGCAATCCGCGCGGCGGCGCCATGAGGATGAAATCCGCATAAGGGTCACGGTCGTAGACGTCGGTTTTCCTGTACATGAAAACGGTGCGTATATCGTGGCCGCGAGCCCGCAGCCCCTCGCCGATCATGTCGGAAATGCGCTGGGCTCCGCCGGCTTCCGCCTGGGTCTGCACCTGGACGATTTTCATGAGCGACCTTTCAGGAAGGAGCGGGCGGCCAAGGCGTCTTCGCCGGCGAAGAAGCCGAGGATCGACGGATTGATGCCTATGGTGCGCCGCGCAATGGACACGGCCGTCACGCACCATACGATGATGGTGCCGGCAATGCTGAGCGCGGCGCCAATCGGGCCGAGCCAATAGGTCAGCACCGCCGTCGCGCAGAGCCCAAGCGTGTTGACGATGACCAGCAGCTTGAAAAGAGCGTGCTGAAGGCCCGTCAGCTGCATGAGGATCTCGGTCGGGCCGCAGGCGGTTCCGACGGTTGCGCCGATCCCGAAGATGATGAGCGTTACCTGCATTGTCGGCGTGGCATAGGCGGGATTGAAAATCGACAGGATCAGATTGCCGAAAAACAGGAACATGATCAGCACGAGCAAGGCGATCGCGAAGCCACCCAGGGCGGCAAGGCTGGTGATGCGCTGCACATGCGCCTTGTCGCCGGTATAGAACGCGCCGGAAATCTGGGGCGCGAGCGCCTGGTTGATGCCGTTGAGCGCCAGCACGACCAGTCGCATCGTCCGATCCGCCACGAAGATCGCGCCTGCGGCCTCCGGGCCGAGAATGGCCGCAACGAGAAGCGTGCTCGCCTGGCTGAGCGCCGGCGGCAAGGCGGTGACGCCCCAGAGCCCGAAGGTCACGGTCCTGAATTCATCCTTCTGCTCTTTCGTGAGCGGGCCGCGCCGGGCGCGGAGCGTATCGCGGAACAGGACGACCGTTTGCGGGGCGATCATGACAAGCAGCAATCCGGCCGTCAGGTAGGTTGCGGTCACCGCGCTCATCTCGATGTGCATGAAATGGGCGAGAACGAAGACCGGAATGGCGACTGCCCGCCACAGGACGTCGCGCGGGAGCAGCGCGAATATCAGCGCATTCTTGGCACGAAGGGCGCAGGCCACGAATTCCGACCAGCCGAGCGCAAAGGCGAGCACCATGGTTGCCACGCAGATCGGCAGCCATTCGGGCGTCCGGGCACCCGCGAATGGCAAGAAGCCGATGATGAGAATGATCAGGCTGGAGCCTGCGAGCCCGGCCAGCGCGACAAGGATGGAGCGCGCCATCATGCCGTTTGCCGAATTGAGATCGTTGTTGCCGGCATATTGGGGCCAGAACCGCAAAACCGCGCTCTGCTGGCCGACCACGGCGAAGAAGGAGGCCAGGCTCGCCCCGGCATAGGCGGCGCTGTAAAGACCGAACTGTCGTCCGTCGGTCGTCATGGCGACGGCGACGAACATCAGGAACGACAGACCGGCGCTCGCAAGCTTGATGACGCCCGCAACGGCGCCGCTCTTTGCAAGCGCGCCGATCGACAAGCGCAGGTTGCTCGCAGGCGTCGCCGCTTCGGCCGATATACTATCAAAACTGCGTGCTTTATCGCTCAACGTCGTAATCCTGCGTTGATTGTTATCCGGTCGGAAGGCCGGCAAGTCCTGAAATAGAATGTATCTCTAATATCGTAAGTTCTTATGGTCGCGCCAGAACGAACTCGCAACATGGTTACTTGCGGTGTCCCGTTTCGATCACACGCTGCGGTGTAAATTCAACGGATGATTAACATTATTCACTAATACTGAATTTAGTGATGTACGATGAGCCGGAAGTTGCGCGGCTGCGGAGAACCTTTGGATGAAGCCGTTTAGCATGGACGAGCGCACGCTTCCGCCGCTGTTCGATGTAGGCGCCGCATGGACTATCCTCTGGCAACGCCGGATGACGGTGCTGGCATGCACTTGCGCCGTGTTTCTCGCGACGGTTGCCTATCTCGCCGTCGCCAAGCCGAGCTATACCGCCACGGCCTCGGTCATGATCGATCCGCGTGATCTGCACGCGACGAATTTGAACAACGTGCTTCCCGGTATCGGCAGCGACAGCGCCGCCATCGCCAGCCAGGTGTTCGTCATCGAGTCGCGCGACCTGCTGATGAAGGTCTTTGAAAGCGAGAACATCGAGAGCGATCCCGAGTTTTCCGGGGGTGGGCTGCTGTCGCGCGTCGGTCTGGCCGCTCATCCCACGAGGGATTCGATCTTCAAGAGCTTTCAGCGCGGCGTGACCGTCGAGCGGGCAGGGCTCACCTATGTCATCGATGTCAATTTCGTATCCCGATACCCCGACAAGGCGGCGCGGATCGCCAATGCCATCGTCGATCGTTACAAGGCCGGTCTTTCGGGCGAGCGGGAAACGGCCAATAGCGATGTGAACTCGCTGCTTGCCACCAAGATCGACGCTCTTCAGAAGAATGTCGGCGATGCGGAGCAGGAGGTCGGGGATTTCAAGGTCACGCATCAGATCCTGGACGCATCCGCCGGCGGCACGCTGCAGTCCCAGATCGACAAGCTTACCGACCAGCTGATCACCGCGCGAAGCGATGCCGACCAGGCCAAGGACAAATATGCGCAGGCGATGGCCGCAGGTACTTCGCCGGCCGGCCTTGCCAAACTCTCCGAAATCCTCTCGTCGGAGGCGACGGTGAAGCTGCGCGAGAACTACAATCAACGCGCCGCCGATCTTGCCAACTACGAAGCCATGTACCAGCCGCGCCATCCGATGATCAAAAGGCTGCGCTCGGAACTGGACCGGATGCAGGACCTGATGGCGGTCGAAGCGCAACGCATCACGCGGGAGTTGAAGGCCAAGTCCGACCTGGCTGGGCAGAATGTCTCCGCGCTCCAGGCAAAGCTCGACAACCTTCGCCAGAAGCTGGAAGGTTCCGATGCCGCGCAGGTGCAGTTGCGGCAGCTGGAGGCCAAGGCAAAGGCAGCTCGCACCGTGCTTGATGACTTCCTGAAGCGCGCCGAGGAAACTTCGCAGATGCAAGGCCTGCAATTGCAGGAGGCACGGGTGATCAGCGCCGCGGCTCCGCCGGTGCAGCCGACCTGGCCGAAGCCGTTGTTGCTGTTGCCGGTCAGCGCGGTGCTGGGTCTCATCATCGGCTGCGGGCTTGCTCTGGTGCGCGGCCCTAAAAATCGGCCGGAAGAGGATCCGACAACGCCTCTGCGTCGCAGCCTGCTCGACGTCGAGCCCCGTAAGGACACCCTGACGGAAATCGCAAAGCCGGAGCCGGTCCCCGTCAGTCTCGGAGAATATCGCCTGCCGGGCGTTGCGGGCGCTGGCGCCTATTTGAGCATCCGCGCGATGCGGCGGCGGTTTTTCCAGACCGGAAACGAGGCTTTCTCGCGGGATGTCCTGCAGCTCATACGACGCATCATTCTGCACCTCACCGAACATCCGAAGCCTTATGTGCTGCTGATCTCGCCGCTCCATACGCCGCTGGCGGCGAGACTGGCGGGGGCTATGGTGGGCATCGGCCTGCAGCAGGCCGAGCAGAATGTGCTTGTCGTCGAGTTCGATGGCCAACCGGGCCTGGAGGCGCCGGCGCGCAACGGCAACGGCGTTTTTGTCAGCGGCGCGAGCGGCCTGCGGACCATCGTCTATAACAGGCCGGCGCCGGAGAATGGGGAATCGGTGACGCGCCCCGGCCTCGACGATATATTGGCCGATGCCGGCACGTTCGATTTCGTGCTTTTGATGGGGCCTTCCATCGTCGACAGCAACTGGGATCCGGCACTTTTCGCCGAGGCGGACCTGATGCTTTTTGCGCTCAGCCCCACCGAAGAGACAGCGGAAGTCGCCAACATGCTTCGCCAACGCCTCGATGCCGACCAGATCGGACGCAGCGCAACGCTCGCGATTACACCGGAGCACGTTGAGACGGGACGCAGCCAGGTGGTGCGGCCGATCCGATCGTCCGGCGACGGCGAACAGAGCGACAGAATGTCCGCGAGGGGATGATCGTGGGGCGAGGCTTGCGATCATCGATGCTGATAAGCCGCCGTAGCGCACTCAAGCTCGCAGGCGGATCCATTCTTGCGGCCATTCCTGCCGCGGGCGCGGCGAAGGCCGCAGAAAAACGCGCAGTCCCCACCCGCGGCGTCAATCTGCCGGGATGGCTGGATCGAAAAGACGGGATTGCGCCGGGCGAGGAAGCGCTCGAAAGGCTTCATCGTCTGGGTTTCGAGACGATCCGCCTGCCGGTAAACGCCGATCTCATATCGGCGGGCGACACAGCCGAGCTCCGCCGTATCGATGAGGGCATGAAGATGCTCATGCGGCGGGGATTTGCCGTCCTGGTGGATATGCATCCCTCCGAAAATCTTCATACCGCTTTCCGCCGGGATTTCGAGACCGGATCGAAAAGGGTCGCCGACGCCTGGGCGGCGCTGAGCAAACTTGTCGCCGATCTGCCGGATAGCTCCGTCTATCCGGAACTGTTGAACGAGCCGCCCATGCGAAGCGATGCCTGGCTCGCATTGCGGGATCGGCTTGCCGAGATCGTGCGATCGAGATGTCCAGGCCACACGCTGATCTGGGGTCCGTCGCCCTCCCAGGGGATTTGGGAGATCGGGGAGACGCCGCCTCTTGCGGACGACAACCAGATCGCCGCCATTCATTTCTATGCGCCCATGGCTTTCACCCATCAATGCGAGACCTGGGACGCCTCTCCGCTCGCACGGATATCGAATTTGCCCTTTCCGGCCACCATCGCGACACCGCGCATCCAGGAAACCATCGACAAGCTGCGTGCTGCCGGGGATGAGAAGGCCGTGAGCCTCATCAAGGAACAGCTATCGACGCCATGGACGGCAGCGGCGATCGCGACGGAGTTCGCGCGGCTTAAACGTTGGTCGGAAACACATGACTGCCCGGTGATGCTGAACGAGTTCGGCGTGCTCAATTTCTGCGTCGATGCCGCAAGCCGCGCGTCCTGGGTTCGGGCTGTCCGGCAGGCGGCGGAGGCCAACCAGGTCGGCTGGACCTACTGGGAGCTCGACCAGGGCTTTGGCTTCATCGAAAGCAGGCGCAGCACGGAAGGTTTTGACAGTTCGATGATCGCCGCTCTGCTGGGCGGGCACGGCGGCGGCTGAGATGCGGGAGGATATCGCGTTGTGGAGCGACGATTGATGCGGAACGGTAGGGATCGGTCATGAGCGTTGCGGGAGGTCAGCTCGGTTACGGGGCGCCTGCGTCGAGTTCGTTGCGCTCGGATGCCATGTTCCATCTCTGCATTGCCATCCTTTCGGTTATCGCCTCCGTTTCGGCATTCGCCGTCTGGACTCCTTTCGGCGTCGCCGCAACGTTCGTATTGACGCTTGTCCTGTCGATCGCCCAGCCTGGCTGCATCCCCATCGTCATCGCCTGTTCCTTTCTCTATCAGAACCTCGTGGTGGCCTGGTTCACCCCTTTCGTGCCCGATCACAATACCTTCGATGCGTTGCGTGGTGCCAACTTCGTCATCCTGATGACTGCCTACGGCGCCTTCGCCATGGCTTCCTTTCAGTATCGCGTGCGCGCTTTGACCGAACTGCGACCCTGGCTGATCTTCAGCTTCGTGCTGTGTGGAACCATTTGCTTCTATTTTGCCGTCGGTGTCGTGCATGGCGGACCGAAGGACGCCGTCATCTATTTCCGCAATACGATTACGCCGCTTGCGTGTTTCCACATCGCCATCCTGGCGGCCAGTCTGTATCCCGTCGATCTGCGCAAGGGCATCTTTTGGCTCTGTGCCGGCGCCATCGTCTACGGCTACCTGGAGCAGATCTTCCGGATGGACTTTCTCAGCCTGTTTCACGGTGATCTCTATATTCACCGTGGCCTCAAGGCGCAGATCGAGGCTGGCGTGTGGGAAAAGAAGCTGAGGGAAACCGGTTTCGTGCTTCGCGGCATCGAAGATACGATGATGACGACGTTCTTCAATACCAAGCTCCTGAGCGACCTGTTTCCCCCGATCTTCCGCAACGGCGGTCCGAATTTTCATCCCATCAGCTATGCCTACGGCCTGAGCATCATGTCGGCCTGGCTTCTCTTCAGAGGGCGCTGGCTGCTGCCTATGGCCGCGCTGCCGCTGTTGCTTGTCATCGGCTCCAAGGGCGCGACCTTCATGTTGATCGTGGCGCTGGGTGCGCGGCTGATCTATCGCCCGGCCCGGGCGGAGCTGACGCTGCTGGCCGTCGTTGCGCTGGCGGTCGTATGGACGCTCGCCGCCATCGTCTTCGGCGCCACGCATGGCGATTACCATGTTCTGGGCCTGATCGCCGGCGTTCGCGAATTCATGCACAATCCATTCGGGCAAGGCCTGGGGATCGGAGGGAACCTGTCGAGCACAAGTCTCAATCTGGATTGGGACCGTGCGCAGGACGAGGGCGTTGCCTCGGTTCCGGTCGAAAGCGCCGTCGGTGTGATGCTCTATCAGATGGGCGTGGGGAGCATCGTCTTTTTCAGCTTTCTCGCCGCGCTCGCTGTATCGGCACGCAGGCAATTGATTGCGACCGGAGACCCGGATTTCCTCTTCGCCTTCGTTGCGGTCGTCACGATCGCATCCAACGCGGTATTGCAGGAGGAAGCCTTCTTCTCGCCTCTCGCCCTCGGCTTTTGCCTCCTGCTTGTCGGTATCTCCTTCGGAACGCGATGGCGTTCGCTCGGCATTTCGAGGGGCCTGCTCACGCATCCGGGCAAACCGGCGCCGGCGCCAGCATCCGAATAGCTGTCCTCGAGGCGCCGGTTGCCTGACTTCCGTGGCGGGATGGAGGTCCTCCGCAAAAGTGCCCGCAACAGGGCGATCGACAAATATTCATTAATAGAAATATAGTATGTTTCTAAAATGTGAAGCATGCGTCGCCGTGTCGGTAATATTGCGGAGTTGATCATGGCAGTTTTAGGTGCGTTTCCCCCTGGACTTACTTGCCGGCCGATCGAGGAGGGCGATTGGAGTGGCATCATCGATTGCCTTCGGCGGAATTTTCCGACACGCGAGCGGGACTATTGGGAACGCGCCGTCACGCGCATGGAGAAGCGGCCCTTCGTGCCGGATCTGCCGAAATACGGCTTTGTCCTCGATATGTCCGGCCGCATCGTCGGTGTTTTGCTGGCGCTCTATTTTCGGCATCAGGGGCAGGAGGGCGAAGAACTCCGCTGCAATCTGTCGAGCTGGTCCGTCGATCCGGAATATCGCGCCTTTGCCGGCAAGATGGTGATTGCGGCATTGAGGAAGAAAAACGTCACCTTCATCAATGTCTCGCCAGCGCCGGGAACCATAAAGGTCAATGAGGCGCTGGGCTTCCGCCGCTATGCCGACGGGCAGCTTGCTTTCCTGCCCATGCTGAGTTCGTCGCGACGGCCGTATCGCGTGCTCGAGGCGCGCCCCGATCTTCCTGAAATGTCCCTGCTTTCCGAAGGAGAACGGGAGATCCTTCTCCAGCATGCAGCGCTCGATTGTCTGTCATTGATCTGTGTCGACGGGGGGAAGGCATTTCCCTTCGTATTCAAGACACGCCGCATCTTTCATGGTCTCGTTCCAAGCTGCCAGGTCATCTATTGCCGATCGCCGGAAGAATTGGGCCAGTGCGCCGGCGCTTTCGGCCGTTATCTATTGCGCAAGGGCATATTCCTCAGCGTCGTCGATGCGAATGGACCTGTCGCCGGCCTCGTGGGGCGATACTTTGCCGGAAGCGGGACGAAATATTTCAAAGGTCCGAAGCCGCCTTCGCTTGGCGATCTGACATTCACCGAATTGGTCATCTTCGGCTTCTGATCGCGGCGGGACGAAGATGCCGGGGCTTCGGGCGAGCGCAAGGCGCCTGCGTTCGCTTCGCTCCTACATCGTCGATTTCAAATCCAGCGCCGGTGATGGCGCGGCCGATTTGGCGCGCAATGTCCTGAGTTGATGAAGCTTTGCAGCAACGGTTGGGCTCAGGCTTTCCATGCCATGCAGCATGCGCCGCCCCATGAAATGCCACTGACGGCGCACACGCCACCGCATATCGGTGCTGGTTGCGAGGCTGAGGTGATGATCGCCCATGCGAAGGGCGCGAGCGTCCATATCGCGCTTGTCCGGATCGTCATAATAGGCGGCGATCCTGGTGCCGTCGACGGAGGCCTCTGCCATCCACCGCGGGATGAAGTCGCCGCACAGGCGCTCGACGTCGGTCAGAAGCCGGCTGACACCGAGGCCGGTTGCAGGGGAGGAAGTCAGAAAGGCATCTCCGATCAACACCACGCCGTCCTGCCGGTGGTTTTCGGCCACGGCGATGTCGGTGAGCCAGCTGTCGATCCGGCTGCTGATCTCAAAGTCGCCAAGGATATCGGCGAGCGACGGAAAGGCGGCTGTGAGCACCTGCTTCGGATGCTCATGCAGCGATCTTACCCAGGGGTCGCGCGGATCTCGGAACAAGAAGAGATTGGCCCGCGTTGCGCCGGGAACCGGGAACAGATCGAGATGGTCGATGCCGTCGCCGGCACCGTGATAGGTGAGGGCCGTGTGGTGAAATTTATTCGATCGCAGCGGGCGAATGTTGAATCCGATTGCGAGCGGACGCCTCTCACCGATCGACTTGTGCGCAATGCCGATGTCGCGGCGCAATATGTCGCCCATCCCCGTTGCGAGCACCAGCAGCCGCGCGGTGATCTCGTCCTGGCCGAGAATCGATATTCGCTGTTGCGTTGCGCTGGTGCGTAAGCCACTGACCTGGCCGACGACGAACTTCACGGTGTCCGGCAATGCGGCTCGCATCGCGGTGACGAGCCTGTTGTAGAAGAAGCCGTAGTGCCGGTCATGCGTCCGGTCCAGCATCCGCCCCTTATGCATGTTGACGATGTCGTCGAAGGGGATGCCGGCGGCCGACAGGGGCGCGAGCAGCTGAAGCCGCTGAAGTTTTTCGATCGCCTCGCCGCCGATCCGCTCGACGCGGAACTCCTGGGGAAAGACGCGATGGCGGTCGATGAGCGTCACCCGATAGCCGGCTCGACCGAGCATGCAGGCGGCAAGTGTGCCTGAAAGCCCGCCCTCGACGATGGCTATGTCGCTATCTGTTTCGACTGCCGGTGGTTCGATGTGTCGTCCGTTCATCATTTCGAATACCTCAGGATTGCGTAGATGGCGTAGGGATTGGTCGTCAGATATCGCCAGAACAGCCGGCGAGGTTCCATCAGCATCCGCCAGAACCACTCGAAGCCGGCCCTCTGGATCCAGATCGGGGCCCTCGTCGTCCTTTCGGCCAGATGGTCGAACAGCCCGCCCGATGTCTTGATGACGCCGACATTGGCGAGCCGTGCGGCAAAGTCGTGAACGAAGAGCTGCTCGCGGGGAACGCCGAGACCGATCCACAGGATGTCGGGCGCCAGCGCGTTGATCTCGTCAAGCCTTGCTTCCAAGGCCTCTCCCGCGAGATAGCCGTGGCAGTGCCCGACGATGCGCAGATCGGGATAGCGTGCCTGCACGGTCGCGACGGCTTTGGAGTTTGTCGCCTCGGTTGCTCCGAGCAGGTAGAAGCTTATGCCTTCCCTCGCGGCAAGTTCCGCCACGTCGTGAAAAAGGTCCGTCGTCGCCACGCGCTCCGGGAGCTGCACCCTGCATAGCAGGCGTGAGGCCATGACGAGCGGCTGGCCGTCGGCCAGGATCTGGTCGGCCTCCTGAAAGAGCCTGGCGATGTTGGCGTCGGCATGAACGCGGGCGACGACCTCGCCATTGGCCGAGGTGAAGTAGTAGGGGCGGCTGTCGCGGCGGCGTTTTCGCGCCACGGCGATCATGAATGAAG
Organism: Martinezella lusitana; assembly: GCF_010668395.1. Classification (GTDB taxonomy): domain Bacteria; phylum Pseudomonadota; class Alphaproteobacteria; order Rhizobiales; family Rhizobiaceae; genus Rhizobium; species Rhizobium lusitanum_A. The sequence continues at coordinate 97,579 of NZ_WUEY01000021.1, forward strand.
CGGCATTTCGCCGATTGACCACGGTGATGGGCAATCCTCCGATCAATACGCTTGGGAGCGCAAGAGGATGGTCTTGCGTCGGAATGGTGGATCCATGCTCGGATGCATCTACCGGCTGCATTTGGCTCTCCTGGTTCGAAATCTACCCCTCGAAAGCAAGGCAAGCACCGGCGGCGCCAGCCCCTCTCGAGGCTGGTATTGAACCGCCATTTTTGATTGAGTAAGCTCTCTCTGAATATCGTCGAGAGCCTGTATCAATATCGTGCAAGCCATTACTTCCGATTGCGTAATGGGTAGCTAATATGATCCGGAAAGTTAAGTCGTTTATTAGTATTCGGTTAATATGTAAATTTCTAAAGAAATAATATACGCATGGACTTAAAGAGGGAGGACGGCGACAGGTCGAGAGGGGTCGGATAATTTATAAGTAATTTCAATTACTTAAATTTCGTGGATTTGATCTGTCCTGACGCTGTTCGCAGTCGGGGCAGAATTCGCCTCGTCGGCGGGAGGCTCGGCCACCAACTCGGCTTCACGAAATACGATGACGGAGGCGTGCTAGATTCAAACAGTATACGACCTTGGCGCGGGTGCGGCTTTGGGTGCGTCTGCGCTCTTATTTTTCGCCGTGAGCCTTCAGGTGCAACCATGGAGATTGTATCTGCAATTGCTAAACGAATGGATGATCCGGCTTGGACAGACGCCAATATGGCACAGGGGAGAGGGCCACGCGGCCTGGCCGGCCACTGTAGACCCGCAGGCCGGCAACGCCGGAAAGTGGCTATGGCTTGCCGGAGATCTGCCGGGTCTTCATGCGCATCGGGCATGCCGATCGCGCGGGCGAAAACCTTGTGCAATCCGAATATCGTTCGCGGCGGCAATACAAGCGGCGCTTCATGCCGCGCGCTCGTCCGTCACGCATGCACAGCCGCAAACAGACGTCGGCAGGCCTCGACAAGGCTGGTTTCCTGCAGCAGCGCCCCGCCGACGAGATACATGATATCGTTGCCATAGGCTTCGCGCATCTCCGCCACCCGGTTCAAGGTCATGCCGCCGCCCGGGGCGGGCACGATCGCCTTCAGCCCACCGAGCTCGGCTGAACAGGCGCGGGCGATCGACAGGCATTCCTCGCGGGTGAAGCCGAAGCGACCGCCGAAATTCGGATAGATGACCGCATCCGCTCCCATCAGCCGGTGCAGTGCCCCGAAGAAGGCGCGATGGCTGAATCCACAGTCGGGCGAGACGACGTTCGCCCCGGAGAAGGCCGGATGCGAGATGATGGGCAGGGTGAAATCCGGATCGGCGGCGAGCGTGCGTATCACATCGTAGCCGGCAAGGGCAGGCGCGATCATCACGCCGCCGGCGCCGACCTCCTGAGCCTGTTTTGCCCGCTCGATAACGGCATTGGCAGGTCCTGTCACATTGGGCACGAAGCTCGTCTTGCCGCCACTCTTGGCGTTGGCTTCGCCGACGGCCTCGACGCAAGCCCTCAGGCGCTCATCGAAGCGTGAGGTCTTCTGGTCGACAAGACCATGGTCGTCCTTGACGAAGTGCATGCCGCCGAGCGCAAAATCATGGGCAAGACCGGCAAGTTCCTTCGTCGACAGGCCGACCGGCTTGATCGCCGACATGAGCAAGGGGCTTTCTCCGATGCCGGCGCGGGCGCGAAGGCTGGCTATTCCGTATCGCGGCCCCTTGCAGAGAGCGAGGATGCCGGGCGACAGCCCGATGTCTTCGACCTTCAGGCCGGGCTTTATGGAGCTGTTGCCGAAGACGATGTTGAGAAATTGCGGAAAATCGCCGCCGATATCGTCGTCTGAATAGGAGATGGTTGCGAGAAAACCCGGCCGGCCGTCAGGAGACTTCTCCAGGGATTCCAGCCTGCCGAGAATCTCTTCCTCGACATAGCCTTTGGGAACGACATCGCGCGGGATCTCGACGGTTTGCTCGAGTGCGATATCGAGCGCACGGGCCTTTGCCTCCCCGGCATCGGCGGCCCGGACGAAATAGGTGACACTAAAGCGCGGAGCCATCAGAGCGCCTCTGCCTTCTGCGCCGAATGGACGTGGTCGAGACGCACTTCGGACAGTTCCTCTTCGCCGATGGAAAGCGGTTTGCCGAGGAGACCTTCGATGGCTTTCACCAGGGCGCCCGCGTCGAGCCCATATTTCTTAATGAGGTATGGCTTGGAGGCGCCGTGCGCAAACGTGTCGTTGAGGCCAAGCCGCTTCAGCCGGATGCCGAGGCCCTCCTCGGCGAGGATCTCCGCCACCAGCGAGCCGAGGCCGCCGACGATCGTGTGGTTTTCCAGGGTGACGATGCCTTTCTTTCCGCGCGCGGCTTTGAGCAGGCCATCGCGATCGAAGGGCTTCAGCGTCGAGGCGTGCAGATGATGGACGCCGATCCCCCGTGCGGTCAGCGGCCCGCTCGCGCGCAGCGCCTCTTCGGTACAGACACCTGAACTGACCACGAGGATATCGTCGCCTTCCGACAGCGTGCGCAGCCTGTTGAATTCAAAAGGCGTGGAGAACAGGCGCGGCACCTCGCCACGCAGGACGCGGACGTAAACGGGGCCATCGATTGAATCCGCGACTTCGAGGACGGTCTCGACCTCCGTCGCATCGCCCGTTTCGAGCACCGTCATGTTCGGCACCGCACGCATCACGGCGATGTCTTCGATTGCCTGATGCGTAATGCCGCCGGGCGTGGTGATCCCTGGCAGAAAGCCCATGAGCCGCACCTTGCGATTGGAATAGGCGATGGAATTGATCAGCTGGTCGTAGGGCCGGCGATACAGGAACACCGAAAACGTGTGGAGGAAGGGACGATAGCCCTGCATCGCGAGGCCGCCGGCAAAGGAGAGCATGTTCTGCTCCGCCATGCCGAGCGAAAGAAACTGGTCCGGATGCCGATCGCGGAAGCCATCGACCTCGCAGGAGGAGGTGAGATCCGCCGAGAGGCAGAGCACTTCGGGTCGCGCTACGGCAAAAGCCTCGAACGCCTTGGCATAGGGACGGTTGACGATCTCGACCATGTTCAGGCCCTTTCCACTGCGTAGATGTCGACGCCAAGTTCGGCTGCGAGCGCCGCCTGCATTTCCTGCCGCTCGTCGGCGCTCTTGAAGCGGACGTAGTGCAGCCGCGGGAACCGCTTCTTGAGGAAATTCATGCCCTGATAGGGCGAGGTATTGGCGAGGATTACCAGCGGCTTGCCCACTTCCGCGCTGCCGGCCGCCTCTCTCAGGGCATCCAGATCATGACCATCGACCGAGCGGCATGTCACGCCGAACGCGCTGACACGCGCGGCGAGGTCGCCGAGATCGAGCACGGACGACATGGCGCCGTCGCATTGCTGGCGGTTCACGTCAACGATCACGCGGACGTTGTCGATCCGGTGATAGGCCATGGCTGCAAGGCATTCCCAGGTCTGGCCCTCCTGGAACTCTCCGTCGGACATATAGACCCAGACCTTGCCCGGCTCGCCTTTCTTCCGTCGCGCCCAGGCGACGCCCGACGCCATGGAAAGGCCTTGCGCCAGCGACCCGGTCGTCACTTCCATGCCGGGGCTGTGTTCGGCGCCGATCATCTCGACCGAACCGCCGTCCTTGTTGAAATGATCCAGCGCATGCTCGTCCATCCGTCCCGTCTCGATCAGGGCGGAGTAGATGACCAGGGCGTAGTGCGCGGGGGAAATGAAGAACCGGTCGAACTCAGGCGCGAACGGACCGTGGTAGCCGGCGCCGGTGAAGGCATCGGGATTGTGTGCCGACGGTACGCCGCGGAAGGGCAGCGGCACTTTCGGAAGCGTGGGCTCGCCGAGCTTGAGGAATTCGTTGTAGAGCAGCGCAAGGCTTTCGGCGGCGGAGCAGGCCTGGCTCAGATAGCCGCCATTGTGTTTCATCGTGTGGAAGAAGACGCGACGCCGGATTCCGAGCGCGATGCCTTCGGTGGATTTCTGATTGGAGAGGGTCATCGTCTCAGCTCCGTTCGGGGAAAAGTGCCTTGAGGCCTTCCGGCGACGGCGTCGCGATGCCGCGCTCCGTTATCAGGCCGGTGATCAGGCGGGCAGGCGTGACGTCGAAGGCCGGATTTGCCGCAGGGCTTCCTTCCGGGGAGATGCGCACGCTCGCAATCGAGCCGTCCCGCGCTCTGCCCTGCACGAAGCTCACCTCGTCGGCGGACCGCTCCTCGATCGGAATTTCCTTGATGCCGTCGTGAACCGTCCAGTCGATCGTCGGTGAGGGCAAGGCGACGTAGAAGGGCACGCCGTTGTCGCGGGCGGCAAGCGCCTTGAGATAGGTTCCGATCTTGTTGCAGACATCGCCGTTTGCGGTCGTGCGATCGGTCCCGACGATCACCATATCGATATCGCCGTGCTGCATCAGGTGGCCGCCGGCGTTGTCGACGATCAGCGTGTGCGGCACGCCATGGCCATTCATCTCCCAGGCGGTCAGATAGGCTCCCTGGTTGCGCGGGCGTGTTTCGTCGACATAGACATGAACGGGAATGCCGTCCTCGATCGCCATGTAGATCGGCGCGGTCGCGGTTCCGTAGTCGACGGTCGCAAGCCAGCCGGCGTTGCAATGCGTGAGGATGCGCACGGGTTCGCCCGGCTGCTTTTTCGCGGCTATTTCACGGATGACCTTGAGGCCGTTTGCGCCGATCGCGCGGTTGAGCTCGACGTCCTCCTCGGCAATCTCGGCGGCGCGCTTGTAAGCGGCGGCGGCGCGTGCGCTTTGCGAAAGCCCGCGCAGGTGATCGCGCATCGCGTTCAGCGCCCAGCGCAGGTTGATGGCGGTCGGCCGCGTTTCGTTAAGCTCTTCCCAAACGGCGTCGAGATGGGCGTCGGAGGGGTCTTCGGCCATAGCGATCGCAACGCCATAGGCAGCCGTGACGCCGATCAGCGGCGCGCCGCGCACCCACATGTCGCGGATCGCAACGGCGACTTCGCCCACGGTTTTCAGCGTGACGACCCTGAACTCATGCGGCAACCAGCGCTGGTCGATAATGTCGACGGAGCGGCCGTCCTCGTTGAGCCAGATAGTATGGTAGTGGCGTTCCCCGACTTTCAAGCGAGTGTCTCCTTTTCAAGCCGCTCCGCCGTGGCGCGGACATCCTTGAGGCTATGGATGCGATGCCGGTTGACGGCGAGATGACGCCCGAGTTTCAGTGCCTTCCGCTCACAGGTGGCACGACGGTCGGGGTCGGCGATGGTTTCGAAATCGGCATTGTGGGCAAGGCCGAGGATGCGGCGATGCATCTCTATGCCGGCAAAACCCAGCATTTCGCGATAGATCTCGTCGAGGACGATATTCAGCGCCTGTTCCGCGCCGAGGAGATCGCCTCGATCCTCGAAGAGGCTTGCCGGGTAGAGGATCCCCGCTCTCTCGCTGCGCCAGAGATGGGCGAATTCGGCGCGGAAGGTCTCCCAGATGGTTTCGATCGTATCGAGCAAATAGGCGCGCATGTCGTCGCGTCCGGCACTCCCGCTCTCGTGACCGCTTTGCGCGAAATAGCTCATCCAGAAATTGGCAAGCAGCATGCCGACATCGAAACTGATCGGCCCGTAGAACGCGAATTCCGGATCGATCACCCGCGTTTCCTCGTCGGTGACCATCACCGAGCCGGTGTGCAGGTCACCATGGCAGAGCGTCTCGGCCTTGGCGGAAAAGAGATGTTTCAGCCGCTGCGCCTCGACCTTGAGGTCGCGGTCTGCTCGCAATTCCGCAACGAGCGGGTCGAGCTGAGGCGAGGTGTGGCGGTTGAGCTTGGCCTCGAAATAGGGATCCGAGAACACCAGGTTCTCTGTGATATCGCAGAGCTCGACATTATCGGCGAAGAGAGCCATGTCGGCCTTCTTTTCACGCGTGACCATGGAGAGATCCGAGCCGCGGAAGAGCGTTCGCGCGCAGAAGAGGCCGAGATCGCGCCCGATCTTCGGAAGAGCGCGACCATCGATCAACGCCCGCCGCAGGATGACGTGCGGCGTCAGATATTCCATGACGATGATGGCCTGGACGGCATCGAAGAAGAAGATCTCCGGCACCATGCCCGGATCGCGCGCGGACTGGCGCACGAGCGCGTGATACTCGAAATAGGACCGCTTCAGGGGAAGCGGCCAGCTTTCACCGACGAGGCGCACATAGGGAAGCGCCTGCTTGACGATGGCAGCTCCCTTGTCGCCGGTGACGATGAAGACGAGATTGAGGTTGCCGTCGCCGACCTCCGTGACCTGCCACCGCGCCGAATCGCCGCCGATCTTTTCCTTGAGAATGGTGTTTCCGCCAAGCCGGGCCGGCAAGGTTTCGGCGCTGAGCGCCGCAAAGACTTGCGTGTCCATAGTGTTCTCCTCCTGCGCATGTCGCGGCCTCCACCGCGTGTCGACATGCCGTCACGGGCACAACTAAGGCAGCATTCTGTCAAATGTCAATGGCCTTGACATTTGACGAAAAGCAATCTTAACCTGTGTCCATTGGGAGGAGAGAATGAGCGAACATGCAGTGTTTCGCATCGAGGGCGTGCGCAAATCCTTTGGTGCAGTGGCGGTGCTCCAGGGTGTGCATCTCGACCTCAAAGGCGGCTCCGTTACGGCTTTGATGGGTGCCAATGGCGCAGGCAAATCGACGCTCGTGCGCATCTTGAGCGGGGTCTATCCGCGGGACGCCGGCACGATCACCCTTGCAGGCGCCCCATTCGAACCCTCGACACCGGCGGAGGCGATCCGTGCCGGCGTCGTGACGGTGCACCAGAATATCAATGACGGCGTCGTTGCCGATCTCGATGTGGCAACCAATTTGACGCTCGACCGGCTGAATGGCCGCGGTGCTCGGCTTTTCTTCAATCCGCGCCGGGTTCGGCGTGAAGCCGCCCTGGTTGCCTCACGCATGGGGCTGGCGATCGACCTCAAGGCCAGCATCAACGATCTGAGCCTTGCCGACCGCCAGATGGTGGCGATCGCGCGTGCGATGGCGCATGAGCCGAGGGTCTTGATCCTCGACGAGCCGACCTCGTCCCTGTCGAGCGCTGAAGCCGATCGGCTGTTCGATCTCGTCGACCGGTTGAAGGCCCGGGGCGTTGCCATTCTTTATATTTCGCACCGCATGTCGGATATCCGCCGCCTTGCGGACAGTATCCTGGCGCTGCGGGATGGCCGCATCACCGGTCATTTCGAAGGGCCGGACCTCGACTATGAAGGTGCCGTCAATGCCATGCTCGGCAGGAAAGTCTCCGCAGACGCAATCTCCGTGCGCGAGGCAAGCGTTGCCGTTTTCCGCGCGCAGGGCCTGAAGCTGTCCGAGCAATCGAAGCCTTTCGATTTCCAGCTCGGCGAAGGCGAGATTGTCGCGGTAACCGGTCTCGTCGGCGTCGGCAAGTCGGCGCTCGCCGAGACGCTGGCCGGAGCGCGCATGCCAGCTGCCGGTCAGATGATGCTGGACGACGCCCGCTACGCTCCGAAAACAACGGGCCAAGCCATTGCTCGCGGCGTGTTCCTCATCGCCAAGGACAGGGCGATCAGCGGCATCGTGCCCGATTTCAACATCTATGAGAACATCAGCCTGCCGTTCCTTCGGCGCTTGTCGCGGTTTGGAATATCGAGCCGCGGGACCGAGCGGGTAAGGGCCCGCCAGCAGATTTCCTCGCTCGGCGTCGTCTGCCGCAGCGAGCGGGATGAGATGCAGACACTGTCCGGCGGCAACCAGCAGAAGGTCATGGTCGGCCGATGGCTTTCGGAGCCGTCGCGGCTTCTCGTCCTCGACGAGCCGTTCCAGGGTGTCGACATCGTGGCCCGGCGCGACATTGGCGAGAAGCTGCGCGCCTCGTCCGGTGGCAGGGCCACAATCCTCTTTCTAACCGAACTCGATGAAGCCTTCGAAGTCGCCGACCGCATTCTCGTCATGTCCGAACAGACGATCGTTGGCGAGCATCGCAATTCCGGCATCGATGTCGAGCGCCTGCTGTCCGAAATCGCAGGTCAATCCTCTCAACAGGTCAGTCCATTATGAGCAGTGAACAGAGCAAATCCACGGCTGCGGCCCCGTTGCCCCAACCGGCCGTGAGCTTCAGGGATATTGCGATAAAATACGGTTTCCTCGTGCTGCTTTTCGGCATGATTCTGTATTTTTCGATTGTCACGGGCGGTTTCGCTTCGCCGCAGAGCGCCGTCTTCATCCTGCAGTCGGTATCGATCACCGGCATCCTTGCGCTCGGCGTCACCGCGACATTGGTGGTCGGCGGCTTCGATCTTTCCATCGGGTCGGTCGCCACGACCGCGATGATGGCTTCTTCCTATGTGATGGTCGTCATGGGTGGCGATGCTGTCACGGCGACGCTCGTCTGCCTTGCCGTCGGCGTGCTCGTCGGGCTCATCAATGGCATCATCATCGTCTACATGCGCGTGCCGGACCTTTTGGCGACGCTCGGCATGATGTTCCTCTTGCTCGGCCTTCAGCGAATTCCGACCGAGGGACGCTCTATCGCCACCGGAATGACGCTGCCCGATGGTTCGGTTGCAAACGGCGCGTTCAGCCCCGGCTTCCTTGCCCTTGGCCGTCACCGCTTCGACTTCATCCTGCCCAATCTCGTGCCCGTTTCGGTCGTGGTGCTGATCGTGCTGGCGATCCTGATCTGGTTCTTTCTCGAATATACCCGGTTCGGACGCATGATGTATGCCGTCGGTTCGAATGAACGCGCGGCCGGCCTCGCCGGCGCACCTGTCAATGCCTACAAGATTTCCGCCTACATCATCTCGGGCATCTTCGCCTCGATCGGCGGCATCTTGCTGGCAGCCCGTCTCGGCCGTGGCGATATCGCATCGGGCAACAACCTGCTGCTCGATGCAGTCGCCGCCGCGCTGATTGGCTTCGCGGTTCTTGGCGCGGCCAAGCCCAATGCCTTCGGCACGGCGATCGGTGCTCTCTTCGTCGGGATCCTGCTGCAGGGTCTGACGATGATGAATGCGCCCTACTACACCCAGGATTTCGTCAAGGGCGCGGTTCTCGTCATCGCCCTGATCTTCACCTTTGCATTCTCGAAGAGGAGCAAACGCTAAGGGCTGCGTCTCTTGGCGGACAATCATAATTTCACCGGAGGAGGAGACTGACATGAACATAACACGCAGAACGCTGGGGCTATTGACGCTCGGGCTGATGGGGGCGGCGGCGTTTGGCGCGCCATCCTTTGCCGCGGACATGCCGAAGCCATTCGACAAGCCGGGCGATGTGAAGATCGCGCTGGTGCGATATCTCTCGACGGGCGACTTCTTCCAGTCCTACCTGTCCGGCGTCGAGGCGCAGGCAAAGGCGCTGGGCGTCCAGCTGCAGGTGTTCGACAGCCGCCAGGATGCGGCGCTTCAGGCCGATATGGTGGATCAGGCAATCGCGCTCGGCGTGCAGGGGATCATCATCCAGCACGGCCTGACGGAATCGATGAAGGACGCCGCCCAACGCGCCGTTGACGCGGGCATCAAGGTCGTTGCCTTCGACGTGAACGTCGAGAACCCGAAGATTCCCCAGATCGAACAGTCCGACCGCGATCTTGCTCGCCTCTCGCTGGAGCAGGCCATCAAGGACAATGGCGACAGCTTCAAGGCCGGCTACGTCTACGTCGCCGGTATCGCGCCGCTCGACCGACGCGACGAGACCTGGAAGGAATTCAAGAAGAAGTACGCGGGTATCAAGGAGGCCGCGCAGTTCGGCACCATGGACAACCCGATCGCCAACTCGGTCGCCAACCAGGCCCGTTCGGTGGTCTCGGCCAATCCCGACATTACCGTGATGTTCGCGCCCTATGACGAGTTCGCCAAGGGCGTGAAGATCGCCGTCGACGAAGCCGGGCTTTCCTCCAGCGTGAAGATCTATTCGGCCGATATTTCGACGTCCGATATCGCCGCGATGCGTGAATCCGGTTCCGCCTGGGCGGCGACGGCGGCAACAAACCCGGCCGTGGTCGGCCAGGTTTCGGTCCGCACGCTTGCCATGCTGCTTGCCGGCGAGGATCCCGGCCACCAGGTCATCGTTCCGCCGACGCTGATTACCCAGAAAGAGCTGAACGATCAGGACATCAAGAACATGGAGGAACTCGGAGCCAAGCTGCCGCAGTTCGCGCATGCGGATGTCGCCATGCCCGGCTGGATGCCGAAGGCTGCAGCCAAGTAATCAAACTCTTCCCCACCAGCTGGCGGTGCCTCGGCACCGCCTTTTTTATATCAAGAATAAACCTCCACCTACGGTGGAGGACTGGACGAGTTTTACACGGTAGTTGAGAGACCTCCTGCTTGAACCGCTGGCGTGGCCCAGACTTCAAACAAGGAGGTTATATGGATGA
>NZ_WUEY01000022.1 GCF_010668395.1 Martinezella lusitana
GGCAGCGATTTCATCGCCGACGAAAGACCTGGGTTAATGCCCGGTGCTAGGTTACATCATAACTTTCAGGATAAAGCCGATAAGGAAGGTCCGCATAGACGTATTCTCCGGGTATGGCAGCCGGGGACCAGTCGCCTTGGCGAGATGTGCGATCATCTTTCGGTGGGTGTAGATCGAGCCGCCTACAAATCCACACCCGTGAATGTATAGGATGACTCGGTCAAGCGCTGCGCCTTCGGGACGATCCAAAGCGCTGGCTTATCGCCGACCTCCACCTCCAGAAAGTCAACGCCACCCGGTTCGGCCGTCAGCTTCGTCCATTCGGCGTCGTTCCAGGCGGCCTCTTCCTCGGGCGGCAGTTGTTGGCCACTCCGCGCGTGGGCTGCGATAGTCTCGTAGTGCTTCTTGTTCGCTTCGCTTTGTTTACTTGCCATTTCGCCGATCTCCTGCGTCCTGGAGTTGCCGACCACCAATTTGGGCGGCAAGTCACTCTTAAGACGAGGCCGAGACGAAAAAGGATACGCGGACCGACGGCGATGTCGAACGGCGACCTGACATGCGCGTGCTATGGAGCAGCTCTGTATTCTCGGTGCGGGAAGGGACACCACCTGTCGTCAGCCATGGTATCGTCCCTTTGAGGTTGGCTTTATACGGAGATTCCGAGCAGCTTCACAGAATTAGTTCGACAATAAGGGCTTATCCCATTAGCCAGAGGTCTCTGCTGCAAAAATTCGGTTGATGTTGGAAAGAGTACCGATGATTTTTAGCGAGCTTTTGATGAGTGATTTCAAGTGGCGGCCTTTTTAAGGTGAGATCATCCTTTGGGCAGCCGCCCGCATGGTCGCGGGCGGCTTCGGGGCGATCAGGGCGTGATTGTGAAGCTGTAGGTTCCGTTGGTCTTGTGGCCGTCCGTAGAGAGCGCATGCCATTCGACGGTATATTTGCCGGGCGTAAGCTTGTCGGTGACGGGGACCATCAGCGTCGCGTCCTTGTCCATCAGCATGGCTTCGCCGGTCTTGACGGCCGCCTTGTTGGGCCCGGTAATCTTGACGCCGCTGAATTTCAGGTTGAGCCCTTCGGAAAAGGTCAGGTCGAGTTCGGACGGTGCTGCCTTTACAGTAGTGTCGGCCGCCGGAACGGCTGTCTTCAAATGAGCATGCGCCATGGCCTGGCCGGCAAAGGCGAGGCTGATTGCGGCAGCAGCGAGAAGCATTTTCTTGATCGGGGGCATGTCTGGTTTCCTCTCATGTTGATGATCCGCAGAAAGCCTGCGGACCGTGCGATGGCGATCGGTCGATCGCCTATACCCGCCGGCGGCTGCGCCAAACGGAATTCTCATTCTCCGTTGACATCGAAGGTCACGGATTATTCCTGCTGCAGCAGATTTCGGATCTTCTGCAGCGCGACATCGGTATTTTCCTGGTAGGCGATCGTGCCCCTCAGATTGCCGCCTGCATCGACGAGCAGGACGGATGCGGTATGATCCATCGTATATCCGCCATCCGCACCGGGAACTTTCTTGGCATAGATGCGCCACCCCTTGATGGCCTTCTGCATCTCCTCAGGGCTGCCCGTTATGCCGGTGATCCGGTCGGTGAAGTTGCCGGTGTAGCTATGCATGATTTCGGGCGTATCGCGCTCGGGATCGACGGAGAAGAAGTAGGCCTTCAGCTTGTCCGCGTGGGGGCCGAGCGTCTTGAGCCAGCCTGCCATATCATAGAGCGTGGTCGGGCAGACATCGGGGCAATGCGTGTAGCCGAAATAGACGAGCGAGGGATGTCCCGAAAGCGCCTTTTCGGTGATCGGCTCGCCGCGATCGTCCGTGAGCGTAAACGCTGCACCGACGTTTCCCGCGGCCCGTACCTTCGGCATCATCAGGAACGTCGCGTAGCCTACGGCCGCCGCGCCGACGACCAGCGTCAGGGCGACGGCCATTGTGGCAAAGCGGTGTCTGTTTGACATGGGATGTCTCCTTGTTGGGCGTGCCGGGACTAGTCGATCCGGGTCTTGGGGAGTGGGGTCGCAACGGTCTCGACGCTGCCGCCAGGTCCGGTTCCTGTCGGCGTGCAAAGTGCAGCAACGAAAGGTTTTGCCGGGCGCTCCGGCGTTTTGCTCCCGGGATTGCCTTTGTTTGCCAGGCGAACGACGTTGTTGATGCCTTCCCGCCCGCCGCCGCCGTTCGCGTCGATGCGCATCATCTCGTTCACGCACATCTTCGACTGGTCGACGCACATGTTGAGGATGGCGTCATAGAGCTGCGGATCGACATGGGAGAAATATCGGACCGGCTCCTTCTCGCTCGGCTGCTCGAGCTTCAGATATTCGGCGCGGCCGAAGGAGCTGCCCTGCGCCCGCGCTTTCTGCACCCAGGCGTCGAAATCGGCCTGATTGAGGCCGTGGAAGCGAAAGCGCATGTTCGAGAAGCCGGCGCCGCTGTAATTGGCGGAAAAACCCTGATACTCGCCGACATGGTTGATGACCGCGTGCAGCTTGGTTTCCATGCCGGGCATGGCATAGATCTGACCGGCCAGGGCCGGCACGAAAAACGAATTCATGATCGATGAGGCCGTAATCTTGAAGTCGATCGGGGTATCGATCGGAGCGGCGAGTTCATTGACCGTCGCGATCCCCAGGTCCGGATAGAGAAACAACCATTTCCAGTCGAGCGCCACCACCTCGACATTCAATGGCTTGGTATTTGCGGGAAGGGGCCTCGACGCGTCGATGCGATCGAGCGGCCGATATGGATCGAGCCGGTGCGTGCTGATCCATGTCACCGCGCCAAGCGCGATGATGATGGCAAGCGGCGCCGACCAGATGATGAGTTCGAGCTTCGTCGAGTGATGCCAGTCGGGCTCATAGATTGCGGCCGTGTTCGACTGACGGTACTTCCAGGCAAAGAACAGCGTCAGCGCAATCACCGGCACGATGATGAGCAGCATCAGTACCGTCGAGATCGCGATGAGATTGCGTTGCTGGACGGCGATGTCGCCGGATGGGGCGAGGACGACCATGTTGCAGCCGGCAAGCGGCAGAAGCGAGCCGATGGCGAGCGGCTTCATGCACGCGAGCAATCCATATGTCGCATGTCTGTCGGTGCGGCCGATGGCATCACTTGTTATGGCCGGCATGGTCGCCTCCCGCATGGGTAGCGTCGGCATGATCCATCATCACCGTCCCCTCGAAGCTCGAAAGCAGAGCCAATGTCCTAGCGTCGAGCTTGGCTTCGGCGATGGAGAGATCGGCTGCAATGGCCTGTGCGTCATCCCGCGTCAGGCCGATCTTTTGCAGCGCGTCCGCGTCTTTCAGGCTATCGCCACTGCAAAGACGGACGACCCATCCGCCATGGCTTTTCCTCAAGAGAGCACGGCCGCCGCGACCATCCTGCACCCACCCTGCCACCGCCCAGTCTCCGTGGCCGACGATTGGCCGAATTGCGAGCGGCTTCTCCGGCGTTTCGAACATCGCCTTCATTGTTGCCGGAATATCGCTTTGCGGATCGCCGGTGGAGTGTCTCTCGTTCATGTTCATGCCCTTCATGTCGGGCATGCCGTCGCCGGCTTTCGCATCGGCGCCGGGCTTGTTCGCCGCTATCGATCCCACCGGGAAATCGACTTCGACGGCGCCGGCCTTTTCGAATTTGAGTGTCGTCCTGACGATCTGGCCCTGAAGGAAGGGCTCGGCGACTTTCATGAACATCACATGATAGCCGCCGGGCTTCAGCTCGACGGTCTTGCCCGCCGGTATGGACAGGCCATCGGGCAGCTCGCGCATGATCATGACGTCATTGTCCATCTTCATCTCGTGAATCTGGACCGTTGCGGCGCGCGGAGAGCTGACCGCGACCAGCCGGTCGTCGCTATCCCCCGCATTGGCGATGGTCAGGTAGCCGCCGCCGACAGGTGCTCCGGGCACCATTGCGCGAACATAGGGCGCGGAAATTATAAGGCTGCCGATCTTGATGTCGTCGGCAAGGGCGATGGAGGAAAGCAGGGATGCCAGCCCGAAGGCGGCAAGAGCAAAAAAGCGTTTCAACACGATCGATATCCTTGATCCAGAAAAGGAAGCGGGCGGGCGAAGCGCCAGGCTCCGCCCGACCCCGTCAGGAAAAGAAGCGCCGGAGCGGCGGCACGAAGCGGAGCACGAGCTGGTCGAGGAGCAGCATCGCGACGATGGCGGCCCCCGTCAGCGGGAAGGCCACGCCGAAGAGGATGGCGATGAGCCATAGGCCGACATAGACGGACTTCTGCGGCGGCATCGGCGGCACGCCGAGACGGCCGGCCGGCCTGCGCTTCCACCACATGGCCGCAGCCGTGACGCAGCACAGGACGATTGCCAGGCAAGCGGCCAGCATCAGGAGCTGGTTGAAGAGCCCCCATTCCTGTCCCTGATGGATGTTGATGCCCCACTCGATTGCCCGGCCGAGCGCCGGATATTGATCGTAGGAAATATCGACCAGCGACTTGCCGGAATATTGGTCGATGTGAACGGTCCTCTCCTTGCCGAGATCGCCGAAATAGTGGCTTGCGGTATAGACGCCGGTTTCGTCGGTCGGAATTGCGAGATCGGAACCGGAAACCATGCCCAAACCGTGCATGATGTCGACGGCCTTGTTCAGGCCGAGCGGTTTCGCCGACTGTGCTGCCGCGATATCGGACAGCGGAACCGGGGCGTTCTCGACCACCCAGCCGGCCCGGCTGACGACATCCTGGGTGACTTTCGTCGATTTCGGAACCTCGTCCCACAGCGCTGCCGGCGTGCCCAGATCATGGGCGGTCAGCCAGGCATTGACGTTGGCACCCCAATAGCCGGACCAAGGCATGCCGCTGAAGGCGAGGAAGAAGATCAGAATGCCGGCAAGCGCTCCCGTCACCGCATGCAGGTCGCGCCAGAAGACGCGCCGCGACGGGTTGCCGCGAACCGTCAACACGCCGCCGGTCTGCTGTCGCGGCCACCAGAGATAGATGCCGGTCACCACGAGGACGAGGGCAAAGCCTGCAACGATCTCGATGAGGCGATTGGTCCACTCCCCGAAGTATTCGAGGCTGTGGATGCGCTTGACGACCCAGCTAAACTCCTGCTTCGAGCCGACCGATCCCAGGATATTGCCGTCATAAGGGTTGACGTAGACGATGGTCGATTGGCCATCCTTGGACACCGTCACCCAGGCCGAGCGGTTCGCAGCCGATGCTTCGTGATAGGAGGTGGCGCGAGCACCGGGAAAGGCCGCAAGCGCAGAATCGGCGATCTCTTGCGGCTGCAGCATCGTACCGGTCTTAGTGACGAGATAGCGATGCGAGTAGAAGATATCGGCAATCTGATCCTTGAAGAGATAGAGCGATCCCGTGATCGCCAGATTGAGCATGAAAGGGATGACGAGCAGGCCGGCGAAAAAATGCCAGCGCCAGATCGCGCGATAGAGCGAGATATTATGGGTTGCTGCGGCCGCAGGTTCTGCAGCGGTAAAGGCAGACATGAAAATCCTCCGAAGATCGGCGGGCTGCCGCGAGCGGTCGATCCGAGGAGAAGACGGCACTGGGCCGCCGCTGGAGTGGACTTGCCTTACTGGAGCGGCCGGACCGATCGGTCCCGCCTCGTTCGGCGAAGTTCAGCTGGGCGTGCCCATCCTCAGATTTACGACCCGAGGGGTCGTGCATGACGGCAGCCGTTGACGGCGGGCGTCATGGCGAAAGCCGCGACGCCGGTTCAGCCAACGATGTCGAGGATGGGCGGCGCTCGCGGGCCGGTGTTCGGCGGATAAAGCTGCCGATGGAAGGCCTCCGCCTTCGCGATGACGGCCTCTCCGCGAGGGGAGGCAAGACGTTCGCAAATCTCGGTCGGAGGTGCTGGCAGCACCACAGCCGAAGCGATCCGGCATGCCTCGCAGCCGGGCGCATAAGCCTTTCCATGCACCTTGCCGTCGGCATCCCTGTAGGTGATGCAGAGGACAGGCAGCGACCCATCCGGCAGCCGGTACTGGGCAAGCTCTATCGGGGATATCTCATCCGCCGTCGCAACGACCGGCTGATGGGCGAAGCCGACAAGCAACAGCGCCACGGCGCAAACGATGCGCGCGCTCCACTGCCATGTTCGCGAAATTGTCTTCCGCATTCTTGTCCCCGCCACCGCATCCCGCGGATAAGGCCTGCAGTCATAGGGCAGGCTCATGGCAAGCGCAATGCGTCAATTCGTGCCGTGGCAAAGCGGTGCGGAGATCCATATCTGCGCGCGATTCTGCGGTTCCCGCCTGGGGTTCCCTGTGAAAGAGACGCAGGTTTCGGTCTCGCCCGCCGCCTGTCGCTCGCTGTGAATTCCGCCGGGACGGAGAGATCGCGGTGGCGTAGGCCTGTGAGATGCGAGCGCTTTTTTCAGCCGAACTAGCGGCGAGCGTGACGATTTCCATTGGCGCCGAGAGGTGGGATCCTTTTCTAAACCTGCTTTGCAAGGTGGTCGCCGACATCGTCGGTGGGTTGCATCCATTAAGTGGTTGTTGATGGAAAAGGGATCGCATAAGCTGCTTGTATTATCGTTAATCCAAACGGAGGAGAGACTATGCCATCCATGCGCCCGGAACCGGAAACCCGACGTTTATTGCCGCGTCAGATCAGCGAGCTCGTCGTCTTCGACATCGCCTCATCGACGGCGCGTGTGATCTACGAAACCGGCGAGCTTATCGAAGCACCCAATTGGTCGCCCGATGGCAAGTGGTTGGTTTACAATGGCGACGGCCGCCTCTTTCGCATCTCTCCCGATGGGCAGGATGGCCCGCATCGCATCAATACGGCGCCGGTCGAGAATCTGAACAACGACCATGTCGTCTCGCGGGACGGGCGATCTTTCTTCGTCAGTGCCAATGACGGCCATCTCTATCGCGTGCCGTTCGAGGGCGGGACGCCGCAGCGCGTTTCCAACGAGCATGAGGCCTCGCGCGGCTTCAAATATTACCTGCACGGCATTTCTCCGGATGGCGCTACCCTGGCCTATGTCGGGCTGGAGCGCCGCGAAGGCGGCGGCGTCTTCACGCGCATCTGCACCATTCCGGCCGCAGGCGGCCAGGACGTGTTCCTGACCGATGGCGCTTGCCCTGTCGACGGCTCCGAATTCTCGCCGGACGGGCAATGGATCTATTTCAATTCCGAAGCGGCGGCGACACAGCCGGGTCATGCACAGGCGTTTCGCATGCGCCCCGACGGCACTGGACTGGAACAGCTGACGCATGACGAGCGCGTAAACTGGTTCCCGCATCCGGCACCCAACGGCCGCGATCTCGTATATTTGAGCTATCCGGTGGGAACGATCGGTCATCCCGCGGACAAGGACGTGATCCTGCGGTTCATGTCCGCAGATGGCGGCAAGGCGCGAGATCTCGATGCGTTCAATGGCGGCCAGGGCAGCATCAATGTGAATTCCTGGGCGCCCGATTCCAGTGCCTTTGCCTATGTCCGCTATCCGTTGGCGGCGGGTTGAACAGGCTTGCTACGGCTCTCAGCCGCGAAGGGTCGAATTCGAGCTCTGGCGTATCAAAAGGTCAGGTTCGATCAGGGTTACGCGCGGTGGCGGTAAGTCCGCCTCCGCGCCGATCAGATCGACGACGCGCTCCACGGCCATGGCCGACACGCGCTCGACATTATAGTCGACCGTCGAGATCGGCGTCACGGCATACTCGCCGAATTCGATATTGTCGAAGCCCATGAGTGCGATATCGTCAGGGACACGAATGTTGTTTCGGGCACAATATCGCAGAACGCCGAGCGCCAAAGAATCATTGGTGGCGAAAATGGCGGACGCGCCGAGCCGCTGGCTGAAGATCGTATCCGCGGCCCAGTAGCCATGCGCGACCGAGTGGCCACTCGGCTTGACGAAAAGCGCGGTGTCGATCTCAACCCCGGCATCCCGGTGGGCCTGCATATAGCCTTCGAGCTTCTCCGAATTGCCAAGCTTCGTGCCGCCGTCGATGATGACGATGCGGCGGTGGCCGTTGCTCAGAAGATGGCCGACAGCCTTGTAGGCCCCCATCCGCTCATCCATGCAGACGGCGTCGATGCCGGCATCCGGATCGCCGACGAGAAGAACGACCGGATAGTTGCGCGCGCGCAGCTTGCGGATATGGTCCAGGCGGCGGTGGCTGCAGGGAAATACCAGCATCCCATCGGCCCGCCTGGCCCGGAAGGTTTCGATCATTGTTTCCTCGACGGCGATATCGTTGTTCGAGGTCGCAAAGAGGGTCGTGTAGCCACGCTTGGAAAGTTCGCCTTCCACGGCTTGCGCAACGGCAGTGAGCACCGGATTCGAAAGGTCCGTCAGGATCAGCCCGATCGAACGGGTTTCCCGCCGCACCAGCGATGTGGCGACAAAGTTGGGCAGGTAGTTCAGCTCGCGCGCCACATCCGCGATGAGGGCGCGGGTTTCAGGGGGAATGCGCGAGCTGCCTCGCAAAGCCAGCGACACGGTATTCACCGAAAATCCGGTTTTATCGGCGATATCCTTCAAGCGCGCCGCAGGCTTTGCCATGCAAATTCGACTCCTGTCACACCGTCTGCTGTTTCAGAGCGGCAATCGCTCTGTATTGCAGGCAATCCGGCGCCATTTCCATCAATTCGATCCTGTTGCCGTCCGGATCTTCGATCCACGCGCCACGATTCCCGTCAAGCCCGGACTTGATCGGCGAGGTGAGCGCAATGCCGGCTTTCTCCAGCTTTGCCGCCGCAACGTCCAGATTGTCAATCGTCAGGCAGAAATGGTTGGTGCCGTTGGCATCAGGCCCTGGGGCGCGGTCGCTGTCGGCGCCGGGGAAGAGTTCGAGAAACTGGCGATCGGTGATGCGCAGATAGACGATCCACGGCGTTCCGTCGGCGCGCTCGAGCCTGTGCATTTCCTGAAGACCAAGCCTGTCGCGATAGAAATCCAGCGACGCACCGAGGTCCTTGACCTTGATGGCGAGGTGGCCGAGGCCGGTAATGTCTTCCATGTGATGTCTCCGAAGTGGTTGATTTAACGATAATACTGCATAGGGCAAGGAAGCAATGTTTTTGGCGATCTCCTTGGGAAGGTTTGGCGGTTGGGAATCCGGTCCCGCTAGTCCCAGAGCGGAGCGCCGGCCGGATCGATGGCGCGCAAACTCTGCGGCAGTGCGTCGATCGTCTCGATGTCGGCAGCGGTCAAGCTGAGCATGTGTGCTTGCCAGTTCGACCGGATGCGTTCGGGTTTCGACGAGGTTGGAATTGCGGCATAGCCTTTGGAGAGTTCATAGGCGAGCGCGACCTGCTCGACGGTTGCTTCGTGCCGCTCCGCAACCAGCCGCATCTGCTCGATATCGCCCATGCGACCCTGCGCGACAGGCTGGTAACAGGTCACGAGAATGCCGCGTTTGTTGCAGTGGTCCGCGAGTTTGCGGTTCTGGAACAAAGGGTTGAGCTCGATCTGGTTGGTGGCGACAGCCCTTTTGCCGAGAATGGCCTCGGCTTTTTCCAGCAGGGCGATGGTAAAGTTCGAGACGCCGATCATCCGTGTGCGCGCCGCCTCCCGCGCCTCGGCGAGTTGTTCGAGATAGACTTCCGGTTCGATGCGACCGTGGGGTGCCGGCCAGTGGATCAGGGTCAGGTCGACCTGATCGACGCCGATCGTGTCGCAGCTTTGCCGCAGGGATGGCAGCAGTTTTCCAGGACCAAGATTGTCCACCTTGATCTTCGTCGTCACGAAAATCTCGTCCCGCCTCAGCCCGCTTTGCCGCATGGCCTCGCCGACGCTCTGTTCCGTGCCGTAGGATTGCGCCGTGTCGAGGTGGCGGTAGCCTGTTTCGAGCGCGTAGAGAATGGCGGCAACGCCGTCCGCGCCCGTCCTTGCCCATGTCCCAAAGCCCAATCGCGGAATCGAATCCGTCATGATGTCTCCTCCAAAAGACTCCCGATCGGCAAATAGATGCTTGACGCCTATCGAGAAGCCGCTAGTATTAACGTTAATATCAGGATGTGCAAGCGCCGGAGGAGGCCGCACTCGCTGATCGGAGGAAAATAGATGGCATTGAGATGGAGCCGGGTCGCCCCGCAGCTTGCGCTTGCGCCTGCCGTGCTGATCACGGTCGTCGCGTTTATTGGATCGATCGTCTGGACCGTCGTGCTTTCGTTCACCCGCAGCCGCCGCCTGCCGGAATACGAAATCGACTGGTCCAATCCACTTCGTCAATACACCAGATTGTTTGCCGACGCCGGCTGGGAAATATCGCTCCGCAACCTCTTCGTGCTGGCGATCGGCAGCGCGCTTGCCATCGTGCTCGGTTTCATTCTTGCCGCCATGATCGAGCGCGAGCGGCGAGGCGAGGATGTCTTCCGAACCGTCTTCCTCTACCCGCTCGCCGTCTCGTTGATCGTGACCGGTGTCGCCTGGCGCTGGATTTTCAATCCGCAGCTGGGGCTCGAAAATTTCCTGCATGGCATCGGCCTTACGGGTGTGAGCTTCAATTGGCTGAACGATGGGCAGACGGCGATGTACGCCATCATTCTCGCCTCCGTCTGGCAAAGCTCCGGCTTCTACATGGCCCTGATGCTCGCCGGCCTGAAGGGCATCAACCAGGAGATCTGGAGTGCCGCCCGCATCGATGGCGTCAGTCTCTGGCGCGTTTATCTGGAGGTCATCATCCCGATGATGAAATTCACCTTTCTTACCTGCGCTATCCTGCTCTCGCTCGGCGTCATCAAGGCCTATGACATCATCGTCGCGATGACCAATGGCGGCCCTGGCCAATCCACCTGGCTTCCCGCCTATTTCACGATCAAGGCGATGACGGAGAAGAGCAATCTCGGTTACGCCTCGGCCGCCGCGTCGATGATGCTCGTCGTGACGCTGGTGATCTTCCTGCCGCTGGTGGCCCTGACCGCCTGGCAGCAGCGAGCCGCCCGCAAAGGAGGTCATGCATGAGCGATATTGCAGCCCTCAGGCCGTCGTCGGCCGTCACCGCCGAAACGCCGGCGCAGGTGATGTTTCCAAGGGCGAAGAAGCGTATCAAAGGCCGCTCTATCGCGGTGCTCGTGTTCCTGTCGATGGCAGCGCTCTTCTTCTGCGTGCCGCTCTACGTGCTGATCGTCACCTCCTTCAAGTCGATGGATCAGATCCGCGAGGGCGCCATCTTCTCGTGGCCGCGCGATTGGACGATCGAGCCATGGATCTATGCCTGGAGCCAGGCCTGTTCCGGCATCACATGTACGGGTCTGAGGGGCGGCTTCTGGAATTCGGTGGCGATCCTGTTCCCCTCGTTGATCGCCTCGATTTCGCTGTCGGCCGTCACCGGTTATGCCCTGGCGCTGTGGAATGTGAGATGGACGGGCGCGTTCCTGTTTCTGCTGTTCCTCTGCGCTTTCGTGCCGTTCCAGATCATCATGTATCCGCTGATCGTCATTACCGTCGGCATGGGCATCTATGGTTCGCTCTGGGCCGTGGCCTTCATTCACACCGTCCTCTCCATGCCGGTCCTGACGCTGATCTTTCGGAATTTCTACAAGGATATCCCGGCTGATCTCACCAAGGCGGCCATCATGGATTCGGGATCGTTCTGGCGGATCTTTCTGGAGATCATCCTGCCGATGTCGGGCAATATCCTGATCGTCGTCCTGATCATGCAGGTGACGCATATCTGGAACGACTACCTGATCGGCGTGACGTTCGGCGGCCTGGGTGCCGCGCCGATGACGGTCAATCTCGCCAACATGGTGACGGTATCGACGGGCACCGTCGCCTACAACGCCAATATGGCCGCAGCGCTGCTGACCGCCATTCCCCCTCTCTTCATCTATTTCGTCCTCGGCAAGTTCTTCGTGCAGGGAATCGCCGCCGGCGCGATCAAAGGTTAGGGCAACGGATGCCAAGTGTTTCCTTCGAACATATCGTCAAGAAATACGGTGAGGTCAGTGTCCTCTCCGGCCTCAATCTGGCGATCGATCATAGCGACTTTCTCGTGCTGCTCGGCCCGTCCGGCTGCGGCAAGACAACATTGCTGAATTTGCTGGCGGGTCTCGTCGACGTGTCCAGCGGGCGTATCATGATCGGCGAACGCGACGTGACCGAGCTTGATCCCAAGGATCGCGGGCTGGCCATGGTCTTCCAGTCCTATGCGCTTTATCCCACGAAGACGGTCGAGGGGAATTTGCGCTTCGGTCTCTCGGCGCTGAAATTGCCGCGGGAAGAGGCCGACCGGCGCATCAGGTGGGCGGCAAGCCTGCTGCAGCTCGAACCGCTGATGAACCGCAAGCCGGCGCAACTGTCTGGCGGCCAGCGCCAGCGCGTCGCCATCGGTCGCGCGCTCGTCAAACATGCCGACGTGCTTCTCTTCGACGAGCCGCTGTCCAACCTGGATGCCAAGCTTCGCACCGAAATGCGGCTCGAGATCAAGAAGCTGCACGAGGAGCTGAAGCCGACCGTCGTCTATGTGACGCATGACCAGATCGAGGCAATGACGATGGCGACCAGGATCGCCGTGATGAACGGCGGCGAGATCCAGCAGTTCGGCACGCCGGATGAGGTCTACGAGCAGCCGGCGAATCTGTTCGTCGCCGGCTTCATCGGCTCGCCCGCCATGAACCTGGTCGAAGCCAGGATCGTGCGGGAGGGAGATCGCGCTGGAGCAATCGCCGCAGACGGCCGGCGCTTCGATCTTTCGGACTATACCTATACGGCTCAACACCCGGCCCATGACCAGGCGATCATCATCGGCATGCGGCCCGAGCATTTCGTCATCGGCGAGCCATCGTCTCCGGCGGCCTGCTCGCTGGAACTGCCGGTTCGCATCGTAGAGCGCACGGGCTCCGATGCGATCCTGTCGCTCGGCACCGGCGCGTCCCTGATCGCGGTGCGTATCGAGCCGGATCGCGCCGCCAGGCTGAAGCCCGGCGAGATCGTCTCCGTGACCTACCCCAGGACAAAACTGAATCTTTTCGACGCCCAGAGCGGGCGGCGGCTTTAATGGGAGGAACGCATGCTGAAAAACTGGAAAAAGGCATGGCTGCTGGCGACCATCGCCATCTGCCCGAGTGTGGTTCACGCCGAGGATCTGGTCATCTACCAGAAATGGTCGTCGCCGGCGGAAGTGGCTGCTCTCAACGTCCTGAAGAAGGCGGCAGAGGAGAAGGGGATCAAGTGGATCGATATCACCATCCCGCATGACACCGGCTCGAACGTCAACCTCATGAATCTGGTGACGGGCGGCCAGCCGCCGAACGTGTTCTCGGAGAACAATCCGGGCGTCTACCGCGATCTGACGAATATGGGCCTCGGCCGGCCGTTGACCGACGTCTTCAAGGCGGATGGCGCGCTCGACAAGTTTCCGTCTTCCGTCGTCCAGTCGATCACCGTCGACGATCAGATCATGAAGATACCGCTCGGCATCCATGTCGACGGCATGCTTTACTACAATATCGAAGCGGCCAAGAAGGCGGGCGTCGATCCTGCGAAATGGACGTCGCTGGACGAAATGTACGCCGATTTCGACAAGATCAGGAAAGCCGGCATCGTGCCGCTGGCACTCGGCGCCCAGCAATGGCAGGTCGGCTATCTCACCCATGCTTTGGTGGCGAGCATCGGCGGCGCCGACCTCTTTACGCGGATCTACGGGCCGAAGCCGGACGCAGCGGCCCTCGATGCGCCGGAGCTTCGGACCGCGTTCGAGTGGCTGCGCAAATTCCAGCAGGCCTCCGATCCGGGTTCCGTCAACCGCGACTGGAACATGACCACCAATATGGTGATAGAGGGGCAGGCGCTCATGCAGATCCATGGCGACTGGATGAAGGGCGAGTGGCGCGCGGCGGGCAAGGAAGCCGGCAAGGATTTCGGCTGCGTCCAGATTCCCGGAGCAAAGGCCTTGTCGGTAACGGTCGATGCCTGGGGCCTGCTCGGCAAGCAGTCTCCTGAAAAGGATGCTGCGGAGGTCGAATTCGCCAAGCTCATCGTCGATCCGAAGATCAATGCCGCCTTTGCGGCGGCGAAGGGCTCGACGCCCGTGCGCACCGATGTCGATCCGTCGACGCTGGACGCCTGCTCCAGGAATGTCCTCGATATGCTGAAGGACCCCGCGCATCAGGTGCAGAACCCGCATTCGATGGTCGACGAGGACTGGCAGTCGGCGATATGGGACGTCGCCTTCAACTACTGGAGCAAGCCGGACATGACCGTGGACCAGGCAGTGGCCGCGCTCAAGGAGCAATACCAGGCCATCCTGCAATAATTTCTCCCGAGCTCATGGCCGGTGCCGCGGCAGCGTCGTTGCGGCACCGGCCATGAAACATGAACACAAGGTACAAGCGACATGGATACAAGACTTCTCGATGAAGACGCCGTCATGCAGATCTGCTTCGTCACTGACGATGTGATGAAGTCCGCGCAATGGTTTTCCGATCTCACAGGCAAGCCTCTGCCGAAGGAGGGCAAGGCTGCCGAACCTGGGGAAGCGCAGGCGATTTATGACGGCAAGCCGGCTGCCGTCGGCTGCCGCATCATGATGTTCAAGTTCGGAAACATCGACGTGGAGTTTCTGCAGCCCGGGCCGGAGAAAAGCGCCTGGCGCGACCTCCTGGAGGAGAAAGGTCCCGGCTGCCACCACATCGCGTTCCGCACCCGCAATCTGACGAAGCGCAACGCCTTCCTTGAAGGCAAGGGCCATCAGCTCCTGCAGCGCGGCGAGTTCCACGGCGGTCATGGCCGCTATGCCTATTACGACACGGTCAAGGCCCTTGGCGTCATGGTCGAGCTGCTCGAGTTCGACAATGACAAGGAGCCGCAAGGCTGATTGTTGCCGGCCCTCCTTGGCGGGAGGGCCGCTTACATTCGATGTTCATCCCCCAGAGAGCAGATCCATGGCCTATCCGATTGCGTATCAACTTTACTCGTCCAGGAATTTCCCGCCGCTTCACGCGCAGTTTCCGGTGCTGAAATCCTTTGGCTACGATGCCATCGAGCCGTGGCTTCCGGCCTATGAAAGCGATCCCGCGCTGTTCCGGCGGCAGATCGACGATGCCGGTCTTCGTTGCTTCGGGTTCCATATGCCGCTGAAGGGACTGGTCGCCGAGCCAAGCCGCTTCATCGAGATCGCGCAGACGCTCGGTGCGACCTATATGATTCCGCCCTTCGTTCCGAAAGAGGAGCGCCTCGACACCGCCGACTACTGGAAGGGGATCGGCGAGCAGCTTGCGCAAGGTGCCGAGCGCGCGGCGCGGCACGGGTTGAAGGTGGCCTGGCACAATCACGATTTCGAATATGTTCCGCTCGCGGACGGCTCAAGGCCGATCGATCATATTCTCGGCGCCGGCGAGCAGGTCCTTTTCGAGATCGATTGCGGCTGGATCACGCGGGCCGGCGCCGATCCCGCCGAGGAACTGGAGCGTTATGCCGATCGCATCGTTGCCATTCAGACCAAGGACACAGCCCCTCGCGGAGTGACCGCCGATGACGGCTGGGTCGCGACCGGCGACGGCATCATCGACTGGGCAACACTCGCGCCGCTCTTCCGCAAGACCCGGGCCGACCATATCGTCACGGAGCATGACAATCCCACCGATTGGCGGCGCTTTGCCCAGCGATCGATCGATCATATCCGCTCGCTCGGTTTGTAGGGGCGCAAGGTGAAGATCGTCGATCTCAAATGCGCCGTCATCGGCTCGAGCCCCGTCATCCGCATCGTCACCGACGCCGGCATCGACGGCTACGCACAGGCGGAGACATGGAAGCCCTTTCTCAAGCCCTATGTCCTTGCCTTTCGGGACGCGCTCGTCGGGCAGGACCCGACGGATGTCGAGCGTGTCATGCTGCGCATCCGGCAGCGTGGCGGCTTCAAGCCGTGGGGTGCGGTCGTCAGCATCATCGAAATGGCGCTGTGGGACGTCGCCGGCAAGGCGGCCGGTCTGCCGGTCTACAAGCTTCTCGGCGGCAAGGTGCGCGATCGGGTTCGCGTTTATAATGGCGCAGTCCGTGAACCATTGGCAGGCTTCATGCCGGAGGATTATGCCGCAAATTGCCGCGCGATGAAGGCGGCGAGGGAAGGCTTCACCATCGTCAAGCAGCCGATCGGGTTTCACAGCCGCATGCGGGTCGAGGTGCCGGATTTCTTTTATGGCGATCCGGAAGCCGGCGGGATGCATGGCGCCCATGATCGCGGCCTGCTCACCGAACGCGGTCTCAAGCACATGGTCGCCTGCGTCGCCGCCATGAAAGAGGAGCTGGGCGACGAGATCGGCCTGGCGCTCGATTGCGGTCCCGGCTGGACCGTGCCGGATGCGATCCGCTTTGCGAAAGCCGTCGAGCCGTTCAACCTCGTCTGGCTGGAGGACATGCTGACCGGCGATTATTCGCCCTTCGTCAATGCGGATGTCTATCGCGATCTGACGGTATCGACCTCGACGCCGATCCACACCGGCGAGCAGATTTATCTGAGACAGAATTTCAAGCCGCTTATCGAGACCAAGGCCGTCAATATCATCGGGCCCGACCCTTGCGATGTCGGGGGCATTGCCGAGCTGAAATGGATCGCGGAATATGCCGACCTGCACGGTATATTGATGGCGCCGCACGGAACGGCGAACGGCCTGTTGGGGCTTGCCGCCCTCGTGCAGGTCTGCGCGGCGCTTCCGCACAATTATGTGGCCTTCGAATATACGATCGGCGACCCTTTCTGGTGGTACGACATCGTCGATGGTCTGCCGGACCCCATCGTCGTGGATGGCCACATCGGAGTCTGGGATGCTCCGGGTCTCGGTGTGACCCTCAATGCGGAGAAGGCCAAGCCCTATCTGACCGCCGAGGATAGCGCATTCTTTGATTAGGATGGCTATCCTTCCTTTGAGGCGTTTGGCTTTCGCCAAGCGTCAGGGCCTCCGCTTTCATGCAAGATATTTACGAGAAAAATTGCGCTTGCCTATTTTATTTCTTTTGTAAAAAAATTATAGAAAGAAGAACGGATGACGGTGCCGGCGAGGAGGAAACAGGCGTCGTTCGTGATCATTCATTTCCCCAGCCGGGGAGTGGGAGGTCTCCGGATTGTATTTCCTCCATTGGGAAGCCGTTTTGCCGACGCTTGGACGAGTGTCTGACGGTTGTCGCTGAAGTGAAGGAATATTGATGCCAGCAAAAGATGAAAGACGCCTTCGCATCGGTGTCCTCGGGGCCGGCCAGATCGCCCAGGCAGCGCATTTCGAAAGCTGCACCAAGGCGGCAAATGCCGATCTCTACGCGATCTGCGACGTGGCCGACGATCTGCGCGAGCGAATGGCGATCACCCATGGCGCCGAGAAGACCTATGCGGACTACGACAGGATGCTGGCCGACCCGAATCTCGATGCCGTCATCATCGCGACGGCCGATGCCTTCCATGTGCCTGCCTCCATCAAGGCTCTGGAAGCCGGCAAGCATGTGCTGTGCGAAAAGCCGGTGGCCGTCACCGTCGAGGAATGCCTTGAGCTGAAGGCCGCCGTCGAAAAGGCGGGAAAGACGTTTCAGGTCGGCCATATGAAGCGTTTCGACGCGGGGCTGCAGGCCGCCAAGTCTTTCATCCGGGATGAAATGGGCGAGATGATCGCGCTCAAGGCGTGGTATTGCGACAGCACCCATCGTTATCCGATGACCGATGCCGTCCAGCCGCTGATCGTCACCAGCGCCAACGCCCGCAAGCCGTCCGCCAATCCGAAGGCGGATCTGCGCCGCTACTATATGCTGGCGCATGGCTGCCATCTGATCGACACCGCGCGCTATTTCGCCGGGGACATCGTTTCCGTCGATGCCCGCCTGTCGGAACGCGCCGGCATCTGGTGCTGGTTCGTCAATGTCGAATTCGCCTCCGGCACGCTCGGCCATCTCGACCTCACCGTGCAGGTGCGGATGGACTGGCACGAAGGCTTCCAGATCTACGGCAAGAACGGCAGCATCCTCGGAAAGACCTATAATCCCTGGTATTACAAGACGAGCGAAGTCGACATCTTCCGGGAGGCCGATGGCATGACGCATCGTATCCTCGGCGCCGACGGCCACTTCTACCGCCGGCAGGTGGAAGGCTTTGCCCGGACCATTCTCGATGGTGCCGCCATGGAAGGCGCCGATATCGACGACGGTCTTGCCTCGGTGCAGGCGATGATTGCAATCGCGCGCTCGGTCGAAAGCGGCAAGGCGGTTGCGCTCGCCGACGTGACGGGCGGTGTGTGATGAAGCTCGGTATCTTCGCCAAGACCTTCGAAGGGATCGAGCCCGCGGCGGTGCTCAAATCCGTCGCCGATGCCGGTTTTGCCTGCGCGCAATACAATATGGCCTGCTCGGGTCTGGCGCCGATGCCCGACACCATCAGCACGGAACAAGCGCATGCGATTAGCGCGGCCGCGACGGACGCAGAGGTCGAGCTTGTGGCCGTTTCCGGCACTTATAACATGATCCATCCCGATATTGTCGTGCGCGAGGCCGGGCACCGGAGGCTGGAGGAGCTTGCCAGGCATTGCGCCGGGATGTCGACCGGGCTGATCACGCTCTGCACCGGCACGCGCGATCCCGTCGATCAATGGCGGGCGCACCCCGGCAACGATCTGCCCGACGCGTGGCGTGACCTGCTGCAGGCGATGGAGATCGCCACAGGGATTGCGGAGCGATACGGCGTCGATCTCGGCATCGAGCCGGAACTGGCCAATGTCGTTAATTCGGCGGAAAAGGCGCATCGCCTGATCGGCGAGCTCAAGAGCCCCAGGCTGAAGATCGTCATGGACCCGGCCAACCTCTTCGAGATTGCCCCGCTGGACGAGCAGAGAAGCACCGTGTCGGCTGCCATCGATCTTCTGGCCGATCATATCGTGATGGCCCATGCAAAGGATCGCAATCCCGACGGCAGCTTCACGACGGCCGGCAAGGGCGTTCTTGATTATCCCCACTATCTCGGCCGGTTAAAGCAGATCGGCTTTGACGGCAGTCTGGTGACCCATGGTCTTCGGGCGGAAGAAGCCGCCGGCGTTGCGACGTTTCTTCACGGAATCCTTGCGGAGGGGTCGGCGGGAGGAAAACCATGAGCGGTACTCAGTCTTTTGAGACCAATGATGGAACCCTGCTGAATGTCGATGGGACGGGGACGGGTGCTCCGGTCGTCTTCCAGCATGGCCTGTGCGGCGACGCGCGGCAGACGGAGGAGATTTTTCCGGCCGAAGCGGGCTTTCGTCGCATAACGATCGAGGCAAGGGGGCATGGCTGGTCTGAGGCCGGTAATCCGGAGCGCTTCTCCATCGCCACCTTCGCCGACGATGTGGCGTCTTACATCGAGACGCATCTCGCCGCCCCGGTCGTGCTCGGCGGCATCTCCATGGGCGCGGCGATTTCGCTGCGTCTGGCGATCAAGCGCCCCGATCTGGTCAAGGCCCTCGTCATTGCCCGGCCCGCCTGGCTAACCCGGTCCGCTCCGGAAAACATGGCCCCCAATGCGGAGGTCGGACGCCTCCTGCGGGAGCGCGCGCCGGAGGAGGCCAAAGAGGCGTTTCTCGCCGGCAGTATAGGCCAGCGGTTGGCCATCGAGGCTCCCGACAATCTGGCTTCGCTGCTGGGCTTCTTTTCGCGGATGCCTCATGATGTCACGGCAGCATTGCTGACGGCGATTTCCGGCGACGGGCCTGGTGTTACCGAGGCCGAGGTGCTGCGGATATCGATGTCGACGCTGGTGATCGGACATGATCGCGATGTCATCCATCCGCTCGCCTATGCCCGGCATCTGGCGGAGAAAATTCCAGGCGCGCGCCTCGTGAAGATTACATCCAAGGCTGAAAGCCGTTCGAACTATATTGCCGATTTCCGCAAGGCGATGGGCGATTTTCTCAAGGAATTGAAAGACAATGACTAATCCCTCCAGAAACTGGATTGCCAATCTTCCCAAGGATCGCCTGATCGGTGAATTTTCCGTCTGGTCCGCGGACCTTTTGCGTCTCGCCGACGATCTTGCCAGGGTCGATCCCTATGTCGACGTTCTCCACGTCGATGTCGCCGACGGTCACTTCGCACCCGCAATGCTGTTCTTCCCTGATCTGGTTGCCGGTATCCGGAAGATCTCGTCGCGCCCGATCCATGTTCATCTGATGGCTGCCGACAATATCCTTCTGTCGCAGATCGAGCAGTTTGCCGATGCAGGCAGCGACCTGATCAGCATCCATCTCGAGAACGAGGCCGTGGCCGATGCGGCGCTGGATCTGCTGGATCGTCGCGGCGTTGCGGCGGGCATGGTGCTCAAGGTCGAAACGCCTGTGTCACAGGCTGCGAAATACGTCCCGCGCCTTGATTTCCTGACGCTGCTCGGCACCGCCATCGGCGTGAAGGGGCAGGGACTGGACGAAAAAGCGGGCGATCGGCTGCGGGAGGCCAAGCATCTCATCGATACGTCGGGCGCAACGCACCGGATCGTTCTCGCCGCGGACGGCGGCATCCGCGAACACACGGTTCCGCTGCTTCGCCAGGCGGGTGCCGAAACAGTCGTCCTCGGCTCGCTGGCTTTCAACGCTCCCTCGCTGCAGGAAAGAATGGCGTGGCTGCACGCCCTTTGACATGGAGTGACGCGTGAGCCGGTTTGCAATCGGGATAGATCTGGGCGGAACGCAGGTTCGTGCGGCGCTGGTCGATGAGCACGGCAAGATCCACCAGCGGCTGGAGGAACGGACGGACGCCGAGGCGGGACCGGATCGCGTGCTTGGCCAGATCGGCGGTCTTACGGAGAGATTGCGCTCAGCCTGCGATTCTTCCGCCGTCGTCGGTCTTGGAGTGTCGGCGCCGGGACCGCTCGATACGGAACTGGGGATCGCTCTCGACATCCCGACATTGCGCGGTTTTTCGAACTATCCTTTGCGAGAGGAGCTGCAGACGCGCCTGCGGCTGCCGGTGAGCCTCGAAAACGACGGCATCGCGGCCGCCATCGGTGAATGGCAGTTCGGCGCCGGCCTGGGGCTTCGAAATCTCGTTTATGTCACGGTCAGCACCGGTATCGGTGGCGGCGTCATCGCGGACGGGCGGATCTTGCGCGGCCGAAAAGGCATGGCCGGCCATGTCGGCCATATGTCCATCGTCCCCGATGGATTGGTGTGCTCCTGCGGAGGCAAGGGATGTTTCGAAGCCTATGCCTCCGGAACCGCCTTTACCAAACGGGCGCGCGCACGGATTGCCGAGTGCGAGGAAACGTCGCTTGCGCACATCGGCGACGTGCTCGACAGCCGCAGTGTCTTTGCCGCCGCCGAGAGTGGCGATCGGCTTGCCAACGACCTTGTCGACGAAGAGGCGGATATTCTGGGGCGCGGTTTTACGAGCCTCATCCATATCTTCAGTCCGGAAATCGTCATCATGGGCGGCGGCCTCTCGCAGCAGTTCGATCGGTTGCAGGCAGGCATTCAGGCGCATGTCGAGCGATGCGCCATGCCGGCGTTTCGGGATGTCGGTGTCGTTTCCGCGGCACTCGGGCAAAATTCAGGACTTGTCGGAGCGGCTGCGCTTGCGTTCCTCCCGCGACGATCTGCCGCCGAATCGTGACTGGCGAGCGTCTGGCCCGATCGATTTTGAGCGCAGATTTCCGACCTCCTCTTCGCGGTCTCGGTACCGGCAACCTCCGGGAATCACGGAGGAGAGCTTCCCCATCACGCTCCCCTGTCGCGCGGATTGTGCGAAGAGAATCCCGTAGATTGCCGATCTAGCTTCGCGCAAGGTCTGGTTGCGATTGTATATATGGGGCGAATACTGGTGAACTGCGCTGTGGGGGCGATCAATGATTTCGACGTATCTCGGTTATGTGACCGCGACAAAGGATATGGCATCGACGCTTGCGCGCATTGCCAAGCAGGCGGCTGTCAAGGGTGACCAGCAGTATTATGACACGCACATCGGCAAGGTTAAGAATGTCGATGAGTTCCTGAGCGACTACAAGCTCTACAGCTATGCGATGAAGGCCTATGGTCTTGAAGACATGACCTATGCCAAGGCCTTCATGAAGAAGGTCCTGACGAGCGATCTCAGCGATACGAGCAGCTTTGCAAACAAGTTGACCGATAGCCGCTACCGGCAGTTTGCGGCAGCGTTCAACTTTGGCAGCAAGTCAAAGAATCAGGCCGCTCAAAGCGATACACAGAAGAGCGATACCATCGGGCTCTATGAGCAGTCCTTCGCCGACGAGACGACGTTGGCCAAGAAGGAGAGCAAGTTCTACGATACCTGGATCGATAAGGTGTCCAATGTGGACGATATCGTCAACAATACCCGGATGCGGGACTACGTCCTGCGGGCGCATGGAATAAATCCGGATCATATTTCGAAGACGTTTCTAAAGTCCGTCCTTACCAGCGATATCAACGATCCGAACAGTTTCGTCAACACAGCCGGCAACTTCTCCTCGGCGGCGACCCAGGCAACCTATAAGCTCATAGCCTCGCAGTTCAATTTCAATGCCGACGGTACGCTTTCTGCCGCAACCGCGCAAACGGCGCAGCAGAAGGCGGGCATGATCTCGCGATACGACAGCATGGTTCCAAGCCTGCTGACGCCGACTGCGGCCACCAGTAATGACGACTATTACCGCCAGGCGATTACCGAGGTGACATCGCTCAACGAGATCACCGGTGATAACAGGCTGTTCTCCTATATAAAGGCGGCTTTCGGCCTCAGCTCCAAGCTCACGCCGGCGCAGTTCAACCTCGCTTTCACCAATTCCGACTATGCCGCCATAACCGGAATGGCGGATATGGTTTCCCATTTTAATTTCGCGTCCGACGGATCCCTGCCGGCGGGTCAGACCGCGCAGACCGCCCAGGCCATCGACGATATCTCCACGAAGTATCTGACCAAGGCCAAGGACGCCAAGCAGGCCTTGTTCAAAGATGCCGAGAGCCATTACAAAACCGCGGTCGGCGGAATCAAGACGATCGAAGACTTCTTTGCCGCCAACGACAAGAAGAACAAGGATCTGCCGACCATAGAAGATATGGCGCTCCGCGCCTTTGGGATCGATCGGAACGAGGTATCGCGCGATCAATTGCGCAAGATCCTGGAAAGCGATCCCTATGACAGCAAGAGCTATGTCAACTCGCTGAAGGACGAGAGATTCGTCGAGCTTGCCAAGGCGTTCAACTTCGACAGCAAGGGCAATCTTCGCGACCCCGTGGTGGCCCTGTCGCAGACCTCGATCAACAGCTTCATCTCCGCCTACTCGAAGGCAAAAACATTCGGGCTGACCGGTGAGATGCGGGACAAGGCGGTCAAGGATGCGAAGGACGCGGCGACCGAATTCAGCAAGTCGATCGCCAAGATCGAAAATGTCGAGGAACTCCTGTCCGACAAGAAGCTGACGGAGTTTATTCTCGTTGCAAACAACATCGATCCCAAGACGGTCGACAAGAATGCGTTGAAAAAGGCCTTCGCCGCCGATCCGGAGGATGCCAAAGGCTTTCTGAACACGCCGGCCGGCCAGCAGTTCAAGGCGATGGTGAACGTCTTCAACTTCGATGCCAAGGGAAACCTGACGACGGCCAAGATCGAATCAGGCCAGAACAAAGGCGCGCGTCTGGCCACCAACGACCTTTATCTTCATCAGAGCCTGGAAACGCAGGAGGGCGCCTCCAACGAAGGGGTCCGGCTTGCGCTCTATTTCCAGCGCAAGGCGTCGCAGGTCAATTCCGTCTACGACATCATGTCGGATCCCGCGCTCTACAACGTGATCAAGACGACCTACTCCCTGCCGACATCCATGTCGAACATGGATGTGACCCGCCAGGCGAAGATGCTGGAAAAGCTTTTTCCTATCAAGGATTTGCATGATGCCGGCAAGGTGGACCATCTGCTGAAGCGCTTCTCCGCCGTCTATGACGCGGCAAATGGCGTGAATACGGCATCGCCGGCTTCCGCCATTCTGACCCGCGGCTCCGGCATCGGCATGAGCGCCGATCTCATGCTGTCTATCGCCCAGCTCAGGTCACGATAGCGCCTTCCGCATTCGCCAGCGGCGCTGGAATCGAGTTTGGCGGCGCTCTGCGCCGCCATGCCTGAGGAACACTTGGACTGAGCCAGTACAGTTGTGGCCGAAAATCCGCCTGCTCCACTTATTTCGTCGTATAGCCGCCGTTGACGAGAATGGTCTGGCCGGTCATCCACCAGCCGTCTGAGACGAGGAAGCGGATGTAGGGAACGATATCCTCGATATCGGTGAGGCCTGTCTTCGAGAATTTGGAAAGCGCGGCCGCTCCCTTGTGATAGGCCTGCGCGTCGGCACTTTCCGCGGGGTAGAAGAACGGCGTGTCCATCGGGCCGGGGCCGATCGCCGTCACCGAGATGCCGCGATCGCCGAACTCCTTGGCGGCCGCGCGGGTGAAATGCTCGACGGGCGCCTTGGTGCCGGCATAGCTCGAATAGAAGGGCGTGAAGGCGCCCAGCAGCGATGTGACGAGCGTGCAGACCTTGCCGTTGTCGTTGAGTGACTTGCCGGCTTCCTTGAGGAAGAAGAATGCCGATTTCGCATTGACCGCGCTCATCTCGTCATACTCGGTCTCCGTGATGTCGACGATCGGCTTTTTCAGAACCTTGCCGACCGTGTTGATCGCAATGTCGGGACGACCGAAAGCGGCGACGGCTTCGGCAAAGAGCTGTTCGACCGCGCCGGCAGTGGTGAGATTGGCCTGGAATGCGGCTGCTTCCGCGCCGGCGGCCTTAACTGCCGCCACCGTCGCATCGGCATCGGCCTTCGTCGCGGCGCTGTTATAGTGGATGGCAATGGCCTTTGCGCCGTGGGCGGCGAAGTCGCGGGCGATCAGGCCGCCGAGGTTCTTGGCGCCGCCGGCAATGATGACGGTTTTTCCCTTGATGGAGTGGTCGGTCATGGATGAGCCTCCTTGGCATGTCGGGACAGCACCGTGCTGCCTCTCATGACCTCAATGTATCGTCTGGAATTTTCCGATAAAGCGGGCTAATTTGACATCATCTGTCAGAAATTACGGACAATTGGCGGGCTCTGCTTGGATCGTATCGACCTCTTCAGGATTTTTACGCGCGTTGTCGAATGCAGCAGCTTCACCCGCGCGGCGGATACGCTGGGTCTGCCGCGCTCCTCGGTCTCGGCTGCGGTGATCGAACTGGAGGGGCGCGTCGGCGCGCGGCTTCTTCATCGCAGCACCCGCAGGGTCTCGCCGACACAGGATGGTGCGGCCTTTTATGACCGTTGCCTGAGGGTCATTGCCGATGTCGAGGAGACGGAGAGCCTGTTTCGCCGGAGCGACGCCAAGCCTTCGGGCAAGTTGAAGGCCGACGTGCCTGGCCGTATCGGCCGGCTGATCATAGCGCCGGCGCTGCCGGCATTTCTCGATCAGTTTCCGGATATCGACGTGGATCTCGGCGTTACCGATCGGGCCGTCAATCTGGTCGAGGATAGCGTGGACTGCGTGCTGCGCGTCGGGCCGCTTGTCGATTCAGGTCTCATTGCCCGGCCGATCGGGAAATTGCCGCTCATCAATGTCGCCAGCCCCGATTATCTGTCGCGACATGGCGCCCTGCACACGCCGGCGGATCTCGATCGCCATTGGGCGGTGAACTATGCATCGCCCTCGACGGGACGGATCGAGCCTTGGGAATGGATGGAAAATGGTGTCCTGCGCAGCCTGCCGATGCGCGGGCGCGTCACCGTCAACAGCGCTGAGGCTTATATCGCCTGCTGCGTCGCGGGGCTGGGATTGATCCAGAACCCGGCCTACGACCTGCTCCGGCATCTGGAAGCCGGCGAGCTGGTCGAGGTGATGCCGGACTATCGTGCGGAACCGCTGCAGATGACATTGCTCTATCCGCACCGCCGGCATCTTTCCCGTCGCGTTCAGGTCTTTGCCGACTGGCTGCAGGCTCTTTTGGAAGAAACCGTTGTCCGGCAATCGAGCATGTTCGAAAGCAACGCCGTGCGCGTGTGAGCGACAGCACGACACGGACGGCTTGGTTCCTCGGATCGATCAGATCGGCAAGGCGGATTTATGTTTCCATCCGCCCATATTGACGGACGAGTTCGGCAAGCCGGTCATGGGGAATGGCCTGGATCCGGAAGCGGTCGTAAGGCGTTCCACCCATATCCTCGGCTGCCAGCATGGCGTTGACGACGGCTTCCTCGACGCTGTCGACCGCTGCCAGGTAGACCGGGTCGAGAGGCTCGTCGTTGACGATCTGCAGGGGCAGGTGCCCATTGGCCCTGTGCGCCATCGGGTGGGCGTTCGCGGTCGAGAATGCCAGGAAGATGTCGCCGGAATTGTTGCCGCCGGGCGTGCCGTTGCGGCCGATGCCGATGGCGGCGCGCCGGGCGAGGCGCTTGAGCTGATGCGGGGCAAGCGGCAGGTCGGTCGCGATGACGACGATGATGGAGCCGCGCTCCTGAAGCTGGCTCTGCGGAGTGCCGTCCCGCATGTGCCGGCCGACCGGCACGCCCGAGATCGTCAGCCAGTCGCGCTGGCCGTGATTGGCCTGAACCAGCGTGCCGATCGTATAGGTGCGGCCATCGAACTCGACGATCCGGGACGATGTGCCCGTGCCGCCCTTGAAGCCGTAGGTAATCATGCCGGTGCCGCCGCCGCAATTGCCTTCCTGAACCGGCCCGGCGGCAATGCCGTCGAGGGCTGCGCGTACGTCTGCCTCGCTGACATGCAGTCCGTTGATGTCGTTCAATGCGCCGTCATAGGTCTCGGCGATGACGGGCATGATCCAGAGGAAATCGTCTGTCTGGTAGGTCGAGGCATAGCGGTCGATCATCCATTTGACCGTGGCGTGATGCGCCATGCCGACGCCATGCGTATTGGTGATGACGACGGGCCCCAGGAAATAGCCGCCGTCCTCGATCCAGTGCGTTCCGGTCATCTCGCCATTGCCGTTGAAGCGATGCACCCCGGCATAGACGGGGACGGGGGTCTCCGAGTCCATATGCGGCAGGATGGTGGTGACGCCGGTCCGCGTCGGGCGCTTGCGGCCGGGGCGCGGCTCGTTTTCGATGATCGTGCGGAAGCCGACGCCGATGCCGGCGACATCGGTGATGGCGTTGTTCGTGCCGGTGCGACCGTTGAAGGGAAGGCCGAGCTGGCGGCCGCGCGGTTTGCGGGTGCTTGTTTTTATGGTCATGTCATTTCTGCCGGGAGCGAAGGTAAAGGCCAAGCGAGGCCACGAGGAAGGAGAAGGTCAGCATCATCACCGCGATCGCATTGATCTCCGGTTTGATGCCACGACGGAGCATGGCGAAGATGAACATCGGCAAGGTCGTCACATCGACGCCGGCGATGAAATAGGTAATCACCAGATCATCCATCGAAATGATGAAGGCGAGCAGCGCGCCGCCGAGTATGCCGGGCATCAGCTGCGGCAGCACCACGCGGCGAAAGGTCATCCACTCGTTGGCACCGAGATCGGCCGAGGCGTTTTCCAGTGTCCGGTCCATGCCGGCGAGACGCGCCGACACGACGATGAACACATAGGAGGTGAGAAACGTGCATTGGCCGATGATGATGGTCATCAGGCCGAGCTGGATCCCCGCGCTGACGAAGAAGATCAGAAGCGCGATGCCGAGAACGATATCGGGCATCAGCATCGGCATGAACATGGCGACCTGATAGAAGCGCTTGCCGAAGAAATTGAAGCGGTGAAGCGCAATTGCCATGGCGGTCCCGAGCAAGGTCGAAATGACGGTCGTCGTCAAGGCTATCTTCAGGCTGTTGAAGACGGCGGCGATCAGCTGGTCGGTCGATTCGATATAGAGCGCGTTCTCGGAGACTGCCGTCTTGAAGCCGAAGACCTGGGCATACCAATCCGTTGTGAATCCGCTCCAGCTCATCATGTTGACCGGGTTCGCGTTGAACGAATAGACGGCGATCAGCACCAGGGGGATATAGATAAAGGCGAAGAACAGCAGCGTGTAGAGCGCCAAACCGCCGTTGAAGAGAGTGCGTGCGATTTTCATGAACCCTCTCCTTATACCGTCAGCGCTGCGGTCGCATTGCGGCGGCCGGACAGGATGACATAGGCGAAAAGCAGAACGAGCATTACGGCCATGACCATCATGGCGAGCGCCGAGCCGAACGGCCAGTTGCGCGCCGAGAGAAATTGCCCCTCGATGAGATTGCCGAGCATCATCACCTTGGCGCCGCCAAGCACCGCCGGCACCACGAAATTGCCGAGCGCGGGGATGAAGACGATGACAGAACCGCCGGCGATCCCCGGTGCCGTCAGCGGCAGGATGATGCGCAGGAATGTCCGGATAGGGCCGGCGCCGAGATCGAGCGACGCCTGCACGAGCCGCCAGTCCAGCTTCTCGATGCTGGCATAGATCGGCATGAACATGAACGGGATAAAGACATAGACCATGCCGAGGATGATCGCGCCATCCGTATAGATCATCTCCAGCGGTGCGGAGATAATGC
Organism: Martinezella lusitana; assembly: GCF_010668395.1. Classification (GTDB taxonomy): domain Bacteria; phylum Pseudomonadota; class Alphaproteobacteria; order Rhizobiales; family Rhizobiaceae; genus Rhizobium; species Rhizobium lusitanum_A. Next base: position 28,386 of record NZ_WUEY01000022.1, read on the forward strand.
CCGATGCCATCAGCGCGTTGTTGACCAGTCCGGTGGGACGCAGGATCATCACCCAGACGAACAATCGGACGATCAGGCTGGAAAAGAACGGCAGCGTGATCAGGAAGAGGCAGAAATTCTTCCATTTGTCCGGCAGCCGGCTGATGTAGAAGGCAGCGGGGTAGCAGACGAGCAGCGTTGCCCCGACCGTCATTGCAGCAATGCGGATCGAGCGGAGAAAGATGCCGATATAGACCGGATCGTATTCCTCGAATTCCGGATTGGCGAAACCGAGAATGCGGCCGAAATTGTCGGGATAGAAGCTCCATTCGACGCCGCCGTAGAGGCCCGGCGTCAGGAAACTCGTCACCACCATGATCCCGAGCGGCACGAGAAAGAAGACAAGCAGGAACAGCGTCACCGGCCCGAGCAGCAGCCCGAGCTGAAGGCGCCGGCGTGTAGCGATGTTCATCACGCTGCCTCCTTCGCCGCGATCAGGTGGACGCTTGCGGGATCGTAGTGCCAGCGTGCCGCCTGGCCCGCGGCAAGCTGGCCGACGGCGCCGCGCTGCGACGCCGGGATCTGCGCCATGAGCCTGCGGCCATCCGTCGTCCGGCCGAAGACTTCGAAGGACGAGCCGACATACACGATCTGCTCCACGGTGACGTCGAGCGCCGGGCAGGTATCGGCATTGGTTGCCAGGAAGAAATTTTCCGGACGGATCAGGGCGACGGCAGCCCCCTTGCCTTCGCTGCCTGTCGCCGGAGCGTGCCTGATTGCCGTGCCGTCGCTGGTCATGAAGGTCTGGCCGTCGCTGCTGCCTTCGAAGAGGTTGCTGGCTCCGATGAAGCTCGCCACAAAAGTATTGGCGGGATGATCGTAGATCTGCCGCGGCGTATCGAGCTGCTGGATGCGCCCCTCGGCAAGCACCGCCACACGATCGGACATGGTCAGGGCTTCCTGCTGGTCGTGCGTCACGAAGATGAAGGTGATGCCGAGTTCGTGCTGCAGGTTCTTCAGCTCGAGCTGCATGGTCTCCCGCAGATGGCGGTCCAGCGCCGATAGCGGTTCATCGAGCAGAAGGACCTTGGGGCGCGCGACGATGGCGCGGGCAAGTGCGACACGCTGCTGCTGGCCACCCGACAATTGCCGCGGCAGGCGGCCTTCCATGCCTTCCAGCCCGACCATTTTCAGAATCGATCGCACCCGGTCGGTGCGCTCGGCCCTCCCGACGCCGGCGGCTTCCAGCGCATAGCCGGTGTTTTCCCCCACGCTCATGTGCGGAAACAGCGCGTAGTTCTGGAAGACCGTGTTGACGGGGCGGCGATAAGGCGGCCGATCCGTCATGTCCTCTCCGTCGATGGTGATGCGGCCCGCATCAAGTTCGACAAAGCCGCTGATCGCCTGCAGCAACGTGGTCTTGCCGCAGCCGGAGGGGCCTAGAAGTGTAATGAATTCATTGCGGTCGATCTCAAGATCGATGCCGTCAAGTGCCTTGACCTCTCGACCCTCTGGAGTCGAAAAGGCCTTTGCGGCTGACGCCAGCCGCACAATCGCATCTCGCATTCGTCGTTCCCCGAAATGTTATTAAATTAACTCTTGCGTGATTTAGATATGTTGATATCATTTTTTCGTCGAAGTCAACGCCCTCAACGCGGTCGGTTACAGCTTCCACCAAAGGCCGAGCCAAACGCGCCGAAGGGATAATAATCCTACTAAGGGGAACAGAAATGATGATTTTGAAAGGCGTTTTTAGACGCCTGGGTCTCTTTGCGCTCACCGCATTGCTGCCCACCGCAGTCCTCGCCGACGAACTCAACATCTACAACTGGGGCGAATACATCAATCCGGCCGTCCTCCAGAAATTCGAGGAGGAAACCAAGATCAAGGTCAATCTCTCGACCTATTCCTCAAACGAGGAAATGCTTGCCAAGATTCAAGGGGGCGCGACGGGCTACGATATCGTTTTCCCGTCCGTGCACATGCAGGACATCATGGCCAAGCTCAACCTGCTCGAGAAGACCGACATCAACACCTACGAGGGCTTCAAGAATATCGACCCGCGCTTCCTGCGCACCAAGAGCGATCCGAAGGGCGAATATTGCCTGCCGTACGCCTTCGGCACCGTCGGCATTCTCTACAACCGCAAGGTCCTCGGCAAGGACATCACCGGCTGGAAGGACCTGGTCGCGACGGTCAAGGCCAAGCATCTGAAGTTCACGCTGCTCGACGACATGCGCGAAGTGCTGGGCGTCGGCCTGATGCTCAACGGCCATTCCGTCAATTCGACCAATCCGGAAGAGCTCTCGCAGGCGGCCGATACGATCATCGACATGAAGCCCTATGTTGCGGCTTTCACCTATGACTCCCGGCCGATGGTCGAGTCCGGCGACATTGCCGCGGCTCACTTCTTCGTCGGCTCGATGATCAACGTCTTCGGCAATCCGAAGGATCTCGGCTATGTCATTCCGGAAGAAGGCGCGACCATGTATCAGGAAGACATGTGCGTGCTGAAGACGGCTCCCAACAAGGCCAATGCCATCAAGTTCCAGCAGTTCTATACGCGTCCCGACATCGCCGCACTCAACGTCTCACAGCAGACGAACGGCACGCCCAACGTTCCGGCCCGCCAATTGACGCCGGAAAACATCAAGAATAGCAAGGAAATCAATCCGACCGACGAAACCATGAAGCGTCTGCAGATTTTTCAGGATCTCGGCGGCGGCCTGCGCCAGTTCGATCGGGCATGGACGAAAGTCAAGACTGCCCAGTAATATCGCGAAACGATACTCCGCCCGGTTCCGGGCGGAGCTTCCCCGGAGGAAAGAGTGTCGAAGCAGATACTGAAGCTCGTGCAGAGCGCGGAAATGCGCAAGTCGAAATCCGACAAGCTGATTGCCAGCTATATAGAGCGCAACATCGCCGAACTTCCCTTCGAGACGGCGAAATCCATCGCAGCCCGGCTTGAGATTTCGCAGATGACCGTTGGCCGCTATCTGCGGCGGCTTGGCTTCGATGGCCTCGACGAGCTCAAGGCGGCGCTGCGCCGTGGCAGCCGTTCCAATCCGGCCTGGCAGGTCAAGGGGTCCATGGATCGCTTCCAGGAGGACCTGCGCGATGGCAAATTCCTCGCCGGCCTGCTGCAGCAGCAGGTCGACAATCTCGGCCTGATCTACGAGCTGACGACCGCGCCGCAATGGCAGCAGACGATCGATGCGCTGATCTCGGCGAGCGAGGTCTATGTCGCCGCCTATCAGAACGTTCGGGGCATTGCGCAGTATTTCGCCGCGCAGCTTTCCTATACCCGGCCACGCGTCGCTTTCATGGATGGCCTCAACGGCACCTATTCCGAATTGCTTGACGGTTCGGTCGATGGCCGCGTGCTCTTTCTCCACGATGTCCGGCGCTTCGCGTCCAAGGCGAGACCCTTGGCGGAGGAAGCGCGCCGCGCCGGCGTCAAGGTCATTCTGTTGACCGACGAATTCTGCCCCTGGGCGGAGGAGGCCTCGGATATCTCGCTTGTCATACCCGGTTCGCACGGCCCGCTCTGGGATGGAGCCGCGACGATGACCGCGGTCATGGACCTGCTCTTGAGCAACATCATTGTCCTTCTTCGCGGCAAGGTGGACGAGCGCGTCGAGCTGCTGACCCGGCTGCAGGACGTGTTCGGCGATTTCGAAAGCTGAGCCGATACGACGGGCTCGCCGTCGCAACCGATAAGGTTGGACTGGCAAGTGCGTGCGCGTTCCTGCCCTTTCGAGCAGGCTGCTCCTCTCTACCGGCGGCGAAGCTGCCTATCGATCGTGCTGTCGTTGACGCTCCCAGGCAAGGCATCCTGTGGTCGGCAACGCCCGGCATGGTGTGCAAACCTCTCTCGTTAGCGCATCGGATCGCGCCTGCCTCATCAGGCGCTATCGAGCGCGGCGGAGAGATCGGCGATCAGATCGTCAGGATGCTCGATCCCGATCGAAAGCCGGATCGTGGATTCCAGCACGCCGATGCGGTGGCGTACATCGACAGGAACGCCGGAATGCGTCGTCGTTGCAGGATGGGAGGCGAGTGATTCCGTGCCGCCGAGGCTGACGGCGAGCTTGAAGAGCTGCAATGCGTTCAGGAACTTGAACGACGCCGGCTGGCCGCCCTTGATGTCGAAGGAGAAGGTCGAGCCCGCACCGCTGCATTGGGTGGCGAAGGTTCGGCCCGTAGCGGAGGCCGGGTCTGTGTAGGGCAGATAGTGAATCTGCTCGACTTTCGGATGGTCGCGCAGGAAATCGGCCACCGCCCGGGCGTTGCTGTTTGCCCGTTCCATGCGGATCTGCAGCGTTTCCAGCGAACGGCCGAGCATCCAGCAGGAATGCGGGTCGAGCTGGGTGCCGATCGCGCCGCGCAACGCCTTGACCTGCTTGATGACGGCTTTCGAGCCGAGTGCGGCGCCTGCGATCAGATCGGAATGACCGCCGACATATTTGGTCAGCGAATAAAGCGAAATATCCGCCCCATGTTCGATCGGCCGCTGGAAGACAGGCCCTAGCAGGGTATTGTCGCATGCGATGATCGGTACATGGCCTTGTTTTTTGCCGATCGCATCGGCAACGCGGCGGATCATGGCGATATCGACCAGGCTGTTCGTCGGATTGGCCGGCGTTTCCACCAGAATGACCGATACGCGGCCCTTTGCCATCGCTTCCTCGGCGCTCGATGTGACCGAGGCCTCGTTGACACCGTCGGCAAATCCGACGGCGGAAACGCCGAGATTGAGGAACGTCTTGGCGATGAGCGTTTCCGTGCCGCCGTAAAGTGGTTGGGAATGCAGGATCGCGTCGCCGGGGCGGACGAAGGTCAGAAGGGTGGTGGCGATCGCCGACATGCCCGAGGAGAACAGCGCGCCGCTTTCGGTTCGTTCGTAGACGGCAAGCCGATCCTCGACGATTTCGCTGTTGGGGTGGTTGAAGCGCGAATAGACGAGGCCGACACCCCTGCCTGCCGGGGGTTCGTTGCGGCCGGATATGTAATTGAAGAAATCGCGTCCGTCCTCGGCCGATTTGAAGACGAAGGTGGAGGTCAGGAAAACGGGAGGCTTGACCGCGCCCTCGGACAGTTCCGGGTCGTAGCCGTAATTCAGCATCTGGGTTTCGGGATGCAGGGCGTGGTTGCCGATGTGCGTTTTCGAAGGATGCGGCGCAGTCATGACGGTCTCCTCAGCCGATGACACGAATGTCAGACTCGCATCATATCATCACTTGAAGCCGCTGGCCTGCCATAGTCTTCGGCGGATGACGGGCCCGCATAAGCCGACCCGTCCCGTCGATGTCGTCAGTAGATTTCCGGAACGTACATTTCCGGCGGTACTGGCGTGCGATGGTAATCGTCGTGGCGAAGGCGCTCCGGCAGGATGATTTCCGGCTTCGGCACGTTTTCGTAGGGGATCTGCTTCAGAAGATGGGCGATGCAGTTGAGACGCGCCTTCTTCTTGTCGACCGCCTGGACCACCCACCACGGCGCTTCCGGAATGTGGGTGCGCTCCAGCATCTCTTCCTTCGCCTTGGTGTATTCCTCCCAGTGCACGCGGCTCTGCAGGTCCATCGGCGAAAGCTTCCACTGCTTCAGCGGATCCTGGATGCGCATGTTGAAGCGGAATTCCTGCTCCTCGTCCGTGATCGAGAACCAATATTTGAGCAGGATGATGCCGGAGCGAACCAGCATGCGCTCGAAATCAGGCACGGTACGGAAGAATTCTTCCAGCTCTTCGGGCGAGCAGAAGCCCATGACGCGCTCGACACCGGCCCGGTTGTACCAGCTGCGGTCGAACAGCACCATTTCGCCGGCGGTCGGCAGATGGGCGGCATAGCGCTGGAAATACCATTGATGCCGCTCGCGTTCGGTCGGAGCAGGCAAGGCGACGACACGGCAGACGCGCGGATTGAGGCGCTGCGTGACGCGCTTGATGGCGCCGCCCTTGCCGGCGGAGTCGCGGCCCTCGAACAGGATGACGACCTTGAGCTTCTTGTACTGCACCCAGTCCTGCAGACGGACGAGTTCGTGCTGGAGACGGAAGAGCTCGCGGAAATAAAGCTTGCGGTCGAGTGTCGCTTCGCCTTCGCTGATAAGGCCCTCGGCAACCAACTCGTCCAGCCGGTCCTCTTCGAGCTGCATCTCCAGCTCTTCGTCAAAGCTGTCGACGATCTCATCCTTGATGCGGCTGAGCGGGTCCTGGGTCTCTTCGGTCATTGCAAGCCTCCTGCTCCGTTTTCATGTTGATGCTGCAGCCTGCGGCTACAGAAAGCCGGCGCCGCCTTTCGCGCCGCGCCGGCTATGGTTTGGCATTACTCGGCGGTCCAGCCGCCGTCGACGGAAAGCGTCGTGCCGGTAATTTGCTTGGCGGCGTCGCCGCACAGGAATACCGCGATGGCGGCAACTTCGTCGACGGTCACGAATTCCTTCGTGGGCTGGGCGGCAAGCAGCACGTCGTGCTTGACCTGCTCCTCCGTCATGTTGCGGGCCTTCATCGTTTCGGGGATCTGCTTTTCGACAAGCGGCGTCCAGACATAGCCGGGCGCGATGGAGTTGACGGTCACGCCGTCCTGCGCTGCTTCGAGAGCGATGGTCTTGGTCAGGCCGGTAATGCCATGCTTGGCCGAGACATAGGCCGACTTGAAGGGCGAGGCGACCAGGGCATGCGCCGAGGACGTATTGATGATGCGGCCCCATTTGCGCGCCTTCATACCCGGGATGGCAGCCTTTATCGCGTAGAAGGCTGCGAGCAGGTTGATGCGGATGATCGCTTCCCACTTGTCGTCGGGAAATTCCTCGATCGGGGCGACGAACTGGATGCCGGCATTGTTGACGAGGACATCGAGGCTGCCGAAGGCTTCCTCGGCTTCGCGCACCATCGATGTCACTTCCTCGCCATTCATCATGTTGGCGCCGGAGTAGCGGCACTTCACGCCGAAATCGGCCTCGATGGCGGCGCGCTCCTTTTCGATTGCATCGGCATCGCCAAGACCGTTGATGGTGACATTCGCACCCTCGGCGGCAAAGGCGCGCGCAATCGCAAGCCCGATACCGCTCGTCGAACCGGTGACCAGCGCATTCTTCGAAGTCAACGAACCCATTATGCTACTCCCGCAATCTCTGTGGCATGGTTGAATAGGGGGAAATGCCGAGATGAGCGCACACTGCCAGCCTCATATGTCGCTTTGATTACAGTTCTCCTCGGCCTCCCGTCGTAACGATTTGGCGCCTGACACTTCACTGTCATGCAACCGTGCAAATTTTCGCTCCGGTGCCCGGCGATTTCCTCCAACGACGGAAAATACGATGAAGGTCGAAGACATTCTCAAGCATGCCTATGCGATGCCGCTGACCAACCCTTCCTATCCCCCCGGACCCTACAGGTTCTTCGATCGCGAATACATCATCATCACCTACCGCACGACCCGCGAAGCCCTGGAGGCCGTCGTGCCGGAGCCGCTCGAGATCGATGAGCCGCTGGTGAAGTATGAATTCATCCGCATGCCCGACTCCACAGGTTTCGGCGATTACACCGAGACCGGACAGGTCATCCCGGTCAAGTATCGCGGTCAGCGCGGCGGCTATGTCCATTCCATGTATCTCGATGACGATGCGCCGATCACCGGCGGCCGCGAGATCTGGGGTTTTCCGAAGAAGCTTGCCAATCCGAAGATCGTCAACGAAGGCGAGGTCATCGTCGGCACGCTGCATTACGGCAGCGTCCTCTGCGCCACCGGAACGATGGGCTACAAGCACAAGCCGGTCGAGCAGGCGCCGCTTCTGGCCGCGCTGTCCGAGCCCAACTTCCTGATCAAGATCGTGCCGCATGTCGACGCCACCCCGCGCATCTGCGAGCTGGTGCGCTACTACCTGACCGATATCACCATCAAGGAGGCCTGGACTTCGCCCGCGGCCCTCGATCTCCGGCCGCATGTCATGGCCGATGTTGCCCGGCTGCCGGTTCTCGAAGTGGTCTCGGCCGTTCATTTCACCGCCGATCTGACGCTTGGGCTTGGCGAGGTCGTTCACGACTATCTCGCCGAGCGCAGATAATCATAAGCTTTTCATTCATTTATGCTGGAGACGGACCGTGCTCGAACGAAACATCAAGGCCGCAGCCCCAACGATCCCGGAAATAGCCGCTCAATATGATCGGGTCGCCCTCGTATTCCAGGGCGGCGGGGCGCTCGGCGCCTATCAGGCCGGCGTCTACCAGGCGCTTGCCGAAACGGGATGCGAGCCTACCTGGCTTTCGGGCGTCTCGATCGGTGCGGTCAATGCCGCCATCATCGCCGGCAACGAGCCGAGCCGGCGCTTGCCACGCCTTGAGCAGTTCTGGCAGATCATTTCCGGTCGCAAGATCTGGGCTTACACGCCGGAAGGCGACTTCTTCCGCGATATCCGCAACCGCACGAGTTCGTGGATGACGATGACGATGGGCCAGCCCGGCTTCTTCAAGCCGCGTTTTCCCAATCCATGGCTCGAGCTGCCGGGAGCCGAGGGTGCGACCAGTTTCTACGATTCTTCCGAGCTGAAGAAGACGCTGGAGATGCTGATCGACTTCGACGTCTTGAATAATGGCAAGAAGCGCTTCAGCGTCGGCGCGGTGAATGTGCGCACGGGCAACTTCGTCTATTTCGACACCGACAATATCCGTATCGGCCCCGAGCACATCATGGCGAGCGGCGCCCTGCCGCCTGCCTTGCCGTCCATCCGCATCGAAGGCGAATATTACTGGGATGGCGGCATCGTCTCCAATACGCCGCTGCAATATCTGCTCGATCAGGAAGAAGACCGCAGCTCGCTCGTGTTCCAGGTGGATCTGTTCAGCGCCCGCGGCGTGCTGCCGCGCAGCATGCCCGACGTGCTCTCCCGCCACAAGGACATCATGTATTCGAGCCGCACGCGGCAGAATACGGACAATTTCAAGCGCATTCACGGCCTGAAGATGAAGCTGCTGAGCGCGCTGAAGCGTGTTCCGAAAGATCAGCTGACCCCGGAAGAGCAGGATTTGATCGCCGATTACTCCGATGCCGGCGTCGTCAACATCGTGCACCTGATCTATCAGCACAAGAATTACGAAGGTCACGCCAAGGACTACGAGTTCTCCGGCACATCGATGCGCGAACATTGGGATATGGGGCTGGAGGATACCAAGCGCACGTTGCGCCACACCGAATGGCTGCTGCCGCCCATCACCGACGATGCCGTCGCCATCCACGATCTGCACCGCGAAGATCCGGTCTGAGGTCGCAGATCGGGTTTTGCCGGTCATAGCACCCGAGCGGCCTGCATTCTTTCTTCGGTGTTGACCGGCAGCTTGTGCGCAAGATCCTGCCGGTCTCTCAGGTCTCGGGGCTCAGCCCTGCTTCAGCCGGTGCCGATGCGCCGCCTGTTTGGCGCGATTGCCGCACATCGCCATGCTGCACCAGCGCCTGCGGCCGCCGCGCGTGTGATCGACGAAGAGCAAGGTGCATGCGTGGCCTTCGCAGGCTTTCACGTCCGAAAAATCCTCCGTGCAGACAAAGCGCCCCAGCGCTTCGCCGATCGGCAACAGCAGGGCTTCCGGCGTGCGCCATTTCCGCATGGGCAGAAAGTCGAGACTCGTGCCTTCCCCGGTGCGCTTTGCGACGATCCGGCCAAAACCTTCATTGCGTTCCAGCAGCCGGTTCAGCGGCTCCAATTCGTTCAAGGCATCCGATGCCAGCGGCTTTCCCTTGCGGGCGAGCACGAAGCTTCTGAACCACTCGCGCAGGCTTCTTGCCTGATCGGCGATCTTGTCGAGTTCGCCGGGGAGCGCCTGTTCGCGCATGGCCGCAAGCGTTTCCGGCGGCACCAGCCGGGCCTGCTCCAGCCAACGCAGCAGGCCTTCGCCATTCTCGATCCAATCGACAGGTAGGTCGACGGGCGTCGCGACCGAATTCAGGAAATCCAGCCCCAGCGCATCGCCAACGAAAATGGCGGGTGAATGATTTTCCATCGCTGCTCCTGCTCCGGCCGACGGCGTGCCGGGCGCCTCTCGAAAATACCGGCAATATATAACCTGTCAAATGTCACTTGACAAGTTACGGCTATCGAGCGTAACCGTATTAAGGCAATTTTGAGGGTTACTGAAAACAAGCCGAAGAGAGTGTTCGATTGCATCGCAATCGCTCCACTTCTTATGCTTTAACAATCGAAGATAACCGCGCGATTCATCATCGCTACCAGAACTTACGAGGGCTCTGCGTCAGCCGGGTCGCCGAGTTAGTAACTGCATAAATAGATATTATAAGGTTATGAAAGGACCTTTGTTATGACCAATATCAGCTATCGCGCCGTCAATGTCGAAGGCGTCAAGGTCTTCTATAGGGAAGCCGGTTCCCCAGGTGCGGCAAAACTTCTGCTGCTGCACGGCTTCCCGAGCTCCAGCCATATGTTCCGCGACCTCATTCCTCTTCTCGCCGATCGCTATCATATCATCGCGCCCGATCTTCCCGGTTTCGGGCAATCGGACGCGCCGAAAGGCAGCAACACGTTTGACAGCATTGCCGGGACGATCGACCGCTTCACCGAAATCGTCGGCTTCGATCGCTATGCCGTTTATGTCTTCGACTATGGCGCACCGACGGGCTTCCGGCTGGCGGTAAAACATCCGGAACGGATTACGGCGATCATTTCCCAGAACGGCAATGCCTATGAGGAGGGTCTGAGCGAAGAATGGACTCCGATCCGGGCTTACTGGCGCGAAGCTTCCGAGGAAAACCGCAATGCGGTGAAGGCGGCGCTTACGCCGGAGGCGACGGTCTGGCAATATACGCACGGCGTTGCGGATGCCTCGCGGGTCTCTCCGGATGGCTATTCGCTCGACAATTTCTATCTGGCACGGCCGGGCACGGAGACGGTCCAGCTCGACCTCTTCGGCGACTACGAGAGCAATGTCGCCCTCTATCCGACATTCCAGACCTACTTCAGAACCCATAAGCCGCGCTTGCTGGCTATTTGGGGCAAGCACGATCCGTTCTTCCTGCCCGCCGGCGCGGAAGCCTATCGCCGCGACATTCCCGATGCGGTCGTCAAGCTTCTCGACACCGGCCATTTCGCCCTTGAGACGCATGCCGTCGAGATCGCAGCCGAAATCCGTGATTTCCTCGGCTGATGGAAAGATCTACAGCGCCGGCGATTGGCCGGCGCTGTAGAGGTCGCCCCTTTCAGGAGCAACTGCCTGATCGTGGGTGCCGGCCGTTGTTATCGAGCCTTGTAGCTCACGGAAATCTTCGCGCTTGCGAGGGCCGATTGCGCCAGCTGAGCGCTGTTGAAATCGAGGGCGCCCACCGTCATCGGCTTGTCGAAGGCAAGATCGAGCGTGAAGAAGCCGGTCGGATGGGGCAGATCCTGGACGAAACGCAGCAGCGCTTTCTTGGAGTCCGCATCGATCCGGCTATCGGGCAGGGCCTGCAGAGCCGCAACCGTCGTGTCGCGCAGCTGGTCGATGCCCTGGGCCGGATCGTCCGAGCCGGTCATCTGCTGGATGAACGAGGCGAGCGACGGCACGGCCATGCCTTCGAACAGCCCCATATTGTCGAGCCGGAAGCGCAGATGCGACAGGCCGATCGATCCATCCTGCGTCAGCGCGGGCATGCCGGCATTTTTCGGCAGACTCAACTCGGCAGAAAGCGATGCTTGGCCGAGGCGCAAATTGGTAAGCTCCAGCTCCTGAATGTCCAGATAGCCATCCTTGGGATCGAAGCGGAAGGAACCGGACATGTCCATCGGCCATTGCTGGACGGCCGTGATGTAGTTGGCGAAGGCATTGTCCAGCATCGGCGTGAAACGCACGCCTTCGACTGAAAACCGTCCCCAACTCGGCAAATGATCGGGCTTGTCGGCTATGGCCTTTAGAAAGTCGACCAGGCCGTCTCCCTTGAATTCGGCGCGATCGAAGGTCCACCCCATTCTGCTGCCGGATTTGAAGATCCCATTCTGGACGGCGCAGCCGTCGTGCAACTCGGAAATGGCAAAGCCGTCCCCGTGCTGGATCACGGCACTGCCCTCGATGAGGTCGGCGCAGGGCATTCCAGCGGCGGCGGCGGAGAGCGGAGCGAAGGAAACGAGCAGCGGGAGGAGGAGAGAAAAACGCATCTTTAAGGACTACCTGTTTGAGTCGATCGGCAAGTACGAGCCGCGCCATGTTTGTGGCTATGTCTTGCGTGTCAAGGCTTGCAGTCCTGCAAACGGCTCACCGGCAATGCATTTCGATAGGGCGGCCGCTCTAAGTTGCCGTGCCGGCCACGTCGGCGATACGGATCAGATCGGCGGCTTTCTCGGCAAGACAATAGGTTGCCGCCACCGTGTTGGCTGAGACGATGCTCGGCATGATCGAGGCATCGACGACGCGCAGGCCCTGCACGCCATGCACGCGCATGGTTGCCGGATCGATGACGGCCCGTTCGCCGCACCCCATCGCACAGGTGCCGACCGGATGAAACAGCGTGCCGACACGCTCGCGAATGAAGGCGTTGAGAGCGCCATCGCTTTCGATCTCGAGACCCGGGTCGATCTCGGCCTCGAGATGCGGTGCAAAAGGGGCTTGGGCGGCAATCGCGCGGGCCATCCGGATACCCTTGCGCAGCACGTCCATTGTGCTGTCACCGCGAAAGAAATTGTAGCGGATCGACGGCTTTTCGCCGGGGTCGGTGCTTTTCAGCGCAACGCGGCCGATGCTGCCAGGCCGAAGCTGGCAGACATGCATGAGGAAGCCGTGGCCGGTGAAGCCGGAGGCTGCCTGCGTGTTGGCCCGGCCGGTGCAGAAAAAGAGCTGGATATCCGGCCGGTCACTCGCTGGATCTGTCGAGATAAACCCGCCACCTTCGCCCGTCGTCGAGGAAAACAGCCCGCGCTTGTTGAAAAGCCAGTTGAGCACATGACCGACGTTGCGCGGCAGGGCTCGCCAGGAGACGCCATAGGGCGTGATGGATTTTGCGCGGTATTCGATGGTGACGTCGAGATGGTCCTGCAGGTTCTCTCCCACGCCCGGCAGGTCGGCAACGACCGCAATGCCGTGGCGGGCGAGGTCTTTGGCGTTGCCGATGCCCGACAGCATAAGCAGATGCGGCGAGACGAAGGAGCCCGCCGAGAGAATGACCTCGCGGGCGTCGAGCGCTCCGCTCTGTCCACGCCTTCGGAAGGCAATGCCGGTCGCCTTCCGGTCGTCGAACACGATGCGTGTGACGTTCGTCTCGCTCATCACCGTCAGGTTCGGCCGATGACGTACCGGGTCGAGATAGGCACCTTCGGCCGTGACGCGTTCGCCGTTCTTCTGGGTAAAGGTGTAGAGGCCGACGCCGTTCTGGCGCACGCCGTTGAAATCTGCATTCAGAGAATGGCCGGCCTTCTGCGCGGCATCAAGAAACACCTCCGCCATCGGATTGACGCTGCGCAGCGGCGCGATGTTCAACGGTCCGTCCGTGCCGTGATAGGCCGGATCGATCTGCCGTTCGAGCGGCGTGTCGCCGAAATGAATATGTTTGGCCGAACCCGGCTCGGCCAGGATCTCGAAGCGCTCCAGCTTGCGGAAATAGGGCAGCAGATCGTCATAGCCCCAGCCGGGATTGCCGAGATCGCGCCAATGGTCGAAATCCTCGCGCTGGCCGCGGATGAAGATCTGGCCGTTGACATTCGTCGAGCCGCCGGTGCCCTTGCCGCGCGGCAACGCTATGGAACGGCCCTGCAGGCCCGGTTCAGGCTCGGTCTCGAACCAGGACATGAACTTCGGCCCGCCGAGAAAGGCGAGCGCCGGCGCCATGAAGGTGACCATGGCGAGCGGAATGCGGACGATCGCCTTGCGGGCGTTGCGATCCATCCCCGCTTCGACCAGGCACACGCGCGTTGCCGGGTTTTCGCTCAGGCGATTTGCCAGCACGCAGCCCGCAGCGCCGCCACCAACGATGATGTAGTCGAATTCGGGCAAGGCTCAGATATCCTGGATCTGCGGCAGGATCACGAGATCGCGAATGGTGACGTTGGCCGGGCGGGTCAGCATGAAGAGCACCGCGTCGGCGACATCCTCCGATCGCAGACCCTCGCGTGCCTTGACCTTGGCATCGATGGCGGCAGGGTCGGTATAGCCCCAGAGTTCGTTCAGCACGACACCGGGTGCCACGGAGCCGACGCGGATATTCTGCTTCATGGTTTGCCGCCGCAGCCCATGCACGAAAGCCTGGATCGCATGTTTGGATGCCGAGTAGATCGGCTCCCAATGGATGGCCTGATGTCCCGCGACCGAAGACGTCACGACGATCTGGCCGCCGCCTTGGGCGATCATGCCCGGCAGCACGGCGCGGGCCAGCCGGAAGACCGAATTGACGTTGATGGCAATGAGCTCGTCCCAGGCGTCCGGATCGCCTTCGGCGACATCGCCGGGGATATAGAGGCCGGCATTGGGCAGGAGAATATCGATCCGGCCGAAGCGCTGGATGGTGGCATCGACGACGTTCTTGACGGCGCCCGGTTCGGTGAGATCCGCCGGCAACACCAGCACATCGCCGCCTGCCTTCTCGGCAACTGCCTTCAGCCTTTCGGCGGAGCGGCCGACGAGTGCGAGCTTCACGCCCTCTTCGGCGAGAGCCAATGCGGTCGTGCGCCCTATGCCGGAGCTTGCGCCGGTGACCAGCGCGACCTTGCCTTCAAGCTTCTGTGCCAAGATGTCCTCCCCGTTGGCGGGCTCTTGGAGGGCCTCCGCCTGTGGGGAGCCTAGGTAGCCTATTTCTACCCGTCAATAAAAAATCTTTTCTCACGTAAATTTTCGCGACGGAAAGCATCCACGTCCGGCTGTGCAAGCCAAGTCTTCCCAAAGCCGATCGGGCGCCTGTCAGGCCGAGAGTTTGAACTCCGCGGCCTTTGTCTTGTCGGCGATGCGGCCGCTATAGGGCAGGATGCGGCGCAGAACCTCCTGTGCCAGTGTCTGGGCGTTTTGCTGCGCCTTGTCGAGATTGCTGACCGTTGCGGGATCGATCGAATAGAGGGTCTGGCCGTAGCCGAAAACTTCGCGATAGGCCGCGCGTTCGATGATGGGCGTGGACAGCACATGCACGCGGCGGCTGGACAGCAGTTCCTTCACGGAGTGCAGCGCGCGGGTGGTGACCATCGGATTGACGCGGGTCAGGACCACCGAATGAGGGATGCGGATATCGGCCCGATCCTCCAGATATTGGAGAAGCTCGATGACGTTGGTGGCGCCTTCCGCATCCATTGCCGAGCCCTGCACGGGGATGAGCACATAGTTCGAATAGCCAAGCGCCTGCGCAAGCAGCGGGCTGCGGGCGCCGGGCAGGTCGATAAGAAGGAAGTCGACTTCGTCGCGAAGCTTGCGCGCATGCTGCCCGAGATTGCCGGCGGTCACGTAGGAAATGACGGAGAGCGAGGAGGGCGCCCTCGCGCCGAGCCGCTCGTGCCATTTGGAGATCCACAATTGCGGATCCGCATCCAGGATAGCGACCGAAAAGCCCATTCGGGCGAGCTCGCAGGCAACGATGACGACGGCAGTGGTCTTGCCGGCGCCGCCCTTGGTGTTGGCAAAGGTCAAAACGGCCATGGGAACTCCCTGGGCAGATCGGAGGGGCAACTCAATGCGGTGGACGAGGAGCTTTCATGGCTTGCCGGGATCGTTACGCATTTATGGTTAACAAACTCTTTTGAACGAGGCTGCGACCGGTCCTGTCGCGACCTTGCATGTGGTCGTCGCTAGCGGCGTTTGTCCGCCGCCAGGATTTCCCGGGCGATATGGGTCAGCCCGACGGTACGGTCGACGCCGCCATGGGCGATCGCCTCCTTGGGCATGCCGAAGACGACGGAGGTCTCCTCATCCTGCGCCACGGTGAAAGCGCCGGCATCGTGCATTTCCTTCATGCCCCTTGCGCCGTCGTCGCCCATGCCGGTCATGATGACACCCATGGCATTGCCTGCCGCCGAGCGGGCGGCCGAGCGAAAGAGCACATCGACGGAAGGGCGATGCCGGGAGACGAGAGGGCCGTCCTTGATCGCAACGACATAGCGCGCGCCCTGGCGCTCCAGAAGCATGTGCTTGCCGCCCGGCGCAATCAGCACATGGCCGCGCAAGACGGCGTCGCCATGTTCCGCCTCCTTCACCTCCACCTCGCAAAGGCTGTTCAGGCGCTTGGCAAAGGCGGCGGTGAATTTCTCCGGCATGTGCTGGACGATGACGATGCCGGGCGTGTTGGCCGGAAGCGCCACGAGCAGTTCGCGCAGCGCCTCGGTGCCACCCGTCGACGCCCCGACGCAGACGATCATTTCCGTCGTCTTGGCCATGGCTCTGCCGCTTGGCGGCGGAAGCACGACATCGGCCGTCAGCTTGGCCGTCGGTCCGCTCTGCACAGTCGCGCGGCGGCGCATTGCGCCGAGCCGTGCCGCTGCCGCACCCTTGACCGTCTCGCGGATCATTGCCGCCGATTCCGCCAGGTGGTCGGCGGCGGCGATCTTGGGTTTGAGGATGATATCGACGGCGCCGGCCTCCAGGGCCTGCATCAGGGTTTCCGAGCCGGCCTCGGTCAGGGAGGAACACATGACGACCGGGATCGGCCGTTGCGCCATCAGCTTGCGCAGGAAGGTGATACCGTCCATGCGCGGCATTTCGACGTCGAGCGTGATGACGTCCGGGATTTCTTCCTGGATCTTCTTCGCGGCCATGAAGGGGTCGGAGGCGGCGCCCATGACCTCGATCTCGGGATCCGCCGACAGCACCTGTGTCATGACCTGCCGGACGCTGGCGGAATCGTCGACGATGAGCACACGGATTTTCTTGGCCATGCGCATCAGACCTTTCTGAAGACGGTGTTGGCGACCTGCTTGACCGGCAGGTTGAGCCCGCTGATCGTTTCCGAATGGCCGACATAAAGGAAGCCGCCCGGCACCAGCTTCTCGCAGAGCCTGGAGAGCACCTTTTCCTGCGTCGGCTTGTCGAAGTAGATCAGGACGTTCCGGCAGAAGACGATATGAACCTTGTCGCCGATCTCATAGGCGCGATCCATGAGATTGAGGCGGCCGAAGCCGATTCTTGAGCGCAGCCGGGGGTGAATGCGAACTTCGCCACGCTCGGGATCGCGCGCTTCCATCACGTAGCGGAGACGCCGCTGACGATCGACCGGATCGATCATCGTCGCTGGATAGACGCCTCTGCGCGCCGCCTTGAGGACGTCGGTCGAAAGGTCCGTGGCGAGGATGCTGTATTCGGGCGCGCCACGGGCTTCGCGATAATCCTCCATCACCATGGCGATCGTATAGGGTTCGGCTCCGATCGAGCAGGCGGCACTCCAGATCCGCAAGCGACTATGTCCCGCAGCCAGAAGCTCCGGCAGGGCGGCATTCTCGAGATGCTCGAAATGCTTCGGCTCACGGAAGAAATCCGTCTTGTTGGTCGTAACGGCGTCGATGAGGTGGATGGCTTCGCGATCGATGCCGCCGCGCTTGAAAAGATAGTCGCAATATTCGTCGAGATCGCCGATTCCGGTTGCCCTTA
Organism: Martinezella lusitana; assembly: GCF_010668395.1. Lineage (GTDB taxonomy): Bacteria > Pseudomonadota > Alphaproteobacteria > Rhizobiales > Rhizobiaceae > Rhizobium > Rhizobium lusitanum_A. The sequence continues at coordinate 45,889 of NZ_WUEY01000022.1, forward strand.
ACCGACGCCTCAATCGTCCTTCCAGCATCGTGAGCTTGCCGGGAGGCATCTTGATGCCGCTGTAATCGTAGATATAGCGGGCGAGCTGGTCGAAATTCCGACGGCTCAGCCCCTTGTCTCCGTAGTTTCTCTGATCCTGTACTGCCACTTCACGTCTCACTCAAACAGCAGCGAACTCGGTGGCCTTCTGGCCGGCACCCACTCCCATCAACGATACCTTGTCGCTCGATGAAAAGAGTTTCGCGAGATCGATGATGACGACGAAGCCCTCATCGCGGCGCACCACGCCGGCGATGTACTCGGACGGCCAACGCACCCCGATATCGGGGGCGCTTTCGACGGACTGATGCTTGAAGGACGTGACCTCGAAGACGCGATCGGCGACGAGGCCAAGGGTCAGAACCTTGTCGGCGATCGGAATGTCGATGACGAGGATGCGGGTATGCGGCGTCTTCGTCGTGGCCGACATGCCAAGCCGCAGGCGCAGGTCTATGACCGGCACGCCCTGACCGCGCACATCCCGCAGACCGAGCAGATAGTCCGGCCCGTGCGGAATGCGAAAGGCATCCTGATGATCCAGGATTTCCCGGACCACCGCGACCGGCACGGCGAAGTATTCTTCGCCGAGGCCAAACGTCACATATTGCGCTTCGGTGCTGGTTGCAGCCATTTATGCGCTCTCCTTGAAGTCGTTGTCGTCGGCATCCGGGCCGCCCATGGACATGTCGAGGGTGAAGCCCTTGAGGCGCGCCTGCTGCGCGGCGACGCTGTTGTCGGCGCGGGCAGCCGGTGTTCTACCGATCGGTGGCTTGGCGGCAGGCCTGGCCTTGGCCGGACCGGCGGCGTGATGGACGGGGCTGTGGACCGGGGCGTGCATCGCCTGGGCCTTGCGGGCATTGGCCTGCTCGACCTTGAAGAAGGCGATGGAAGCCTGCAGCTCCTCGGCCTGGGCGGCCAGCTCCTCGGAGGTTGCGGACATCTCTTCCGACGCGCCGGCATTCTGCTGCGTCACCTTGTCGAGCTGCTGGATCGCCTCGTTGATCTGCGATGCGCCGATATCCTGCTCGCGGCAGGCCGCCGAGATTTCCGCGACCAGTTCGGCCGTCTTGCGGATATCGGGGACGAGGCGGGTCAGCATCTCGCCAGCCTCGGTCGCGACCGTGACGGTCTCGCCCGAGAGGCTGGAGATTTCTGCGGCCGCCGCCTGGCTGCGCTCGGCAAGCTTGCGCACTTCGGAGGCGACGACGGCAAAGCCGCGGCCATGCTCGCCGGCACGGGCGGCCTCGACGGCGGCGTTGAGCGCGAGCAGGTCGGTCTGGCGCGCGATTTCCTGAACGATGGAGATCTTTTCGGCGATGGTGCGCATGGCGTTGACGGCGCGATCGACGGCCTGGCCGCTGATCTCCGCGTCCTTTGCGGACTGGCGGGCGATCTTTTCGGTCTGGGCGGCGTTATCGGCGTTCTGCTTGATGTTGGCGGCCATCTCTTCCATGGAAGCGGAGGCTTCCTCGGCGGAAGAGGCCTGCTCGGTTGCGCCCTGGGAGAGCTGTTCGGAGCCGGCCGACAGCTGCTGGCTGCCCGACGAGACGTTGTCGGAAGCCGACAACGCATCGGCCACCACACCCCGAAGACGCTCGACCATCAACTGAAGCGAGATGCCGAGGGTATCCTTCTCCGACATCGGCTTCGGCTTGACCGTCAGGTCGCCGTTGGCGATCTGGTCGGCGATCGTCGCGGTGTTGCGCAGATTGCCCGTCATGACGTTGATGGTGTCGACAAGATCCTTGATCTCGTCATTGGTCTTGATCTCGATATCCTGGTTGAGATCGCCGATCGCCACGCCTTCGGCGACGGCCTGGATCTTCTTCAGGCCGCGATTGATGCCGACTGCGATCCAGATGGCGATCACCGTCGACAGCACGAACATGACGGCCAGCGAGGTCAGCAGAAGGTTGCGCGCGAAGGCGTATTGATTGTCGGTCGCCTCGTCGGTCTCCCGGAGATCCGCGACAATCGACTGGTTGATGGCCTCGACGGCCTCAAGGAGAGCGGTCGTTGCCTTGCGGCCTTCGTCCATGGAGAGTTCTGCAGCCTTGCGATTGCTTTCCTCGGTATTTTCCACGGCCAGCTTCAGGACCTGCTCGTCCACCTGTTTCCAGACGGGAAACTGCTTGGAGAATTCCCCGATCTTGGCGGTGACCGTTTGATCCTTGCTCTTGGACAATTGCTGAACGAGCTGGTCGATCTTTGTCTCGTCTGTATGAACGTCCTCGATATAGCCGCTGATCGCCTGCGGATCGGTGTTCAGGATGGCATTCTTTTCGCTGCGGATCGCATTCAAGACAGCGGTCGACAGATCGCCTGACGTGCGCAGATCGGTGGCGGGCCCCTGGATGATTTCGGAAATCGCGGAATTGAGCGACGACAGGCTCATGATCGCCAGGGCCGACATGCCGGTTGACAGCAGAATAAGAAAGCCGAAGGCGAGGGCCAGTTTAAGTTTGATGGTGAAGCGCATCTCTAAAAACTCCTGGAGGCGGAGAGGTTTGATGATCGAAGGTTGAATAGGCAGACGGGGAGCCGTCTTGATGCGCGAAGACCGATACATTCACCCTTCCGCGAACCGGGAGCCGGTTCTTGAGGCCTGCTGAGACATTCGCCGGCCTTTCTTGACCCGGCGCCTTCCGGCGCCGGATCCTGTCGGTATCAAGCCAGCCGCTCAGGCGCTCTGGCGGAAGTCGTTGTCGTCGGCATCCGGCCCGCCCATGGACATGTCGAGGGTAAAGCCCTTGAGACGAGCCTGCTGCGCGGCGACGCTGTTGTCGGCGCGGGCGGCCGGTGTTCTGCCGATCGGTGCCTTGGCGGCAGGCCTGGCCTTGGCCGGACCGGCGGCGTGATGGGCGGGGCTGTGGACCGGGGCGTGCATCGCCTGGGCCTTGCGGGCATTGGCCTGCTCGACCTTGAAGAAGGCGATGGAAGCCTGCAGCTCCTCGGCCTGGGCGGCCAGCTCCTCGGAGGTTGCGGACATCTCTTCCGACGCGCCGGCATTCTGCTGCGTCACCTTGTCGAGCTGCTGGATCGCCTCGTTGATCTGCGATGCGCCGATATCCTGCTCGCGGCAGGCCGCCGAGATTTCCGCGACCAGTTCGGCCGTCTTGCGGATATCGGGGACGAGGCGGGTCAGCATCTCGCCAGCCTCGGTCGCGACCGTGACGGTCTCGCCCGAGAGGCTGGAGATTTCTGCGGCCGCCGCCTGGCTGCGCTCGGCAAGCTTGCGCACTTCGGAGGCGACGACGGCAAAGCCGCGGCCATGCTCGCCGGCACGGGCGGCCTCGACGGCGGCGTTGAGCGCGAGCAGGTCGGTCTGGCGCGCGATTTCCTGAACGATGGAGATCTTTTCGGCGATGGTGCGCATGGCGTTGACGGCGCGATCGACGGCCTGGCCGCTGATCTCCGCGTCCTTTGCGGACTGGCGGGCGATCTTTTCGGTCTGGGCGGCGTTATCGGCGTTCTGCTTGATGTTGGCGGCCATCTCTTCCATGGAGGCGGAGGCTTCCTCGGCGGAAGAGGCCTGCTCGGTTGCGCCCTGGGAGAGCTGTTCGGAGCCGGCCGACAGCTGCTGGCTGCCCGACGAGACGTTGTCGGAAGCCGACAACGCATCGGCCACCACACCCCGCAGACGCTCGATCATCGAGTTGACATGTCCAAGGAGCTCGCCGATCTCGTCCCGGGTTGCGATTTCGGCAAATTCCGTCAGATCGCCGTCGGCGACGGTCTGAACCGTCTTCACCGCGCGGTTTATGCCCTTGTTTATCGAAACGACGATCCAGATTGCCGAGACAAGCGCAATGACCGAGGCCGCAGCGGCTATGAGGATCAGGATCGAGCGCGCTTTCGCATAGGCATCGGCGGCATCGACATCCGCCTGCTTCAATCTCGCACGCTCGGCATCGAAGACCTGGGCCAGGATGTTGTCGATCTTGGTGCTTGCTTCGCGTGCCTCGTTCGACGAGATCTGATGTGCGCCGGCGCTGTTGCCGGCAAGCATCAGGCTTCGAATGCGGTCGTCGGCATCGCGCCAGACGGCGGAGAGGTCCTTGACCTGCGTCCAGTAAGCCATGTCCTGATCGGTCGTATTGGCCAGAATCTTGGCGAAGTCCGCGTCGAATGCGGCGCGCGCGGCGTCGCTCTTTGCGATATAGCCCTTTGCTTCATCGACGGATGCGGACAGCACGATGTTTTTCTGCTGTCGGAGCTGCTGCAGGATAGCGATGTCGAGATTCTGGGCGAGCCGCAGGCGCTCGGCAGGTCCCGTCAATGTATCGGACCAATTGTCGTTCACCTGGCCCAGAGTTGCGACGCTGTAGACGGCCGTGCCAAGAAGCATGGCGATCACCACAGCAAACGTTAGAAGCAATTTGAGCTTGATCGTAAAGCGCATCTGTTGGCCCCCTTGCCTTGGAAATTCACGCTGTTGCTCTGACCGCAACCATCCGCTGCGATGAGAAAATCGCCTGGAGGTTCGGAACGATGATGAATTCGCCGTCGCGTTTCACGAGGGCGTGGATGTAGTCGGCGCGCCAGCGCATGCCGATGACGGGCGGCGGCTCGCTCGCCGCCTGCGAAAGCTGTGTGACTTCGTGCACCTTGTCGGTGCGGATGCCGATCAGCGTCGTCTCGCCGTCCAGTTCGAGCTCGGTCACGACGATGCGGCTGTCGATGGTGACATTGGCCGCTTCCATGCCGAAGGCGATGCGGATGTCGGCAAGCGGAATGACCTTGCCACGGAAGTTGATGACGCTGCCGACGAATGGCAGGCTGCCGGGAACGCTGGTCTCGGGCAGCAGATCGAGAATTTCCTGGACGACGACGGCCTCGATGGCAAAGGTTTCGCCATTGAGGCTGAACGTCAGAACGGAAAGCTCGTCCGCGCCTTTCCAGATGGCACGATGGTCCGATTTTGCGTCTGCGTCGATCATCCTGCTGCCCGCAATTGCGCCTCCTGATGCTGTCCGGCCGTGATGAGATGGACGACGTCGAGGATCAGGGCCACGTTGCCGTCGCCGAGAATGGTGGCGCCGGAGAAGGTGGAGACCTGGTCGTGAAGCTTCGACATCGATTTGATAACGGTCTGGTGATCGCCGATGATCTGATCGACGACGAGGCCGACCCGCTCGCTGCCGGTCGAGATCACCACCACCTTCTGGTAGGGATCGGGCTCTGTGCCGGTGCGGAAGAGCTCGCGCAGGCGCAGGAACGGGACGAGATCGTCGCGCAGCGAGATGAAGCTTCTACCGCGTGAGCGCAGATCCTGCTCGACCGACAGTTCCAGGCATTCCTCAACGGCTGCGAGCGGGATGACGTAGCGCCCGTTTCCGACGCGAACGAGGAGGCCGTCGATGATGGCGAGCGTCAAGGGAATGCGCAGCGCGATCTCTGAGCCCTTGCCGAACTCGCTTGTGACGTCGATCGCTCCGCGCAGCGTCTCGATGGTCTTCTTCACCACATCCATGCCGACGCCGCGGCCGGAAAGGTTGGTGACCTTTTCCGCCGTCGAGAAGCCGGGCTGGAAGATCAGCTGCAGCAGCTCCTTGTCGGAAAGCTGGGCGCCGGGCTGGATGAGGCCGTTGGCTTCCGCCTTGGCGCGCACCTTCTGCCGATCGATGCCACGTCCGTCGTCCTTGATGGAGATGACGACTTCGCTGCCGGTTTGATGCGCGGAGAGAATGACGCGGCCCATCATCGGCTTGCCGGCGGCAACACGGTCATCGGGGTTTTCCAGGCCGTGATCGATGGAATTGCGGACGAGATGAACGAGCGGATCGGCCAGCCGGTCGATGACCGTCTTGTCGACCTCGGTGCTTTCTCCCTCGGTGACGAGTTCGATGTCCTTGCCCGTCTCGCGGGCGAGATCGTGGACCAGCCGGCGGAAGCGACTGAAGAGGCTTGCGACCGGCATCATGCGCAGGACCATCATCGTGTCGCGCAATTCGCCAGCCAGGCGTTCGATTTCCTCCGAGACCGAACGCAGACCGAGGTCCGCAACCGAATTTGCCATCTGGCTCAGCCGCGACTGGGCGATCACCAACTCTCCGACGCGATCCATCATCTCGTCGAGGCGCAGAGCGGGAACGCGAACATTGTCTGCTTGCTTCTGGGACTTCACGTCGGCGGGCGGAGCCTTGCCAGTATCGGCCAGCGGTGGGGCCGCCGCCTTCGACGGCTCGTCCTCGATTGGTCGTTCCGGCGTTGCCGCGATGGGTGCCGAATCCGCTTTCCTCGATGCCTGAAGCTCTTTCAGCTCCATCGTCATGTCGTCCATGACGAAGATGAAGACGTCTTCGATGTCTGAGCGCGGCTTTTCGGTTGTCAACTGGACCGTCCAGCCGATGTGGAGATCGCGCGGCTCCAGGTCCGGAAGCAGCGGAATGGCGTCGGTGCCGGCTTCGATCCGGCACTCGCCCAGATCGCGCAGCTCATCCAGCAGCCCAAGCGGATTGGTGCCGTTGACCATCGAACCGACAGGCAGGCTGAATGCCAGATGCCATGTCTTGATGCCGCCGGCGTTTGCGACTTCCGCTGTCGCCGCCGTTGCGCCGGCAGATGGCGCCGCCGCGCTTTGCAAGCCTTCTGTGCCAACGGCCTGGCGCAGTTTTTCGAGCAGAACGGAGCTCATGGTTTCGTAGTCGCCGTTCGGGTTCTGCAACAGCGCCTGCATGTGGCCCTGTGCGTCGAGCACGGCGCCGACCAATTCCTTCGTGGCGGGTGCCTCGCCCTTGCGAACCCGGTCGAAGGCGGTTTCGCAATGATGGGTAAAGGCGGCCAGTTGATCGAAACCGAACATGGAGCCCGATCCCTTGAGCGTATGCAGGCCCCTGAAGACCGTATCGATCTGAGCCCGGTCGCTCAGGTCGCGCATCAGATCGAGCAGGCCGGCCTCGATCAGCTCCAGCTGTTCGGCGGCCTCTGTCCTGAAGACTGCGATCGGGTCGAGTTCGTTCATTTGCCGAGAACCTTGCGCACGATCTTGATGAGGGTTTCGGGGTCGAAGGGTTTCGTCAGCCAGCCCGTCGCGCCTGCCGCCTTGGCCTGCTGCTTGAGATCGCCGTCGGATTCCGTGGTCAGGAAGACGACCGGCGTTCCCATGTATGCCGGCAACTGCCGGAGGCTGCGGATCATGGTCAGGCCGTCCATGTTCGGCATGTTGAGATCGGTGATGATGAGATCGAAACTGCCTGATTTCAGCTTGTTGAGGCCATCGGCGCCGTCGACCGCTTCGGTGACGGAATATCCGGCATTGGTGAGCGCGATGCGCGTGGTCAGCCGAATGCTGGCGGAATCATCGACGGTGAGAATATTTGCGCTCATGCTGCTTTTCCTTCTAGCCAGAAACTGTCTTTTTGCCGGTCTCCGCAAAGAAGACCCGCGCGTTGCAGGACGGTCAGAAAATTGCCGTCCGCCGGTTTGTTCAGCGCGACTGTCACGCCGGCGCCGCTCGCCGTTTGCCGGGCCGATAGAAGCAGTTGGGGCAGGGTGAGGTCGATCTCCTCGCTGCCATCGATATCGATGACGAGCGATCGGCTCCGCAAAGCCGCTTCCTGAAGATAGACTTGGATGATGTCTCTGACATTGGCGATCGTCTTGATCGTCAGCGGGCCGTGGAGACGTAGAACTTCGGATTGTCCGCTCATGCTGAACCTCGGGATAGCTGAAGGTCTGGAACCGTTGCCGTTGCGTTGTCGTCCTGCCGGAATTCGAAGAGGGCTTTGATATCCATCCAGCAGCGACAGAAGGCGGCAACGCAGGCAGGATCGAAATGGGTTCCGCTGCTGTTGACGATCTCGCGGAATGCATCGGCGATCGGCCAGGCTGCCTTGTATGCCCTCTTCGAGCAGAGAGCGTCGAAGACATCGGCGATCGCGACGATGCGCGCCTCGATCGGGATGGACGTCCCCGACAGACCTTTCGGATAGCCGCCGCCATCCCATCTTTCGTGATGGCTTTCGGCGATCTTGCGCGCGACCTGGATCAGCTCGCTGGGGCTGTCGCTGAGAATATCGGCGCCGAAATCCGTGTGCCGTTGCATCTGCTGCCGCTCTTCCGCGCTCAAGGGGCCGGGCTTGGACAGAATGGCGTCCGGCAGGCCGATCTTGCCGACATCGTGTAGGGCGCTGGCAAGAAATATCATGCGGCATTGGCCGGCATCCAGGCCGACTTCTTCGGCGATCATCCGTGCGACGATCGCCACGCGGTCCAGATGGTCCGCCGTCTCCCCATGACGGCAGGCGATCGCCTTGGACAGGCGCCAGATTATCTCTTCCTCATGCCGCTCGACCCGCTTCATCGCGGCATCGAAATCACGTTGCAGCGCCGCGGCCTTCGTCGCCAGCGCTAATCGCTCTTCACCGATGCTGAGGATATTGCGGACGCGGATCGTCAGTTCGGTCTCGTCGATCGGCTTGTTCAGGAATTCCGTGGCCCCCGCCTTCATCGCCGCCAGCTTGATATCGGCCTCCTTGCGGGAGGTAATCATGATCGCAGGCACATGCGCGGTAAGTTTGTTCTTACGCAAATGAGTGATGACCTCGACACCGTTCATGCCTGGCATCATGTAATCGACCAGGATGAGGTCCGGAGTCTTGTCTTCGAGCCGTGCCAGAGCCTCGTTCGGGTGGAGGAACGACACGACCTCGCTGCCCTTGATGGCTTCGACAGCCCGGCGAAGCGTGGCTACAACGGAAGGACTGTCATCGATGACGAAGACGCGCATGATTACCCCGCGGAGCGCCCGCGACACACACGGATCTACTCACGATATTCGGCTTGGAGGTTGCTGGAGGCCTTTCTCATGAAAGGGCCGCGTCACAATGATTGTGAATCTTGGCTGAGGTAACCAAATCGTTAAATGGCTAACGGTGTGTTAAACTCGCTCTCAACCTGTGATCGTTTCTGCAATTAACTGCGATAAAATGATAAGATTGCGTTTTTCTGATATTAAATATTGCCGGTGGTATCGAGGCTGCGACGACTGCTGCGCGTCGATGACGGCGAAACGCCATACATGGCGCGATAGCGAGCGGCAAAATATCCCATATGACTGAAACCCCAGCGTGCGGCGATGTCGGATATGTTCTCCTCGGTATCTCCGCGAAGCAGATCGTGGTGGATCTGCTGGAGCCGTAGGCGCTGCACGTAGGTCTGAGGGTTCATGCCCATGTTTTGTTGAAAGGAAAGCTGCAGGCTGCGCACGCTCTGCCCGGCATTCCTGGCGATATCCGCCACCGTGAATTCATCGCCCAGATGGGTCTGGATCCAGTCCAGTGCCCGCTTCAGGTTGCGAGGGCGTGCGCTCTGGATCATGGTTTTCTGGGCCGATCGCGGCCATGACTGCACAAAGGCCGTTATCAGCGCCTCCATGAAAAGGGAGGCGCCCAATGGAGAGGCGGCAAAGGGATGCTCGCCCGCTTCCAGGAGCAAAGCCGCCATGCGGTGGATCGTCCGCACTCCCGCATCGCCGATCTCGGTCATTGTATCGAAACGCCGGAAAAACAACTCAGGGTCGTCCTTGCCGATATCGATCAGGGGCAGGCAATGGATGCGCGGTATGGCAAGCGCGATCTTGCGGGCGCCCTTGGAAGCCTTGAGCCTCGTGGAGCCGGGGCACAGCAGCATGAAGGTGGTGCCTGCCTTGGCCGTGAACTCCTGATCGTCGGTTTCGATATGAAATACGCCGTTTTCGACAAAGTGCAGTTCTATGCGATCCGAGGGATGAAACAGGTAGTGGATTTCATAGCCCGTCTCCGAAAAGATCCGCCAGGCAGCCACTTTTCGGATCGTCGCCAGGGTAACATCGAGATGAAAGTGCGGGTCCTCCGGCCTGCGTTCGAAAACGACGGATATATCGGCCTTCCTCAATCTTTCCTGCAGATCCACGGGTTCGCAGGACGACCATGCATATTTCTCGACGGCTATGTTCATCTTACTCAATCAGCATTACCGGCTCGTTTGCGGGCGAGATGGCAAGCAAGCCCGACTGATGGCCTGCATGAAGACGTTGTGTACCCGGCGCCCTCTATAGGGTTCGGGTCTTGCCCAGGGCTTTCCCGCCGGCATATGACGGCGCAGTTGCGAGCGGCTGCCTTGTTTCGTCTTCCGCGTTAACTCCGTGTTTTTCTGTTCGTCCTAGTTTGCCGGGGACAGTCCCAGGCGGAGTCCCGAACAGTATGGCGTATGCAGCGACAAGCCGACAATTTATCCCTTCGACGGATAGCTTCGTCGATCGATTGGAAAGCGCGCGATTACAGATCGAGCAGCGCTTTCTGGATGGCGGCGCAGTCCTCATCACAGTCACGGAAGCTCTGGCCAAACTTGTCAGCCTGCTGGAACATATCGGCAATTCGCTGAAGGAGGAGAATGCGGCCGACGCCACGGCGCGGCTGCTCCAAACGGTGGATCTGCTGAACAAGCTGCCGCCGGCGGAAGCGCGGCGCCAGGAGTGCGTGACCTCCATCGGCCAGACGGGACAGCAGCTTGCGGAACATGTGCTTTCGATGGAAGAAACGCTGCGCTATCTCAGAACCTTTGCCGCAACGGCAAAGATCGCAGGTGCGCGCATTCCGGATTTTTCCAGCTTCGCCAGCGAAATCGTCGAGCGCATCGAATTCGCCGCCAAGGAAGTCAAGGCGCTCTCCCTGCAGATCCGTTCGCTTGAAGAGCAGATCGAATCCGCCACGGCGAACGAGGATGGGTCGCTGGCCCAGTATCTGAGCGGCATTCCCTCCATCGCCCAGCGGCTCGTCTCGAATGCCGAGGAAATCCAGGTCCAGCGCGGCAATCTTTCCGATCTCGCGGATACCGTTGCCGGTCTGGCTCGCAAGATTCAGAACAAAGTCGCTCATACGCTCTCGGCCATGCAGATCGGCGATATCACCCGGCAGAGGGTCGAGCATTGCCAGACCGCCCACGCGATTGCGGAGGCCTATCTCGCTTCCGAAGCGCCGGCCGGCCTTTCGGCGTCCGACTGCCAGCGCCTCTCGCAATTGGCAATGACGCTGATCTTCGAACTGCTCGGCGAGACGACCAAGGGGTTCGACCGCGAGACAGCAAAGATCGTGGATAACATCCGCAGCTTCAGCGGCGATATCGGCACGCTCCTCGACCTCTACCGGACGATGATGTCTCAGAGCGGACAGGACGGCAAAAGCCCGATCAATTCGCTGCGCGGCGATCTTTCAGCTGCCCGCGCAGTTGTCGACCGTATCGACATCGCCGCTGCCGGCGCCAATCGGCTCAGCGAAAAGACGTCCGAGATGGTGAAGGAGCTGACCACGAGCATTCAGACCATTCAGCTCGTGCGTCGTGACATTCAATACATGGCCCTCAACACCAATCTGCGCTGCGGCAAGCTGGGCGAAGAAGGGCGGGCAATCAATGTCGTCGCCGGCGAGCTGCGGTCGTTTGCGTCGCTGCTCGATGAGGATGCGGAGAAGATACTCGTCGGGCTCGGCAGGCTTGAAACGCAGACCGTCGGTCTCAAGGGCTGGCGGCAGGGGGGAGAACAGGAAAATCCCTCCAGCCTCGGCGCATATCTGGATACAGCCCTTGCCCATATCGGCGAGGCCGGCGCCGCGATGGACCTCAATGTGCAGGAGCTCCGCAGCTGTGGCGAGGCCATGACCTCGCAAGTGACCGAAGTCATCGGCCGGCTGGATTTCCGGGCTGGGATCGGTGAAACCCTGGCCTCCTGCACCCACGAAGCCGGCCTGGCGCGCCGTGCATTTGCCGATATGACAGGCCTGGAAACACCCTTGGCTGTTATTTCCGAGCGCATCTTCAAGATCTACACCATGGCGGCGGAACGCGACATACATGCAGCCGTCTTCGGCGTGGTCGTGACCGCCACCGAAAGCCCTTCGGCCTCCTCGAGCGACGAGGATCTGTTTGCGGACGCTCTCTTCTGAGTGCAGCGCAACGGACCGGCATGACAGGCGAAGGACGGAGACCGGCTTGCCGGCGTTCCTTTCGAAATCGGTCCAGCCTCCCGCGAAAGGCTGACGGTGTCTTGACGTTACGTTGACAATCCGGGCGCTGATGGTTCGGCGAAACCACATTGGCCGGGCCTTTGCATGAATCGGAAGACATCGATCGTCGAGACGGCGCGGCGCATGACTGGGGATAGGCGTCGCTCCAATTGCCGGAAGGCTCCAATCCCGCGCGTTTCATTCTTTCGATGATCGGGGAATCGGATGCCTGGTGTCGCCGGAATGCGACAATGCCGACCAAACGCATGTTACAAACCTTAATACAACGTTTCTTCACCTTTCCTTCGATAGGGGGTTACCTATTTACCGTGGCCATACCGCCCGACGCGACTGAAGCCGATGGGCGGATCGTGCAAAGGCCTGGGCAGGGTAAGAGTGATGGGATGGGGTTGGTAGATTGGGCATTGCGTGGAATGCTCGACATGGACGGTCGGCGCAGGACGCGGTCCCGCAGTGAGCATTATGAACCATGGGTCGTGCTCGCCGTGGAAAGCTTCGAACGGGAAATGCTGGTTTTCTACAGGCGTTCGCAGTTCAAGGTCATTCAAACGGCGGCGTGACAGGCATGGCGGGAGATCGAACCGTGGCACATGTTTGCTTGCGGAGCGATCGGACGACCGCTTGAACGGGCAATCCGATCGTCGATAATTCCAGTCCACTTTGAATGCGGATCAGGGCGTCACGAGCGTTGCAGATCCGCCTGCTGGCAGCGGAGAGGCATCAGCCAAGCCGCATGGACAGCTCGATATCCTCGGCAAAAGGCGTGGACATATATCCGCTGGATGGTGACCGCACCCAGGTCAGATAGTCGGGGCAGAAATCCGCATTGTCGGCAATCACCAGCGCTCCCGGCCTGAGCCGGCTTTCCATCAGCTTCAGAATGTCCGGATAGAGCGCCTTGGCACCATCGAGAAGCAACAGGTCGACGGTATCGGGAAGATCGACGCTCAGCGTCTGCAGGGCATCGCCTTCTCGGATTTCCACGAGATCGAGGAGGCCGCCGGCCGCCAGGTTCGCGCGCGCCCGTGCCACCTTGGAGGGCTCGAATTCCGTTGTGATCAACCGACCGCCGCCATTGTCCCGTAGTGCCGCGGCAAGATGGAGGGTGGAGATGCCGAAAGACGTTCCGAACTCGACGATCGTTCGAGCGCCGGTGCTTCGCGTCAGCATATAGAGCAATGTCCCCGTTTCCCGGGAGATGGCGAGCGGTATGTCTTTTAGCCGCGCATAGAAGTCGAGGTAATCGCTCTTGCTGCGCACGAGCCGCGCGCGCTCCGCGCTGGACAGGCCGTTCCAGTAAGCAGCCACAGATGGAGTTGTTGCCGGCGATGCTGCATCGGCTTCCTCGAACAGGCGATCGAGCAATGATGCGAGCGGGGCGGTCGTCAGAGTGGTCATGTATGTCTCCGTCAGGATTGAAGATTTGCCGACAGCGAAAATACGAATAATTCATCGTATTTTCTAATCGCGTTGACGGAGGTTGCGCCTGTGTATCACCTATGCATATGAATATGCTGATCAAATTCGGCGCTTGCGATCGCGAATATGCTGGCTTCCCGGCGATCGCCGTGCGCGCCATTCGCATTTTTAGTGGTGTCATGTGGGAGGCCGAATGTCGGCGACTTACGAGCGCCGGCTCCAAGCTGAAATCCTCCGTTCGGTGCCGGATCCACGCTCAGCAATTCAGGTCATCGGAGATGCCGAAGCCGACGATGCTGACCGGATGGTCGAAGCCTCGCAGAGCATGACACCCGAAAGGCCGACATTCGATGCCCGCCGCTTCGGCGATATCGGCAGTCATCAGCATGGCCGCATCAAATTCCTTGGCCAGCGCCTGAAGCCGGGCCGAACGGTTGACAGGGGTTCCAATGATCGTGAACGAAAAACGTCCGGGGGAGCCGATGTTGCCGTGAACGACCTCGCCGATGTCGATACCGATCCGGGCTCGTAAAGGCGGAGATGTCTTTCGCGACGGCAGGGTATTGATGCGTTCCAGCGCCTTCAAGCCATCCAGTGCGGCCTTCACCGCCGCCGCACATAAAGGTCGTTCGCTTTGTGGGTCCGGGATGGGAAAGAACATGACGACGGCATCGCCGACATGGCCGGACACCTGACCACCGGCGCGGGACACCGGCTGGGTGACCGCCTCGAAGAAAAGGTTGAGGTGGTCGATCAGGGAGCGCGGATCCAGACTTTCTGTCAATGATGTGAATTGGAACAGATCGCAGTAGATCACGATTGCACGGATTTGCTCGACTTCGCCAAGACCGACGCGACCGTCGAGCAGAGCGGTTGCGGCACTGGTGCCAAGATATGTTTGCAGTAGGGTGCGCGCCGCCGCAGCGTTCAGCCGCGCTCCCAGCGCCAGCGCGAAAACCGGGGTCACCAGATGCAGCAGGTCTATGTCCGCCGGGGTCAATCCGCCGGCTCGTTCCGTAATGAACAAGCTCATCACGTCGTCGAAAAAGCCGAGCGTGGCGTCGGGGGCAATATGGTTCGCAAAGGCTATGGCGTCCGTTGCTCCCGTTTGCCGAACATGGGCAAGGCGACCGCTGCCAGCATCGAGGCGAAGGACCGTTAGATCCTCTTGCAGCATGACCGCGAAGATGTCGCCGGCAAGGATATTTCCTTCGGCGCCGCTGCTGTCTCTCTGCCAACGGGTGAAGTGCTGGGCTCTTTCAGGATCGACGGCATCGCAGGCAACCTCGATCGTCGCAATATCGAGACCGGCTGCATTCAACGTGCGGCCAAGGAGGATTACGAGTTCCGAGTCGCTCGCACCGGCGAGTGCCGCTTCCACCAGGCCCTGGCTCGCACGCGAAAATGCGTCTGTCAGAGTGCCTCCGCCGTCGGCTGGCTTGTGGGCTATTCGGTCTTTTGTCATCACGCTCTTTGATTTGTATCGCTGTCGCGCCGGCCGCGCTTGTCTAAAAATGGCGCCAGGAGCGTTATCTCAACCATATCGATATCTGCACGCTTCATTGCGCATTGGGCAAAATACGACTAATCCGTCGGTTTTCCTATTCGCATTGTCAGGCATCGACATGACGGATCGTCCAAGGGCGCGGATTTCTTCGCGAAAGCAGCCGAAGCAGGCGCGCTCGGCCGAGCTCGTTTCCGCAATCCTGAGCGCGGCGGCTCACGTTTTGGCAAAGGAGGGCGCCCAGCGTTTCACCACGGCGCGCGTCGCGGACAAGGCCGGCGTCAGCGTCGGATCCCTGTATCAATACTTTCCCAATAAGGCGGCGATTCTCTTCCGCCTGCAGAGCGACGAGTGGCAGCAGACATCGGGCCTGTTGCATCGCATCCTTGAAGATGACGCAAGATCGCCGCCGGAGCGTCTGCGCGCGCTCGTCCACGCCTTCCTCCGCTCCGAATGCGAGGAAGCCGCGATGCGCGTCGCGCTCAATGACGCGGCCCCGCTTTACCGCGATGCACCGGAGGCGCAGGAGGCGAAGTCGTCCGGGGACCGGATCCTGCTTGCATTCATGCGCGAAGCCTTGCCGGGCGTCGAAGCGGCAACCCGGGCCCAAGCGGCTGACCTGATTACCGCCACGCTCAGCGGGGTCGGAAAGCGATTTTCGGAAAAGCCCCGGACGGCGCAGGAGATCGAGGCCTATGCAGAGGCCATGGCGGATATGTTCTGCGCCTATTTCGAAAGCCTCCAGCGTCGATAGGGAGCAGGGCATCGGCTGGCTAGCTTCGTGTTGACACATATCCGCCAAGCGCCTATTGAAATGCCCAGCTGGCTCCGCCGGCCGTAAGCGTTTGACGTCAAGCAACGCACTCAACGATCCTCGTCGGTCGGAGTGCGTTTTTTTGTGCCTCCGCCGATCGAGGAAAAGCCTGGAGACTATCATGGCTTTTCAATCGACATCTGATCCGGCGCGCGGTCGTCTTCTGCTGCTGAGCGCCATTCTCTTCATCTCTTATCTTTGCGTCGGCATGTCGTTTCCGATCGTGCCGATCTACGTGACCGAGCAGTTGAAGCTCGGCAACGTCTGGGCCGGGCTCGGTGTCGGCATTGCGTTTCTCGCAACCATCGTCACGCGGGGTCATGCCGGCGGGCTTTCGGATCATCGCGGCGCCAAGGTCGCGGTTGCCCGCGGGCTGATGTTCTATATCGCGGGCGCGGTGATATCGCTCGTTGCCGGCCTGCTGGTCGGTGCCCCGATGCCGTCGTTCCTTCTTCTTCTCGCAGGTCGTCTGCTTCTTGGTCTGGGCGAAAGCCTCGTCGCCGTCGGCGTGATCGCATGGGGTATCGGCATCGTCGGCCCGGGGCGTTCAGGCAAGGTCCTTGCGCTGGTGGGCGCCGCGATCTACGGCGCGCTTGCCGTCGGCGGACCGATCGGTCTGGCATTGTTCGACCGGTTCGGCTTTGCCGGGACAATGGGGATCAGCGCCGTTCTCCCCTTCCTCGGCTTGCTGGCGATCTCGCGCATTCCCGGCGTTGCTCCCCATCCCGGTGCGGAACGGCCGCCGCTTTGGAGTGTCGTCAACCGGATATGGCTGCATGGATCCATCGTATGCTTGCAGGGCATAGGCTTTGCCGCCATCGGTGCCTTCTTCACGCTCTACTTCCACGACCGCGGCTGGAGCTATGCCGGGCTGGGCCTGACGGCCTTCGGTGGCGGGTTCGTGCTGGTGCGTGTGCTCTTCGGCCATCTGCCGGATCGTATCGGTGGCTTGCCGGTCGCGGCCATGTCGCTTGCGGTCGAAGCGATCGGCCAGTTCCTGATCTGGAATGCAAACGATCCCATCCTTGCTCTGGTCGGTGCATTTCTCACCGGCCTCGGATGCTCGATGATCTTTCCGGCCATGGGCCGGGAGGTCGTTCGTCTGGTGGAACCGCATCTGCGCGGAACAGCGCTCGGCGGCTTCTCGGCATTCCAGGATCTCGCCTATGGGCTGACCGGACCGATGGCCGGCTTGTTGGCCGACAGGACCGGCTATGACAGCGTGTTCCTCGCCGGGACCGTTTCCTCGATCGCCGGCCTGTTGATCGCGCTCTCGCTTCGCAGGGGCCGTGCTGCCGCGTTCAACTGAACCGCATGGTGGTCCCCGCCGCCCGGCAGGGGGCCATCTAGCTTCCGGTCTTTACCGGCGATGTACCTTCGCCTGCCGTGGCGGTCGGCCATGTCGCATAATAATACTTGCCGTTGACGGTGCCGAAGAAGGCGTTCTGTCCGGTAACCTTGTCGACGTAGCTGCCGTCGCTTGTCCTTATCAGGACACCCTTGCCATCCCGCTTGAGGTGTTCTTTCAGGAATTCGTTCCAGCCGTCCTTGGCGATCGCTTCAGGCTTGCCGGCCTTGCTGTTCTTGTCATCCGGGTTCCATGCATCGATGGCGACGCCCCTGGTGGGATCGAAGACGGACAGGTTTCCGCTCTTCAGGGCATTCAGCATCGATTTGGCCTGCTGGCCGCTGACGGGATCGCTGGAAGAAGCCTTCAGCCTGGCATTGAGGGCCTTCATGAAATCGTTCGATGCGATGTTGTCGTTCGGCTTCTGTGCCGATGGCGGGACGACGGTCTGCGTCGTTGCGTGATTCTTCGACAATCCGTTGAGGAGGATGTTCAGCTTGCTGTTGGAGTGAACCGAGCTGTAGGAATCGTCTGCAAGCGCGCTCACCGAGCGCGATACATCGCTCCCCGTTACCGTTCCGCCGTGCAGCGTTTTCATCGTGCTGTGTACGCTGAGAAGCCGCAGCGAATTGATGCTGTTCACCATGCCGATGTCCCCCGATGTCGCTCTGGCTCCCACTCTGCCGGAGTTCAGATTGCATGCATAAGCATGTATCACCCTTGGCTTGCACGGGGCTAACGCTGCCGATTCTACGTTGTATCGAAAGATCGGACGTAAGGTTGCAAACGACCACATCTGCGATGTGACCGGGCTGCTGCTTGCCGGATCCGTATGTTCGCGCAGGGATTTCACCTCGCCTGCCGCAACCGGATCTCCGTGATCTCCCCCAGGAGGAGCGCCGCAAGTCAGGACATTCCGGACCTATAGCACCAGCGCCGGCATCCCTTTGTTTTAATGCATGATCGCGCAGCTATGATCCTGCACGTCCTCTCCACCCATGCCGAGCGTGGCAACGTCAGTCAGCACGATGAAGCCGGGGCCGTCGGCGAAATTGGCACCGACCACAACGAGATTGTGATCGCCCATTTCCTTTGCCGGATCCTTCAAGCTCTTGGCGAGCGCCAGGACCGGATTGAAATCGCCCAATGTCTCGCCCTTGACGCGGATTGCCGTGAATTCGTGACCGGCAATCTTGTCTGGAAGGGGCGCCCAGTCCGTTGCGATCTTGTCGGCGTCGGCCTTCAGAACCGCTCGCGCATCCGCGCTGATGCAATCGACATGGATATGCAGCTGGTTTTGCGAACGGGCCTGCAACGCGTTGATGGCGAGGCTCAGACCGTCGCGCGGGAGCTGGTGCGGCAGCCGGGCATTGACGTCATCCCGCTCGGCCCAGGCATCGGCGAAGAAATTATGCGTTGCCGGATCGAGGAGCGCCGGGCTTTCCATGCCGGTGATCTTGTCGGTGGGGATCAGGAGGAATTGCGCAACGCCGCGTAGATCCTTCAGCATGGCATAGTGCTCGGCCGTATTTACCGAAAGGCACGGCGCGGTCTGCACGACGCATTTATCGTGCACGATTTTCCACAGCACGTCGGAGTCGGCAAAGGCTGGAGCAAAGAGAAGGGGAAAAAAGGAAGCGGCAAGAGCCGTGACGCGACGCAAGAGTGTCATGGCATGAGATTTCCCTGGTTCAAACGGTTGGGCATCTTCGCAATGTCGCACGGCTTAGCATAGGCCCATTAGGCTGATGTGACGACGCGACGGCCGTGTATGTCAAATCCGGGCCGGATGGATGCGGTAGAGGTTGCAATATCAGTTTCGCTTCATTCTGGCTTCAGTCCGCTTTCAGTTTGGTTGCCTACATGGCAAGAGCCGGGGAAAACCATGCCTCGCCTCAGGGATGGAAAGGCATCCGCCAGAGTCTGGCGGCAGCCTTTCTGATGTCTGCGACGGGGTGTTCGCAACGTTCGACCACCGCGATTCATCGCTGGTCGATATATTCTGGAGCTTAAAATGGGTATCGGAAAATTGATCGAGGAAGTAGCAGGCGCCGTCGCTGCCGAGGATGCCGCAGAGGCTGTCGACCCGAATGCCGGTTTCCTGACAAAGGCCGCCGCCGCCGTCGCCGGTTTCGAAGGCGTCAACAAGCTGACGGACGTGCTCAAGGAAAAAGAGCAGGAGCCGAGCGCCGAGAGCAGCGGCGACCAGAACGGCTGATCGCCGGCGGCGTTCTTTCAAACAGGCTCAGGCTTGGCATTCATAATCAACTCCATGTCCGTTGAAGCGGCATCATTCTCAAAGGAATTTTAATGAAACTCTCCAGAACACTTGCATTCGTCGGCGCCCTTGCCCTTGCAGGCTCTGCCTTCGCCGCCTCTCCGGCTCCAGCCCCTGCCGCAACGACAGCCGCTGCGCCTTCTGCCGCTTCAACGACCGTCAAGCCCGCCGCAACGGCGACGACGGACAAGCAGGCCGTTTCGAAAAAATGCTCGGCCGACGCCGATGCGAAGGGTCTGCATGGAAAGGCCCGCAAGAAATTCCGCCAGGATTGCAAGGCGGCTTCGAAGAAGAAGAGCTGATTGATCAATCCATCGTAAATCGACTTGGAAGCCGGGCTCTCGTCCCGGCTTTTTTGTTTTGCCGCAGTTGTTGCAACATCTTGGCTCGACGGCGAACGTCCCGCCACTCGGCTCCCGTCGAGATCGGGCGCGCGGGGTGTGCATCCCTCGATTGCGCCTTCGCCATCGGTTTGTCCCTGGACGTCGGGACTTGACGAAAACAAACCAGGTATTAGTTTAAACGGAGGCGCCTCCGTTTATCGTTGTGCGTCCCACATCCTGATTGCGATGCGCCGGTCACTGTGAGGAAAGGCCGGCGGCTCGTTTTCCTGAGAAAATCATATAGCAACCGGTAGACCGCCGAACAGACTCTACTAGATTTCGTAGGTCTCATCTTCGTGACGATGGCAGGAGCTTATCATGACACGAACCATCCATGTCGCACTCGATATCAACGGGCAGCGGCACGAACTCGATATCGAACCGCGTGTGACGTTGCTCGACGCGCTGCGCGAGCATCTCGCGCTCACCGGCACAAAGAAAGGCTGCGACCAGGGCCAATGCGGAGCCTGCACCTGTCACGTCGACGGCAAGCGCGTGCTCTCCTGCCTGACGCTTGCCGCGCAGGCCGAGGGCCGCAAGGTCACGACGATCGAGGGCATCACCGGCGAAGCCGGCAACCTGCATCCCGTGCAGGCGGCGTTCATCGAACATGATGCCTTCCAGTGCGGCTATTGCACGCCCGGTCAGATCATGTCGGCGGTCGCCTGCATTCGCGAAGGGCACGCCGGATCGGATGCCGAGATCCGCGAATATATGTCCGGAAATCTCTGTCGATGCGGAGCCTACAACAGCATCGTCGCGGCGGTGCGCCAAGCCGCGGAGGTGGCGTAATGCGGAACTTTTCGTATTTCCGTGCGACCTCGCCGGCCGAGGCCGGTCGCGCAGCGCAGCAGGCGGGCGCCATGTTCCTCGCCGGTGGAACGACCTTGCTCGATCTTGCCAAATGCGGAGTGAGCGAGCCTGATACGGTCATTGATATCACCCACCTTTCCGGCATGAACGGTATTGCGGTCGATGCGGCCGGCGCAAAGATCGGCGCACTTGCCAGGATGAGCGATGTTGCCGATCACAAGGATATCCGTGCAGCCTTCCCGGCCGTTTCGGAATCGCTCGCGCTTGCTGCATCCGCTCAACTCCGCAACATGGCGACGATCGGCGGCAATCTCCTGCAACGGACGCGCTGTTCCTACTTCCGCGATCCAGGCGCCTTTGTTGCCTGCAACAAGCGCAATCCCGGCTCCGGCTGTTCGGCGATCGGCGGCGTCACGCGCAATCACGCCGTGCTCGGCACGAGCGCTTCATGCATCGCCTCCTATCCCGGCGATCTGGCGGTTGCTCTGGTTGCCTTCGATGCCGTGATCGAGACGGATAGCCGCAAGGTGGTTGTGGATGATTTCTTCCTTGCTCCGGGCGACACGCCCGACAGGGAGACGGTCCTTCGACGCGGCGAAATGATCATGGCGATTGATATCCCTGCGTCCGCTGCTGCCCGAAACTCCACCTACATCAAGGTCCGCGACCGGCAGTCCTACGAATTCGCCGCCGCAAGCGCCGCAGTCGGTCTCGAACTCGAAGCCGATGGCAGGACGGTCCGCGATATTCGCGTGGCATTGGGCGGCGTCGCCACCAAACCCTGGCGGGTACGAGCCGTCGAGCAGGCGCTCGTCGGCAAGGTGCTTGAGGCCGATGTCGTGGAGAAAGCCAGCCGCCTCGCGATGGAGGGTGCCGTCGAACATGGCGGCAATCGTCACAAGATCGAACTTGCGCCGCGCGTTGTCGCCCGCGCCATTCTGAAAGTGGGAGGCCTGGCATGACCATGATGGAACCGCGCAAGCATGGCGATGCATCCGACGGCACGGTCGGCGGTCGTCAGTCGCGCTTCGAAGGCAATATGAAGGTCATGGGTACGGCGACCTACGCGCTGGAATATCCGGTCGAAAACCTTGCCTATGCCGTCCTCGTTCAGAGCACGATCCCGGCCGGCCGTGTCGTCAAGGTCGATACCTCGGCAGCGCTTGCAATGCCGGGCGTGCTGCTTGTGCTGACACCGGAGGATGATCTGGGTCTCAGGCTTGGCGGCGACTGGGGCGGCAACAGGCCTGCGGAGGGGCCATACTATCCGCTGCCGCGCGAGGTGCAGTTCAACGGCCAGTCGATCGCCGCCGTCGTGGCCGAAAGCCGCGAGCAGGCCACCGAGGCGGCCAGGCTGGTGCGCGTTACCTACGAGCAGAGCAAGCACGTCGCCGATCTCAACGATCCGAATGCCGGCGAGGGTAAGCTCATGGATCCGCTTTCCTCAAGCTGGGGCGACGCCGAAGCGGCGCTTGCCGCATCTCCGGTGCGGATCGATGCCGAATACTCGACTCCACGCGAATATCATGTGGCGATGGAGCCCCACGGGCTGACCGCGAAATGGGATGGCGACCAGCTGACCATCTGGGAGCCGAGCCAGTGGTCGCATGGCATGGCGCGCATGTATTCGGAATGGTTCGACATGCCCTATGAAAATGTCCGGATCATCTCCCCCTTCATCGGCGGCGGTTTCGGATCGAAGGGGCAGCCGCTTGCCTATGGCGCGGTGGCGATCGCGGCGGCAAGGAAGCTCGGTCGCCCGGTAAAGCTCGCGGTCACGCGCCCGCAGAATTTTACGAGCTATGGCGGCCGTGCTGCGACCAGGCAGAAGATCTCGCTCGGCGCAACGGAGGATGGTATCCTGCAGGCGATCATCCATCGCGGCGCCAGCGAAACCTCGATCTATGCGGACTGGCCGGAGCAGACGGGAGCGGCGACCTCGATCCTCTACAAGGTCGAGAATTTTTCCTCGCAGCATCGCATCGTGCCCGTCAACAGCGTGACGCCGGGCGCCTTGCGCGGCCCGGGCAAGAACCCGAGCGCTTACGGTATTGAATGTGCGATGGAGGAACTAGCCTACAAGCTCGGCATGGATCCGCTGGAAATCCGGCTGAAAAACTATGCCGATCACGACTACCAGTCCGGCAAGCCGTGGTCGACGCGGCGGCTGCGCGAGGCCCTGACCGAGGGCGCCGAAGCCTTCGGCTGGTCGCGGCGCAGCCACGCGCCGCGTTCGATGCGCGACGGCAAGACCCTGATCGGCTGGGGCATCGGCTGCGGTACCTTCCCGGTCATCCGGGCGCCGAGCGAGGCGATGATCCGTATTCTCGCGAACGGCCGGGTCGAGGTCGTCAGCGGCGCCATCGACATGGGGCAGGGGACCTATACGATCCTCGCCCAGAGCGCCGCCGAGGTCTTCGGCATTCCGGTGGAGCAAGTCGAGGTGCATCTCGGCGATTCACGCCTGCCGGGCTCGGCGATCGCCGGCGGCTCGATGCTGGCCGGCTCGATCATGGGAGCCGTTCACAAGGCTGCGGTTGCCGCCCGCGACGAGCTCATCGGCCTTGCGCTCAGCGATGCCAATTCGCCGTTCCGCGATACGGGCGCGAATACGCTGAATTTCGCCGAAGGCCGCATCGCAGCGCCACGCGGCGAAACCCCGTCGCTGACGCTGGCGGAACTGATGTCGGCGCTCAAGCGTGAGGAGATCGAAGTCCGGCGCAACACCCTGCCTGACGGAGCGAATGCCCAGGAGCAACTCCAGGCCTGGACCACTATGGCGAAGGTGCAGGGACCGACCATGGGCGATTATTCCATGCATAGCTGGTGCGCCCATTTCGCCGAAGTGCGGGTCGACGAGGATTTCGGCACGGTGCGCGTTTCCCGCATGGTCTCCGCCTTCGATTGCGGCCGTCTCTATAATCCGCGGCTGGTCGAAAGCCAGTGGTGGGGCGGTATCATCATGGGCATCGGCCAAGCGCTTCTGGAGGAAGGATTGGTCGATCCGCGCAACGGGCGAACGGTCAACAACAATATCGGCGATTACCTCGTGCCGACGAATTCGGACATCCCGGATATTCAGGTGATCTCCGTCGGCGTGCCGGACCGTCACGCCTCTGCGCTCGGCGGCAAGGGCGTCGGCGAAGTCGGCATCGTCGGCGTGGCGCCTGCCATTGCCAATGCGGTGTTCCATGCGACCGGCAAGCGCATTCGCGACCTGCCGATCACATTGGAGAAGCTGCTGTAACCACAGATCCATGGAGCCGCATTGCGCAAGCGTGCGGCTCAAATGCCTCGGCGACAGCGACCGTTGGCCGGGGCTATCCATGCGACATAACGTCGGGCTGGCCGTTGCCTTTTCGGCAATGGATGAGCCGAAAATCAGCGCTTCTTCAGAACGCATCCGTTTGCCATAGTTCATCGAAAGCGCCCTTGAGAGCGTTGTGAGGCGAACGTCATGGCCTATGTAATCACCGAGCCCTGCATCGATACGAAGGACGGCGCCTGTACGGTTGCCTGCCCGGTCGACTGCATCTACGAGGGCGGGCGGATGTTCTACATCCAGCCGGACGAATGCATCAATTGCGGGCTCTGTCTTTCCGTCTGTCCGGTCGATGCCATCTTGTGGGATGAGGAAATGCCGGCGGAGCGACTGTTTCTGCGCGAGGTCAACCGCGATTTCTTCGCCGACGGCGTTACCGGCTGGGGGGCGCCCGGCGGCTGGGACAAGAGCCGCACGACCAACCTCGACCACCCTTTCGTCGCGGCTTACAACGAGGTTTCCGAAAGCCGCTGCTGATCCAGACGAAGTTCATCGAGTGTTCCCGCCGCAGTGAAATGGCGGTTGCCGTTTCCCACGATATCAGGAGATTCCGTGCCAGGTGTCATAGTAGGCGCGCGTCGCTTCAGATAAAGCGTTGACGAGTGGCCGCTGTTTCTCAAGTCTCGGCAGATCGGCTCTTGCCTGCGCCAAAAGCTCGGACAGGGCTGCGTCGAAGTCGATGCCCGTCAGCTTTCCTTCGCGCATCACCTCCCGGTCGGCGACAACGAGCCCTTTGGCAAGTCGCGCGCTCATGCGGGTCAGCAGGATTTCCGCCTCGTCGATATCGTCGAACAGCGCCTCGGCCATAAGGGCTCGATAGTCGACGATCGTGAAGTCTTCGGCGTTGCTTGCGTTGACGACCCGGCGGCCGACGCGGGTCGCGGCATCGAATAGGCTCCCCGCCGGCAATTGCCTGGTCAGGCTGCGCCCGCCATGCAGGAGGTAGAGCAGCCGCATTTCCCGCCAAAGATCCTGATCGTCGTCGAAGCCGGTGCCGTCGAGGCCGATGGCGAAGGCCGGGCCGCCAAGCGCGACCGCGGACGCAATCGAAGCAATGCCCGAGCGAAGGCGCAGATTGGCGGAGGGGTTGCTGACAAGCTGTACGCCGCGCTCGGCAAGCAGTTCAAGTTCATCGGGGCGCAGCTGGACGCCATGGGCGACGGCGAGGCGCGACGACAGGAAGCCTATCTTGTCGAGATAATTGACGACGCCCTCGGGAAAGCGGCGGTCGAGCCACAGGCGCTGGCGCGGACTTTCGAGCAGATGCATATGAATGCGCCGGCCATGTGCAGCGGAAGCGTCCGCGATTGCCTCCAGCAGTGCGTTCGAGCACCATTGCGGCCCGATCGGCCCGTACTGCACGTCGACCAGCGGACTGGTATTGGCAGCCGCCACCGCCTCGACGGCGGCAAGCTGCGTACGGATCGGTGCATAGTCGGGGATGGTCCCGGCCAGTGCCTGCCAGTCACCTGGGGACAGGAACGGCTTCAGCCGTTGCGGCCCGCCATCATAGGCCCAGGCGTCGTGGTCGAGCAGCGGGCAGGAGAGCGCAAGCCGGATGCCGATATCGCCCGCCGCCCGCATGACCGCGCCTGCCTCATCGGCCAGCCGGTCGACATTCAGGGAGTTATGGCAATGCATGGTCGCGCCGACGCCGGTTTTGGCCAGCCGGCCGAAGGCGACGAGCGCTTCGAGATAGGGATCCGTGCGCGGCCGCAGCCTCAGGCCCGGGATCCACACTTCCAGCGCATCATCGATGGCGCCGAAATCGAGGGTGCGGATGCCGTAGCCGTGGTCATGAGCGTTGACGGGCGAGGGCAGAACCAGATCGCCGGATTGCAGACGAAGGGCTTGCAGCGCTTGCGGCAGCGCCGCCGCTTCCGTGACCCTCCGGGCAGGCGCATGACCCGGATCGAGCAGTAACCGCATGGCCATCGTCGTTTCCCTCTATCGTGAGACCAGGGTATTGATCTTCTCGGCGAATTTCGACAGCTCCTCGCCCATCGATTGGGCGACGACCTCCGTCGCATGGGTGAGCTGGCGGCGGCGCGAAACGACGATGCCGACTTCGAGATCCTGGAGCTTCGATCCCGCGATCGACAGCGCGACAGCATCGCCGGCTTCCAGCTCGCGCAGCAGACCGAGCGGCGTGAAGAAGGCCACGCCTTCGCCGGCAAGGATCATCGGCTTCAGCATCATCTGATTGTTCGTCGCGACCAGCGTGCGGCCGACGCGATTGAGCGCGCCGAGCTCGACCGCGATCATCGAGCTCATGACCTCGTTGTCGAGTTGCAGCAGCATGTTGAACTGGGCGCATTCCTGCAGCGTCACGGACTTCTGCCGCGCGAGCGGGTGGCTCTTGGCGACGATCGCCATCAGCGGCATGCGCACGCCATGGATCAGCTTCATATCGTGCGGGCGGGCGAGATCGAAGGTCACGCCGATATCGACGTCGCCCTCGGCGAGGAAGCGGAAGATATTGTTGTAGTTATCGGTGCGGATGCGAAAATCCACCGCCGGATGCCTCTTGTGGAAGCTGGAGACGAATTCCGGCAGGAACTGGATCGCAAGGCTGTCCAGGGCGGCGATGTGGACGCGGCCGGTGCTCTTGCCGTGGAGATCGCCGAGATTGGATTTCATGATTTCGTATTCGTGCAGCGTATCCTTGGCGTGCCGCAGCACGATTTCGCCCGCCGATGTCAGCCGCAGGCCGTCGGAGAAGCGCTCGAACAGTGGCGTGCCGAGCTCGTCTTCCAGTTTCTTGATCTGCCGGCTGACGGCGGAGGTCGCGACATGCAGCTCGTCGGATGCCTTGCGGATCGATCCGGAGCGTGCGACCTCGGCGAAATACTTCAGGATGCTGGCATGCATGAAAAGCCCTCGGCGATCTCGAAGCTATAGCATGCCTATCTGCCGCGCCAAACGGGCGCCCGCTTCTCGCGGAAGGCCGCGACCCCTTCCATCGAATCCTCGCTTTTCAAGGCCTTGATCAGGGCCGGCGTCCTCAGCGCCTGCGCCTCGGCCGGGCTCAGATGCGCCGTGCGATTGACCGTCTGCTTGATCGCGCGCAGCGATAGCGGCGCGCAGGCGACGATATCGGCGACCCAGCGATCGACGGCTGCATCGAGCTCAGTTGGCGGCACGACCTCGTTGACGATGCCATAGTTCGCCATTTCGAGAGCGCTGAATTGCCGCCCGGTCAGCATCACGGCCATGGCGCGATTGAAGGCGATCTTACGCTGCAGCAGGATCATGCCACCATCGAGCGGCATACGGCCGACGCGCGCCTCGGGTAGCCCAAAGCGGGCCGTTTCCACCGCGACGACGATATCGCAGCCGAGTACCATTTCGAAGCCGCCGCCAAGCGCATAGCCGTTGACACGAGCGATGACAGGCACGTCCAGCGAACGACGGAAGGCAAGGCCGCCAAAGCCGTTCTCCCGGCCAACCGCCCAGTAATCGACGCCGGAGCTGCCGCTTCCTCCCTTCAGATCGGCGCCTGCACAGAAGGCTTTCTCGCCTGAGCCGGTCAGGACGACACAGCTGATGTCGTCACGCCGTTCTATCTCGGTCCAGATCGCCTCGAGCGTCGCCTCGGTCTCGGCATCGACCGCATTCATCCGGTCGGGCCGGTCGAGTGTCACGCGGGCGACGCGGTCCTCTACGGTGAAGGAGACGCTCATGCGGCATCCCCCTGCAGCCCGGACAGCGAGGCCAGAATTTCCTCGTTATGCTGGCCAAGCTGTGGCGGCGAAATGCGCACGGTGACGTGGGCGGCGGACATGTCGATGGGCGAGCCGATCAGCCGGATCGGGCCCGCGGCCGTCTCACCCGCCTCGAGGATCATCTTGTTGATGATGGTCTGTTCGTCCTTCAGTGCCTCCGGCAGCGAGCGTACCGGCGCGCAGAGGATATCGACGCCTTCCAGCCGCTCGATCCAGTGCGCCGTGCTGTTTTTGGCGAAGTTGTCGCGGAAGATCGCCTGCAGTTCCGGGCGCCGCGCCATCTGGGAGTCGAAATCCTTGTATTGCGGATATTGCGAGAGGTCTTCGATCTCAAGCGCTTCGCAGATGTCGCGCAAGGGGTTGGGCTTGAAGGCACCGACCATGACGATCGCGCTGTCCGTCGTCTCGAAGACGCCGGTCAGCGGGAAAGCGCCCCAGTTCAGATCCTTCTGCCGCATCAGATGCGTCGTGCCCTCCTGCATCTGCATGGCGATCATGGAGTTGTAGAGGCTGACGGCGACCTGCTGGCCTTCGCCGGTCTTGTCGCGCTGGAGGAGCGCAAGCAGGATCCCCTGGACGAGATGCATGCCGGCCGAATAGTCGGCGAGCGGCGTGGCATAGATCGACGTCGGATGGCTGTTGTCGGACTTGCGGCGCATGACGCCGGAGACGGCCTGTGCCAGCACGTCCTGCCCGCCCTTGTGCTGATAGGGGCCGGTCAGTCCGAAGCCCGTGCCGACGGCGTAAATCAGGCGGGGATTGATCTTCTTCAGGTCTTCGTAGCCGAAGCCCATGCGCTCCATGACGCCGGGACGGAAGTTGTTGACGACGACATCGGCCGTCTCGAGCAGCGTCAGAACGGTTTTGTTCGCGACGGGATCCTTCAGATCGAGCGCCAGGCTCTTCTTGTTGCGGTTCAGCGAGCAGAAGACCGGATTGTTGAGACCGTCCGGATCGGAGCCGAGCGACCAGCGCGAGAGGTCGCCGATCTTCACCTTCTCGATCTTGATGACTTCGGCGCCGTAATCCGCCAGGACCTGCGTGCAGGAGGGGCCGAGCATGACCTGCGTGAAATCGATCACGCGGATTCCGTCGAGTGGTAAAGTCGTCATTCTGCAGCCTCCAAATATGTCGCGTTTTCCGAGGGGATGTCGCCGGGATCGGCCCCCTGGGCCCGCATCTGCTTCTGAATTGCGCGGATATCGGCCTTGCGGACGGTCGTCCCCGCGTTGAGCGCAACGGTCGCGGCGACGCCTGCCGCTTCGCCCATCGCCATGCAGGGTGGAATCTCGCGGCTGGATTTCTGGGCCTGCGGCGTTGCCGAATAATGCCGGCCGGCGACGATCAGCTGATCGACCTCCTTCGGCAGCATGGAGCGGTAGGGCGTGTAGTAGTCGCGGCCGCGGCAAACCGTGTCGGTGAAATGGCGGCGGGTCATGACGTCGTCCTTCGTCACGACATAGTCCCCCTGCAGCAGCCGCGTCTGGCGCACGCCGGTCTGCGGCGCGAAATCGACGACATAGGCATTCTCGAAACCGGGCATCTTTTCCCGCGCGAAGTCGAGCAGCCTGGCGATCCTTGAGCGGCCTTCCATCTCCGCCTTGGTCAGATCTTCGACCTTCAGGCCGCTCAAGGTCGGCATATGCGGGCAGTTCAGCCAGACGACGCCGGGAAGCGGCGTCTTCAGCCACCAGAAGGACCAGCAGCCGCCGATCAGCCGCTTGGCTTCGTGATCGAGCGCCTTGAAGGTTTCAGGCTCCTGCTGTTCGAAGCGTTCCGCCGCTTCCGTATCGACGCCGCCCCAGCGTGAAACCGTGGTCAGGATGAAGTTGGATTCGATATGATCGGCTCCCGCGCTTGCGGCTACATCGAGGTCGCCTGTGGTGTCGATGACGACGTCGCCGAGGATCGCCTGCATGCCGTCCTTCGTCTGGCAGATCACGCCCTTGATCGCGCCATCCTCGACAATTGCCGAGGAGAACCAGCTATGGGTCCTGAGCTTGATCTTCGCTTCGCCGATCATGTCGTAGGCGGCGCGCTTGAAGGCGTCGGGGTCGAAGGCGGCCGAGAAGCAGATCGGGTGCGGCATCGATTGGGTATGGAAATCGAAGAGGCCCCAGCGCGCCCAGCGCTGCCAGGCCTCCGGCGTGTCGCGGAATTCGATCAGGCGATCGCGGTCGGTGGGGGTCACGCAGAGCCCCCAGAGCTTCATGCGCTCGATCATTTCCATGCAGATGCCGCGCACGGTGATTTCGAGCTCGTTGATCATGTCGTCGAGCACCAGCACCATGCCGCCGGCGGCAAGGCCGCCGACATAGGGGTAGCGTTCGAGAAGCGTGACGCTGGCGCCGTTCCTTGCGGCCGAAACCGCCGCGGCAATCCCTGCCGGACCGCCGCCGACCACCACCACATCGGAGCGATCGACGACACGGATATCCCGTGCAGGCTGATGAATAACCTGGTTCATTGGTATTTCCTTCGTGTTTTTGTGGCGCTCAGTGCTGGCCGGCCGGTTTCCAGCGGATCATCCGCGCCTCGGCGACCGAGACGATGAAAAAGAGGATCACGGCGAGCAGCGCGGCAATGACGACCGTCGCATAGAGAAGCGGCGAGCGGAAATTATAGGTCGCTTCGATGATGAGCGCGCCGAGCCCGAAGCTCGAGCCGATCCATTCTGCGACGATCGCACCCATGACGCTGCTTGTGGCCGCAATCTTCAAGGCGGCAAAGAGGAATGGCAGCGAGCTTGGGAGACGGACCTTCCAGAGGATTTCGGAGTTGCTGGCCGAAAGCACCCGCATGAGATCGAGCATGGCCGGGCTTGCGGAGCGAAGCCCCTGGACCATGTTGACCAGCGTCGGGAAGAAGCAGATGAGCCCGGCAATGATGATCTTCGGAGCGACGCCGTTGCCGAAGATCAGGACGAGGATCGGCGCAAGCGCGATGATCGGGATCGCCTTGACGAAGACGGCGATGGGGTAGAAGGCCTTTTCCGCCGTGGCGCTGTGGACGAACCAGATTGCCAGCAGGATCGCGACGAGGTTGCCGAAAATGAAACCGAGCACGGCTTCCAGTACCGTCGGCAGCAGGTTGCGCGTCAGCGTCGCGGCGTTGTCGCGGAAGGCATAGAGGACGTCGAGCGGGCTTGGCGCCATGAAGGTCGGGATCTTGAAGATCCAGATGACTGCCTGCCAGAGCACGACGCAGGCGAGCGCGGCAAGGATCGCCGGCATATGCGAGGAAAGAACGCCGACGGTCGCGTCAAGGATGGCGACCTTGCGCGGCGCCTTGGCGATGCGGCCGATGTCGGAGTGCACGGCGTTGCTCATATGCATTCCTCCAGCAGCGCGCGCAGGTGCGCGGTAACCTTGATGAAGTCGACGGTGTCGCGCATGGCAAGCGCGCGCGGATAGGGAAGGTCGACCTTCATGAATTCCTTCACCCGGCCCGGATGGGCCTGCAGCATCAGCACATGCTGGCCGAGGAAGACCGCTTCGGGAATGGAATGCGTGACGAAGACGATGGTCGTGCCCGTTTCGCGCCAGATGCGCAGCAGCTCCTCGTTGAGCTTATCGCGGGTGATCTCGTCGAGCGCGCCGAAGGGTTCGTCCATCAGCAGGATACGCGGCTTGGTCACCAGGGCGCGGGCGATGGCGACGCGCTGGCGCATGCCGCCCGACAATTCGTGCGGCAGCGCGTTTTCGCGCCCTTTCAGGCCGACGAGGGCCAGCAGTTCCATCGGATCGGCATAGGCACTCTTGTCATGCCTGCCCACTTCCAGCGGCAGGCGGACATTGTCGATGACGCTGCGCCACGGCAGCAGTGTCGCTTCCTGGAAGACGAAGGCAAAGTCGCGGCCCTCGCGCGCCTGGCGGGGTGGCCGGCCGAAAACCGAGACCGAGCCGTCGCTGATATGCACGAGATCGGCAATACAGCGCAGCAAGGTCGACTTGCCGCAGCCGGACGGCCCAAGCATGGTGACGAACGAGCCTTCCGCAATGTCGACGGACACATTGGACAGGGCTGTGAACTCGTTGCCCTTGTCGCCGAAGCGGATGTCGAGATCGCGAATGGAAACGGCGAGCCTCGCCGTTTCGGCGACCGGTCGCGGCTGCGGCTGCTGGATGGTGGCGGCGCTCATCATGACGTTCACCCGATCTGCTTGCGGATGTCGGTGGTGGCGTCGAGGATCGCCATGGTGGCGACATCATCGACCGTGGGCGTGGCACCGGTAAACTGCTTGAGATCGGCGTAGGCCTTGATCTGGGCCGCCCAATTGTCCTTGTTCATCGCGCCCCAGCCGGTCTGCTTGGTGCTGTCGCCGAAGGAGAAGTCGATGACCGGGTGGACGGCTTCGAGCTCGCTCGCCTTGTCGAGGTTAGGATAGGCATCCACCAGCATGTCGACCGCTTCTTCCGGATGGTCGCGGACATAGCCCCAGCCCTTGGCGGCGGCCGTGGTGAAGCGCACCAGCACGTCGGAATGCTTGTCGAGCTGTTCGTCGGTCGTGTAGTAGACGTTGGCGTAGAGCTGCAGGCCGGCATCCCAGAGCATCATGTCGACACGCTCGTCGCCCAGCACCTTCAGCGCATTGGTGTTCGTCACCCAGCCGGTCACGGCGTCGGCCTGCCCGGTGATCAGCTGGTTCATGTCGGAACCCATATTGACCATCTTCACCTGGTCTTCCGGAATGCCATTCTGGGCGAGCAGCGCGCGCAGCAGGATGAAGGCGGTCGGCTGGGTCGCGATCGTCTTGCCGATCATGTCCTTCGGCTCGCGGATCGGCGCCTTCTTCAGCGAAAAATAGGTGAAGGGATGCTTGCGATAGCCGGCGAGAAACGCCTTGACCGGCATGCCGGCCGAGCGGGCGAGCATGACGGACGGGCTTGAGGAAATCTGCCCTATGGCGGACTGGCCGGCCGCAACGCCGGCGACGCCATCGACATTCGGGCCGCCTGGCACGATGGTCAAATTGATGCCCTGTTCGGTGAAGAAGCCCTTCTTCTGGGCCGCGACCTCACCGATCAGGCCGTTGGAGGCAACCCAGCCGAGCTGCATGCGGACCTCGGCGACATCGGCCGCCTTGCCGGCGCGGATGCCGACAAAAGTCTGGGTTGCGGCAAGACCTCCGACCAAGGCAGCGTTGGACAGGAAACGACGGCGATTCATCATGAATTGAGACATTCTGATAGTTCCCCTGTTAATTGGGCGATCGGACTTTTTGTCTCGTTATCCACCAATGCCGGGATGATGGGGGAATTCAGCGTTCTAATAAAGAACAATTATGCGTACTATCGATTGCCTGAAAGGCAACGCTCGGCAGCGCCAGAATATGGGTGGAGCGTCGGGATCAATAGGTTCTCCAGACTGCCTTGCGATGGCATGGAGCCTGCGGCGCGCCGATCTGGAAAAAACTTTCTCCGCTTAATCAATAAAGAATATGGAATATCTTCTTATCGGGCTGGGCTCTGCCATTCTCGGCACGTTGCGAGATCGCAACGACGACAGGATCTGATGATCCGCGCGCAAGGCGCAGACGTCACGCAGGCTGAAACATTTTGATCGACAGAAAGACAATTCATGACCTACCGCCCCGATCCGGAACGCTATGACTCGGCCCATTTCCGCCGCGTTGGTCGAAGCGGCCTCAAACTACCGGCCATTTCCTTCGGCCTTTGGCACAACTTCGGCGATACAACGCCCCTCGACACGCAAAGGTCGATCCTTTTCAAGGCGTTCGATCTTGGTATCACCCATTTCGATCTTGCAAACAATTATGGCCCGCCTGCGGGAAGCGCCGAGATCAATTTCGGTCATATCCTGAAACAGGATCTGGCCGCCTATCGCGACGAGCTGATCATCTCGACCAAGGCGGGCTGGGATATGTGGCCGGGCCCCTATGGTCGCGGCGGCGGGTCGAAGAAGGCGCTCCTGTCCAGCCTTGACCAGAGCCTTGGCCGCCTTGGCCTCGATTATGTCGATATCTTTTATTCGCATCGCTTCGATGCCGAGACGCCGCTCGAAGAAACGGCGGACGCGCTTGCCCAGGCGGTCCGGCAGGGCAAGGCGCTCTATGTCGGCGTATCCTCCTATTCCGGCAACAAGACCCGCGAGATCGCCGCGTTTCTGAAGGAGCGGCAGGTGCCGCTGCTGATCAACCAGCCGGCCTACAACCTCTTCAACCGTTGGGTCGAGAAGGATCTGCTGGCGGCGTCGGACGACGTCGGCGCCGGTATCATCGCCTTCACGCCGCTCGCCCAGGGCTTGCTCACCAACAAATATCTCAACGGCGTCCCGCAGGATGCCCGCGTCAATCGGCCCGGCGGCGATTTTCTGCGCCCCGAGCATTTGAAGGATGAAAACATCGAGCGGGCCCGTGCGCTGAACGAGATCGCCAAGCGTCGCGGCCAGTCGCTTGCCCAGCTTGCCATCGCCTGGGTTCTCAGGGACCCGCGCGTCACCTCGGCGCTGATCGGCGCAAGCTCGGCGCGTCAGGTGGAGGAAAACGTGGCAGCCCTGAACGATCTGACGTTCAGCGCGGAAGAACTCGCCGAGATCGATCGCTATGCCGTCGAAGGCGGCATTAACCTCTGGGAAAAGCCTTCTCACGACGAGGTGGTTTGACAGGTTTCAAAAATCTGCCCGCAACCACGGGCAGATCACCTTGCGGCGGATGGCAGGTTGAGGAACCCTAATCCCTCAGCCGCCATATTCGATGATCTCAAGGCCGGCATTGTAGTCCGTCGCATAGATCAAGCCATTGGCATCGACGAAGACGTCGGCGGACTGGATGACTTTCGGCCGGCCGGGACGGCGGTCCGTCATCGTCGTCGGTGCCGCCGGTACCAGCGCCCCGGTCTCGACCGGGTGGTAGGGGTCGGAAATATCGAAGGCGCGGATGCCGGCATTCTGCCATGTCGCGAAGATCAGGGTTTCGGACACGAACGAGCCGGGCCGGTTTTCGTGCAGATTGTGCGGACCGAAATGGCCTCCCTTCTTCGCATAGTCGATTTCTGCGGGGATCGGAAAGGTGGAGATGCTGATCGGGTTTTCGGGCACGCGAATGTCGAAGATCCAGGTGTGCTTCCGGCCGTCTTCCTCGTTGTCAAGCACGGCTTCATCCGCCACGACGAGCAGGTCGCGGCCGGGAAGCGGTAATGGCGAATGCGTGCCGCCGCCATAGGGCGGGCACCAGTTATGGTGCCTGATGAGCTTCGGCGCCGAATGGTCCTTGATGTCGAGAAGCGTCAGTCCGCCATCACGCCAGCAGGCATAGGCGGTGTCGCCGTGGACCAGCGCGTGGTGCAGGGCATAACGCTTGCCGTCGCCCCAGTCCGGCGTTTCTCCCGCCGCCCGGTTCATGCCGGGAAGCCACCATTGACCGACGAGCTCAGGCCGGGTCGGATCCGCCATGTCGATAGTGACGAAGATATAGTCGGTGAAACCGTCGAGCAGCGCAGACGCATAGGCATAGCGGCCGCCGACATACCAGAGCCGGTGAAAGCCGACGCCCTCGACGTCCAGCTGGCCGATCTTGCGCGGCCTGTCCGGAACGGAGATATCGAACACGCTCATGCCGGCGGTCCAGGCCCGTTCCCGCTTTTTCGAGGCGACGGTCTCGCCAACCGACTGCGTGTAGTAGGCCTTCTCGTCGGTGAAGGTCTCGACATCGGCGAAAAGATCGAGCGCGTTGATGACCAGCAGCAGGTCGTCATGCGTCTGCAGATGGATGTTCCAGCTGTTCGCCGGCGCCGGCACATAATTGACAGTCGCTGGATTCTTCGGGTCGCGCACGTCCACGATCGAGAAGCCTTGTGACCAAGGATGGGCGACATAGGCATGGCCACGATGGACCATCAGCTGCAGTCCGTCGCCGCGGCCGCCAATATCGCTATGGCCGATCAGCGTCATGTTGCGGGCAAAATCGGGTTTGGGCAGGTCGATCGATGCCATGGATCTTCTCAATGCGTAAGGGGAACGAAAGGGCCGCCCTTGCGGGCGGCACCTGTGAAAAGCGGCAGATGCGGCTCAGTTTTTGGCAGCCGGAATCCAGGCGGCCGTTGCGGCATCGCTTTTCAGGAAGGCGGGGAATTTCTGCTGCAGCTCTTCGATCGTGCCGATCTTGTTGTTGACGAGATCGTCGCGCGTGATGAGCGTCGGCTGCAGGAGAACGGAACGGCCCGGGAATTGACCTGCAATGGCGAGCGAGACGGCGCGGACCGAAACTTCGCCGACAACGGCGGCATTCGTGGCGGCGGTCGCAACCCAGGCGCTGTCAGGCTCGGTCATCAGCTGGATGTCGGCGGTCGAGGTGTCGACGCCGTAGATCTTGACCTGGCCGGAAAGTCCGAGCTCGTCGATGGCGAGCTTGGCACCCTTTGCGAATTCGTCCCATGGCGTGAAGATCACCGAAATATCAGGGTTGGCCCGCAGGACCGCCTTGGTCTGGTCGGCGACGGAGGCGGGAACTGTGTCGTTGACCACGCCCCAGACGGCTTTTTCCTTCAGATTGTGCTTGGCGACGACGTCCTTCCACACCGCATAGCGGCGGTCGAGAGGCGCGAAACCGGCGACATAGACAGCGCCGCCCGTGAAGCCGTCGCCCTTGTCCTTGACGGCCTGTTCGAGAACGAGCCTGGCCATGTCCTTGTCGCTCTGCTCGACCTGCGGGATTTGCGGATTGTCGAGGTTCACGTCATAGGCGACGACCTTGATGCCCTTGTCGAGTGCCTTCTGCGCGACATCCTTCAGCACTTCGGGTCTGCCATTGTTGATGATGATGCCGTCAACGCCGAGATTGATTGCCTGCTCGACGAGATTGCGCTGCGTGTCGTTGTCGTTGCGAGCCTGCGAGACGGTGAGGTTCACGCCGAGCGAGTCGGCCTGCCGCTTGACGCCGGCCTCGAAAGCCTGCAGCCAGTCGCCGCTGCCGAGAAAGCTGACGACGGCGATATTGACGGTCCTTTTGTCGAAGGGGGCAGGTGCTCCGGCAAGACCGGCAGCCGATGCCGCGGTCACGAAAAGCGAGCCGGCGACAACAGCCGAAGCGATGGTCGTAAACAATTTGATCATTGAAAATCCATTGGGCGTTAGGTTGGAAGGGACTGGGGTCACGCCTTGCCGCGGCTGATCCCATAGGTAAGGGCAAGCGCGCCGACGAGAACGGCGCCCTTGATAAAGTCCTGCGTGTAGTAGGGGGCGTTGAGCATCGTCAGCCCGTTCAGAAGAACGCCGACGAAGACTGCGCCGATCGTCGTGCCGAGAACGTTGGGACGGCGCAATCCGAGCACGGCGTAGCCGATCAGAGAGGCGGCGACGGAGTCCATCAGCAGCGAGGCGCCGGACGAGACGTCGCCGCGGCCGACCCGGGCGGCAACGATGATGCCGCCGAGCGAGGCGAGAACGCCGGAAAGCACATAGGCAAAGGTCTTCAGGCGGGCGATATTGGCGCCGGCCAGCCGCGTTGCGGCTTCATTGCCGCCGGTCGCATAGAGAAGGCGGCCAAGACGCGTCCGTTCGGTAAGGACATAGAGTACCAGGGCCACGACGAGCATGAGGATGACCGGGAAGGGGACCGTGCCGAACAGGCTTGAGCGGCCGATCGTCAGGAAGGCCGGGTCGACCTTGCCGGTCGTCGTCGTTCCGTCCGGGAGGATCAGTCCCACCGAGATCGAACGCCCGGCCGTCGGGATCAGCTGCAGACCGGTCAGCAGGAACATGGTGGCGAGAGTGGCCAGCAGATCCGGCACCTTGAGCCGGACGATCAGCAGCGCATTGGCGAGCCCGACGATTGCGCCGAAGGCGAGCACCAGCGGAACCGTCAGATAGGCGTTGAGATTCCACACGATCATAGCGTAGCTCGCGGCCATAACGCTGGACGCGGCCACCGCGCCGACGGAGAGATCGAAGCCGCCGATGGCAAGCGTCACGGTCACGCCCGCGCCGATGATGGCGACGACGGATACAGCCTGCAGGATGCTCATCAGATTGTTGACGTTGATGAAGGCCGGCTGTGCGAAACTGAAGATGACGACGAGGGCAAGGAGAAGGAAGAACACCGCCCCCCGACGCACGATTTCCCACGGCGATATCGTGCTCTCTGCTGCCTTGCCCTGTCCCGGGACTTCAGCGGTGCCTTCACTCATCAAGCGTATTCCTCGTTCTGCCGGTCGCCGGCGCTCGTCTGACCGACATCCCTCAAGGCGTGGTGTTCCATCACCAGTACCCGGTCGGCGACTTCGAGCGCCTCCTCGGGATCGGATGTCGCAATTAAGGTGGCGCGGTCGCTATGAGCGCGGATGGCTGTGATAATGTCCTGCCGCGCTCCGACATCCACGCCCTGGAAAGGCTCGTCGAGCAGCAGCAGGCGGCTGGGCTCCGCCTCCCAGCGTGCCAGGACGACCTTTTGCTGGTTGCCGCCCGAAAGCGACCACACGGACGCATCCGGACCGCGCGCCTTTATGCCGAGGCGCCGGATTGCCCTGTCGCCCTCACGGCTCTCGCGTCCCGAAAACAGGAAGCCGGACGGATACCATTGCTTCAGATGCGGCAGGCTGATGGTGGCCGCGATGCTTTCTCCCGGCCAATCCGACGGCATCAGCGAGGAGCGATGCCGGTCGGCAGCGGCCATGACGACACCATGCGCAATCGCATCCGCAGGCGAAGC
This sequence comes from Martinezella lusitana, assembly GCF_010668395.1. Lineage (GTDB taxonomy): Bacteria > Pseudomonadota > Alphaproteobacteria > Rhizobiales > Rhizobiaceae > Rhizobium > Rhizobium lusitanum_A. The sequence goes on from NZ_WUEY01000022.1 coordinate 84,202, forward strand.
GGGCCGAAAATCAGCGCCAGCCAGAAGCACGTTCCCGCCGGCAAAGCGCTCGATGCCGAAAAGAGCGGACAGAAGCCGGCTCTTGCCAGCCCCGAGAACGCCGGTAATCGCGACGACCTCGCCCGCCCGCAGCTTGAGATCGATCGGCGGGCTGTCTTCGAGCAGCCGTACGCCTTGAAGCTCCAGCACCGTTTGGTCGAACTGGTCGCGACGATGCGGGCGCGCGGCCGTCATCGATCGTCCGATCATGGTTTCGATGGCCGCGTTGAAGTCGATGGGGCGAGAGAAGGCGCCGACATTGCGGCCTCCGCGCAGGATGACGACCCGATCGGCAAGTGCATCGAGATCCGCCGTGCGATGTGAGATATAGAGCACGCCGAGGCCGCGGCTCTTCAGCTGGCGGACGATGTCGTAAAGACGCCCGGTCTCGCGTGCGGAAAGGCTTGCGGTCGGCTCATCCAGGATCAGCAGCTGCGCCTTGTTGGATAGAGCACGGGCAATGGCAACCATCTGCCGGTCGGCAGTGCCAAGCTCGCCAAAGTCCCGGTCGAGCGGCAGGTTGAAGCCGGCTTCCGAGAGAATGGCAGCCGCCTGCCGCCGCACCGAGCGTTTCGACAGGAAGAAAGGCTGGCGGCCATCGACGAAATGATTGAGCAGGAGAGCGTCCGCGACGGAAAGGCCGGCTACGCCGACGACATCGGTGGACTGATGCACGGTGACGATGCCCTGCGCGCTGGCTGCCGCCGGATGATCGGCGCGATAATCGCTGCCGTTCCACAAGATCTTGCCTGAATCGGCACGATGAATGCCGGACACAATCTTCACGAGCGTCGACTTGCCAGCGCCGTTGGCACCCATCAGCGCGACGATCTCGCCGCGATCGATGGTCAGGGACGCACCTGCCAGGGCCTGTGTCGAGCCAAAAGCAAGGGAGAGATTTTGAATATCCAGCAAGGCCATGGGTGCAGTTCGATGATCGATCGTCTGCGACACTCGTAAGCCACTGCTGCTTTATCTCAAGGATCGAGCTTACTTTGTTGATTTATTCTATAGAATAAATTTCCATTTGGCGCCGCCTCACTGAGCGATCTTCCGATATTCGAGGCCGGCGCGGGGCTCCCCCTTTCCTTGCGGTTGCTGCAGGCGCTCAAACAGGACCTGAGCGGCTGAACCGCCATAGGGGGCTACAAGACAGACGCAAAAAAGCCCGGCGCGAAAACACGCCGGGCTCCCGTGGGACTATTCGATGGCGTCGAGATCGACGCCCTTGGTTTCCCGGACGAAGATAAGGCCGATGACGAGGGTCATCGCGGCAATCGCGATGGGATACCAGAGGCCATAATAGATATCGCCCTTGGCCGCGCTCATGGCAAAGACCGTTGCCGGCAGCAGGCCGCCGAACCAGCCGTTGCCGATATGATAGGGCAGCGACATGCCGGTGTAGCGGATGCGGGTCGGGAACATCTCCACCAGAATGGCGGCAATCGGGCCGTAGACCATCGTCACGTAGATCACGAGGATCGTCAGGATGAGGATGGTCAGCGGCCAATTGATTGCCGCGGGATCGGCAACCATCTTGAAGGCACCGCCATTGGCGATGGTGTAGACAGGCATGTCGGTCGCCCCGCCGGCCTGGTCCGCCGTCAGGAGCTTCGCCTTCACGAGGTCGGCGACGGGCGTCACTGTCTTTTCGCCTGCCCGTATCGCTGCCACATCGAGCCCAAGTTCGGGATTGGCAGCAAGGAAGGCGTCGAGCTTCGCGTCCGGCACCTTGATCGGGTCGCGCGCCAGCGGGAAGCCGGCCTTTTGCAGGGCGAGATTCATGTCATGTGTAAATGCCGTGCCCTTGGCCGCCGCACCGGCGCCGGCCGCAGTGGCGTCATAAGAGGTCACGGTTGCATCGCCGACCTTGACGGTCGCCGGCTGGTCCGCCGGTCCCTCGGCAACCGTGTAGGGAACGGACGACTTCGACAGGAACGACGTCGCGATATCGCACGAGTTGTTGAATTTGGCGGTTCCCACCGGATTGAACTGGAATGTGCAATCGCCGGGAGCCGCCGTGACGGTGGCGCGGATGGTCTGTTCCGCCTGAGCAAGCGCCGGATTGGCAGCCCGCGTCAGCGCATTGAAGAGCGGGAAGTAGGTCAGGATCGCCAGTGCAAGCCCCGCCATGATGATCGGCTTGCGGCCGATCTTGTCGGAAAGCCAGCCGAAGAACACGAAGAAGCCGCTGCCGATCAAAAGTGCGATCGCAATCATGATATTGACCGACTGGCCATCGACCTTGAGCACGTTCTGCAGGAAGAACAGCGAATAGAACTGGCCGGCATACCAGACGACCGCCTGGCCGGCCGTGAGGCCGAGCAGCGCGATGAGGGCGATCTTCGCGTTCTTCCACTGGCCGAAGGCTTCAGACAGCGGTGCCTTGGAGCCCTTGCCCTCTTCCTTCATCTTCTTGAAAGCCGGCGATTCGCTGAGCGAAAGCCGAATCCAGACGGAGATGGCCAGCAGAAGGCAGGACAAGACGAACGGAATGCGCCAGCCCCAGGCGGCAAAGGCATCCTTGCCGACCGCGTTTTGCACGACCAGGATGACGATCAGCGACAGAAACAGGCCGAGCGTCGCCGTCGTCTGGATCCAGGACGTGTAGTAGCCGCGCCTGTCGTCGGGGGCGTGCTCGGCGACATAGGTGGCCGCACCACCATATTCGCCGCCAAGCGCCAGGCCCTGCAGCAGGCGAAGGATGATCAGAATGACCGGGGCAACGATGCCCCAGCTTGCCGAACCAGGGAGAACGCCGACCAGGAAGGTCGAGAGGCCCATGATCAGGATGGTGACGAGAAAGGTATATTTGCGTCCCACGAGATCGCCGATCCGGCCGAAGACCAGTGCGCCGAAAGGCCGGACGAGGAAGCCTGCGGCAAAGGCCAGCAAGGCGAAGATGTTGCGGGTTGCTTCCGGATAGTCGCTAAAAAAGGCCGTGCCGATAAAGGCGGCCAGGGATCCGTAGAGATAGAAATCGTACCATTCGAACACAGTTCCGAGGGAGGAGGCGAAGATGACTTTCTTCTCCTCCCTGGTCATGCCACGACTTCTCGTCGCGGCAACGGACGCGGTTGCCATGAATCAATCCTCCCAATTGCACCAGGGACATGGTCAAAAGACCCGTGTCATGTCCCCCATGATGACATTACGCAGGACTTTCCTGCCGATGGGCGCGGAAAGTCGCGCCAGTGGGTGCTCCCCTGATTCCCTCCCCCAGGAGATCACGCACCTGATGCACTTGCGAGTGTTGGCCAAAAATTGAAAATTGCAATGCCTGCAACCGGTGTCGCTTATGGAAAACTGTGTGTAAGTATCAAGAAATATGAATATATCGCCGCTCGCCACTCCCGCCGCGGCTTCTCGTCGGGAGGAGCGATGTCAGGCTCGCCGAAATATGACGCAGCCAGGAAAGCTCGGCATGCGAATCCCGACCTTTTTGCCTAGGTCATGCAGTCTGCAGCCTGCAGCCGCAGCCGCCGCATCGGCGGAAAGGCAAGTGAGATGGCGGCGGCGCCCAGTCCGACCATGGACGAGCCGATGAAGAGCCAGGAGTAGTTGGCGAAGGTATCGAATATCCAGCCGCCGATCAGTGGTCCGGCTGCCATGCCGATGCTTGAGAGCATCGAGGCTGCGCCGAACACGGTGCCGATGACGCGTGGTCCGAAATACTCGCGCGCCAGAACCGCATAAAGCGGCATGACGCCGCCATAGGCACTGCCGAAGACGACCGCCAGCGCGTAGAATTCGCCAAGTTCGCTGACCAGCAGATAGCTGGCAAGCGCGAGCGCCTGTACCAGCAGTCCGGCGACCAGCACCGGCTTCACGCCCAGCCTGTCGGCGAGCGTTCCATAAAGAAGCCGCCCGCCGAGCCCCGCGAGCCCTTCGACGCTATAGATGCTGACGGCGGCCATCGGCCCGACGCCGCAGATGGTGGCATAGCTGACCATGTGGAAGATCGGGCCGGAATGAGCGGCGCAGCAGGCAAAGAAGGTCGCGCCGAGAACAAGGAACTGCGGCGAGCGGAAGATGCGGCCAAGCGGCAGGCTTTGTTCTTCCCTTTGCGCATCCGGGCTGGAGGCTTCGGCAAGAACGGGCGCTCGGCGCACAAGCATCGCCGCCGGGATCAGGAGCGCCCACGCCAGGATGCCGATTGCCAGCATGGCGAAACGCCAGTCATAGGCGGAAATCAGATAGCGCGCGAAAGGCGAGACGGTCATCGGCGCAACGCCCATGCCGGCCGAGACGAGTGATACCGCGAGGCTTCGGCCTTTGTCGAACCAGGCGGTCGTCGCCGCGATCATAGGCGCGAAGAAGGCGCTGGCGGCAAGGCCGACAAGGATGCCATAGGTCAGCTGGAATTGCAGAAGGGAGCCTGCCCGGCTGGCCAGGACCAGCGCAAGCCCAAGCAGCGCCGCGCCGATCAGCACGACGCTGCGAACGCCAAAACGATCGCTTGCAGCGCCCCAGGCGAAGGCACCCAAGCCCATCGTCAGGAAATTCAACGTCATGGCGGTGGCGATGCCGGTATGGGACCAGCCGGTGTCGGCAGCCATCGGCACCTGAAAGATCGCCAGGGAAAACATCGCTCCGAGCGCAACGCAGGTCATCAGGGCTCCGGCCCCGACGATCACCCAACGATAGGACGAATTCATTTCGCAACTCCCTTCATCCGGTTCCGCCCAAGACGCGAAAGATCGGCCATTTGCCTTTCGCATCAGGTCCGTAATAAAGACGATCGCATCGGAGGGATTTCGACATCGTCGCCCAAAAAGTTTCGATTGGCATTGCAACTGGGCTTTTGATCCTGGCGGCGAAAACGTCGTGGCGCAATGCTCCCGTCAAATATTCGGGCCACGCCGCACATACGGGAGCTTCACCTCAAATGCCGACCCGCAGAGATGACGTGTCGAGGATGTCACCGGCATCCCGTCGTCCGGAATTTAATCCTCGGCTCATATAGAGCTGCTAAGACAGCCGCCGCGATGCTGGAAAAACCCGCCTTATCGCCTATGGGCGAATGCAGGCAACCGCAAATGACATACAGGCTCAACGCAATACCGAACCAGATCTTCCAAATCATGGAGCGGCATATTCAATGGCTCATATCGTCATCATCAATCCGCGCTTCGAAACCTCCTACTGGGGCATGGAGCACGCTCTGCCGCTATTCGATGTCAAGGCCAATCTACCGGTAGCCTGCCTGCCTTTGCTGGCTGCGCTGACACCCTCGGAACACACCGTCACGCTGGTGGACGAGAATGTCGAGCCGATAGACTACGGCCTCTGCGAGACGGCCGATATCGTTGCGCTGACGGGCATGATCGTCCAGCGGTTCCGGATGACGGAGATCCTGACCGAACTCAAGCGACGCGATTGCTTTACCGTCGTCGGCGGACCTTGGGTTACGGTCAAGGAGGATTATTTCGGCAACCTTGCCGACGTCGCCTTTATCGGCGAGGCGGAAGAAACCTGGCCGAAATTTCTGGAGGAATGGCAGCAGGGCTGCCATGCCCGGCGCTACGAGCAGTCCGACAGGACGGATATGAGCACGGTGCCGGTGCCGCGCTTCGATCTCCTGAAAATGGATGAATATGCGGTCGGTAGCGTTCAGTTCTCGCGCGGCTGTCCCTTCACCTGCGATTTCTGCGACATCATCGTGGTCTTCGGCCGCAAGCCGCGCATCAAGACCAGCGCCCAGATCGTCGCCGAGATGGAAGCCTTGCTGGCGACCGGAACGGACACGGCCTTCATCGTCGACGACAACCTGATCGGCAACAAGAAGGCGATCAAGGAGGTCTTGCGCGATGTCGTCGCCTGGCAGGAACGGCATCATTATCCGATGACGTTTCTGACGGAGGCGTCGATCGACCTGGCCGACGATGCGGAGTTGATGCAGCTGATGGTCGACGCCAATATCCGCGTCGTCTTCATCGGCATCGAGACGCCGAACGAGGAGGCGTTGCGCGAAACCAAGAAGCTGCAGAACCTGCGCAAGGGCGGAACGATGCTGGAAAAGATCCATACGATCCAGCAGACCGGCATGGAAGTCTGGTGCGGCATGATCCTGGGTTTCGACAGCGACGATGCGACCATCTTCGATGCGCAGCGCATCTTCATCAAGGATGCGCGTATCGTCAACGCCATGATCGGCATGCTGGCAGCCATTCCGAAGACACCGCTCTACACTCGTCTTGCCAAGGAGGGGAGGCTCGATCACGACGATCCGCCCGCTTACGGCACCAATGTCATTCCGCTCAATCTCTCGCGGGAGACTCTGCGGGACGGATACCTCTCGGTTCTTAGCGACCTGCATCAACCGGCCGCTTATTTCGACCGGCTGGATGCGCTTTACATCGACGCGCATATCGAGCCGGAAAGTGCCCGTTTGCGGCATCTGCGCCGGCATCCGTTGCGTCTGCTTGCGCTCAATGCGACATGGGCGTTCGAGGCCGTCGGCATTTTCGTCCGGCTGATGCGCCGGGTGAAGGAGGCGGACTTGCGCGCCGTCTATCGCCGGCGGCTATTCAATCTCCTGCGACATCGCCGCTCGCCCGTCGTTCTGCAGATCTACGCGATCAAGTGTGCCATGCATTATCATGCCCATATCATGGTTCAGCAGATGCGTACGGGCGGCGGCATCGTCAACTCGTTCTAACGCGGTTTCGATCGCCTGGAAAAGCAGTTTGAACCTGTGTGCGGCAGCATATGGACTGTTGCTACAAGGCAACACAATGCGGCGGAGATTTGCAATTCGAAATTGCAGGCTTGCCGCAGGACAAATCTTGCATATTATACGCCTATCCGCAATCAAACAGAGGAGGCGTGAAATGTATCATATTCGAATGTTTACGTACGCCTCTAGCGGAATGCTCGGCTCTGGTTTTGCATGTGCCACTCCAGTGGCGCGACGAGCGATCGTTTAGAGCTCGAAAAGCTTTAAATTCCGCCACTTAGGCGTTTTCTCACCAACACATCATGACTTGCTGATGGAATGAATCGGCGCATGTTCCATGCGTCAGCTCCTGAAGCCGGTCAAGCTTCGAGAGGACCTGGCTGCGTGACTGCGCCAGGAAAATACAATGACGCATTCACAATTTTTAGTTGCCGACAGTTTGACGGCGACGGTCGATGAACTGTACCAGAAATTCGGTGCCTGGAGGACGGCGCGCGCCTTGCTGCTCGTTGTCTGGAGGCAACGTCAGACGCGCAAGCAGGTGGCCGAGCTATCGAACTACCAGCTTCGCGACATCGGTCTTCCCGAGCGGGAAAACGCCCTGGGGTATCCCGGCTACCTGCCGCCGCATCTGCGCAGCTTCAACTGAGGTGGGCGCGGCACAGGTGCGAACCGGGCTGCATGCCGTTGTCGACCGATGTCGGCATGTGCTTGGGAAGGGTGACAAAAGAAGAAGCTGCTCACGCAACGGAGCTGTCGTTCTTGTGCGTTGCAGCCTATCGATGGGTTGCCCTGGGAGGTATCAGGCAGGGGAGGCGGCCACGCGCTCTCTCCTGCCGTACCCTTGGCATCCTGCATAGGCATCAGCCGCGGGTTTCAATTTCCTTGCTGTTGAGCAGGCGTCTCCAAGGCTGTCGCAACCCATCTATGCAATACGATCGTCGCCCGGGATTGGCTACCGTCGAGGAGCGGCGAGCGGCGGCTTCCCCTATCATGCCATCCCTCTGGATCGCCGGGTTCCGGACGGCAAGGGGCTGTCGATCGCTTTGGGGTAGAATGTCGTTGAGGCGGGTATGCCAACTGCATGTCGATTGCGCGCGGGAAGTTCGATGGCCGCATAGACGGTGTTGATACCGGCGGCGCCTGTTATCCTCTCAAGTCATTCGCCATTAAGAGACTTATGGCGCGATTGCGCACCATCATGCGCCGTCAAGGCATTGGATGACATGGTGTGCAAACAGATCGGCACACAGTACACCCCGATCCGTGCCGCCATCACAGCAGTCGATCTAGGCTATTGCCTGCCATTTGCTCTATTGCGCTTTTCCGGCCAAGCCGCAGCGCGGCCTGGCCAGCTGTGCCGCTCCCGTAAACTATACGGTCAGGACTGCATATATGACGCCGCCGTTTTCACCGCGCGTAACGGAGATGTCGGCGAGATGGTGTCGGACCTTGTCGATGATCGACTGGACATCTTCGTCCGTTCGCCAGATCAGCGGCCAGTTCATGAAGGTTTCCATGTAACCTTCGACGCCGATGTCCTTGGCGAAATTCGCGAGCAGGAACTTGCCGCCTGGCTTCAGCATCTGCAGGCAACGTTCGGTCAACCGCACAGCGACACTTTCGGCGAGATAGTCGTAAAGGCCGGCTGCATAGATGAAGTCGAATGTGCCGAGCTTCTGCGCCCGCCCCAATATGGTGCGAACCGAACCGTTAACCGCTTCGACGCAGCTCCCGTGGAAGGCCGAGCTCACGGTGCCGACGCTGATGGGATCCTGATCGAGCGCCACCCAGCGCTTGAGCTTGCCGCTTTGCAGGGCCTGGGAACGCTCCGCTTCGCGAAGGTGCCCCGCCGCAATCGCCAGAATTTCCGCATTGTCGTTTTCACCGGCGACGGCATCGACATGCGCGGCAAGAAGATCGCGCCTCTCGCGCACCGCGACGGCGGACGGGGCGCTTCTGGTGAAATTGTAAATTTCCGAGCCGAGGGGCGAAGCGGCTTTCACCTGCGCCGCGACTGCCGGATGTTCGTAGATGAAATCAAGTAGATAGGCATCGCCGCTATAGCCGCGAGGCTTTTCGAAGGACCATCGCGTCAGGGGATCCTGCAGCAGGTATGATGAAACGGGATGGGCCTGCGCGATGGAAGCCAGATGCGTCCAGACGAGCGGGGTCGATTTGTTCATCAATGCCTGCAGCCGCTCCGTCAAAGCCTTCATGATGCCTGGAACTGCCGCGTTCGCTTCGAAGCCCTGCTGCGTCAGGGAGAGAATGAGGGCGAGCTCTGCTTCGCCCTCTTTGATCTGATCGGTGGTGAGAATGTTACCGGATGATCTCGCATGTTCCGAAATGGACTGCGCGGTAACAAGGCTATAGCCGTCGAGTGCAGTTTGAAATTGTTTCAATTTTAAATGATTCCGTGAACACTATGCAAACCATATCTCATATAAAAATTGGGCGCTATGGTTTTGTTAATGTCGCTACGGCAACGCTATCGCTATCAAACGGACCAAATCAGCCGCTTCGTGAGGCGATGATTTGTTCAGTCGAGCGGCGCAAAGGTAACGCGGTGACATGAAGTCTCGGCTAACTCGGGTGATGGTGAGCATGCGTCGATTGTCGGGGGTAGATAATCTTGGCCGGGGAGAAGTCCGCCGGGCGAGTCGTTCCGCCGAACTTCGCACGCTCTACAAAGACTACGGCAACGAGGCGCGCCGTGCCCTGGCTCGCAGCGGTCTGTGGCTTGCCGTCCCCGTCTACGTTCTCTTCCTGATAACCGACCTGATCTTCATTCCGGATGTGTCGAATGTAACCATTCCTGCGCGTTTTCTCATCGGCGGTGCCTCGCTTCTTATCCTGGAGATCCAGTTCTCGCGCGGGCGTCGTGCAGGCGAGCTCGAGGCGACATGTGCCGCCGCGGTGGTCCTGGGCTATGTGGTGTGGCTGGTGCCGGCGCTGCAGACCGCCAATGCCGAAGCTTTCTCCTATTATGCCGCCTTCGGTGCGATCTTCATGATGGGCGTTAACCTTTTCTTCAGCCTCGAGTTCGGTCTGGCCATCGCCTCGTCCGGGCTGATCTTCGCATCGTTCCTGCTCTCGCTGACCGAGTTTCACTACAGCCCTGCCTATTGTCTTGCCTTTACCACCTTCTATCTCTGCTGCTTCGTCTTCACCTCCTATGTGAACTGGAAGCTGAACAAGGAACGTTTCAACGTCTTCCTCAATGCCAGGGAAGCCGAACTGCAGCAGCGCCAAGCAACCGAGCGCGGGGAGGCGCTTCTGCGTCTGTCCATTACCGACTCCCTGACGGGCATGGAAAATCGCCGAGCGGCTGATATAAGGCTGAAGCAGTTCTGGGAGCGCTGGCGTGAGGACGGCGTGGCGTTTGCGGTCCTGCTGGTCGATGTCGATTTCTTCAAGAAGTACAATGACTATTATGGGCATCAGGAGGGCGACCATTGCCTTGTGACGGTCGCCAATGCCTTGTCCGATATCGTCGCGCCCTTGGGCGCGACCGTCGGCCGATATGGCGGCGAAGAGTTTATCGTCATTCTCGATCTGGAGCGTGGAGCGGATGCCCTGGCTCTGGCAGAGGCCATCTGCCACGGGATCGAGGACCTAGATATCATCCATGCGCAGCGGCTCGATGGCTTCCGGCACGTCACCGTGAGCGTGGGGGCGACCGTGACGAGAGACGTCGCCGGCACGAAACTGGAAAACGTCATCAATGAAGCGGACCGCGCCCTGTATTCCGCCAAGGCCAGCGGTCGCAACTGTGCGAGGCTGTTTGATCCGAACGAGCTGCCCGGCGGCGATGCGAGCGAAAACATTGCGGCGATCCTGAAGATCGCCATTCAGCAAAATCTCGTCTCGCTGGTATACCAGCCGATCCTGTATCTCGAGACCGGCGAGATCGGTGCCTACGAGGCCTTGATGCGTCTGCAAATGCTCGATGGATCGAGTTCCTCCCCTGCCGTCTTCATCCCGATCGCGGAGCGTACAGGCGCCATTATCGAGCTCGGCTACTGGGCGATCAGGCGTGCGTGCTGCGAACTGCTGTTCCGCGATATCGTCGATACGGTGAGCATCAATGTTTCTCCGATCCAGCTGCGCGCTCCGGGCTTCGCGGCGCAGGTGGCCGCCATCCTCGCCGAAACGGGCGTTTCGGGGCACAGGATCGCATTCGAGATCACCGAAGGCGTCGATATGGAAATACGTCCCGATGTGCTCGACAGCATTCAGGATCTCAAGAAGCTCGGCATCAAATTCTGGCTGGATGATTTCGGCACAGGCTTTGCCGGCCTTTCCTGGCTTCGCCTGATGGATTTCGAGACCGTCAAGATCGACAAATCGTTCCTGCACGATGCCGCGGACAACGAGGGCGCAAAGGTTCTTCTCGAAGACATCATCGGACTGGTGCGCAATCGAGGTCATCGCATCCTTGTCGAAGGGGTCGAGAACGAGGAGCAACTCGATCTCGTCAAATCCTTCGGTATCGACGCCGTCCAGGGATATCACATCGGCCGGCCGGCGCCGCCGCTGAAGCATCCGATGGCGATAAGACAAACCGGCCGGCGCCGTTTGCAGGCATCGGCCTGAGGCCGATCGATCCCAGGCAGAAGGCAATGTGAATGGAAAGCGTCGACCTGTCCGAGATCTATCGCGGCTACATTGCTTGCTTGAACCGGCAGGATTGGTCGAATCTCGGCAAATTCATCCATGACGACGTGCATTACAACGGCAGCCATGTTGGATTGTCGGGATATCGCGAAATGCTCGAAGGCGACTTCCGCGCCATTCCCGATCTCCATTTCAACATTCGGCTGCTGATTTGCGAACCACCCCATGTTGCAAGCCGTCTGCAGTTTGACTGCAGGCCGAAGGGGGCGTTGTTCGGGATGCCGGTGAACGGCAAAAGGGTGCAGTTCGCCGAAAATGTCTTCTATGAGTTTTGGGAGGGACGCGCCCGAAACGTCTGGTCGATCATAGACAAGGCGGCCATCGCCACCCAGTTGTAGTATGGGCTGGCCGACCGGACGGTCACTCGGCAATCGCTGCCTTGGCCAGGCCAGCATCCAGCCCCGCCTGCCGGCATGGCCCGCCGCCGATGCGGCGACGGACCAAAGCTGATCGAAACAATCAGACCCGCTCGAGAGCGATGGCAATGCCCTGGCCGACGCCGATGCACATGGTCGACAGCGAATAGCGTCCGCCGGTCTCCTTCAGTTCCAGGGCCGCGGTGCCGGTGATGCGGGCGCCGGACATGCCGAGGGGATGGCCGAGCGCGATCGCGCCGCCATTGCGATTGACGCGGGCATCGTCATCGGCAATGCCGAGTTCGCGCAGCACGGCAAGCCCTTGCGAGGCGAAGGCCTCGTTGAGTTCGATGACGTCGAACTGTTCCTGGCGCATGCCAAGCCGGGCCATCAGCTTGCGCGAGGCGGGAACCGGGCCGATGCCCATGATGCGCGGGGCAACACCGGCGGCGGCTCCGCCGAGGATGCGGGCGATCGGCGTCAGGCCATATTTCTTCGCGGCAGCTTCCGAAGCGATGATGAGGGCGGCGGCACCGTCGTTGACGCCGGAAGCGTTGCCGGCCGTCACCGTGCCGCCCTCCTTCTTGAAGGGCGTGCCGAGCTTGGCGAGCGCCTCTATCGTCGTTGCGCGCGGATGCTCGTCCTTGCCGACAACAACCGGATCGCCCTTGCGCTGCGGGATCGTGACCGGCGTGATTTCCTTGGCAAGCCGGCCGTTTTCCTGGGCTGCAGCAGCCTTCGCCTGCGAGCGCACGGCAAAAGCGTCCTGATCCTGGCGGGTGACCTTGTAATCTTCGGCGACGTTCTCGCCCGTCTCCGGCATGGAGTCGACGCCATATTGTTTCTTCATGACCGGATTGATGAAGCGCCAGCCGATGGTGGTGTCATAGATTTCGGCATTGCGCGAAAAGGCGCTTTCGGCCTTCGGAATGACGAAGGGCGCGCGCGACATGCTTTCGACGCCGCCGGCAATCATCAAATCCGCCTCGCCGGCGCGGATGGCGCGAGCCGCTGCGATGATGGCGTCCATGCCCGAGCCGCACAGCCGGTTGATCGTCGTGCCGGCGGCTGCGATCGGCAGGCCGGCAAGCAGGCTCGCCATGCGTGCGACGTTGCGATTGTCCTCGCCGGCCTGGTTGGCGCAGCCATAGATCACGTCGTCGACGGCTTCCCAGTCGACCGAAGCATTGCGCTCGATGAGCGCCTTCAGCGGCACGGCGCCGAGATCGTCTGCGCGAACGGAGGAGAGCGATCCGCCGAAGCGGCCGATCGGGGTGCGGATGTAGTCACAGATAAAAGCGTCGGTCATCAGGCTGCCTCATGGGCTTTCTTGGTACGCGCGTTGATATCGCGCAGGACGGATAGTTCGGTTTCAGTCGGTGCTGGGGTCTCGATCACCTCGCCGGCAAACTTGATCGCCCAGCCGCAATTCTCCGATATCTGCTCGCGACTTACACCCTTATGGATAGACACGACAGTCAATTCCTTGGTGACCGGATCAGGCTCGAGAATGCAGAGATCGGTAATAACGCGAGTCGGACCTTTCGTCTTCATGCCCAGGCGCTCGCGATGATTGCCGCCCTCGCCATGACCCATCGAAGTGATGAAGGGCAACTTCTCGACAAAACCGCGCTTGGAGAGCGCCATGGTGATGAAGATCTGGCCGCAATTGCTGGCGATTTCGGGTGCTCCGCCGCCACCGGGCAAGCGAACCTTGGGGTGGTCGTAGGGGCCGACGACGGTGGTGTTCAGATTGGCGAACCTGTCGATCTGCGCGCCGCCGAGGAAACCCGTCGTGATGTGGCCGCCCTGCAGCCAGTAGCGGAACATTTCCGGCACGGCGACGGTGAAAAGCGCGGTATCGCAAAGCTCGCCGTCGCCGATCGACAGCGGCAGCACATCGGGCTTGGTGCCAACGGTGCCGCTTTCGTAGATCAGGGTAATGTCCGGCGCATGGGTCAGGCGCGCGACATTGCAGGCTGCTGACGGCGCGCCGATGCCGACGAAGCACACATCGTCATTCGTCAGTGCGCGGGCGGCCGCAATCGTCATCATTTCCGTAGGCGTAAAATCGCTCATCTTGACCTCCTTACGCCGACTTGACCGGCTGCTTGCCGGCATGCTTGGCAAAGTCTTCCGGGCCGGCCTTCATCACATGCTCGTCGATCCAGGCAAGGAAGCTGTCGCGATCGCGGGCGATTTCGTCCCACGCGATGTAGAAGGCGTTGGATCTGGCATAATAGCCCTGTGCATAGGAGGGGAATGCTCCGCCCGGCACGAGCGACACCGCCGTCACGGCCCAGGTCGGCAAAACAACGGAATTGGGCGAGGGCGGGTTCAGCTCGTCGACAATTTCCTCGACCGTCACGATCGAGCGCCTGGCGGCAAGCACGGCCTCTTTCTGAACGCCGACGATGCCTTCGAGCAGTACGTTGCCCTTCCGGTCAGCCCGCAACGCGTGGATGATGGCGACGTCGGGCCGGATCGCGGGAACGGCGGCCAGCACTTCGCCGGTGAAGGGGCAGGTCACGCTCTTGATGTTCGGATTGACCTTGGGCAGGTCGGCGCCGATATAGCCGCGCAGCATGGCGAAGGGCAGGTTTGCCGCACCGGCTTCATAGGCATTGGCCATGGCCGCATGCGAATGCTCATCGATCTCAAGTGGGCGAGGCCACTGGTTCTCGACCGCATCGCGGAAACGATGCAGCGAGCCGACGCCCGGATTGCCGCCCCAGGAAAATTTCATGCCCCGAGCCGCGCCGACGCCGATCAGCTGATCGTAAAGAATGTCCGGCGTCATGCGGATCAGAAAGAGGTCTTTCCTGCCCTGGCGGATGACTTCGTGACCGGCGGCATAGGGAATGAGATGGGTGAAACCCTCCATGGCGACGGTATCGCCATCACGCACATTCTCCGCTACCGCCTGCGAAAGCGACAGGATCTTCGCCATAGAGCCTCCTCAACATATGCTGTTCTCGTAGGCGTCAATAAGCGCTTTCGGCCCGGGATCGTCAATGGATTTGTGCGTTATGTGATATTTGTTCATATATCGCACAAAATCAATGAAAATAGAAGACAAGGATTTTCTTCACCCGCTTTGTTGGGATGTCTTGCTCTTGGCTGGCCTTGAAGAAGGACCGGCATTTGATCGTTGCGCAAGAGCGTCTTCTTGTTCTGTACGTCGGCGCCGAACATGATTTGCGCCCGATCGAGCCGAACGAACCTGGCAAAGTTCAGTTTCGCCGTTTGCGGACATCGTGCCTGGGGGATCGGAGCGTGTCGCGGTTGCGTGCTCGATATTGTCGATGGGATGATGCGCGAACTCCCGGTAGCGACCCCTGGCATGTCGGTCTCCGGGCGCAGTGCCGCTCGGGAATTGACGGCGATCCTTGAGCGGCGAGGCAAGCCCGTCAGGGTCGCTTCCGACCATGAGACAGAGTTCACGTCGAACGCGATCCTCGCGTCGTCAAAGGATGCAAGATAATGAGAGCCTGTTCTTCGGTTTCGGCAATGCCACCAGCGTCATGGCCGAATGGGCGGACGATGACAACCATTTCCGCCCGTAGCCGTCGGCTTTTCCCACCGCGCCAGTTGGCGTATCCAAAGCTGCCGTGGCTCCAATCGCTGCCGTGAATGAAGGTTCGATGACAGGCCACCTACGCTGCCGGCTGCGGGAAGTCCTCGGCAATAGGTATGGTTTTCAGGTCGAATGAGTATTCCGAGCTTCCCGGGTTTAGAGAGTTCATCTTTCGCGTCAGCGCGGAGTAGCGTTCCTCGGCTTCCTGCAACGCTTTTTCCAGGCTCCGTTGATGCGTGATGTCGATCGCGGCACTGGAGATCCCAAGCAGCGTTCCAAATCCGTCTTCGACTCTCTGGTTTATTATTATGAACACCCCTCTCGATCCCCTGTCGTATTCGAGGGTGTCCATGGTCTTTTCTTCCAGCACCCGGGAAAGACGCTCCGCGATCTGGGAGGCGTCGGGTTCGGGCCATATTTGGGAAATTGTCCTTCCCACAATCTCCTCGGGGTCAAGCCCGATGAACTTGGCAAAGTGTTCATTTACACTGACGTGGCGGAAACTCAGATCAAGGAAGCACAGGCCGACCGGCGCGGTTTTGTAAAGGGCGTCCAATTGATGAAGACGTTGAAAAGGGGAGGCGTCGATCACGTTTGTACGTCTGCTCGGCAGTGTTTGCAGTATCCCCTGCGCCTCGTTCCAGCGCTTGGGCTTTCCAAATATCCAGCCCTGCCCAATATCGCAGCCCAGGTCGCGTAGACCGTCGGCTTGCACCGTGGTTTCCACCCCTTCGGCAACAACCCTCATTCCAAGGCTTTGCCCAAGCCCGATGACGGAGGTAATAATTTTCCGACTGTCGACATCTCTTTCCATGGATTCCACGAAGCTTTTGTCGATTTTCAGTTTATCGAAAGAAAACGAATGCAGCCGCGACAGGCTTGAAAAGCCTGTTCCGAAGTCGTCGAGCGCCATTGTGATTCCGGCGTTCTTCAATTGTAAGAAAGTCTCTCTTGCTTGTTCATCGTCATCGAAAAGAACGCTTTCGGTGACTTCGATACAAATCCGCGACAAGGGAAACTGGCTGGGGGCGAGGCCGTTTTTCAGGAATTCCAATAGTGCGGGGTTCCGAAATTCAGCGGCCGACATATTGAATGCAAGTATGAAGTCACCTGCCGTTGAGGCCACCAGACGCGTTGCCTCTCTCACAATAAGATCTGTCAGCAGTGAAATAAGGCCGGAGTTTTCCGCAAGCGGGACGAATACAGCCGGGGATATATCTCCCAACTCGGGATCGGACCATCGCGCCAATACCTCGAAGCCATAGATTGATTTTGTTCTTAGATCGACCAATGGCTGAAAGGCAGGCCAGATATGGCCCATGTCCAGAGCAATTGTCAGCGCCTGCAAAAGGCGCTGCTCTTCCTTAGTTCGATCCATTGCTCACCCGGGAAAGCAAAAAGTTCTACCTGTTTTAGCAATCAATACTGGGCGAGAATAAAGAATTCGATAAACTTTAACGGTTCTAATATTCGAATTTCGGAAAACTAATCTACACAGGCCTCACGATGCGGTCGCGCTTTGTGCCGGTGCCGGAGACGTTCGGTCAACTCCGTGCCGATGACCGTTTTCAAGGATGCGCTGGGAGTGTCGGCGGCGATCCGAATGCACAGGGCAGCAAGGCGCGCGTCATGATATGGCGAGCCACGGCGTTGTCCTTGGGAAACGTGCTCCGGGCTGCAGAAAGTGGAGCACTCCTATCCCTATCCCTGTGCCTTTTCCGCCGTTGTGGCAATCGGACGGGTGCCGACCAGCAAATGGGCGTCGTGAATGCCGCCGGTGTGCATGACGC
>NZ_WUEY01000023.1 GCF_010668395.1 Martinezella lusitana
TCTTGATGTTCATAGTAACTCCAGTTCCAATATCGATTAGGTATGACTATCCACGCCGAGAAAATCGACGCGCCCTACCCCACCTGGTTTTCAAACGTTGACCCCTGATCTGGGAGAACCAAGACATTCAGTCTCGATTCCGACATGATACATGACGGGACTTGGAGGCGATGTTTAGTAATGTATTTCTATAAAATTTATAGATTATAGAACAGCGTATTCTGTTGCGTAATTGTCACGGTATTGTCATGTGTATACCCGTCCGCAGGCAGGGAGCTGCCGGCGTCATCAGCGGCAAGTAGGCGCAATGGGCCTGTGCTGGGCGGTTCAATATCGCTGGCGAAACGGGCAGAAGCGACAGAGGCGCGATCATGCCGCAGGCATCCACGCCCAGCGATCGGCAGGCGCCTTGGATCGGTTCAGAAAGCCGCTGCGTCAAAGCAAGGAGGCAATGGGGCCGTTCTCTTGGCGATATGAAGCCGCCCGGCGCAATTTCATTGCGCCGCCAGCTCAACTGCCCCTGCTGAAACCTGCCGATCGGATGCGTGAAAATCGACCAGCAGCAACGCGATTTCGTAGCCGCGCCGTTGCAGCCAATGGGCAACGGTACGGGCCCGAACGCCAAGAAGATCGTCGATCAGGACCACCCTTGCGCCTCTCACCGAGATGGTGCGGTAGGCGACGCCCAGCAATTGCCCTCCTTCGGACGACAAGGTTCCCTCAAGATGGACCGTCTCGAATTCTTCGGGTGTCCGCACGTCGAGCAGGTAGGTGGTCCGATTGGGGTCGCCGGCCCACTTTCTTGCCGTATCGAGATCGATTTCCGGGAATTGATCAGGCTCGCTCAATGTTGCGATATGCTGGCGCGCGAAGTCGCGCGCCTCGTCCGTCGGGTCGCGATAGATGCGTGTCCTGCCGCTTTCCAGTTGAAGGCCCGCAGCGCTCCAGGCTTTTGTTCCGTCGTCGAGATAGGCAACCCGGTTTGGAACGTTCGCGTCGATGAGCGTCTGGGCGCCGAGGATGGCGCGCGGCAGTCCGGCACAGGAAACCACGACCCTTGTCGTTTCCGAGGGGACAATATCCCTATAGCGCAAAACCAATTCCGCCCCGGGAACGCTGACTGCGCCCGGGACGTGATCACGGGCGAATTCCGCCACCGTGCGCGTATCGATGACGATCACGTCTTCGCCTGCGTCCTGCAGCTTTTTCAGCTCCAGCGCCGAAATGGCTGGCGTCTTCCTTTCCTTTTCGACGGCCTTGGAGAAGTCCACGCCGGGTATGTCGAATGTCGGCAGCGGAGCGCCGTCATCGGCTGCGGTCCAGGCTGGTATGCCGCCTTCGAGCGCAAAGATATTCGGCCAGCCGGCCGCCCCCAGCTCGTCCGACAGGCGCGACGCAATCCCGTCGCCCGCATCGACAAGGACGGTACGAACGGCTTTGCGCGGCACGAACCGGCCGAGTTCGTTCACAACCCGGTCTGCCGGCAGGTTGGTGGCAAATAAAGGCGAAGCATAGCCGACAATGGCGGGATCGCGAATGTCGAGCACGGCAAGCTCCTTGCCATCCTCCAGCCAATTGCGAAAGGTGTCCTTGGAAATCGTCTTCTGGCTCATGATTTCGCTCCCGTGCGGTGCCGTTTCCTCCTTCAAACCTAGCGCCGGAGTTTGCCGGTGACGACGGCGGAGCCAGGCGCAATCGCCCGGCAAATGGGAAAGCATTTTTATAGTCTATAAAATCTATAGATAAAATTTTCTTACGATGAAGCCAATGCTTTCCTACTGTCTCGGTCATCGAACAGCGACGCGTTCGACCGCGTAGGTTCGATGCGCTGTTCTCGTCCGTCGCCAAGGAAAGGCATTATCGGAATGACCTGTTTGTCGCGCCTTTTTCAGAGAGTCGTCCTGCCAATCGCTCTGGCGGCCTCGTTCTCCATGTCCGCATCGGCCCAGTCCGCAGCCGATCTTTCAACGGTGACGGTCACAATCGGGACGCCGAACAAGACCGGCCTCCACCGTCAGCTGATTGCCGCCGGCGAGGTCGAGAATGTACCCTATAAGATCAAGTGGGCCGATTTCGATTCGACGCCGCCGCTTGTCGAGGCGCTAAGGGCCGGACATGTGGATATCGCCGCGGGAGGCGATACCGGCGTGCTTTCGGCGATTGCAAACGGCGTGAAGGTGACGATCCTGGCCGCGACCTGGGAGCGCAAGGAAAGCGGCAGCGCCATTCTGGTGCGCGGGGATTCCGATCTCGGCAAGGTGGCCGATCTCAAGGGTCGCAAGGTGGCGCTGCCTTACTTCACCAAGCAGCACTATCAATTCGCCAAGGCATTGGAACAGGCCGGCGTGCCGTGGGATCCAAAGCTGATCCTCAACCTCAACACGACGGATGGCCTGTCCGCTTTGGTCAATGGCCAGGTCGACGCCTTTGTCGTCTGGGACCCGAATACCGCAATCGCCCAGCAGCAGCACGGCGCCCGCATCCTCCAGTCCCTGAGCAAGGTCATCGATACGGCCGGCGTGCTCTACGCACCGACCTCCTCGCTTGCGGATCCTGCTCGCAAGGCTGCTCTTGAAGATCTCACGCGCCGGATCATCCGTGCGCAGGCCTGGGTCAACGCCCACCCGCAGGAATGGTCGGCGCAGGTCGCCAAGCTGTCCCAGATCTCGCCGGACGCCGCCAATCTCCAGACCAGCCGTTCTTTCCAGGAATACGCTCCGGCAACGGATGCGAATGCCTTGAAGGGCTGGCAACAGGAAGTGGCTTATTTTCACCAGAGCGGGCAATTCAAGAACGAGTTTCAGGTGGAGAATTACGTCGCCAAGGATTTTGACGATGTGATCAACAGCGAAAACAAGAAGCTCGCAAAGAAAAATTGATGGCGACGCTAGCAAGCCTTTCGGACGATACGTCGCCTCTATCGACACCTCGAAGAACCGTTTCGCGGTCGGAGCTTGCGGATCTCGAGCGTATTGTGCCGCTTGGCCGTCAGCATCGGCGACTTATTCCGGGCGGCGTCATCGGCAAGGGGCTCGGCCCTGCAGCGCTGGTGCTGCTGTGGTCCGTCGGCACGAGTTACGGCTGGATATCGCCGGACCTTCTGCCGACGCCTCAGACGCTTTGGGCGACGCTGATCGATCTCATTACCAGCGGCGATCTCTCCGACGCCCTGACCTTGTCGCTGCAGCGGGTCGCGGCTGGCTTTTGCTTCGGCTTCGTCATCGGTGTCGGTCTTGCGCTCGTTTCGGGACTTTTCCGCCTGGGAGAGGATTTGATCGACGCTCCGATGCAGATGGCACGCACCCTTCCATGGGCAGGCCTCGTGCCGCTTCTGATTATCTGGCTTGGCATAGACGAGACGCCGAAAATCGCGCTCGTCGCATTCGCGGTGACGTTCCCGCTCTACATCAACACCTTTGCCGGCATCCGCAATGTCGACAAGGCGCTGGTCGAGGCAGCGCAGACCCTGTCCTTCGGGCGAGCCGCTCTGATCTTTCAGGTCATCCTGCCCGGTGCCTTGCCCAACCTCCTGGTCGGCCTGCGCTATTCGCTGGGCTCTGCATGGCTGGCGCTCGTTTTTGCCGAGACCGTCAATGCTCAAGGCGGGCTTGGCTATCTCATCATGCATGCACGCGAGGTCTATCGCGTCGATATCATCATTCTCTGCCTCGTCATTTATGCCCTTCTCGGGCTCAGTGCCGATCTGGTCGTGCGGCTGCTGGAGCGGATATTGCTCCGCTGGCGCCAGAACTTCGACGGGGCGTGAGGATGGACAGTTCCGCTCCCAATCCTGCTGCCAGCCTTGCCGTGAGCGTTCAGGGCGTCGTTCGCCGCTTCGGAGACAGAACGATCATAGACCGCCTGAGCCTCGATATCAGGCGAGGGGAGTTCGTCGCGCTGCTGGGCACGAGTGGCTGCGGCAAAAGTACGCTGCTTCGCATCCTTGCGGGTCTCGATCGCGAAATCGAAGGCGAGGTCTTTG
Organism: Martinezella lusitana; assembly: GCF_010668395.1. Classification (GTDB taxonomy): domain Bacteria; phylum Pseudomonadota; class Alphaproteobacteria; order Rhizobiales; family Rhizobiaceae; genus Rhizobium; species Rhizobium lusitanum_A. Next base: position 3,983 of record NZ_WUEY01000023.1, read on the forward strand.
TCTCGCGCCGGCGTGGCGTTGCGTTCCAGTCGCCACGGCTCTTTCCATGGAAAAAGGTCTGGAGCAATGTCGTTGCGGGGCTGCCCGCCGGGCGCAACAAGGCGCGAGCCGAAAATGCCCTGGCCGAGGTTGGTCTTGCCCACCGCCGCGATGCCTGGCCCAAGGATCTGTCCGGTGGCGAGGCCCAGCGCGCTTCGCTCGCGCGGGCGCTTGTGCGCAATCCCGATCTTCTGTTGCTGGACGAGCCTTTCGGAGCGCTCGATGCCCTGACGCGCATCAAGGCACAGGCACTCGTCGCCGATCTCTGGCAGAAACATCGTCAGGCTGTTCTTCTCGTCACCCACGATGTGGAAGAGGCCCTGCTGCTTGCCGACCGTGTGCTGGTCATGCGGGACGGCATCGTGGCCCATGAGGCGCCGGTTGATCTGCCGCGCCCCCGTTCGGCGGGCGGCGCGGAATTCGACCGGCTGCGATCGCAGCTTCTGGCATGGCTGGGGGTCGCCGGTCCGGCAGCCGGCAAATCCGATATGGGCACGAGCAAGCCGGCGGGAGGAAAGCTCATGACGCAGGTTCAGTTCGGGCAGGCCGCAATTCAAGGAGCATTGCATGACCAGGATCAGTGACGGCTGGGGCAGCGGTCCCAGCGCCCGATATGATGAGATCGCCGCCCACTTCCGCCCGATTTTCGAGCGGATCGCTCAAACCGCGATCGAGAGAGATCAGGAGCGGCGCCTCCCCTTCAGGGAGGTCGAATGGCTGCGCGAGGCGGGATTTGGCGGTCTTCGCATTCCGAAAGCCTATGGAGGGAGCGAACTGACCTTGCCGGAGTTGTTTGCTCTTCTGATCGAGCTATCGGCGGCGGATCCCAACATCACGAATATCTTCCGCAGTCATCAAGGCTTTACGGAGGATCTCCTCAACGCGCCCCATGATCAATGGCGCGACGAGTGGCTATCCCGCCTGGGCGGCGGCGAGATGATCGGCAGCGGGTTCTCCGAGCTCGCCGGGGCCAAGGTGGGCGACTATGCGACGACGATTGTCACGGATGGTGACGGCTATCGCCTGAACGGCGAAAAATTCTACACGACAGGCTCGATCTACGCGGACTGGATCAATCTCGGCGCGGTTGACGGATCGGGAGAGCCGATCGCCGCCCTTGTCCCGACCTCGGCAGCAGGCGTCGAAATTCTGGACGATTGGGATGGCTTCGGGCAGGCGCTGAGCGGCAGCGGCACGGCACGATTCAAGGATGTCCGGCTGGAAAGCTTCCACATCAAGCCGAATTCGGCGCGTTTCCCCTATACGACGGCGTTCTTTCAGCTTGTGCATCTCGCAAGCCTTGCCGGGATCGGCCGAGCCGCCGCCGGCGAGCTATCGCGGCATGTGGGCGCGCGGGCACGCATATACCCTCGCGGGAACGGCGCGGCGAGCGCGGAGGATCCTCAGGTCCTTGAAGTCGTCGGCCGGGTGAGGGGCCCGGCATATGCCGCGGGCGCCATCGTGCTGAACGTCGCCACCGCCCTTCAGCGATCCTATGAAGCCAACCTCGCCGGAGTTGACCCGACCGAAACGGATATTCATCTGCTGGCAGAGATCGAAACGAGCCAGTCGGTGACGGTTATCTCGAAGCTGATCCTGGAGGCGACGACCGTGCTCTTCGACGCTCTCGGGGCATCGGCGGCCAAAAGAGCAACGGCCCTCGATCGTCATTGGCGCAATGCCCGCACGATTACATCGCACAATCCGCGCATCTATCACGACCGCGTCGTCGGCGAATTTGCCGTCTCCGGCAAGAAGCCCGTCGCGGTCGGTTACCGAAAGATCATCACGCCCTTCAGCACGACAAGCGAAGTGGCGGAATTGGGCGGGGTATAGACAACAACATGCCAAATGCTCCCGCCACGCAGCGGGAGTTCAATGCCGTTGGTAGCAAAGCATTCGCAAGGCACCTCTGCCGGGAACGGGCCTCTTTGCGCTATTCGGCAGGCGGCGATGCTTCCGCGTTCGCCGGAGCTGTCGAGGCAATACCACCGCTATTGGGCTATGCGCACGATCAGCTTGCCGAAATTCTTTCCTTCGAGAAGGCCCATGAACGCTTCCGGTGCGTTCTCAAGTCCGTCCACGATGTCTTCCCTGTACTTGAGGCGCCCTTCTGCGATCCACTGCGCCGCCTCGCGATAGAAATCGGGGCGCTGGTCGACGAATTCGCGCTGTATGAAGCCTCGTATCGTCAGGCTTCGGCGCAGGATGCCTCGCATCACCGTCGGAAGCTGATTGTGTCCCTCCGAAATCGAAGGCTCTTCGTTGTAGTGGGCGATCAGTCCGCAGACCGGGACGCGCGCGAAGTCGTTGAGCAACGGAAACACCGCGTTCCAGACGTGACCGCCGACATTCTCGAAATAGACGTCGATGCCATTCGGGCAGGCGGCCTCGAGCCGGCTGGCGAAATCGCTCGAACGGTGATCTATCACGGCGTCGAAGCCGAATTCCCGGCTTGCATAATCGCATTTCTCCGCGCCGCCGGCGATGCCGACGACCCGCGCTCCGAAAATCCTGGCAATCTGGCCGACTGCGGAGCCGACGGCGCCGCTTGCCGCGGCGACTACCAGGGTTTCGCCGGCTTTGGGTTTGCCGATATTGCGAAGCCCTGCATAGGCGGTAAAGCCGGTCATGCCGAGAATGCCGAGCGCCGTCGTGATCGGCGCTGCGTCCGGATCAAGCTTGCGCAATGCGGACCCGTCCGAGATCGCATAGCTCTGCCAACCGGAATGCGAGAGAACGATATCCCCTGGCTTGAACGCCGCGTTGCGGCTGCCGACGACCCGGGCGACCGTTCCCCCTTCCATGACGCCGTCGATCTCGACTGACTTGGCATAGGATTTTGCATCGTCCATGCGGCCGCGCATGTAGGGATCAAGAGAAAGATAGAGGATCTGGAGAAGAACCTCGCCTTCGCCGATATCCCGAACCGTCTCTTGTTCAAGCCGGAAATTGGCCGCGACCGGTTTTCCGGTCGGGCGGGACGCAAGCACGATGCGTGTGGTGACGGGCTGGGTGGCCATGCATATGTTTCCTGGCTCTGATCTGTTTTAACAATGAAACTTTAGGCGAGCAGCCGCGCGTTTGCGACCGGATTTATCGTCGTCTCCGCCGACGATCGGCGATCGGGTTATCGATATCGTCGTGGGAATGAATGGTCCCGGTCTATTCCTTGAACCAGAGAGCGACACCATTGGCGGCCTCGGCGTCAACAAGCAGGCCGTCTTCGAACGGCCGAGGCGAAACGCCGCCGAGCGCCAGAGCATCGGCGGCGGCCTTCAGGGAGCGAACCTTGAGTCCGAGCGCGACCTTGCGCTCATTGCCGTCGAAGCCCTGCGGAATGGCCTGCCCGAAGCGGGCGGCGGCGCTGTCTTCCGATAGGAGGTGGATCGTGACGATGCCGGCCTGAATGGAGATGCCGTCCTTGCCGGCTTGAGGGGCCGACGCCGCAGGAAATCCATCCAACAGCCTCGTGATCGTTTGGGGCGCGCGGCTGACGATGAAGACATCGCTGATGTTCACGACACTATTCGGATGGTTCTGATCGACCGACCGCCACACCAGCTCCGGCGTATTGTGCTGGCAAAAGAAGAAGCGGCCATTGGAAATCGCATCTCCGCCGATCTGGAAGGTACGGAAGCTTGCCGGCTTTTGCACGCCATCGACGTCGACAGGGCGCGAGAAATCCTTCCAATCCGTCACCGGTTTGCCGGCTGCCGCCAATTCGCCTTGCAGGGTGGCGGCATCGGTGGTGCGAAAGGCAAGACCGTTCAGGCCTGCCGGATACGACCAGAGATCACTCCTGGCCTTGGCGCCCTCCGCTGGAAAGCCCAGAAGCTCCAGATAGTTGTCGGTAAAGACGGCGAGATGGTTGATCGAGCCGAGCGTGTGATAGCCTCGCGGCGTCAGCGCGAATCCGAGCTTGCGATAAAGAGCTGCGGCGGCATCGAGCTGGTCGAGTACGCCAATAACCGCGTGATCGAGGACGAGGGGCTGGGTCGTGGCAGGCATGAATGGGATCTCCGAAATTTAGATCTGGTCGATGGCGATGGTCTCGTTGGGTCAGGCTCTGGTCCGACCCTGTGCTTCAGGCCCTTGCGAGAGCGCAAAGACGATAGAAAGGGCCGGGCAGTTCATGCCGCGCGCCTCATACGGATCCTCACTCATCTCGGCTCCAGCCTTTGATCTCCGACGTCTTTTCGACGAGGGATGCATAGTCCTTGCCGATCTCGTCCAGCTTGTTTACCAGTTCAGAGCCGGATCCGCCGAGCAGGCTCAGATAATCCTCGCCTCTTTGGGATTTGTCCCAATCATTCCCGATAAATCGCGCGGCCGCCCTGCCGGAGGCGGACACTTCCGGTTCCGGATCGCGAAACGATGCGGCCGTTTGTTTCAGGCCCTCAAGGAAAGCCGTGTCGTCGAGGCCGCTATAGGGCTTTCCTTCGGAATTGGTCACATTAAGGAAAATCTGCTCGTCTCCGAACACCGTATAGCCACCGCCCAGGCCCTTTCTCGTAGCGTCCGCCGCCTCGAAGAACCTTTGGGCGACGGCAGCGTTGAGGCTGTCCTTGGGAAAGCGCACGACGACGAAGCCGGTTCGGCCGGTGGTGTCGTCGAGGCGAGAGGCAAGGACGCTGTATTGACGGAAGACGTATCCCAGAGAGCCGGCAAGCCGATCGGCCGCGACGTCATCAAGGTCTCCCTCGGTCTGAAGCGACGCGTTTGTTTTCAGGAGATAACCGCCCGGCGTCACCTCCGTCTCCAAGGTCGCAGGATCGATCCCGTTGGCCGCTACGATCCTCGGTACGATCTCCCTCAGCACGTCAACCGAAAAGGCTGCCCGATCATCGTAGCTGGCCTTGGCAAGCTGCGGCAGGTGAAAGCCTGCAGAAGGCGTTGCCTCATAGGACAGAAGCACCTTCTGACCCGCCACCGCCGTCGTCTGAAACGAAAACGGGAGGATGACGAGCAGCGCCGCCATCCTCAATGTCGCTTTCAACACCGAGGCTCTTTTGGAGAATAGTCCGCTATGCATGTATGATGTCCTGATTGAGCGCCGCAGCGTTCCTTGGCGATGGCGATGGAGGAGGTCGATCTTCAGCGGCGGCCGAGACCATGGATCCGCACGGCTCTTCGCCGCAAGGGAGAGGTTGCAGCGTTCATGAAAACTTCGGCCTGTTCCATCAATGACGGTGCCTGAAGCGGCGCGAGGAGATTGCCGCGGAGAGTTCCGCGCATTTCGCTCGCAGCTCCTTGTCAGTGCCGTCCTCGAAAGGGTCTTCGAGGAACAGCGCGCTGAATTCTCGAAGAAGAAGCTTCGTTTCGATATCGTCGCGCTGCGCGGAGAGACGGAAGAAGTGGCGTAGCCTGGCCATGATTTCTCTCCCCGTCAGGCGGCGCGATGGGCGCCGGCGCTCGATACGAGCATCAGTTTATGGATCGCGCGCAACACCTCCGATGACGACGCAAAGTGCTGGCCATCGAGCTCATGCACATGAAATTTCACGGCAATGAACTTGAGCAAGTCCCGGTCCGGTACGACAATGCCAACCGGCACGCCGGCATATTCGATCACCTGTTTTGCCATTGCCGTCACCCCACACAATCTGTCCTTCAGCTACGCTTGCCGAGCGGGAAGGGAGGTTATTAGTCCATAATTTTAATAGACTATATGATGTGCCAACAGGGATGGCTATTCCGGTTGATACCAAATGGACCCGACAATCGTAGAAAAGAATTCCAAGATCTTGCCCGAAGTTTCTCTTCTGGAAATTGCCCGCGAATTGAAACGTTCCGATAGGAGCGCCCTGATATGCGTGTTCGCTCAGGCGTTGCCCCCGCGAATTCGAAAGCTCGCTCGAGCGGTGGCCGTGTTGTGGCGATATGTTTCAAGCTTGCGCCGGATATTAGGCATATATGTCGGATACCGGCGAAAATTCGAACACTCTATCTGTCGCCTTTGACGCCCGTCGGATGCACTATCTCCATAGTCAACGCGTTCGGCGTTTCGTTCCTCCCTGTTGCGCTGCGTTGGCTGTTCCCTCTGGAGGTTTTACCTTCAAACCTTAAAGGGCTCCGGCTATGCCGAGAGCCCTTCCTTTTTGTTTTGTGATGACACAGCTATGGGTCGCCCATCCTTTCGGTGACGATCCGGACAGCGGAACTCGCGAGACGTCGCCGCTGACCTGTCTTTGCAAGCGCGCGCCCTCTATCTCATGCGATGTGCCGTCAATTCGGCATCCGCCGTCTCGCTGGGTCGGGAGTGGACCAGATACTGCCTTGTCATGGACGGGTTCGAGAAATGCGTTTGCGTCGGCTGGAAGATACGTCGTGCGCTCTGCGCCCGCCGTTCCAGCAGCTGTTCGAATGCCTGTTTGATCCTCATCACATGCTTGGTTTTATATTCGAAGCCCGTGTTGTGAAGATGGATCAACATGGAGGCGTTGACTTCGAACACCACGACCCGGCCCTCGGAATCCAGCGAACAATCGATCCCGAAATAGTCCAGTCCCACCTCTCTTCGGATCGCATCCAGCGCCGCCATGGCCCCGGTTCCGAAGACGTCGTGGGGTCGTTCCAGGAATGCCTGCTCTTCCTTGCGCATCCATTCGACATCCGCCATGCGGGTTGACATGTGATGGACCTTCCAGACATCCCCGATTGCCAGGTGATAAGGGAGAATTTCGTCCCCGACGAAGATGAAGCGGTATTTGCGATAAAAGCCGTCGGCCGACCTGTAGTCGAAGAAATCGGTGAGATAGAGAGGTTGATCTCCCGCCTGCTCGGCAAAGGCACTCAATTCCCGAGAGGTGGAGAGCAACTCCATCTTGTCGCCTCCATGAGTGCCTGCGTGGCGGGCGATGAGGTTGATGCCCGGGAGAGTGTTTGTGCACAGGAACCGGTATAAAGCGGTTGCCTCTACCCGAATGGTGGCCGGCACGACCGCGCCGGCAATGGCCGCAAGCCGTTGTGCGATGCTCTGGCGATCCGTGCCGAGGATCAATTGCGGATGATTGATCACGGGCTTTCCGATGGAATCGACGAAATCCCCAGCCTGGGCGACGATATCTCGCCCGAGATCGGCTTCTGAAACCAGATTGACGACGACGTCCGCATTCACTGCGCGCGGATCGTCGGAATGTCCGGGCAGAATAAGGACGACATCGGCGTCGTAGCAGCTGTCGCTGATCAGATCTTCATAGGGCGTGTTACCGGAAAACGGCGAAAAGAGCAGTAGCGCCTGGAAGCGTGCCGGCTGGCATTTCGCTCGGTAGCTGCGAGCGACGCCCTTGGCCGCGACACGGCGAAAACAGTCATACGCCTGCCCGGTATTGCCGAGTTCCTGCTCGATGCCGGCGCAGAACAGCAGTGCATCCTTGTTGTCCGGTTCGATATGCAATGCAGCTTGTGCATGAGCAAGGGCAGCCTCCCTCTGCCCCGTCCGCTTGAGCGCAAATCCCTTGTTATAGAGACATTGAAAGTTTGCCGGCGAGACTTCCAGCCCTTTGTCGTAGGCCGATATCGCGCGTCCGAGGTCATCGTGCTTCATGCAGAGATCGCCGAAGAGCAGCCAGGACGATGCGTCGTTCGGCGCCAGTTGACAACAACGCATGGCCGACAGGGCCGCTCCCGAAACGTCGCCAAGCGCCGATAGAACCTGGCAGCGCTTGGTGAACGCTGCGACGTAGTCATCCTGAAGCTCTATTGCCTTGTCGAGGCTCGAAAGCGCCTCGCGCAAACGTCCCAGCTGCGTGAGCAAGGCACCATGATAGTACCAGGCAGGGGCGTGGTTCCAACGGGGCACGAGCGCGGCTTCGTAACACTGCAATGCGCGCGCAAGATCCCCGGTGGCCTGGCAGGCCATGCCGAGGCCCGAGAGCGCTTGAGCGTCGCCGGGGTTGACGGCAAGGGCGGCCTCGAACCAGGAAATGGCTTCCGGCGATCTATCATTGTGCAGCAGCAGGTAGCCGAGCGTGCAGCAGGCCAAAGGCTGCGATCGGATAAGATCCTGAACAGCCAGCAGGCTATTGATCGCGTCCTGGCTGTTTCCCGATGCCATCAGCTCGGAAACGTGATGCAAGATTCCGGCGAGTGCGGCCGGGTCCGGTGGGGTGACACCTGACGGCAAGATCATCCGCGTCTGCTTTCGGTTGAAGAGAGTGGGAACGTCGATTGCGAAAAGGCGGCTCTTCCCGGCAGGCGGTAGCCGCAGCTCTCCCGGCGCATCCGAACGCACCGAGCTCTGCCGCCGCCATGTTGTGGCGTCGCCGCAATGGTGCGGATAACGCCGGCCGGGCGGATCGGGGTGACGATGGGAAGGATTCTATTTCCGAATATCGAATCTCGGAGGAAGGACATTGCTGGCTCATGAATCGCGGTGAGCCGGTGTCTGCCTATGCGACGTGGAACAATGCATGGCGGCGGTTGCCTGCTCTATAAATCGGAAACATTGCAGACAAGGAGCTTCCTGCTCGCCGCTTTTGACGCTGCACCGCCTAGGAGGTCAGATAAGACTGGCAAAGACAATTGACATTTATGAATATTACGCAAATTTAATCAAATCTACTCTGGAGCTTGCAGGAAGTTGCATCGTTTCCCGCAAATTGCATTTCGAGAGCGAGTGCTTATCTTAAGTCGTCTCCAGTCAATACTTGAACGCCTGCGTTGGTAATACGTAGCCTCGAGGTAGTCGGCGCGTAGCCGAACTCAACCCTTGGCTACGCCCCAAGGCGCGCAGATCGGCAATTCGCCATCATTGTTGATATCGGCAGCCGCAGACTATCCGTACCGGTGCGGCTCGGCAGCGGCGAACAATGCCCGGTCTCCTTCGAATTCTCAGCTGCGAAATTCGGTATGCGGGATCCGGAAGGTGACCATTCCACACGATGCGCCGCCGCTGATTCGCGTCGCTCAGCGCAAGTTACGGCGTCATCAAACAAGTCGGGAATTGTTGCGGATCTGCAAGTCGAATGTCCCGGGAGGAGTGCGGTGCCAGCGACGTGGCCGGTCGTTCGGATCCCTTCAAGGCGACCCATCTCGTTCGGCGTTGCCGCTCCGTCCTTCAATGCGAGCGAAAACCCGGTCCAATGCCGAGACTATTGCGGCACGGCCGCCTCTCTCTTCGAAATCCGACAGGACCTGCTCATTCAACCCGCCCTTCGTTGCAAATTCTTCGCTGAGCGCGTGAAACGAATGTCCGCTGCCTTCGTTGGCCCGCTGCGCGAGGCTTTCAAATAGCGGCGCAATATAGGCTCGTCCCTTCGAGCGATCGAGCCCGTTCTTTTCCAGCCAGTCTGTCGTGAACTCCATGACGCCGAAGAAGGTCGACATCATGGCGCTGGCAGCGGCAAGAAGATCATATTCCTTTCGGGATTCGCATTGAACGGCGGTGCCAAGGGCATCGAAAAGGGCTGCTATTTCGGGATCGGGCGGATAGACGGCGGTTGCGCCGCGACGATCCGCGACAAAAGGCAACGGGATCGCCTGAACCAGACTTATGTCCGCCTGGATCCAGTCGAGCAAGCTTTGGCGCTCCATCGTCGCGACAACGCTGACGATGCTTTGTCCATCTCTGAAGCGGAGCCCGCGTATCACGTCTTCGGCAATCTGCGGGCGTATGGCCAGCACGACGATGTTGCTGCGATCGACGACCGCCTGGTTATCGGCGGCAACGGTCACATTGTCGAATCTGGCGGCAAGCCTTGCCGCGATGTCCGCATTGCGAGGCGAGAGATGGATGGCGGATACGTGCTTAGGCCCGGTCAGGAGACCCTGCACCATGGCTTCCGTGATCGCGCCGGTTCCGACAAAGCCGATTGTTTTCATCCCCGCCACCTACTGCGCCGCCCGCGCGGACCCGAGCGGGACGTCGGTGGTGTAGTTCTCGCGCATGAAGTTGATGAAGTTATCCTGGAACTGCCGGGTGTGAGCATGAGCGAGTTCATCCGCCAGATCGACGTTCTTGTCGCGGATCGCCTCCAGCATCAGACTATGCTCGTCCGTGAGAAGATACCCCTCGTGGGTGCGCTCCAGATATTCGAAATGCAGATGCAGCATGCGCTGGCCCTGAGACAGGAGCTTGTCGTAGAAGGTCGCCAGATACTGGTTCTTGCCGGCATAGGCGATCGCCATGTGGAATTCCTTGTTGGCCTCCGACATCGCCAGATGGTTTCCGGTTCTGACCGCGGTCGCGAAGGCCTTTTCCCGCTTGGCGATCAGCTTCAGATCGGTATCCGTTCGCAGCGCCGCCGCCAGCCGCGTGTTCATTCTCTGGGCGATGTCGAGTGCTTCCACGTATTTCGGAAAGGTCGCCACCTCGATCGGCGCGACGATCGTGCTGCGGTTGGAGAGCGTGACGACGAGCTCGTCGGCGCCCAGGCGGATCAGGGCTTCGCGCACCGGCGATCGCGACATGTCGAAACGCTCGGCCAGACTCATCTCGTCGAGGAGCTGGCCCGGCGGCAGGGCGAGAGCGAGAATTTCGTTTCGCAGCGTTTCATAGACGCTTTTCCAACCGGTTCCGCGGACGCGTTTCACTTCGGTTTCGTCAGACACTTAGGTCCCTTTCATCGGCGCATGCTGCATTGGGTCAGAAAAGCAGCGTGTCGGCAATGTAATTTTTCCGCTTGACTTTGTCGACACGCTGTTGACATAAATTTGTCAGTCGACACGCAGCCGACAGAAAAATTGAAAAGAAACGGCCAAAGCCGACGAGTGGAACCGCGCTTCGCGCACAGCAAAAGAGGAATGCCGATGCTTTCGAAGTTGATCACGTCCGCCTTGCGGGCGTTGCCTGCGCTCGCCCTCATGGGAGGTCTTTCCGTCACCACAGCACATGCCCAAACCGCCGATGGCTACTGGCAGGGCGTGCAGAAGGCCGGTGTCCTGAGGTGTGGAGCAGCCGTAGCGCCGCCCTACGTCATGCGCGATCCGGCAACGGGCGAGTATTCGGGCTTCTTTGCCGATCTCTGCAAGGAATTTGCCGATGTTCTCAAGGTGAAGCCGCAATTTGTCGATACGACATGGGACAATATCGTTGCCGGTCTTCAGGCCGGAAAATGGGACGTCTCGCTGGCCCTGAACCGGACGCCCACCCGCGCGATGGCCGTTCAGTTCTCCATCCCGGCGATGGAGTATCAGATCTCGCTCGCCTACAATAAGAACAATCCGAAGATTCCGGCGACGGCGGTCTCGGTGGCGGATATCGACAAGGCCGGTGTGACGATCGCCGTCATGTCCGGAACAGCCCAGGACAAGGCAATCTCGGCAGCCGTTAAGAATGCCACCATCATGCGTCTTCCCGGCAATGACGAGACGCGCCTGGCCCTTACCTCGAAGCGCGCCGACATTCTGGTCGACGCCTCCGACACCAACCAGCTTCTGACCCAGGCAAATCCCGACTGGGCCGTCGCCCTGAACCCGCAGCCCGCGCTTGCCAAGCAAGGCGTATCTTTCGGTCTGCCGCACAACATGTCCGCGGCGGACGTCGAAGTCGCGAACATCTTTCTCGAAGAGAAGGTAGCTACCGGTCATGTCGACGAGCTGATCCGCAAGGCCGTCGAGGAAGTCCTCAAGGGGGCAAACTAAGTCCCGCCCGGCGTCGGCGCTTCGTCGCCGGCGCACTCTCTCGCTTTTCAGACAAACCGAGATCGGCCATGACCATGTCCTTCAGCCTTCCCCTCGTCAAAATGCAGGCCCTTCACAAGAGCTACGGCAACGGAGCCATTCAGGTGCTGAAAGGCATCGACATCGAAATGAAACCTGGCGAACGCGTCGTTGTCATCGGCCCGAGCGGCGGCGGCAAGAGCACGCTGCTCCGGGTGATGATGGGCCTGGAGCAGATAGACAGCGGGTCGATCAGCTTTGACGGCAAAGCCTATATTTCGTCCGGAGGTGCCGGCAAGAAGACCCTCATCGATACGGAAGTCCGCCGGTCGATCGGCATGGTCTTTCAGCACTACACGCTCTTTCCGCATTTGAACGTGATGCAGAACCTCGTTCTCGCGCCTTGCAAGGTGCGCGGGGAAGCCAAGGCACATGCGATGGCGCGCGCGGAGGCCCTCCTGGAACGGTTCGGCCTGGCAGCGAAGGCCAGGGCCTATCCCGCCCAGCTCTCCGGCGGTCAGAAGCAGCGCGTCGCCATCGCCCGCGCCCTGATGCTGGATCCCAAGCTGATGCTGTTCGACGAGGTCACGTCGGCGCTCGACCCGGAGCTTGTCAGCGAGGTCGAGCAGGTGATCCTGCAACTGGCATCGCAGAACATGCCGATGATGATCGTCACCCACGACATGTGGTTTGCGAAGAATATCGCCTCGCGCGTGATTTTCTGTGCCGGCGGCGTCGTTGTGGAGGATGGCCCTCCCGAACAGGTGCTCGGCTCTCCCAGGGAGGAGCGTACCAAGGAATTCATCGACCGCGTCTTCCATATCAAGCAGCAGGGGGCGGTCGCGTGAACTACACGTTCGACTTCAACGCTGTATCGATCGCGCCGCTGCTGCAGGGATTGTGGGTTTCCCTGGAGCTGACCGCGGCGGCCAATGTCATCGGCATCGTTCTGGGCTTTGGATTGGCCCTTCTGATCATGAGCCCCTACAGGCTGGTCCGCTTGCCTTTCGTGCTCTTCGTCGAATTTTTCCGCTGCACGCCCGCCATCGTTCAGATCGTCTGGATATTCTACTGCGTTCCGATGATCTTCGACGTCTTCCTGGATCCGATCACCATGGGCGTGCTGGCGCTCGGGCTGAACCTCATGGCGTTCAACGCTGAGGCCTATCGGGCGGCAATCCAGGCGGTTCCAAAGGAGCAGATCGACGCGGGGATTGCGCTTGGCCTCTCGCCGCTGCAGCGCGTGCTCTACATCGTCTTCCCGACGGCGTTCCGTGCCTCCATCCCCGTTTTGCTGACGAACGGCATCGTCATCTTCCAGCAGAGCGCGCTCGTTGCGATCGTCGCAATCCAGGACCTGATGTACCAGGGAAAGACGCTCGCGACCGAAACGTACAGACCGATCGAAACATTCACCGTCGTGGCGCTGATCTATTTCGCCGTGTCCTTTCCGATCACGCAGATCGTCGGCTTCCTGGAACGCCGCCGACAGCTTCTCGTCAGCTAGGAGGCCAAGGATGACACTCGATTTCTCGATCCTTCTGCGCTTCGAGCACGCGCTTTTGCTCGGTCTTTGGATGACCGTAAAACTGACGGTGACCTGCATCGTGCTCGGATGTTCTCTCGGCTTTCTGGTCGGCCTTGCCAGAACGTCCCGCAATCTCGTGCTAAAAGCCGTCTCCAGCATCTATGTCGAGTTCTTTCGCGGCACGCCGGTCCTCATCCAGCTCTTCTGGATCTTCTTTTGCCTGCCTCTGCTGCTTGGCGTCGAGCTGTCAAACCTCGCATCGGGTGTCATCGCATTGACCCTCTACATGGGGGCGATCACCAGCGAAACCTTCCGGGCGAGTCTGAAGTCGATCGGACCGGAGCAACTGGATGCCTGCGTTGCTCTCGGACTTCCCCGAAATGTCCAGATCGTCAACGTCGTGCTTCCGCAGGCCGTCTTGCGCGCGGTCCCGACATTGCTGTCGAACTGCGTCAGCCTGTTCAAGGAGAGCGCCCTGGTTTCGGCGGTCGGCATGGCCGACCTGATGTTCGTCGGCCAGAACATCTCGAACAATACCGCGCGTCCCGTCGAAGTTCTGACCGTCGTCGCCCTGATCTATTTCGTCATCGCATTTCCGTTGACGCGAGCCGTCTCCCTCATCGAGGCGCGCATACTCAAGAAACTCGCCATCTAAACGCAATCGCTTCACGTACAGGAGATTTTCATGAAACTGTCCGGCGTCATGCCCGCGCTCATCACCCCCTTCGATGCGAACGGCAAGGTCGATTTCAAGGCCTTCGAACGACATCTAACCGCGCTGCGCGCCGCCGGCGTGACCGGATGGGTGCCCATGGGGTCGACGGGCGAGTATTCCGCGCTGTCGAATGCAGAGCGCGACGACGTGTTGAAGTTCGTCAAGGACTTCGCAAGGGAAGGCGAAGCGCTGATTGCCGGCACGAACGCGCCTGCTAGCCGAGAGGTCATTGAAAACACGCTTCGCGCGAAGGAAATCGGCTACGATACCGTTTTGCTGGCGACGCCTTTCTATACACGCCCCACGCAGGACGAACTCCTTGCCCATTTTCGCAGGGTGCTCGACGCAACCGACATCAACCTCGTGCTCTACAGCTATCCGTACAAGGATGGTGTCGAGATCGGCTTCGATATTCTCGATGCGCTCGCGGACGATCCCCGCGTTCTCGGCATCAAGGAAAGCTCCGGCTCGCTCCAGCGCGCGATCGACATTCATTCTCGGTACAAGGGCCGCATTGATCTGATCTCCGGGTCGGACGATATCGCCCTCGACTTCATGTTCTGGGGCGCGGACGCCTGGATCTGCGGACCCGCCAATTGCATGGCGAAGGCCTGCGTCGATCTCGATCGAACCTTCCGCTCGGGTGATCTTGCCGCCGCGCGCGAGAAGATGATCGTGCTCTATCGTGCGATGAACATTCTCGAGAGTGGAAAGTTCGTGCAGAAGGTCAAGTATGGCTGCGATCTTCAGGGCCTGCCCGTCGGCAATTGCCGCGCGCCGCTCGGCGAGCTGACGGCCGATGAGAAGGCTGAATTCAAGGCCGCGATGCAACCTATCCTGAACTGGTGAGCAGATCGGGTATCGCGGTGCGGTGGCGCCTCGATACCCATTTTTGAGGACGTGAAGTGGCTTCAATCGTTGTCGTCGGCGCCGGTATAATCGGAACCAGCCTTGCTTATGAGTTGCAGTGCCGCGGCCAGTCCGTCGTGCTCGTCGACAAGAGCGCGCCGGGGCAGGGCGCCTCCTATGGCAACATGGCCAGCATCGCGGTGACGGAATTCATGCCTGCCTCGCGCCCCGGTATCTGGGCGCAGATGCCCAAATGGCTTCTCGATCCCGAAGGGCCCGTTCGCATCCGGCCCTCCTATGTGCCGCGGCTGATCCCCTGGTTTCTGCGGTTCATAGCCGCAAGCCGCCCATCCAGGCTGAGACAGCTTGAAGAAGCCGGCGCGGCGCTGTGCGCACGCGTCCACGAGGATCTTGGAGCCTTCCTCAAGACGACTGGTCTCGAGCATATGCTGAGCGCCGAAGGATGCCTCAGTCTTTACGCCGACGAGGCCGAGTTCCGGGCCGATCGCGAGCATATCGAAATTCTCGAACGCTTTGGGTTCCGGCACGAGATCCTCGGCGGCAATGCCATCCGCGATCTCGAACCGGCGCTGACGACGAAGATCACAAAGGCCGTCCTGTTCCCGGACAATCGTTCGATCGCCGACCCCTATGGGTTCGTCCTTGCCATAGCCGACAGGTTCAGAGCCCTGGGGGGCATTATCGAACAAGGCGGGGTGATCGGCTTCGAGCATCGCGAGGAGGGCCTATCCGCCGTCAGGCTGAACGACGGACGATTGCTTGCTGCAGACAAGTTTGTCCTTGCGGCAGGCGCCTTCACGGCACGGCTCTCGGACATGCTGAGAGAGTACATCCCGCTTGAGACCGAGCGGGGTTACCACACGCAGATCATGGATCCCGGCGTTTCGATGCGTCATTCGATCATATGGCCGGCGCGTACCTTCATGGTCACGCCGACGGCCGGCGGCATCCGGGTCGGCGGGACGGTCGAGATGGCGGGCCTTGATGCGGCGCCGGATTATCGCCGGGCAAAAGTGCTGGTGAAGCGAGCCAGGGAGGCGCTTCCCGATCTGCAGCCGCGCCAGGCAACGGAGTGGATGGGACACCGTCCGGCTCTTCCCGACACGGTGCCCGTGATGGGGCCTTCCGCCAAGCGAAGAAACCTCTGGTACGCGACAGGCCATGGTCATCTCGGCCTGACCTATGCGGCGACCACCGCCCGGCTGATGGGGGACATCATTACTGGTCTCAAGCCGCCCGTGGACATGAAACCCTATCGCGTCGACCGGTTCTAGCGCCGCGGCGACCGATGTCAGCAAGGATATGAAGATGCGAAGCGAACTCTACATCGACGGCAATTGGGTGAAGCCTCTCAAGGGGGGCGTCTGCGAGGTAATCGATCCGGCGACCGAAGACGTCGTACAGACGATCGCAGCCGCAACGGCCGAAGACGTCGATGTCGCCGTCAGGGCGGCCAGGCGAGCCTTCGACAAGGACGGCTGGCCGAAGCTTTCAGGCACACAACGGGCGAAATACCTGCGCGCGATCGCCAAGGGTATTCGCGCCCGGCAAGCGGAGATCGCTCGTCTGGAGGTCATCGACAACGGCAAGCCGTTGCCGGAGGCCGACTGGGATATCGCCGACGCCGCCGGCTGCTTCGATTTCTATGCGGGACTTGCCGAGCAGCTCGACAACAATCCGGTGGAAACGATAGCTCTCGCGGATGATCGTTTCACATCGAAGGCGGTCAGGGAGCCGATCGGCGTCGCCGGCGCCATCATTCCCTGGAACTATCCGTTGTTGATGGCCGCCTGGAAGGTTGCGCCCGCTCTGGCCGCCGGCTGCACGGTCGTTCTCAAGCCGGCCGAGCTGACGTCGCTCACCGCATTGGAGCTCGCCGCCGTCGCCGATGAAGCCGGACTTCCGCCGGGCGTGCTGAACATCGTCACCGGTTCGGGTTCGGTCGCGGGACAGGCGATCATCGATCACAAGGGCGTCGACAAGTTGGCGTTCACGGGCTCCGGTCCGGTGGGATCGAAGATCATGGCGGCCGCGGCCCGCGACATCAAGCGCATCAGTCTCGAGCTTGGGGGCAAGTCGCCCTTCGTCGTGTTCGACGATGCCGATATCGACGAGGCGGTGGAATGGATCATGTTCGGCATCTTCTGGAACCAGGGCCAGGTCTGCTCGGCAACGTCCCGCGTGCTCGTGCATCAAAAAATCTACGAGCGCCTGCTGTCGCGCCTCGTCGAGGAGACGGGCAAGATCAGGATCGGCAACGGTCTGGAAGAAGGCGTCCTTCTCGGGCCGTTGGTGTCGAAGCGGCAGTACGATCAGGTGGTCGCAGCGATCGAAGGCGCCCGCAAGGCCGGGGCGACGATCGCCTGCGGTGGAACGCGCCCGGAAGGGTTCGACAAAGGCTATTATCTGCGCCCGACCGTGCTGACGGACGTTCCGCTCGACAGCGCCGCCTGGGTCGAGGAGATATTCGGTCCGGTCGTATGCATCAGGCCCTTCGAGAGCGAGGAGGAGGCAATCGAGCTTGCCAACGACTCCCGTTTCGGCCTTGCCGCCGCCGTCATGTCGAAAGACGATTCTCGTGCCGAACGCGTCGCCGCAGCGTTCCGGGCAGGTATTGTCTGGATCAATTGCTCGCAGCCGACGTTCACCGAGGCCCCATGGGGCGGATACAAGGAATCCGGAATCGGGCGGGAGCTCGGCCGCTGGGGCCTCGAAAACTATCTCGAGACCAAGCAGATCACCAAATACGTCACCGACAAGCCCTGGGGCTGGTATATCAAATAGAGGTCTCACGGGATGCGTTTCGAACGATCTCTCGAACTGCTGCTCGTTCACTGCCAGGGCGAGCTCGGCCACGTCCTCGTCGCCGGCGCTCCGGACATTCCCGGCGCGACGATGCTCGACAAGATGAACCACATCAATACGGTCGATGATAGCCTCAGGCGCTTCGTCACCTTCGAGCCGCGCGCCAATGTCGCCATGTCCGTCAACCTGCTGGTGGCGCCCACGCGCGCCGACGCCGATGCCGGTTTCATCGTGCTGCAGGCGGACCGTGCCCATCCCATGTCGGGCAGCAATTGCATCTGCGTTGTCACGGCGCTTGTCGAAAGCGGCCGTGTTCCCATGCACGAGCCGGAGACGGTGGTCCGGCTTGATACGCCGGCCGGCCTTATCGTCGCCCGCGCCCGCTGTGAGAACGGCCGTTGCCTCAGCGTCAGCCTCGACAACGTGCCGAGCTTCGCGGAACGGCTCGACCACCAGATCGATACGCCGCTCTGGGGTCGCGTCAAGGTCGATATCGCATTCGGCGGCGTCTACTACGCTCTGGTCGACGTAGGTCAGCTTGGGCTTACCATACGACCCGACAACGCACGGGCGCTCGCCGAAGCAGGCATTGAGCTCAAGCGTCTTCTCGCCGAGCAGGTGGCGGTCGTTCATCCGACGCTTCCCGGTATCGATGAGATTGCCTACGTGATGTTCCGCGACGCAGAGCCGGACGGCGCGGTTCGCACCTGCACGACACTGCAGCCTGGCCGTGTCGACCGCTCACCCTGCGGAACCGGCAGCTCTGCCAATCTCGCGACGCTCCATGCGCGCGGCGTGGTCACCGTCGGCGATGTCCGGACGTCTCGTTCCATCATAGGCGGAGAGTTTCTCGCCGAGGCGATCGGTGAAACGGAAATCGGCGGTCGCAAGGCCGTGCTGCCCCGCATTACCGGGCAGGCTTACATCTACGGACGCTCGGAACTCCGTATGTCCGATGACGATCCGTTTGCTGCGGGCTTCGCTCTCTCGGATACGTGGGGTCCGCAGGTGGGCCTGCTGAAATAGGAGACTGAAATGAGCAAGTCACTTGAAGGACACGCCATACTGGTCACCGGGGCGTCCGGGGGAATAGGTGCCGCTATTGTCGAGCGGCTTGCTGCAGAAGGCGCAAGGCCGATCATCCACTACGGTCGGGACAGGGAAGGGGCCGAAGCCTTGCTTGCCCGCGTTGGCGGTCACGGCTGGATTGTCCAGGCGGATCTGTCGACCGAGCAAGGCCCTTTCGGCCTTTGGCGAGGTGCCGTCGCGGCTGCAGGAAGGGTTCATGGCCTGGTGAACAATGCCGGCATTCGCACCGAGATTTCCGTCGAGGCATCTCCGGAAGACTGGAAGGCCGCCTGGCAGAAGGAATTCCAGATCAACTTCTTCGCCGCTGCCGATCTTTCCAAGGAAGCGATCGTCCATTTCAAGGCACATGGCGGCGGCCGCATCGTCAGCATCGCCAGCCGCGCCGGTCAGCGCGGTTATGCGGCCGAGGCGATGCCTTATGGCGCGAGCAAGGCGGCCCTCATCAACCTGACCAAGTCCATCGCCCGCAGCTTCGGGGCCGAAGGTGTGACGGCGGTGGCGATCGCTCCCGGCTGGGTGCGCACGGACATGGCGGAGGATTTTATCGCCGCGCATGGAAAGGCCGCTGCCGTCGCGGACATTCCGATCGGCGAGATGGCGTCGCCATCCGAGGTGGCTGAACTTGTCGCATTCGTCCTGCGGCCCAGCCAGGCGTCGCTGAACGGAGCGACGCTCGATGTCAATGGCGGAAGCTACATTCGATAATATGGAGATGGTTCTCATGAAGCGTTTTGAGGAAAAAGTTGCGATCGTCACGGGAGCGGGCGGCGGGATCGGCTCGGCCATCGCCAGGCGCCTTTCGAGCGAGGGGGCTTTCGTCGTCGTCACGGATGTGAACGCCGAGGCAGCCGCGCAGGTCGCAAGCGATATCGAGGCCGCCGGCGGCAAGGCGCGGGTGATCGCGGCAGACATCTCAAGCAGGGATTCATGCTTCAATCTGGTTGGGCAGGCATTCGGCTGGCGGAACCGCTTGGATATCCTCGTGAACAATGCGGGCATCAATCGTCGTGGCAATCTGCTGTCGTTGTCGGACGAGGATTGGGACATCAGCTTCGCAGTCAATCTCCACTCGATGTTCCATCTGTGCCGTGCAGTTCTTCCGCACATGGTTGCGGCGGGCGGCGGCGCGATCGTGAACACGGCCTCGCAATGGGGGCTTCATCCCGCGCCCAATCATATCGCCTACAACACCACGAAGGCGGCTGTTGCGGCATTCACGCAGAACCTGGCCCGCGACTATGCGCCGGACAAGATCCGGGTCAACGCAGTCTGCCCGGGCGAGATCCATACGCCTATGCTGGAGGCCGGGGTGAAGCGGTCCGGCCGCACGATCGCGGATCTGGACAGGCTCGTGCCCTTCGGGCGCATCGGCAAACCCGAGGAAGTCGCCGCCCTCGTCGCGTTCCTGGCCTCGGACGAAGCCGCGTTCATGTGCGGGTCGCTGGTCGAGATCACCGGTGCCCAAGCCGTCGCTTAGCGAGCCTGCGACGTTTGGTCTGCGTCGAGACGATCCTCCACGGAGGATCGTCTCGACTATCGAAGTGCACCGTTACTGACGCTCCCCGAAAGAAATGGGATAGGTGTGGTTACGGAACGTCAGCATCGGATCGGCTGGGTCGATGCCGGGATGCGAGGTGCCTGGCAGGAACAGGGTTTGCTTGTCGGCGACATCCTTGTCGGCCGGCAGGCGATCGAAGGTGAAGGTTCCGAGCTTGACGAGCTTGCGGCTTTCCGGCCATGCGATCGAAGGGTCTTCGATCTTGTCGCCATCCTCCGCGATCTGCGCGTACCAGTCGAATTCCACAGGCGCCTTGGCGATGCGGGCGACGATCTCGTCCTGCAGATAGTTCGGGCCCATGGTTTTCAGCTCTTCCGGCCGCAGGTAGCGCTCGCCGGCCCTGGGAACGAAACGATACCGCACGAACGCCGATTTGCCTGCGGCATTGGTCCACTTGAAGGAGTTGATACCGAAGAACGTCGCGGTCGCGTAGGACGCCGGCGAGGTCAGCGTCTCGACGAAGTGTTTCGATACCGGATGGGTATTGAGGAAGGTCTCGAGAGGGGTCGGGTGGGCGACGCCAGGCCCGCTTTCGCCGACGAGGCGAAGGAAGTTCGCAAACTCGTCGCTCGTCGCGACGACGAAGCCGTTGTGCTGGTCGGTGGCAAAGTCATACTCGGTCCCGTCCTTGGCCTTGATCTTGATCGCGAGGCCGGTCGGTGCCGCGCCATTCGCCGTGTCCGGGATATCCGGAACGCCGGCGAAGAGCGAAAAGCGGGCGACCACCGGCAGCTTGCCCATTTCGAATACGGACGCCTTGGTGATGGATCTGGCATCCTTTGCGGGGACGAAAGTTCCCACAACCATCACGCCCTTGGTGTGAACGGCTCGCGCATGATGCGCCCCGAACGTGCCGTGGAGCGCGTTCACGAGATCCTGTGGCGATTCCTTCTGCTCGATGCCCGCAGCGGCCAGGCTTGAGGTCGCAAGGCACAGGGCCGTCCCCAGCAGCCGGCCGGCAAAGCGTTTCAAAGTGAAGTCTTCGAACATCTGCTGCTCCTCTCGGTGTTGTCGCAGGACAATAATCGGATGGATGCTTCACTCGTTCTTTTGCAAGGCGGGCGCCTTTTTTCACGAAAGGGCCATGAAACGCGGAACCGCTGCAGCGCGGCGTATCGCGGCGATGCGAAGCAGACCTGCGAGAAGCATCAGAGCTTGTTTCTTGGAGTGTCGCTGCTCGGAGCCACGCCGGTACGCCGCTTGAAGTCGGCGGCAAAGCGAGCGCCGCTGGCATAATTCAGAAGCCTGGCGATCGTCTCGAGATCATAACCCCTCTGCAGCATTCGCCTTGCGCGCTCGATCCTCAGATCGCTTCGCCAGCGATGGATGCTGACACCCGCGCCGAGTTCGAACGAGGCCGCGAAATCGAGGGGCGGCATACCCGTCTCGTCGGAAAGGGTCTCCAGCGTTATCTCGCCATCCAGATGTTCGCGATCTGCTCCCTCGCGCGCTTGGCCTCAAGCGGCGAAAGCGCGTGAGCGCATGGACCGGCTGGAGGGTGCCGGCACGCATAGCTCTTTACCGCATGAGCCGTTGCGGCAATCGTGACATGGTCGACGAAGAGGCGGTTTGCGAGATCGGGCTTTCGAAAGCAGGCGAGCATCGCCCTTGCAAGACTGTGCAGAACCGGGTCCTTGACGCCGACGCCCGGATTATGGTCGAAGCCGTCGGTGTCCGGGATCGCCTCGCGCTCCGTGACTTCCCGTAGCGCGATACGAGGAAGATAGAAGCTCACATGATGAAAGGCGCTGATGCTATCGGCAACGGGCGAGGTTCTAAGATCGTAGATATTGGCCGTGCCCGCCGGAAGAAAGCCCGTCTGGATTCGGCGCTCGTCGAGAAACAGCCCATGCAAGGGGACATCCTTGAGCTGCACCGTAACCAGGAAGGCGTCCTCTCTCGGAATGGGCAACGTCATTCCGGTATTCTCATTGTCGCAGCGGATTTCGGTCACCGCGACCTTGGAATGCCTGAGCGTCCTTGCAACGAAGGACGGCGCAACATCCGTTTTGAAAGTTCGCCGGAGGGTTTCCCCGTATGCGCCTGTTTCTTCCATTGTTCGAAACCCTTTAGGACGCCCTGCGCCAGGCACCGGGCGTCATTCCAACCAGACGCGCGAAAGCTCTCGTGAAATGGCTCTGATCGGCGAAGCCGCAGGCAAGCGCGATCTCCGCCAGCGAGAGCGGCGACGAACGCAGCAGTTCCTTGGCCAGTTCGCAGCGCCTGAGCACCATCCACTGGTGAGGCGCGACACCGACCGATTGCTTGAAGGCGCGGGCAAAATGCCTGGAGGACAGGCCGCATTCCCGCGCGAGCAGCGCAAGCGAAATTTCCCCTGTGAGATTGGCGTCGATTATGTCCTTTGCCCGCCTCTCCATGCGCTCGGTCAGTCCGCCGACGACGGTTCGCCGTGGAAGCCGCAGGTCTCCATAATGGCCAGCAACATGGGATGCCACCGCCAGCGTCGTGTGGTCGAGGAACAGCTGGCTGGCATAGTCGGGGTTCTGGAATGCTGGAATAAGCGCCGCACTGAGCGCCGCCATGACCGGATCGTCGTTGGGGCGTCCCTCGCGGGCATCCAGTTCGCTGAAACGGGAGGCATGGTTTTCTTCCGCGAGCGTGTCGAATGCGGTTTTCGGCAGATAGTACATGACGCAGTTCGACGTCTCGCGAACGAAGGCGATCGGATCGACGCGAAGATCGTAGATGGAGGTCTGGCCCGCAAAAAGCGGCAGCTTGCCGCTTCCGCGGCCATTGATCCAGAGCTCGTGCTCGATGCAGTCCTCGATTTGAAACGCGACGAGATAGGCGTCCTCGGCCGGTATCGAGGAGGTAAGGCTTGGCTTCCGACATCGAATATGCGTTACGCCGATTTCGGAGCGTTTCAGGCTTCGCGTCACGATGGCGGGAGCATCTTCCAGTTGGAAGTGATCGCCCAGCTTTTGGCCGTAAACTCCCCTGTTGTTCATGCCAAGCCCTCCACGTTGCCAAGCTCCTCTGCGGATCTGGTAGGCCGGGACGATGTTACGAACGTTTCGAAAGCGAGATCCGGTAGGCCGGCGACCGGGCCGCGAAAATCTCGTCCGGAGGATGACCTATGCCCTCGGCCAAGCCGGCGGGATCGAATACCGAGGCGTCGCACGTTCCATTCGGTTCGAGCGCGTCAATCGTTATGCGTCCCAACACCACGCCAGGGCGCTCGTCCTCGTCGCTCCAGCGTTTCGTGACGTCGGAACAGTCGTCCCCGGGGCGGTCGAGAATGGCGATTACGTCGAACCGGACGTTGCCGGCCTGGATGCGTGCCTCCAGATCGTCGCGGAGAAAATCCGCACCCAGACCGGGGATTTCGGCCTCCGAGAATGTGGCGTTGCCGCCGGCCGGCACGATCTTGAACTTGATGAAGCGCGTCGCGCCTGTCTCGCTTGTCGCCGGAAACGAATGGACGCCCCAGTACGTCGTCAACGCGAAGCTTGCGGGAAGAGCGCGTGCGGCGACGAAGCGCGCCTGGTTCAGGGTCTCGGGGTTTGCTTCCGAAAATGCCTTGACCCGTTCCGCGTCGGGTTTGCCGTCGGGACCTGGGATCCTCGCGCGCAGGAATGCCAGCATCTGATCCAGCGTTCGCGCAAAATGAACCGGCGCATTCTCGAACAGGAAGTTCGACGATGCTTCATTCGAAAGTCTGACGCTGAAACCACGCAGGACCAGGCCGTTCGTGTCCGCGACATGGGGATTGCCGCCGCCGACCGAAAACCGTCCCAGAACCTGGGCGGGTCTAGTCAGGCTCTTCGAACGCGTCACGGATCCCGCTTCCGCGGACGGTTCGTAGCGGCCACGAACACAATGCCCTTTCGCGAAGCTCGCGCGGACGCCCGGCGGATGCCCCGCCACGGCCTTGAGAGCTTCGACGATCAGGCTGGGAGAAGCCTTCTCCAGGGGCAAGGCGCCCGGCAGGTCTTGGGCATCATGGTTCATTGTGCGCCTCCATCGATGAGGGCCGATCATAGACAACGGTACGGAACTGCCATGAACGATCCGGACAGCTTTTGTACAAAGCGGACGGAATCGGCTAATCCGATGCCGCCTGTTCGAGCATGGCCCGCGTCAGGGAAAGCAGAGAGGGTATCGGGGTGAAGCTCGTATGCAGAAGGTGGATGCGCCCCGCGAAGGTTGCGCAGCCGATCATCTGCTCGCCTTCTATGCCGACGAAGACCGAAGGTCCCCACAACGCCTCCACTTTCAGCGATCCCGCTGTTTCGGGAAGCGGAGCGACGCCGACATTCGACAACATCATCTCGCAGGCGCATACCGTGAGCTCGATTTCCGCGATCTCCGGCACACCGGGCGAGGTCGTCATGATCGCATCGAAGGCCGCGAAGGCGTTGACGATCGAGGAACGGGATTTCGCATCCGCAAGATCCGCTTTGACGGCTCGCGCCAGCTCCCACAGATCTCCATCCGGCTCCGGTGCGTAGGCGCCGGACGGGAAGACGATCGAGACGACGCAATCGTCGGCGATTTCGAGCGTCGGTCGCAGGTTTACCGGCGAGACCGTTCGCACCGGACCCTGCTGCCATGCCTTGTGAAGCCGGCGTCCCGCCAGCACCAGGGCGGCGACTAACGCTCCGTGGACGGTCGTGCCGTTCGAGCGGGCCGACGCCCTGAGATCGCTGGTGAGCTTGCTTGACAGGCGAAGCGACGATACGTGCGGGACACCCCTGCTGCGGTCGAGCTTGGTCGCTTTCCTGCCTCCGGCCGAGAGCGGTTCCGCGACGATCCCCCATCGCGCGGCGATGGTCTCCTGGGCCGGTGGCAACGCGAGGGGAGAAAGGGGCTGTTCCTCCATGGCAAGGAGAAGGTCGCGCATGAGATAGGCGACCGAGATGCCGTCCGCCACCGAATGATGGGCGGTGAAGATCAAGGTGCTGAAGCTCCAAGAGTGGAGCAGGACGGCGCGCACGAGAGAGGGGGCGTCATCGGGGAAAGGTTCCATGAGCTGCTTCGAAATCGTTCCTTCCCAGTCGTGCGGCTGCTCGCAGGGGATGACCCGAAGCGGAAGGTCCCGGTCACCGGCTTCAAGGAAGACCGGCCGTCCATCGGAGCTCGACCCTATGCTGACCCGAAGTAACGGATGGCGCGCACGCAGATGTCCGAGCGCTGCCTTCCAGCGTGCCGGCGTCGTCTCTCCCGACACCTGCAGGGCCATGCAAAAATGCTTGGGGCTGTTCTGATCGCTCAGCCAGAAATAGCGTTCCACGGAACCAAGAGGCCGAAGCGCATCCGGTGTGCCGGTTTGGGCAGTGACGGCAGTCTGATCCATGATGATTGTTCCTTTCTTGTCTGAGGGATCGTGTTGCAGCCTTTGCGATTTCCTAAGCGACGGCCCTAGCGAGCGCGCAGCGTGACCAGAGGGCGTGCAGCGCGTCGACGAGCTGCTCGATATCACCATCCGAATGCAGCGGCGTCGGCGTGATGCGCAGCCGCTCGGTCTTCTTCGGCACGGTCGGATAGTTGATCGGCTGCACATAGACGCCGGCATCCAGCAGCAGGTCCGATATCCACTTGCACTTGGCCGCATCGCCGACCATGACTGGCACGACATGGCTCGGGTTCGGCATGTGCGGAATGCCGTTGGCATCGAGCTGCGCCCGCAGCCGGCGCACCCGATCCTGATGGCGGGCACGCTCGAACTGGCTGACCTTCAGATGCTGGATCGAGGCGACAGCGCCCGCCGCCAGCGCCGGCGGCAGCGACGTGGTGAAGATGAAGCCGGAGGCGAACGAGCGGATGAAATCGCAAAGCGCAGCCGAAGCGGCGATATAGCCTCCCATGACGCCGAACGCCTTGCCGAGCGTGCCTTCGATGACGGTCAGGCGATCCATCAGGCCTTCGCGCTCGGCAATGCCGCCGCCGCGCGGGCCATACATGCCGACGGCATGCACTTCGTCGAGATAGGTCATCGCGCCATACTTATCGGCGAGATCGCAGATCTCCTTGATCGGGGCGATATCGCCATCCATCGAATAGACCGATTCAAACGCGATCAGCTTCGGCGCCTTCGGATCGGCGGCCTTCAGCTTGGCCTCGAGATCGTGCAGGTCGTTATGCTTCCAGATGACCTTGTCGCACTTGGCATAGCGGATGCCTTCGATCATCGATGCGTGGTTGAGCGCATCCGAGAAGATGATGAGGCCGGGAATGCGGGCGCCGAGCGTGCCGAGCGTCGCCCAGTTGGAGATATAGCCCGAGGTGAAGATCAGCGCGGATTCCTTGCCGTGCAGGTCGGCGAGCTCCTGCTCGAGCAGGACATGGTAGTGGTTGGTGCCAGAAATATTCCGGGTGCCTCCCGCACCCGCGCCACAGTGATCGATGGCCTGCTTCATCGCCTCGATCACCTTCGGGTGCTGGCCCATGCCCAGATAGTCGTTGGAGCACCAGACGGTCACCTCCTGCGGGCCGTTGGCCGTATGCCTGATAGCGCGGGGGAAATTGCCTCGGCGGCGTTCGAGATCGGCGAAGACCCGGTAACGGCCCTCACCGTGAAGTCCGTCAAGCTCGCCCTTAAAAAATGCTTCGAAATCCATTGCAGGCACTCCCATTTCCATGGAGGTGCTTTCTAGCGGCAGCGGACATTCGATTATGTAAGGCAAAGGCCGACTTTTGTTCGATTCGGCCGGGTTCTCTCGGCAAAAGGATCAACGGCGGCCAGATGTGATCGCCTGGATCGGCTCCTTGCCCGGTGTTCCCGCCCGCTGGAAAAGCCTCCGCAAGATACGATCCGCCGTCGCCCTGTTTCTCCACGGCCGATCTCGGATCGAACGAAGGCAAATGGTTCCGGCAACGGCTGCCTAAACATTACAGAAACTAGGATGTTTTCTGTAAAAATGTGATATAAGGCTGAAAATGTTCTGCAAAGGCCAGGGGAGGGGACCATGCAGTCGTTGGTCGCGCCAGTGCATATACCGGTGCCGGTGGAGGTTCTCGAGGCGGAGATCCGCAAGGTCTGCGGCGCGTTCAGTCTTGAACCGGCGCTGTCGTCCGGCATTGTCGCCGGCGATGTCGCGACCCGGCGCATAGGGCTGTTCGAAACCGCGATCGTCGGGCTCGATGCCAGCAAGCACGTCGAGCGCGGGACCAAGGCGATCCGCCAGGATCCCGGAGAGCACTTTTTCCTTCTCATCCAGGATGCCGGCCACTGTCGCGTCGAGCAGAACGGCCAGGTGGCTCATCTCGATCCCGGCGACATGTTCCTGGTCGATTCCGTCCGGCCGTCGCGTTTCTCCTATGGAGGCATCCGCTCAAGTCAGGTTTCGATCCACCTTCCGCGCGAGGAGATGGTCCACCGCTTTGGCGATGCCTTTGTCGGCGGTATCTCGATCAGCCGGAGCGACCCCTTGTGGCTGGCCATGCGCGCAGTGGTGACCAAGATGCTCGATGGCCCGGCCGCTCAGCCGCAGCTCGGCGAGGCGTTCCTCTGTCTGATGGGTGCTTATCTTCAGTCGGCCCGCGGCACCGCCGCGCCGGAAACCCTGCTTTCGCGGGCGCTTGCTCTGATCGATCGCTATGGCGCCGATCCGGCCTTCGGCCCGCGGGAGCTTGCCGGCCGTCTCAACGTGTCCGAGCGCATGCTGCAGCGGCATTTCCAGGCCCTGGGCGAAACGCCGGGACATCGTCTTTTGAATCGCCGTCTTGAGATAGCCCATAGCCGGCTTTGCGCCCGTGCCGCCGATATGGCCGGCGACGGCATCGCTGCGATCGCCTATGACGCCGGTTTCAACGATCTCTCCTATTTCTATCGTGAGTTCCGCAAGAAATACGGCATGACGCCAGGCGCCGCCACTCGCTGCCATTGACGCTTTTGTCCAACAGTCCGGACGTTTCCGTCCAAGTCTGACGCTCGTTCCTGGCTTAAGCTTCCCCCAATTCCCGGCTTTCGACCGGGATACAGTGGAGGAAACTGGCAATGGCGTTTTATTCTGCAACCATCGGCGGGACGTCCGTGGCGGGCGAGGCAGATTTCGTGGTGACCAACCCGGCAACCGGTCAGGAAGCCGGCCGCGCGCCCAATCTGGGTGCGGCTGACCTCGACCGGGCGGTCGATGCTGCCCGCGCGGCGTTCTCCGGGTGGTCCGCGCGTAGCGACAGCGAACTGCAGCGCATTTGTTCCGCCGTTACCTCCCGCATCGAGGAGCACGCCGACGAACTTGCCACCATCATCACGCTCGAGCAGGGCAAGCCGTTGAATGGTCTCGGCTCGCGCTGGGAAATGGGCGGTACGGTCGCCTGGGCAGGCTATACGACCGGGCTTTCGCTTCCGGTCAAGGTGCTGCAGGACAATGCCGAAGGCCGCGTGGAACTGCATCGCAAGCCGGTCGGCGTCGTCGGCTC
This sequence comes from Martinezella lusitana, assembly GCF_010668395.1. GTDB lineage: Bacteria > Pseudomonadota > Alphaproteobacteria > Rhizobiales > Rhizobiaceae > Rhizobium > Rhizobium lusitanum_A. The sequence goes on from NZ_WUEY01000023.1 coordinate 32,576, forward strand.
GATCACCCCATGGAACTTCCCGGTCATGATCGCGATCTGGCATATCATGCCGGCGCTGCGCACCGGCAACACCGTCGTCGTCAAGCCGTCGCCGCTCACCCCGCTCTCGACGCTGCGCCTTGTCGAGATCATGAACGAGGTGCTGCCGCCCGGCGTGCTGAATGTCGTGACATCGGACGACAAGGGCTTCAATCTCGGCGCCGCCATGGCGGCCCATCCCGGCATCAACAAGATCGTCTTCACCGGCTCCATTGCCACCGGCCAGAAGGTCATGCAATCGGCCGCCTCCAACATGAAGCGGCTGACGTTGGAGCTTGGCGGCAACGATGCCGGCATCGTCCTGCCCGATGCCGATCCGGACAAGATCGCCGAAGGTCTTTTCTGGGGCGCCTTCATCAACAACGGTCAGACCTGCGCCGCGCTGAAGCGTCTCTATGTGCACGAGTCGATTCATGATGCCGTCTGCGAGGCGCTGGTCGCCTATGCCCGCAACATTCCGGTCGGCAACGGTATGGAGGAAACGAGCATTCTCGGCCCGGTGCAGAACCGCATGCAGTTCGAAAAGCTGAGCCGGCTTGTTGCCGATGCGGCAGGCCGCGGCAAGGTGCTGCTCGGCGGCGCGCCGGGCGAAGGATTGTTCTTTCCGCCGACCATTGTCGCCGGCCTTTCGAACGGCGATGCGCTGGTGGACGAGGAGCAGTTCGGCCCGGCGCTGCCCGTCATCAAATACGCTGATGTCGACGATGCCGTCCGCATGGCGAATGACAGCCCGAACGGCCTCGGCGGCTCCGTCTGGTCCTCGGACATATCTGCGGCGAAGGCCGTGGCCGCGCGCATGGAATGCGGCTCGGTCTGGATCAACAAGCACGGCGCGATCCAGCCCAATGCGCCTTTCGGCGGCGTGAAGGCATCCGGCTTCGGCGTCGAATTCGCCGAGGAAGGGCTGAAGGAATACACGGATATCCAGGTGATATTCGCTTGATCTTGGAAGGCATAGGACAGGGAGGATGAAAATGAACATGAAGCATTATCTGGCTTCGGCCGGGCTGCTGCTGACGCTTTGCGCGTCCGCAGCGATGAGCCACCCGCTCGACGGGCTGACGGCGGACGAGTACCAGAAGATCAACCAGATCCTGCGTGAGCAGAAGGTGGTCGATGACAACACGCTCTATCCGCTGATCGAACTGAAGGAACCGGCCAAGGCCGACGTCCTGCAGTGGAAGGACGGCGACAAGCCGCTCGACCGCGAGGCAAAAGTGCAGCTGACGAGTCCGCAGGGCTTCAAGGAAGCCGTCGTCAACATCACCAAGGGCACGGTCGAGAGCACGACGCCGATCAAGGGGCAGCCCATGGTGCTCTTCACCGAGTTCATGGACGCCCTGCAGGGCGTGCTTGGCGATCCGCAGATGATCGCAGGCCTCAAGAAGCGCGGCCTCACGCCGGACCAGGCCTTCTGCCTGCCGCTGACGGCCGGCAACTTCTTTACCGAGGAATACCAGAATTCCCGCCTGATGAAGGTGCCTTGCTACCGCGTTCCGGAGGGCTCGAACTATTACGCCAAACCGATCGAGGGCCTCTTTGCCATCTACGATATCGGCAAGAAGAAGGTGTTGAAGGTGATCGACACCGGCGCCATCGAAGGTCCGAAGGACAATTGGGGCTATACCGAGAAGGAAGTGGCCGAGCGCGAGCCGCTGCGCCCGCAGACCAATCTCGCGACGCTCTCGCAGCAGGGCGGCCCGAACTACAAGATATCGGGCAGTCATCTCGAATGGGACATGTGGCGCTTCAATTTCCGCGTCGACAAGCGCCCGGGCCTCGTCCTCTCCAACCTCGACGTGAAGGACGGCGACACCTGGCGCTCGGTGATCTACCAGTCGCATCTCTCGGAAGTCTTCGTGCCTTACATGGACCCGACCGAGGGCTGGTACTGGCGCACCTACATGGACAGCGGAGAATACGGTTTCGGCCTGTTCCTCAGCCCGCTGCGGGCCGGCCTCGACTGCCCGAGCTACGCGACCTTCCTGCCGGCGACCATCGCCGATGACAAGGGCAACCCGCTGACCATCCCGAACGCCATCTGCGTCTTCGAGCGCAGCATCGGCGATCCGGCGTGGCGCCATTTCGAGGTCTTTGCGCAGACGCCGGACAAGCCGGTTCCGGCGGAAGGCCGGCCGGGCAGCGAGCTTGTCGTGCGCACGGCGTCGGAAGTCGGCAATTACGATTATCTTATCGACTACCGGCTCCAGCCGGACGGCCAGATCCGCATCATGATCGGCGCGACCGGCCTCGATGCCGTCAAGGGCGTTCAGTCGACCTCGATGGATGATCCGACCGCTGCCGCGGACACCGCGCACGGCACGCTGATCGCGCCAAATCTGGTGGCCGCAAATCACGACCACTATTTCAACTTCCGCATCGACTTCGACGTCGACCAGCCGGCCAACCATTTCGGCACGATGGATATCGTCCCGGCCAAGGTCGACGCGAAGAACCCGCGTCGCTCGATGTGGACGGTCCAGCATACGATGCCGAAGACGGAAATGGAGGCGCGCTATCAGCTCTCGGCAATGAAGCCGCGCTACTTCATGATCTCCGACCCTTCGCGCAAAGGCTATCTCGGCCAGGAGCCGGGCTGGATGATCCATCACGGCGACGTCGCCTACGGCCCCTTCGACTTCGTCAAGGACCCGCCGATGAAGCGCAATGCCTATATCGAATATTCGGTATGGAACACGGTCTACGACCCGAACCAGCAATATGCCGGCGGCAAGTTCGCCATGCAGAGCGACGGTTCCGACACGCTGCCGGAATGGGTCAAGGCCAACAAGCCATTGATGGGCAAGGATATCGTCACCTGGTTCACCGCAGGCTTCCATCATATCCCGCGCATGGAGGATTGGCCTGTCATGTCGACCGAGTGGAAGACGATCCACATCGAGCCGCACAACTTCTTCGCACATAACCCGGCATTGACGCTGCGGAACTGACAATAAGACACCAGCGTCGCTCAGGCGGCGCTGGTGGCATTCCTGCATTGCCGGGGACTGCCCGAGCCGTGAATTCGCTATGCAGGATCATGTCTGCAAGATGTGGAAGAAGCCGCGAGCATGGCTCGCGGCTTCCTGTCGTTTACTTCTGAAGATCGGTCCAGATCTTGGTATAGATCTTCATGACTTCGGGTGAGCACGTCTGGGCCGGGAACCCGGCGCCGGCCAGCTTCGGCGGGATGTTGACTTCGGGCGCGGTTTTCATGTCTTCGGGCATGTAGGCGTCGGAACCCATGATCCCGTTGCCGTAGCGAGCATATGCCGAAATCATCGCGGCGTTCTCCGGCGTCATGATGAAGTTCATGAAAAGCTTGGCATTGTCGACATTCTTGGCGTCGGCCAAAATCGCCACATTGTCCATGAAGACGGGAAAGCCTTCCTGCGGGAAACCGAATTCCAGTTTTGGATTGACCAACCGGCTGCGGAAGGACGAGCCATTCCAGTTCATGCCGGCTGCGATGTCGCCCTGGGCCAGCTGCTCGACGGTGCCGTAATCCATGGAAAGCCAGTTCGGCTTGGCCGCAACGAGCAGGTCGCGCACCTTCTTCAGGACGGTCATGTCGTTGGAGCAGGTCTTGCCGCCCACGTAGTTTACGGCCAGCGCCATGAGATCGTTCATCTCCGGCACGATGTTGATCTTGCCCTTCAGCTCCGGCGGGGGATTGAAGAGGATGGCGGAAGTGTTGATGTCGCCCTTGTAGACATCCCGGTTCACTGAAATCCCGACCGTTCCCCATTGCCAGGGTACGGTGTAGTGGCGGCCCGGGTCGAACTCCGGATTGCGCCATTTCGGGTCGACGTTCTTGAAATTCTCCATCTGGTCCGGCCGAGCCTCTAGCAGAAGGCCTTTCTCGATCCAGATCGGCACGTAGATCCCCGCCGGAACGACGATGTCGAAGCCGTGACCACCGGCCTCCACCTTGGCAAGGGCGGTGTCGTTGCTGTCGTAGTCCGTGACGGTGACCTTCACATGGTAGGTGTCTTCGAACTTCTTGACGAGATCCGGAGGCGTGTAGTTGCCCCAGTTATAGATGTTCAGCTGGCCGTCTGCCAGGGCAGGTGCTGCACTCAGGGCAGCAATGGTAAGGGCGGAAAGAAAGGTTTTCATTGGTTCTCCTCTTTGGTTGTTCTTGTCTGCGCTATCGTTTTTCACGGCTTGCGAAGAAGAAGGCGACGACCATGATCACGGAAATGACCAGCAGAATGGTCGAGATCGCGTTGATTTCCGGCGTCAGATTGCGGCGCATCTGTCCCAGCATGTAGGTTGGGAGGGTGTCCTGTCCGGCGCTTTTCACGAATTCGGTGATGACCACGTCGTCCAGCGAGGTCACGAATGCCAGCATGGCGCCGGCCAGGATGCCGGGCCAAAGCAAGGGAAAGGTGATGTAGCGGAAGCTGCGCCACGGTCTTGCATAGAGATCGGCCGCGGCCTGTTCCAGTGTTGCGTCCATGCCCTGGAGGCGGGCGCGAACCGGCATGAACGCAAAGGGAATGCAGAAAGCGGAATGGGCGAGAATGAGGTAGCCGATGCCCGAATAGCCGGTCTGCACCTTGATCGCCGCAAAGACGACGAGAAGCGCGACCGCGGTCACGATTTCCGGCACCATCAGCGGCTGATTGATGAGCGCGAAGATGGTGGTCCTTCCCCTGAAGTTCTTTCCGCGCGTCATCGGCAACGCGGCAAGCACCGCAACGGTGGTCGAGATGATCGTCGCTGCCGCAGCGATCAGCATCGAACGCAATGTCGCTTCCTGCACGAGTTCGTTGTGCCAGGCGGAGACATACCAGGTCAGCGAAAAGCCGCTCCAGCTCGTCAGCGCCAGCCCGCTGTTGAACGAGAAGACGACCATCAGGATGATGGGCAGATACAGCATGACGAAGCTGAAAATGGCAATCGTCGTGAAACCGGTCTGCCGCCGCAGGTCGAAGGTCTTGCGAGATTCAGCCATGTCGATCTCCCTCGGCTCCTGCCGAGCGCACGTAGAATATCAGTGCCACGGTCACCACGAGCAGCAAGGTCAGCGACAGAGCGGCGCCAAGCGGCCAGTTGCGCGCCTGTCCGAACTGGAGCTCGATGAGGTTGCCCAGCATGAGCTGGGTGCCGCCGCCGAGAATTCGTGGGGTCACGTAGGCGCCCAGAGACGGTACGAAGACAAGGATCGACCCCGCGACGATACCGGGCTTCACGGCCGGTATGATGATCTTGCGCAATACGCGGCTGCGGGTCGCATAGAGGTCGAAGGCGGCCTCGATCAGGGAGAAATCCAGCCGCTCCATGGAGGCGTAAAGCGGCAGGACCATCAGCGGCAGGAAGACGTAGACCATGCCGAGCAGGATGGCGAAGTCGGTAAACATCATCTGTATCGGCTGCTGGATGACCCCTAGCGAGAGCAGGATGCCGTTCAGGATGCCTTCGTTGCGGATCAATCCCATGATGGCGAATGTGCGGATCAGCAGGTTCGTCCAGAAGGGAATGGTAATCAGCAACATCCAGAAATCGCGCTGCCGGGGAGGCCGGGTGGCGATGAAATAGGCTGTCGGAAAGCCGAATACGATGCAAAAGAACGTCGTCAGCAGCGAAAGCTTGACGGAGCGCCACAGGATCATGATGTGGGCATCGGCAAGGCTGAGCGTGCCGTCGAACGGATCGCGGGACGCAAAGACGCCGATCCAGCCGTCCCAGGAAAAATGCCAGACCACTCCGCCGTAGTCGCCGGCGGTCAGGAAGGAATAGACCACCACGACGAGCAGTGGCCCGATGGCGGCGGCCAACAGGATCACCAGCGCGGGAAGAAGCATGAGCCACCGGTTGCGGCTTTCCCGCCGCTCGGCAGCGATGATGTCGGGCAGTCGCGTTGCAAGCTGTGCCATCGTGTCAGTCTCCCAACACCTGGGCCGCTTGCGGCTCGAACCGGATGCCGAGGCGCTGGCCGGGCTGGAAGGCGGCCATCTGGCTCGGGTTGTTTTGCCGGCGCACGACGAAACGCGCGCCGTCGGCGAGCGCAAGATGGAAATGCGTGTCGGTTCCGCAATAGACGACGTCGTCCAGCACGCCCGAAAGCGGAGCGTCGGCGATATCCTCCTGCAGCTGCGCGTGTTCGGGACGGACCGCCAGGGTTACCTTCCCCGCCGCCGGCGCTGCTCCCTCGGGCATTCGCGGGCTCATCCGAGTGCCACCCGGCAACTCTACCGTACCGGCATCGAGATAGACCGCCTCGACGAAGTTGGTGTCGCCGATGAAGTCGGCTACGAACCGGCGGGAAGGATGGTCGTAGATATCGCGCGGGGTGCCGATCTGGAGGATCCGGCCGGCGCTCATCACGGCGATGCGGTCGCTCATGGTGAGAGCTTCCTCCTGATCGTGCGTGACGAAGATGAAGGTGATGCCGGTTGCGGCCTGCAGCCGCTTCAGCTCGATCTGCATTTCCTTACGCAGCTTCAGATCGAGCGCAGACAGCGATTCATCGAGCAGGAGAACCTTTGGTTTCGGGGCGAGAGCGCGAGCCAGCGCCACACGCTGCTGCTGGCCGCCGGAAAGCTCCGCCGGGCGCCGGCTGGCCATGGGCGACATCTTCACCAGCGCCAGCATTTCCTCCACGGTGCGGGCGATTTCCTGCTTCGGGCGGTTCAGCATGGCCAGGCCGAAGCCGACATTTTCGGCGACCGTCATGTGCGGAAACAGGGCGTAGTTCTGAAAAACGGTGTTTACCGGCCGCTCAAAGGGTGGCAAGCCCAGAATGTCCTTGCCACCGAGCCGGATGGCGCCGGAATGGGGTCTGATAAACCCCGCGATGGAGCGCAGAAGCGTTGTCTTCCCGCAACCCGACGGGCCGAGAAGGGTAAAAAACTCCTTCTCCTTCACCGTCACGGACACATCGTCCAGCGCGACGAATGCTCCCGGCCCAACTCCAAACCGGATACTGACGCGATCAACTTCTATCAATAATTCTCTCCTCCACTATAGGCTGGCGTGCCGGCTATGACTGTTTCGCCACGCCGGGCAGCACGCAAAGCATCTCGTAAAGGAAGTTTGCCGCGATTACCGCCGTGTTGCCCGACGGATCGTAAGGCGGCGACACTTCCACCAGGTCACCGCCGACAAGGTTGAGGCCCGCGCAGCCACGGATGATTTCGAGGCCCTGCTGGGTGGTGAGGCCCGCCACTTCGACGGTTCCGGTGCCTGGCGCAAAAGCCGGATCGAGGCTGTCGATGTCATAGCTCAGATAGACCGGCGCATCGCCGATTTTCGCGCGGATTTCAGCCATCAGCGGCGTCAACGATTTCCACCAGCACTCCTCCGCCTGGATGCACGTCCAACCCTGCTTGCGCCCCCAGTTGAAATCGTCGGGGCTGTAGCCGGTGCCGCGCAGGCCGATCTGGAACACCTTGTCGTTCTGGAGGCAGCCGTCCTCGAAGGCGCGGCGGAACGGGCAGCCATGGGCGACGGTTTCGCCGAACATATGCTCGTTCGTATCGGAATGCGCGTCGACGTGAATGAGAGCGACGGGTCCGTGCTTCTCCTTGACGGCCCGCAGGATCGGCCAGGTCAGCGTGTGGTCGCCGCCGAGCGTCAGCGGCTTGGCTCCGTGCCGGAAAATCCCGCGATAGAATTCGGTGATGATGTCGACCGACTTTTTCAGGTCGAAGGTATTGATCGGCACATCGCCGATGTCGGCAACCTGAAGCCGCTCGAAGGGGGCGGCCCCCGTCGCCATATTGTAAGGCCGGATCATCCGGCTCTCGTCCCGGATCTGCCGGGGGCCCATCCGCGTACCGGATCGGTTCGACGTGCCGATATCCATGGGAATGCCGACAAAGCATGCGTCCAGCCCTTCGGCTGTTTTCGCCGCGGGCAGACGCATCATTGTGACCGGCCCGCCGAAGCGGGGCATTTCGTTACCACCTAAGGGCTGATTGAATACCATTGATCCACTCGAAAGTTCACACTCCGAGCAGATTGGAGACAGTTCCGTGGCAGTAACATTCCAATGTGCAGGAATTTGCGTTGAGAAATCCGAATGTAATGCCGGCGAGGGCATTCCATCTCGTCAAACCCTGCCGTTGTCAGGACGACTTGCCCGCCTTGGCGGCATGGGGGCGGTGCAGGCCGATCAATGTTTCCTTGAACAGCTGAAAGGTGCGGGGATGCTGTCCGCTCTTCTGCACCAGCTGCATCTGGCAGCTGAAATTGTCTTCATGCGGCGGCAAGCGCCTCAGCCGCCCCTCCAGGACATAGCGGGCGGCGGCGTGGTCGGGCAGAAGCCCGACATAGGCGCCGCTCAGCACGAACAGGATCTGCGCTTCGATCTGATCGACGATCCGGTCTGCCTCGATGACCTGCTGCGCCTTTTTTCGCTGGCGGCTCCAGTAGCCGCGATGGACCCAGACACACTGGTCCATATGCTCTTGCGTGATCTGTTCCTCCGGCATGGCGAAGAGCACATGTGCCTTCCCGCAATAGAGCGAGTGGCTTTCCATATAGAGATCGGAATAGGAAAGTCCCTTGATCCTCGTATCGAAGCTGCCGATGCCTGCGTGAATGTCGCCATCGGAAACCCTGCGCAGGATCGATCCGGGCGTGTCGACCTCCAGTTCCAGCCGGATGCCGGGCGCCTTTTCCGTCAGCCTCATGATCGCATCGGTCAGTTTCAGCGTCGTATCCGTGGCGATGCAATCCACGACGGCTATTTTCAATTGGCCGACCAGGCTGCCTTTCAGGGATGTCAAAGCAGTGGAGTGGACGTCTATGCGGCGCAGGAGATCGACGGCGATCTCATGCACATGGCGCCCCTTTTCCGTCATCTGGAATCCGCGCCGCCCGCGTTGGCAAAGGATGACCCCAAGCCGGGCCTCAAGCGCGGTAATATGGTTCGATATCGTCGGCTGGCTGAGGCCAAGTTCGGCCTGGGCAGCCGAAAAACCTCCATTGCGGACGACGCTGTCGAATACGGCCAGGAGATGAAGATCTGTGCCAGAAATTTTCATGCATTCATTGAGAGGAGCAAATCCAAACAAATGTAAAGCGTGATTTTCCCTTTGCTGGTCGGTCTCTACAAATCTCCTCATCAAGGCGGCCTGCTTCCATGGGCTGCACGAAGAGGAGCTTGAGGTGAATTCCATCATTCGATTGTCCAGCGAAGGACTTAGCACCGGTGCGCTTGAACCTTGCGCTGTCGTTCCGCCCGAAGCGGTCCTGAGCGGCAAGCCCGAGGAGAGCGGTGCGATGCACTACGAAACCAAGGACGGCAAGTTCCTGGTCGGCACCTGGGAATGCACGCCCTATGCCGAAACGTTGAGCTACCCCGAGACCAGCGAGTTCTGCATCGTGCTTTCGGGCCGGGTTGCCCTGACGGGCCAGGACGGCAGGACGGAAGTATTCGGACCGGGCGACAGTTACATCGTTCCCAAGGGTTTCGAAGGCCGATTCGAGGTCCTGGAAACGTTGCGCAAGGTCTACGTTCTGCTGAATGGCTGAACGGCCGATGAATCATGAGCGGACGCCGCCGCGCGTCTGCTTTTCATGAAGACGATCCAAGAGAACTCAATGCTTTCGAATCGTGCACTCGCCAGCGTCACATTCTATCCCTACTGGCTCGACACGGCCGGCGCTCCCAAACCCGAGGCGCCGCTGATCGGGAAAACGGAGACGGACCTTCTCATCGTCGGGGGCGGGTTCACCGGGCTTTGGGCCGCGATAATAGCCAAGGAGGCCAACCCGGAACGGGATGTCCTGCTGATCGAAGCCGAGACGATCGCGTCTGGAGCTTCGGGGCGGCCCGGAGCGATCGTATCGACCTCGGTAATGCATGGGCTGCACAACGCAATTCGGATCTTCCCCAGGGATCTGGCGCAGCTTGAGGTGCTCGGTCAGAACAATATTGCCGGATTCCTCAGGACGATTGCCCAGCACCAGATCGATTGCGACGCCGAATGGAACGGCGAGTTGACCGTTGCCGTGGGCCGCGAAAACCTTCCGACCCTTCGCGAGGAATACGAGCTTCACAGGACGCACGGTCATGAGGTGCAGTTGCTGGATGCTCAGGCAACGCGCGCAGAGGTCAATTCGCCCTTGTTCGAAGGTGCACTTTGGGCGCGCAAGAACAGCGGCACCTTGCATCCGGCAAAATTGGCCTGGGGCCTGAAACGCGCGGCTCTGTCGCTTGGCGTGCGCATTCATGAGCACAGCCCGCTCAAGCGCCTCGAGGATGAGGGCAACGCGGTGACCGTTACCTCGCGCGACGGCGAGATCCGCGCCAGGCAGGTCCTGCTGGCAACGAACGCCTTCGCCGCCGGTCATGATCGCATCAAGAAGCGCGTCGCCATGGTTCGCGACCGTATCCTGATGACCGAGCCGCTGACCCCCGAGCAGATGGACCGCATCGGCTGGCGCAATCGCCAAGGCATCTATGATACGCGCACGCAGCTCAACTACATGCGGCTTACCCGCGACAACCGAATATTGTTCGGAGGGCGTCTGGGCTACTTCTACGGCAGTCCTCGCGATCCCGAGCTCGACCGGACGCCGGCCCCTTACGGCCGGCTGGCCGACGCATTTTTCCGCACGTTTCCCCAGCTCGACGATATTCGCTTCACTCACGCATGGAGCGGCCCCATCGCGCTTACCACCCGCATGGCCGTGCATTTCCAGACCTATCACGGCGGCAAGATGATCTATGCGGGCGGCTATTCCGGTTTCGGCGTTTCCGCCAGCCGTTTCGGTGCGGAGATCGGGCTGGCGAAGCTTGCCGGCTCCGAACGGCCGGAACTGAACCTCGAATTTGCGCGGACGATGCCGAACGTCATTCCACCCGAGCCTTTCCGTTATCTGGGCGCGTGCTTGACCATGCATGCGCTCGATACGGCCGACAGCAAGGGAGGCTGGCGCAAACTCTGGCTGAAGATCGTCGGAAGCCTGGGCTTTCCTCTATCCTGACCCCGGAAACTGGAGCTTGACATGACTGACCTCCATCGTGACGAAACCATTTTTATCAACGGCGTTTGGGAGCGCGGCGAAGCACCGGCGGCCATCGAGGTTCTTGATCCTTCCACCGGAGCTCCAGTCACCCGGATCGCCGCCGCTCGTCCGGAAGACGTCAGCCGCGCCGTTTCCGCTGCGGAACATGCGTTTCCGAGCTGGGCTGCAATGCCGTCTGCGATGCGGGCACACTATCTGCGCGGCTTTGCCCGCGGACTGGAACGCCACGCCGACGAATTGCGTGTCATCCAGATGACGAACGGCGGCAAGCCGCGTCCCGAGGCTGAAATCGACTTGGGCGACGCCGTGGCGACATTTGATTATTACGCAAAACTCGCCGATACGCTCGACGAGCGCCAGGATGCGCGGTCAAGCCTCGGCGAGGGAGCGCACAGGGGGCGTGTGCGGCATGAAGCGATCGGTCCCGTCGGCTTGATCGTGCCATGGAACTTCCCGCTGGTGACGAGCGCCTGGAAGATTGCCCCTGCTCTCGCCGCCGGTTGCACCGCCGTTCTCAAGCCATCCGAGGCAACGCCGCTCGCCGAACTGATTTATGGCGTCATTGCCAACGAGATCGGCCTGCCGCCGGGTGTGCTCAATATCGTCACCGGCGCGGCAGAGGTCGGCATGGCGTTGACCGGCGCCCGCGCCTTGCGAAAGATTTCGTTTACCGGGTCCAACGCCGTCGGAACGAAAGTCATGGCGGCCGCGTCGGCGCATGGGCTGCCGGTGACGCTGGAGCTTGGCGGAAAATCCGCCATCGTCGTGACAGAAGACGCCGATCTCGCGCTTGCCGTCGAGTGCGTCGCGCTCGGGATATTCTTCAACGCGGGGCAGGTTTGCTCGGCAACCTCGCGCCTGCTTGTTCACGAGGCGATCGAGGCAAAGCTGATGGAGGCGCTCGTCGAGCGTGTTCGCGGCATGGCCGTTGCCTCTCCTTTTGCCGGGCGTTGCGATATGGGTCCGCTGACCACTGCCGCGCAATTCCGGAAGGTGCTCAATTATTTCGACGTAGCACGCAGCGAAGGCTGCGATTGCATCACCGGCGGTCATGCGCTCGGCGAGGGCCATCTTGTCGCGCCGACCATCTATCGCAACGTTAAGACCACCAGCCGGGTATGGGCCGAGGAAATATTCGGCCCGGTGCTTGCGACGCGCAGCTTCGCCACGGACGCGGAAGCGATCGAACTTGCCAACGCGTCCAGCTACGGGCTGGCCGGAAGCGTCGCCGCGGGTGACGCCGATCGGGCGGGACGCATCGCCGACAAACTCGAGGCGGGGCATATCTGGGTGAACACGCCGCAGATCGTCTATCCCGAAAGCGCGTGGGGCGGCTTCAAGGCCAGCGGCATCGGCCGCGAACTCGGCCCATGGGGACTGGCGGGCTTTCAGGGCGTGAAGCACATCACCGCGGCCGCCTGAAGCTTTATTCGAGACGAACCGCAAAGTGAGGCTCCTTTGCGGATCTGGTTCATATCAGGGAGAGAGGCATGACCATTACCGCAGATACCATCATCCGCAACGGTGCGATCCGCACCATGGATGCGGATCGTCCACTGGCGCAAAGCATAGCCATTATCGGCAATCGGATCGTACGGGTCGGCTCGGAGGCGGAATGCGAGGTGCTGCGGGGACCGAAAACACAGGTCATCGACGCCAAGGGCGCGACCATCCTGCCGGGCTTCAACGAAGCGCATCTGCATATATTCGGCGGCAGCGTGTCGCTGCAGCAGCTTCCGGTCGCCGATGTTAAGGGTATTGACGAACTGAGAGCGCGGATTACCGCCTGGCGCGCGCAAAATCCGGAGCTGGATTTTATCGTCGGACACTCCGCTCCCTACAACTTCATCACCGACGAGCGGATGCCGCGCCGCGAGGATCTCGATGCCGCCTGCCCGGACATTCCGTTGCTCATTGCCTCCGCCGACCACCATACTGGCTGGGCCAATACGCTGGCATTGACACTGGCCGGAATCGACAAGGGCGCGGACGTCGGGCACGGCAGCGAGGTCGTCACCGGGCCGGATGGCCTTGCGACCGGCGAACTGCGCGAGGCGCCGGCGATGAACCGGGTCTATGCCCTTTCGCCGTCCGGCGGTCGGGACCAGCTGGGCGCCGTCACGACGGCGGAGGATTCCGGCATCACGCAGGAACAGCGCGCAAGCGATATCGCAGCCTTGCGCGAAGGGCTGGCCTATTGCGCGCGCAACGGCATCACGTCGATCCAGAACATGGACGGCAACTACTACCAGCTCGACATGCTGCGCGAACTGCAGGCAAAGGATGCGCTGCCGATCCGTGTTAGGGTGCCGTATCTGCTCAAGCCCGGCACTCCGGCGGCGGAGATCAGGGCTGCCGCCGATTGGCGGCAGGAGTTTCAGAACGATTTCCTGACCTGCGATTTCGTCAAGATCTTTGCCGATGGCGTGGTGGAATCGGGCACCGCCGTGCTGGTCGATGGTTATACCGACGCACCCGACCATAACGGCACGCAGCTGTTCTCCGATAAAGACCTCAACGAGGCGATTGCCTTTGCCGACAGCCTGGGCCTGCAGGTCGCGGTCCACGCTATCGGCGATGGTGCCGTCAGGCAGGTCCTCAATGCCTATGAGGTCGCCCGTACGGCCAACGGGCCACGCGATTCACGCCATCGCATCGAACATATCGAGCTGCTCCAGGAAAGCGACTTTCCTCGCTTCGCCGAATTGGGCGTGGTCGCCTCGATGCAGCCTTCCCATCCGCCGGGCGCAATGGATTTTCCGGTGGAAACCTATCTCCCCCGGATCGGTCGCGAGCGCGAAGACATCGCATTCCGTACCCGCGAGCTTCTGGAGAGCGGAGTCCCTCTCGTCTTCTCATCCGACTGGCCGGTCTCCCGGCTCGAGCCGCTTGCCAGCATTCAGGCAGCGGTCAACCGCAAGCCCTGGCATGACGGCGGCAAGGACCAGTCGGTGACGCTCAATCAGGCGTTGCATGCCTATACACGTGCAGGCGCCTGGGTTGAATTCCAGGAAGACCGGAAGGGCAAGCTAGCGCCGGGCTATCTCGCCGACATCGTCATTCTCGATGCGGACCTGACGAGCGTGCCGAGCGATGAACTCTCCGGCGTATTGCCGGTGATGACGATCTGCAACGGGAAGGTCATCTATCGGGATGACGAATTCTGATTTGCGCTGCCCGTCGGCACTTCGTCGGCGGGCTCCAGTCCTTCACGGATTTTCTCGTGGGGCTGCAAGTTGTGATCGCCCGGCCCCCTCCGTCCGGAGGAACAATCTGATGCCGCAGCCATTCCCCTTTCAGCTCTTACGAGCCGAACAGCAAAGGAGAATGCTATGAATACGAGAACCATCGTTTCAGCGGCGGCCGCCTTTGGCCTTCTCGCTGGGTCAGCCTTCGCGCAATCCTCGACGGTCACAGGGGCCGCGGGCGGTGCGGTTACCGGTGCCGTCGTGGGCGGTCCCGTGGGTGCCGCCGTCGGCGGTGTGGCGGGCGCCATTGTCGGAAGCGCAATCGATCCGCCGCCGCAGAAGGTCGTCACCTATGTCGAGGAACAGCCGGCGCCTGCGGCCGAGGCCGTCGTGCAGGACAAGATCGTCGTCGGTCAGCCGCTGCCCGAGGCCGTTGTCGTAACACCGGTCCCAGACAACCCAACCTACGCCTATGCGGTCGTCAACCATGAGCGAGTGATCGTTCAGCCGGAGACGCGCAAGGTCGTCAAGATTATCGAATAGTCTTATCGGAAAGGGCCTCTTATGGAGGCCCTTCTCGCATCGGCCCTTCCAGTCAGGCCGAGCCGCGAAGCATGATTTCTCCATGCAGCAATATGGTCGAAGCGTCGACCGCCGTCACATTCCCATCGTCCTGGTCGATCATGCGAAACAGAAGATCCATGGCACCCTGGGCAATCTGCTTGTAGTCCTGCGCGACGGTCGTGATAGGCGGACAGGCGTAGCGCGACAACGGGTGATCGTCATGGCCGGCAATTCTCAGCTCGCCCTGGCCGGTCTGTCCGACCTTGATACCGGCACGATATGCCGCAGCAATCGCGCCAAAGGCAATCCGATCGTTTGCACATAAGATGGTGTTGGTCGGAAAACCGCCGCTTTCGATGAACCGGACCGTCTGCTCGAAGCCGAACCGCTCGAAATCCCAGGTGTCGCCGGTTGAAATCGGCAGAACGACCGGCTCCTTGTTCAACTGCCGCATCGCATCGACATAGGCCTGCTCTCTCGTTCTGGCATTGGTGTTGACCAGAGGCATGCCCAGATAGCAGGGCGGCTCGCCCGACCGGCACAGATACTCCACCATCAGCTTGAAGCTTTGGCGATTGTCCGTGCCGACGAACGGAGAAGTGTCGTCCAGAGGAGAGTCGACATAGATGAGAGGGATGGATTGTCCCAGGGCATGCAGGGTATCTTGCTGAGACTTGGCGCCAAGTGCCGCGATAACGGCGCCGGCGACGTTCATCGATCGCAACGTTTCGATCGCGCGGGCTTCGAGTGCCGGGTCGCCGTCCGACGAGAGGACGAATGCAAGATAACCGGAACCGTTGGCGATGACTTCGATGCGGCGGGTCAGCGCCATGTAGAACGGATCGGTCGTGTCGGGAACGATGATTCCGAGAATGTTGCTGCGGCGGCGATTGAGGTTCACGGCGAAGATATTGGGTCGGAAGCCGCTATCCTTCAAAGCGGCCTCGATGATGTCGCGCGTTTTCTTCCTTACGGATGTGGGGTCGTTGAAGTACTTCGATACCGTTGGTCTGGACAGCCCGACAAACTCGGAAAAGTCCTCCATGGTCTTGATGGGCTTTTCTGACAACCCTTGTTCCACCCTGCAGTTATCGATCTGGATCTTAGGCACTTCTTTCGGGGCCCTGTTCAGCACCCGTCCGGAAATCGTCACCGGCAGGCTTCGAAATAGTCTTCCAAAACAAGGTCGATCGCGTCAAGGGCGAGTGCCTCGGCGCGCGGCACAATTTTGCCTTGGCGAACCGATTGATAGCTTGGGCGCAAGTATTGACTGATCAGCGTTTCGGGAATGTCGAGGCCTTCCAGCAGCGCGAAAAGCGACGTCACGGCCTCCGCGATTTCATGCTGCGGCCAGTAGTAGCGGATGCGGTCGCTGTAGCTGAAATGACGTTGGATGTGCCGCTCGAAATCCGAGCCATGGTAGTATTTTTCCCAGTTCCTGGGGTCGTGCGTCAGGACCCGTTCGATGACGGCGACAAGCGTTTCCGGCCGTTTGTCCGGGAACAGGAATTCGGCGATCCGATCGAGGCCGTAATAGGCTTCCCGAAGCGCGAAGGTGAGACCCGGCCCCACCTTCAGGATCGCAAAGCCGTCCAGCACCAGTTGCCGAAGCGCATCGCGGCTCTGATAGTCGGTGGAATGGGCTTCGAAGACCAGGCCAGGCAGGCTCGCGAGCGTCTCGCTCAGGGCGGCTGCTTTCTCGGGAATGTAAGCGATCACGTTCTCGTTGCCGAACTCGACGCCCGGCTGGACGACCGCACCGACGACGCGGGAGAACGCCTCGGTCACGCCGGCCGCCTCGAAGGCGCGGCGATGAACGGCAATCGTTTCAAGGGCCGCCTCCGGCTTGGTCACCTCCAGAACGTCGAGCTCCTCCATCGCACCGCCCGGAATGGGAACTTCGGTGCCGACGATGTAAACGGGCTTCACGCCCGGCACCTCCCGAAGCGTCTCTTCCGCGACTGCCGCAAGACGGGCGGCACGCTCCGCCGTCAGGGCATCGGGGAGGGCGACCGGCTCGCCGGCGCAGCCCATGCTGGTATCGAGATGCAGTTTGGTGAACCCCGCCTCGGCATAGGCCCTGATCATCTCGCAGGCCTTCGCCATCGCCTCATCTGCCGGCAGCGTTTTCCAGGGATTTGGGCCAAGGTGATCGCCGCCAAGGATCAATCGTTCCAGTGGAAAACCTGTCTTTGCGGCAATCTTTTCGACAAACTCCTTGAAGCCGGCAGGCGTCATGCCCGTGTAGCCGCCGTCCTGGTTCACCTGATTGCAGGTGGCTTCCACGAGCAGGTGGCAATCCTTGCGCTTGGCATGCAGCATCGCCGCTTCGATAACGGTCGGATGCGCCGAGCAGATCGAGGGGATACCCTTGAGGCTCGCGCGGTCGCGCCAGGTCGAGATGTCGGACAGATAGCTGGTCTGCATGTCAGGCAATTCCTTGTGAGTCTATAAGGGAACGAAGCTCGGCCTCCGTCGAGGCACCCTCCATCGGGCCGGCCTTCGTGACCGCCCTCGCTCCCGATGCATTGGCGTAGCGGAGGGCATCGGCAGGGCTTGCCCCTCTCAGCCAGAAGGTGACGAAGGTGGCGCCGAAGCAGTCGCCGGCCCCTGTGGGATCGACTTCCTCGACCTCGAAGCCCGGAAGATGCAGATGCAGTTCCGCATCGTGATAGGTGGCACCCGCGGCGCCACGCTTGATGACGATGGCCTTGATCCCGCGTCCCAGAAGATCCGCGACGGCCTCCGTCTCGGTCTGGGCCGTGGTAAACAGGAACAGTTCCTCGCCGCTCGGCAGGAACAGGTCCGTTTTCGAAAGCACCGTCCGCAGCGCTTCGCGCATGCCGGGCGTATCGAGAATTTCCGCGCGCAGGTTAGGATCGAAGGAGACGGTTCCGCCGTTCGCCTTGATCCGCTCGACCGCCGTCAGCACGCTTTCGACCACGCTTGGAGAATAGAGCGCGGTGCCCATGACGTGCATGTGGCTGCAACCGTCGACGAGCGCCAGCGTCTTCTCCGACAGCGTGATCGTGCCGCAGGCGCTGTGGCGAATGTTGAAGACGAAAGCGCGGCTGCCGTCCTCGCGATAGCGCACGAAGGCGCTGCCTGTCGTGCCCTGGGGAACGACTTCGATGCCCGAAATATCGACGCCGTCTTCCTGCAGCCGATTGGTGTTCACCCAGCCGAAATCGTCATCGCCGACGCGCGAGATGATGGCGCAGGGCTGTCCGAGCTTGCCGACCTGATCGATGAAGATGGCCGGCGCTCCGGACGGGAAGGGGCCAATCAGCGGGACCGCTTCGCGGAAACCGTTTCCGCGATCGGTGGCAACGATTTCGACCAGGATTTCGCCGATGGTAAGGACTTTCGACATGGTGCAATGGTGCCCTGATTTACTGCTTGGCTCGTTTCGCGCGCACATCCAGATAGACGGCCACCAGGATAACGACGCCCTTGACGATGAGTTGGTAGAAATAGGGAACGGACAGCATATTCATGCCGTTGTTGAGAACGCCGATGATGAGCGCCCCAATCAACGTGCCGACCATGGTGCCAACACCTCCCGAAAGGCTTGTACCACCAAGGACGGCAGCCGCGATAGCATCCAGTTCGTAGCTCATTCCCGCATTGGTTTGCGCTGAGAAGAGCCGGGAGGAGAGAAGGATGCCGCTGATGGCCGACATGACGCCGGAGATCATGAAGATGGTGATCTTCAGCCTGTCGACCTTGATGCCGGAATAGAGCGCCGCTTCCTTGTTGCCGCCCGTCAGATAGGCCCTGCGTCCGAACGTGGTCTTGCTGAGGAGAATATGGTTGAACACGAACAGCACAGCCACGAACCAGATGACGATCGGAATGCCGATGAAGCTCTGGGTGCCGATCGCCGTCCAGCTCGGGTCCATGATCATCGCCGGGGCGCCGTTGGTCGGAAGGCTGACGAGGCCGCGGTAAATCCCCATGGTCGCCACCGTGACGATGAAGGATGGCAGCATGAGCTTTGCCGTCAGCGCGCCGTTCACCAGGCCGAGTGTCGCGCCGGCAAGGACGGTTATGACGATGGCGGGCACGAAGCCGAGGCCGAAAAGAATGCATTGCGCTCCGACCATGCCGGCAACCGCGATGATGGAGCCGATCGAAAGGTCGATCTCGCCGAGCAGGATGACCCATGTCATGCCGAAGGCGGCAATGGCGATGACGGCCACCTGTTGAAGAATGTTCAGGAAATTGGCGACCGACATGAAGCGCCCGTTGGTGAGGGAAAAGATCACGCAAAGGGCAACGAGCGACAAGAAGATGCCGCCGTACTGCTTGAGGGCTCGGCTATAGGCAGCGTTGGCTGCGCTGGTGTTGCTCATGATAGGAATCCCGTCGCAAAGCTCATTATTTTTTCGGGCGTCATCTGGTCCGGCGCCGCGATTGCCGTCATGCGGCCTTCGCTCATCACGACGACGCGATCGCTCATGCCGATGACTTCCGGCAGTTCGGAGGACACCAGCAGGATCGCGGTTCCTTCTGCCGCCAACTGGCGGATGATCTTGTAGATTTCGAACTTGGCCCCGACATCCACGCCGCGCGTCGGCTCATCGAGGATGAGAATTCGCGGCCTGGTCAGCAACCACTTCGCCAGAACGATCTTCTGCTGGTTGCCGCCCGACAGGGAACCGGTCACGGTTTCGAGCGAGGCCGTCTTGATGGCGAGGCGACCGACCTCCGCCGTGGCGGCCTGCCGTTCGCGCCGGCGCTTGAGGAAGCCGAAGCCGTCGGCAAAGTCCTTCAGCGCCACCATCGAAATGTTCGTTTCGACGCTATGGGCAAGGACGAGGCCTTCTTCCTTGCGGTTTTCGGTGACGAAACCAATGCGTCTGTCGATCGCTTCGACGGGCGAGCGGATGGCGATCTTTTTGCCGTCGATCGAGATGGTGCCCGCGGAGGGCTGCCTCATGCCAAAGAGCGTGTTCATCACTTCCGATCGTCCGGAGCCGATCAGACCGAAGAAACCAAGGATTTCACCGCCTCGCACGTCGAAGCTGATATTGTCGAACTCGCCCGGGCGCGACAATCCCTGGACGGACAGGGCCGCCTTTTGATCCGCAGAAGGTGCGGGCACATCGCGCGGCGGGTAGATCTCGTTCATGTCGCGGCCGACCATCAGCGCGATCAGCTCCTCGATCGTCGTCCCGGTCTTGTCGCGCGTGGTGATGTAGCTGCCATCGCGCACGACCGTAATGTCGTCGCTCAACCGCATGATCTCTTCCATGCGATGCGAGACATAGATGATCGCGACGCCCTGGGCCTTCAGGCGCGAAATGATGTCGAAGAGAATTTCCGCCTCGTTGTCGCTGAGCGAAGATGTCGGCTCATCGAGAATGACGACCTTGGCCTTGATGCTGAGGCCCTTGGCGATTTCGACCAACTGCCGCTGCGCGATCGACAAATCGCCCACCTTGTCGGTGACGGAAACGGGCAGCTTGAGTTCTGCGACCAATTCGGCCGCTTCGCGAATGAGCGCCTTGTCGTTGATGAAGCCGTAGCGGGACGGTTCCCGCGTCGCCAGGATGTTCTCCGCGACGGTCAAGTTGTTGCAAAGGCTGAGTTCCTGAAAGACGATCGTCAGGCCGGCCTTCGTCGCATCCTGCGGCCCCGCCGGGGCATAGGGCTCACCGCCAAGGCGGATGCTGCCCGATGTCGGCTGATAGACGCCGGCAAGGATCTTCATCAGGGTCGATTTGCCCGCGCCGTTCTCTCCGAGGATCGTGTGCACGCGTCCCGGCATGACGCGCAGCTGCATGCCCTTCAGCGCGGAGACGGAGCCGAAGACTTTCGTTACGTCCTTGATCTCCAGGATTGGACTGCCATTCGAGGATGCCATGCCTCACCTTTTCTTGCCTGGTTCCGGCGGCCGCGATGAAACGCAGGCCGCCGGAGGAGCGGTCTTTTCCAGAGAAAAAGCCGTCTTGGGAGGAAATAAAATCAGTTCTTCTTCACGTAGACGCCGGGCACGATGGGCTGGCTTTCCGGAACGCTTTCGCCGGCCTTGACCTTGAGGGCCGTATCCACGGCAAGCTTGCCCATCTGATCCGGAAACTGCTGGATGACGCCGACCATGTCGGGATCCGTGTCGACTGCCTTGATCGCTTCCGGCATGCCGTCAAAGCCGATCACCTTCACCTTGCCGCCGAGCCCGGCGGACTTTACGGCGACGGAGGCGGCAAGCGCGGCATCGTCACCGAAGCCGAAAATGCCGTTGATATCGGGATTGGCCTGCAACATGTTCTGCGCCACGGCCAGAGCTTCGGCGCGCGTGATGCCGGTCTGGATCGAGACGATCTTGATGTCGGGATGCTTTGCGATCGCGTCCTTGAAGCCGTTCACGCGATTGACCACCGACTGCACCAGCGGATAGTCGATGATGGCGACATTGCCCTTGCCGCCGAGCTGCTGCGCCATCAGTTCACCGGCCTTTACGCCGCCGGCGTAGTTATCCGTGCCGATATAGGACGCGACCTTGGCGCCTTCGACCGGAACGTCGACGGTGATGACCTTGATGCCGGCTGCCTGGGCGCGCGCTACGGCCGCCAATGCACCCTTGCTATCGACGGGCGACATGATGATCACGTCGACGCCCTTGACGATGAAGTCTTCGATATCGGCGAGCTGCTTGTTCAGGTCCTGGTTGGCGATCGACATTTCGACCTGGACGTTCTTGGCGGCGGCTTCATCCGTGATCGCCTTGGCGAGCGCATTGTAGAAGGGGTGTTGCTGGGTGAGCAACGAGACGCCGATGTCCTCGGCATGTGCCGCGACAGCGGCCAACATGACGCTGGCGGAAACAAGCAAGGACTTGGTGAAAGAAGATAGGGTCAAAGGAGCTCCTCCCTGTGATGAGACCTCAGAAGCGAACATCCGTCCTGGCTCGGCCTCCCGCCAGCGGACGGAGAGCTTCATAGGGTAAATTATTGACGCGCGTCAAGTTTTATTTATGCATACGAATTGTTGTAATCGGTCTCGTGATAAGAAATTAGAGTGGCGGCAGGATTGCGGCTCGAAATGCATCGGAGGCATGTTGCGCTTTGCGCAATCGATACCGAGGCAGCCGATGGCGGCGGGCCGGCGGCATCTCCCTTCCTGGGCATCCGGCGGCTATCTGGCGTCATAGGTGGATTGTGCTTCTCTAACCTGTTCCCAGTTTGTCTTGGCCCAATCGACGAGCCCCTGCGTCGGTTGCAGCAGGCTTTTTCCCAGGATGGTGATCTCGTATTCGACACGCGGCGGCACCTCGGGAAACACTTCCCGCACGACCAGCCCGTCGCGCTCGAGATTTTTCAGGGTCGCGGAGAGCATTCGTTGCGAGATTCCCGGGACGGAGCGCTCAAGCTCGGAAAATCGCGCCCGGCCGCCGAGAAGATCAAGCGACAGGATGACGAAGATCGTCCATTTGTCTCCGATCTTGTTCAGCAGTTCCCGCACCGCCATGGGGTCTGAACTCCTGCATATGGCCGCAGGGTCGAGGCCGACGAATTTGCCCGGTTTCTTCATGACTTACCTCGGTGTTAGCTACTGAAATGAAAGTGCCTTCTTTTTCAGAATTAGCTTCCAATATATATGTAGCTCTCATTCGGTTAGCAACTACGCGAAACGCTTGGAGAGCCTGTGATGACGAATCCGAAATACGCTGTCTTTGACCCCGCCCGACCTTATTTCGACCTGGTCCGCACGGCGCTGGGCGACCTCGTCGATGGCGAGCACTTCTTCGATATCGTCGCGGACGATGTCGTCTACGAGGTTCTTTACGACATTGCCGGTTGGCCCCGCGTCATCGAGGGGCGCCCGGATCTGATGGCCCAGTTCAGGGGCTATTGCGACCACATCAGGCTACAAACCGCCGACAAGCTGGTTCGTCATGCGATGGATGACGGCAGGGGCCTTGTCATCGAATACGAAGTTCATGGAACCATCCTTGCGACCGGGGTGAAATACCACAACAGGTTCTGCTCGATCATCAGGATCGAAAATCGAAAAGTGGCGCATTGGCGAGACTACATGGACTCTCTGGCCGCCTGGAACGCGCTCACGGCGCGCGCCCGCTGACAAAACCTTCCGACAGAAATTGAGAGCTATCGTCATGAAACGAATTCTTATGATCGAAGTAAGCCCCCGGGGAGGCGAGTCGGCGAGCCGCGCGGTCGCGGATACGCTCGCAGCGCGGCTCGCCGCGCTTCATCCGTCTGCGGAACTGACGCGCCGCAACCTGGCCGCCGAGCATCTACCGCATTTGGACGAAACGACGCTTCGCGCCATTTCGACGAAGGATCCCGTCGAGGCAGGAAACCTCAACGAGGCGGCACGCCGGTCGGATCACCTGACCGATGAGCTTCTGAACTGCGATCTTCTGGTGATCGCCACGCCGATGTGGAACTTCGGCATTCCATCGGCTCTCAAGGCCTGGGTCGATCTGGTCGTGCGGCCGGGCAGGACCTTTCAATATGGGGGTGAGGGCGTTGTCGGCCTGGCAAAGGACAAGAAGGCCATTTTGGTTTTGGCTTCGGGCGGCGTCTTCACGGAAGGCCCATGGCGTCCGTGGGATTTCGTCGAGCCTTACCTGCGCCAGATCCTCGGCTTCATCGGGATCACCGATGTGCAGACCGTTCGGGCCGAAGGGATGAACATCCCGACGTTGGCGCGGGACGCAGTGCCCAAGGCCAGAAAGGCCGTCGAAGACCTGGTGCTATAGGGCTTGCTCACGGGTTTGACGCGCGACAGGGCCCGACCCCGCAATCGCCAATTATCGTTCCGCCACCTTCTGCTGAAGGCTTGCGACGGGGATTCTTTCCCACGGTGTTCGGTGTCGGGAAGGCAGGGCTCGAATGCCGTCAAGCGGTGCAATCCCCCCTGCCTCGATACCCACGAAAGGAGAAGCTCGCCATGGGCGCTCCACTTCCTCGTCAAAAATGGACGTAGGCTTCTCTCGGAAAGCTCACTAGCGTCCTGAAGGAGTAGACATAAAGGCTGCCGACGCAACGGGACCGTTGATCGCCACGGCCTGCCAATCGACAAAAAGTGAACCTACGAATGCTGTGGCTTGCTATGACAAACTCGTTTTCCAGGGTGCTATCCTTGCCGAAACCACATGAGCGAGGTTGGCCGAAGCGTGTCGCAATCTTCCGGATGCGGTTTTATCGCCTTGGCCTGTTGATCATTCGCGTGCCGTTGCCTTGCAAACCGCAGCTCATTTCTGCGCGTCCTGCCGGAGAGAAGGCATAATGGCGCGCTTTCATCGCTTGCCCGGAGACCACCTGACATCGGAGCAAGTCGATTTACTTCAAAAGGTGCTGGATAGTATCACCTGCCAGCCATGGTTCGACGACAGTCAGCATCGTCGCGACAGCCTGGTGGTGCGGCTGACTTTCCTCATTCAAATTGGAATAGTCGACGCTGCGCATTTGCAGTGCATCGGTGTTTCCTGGGCGGTAAAGGATTTCAGCGGCAGTCAGGTGAAAGCGAGCCGGCCGACGCCGTCTTCAACTCACCTGCGCACCAGCCATTGATAGTCTTCGAGGCTGTCTCCGGCCATCAACCGGTCAAACGCGGAATGCGGCGAGACGCCGCTTAAAACCGCTGCATCTGCTGATCGACCTTCAGCAGAAAGCGCCCGCGCGAGGCCTCCGTCGAGCGGTTCATGTCGTAGTGCGCGAGAAAGACGACCGGAGCGAAAGGCTTGATCTGCGCCCGCAACACGCGCTTGACGATCTTCTTCGGCGGATTGCCGGCGACAAAGGCGCGAAACGGATCGGCGCCATAGGTCAGCACGGCGCCGAGCTTGCGGATATGCTGCAGCTTGGAGCGCACCTTGCCGTCGACGAGTTCGAAGGAGACGCCAGGGAGCCAGACCCGGTCGAAATAGCCCTTGAGGATGGCCGGAAAACCAAAATTCCAGACCGGAGTGACGATAACAAGGGCCTCGGTACGCTGCAGCCGCTCGACGTAGGATTTTACCGCCTCGGTATTGTCAGGATAGTCGTGGTAGATCACGCGGTCGTGACGCGACAGGACGGGATCGAAATCTTCGGCATAAAGGTTGCAATCGTCGACTTCGTGGCCGGCACGCTTCAGGCTCTCGATGGTTTGACGGTGCAGCGCGGCGCCAAAGCTTTCCTCGACCGGATGGGAGTGAAGGACGAGGACCTTCATGACGCCTCCATCAGCGCCGCAAGGCCCGGGAAGAGGTAGTTCTTGCCTGATTTGAAGTCGAAATCCGGATCGTCCCAGGCGATCATCTTGCCGGGATTGAGCAGGCCCTTCGGATCGGTTTCCCGCTTGAAGGCAAGCTGGACGGCGTCCGTCTGCTTCATGCCGCCTTCCTCCAGCGTATAACGATGCGGGTTGAAGATCGGGCAGCCGTGGTCCTGATGGATCCTGATGATTTCCTCGAGACGCGCCTCCGACGTATAGCGCACCAGCGGCAGCCCGGCGCACTGGATCTGCCCGTCGAACCTGATGAATTCGAGATGGCCGGGCACCTCGTCGCCGAAGGTTTCCACCATCTTCTGGACCTTCGCGACATGATCCGGCCCCGGATACTGCACCTGCAGATAGGTGATCGACGGATCGACCTTGATGGCGCGCAGCGTCGTGTGGTTCCAGGCGAGCTCATAGGCGTGCGGGATGCCCTTCATGCTCTCGACCTTGTCGGAGCGGAAGGTGATCTCGCCCTTCTGCTGTCGGGTAAAGGCAACGAAGGGGTCCATCGAATGCGGCGCGATCATCAGCGCCACGATCGACTGTCCCTCACGGATATAAGGCTTGTGGCGGGTGAAGTATTCGTGCGGAATGGGTGCCGCGATGGGGGCGATTTCCTTGACGAGGATGCCGTTGCACTTGGCCAGTGCGTCGGAAAAGCGGACGGCATCCATGAAATCGTCGTAGCCGACCAGCACGTCCACCCAGTCATAGGCGGGCGCCAAGGGCATTTCGATCTCGGTTATGATGCCGTTCGTGCCATAGGCATGGCTGACCTTGGTAAGGTCCCATCCGGTCAGGTCGAGAACGCGGGGTTCCGCCTCCATGGTGACGACGCGCAGGCGCAGGATATTGCCGAGATCGCGCAGGCCGCCCCAGGTGATCGACCCGACGCCGCCCGAGCCGCCGGCGATAAAGCCGCCGATCGTTGCCGTCTGCGCCGTCGAGGGGTGGAAGCGCAGCTCCTGGCCGGAATGGGCCTTGGTCTGGCGGTCGAGCTCGGCAATCACGATGCCGGGTTCGCAGATGACGCGGCCGGGATGGATTTCCTTGATCGTGTTCATGGCGGCAAGATTGAGGACGATGCCGCCGGAGAGCGGCATGGCCTGGCCGTAATTGCCGGTGCCTGCGCCGCGCGGCGTGACTGGAACGTCATGGGCATAGGCGACCTGCAGCGTGCGGATTACCTCCTCCTCGGTCTTCGGCGTGACGACGAGATCGGCGGTGACATTGTCGAGCTGGGCCTTCAGGATCGGCGAATACCAGTAGAAATCCCGGCTTTTCTGGCGCACGAGCGCCGGATTGTCTTCGATGGAGATGCCTTCGAGTTCTTTCTTGATGCGCTGGTAATCCGGCATTTTACGCTCCAATGACGCTGTCGAGTTCACGATAGTCCGGCAGGCTGCGGTCGATCACCTTGCCCTTGCGAAGGACGACGCGGTCGGACTGCGGTCGGGAAAGAAATTCGCTCCAGCGCCGGGCGCTGAAAAGAACGAGATCGGCGGAATGGCCGACCGCGATGCGGCCGATATCCGGACGGCCGAGAATGTCTGCGGGAGAGGTGGTGACGACTCTTGCCGCCGTATCCAGCGGATGGTCGAGATGCAGGATTCGGACGGCCTCACGGAACACTTCGACAGGATCGAGGTCGCCATAGGCATAGAAGGGATCTCGGGTGTTGTCGGAGGAGACGGCTGTGGCAACACCGGCCGCGGCAAGCTCGTGCAGCAGGGTAACGCCGCGCCAGCGCGGCGTGCGGCCGGGATGGCGGTCCTGAAGATACATGTTGCACATCGGCAGCGAGACAATGGAAATCCCGGCCTTGGCGACGAGATCGATGGTCGCGCGGGCGACATCCGCATCCTGCCGTGCGAGCGAGCAGCAATGGCCGGCAGTCACTTTGCCGGTGAAGCCGTTGCGAAGCACGGCTTCGGCGATCGCCTTCAGCGTCAGCACCTCCTTGTCTTCGGTCTCGTCGACATGCAGATCGATGTCGAGGCCATTGTCGGCGGCGGCGCGGATCAGCTTGTCGAGCTGCGCATCGAGTTCCGGGCTCATCTGGGTAACGCCGCCCATCAGGCCGCCGGCGTCGCGAACGACCGTCAGCAAGTCGGCGAAAAAGGCTTCATCCGCCATATTGTCGAGCGGGAAGAGGGCGACGGCCTGCAGCGCAATCCTGTCCTTCCAGGCCTCGCGGACCGAGGTGAAGACTTCGAAGGAAATACGGTGCTGCGGCGCCAGCGAATCGAGATGGGTGCGGATCAGGCCGGTGCCGTGGGCGTAGGCCGAACGCAGCGAGAATTCCATGCGCTTGCGCACGTCGTCCGCCGACCAGTTGGCCTCGCGGTCGGAGCGCACGGCATCGAGCGCCCCCATGAAGCTGCCGTCCGGATTGGAGCGCCGCTCCCATATGTGGCCCTTGTCGAGATGGGTGTGCATGTCGGCGAAGGTCGGCCAGACCATGCCGTCCCTCATGTCGACTTTGGCATATTCGACCGGCGCTGTTCCGGGTGCGAGTATGGCCTTTACGAGGCCGTCGGCGACGACGATATCGGCCTTGACGAGGCCTTCGGCGGAGGTTGCCTGGAAGTCGGACAGCGTTACGGCGGGAACGGTGGCGTTGCTCAGCGCGAAGCGGGCGGCGTTGGGTGGTGACATGAAGGCGTGGGACATCAGTTTTCCCGCTTGAGGCTGCTCTCATGCCAGCGATGCAGGCTCAGCCATGAAATGAAGGAGGTGAAGGCGAATATGGCGACGCCAAGGGCCGACAGGAGCAGGAGTGCCGCAAACAGGCGTGGCATGTTCTGGCGGTATTGTGCTTCGAGCAGGCGGAAGGCGAGACCGGAATTGGGGCCGCCGGAGCCGGCCGCAAATTCGGCGACGACGGATGCGATCAGCGACAGGCCGCCGCCGATCCGAAGCCCGGTCATGAAATAGGGCTGGGCCGCCGGCAGCTTCAGGTGCAGCAATGCCTGCCAACGCGAGGCGCCATAAAGGTCGAAGAGATTGAGCAGGTTGTGATCGACGCTCTTCAGACCCTGCACCATGTTGGACAGGATCGGGAAGAAGGCGACGAGAAAGCCGCAGATCAGGAGCGCCGACTCGCGCGTCGGCGCATAGATCAGGATCAGCGGTGCGATCGCGACGATCGGCGTCACCTGCAGGATCACGGCGAGCGGATAGAAGGCGAGTTCGATCCAGCGGGACTGCACCAGGAAAATGGCGAAGCCGACGCCGCCGATCAGCGCGAGCACCAGCGATATGAAGGTGATCTCGGTCGTCACCCACAGAGCCGGCCAGAGAATGCCCCAATCGGAAACGAGCGCCTTGGCGACGGCGATCGGGCTCGGCAGGATATATTGCGGAATGCCGGCGCCGAGGACCAGAAGCTGCCAGAGAACAAGCAGTACGAGGACGGTCAGGACCGGCACAAAGACGCCGAGCGCGCGTTCGAGATTGCGTTGCCCGGTTGCCGCGGCAGGGGCTAACTCTGCGGGCTGGACGGAAAGATTGACGGGCAGGCTGGTGCTGTCGCTCATCAATGGGCCTCCTGCCGGCCGATGGCTTCGATCAGGGAAAGCGACACTTTCTCGCAAACCTGCCGATATTCTTCCGATGAACGATAAAGCGGATCGCGCTCGCCTCGGGTTTCCAGCGGAAAGTCGCTGTGGACACGTCCGGGCCGCGCCTTCATGACGACGATGCGGTTGGAGAGATAGGCGGACTCGTAGACGGAATGCGTGACGAAGATGACGGTGATGCCCGTTGTCTGCCAGAGGCGCAGGACATCGTCGTTCAGCTTCTGGCGCGTGATTTCGTCGAGCGCGGCAAAGGGTTCGTCCATCAGCAGCAGCTTCGGCTTCGTCACCAGCGCGCGGGCAATCGAGACGCGCATCTTCATGCCGCCGGACAGCTCTCGCGGATAGGCATCGGCAAAGTCCTGGAGGCCGACCGTCGCCAACGTCTCCATGATCTGTTCATGGGCGGCGGCCTTCGAAATACCTTTGAGCTTCAGGGGCAGGTGGACGTTGCCGAAAACCGTCTTCCAGGGAAGCAGGGTCGGTTCCTGAAAGACGAAGCTGATATCGCCGTCCGGCAGGCCCTTGGTATTGATGCGCGAACTCGGCCAATCGATCCTGCCGCTGGACGTGCCGCCGAGGCCGGCGATGATGCGCAGGGCCGTCGACTTGCCGCAGCCGGAGGGGCCGAGCAGGCTGATGAACTCGCCGCTCTCCACATTGATCGACATGCCGGAAAGCGCCAGCGTACCGTTCGAAAAGACCTTGGAGACCTGATCCATGACGACAAGCGGCCGCTTGCGTGCTTCCGTCCGGTTTGTCGCAATGGTTTCCGATAGGGTCATCATGTGGTTCTCTGTCGATTTCAGCGATCAGGCTTGCTGGAAGAATGTCCCTCTCCCCGCGAGCGGGGCGAGGGGCGAGCCACGGGCCGAATAATATGCCTGCT
Organism: Martinezella lusitana; assembly: GCF_010668395.1. GTDB lineage: Bacteria > Pseudomonadota > Alphaproteobacteria > Rhizobiales > Rhizobiaceae > Rhizobium > Rhizobium lusitanum_A. The sequence goes on from NZ_WUEY01000023.1 coordinate 62,056, forward strand.
ACTTCTTCAGCGACATCCCGACGCTCTTGCAGACGAACTGTGTGTCGAAGGCTTTCTTGTAGTCGATATCCGCGTCGAAGACCTTGATCTGCACCATCTCGTCGAAGAACTTCTTGTAGTGCGCGTCGGTAATGCAGCCGATGCCCTTGTCGAGGGCGTCGCCGGATTCGACGATGCCATATTCCTTCATCTTGGCGATGGAATAGGCGATCTGGCCATCCGTCATATCGGGATTGTCCTTCTTGATCAGGTCGTTTGCCGCCTTGTTGTCGCCGTAGAGATAGTTGTACCAGCCCTCGATCGACGCATCGACGAAGCGCTGTACGAGATCGGGGTTCTTGTCGACCAGCGCCTTCTGCGCGGTGATCATCGTCGAATAGGGGGAGTAGCCGGCGTCGGCGATCAGGAAGACTTTCGGCTTCCAGCCGGCCTGCTTCTCGATCTCATAGGGCTCGGAGGTCACATAACCCTGCTGCGCCGACTGCTTGTCGGCCAGGAAGGGCGCCGGGCTGAAATTGTAGGGCTTGAACTGTTCGTCCTTGAAATCCGGGAAATTCGCCTTCATCCATTCGAAATAGGTGATGTAGCCGTCCTTGCTCAGGAACAGAGTCGGCAGTTTGGCAAGGTCCTCGAACTTCTCCACGCCGGCATCCGGATGGGCGATCAGCACCTGCGGATCCTTCTGGAAGATCGCTGCGACATCGACGATCGGGATGCCCTGCTTGACCGCATCGATCTCCTGCTGCGGGCCGCCCATGTAGAAATCAAGCTTGCCGGAGACCAGAAGCGCCTGGTTGGCGGCGTTGGGGCCGCCCTGAACGATGGTGACGTCCAGGCCATATTTTTTGTAGGTGCCGTCGGCGACGGCCTGGTAGAAACCGCCGTGCTCGGCCTGGGCAAGCCAGTTGGTTCCGTAGGTGACTTTGTCGAGCGCATTTGCGGGCTCAGCCGCCGCGATCGCCGCAGCCACACCCATGGCGGCAAAAAATGCTTTTGTCTTCAATACATTATACATGGCTGACTGTTCCCTTTATCTGCCATGGGACGTCGTTGTTGAAGCCCATTTCCTGCATTTGAGCGATTGCGTTGCGCTTTGAAAAGCATCAAAATTCGTGCGCATTGATGCCTTTTCGGCATCTGTTCCCAGGCATGTGCCTAAATTGTGCGGCCTGGGCAAAAAATAAGCAATGGGAACGAAGATGCTGCACTCGAGACGACTTCTCTACATCAATGAAATTGCCCGCTGCGGCTCCATCCGCAAGGCGGCCGCGCGGCTCAACGTGGCCTCTTCGGCAATCAATAGGCAGATTCTGGCGTTGGAGGAGGAGATGGGCGCGCCGCTCTTCGAACGCCTGCCGCGCGGCCTCAGGCTGACGGCGGCGGGCGAGCTCTGTATCGAGCACATCCGCGAGGTCTTGAAGAACTACGAGCGGTTGGAGGGCCGTATTCGCAGCCTGAAGATGCAGCAGGCCGGCAAGATCAGGATGGTCGCGACGGTCGGCCTGACATCCGGTCCGTTGCCTGAGATCATCGCGCGCTTCCTCTCCGAACATCCAAGGGTGTTCATCCAGCTGCGCAACGATGCCGGCTCGACGACCATGGCGCCGGTCGTCTCGGGAGAGGTCGATATCGGCCTCGGCTTCAACATACCGGCGGCGCCCGGCATCCGCTCGCTCGGCAATTTCGACATACCGATCGGCGTCGTGCTGCCGCCCGGCCACCCCTTGATCGGACCGGGACCGATCAATCTTGCCGATGTCGTGGAGGAGCGGCTGCTGTTGGCGCAGCCCGGCACGAGTCTCAGGGATGTCATCAATCTGACGCTGGCGAGACTTTCCGTGCAGGTCGAGCCCGTGCTGGAGAGCAATGCATCGGAAATGCTGAAGCAGCTGGTGAAATGCGGGGCGGGACTGACGCTGCTCAATCCGCTCGACGTCATTACCGAGTGCCGGCGGGGCGAGCTGGTGTTCCGGCCAATCGCCGAGCCCAATTCACGTCATCAGCCCATGAAGCTGTTCGCCCGTGCCCGCGCGCCGCTCGATGCCGCCACCAGCCTGTTCGTCGAATACCTGCTTGCCGAGCTTGCCGGAATGGTGGAGGAGCTGCAGGCGAAAGGGCATATCGTCATGCCCTCCGAGCGTCGTCGTTCGGATACTTATTTCGAATAGAGGTTGGAGAGCGGATAGTCGCGCAGGTCGCGCAGCATCTCGATGAAGCCGGCGATCTGGTGGCGGCAGATGAGCGCGCCTTTCTCCGCGGTACCGGCCGCGGCATTGCCGACGACGCCGTTCGGATTAAGATCGTGCGCGATCCAGGCGAGCGAATGCGGCGGCAGCGGCTGCAGATATTTGGAATGCGCCTTCATCCATTCCGCCTTGGAGGCGAAGTTCTCCGCCTTGTCCATCCGCACGAGCTCGGGCCGGAAATGCAGCATGAGCGAGGTTTCGACGTCGCCGCCATGGATGCCGAAGCGCTGCTCGTGTTCGTCGATCATGCCGTCAGGCGTGCCGAAGCGGGTCCATTGCGTGGCGACGACGGCCATCTGATGCCGCACGCGCAGCTCCCGCGCGACGATGCCCATGATGTCGAGGTTTCCGCCGTGGGAGTTGACGATGACCATCTTGCGGATGCCGGCTTCGGCGACCTTCGCGCCGATTGCGGTCCAGACCGGGATCAACAGCTCCGCGCTAAGCGACAGCGTGCCGGGACCGTAGACATGTTCGTTGGCCTTGCCGATTTCCTGTGTCGGCAGAACGAGGAAATGGAGATCGTCGGGGCGCTGGACCTTCAGTTCCGCCAGCATGCCTTGCGCGATCGCGACATCGGTGGCGATCGGCAGGTGGGGACCGTGTTGTTCCGTCGAGGCGATCGGCAGGATCGCGATCGTGGTATCCGGCGAAAGATCGGCGAAATCATAGGTGTTGAGTTCGTTCCAATAGAAGGGCTTCGCCATTGCCGTATCCTCTCGCCAGCGTCTTGTGGCTAACGGATACGGCAAGGATGATGACGGTGAAAAGCATCAATTTGCGGTCGCGCCGCTGCCTTTTTGCGGACGGGCAGCGAAGAAGAAAGGTCCCGGTGAGCTATGTCGCGCGCGGTTCGGGATGTATTCCGGCCGGCGGCCTGACCGCAGGCACCCGTATCTTGCCCGCATGAATGACGATCGAGCGCAAAAAAAAGGCGGCTTGCCGGCGCCGAACGCCCGCAAGCCGCCTAACTTCGTTCGATCAATGGGCTTCCGCAGGGATCAAGGGCACCTCCGAACCGTTGGCGTCGTAGAGCTTGCCGTTCAGGAAATAGTCGCCGTCATGCAGGCCTGCGACGTCCTGATACCGGATCAGACGCTCCGTTCCTGCAACGAAGACCGATTGCTGGTCCGAATTGCCCACCTTCAGGTGGTTGAACAGCAGGTTCAGCATGATCGCCATCAGGGCCGCGGAGCTGATACCCGAATGGAAAATCGTGACGATCCACGGCGGGAAATGCTCGTAGAAGCCCGGAGCTGCGATCGGGATCATTCCGAACCCTATCGAGGTCGCCACGATGATGAGGTTCATGTTGTTGTCGTAGTCGACCTTGGCGAGGGTTCTGATCCCGCTCGCGGTCACCGTTCCGAACAGGACGAGGCCCGCCCCGCCGAGGACAGAGCTTGGAACCGCCGCCACGATACGGCCGACGACTGGCAGTAATCCGAGGGCGACGAGAAAGAGACCGCCGGTTGCCACGACGAACCGGCTCTTGATGCCGGTCACGGCCACAAGGCCCACATTCTGCGCAAAGGCGCTCTGTGTGAAGGAGCCGACCACGGGAGCCAGGATGCTGGACAGCATATCGGCGCGCAGGCCGTCGCCGAGCCGGCGAGCGTCGACCTTGGTTCCGACGATCTCACCGACGGCAAGAATGTCGGCGGAGGTTTCGACGAGCGTTACCATGATCACGATGCACATCGAAATGATCGCCGCCGTGTCGAAGACGGGATAGCCGAAGTGGAAAATCTGCGGCAGGGCGACGAACGGTCCGTTCGCCACGCGCGAGAAATCGGCTATGCCCACGGCATAGGCGATGCCGGTGCCGATGATGATGGCAAGCAGGATCGATAGCCTCGATATGGCTGCGCTCGCGAGCTTGCTGAGCAGCAAGACAATCAACAGCGTTACGGCCGCGAGCAGAATGTTGGCCTGGCTGCCGAAATCCGGTGCGTTCCTGTTGCCGCCCATCGCCCAGCCCGCCGCAACCGGCATGAGCGTGAGGCCGATGGTCGTTATGACGATGCCGGTGACAAGGGGCGGAAAGAAGCGCGTGACGCGCGAAAACACCGGCGTAATGATGAGGCCAATGAATGACGCCGCAATGACCGCGCCGAGAACCGCCTGGATGCCGCCATGCCCGGTGATGGCGATCATCGTCGCGACACCGGAAAAGGATACGCCCTGCACCAGGGGCAGGCGGCTGCCGAAGAACGGTATCCCGATCGTCTGCAAGATGGTCGCCAGGCCGCCGGCAAACAGCGAGGCTGTCACCAGCAGACCGATATCGGATGGCGAGAGCCCCGATGCCTGGCCGACGATCAGCGGAACGGCAACGATGCCGCCATACATCGTGAGTACGTGTTGAAGGCCGTAGGCGAGATTGGCGCCGAGGCTGAGCTTTTCATCTTCGAGGGATATGCGTGCTGTATTTTCCTCTGCAGTCGTTGCCAAGGTAAACTCCTCCATACCTTTGCGTTTCTCATTGTCCTCCAAATGAGAAATATAAGTTACGGTGCGCGACCCCGCATGACTTTACAGAAAAATGCGAAACACCTTACCGGAAGGCTGGCGACCGGCAGGCCCCGGCAGGTTCGACGCGCCACTCGAATCCATCGATTCGAGGTTCGCATATCCCGCCAGGGTGCCCAACCGCCATCTTGAAAGCAATGCCTGCCACCCGCCGAACGTCAAGGCTCCGAACCGGAGATGCGGGCGCCTGGATGTCCGAAGCCGTATCAGCGCTTGCGCACGAATTCGGTGCGCAAGACCAGCCCTTTGATGGTGTCGTGGCGGCAGTCGATCTCTTCCGGGTTTTCGGTGAGCCGGATCGATCGGATGACGGTCCCTTGCTTCAGCGTTTGGCCGGCGCCCTTGACCTTGAGATCCTTGATCAGCACGACGGAATCGCCGTCGGCGAGCACGTTGCCGGATGCATCGCGAGCCTCCGCGGCCCTGGCCTTCTCCGCAGCGATTTCGGAAGCGGGGCGCCATTCGCCGGTTGCCTCGTCATAGATGTAGTCGTCGTCCTGGTCGGTCATGTCCGTCTCGTATCGTGTAGTGATGAATTGCAGTTCATGCTGTCGCCCGACGCCGAGGCGACCGGATGAAAACCTGCTCTATCCCGGATGAGGCTTCGGTGCAAACCGAGGTCGGACCGGGAAGGCGCAAATGCGATGCCTGGATGGGTCTGGAAGATCTTAATCGGCCGCAGCCCGTTTGTCCTATCGTGATCTTGTTCTTCGCATCGAGAACAGGAAATAGGGAGCCCCGACCATAGAGGCCATCAAGCCGGCCGGGATTTCATAGGGAAACAGAAGTGCCCGGCCGAACACGTCCGCCGCCAGAAGAATGATCGCACTGACCAGCCCCGCGGTAAAGGCCTGCTGGATCGGACGGCGAGGTCCGATCATGCGGACGATATGGGGCGACATCAGTCCGACGAAGCTCAGCGGCCCGACGAGCATGGTCGGTATAGCCGTGCAGATCGATATGGCAATCAGGAGCACGGTATTCGACCTGGCACCGCTCACGCCTATGGCGCGAGCGGAAGACATGCCGAGCGGCAGAATAGCAAGCCAGCGTCCCAGCAAAGGGAGCATTGCCGCTGTGAACAGGGCAAAGCCGAAGGCAACCGTGGCGTCGTGCTCGGAAACGTTCGAGATGGAGCCGGCCATCCATACGAGAAGGGTATGAACGCGCGGATCCCCGGTCGTCAGCAGAAATGTGAATGTACTGCTGAACAGGGTGCTGATGGCGAGACCGGCCAATAGGAGCTTTTCCGGAGAGAAGGCCGAGCGGCGTGCGAGAATGAATATAAATGCCATCGTCAAGATTGCGCCGGCGGCACCCGACATCATTTGTATCGTACGGTCGGGTTGTGCAAAGGCCAGGACCGTAACGAGCGCCCCCAACCCTACGCCGGACGAGACACCCAGGACTTCTGGGGAGGCGAGCGGATTGCCCGTCAGGCGCTGGCTCATTACGCCCGCAATGCCAAGCATGAAGCCTGCGGAAACCGCTGTCAGGCTGCGCGGCCATCGCCAGGGAACGGTGGCCCAAAAATCCGGGCCGAAGGCGAAGCGCCAATGGCTCATGTCGTTGGTGAGGGCTAGGGCTATGTAGGCGAGAATCAGCAGCAAGCCGACGCAAAGAGCGATTGCCGGCCAGATGCGGTGGTCTGTTTCACGCCGTTCGCTCATGGATATTTCAGGCGTCGACGCCAGATGAGGGAGAAGCCAGAGCATAAGCGGCGCCCCGAGAAGTGCGGTCAGGCTGCCCGCGGGTATTTCTCCGAAGGAACCCGTCAGCAATTGCAGCCCCTGGTCCGTCGTCGCAAGAATAAGGGCGCCGATGAGCGCGGACAGCAACAGGCGATGCTTCAGACGGCGTGCGCCTGCGGCACGAGCCAACGTAGCGCCGGCAAGCCCGACGAAGCCGATGACACCAACGGCACTTGTCACGGCTGCGCTTAAAAATACGCTTGCCCCCAGCACAAGCAGCCGGATTTTGGCAAGGGGAAGACCAAGCCCGCGGGCATTTTCGTCCTGAAGCTGGAGGATGGCCAGCGGCCGCAGGAGGATCGCGATCAAGACCGTTGCTGCCGAAATCTGGATCAGCAGCCGATGCGTTGCATGCCAATCGTTCTGGACCAGGGATCCGGCGTTCCAGATAAACATCCCCTGGAGATTGTCGTGATGAAACAGCACGATCAGCGCATTCATCGTGCCGCAAAGCAGGCTGACGATCAGTCCGCCCAGCATAAGGCGGATTGGCGAAAGGTTCTGGCGTGTCGCCAGGGCCATGACGATCAGCATTGCGGTAGAGGCCCCCGCAATGCCGATCATGTCCCGGCCGTTCTCCAGTAGAGAAGGCGTGAGAAGAGACGCAAGGGTGAGGGCCAAGGAGGCGCCGCTGGAGACGCCGAGCGTCGCCGGCTCGGCGATCGGATTGCGAAGGACAACTTGCATGACGGCGCTGACGAAGCCGAGACAGGCGCCGGCGGCCAATGCCATGGCGAGCCGTGGCAAGGCGGAATAATAAAGGATCGCCGTCTGGATTTTGCCTTGAGATGCAAGAAGATCGTACCAGAAGGCAGCCGGAAACGCCCGATCGAGATGGATGACCGTCGCTGCAATAAAGGCGAAAGCGAGGGCTCCGATGCTTGCGACTGCCAGCATGGGGCGTTCCGTGACGCGAAACGAATGGCGAGCGCTCGTCATTCGCCGCTACCTGCCAGTGTGGCGGTGATAAGCCGAGCAAAACGTTCCGCTGTCGGCAGAGCGCCAAAGCCCCAGATCAATGGAAGTTCGCGCACTTGCCCATTCACGGCTTGAGGCAGCTGCCGCCAAAGATCGCTTCGGAATAGGGCATCGGAGGAGGCTCCGTCGGGGGATGCGATCCAGACGACGCAGGCCTGTGGATAGGCGGCCAGCGTATCGACGCCAATCTGCGTGCTGCCCCACAGGAGGGTCGGCGATTTCGACCAGGCGTTTTGAAGACCGATGCGGCGCATGGCGCTATCGAACAGGCTGCCGCCGGTGAATACGACGAGATTGGTCGGCGACAGAGCCTGCACCAGCAATATCGGTCGCTGCTCCTTTGCCGCAATGCGCTTTGCGCAGTCGGCAAAGCTTTGATCCATACGCGACAGAAAATCACAAGCGACTGCGGGATTTCCACAAAGCGATGCGAGGCAAAGAGCGACTCCGCGCGCGGCTTCGATGGGATCGCCCTTGCCGCGATCGTAAAGCGTGAAGCTCTCGACCGGGGCAAAGCGTTCGAGGATCGGCCGTCCCGCCGCCTGCCACGACTGGATGAGGATCAGGTCCGGCTCTATTCTGGAAAGCAGTTCCAGGTTCGGATTGATCTGGAAGCCAAGGTCGATGACGTCAGGCGGCGTAGGAGGGTAGCCGACCATGCGCTCGTAACCGGCGATCTCGGCAGCCGCAATGGGTGTCAGGTTCATGGCGTAGAGCATTTCGCTCATGGCCCAGTTCAGGGATACGACGCGCAGTTTCGGTCGATTGGCTTCCGCTGCGGCTGATGTCGGCAGGGCATAGGCCATCGCCAGCGACGGGATCGCTGAAAGCAGCGAGCGGCGGGTTGTTGCCAGCCACTCTGCCTTCTCCGAGCCGGGGTATGTGCCGTAGCCAGTCAAGCGAAGACCCGTGCTACCATTTGTATCGCAAGCCGGCGAGCACGAGGCGACCCTGGCCGTAGGTGCAATAGGTCATGTCCGTGCAGGTGACATAGGTCTTGTCGAACAGATTGGTGACGTTGAGGGTCGCCGTCAGGCCCTTCGCCTTCGGGAACTGCTTTTCGAAGTCATATTGCAGTCCGATGTCGAACAGGGTGGTCGATGGCACGCTGAACGTATTGGTCGGATTGCCGAAGCTGCCGCCGACAAAGCGCGTGCCGCCCATGATCTTGAGGCCGGGCGCGACGTTGTCGGGCATGTCGTAGGAGAGCCAGAGCGACGCCATGTTCGCCGGGATGCCGGCCGGGCGCTTGCCTTGGATGTTGGCCGTCGCCCGGGTGTTCTCGATATCCGTATAGGTGTAGCTGGCGATCGCCTGCAGGTCGTCGGTAAGGTAGGCATGCGCTTCCAGTTCGATGCCGCGCGAGCGCACTTCGCCCGTCTGCGTGACGGAGCCCGGGTAAAGCGAGCTCGAAACCTTCACATTCGTTTGCCGCAGATCGAAAAGCGATGCGGTCACGAAGCTGTCCGAGCCGACCGGCTGGTATTTGACACCGATCTCATACTGCTTGCCTTTGGTCGGCTGCAGCGCGCTGCCGGTGTCGGTCGTTCCCGAAAGCGGCTGGAAGGAAGTCGAATAGCTGACATAGGGCGCAAGGCCGTTGTCGAAATTGTAGATCAACCCGACCCGGCCGGTCAGAGCATGGTCGTCCTGATCCGAAGCGCTGCCATCCTTGTAGGAGACGGTATGCGTGTTTGCCCAATCCTGGCGGAGGCTTCCGACGAAGGTGGCCTTGCCGAATTCGATCTGATCCTGCGCGTAGAGCCCGTACTGCTGCGTGCGCTGCTTGTTTGAGGTGCCGAGCATGAAGTCGGGTGTCGGTATATACTGATAATACACCGGATCGATGATGCTGAGCGGAGGAGCATCCGGGCCGCTTGTGCTGCCGTAGTAGAGATGATGGTCGTACTGGATGTTCTGGAAATCGAAACCGAAGAGCATCTGATGGCTCAGCGCGCCGGTGTCGAACGTTGCGATCGCCTGATTGTCCACCGTGATGGCGTCGACGGTGCCGAAATTGTTGTAGGCGATCCGGTCCAGAGCGGTCCCCGATGCATCATAATCGGAGCCGTCTCCGACATGATGGATCGTCTGGCTATTGTGCAGGTAGCGGAAGTTCTGCTTGACCTGCCACACGTCGTTGAAGCGATGTTCGAACGAATAGCCGATGGAGGCTTCTTCCTTCTCGTATTCGTCAAAGCCGGGGTCGCCGGTATTGAAGGAACGGGGAATATGCACGAGGCCGGGCAGGACGGTGCCGACCGCGGGTACGTAATTGAAGGTGCCAGCCTCGGGGTCCCGCTGATAGACGCCCGTTACCGTCAGCTTGGTGTCTTCATCCGGCTTCCAGGTGAAGGCCGGCGCGATGCCGATGCGCTTCTGGTCGACGAAATCGGTCTGGGTGCCGGTCGTCAACCCCGTTGCGGTCAGGCGATAGAAGAGATCGTCACGATCGGCGACGGGGCCGGAAAAGTCGAAACCGCCTTGCACGCGGCCGTAGCTGCCGGTCTGGACGAAGACCTCGTGTTCGGGCGTTTCCGTCGGTTCCTTGCCGACGACGTTGATGATGCCGCCGGGCGGCGTCTGGCCGTAAAGCACGGAAGCCGGCCCGCGGATGCTCTCGACATGGTCGAAGAGATAGGAGTCGCGCGTCGCGATGTTGAACCCGGTGAAGGGGATCTGCAGCCCGTCGAGGTAAGTGGTCGTCTGGAAACCGCGGCTATAGAGATATTCGAGCGAATCCTCGTTGACGCCGCGTTGTTCGGCGACGACCCCGGCCGTGTATCGCATCGCCTGGGAGACGCTCTGAGCATTCTGATCGGTAATCTGCTGCTTTGTGACGACGCTCACGGAGGCCGGCGTCCTGATCAGCGGCGTATCGGTTTTCGTGCCGCCGGCGCTTCGTGTCGCCACGTAACCCGTGGTGCCGCCCTGCGATCCCTGAACGACGATCGGCGCAAGCACGGTCGTTCCATTCGCGCCGCCGGCGTCGGCGGATTGACCGGCTGCGATGATCGTCACTGTCGAGGCGTTGGTGAAACGATAGGTCAGGCCCGTTCCGGCCAGCAGTCTGCCGAGCGCCTGTTCAGGGCTGAAGTTGCCCGATAGGCCGCCGCTCTTGCGCCCGGTGACGAGTTGCGAAGGAAAGAGAAGCTTGAGGCCGGCGCGGTCGGCGAAGGTCGTCAATGCGGAGCCGAGCGGCTGGGCCGGGATGCTGTAGGCGGCGAGCCGAGAGGACCTTCCGACGGAATCCTGCGCCATGGCGGGAGCGGTCGTAGCCGTCGCCAGAAGCAGCGCCGCTATCGCCGCCGAGCCGATAAGCCTCGTCGACACCGGTCCTCTACGACCGCATCTTTGCCCCGATCGCTGTATTCGCATTCTATGCCCCTTCGACTTCAACGCATCTGCGGGGCGTCCCTCTGCCCGGCAGCTTCTATCGGAGAGACGAAGCCTCGGCCGCAAACTTGCAGCAAAAGATGACTGAAAACTTCATATTTCTTATAAGATACTGATGTCATTAGGATTTATTTATGCGGGACGAATGATCGTCACCAGCGGCAGCTCGGTAATCCGGACCGGCAGCGTTTGGCGGATCGTGGTCAGGACGGATTCGGAATCCGCCATGTCGAAGACACCGGTCACGGGCAGCTGCTGCAGCGAGGACCCCATAAGGACAATCTTGCCGCGACGATAGCGTTCTACCTCGGCAATGACCTCGGCCAGGCGGCGTCCGTTGAACACCAGCTTGCCGCGCCGCCAGGCCGTCTCGATGTCGGCGTCGACCTCTTCCGTGGCAAGAATGACGCCGTCGTCGCTGTAGCGCACTCTCTGATTCACATTGATCGGCATCGGCCCGTCCGAGGTGGCTTCCGTGGCGACGGAAACGCTGCCTTCGAGAACGGTCACCGCCACTTCGTCGGGCCTCATGTCGATATCGAAGACGGTTCCGACCGCCTTCGTCTGCCCGCTTGCCGCGGTTACCAGGAAAGGCCTTGCGCGATCATGGGCGACGGTAAACGTCGCCTGTCCTTCGAAAAGCGAAATCTGGCGCCGGTTCGCGTCGAACCTCGCGGAAAGAGCCGAGCGCGCGTTCATCAGCACTGTCGAGCCGTCGGCGAGAACGATCGTCTTTCGTTCGCCGATACCCGTGACATAGTCGGTGAGGAAATTCAGCCGCAGAAACCCGGTCTCCACCAGGCCGCTGCCGATCAATCCGACCGAAGCCGCGCCGATGAAGGCTCGCCGCGTGACCTTCGCACGCGTATTTCTGCGCTCGGTCCCGCGGACTTCCTTGCCGGCGACCCCGATGCCCTGCCAGATGGTTTCGGCCTCTCTGGCGGCGGCCTCGTTCAACGGATTTTCACATCGCCAGTTCGCGAAAGCCTCGCGGTCGGCCTGGGTCGCATGTCCCGAATGGATCCGCACCACCCATTCGATTGCCTGATCGCTGAGTGCGTCATCAATCCCTTTTGCGTCTTCCATATCCGAATTCGCTCCGTCTCGCAGCCGTCATCTATTAGACGAAGAACCCTTGCCGATCTTGCAGTCGGCCATGCGGCAAACGTTTATCCGAGCGCACGAAACGCATAGCGGCAGTGGCGCAGAGATTGCGCGAGGTACTTGGCGACCATGCTTTCCGAAACCTTCAGGCGGGCAGCTATTTCGCGATGGGAAAGACCATCGCAGCGGCTCATCAAAAGGGCAGTCCGGGCCTTTTCAGGCAGTTCCATCAGCGCACTGACGAGCGCGCGCAGATGATCGCGATCGATGGCGATCTTTTCCGGCGATGGAGCGAGATCCTCGATAGCGGCAAGAATATTCTCGTCCGCCGTGCAGCGGCTCTGATGACGACGCTCACGTCTGATTATATCGATCGCGATGTTGCCTGCGATCCTTAGAAGAAAGGCTCTTTTGTCACGTACTATCGGCGGATTTGAGAGGCCGGCAACGCGAAGCCATGTTTCCTGCAAGGCATCTTCGGCGACTTCGATGGAGCCGGTTCGCCTGCGCAGGTGCGAGCGCAGCGTATGCCACTGGCGTAGATAGATCGTCTGAAGATCGTCATCGATATCGTCAGCAGCTATATTCATTTCGAATGTGATGCGCTTTTAAGGTAAACCCGTCACAAAGGCTGCGAAGCACAAACCTTCCATTTGCCGCCGCTTACCGTGGTTCGGAATTTCCGCGACTTTTCCGATCTATTAAAATAGGTATATTTTAGTCAAGTTATAATCGCGATCACACGCCGCTCCATTCCATTTCGTCGGCGTTGCGTATCAATTAAGACACATCGCTGCCAAGCAGGATGGCTGCCGCAGGCGTGGCACAAGTTGAATGACGCTCCTGAAAGGCTTGCCGACCGCAAACCAATGCGACCCTGGCCGTGGGGAACTTGTCCACCGCAGCCGGTCCGCCGGCGCTCCGGCATGGTTTGACAGATATCGATCGAAAAATGGTCGATGCCGATAGCGGCACACGCTCCCCCGTTCAATCGCACTTATCCAGTTTGGACATGAATTCATTCGATTTATGTGGATTGTTATATGACCGAATGAATTGCATCCATGGGGCGTCCAGCTGACAGGTTTGAAAATCCAGTTCTTTTTGCGTGCGGGGAGGTGCCCAGATGACGATGAATGCCGACGTTCCGCTTTACATCGGCGGCAACTGGCGAAAGACGGTCGAGACGTTGCCGATCATCAATCCGGCAACCGAGGATGTCATCGGAACCGTCGCCGTTGCCGGTGAGCAGGATCTCGAGGACGCACTCGCTGTGGCGGCTGAAGGCTTCCGGGCCTGGAGCAGCACCTCGCCGTGGAAACGGTCGGAGATCATCCTCAAGGCTTCTGCCCTCATGCGCGAGCGGATCGAGGACATCGCCCGATCGATCACGGTCGAAAACGGCAAGTCGCTCGCCGAGGCGCGGCTCGAAGTCATCCGTGGCTGCGAGTTCTTCGAATGGGATGCCGGCGAATGCGTACGGCTCTATGGCCGCGTCATCCCAAGCGAGCCGGGCATCCGCTATATGGTCGTGCATGAGCCGATCGGCCCTGTCGCGGCTTTTTCTCCATGGAATTTCCCGATGAGCCAGCCGGCGCGCAAGATCGCCGGCGCCATCGCCTCGGGCTGCTCCGTCATCATGAAGGCTTCGGAGGAAACGCCGAGCGGTGTCATGCATATTGCCCAGGCTTTCGAGGATGCCGGCCTGCCGGCAGGCGTGCTGAACCTCGTATTCGGCATTCCCGCCAGAATATCCGAGTTCCTGATCCCGCGTCACGAAATCCGCATGATCGCCTTCACCGGTTCCACCGCGGTCGGCAAGCACCTGACGGAGATCGCCGCCCGCCATATGAAGCCGGCGCTGATGGAACTTGGAGGTCATGCTCCCGTGATCGTCTGTGACGACGTCGATCCGGTCGCAGCCGGTATCAGCAGCGCAACGCGCAAGTACCGCAATTCCGGTCAGGTCTGCACCTCACCCACACGCTTCTTCGTGCATGAGAGCGTCTACGAGCGCTTCACGAAGGCTTTCGTGGAAAAGGCGCAATCCATCAGGGTCGGCGATGGCCTCGATCCGGCAACGCAGATGGGGCCGGTCGCCAACGACCGCCGCATCGAGGCGCTGCAGGCGCTGGTCGATGACGGCCGCGCGAAAGGCGCCAGGATACTGTGCGGTGGCCACAGGCTGGAAAAGCGCGGCTACTTCTTCGCGCCGACGGCGATGGCGGAGCTGCCTGACGATGCTCGCGCGATGCGGGAAGAACCTTTTGGTCCATTGGCGCTGATCAATCCGGTGCGCTCCATTGACGAAGCGCTGGAAAAAGCAAACGCGCTGCCCTTCGGGCTTGCCGCTTACGGGTTTGCCCGTTCGGCCGCCAATGTAGACCGGATCGCGCGGGGCCTTGAGGCCGGCAATGTCTCGATCAATACGCTGGAAGCATCCCGTGCGGAAACGCCGTTCGGCGGCGTCAAGGACAGCGGTCTCGGCCGCGAGGGCGGAGCCGAGGGCATTCTCCATTATACGATCGTCAAGACCATCTCGCATCTCGTGGAGTGAGGGCGCCGCTCCTTCATTGACGAGAGATGAACCGCCCCGGCTGACTCGATCGCCCGGGGCGTCGCGGTGTTGCAGCCGATCGGGCAGCTTTCTTCGAGCTGAATGCCGATGACACGCATGACGACGACGTCCATGAGAGGGCGCGGAGGAGGCTTCGCGGCCACGTCATGTTGTTTTGACCATGTAACGGGCGGGCGACGTTCAGTCGCCCATCACCGTCAGCAGCGCTTGAGAAAGGGCCGTCTCCTCGCTTCGCAGTTCCATGAGGATATCGAAGTGGTTGCGGCCCGGCACTTCCAGCATCCGTACTGGATGGCCAAGATCGGCCCATGCCTCCGCGAAGGCGGTTGATTGGCGCTTGAAACCCGGAGCTTCCTTTTCCGCCCAGGCAACGACTATCGGGCAGCCAAGCCGAGGCAGATGCCGGATCGGGCTCAAAGCGTCCACGTCTTGCGCATCGAGCGAAAGCCATTCCTGGGGGAAGCTCGCCGCCAACGGTGCAAGCTCGAACAGGCCACTCAGTGGCAGGGCCGACTTGACGACATTTTCAGGCACGCCGAAATCCTCGTGCCATCCGCCGGCGAGCAGCATGGCTGCGAGATGACCGCCGGCGGAGCTGCCGCCGATATGAATGCGGTTGCGATCGATGCCGTAGCGGGCGGCATTTTGCCAGAGAAAGGCAAGGGCAGCGCGCACTTCGCGGACGATTTCGGACAGCGTGACGGTGGGCGCAAGGCGATAGTCCAAGACGGCGGTCATAATGCCTGCTTTGGCCAGCATCCCCGCCATCATGGCAGAATCCTGCTTGGATAGAGCTCGCCAGTAGCCCCCATGGATAAAGAGGAAGACCGGGCGCAGCCCATCGCCGGTCTCGGGTCCGAAAATGTCGAGCGTCTGGCCGCTTTTGCCGTCGTAGACAATATCGGCAAAGCGGAGCCAGGCGCTGCGCACTTCGTCCGAGGTTTCGCGATAGGCTTGCATCTCGTCGGGAAAGCGGTCGCCGATGGTGGCGCGCGCATTGTAATCGACGTCAAGCCGTTCTCGTGGCCAGGTTTCTTCGGCAATCAACGGGCTGGCGAAGCGGTTCATCATTTTCTCCTCAAGGGGGTCTCAAAGAACGAGGCCGGCGGCCCGGTTTTCGATCAGGCGAACGATATTGAGCGCGGTCATCTCCGAGGACTTCGGGTTGGTCGCCAGGGGCCGGTTCTGCAAGCGGATTTCAAGCAGGCCGAAATCGCCCTCGGCCCGGATCTCGTGGGCATTGAGCCGGGCCTCCGGATCGGCAATCAGCGTGACGCGCGTCCGGTCGACGCCGATGCCGGCAAGCGAGGTGATGACGGCGACGTTGGCGTTTTGCGGAAAGCGGTCGGCCGCTTCCCGCGCCGATCCCTGGAAGAAGGAGAGGGGAGCCTGCAGCGCGTCGAGGTCGCAGAGCGTTTCGGCTGCGGTGCCGCGCCAGGCCCTGGGCGGCTTGACGATGCGGTGCTCGACATCCGTGAGATTGAGCCGGGAAGCCGCCGCCAGCGCGTCGACCCCGCCGAGCGCGCCGGGAGGCACCAGCAATTGCCGGCCTCCCGTTTCCGCAAGAGCGATCAGCTCGGACAGCGCTGCCGTATCGACCAGGGCGGAGGTGGACGAGACGGCGAAGTCCATGCCGGCGGCGAGCGCGGCTCGACCGAAGGGTAGCACGCTGCTGCGCCCTGCCGCCTCGACCACCAGTGTCGCGCCGGTCGCGGCAAGATCGCCGGGTTGTGAAATCAGCCGCGCGCCGAGAGGAAGGTCGTCGCGTTCGCGCGCCGGATCGCGGACAGCCACGGCGACGATGTCGAAAGGCGAACCGCGCTCGGCCAGCAGCGCGGCCACGCGCTGGTTGATGGCACCCCAGCCGACAAGACAGATCGCTTCAGATTCCGACATAGCCCTGCACCTGCTCATAGTCCCGATCGAGATCGGCACCGTTGCCCGACCAGACGCTTCGTCCTTTTTCGATGATGTAGTGCCGGTCGGCAAGCCGCTTGAGCACGGCAAGATTCTTGTCGACGAGAAGGATCGACTGGCCTGCCGCGCGCAATTTTCCGATCACGTCCCAGATTTCGGCGCGAATGACGGGGGCAAGCCCCTCGGTCGCCTCATCGAGAATGAGGAGCCACGGATTGGTCATCAGGGCCCGGCCAATGGCCAGCATCTGCTGCTCCCCGCCTGAAAGCGTGCCCGCATTCTGTTCGGCACGTTCGCGCATGCGCGGAAACAGCTCATAGACGCGTTCCAGCGTCCAGCCGTCGGCGTATTTCTGGCGGTTGGCGGCGGTCGCCACCAGATTCTCCCGCACGGTCAACGTCGAAAAGATCTGCCGCCCCTCGGGGACGAGGCCGACTCCGAGCCGGGCGACACGCTCCGGCGGCTGTCCGGTCATCGGATGGCCGCTGATCGTCACCTTGCCGCCGCGGGCGGGCACGAGGCCCATGATCGTCTTGATCGACGTGGTCTTGCCCATGCCGTTGCGGCCCATGAGCGTCACGCATTCGCCCTTGGCAACCTCGAATGAAATATCGAACAGCACCTGGCTGTGGCCATAGCCGGCTTGAAGTTCTTCGACGCTCAGCATAGTTCGTCCTCGTTTCCGAGATAGGCCTCGCGCACTTCGGCGCTGGCGGCGATTTCTTCGGCATTGCCGGTCATGATGATCCGCCCGTAAACGAGCACGGAAATGCGGTCGGCAAGGGCGAAGACGGCGTCCATGTCGTGCTCGACGAGCAGGATCGTTACCTTGCCGCGAAGGCCTTTCAGCACGTCGATCATCTCCTGGCTTTCGGCATGGCCGAGACCGGCCATCGGCTCGTCCAGCAGCAGGACCTTCGGCCGGCCGGCCAGGGAGACCAGAAGCTCGAGCTGCTTTCGCTCCCCATGAGAGAGATCGTCGACAACGATGTCGGCACGCCTGCCGAGCGGGCTGCCGCCGAGCAAGTCGTCGGTCTCGTCCCAAACGTCGCGGCGGGCGTTCATGCGATCGAGAATGCGCAGGTTGCGGCCCATCCTTGCCTGGACGGCGACGGCCATATTCTGGCGCACGGTGAATTCGCCGAGCAGGCTCGTGACCTGGAACGTGCGCCCCAGCCCCCGAGCCACGCGGGCTGCAGGCGCCAGTCGGGTGACGTCCTGGCCGGCGAACATGATCCGGCCTTCGGTCGGCAGCAGATTGCCGCAGAGCTGGTGAATGAGCGTCGATTTTCCGGCGCCGTTCGGGCCGATCAGGGCATGAATCTGGCCCTCCTCAAGCGCGAAGCTGACATTGTCGGTCGCCGTCAGTCCGGCGAAGCGCTTTACCAAGCCGTGGGTTTCGAGGATCGTCGTCATGCAGCCCTCTTGCGAAAATGGGCGAAGACCCCGTTGATGCCGCCCTTGGTGCCGAGCACCACGACCAGCAGGAGGATGCCGAGAACAAGCTGCCAGTGCTCCGTCCAGCTCGCCAGATAGGTCTGCAGGATGATGAAGGCGGCCGCGCCGAAAATCGGGCCGACAAAGGTGCCGACGCCTCCGAGGATAATCATGATCATCAACTCGCCGGACTTGGTCCAGGCCAGCGTATCGGGGCTTACAAAGCGCATGAAGACCGCCATCAGCGCGCCGGCGAGCCCCGCGCCCATGCCGGACAGCACGAAGGCAAAGAGCTTGTAGCGGAACGGCTCGATGCCGAGCGACATCATGCGCTTCTCGTTCTGGCGGATGCCGGCGAGCATGGTGCCGAAGGACGAGCCGATCACGCGGTTCAGCCAGAGGAAATAGAGGATGGCGACGGCGAGGATCACGAAATACACCGCCGTCTTGTCACGCAATCCGATGCCGAACAGCGTATTGGCATTGCGCACGATGATGCCGTCGTCGCCGCCATAGGTTTTGAGCGAGACGAAGAAGGCGAACAGCATCTGGGCGAAGGCAAGCGTAATCATGATGAACTGCACGCCGCCCGTTCTGAGCGCCAGCGCGCCGATGACGAGCGCCAGCAGGCCGGAAACGA
Organism: Martinezella lusitana; assembly: GCF_010668395.1. Lineage (GTDB taxonomy): Bacteria > Pseudomonadota > Alphaproteobacteria > Rhizobiales > Rhizobiaceae > Rhizobium > Rhizobium lusitanum_A. The sequence continues at coordinate 80,635 of NZ_WUEY01000023.1, forward strand.
GGATGGCGACAGGGATCGTAATCAGCAGTTGGTCCGTGCCCGGAATGAAACCGAACAGCGGCACGCCCTCCGCATGGTGGAAATACAGGATGCCGACGACATAGTTGCCGATGCCGAAGAAGGCGGCGTGACCGAAGGATACCATGCCGCCGAAGCCGAGCGCGAGGTTGAGGCTGGCTGCCGCGATGGCATAGATCATGACGCGGGCAACCAGGCTCGGCAGCGCGGGTTGGCCGAGCGCGGGCGCGACATAGGGCAGAGCCGCGAGACAGACGATCAGCACGAGATAGGGAATAACGCGGCGCATGGCTCAGCCTTTCGTTGGAAAGAGGCCCTTGGGCTGGACGAGCAGCACGATAGCCATCAAGAGGTATATGCCCATGGAGGAGATGCCGGCGCCCAGTGCGTCCGCATCGGGGCCGGCCATGATGTGGCGCAGCAATCCCGGCATGAAGGCTCTGAGCCCGGTATCCAGCACGCCGAGCGTGATGCCGGCGACGAAAGCTCCCTTGACAGATCCGACGCCGCCGATGACGACCACCACGAAGGTCGCAAGCAGGATCTGCTCGCCCATGCCGATCTGGACGCTGACCACTGGCCCCATCATGAAACCGGCCAGCCCGGCCAGCAGCGAACCCAGTCCGAAAATTGCCGTGTAAAGCAGCTTGATGTTGACGCCGAGCGCTCGCACCATATCGCGGTTGGTCGAGCCGGCGCGGACCAGCATGCCGATGCGCGTGCGGTTGATCAACAAATAGAGGCCGAGCGCCACGAGCAGACCGACGAGAATGATCAGCAAGCGAAAGGGCGGATAGAGAAGCCCCGGAAACAGCTCGATCGGCCGCGACAGCATGTCGGGAAGTTGCAGGAAGATCGGCTGGCGGCCGAACAGCAGCACCGTCAGTTCATTGAAGATCAGAATGAGGGCGAAGGTCGCCAGAACCTGGTCGAGATGGTCCCTCTCATAGAGACGCCGCATCACGCCTAGCTCGACGATGATGCCGACGAGCGTCGTGGCGACCAGCGCGGCGGGCAGCCCCAGCCAGAAGTTGCCGGTGGCGTTCGCCACCCAGGTGCCCACGAAGGCGCCCACCATGTAGAGCGAGCCGTGGGCCAGATTGATGACGCCCATGATGCCGAAGATGAGAGTCAGCCCCGCCGCCATCAGGAACAGCATGACGCCGTAGAGAAGGCCGTTGAGCAATTGTTCAAGGATAAGAGTCATTGGGCGGTCCGGTGACCTTTTGTCGGGCAGAGATCGAAGCCAAAGCAGGAAGGCCCGGGCGCGCGAGGCGTCGCCCGGGCCTTGGCGCACGGATCAGAGCTTGCAATCCTTGGCGTGGATGTCGCCGTAGTTTTCGATAAGCTTGCGCACGGTCTTCGTGGTCGGCACGCCATCGGCGCCCTTTACAACCTCGAGCAGATACCAGTCCTGCACCGGATGCTGGTTCGGGCCGAAGCTGAACTTTCCGCGTACCGACTGGAAATCGGCCTTCTTCAGCGCGGCGCGGAAGGCATCGATATCGTCGATGCCGCCGGTTGCCTTGAGCGCGGAAGCGATCAGGCGGGCGACGTCATAGCCCTGGGTGCCGTAGGTGGTGAGGGGCCGATCCGGATAGGTGGCCTTCCACTTTGCGACCAGTTCCTTGCTGGCGGCATTGTCGAAGTCCGGGCTCCAGTGCGACGTGACCTTCAGGCCGACGGCGGCATCGCCGAGGCTCTTCAGGATGACCGCGTCGCTGGAAGGTTCGGAGAGCACCATCGGTATCTGGCCGAGCAGTCCCGCCTGCTGATACTGACGAAGGAAGGCGATGCCGAGACCGCCGGGGTGGAACTGGAAAACGACATCCGGCTTCGCCGCACGGATCTGCGCCATTTCGGCCGAATAGTCGGTCTGATCGAGCTGGGTATAGACCTCACCGACGATCTCGCCGCCGAAGGTACGCTTGAAGCCGTCCAGTGCGTCCTTGCCGGCCTGATAGTTCGGCGCCAGAATGAAGGCGCGCTTATAGCCGAGTTCCTTGGCCGCAATGCCGGAGGCCTCGTGCAGCGAGTCGTTCTGCCAGGGAACGACGAAATAGTTCGCATTGCAGTCCGGGCCGGCGAGATTGGACGGCGCGGCATTGGCGCTGACGTAGATCGCACCGTTGTCGACGACGTCGGGAACGACTGCACCGGCGATATTGGAAAAGATGATGCCGGTCAGAAGTTTGATCTTTTCGTCGCCCATCATCTTTTCGGCGATCTGGCGGCCATTGGCCGGCTTGTTGGCATCATCCTCGACGACGAGTTCGACCGGCACGCCACCGAGCTTGCCGCCCTCCATGTCGATTGCGAGCTTCATGCCGTCGCGGACGTCCTGGCCGAGATAGCCGCCGGGACCGGACAGGGTGGTGATGACGCCGATCTTGACCGGATCGGCCGCGAACGCAGCGGTTGCGCTGGCAAGCGCAACGGTCAGCGCGAGTAAGGTATTCTTCAATGTCATAGGGTTCCCCATCATTTTCGTTATTGCATTTATTTATACGGTTCCCCTCCGCCTCTCCCGGGGCGGAGGTTATTGCAGTTTCACCCAGCCTTCCGGCGGCGTCTTGCCCGGATGAATCGTTCCGCATTTCGGGCAAGTCCGAAGTTTCTCATCTGCGTAGAATTTCGCATAAAGCGGAGGAAGGTCGTCAACGATGGACTCCAGATCGACTTCAGCTCGGTGAACCAGGGTTGTGCATTCAAAGCAATACCACTCTACCGCGTCAAGAGCGCCTTCCTCGCGCACCGCTTCGATGACGAGACCGATCGAGCCTTCCTGGGGACGCTGTGGCGAATGGCGGACATGGGCGGGCAGCAGGAAAACATCGCCCTCGCGAATCTGTACGTCATAGAACTCCTTGCCGTCGTAGAGCTTGAGCACCATGTCGCCCTTGAGCTGATAGAAGAATTCTTCCGACGGATCGTCATGATAGTCGGTGCGGCGGTTCGGGCCGCCGACGATCGTCACCATCAGGTTGCCGTCCTTCCAGATCTGCTGGTTGCCGACGGGCGGCTGCAGCAGATGGCGGTGCTCGTCGATCCATTTCTGAAGATTGAATGCGCTCAGTCTGGTCATTGTCGTTCCTCTCTTTTGTGGATTAGCCGAGCTTCAGTCCGCTTTGTTCGAAGGCGTCGCGCGTCAGCCGCTTCTCTGCCTCGGTGAGTTCCAGCAATGGAGCGCGTACCGGTCCGCCGGCCTGTCCCAGCAACTCCTGCCAGTATTTCTGGTGGGCGTGCGGCTTTTCGGCCGGGCGGGACCGTTTGAAGGCGTCGCGGACCTGTTGGAGGCTTGCGCTCACCGCCTTGGCCTCGGCGGCCCTGCCGGCAAAGGCGAGATCGGTGTAATCGCGCATGCGCCGGTCGACTTTTGTCTGCAGCGTGTAAGGCGGAGACGAGCAAAGATAGAGCTGCCAGCCGAGTTCCAGCACATTGTCGAGCCATTCCTCCTCGGATGCGGTGGAAACGAGAATACGGTCGCCGGCAAGCGCGGTCAGCGTCTTGTACATCTCGCGCGGCACGGAATATTTGATGGCAACCACGGTCTCGATATCAGCGAGGCGGTTGCAGAGCTCGGGGCTCATCAGATAGCCGCTATCGGGGTGCGACCACAGCGCCATGCCGATATCGACTTTTGAAGAGATCGTCTCGTAGTAGCGCAGCAGTGTTTCGTCCTGCGCTTTGGAGAAGTGCAGGATCGGCGCATGAACGACGATATAGTCGGCACCGCAGGCCTGCGCATGTTTGGCGAGCTCGACGACGACATCCATGTTCTGGTCGGAACAGGACATGATGGTCTGCGCCCGGCCGGCGGTCGCCTCGACCGAGAGGTCGAACAGGCGCTTGCGCTCGTCCAGAGACATGGAGAAGAATTCGCCCTGCTTGCCGGCGATGAAGAAGCCGTCGATGCCCAGATCAGCGATCCAATGGTCCATGTTGCGGCGGAAGCCATCCTCGTCGATGGCGCCGTCCGGGCGAAAAGGGGTGTTGGCCGCAGCCCAGATGCCGCGCATCGTTGCGCGCGAATGAGCCTTGGCGTTCTTGCGGTCGTATTTCATTCATCCTCCTCGATCGCCCGGATGCTCGGGGAACCGTATCAAGACGGCGTGTCGGTCGCGCACCCCGGCGGAAATGCGTCAAACGCGACTATTTTCCGCCGTTTCCGTGCATTGCGAATGCCGAGCCGTGGACGCGGCGTCTTTGCCGACATCCTGTCTCCCGAGCCATTAAGCAGCAGATTTTTTTATTCAAGAACAGGTGGAATATGCATATATTCATGTGAATTTCAGTATGGATAGGTTCATGATCAATTTACGCCAGATCAAATGCTTCCAGGCCGTCGTCGAGCTCGGCAATTTTTCGCGGGCAGCCGAGCGGCTGCGCACGAGCCAGGCGGGTGTCTCCCATGCTATCCACGATCTCGAGGCGCTGTTGGGCACGCGGCTCTTCGACCGTACGACGCGGCGGGTGGAATTGACCGAGGCGGGCCAGATCTTCGCGGCCGGCGTCTTGCCGGGACTTGCCGAAATCGAACGGGCCGTGGAGTCCGTGCGCGACCTCAGCGAGCTGCGGACCGGATTGGTTCGTATCGCGGCGCCGCCGCTTCTGGGCGCCACCGTCCTTCCACGGCTTCTGCAGGAAGTCGCCAAACTTCATCCGAGCCTGAAGCTGCGCATCGAGGATGTAGGAACCGACCTGATCGTGCCGCGCGTGCGCAACGGGCTTTACGAGATCGGCATCGGCACATTCAACACCGACGAGGAAGGGATAGACCGCCAGCATGTGCTCAGCGACCGGCTGATGGTCTTCATCGAAATGGATCACCCTTTCAAATCACTGGAGGAGGTGGGCTGGAAGGCGTTGCACGACCAGCGCGTCATCACTCTCACGCGAGAGAGCAATATCCGCCTGCTGACCGAAATCGGTTTCGAGACGGCCGGTCTGCCGCTTCGCCCGCATCTGGAGGTGCATCAGATTCACACCGCGCTTTCGCTGGTCGAAAGCGGCGCCGGCGTCGCGGTACTGCCGACCTACGCCTTTGCCGCGCTGAACGGCCGCGGGATCGCCGCCCGTCCGCTGACGGACCCGGCAATCACCCGACAAGTGAGCATCATCACCGCAAGGGAGCGCACCCTCTCGCCCGCGACGACCGCCGTGCGCCCGCTTCTTAGAAAGATCCTGCGCCAGATGGTGCCCGAAATTCTTTGAGCGGCCGAACCGGTCGATCGGGCGCATCGCCGCAAAGCCGTGGTGTACATAGACCGCGAATTGCTTCACGCTCGCGCCCTGATCCGGCAGCTCGTCGATCGCGAATTTTTCTTACGTTATCAACTGCAGGTAATTGTCATGGCCTATATCGCTTCTTTCTTTGCCGGCGCGTTCCTGTGCAACTGCCTGCCCCACCTGACGGCCGGGCTTCAGGGCACTCCCTTCCCGACACCATTCGCAAAGCCCCGCGGCGTCGGCAATTCCTCGCCCCTCGTCAATTTCCTCTGGGGCGGCTTCAATCTCGCCGTCGGTCTTGCCCTCGGCAAGATCGCTGGGGTCGAGTTGGGCGCCAATGGGACATGTATCGCCGCGGCGGCTGGCGCGCTGGTACTCGGCACCTATCTTTCGCTGCATTTCGGGAAGGTCCGTTCGGCTGCGGACTGATAGTCGCGTCTGGACCCTGGCGGACGGGGCAATCTCCGGCGGAATGCAAATCGTCGACCAGAGCCGGCATTCCATCACCGCTGCGCTGTGTGCCAGATCCATGACGAGGTAACGGCGGTTCCACATCCGCCGCCGTGCAAATCGGTGCCTTCAGGTAAGCTCGACCTGCGGCCGAGCATGAGATTTCGTTCGGGCGGGGAAGCTCGTCACACGCGCGATAGGCCGTCGTTGTATACAGGGAAATATAATGGTAGCGATTGGGGATCTTTCGGGAGAAGCCCATGTTCAAGCTCCGTCATTTGTTTTCCGTCGCTAAAATAGCTATCCTTTTCAGCAGTTTGTTGTTTTCCGCTCCCGCCTGGGCCGACCGTGTCGTGACCGACCAGATCGGCCGGCAGGTGCATATCCCGGATGCGGTCAACCGCGTCGTCATCCTGCAGCATCAGACCCTCAACATCGCGGTTCAGCTCGATGCGATGGACAAGGTGGTCGGCGTTCTCGACGAATGGAAAAAGCAGCTTGGCGCCAATTATGTGCGTCTCGCGCCGCAGCTGCCGAATTTGCCGATGCCGGGCGGTCTTACGAAAGTGAATATCGAGGAACTGCTGAAACTGAAGCCGGACGTAGTCTTCGTGACCAATTACGCGCCGGCCGACATGGTGAAGCAGATCGAGGATGCCGGCCTTTCCGTCGTCGCAATCTCGCTGCTGGACGTGCCGCCGGCAGAGGCAGTCAAGCTCAACCCTTCCGTCAAGGATGAGCCGGCCGCGATCGACTCCGGCTTTGCGACCGGCGTTCGGCTCATTGCCGATGTCCTCGGGCGCAAGGAAAAGGGCGAGGAGATGATTGCGGTAACAAAAAAGACCCGCAAGCTCGTTGCCGATCGCCTCGCCGACATTCCCGAAGACAAGCGCGTGCCGGTCTATATGGCCAATCCCGACCTCACGACCTATGGACGTGGCAAATATACCGGCCTGATGATGGAGCGCGCCGGCGCCCGCAACGTCGCCAACGCGGTCAGCGGCTTCAAGCAGGTGACGATGGAGGACGTGCTGACATGGAACCCATCGGTGATCTTCGTTCAGGAGCGCTATCCGACGCTCGTGGATGAAATCAAGAAGGCCGATTCCTGGCAGACGATCGATGCGGTCAAGAACGGCCGCATCTATCTGATGCCGGAATATGCCAAGGCGTGGGGCTATCCGATGCCGGAGGCCATGGCGCTCGGCGAGCTCTGGATGGCGAAGGAACTCTATCCCGAGCGGTTCAAGGATATCGACATGCAGAAGGAAGCCGACGCTTATTACAAGGAGTTCTACCGCACCGATTATCGCGCCGCGCAATGAGCGTGGAGGCTTCTCGCCGGAGTGGGCCAAGGGTCAAGATCGCGGCGCTGGCGATCCTGCTGGCGGTCGTTGCCGTCGTTTCGCTCGGGGTCGGCCGCTATGACATTCCATTCCCGCGCGTCGTGCAGATCCTCTGGGCGCCGATCTCGGCGCCGGAGGTGCCGGTGACGGCGACCGAGGCGAATGTCGTCTTTACCGTGCGTATGCCGCGCATCCTGCTGGCGCTCCTGGCCGGTGCCGGTTTGGCCCTGTCGGGCGCCACGCTGCAAGGCGTTTTCCGCAATCCGCTTGTGGGGCCGCAGGTGATGGGCGTTTCGTCCGGCGCCGCATTCGGCGGCACGCTTGCCATCCTCCTGAGCTTCTCGCGCTACGGCCTGCTTGGCGCGGCATTCGCATTCGGGCTGTCCGCGCTCGTCATCGTCTACGCCCTGAACGGCATCGTTGCCCGCCGCAATATCCTCGCGCTGGTCCTTGCCGGCGTCGTGGTGAGCGGCTTCTTCGGGGCTCTGGTGAGCCTTGTGCAATATCTCGCCGATACCGAAGACAAGCTGCCGGCCATGGTGTTCTGGCTGCTCGGCAGCTTTGCGACGGCCAATTGGGAGAAGTTCTGGCTGATCGCCGGTCCCGTCGTCATCGGCAGCCTGTTGTTGCTGGGCCTGCGCTGGCGCATCAACCTCCTGTCGATCGGCGACGAGGATGCCCGCGCTCTCGGTGTCAATGTCGAGCCGCTGCGCTGGCTGATCCTGGTTCTGGTCTCCTGCATCGTCGCAGCGCAGGTCGCCGTCAGCGGCATCATCGGATGGGTCGGCCTCGTCGTTCCGCATATGGCGCGCATGCTCGTCGGCCCGGATCACCGCGTGATGATGCCGGCCTCCCTGCTGATCGGCGCGCTCTATCTGCTTGTTATCGACACCATCGCGCGCACCGCGACCGGTTCCGAAATCCCGCTCGGCATTCTGACCGCGCTGATCGGCACGCCGGTCTTCGCCTTGGTGCTGAGACAGACCCAGAGAGGCGCTCGTGGTTTCTGATGGGGTCAATCTGCGTGTGGAAGGAGCCAGCCAATCCTATGATGGCGAGCGCTGGCAGTTCCGCGCGCTCGACTTCGACCTGAGCGCCGGCGAGATAACCGCCATTCTCGGGCCGAACGGGCGTGGCAAGTCCACCTTGCTGCGCGTGCTGGCAGGGCTCTTGAAGCCGACTGCCGGTACCATGCACCTGAACCCGCGCACCGGCTTCGTGCCGCAGGAGTTTTCCGGTTCCTTTCCCTATTCGGTGCTCGACGTGGTGCTGATGGGCCGCGCCCGCCACATCGGGCTCTTCCGGACGCCACGCAAGATCGATGTCGATAAGTCGATGGAGGCGCTTAGCCTCACCGGCATGGCCGACTATGCGCAACGCAATATCGAGTCGCTGTCCGGCGGCGAGCGTCAGCTGGTGCTGATCGCGCGGGCGCTGGCAGGCGAAAACGCAGTGCTGCTGCTCGACGAGCCTGCCTCGGCGCTGGACCTCAAGAACCAGGACGTCGTATTGTCGCTGCTTGCCACCCTGGCCGACCGCGAGGGATTGGCCGTCGCTTTCACCACGCATCAGCCGAACCACGCGCTTGCCGTGGCCGACAAGGTGTTGCTCATGCTTGACCAGGCAAGAGCCGTCTTCGGCGCCACCGATGAGGTGATGACGGAAGACAATCTCGAAGCGCTCTATGGCATCCCCGTCCGCTCGGCAAAACTCGACAGTAGCCAGCCCGTGGACGTCGCTTTCGTGCCCTTGTTCCGGCAAAGAGACAGGAAAGGAATTCGCCCGTGACCAATGCTGTTCAAGTCCTGTCTGCCGGCAGTCTGCGTCATGCCTTTCCGGCACTCATAGGCGCCTTCGGGCAGGAAAGCGGCATTGCGATTTCGCTGACGCTCGGGCCTGCGGGACTGTTGCGGGAACGGATCGAAGCGGGCGCCGGATTCGATCTCTTCGCGTCCGCCAATATGGCGCATCCCCGGCGTCTTGCGTCGCTTGGGCTTGCGGAAGATGCCATATGCTTTGCCCGCAATCGGCTCTGTGTGCTCGCGCGCGCCGACCTTGATCTGACAAGGGAGAATTTCCTTGCGGTTCTATCCGATCCGGCCGTGCGGATCGGCACGTCCACGCCGGGCGACGATCCGGGCGGCGACTATGCCTTCGAGGTCTTCGACCGCATCGAAGCCCGATATCCGGGGAGGGGCGAGGCGATGAAATCCCGATCTCTGCAACTGGTCGGCGGCCGCAACTCGCCGCCTGCCCCGGCGGGCAAGGGAGCCGGCTACCTGATCACCGACGGGGAGGTCGATTTGATGATGAGCTATTATTCGAACGCACGCCTGCTGGCCGTAGACCGGGCGTTCAGTGTCGTCGATATTCCCGGCGAGTTTCAGCCGCTCATCGAATACGGCATGGCAACTCGCAGGAATGCGGATGCCGAAACCAGACACCTGCGGGATTTTCTTTTGTCGGCGACCGGACAGGAGATCCTAAGCAAAGCCGGCTTTTCTCCAATCAGCTGATCTGCCGTGCGGACGGTCGCCACACGCGCTTCGACGCGCGTCTTGAGGTATCAGCTTCTCGGAGGCGTGCTGGAGCGCGCGTAGGTTTCGGCTTCGCTATGCAGCCATTCGCAGAAGAGTGCGGATTTCCGGTTACGGCGGGCGCGGCGAAGGGCGACATATTCATGGCCGCTTTCCAGAAACCCGTAGGGCGCCATCAGCCGGCCAAAGCGGATGTCGTCGCTGACATAGGGCCATGGAGCGACGCAGACCCCGAGGCCGGCGCTGGCGGCCTCGAGCATGAAGTAAAAATGCTCGTACTCGACGCGCGGCCCGGTTGAGACCGATCGTCCGGACCGGGCGAGCCAGTCGCCCCATGCGCGCAGCCGCGTGCGTGTGTGGAGTTGAGGCAGGCCGTCGAATTCAGGCGTGGATTCGGCAAGGAGCGACGGAGCGAGCACGGCACCCGTCTGTTCCGGAAACAGAGGAATGACATCGGCGCCGGCAGGCCATGGCGCAGTGCCGACCCGGATCGCCACGTCGAAACCGTCGCGGTTGAAATCGACGGGCTTCGACGAAGCCGACAGGCGCACCTCTATATTGGGGTAGTTTGCCTGAAACCGATAAAGGCGGGGAATGAGCCAGCGCATGGTGAAGGTGCCGGGGCAGGATACGTCGAGCTGGCCGTCTTCTGTGTCGGCCACGGCGCGCACCGACAGGTCCATCTGGTCGAACGCGGTCGTCAGCCCGGACAGCAGGGTCGCGCCGCCTTCGGTGAGCCTCAACCGATTTTTCGGCCCCTCGAACAGGGGAACGCCAAGCACCTCCTCGAGATGCTGTATCTGGCGGCTGACGGCGCTATGCGTCACATTGAGTTCGTCTGCGGCGAGCGTCATGCGGCCGAGTCGGCCGGCCGCTTCAAAGGCGCGTAGGGCATTCAGGGAGGGAATTCGTCTAGCCATGTGCGTTTTCCGAACATCGAGTGTTCGAACATATCGGTTTTCTTTCCAGAAAATAACGTGTTTTTTGCCAGCGAAACAAAAGGGCAGTGTCAACATCGAACAATAGCGCGGCGATGCGACGGCATTTTCGCGTGCGGCGAAGCTTTGTCCACCAGAAGCAACGGAGGCATGATATGCAAGACAGACATCGGGACGGCAGCGCAGGCGACGCGAATTACGGCGTGATCGGATCGGGCTATACCCGCTATCGACAGCCGGATCCCCATATTGCCGAATTCATCCGCGCCGCCCTTGGAGATGCCAGGACCGTGTTGAATGTCGGCGCGGGGGCGGGCTCCTACGAGCCGGTCGATCGGCGGGTGACCGCCGTCGAGCCATCGGCCTCCATGCGGGCCCAGCGGCCGGAACATCTGCCCGCCGCGATCGACGGCACGGCCGAACAGCTTCCTTTCGCGGACCAGAGCTTCGATGCCGCGATGGCGACCTTTACTGTCCATCAATGGTCGGATCTCAAGCGAGGGCTCGGCGAGATGCGTCGTGTCACGCGCGGTCCGGTTCTGGTGCTGAGCTGCGATCCGGATCTGCTGGAACGCTCGTGGCTGCACGCCTATGCGCCGGAGATGATCGCCGTCGAGGCGAGGCGCTATCCTGCCATGGATGCGATTGCGGCGGCTCTTGGCGGTAATGTGGAGGTCAAGGCCGTGCCGATTCCGCTGAATTGCATCGATGGCTTCGGCGAAGCTTATTACGGCAGGCCTGAGCGAATGCTCGATCCCGGCGCTCGACTTGCCAATTCCGCATGGAGTTTCGTCGATGCTTCTGTCGGCGAGCGTTTCGTTGTCGATCTCGGTCGCGATCTGGCCGATGGATCCTGGGACCGTCGCCATGGCGCCCTTCGCACGCAGCCTTTCTTCGAGGGCTCGCTGCGGCTTGTCATCGCCCGGCCATGAGGAGGGATACCATGAGGGAAGAACTACGCGCATTAAAATCCCTGGCCGGGCCGTTTCCCTCGTTCGAGGCGGATCTGACGCCCGACGAGCCGCGCGACTTGTTTTCCGTCTGGCTGCGCGATGCCATCGAGGCGGGTATCAAGGAGCCGCACGCCATGGTGCTGTCCACGATCGACGAGACTGGCGTGCCGGATGCCCGCGTTCTCATCCTGAAGAACCTCGACCAGCGCGGCTGGCACTTCGCAACGACGGGCGGCGGCCCGAAGGGTCGGCAGATTGCCGCCAATCCGTCCGTGGCGCTGACCTTCTACTGGCCGCAGCTTGGCCGGCAAGTTCGTTTGCGGGGAATGGCGTTTCAGGCCGAGGCCCACGAGCGCTATGCCGATTTTCGCGCGCGTGCGCCGGCCGCCAAGGCGGTCGCGTTGACGGGACGGCAGAGCGAGGTTCTGGGCTCGCCGCAGGACCTGGAGGATTCATTGGCCCTGCAGAACAGGCGATTGCGAGAGGAGCCCGATCTTGTTGCCGCGGGGTGGGCGCTTTTCATCGTCATGCCGCATGAGGTCGAGTTCTGGCAGGGCGATAGCGAGCGCCGGCATCATCGCCTGCGGTATCGACGGGAAAAGGCCGGCTGGGTGAAGGAGCGGCTCTGGCCCTGATGGTCGGGCCTGGCTGGTGGCAAAGGACGCACCGGCGCAAACTGCGCCGGTGCGGGTCTCATGGCTCCGGTCGGCCATAAGCGCCCGAATATGCCTGCGGCCGTCCAATGGTCTTGGCGACGAGCACGTTGGCGGGACCATTTGTCGAGGTTCGATGGCGTGAGATGTGGGAACTGGCATCGATGGTTCATTGCTGGATGGTCGATTTTCGAAAATCCGTCTCGCCGAGAAAACAAAGCCTGCTCGATCGGATGTCATGCGAGGCTCTGGAAGGCCCTCAAATGGAGCGCTTTATCGAGCCTGGATAAATTATAAAGTAATTACAATAAGTTATAAAAAACATGAACGAGGATCGATTTTGGCCATTGACGATTTCATGCCGGCCAATCTATAAGCCCGATCACTGACGAGGGCGGCGGCGCTGCTGGCGACGAAGTCCTTCGCTCTGGTGTTTCCTGGATTGGCTGCGATGCTGATTGCTGGTTCTGGGCTTGAGGGCCTGGGATTGCGGGAAGGAATTTCGACTGGGTTTTTCTGGTCTGTTATTTGACAATTGAAGAAGAGAAGAAAGAGAAACGTGGGCGGCGAAGCTTGCGGGACCGGGAGAGATTTCGGTTCTGGAAAGAGACTTCGACGGTTACGTTTTGAACAAGAGAATACACCTCGTTTTGGCGCAGTGATTGCGTTTTGAGACGAGTGTGAGTTCTCGTCGATTCAGAATGACGTGATTT
>NZ_WUEY01000024.1 GCF_010668395.1 Martinezella lusitana
GACGGGCCTAAGCGTGGGCGCAAGGCAAAGGTATAAAACATCGAAAACGGTGAAGTCTGCGGATGCGGGCTTCACTCGTGTTCTAGGCGGTCTCCCCAACCACCTTTTTGGGCTGGGCAATGCCGGTTCGCTTTCCCGAGCATAAGCCTATCTTCTCTGCTGGACGAGTATCCGTCATAGCAATCGATAACATGACCAGCGATTTCCAGTTCGAGCACTCTGGCTTTGACCTGCTGTCGATCAGAACAGTAGGTTCTCGCCGAGATTGTCCAGCGCCGCCGCGATGTGAAGACTGCCAGGCGCTTGCCCGTCGAAATCCGGTTTTCATATGAGGGGACAGGCAAGTCAAACAACCAAACTAAATGCTCTTTCTACGATCGAGTGCGCATGCAACTTGGTTAAGTCGCTGAGGCGGCGTTTACGCAAATAAATGGAAAGCGATACTGTAGACGGAAGCTATTGACTTAGCGCCAATTGCGATAGCAAGTGACGTCTATCGAGTTTAGCTGCATAGCGCGGAGGCGCTGATGGTTGGACGGAACATAACAATCAGACGCATTGATGCTGAGAGCGTAGATGCGTTTAGGCGCATCCGTCTGGAAGCTCTCAGCGCTGAACCTGCATCCTATGCGAGTAGCTATGAGGACTGGGCCGCTTTTTCAGCGGAGGAATGGAAACAACGTCTGAGCGAACCCGTGTTCGTCGCATTTGAGAATAACGAACCTGTGGGCTTAATAGGCTTGCTTAGACAACGTCCAAGGAAGATGGTTCACCGTGCCACGATTGTTATGGTCTATGTGCGCAAGGGCTTGCGTGGCGGCGGACTTGCCAGGAATCTTTTTCAGGTCGTTACAGACTATGCCCGATATTGCGGAATTCGTCAGTTGGAACTGGTTGTGAGTGCAGAGAATTTAGCCGCAATACGATTTTATCAGCGTGAAGGCTTTGTCGCGGCCGGGAGAATACCCAATGGCTTTTTTCAGGATGGGAGAGAGATCGACGAGATCATCATGGTGTGCCGGTTAATCCGTTAAGGTACTTATATCATAAGAATTAATCTGACATTTTCCATCACACAGGACGGGTGACGACGGCGATCCTGATCAAGCTAAGCTGTTTGCTTGAACCGACTTCGGAGACGACAACCGTATCCGGCTTCGGGCGGCCATCCCGGTGAGGATGGCACCCAATATTTCCGGAGCAATTCCAAGGGCTCAACAAATTCAGGAAACTTACCGCCCTTGCTATGCAATTATCTTCTACGGAAACAATTCATAAACTTCAACGGCCTCGTAGGTGTCGGCGATTTGCAACTGGTTCAAACGAATTAAGCATTGATCGGCGGAGCGACCGTTTCATCACGGCATTGCCGCGACCGATCGCCTTGCATCTGATCTTGACATTCCCCAATTCATGTAGAGCTTGCGCGCCGGATGGTTCCCTTATCGACATACTTAGCAATCCTAGTGAGGCCGGTTAACCGCTTCGAAGATGGCCTCGATAACATCCATGGCCTTGTTCGAAAGCACCCGCCCCTTGCGCCAAATAATCACATACTCGTATGAGCCCGACGGAAGAAATGGACGGGAAACGACATCAAATGCGTGGCACTGACTTGCAATGAAAGAGTTCGTAACGGCAACGCCATTACCCTGCGCGACAAATGCAATTTCGTGTCCTATCGCGTCAAAATATATCGAGATATCCGGTTCGACCATCGTATACAGCGCCGATTTGCTGCCCATGTGGGCCGATGCATGTTGGCGCTCTATTGCGATCAAACGTTCGCCTGCCAGGTCGGTGATCGAAACATGATCCTTTTCCGTCAGGCGGTGGCCGGGATGAAGCAGACATATGCTGCGTGCCGATGATAACGGTTTCCAATCAAGCAGTTGCGGGTCGAGTGGGAGACGCGCGATGCCGAGTTGGATTTGTCCGGATATCACTCTATCGACTATTTCGCTATAATGGCCGGCGGCAATCTTATAGATTGTATTTTTGTCGCTTCTCGACGCAGAGTTCACTACCTGAGGTATGAGGGTCAGGCCCAGAATATGTGGGACGCCAATGCTGACGAGCCGCTCTTCACTAACGGCTTCTGAGACGACATCTTCAACACGATTTACTTCGTAGAAAAGCTGATTTGTTAGCCGATACAGCCGGTTTGCCGGACCTGTCGCAACCAAGCGATAGTCGGTCCGATCGAACAGGCTCGTCTTCGTCAGGTGTTCGAGATGCTTTAGAGCCTGGCTCACCGCTGATTGTGTTATACCCAATCTCTTCGCTGCCATTCTCGCTGAGCCAGCTTCCATAATAGCTCTGAAAATCTCAAGATGGCGGACGGTTACGCCCTTAACATCTGCATCGTTCATGTGGATTCTTAGTCGGGTATTAGATCAGGTAATCATTATATGTATAAGAGCTTATAAATTGACGCAAGTCGATTATCTGCCAGATTTCTCTCATCAGTTGCCCCTTTTTCAGCTGCATCGTTTCGTTGAAACGGGTGTCGTGGACAGCGCCGCGGCATTCGATCTGTTGCGGCTTGGGGCGATCACCAGAGGAGGAGGACCACTATGTTCACGTCAGAAGATTTCATGCGAGAGTGCGAAAGCGCGCCGAGGCTGAACGAAATGTCGGCGTTTTTCTCTGCAACGGCCGGGGGTATGTCTGGTGTCCCGCAGAAGGTGCCGGTGGCAGATCCACGGTTGCTCGAGCGCGATCCTGATCTTATTCGGTTTGCAGCCGTCCATCGGGAACTGTGGGGGAAATTCGACCCTCATTATTTCGGTAGCATTCCATATCGCCTCGAAGAGGAGGTGAGGCTTGGCGTCGCACTGCTGGAATATGGGAGGGAGAGGGGTAGCCTGGAAGCGCCGGTGGGATACTATATATTGGGAGCTGCGGAAGGCACTCTTGCTCGAACCTTGGCGAGTATGGCGGCCGGCTCGATCCGGACGCTGTCGTGCAGTCCTACAAAGGAGAACGAGGAGAGCTTTTTCTTCCATGGGAGACCCGAGTTTGCTTCGTTTTTCCTTGGGCCTTTTCACAAGCTTGCACCTTCCTTTCTCATGGCCGATCCCATACTGAAGCCCCTATCGAAGAAGTTCGATGTCATTTTCGAGGATACGACGTTCCAGATGTACTCTCCCAACCGGGAAGCGCAGATCGGATTTGTGAAGAGTTTCCTGAAGCCTGGCGGATTACTGCTCTTCGTCGAGAAGTTCCGGCAGACTGACGCCTTGGAATATGTCAGACGAGAGCTGCAAAAGGATTATGGCTACAAGGTGCGATTCTTTTCCCCCGACGAGATTGCTCAAAAGAATGCGGTCATCCTTAACCGCATGAATTTGAACGAAGTGACGCTTTCCGAAATGGGCGAGGCGATTGGCAGGCATTTTCAATACGCCTGTATCACTTGGAACAGCGGAAACTTTTATGCGGTTGCCGCAAGCGACGACGCCGACAACCTTGCGGACTTGGTTGGACGCATGTGTGAGCCCTGCATTCCCGAGGAATATGTCTATGAGGGCCTACCGCTTAGCTTGCAGGGGCTTTCATCGGAATTGCCAGGCTTTCGGTCCGTATCGAAGGTAAAGTGATGGGAGAGCCAGCTCGGGTGGAGTTCCGCGTTCCGAAGGACTGTTTTGGCGTGGCGTCGTTCTTGGCAGCGATACTCGTCTCAAATATCGGGCGGAACGCGTATTTTGTCGGCATGGCCTGGGCTGTGCTCAGCCGAACGGGAAGCGTTGCGGCCGTGAGCTGGCTATTGCTCACGAGCAGCGCGGCCGTATTTCTGTCGAGCAGCCTACTGGGACTGGTCGCTGACAGCACTGACAAGCGGCGGCTGTCTTTCGGTTTGGACTTGCTTCGAGCCGCGATAGTGACCGTGACGGGTATACTTGAGATAGCAGGCGCAAGACCTTGGATCCTGTTTACCTCCATCGCTCTCTACTCGATGGCAGATCGAGGCTATTTGATCACGATGCAAAGCATGATTCCGGATCTTGTTTCTCGAGATCGGACTATTGGCGCCAATTCCCTGTTCTATCTTATGATGCAGTCAGGAAACTTCTTTGGCGCGCTCCTGGTGGCTATCCTGCTCGATCATATGGCGCATGGCGCTGTGCTGTTGGCGAATGCTGGCGCATTCGCGATATCAGCATCGATGCTAGCGCTCTTTCGATACCCGCCTGACGCTCGGATCAGCGGTCTTGGCTCGTCGATTTCAGGCTGGAAGGAGATATTCCCCGCTTTGCGGATTGCGCCGTCGCGCCTTCTTGGGCTGATCATCCTGTATTGTGTCGCCTCTGCGGTCTCGATCCTGATAAACGTGCTGCTTTCGGGATATGTCTCAAAAGAACTTGGCGGTGACGTCATTTTGTTTGGCCGGATCGAATCGGCATGGGCGATTGGCGCCATCGTTGCGTGCTTTGGGTTGGTTTTCAGGACTGGCGTAGTTCTCACAAGGGCTGGCCCTGCGCGCGTGCTGCTCCTGATGGGGCTGGCGCTCACTGCTCTTCACGTGGTTCAGATGCCGTTGATGTCCGGTCTTACATTCCTCATTCTGGGCGGGCTCTACAATATTTGTCGGGTCAGTATCGACGCCCTTGTGCAACAGTCGGTCGACAAGGCGTCAATCGGACGCGTCAAGGGAGCGTTGGAGACGATTGCCGCAGGCTTCGGGTTTGTCGTTTACGTTTCAATCGGCTTGGCGGCGAAGCTGACGTCAACTTCCATAATTCTTGCGACCTACGGTCTCGTGACGGTTTCGGTTGCGTGCGTCGCAATGTCGGCGCCGGTTGTACGACGGAAGATCGGGCGCCGCTTACGTCAAGGGACGAGCCGGTGATTTCGGATTTGCGGATGACACTGCGACGGCTTCTGCCCGTGGTTGATGACTATTGGGATCGGCCGCTGCGCGCCTACGCGGCCGCACTTTTCGAAGAGTTTCAGCCGGTACGGAACGATGTCAGACAAGACGCCTTCGCCCTGCTGGTCTCCCTGCTTAGCCGTAGAGCGGGGGATACTGGATACACCGTGATCGAGGTTCAGCGGTTGATCGACCAGCTGCGACGAAGGCCGGTCATTCAAACAGGCCCACACTGTCACCTGCTCATAGAGCCGGATGCGTTCTTTACGCATCTTTTCAGCGTTCTTGGCATCGAGGCGTATTCCGACAATTGGTATGTCTCTTATGGATCTTCGACGGTAAAATTCACTGAGCGCCAAAAAAAGGGTCCGGGTTGGTTGTTGCTGGACGACCGCAGCATCAATGTTTTCGGCCTTTCTCGCCGCAAGATGGATCCTTTCAGCATATGCGGACGACAGGCGCGACAGAAGTTCGAACTCGCGGTCGACGGTCCGCAGGATAATCATCCGCTCGTGGACAGCTTGAAGGCATGCCTTCCTAGGTCGGATTTTCCGTCGGCTTCGGAGGCAATCAAAGCGGCCAATCTGAACTTATGGCGATACTGTTTCGGGCAAAGACTTAATTTTCTGCAGATCGACGACACCGATGTCGCCGAGTTGACGGCAACGCACCTTATGGACGGGTCGTCTTGGCTCGCCGCAGAGTTCTTCGGCGCTTCTGGAATGGTGCAGGCGTTTCTCAGAGCTGCAAACGCACTCGCTGGCGACATTTGGGGCAAGTGGTTCAGACGAACGACGGACTTCTTTTGGCTGATTGTCGGCGGAAGGCTCAGACCGCTGAGGTTGATCGACGACAGGTTGGTCGACGAGACGGGCCTCTACGTCGTTCATTGCTCGCCTTTGCCGCTGGCGAGCGCGCTCATGAGTGGCGAGATCGTCCCCAACCTTTTCATCACATTCCTGGTATTGTCGATCTTGCCTGGAACGCGCGTATTGGGTGGCAGCCGGCAGGTCGTCTATTATCCCATCATGAGGCATCTACTTCTATCAACGCTTGAGACAGTTTCCTCTCCATCCAACCGACAATTGGCGCTGGCGATCGCCCAGGATGACGCGCCCGGCGTCTGGGGGCACCGAACCATCGCGCCGTTCCGTGAGGACCCCTGGAGCCTCCTGTCCGCAGCCGGAACGAGTGGAACCGACGAGATGCTCTTGTATTCCGGTCAAATGACGCTCGGCAGGAGCAGCGGTAGCCTGCCCGGATTTTCGGAGGACCCGCTATGGCAGGAGTTGGCCAGACAGCCGAAAACCAGGCCGATCTGGTGAGTTTGCGGAAACCTTTCGGCGCCGGGGGGCTTTATCGCAATTCGCGGGTGGCCGATCATGACACGTCCTCACGCGGACTGGTGACGAATTATCCAGCTATCGTTAGAGGCGCCGAATACGCCTGACCGACACGTGATGACGAGTATACTCCGTAGATGAATGCGCAGCAACGCGCATGACTGCGAATATGAATATTCGTGAGATTTTTGCGCTGAACCTTCGCAGGTCGCGTCACGCCAAAGGCTTGTCTCAGGAGAAGCTTGCGCATTTGGCCAACATCGATCGTACCTATGTGAGCTCCCTGGAAAGGTGCGTTTACAGTCCGACCATCGATATGCTCGCCACTCTCGCAGAGATTCTCGAGGTTGAGCCGAGTGACCTGATCAAGTCGACCACGCCCGTGGCAAGTCACGGAGACCACTCCGCTTCGGATATCGGGAAATAAGGGTCTCGTAGCGTTGGCGCCTCGTCCCAGAGGTTAGCAGCGCCGATCTCCATTCAGGAGAACGCCGCCTTTTGGCTAGCGCCCTTTGAAGCGAGACTGCACATCATCGCCGCAACCTCGAACGATTTGATGAACGCCGGGATTGGAAGAAATTCGAACCGCGAATGAAAGTTGTAAGCGCCGGTGAACATGTTCGGTGTCGGGATTCCGCGTTCGGACAACACGGCACCGTCAGTGCCGCCGCGCATGGCGATGAGTTTCGGGTCGATTCCTAGTTTCTCCAGGGCTCCAAAGAGTAGATCCGCCGGCGGTCGATCCCGGCAAAGACTTGGACCGAAGTTGCAATAGGTGTCCGTCAATTTGCACTCAATCGTCCCGGCGGGATATTGCAGCCGAAGAGCCTCCGCAACCGCCATAATTGTGCGCTTTCGATGGTCGAAGCGCGATTGGTCGAAATCGCGGATCAGGACCTGCAAGGTGGCTCTGCTATCATTGGCGAGGAGATCCGAGAACCAGAAGAAGCCTTCCCGGTCGTCTGTGTGCTCAGGCGTATCATTTCGGTCGAAATGGTTGATGAAGTCGACCGCCATCAAAAGGGGGTTCACAAGTGTACCCTTAGCCGCCATCGGATGGGCGCTGACCCCGGTAAACGTGATCTCCGCTGATGCGGCGTTGAAGTTGTCGAGGGCGATCTCGCCGATCTCGCAACAATCGATCGTGTAGGCGAATTCGCAGGGAAAGCGGGCAAGATCCAGCGCCTTTGCACCACGCAGCCCGATTTCCTCGTCGGGAACAAAGGCAACAAACACATCGCCGTGCGGACCCCGATCTTCAAGATACTCCAGCAAGGTCATGATCACTGCGATGGCAGCCTTGTTGTCCGCACCAAGTACGCTGGTGCCATCGCTGGTAATGATGTCCTGCCCTCGCCAACGGCCGATCTCAGGATGGTCGGCAACGCGTAGCCAGATGTCCTCGCCGGCGTTCAGGCACAGGTTATCGCCGACGAAACGGTGGATTTGAGGTCGAATGTTCGGGGACAATCCGACGTCGGCAGTATCGAGATGCGCGATGAAGCCGATGCGTGGCGCGTGAGGCAGGCTGCCACGCTTGACGCCGGTGACGATAGCAACGTCATCGAGAACGACATCGTCGATACCCATCATTTCAAGTTCGCCTGCCAGCAGCCGTGCGAGTTCCTGCTGACCCGTCGAAGAGGGCAGGACAGACGAGCTGGCATTGCTTTGGCTCTCTATCGCGGCATAGCGGAAGAACCGCTCGACGAGATTGCTACGAATATCCATTTTCGTGCTTCCTTATTGAGAATAGATGCCGCCCCGCCATCGCCGGGTCGGTGGGGCGGCCTCGACTTGTGTCAGGGGCTGATCGGTGTCTTCCTAAGCTACAGGCGCAGGATCCCGGTACCGTCTGAAATCTCGACCCTTGCGCCCAATCGGCTGGATTGTTCGCAGAAGCGGCGAAGTATCCGTTCCGCGCTTGCGCCGATTGCCAGTTGCGGGACCAGGCGCTTCTCAAGCTCGCCATCTTGGAGGGCATCGTGGCCTCCAATGACGACCGGCGAAAACCTGGCTTCAATGAGATTGTTGTCGTCATCGAAGCTGCACGATCCAACGACGCTTTCCCAAACCTCGGGTGCAGTCCAGGCCGATTCCTCGGATTTTACATGGAAGATAAAATTGCCAAGGCTGTAGAAGATCGGTCGCTTCCTATAGATCTCGACCGGTTGAAGGACAGGCGCTCCGTGGCTCACGAACATGGCAGCGCCAGCATCTATACATTTCCTCGCAACGTAGCTTACCCATTTCGGCACCTGGGTCCAGTCGCGTGCCCAATGGTGGTGATGGAGGTAGGCGATGACCATTGAGCCGTCCTGCGCCGCGCCGGCTATGGCGGCGAGGTTCCTGGAAAGATCGGTTTCATCCACCCTGACGTTGCGGGCATAGTGGTCTGCTCGCCTGAAGACCGCGCGGGCGATACAGACTTCTGTATCGCCGTCCACATGCGGAGGATCATTCGGCTGGCTATCGTTTGCCAGGTCCATCGCATTGTAACCAAGCGCGTCACGTATGAAGCGAAGGGAAGTAAATGCGCTATCGTCCACGTCCAGCACCTGGGTCACGCCGAGGCGATTGACGCCCGGTCGCTCCGGCCGACCTCGTCCGGCGTCTGCGGCATACATGAAGTCAGGACCCGGTCCTCCGTCCATAGCGACGACCGCGACCTGTCGCCCACCGATCGTGGCTTTGCCGGCCTGTGCTGCCTGTCCGTGATTGCGTCCGATGCCGGCATGCAGAAATCCTCGTTGCTCGACCTCCTCCAATGTTGAAAGAATGCCGGACGGACCGAGATCGAAGGCGTGGTTGTTGGATAGCGACAAGGCGCGAAATCCCATTGTCTGCAGCGCGTCGAGCACGGCGGGATCGCTGCATCCGAAATAGGATCCTTTGAGTGGCCAGCCTTCGAAGCGCCCGAAGATCGTGCCCTCGAAGTTGGTGAAGGAAAGGTCCGCGTCTCGCAGCAGAGTGCAGACACCCTGAAAGGCCGGGGCCGTGATGCTGCGAACATCGTGATGAATGAGGGACTGACCGGTGACTGCTACCTTAAAACTTTGCTTCATGGATCGACTTTCCTTGGCAGAATTGAACTGTCCGTTTCAAATGTCGGGAAGAGCGGGACGGTGTGGGCCGGACAGGGGCCGGCGAGGTTTCAGTGCATGAAGCGCATGGAGCGCGCCTCGATCAGGCTCCGCGTGTAGGCATTCGCCGACTGGGAGAAGACGACGTCCGTCGGACCTGCGTCCTCGACGCGACCATTCCTGAAGATGTAGACCGAGCTGCATATCTGCTGCACGAGCGCAAGGTCGTGCGAGATAAAGAGCATCGAGATGCCGCGTTCGACAACGCTTTCCTTCAGGAGCGAAACGATCTCGGCTTGAACAGAGACATCCAGCGCTGAGGTCGGCTCGTCGGCGACGATGATTTCCGGTCGCGCAAGAAGCGCCCGCGCAATACAGACGCGCTGCTTCTGGCCTCCGGAAAGTTGATGGGGGTAGCGAGAGAGGAAGCTGTGCGCAATACCGATGCGATCGAGCGTCTGGTCGAGTGTGGGCCAGGCTCCATGGGGACCAGAACCGGCGCTGAATTGGATGGCTTCTTCCAGTGTGTCGCCGATGGTCTTGCGTGGGTTGAGCGACATGGCCGGATCCTGAAAGATCATCTGGACGCGGCCGAGGAGCCCGGTTTTGCGGCCGGGCTGCGAGGCATCAAAGTCCATGCCTCCGATCGTGATCTTTCCGCTGCTTGCGGTTTCAAGGCCGGCGATGATCCGTCCGATCGTTGTCTTTCCGCTGCCGCTTTCGCCGACAATCCCGCTAACGCTACCTCGGCGTAGCTTGACGGAGATGTCGTTGAGCGCCTGATGTGATGCGCCGTTGGCGAAGGGCCATGGCAGCCCGCCTGTATGAAAGGTCTTCGAAATATCGCGAGCAATGAGGATGTCCGCCTCACCAGGCTTCACAAATCTGGCGGACATCGCCTCACGATCGACGAAGCCCGGCTCTCGGTTTTCCGCGAGCCCCGACACACGCAACAAGGGAACGGCGGACAACAGCTTGCAGGTATAGTCGTCCTGCGGAGCATCGAGGATTGCGCTTGCGGCGTTCTGCTCCACGACGCGGCCATGCCGCATCACCAGCACCTTGTCGGCAATTTCCGCGATAACGCCCATGTCATGCGTGACCAGCATGATCGACACGTCGGTTTCGTCGACGAGTTTACGCAGGAGCAGGAGGATCTGCTTTTGAACTGTCGCGTCGAGAGCGGACGTCGGTTCATCCGCAATGATGATGTCCGGCTTCCCGGCCATCGCGATCGCTATGACGATGCGCTGACGCTGACCACCGGAAAATTGATGGGGGTAGTCATGAAACCGTTGACGCGGCTCCGGAATGCCGACATTGCGAAGCAGAGTCATCGCGCTCTCGCGCAGCTGCCGGCGCGAAAGCCGTTCGTCGGCCGCACGGATCGTTTCTTCCAGTTGCGCACCGATCGACATCAATGGGTCGAGCGAAGCCGTGTGATCCTGGAAGATCGCCGCTATGCGGCGTCCGCGGATAGATTGCCATTCATGCGACGTCATACCGTTCAGGGCCGTGCCATTGAACGTGATCGACCCGGAGGTCAATTCGAATTGGGGCCCGAGCAGGCCGATCACGGCGTTGCCCAGCGTCGATTTACCGGCGCCGGATTCGCCGATAATTCCAAGAATTTCGCCCTTGGACAGCGTCGTGCTGATGTCCTGCAGGATGGTGGCCTGACCCGCTTTCGAGCGGTAGCGCAGTGTGAGATTGGAGATTTCGAGCAGAGGCGGCTGTGCGGTTTCCTGGGTCATAGCGTGCGGCTCCTGGGATCCAGATTGCGACGGATGTCCTCGCCGACGAAATTAATGCTGGCGATCAGAACGAACAGAGCGAGGCCGGGGAAGAAGCTGATCCAGTACTGGCCGGTCAGCAGATACTGAAACCCATTCGCGACGGCGGAACCGAGAGATGGTTGGTCGATCGGCACGCCAAGGCCGAGAAACGAAAGCGTCGCCTCGAGCGCCACGGCGGATCCGACTTCGATCGGGATCAGCGTGATGGCGGGAGCGATGCTGTTGGGGAGCAGATGCCTGAAGATGATCCGCAAGGTGGGCAGCCTCAGTAACTGCACGGCATCGATGTAGGATTTGCTTCGCTCGCTAAGGGCGACGGCGCGGGCCACACGGGCATAGGAAGCCCATTGAACGATGATCAGCGCCAGAATGATGCGATCGACGCCGGGTCCGAGCGTGACGATCGCGATCAGGGCGATCAGGATCGTCGGGAGGCTCAATTGCAGATCGACCGCACGCATGATGACGACATCGACCCACCGACCGAAATAGGCAGCACTGACGCCTGCCGTCAGTCCGATCAATGCTGCGATGGCCGCACTTGTGATCGACACTGCCAGGCTGATGCGCAGCCCGTAGAGAATGGTGCTGGCGATATCGCGGCCAAGACCGTCGGTGCCGAGGAGATAAATGTATCCGCCGCTTCCGAGCGTCCCGGGAGGGGAGGATGCTTCCCATCCCGAGATTTGCAGCGGGTCGTAGGGATTCTGCGGCGCGATCAAAGGCGTCGCGACGGCGAGCAGGATATAGACGGCAAGGATGCATTTCGAGAGAGTGATGGAATGGCGGAATGGGCCCTTCCAGAACACCCGAATGATTTCGGCCTTCATGGTTTCACCTTTGGGAAGAACGGCGCACGCGCGGATCGAGCACGGCATGGAAGAGGTCGACGAGCGCGTTGAGAGCGACGAAGGCGACGGAGACGAAGGTCAGTGTCGCCATGACAACCGGGCGATCGAGCAACTGGATGGAGTCGATCAGAAGCTTGCCGACGCCGGGCCAGGCGAAGATCGTCTCAACGACGACGGCGAATGCCAGCATGCCGCCGAACTGCAGCCCGATAATCGTCACGACCGGTACGCTGATGTTCGCGAGGGTATGGCGGAACAACACACGCCGCGGCGACAGGCCCTTCGCCTGGCAGAAGCGGGTGAAGTCAAGGGATTCGACTTCGATCGTGCCGGATCGCGCAAGCCGCGCAATCAGCGCGATGTTCGGAATAGCCAGCGCCAGGGCAGGGAGCACGATGTGCCGCAATCCGTCTGCTGTCAGAAAGCTCCATTGCAGACCGAAGAGGCCGGTCGTCTCTCCACGGCCGCCCGACGGAAACCAGCCCGTCAGGACGGCGCCGACAAGGATCAGCACCATGCTGAACCAGAAGGAGGGGATACTGAGCGCGAAAACACTTGCCTTCAGAACCGTTCGGTCGAATGCCGTTCCATTCCGGCGGCCAGCCAAGAGACCGAGCAGGACGCCAAGTGGCGCGGCGATCAGCATGGCGATCGACGCGAGTTCGAGGGTTGCCGGCAGTTTGCTTAACACCAGTCCGAAGGCCGACACATGATAGATGTAGGAGGTGCCGAACGAACCGGTCACCACGCTTTTCGCAAAGAGCAGATATTGCCACCAGATCGGCTGATCCAGGCCAAGGGCGATCGTGGCGCGACGGATGTCGTCGGCGCTGGCTGTCTCCATGTCCAGAATGTTATAGACGGGGTTGCCGACGCTATGAATTCCCAGGAACGCGATGAGGGACATCAGAAAAAGCAGGAGAATGGCTTGCGAAAGCCGTCTCGTGGCGACGGTAATCAGTCCCATGATCTTATTCTCCCGCCGGGACCGCTTGCATCGCGGTCGTCCAACCGCGTGGATGAACGGTGTAGGAGGCGACACGCTGTCCGTGGCCGACGATCAGATGAAAATGATAGAGCGGGATGATGGGATCATCGGGCATGATGAAATCCGTAGCCCGGGCGACGGCTGCGTCCCGCTCCGGCCCGACATCGATCGTCTCGGCCTTTGTCAGCATGTCGTCGAAAGCGGGGTTGCTGTAGCCGCCATAGTTCAGCGAGCCGGTTTTCCGCTCGTCGTTCTTTGTCGCCAGCACGGCATCAAGGCAGACGGTCACGGCATTGCCCGAGCAACCGGCATACCATGCCGCATAGTCGCCGTGATCGAGCTTGTTTGCATAGACCGAGTAAGGTGCGACGGTCGGCTGCGCCTTCACGCCGATCCGGGCCCAGTTCTGGGCGACCGATTGCAAGGCTTCGCTATCGCCTGGATAGCGACCTGCCGGTCCACCGAGAACGACATTGAACCCGTCTGGATAGCCCGCTTTTGCAAGCAAGGCTTTCGCCGTCTCGTAGTCCGGCTTAATCACGCTCAGCTTGGACGATGTGCCGGGCATGCCCGTCGGGAAGAGCTGGCTCGCCGCCGTGCCGTAGCCCTGCAGGATCTTTTCGGCAAGAAATGGACGATCGGTCGCCATGGCAAGCGCGTGGCGCACGCGAGCGTCACGGAAGGGATTGGGGATCGGCTTTCCCGACTTATCGGTGACGCCGGGCAGCGTTTCCCGCGATACATCAAATTGCAGGAAGTTGGAACGGGCCGCACTCGTGCTGTCGATCTTGATGCCACGGCTCTTGAGCGTCGCGACATCACGCGCCGGGATATAATCGGCGATATCGACATCTCCCGTCGTCAGCGCTGCAACGCGGGCGGCGGGGCTCTCGACCACGCGGAAGGTGACCGCGCTCCAGGTGGGTTTACCTGCCCAGTAGTCGTCGTTTCTGATGAGCTTCAACACCTCGCCCGATTGCCAGCTGGCAAATTTATAGGGTCCGGTTCCGACCACCGACGAACCAGCATTGAGCTCGTCCGTCGTTTCAAAGCCCTTATCCTGACGGTGCATGATGAAGATCGACGAGAGCGAAAGCGGCAGGGTCGGCACATCGCCGTTTGTCTCGATGATCACGGTCAATGGATCGGATGCCGTAACCGACTTGATAGCCTGGACATAGGCTTCGAAGCCGCCGCCTGGTGGCTTCAGGAAGTGCTGTACACGGTCGATCGAGTAAATGACGTCCTGGGCGGTGAAGGGCGATCCATCGTGAAACCGCGCATTTTCGCGCAGTTTGAACTCCCATTGCGTGGGGGAGAGCCGCTTCCAGGAGGCGGCAAGGCCCGGCCGGGCCTGCATTGTTTCGTCCTGGTAGATCAGGCGTTCAAAGATGTGGGACAGGAGAGAGGTGTTTTCGTTGAGATCAGCATATTGCGGATCGAGAGTCATCAGCTTGTAAGATGTCGCGATCTTCACCTCCTGCGCGGCTGTGGGAGAAAAGGTGGCCCCGAGTGTCATGACCACAACGCCTGCGCTGAACAGGACCGGGCGGAATTTGCTGATGAACGCCATTACGAAGTTCCCTTTCTGGTTATTGCGGCTCCCGAAATGGATGATCGGATTTTAACCGCGCACGTCTCCCTGCCTTGCGAGCGGACTCGAAGGCCAAGTGTTCGTCGTTTTGTAGAGTATACTCTGTAGAGGAATACTCTACAGATCGCAATAAGTGTTCGAATGGATGATCGAGATACCTTTGCGCGAAGTCTGGTTTTCTGGCGGAACAAGCGAGGGCTGAGCCAGGAAGAGCTCGCCTTCATGATCGGCGTGCACCGGACGATGATCAACCACTATGAATGCCGCAAGCACTCGCCGAAGTGGGAGAAAGTGACCAAACTCGCCGCGGCGCTTGGCATCAGCGTTGACGAGTTCGCAAAGCCGCCACCTCAGGAATAGGGGCCACTGCTTTGTCGACGGCCGGAAGATCGGACTGCTTCCTATGGAGATCCAGGAGATCGCTCATCACGGAACATAGCTGCGGCCACGGGAGCTCGTCGGAATCGGGCGATGGTATCCCAAGTGACATGACAACATTCAGCTTGGCAATAACACCTGCGATGGACCGTGCGGGCATATCCGATAGCTCCTCAGCCAGCGCGAAATCGCGATCGCACGCCACGCGCTCGGCTTCCTTGGCTTTCGTATATCCCACGAATTTGTCTGCGGTGTTCCAAAGACCGATCTGGGCGGCCAGGGCTTTCTTCGCTTCATCTCGCGCTTCGGCGAGATTGTCACCCTTGAGCAGAAATTCGATATCGGCCTCATCTCGTACGAAGCCGGTATCGGAATGGCCGGGAACATCGATATGAATCGAAGGGAAGCCGACGGTGTGGACCAACTGAGTTTCGAGATGCTGCTGCAGACGGCAGCGCAGGCCGAATTCACGGTGCGCTTCATGCCATTCCAGCCATTTTGCCAAGGCCGGATCGGTGTCGGCAGCATCAACCGCACGATCCCTCAATCCCGCCAGAAAATCCGTCGTGCACGAAAGAATGTTTACGCGGGTATTTGCGGGCAAAGTTCTGCTATTCTCAGAATCAGCCATGACTCGAGCTCCCTAAAGCTTGGGTTGTGGTTAGGCTGAAATCGGTGGTCGAAACACCGATTTCAGCCGATATGGTTGTTTTCATATCATGTTGGCGTAAAATCTGCAATGAGAAATTGAGAAAGATGAACGGAATAACCGGAGCTCAAATACGGGCGGCAAGAGCGCTACTCCGATGGTCCGCGGAAGATCTGGCTAATGCTGCAAGCGTTGGCGTTACGACGGTACGCCGTGCAGAAGCAGAAGATGGACGGCCCTCGATTACTGCAGCGAACCTCAAACTGATTAAGATAACTTTGGAAGATGCCGGTATAGAATTTATCGCAGAGAATGGCGGTGGCGTCGGTGTGCGCTTCAAGAAGCCGAATAGTGAGCAAACACCTGACACATAGTGTTATGATATGAACGTAATTTAATGCAGGATGGCGCGTACCGCGCTTGAATGGGATGTACGCAAACTTGCTAAGGCGGATGACGTGTCCACACGCGATTAGTCAGCCGGAACGAGGCGAGGGCCTACGAAAAAGCGCACTTCAGCGTGTGAAGCAGGCGTTTGAATAGTTCCAGATCTAATTCATTCCAGAAAGTGGAGGTGGCTTGGGAGTCCGCTTTAGAGATCGAATCTGATGAAGCGAATGGAACGCAATTTTGCTTCGAAGCGTCCATGCGGAAGATCTCTACTAGTGCAGTTCACCGTTGATTGGGCTCCGGCAGGGAGCAAATAACGCGCGAGACGCGGCGCACGCGACTGGTCATTGGTCAATTGCATGCGGGCGTCTCGCTACTCTGATACTTTTCGTCGCAAGATGCTGAATTTCATGACATATCGGCGAAGGGTTGAGGCACCTAAGGGCTGATTTCTGGCCAGCCGCTTGGAAAGCTACCTGACCTTTCTTCACCCCGATCCGGTTGTTCGCTCGGACACAATGGATGGTAGAGGCTGGGCCGAAAGCAGCCGGTCCATTACTGAGGCGATTTGAAGGTTCGCTGCCATACGCGGTCAACAACGAATGTCGCCTCGGATATTTCAGGCTGATTGCGCCAACTGCCGCTGCAGGACCCGCAGGCCGGTTCCCGCCCCGGCCCATGCTGCAGCCGAGCCGACCACACATAGGTTTTGCTTGGCGCGTGAGACAGCCACATTCATAATGTTTGGCGGGCTGGCCGCCCACCGATTCCGAGCAATATTGTTCTACCGCGAAAAATAAGTAACACTAAGCTGAGCGGGGCGCCTCATCGACTATCAAACGCAGCCTCACTCGGCAGCGCGTTTCGTAAGGGTGAGTACGTCGAAATTGTCTGGCCCAATTTGGGGAGGGCTCGATATCTCGCTACGCTATCGCTAGGTTTGTCGGGAGGTTCGTGCGTCATGAAGGGGGAACTTGGCTTCGGTCCGTCGGACCGGTCACGGCTACTCACTATAGAGGATATTCTTCACGCGCGATCCCAGTTACCCAAAATGACTACTCGCGGACGGAGCTGGGACGGGGTGACGGTTGACCTCCATTCCCCGTACTTCAACTGTACTGAGCGCTACTCTGGCCTGGATCATCACCTGATATGCTATTGTCCCGCCGGACGATCAAGATTGCTTCAGGGACGAGCCGGTACCGTGCATGAGAGTGTGATTTCAGCCGGCATGTCCTACATCATGCCGGCCGGTTACGAGTCGACCTGGGAAGGTGATTCGGGCTTGTCCGCGCGTTTACGCATTCCGCAGTCACTTATCGCGATGGCGGCGGATCAACTCGGTCAGCGGAGTACATCCCAAATAGAAATTCGCAATGTCTTCGAAGTGCGCGATCATGCGATTGAGCGCCTCGCGCTTGTATTGCTCGCAGAGATGGATCTGAAGCCGCACCCAGCCCAGACGCTTATTATCGATGCAGTATCAACAGCCGTCGCGGCGCATATGCTTCGGCGTTACAACGCTTTTGAGACCCTCGAGGAGAGCCACGTAGCCTTACTTAGTAGAAAGGAGCTTGCGCTTTTGACGGCGTATATCGAAGATAATCTCGATCGCACGATTGGGCTTGCGGAACTCGCGGCGATCGCGAAGGTGAGCCGGTTCCATTTCACTAGACTGTTCAAGCGTAGCACCGGCTGCACGGCAATGAGCTTTATCGAACAATGCCGCATACGTCGCGCGCAATCATTGATTGTTGATACGGATTACGCGCTTGCAGAAATTGCACTGATGACAGGTTTCTCAGACCAGAGCCACTTTACGCGACGGTTTCGCCATCATGTAGGCTCTACGCCTAATGTCTTCGCACGAGAGCAGAGCCGGCGCCGATCAGTCCGACGTCTCTCGGCGCGACGCGGCTGAAAGCCGTTGAAATCTTGCTTCAATACACTGGATAGTTTTAGGTCTGCGGGTTTCTAGCCAAAAAAACTGCGATAGCAGCTCAAGTGATTGATCTGAATCGATACCTGCCGCCAACCAGCCCGCAGCCTCTTCCATTCGTATGGCCCGCCCTATGAATCTCGCTCGGGAAGATTCTTCCTCCACCTAAATGCTGAACATTGACGAAAAGTCGATTGCGTTGCGGACAGCGTCGAAGTCTCAGCGTAGAACACGTGCAAAGCGGAACAAGGCGGCGAGCCTGAACGGCATCATCGATCCACTGCGACGCTGCCGAATTCTCTGATTGCGCGCCCGGATGTTATTATTGCCGACAACGGTGTACGCGGCATCGGAATGAAAACGGATGTCATGAATGACCGAATCTCAGGTGAGAAATCCGGATTTGGCTTCGCAAATATAAACGTCAACATGGAGCTCATCCCGACCTTGAAGTTCCTCGATATAGATGTCGTATACGATCCGGATCTGATCGATAGTTATTTGAGTTATATTGGGAATTGCGTGAACAGGATCACCGAGGCCGCGTCTAAGCTCGGCTCGTTGAGCAAGCGGATCGACATCCGGATAGAATTCGCCAGTAAGCTCAAGGATAGCATCGGCAGCGGCGTGGGCCGTCTTGTCGATGCCGACATGAAGGAAGCCTCCGCGCAGATCAACGCGACGCAAACCCAGCAGCAGCGTTCGATCCAGGCGCTGTCTATCGCGAATAAGGCGCCGCAGAACTTACCGCCGCAGGGCATCTGTCGATTGCCGACTTGATGTGCTTCTACACGAACGCGGCGAAGAGTAGGTGGCCCGGGTGCTTGCTCTCGTTACACCTTGGGGCAGGTTGATATCGTGTCATTGATTTCCAGGTCGAATTGATCCTCTTTGCCATTTCGCGAAGACACATCAATTCCACAGGAAATTTCTGTTTATCTTCATATCCACGACGCGCCACTTCCCGCTGGACAGGCGTTGTTGAAGCTGAGCCAGGTAGTCGAAACAATCGCTAAATTCAAAACCACTAACGCCGACTGGGAGGCACAATCAAGCTCCCCCAGGCGATCCAGGAGCAAAACCGCTCGTGCGAATGGGACGGGAAAACGGTTCCGTGCAATACCTACGCGCAACTATTCAGTGTCAAATCGCGCGAGCATTTTCTTCAGTTGGGCGTTTTGTTCGACAAGCTTGCGCGCCAGTTTATATCGAAGCACCGCAATCTCTTCGTCGAGCTCGCTCATTTCGTCAAACAAAGTCTTCGGGACCCGATGTTGTAGTTCGACGTCACCATCGCGATCAGCAGCTTTCCCTGACGTCTCGCGAAGGGTCTCACGTGTTCCCCTTGCGCGCCTCGTCGTTGGAGCTACGGCTACCACTCCGACTTGATCGGATTGTTGG
Source organism: Martinezella lusitana (assembly GCF_010668395.1). Lineage (GTDB taxonomy): Bacteria > Pseudomonadota > Alphaproteobacteria > Rhizobiales > Rhizobiaceae > Rhizobium > Rhizobium lusitanum_A. The sequence continues at coordinate 19,286 of NZ_WUEY01000024.1, forward strand.
GTCTTCGGTTCGAGGGGACTGACTTGATTATCTGAGGGCTCCTGTTCTGCAGGTGGCGGGACTGTGGCATCCGACCATGGCTCGATCGCCTCGCCGGCATTCTGATCTGATCTTGAATCAGCGTCAGACTCGGGTGGGCTTAGTTCTCCAGATATCGTTTGGTCCGCTTCGGCTGGCTTTTCCGGAGCTTCAGGTGCAGCTTCCTGAAGTTGCTCTTCGACCTTCGGGTGAAATTCGATTACATGGGTCTTGGACGGATTCGAGCGTTGAACCTCAGAGGTGTCTTCCGCTGTCTTCCGCGACACGAGGTCCGCAAGAAATCTCCATGGTGTTCTCATCGAATCCGAACCTCAAGCAAGTGGTATGAAGGCATAACTGCGATATGACGAGCCGGGCCTAATCCTCTAAGCCCGGCGGCTTTTGCGTTGGGCATGAACCACACTGCCCAGCCCTGAGTTCAAGCCTGCCCCAGGCGCTTACGCAGATCCGCGTTTTCTGCACGGAGCTTTTCAGCTAACTGTTTCCGGAGGCGTTTGTTCTCTTCTTCCAGCTGGATAAGGTCTGCAATACCGTCCAGGATGTCAGCGGAGGCAGGGTTCTCTCGCACGCTCGCCTTTAGAGGAGATGCTTTAGCTGTGACGGTTTTCTCTGGAGCGGTTACAGCCGTCCCGGTCTTGGCGGCAGCGATTTTGGATCCACGTTTCGCGCGCACAGCCTTCGCCGGTTTTTCCTTCACAGCGGACGGTGCTGTGGCAGCAGCCTCCATGGCAGCTTTTGTGCGCCTTGGCGCACGGGTCTTTTTCACGGCGGGGATCGCCGCAGACGTTTCGCTTTCAACTCCATCGGCAGTATTTCCAGTGGTTGTCTCATCGGCCATCAGCTATCTCCTCTGTCAGGCGAAAAAGCATTCGATTGCCAGTTGCGCAAAGTCAATATCGAAAGTTGGCCATTTCCACTTTCCTTAGTCGGCATTTTTGCGACGCACTCTCGCGTTCCCGATTAAGCATGTCTGATCGGGGATCGGTTTCGCCTGGATCGTTGTCCTGCAACGGCTCTGCAAGGCTTTCTTCTCCTGCCAGTCAGCTGTCAATCCTCGCGCGTTACCGTAGACCATGCGGGTGTTCGACTTATAGAAAAGCGGGGTCTCGATCCCGATATCGTTCGAGGCGATGACAATTACGATGTCCGTCTCGCGGAAGTCCTCATTGATCTCCTCCATTTTCAGAACAATGTCATGGCGTAGGTGCAAGAGCGCATACTTTGACGCCTCGCTTCGCATGGGCTGCAATTTCACCGGCCTGTTTTTCGATACCCGGCGAATGAGCCCACTTTCCTTGTGAACCGCGCGCCTTGCAAGTAACGACGACCAGGGCGATCTCGGTCAGCAATCGCCTTTCATCGCAGCGCGGAGGGTATCGTTGATACGCTCCTGCCAGCCCGGACCGTCTGCCTGGAACCAGGCAAGTATATCGCTGTCGAGCTTTAAAGTAACCTGCTCCTTGACGCCGGGCAGAGCGCGCCGCTCGACGGCAGGAGATGGCGCAACCTTCTTGCCAGGCTTGAACAAGGCCTCGGCTGCGTCAAGAGGATTGGCGGGGCGGCGCGGGGTTCTCATTTGGATCCTCCGTGGAGATTTCAATGTCTGCTTTCGTTTTGCTCTCGTCGATCGGCGCGAAGTGATCGCCTGCGGCTTGCTCTAGCAAAGCGGGACGAATCGTCAGCGACGGCTTTTTTGCTGCGATCTTTCCCCTACCTATGCACTATAGCGCGCATACATGCGTTCGATTTCATCGGAAATCCACAACTCTATGATCGCCATGAATTTCGCATCGTCGTGGATGGGCTTGCCGCGCGCCCACATCCCGCAGACTGCGCGATCGACCATCGTGATATCATCTTACGGGTCGTACGATATCTGTTTCCCATCGACACATTAAGATCGAATGGACAGTAAATCCTCTTCGCTGCCTTCTGACCGGCCTGCGGATTTCCGCTCGATCACGACCCAAAAGTTGACGGGGAGATAGTTCACGCCACGTTCGAAGCGGTCATCCACGTCGCCGAATCGACTCGTTCAGACTACCGCAGCCGCGGAGGTTGAAACGGAGGTCTACCTGAAGCGATCGAGCAAGCGTTTGCCGAGGTTCAGGGCTCGATCCAAACCAAGCCCCAAGGATGCCGCCCTCGTAACGAGCTGCCAATATCGCAGCCGTCTAAAGCCGCTGGGTCGCGGAGCCGATGGCAGATGGGGGCTAAAACCATCCTTTTGCCTTGAACCAAATCAACGGTACGATGGCGCTGATAAGGATGACTGCCCAACCATATTGGTATCCCCATGTCCAATCGTATTCCGGCATGCTCTTAAAATTCATGCCGTAGACACCCGCCATCAGGGTAGGTGGAATGCCAACAATGGAAACGATCGTCAAAACTTTGAAGACATCATTTTGAGCTATGCCAATCAGGCCGACCAGCGCATCCAGGACGAATTGCACTTTGTTGGCGAGCTGCTCTTCGTAGTCGGACAGAGAATGGATGTCCTGGCGTAATCTGACGATGCGCTGCGTTAATTTTCCACCCGACCAGTTACACGCACTCTCATCGGCATAGGCAACGATACGTCCCAAGCCTTGCAGGCCGTCCTGCAGTTCGGAGAGCCGGTCACCCAGGCGCCCTACCTGGCGCAACTGGACTCTCAGAATACGATTTGCCTTGGCGGCCTGGCGACCACGGGTGTCGTCAGCGTGAAACGTTTCGGCCGATAGACCATTCAATTCGGCTGCCAGATGTTCGAGTGCATCAGCGACACGATCGACGATCTCCTCGCAAAGCATTGTGAAGACTTCGACTCCCGACTTCGGAGCATTATGCTGGTCGGCGAATTTCCCGGCGACTGTATCGAAAGCAGGCAATGGCATAAATCGCACCGTAACCAGTCGATCGGCCGACAGGACAAACCCCAGTGGAGGCGTCACCCGTGCCCCTTCCGGTCGCTGAGCAGCCGACGGCGTACTCATATACAATACGCTGTTTTCACTCTTGAGCCGGCTGGAAGATTCGATTTCGCTGAGAGCTCCAAGGGACGGAAGTTTGGCGCTGATAAGGGTTTCTACATTTGCCACCTCCGTTGGAGAAGGCTCAAGAAGGTCTATCCAGACAATACGGTCGGCTGACCCTTCTGATTTGAACGTGTGGTTGCCGGTGTGGTTCGCAAATTCTTTCAACATCGTTCGCTGAAACCCCTTGATCGAATCTGATTATAGCTAACGCGAGCTGCGGGAATATGAGATCTGCTGGAGGAACATTCATACAAGTATTGGCCGCCTTTACCGCAAACTGTTCGGCGTAGTTGCGATTACGCTCCTGGTGGATAAAATAGTTCACATGCCAAATGAATACCTAACCTTCGGCGCCAAGGCGCGAGAAGAGAAAAAAGTCCCTGCCACATTGCTGCACAGAGCTCAGGGAGGGATGGCGAAATATCAGACCGATGCAAAGCTGCGCACCCGGCGACTATGGGCTCTGTTAACACTGACATGCCTTCCAGCACGTCGGGGCTTTCGTTGACGAAGTGACGTGTCTTGACGAAGAGATCAACCAGTTGAGGCGACAACTGGCTCAAAAGTTAAATCTCCAAAACGCCCACCTGCGTAGAATGCTGGAACTGATAGCTCCGCTGCGCGCGACGCTTAAATTTGGGTGTTGGACAATTTGTCCCGATCTAGCTTGGAAAATTGTCGCCCGATGGACGACAATGTGTCTTATGCCATTGATATAATGTATATTTTAAACTGGCATGATTGTTGCTTGCGATCTAACTGTATAATTGTACGCCGTCAACTTCATATGTCGTGGAAATTTTTGATCAAATCGCAGCTATTCGACTTATGAGTGCAATGGCTAATGGTCCTGGCGAAAAAACAGCCGGATGGAGGGCTGCCAATATGTACAACGAGGGCCTTTTAATTGCGCGATTGTTTTTAGGAGTACCGTTTATCGTATGGGGAATACTGAAGTTGCGTGGCGGCGAGGCCAAATTGGTGCCGGGCCTTCGAGCTCTAGGTTTGCCCGACGCTGTATTTTTCGCCTACCTGGTCGGATTCTGTGAACTTGTCGGTGGCATCGCGTTGGTCGCCGGCTATCCAGCGCGTACAGCAGGTATCCTGTTAGGTCTGTGGTGCCTCGTTACAGGATATGACGCACATAGGGGCAATATCACCGAACTTTTGAAAAACGTCACCATGGCCGGCGGTTTCTTCGCTTTGGCCGCCGCCGGTGCGGGGTCGTTTTCGCTTTTTGGCGGGGCTCCGGCCGGCATATTCGCACACCTTCCTTAAAAGGGCGGGGAGGCAACTGGGTAGCCAAAACAGCTTCTTCAACTGAATGCGTGACTGTAAGCGGCGGGATCCAAGTTGGTTGATGCAGGGCCATCGCCGTGACTGGAGATTTGATGAAACCATATTCCCTGGCTGCAAGGTTGCCGATGCTGGAATGTCAGAGCTCTGTGATGAGCGGCCTGACTTGGACGTGCATCCGGCATTGTTGTCCCCTTTCCCCGATCTCGGGTGACTGGAGTGACCACACCTCAGTGTTCCAGGACTGCTCCAAATGAACGTCCACAAGAAGAACACCCGACTGACACCACTACGTCGAGAGGAAATGGCTGTCGCCGTTCTCCGTAGGACATTGTCCAGCGTCGCCGCCGGACGTCCCCGATCATCAGATCAACCTGTCGAAACTCGTTAGACATAAGCCTATCCTCAAGTCTGTGCTTGAGCCTTCCTGCTTATGCCGAGTGTCCGGTCGAAAGTGGCGGCGGTTCAGTCGCGCAGTTCAGGCGGAAATGGCTAGTTCTGCGCTAGCTCGATGGCACGCCGGTGCACTGCACATGCGGCTTGTTGCAACAGGTTTTGCAGTGCTCCTCCTTGCATGAGTACGCGCAGCGCTGCTTCCGTGGTGCCGCCTGGGCTAGTCACCTGACGGCGTAACTCTTGCGGGGTAGCGCTCTCGGCTATGGCCAATGCACCAGCGCCGTATACGGTTTCCTTTGCCAACGATAAGGCTATTTGCGAAGGAAGGCCTAGTTGTGTCGCAACTGAGAACAGCCCTTCGATAAAATGAAATACGTAGGTGGGTCCAGAGCCCGATATGGCGGTCGCAGCGTCGATCAATGCCTCATCCAAAACTTGGTGTACGGCGCCGCCTGTCGAGAGCAGTCGGCCAGCTAGCAGCTTCTGCTCCGGACGGACAAGATCGTTCGCGAATACAACCGTTGAGCCTTTGCCAATGGCAGTCGGTATGTTGGGCATTGCTCGGATCGCTGGCACCTTGCCAAGTCCTTCTTCGATGAGGCTGATCGAAATGCCGGCTGCGATACTTATCGTAACAGCTTTTGTCGCATGACGCCGGTAATCTGGCATGATCCGAGGCATGACTTGAGGCTTTATGGCGAAAATGACGATCTCAGGGCGAAAGGCGGGGTTTAGCGAGGCAGCGGTGTCATAGGTCCTCATCCCCAACCTCGCTGATTGAGCGCGTAACTCTTCGGCAGGCTCCACGATATGTACGTTTTCGGATTGTACGAAGCTGCCCTCCAGCCAACTACGAAGCATCGCCTGCCCCATATTGCCGTAACCGATCAGGAGCAGTTCGCCCGTCATTTCGCGTTGGCTCATTCGACATTTCCTTCGATCGGAGCGCCGCTGACGATAAGATCGGCAATGGTCTTGCCCCAGCCATTTTGTTCGGTCGCGAAGAAATCGCCGACAACATAGTTCGCCGCAAGCACCCGCACCGGACCTAAGGGTGATAGCGGGTCAGTATGCAAGGCGCCAAGCTTAACGTTGGCCGAACCCCAGCGACAGGAGGTCATACGGAAATCCGGGGAGGTGTCGCGGGCGATCACCCGCTTATTGAGGATTGTACCGTCAGGAGCTGGCTGGATGTGGATGTTGAGATGCGGCGTGGTTTTCAACGGTTCCGTCTCGACACCATCAAAACGGCATTCGATGGAAATAAGCGGAATACCATGGCGTGCGACATTCGCCGTTGCGCCGTCTTCGTGTTCCGTCAATTCGATCTCGCCGAATTTCTTCGGATATCCCCACAGATCGCGACCGGCAGCGATGGCTGCGTCGTTGTCTTCATATTCGAATAGGAAGTAGCCGCCCTCGCGTTTGCCGAACCGAACCGGAATGACAATGCCGGCATCCATGAATGGTGCTTTCCGACAATTCGTGAAATCGGAAACGTAGACGAGAAAACGGTCGCTTGCGAGTGTGAACGGCGTGTTCTCCAGATATTGGGTGAGGATTGCAGCGTCACCCTGGCAGATGGCGTTGAGACTGCGGTTACCCGGGCATTCATATGGCACAAAAGGATCGGGAATCAGCGGCGCCTGCAACGGTATGTTGTTGGCATTGTGAAGGGGAATGCGGGTCATCTTTGTCCTCAACCGGCTATCTCTGAAATGAAATAATTCACGAAAAAATTCATTTACATGAACTCTATCCGGTTAGAACATTGCGTCAAGAAAATTTCATGCGATCTGCATCACATAGCTGCTGTTCTAATCCATTGACGTCATATAATCCTTTATCGATTCGTAGAAATAAGCAAATAAAAACAGTAACCTACCGTAATGCCATGGCTTACTGTCCGCGATCCCGCTTGACAGGTTAAAAAAATTGAACTGAAATGTCAGTGTAATTAAAGATGAACGACAACGAAAAACGACAGTGGATGCGATGAAACACTACGACCCGCTTAAATTTTGGAATTTCCTGCGTTTTGGACCAGGCAACGTCACTTATGCCTGCCCAGATTTGAAGACGCTTTCGGTTTATTGTCGAGGCGACAAAGCACAGATGGAGCGATTGCTTGAGCCGCTCCCCTTCGAACTGGCGGACGATCGTTTCGTCGTATCGATCGCCGATTTCGGCAATAATTCCGGTCGCACCTATTTCGATGCTGCGGTGATCGTGCCGATCCGTTACGGCGATCATGTAGGGGGCACCTACTATTTTGAATATGAGGACAAGCATACGACCGTTGCGGGCGGCCGAGAGCTGTGGGGTTACCCCAAACATTTCGCCCGTATCGAACTGGAGCAGACGGCGAGTGGCGTGCGTGGGAAGGCTTCGCTCTACGATGATCTCATGTTCGAGATTTCCGTCGATTTCGATAGCTCTGCCAGCCGTGACGCCTGGGCGGATCTGTCCCTTTTCCCGCATTACCAGGTGCGTGCGGTTCCAGAGGTTAATGGGCCGGGCTTCCAGTCCTTCGACATCATCAGCCGTAACACCATCAAGGACTACAAGCTGACCGAGCGTAAGGTTGGACGTGGCACGATTTCGCTGGGGCCGACGATTGCAGTTGGCGACGAGACGTTACGCGTGATCGAGGTGCTCGGCGCCGAATATACAATCGGCGATTTCGCATCCACGCCCGAAAATGGCGTACCGACCGTGGTGGCGTCGCTCGTCTGACGTATGAGCCGGCGAGCGCCAGCTGGGTCGCTCTTTTCAACCCGCCATAATTCTAAAAGGGGCGATCCGAAATCTCGATACCAATATGAACGCTCAATCCTGAGGGGAGAACAAAAAATGAGCAAGGTATTCATGAAATCGCTGCTGGCATCGGCGGTCTTATTCGCCTGTGTCGCGACTGTTCCTGCAGTTGCGGGGGAGGGCGCGTTCGGCCGCTGCGAACTGCGCGAGAATCCCGCCAAGCACGCGCTGACCCCGGCCCATCAGGGCGTACTCACCATAGCGGTGCCGTTGCCTTCGCCGCAGGCCTATCAGGGCAACACGCCGGAAACTATCGACGGCGGGTATCTCTATTGCCTCGGCGCGGAGATTGCCAATCGCGGCGGTCTCGAAAAGATCGTCGTGAAGAATGCCTCCTTCGAGTCGTTGGTGACCGGCAAAGCTTCTGATTTCGACATGTCGATCTGGGATCTCTTTCCGACTGAGGAGCGCAAGAAATCTGTCGATTTCTCCGGCAGCTACCGGTTCACCGATACCGGCGTGATAGCCAAGGCGGGTAGCGATGTTACAGCCAGGACGTTGGGCACCAAGCGCATCGGCGTGCTGCTCGGCTCGGTGCAGGAAAAATTCGTGCGTGAAAAGTTGAAGCCAACTGGCGACGTGCGCATCTTTCAATCCAACGACGACATGTGGGCCGCGTTGATGGCGAACCAGATTGACGCGGCGCTGGCGGATACGGAGACCGCGCTGCCTCGCGCTACGGCGTCCAATGGCGTGCTTAAGGTCTTCGGTCGTTATCCAATCGGCGGCGATGTGGCGATCCTCTTCCCCAAAAACTCGAAGAATGTCGCGCCCACGGATCAAATCCTGGCTGACATGCGGGCTGATGGCTCTTTAGAGGCCATCGAGCTCAAGTGGCTGGCGCCGATCCTAGGAGCGCCTGTCTCCAGCATCGCTGAGTGGTCGACAGAATGACGATGGCAAAACCTCTGGACGATCTGGTTTTGGTGGCGGCGGCTGGCGGGACGACCCGGCAGACTCCACCGTTGCCGACCGCGTGGCCCGTCGCCATAGCCGCCGTGCTTTCGGCAGCCTCGGTTGGCATCGCTACCTTGGCTGGTAGCGATGTCGCTGCGCTGGTCAGCGTCCATATCCGCTCATACGGCGCCGCACTCGCGGCGCTCTGTGTCGCCCTTGTACTGGTGGCGCCCATCGGACGAGCGCTTCGCACTCGTGCTCGCTCGGCAAATGCATGGGGCGCCGGCGATTATATTGGCGCGCGCGAGCAAGCGGCTCACTCGCGCCACCATGCCTTCACGGCGATGGGCATCACTGGTTTTCTGCTGCCCTTTCTTGCCATCGCAATCTTTCTGTCCATCAACGATGCGGTGGTCTACAAGACTTTCCTGCGCGGCGATGTCATCCTCGCCAGCCTGATCGACGTCACCAAAGCCTTTGGGGTCAACGTGTCCATCGCCGTGGCGGCGCAGTTGCTCTCGATGCTGTTCGGTCTGATGCTGGCTGTGGGCCGCTCGTTGCAAGGATCGAGCTTTGTGCTGGTGCGCGGCGTCTGCATCTTCTATGTGGATATTTTCCGCAGCTTGCCGGCGATCGTCATCATCTATCTCGTCTGCTTCGGTGTGCCGCTCATGGGTATTCCTATACTGAGCGACGGAGAGCCGATGGTGTATGCGATCGCCGCGCTCTCGCTCACCTATTCAGCCTACAATGGCGAACAGTTCCGCGCCGGGCTGCAGGGTATCCATCGTAGCCAGATCTCCGCCGCCCAGTCGCTCGGTATCCCGCCCGGCGCGGTGCTGCGCCTGATCGTGCTGCCGCAGGCCATACGTCGCATCGCTGGGCCTATGCTCGGTAATTTCATTGCACTTCAAAAGGATACGGCATTGGTCAATATCGTCGGCATTGTCGATGCATTCACCCAGGCCAAGATCTACTCGGCGAACTACTACAATCTATCCTCGGTGACCGTTGTTTGCATCCTGTTCATAGCCATCACCATTCCGCAAACCAGACTGGTCGACTATCTCGTTTCTCGTGCCGACCTCAAGGAGGGCCGCTGAAATGGCGAGGCCGTTAATCGAACTTAAAGGCATCGGCAAATCCTACGGCAAGCTCCGGGTCATTGACGGGATAGATCTAGACATCCCGCGACATTCGGTGGTGTCATTGATAGGCGCGTCGGGATCGGGCAAATCGACATTGCTGCGTTGCCTCAACGGCCTGGAAGATATCCAGCAAGGACAGATTCGCTTTGACGGCGAGGTGATTTCCGGCCTTGGTATCGATCATGTGGCGTTGCGACGGCGCATCGGTATGGTGTTCCAGAGCTATAATCTGTTTCCGCATATGTCTGTTCTCGACAATTGCATAGTCGCACCGGTTACGACCCACTCATGCAGTCGGACCGAGGCGGAGGCGCGCGCGCTGACGATGCTGGAGCGCGTTGGCATGCGCGACAAAGCAAAGGCCTTTCCCGATCAGCTTTCCGGCGGCCAGCAGCAACGCGTCGCTATTGCCCGAACCATGATCATGCAGCCAGAAGCGCTGCTTCTCGATGAGATTACTTCGGCTCTCGATCCAGAACTCGTAATGGAAGTGCTCGATCTGGTGCGTGATCTGGCAATGCAGGGCATGACAATGCTACTGACCACACACGAAATGAATTTTGCGCGCGAAATCTCGGACAAAGTGTGTTTTCTCCATGCGGGCAGAATTCTGGAGGAGGGCCCGCCAGAGCAGGTGTTCGGATCGCCGCGGGAGGCGGCGACCCGGTCCTTCCTGCGCCGGGTCACCGCCGCAGGGCGGCTTTGAGACGGATGCGGCAATCTTGGGTGCGTGCAGATGGAAGGACGAGGGATGATGAATATCGCGGCCATGCTTCCCGGCAGCGAGAAGGCGGCCAAATCAGAAAGCCGCTTTAGCGACAAGGCCTATGGCATCCTGCTCGAGCGCCTGGTTCGCTTGCATTACCAGCCGCTCCAGCCGTTGAATGAGCGGGAGTTGACCCTCGAACTGGAGATCGGTCTAGCGCCGATCCGGGAAGCCCTCCGGCGCCTGGAAGGCGAGCATCTCGTCGTCATTTATCCGCGTCGCGGCATTTTTGCGGCCGATATAGGCTTGAGAGACCAGCAGTCGATCAAAGAAGTCCGGCTCGAGATCGAAGGACTGGCGGCGGCGCTCGCGGCTATGCGTGCTATGCCCCAGGAGCGGCAGTCCCTGGTCAAGCTGGCTGACAAGCTCGCGATGGAGACCGACATTTCCGCGCAGATTGCCGGGGACGCCGAATTGCACCGCCAAATCTACAAAATGGCGCGCAACGATTACCTTGCAGTCATGCTGACGCAAAATTTCAATCTAGCTTTGCGCCTATGGTATTTCTGCAATCAAAGCGCGCCATCGCCGACGCCGGAATCGGTGGATCACCGCCCGCTCGCCAGGGCGATTATGGGCGGTGACAGTGAGACAGCGCGGACGCTCATGCGCAACCATGTCGTCCATGATTCCGACCGCGTGCGCGACCTGTTGTTCAAGGGCTCCTCCTGAATTTGTCGCTTCGGCTTTTCCGAGACACTCGGCAGACTTGCCTGTGAGAGGAGCCCGCGTTACACGGGAAGGATTCTGCATGCCGCCCGTTTGGGCGTGTCGAAGCGATACCCAAGGTGATGAGCTTGTCCTCAGAGGAAATGAAGAATGATGACGACAGCGATCCCCTGATGGTGCGGTCGGTGGAAAAAGCGTTCCGCGTGCTTGAGGCCTTCGACGGGGCAAATCGCAGCCTCAGCCTTGCGCAGATTTGCGCGAATGTCGGCCTCGACAAGAGCGCTGCGCAGCGCTTCACCCATACTTTGAAGAAGCTTGGCTATCTGCAGAAGGATCCTGTTACAAAGCGTTTCGAGCTGAGCTTGCGCAGTCTCGAAATGGCGCGTCATTTCATCACCGCCAATCCCTTGGTCAATCAGGCCATGCCCTATCTCCTCCATCTCAGCCGCGAGACGGAGGAGACGGTCAACCTGACTTTGCCCGACGGCTCGGACATTGTCTTTGCGGCCCGCTTCATGAGCCGGCACATGCTGAACACCGACGTCGTTGTCGGAACGCGCATGCCGGCCTTCTGCACCGCGCCAGGCAGGGCTATCCTCTCCCGTTTGCCGGCCGAAGAAGCCTTATCGCTACTCAAACGCTCCCGTCTGCGAGCCTTTACGCCGCATACGGTCAATACGATCGATGCGCTTGTCGCGCGGCTCGATACGGCGCGTAAAACAGGTTACGCCACGGCTTGGGAGGAGTTTTTCCCCGGCGATCTTTCAGTGGCTGCTGCTATTCTCGATCGCACGTCGCGTCCAGTCGCCGCCGTTAATATCGGTGTTTCCAGTGCGCGTTATACGCCTGAAAAGGCCGAGGAAGTTTTGGCATCCCTCGTCGTTGCCGCAGCGCGCTCGATTTCGCAGGCTTCGTCCACCTTCTAGGATGTGCGGCGGAGGCCGGCGTTCCGCTCTCCCCTTTGTACCGGCCACCAACCTTGGCCGTGGCTTTCTGCACTGAAATTTTGCGTCATGAAAAATCGCGTTGACTTTTTCATGCATCGAAATACAATACGTCGTATTACATTGCAATACGATGGTGCACATGACAAATTTCATTCTGACTGAACAGCGCGGCTCCTGCCGCGTGATCACCCTCAATCGCCCGCAAGTATTGAATGCATGGCACGCCCAAATGCGCGCTGACCTCGCGCTTGCTCTCGAAGCCGCAGAGCAGGATGCCTCGGTCGGCGCAATCATAATGACAGGTGCGGGAGAGCGGGCCTTTGGCGCCGGCCAGGATCTCAACGAGACCAAAACCTTTGACCCTGATCGGGCGGAACTTTGGATCGGAGAGTGGGAGCGTCTTTATGACCGTATCCGCAGCCTCTCCAAGCCTCTGATCATGGCGCTCAACGGTCTTGCCGCGGGATCCGCCTTTCAGGTGGCGCTGCTTGGCGATTTCCGTATCGGTCATGACGGCGTCAAGATGGGCCAGCCCGAGATTAATTCCGGCATTGCCAGCACGACCGGTCCCTGGATCATGATGGAAATGATCGGCCTTGCGCGCACAACCGATCTGACGCTCAGCGGCCGCATGATGCCGGCGTCAGAATGTGCGGCTATCGGCCTCATTAACCGGATCGTACCGAAGGAGGAGGTGCTTGCGGCTTCGCTTTCCCTTGGCGAGGAACTCGCCGTCAAGCCGCGCCTTGCCATGAAGCTCAACAAGCAGCGCTTCCGCGAGGTTACCGAAGCGCGCTTCCGCGATGCGCTTGCATCCGGCGTGCGTAATCAGCGCATCGCTTATACCGACGGCGAGCCCAACCGAATGATGGAACGGTTCCTGTCCACTCGATCCGGCAAGTCATCCGTCTAAAGCGGGTCGACATTGCGATATTGACGATTTTCGGGATTATGACGTGGAAGATAAAGGCTTTATATCCTTCCTGGCAATTAGGGCCAACGCCTCGCCAGATACTATTTATGCCACCTTCGATGGTGAGCCGATCACCTTTGCGGACCTGCATCGCACGTCGGACAGCGTAGCGGTGGAACTGCGGCGCCTCGGCGTCTCAAAGGGTGACCGGGTGGCGCTGATGCTCAGCAACAGCCAGAATAGCCTCGCCGCGCTGTTCGCCATCGCAAAGTGCGGCGCCATATGGGTGCCGGTAAATGTGCAACTGCGCGGCGACGGCCTTAAATACATTCTCGAACATTGCAATCCGCGTATCGTCTTTGCCGACCGCGATTTTTTCCCGAACATTCTGGAATGTGGCGTAGACGGTTCCGCCTTCCGCCTTATCGCCGAAACGGGTGAGGCGGAATCACTCGACCGGCTTGCCGACGGCTGTCATGTTTTTTCGGAAGACCTGCCTGCGGCAGACGATCTGTTTGCGCTGAATTATACATCAGGCACGACGGGCCGGCCGAAGGCGGTCTGCGTTACTCACCGCATGCTGCGCTACGCATCGGAAGGAGCAATCCTTTGCTCCGACGCTCGCGACGGCGATGTTTTCTTTGTCTGGGAGCCCCTCTATCATATCGGCGGCGCACAGCTGATGCCCATCCCGCTTCTACGCGAGGTTCGGCTTGCCATGGTACAGCGCTTCAGCGCCAGCCGCTTTTGGGACCAGGTGCGGGAATGCGGCGCCACCCAGATCCACTATCTCGGCGGCGTGTTGCAAATTCTTTTAAAACAGTCCCAAAGCGCGCGCGACAGAGATCACAAGGTCCGCGTAGCTTGGGGCGGCGGTTGTCCGCGCGATATCTGGCGTGTTTTTGAAGAACGCTTCGGCATGCCACTGCGCGAATGCTACGGCATGACGGAATCCTCCAGCATTACCACTTTCAACGAAACCGGCGTGCTGGGCTCTGTCGGTAGGTCGGTACCGTGGCTGTCGGTGGAGGTCCTCGATGAGTGCGGCAAGCCCGTGCCGATGGGCACCTCCGGCGAGATCGTCGTCCGCTCGCGGCAGGAAGGCGCGGTCTTTACCGGCTACTTTCGCAATGAGGAAGCAACCTCGAAAGCCTTGCGATCGGACGGGTTCCACACAGGTGACCTCGGGATGCTCGATGCGGACGGCAATCTCTATTTTCTCGGTCGACTGACGGACAGCGTACGCGTTCGGGGCGAAAACGTCTCGGCCTTCGAGGTGGAACATGTGGCGGGCAGTCACCCGCTGGTCGAGGATTGCGCCATGATCGGTGTGAACGCTGAGGTCGGCGAACAGGAGATCAAGCTGTTCCTAAAGCCTAAAGCCGGAGCGGATATTGACTTTGTGTCCTTCTCCGGCTGGCTCGCCCAAAGATTGGCGCCGTTTCAGAATCCGCGTTACCTCGCCGTGATCGAGGAGTTCGAACGCACACCGAGCCAACGCATCATGAAACACAGGCTTCCCACATCTCTCGAAGGAAGTTGGGACAGGCTGGAAAGCGCTGGTCAATGAACTTCCTGAAACAGGCGAACCCATATCCCACGGGGAGATAACCGCAATGAAGGCTGCCGTACTTTACAATTATAACGAAGACCTCTTGATTGAGGACGTGCCGATTGGCGACCCTGGCGACCGAGAAGTTCTAGTCCGGATTATCGCAACCGGTGTCTGCCACAGCGACCTCAGCGCTTTGAAAGGCAAATCACGTCCACCTCTGCCGATCATCCTCGGGCATGAAGCGGCAGGCATCGTCGAGAAAACTGGTTCGGCAGTCTCCAAGGTAAGGAAGGGGGATCACGTCATCCTTTCATGGGCGCCAAACTGTGGCGAATGCTTCTACTGCCAGAAGCGTCTGCCGACCATGTGCGACACATATGGGGCGGCTGCCGGTAACGGCACACTCTGGAACGGTGCGCGTCGGCTCGGCACTGTTGAGAGGCCGATCCACCACTTCACGTGCCTTTCGAGCTTTGCCGAACTGGCGGTTGTGCCAGAATCCGGTTGCTCGAAAATCGAGAAGGACATTCCTTTCGAAGTCGCTGCCCTTGTTGGCTGCGCGGTGACAACCGGTTTTGGCGCTGTCGTCAACGATGCGCGCGTCGAGCCAGGTGAGGTCGTTGGCGTTATTGGCGTCGGCGGCGTCGGCATCAACGCCATTCATGCAGCCCATCTTGCCGGCGCGAAAGCCGTCGCGGCCATCGACATTAATCCGGAGAAGGAAACGGTCGCTCGCTCATTCGGCGCCACGCATTTCTTCAATTCCGCAACGCGGGACGTTCCCGCCGAAATCAGGGCGCTGAGCCGGGGACGGGGCGCCGACAGCGTTATCGACTGCACTGGACGCCCTGCGGCCATCGCGCTTGCCTACGATACTGCGCGGCCGGGCGGATCTGTCATTTCCGTCGGCATCGCGGCCAAGGGCGAGATGGTTTGCTTTCAAGCCTCGACTTTGCCCAATACCCAGAAGCGCATCATCGGCAGCAACTACGGCGGCGGCATGCCAGAGCATGATTTCGAGCGCATCCTCGCTCTTTACCGTGCCGGCCGTTTTGATCTTGATCGCCAGATCGGCGAGCGTGTGGCGCTGGATGAGATCAATGACGCCTTCCGTTGGCTGGAACAGGGCGTTCTTGCCCGCACCCTAGTGTGCTTTGAACAATGATCCTCAGACAACAGGACGAGACGAAGATGTATCCCGATACGGAGCTTTTCATTGCCGGCGAATGGACCAATGGCACGAGCGGCGTGACGCTGCCTATCCTTAATCCGGCGACCGGCGGCGAGATCGGCCGCGTCGCCAAGGCGGGCAAAGCCGAGATGGATCGTGCGCTTGTGGCCGCCGAGAGAGCTTTCAGGCAATGGCGCAAGACGACGGCCCGTGAACGCGCGAAACTCCTACACGCCGCCGCCGACAATCTCAAGGCGCGCCTCGAGGACATCGCGCCGATTCTAACCATGGAACAAGGCAAGCCGCTCGCCGAGGCGCGATCAGAATTGCGCAATGCCGACGACGTGATCCGCTGGTTTGCTGAGGAGGGCATTCGCTCCTATGGCCGTCTCATCCCGGCCCGCAGGGGTGGGGTGCAGCAAATGGTCATGAAGGAACCGATCGGCGTCGTTGCCGCTTTCACGCCGTGGAACTATCCGGTGGCGCAAGCGATCCGCAAGATTTCCGCCGCGCTCGCCTCCGGCTGCACCGTCATTTTGAAGGCTGCCGAGGAAGCGCCGGCCTCCTGCGCGGCGATGGTTCGCGCCTTTGCCGATGCGGGCTTTCCAGACGGGGCGATCAATCTTCTCTACGGTATTCCGGCGGAAATTTCGGAATATCTTATTCCGCACCCGGCGATCCGCAAGGTATCTTTTACAGGTTCGACTTCGGTCGGCAAACGTCTGGCCTCTTTGGCCGGTGCGCATATGAAGCGAGTAACGATGGAGCTTGGCGGGCATGCGCCCTACATCGTCTGCGCCGATGCCGATCTTCCCAAAGCCGTATCGATGTTGGCGGAGCACAAGTTTCACAATGCCGGCCAGGTCTGCATCGCGCCGACACGCGTGCTTGTCGAGGAACCTGTTTACGATAGGGTGCTTGAGGATTTCGTCACGGCGGTGAAGGCGATCCGGATCGGCGATGGTTTCACAGGCGGTGTCGATATGGGGCCGATGGCGAATGCGCGCCGATTGGATGCGATGGACAGGCTGATCGGTGATGCCGTCGCCAGGGGCGGACGCCTGCTGACCGGCGGCAATCGCATCGGCAATGCCGGCTTCTTCTTCGAGCCGACGGTATTGGCCGAGGTGCCGAAGGAGGCTGCTATCATGAATGAGGAGCCGTTCGGGCCGGTGGCCGTCGTCAATCGATTCTCGTCGATCGATGAGGCGATCGACGAAGCCAATCGTTTGCCCGTCGGCCTGGCCGCCTACGCCTTCACGCGGACGCAGAGGAATGCACAGCGTTTCGCGGACGACATCGAAGCGGGAATGCTGTCGATCAATGATTATGGCCTTGCCTATGCGGAGGTGCCCTTTAACGGAATAAAGGATTCTGGCTATGGCTCCGAGGGAGGGGCGGAGGCGCTGGAGACGTTCCAGACGATCAAATTCGTTTCGCAGACGAATTTCTGAGGTCACTCAAATGAAATATTGACATAGATTTTTCATTGTAGTGAAATGAAATCGAAGTCAACAGGCAGGAAAGACCAGCCCTTATGTCCCAGCAGGCTTATACCCTCCCGCAGCGCGCGCCGCTCTATCAGGCGCCTCCGTTCGACTACAAGGCGTTCGCCAAGGTTAGCGTCTTCTGCCGTGTCGACGAGGCGGCGATTCGGGCGGCGCTGCCGACGCAGTTCGATCTCCGCGGAGATGTGATCGAATTCTTCATCATGGACGTCCCGGCCGGCGGATCGCTCGGTTCTTACGCGGAAGGTGGAATCGTCGTGCCCATGAACTATCAGGGTCGTCCGGGCGGCCATGTGCTTTACGAGATTGTTACCAACGACGATTCCATGGCGGTTGGCCGGGAAGTTTGGGGCTATCCCAAGAAAATGGGTGAAGTCGATTGGAATGCGACCGATACATCGGTGTCGGCCAAGTTGTCGCGCCGCGGCACGTCGCTGATCGAAATCGACTTTAAGGCCGATGGCCCGGCCTTCGATAAGCCGGTGCTGCATCCGCGCTTCCAGACGCGTATCATCCCGTCGCCGGAAAACGCAGCCGCTGAAACGCAGATCATTGAAAATTCGCTCGGTCAGTCCGAGACACTTCGCCATGCCTTCGGAAAAGCCGATATCAAGATTGGCGGCAATGCCAACGATCCTTTCTCCGATTTCCACATTCGCGAGGTCGTCGGCGCGGAAATGGTCGTTGCCAACTTCGTCCTGGCTTTTGGCAAGATTATCGGCTGAAGGCTCGAATTTCAGGGATTCGTCCACATGAGGTGCGCAAAGACCCCGGAGAAGATGTTTAGGCTCGATGAAAAGCGGGTCTTCATCACCGGTGGCGGTGGCGGTATCGGTCGTGCGGCGGCTTTGATGTTTGCTGCCTTTGGGGCGCATGTCGTGGTTCTCGACTGGGACGTGGCGGCCGCGCGGGCCGTATGTTGTGAGGTGACGGAACTCGGTGGCAGGGCGAGCGTCTTCGCGCTTGATGTAACCGATGAGGCAGAGGTTCTCTCGGTCTTTGAGCAGGCCCAGCGCGAAGCGGGCGGACTGGACGTGCTCGTTAATAATGCAGGCATTTCGATCCGCCGCCCCTCGATCGAGCTTACGCTTGAGGAGTGGGACAGTGTTATCTCGGTCAACCTGACCGGTATGTTCCTCTGCTCGCGCACGGCCGCCCGTTCATGGATCGGTCGTGGCGTGCCGGGGGTGGTGATCAACACTGCATCGATCATGAGCTATTCGGGCGGTGGTCTCCATCCGAACATTTCCTACCAAACGACCAAGGCTGGCGTGGTCAACCTCACGCAAACGCTCGCTGTCGAATGGGCCGGGAACGATATTCGTGTGAATGCCATAGCGCCGACCTGGGTCAGGACGTCGCTGATCAATCATCTGATGGCGGACGAAGCGCAGATGGAAAAGATCCGCTCTCTCACGCCTATGAAACGCCTGGCAGAACCTGAGGAGGTCGCTTCTGCAATGATCTTCCTCGCCGGATCTGCATCAACAATGACCACCGGCCACGTTCTGGCGGTGGATGGAGGTTATCTGGCGACTTAAGCAGGGAGGAGTAACGCGCCTGCTAGGCCATGCGCGATCACTTAAATGAATAATACTAATAAAAAATTCATGGCTGCGTTGCCAGCACACGGTTCCACGCAGCCGGCTCAGCAAAGAAAAAGGGGAACTTCAATGACCAAGACACGCATACTTCTTTCGGCAGCAGCGTTGCTGCTGGTGTCGAGCGTATTGCCAGCGATGGCGGATGATATTGTTCTCGGTGGCAGTGCTCCAATGTCCGGCGCACAGGCTGAGTTCGGTCAGTCGCAGATCGACGGTGCCCAGCTCTATTTCGACCAATTGAACGAAAAAGGTGGCATTAAGGGCAACAAGATCGTCTTCCGCGCGCTCGACGATCGCGCCGACCCGCGCCAGGGCACCCTTGTCGCCCAGCAGTTTTGTGACGACAAAGCCGTAATCGGCGTTATCGGCCACATGAATAGCGGCGTCACGATGCCGGCACTGGATATCTATTCGGAATGCGGCATGCCGCAGGTTGTCCCTGCGACTAACCCCCAGCTAATGCGCATGGGTTATAAGACGGTTGTCCGTCCAGTCGCCAATGATTTCGTCCAAGGCGCCCTTCCGGCAAAATATGCCACTGAGAAACTCGGCCTGAAGAAAGCTGTCCTCGTACACGACAAGACGGTATTTGGGCAGGGAATTGCGAGCGTCTTCAAGCAGAATTTCGAAGCCGGTGGCGGAAAGGTCGCCGGGACCTTCGGCGCAAATCCGGAAGACGTGGATTTCTCCGCGCTGATTGCCTCAATCAAGCTCGAAAATCCTGATGTAGTCTATATGGGCGCCGGGATGCCCCAACTCGCGCTGTTTCTCAAACAAATGCGAGAGCAGGGCCTCAAGGCGCAGTTCATCGGCCCGGATATCGGCTTTACGGTCGATTTCATCAATCAGGTAGGCGCTGCCTCCGCCGAGGGCGCACTGATGACATTCCAGCTCCCACCTTACGACTCTTCGCCGGAGTTGAAGGATTTCGCGGCACGTCACCAGGCTCGATTTGGCCGAACCCCCGGGCCCTATGCCTCGCTCGGCTTTGCCAACGCTCAGGTCATGGCCGCGGCCGTGGAGAAAGCAGGGACGATGGATCGCGAAGGCGTCCTTGCCCAACTTCACGGAGTAAAGGTCGATACGCTTCTCGGTCCAGTGTCCTTCGATGAAAACGGCGAAAACACCTCTGCTCCCATGTACCTCTATGTCGTCAAGAACGGCAAGTTCGAGCTGGTCAAGAACTGATCAACCGGACATTGTTCCAACGGGATCGGCGCGTTCCGTGCCGATCCATCGTCATAGAGGCGGTCCCTTGTTCAATTATTTTCTTCAACAATTGATCTTTGCATTGGCAATTGGCGCGATCTACGGGTTGATAGCGTTGGGCTACACAATGGTCTACGGCGTCATGCGTCTGATCAATTTCGCCCACGGCGAGTTTTTTATGCTCGGTCCGTACATCTATACCTTCGTTTTCAGCGGACTTCTGGGCGCTGGCAGTCTAGCGCCGGCTCTCGGTTCCGTCATCGCGATCGTCGTAAGCTTCGTGGTCGTCGGCCTGCTCGGCGTAGCGATCGAGCGCTTTGCTTATCGACCACTACGCGCCTATGGCCGCTTGGCCCCGATGTTGAGCGCACTTGGCATGTCCATCGTGCTGCAAAGCGCAGTTCGTGTCACCGTCGGCCCTCAGCCGGAGCGCTTCCCGGCCATCGTGTCGAGCGAGCCGATCGCCGCGCTCGGCGGTATGGCGACAACGGTGCAGGTCGGTATTCTCGCCGCCGCGATCTTGCTCATGGTGGGGCTGACGCTGTTCGTCAATGGCACGCGCCTCGGCATCTGGATCCGCGCGGCTTCAGAAAGCTGGACCACTTCCAGTCTGCTTGGCATCCGTGTCAACCGCGCCGTCAGCCTGGTCTTTTTTATTGGCCCCGGTCTCGGCGCCATAGCCGGCATCATGTATGCCTCCTATTATGGCATCATGCAGCCGACCATGGGCTCTGTCATCGGCCTTAAGGCTTTCACCGCGGCAATCCTCGGCGGCATCGGCTCCATTCCGGGCGCCATGCTCGGAGGCTTCCTGCTCGGCGCGATCGAGACCTTCGGAACGGCCTTCCTGCCGATTCTCTCCGGCGGCTTCATCGGCACGGAATATCGCGACGTCTTCGCCTTCGCCGTTCTTATCCTCGTTCTTCTGTTCAAGCCCGCCGGCCTGCTCGGCGAGACCGTCTCGGAAGAAACGACCGTTGCAAAGAAGGATTACTGACCCATGGGGAATTCGGTGATCGCCCGGCGGTTCGGCCTTTTGGCAGCCCTTGCGCTATGCGCGGTTCTGCTGGCGCTGGCGCCACAAATGTCGCCCTATTATGTCCGCGTGGTGGACAGCATTCTCATCTATATCATCCTCGCCGTCGGCCTCAATCTGGTGGTCGGCTATGCGGGCCTGCTCGATCTGGGCTTTATCGCCTTTTATGCGGTCGGCGCCTATGCCTATGCCCTTCTCGCCAGCGGGCAGTTCGATATCCACCTGCCGTTTATCTTGATCTTGTTCATCGGTGCGGCCATCGGGGCGCTGGCCGGTATCTTGCTCGGCTTTCCTGTGCTGAAGCTTCGCGGCGACTATCTCGCCATCGTCACCCTGAGCTTCGGCGAGATCATCCGCATTGCCATCAATAATGCCGATGACCTGACCAACGGGCCGCAGGGCATTGCTGGACTTGATCGGGCGACGCTTTTTGGTCTGCCGTTGACCAGCCCGGTGCATTTCTACTGGTTGCTGCTGGCACTCACCATCATCGTTTGCGCAAGCGTCTACTACATGGAACGGTCGATCCTCGGTAAAGCCTGGCGGGCGCTGCGTGAGGATCAAGACGTGGTGCGTGGCCTCGGCATCAACACAACGACGCTGAAACTGCTTGCCTTTGCGTTGAGCGCCTCTATCGGTGGGGCCGGTGGGGTGATCTTTGGTTCGTTCCAACGCTTTGTCAGCCCGGAAAGCTTCACCTTTCAGGAATCATTGCTTGTGGTGCTGATCATCATCATTGGCGGGGTTGGCAACATTATTGGCGTCATCGCCGGGGCGGTGGTGCTGGTCATCCTGCCGGAAGTCCTGCATTTCGCCGCGCAATACCGCCTCCTCATCTATGGCGTCGTTCTCGTGACGGTCATCGTTTTACGGCCGGGTGGGCTCATCTCGCCGCGCTTCAACCTCGGCTTTATCCTTCGAAAGGTTCGGACGCTATGGCTCTCGCCCTCGAAAATGTAAGCAAGCATTTCGGATCGCTGGTGGCGATCAGGAACCTGTCGCTCTCCTTCGGCGTTGGCTCGATCTATTCGATCATCGGCCCGAACGGCGCCGGCAAGTCGACCGTCGTAAACATGATTGCGGGTTCCTACAGCGTGACGTCGGGCACGATCCGGCTAGGCTCGACAACGCTCAGCAAACTCCCGAAATATCGCATCGCCCGGCTCGGCGTGGCGCGCACCTACCAGAACCTGCGCCTGTTCGATGCCATGACGGTGCTGGAAAACCTGGAGGTCTGCTTTTTCCCACAATCATGGCCGGCCCTGCTGAGCGGCGTAAGGCGCCTCGCGAAGACCGAGCGACTGGAGATCTGCCGCGCCTGCCTGGAACGCTTCCACCTGTCTGATGTGGCGGATTCGCTGGCCGGCGACCTACCCTATGGCCGCCAGAAGATGCTGGAATTGGCGCGAGCCTTCGTGACTGAGGCGCCGATCGTGCTGCTCGACGAACCGGCCGCCGGTCTCAACCACACCGAAACGAAGGAAATGGCGGCAATGATCGCCAGTCTGAAACGCGAGGACCGCGCGATCATCCTTATTGAGCATGACATGGATATGGTCATGTCCATTTCCGACCGTATCGACGTCTTGAACCATGGCGAGTTGCTTTGCTCAGGTACGCCGGAGCTGGTGCGTACGAATGAAAGAGTGCAGGAGGCCTATCTTGGAACCACGGAAGAACTCGACGACATCCGCAAGCTTGCTCAAAGTCGCCGGGCTCAAGGCGGGTTACGGTCGAACGCAGGTATTGTTCGGCATTGACCTCGAAGTCCGCGCTGGCGAGATCGTCACGATCATCGGCGCGAACGGCGCCGGCAAGACCTCGACCTTGCGGTCGATCTCCGGCCTGACTCAGGTCTATGCCGGCGACATCGAGTTCAAGGGGCGGCCGATCAAGGGGCTGCCTCCGGAGGAAATCACCCGGCTCGGTCTCGCGCACTGCCCGGAGGGACGGCAGATCCTTCAGCGATTGACGGTCGAGGAAAACTTGCTTGCCGGCTATATTCAGGGCCGCGGACGCAGTTTCGACGAGATCCGCACCCAGGTCTACGACATATTCCCGATCCTCAAGGAACGGCGTCATTCGTTGGCAAGCCGCATGAGTGGTGGACAGCAGCAGATGCTGGCGATCGGCCGTTCGTTGATGGCGACACCGGAACTGCTAATGCTGGACGAGCCCTCGCTCGGTCTTGCGCCCAAAATCATCAATCAGATCTTCGAAATCATCATAACGCTCTCGAAATCGGGCATCAGCCTCGTCGTCGTCGAGCAGAACGCGGCGGTGGCGCTTGAGATCGCCGATTATGCCTATGTGATCGATGCGGGTTGCTGCTCGGTAGAGGGCGGGGCGCATAATGTGCTTAACGATCCCGATCTCAAAGCCGCCTATCTTGGCGCGTGAGAGAAGGAAAAGATCCATGCTGGAATGTGACACCTCCATCCTGATCTCCGGGGCTGCCTCCGGGATCGGGCGGGCGACCGCGCTTGCATTGGCCGAGAGCGGTGTTGCGCTGACGCTGTTCGATCGCAATGCGGCCGCATTGTCCGAGGTCGCGGATGCCTGTCGGGATAAGGGCGCGGCTGTGCTTGACAGGGCGGCTGACGCCTCTTCGGATTGTGACGTGGCGTCCGCGGTAGACAGGGCGGTCGATACGCACGGCTTTCTCTCTGGGGTAGTCGCCGCGGCAGGCATTGCGTGTAAAGGCGATGTCACGACTCTTTCCGATGAAGCGTGGCATGCAACGCTGGCCGTTAACCTGACAGGCCCGTTCCTGCTGGCGCGGCATGCGGTTCCGCACCTGTTACGCAGTCGCGTATCTGCTTTTGTCGCGATTAGCTCAGATTCCGGCGTGCGCGGATCGCGTGGCTATGCCGCCTATTGCGCCTCTAAGCATGGTGTCATTGGCCTGATCCGCTGCATGGCGCTCGATCATGGTCCGCAAGGATTGCGTAGCAATGTCGTCTGCCCATCCTTTGTCGATACGCCGATGGCCGAGGCTCTGTTGAAAGAGAGCGGCGGCTATGATCGTACGTTCTATGAGCGGCGCGTGCCGCTTGGCCGTTTTGCGCGGCCGCAGGAGGTCGCCGATGCCGTTGTCCATCTGTTATCGCCACAGGCGAGCTACGCCAACGGAATGATTTATGTGCTCGATGGCGGCACGACGGCGGGCACCTTTGGATGAGAGGTGGGGACAATCGGCCCGAGGCCGCGAGTAAATTCTGGGTAGCATTGACTTCATGAAGTATTTGCTCGATTCCATCATGAAAGTGAACTTGTCAGGTTATGTACGATGCCCAAATCCGTTGCCGAGGCCAAGACGCCGGATCACGTCGGTAAGACGTTGCGTGAACTGCGGCGGTCACGCCGCATTACCATCCAGCAACTCGCCGATGGTTTGAACCGTTCGACGGGGTACGTCAGCCAACTCGAACGGGGCCTCTCGCAGCCTACGCTGAAAGATCTCTACGCCGCCTGTACGATCTTCGGCGTTCCGATGAGTTGGTTCGTCGATCTGGAAGAAAAGCAACCGGAAGCCGAGCGAGAGAAAAATTTCATCGTCCGGGGCAACCAGCGTCGCTTCATGTCGCATCGAGGAGCAAGAACCGAGCTTCTGACGCCGCAACTCGATTCGAACGTCGAATTCATGATGTCCACGTTCGAGCCGGGGCTCGAGACGGAACGCAAAAACGTGCCGACCGCGGGCGCTGAATATGGTTATATCTTGAAAGGGCGCCTGGAGCTGTGGATCGACGAGGAGAAGTTTGAACTTTCCGAAGGTGATAGCTACTGCTTCAGTCGCTCCTCTACCTATCATTCCCGCAATCCATCGAAAACCCAACCGACGATCATCATCTGGGTTGGAGTATACCAGTAGCTTCGACCCGCTTTGAGACCGCCGCAAAGGCCATATTGCTATGATATCTTCCACTCAAGCGTCTGCGTCCTTTGCCGGCAAGGTTGCGTTTGTTTCAGGGGCTGCTTCTGGAATTGGCGCTGAGACCGCCCGAAGACTCGCCAAGATGGGCGCCAGCCTCGTCCTTGCCGATCGCCACGCGGAGCGGCTTACCGCTTTTGCCACAACGCTTGGCACAAAGGACGTCCTCGCTCTTTCGGTCGACGTGGCCTCCATGGCGAGCGTGGAGCAGGCTGTGATGTGCGGAGTTAGCCATTTCGGCGGACTGGACCTGGCGGTCAATTCCGCTGGCGTCGACCTTCCACGCTGCGAGACGGCCCGGTATCCAGTCGAACACTGGGATAAGATCATGGCCGTAAACCTGACAGGTGTCTTTCATGCGGTTCGATCTCAAATTCCGGCAATGCTGGCACGAGGCGGCGGCTCCATCGTGAATGTCGCGTCGATCATGGGTTTTCGCGCCTTCGCCGGTCAGCCAGCCTATACGGCTGCGAAACATGGTGTGATCGGCCTTACCAAAGCCGCCGCGCTTGACCACGCAACGCAGGGCATCCGTATCAATGCTGTCGCGCCCGGGTTCGTCGAAACGCCGTTACTTGCTCATTTGAGCGAAGGGAAGAAGAAAGCCGCCGCGCTGCTTCATCCCATGGAACGTCTTGGAAGGGAGGACGAGATCGCCAATGTGATCCTCTTCTTGCTGTCAGATGCCGCGTCCTTCGTCACAGGCGCATGCTTTGAGGCGGATGGCGGATATCTTGCAAAGTGAATGGCGATCGGATCAATATTCCCAGCATGCGTCTGAAATGAACGGCCGCGATACTATATTCGGTTTGAGGAGGCCTCCGCACCTAGCATCGCTTAAGATGGGGAAGCTCCGTTTTTGACGAACCTATATGTGTCCTTGACGCTAGATTAACTCTTCAACTCCGAATCCCGCGTTCACTGACTTTGCTGGCCCGCCTGAGCACGCCTGACAATGGCGAGGGAGAGAGGGCCGGTCCCCACGGCGATGTGCTTGCCGGCCAGGCGCTGTCGGCGAAGACTGATGATCCGTTCACAAGTGTCTTGCCCGTTTCTCGCGGGCTGCTTGCGGGACGCGATCAACATCGCCGTACGACTGGATAGTCTGAACCGCTTGGTCCGGCGGCACGGATCTTCAACGAAATGCCACAGAGCGTGGCCGCCTGCGCCTTTGACAGCCTCCGGGCGAGAGCGGCGGCTACAAGTCTTTCCTCTCGACGCAATGGTGTCAGGCGGCCATTTGATTTGAACCCCTCTAAAGGGCATAATTTATCGGGGGCATATCAACTTACGAAGCAGCGAAATTATATTCGGACAGCAAATCCAGAAGGAATGGACAGATGGTCTCCAATTTCATTATAGCGCCAGTGTACAAGCAATCATCTGTGAAGGGTTGCCCTTTTGTCTTTGGCGCCAACCTGTATCACCTACGGGAAGCCCTACCCGGTGGCTAGTCTCGGGACCTAGATTGACTTTGGCCTCAAGCACCGCTCGGCTGGCAGCATATCAGCCTGACCGGAGATTACATCTGGACCCCGACGGACAGCCCCGATCTCAGGCCGCTCCGGCGAGAAACATCCAGATACCAGTCTCTTCCTTGGTCAACAGGAGCACCGGCATGGCCTTACCATGAATGGGTTTGACGAGGTCGTTAGGCCTTGCGCACGGAGGTCCACTGCGGAACATGAATGCCGGCAAAGAACATCAGCGGCTTGGCTTCATCGCGCGCGAACCAGCGTTCGGCACATTGCCGCCGTCCTCCTGACTTGCCGGATCGGGTTCGGCAAAGCTGGTGACGCGAACGAGACAGCGGTTCTCGACGCCGAACCAGCGCCTCCAATGCAGAAGCTTCAGATTGCGGACATTGGTGACGTCACGATCGACCTGCTCGCGTACCAGCTGCTCGAAATCCACCTCCTTGCCCTTGGGTCGCAACTTCTCGGCCTTGGCTTGTGCTGCCTTTTCAAGGACGAACCTTGGGGAGGGACGTCTCCAACGGACATGGATGAGCGGCCTGCCTCCGTCTGCTGTGTTTCGGACGATCGGCCCCATCTGGTCCGGGTTCATCTGATAGGCAGGCATCAGGTTGAACAGACACTCGGCGTCCTGAGCCCACTTGTTCACCCAGTCCTTGTCTTCCATTCGATAAAGATTGCACATCAGCGCTCCATCCCCCCGCTGTAAGGACGATGAAATAACTCGGTGCATTGTCAAACGTCGGTTTGGCATTCTCTCATTTCAGTTGCGTCATGCCGTCGTTAGATGTGGTGCTATCGGATGGGAGAGCCAATGGATCGAGATGTAAAAGACTATTTCGAACGATTTTCGGTTCCCGCGGAGGTCGTATCGTTCGTCAACCGTCCTGTCGGCCATTTCATCGACGGGCGTGAAATCTTGTCGGCTCAGGATGCCATCGATCTCGTGGAGCCATTCACACAAAGGATGTTGACCGTACTTGCCACCGGGGATTTGCAGATTGTCGACCAGGCGGTGCGCTCCTCACGGAAGGCGTTCGACGGGGCTTGGGGTCGGCTGTTGCCTCTCGAGCGCCAGAAGCTCATCCTGCGGCTGGCGGAGGCGATGGAGGCCGATGCTGACTTTCTCGCGCATCTCGAAGCGATCGATGTCGGCAAAGCCATATCCGATGCGCGCTACATCGATGTTCCAGGAGCGATCGCGAACTTTGAGTATTTTGCCGGATGGACGAGCAAGCTCGATGGCAGAACAACCAGCGCCGTTGCGTTGCCCGGAGAGACGCTGACTTATACCGTGAAAGAGTCGCTTGGGGTGGTAGCGGCGATCATACCCTGGAATTTCCCGCTCCAGATATTGTCGTGGAAACTTGGAGCGGCGCTCGCCTGCGGCTGCACGGTTGTCTGTAAGCCTTCGGAACTCACGCCATTGTCAGCGATGCGACTGGCCCAGCTTGCTACGGAGGTCGGCTTTCCGGACGGCGTCATCAATATTGTCAATGGTTTCGGTCATGTTGTCGGGCAGGCGCTGGCACAGCATCCGGGGGTGGACAAGCTCTCCTTTACCGGCTCGAGCGCCGTCGGTGCCGCGATCGGCAAGACGGCGCTCGATAGCATGAAGCGCCTGACGCTCGAACTGGGCGGCAAGTCGCCTGTCATCGTCACCGCCAAAGCGGATACCGATAAAGCCGCCAATGCCATATTGTCTGGAATATTCATGAACTCGGGCCAGGTCTGCGATGCGGGTTCGCGCATCTATGCCCACGCCGATATCCATGAGGAGCTGGTCGCCAAGCTGAAAGCCGGCGCCGAAAACTTGCCCATCGGCCCCGGTCTCGATCCGCAGTCGAAGATCACGCCGCTGGTTTCGGCAAACCATCGTGCTCGCGTACTGGAGCACATAGGCAGCGCGCACGCGCAGGGCGCGACGCTGGTTACCGGCGAGGGAAAAGACATTCCGTATCGCCAGGACAATATCCTGCGTCCGACGATTTTTGACCGCTGCGCAGAGGATATGCGTATTTTCCGCGAGGAAATCTTCGGTCCAGTTCTCGGTGTCGCGTGGTTCGAAACGCTGGATGACGCAGTGGAGCGGGCCAATTCCAGCATTTACGGACTGGCGGCCGCCATCTACTCGCAGGATGTGGATGAGACGATCGCGCTTTCGCGGCGTATCAAGGCAGGAAACGTCTACATCAACGCGCACGGAATACTGGATCCAGCCATGCCGTTTGGCGGCATCAAATCGTCCGGATTCGGCAAGGACATGGGACCTGAGCAGCTGGACGGCTTTCTGACCACCAAGAGTATTTACGTCCAGCTTGCTAGCTGATGTGTCATAGGAGGAATTGAAAATGCAGCCACTGCGCCAACCGCAGGTGGAGGAGAACCTGCGCCGTTTTTCGGAACACACGCGTGCGATCGCCAGCGATGGGTCTGCCGGTTGGGCAATCGCCGATGCCGCGGCGGATGCCTTGGATCGCGGTGAAGATGTCGTCAGTCTCTGCCTCGGCGATACGTCCTTCGATACGCCGACGCGTATCTCCGAGGCAGCCATCCGCAGCATTCGCGAGGGGCGCACCCACTATGCGCCCGTGCCGGGCACGCCGGCGCTGCGCCATAGCATTGCAGCAGCCCAAAGACGCTTCGATGGCTACGGCTGGTCGCCAGAGCAAGCGATAGTCTTTGGTGGAGCGCAAAATGCCCTGTTTGCAGCTTTGATGACGGTTGCCGGGGCCGGTGATGAAGTGATCTGCCTGGCGCCATGGTATGCAACCTATGAAGCATCGATCCGAGTTGGCGGAGCAATCGCGCGGCCGGTCATGCTGGCGCTGGACAATGGGCGCCAAAAGATTTCGGAGGAAATTCTCGGTGCCGCCATCAACGGGCGCACCCGAGCGATACTGCTCAACTCCCCCAACAATCCGGGCGGTTACGTATTCAGCCGACAGGATCTGGAGGTCGTCGCAGCATTCGCCGACCGCCACAATCTCTGGGTCATCAGCGACGAGGTCTATCGCAGCACGGTCTTCGATGGTGAGTTCCTGTCCGTCTCTTCGTTGCCCGGAATGATGGAGCGGACCATCATTGTCAACAGCTTGTCCAAGTCACATGCCATGACCGGTTGGAGATTGGGGTGGACTCTCAGCCCGAAATCCGCGGCGGTGCATCTAGAAAATCTTGCCCAGTGCATGCTGTTCGGCTCTCCGACCTTCATCCAGGACGCCGCAGCCCTGGCGCTGGAAACCGCGGGGGATGCGGAAATGCACTTTTTCGCCGACGAACTCAAGCGGCGGCGCGACCTGATGCTCACCGCTCTATCAGGCATTCCTCAGCTGGTGTTCACGCGGCCTGAAGGGGGCATGTTCTGTTTCATCGATGTCAGTGCGACCGGACTTTCAGGTGCCGCATTTGCCGAGCAGCTTTATGCGCAGGAGAAGCTTGCCATCGTCGCTGGCGTTGCGTTTGGCGCGGAGATGAAGAATTTCGTCCGCATCTCCTTTTCGGGATCGGATGAGACAATCCGCAAGGGCATGGAGCGGCTATCACGCTTCTGCTCTGGTATTTGACAAGGTGCAATCATGATCTCAAAGAGAACCATTGCCATCTGCATGATCGGGATATTTTGCGCCCTCAGCATTTGCGCTTATGGTCTGCCACGTCCTGCAAGCTCTCGTCCGAGTCTTATCTACGCGAAGTATGGGTGCTTGAAGAGGGACCACGGAACAACGTCCCGACCGGATGAGGCGGAGAACATCTTTCTGAAGATGCAGTCGTGCTGAAGCCAGTCTGGAAGCGAAATCCTCATCCTTCTGCGCTAAGTTATGGCCGGATAGCTGCAGGAAAGAGGCTTCATGCGCTTTGACATACCGCCGCTCGATAGGGTCGACATCCGGCTTCTTAAAGTTTTCAAGGCCGTGACGGAGTGCGGGGGATTTGCTGCGGCAGAAGAGACCCTCAATCTGAGCCGCTCGACAATCTCGATTCATATCTCGGACCTCGAAACACGGTTCGGTATCAAACTTTGTACGCGAGGGCCGGCAGGCTTCTCACTCACCCAGGAGGGCGTTGTCGTTTACGAAGCGACGCTGCGGCTGTTTACCGAGCTCAACAGCTTTCGCACGACGGTTGCCGGCGCCAAGGGCACATTGATGGGTGAGCTGTCAGTCTGGCAGATGGACAATATCGCCACTGACCCGCTCAATCCGGTGATACTGGCGTTCCAGCGGTTTCGATCGCGGCCGAACTCCGTGGAGATCGCCGTCAACGTCGTGCCATCTAACGACGTCGAGCGGGCGGTATACGATGGGCGATGTAACCTCGGTATCACCGGCAGTCGATCGGATCTTACGGACCTCCTTTACGAGCAACTTCATACCGAGAGCATCTCCATGTTTTGCGGCCGGGCTCATCCGCTTTTCGAGGCGGCGCGGTTCGACCTGACCGATGAGCAGCTCGCCGATGTCGACTTCATCCGCCGCGGTTTCGTCACGCAAAAGCAGGAAATGGTCGAAACCGACTGGAATTCCAGCGTTTCGTCGATGCACACCGAGGCGACCCTGCAGCTGATTCTGACCGGCCTGCATATCGGCTATTTGCCGGATCATTACGCTGCCGCTTGGGAGGAACGCGGACTGCTGCGCAAGATCAACCCGGAGCGTTTCCACGTGGATTGGCCGGTTTTTCTGGTCACCCGGAAAGGCGATCGGCAATCGGTGCTTCTCAACACCCTGAGGAAGGATGTGCTGGATGCATCGGCAGCGTTGAAGCAATCAGTATAGGGTCTCCGCAAGCTTGCGGAAAAAATTCTCGCCTTCACGAAACTGGCTCATGGTGATGTATTCGTCACGCTGGTGGGCCTGCTCGATGCTGCCGGGCCCGAAGACTACGGTCGGAAGGCCGATTGACTGGAAAATCCCGGCCTCCGTCACGTAGGAGACCGCTTCGACGTGATCAGAGCCGGCGAGCGTGCCGATCAGGCATTCGGCCGTACTGGACGGCTGTCTTACCAGCGGCGGTATCGAATCGAGCATAGTGAGTGTGACGCTCGCCTCTGGCGCGGTTCGCTTCAGTTCGGGAATGATCTCCGTTTCCGCAAAACGCAGCACCCTTTGGGCGACGTACGCATCCTGGCCCGCTTCCAGCGGGCGCATCTCGAGGTGAAATGTGCATTCAGAAGCAATGACATTGCCTGCAGTCCCGCCTTCTATCCGGCCTACGCAGACCGTGGGGTAGGACACATCGAATAGCTCTCCCAAAGTCGACGGCTTGGCCTGCAGCTCGCGGCCAATTGCGTCAATTTCGGCGATGATGTGGGCGGCAGCGTGGATGGCATTGGCGCCGAGATGCGGACGGCTGGAGTGGGCAGCCTTTCCGCGGACGCGAACGGACCAGTCGACAGCACCCTTGTGGGCGCCTACAAGCCGCATCTCAGTTGGCTCGCCGACGATTACGGCCGCGGGGGTCGGCACGGAGCGGCGAATATGCTCAACGACCGGTCGGACGCCTTGGCAAGTTGTTTCTTCGTCGTAGGAAAAGGCAAGGTAGAGCGGCTTCGATAGCCTCTTGAGGTTGACCGCTCCCGCGGTGGCGAGCGCAATCGCCAGGAAGCCTTTCATGTCCACTGCGCCGCGGCCATAGAGGCGCTGATCGGCCTGGCGAAGCCGGAAAGGATCGGAAGTCCAGACCTGATCGTCGACCGGAACGACATCCATATGACCCGACAAGACGACACCGCCCTCGACGCTCGGTCCGAAAGCGAGCAGCAGCGCTTCCTTGACGCCGTCCTGAGAAGGGAAACGTTCGACCCGGCCGCCGCACTCAATCGCAAACATGGCGACATATTCGGCGATATCGAGATTGGAATCGCGCGAGACGGATGGAAAGCTGACCAGCCGTTCGAGGATCGAGAGGGTGTTTCGGTCTTGCATCATATCCATCACGCTATGACAGGCGCGTCAGCCAGACCGTCCTTGGACAAACTGACGCCCGTCTCAGTTGTCAATCACCATAGAGGTCGAAAGCAAAGTATTTTGCATTGATCTTGGCATAGGTCCCATCGGCGCGGATATGCTGGATCGCCGTATTGATCTTTGTCCGCAAGTCATCGCTGTTCTTGCGCAGCGCTATACCCACACCTTCGCCGAGGCAGCCAGGATCTTTCTGTGCCGGACCAAGCAGTTCGTAGTTGGCGCCATCCGGCCCCTTTAGCAGTTGTTCCTGCGCACCAACGCGATCGGAGAAGACAACATCGACGCGGCCTGCCACCAGATCGTTGAAGGCTTCGAGCTGGCTCGGATAGACCTTCACGCTACTGCCGGAATAGAACTTTTCAAGGTAGCAAGCCTGGATGGTGCCGCGTTGGACGCCGATCGTCTTGCCCTTCAGGCTCTCCGGATCGACGCCGAGGCCGGAGCCCTTCCTGGCGCTGAACTGCGAGGGGGTCTGGTAGTATTTCTCGGTGAAGTCGACCTTCTTCTTGCGGTCTGCGGTGATCGTCATCGATGCGGCGATAAGGTCGAACTTCTTTGCCAGCAGGCCGGGAATGAGTCCGTCCCAGTCTTGCTTCATGAACTCGCAGGTGACTTTCATGTCAGCGCAGATCGCCTTGGCAATATCGACGTCGAAGCCTGAAAGCGTTCCATCGGGCTCAAGCTGATTGAAGGGCGGATATGCGCCTTCTGTCGCGATGCGAAGCTTTTCCTCCGCCGACGCGGGGTTGAGTGAGACGGTCGCGGCGAGCACGACCATGAATGTGGCAAGAATTTTTTTCACGTTATCCCTCTGAAATGCCGGTTTTCTTGATGGTGGCACTGATTGTGCAGGGAAACTCTATCGGCGGGCGGCTGCTAGGCGATGCTGAATTCTAAAACCAATGTTTGATGACGAGTTCAGCATGAAAGGCTCTAGCTTGTCGTACATGGCCGGAGATGATGGTTGAGCCTTGCCTCGAGAAAGGCAAACAGCCGTGCCAAGCCGAAGGTAAGGCAAACGTAGATCACCGCCGCCGTCAAAAAGCCCTCATAGGCGAGGTAGTACATACCGTTCAGCGTGCGCCCGGCTCCAAGCACGTCGATGATGGTGATGGTCGATGCAACGACGGTTGCCTGCAACGCAAAAATCAATTCGTTGGAATAGGTGGGCAGCATGATGCGGAAGGCGCGTGGCAGAAGAATGCGCCGCAGCCGTGTCAGCGCCCGCATGCCGCAGGCCTTGGCCGCTTCTACCTCTCCCGACGGGACAGCACGAATGCCGGCGCAGATGATCTCTGTCACATAGGCGGCGGTGTTTATCGAAAAGGCGATGAAAGCACAGCCCCAGGCTTCCCGCAGCATGGGCCAGACAGCGCTGTCGCGCACGAAGTCGAGCTCGCCGGCACCGTAGTAGAGCATGTATGTCTGGACCAGCAGCGGCGTGCCGCGAAAGACATAGGTGTAGCAGAGAATGATCGGGCTCAGCACTGGAACGCGGTAAGCGCGAGCGACGCCGAGGGGCAGGGCGACAATGCCGCCGACAGTAGCTGTCACAACGAACAGGATCAGCGTATTGAGGAGGCCGCGGGCAAAGAGCTGCCACTGCGACAGGATCAGAACGAAATCGATCGGTGAGCTGTTGCTGCTGAAGTCGGTGATGGTCTGGAGCATGACGTTCACCTCGCTGCCGGATCAAGGCTGTAGCGGCGGGTCAGTGCGTGAATGACAAAGCCCAAAATCATGGTGATGACCAAATAGAGGCACATGGCGA
The DNA here is from genome assembly GCF_010668395.1 of Martinezella lusitana. Classification (GTDB taxonomy): domain Bacteria; phylum Pseudomonadota; class Alphaproteobacteria; order Rhizobiales; family Rhizobiaceae; genus Rhizobium; species Rhizobium lusitanum_A. The sequence goes on from NZ_WUEY01000024.1 coordinate 53,426, forward strand.
CGCCCATAAAGACGAACATGTGTCGGGTCGCCCGCCCTGCCTGAAAGCTGTTGAACACCATGTCCTGCAGACCGATGACTGAAACGAGTGCAGTTGTCTTCATCAGGATCTGCCAGTTGTTGCCGATGCCGGGCAGCGCATAGCCGAGGAGCTGTGGCCAGATGATGCGGGTAAAGAGGCGCCGGCGCGACAGGCCGAAGGCAAGCCCTGCTTCTATCTGGCCTTTGGGGATTGCCAGCGCCGCGCCACGAAAAGTCTCGACCATGTAGCCGCCGAAGATGACGGCGATCGTCACGATACCTGCTCCGAAGGCGCTGATTTCGACATAGTCCCATAGTCCCGTCGCCGCGCCGAGGTTGTTGAGCAGCATCTGTCCGCCGAAGTAGAAAAGCAGCATCAGAACGAGATCGGGGATGCCGCGGATGAGCGTGGTGTAAACGGTGACTATTCGTCTGGAGAAGTCATTGCCAGCAAGGCTGAGGAAGGCTCCGGCAAGCCCGATCAGGAGCGAGCCTGAAAGAGACAGAATGGCAACGCTGATCGTGACGAGCGTGCCGCTCAGAATGAGAGGCAGGTAGGGTTCGACGAGATCAAGCATACTCACGCCCTCGTTCGTGCGAGGAACTTCTGCAGATGCTCCGAGCGAGGGTTGAGCAGGATATCTTCCGGCTTCCCTTGTTCTTCAAGTAGCCCCTCACGGAGATACATGACTTCGGTCGAGACATCCCGAGCAAAGGCAATCTCGTGGGTCACGACTAGCATAGTGCGGCCTTCGTCCGCGAGCGCCCGCATGACCTTCAGCACCTCGCCGACAAGCTCGGGATCGAGAGCTGAGGTCGGTTCGTCGAACAGCAACACATCCGGGTTCATGGCAAGCGCCCGGGCGATGGCGGCGCGCTGTTGCTGCCCGCCGGAGAGATGTGACGGGTAATATGAACGCCGTTCATACATGCCGACCTTGGCGAGCGTTGCGTCGGCGCGCTCGATCGCTTCCTTGCGCGGGACGCGGAGCACGGAAATCGGCGCTTCGATGACATTTTCCAGAACGGAAAGATGCGGCCAAAGGTTGAAGCTCTGGAACACCATCGCGAGCCTAGATCGCAACCTCGCAAGCTGCTTTCCGTTTGCAGCCTTCAGCCCGCCGTGGCGATGCGACGTCAGCGCAAGTTCCTCGCCCCGGACGCGGATGGAACCTAACGACGGACGCTCCAGCAGGTTGATGCAACGGAGAAAAGTGCTTTTTCCGGAGCCGGAAGACCCGATGATCGATATGACGTCATGGTCACGCGCTGTCAGTGATATGCCCTTCAGAACCTCGATATGGCCGAAGCTCTTGTGAATGCCGTCAATCTTCAAGGCCTCCGCGGCCCCGCCAACCGGATATGTCGTCATCATTCCCTCTATGTTTGTTTTGTTCCGTCTTAGCTGCCGGAGAGGGGAGGCGGGTTTTCGATGCTTCAAACAACGGTTTGAGCTGGGCGCGCCGCTTAGTCTAGACGCGACCGGTACTGGATGTGAGGGTTGAGAATGCCGTTCGGATCGAAGGTCTTTCGCACCGCGTTCATCACTGCAATCTCTTCTTCCGACCGCGATCGCCAGAGATGCTCCGCCTTCTCTAGGCCTATTCCGTGTTCGGCGGAGACGGAACTCGGCCAATAGACGGAAAGCGTCTCGTAAACGCAGGCTTCGATGATTTCGTCGGCATGATCAATGCTGTTATCGTGCGCGATCATGAAGTGGACATTGCCATCCGCAAGGTGGCCGAAATAATAAGAGATCGCTTCAGGCAGTCTTCGGCTTAGTGCGTCCTCTACCCCCGCGACGTAAGTGGAATAATCCTGAGGCCGCATGCTGACGTCGAATGACAGTACTGTCGGGTGGCTTGCCTCGATATATTCGGAGCCATCACGGATCGACCAGAACGCCTCCTGCTGCGCCTGCGAGCTTGCGAGTGCGCTGTCCGGAATGAAATCAATACCTTCCAGTGCACCCAGGACGAGGTCTTCTGCTGAAGGGCCGTTCCCGGCACCTTCGACCTGTGCGAGTATGTAGAGCGGATGATGATCTGCCAGCGGCAACGGCGAGCCCCTGAGGGCGAGGGCACCTGCCGTCTTGAAATAACGGTTCCACATAATCTCCATGGCGAGAAGCGAGACACCGCATTTCAGCTCCAGCACGCTCATCACGGCAAGCGCATCATCGAGGCTGTCGAGAGCAAGCAGAACGCTTGCAGTATCGACTGATGGACGGCTGAGTTTCAGAACTGCCTTGGTGATGATGCCCAGCGAGCCCTCGGAGCCGATGAAAAGCTGCTTCAGGTCGTATCCAGTATTGTTCTTGACGAGACCGCCCAGGTCGGAGAGCACACGACCGTCGGCCAGAACCGCTTCGAGACCGGCGATATTCGCGCGCGTCATCCCAAAGCGCAGCACGGAATTGCCGCCGGCATTGGTCGCGATGTTGCCGCCGATCGAACAGCTGCCCCGAGCACCGAAATTGACGCCGTAGCGAAGGTCGTGCCGCTCGGCAAAGCGGTGAACCTCTTCGAGCTTAATCCCGGCTCCGACGGTCACCTGCCTACGCAATGGGTCGAAATCCAGGACACCGTTCAGGCGTTCGGTCGAGATTCCGACGACGTTGCCGAAAAGCTCCGTGCCGCGGACCAGTCCAGTCAGCCCGCCTAGAGTGACCACAGGAATGGAGTGTCGATTTGCGAATGCAAGGCAACCCGAGACTTCATCAGTCGTGCCGGGCCGGACGACAAGACGTGGTCCATCCGGGCTCGACAGCACATGGGCTGCGCCGACGATTGCCTCAAGCGCCGGTCTGATCTCCTCGATCGTCATCTCGCTGCAAGGTCCGCAAAGATTTCTGCATCGCTGTCGATCTGAAGGATGGTTGGCCGGTCTCTAGTAAACGAAGCCTCAAGCTCTTCGCCGAACTGCGCCATGGTTTCGATCAGCACCGCGCAGCAGCCAAACCCGCGGGCGATTGTCAGGAAATCGGGTGTGTAGAGATCGACCCCGATCGTCGGGATGCCGGATGCGATCATCGTGTCGCGAATCTCGCCATAGGCTCTGTTGTTCCAAACGATGATCGGCAAGGGGAGTTGGTTCTCGACGGCCGTGGTCAGCTCCTCGATCGAGTAGAGAAAGCTGCCGTCGCCAACGATCGCAAGTACCTGGCGATCCGGGCGACCGATCTTGGCGCCGACCGCTGCCGGCATGGCGCTGCCAAGCGTTCCATAGCCGTTGGGAAAGAGCCAGGTGCCTGGTGTCCCGGACGGATAATAGTGATTTCCCGTGTAGGCAAGCTGGGTGGAATCAGCGCAGATGATCGCATCGGGCTTCAAGGTCTCGGCGATCTTGTCGAGCACCAGCTTATGCTTGGGCGATTCGATGGACCAGCCCGCATCTGCAGCGATATCGGATTTCAGCTTGGCGACTCGATCTTCAGCTGCTTTTGACGACAAGGCTTGCGGACAGGCAGCGAGAATGGCTTCGAGCGCCAGGCCGGCATCGGAGAGAAGTGCGATCGTCGGAAGGTAGTTCATCGTCAGTTGCTTCGGATCAATGTCGATGCGTATCAGCTTCCCGCCGATTGCATAACTCCTGCAGGTGTAGAGCAGATCGGTCTCGCCGAGTTCGGTGCCGACGGCAAGAACCACATCTGCCATAGCGATTGCCTGGGCTGTCGCTTCGAAGGGCAGGGCGGAGCCAAGCGACAGCGGGTCGCCTTCAGGGAGGATTCCCTTGCCGGTATTCGTGGTCACGACAGGAATGCCGAGCCGGCGCGCCAATTGCTGCACCTTGTCGCTGGCAAAGCGCGCGCCACCGCCGGCAATAATCAGCGGTCGTTTGGCTTCAACCAGCATCTTCGCCACCTCGGCGATGGCCGTCGGCTGCGGACCCGGCCGAAACACGGACGGCTTGCTCCCTGAGGGTATCGGCGCCGCCGAAGCGAGAAGATCGCGGGGCACTTCGATCAGCGACGGGCGGTGCCGGCCGATATCGATCAGCGACATCGCGCGGTGGAAGATTTCCTCGATATTCGCTGCATGGAGAAGGGTATGCGAGAAAGCCGCGATTTGCTCTTGTACCGCCGACTGCGATCTCGTCTCATGCAGCGCGCCGCGCCCGACGCCGATCTCCGCGACGAGATTGTTTGCCGCAATCACCAGCATCGGTATCGAGTCCGCGTAAGCCTCCGCAATCCCCGTCGAAGCGTTGAGTACGCCCGGGCCGGTGATCAGCATGCAGGCTGCCGGTTTGCCGGTCGCGAAAGCGTAGCCATAGGCCATGAACGCAGCACCCTGCTCATGCCGTGGGGTCACATGGCGGATCTTGCGATCCGGGAGCGAACGGTAGAAGTCGACCGTATGGACGCCGGGGATGGAGAAGATGGTATCTACCTTATAGGTCTCCATCAGCCGAAGTATGGCGTCGGCAACAGTGGTGGTCTTTTCGGTGTCGATCGCAGTGCTCATTTCACGTCACCACCTTTCGTGACGGCAAGCAGGGCGCGCGCGATCTTCCGCGTCGCGTTGACGATATCGGCGGTGCCGATATGCTCCTCGGGCGTATGGGCCCATTTTTCGTCACCCGGCCCAAGGCCGATCGTGGGTATGCGGCCTTCGTTCATGAAGGTTCCGTTAACGCCGAAACGCCAGGCGGCGATCGTCGGGGTGACACCATCGACATCTTCGGCGGCAAGGATCGCCGCCTGGGTGACAGGGCTATCCTCGGGCGTGTACATCAATGGGTAGTGGTTGATCAGCGCCACGCTCCATTCCGCGTCGTTGGTGTTCGTCGCTCGAAGAATACCCTCGATCTCGCTCTGGCAGATCGTCGGGCTTTCACCGCGGACGTAACGACGATCGACGCGCATGGTCACGAGGTCGGGCACGACGGCAGTGCCGTTGTCCGGCGACGAATGCATGCCGGTAATCGTGACCGTGGCAGGCCCGAGCAGATCATCCTGGCGTAGGCCGCCGGCATAGGACTGCAGTCTATCGATGAAGGCGGTTGAGAGATAGATGGCATTGGTGCCGTCCGACGGTTCGGAGGCATGTGAGGTACGGCCGAAAAACTTCACCTCGAACTCCAGCTTGCCGCGATGGCCAAGATAGACTTGGCCTTTGGTGGACTCGACCGAAATCCCGAAATCGGCTCGCAGGCCGCGTTCGATGACGGACTTTACTCCGTTTGGCGAATCCGTTTCCTCCTCGACATCGGCGACCATGATCACATCGCCGCCCGGTTTCAGACCGGCGCGTTTCAGAGCGCCTATGGCATGGACTGCGGCGACGACATTGCATTTCATGTCGCAGGAGCCTCGACCGAATATCGCCATTCCGCTTTCGCCCCAACGGGAGGAATCGACGAGTTCGCCCGAGAAGGGTTGCTGCATCGCGCCGACAGGTACATGGTCGATATGGCCGTTGACCATGACCGACGGACCGCTGCCGTCGCCGAACACTGTTCCGATGACATTGCCGTTGGCGTCGATCTCGACTGTGTCGAAATCCTGTGCGCGCATCTGGCTGGCGACGAAATGCGCGACCTCTGCCTCGTCGCCGGTCAAACTCTCGATCTGCACGACTTTCTGGCAAGCTGCGATCAAGTCGGGGTGGTTGATGGCCTCGTCGATTGCGGCTCCCGCAGTATTCTTCAGCATGCAAGCTTCCTCAAATTTGTCTACTGTCGACAATGAAGGCAACGAAATTGTCCGGTTGCCGGTTTATGGTCCTGTGATCCCAGGCGAAAGCGCTGAGCGCCAAACGGTGGGTTGAGATTTCCCGTATGCCCTGAGCCGGAAATCCGGCGTCAGGATTGCGAGAAGGCGTCCAATGAGGACATAATATGTCTGGTCAGCGCTTCTGCGGCGTTGTCGGCATTACCGCTTTCGATTGCCGCGACCAACGGCTCATGCTCGAGCGCGACGTCAAGCAGATTGCCATAGGCAGCGTTGTCGATGGTCAATGCAAGCCGCATATGGTCGAAAAGCAAACCGGCGATCTTCTCGATGTACGGATTTCCAGCCATGCGCCAGAGGGCTTCATGGAAGTCCAACTCCGCCTCGACGACGCCGGCCAGGTCGCCTGCGGCGGCGCGGTCCGCCATGACTTGAATGAGGCTGCGCAGCTCCTTCAAGTCATCTTTCGAATGCTTTTTGGTCACCGCCTGGATGGCGAGCGCCTCGATCGAGTTGCGAACGGCATAGAGCTCATGAATCTTCTCCGGGCTCATGCTGATGACCGACGGACCGAAATGCGTTCGATTCTCCAGCAGCCCACCCTCCATCAGGCGGTTGACGGCCTCGCGCACCGGAGCCCGACTAATGCCAAGAGATCGCGCGATGGTAGCCTCGACCAACCGTTCACCCTGCGGAATCTGGCCGGACAGAATTCGGCTGCGCAGGTCAAGATAAACCTGGTTGGCGACGGAATTCCTCTGGATCACCGGTGCCTGTATCTCGTCCTGCTTGAGGGATGCCATGAAATCGCTCCTTACAACCAATAGGTACCCAGAGGGAGCCCATCGGCCAATCCATTCAAATGAGCACGACATTTTACCGCAAAAGCTACAAATTCAAGCGCTTGTCGGCTGTCGTACAGGTTTTCCACCGCCGGCGTCAGGCCGATTCACGCCAAAGCTGCTTGCCTTCGCGAACTTTATCGCAAGCTCTGTCGAGTGCACCTGCAATCTCGTCGGCCTGCTTATTGGTGAGAACCAGCGGCGGAAACAGCTTCAAACCTGGAGGATCGATCTCCGAGACGCTGTGGCATAAGACACCCTGCGCAAAGATTTCGCGGTAGAGCGTCCGGCCGGCTGCGCGGGCAGAAAGACCGATCGACATCGCGAGACCGAATGACGACACGCTTGTCAGGATGTCCGGATGACGGCCGCAGACCTCGTTGATCTTTGCCGTCAGATATCGGCTCACCGACTTCACATTTTCGAGGAGTGCCGGATTCGAGGCAACCTCGAGCACCTGGGCAGCGACGAGGCAGCTGATCTCATTGCCGCCGAGACTGGAGATATAGGCGAAACGATGCTGATTCATGCATTCTTCGTAGATTTCTTCACGCATCAGCACGGCACTTGCCGGATAGAGTCCGCCAGACAGGCCCTTGCCGGTTATCAGCATCGCGGGTTCGATATCGTATTGCTGGGTCGCCCAAAGGGTGCCCGTCCGCCCAAGGCCGGCACGCGTTTCGTCGACGATGAAGAGGATGCCGCGTTCCTTGCAGAGCCGGGATGCGGCCTCAAAGAACTCCTTCGATGCCGGCGCAAAGGTCTCGTAGTCCATCGGCTCGATGATGAAGGCTGCAATGTTCTTGGTCAGCTTTCTGTCCAGTTCGTCCACATCACCGAAAGTCTCCAGGAAGTCTGCGTGTGTCGGAAGATTGTAGTGGTCGATGATGCCTTCTTCCGGCGAACCGGTAACGATCGCAGCAAAGCCGGTGTGGCCGTGATATCCGTGGCGGTATGCAAGCATCCGCTGGCGCTTCGTTACGCGGAAGGCGAACATCGTCGCGAGATCGACTGACAGCGTCGAGCAGAGCGTCACGACGCTTCGGTTCAGCCAGGGTTTTGGTGCCAGCTCGGCCAGGCGATCCTGCAGTTTCAGGTATTCGGCATTCGGAACCGACCACAGGCCGGTATCGCGGCCATCGTCGAGTGCCTGTCTCAGTGCGTTCAGTACAGCGGGGTGGCGATGGCCGAGAGCGTGAACGCCGCCACCGGCGCCGCAATCGATAAGGCGGCGGTCGCCTTCGATATCCCAGAGATAAACGCCCTCGCGCCGCCCGATGACGAATTCCGCGCCCTTGGCGAGCTGTCGCTCGGCGTTGGATCGCCAGGAGCGCTCTATGAATGCATTGAAGATATCAGCGCTGGTGTCCAGCGTCTTAGCCTGTGTCATTGGATGCCCGCCCTGATCTTATTGTTCGGTGAGAGTGAAATGCCAGACCTTGGAGACGATCTTCCAGCCGTCCTTGGTCTTTACGAGTGTCAGTTCGTCGGTGAACTGCTTGGGGAGGAAGATTTCCCGGACTCGCATATGTGCGGTTGTCGGAGTCGGGATTTCGATCAGGACTATTTCGTCCTTGCGGGGATCGTTACGCGTTTCAGGAGAGACCCGGCCGCGGACGATCTCCAGATAGGTCTCAACGTTCATGATGACAGGCTCTGCATCTGCAAAGCAGTAGAGCATGGCGGCAGGGTGCAAGATTGCGGCGAACAGGTTTGCGTCGCATTTATAGATCGCATCGAAATACGTCTCGGCGATCTGGCGAATGGCGTCTTCGTCAGACATGGGTCCTCCCGGATTTTTATGATTGAGTGGAAGGGGCGAAAGCCCCTTACTTCTTACGCACCGTATGCGCGACCGCCGCAAGGCAGGTCAGCTCGAACATCAGGTTTGCGGCGTTTATGCAGGTGATTCCAGTGGGGTCGAGCGACGGCACGACTTCGCAGATGTCCCCGCCGATCAGATCTATGCCGTTCAATGCCCGCAGCATCATCTGTGCATCGCGCATCATGATGCCGCCCGGTTCTGGAACGCCTGTGCCCGGAGCTTCCTTAGGGTCGAGACCGTCGATGTCTATGGAAAAATAGGTCTTGCCGCCGCCGATCACCCGCTTGATTTCGGCGATCACATTGGCGCGCCCCATCTCCTCGTATTCGTCCATGGTGATCATGCGGATGCCCGTTTTTTCACCGTAGACGATATCATCGTCGCCATAGCGCGTGCCACGCAGGCCGATCTGGATGATGCGCTTAGGATCGAGCAGACCTTCCTCCACTGCGCGGCGTACGAAGGTCGCATGGTTGTACTTGGTGCCCATGAACTCATCGAAGGTGTCGGAATGGGAGTCGATCTGCACCAGGCCGACCGGGCCATCCTTGGCAATGGCGCGCAGGATCGGCAATGGGACAGTATGGTCGCCCCCGATCGAAATCGGCACCGCACCCGCCGCGTGGATTTTGACATAGAAATCCTGGATCAGTTCGACGCTCTTTTCGACGCTGAGTGGATGAGTCGGCGCATCGCCGATATCGGCGATATTGGCCATCCGGTATGGTGCCACACCCGTCGTCGGGTTGACCTGGCGGATCAGCCGTGAGGCTTCGCGCACGCCGGCTGGTCCCTGACGTGCTCCGGATCGGAAGGTCGCGCCGAGGTCGAGCGGCACGCCCACGAGCGCAATGTCCACTTCGGACGTCAACTCGGCTCTAGCCGCCCGCATGAAGCTTGCAATCTCCGCATAACGTGGCGTCACGGAAGAATCGACGGGCTGGAATTTCTGGTCAGTCATGGTTCACCTCTTTGTAAGTGTCAGTGTCGCAACAGATGCAGCATCCGCTTGCGGTATTGAGTAAATTCGTCGCTCGCCACCACGTCTGCGCTGCGTGGTCGGGGAAGCTCGATCTTGAAATCCTCGATGATCCGTCCGGGCCGCGTGCTCATCACCAGGACGCGATCCGCCAGGAAGATCGCTTCTTCGATGTCGTGAGTAACGAAGATAACGGTGCTCCTCTTGCGTGCCCATATGTTGAGGAGAAGTTCCTGCATGCGCGAGCGCGTCTGGGCGTCAAGCGCGGCGAAAGGCTCGTCCATCAACAAGACATGCGGCTCCATGGCCAGGGCTCTTGCAATTGCAACGCGTTGTCGCATGCCGCCGGAAAGCACCTTTGGAAATTGCTCCGCATAATCCGTCAACCCGACGATCTCGATCAGTTCGTCGGCGGTTTGGGAGACCTTGGCAGCCGACCACTTGTTGAGCCGCGGCCCGAACTCGACGTTGCCACGGACTGTTAGCCATGGATAAAGCGAATAGTTCTGGAACACCATGCCACGATCAGGGCCGGGATGCGCGACCGCCTTGCCGCCGACGATCACATGGCCCGTGGTGGTCTCGATCAGACCGCCGACAACGTTCAGCAGCGTCGACTTCCCGCAGCCGGAGGGTCCAAGTAGGCAGACGAACTCGCCCTCTTCAATGGTGAGGCTGGTCTCGGCAAGAGCGATCTGGGTTGCCTCGCGGTGGCGCGAGAACTCCACGCTGACGTTTTCAATGAAGACTTGAGACATCATGGACCTCAATGCAGGTAAGGAAAGAGCTTGGCGTGCGCGAAACGAAACACCAAATCGGTCAGGATGCCGAGAATCCCGACCGCCACGATGCCCGCAATGACCTGATCGGTCAGAAGGAAGCGCTGCGATTGCAGGATGGCGATGCCCATGCCTGAGTCTGCACCGACGAGTTCGGCGACGATCACGTAGGTCCAGGCGATACCGGCCGTGATGCGCAAGGAGTCCACGATGCTCGGTATGCAGGCAGGCAGCAGTACCTTGAAGAATACCTGTCGCGAACTGGCGCCCAGCGAATAGGCGCTGTTCATCAAATCGCTCGACACACCCTCGGAAATGCTAGCGATAAAAAGAGCCAGCGGAAAGAAGGTGCCGATGAAGATGACGGCGATCTTCTGCGATTCATTGATGCCAAGCCAGATGATCATCAGGGGTACAAAAGCGGTTGCCGGAAGATAGCGTGCAGTGCTGAGCAGCGGCTCGATCAGTGAGCGGAAGAAGGGAAAGTTGCCAATCAGGATACCGATCGGGATGGCCACCACGGCAGCGATGAGGAAGCCGCCGAACACGCGGCAGGCGCTTGCCCAGACATCGAAAAGGTAGCCTTCAAAGAAGACCATCTCGAACAACCGACGCGCGACCGCTAAAGGGCTCGGCAGGAAGAATGGCTGAATCCAGCCGGCCTCGGTCACCAACAGCCAGATTGTGAAAAACATGACGACGCCGAGCGTCGAGATCGTCAGCCGTTCGCGGGCCGAAAGGGCCGCGCGCGGCCGCAGGTAGCTGCGAAAACGTCGGATTGCGGGGTGGGTGGGGCGCCGTTGCGGCGCGCCATTATAGTTGTCCATGGATAGCATGGCTGACGTGATTGGCTGTCGCACGAGCGCCTCCCGACCTACTTCGCCAATTCAGGGGCAACGCCGACGAGCTTCTGTGCATCAGGCACTTTGCGTAGCACGCCGATACGGTGGTAGAACTCCCCAGCATTTGTCACGAGTTTGACCGCCGGGCTTTCGCTTCCCGTAAAGAACGTCTCATTGTCATTTGCAGAGATGAACCGTACGTCGCCAAGGCTTGCCTCCAGCGTCTCCTTCGACATCTTTAGGTTTCGCGCGATGATTTCGTTTGCAGCGGCTGGGTCTGTCTTCATGAACGCGACGCCCTCGAAGTAGGCTTTCACGAAGGCCTTGAAATCGGCCTCGTGATCCTTGGCGAAATCACTGCGCGTCGCCAGCGCATCCACGATCAGGCCAGGCATCGACTTGGTATCGATCAGTACTTTGCCAAAACTGGTTGCGGCGGCTTTCGACAGCCAGGGCTGCCATGTAACGGCTGCATCGATGCTACCGGCCACAAAGGCCGCGCCGGCATCGCCGGACTTCATGTCGATCGTTTTAACATCGTTCAGGGTGAGACCTGCCTTGTCCAGCGCCTCGGCAAGAAGGAATTGTGAGATCGAACCCTTCTGGACACCGACGCTGTGGCCCTTGAGGTCAGCCACCGATTTGATGTCCTTCCTGGAAACTATGCCGTCGCCACCTGAGGATTCGTCCAGCGTTGTGAGAAGGGTGAGATTGGCGCCATTGCCGGCGAAGAGGGTAAAATTGTCGATCGTCGATGCGACAACGTCGATCTGGCCGCCTTGCATGGCGGCGAGCGCATCTGACGATGCCTCGATGATCTTGAGGTTCACATCGAGCCCGGCCTTATCGAAGAATCCCTTCTCCTTGGCGATGTAGAGGGCACCATAACCGATCCATGTCGAGTGCGCGACAGTCAGCTTCTGCGCCGACAGGGCAGGCAAAGCTCCCATGAATGCCACAGCGATGCCAACTGAACTTGCAAGCGCGAGCTTCGAAAAATTCTTCATAAGGCATTCCCCTTTTTTGATTAGTTCGACAGTCCACTGTCGACAATGTCAAATATCCATATATTCATCGTCCCGTCAATCGGGTCTTCGGAAGGAATTCGACAAATGCCCAGGAGCGAGTGAGGGAGCGTGATCTCTATGGTTGGCGCAGGCTCAAAGACATAATGGATACTGCGGTAAGCGAACTACTCTTGTCTGAGCAGGTGACCTGATATGCCGGCGGGTCAACGGGTCGGCAAAATGGAGGATCGGATCTGGCTTGAAAATCTCCGGCCCAAAATGGGGGCGACCACCAAACGGCCGGATGCTCCAAAGATCAAGGATATCGAACGCGACCGAAACGTAGGTTATGTATTTTCGATGTGCCCTCGCTCTGAGGCGATAAATATGAACGGCGATGGCTGAATGTTTGGAGCTATCGGGGACAAAGAGACTTTGGATCTCCGAAAATACGCTCGCGAAGCGTTGCAATCCGCCTAGCGAGGGAAACCTTATGCATCATACGCTCCGGTTGGCGCAGCGGCAGGTTGCCTAGCCGTGTCTCGAATGCTGTTCGGTCTCGGCTGATACTGAAGAGACTGACACCAAGCCGAAACGCTGCGGGAGAAAGCCCCTCGTGCTCGACTACTGCAAGAAACGCACGCACGTTGCGTACGTCATGACTAGACGTTAAAAGGCGCGTCATTCAAACTCTCACTTGCAAAAACAGTCAAGTGAACAAACCAGTTCCGCCTTCCTCTCGTGATATGAGATCGGCCGAGTTTTTCAGAATTAAACCGCGAGATGTAACGACAGAAGTCGAACGTTCACGCTTAATGTCAGGCGCAGGCGCTGCCATGCGCTCGCAATCAAACTCCGCGATTTAGTGAGTCGCAAAATTCCCCGAAGCGCTCCTGACAACGAGGTTGAAGAGCAGCAAGATGGGGAATTCCCAGATTTCGATTCCCTCCACCATGATCCGACCAACAGCTACGCATGCTGCGCGCCTTGAATGAAACACTTAGTTCAGTGCCGTGACCGTCGATCTGACTGACCGAAGTTAAGATTAGGAAGATCCCTTGTGGTGCGGAGGAGACAATATTGCATGCTTGGGGATTACGACACCGCTTTGTCCAATAGCCCGCCGGACTGAAGCACACCCTATCTGGCGACAACGATGGCGAGACAAACCGACGCACGTCACTTAGGTCAATGGCCGCAACAGATGGGGTTTGCATCTCGGTGTCGTAATTTGAGGGATCACCGTCCTATTAGCGCTGTGCGTTCAATCCTATTCAGCGGCTGATAAACCTTAATAGGAGGCACGAATTGAAATTGGTTACGTCATCCTGCCACGTGGAACTAACGCCCGTCGTCACCACACCGGAGGCTTATATTGAAGCGGGATCGTTATTTGAATGGCGCCCTTACCCCGCCATAGCCATCGCCAAACAACACATGTCGCTACTTAAGATCGCCAGCGACCTTGGCGATGACGTTTTTATCCGATGGAGCGATCGATGAAGTTCTTCGGACTAGAGGCAGAGATGCTTGCCCGAATACAATTCGGATTTACCATCTCCTTTCATTTCATTTTCCCAGCATTCTCCATCGGCACAGCGAGCTTTCTTGCGGTTCTCAACGCGCTCTGGCTCTGGAAGAAAGATCCAGCCTACCTGAAGCTCTTCGAATACTGGAAAACCATCTTTGCCGTCACCTTCGCCATGGGCGTCGTTTCGGGCATCGTGATGAGCTATCAGTTCGGCACGAACTGGTCGGTCCTTTCCCAAAGAGCGGGTTCGATCATCGGTCCCTTGATGGGCTACGAGGTTCTGACAGCGTTTTTCCTAGAAGCTGGGTTCCTCGGCATCGCTTTGTTCGGACGAGAGCGCGTCGGAGACGGCGCCCACATGTTTGCCGTGGCCATGGTCGCGTTGGGCACCCTGATCTCTGCGACTTGGATCACCTCGGCGAACAGCTGGATGCATACGCCCGCTGGATTCAGCATCAACGCCAGCGGCATCTTCGTGCCCGAGAGCTGGTGGCAGATCATCTTCAACCCGTCATTTCCCTACCGTATGGCCCATACCGTCGTGGCAGCCTTCCTCACAACGGCTTTCGCCGTCGGGGCCGTGGGCGGCTGGCACCTCTTGAAGCGAAACGACAATCGGCAGGTCCGCATCATGTTCTCGATGGCGATGTGGATGGCCGCGTTGGGAACGCCGGTGCAGATCCTGCTTGGGGACCTCCACGGTCTCAATACACTCGAGCATCAGCCGGCCAAGATTGCAGCGATGGAGGGGCATTTCGAGACGCACAAGGACGGTGCCCCGCTCATCCTGTTCGGAATCCCGAATGACGGCGCAGAGCGAACGGAATATGCAGTCGAAATCCCGAAGCTCGGTTCATTGATACTGAAGCACGATCCCAATGCGGAGATAAAGGGGTTGAAAGAATGGCCACGTGATCAGCGTCCGCCAGCGTTGATGCCCTTCATTACCTTCCGGGTAATGGTCGGCCTCGGCTTCTTGATGCTCGGGCTTGGCCTATGGTCGCTGTGGGCGCGCTGGAAAGGATATCTATACAGGTCGCGGTTGCTGCATCGTTTCGCCGTGATGATGGGTCCGTCCGGATTTATCGCGGTCCTAGCCGGGTGGTACACGACCGAGGTCGGCCGGCAGCCCTGGACGGTCTACGGCCAGCTCAGGACATCTGACAGTCTGTCGCCGGTTTCAGCTCCGGCCGTCGGTACCTCTCTTATCATCTTCATCGTCGTCTATTTCATCGTGTTCGGTGCGGGCGTCTTGTATCTCCTGAGGCTGATGCGGCGGCCGCCGTTTGAGATCGACGATCACGAACTTGATACCGCGCCGATCAGAACGGCTGGAATGATGTCCGGACTGACGCTCGATGATGGTCGAGGAGCAACTCATGACCATTGATCTTTCATTCGTCTGGGCCGCGATCATCGCTTTTGCCGTCTTCGCCTATATTATTCTTGACGGCTTCGATCTGGGGATCGGCATAATATTTCCCGCCTTCCCGAAGCGACACGATCGCGATCTCATGACAAACACCATCGCTCCGGTATGGGACGGCAATGAGACTTGGCTCGTGATGGGCGGTGGCGGGCTGATGGCCGTTTTCCCGCCCGTCTATTCGATCGTGTTTCCCGCGCTGTATCTCCCGATCATCATCATGTTGATCAGTCTGATCTTCCGCGGTGTCGCTTTTGAATTTCGCTGGCGAACAAGGCCCGGCTCCCATCTCTGGGACATAGCGTTTTGGTTGGGCTCGTCGCTCGCGGCGATCATGCAAGGCATCACGCTCGGCACGTTGATTCAGGGCATCAAGGTTGAAAACTATGCCTATGCCGGTGGTACCTGGGATTGGCTAAGCCTTTTTTCGGTCCTATGCGGGCTTGCCCTGCTTGCAGGTTACGCTCTGCTTGGAGCGACCTGGCTGAACCTGAAGACGTCAGGTGACGTGCAGGCACGCTGCCAATCATTGGCGAAGCACCTGACAATCCTGCTGCTTGCGTTGATCGGCGTCGTGTCGATCTGGACCCCGTTCATTAACGAGATCTACTTCCAGCGATGGTTCCAATGGCCCACCGCCTTCTTCTCCTCGTTCGTGCCGCTGCTGTTGGCGATCTGCGCTTGTCTTGTGCTGATGGGGCTTCAACAAGGCAAGGATCTCCAGCCCTTTCTGGCGACGCTCGGCGTGTTCGTTTTGAGCTACATAGGGCTGGGGATCAGCTTTTATCCCTACATCATTCCGGGTGCGCTCACGATACGGGAGGCGGCAGCCCCGCTTACTTCCCTGCAATTCCTTCTGGCAGGAACAGCGGTCCTCATGCCCACAATCCTGAGCTACACCGGATACGCCTACTGGGTTTTTCGCGGCAAGGTTCGACCGGAAGACGGCTATCATTGAGCGCAAGTGCAACGGTCGCAGGCTTGGCCGGCGGCCGATGCTCGAAGAGCGGTCGAGCCTGATGGCGCATTTTGAGGGAATTATGACTTTTACTGAACCACGGCACTTATGGAATAATCCTGATCAGCAATTCGGTTTGCGAGTGCAAAAAGAGACCGGCATGGCCACGAGGATCTGCGCGTGAATGTCAAGTTCGACGCGTTTCGACTGGCCAGCTCAATGCGATCGGACGTCATCCGGGATCAGCAGCAGGAATCTTGGCGCCGGCGGGTTGAGTGATCTTGCCTTTGAAAGTAGATCAAGATGAGCAAGTTTTTGTCTCGTGCCGGTTACTTCGTCGGGCTTTGGCTGGCAGGCGTCGCATCGGTGGCGATCGTCGGCCTTATCATCCGCGCCATGCTGCATTGAGCCTTAGATGGACGGACCTGATAAGAAGAGTTCACTGATGACCATGGTTTCTGGCGATCCCTTTATCGACACCGTATGGCTGCAGGGCGAGGTCAAGCCTTCTTCTTTTTTACGGCCTTCCGCTTGGACTCGCCAACGCCCGGACCGCTCAAAAAGCCGAGTTCAGCAAGCGGGTCGAGAATTCCTTCGGGAGGCATCCGCCTGCCACCTTTTAGCCGGCGATCCGTAAATTCCTTTGCGGCTCCGTCCAGGAACGCGTTGACCCTGGCGTCTACAAGGGATTCGATGTCCTCTGGCACGGGCAACTGGTAGACGTATTTCCGGACGCCAAGATAAAAGAAGCTCGAATGGAACGACCATAAAATCTCGCTGTCGAGTTGTCTGTTGGCTTCATCGGTATTGGTCACACCGATGGAATGATAAAATTCGTTCAAGATGATCGGAAAGGTTCGTTCCTGAAGCATAGAAATATAGCGCCTGTTGATGGACTGGTCGTTCAGCGCACCTAGGAGAAATATCCTGATCCATTGTCTATGGAGGATGCTGTCGCAATAATCGATCAAGTATGATTTGAGCCTTTCTCGAAAGGGAATGGCGCGATTTTGCAGCTCTACCTGCCATTCACCCTTCCATCGCGTCAGGAATACTTCATTGAAGACCCGCTCGATAAGCTCGTTTTTTGTCTTGAAATAGCGATACAGCAGAGGCTGCGTTACCCCAATGTGCTTGGCAATCTCTCGCGTGCTGGCTTGGAAGCCATTCTCGGAGAAATAATCGATTGCCTTTTCCACGATCTGCTTTTCGCGACTGGCATAGGACAGGTATGTCTTCGTTGGGCCCTTGGGCGGCATGGGGATCTTCGTCCTTAACTGCAAGCGTTTTGTCATCGATCGAGCGGACTGCGGAAATCATTTGGCTCTACAAATGCCCGCTTTCCGTCCCCGGCATTCCTTTCGAGACTTGTGCGCCCCGTTGCATAATGGGTGTGGTCACATTTTTGTCGAATCTGAATTCACGCGAATAGCCTTCCTTAGTTCCTTCGAGGAGTTACCCGATCCGTCCGGTAATATGCAACTTTTAGGCCAGAAAAAGCTTGGCCTTGCTCCTCGGAGCGGTTGAGCCCCCCATTGCACCGTCCGCTACGATTTGACGGATGACGATCGTCCCTCTTCGCCTTTACCTGCCAGTTTTACGCGCGAGGCTCGATCGCGCCGGTGTATCCGCTGACCAGCAAGAGAGCGGTTGGTCAACCGCCCTCTCGTGTGGAGCCGCTGGATCCGCGCCGTCTGGGGCCTAAAGCTAGCGGTATCGTCGAGCTCAAATCGGAAGGGCGGCATTGCCGCTATCCTTGAACTCAACGGTTACAAACTGCAGCGGGGTCTGACCAATATTCTCGAGGTCGTGCCAGGATATTTCTCCCGCCGCGAAATTCAAATGCTTGGTGTCGCCCGGCTGATAGCTGACTTCGACAACGCGCCCGTCGGCATAGCGCGACCGGGCTTTCCCATGCGTCAGCGAGGTCCAGAAATAATTGAGCACGTGGCAGTGGAATCCGAACCGCTCGCCCGGTGGCACGTCGAGATGCCAAACGCGAACATCGTCCGTCTCTGAGACGAGTTTCGTGCCAACGCGCCCGTTGTCCCTGTTGCGCTCAAGCTCCCGGACCAGGTCTTGAGACCAGCCTTCACGCGCTATCAAATTTGTAATGTCCATCGCGGCTTCCCTTCCTCAGTCGCTTGCAGAATGATTTGAGTTTTAATCGATCGATAAATTTAGTCAATCGGTCAACGGAAGCCAATTTTCTCGTGATCGCAATCAGTGGAAAATCTCATCGGGTAAGAGCATATTGCGAAATCTTAACATCATTTGTTCGAGAAATTATCGACTATACATCATATAGGAAATCAATAAAATGAAATCTATTCTGTATAAATACAGATTTACTAATCATAGATATTTATTAGATTTCAATAATAGCTGATTTCGTGCGCGCTATGATGACGGTCACTTCATAGAAGCGACGAAAAATACAGATTACATCATTAATGATTGCGATTTTTCATGTGTGCACCCAAGGGTTGCCGTCGGGCAGAAATGCAAAAACCTCGATAAATTCGCTTGACAAAATCCTCACATATTCAGAAATTATGGTCGATCGATAAAAATATTGGAGGAGATATCCATGGGTCGAGTTACCGGCAAAGTCGCCATCGTTACCGGAGGAGCTTTGGGAATGGGGCGCGCTCACGCTGACGCGCTTGCCAAAGAGGGGGCAAGTATTGCGATTGCCGATCTCAACGCCGAAGCGGGTGCAGCGACCGTAAAGGAATTGGAGCAGCGTGGTACCAAAGCACATTTCATTGCGCTCGATGTCTCATCTGAAGACAGCTGGTCCAAGGCCGTCGATGTAGTTTCCAGCCAGTTTGGCAAGATTGACATCCTTGTCAATAACGCCGGCATCTATCTTTCCGGAACGACAGAATCGACGAGCCTGGAGGTCTGGGAAAAGACCTTCGCGGTCAACGTTCGAGGCGTCTTCCTCGGATCGAAATTCGTCATTCCGCATATGCGCCGAGCCGGCGGCGGATCGATCATCAACGTCTGCTCGAACTGGGGCCTTGTCGCTTTTCCTGATGCCGCCGCTTATGTCGCGTCGAAGGGCGCCGTGCGCTTGCTGACAAAGGCGACCGCATCTGAGGTCGCCAAGGACAATATCCGGGTCAATTCTGTGCACCCGAGCCTCACGGCAACTGCCATGACCGCCGACATCATCGCTAACGATCCTGACATGACCCGCAAACTGGTCGGTCCCTCGCTGCTCGGGCGCCCGGCGCGTGCCGAAGAGATCGCGAATGCGGTTCTGTTCCTTGCCTCGGATGAGGCGTCGTTCATGACCGGCAGCGAGATGGTTGTCGATGGCGGATATACCGCGGTCTAAACCGACAAAGCTGCACTCAAGCCTGTGCTCGAGAGCCTGAAAGAAGTTCCGTTGGCTTGGTCTCGGAGGGGATCGCGGCAACGGGCTTGAGGTGACGCAAGCAGATCGCGGCGCGGCCGCTCAGGATTGCCCGCCTCACATCGTTCATTCAACGGGAGGATAAAATGACTGATTTCAACGATAATTCCAATGTGCCCGGGCTTATCTCATTGCCCAAGTTTGGCAGAAGAGCGTTTCTCGGCGCCACGGCGGCGATCGGTGCGGCGGCAATGACCGGCCTCTCCATCACGCCGGCGCGCGCTGCGGGAAAGGATCCCAAGGACTATCACTTCGGCGTCGCCATTCCCTATAGCGGGCAGGAATCCTACGAGCACATCATTGCCGGTTACAAGAGCGCGATGGACGCTCTTGGTGGCTCGCTGACGATCGTCGATTCCAATTGGGACATGAAAAAGCAAGCCGACCAGATTGCAACGCTCGTCTCTTCCGCCGTTGACGCCCTGATCGTGCTTCCTATCGATCCGAGCGGCATCTCGAATGCCGTGCAGGCTGCTGTCGCCAAAGGCGTGCCGACCTTCTGCACCGACGGTTATGTCCTCGGAACCAACGCTGTTTCGACGTCGCTGCACAATCACTTCGGCATGGGCGAAGTCTCGGCCCGCAAGCTCGCTGAAAAGCTCGGCGGTAAGGGTAAGATCGGCATTCTGACTCTCCCGCAAAACGAAAGCTGGGCCATGCGCAGCATGGGAATGCGCTTCGCGCTGCGCCAGTACCCGGACATCGAGGTCGTCGTCGAATGGCCGTTCGACACGACCTTGAAAGTCACTCCGCGCGATGCCGTCGACAACATGCTGACGGCTCATCCCGACCTGAACGGTATCTGGGCCGCCTGGGATCAAGCCGCAATCGAGGCGACGCTTGCTGTGATGGCCGCCCAGCGCAACGACATGTTCGTGACCGGCATTGATGGCGGAAAGCAGGCCTTCGAGTACATTCAGTCGGGCACGCCATTCTTCTTCACGGTCGCGCAGAGCTTCTATCAGGAAGCGTACCAGAGCATCTACTTCGCCCACGAGTTCCTCGCAGGCCGCCAGTCACCTCGCCTAATCGTTAACAAGGCCTATGGCGTCACACAGGAAAACCTTGCCAACCGCGAGGGCGGCGATATCGAGAACTGGGATCAGTTTGGAGCCGCCGACAAGCTAGGCTGGGCAATGGTGGCTTAAGCAAAGCCCCAAGAACATGTATTTCAGGCCAAGACGCGGCTTTCTTTCACGGCGCCCGTAGATAAGGCGGGCGCCGCCCGCTTCATTACGTCAAGAAGTCGGGCACCCAGGATTTGCGGACAACTGAATGAGTAATTTGCTGGAAATGACGGGCATATCGAAGCGTTTCGGCTCGGTACTCGCTCTTGACAATATCGACTTCGACCTTCGGGCGGGCGAGACGCATGCGCTTCTGGGCATCAACGGTGCCGGAAAATCGACCCTCGTGAAAATCATATCCGGCGTCTATTCGTCCGACGGCGGAAAAATCCTGATGAACGGCGTCGAGGTTTCGATACGCGAACCCACGGACGCGATGGAATCGGGTATCGCAACCGTACAGCAGCATCCCGAATTGATCGGAAGCCTGTCTGGTATCGAGAACATTTTTCTTGGTCAGGAGGGCGCCGGCAAAGGTCTGCTGCGTCGCGTTGACCAGGAGCTGATCAAGAAGAAAACCCAGGCACTCCTGGCCCGATTTCCGATCGAGATCGACCTGTCGGTCAAAGTCGAAAACATGTCGAGCGTGGAGCGAGAGATCGTTGCGATCCTTCATGCCCTTCGCCAGGACAATATCAAGGTTCTCATCCTCGACGAGCCGACCTCCACATTGACCCTACCGGAAGCCCGCAAGCTGTTCGAGGTGATGGAAACCCTCAAGCGCTCCGGCATCGGGATCATCTACATCACGCATCGGCTGGAGGAAGTGATTGCGATCGCCGATCGCTTCACTGTCTTCCGCGACGGGCGCAAGATCGTCACCGGCGCCAAGGATGGATCGATCACCGAGGAATCACTGTCAAAGCTGATGCTCCAGAAAGAGCTCGGCGCTCTTTATCCTGCCAAGCGCCCGCAGACGGACGCGGACGGCGACATCCTGCTTCAAACCCGCAGTCTCGGTGTGGAAGGCGCGCTCGAAGACATCAATATCGAGCTCCGCCGCGGTGAGATCGTCGGAGGCTTCGGCCTGGTCGGTTCCGGCATCGAAGTTCTCGCCTCTGCATTGTTTGGAGATCGACGGCTTGACCACGGGCAAATTCTCCTGAATGGCGCAGTTCAGGCGCTGCAGACCCCCAAGGATGCGCTGAGGCGGGGGATCTTTCTCGTTCCTGGTGATCGAAAGACACAAGGGCTGACGCTGACAAAGAACGTGACCTTCAATGCGACCTTGGCCCACCTCGGCAGGGCTTCCTCGCGATGGGGCGGATGGCTGAGACGTCGGAAGAACGCTGATACGGTTGCTGGCCTCCTGGAGCGGCTCGAACTGCGACCGCCGCATTTGTGGCGCAATGCAACAGAGTTTTCGGGAGGAAACCAGCAGAAGATCGTGTTGGCCAAGGGGCTGTTTCGACAGGCAGACGTCTATATCTTCCTCGAACCGACGGTGGGTGTGGATCTTGGCGCGCGCTCGAAACTTTATGACGTGATGCGCAGCTTGTCCGAGCACGCCGCGATCCTGGTTCTTTCCTCTGACTTTGATGAAGTCTGCGGCGTCGCCGATCGCATTTTCTGTCTTTACCGTGGGAGAATGTCCATTCCTCCCAGTTTTGATTTGGCCAGGGACGAGGTTCTCGATGGCGGTCTGGTCGGGAGGCGTCAATGAGTATGAAAGAGTTGCGCGGGCGCGCCATTATGTTTTTGGTGCTCACCATTGTTATCGTCACCGTCTTCTGGACGATGGCCCCGAGCTACATATCCCAACGCAATGTCTTGGCAATTCTCAGACAAATGTCTGTCAACGGCATTGCCTCGATCGGCCTGACCTTCGTCATCGTCCTCAGAAGGTTCGACCTATCCCTTGCCGGGGTTGCGTCTTTCGCCGCCATGACACTCGGGGCCATTTTGGCGGCAACCAACAATCTGTTCCTGGCCTTGTTGGGGTCGATCTGCGTCGGGGGCCTTTGTGGTCTGTTGTCCGGCATTCTCATAACCCGCTTTAAACTGCCCGACGTCGTCACGACGATCGGCGTGGGATCGATCGCCACGGGCATGGCGTTCATCTATGGCGTTTCGATATTTTCGAGCCACTTCTTCTCGTCCGGTATTCTGCGGATCAACGACAGCATGCTTTGGATTGCGCCCCTCCCAGTCGTCATCCTGGCGATAACGGCGGCGGTTGCCTATTACCTGTTGCACATGTCGCGCTACGGTCAGAGCTTCTACGCCGTCGGCGAAAGCCCCGTCACGGCGCGGCTATCGGGGGTAACGATTGGCACCTATATCGCAGCCGGCTTTGCAATCTGCGGGGCCGCTGTCGGAGCTGCGATTATCCTGAACGTTGCGGCCGTTGGTGCAGCTTCCGTCAATGCGGGCAGTCGCGTTCTCCTGCCGGCCTATACCGCAGTCTATCTCGGAGCTGCATTGTTTGGCGGCGCCACTATTCCTGCAACCCTTGCCGGGGCGTTTCTCATGGCCCTGCTTTTGAACGGTTTCAGCATCCTGTCGATGCCATATTTCTACAGCGATGCCATCGTGAGCTTCATCCTGATCATGGCGATCGCCGTATTCAGACCGGAAATCCTGAACCTAATCCACGAGAGGTTGCGGCCGCGTGCCCGCGACAAGTCGCTGCTCGAAAGGTGATCTCATGACAAACGAGCTTGTCTCCTCGCCCCCGATCTCGAAAAGATCGAATGCAAAACGAGCCGATTTGTATCTTACGATCGGCCTGCCAACGACGTTACTGGTCCTTGTCGTCCTGTTCAGCATTGCAACGCCCACCTTTTCCCATTCGGACAATCTGACGAGCATGATCCGCTCAGCGAGCGTCTCGGCCCTGATGTTCATGGGACTGACGTGGGTCTTTGCCATCGGCGAAATCGACGTCAGCTTCGTTTCGGTCGCATCGCTCTGCAACATGCTCGTAGCAGGTCTGGTATCGGACAATTACTCCTGGGGCTTTGCTTGTGCGGCGGCACTTTTAGCGGGGGCTGCCGTGGGGATCATCAACGGCGTCCTCGTCGCATATCTTCGATTGCCCTCTCTTGTGACGACGGTCGCGACAGGCGGCATTGCAACCGCTCTTGCTGCGGCCGTCGGACACGGATCGTCGATTTCCATCGTGGTGCCGGACGTCCTGCGTTCGATGGAGTCTGCCCAGATCGGCCCGATCCCGCTCTTGGCTATCCTCTGCGCTGTTGTCTATCTCTGCGCATGGTACGTGCAGGAAAGACTTCGCGTCGGCCACTACATCTATGCAACGGCCGAGAACCGGCAGGCCGTCGTCGAAGCAGGCGTTCCCGTAAGAGTTGTCGTTCTAAGCGCGTTTGTGCTCTCGGCGCTCTGCGGTGTCCTGGGCGGATTGTTGCTGACGATCGAATTGTCGTCGGGTCAACCCTCGGTCGCCAGCACGCTCTTCCTGGACGGGTTAACTGCGGTCCTGCTCGGCGGAACCATGCTCCGGCTCGGTCGGCCGAATGTTCTCGGGACGCTCTTCAGCGTGCTCGTTCTGACAGTGCTGATCCGCGGCGGCGCCCTGCTCGGATGGACGGATGCGATTTTCCAGACGATCAAAGGACTGCTGCTGCTCGTCGGGATCTTCTTGATCACCTACTGCACGGACGAACAGCGCCACGCTCGAAAATAGCGTCAGGACCCGAGCGCTTTTGCGCAAGCGCGCTTTGTCGGATTCGGCAAAGGGTCTGTGTTGCGGAGCCGATTGAATATTTCTTAACGAGCAAACTGCGCAGGCGGCCATTCGCCCAGCCGCGCGAACCCAGGAGACCTATGACATGACACAAGCTGGCAACAAGGTTGCTCTCGTCACGGGAGCAGCGCGCGGGATCGGCCGTGCACTCGCTGTGGGCTTTTCTGAAGCCGGATACGATGTTGCGATCAGCGATCTGAAAAGCCAGATCGACGGCCTGCAGGAAACCCAGGCGGCGATCGAGCGCAACGGGCGCGCCGCCTATCTGCAGACGATGGATGTCTCGGACAAGAAGGATGTCCAGTCGGCTGTGAAACGTGTGCTGTCGGAAGCCAAGCATATTGACGTCCTGATCAACAACGCTGGAATCTTGCGGCCATCGACGCTCGACGTTCTGAGCGAAGAAGATTTCGACGCGACGATGAACATCAACGTCAAAGGCCTTCTTTTCTGCTGCCAGGCTGTACTTCCGTCGATGCAGGCGCGGCGGGCCGGGTCGATCATCAATATTGCGTCGATCGCAGGGCGGGGAGGCATACCGACCCAAGGCCATTACGCCGCATCGAAGGCATCGGTCATCACCCTCACGCGGGTCCTATCACAGGAAGTCGGCACCTTCGGCATTCGCGTCAACGCGATCTGCCCTGGTGTGATCGTCACCGAGATGGGACGGAAAGTATTGGGCACTGAAGAACAACAGCGTCACTGGATGAGCCTCGCTGCCCTTAGCCGTCTCGGCGACCCTCAAGATCTCATCGGGCCGGCGCTGTTCCTCTCTTCTGAACAGTCTGCCTATGTCACCGGCCAGGCCCTGAATGTCTGCGGCGGTACCAGCTTCGATTGAAGCCTCATCGACATCGAAACTCGTTCCAAGGATTACAAATCGTGAGTGCCGAACACAAGATCACGGCGAGCTGGAAGCAAGCCCCTCATCCGTCCAAACCGAATACATACTCCCGAAACCTGATGGTCGATTTCGGACACAATATCTCGCTCAGCGCATCGGCCTCTCCTGACTATCTTGGAGACGCTTCTCTGCCGGATCCCGAGCAGTTGTTCCTCTCGTCTCTTTCCAGCTGCCACATGCTTTCATTCCTTGCGATCGCGGAGATGCGGGGATGCAAGGTTCTTTCCTACTATGATGAGGCGTCAGCCTATCTTGAGAAGGACCAGGGAGCGTTGGCTCGGGTCAAGCGCGTCGTGCTCAGACCACGTGTCGAATTCGATCCTTCCGGCAAAATTCCCGATCACGACGCCTTGGAGAAGATGCACAACAAGGCTCATGACATCTGCTTCATCGCGCGCTCGGTTACCACAGAGGTTTCCGTTGAACACGACCGATCGGAATAAACGGGCCTTCGAAACCAGTTACTTACGCAATCTCTCCAGGGAGGACATCATGATTGCCGCAATCCAATTAAGCCGAAGCGAATTGCTCGACGCGTACGAGAGAATGTTTGCGATCAGAACATTCGAAGAAACCATGCGTCGCGAATTTGCGGCAGGCAGCATTCCCGGCACCGTTCATCTTTACTGCGGTGAGGAGGCGTCTGCGGCAGGGATCTGCATGCTCCTGCAGGATGGCGACAAGATCTCTTCGACGCACCGAGGCCACGGCCATTCTGTCGCCAAGGGCTGTGACATTGAAGGGATGGTGAAGGAAATCATGGGCCGCCGCGACGGACTTTGCGGCGGCAAAGGCGGATCGCTGCATATTGCGGATCTTTCCAAGGGAATGCTTGGAGCAAACGGGATCGTCGGCGCCGGCGGCCCGATCGCGTGCGGTGCCGCACTCACGGCAAAGCTTCGCGGCACGAACGATGTTTCCGTTGTTTTCTACGGTGACGGCGCCTCCAATCAGGGCGCGATTCTCGAGTCCTACAATCTCGCCAAACTCTGGAATCTTCCCGTCCTCTTCGTCATCGAAGACAACGGCTATGCAGAGGCAACGCCTTCCCACTGGTCCGTGTCGGGGACTCAGGTGCGTCGCGCCAACGCCTTCGACATTCCAGCCACTGAGATCGACGGCAACGATTTCTTCCAGGTCTACGATACCGCGGCAAGCATGATCGAGCGCGCCCGCGAGGGCGGCGGTCCGTCGCTCCTGCACATAAAGTTCACGCGCTACTACGGGCATTTCGAAGGCGACGCGCAGACTTATCGCGGCAAGGACGAGATCGCCGAAGCGCGCAAGCGCGACCCTCTCGACGTGTTTCGCAACCGTGTTCTCGATGCCGCCCTTCTCGGGCGCGGTGACCTCGATGCTGTCGAAACCAAGGTCAAAGACTTGCTTGAACAGGCCGTGATCGCCGCCAAGAACGCTCCGCTTCCAGAGGAAGCCGATCTTCTTACCCACGTCTACGTCGAATACTGAGCCCAAAAAGCGGAGGAGAAAATACATGCCCAGGAAGAGCTATAGACAAGCAATCAATGAGGCAATGCGCCAGGAAATGGAGCGCGATCCGTCCGTTATCCTGATGGGTGAGGATGTCTCGGGGGGCACCGCGGCGGCCGGTGAGCAGGACGCATGGGGCGGGCCATTCGGTGTCACCAAGGGGCTTTACACCCAGTTTGGTCCCACCCGGGTTCTCGACACTCACCTGGCGGAAATGTCTTTCATCGGCGCCGCCGTCGGCGCCGCGGCGACAGGCATGCGACCGATCGCCGAGCTGATGTATATCGACTTTATCGGCGTGTGCCTCGATCAGCTGATGAATCAGGCTGCGAAATTTCGCTACATGTTTGGCGGCAAGGCCACGACACCGCTTGTCATCCGGACCAGTTATGGTGTGAGCGGCAATGGAGCGGCCCAGCATTCGCAGGCGCTTTATCCCATCATGACCCATATTCCAGGTCTCAAGGTGGTCCTCCCGTCCAGCCCCTACGAGGCCAAGGGTCTTCTTATTCAGGCTATCCGCGACAACGATCCGGTCATCTTCTTCGAGAACCGGGCCCTCTACGACACGCAGGGTGAAGTACCAGATGAGCCCTACGCGATACCGTTCGGACAGGCGAATGTCCTGCGGGAGGGCGATGACGTTACGATCGTGGCATTCGGCCGGATGGTGTCATTCGCGCTGACTGCCGCGGAGGCAGCACAGAAGCTCGGCATCTCCTGCACGGTCGTCGATCCTCGAACGACATCGCCTCTGGACGTTGAAACGATTCTTGAAACGGTCGGTGAAACCGGCCGCCTCGTGGTTGTCGATGAAGCAACGCCGCGCTGCTCGATGGCGACCGACATCGTCTCCCTCGTCTCGACCAATATTTTTGGACAACTGAAATCTGCGCCGCAGGTCGTGACGGCTCCGCATTCCCCGGTGCCGTTCTCCCCGGTTCTTGAGTCTCTGTACCTGCCATCGGTCGAGAAAATCACAGGCGCCATATTGGCCGCGGTCGGAAGAGGCCCCCTCGTTAACGCAGCCTGAGGGCGCCGAGGTCTTCCGGGGCCTCGTTTGCCTGCCGCTGCTGCTATCATTGGAAAAAAGTCATGACTGAGATTACAGCAATTACGATGCCCAAATGGGGCTTGACGATGGAAGAGGGTACCGTCGCCAAGTGGGCGGTCAACCCAGGCGATACGGTTTCCAAGGACCAGGAAATCGTCGATATCGAGACCACAAAAATCGCCAATGCTTACGAAAGTCCGGTGAATGGCATCCTTCGACGCGTCGTCGTGCAAGAGGGGGAGGTGGTACCGGTCGGTGCGTTGATCGCGGTGGTCGCGCCACAGGAGATCAGTGATGCCGAGATTGACGGCTTTATCGCCGAATACCAGCAGGATGTGGTGCAAACGACAGCAAGCCCCGTGGCGCAATCCATCACTCTTGCGGGCGGACTTGTCAGCTATCTCAAAGTCGGGCCTGACGAGGGAGAGCCCGTGGTGCTGGTGCACGGCTTCGGTGCGGATCACAAGGGCTGGCTGCTCAATCAGGCTGCTCTCGCGGAGCGTCACCCGACTTACGCGCTCGATCTTCCAGGCCACGGCGCATCGTACAAGCAGGCCGACGACTTTACCGCGCAAGGTCTTGCCGGCGTTCTGCGGGCGTTTCTCGTTGAAATGAACCTGACCGAGGTTCATCTGGTCGGGCATTCCCTGGGTGCCGCCGTCGCAGCCATCGCTGCCTCGGATGCGGGCGACATCGTGAAAACGCTCACCCTCATCTCCCCGGCCGGCCTTGGGTCTGAAATCAACGGTTCGTTCTTCGACGGGTTTATCGGGGAGACGCGTGCCAAAAAACTGCGGCCTTATGTCGAAATGCTGGTTGCTGAACCGAGCCTGGTGACAACCGAGATGGTCGAAGACATCCTGAAATCAAAGCGTCTCGACGGTGCGCAAGCCGCCTTGACCGCAGTGCGTGAGGCAAACTTTCCCGGATCGGAGCAGAAGGTATCGATCGGTGCTGCAATCGCGGATATCAACATCCCGATCCAGATCATTCTCGGCGCAGAAGACAAGGTCATCCCAGGGGAGAAAACCAAGGAACAGCGCGGGGTCAAGATCGTCGAGATAGCAGGCGCCGGCCACATCCCGCATCTGGAAAAATCGTGCGATGTAAACCAACGAATTCAAATGTTTATTGGTGATTGACCGCTTGAATATCATGACCGGCGAACTGATATCTTAGTCGCCCGCTCGAGCCACCCTGAAAGGACATTTCCGGCGGGCTCGAGCGCAGGGGGGAGGAATGCATTTCCAACCGTCTCCGTGCCGGCGCTCATCGTGGCTGAGGCGCTTTGACGCCAGGCGGCAGATTGCGACGATGAATTAGAAATTGGGACGCCGCGATCGGCGGCAGAAAGTTGTTACGGCTATGACGACCATTTTGGATACGACCAAACACCAGGCTCTCCGTTTGCGGCATCCCGAAAAAGCCCATCGCCCGGACACGGAAGTCCTGCGCAAGCCGGACTGGATTCGTGTGAAGGCGCCGACGTCGAAGGGCTATGCCGAAACACGCTCGATCGTGAAGGAGCACAAGCTCGTCACGGTCTGCGAGGAAGCCGGCTGCCCGAATATCGGCGAATGTTGGGACAAGAAGCACGCCACCTTCATGATCATGGGCGAGATCTGTACGCGCGCCTGTGCCTTCTGCAACGTCTCGACCGGCAAGCCGAACGCGCTCGACATGGCAGAGCCGGAAAATGTCGCCAAGGCCGTCAAGGAGATGGGCCTCAGCCACGTCGTCATCACCTCGGTCGACCGCGACGATCTGGCAGACGGTGGCGCCGAGCACTTCGAGAAGGTGATCTGGGCGATCCGCGCCGCTTCGCCGACGACCACGATCGAGATCCTGACGCCTGACTTCCTGAAGAAGCCGGGTGCGCTCGAGCGTGTCGTCGCGGCCAAGCCTGATGTCTTCAACCACAACATGGAAACCGTACCGGGCAATTATCTGACGGTTCGTCCCGGCGCGCGCTATTTCCATTCCGTCCGCCTGCTGCAGCGCGTCAAGGAGCTGGATCCGACCATGTTCACCAAGTCCGGCATCATGGTCGGCCTTGGTGAGGAGCGTAATGAAGTCCTTCAGCTGATGGACGACCTGCGCACCGCCGATGTCGATTTCCTGACCATCGGCCAGTATCTGCAGCCGACGCGCAAGCACCATCAGGTCATGAGCTTCGTGACGCCGGAGGAATTCAAGTCCTATGAGACGGTCGCTTATAGCAAGGGCTTCCTAATGGTCGCCTCGAGCCCGCTGACCCGCTCGTCCCACCACGCCGCCGACGATTTCGCGCGCTTGAAGATCGCCCGCGAGAAAAAGCTGCTTGCGTAGTGCGGTCGTCTCCGCTTGCCGCTCCACCAGCGCATCAGAGCTTCATTGAATGCGGCCTTCCCGGGGACCAATTCGAAAACGCCGTCAGACAAGGTCTGGCGGCGTTCATGACATTCATGGCGTCCAGTTCGTCGTCGATAGAATAGCGCAAAGCCTGCGTACGGAAGATCGAGCAAACCGTCTGAGGCCCGTGCAGTCGAGATGCTAGCCTGGTTCCTGGCCTTATTGATCAACGGGTAGCCGATTGTGATTCCAGCCAAAGACTGACCGATGCGGTGGCCTCCGAATCTTTTCCGTTGATCGGCCGGTCATGGCCTCTAGCTTCAATCGGCCACGACAGAGGAGACGAGACCGAGTTTTTCTCCGACACGCTTCGCCGTTTCGATGCGGGCGGCGGTGAGCGCGGCGACAGCGTCGCGTTGTCTCGCCAGAATATGGGGCGGTGCCTGTTCAGGCGTGCCACTATCAAAGGGCGGCTCGGGTTGATACTGCATATAGAGCTGAATCTGTTTGGCGACATCGTCCCCACGCGCCATTGCGGCGAGGCGCAGCGCACCATCGATGCCTGAGGTCACTCCGGCCGCGAATACCCAATTGCCGTCGATGACGACGCGCTCGTTCACTGGAATGGCGCCCAAAAGCGGAAGCACTTCCATGGATGCCCAGTGGGTGGTCGCCCGGCGGCCCTTCAAAAGGCCGGCGGCGCCAGCCAAGAGTGCACCGGTGCAAACGGAAAACACAAAGGCAGCTTCAGCTGCCTGTCGGCGAATGAAACCAAGGACTTCTTCGTCTTCCATCAAATTCTGCTGCCCCGGACCGCCCGGGACATGCAGGATGTCGAGCTTTGGCATGTCACGCAGCGTGGTTGTGGGATAGAGCGGCAGCCCGTGGAAATCCTTCACCACTTCCATCTTCTTCGCTCCGATATGGACGGTCGCGTTCGGAATAGCGGAAAGGACTTCATAGGGACCGGTCAGGTCGATCTGATCAAGGCGGTCGAATATCAGCGAGCCGATATGCAGGTGCTGATCCGGTGCAAACCTCATATGTTTCTTCCTTTGGGCGTTTGTTGCCAACAGGGGTTCGCCCCGCCGTGCCGGCCGATGATGTAGCGACTGGCTTGAATCGTAACGTGTTTGCCGATTGGGAAAGGGAAAGCGTGTCTCTTGACGGCGCTCGGCAATCGGCCGAATTGGACAATGCGCAGAGATCGGTTCTGTTGCCGGCTATCCCATGGCCAACGGCAGCCTGCCAAACTGGACAGCATTGTCGATCAACCGATTCGCGAAACCCCATTCATTGTCGTACCAGGCATAGACGGTAGCGTGCTCGCCACCGCCGATGACCTTGGTGAGTGTCGTATCAAAAATCGCCGATGCGGAATTATGGATGAAGTCGCTGGAGACCAGGGGCAGATCACTGATGGTCAGTAGTCCCCTCAGCGGCCCTTCGCCGGCGGCAGATCGCATCAACGCGTTGATCTCGTCGGCGGAAGTCGGTCGCCCGCAAGTAAAGCTTACGACCAACAGGCAGACGTCGATGGTCGGAACGCGGATCGAAAATCCATCCAGTCGACCTTGCAGCTCTGGCAGGACAAGGCCAATTGCCGACGCTGCGCCTGTCTTGGTCGGGATAATGGATGCCATGGCAGAGCGGGCGCGGCGCGGATCGGGATGATAGACGTCCGTTAAAACCTGATCGTTGGTAACGGCATGTACCGTCGTCATGTTGCCCGCGATGATACCGACAGCGTCGTTCAGGGGCTTTGCGATTGTTGCCAAGCAGTTGGTCGTGCAGGACCCAATCGCAAT
Source organism: Martinezella lusitana (assembly GCF_010668395.1). GTDB lineage: Bacteria > Pseudomonadota > Alphaproteobacteria > Rhizobiales > Rhizobiaceae > Rhizobium > Rhizobium lusitanum_A. Next base: position 85,154 of record NZ_WUEY01000024.1, read on the forward strand.
GATACGATGGGTGTCCTTCAGGGCGTTGTCATTCACACCATAAACGATGGTTGCATCGATATCGCTGCCTGCCGGCGCGGAGATAATCACACGCTTTGCGCCTGCGGTGAGATGAGCCGACGCGGCCGCACGGTTTGCGAATATTCCGGTGCATTCGAGAACGAGATCAACATCCAGCTCCCCCCATGGCAGCTTCGCCGGATCCCGTTCCGCTAGAACCTTGATAGGATCGCCGTTGACCACAAGCACTCCGTCGGCAACCGAGATCTCAGCCGGAAACTTGCCATGGGTCGTGTCGAATGCTGTCAAATGCGCGTTGATCTCTGCGCTCGCAAGATCGTTGATGGCGACAATTTCGATCGCATCACGCTTATTGCTTTCGTAGAGCGCCCGAAGCGCATTTCTCCCAATGCGGCCATAGCCGTTGATCGCAACTCTCAAAACCATCATATGCCTCGTTTTTAGACCGCGGCAGATTACGGTTGGGTGACCGTTCGACAAAAGACAATTTTCCCTCATTTTCGGTTAGGCACACCAACACCGCCAACTGTTTCCAGCTGTTGAGCTCGCTCCACCTCCTGACGATTGGGCCATCATCTACCGAGGAAAAAAGCCGGCACCAAAGTGCCGGCCTGGATGCCTCTAGGATTTCTCGTGCCCTGCGAGCGCTTCAATGTCCGCTTCGCTCAGCCTGTCGCTCGCCGCATTGCGTTGGTGCCAATAAGGGTAGGGGAGAGGGCTTTTGCTGATATTGTCGAGAAGTTGGCGCTCGTCTGACGAAAGTCTCAGTTCGGCTGCCCCCAGATTATCCTGGAACTGCGCTTCCGTCCGCCCCCCGATGACGATCGAGGTAACTGCCCTACGGCCGATCAGCCAGGACAATGCGACCTGCGCCGGCGAGACCCCCTTACTTTCGGCAATCGAGACGAGGGTTTCGACAATGTTCCAGAGACGGTTCTCATCCCGGATCGGCGGTTCTGTCCAACCGGCAAACTGGCGACTATCTTCGGGTGCTGCCTGGTTGCGGCGATGCTTGCCGGATAGCAGCCCGCCTGCGAGCGGGCTCCAGACAAGGACGCCAAGGCCCTGATCGACCGCGACCGGCAGCAACTCATGCTCGGCGTCGCGTGATTCCAGGCTATAGTGGATCTGCTGGCAGACGAACCGCTGGCGCATGTTGCGTTCGCTGACCCCAAGTGCCTTGACGATATGCCAGCCCGAGAAATTTGAGCAGCCAACGTATCGGACCTTGCCCTGCCGGATGAGCGTATCGAGGGCTTCCATGGTTTCTTCGAGGGGAGTATGGCCGTCCCAATGATGCAACTGATAGAGATCGATGACGTCCGTCTTCAGGCGGCGCAGGCTGGCCTCACAGGCTTCGATGAGGTGATAGCGGGAGTTGCCGGCATTGTTCACACCGTTGCCCATCGGATAGCGCGCCTTCGTTGCGATGAGGACGCCGTCTTTTTGCTTACCCCGCAAAATTTCACCGACGATTTCTTCGGATCGGCCATCGGAATAGGCATCGGCCGTGTCGAGCAGATTGACTCCCTTATCGATGCAGAGATCGACGAGGCGTCTGGCTTCGGAGACCTCAAGAGCCCCGGTTTTCTGCGCCCAGCCAGCGCCGCCGAAGGTCATGGTCCCCATTGTGATCGTCGAAATTTTCAGACCTGAGCGGCCAAGCTGACGGTATTCCATTCGTCTCCTCCTTGATAAGCTGTTTGGTTGATTGATTGCCCGCAGCGGCGGGGCGTGCAGTCCTGAACGGGATGACGAAGGCGCAATGCCTCGATAGGCGCCGCTTGCGGCGCGGCCTATGGTGATCCGCTCACTCACGGGGAGGGTCCCTACGCACTGGGCCGAACCGCTCGATTGGCGCAAAATTGTGCGTAGGGCGCCTCGAAGAATTCAATGATCGTGCCCCAGGGATCCATGCAGTAGACGAGACGCATGTTCTGTTCGGGGTAGAGCTGCCATTTCTTCGACAATACGTTGCCGCCGTTTTGCGTGATCAGCTTGGCCGTCGCGTCAATGTCTGCGGTGGTCAGACAGATGTGAAAAATTCCGGATCGAGAAAAGTCGAAGGTGTTTTCAGGGACGTACGTTTTCGGCTCCATGAATTGGAACATTTCAATTCCCACACCGCAGGCCGTCGTTAGATGGGCGATCCTGACTTTGCCGAAAGCGTCACCGAAAATATCCTTGACGATGGCGCCGAGGTGACTTCCGTCGTCACTCGCCTCAGCCGGCTCGGCGAGGACGAAACAGCCAAGGACGTCTCGGTACCAGGAAACGGCAAGGTCCACGTCGGGGACGTTGATGCCGATATGGTTCATCGTGAAAAGCTGCTTTGTCATTTGCTCAAATCCCGATCGTCGTCAGATCGTTGCTTCAATTCGGCGTTGGAGTCTCGAAGGGGTAGATAATGCCGGCGAAATGGGCGGGACTGCCCGTGCGATCGCGAAAACATCTGCCGTGCGCCATCACTTGCCTGATCGTCCCGGTGCCATCCATTACTCGGTAGACAGCGCTGTAGGGCAGACCGTCGGCGACGGCCTTCAACCAAAGTTTGACGACGTCGTCGCGATCGGCCTGGTGGACACGGGCCAGGTAGTCAACAGGGGAGAGGCCGAGCAGCGTCGCCACCGGATTAAGTCCGAAGAGGGCCGCAACAGCCGTGTCTGCATAAAGCGCATTCTCGGCAAGCGACCAGGTGAATATGCCGGCTTCCGCCTCATCCTCCATTCGAGCCCTCCTCCAGCTCAAAAAATACCGTCAAAACGCGATGCACGGCGCAACGTCTCGAAGCGACGCTTCGGCGGCACCTGGATCAACCGTGTCTATGGCCGATCATCTCCCCGTACGCCGTCTCCCGAACGGCGAGGGCGAGCCAGCGCTATTTTGCGCAAACAACGGCGTGGTTCCGGTTCCAACCTGGAAAGCCCTGCACGACCTCCGCTTTCGTCCGCTCTTGCGCCTGCCAGGATCTCCTCCAAATCGGTCACGTCATGAAAAACTGATCGAACGATAAAAATTTGTCAATGGCTGATCGGGGAATCTAGGCAATCATCGACTCGTGGCAATTTCAGATCAGAGAGGATGCGAAATCCGCGAGTTGCTGTGGCCCCTACAGAGAGGGACTCGAGGGCAGTGCCTCTTATGGCGTATCGGGCTTGGACGGGTGAATTCGCTTAGAAAATCCGCTCAGCTATAAAAAAATTATCGATTGATCAAAATTGCTTGACGAAAGCCGCGAATTACGGGAGGTTCTGCGCCAATCAGATTGTGATGCATCTCATCGGAGGAGGTTGAGGTGACCCGAGTTGGAATTTTTGCTGTCATCCCTGGCGTGCGTCGGCCTTTGCCTAGTGACGGGCGTTTACGCAATCTGTTTCCCAGTACCGGAGGTTCGAGCGCGCCTGGAGGGTTTGTGTTCGTGGGCTGCTCGAACCACGCTTATCGGGCCACGGATGATCAAGTTCTGTCTTCTATCATCGCTTCCGTCGTCGTCGGCCGACCCCATCCCGGGGGTGAGGCGCTGAAACTGGGTTGGCAATCCTCTTTCTCGCCGTGCTTTCGATTTGCCAGATCGATGGTGCGATCAAACATGTGCCTTCGGCGCCGTAAAGCCCGCTTGTGACGCCTTTTGTCCACGGCCGCCTTCGTAATCCATCCAGCATTTAAGGAGACAATCATCATGAAAACAGTTTTGGTCGCGGGCGCCGTCGGTGTCATCGGACGCGCTGTCCTTGCACATTTCGAACAGCAAAAAGATGTCAGGATCATTGGTCTGTCCAGACGCCGTCCCGAATTCGAGACCCGCGCCGAACACATCTCCGTCGATCTTCTGGACGAGGCCGACACGGTGTCGAAGCTTGCTGAGGCAAGCGGAACGACGCACATCGTCTATGCGGCCTACAAAGAGCTTCCGACACGTCACGAGCTCGTCGCGCCCAATCTTGCCATGCTGCGCAATGTCGTGAAGGCCGTCGAGCAGACGTCTCCATCGCTGAAGCATGTGACGCTGATGCAGGGGGGGAAAGCCTATGGGTGTCACCTTGGACCGTTCCCGACGCCGGCACGGGAAGACGACGCCAGACATATCTCGCCGAATTTCTACTATGACCAGGAGGACTTCCTTCGGGAACATTCGACAGGAAAGGATTGGTCATGGTCGGCCCTCAGACCCGAAGCGGTCTGCGGAATGGCGGTCGGCAATCCGATGAACCTGCTGATGGTGATCGCTGTCTACGCGACGATATGCCGGGCGCTCAAGCTTCCGCTAGCGTTCCCTGGCACCGATACCTCGTACAATACCCTTTACCAGGTGACAGACGCCCGGATCCTTGCGCAGGCGACGGACTGGGCCGGGTCTACGGATGCTGCACGCGGCGAAGTCTACAACATCACCAACGGTGATTATTTCCGTTGGGTGCGGCTGTGGCCGCGCATCGCCGAATTCTTCAAGTTGCCGGTCGGCGCCCCCCTTCCGTTCTCGATGCAAGAGATGATGGCAGACAAAAGAGCAATCTGGGACGGTCTTGTCCGCGACCATGGTCTTGCGCCTTACGCATATGACGAAATCGCAAACTGGAACTTCGGCGATCTGGTCCTGAAGACCACGTACGACAACATCACCAGCACGATCAAGGCGCGCAAACACGGCTTTTCGGACTGTATTGACACGGAAGACATGTTCAAGGAGCACTTTACGAGCCTGATTGAAAAGCGGGTTATTCCAGCACCCGTCTGACCGAGCCGCGAAGGGATCTTCAGTTTCTCGGGTTGAGATTTCCGTCAGGTCGCCTGCCTCCCAAGCAAGCAGGACGCAGCCTCGCCACGACTGGCGAGGCTGCGTGAAGACAGCGGCCAGTGGGACAAGCCCGTCCCATCAGGTCGTTGGTCTGCGGGGGATTGCGTGCGCTTAAAACTATGGCGCTGGTCGCGCGCTGCCTATGTGGGAAGAGGGGAGTTGATATGATTGTAGGTGCTGTTCAGGAGCGGG
>NZ_WUEY01000025.1 GCF_010668395.1 Martinezella lusitana
GGTGGGAATAGCGAAACCCACCCGTTCGGGCAGGCCTATCGATTGAGCGTGCCCTTTTGGCGCGCTGCCGTCACGGCGGCCGTCCGCGTCGAGACGTTGAGCTTGGCGAAGATGTTGCGCAGGTGAAATTTGATAGTGTTGTCGGAAAGCGCCAGCATCCGGCCGATTTCCTTGTTGGAAAGGCCTGAGCTCAGCAATTCGAGCACCATGCGCTCCCGGCCGGTAAAGGTGGATCCGCCATCGTCGACAGTTGCTTCCCGCGTCGCCTCCCCGCCCATGAGCAGAGATTGGAGACGCTTGCGGATGACGTTTGCAACGCTCGGATGATTGGCGAGCGCGCGAAGCTCTCCCAGGCCAGCGGCATAGTCGAGACGCAGCAGCGCCCTGTAGTCGTCGAGGGGCATGGTCAGGACGAGATCGGAAAGACGGGCGGCGGCGAGATCCGTGCGGCCTTCGGCGACCAGAATGCCGGTCTCGATGAGGGTCAGCTCTATCGCACGCGGCACATGCGGACGCTGTGACTGGCGCGTCCTGAATTGATCGAAGACCTCTCGCGCCTTGGAACTCTCGCCGAGTGCCAGGTAGGCGCGCGTCCAGAAGATCGCCGGCGTTGCGCCGCGCAGATGGATGGCGAGCGCGTTGGCCCGATCTGCGCCGATTGCCTGCATACCGAAGCCGTTGGCCTCGGCGTGCCGGATCGCCTGATCGAGATCGCCGGACGATATGAGAAGCATGGCGCGCTCTCCGTCGATCAGACGGGTGAGCCGATCAAAGCCACGACGACGCGCCGCTGCGCGGATACGGTCCATGGCGGCATGCGCGGCCAGCAAATCTCCCCGCATCCGCAGCACCCGCTGTTCGGCCATGAAGCCGGCGGCGAGAAGATCAAACCAGGTATCATGGCGTTCAAGATGCGGCAGCGCCCATCCGAGTATTTCCTCCGCGGTCTCCACCTCACCGCTCATCGACAGGACTTCGGCCTTCAGGACCTGGCCAACGGCATCGAGATCGCTGCCGGGCGCTATATTGGTCTGCGCTTCGCAGATCAGCTCGTCATAGGCCGCAAGCGCGCTTGCGCAATCGCCGGAGAGAAAGAAGGCCTGGCCGATATGCGTGTAGAGGTGCATCGCACCGAAATCGGCGCCGCCGTCGCGGAAGGCGCGAATGGCCAGATGGCCGTAGTGCAGCGCGCGATCAAGCTCGCTGCGGATCAGGAAATTGTAGGAAAGCATGTTGAGCGCCAGCGCCTGATGGATGAGCTCCATACCTTCCGGCTGCCGCAAGTCGTCCTCCAGCGCGGAAAGATCGGCCGCGCTTGCCCAGTGGTCCGTATAAAGCGCCAGAAGAATGCGCACGACGCGCAGATCCTTTGCCAGGATGGGATCGCCGGCAGCCCGCCGTTCGGCGATGACGAGATAATGATTGGCTGCGGCAAGCTGGGCGGCCTTGGCGTTGAAGATCGAAAGCCCCAGTGTCGCCAGCGGAAACCGGACCAGATCGATCTCCGAAGCGCGCCCGCTTAAGGCCTGAAAAAGCGTTGCGCCGCCGCGCGTGGTCGCATAGACGCGCCGCCAGCCTCCGGCAGTTTCGACGATGCGCGCGGCAAGATTGGCGTCACCGGCCGAAAGCGCATGGTGAACGGCGCGATCTATATCGCCCCTGCCCTCGAACCAATGGGCCGCCCGGTTCAAAGCTCGCGCGGCATCGATGCCCCTTCGACCGGCAGTTTCCTTGAGGAACTCGTTGAAGACGGGGTGGAAGCGCATCCAGTTGCCGGGGCCGGCAAGCAGCGTCACGGGAAGGGCATATTCGTTCAGCCGCTCGATCATGGCGGCGCGCTCGCTGCTCTCCAGCGCCGCCTCGAGAAGCGGTTGATTGAACGCCGGCAGCGCTGCAATCTCGACCAGAAACAGACGGATATCCTCGGGCAGATGTTCAAACACCTGCTCGGAGAGATAGGAGCCCATATCGGCGCCGCCGCCATCGAAAGTGGCCAGGATGGCATCGCTTTGTTCGGAGTCCGAGACCAGCAGGCTAACCATCTGCAACGCGACGGCCCAGCCCTCGGTGCGGCGATTGAAAGAGCCGACCTGCTCCTCGGTCAGATCTGCGCCCTTGCCATCAAACAATTCCCGCGCTTCCGCGTCGCTAAAGCCGAGTTCGGCAACACCGAATTGCTTGAACTCGCCGCGCAGCCGCAAAGCCGAAAGCGGAAAGCGCGGCGGACTGCGGCTCACCAGCACCAGCTTGACATGCTCCAGCGAAAGATCGGCAAGGATCTTCGCCATCAACGCCTCGGTCGCATCCGTCTGGGCGAAATGATAGTCGTCCAGGAAGATGACGACCGGCTCATCGATCTTGCGCAGGCGTGTTCCAAGCACGGAAAGAAGCGCCGCGGCCGGCAGATTGCCGGCGTCTGCTCCATCCTCGTCCAGAAGCGTTTGAAGACCATCGATCAGGGCAAGCAGGAAGGCTTCCTGATTGGCGTGCTCGGCATCGAGGGATACCCAGCAAAGCTTGACGCCATCCTCCTTCAGCATGTCATGCCATTGGACGGCGAGCGACGTCTTGCCGTAGCCTGCGGGCGCCACGATAGCCGTCAAACGGCGGATGCCGGCGCGCCGAAGCTGCCGCAACAGGTCGCTACGCTTGATGGTTTGCTGCCCGCTGGACGGCGGAGCAAATCGATTCTGTCCGCTCATGGGCCGCGATGATGCTGTCTTGGCAGGCAGTTTGCAACCCGCGCGAAAACGTTTGCAAAGCCGGTTTATCCACATGGTTCGAATGCCGCCGCGAGATCCTGCGACCGCTGCTTTTCCGCCCGGCCGCGGCCATGAGTCCCGAGTTCTCCAAGATGCGGACTGACTGCCACGAAAGGGCCGGCTTCAGTCCCCATGAAAGCGCTCGAACCGGCAAAATCGCGCCATTTTCCGCTATAAACGGTCCGTTAGGGATTTATTGACCATAATTGGAGGTATAGCGATGCCGCGGGCGCGGCGCCTCTGATATCTGTGTCTGTTAGCAAGGGCGAAAGTCGTATCCGTGCATCAAGCGATCTTCTCCATTTCGGCGACAAGCTTCGCCATGATCTCCTCGTTCGTCGCCTGCCGCGTGGCATTGGCAGCGATGCTGATACTCGGCGCCTTTGCCGGCTCCGCCGCGGCTGAGGACAGGGCGCTCAAGCTCTTCTTCACGCATACGGGCGAAAGGGCGACCATCGTCTTCAAGCGCGGTGGCAAATACGATCCGAGAGGCCTTGCCCAAATCAACCGCTTCCTGCGCGATTGGCGAAAGAACGAGCCGACCCGGATCGATCCGGAACTGCTCGACCTTGTCTGGGAGGTCTACGATCGCAGCGGTGCGCGGGAACCCATTCATGTCGTCTCGGCCTATCGCTCTCCGTCGACCAACGGCATGCTGCGCAATCGCTCGCGCAGCTCCGGCGTCGCAAAGCACAGCCAGCATACGCTCGGAAAGGCGATGGATTTCTATATTCCAGGCGTGAAGCTCGCGAGCCTGCGCGCGATCGCCATGCAAATGCAGATCGGCGGCGTGGGCTTCTATCCCAATTCCGGATCGCCGTTCGTCCATCTGGATGTCGGCAGGGTCCGCGCATGGCCGAGGATGTCGCGTCAGGAACTCGCACGACTTTTCCCGAACGGACGGACACTGCATATGCCGGCGGACGGAAGACCTCTGCCGGGCTATGAGGTTGCCGTCACGCAATCCCGGAAGCGGCCGTCTCAACCGAGCGCCAAGATCGAAGCCGTCGTTGACGACGATGACGGCCCGTCGATCGCGTCTCGCGGGGATAAGCCGAACGCCAGTCTTCTGACCAGCATGCTTCCGACACCCAAGAGCCGGGCCGCAAGTGGGCTGGAACTTCAGCTTGCCAAGCGGGTGACAGAGGAACATAAAGCGCCGCCTTTTGCCGACCTTGCAGCCTATAGCGTGCCGCTGCCGGCATGGCGGCCCGCCAGCATTGTCGCCATTCCGACAGTCGCCCCGGAAAGACCGGCGCCTGCCACGCTGGCAAGCCTGGTGGTCGGGCGAAACGATGCGGGAAGACTGGTTGTAGCCGGCCATTCGGAGACAGCGAACAATGGCGCCATGGCAAGGATGCAGCCGATGACGGCGCTCCCCATCTACGCCTCTCAGGACGTATCGGCGGGCGTCGGGTCGATGTCGACCGGGGCGATCGTCGCCTGGGCGCTGCAGCCGCCGGGGATGGCAATCAACATGACGCTCCCGGATCTCGTCGGTGCGCCGATCCCCATGGAAGACGATGTCGCCGACATTCAGGAGGGTAGCGCCAGTTACGATGGTGACGATTTCGATGTCGAACGGTTCGGCTTCGAAGGCTGAACGGCCATTCGCTTCGGGTAAGCTCATCCGATCGTCGCAGCCGTCGGGGACCGCCTCGAGACCAGGCCCTTCAGCTCAAAATCGATCCGACGAAGCCATATGTCTTCGGCGCGTCGGACGGCAATTCGATTTCAGCCGACATGCCCATGAAGCGGGCGCGCTCCCGCCAATCTTGTTGCCAACCGGTCGTCAGGCGCGCAGCGCGGCGGCCGGGCTGGAGCGTAAGGCGCTGAACGCAGGCACGACGGAGATGATTGCCGCGACGGCCGCGAAACCGCCAACGAGCCATAGATCATCGAAGGTGAAGCCGACAGGCAGATGGACCGCGGTCGATGCGGCAAGTCTGGCGGAGATCACCAACGCTGCGGTATAGCCGAGCGCGATACCAAGCAGGATGCCGGCGGCAAAAAGGATAAAGAGCTCGCCCCATACGAGAGTGACGATCGAGCCGACCGGTGTGCCGAGCGCGCGCAACGCGCCGATCTGCCGACGCCGCGAGCCGACATGCATGACCGTGACCAGCACGATCGCGGCAATCACGATCGCCTGTGTTCCAAGGGCGATCCCCAGAAGCAGGCTACGGGCATCGCCAAGCGTCGCGTAGAGCCTGGTCAACACTTCCGCGGGAAAGACGCCGAGCGTCGTGCCGGTGCGATATTCCTGCCGCAGGCGATAGGCATCGGCAATCGTCTTCGGCTTTACGAGAACGGCCGGAACACCCGGCGTCTGCGCGTCGAAATGCTCATCGAGCGGCGCATCGGCATCGACATGGCCGTGCTCATGTCCATGGCCTTCCTCCTGCGCCGCCGGTTCGGCACCATGCGGCTCAGCCGCATCGCCGTCGTGGTCGTGGTGCTCGTCTCCATGCATTCCGTGCAGCTGCCAGACCGCACGGATCGGCACGAGGATCGCGCGATCCCATGCAGTACCCGTCGGCGCCATGCGGCCGGTGACCCTATAGGCAATGGCCGTATGGGTTTCGCCACCGGCCTCGGCCGAGCCGTGCATGGGCTTGATCTCCGCGCCCGTCGACAAGGCGACGTCCGAACCGACAACTGCTTCAGCAAGGCGCGCAAACATCGCCCCCTGCGACAGCGATGGCGAAAGGGACGTTATCAGGCCGGTCGTCGTGCCGACAATCGGATGCCCGTAAGCGGAATCGCCGAAGCCGACCGGTGCCGCCAGCTCCACGCGCGGGTCGTTGGCAAGACGGGAAAGAACGGCTCCCTCCATCAGCGGCAGCGGCGCCGGCTGCAGGAAGACGGCCGAAAGCGCCAGCTGCGTCTCGCTGCCGGCAGCCCCCACAAGCAGATCGAATTTTTCAGCGGCGCGCGCGCTGCCCAGCCGTACGGCCCGCTCCTGCAGCGTGACCGTCACGCTCAAGGCGACCGACAGGGCAATCAGCACAACGACGGCAAACGCCCCGCTCCAGAAGCGCCTGAGATCGGCAAGAATGAAGGTGATCATTGTGCGCCGGCCTCTTGAATGTCTTCCTCCATGCGTCCACTCGCCAGATTGATGCGGCGGCCAAGTCGTTCGGCAAGCGACGCATCATGCGTGACAACCACAAGCGTCGTCCCTTCCTCGGCCGCAAGCTGCAGCAGGAGTTCGGCAACCTCCTTGCCCGCCTGCCGGTCGAGGCTGGCGGTCGGCTCGTCCGCGACAATGACGCCCGGACGCGATAAAAGGGCGCGGGCAACGGCAACGCGCTGCATCTCGCCGCGCGACAAGGTTTCGATCTTCTGCTGCGGACGGGCAATACCGGTTGCGGACAACAGGTAAAGCGCGCGATCCCGCTCGTGAGGCGCGAGACGCCGCGTGAGCCTGACCGGCAGCACAACGTTCTCGAAGGCGGACAAGCCGGGAAAGAGATGAAAGTCCTGCATGACGAGGCCGATGTTGCGCGCGCGAAACGCGTCGCGCCGGCCAGAGGAAAGACGGGTGATCTCCGTGCCGCTCCAGGAAACGCTGCCGCGCGTGACCTTCTCCAGGCCGGTGATGGCGTTGACGAAGGTGCTTTTGCCTGAGCCGGATGCGCCGGTGATCGCGAGCCTGCCGCCCGCCGGCAGATGGAAACGCTCGATCGCGAGCACAGGCGCGGCCAAGCCGGGAAACTGCATTTCAAGACTGGAGACATCAAGCGCAAGCATATGATCAGGCCGTCCTGAAAGATGCATCCCTGAGACGCAATTGGCTGATAAAGCCGGTTTCGGGATCGGTCCAGGAGCCGTATTCCAGCACGCCCCGCGCAAGGATCGGCGCGTTGTACTGCACGAAGGTCTGCCTGCTTGAGAGATAGACGACCATGATGTTGTCAGGCCAGTCGGCATCGGAAGAGCAGAAGGGGCAAAGCGACATCGGAATTTCCGTCAGCACGAAGAAGGCTGCCTCCGCCTTCAAGGGCGGCGCCATGAAGCCGTTGATGGCGATTTCCTTGCCGCTCAATTGCTTCACCCTGTCGGAAAACTCCAGACCAAGCGGTCCGAAGCTCTTGTAGAGCTCGCCGAAGCCAAGCTTCTCGGCAGCCTTCGCACGCGCGGCAATGCCCATGACCGGCAAAGTCGCGGCAACGGCCAAGAAGGTCCGGCGATTGATGGTGGCGATCTGGCTTTTGGACATCGCGTACCCCTTGAGAGAAAGAGAGACAGGCGGCCTTGAAGCCACCTGTCCATATTCGGATTGTCTCTGACGAGTTAGATCTTTTCAGAGCCGAGCGCGAAGGTGTCGGCCAGCACGCGGTAAACATCGCTCTGTTCCATGTAACCCCGGAAGCCTTCGGCACCGGGACCAACCGCCTGCAGCACGATATCGTCCACGGCATGGACGCCGCTGTCTTCGTCCTTCGGAATATTGCCCTGCACGAAGACGGCACCGGGCACGTCCTTGTAGGCTTCGTTGGCAACATATTCCTTCTTCTCGTTCTGGATTGCCGGAACGAAAGGGCCGTCGAGCTTCGGACGGAAGGTCTCGTAATGGTCGGGACCATTGTTGGCGGCCATGAACAGGCGACGGGAAACGTCGACGCGGTCCGGATAGCCGTCGCCATCCTTATCCTCGTAGTTCGGAAAACCGGCAGCAGCATAGGTGCCGACCTTGTCGCGCATTTCCGTGCCCGGCTTTTCATCGTCGACAGTGCCGATGATCGAGACGCCATGCGTATGGTCGCCGGTGACGACGATCAGCGTGTCGGGGTTTTTCGCCTGAAACTCGCGGGCAACGGCAACCGCCTTGTCGAACTCGATCGTTTCGATCAAAGCGCGATCCCAGTCGAGCGGATGGCTCATCTTGTCGATGGATGCGCCCTCGACAACCAGGAAAAAGCCTTCCGGATTCTTGGCAAGCTTGTCGAGCGCGACCTTGGTCATGTCGACGAGGCCCGGCTGGTTCGGGAACTTGTCGACAGTGCCCTTCTTGAGGAATTCGCGATCAAGCGTGACGTCGAGATTGCCTGTGTGGAAGAGGCCGAGCAGCTTGTCCTGGTTCGAGCCGGCGGCGCTTGCCAATTCGGTCTTGTCGGTAGCAACGGCATAACCGGCGTCCTTGAAGAGCGCGATGTAGTCCTTGTCGTCCTTGCGCTTGGAGCCCGGTACGCTCTTCGCCAGGAAATAGGCCGAGCCACCGCCGAGCAGGACATCCGGCTTGACGTCATACATCATGCCGACAATCTCGGCCTTGTCGCCGCGCTTGCGCGTATGAGACACCAGCGCGGCAGGCGTTGCATCCTCGAGTTCGGACGTGGTCACGATGCCGAGCGACTTCTTGCCGGTACGGCGCAGGGCCTCGCCGATCGTCTCAACCTTCGGATCATCCAGGCTTGCCGGTGTGCGGTCGGCATAGACGCCGAGCGCGTTCACGGCCGATTTGTGCCCCGTCATATAGGCCGACATGGTGTTGGCGCTGTCCGTGGCGATGGCCGATGTCGAGGAGGTACCGATGAAGGCGACCGGCGGAATGTCATCCATGGCGAGACGGCCGTTGGCCTTGCCTTCGGTCATGCCCTTGGACATGATACGGGCGCCGGTGCGATGCGCGACGGAGAGGCCGTCGCCGAGCAGGAAGATGATGTTCTTGGCCTTGGGCGCAGCGGACGTGCCGTAGACGTCCCAGTTGACCGACTTTCTCTCGTCGCCGGCCGAAACCTCGACCTTGTATTGGCCGGGCTTTGCGAGCTTGACGCCACGCAGGATCAGAGCGGATCCGAGCACCTTGTCTTCGGTCCCCTTTTCCTCGGCGACGAAATCGGCAGCCTTGCCGAAAACCGCATCGTAGCTTTCGCCGTTGACGGTGACTTTCACGTCCTCAGGCTTTACCACCTTGCTGAACTCGACCTTGAAATCGAAAGGCGAGCCGGCGAGTACCGTTGCCCGGTCCAACGGATAGACTGTCGCTGCATGGGCTGCGCCGGACATTACGGTCGCAGACATCATGGCGAGAAGAAGTTTACGCATTTATACCCCCTGCGTTGGTTGCTTCCCTCTCCCCACTTATAAAAGCCACATGACAATCACATAAAAAACACGCGACTTTCTGCAACCGGTAATTCAAAAGGCGATATCGCTAAGGAATGCTGATTGTATGTATAGCATCTAAAAGACGCGTGTTTATAGCTGCAGCGCCGACGCTCCGACACCTGGCACATTCGGCTTCGGGTCGTGCTTAGACCTTGACGCGATCCGGATGCGCAGCCTGAAAGGCAGGTAGTTTCGCGCAGTTTTCGTCGATTTCGACGATGCGCCTGAGGTCGGTCAGGTCCACGCCCCAGCGGCGGGCGTTATAGACCTGTGGAACGAGACAGATATCCGCCAGGGTCGGCGTATCGCCGAAACCGAACGCACCGTCGAACTTGCGCAGCATGATCTCGAGCTTGCGAAGGCCGCTGGCGATGAAATGCCTCATCCAGTCCTCGCGAGCGTCGGCCTTATCCGTCATCGTCGCGACATGGGCGGCTACATGCATATTGCATATGGGATGGATATCCATGGCAATCGCGTAGGCGAGTTCGCGCACATGCTGCCGATCTGTGATTTCCGGCGGGATCAATCCGCCATCGGGCCGAAGCTCGGCCAGATATTCGATGATTGCCAGCGACTGCGTCATGATCCTTCCATCGATCACCAGCGTCGGCACGAATCCCTGCGGGTTGAGGTCCAGGTAATCCGGGCTCTTCTGTTCGCCATCCAACAGATTGATCGGGACGGTTCTGTAGCCGATCCCGAGGATGTTGAGCGCAATGCGAACGCGGTAACTCGCCGACGATCTCCAGTAATCGTAAAGAACGACGTCGCTCATCGCGCCTGCGGTCCTTCGTATCGCTGGACGGTCTGTTCGATCGCCCCGAAAATCGAATGCCCAGCGCGATCCTGCATCTCGATACGGACCTGATCGCCGAAACGCATGAACTGTGTCTTCGGAGATCCGGTTTCGATTGTCTCGATCATCCGGATCTCGGCGATGCAGGAATAGCCGTCGCCACCTTTCTCGACCGGCCTTCCCGGCCCGCCATTAAGCTTGTTGGATACCGTTCCCGAACCGATGATCGTGCCGGCGACGAGGCTGCGCGTTTTGGCGGCGTGGGCGATCAGTTGACCGAAATCGAACGTCATGTCGACGCCGGCATTCGCCTTGCCGAAGGGTTTGCCGTTCAACGCCACCAGGAGCGGCAGGTGCAGCCTGCCGCCATCCCATGCATCGCCAAGCTCATCCGGCGTGACGGCAACCGGAGAGAACGCCGATGACGGCTTGGACTGGAAGAAACCGAAGCCCTTCGCCAATTCCTGCGGGATCAGGCCGCGCAGCGACACGTCGTTGACGAGCATCACCAGCTTGATGGCGTGGCGCGCCGCCTCCGGACCGATCCCCATGGGAACGTCGCCGACCACGACGGCCACCTCGCCTTCCATGTCGATGCCATAGGCTTCATCGGCCGCAAGGATGGGATCGCGCGGCGCCAGGAAGCCGTCGGAGCCGCCCTGGTACATCAGCGGATCGACCCAGAAGCTTGCCGGCATTTCGGCATGGCGCGCCTTGCGCACCAGCTCGACATGGTTGACGTAGGCTGAGCCGTCGGCCCACTGATAGGCTCGCGGCAGCGGCGAGGCGGCATCGTGTTCGTGAAACCGTATCGTCGGTTCCGCGCCTGTTTCGATGCCTTCCGCAATCAAGGCGAGCCTCGGCGCTACGTGCTCCCAATCGTCAAGGGCAGCCTGCAGGCTGCGGGCGATGTGCCCGACCTCGGAACAACGGGTCAGATCACGCGAAACGACCACGAGCCGGCCGTCCCTTGTGGAGTCTTTCAAAGTCGCGAGCTTCATGGTCCGGTTCCAATATCGAAGAATGGATGGCTGATCGTCACTTGATCCCGGGAGTACCGTCGAACCGGCGCTCCAGACCATCCCAGCATTCCATGTAATCGTCCTGCAGTGTTTCGAGTTCAGCGGCATATTTCGTCAGCTGCTGCGGAAATCTGGTCTCGAACATAAAGGCCATTGTCTGATCCAGCTTCACCGGTTTCAGCTCGGAATTGGACGCTTTCTCAAAGCCGGAGGCGTCCGGGCCGTGGGGCAGCATCATATTGTGCAGGCTCATGCCACCCGGCACGAAGCCCTTTTCCTTCGCATCATACTGGCCGTGGATCAGGCCCATGAATTCGCTCATGATGTTGCGGTGATACCAGGGGGGCCGGAACGTATGTTCGGCAACCAGCCAGCGCGGCGGGAAGATGACGAAATCGACATTCGCGGTGCCGGCACTTTCTGTCGGCGCGGTCAGCACCGTGAAGATCGACGGATCGGGATGATCGAACAGGATGGCGCCGACCGGTGAGAATGTCCGCAGGTCGTATTTGTAAGGAATGTAGTTGCCGTGCCAGGCGACGACGTCGAGGGGCGAGTGGCCGATGTCGGTGACGTAGAACTTGCCGCACCATTTGACATGCACGCGGCACGGCGTTTCCTTGTCCTCATAGGCGGCAACGGGGGTCTTGAAGTCACGCGGGTTGGCAAGGCAATTCGCGCCGATCGGCCCGCGCTCCGGCAGCGTGAACTTCGCGCCGTAGTTCTCGCAGACATAGCCGCGCCAGACCTGCTCATCGCCTCTGCGCGTCACCTTGAACATCATGCCGCGCGGGATGACGCAGATTTCCAGAGGCTCGACATCCATGACGCCCATTTCCGTGAAGACCCGGATGGCGCCGACCTGGGGAACGAGGAGCAGCTCTCCGTCTGCATCGAAGAAGTAGTCGTCGATCATATCCTCGTTGAAGACGTAGGCGTGGGCGGCCATGCCGGTCTGGGTCAGCACGTCGCCGCCGGTGGTGATCGTGCGGATGCCTTCCAGAAAATTCAGCCGTTCGGACGGCGTCGGCACCGGGTCCCAGCGAAGCTGGCCGAGCGGCAGCGAATGATCGTCCAGGCAGGGTGCCGATTTCCAGAAAGGATAGGAGGCATTGGAAAAGCGCCGGGTGTGACGGACGCTTGGGCGGATGCGATAGAGCCATGACCGCTCGTTCGTTCCGCGCGGAGCAGTGAATGGCGAGCCGGAAAGCTGCTCGGCGTAGAGACCGTAATTGCATTTCTGCGGGCTGTTCTGGCCCTGAGGCAATGCGCCAGGGAGGGCTTCCGTTTCGAAATCGTTGCCGAAACCCGGCATGTACTGCAGCTTATCCGTCGCCGTGGCCTGGCGGTCGGACGCCTTGGATATCGTCTGGTCCATGCTTCACTCCTCCCGAAGACTGAAAGCGACCCCACGCTTGGGCAGGGTCGCCCGAAAAAGCTCACTCGGCCGCCGTGCCGATGACGCCACGCTTGATCTGTTCCGCTTCGATCGACTCGAAGAGGGCGCGGAAATTGCCTTCGCCGAACCCTTCGTCGCCCTTGCGCTGGATGAACTCGAAGAAGATCGGGCCGATGACGGTCTTGGAAAAGATCTGCAGCAGGATCTTGGTCATGCCACCATTCACCACGCCTTCACCGTCGATGAGGATACCATGGTTTTTCATGCGTTCGATGGGTTCTTCGTGCCCGTTCACCCGCGCATAGGACATATCGTAATAGGTCTCCGGCGGGCCCGGCATGAAGCGCAAGCCGTTGTCGGCAAGCGTGTCCGTCGCCTGATAGATATCATCCGTTCCAACGGCGATGTGCTGGATGCCCTCGCCCTTGTACTTCTTCAGGAATTCTTCGATCTGACTGGTGTCGTCCTTCGATTCATTCAGCGGGATGCGGATCTTGCCGCAGGGGGACGTGATGGCCCGGCTCACGAGACCGGTGATACGCCCGTCGATATCGAAGAAGTGGATCTGCTTGAAATTGAACAGGTCGCGATAGAAGTCCCACCACTTGTCCATGTTGCCGCGAAAGACATTGTGCGTCAGATGGTCGAGATAGTAGAAGCCGACACCTTCGGGGCGCGGGTCGCGCTCGCCGAGCCAATCGAACTCGGCCTCGTAGGCCGATCCCTTCTTGCCGTAGGTCTCGACAAAATAAAGCAGCGAACCGCCGATGCCGACGATTGCCGGAACATCGAGCGCCTTGTCATTACCCTCATAGGGAACCGCGCCTTTTGAGACCGCATGATCGAAGGCGTGCCTGGCATCGACGACACGCCAAGCCATCGACGGCGCCGCGGGGCCGTGATCCGCGATGAAGCGAGCGGCATGGCTGCCGGGCTCGGCGTTCAGGATGTAGTTGATGTCGCCCTGGCGCCAGACGGTGATGTCTTTCGTCTTGTGCTTGGCAACCGTGACGTAACCCATGCGGGTGAAGAGCTCGCGCAGCTTCTCTGGCTCGGGATGAGCGAATTCAACGAACTCGAAGCCATCGGTGCCGGCCGGGTTATCGGCGGTGATTTCCGACGGCGGCGCATCGTGTGGAAAAGGACCCATTTTCTCCTCCTCGGAAGACTGGACTTTGACTGTGCAAAGTATGGCCCAAAACGCACGCAAAGTGCTTGCATTATCGCTGCGAACTGAGAATATTATACACGATCTGTGAGCACTTTGAAAGATTCATGCAATGGATGAGCCACTCGACAAATTGGATCTACGTCTGCTCGAAGAGCTTCAGAAGGACGGCAGGCTGACGAACAATGAGCTGGGCGAGCGGATTGCCCTTTCCCCCTCTCAATGCTCGCGCCGGCGCAGCAGGCTGGAGGCTGAGGGATATATTCGCGGCTACCAGGCCAATCTCGACAGGCAGAGGCTGGGCCTGGATATGCTGGTGGTGATTTCGGTGACGCTCGCCACGCACAACAGGGACAATGCCCGCCGGTTTTCGCAGCTGATCAACGGGCTGCCGGAAGTTCTGGAAGCCTATGCGCTGACCGGAGAAATGGATTATCACCTGAAGGTCGCGACGCGCGGACTGGCCGGCCTTTCAAGATTCGTCAACGACGTGCTGCTGCCGCACGAGTCGGTACAGCATGTGAAGACTTCGATCGTCCTCGACACGCTCAAGACCTTTGAAGGGTTTCCGGTCCCCTCTTCGCACGGCTGGCATGGCGACAGCCTTCGATGACGGCGGCCACATCTTTAGCGCGTTAAGGGGCTTGCTTTCGGCCCCTGCTGCCTTTCCTATCACGCCAGACAGTACACCCCTAGCGAGGATAGACTTGCATGGCATGCACGGACGTACAGGCGCGAACTATCGAGGAATTCGCCGAAATCCTACTGAAGTGTAACCATCTATATCACCCAAGCAGCGACTCCATTGCCTTGCGCAACGCTGTCGAAAGCAGACGCCAGATCGAGATATTCGACTACAGCAGCTCCGCCGATGCATTTACGCGCGCTTTCGGGATGCGCAATTCTCTGAAGTGCCTGCAGGCGCTCACCAATCTGAAAGCTGCCGTGCATGGATACAAGAATGTATGCGATCTCGGCTGCGGCTCGGGCGCCTTCAGCCTCGCCTTTGCCTATCTTGCCGACAATCCCGGGCTGGAGCTTCACGGTCTGGATGTGTCGGCGCATCAACTCTCTCTTGCCAGGGAACTCATGTCGGCGGCCGAGCTGCCGGGGCGTTTCCAGTTCGAGCAACGAAACCTGCCGGCGCGGATCGGCTACCACCCCGATCTGACGATTTCCTCCTATTGGTTTTGTGAGAACGAGCATGTCATTTCCGATCCCGCGCTTTTCGATCTGATGGTCGGGCGCGAACTGCTGATCGTCGATTATGAAAAGATCATCGACCGCATAGCGACCGGTCTTCCTGACGGATTCCATATTCTGGCGCGATACAGCGCTCATGTCGAAATTCCCGCAGCGTTGACCGATTTCGTCGCGCAGGAAAGGGCAAGCGTCTATAGCCTCCACATCGGACGGACGTCAGACTAGAGAACCGGGCGAAATTACCGTTCCCTTGCGAACTGCTGCTACGCCCCTTGAAACGCGAACGCTCCCTTCCCAGCTATTGGCCAACCCGCTGGTCCGGGCCCCTCTGGTGAGAGCCGTCGGCGCTCTTGCGATGTCGGACCGTTCCGACATCGCGCCGACCGAGGTTCTCCGTCATGGAAACTTCCTTGCTCTTCGTGGAGTGGCTTGGAAAGCCGCTCTGGATGTGGGCGAGCTTCCTTGCGCTCGTCATTGCCATCCTCTCATTCGACCTTGGTGTCCTGCATAAAGAAAACAAGGAGATAGGTGTCGGCGAGAGCATCAAGCTCTCGGTGCTCTATATCTCCCTCGGCCTCGCCTTCGGCGGCTGGATATGGTGGTATCTCGGCGCCAATTCCGGTCTTGCCTATATGACCGGCTTCGTCGTCGAAAAGACGCTGGCTCTCGACAACGTCTTCGTCATCGCCCTCATCTTTTCTTTCTTCGCCGTTCCGCGCCTTTATCAGCACCGCGTACTCTTCTGGGGCATCCTGGGCGTCATCGTGCTGCGCGCGATCATGATCGGCGTCGGCGCGACGCTGGTGGCCGAATTCTCGTGGCTTCTCTATGTCTTCGCGGCGTTCCTCATCGGTACCGGCATCAAGATGCTGGTCGTAAAGGATGCCGAGCCGGATGTTTCCAAAAACCCGCTCGTCCGCTTCATGCGCAGCCGCTTCAACGTCACCGACCACCATCACGGCGAGCGCTTCTTCGTCAGGCAGCCACATCCGCAGACAGGCAGGATGGTCTGGTTCATAACGCCGCTCTTCATGGCGCTTGCGCTGATCGAAGTGGCCGACGTCATCTTTGCAGTGGATTCGGTTCCCGCGATCTTCGCCATCACCACCGATCCGTTCATCGTCTATACGTCGAACATCTTCGCCATCCTTGGCTTGCGGGCCCTCTACTTCGCGTTGGCGGCCATGATCCATCGCTTCCAGTATCTGAAGCCGGCGCTTGCCATCGTGCTCGTCTTCATCGGCTCGAAGATCTTCATTGCCGATATGCTGGGCCTGGAGAAATTCCCGGCCGCCCTCTCCCTCGGCATCACCTTCGCCATCATCGCAAGCGGCGTGGCTTGGAGCCTGCTGAAAACGCGCGACAGGGCCGAACGCGCATAATGCAACAAGACGCCCGCGTGCTGCGGACATCCTGCCCTCCCCGCTCCCACTGATTTTCCGAAAGGCAGACACATGATTTCCAATCTCATCGCGTCCCTCTTTGCAACCTTTGCTCTCAACCCGCTTCAGGCCGAAATCGAACGGCATGCCGCCGCCACGGGCCAACCGATCGAAATCGTCAGGCAATCGCAGGCCTGTCTGTCATCTCAGATTCCGCTGCTGGTGCAGCGCACATCGGAAGACACGGTCTGGACGATCACCACCGTCATCGGCGTCTCGACCGGCTGGAGCAATCCCGTTGATCTGCTCGACAAGAACAATCCGGCCTGCGCGACCGTCATAGGCCTGTTCAAAAATGCCGCCATCGAGACGTGAAGAGGCGCGATGCCAAGTGTCCCGACAACCCGGCGTGGTGAAATCGAATGATGGAACAGGCAACGGACGCGACGCAGGAGAACGCAGGAATCTCTGCTCGCCTGCATGAATTGCTCAAGCTCGCGCAAGCGCAAGGTGGCATCTCGATTGGCGAGATGCTGAGTGGCCTTGGCAGCGCGAGCATCGCCTTCACCATCCTGTTTCTCGCTTGCCTGCGCTCTCTCCCATACCCGGGCCTTTCGGCATCGTCTTCGGAAGTGCGCTCGCCGTGGTGGCGGCGCAGATCGCGATGGGCCGTCGGGCGATATGGCTCCCGGCCTTCCTCAGCCGACGCAGACTGTCGCCGGCGGTCGTTGAAATCATGGTGCGCTATAGCGCGCCGATCATTGCAAAAGTCGAGACCATGGTGCGTCCCGGGCGCCTCGCCGTCTTCACGGGCGGAACAATGCAATGGCTGCTGTCATTTCCAATCTTCCTGCTGGCGGTCGCCATCGTTCTGCCGATCCCGCTCGGCAACTATATGCCGGTCGTCGCCCTTGTCGTCATCGCCGTCGCCCTCATGGCGCGTGACGGGGTGCTGATCCTTGCGGCTCTGTTCGTCTCGGCACTTGCCTTTGCTGCGACGGCCGGGTTGATACAGATGACAGTTGCGGGCTTGAGCGCAATCGGATCGTAGTCGCCACGATCTCATGGCGCATTTGGATTATCTGCTTTGCGGCCAGTTGCCGCGGACAGCCACATTGGCATTTTTGTGCCTTGCCATTGGCAAGGCTCCCGCCATCTATCCGTTGGCGAGCCTGTCAGGCACAAGGTTCGGCCCATACATTGTTTGCGCGCAGGATTTTATAGCCAATGCTCTTCAGAGCCTCTTCACTCATCCGCTTCCTTGCCCTGAGCGGTTCCATCGCCATCACCCTTGGAACGCAGACCGTAGTGGCGCAGGACATGTCCGCTCCGTCGCAATGGTCGGATACGCCGACCTCGCGACTGGAGGCGCTTGCCATCCTCCAGACCTTGAATGCCGATCTCCTCAGCAATGCCAGCGCGACGCTGACGCTCGACCGGTGGTGCGCCAAGCACAAGCTTGCACCCGATGGATCCAAAATCGTCGCTCAGCGTGTACGCGGGCAGGACAAGCCGGCTGACGCTACGGTCCGACAGCTGCTCGCCGTCGGCCCCGATGAACCCGTCGCCTATCGGCGCGTTCGCCTCGCCTGCGGCGATCGGGTCCTGTCCGAGGCAGACAATTGGTATCTGCCGGCAAGGCTGACGACGGAGATGAACAAGGCTCTCGATACGAGCGACATCGCCTTCGGTCGCGCGGTTCAGGCGCTCAATTTCACACGCACGAATCTGTCGGCCAAATTGCTTTGGGCACCCCTGCCGGAGGGATGGGACACGGGAACCAAACTGCCGCTATCCGGCACGGTGCCGCTTACCTTGCCTCCATTCCTCCTCGAGCACCACGCCGTGCTGAAGCTCCCGGATGGTACGCCGTTCAGCGCGCTGGTCGAAAGCTATACCAGCCGCGTACTGGATTTCCCGGCTCCCCATATCGCGCCGCAATAGGTCTTCAGCGGCTTTTCGACCTCAAGGCATTGGGAAAAAGCCAGTTTCACACAAGTCACTCTGGTTATCGTGGCGGCATCAGCAACGTGCGAGGAACCAATGAGCATCTTTGGTAGCATGAAAACGGCGGTTTCAGGCATGAATGCGCAGGCAAACCGCCTTAGCACCGTGTCGGACAACATCGCGAACGTCAACACAACGGCCTATAAGTCGGCAAGTGCCAGCTTTTCATCGTTGATCCTGCCCTCGGGCGGCGGCAACTACAATTCCGGCAGCGTCGAGACGAATGTCAGCTATTCGGTTTCGCAGCAGGGTGACACCGTCTCGACCTCGTCGACCAGCGACCTGTCGATCCAGGGCGCCGGCTTCTTCGTCGTGCAGGGCGCCGACGGCAAGACGGTCCTGACGCGCGCGGGCGACTTCGTGCCCGATGCCAACGGCAATCTCGTGAATTCCGCCGGCTACACCTTGATGGGTTATTCCTATCAGTCGGGAGCGCCCGCCGTCGTCGTCAACGGCTTCGATGGCCTGGTGCCGATCAATGTCAATCAGAGCGGTCTTGCCAGTTCGCCGTCGACTTCGGGCAGCTTTACCGGCAACCTCAATTCAAATGCGTCGGTCGTTGTACCAAGTTCGACCGAGACACTTCCGAGTGCGAACCAGGCGACCACCACGGCGAACACCCAGAAGAGCTCCGTCGTCGCCTACGACAAGCTCGGCAATACTGTCATGTATGATATCTATTATACCAAGACGCAGGCAGCCGATCCGACGGCAACCCCGCCGACGACGGATCAGTGGGAAGTAAGCGTCTATCGCAACGCCGACGCCAATACCTCCGGCACCAGTTCTTTCCCTTATTCCTCGGGGCCGCTCGCCACCAGCAC
This sequence comes from Martinezella lusitana, assembly GCF_010668395.1. GTDB lineage: Bacteria > Pseudomonadota > Alphaproteobacteria > Rhizobiales > Rhizobiaceae > Rhizobium > Rhizobium lusitanum_A. The sequence continues at coordinate 18,681 of NZ_WUEY01000025.1, forward strand.
GTTGAAATTTGATTCAAACGGAAATATGACGAGCGGCGGAACCTTCAACATTACCGACCCGAAAACCGGTGGTTCGATCGCGATGGATCTGACCCAGATGACCCAGAAGGCGACCGATTTCAGCTCGAAGGGTTCGACCGACGGACAGGCTGCAAGCCCGGTGACCGGCGTCTCGATCGACAAGAACGGCGTCGTCTATGCCAACTACAAGACAGGCGACCCGAAGGCGATCTATCAGATCCCGCTGGCGACCGTCGCAAGCCCGGACAAGCTGACGCTTCTGAGCGGCAACGTCTATCAGGCCAATGCCGATTCCGGCGTCACCGTCACAAGCTTCGCCAACAGCAACGGCCTTGGCTACATCCAGTCGAACTCGCTGGAAGCATCGAACGTCGACCTGGCCGGCCAGCTGACCGACATGATCCAGGCGCAGAAGAGCTACACGGCCAACTCCAAGGTCTTCCAGACAGGCTCCGACCTGCTGGACGTACTCGTCAATCTCCAGCGCTGATTTTCAGCCTGGAAAGTCAAAGGGCCCTTCGGGGCCCTTTTTTGTTTTCTGGTTCGACGAGAAGCCCATGTCGACCTTTGAATGCGATCAAGGAATAGGCGCGATATTCCTGAGCACCCTACTTTCGCAGGTCGTGATCGTTGCCAGCGAATATCGGATGGATCGGACCAAATTGAATATCACCTTCGATCGCGATCCTGACTGGCTAAGCAAACGAACGCTGCAAACCGCTTATCTGGCGATTGCGCAGTCCGACAAGCTCCGGCCGATTTTCATCCATCTTCAAGGTCGGCCCGGCTCGAAGGAGCTTTTCGAGCTGGCAGCGGAGGCAATGGCAGATTATTCCCGCTATCGAGCGAGCCAGAGGGCTCGATAGTTTCCAAGGCCGCCCGCCCGAAGTTCGCCATATTTGCGCCGCGATCGGTAAGGAATGCTGCGAAGCGGGTCGAGAAAATCCAATGGCGAGCGAAGAATTTGCCGTCGCGGCCAGGAAACGTCGCCTCCGTTAGGTCTACGTTCAGCAAAGCAGCGCACAACTATGGTTTCTGGATCTGAGTGCATGGCAGTCGTGCTTGTGGGGCAGGCAGGCTGTCGATACCGCTGTAGCCGGCAGCGGCGCGTTCAGATCCGAGATGTTTGATAGGAGATCCAATTCCGTGCGGTCGAGATACGCCCTCCGAAGCATCGTCAGGATGCTCAGCCTTTGCTCCCTTTCCATCATTGTCCCCGCAGCAGCATCGCAATCCCTTGCCGCAGAACGTCAATCGGAAATTCCGTCATGGCTGACCGCTTATGTCGGCCAAGGCGAAGGCCAGATCGCCCAGCCGATTCTGCAAAGAGCCCGCGCGCTCTACATGCGCAAGGTCAGCGAGGGTAAAGTCAGAAATCCCTGCTATTTCGCCATGGACGCGACGCGCCCCAACAATCCGGCCGACGGCAAGTCGGCCGGTCGGTTCTATATCGTCTGCGAGGCGACGCAGACGTTCCGCGTCGTCTCCTCCGGGCACGGCAGCGGCCGGGATCTCAAAGGCGTCGCAGACTTCGGCAACGGCCGGATGTGTGCCAGGAATTTTGGCAATGCGATGGATTCGAACCTGACGATGGGCGGCTCCTATGTGACCGAGGAAACGAAGACGAGCTTCAAGGGCTACTATCGGCTCTCCCAGAGCAAGGATGCCGCTTTCCTGCGCACCTTCATCCAGTTCGATGGCGAGGGTGAAACCGCGAATGCTCGCGCCCGGGCGATAGGCGGACATGCCGCGGCGAAGGTCGCCGGAATATGCATGAAGAAGGATCCGCAAAGTCCCTATGCCAACCGTGACGGATATGTGCCGCTCGGAAAGCTGGTGGAATATGCCGGCGGCCGTAGCGATGGCTGCACGAGTTGGTCGGCTTCGGATGCCAACCAGATCATCTCCATGGTGAAGGACAATCCGACAACGCTTTACATCTATCCGGAGTCCTCGGACATCAAAGCGGTTGCCAAGGCCGTTGCCGCCGGCCGCTCGCCGGCGCAGTCAGGCTTGTACTGGAACGAGTCCTGCCTGAAGGAAATCGGCACGCCGAAGTTTTGGCCTAGGGAGACCCTTGAGCCGATCATCGTTCAATACAAGAAGGACCATCCGGCACCGCCCGCCCGGCCGATACCAATTTGTGATCCGCAGTAATATCCGTTCCGCCTCGGCCGGAGAATTAGACAAGCGACGGTCCAGAACGGGATCGTCGTTTTCGTTTTGGGGATGCCTCCACGATGCATGGCTGCTCCGGCGCGAATTATGCGATTGCTTGACTTCTCACTCTCTGAGTGCGGAAGCGACTTCCGAGTCGAAACATATGGACATTTGCCGGCAAAAGCGGCATAAAAATCGGGTGTTCTCGGGTACCGGACACGTCTTTCACGGTTGATCTTGTCATTTCGACTGAATTTTGTACCCTTCCTAGCTAATTGATTTTATTCAAATAAGCGTCCAAAGCGGAAGCTACTCGGCACTTTGCTACCGCTCGATCTACAATGGTCACGCAGAACCTTTGGCTCACCGAATGAAATCGCTGATGCCTCGGATGGTTTCAGTGATCCCGTGGTCCCTATAGAACCCTGGGTTAATGACAGAACCGGATCCCGGTCTTCAGTATCGGTGCGGTGCCGAGTTACGCCGCTTTGTGGGCAGGCAGGGCCGTATTTGCCCGCAACAGGCTCATAAGCATGGGACCAATGGCAAACTCTCCTTTCTGTGTACGTCGCGTCAGATCGCGGAGATAACCGCCAGCGGAGTTGATATGTTCTGCGCGTTGCAGGATGCAGGCCATCACCGTCGCGGCGTTTTCCGTACCCATGGTAGCGCAGGCCTCCTGATAGGCAGCCGTGCTGATATCGAGCATTGATTTGACGATAATCGAGGCGGCGAGCAGATCCCGCCAGCTGCCGATTTCACCTGCCGGTCCATAAGACACAATCTCCGGGCAGGCACGCAGAACGAGATCCAACGGGAATGATTTCAGCTCAGTCCGTACCTTTGGAGTTTCGGTATCAGTGTGAGAACGGCGAGGTACGAAGGATGCTGCGCTAAAACGAGCTGAAGCCGTCTCAATTCCTTCAGAGACAGGAACTCTCTGCGGAACAACGAGGCTAGTGGGTCCCGATTTCTGCTGTTCTGCCCAGGTTTCAGATTCAATTTGAGATTCGGAGTCTGAATTCTGTATGTGCCGCTCATTCTGATAGGGATTGCCGCCCAATTTCGGGGCTTTTGCGTGTGTTTCCAATCGGTTGATAATTTCGGCGTGCAGACGGCCGAGTTTATCCAAAAGAGTTTCCAGCTCTTGTGTCGTCGGAGAACGGGCCAGGCCATCGATCAGGCAGCGAAAGCCGGTATGGACCGTTTCCCATGGACCTTCGATCGCCTCCGCAATGGCGGTTTCGATGAGCTTGGTGATATCGCGCCGGTGAAGGCTTATGCGTTCGCGCAGGCTCTGGACGTGAAGGCGCTCTGCGGCGACCTGGGCTGCCAGGCGTTCGATCTCTTCGGCACGGGTCAGCAGAGGCGCCAGCGAGAAACCATAGGCCTCGCTGAGGTCCCCTGCCCTGCTCCGACGAGCATAACGCTTGCCGTTGGGGCTATCCCTGCGGACAAGCAGACCGGCAGCGATGAGTGCTGCCAGGTGGCGGCGGATGGTCTGCTCGGCCATGCCATGGGCTCGCAGAGACAATTGCGCGTTCGACGGAAATACGATCAGGTTGGCATCATCCGAGAGTTCGTTCTTCGGATAGAAGCTCAAGAGCGCATTGAGAACTGCTAGCGCCCGGTCGGTTACCCCGAGAAGAGGTTTCGCCTCGCAAAGCGCACGATGAATTTTCCATTTGTCGACGGACTTGACTGGTTTGTCATGTTCAGCTCGTCTTTGAGCTATCAACATGGCAAGCGTCATCGGCCGCCGCCCAAAAGGCGTCGTTACATATTCGGCTTCCATTTTCTTTCACCTACGTTGGGGCAAAAGAACTCTGCTCACCAAAACGGCGCCAAATACTCTTGACTGTGATTCGGGGAAATGCGATTCTCGATTTGCTTAAGATCAGAGAAGGGCTTCCACGACAGCGTCGTTTGGGGGCCTTTTTCTTTTGCGGGTTACGTTTCCTTTCGCTGTTGAAACTCATTGAAGAGAGATCTCAGTCTTTCTTCAACGAACTGGTCGAAACCGGGCGCAGCCTTGCTGTCAAAAACAAAAGTGGCGCGCGCCGGCGTTCGTTTAAAAGTTACCGGAATGCCGGTTATGGATGATGGCTGTGCGGTCGATTTGGCCGAAACCGGCTTACCTGTCGCCAAAGCCAACGCCTGCTGAAAGCGTTCGTCGCTGGACATTTTGCGGTAGTTGTCCGCGGACAACTCGGCAATGATCGGCTCTGGCGCGACGCCTTCCAGACGTTCTCCCAATTCGAGCCAGCGTCGCCGTCCGATTTCAGGAGCAGGGCCTATGGCGCTGATAAGAGCCATGGGCACCTGTCTGGTCACGATCAGCATCTTGGAGAGGGCCGCCTTGTCCACGCCAAGCGCGGCCATGATGATATCACGGCCGAAATCGCGCTGCTCGAGCCGCAAGGCAAACAGGGCTCGCTCTATGTAGGACAAATTGGTGCGTGCGCTGTTTTCCTGACCTTGGCTGACCACCAGCTGATCGTCGGTGAGCTGGCGCACGACAGCCCGCACCTTGATGCCGAGTTCCTTTGCAGCCGCCAGGCGGCGGTGCCCGTAGGCGACTTGAAAACGTCCCCTCGATTCCGGATGCGGACGCACAAGAATCGGCACCTGCTGCCCGTGCTCGCGTATCTGGTCGACAAGCTGGCCGAGTTCGACCACGTCTATCTCAAGACGATCGGCAACGAACGAGCCGTCGATCAGCTCCGGTTCGAGTTCGACGACGGTTTGTCCCTCAGCCAGCTGTCGTTCGAGGTCGCTGGCGCGTTCCATCTTTTCCGTGATGTTGCCAAGCGTTCTAGTGATGCCTCCGACCGGACCGGAGCCCCTTGCCTGTGGCAGGAAGCCGGCAATGGGGCGACTGTCCTTTGCAGACGGGGCGTCTGTGCGCCCCGTGTTGGGCGCCGAGATTTCCAGGAGATTTTTTCGCGCCATCTACTTATTTCCTTCCCCAGGTCAGGCGGATATGCGTCTCGATCTCGCTGTTGACGAGATTGAGCGAATCCATCGCGCGGTCGTAGGTGCCCCTGGTGAACTGAGCACGATCGACCTCATAAAGGGTTTGTTTGGTGACGCCGGCATCGGCTACAGCCGTCGATTTGACCATGGCGCTCTGAAGCATGCGGTTGCCGAAGATCGCTCTCATGAAACCGGTCATCTGGCTTTGCGGCCCGTCATTGGGTTCGAAGCGCGTGACGAGATAGCGCATCCAGTCGTAGCTGGTGCGGCCGCCTGCCTTTTCGACCACGGACATGAGTTCGCTGGTCATGGTGAGGAATTGCGACATCGACATGACGTCGAGCATCTGCGGGTGAACGGTGATGAGGATCGATGTCGCAGCGCAGAGCGCGGACATCGTCAAAAAACCGAGCTGCGGCGGGCAGTCGATGACCACCACGTCGTAGAAACTCTCGATCTCGGTCAGAACTTCGCCAATGCGTGCAAAGAACATCGTTTCGGCCCGGCCCGCCGCCATTGCTCGTGGTGTTTCGTGCTCGAATTCCATGAGCTCGAGATTTCCGGGGATCAGATGCATGTTCGGCGTATAGGTTGAACGAACGATGTCAGCGACCGGGCGGGGCTCTTCATAGCGAATTGCGCCGTAGAGCGTTTCGTTTTCACCGACATCGATCTCAGGCTGATGCCCGAACAGGGCCGACAGAGACGCCTGGGGATCGAGATCGATCGCAAGCACGCGGTAGCCCCTCAGCGCCAGATACTGCGCGAGGTGAGCGGCGGTGGTGGTCTTGCCCGAGCCGCCCTTGAAATTCATGACCGAGATGACCTGGAGTTTTTCAGACCCGCGGCGCCACGGAACGTATTTCGGTGTTCCGTTCCGTTCGTCCAGAACCTTGCGGATCCGGTCCATATCTTCCGCCGCATAAAGCCGCCGCCCGTTGGCGAGCGGATCCGGTCCGTGGCCCTCGGCTGCGATCTGGCGTAGATAGCCTTCTCCAATGCCGATGAACGCGGCAGCCTCGGCTGGCGAGAACGTCCTCATGGTTTTCTGTGCCTGCGGCGGGAAGATCTTTGCCTGATGCTGCTGGAGCTGATAAGACAATTCTTGCGCATCTGTCGCCAGAAGCGTTGGAAGGTGCTCTTGATCTTCTTGGAGCGCGAGATTCGGCTGCATCGTTGTTTTCCCAATGAACTGCGCAATTGTGACGGAATGCTACTGAACTACGCAGTTATAATATGCGCCGATTCGTGTCCGTTTTACAAATGCTTAGATAAAGGGCAGCTTTCGAGCAGTTTTTTGGACATCAACAGCATATTTGCCGCGCGGCGCTTTACTGTTTCGTCGGTTCCTGGCAATTGCGACCGAACAATGTTCGGAGATCGACATCGTACACCTAGTAGTCCGCGGACTACTATGATGATGGGCCTATCATAATTCGATGTGATGCGATTGCGCGGAGCGAGCCCCTCTTTTCGATAGGGGCGCATTTTACCCGGTGGTCCGCGGACTACCGGCACATCTCAAGTGCCGTTCATTGCTCGCCAAAAACGAAGGCGAGCCCGTCTTTGGCTGTGCGCTGTTCAACAGAGTGGAGTGGAAACCTTAGCCGTCAGCGCTGTTTAAGCACCGCCTTCCAACGGGCGGCTTGCCGATTTCATTTTGATGAGGCTTGCGCGGCTATAAGCGTCAGCGGGCGACGCGATCGGAGCGTTTGCTGCGACCTAGGAGCGACGCGCGAATGAGTTCGGCTTTGCTGACGGCGGGCGGTGAGGGTGCCGGCTCGTCTCGATGGGTGCTGGCCTTGGCGGGTGCCTGCCGCAGCGCGTTCAGTCGCTCCTGTGCCGCCAGCCTGTCCTCAGCCGAAAGCGGCTCGACGGGATTGCCGGCGAGATCATGCCGCATCGAGTCGGATTGAGCGCAAGCATAGTAATATCGTTTGGAATGGAGAAACGCGCTGGTGGAGCGGCGCAACGACATGACCGGCACGTCGGGTTTCAGAAGCGGCCGGATTTCGTTCCAGAGGCCGAGCGCGAAAGGACGGATCGTATCGCCGGCCTTTGCGGGCAGGATGTCGATCGGGCGAAGCAAGAGCGAGTTGATCGCGGCCGCCTTCTTCACGTCGAGCTCGGTCGCGGCGATCGGTCCGCGATTGGTCGTCCAAGGTTCTTCCATGAAATCGTTCCTCTGCGTGCAAATCAATTACGGATTGATTGTGAAGTGATTTTGACGGAACGGAAAGAAATCCGTCCTCGCTATTTGCCCTCAAACCAAGTCGATGACCATATATTGGGTGGCGTTGCACTCAGCAAGTTTGGTTAACGGGATTTTATGATTGTGCGGTTAGCTTTCGCCATGCCGCGAGATGTACCGCGTACGCGGTGCTCCTTCGCTTAAGCTGTAATCCGTAACAGGCAGCTTGCAAAAGTGTCGCAGTGTCGCATGCCTCGATTTTCGTTTGACACGGCAACAGCGTTGCAATGCGCCAGGCGCGATTTTCCGACCGGCACATCTTCTGAACGGCTCATCAATCAATGTAAGAGTGTACAGCGACGGACAGCCGCATCGTTCCGCCGAAGCCATCGCGGCGGCGCATGGTGCGTATTGGTTGTCCGCGGCGAATGCGGGGCCGCAATCATCTTCCGTAATAGCCATCCCCACATTTTCTCATTATCCGCACCTCCATCTGTCGAGAGAGGAGATCAGGTTCACTCGAACGGGGCGACAGAAGGGGAGGGGCACGACGCGCCGTCGTGCAATCGGATCGAAGCAGGCCGGGATTTCTTGGCCATCTGATAATGCGTGCTTGCCTGCATCAGGATCGGATTCGATTGGAATGGCACCATGAAGGGGCAGGTTGCCCACCTGTCCTCCGGAGTGCGACCGAGGCGAACGTGCTGTCGGTCAACGCCTCGAAGCGAGGGGGCTCGTCATCAGAAGCAACATCGGAATTCGTTCGGGTTCGCTCCATGGGCACATCGATAGGAGACGCGAACAATGACGAAGATTCTGGAGATAGCCGTAAGAAGCGGCTTGGCTCGTGCCTGTCGCGACGGTACATGCAATGGCGTGATCGGAAACCCAAGCTCGCATGATTCAGCCGTCATCTGGGACCATATCTTGAATATAACAGCATCTCTGTCACTCGGCACCATTCTTGCTCTTTCGCTCGGCTCGAATGCCCTCGCGTTCGAAAAATCGACTTTCTTCGATGCCGCACTTTGCAAGCCGCCATATTCGTCAGCCTCCGCCACGAGAATGTACGATGAGGCCGAAAAGCTCGCGAAGGCCGATACGTCACTCATGACTGCGGCCGTCTATAAACTGCCCGCGGACTTCGGCAGGCAAGGCTTCGAGGCGGACGAAGTCGTCTTCGCCGGCACCAGCTTCGGTGTGCTGGTGGAGGGTCTGCGTGCCGACGATCTTGCCAAGTCTTATCACCTGTCATCGGACGGCCTTGGCAATCTCTTCGGAACCGCGACGAAATCATACGGACGCGCGTTGGCAAAGGCAGAGCAGCCTGCCGCCGACATGGGTATCGTATCCGTCATCGCCCGAGAGTCGGCAGCCTTCCCGGGCAAGACCTTGCTGGCTTGCGAGTTCGTCTCGCACGAAGACCTCGAAGCGATGAAGAGCCTGCAATCCCAGTCAAAGTAAGGTGGGTTTACGCACTGCGCAAAGCTCTTTGAGCCAGGCTGGAGGGCCGTGAGCCATCTTTTGGGTCGGGCCGACGATGGCTATCATCCATGCTCGCATGAGACACATGCATGACGCGATGCATGAATGGCGGAAGCAAACTGCCGAATAGCTTCTCTTAAGGAAGGCATTAACCATGTTCTCAAGCTATTGAGCCAACTGGTGTTTGATGCGTTCGAGGTGACTGGGGCAGATTTCCGGGCAACGAGACCCCTGCGGGTTGTTCGCAAATAGAGACCGTGCCAAAAATTGATGGTATCCCAGTGGATCGAACGCGTCGTGGTTCCGGGCTGTCCAAATCTATCTTAAGAGGAAAGCATGCTGCCATTCTATGTGGTCACGGATTGCGAATTTGACGGACCTACGCCAGGCGCGAACTCGATGTTGTCGTTTGGCTCCGTCGCAGTTTCGGCGACGGGTTCCATCCTCGGCGAATTCGAAGCTGTGCTGGAACCGCTTGACGGAGCTGTCCGCGACGCAAGCACCATGGCGTTTTGGCATCGGCACCCGGAAGCCTGGGCGGCCTCGACAGAAAATCCCGAAGCTTGCCCCAATGTTATTGGACGCTTCGTCGATTGGATTCGATCATTCGAAGGGGAGCCGATTTTTACAGCGCATCCTCTCGCGGTCGATGCACCGTGGTTCGACTACTACCTGAGGCGCTTCACGAGCCGGCCGTTGTTAGAGGGGCCGTGGATCTCTGATCGTCTGTTCAGGCATGCTCCGCTCTGCCTCATGTCATTTATCTCCGGCAAAACCGGACGGCCTCAATGGGAATGCGATGTGGATCGCTATCCTCTCGAATGGCTGGGATCCGTTGAGCATACGCATCGTGCGATTGATGATGCCCGAGGTTATGCAAACCTGTTACGCTTCTTCATCGCCACGGGCTGATCTCGACTGACTCGATAGGTCACAGCGTCTTCAAGCTTTGCTGGCAACTAGCAGCGCAAGTGATGGGACGAACTGCGTTGAGTTGCTGAGCCCAAGACGATCGCCAACGTAAGTGAAGAAGGCGATGCCGAACTTTGTGCAGGTCTTCATCAGCCCGAGCATGACATCGCGTGCGATCCGGCCATCAAGGCTCATGGTGCCGCAGGTCGGGCCGAACCCTCCCTATAAACCATCCGGCATCGGTACAATAATCGTTTTTCCATCGGGCGTAACCCACCGCTCGCGAGGATATCGCACCAGTTCTGCTTCAAGCACGATGTCACGCACGAGGCATGTCTCGTATCCCTTGAACCGCGATCCTGATGGTTTGACGACAACCTCCCGGTTAAGCCGATCGCGATCGTGTTTGGCATCTCGTCCGCGTCTTTTGTGACTGCTTCGGCCAGAGTTACCTTGCTCAATCGCCTTCTCCATCCCCGACGGCTTTATGGACGGACGCGGCGGCAGCTTCTTCATCCGGGCAATCTCGTCACCCAGCAGTTCGTCATTGGTCTCGACGAACTTACAGTTTTCGACGCGTAGCGCCTCCACTTCCGCCCGCAACATTCGTACGTCTCCGACAAGACTACCAATCAGCGCGCGTAGTTCAGCAAGCGCCATCGTTTTAAAAGAATCATCGCGGCCAGAACTCATGAACCTATTGAGTCAGAACTCGGCCACCATGGAAACTTGCCCGGCTACCGTTCGCTAGCAGCTGGCCGGGGGTAGATTTGGTGGGACAAGCGCGCTTTCCAGATTCCACATAATTGGTGAGACGCATCCTGGGGTCTCCTCGCACTTAGCAAGCCTACCTATTAAGCGAAGCGAAATATCCACACGATGAGGAGCACGTCGATTAGCAATGCAATCACCAGAAGGAGGCCTATGAGCTTTCGACGCTCTACCGTTTCCTTGGATTCAATTTTGAAAGCCGCTTTGTAAGCGTTCTCGATGTCTCGTTCACTCACTGGTCTAATAGAGTTTCGAGGCAGCGTCATATTGACTAGGCCGCATGTGAGGAAGATGAAAAATAATAGCAGATAGGGGGCCATTTCAAACACAGCCTTCTGCTGTCCAGCCACTTGCAATCTCTCATTAGATAAACAGGTTTCACTGTCCATCGCAATTGAAAGCCGCTTGAGCATGCCAGACACTTTGCTCCACTTACGCACCCGGCCGGGTATGCAGGGTTAAAACCCCATGCCACGCGGTCATGGTCGTTTGCCGACGGTCAGTCGCCCGGTGCTCCCGTCTGACAGCTTCACCTTCCCCCAGGCTGACATGAGGTCGGGCGCTCTTGTCACCTCGACTTTCCCGGTACGGCCATCCGAGCATTTGACTGGAAGAGTGACTGTCGGGCGGCGGTCACTCAGGTCGTAGGCGCCTGAACATTTCACCGAGCGGCGTGACGACTGCACCGAGAAGCGGCCGCTGCCGTGTGACGCTATGGTCGAGCCTTTGAATGTCTCGCCAGAGTCCATTCTTGCTGAAACGGGAAGGACGATGTCGCCTCTGTCGCGACCTTGCGGTTTCAGCGGGCGCGAACCGGCGATCCTCAATGCCCGCAAAATGCTGGGAGCCATAACGTGGCCTTGGGCAAACTGAACGTAGTCCTCGTAGGGAATGGCACCTTTTGCGTAAGCGGTGAGCACGCGGCGGCAAAACTCGCGTCGGACATCTGCTCCGGAAACGCCCATGAGTCTGGCGAGTTGCGCCTGGATTTCAGGTGTAATGGCGCCGTGACTGCATGCCTCGATGTTCCAGTTGAGAGCCGACGGGTCGCTCAACATATTCTTATCGTATTCGTAACCGCCCTTGCTTGTGACGGATGCGGCCATCGACGGCCCGGAAAAAACCAGCGTACCGATGGCCGCCAGAACCATAAGCTTTTTCATTCTGCTCCCATTTTCTATTTCTGTGCTGGAACGTGCCCGTTGTCTCGGGTGAGATCTGTGCGGGCTATGACCTCTATTTCAGTATCCGACGCTCGCCGTTCGCAATTTTTATTGTGGCGCCACTCCCTCCAAGCTATCCCCATGTCAAACGTGCACAAGTCATTTTTCATCCACTCATACGCGCAAATTTTCGCAAAGTTAATGGCGCTTGCCGCTTACCAAACGATCATTTGTCGGTAATTCTCTTTTGGGTAAGCATCTGATGGATGCCATCCCGAAGCGTGGTCTGCTGGATGCGAAGGCGAGGGAACCTCGATCGGTTGTCAGCGTATTGAACCGCGGAGGCGCCGACCGCCCGAGCAACCCCGATCCAGCAATCCAGTGCCGCAAGCGCTAATCATGATTGTCCCGATCAAATGCCGACCCAGCTTCGTTTGAGAGCTGCGGGAGCGCAGAGTGCCGTTGATTTACCGGACACGCCCCTTTATTTCTCACCCTGAAAGAAGAGGTCGGCAAACCATGGATAATGAAACAAGCCTCAGAAACGAGCGCAAGCGCGGCTCCGGCGTGAAGGTGGTCTATGATATCTTGCGGGACGAAATTCTGGATCTGGAACTGCCGCCGGGCAGTCCTATCGACGAGGTGCAGCTTTCCGAGCGTTTCGGCATGTCGCGCACGCCGATCCGCGAAGCGCTGGTGCGGCTTGCAGGCGAGGGGCTGATCGATACGCTGCCCAACCGCTCGACAATGGTGTCGCCGATCGATTTCCTCAACATGCATAGCTATTTCGACGCGCTTGTCCTGATGTACCGGGTCACGACACAGCTTGCCGCCAAATACCACCGGCCGGAGGATCTGGAGGTCGTGCGGGCTCTCCAGGCGGAATTCGCGGCTGCAGTCGAGGCACAGGATGCGCTCGCCATGATCTCCACCAATGCCGCGCTGCATCTTGCGATCGCCGAGGCTGGCCGCAATCCCTATTTCACCGGCCTTTTCACACGGCTATTGAATGAGGGCCGGCGCATTCTGCGCCTCTATTATCAATCTTATAATGATCGCCTGCCCCGCCGCTTCGTCGAGGAGCACGACGAAATCATCGCAGCCGTCGCCGCGCGCGATACGGAGCTTGCCGAACGTCTTGCGCGCGAGCATGCGGAACAGATCGTCAGCCAGGTCCAGAAATTGCTGGTGCGTGGGGACCGTCTCGATATCCAGCTCTAGCTTTGCATATTTCTTGTCGACAAATTAAATACAAAAGTATATCAATGCTGCAAAGACGGTAAGGCACGGCGGCGAGCGCGGCTGGGCTGGTTTGCCGATCCACCCCCAGCCAAGAGGATAGACAGATGAAGTCCAGCATTTTCTCCGGCGTGATCCCCGCCCTGATGACCCCGTGCAAAGCCGATCGCAGCCCCGATTTCGACGCGCTCGTGCGCAAGGGCAAGCAATTGATCGCCGATGGCATGTCGGCAGTGGTGTATTGCGGCTCGATGGGCGATTGGCCGCTCCTGAGCGACGCGCAGCGCATGGAAGGCGTCGAGCGCCTGGTCAAGGCGGGCGTGCCCGTCATCGTCGGCACCGGCGCCGTCAACACGGCATCGGCGGTCGCCCACGCCGCGCATGCACAGAAGGTTGGCGCTCGGGGCCTGATGGTCATTCCCCGCGTCCTGTCGCGCGGTTCGGTGATCTCTGCCCAGAAGTCGCACTTCAAGGCGATCCTGACCGCCGCGCCGAATCTTCCGGCCGTCATCTACAACAGCCCTTATTATGGCTTTGCGACGCGTGCCGATCTGTTTTTCGCATTGCGGGCCGAGCATGCCAACCTCGTCGGCTTCAAGGAGTTCGGTGGCCCGGCCGATATGCGTTATGCCGCCGAAAACATCACCAGCCGCGATGACGACGTATCGCTGATGATCGGCGTCGACACGGCCGTCTTCCATGGTTTCGTCAACTGCGGCGCAACCGGTGCCATCACCGGCATCGGCAACGTTCTGCCCAAGGAAGTCATCCATCTTTGCAATCTCGCGCAGGCTGCTGCCACCGGCGACGTCGACGCGCGCCAGCGCGCGCTTGAACTCGAGCAGGCGTTTGCCATCCTGTCGTCCTTCGATGAAGGTCCGGATCTGGTTCTCTTCTTCAAGCACATGATGGTGCTGAAGGGAGACAGGGAGTACGAACTCCACTTCAACGAAAGCGATGCCCTGAATGAAAGCCAGCGCGGTTACGTCGAGGCGCAATTCAAGCTGTTCAACACCTGGTACGCCGAGTGGAGCAAGCTTCCCGGCGCGGTGGAAAAGTACAAGGCCTGAGGCTGCCGTCTCAGCTTGGTCATAAGTAAAAGGGGCCTTCGAGAAGGCCCCTTTTTTATTGTTCCATGCGGGTTTTCCGCCCATGGCTTGACATGGGCGGGACCATTCAGGCCACGGCATCGAGGCCGAGTTCCTGAAGCCGGTCGAGCTGGCGGATTTCATCGGATGTCAGCGGGATACCCTCTTTTTGCGCGCGAGCGCGGGCGGCGAAACGGCGCTGCGAGGGAAGGCGGGCGCCCTGGCCGGCGATCGCTTCGAACAGCGTTTCGGCGCGGGCAAGTGGATTGCCGGGCCTGCCGGCTGAGAAGGCTTCCGGCGAGAAGGCGACGATCAGTTCGCCGTGCCGTGGGGCAAACGCCGTCGACCCCAGGTAGTCGAGTGCTTCGCGGCTGGTGAAATCACCGATCATGACACCCGCCAGAAGCTCGATCATCGTGCCGATGGCCGAACCCTTATGGCCTCCGAAAGGCAGCATCGCGCCGGCGAGGGCCGCTTCCGGATCCGTGGTCGGTTGGCCATCGGCATCTATGGCCCAGCCCTCCGGCAGAGACTTGCCGGCCCGGCGATGCAGCTCGATCTCGCCGCGCGCGGCAACGGAAGTGGCGAAGTCGAAGACATAAGGCGGACTGTCGAGGCGCGGCCAGCCGAAGGCGAACGGGTTCGTCCCCAGGAGCGGGGCGGTGCCGCCGGCAGGCGCTACCGTGGAATAGCTCGGGCACATGGCGAAGGCCGCAAGACCTCGATCCGTCAAGGCTTCCACTTCCGGCCAAAGGGCTGCGAAGTGCGTGCAGTCGTTGATGGCGAGCGCGGCTATGCCGAAGCGGCGAGCCCGCTTGGCAAGCACCGGTGCGCCGAGCTCGAAGGCGGCATTCGAGAAGCCGCTCTTGGCATCGACGCGTACTATGGCGGAGTCATCGCGCTGTTCCAGCACCGGCACCGCATCCGGCCGCGCCTTGCCGGCTTTGACCGCGCGCAGAACGCCTTCGATGCGGTAGATGCCGTGGGATTTGCAGGCGTCGCGCTCGCCGGCGACGATGACCCGTGCGATTGCGGCGGCCTGCTGCTCGCTGAGGCCGGCTTTCGAAAGGATCGCCACGACGCGGCCTTGCAGCGCGTCCGGCGTCAAGGTGGTGACGTCGCTCATCTGAATTCTCCCATGGTTCACTTGCTTGCATCATAGGTGCGAAAATTGTAAATACAAAAAGTATACAAAAAATCGACACGCATAAAGCAACGCTACCACGCATTTCAGCGCATCGGCAAGGGAAAGGGAAGATCATGGATTTCACGCCTCACGGAAAACATCTGATTGCAGGTGAATGGCTTGAGGGCGAGGGGCATTTTCCCTCCGTGCCGGCGCATGGCCGGCCGCATGATTTTTCCATCGGCACGGTGGAGCTGGTTGCCCGTGCCTGCGAGGCGGCGGAAGACGCTTTCTGGAGCTATGGCTATTCGACACGCGGCACGCGCGCAGCCTTCCTGCATGTCATCGCGGAGGAGATCGAGGCGCGGGGCGCAACCATTACCATGATCGGCAGCCAGGAAACCGGCCTGCCGGAAGCGCGCCTAGAAGGTGAGCGCGGCCGAACGGTCGGCCAGTTGCGTCTGTTTGCCGATCATATCGAAAAGGGCGACTATCTCGATCGGCGCTTCGATGCGGCTTTGCCGGATCGCAAGCCGGCGCCGCGCCCGGACATCCGACTGCTTCAGCGGCCCATCGGTCCGGTCGCGGTCTTTGGTGCGTCCAATTTTCCGCTCGCCTTCTCGACGGCAGGCGGCGACACGGCAGCGGCCCTTGCGTCCGGTTGCCCGGTCGTGGTCAAGGGACACTCCGCCCATCCCGGTACCGGCGAAATTGTAGCGGAGGCGATCGATGCTGCCATCCGCAAGACGGGCATGCATCCCGGGGTCTTCTCGCTGATCCAGGGCGGCAGCCGCGAGGTCGGCCACGCTCTCGTACAGCATCCGATGATCAAGGCAGTCGGCTTCACCGGTTCGCTTGCGGGCGGTCGTGCATTGTTCGATCTTTGCGCCGCGCGGCCGGAGCCTATTCCATTTTTCGGCGAGCTTGGTTCGGTGAACCCGATGTTCGTGCTTCCGCACGCCATGCACGCGCGCGCGGAAGCCATGGGGCAGGGCTGGGCAGGGTCGCTGGCGATGGGCGCCGGTCAGTTCTGCACCAATCCCGGCATCGCGGTGGTATTGGATGGCGCCGATGCCGACCGCTTCGTAAAGGCGACAGTCGAGACGCTTGCCGGAATGGCGCCGCAAACCATGCTGACCGACGGGATTGCCAGAGCTTATCGCGCCGGCCAGCAGCGCTTGGCGTCCCGCGACGGGATCAGGCCTCTCCTCGTCACCGAGCAATCCGGGCGCAGCGCCGCCCCCAACCTGTTCGAAACGACGGCAGCGGCCTTCCTTGCAGATCATCTGCTGGGAGAGGAAGTGTTCGGTCCGCTTGGGCTTGTGGTGCGTGTCGGCTCACTCGATGAAATGGAAAGGCTAGCCCGTGGCTTCGCCGGTCAGTTGACCGTGACCCTGCATATGGATGGAGACGATATCGCCGCGGCGCGCCGTCTTCTGGCGGTGCTGGAGCGCAAGGCCGGGCGCGTGTTGGTCAATGGCTTCCCGACCGGCGTCGAGGTGGTGGATTCCATGGTTCACGGCGGCCCTTATCCGGCATCGACGAATTTTGGCGCGACCAGCGTCGGCACCTTGTCGATCCGGCGTTTCCTGCGCCCGGTATCCTATCAGAACATGCCGGCCGGGCTGCTTTCCGGCGACCTTGCGGACTGATCGTCTCTTCTGAACGACATCGCTATCGCGCGCGAACATCGCCGGCGACCGGTTGGCGATGGGGCGGGTGTTGCCTCTTTACCGGCGCGAAGAGGCAAACCGTTGCTCGCAGGCGTTTGGTGCGATGAAATTCTTTTTGTATACTATATGTATTTTCAGTTTGATTTACGTCGGCAAAAAGCGTTTATTGGCCGCGGCCGCAAATGGCCGACCAAACTGGGAGAACAAATTCTAATGAAAAATATGGTCATCGCATTTGGCCTTCTGGCCGCCGCTTCGGTCATCTCGCCGGCCAAGGCCGACAAGCTGGACGACATTATCTCTTCGGGAACGCTGCGTTGCGCCGTCGTGCTGGACTTCCCGCCCATGGGCTCGCGCGACGAGAACAACAATCCGATTGGTTTCGACGTCGACTATTGCAACGATCTTGCCAAGGCGCTCGGCGTCACCGCCGAAATCGTCGAAACGCCGTTTCCCGAGCGCATTCCGGCCCTGATGTCCGGCCGCGTGGACGTGGGCGTTGCATCGACCTCGGATACGCTGGAACGTGCCAAGACCGTGGGCATGACCATTCCCTATTTCGCCTTCGAAATGGCCGTCACCTCCAACGACAAATCGGGCATCAAGTCCTTCGACAATATGAAGGGCAAGACCGTCGGCGCGACCGCCGGCACCTTTGAGGCGATCGCACTCGAAAAGCAGGTCAAGGAGTGGGGCACCGGAGAGTTCCGTCCCTATCAGACGCAGGCCGACGTGTTCCTGGCGCTGAGCCAGGGCCAGCTCGATGCGACCGTTTCCACCTCGACCGTTGCCCAGGCGACCGTCAAGTCCGGAAAGTTCCCCGGCGTCTCCGTCGTCGGCAAGGCGCCGTTCCAGACGGACTATGTCGCGCTTTTCACCAACCGCGAAGAATACGGCCTCATCAATTATCTCAACCTGTTCATCAATCAGCAGGTCCGCACGGGCCGCTATGCCGAACTCTATGAAAAGTGGGTCGGCGGTGCCCTGCCGGCACTGACGGTAAACGGCGTCTATCGCTAGTCGGATCGCTCTCAACGACGGCGTGGCCATGATGGCCGCGCCGTTTGACCTTTCCGAAAGGTGGACGTTCATGTTCAGCTACACCTTCCACTGGAACCAGGCCTTCAAGGTATTGCCGCAGCTGCTCGATGGCGCGGTCGTAACCCTGCAGATCGCGATCCTGTCCATGGCGGTCGGACTTGCCTTTGCCATCGCGCTTACGCTCTTCAGGCTTTCCGGTAGCCGCCTGCTTTCCGGTATCGCCTCGATCTGGGTGGAGGTCGCCCGCAACACGCCGGCCCTTTTCCAGATCTACATGGCACATTTCGGGCTCGGCAATTTCGGGATCCACCTCAGCCCCTATACGGCGCTGCTGGCCGGCATCGCCTTCAACAATGCCGGATATCTCGCTGAAAACTTCCGTGGCGCCCTCAAGGCGATCCCCGATACGCAGACGCGCGCCGGCCGCTCTCTGGGAATGACCTCGCTTCAAGCCTTTCGGCTGATCGTCATGCCGCAGATGCTTCGTATCGCCTTCCTGCCCGTCACCAACCAGATGGTCTGGGCGATCCTGATGACCTCGCTCGGCGTCACCGTCGGCATGAGCACCGACCTTGCCGGCGTCACGCAGGAATTGAACGCGCGTTCGTTCCGAACCTTCGAGTTTTTCGCGCTGGCCGCCGTGATCTATTACCTGATCGCCAAGCTCGTCACGCTTGCTGCCCGGCTCGCCGCCTGGCGCATGTTCCGCTATTGAAAGAGGTGAGAGATGTTCGATACTGCCCTCACCTGGAATGACCTCCTCTTCCTTGCCAAAGGGGCCTGGATGACGCTCGTGGTCACCGGGGTATCCGTTGCGACCGGCACGATCCTCGGGGTTGTCTTCGGGGTGATCCGCGTCCAGGCTGGTTCCATCTGGTCGGCGCCGCTGACCTTCATACTCGATGTGTTTCGGTCCGTACCGCTGCTCATTCAGCTGGTTCTCGGCAATGCGCTGCAGGCCATACTGAAGCTCGGCTGGGCACCGTTCACCACGTCCTGCGTGGTGTTGTCGCTTTATACGGCTGCTTACTGCACCGAGATCGTGCGTGGCGGCATCGCCGCCGTACCGCCCAATACCCGCCGCGCCGCCCGCTCGCTCGGCATGAGCTGGCGGCAGGACATGTGCTATATCGTGGCGCCGCTCGCAACGCGCGTGGCGCTTCCTTCGTGGATCGGTCTTTCGCTCGGAGTCATGAAGGATTCCGCCCTGGTCCTGTGGCTGGGATTGATCGAACTCCTGCGCGCCTCGCAGGTTCTCGTCACCCGCCTGCACGAGCCGCTGCTGATCCTGACGATCTGCGGCGTGATCTACTTCATCATCAGCTTCCCGATCGCCCGCCTCGGCGGTTATCTCGAAAAACGGTGGTCCCCCAATGATTGAGATCGAAAATGTCCGCAAGTCCTTCGGCCCGCTCGAAGTGCTGAAGGGGATCAACCTCACCGTCAACAAGGGCGAGGTGGTCACCATCATAGGCGGGTCGGGATCCGGCAAGTCGACACTTCTGACCTGCATCAACGGTCTTGAACCCATCGATTCCGGGCGGATCCGCATCGACGGGACGGAGGTGCACGCCAAATCGACGGATCTCAACAAGTTGCGCCGCAAGGTCGGCATCGTTTTCCAGCAATGGAATGCGTTCCCGCATCTGACCGTGCTCGAAAACGTCATGCTTGCGCCGCGCAAGGTGCTCGGCCTCGGTCGGCAGCAGGCCGAGGAAATGGCGGTCAAGCAACTCACCCATGTCGGACTTGCCGAAAAACTCTCGGTCTATCCGGCGCGCATGTCGGGCGGCCAGCAGCAACGCATGGCGATTGCAAGGGCGCTTGCCATGTCGCCGGAATACATGTTGTTTGATGAGGTGACGTCGGCGCTCGATCCCATGCTTGTCGGCGAGGTGCTTGATACGCTGAAGATGCTGGCGGAGGAGGGAATGACCATGATCTGCGTGACGCATGAAATGGCGTTCGCCCGCGATGTCTCGGATCGCGTCGCCTATTTCCATCAGGGCGTGATGGCCGAAATCGGCAAGCCGGAACAGATCTTCGGGGCGCCGCAACATCCCGAAACGCAGAAATTTCTTTCGAGCGTACGTTGATGACGAGACAGGACGTTATTGTCATCGGAGCTGGCGTCGTCGGCCTTTCCGCCGCGATCGCGGCTCAGTCGCGCGGCCTCGCCGTCGTCGTCGTCGATCGCGAGGGACCGGCTGCCGGCGCCTCCGCCGGCAATGCCGGTGCCTTCGCCTTCACGGACATCCTGCCGCTTGCCTCTCCCGGTATCCTCAAGAAGGCACCGAAATGGCTGCTCGATCCGCTTGGGCCGCTGTCGGTGCCGCCGGCCTATGCGCTACAGATCGCGCCCTGGATGTTTCGGTTCTGGCGGGCCTGCCAGCCGTCGCGCGTTGCCCATTCCACGGCAGCCCAGACAAGCCTGATGGATCTTTCCAAGGCGGAGCTGGAACCTTTCCTTGCCGCGACGGAGACCCTCTCCATGCTTCGCAAGGAGGGCAATCTTCAGGTCTATGAAAGCGAGGCGGAATTCCGGGCATCGCTGCCCGGCTGGGATGTGCGCCGCAACCACGGCATCGAATTCCAGCATCTGAAGGCCGGCGAGATGGCGGCGATCCAGCCGGGTTTGGCATCGCGCTTCGTGCTCGGCACCTTCACGCCCGGCTGGTATTCCATCGCTGATCCCAAGCTGTATACGCTGGCGCTGGCTGAACATTTCCGCAGCCGGGGCGGCGTCATCGAGAGGGCGGAGATTTCCGCTCTTCGCGCCGTCAGCGGCGGGGTCGAGATGATGGCGACCGATGGAAAGCTGCGTCAGGCGGGCAAGATCGTCCTGGCGGCCGGCGCCTTCTCCCATCGTATCGCCAGGACGCTCGGCGAACGCATTCCGCTTGAAACCGAACGCGGCTACAATACCACGCTTCCGGCCGATGCCTTCGACCTGCGCACGCAGATAACCTTCGGTGGCCATGGCTTTGTCGTCAGCAAGCTCTCGACCGGTATCCGTGTCGGTGGGGCGGTGGAGCTTGGCGGGTTGGCGCTGCCACCGAACTTTCGTCGGTCCGAGGCCATGTTGCAGAAGGCACGCGCCTTCCTGACCGGTCTCAAGCCGGATGGAGGAAAGCAATGGATGGGCTTTCGGCCGTCATTGCCTGACAGCCTGCCTGCCATCGGCCGCGCCAGGACCACGCCGGACGTAATCTATGCCTTCGGTCATGGCCACCTCGGTTTGACCCAGTCCGCAGGGACGGCGCGTCTCGTCGCCGACCTTCTGACGGGGCGGATGCCGCCGATCGATCTCTCGCCATTCTCGCCGCAACGCTTCTGACAGAAACGGATACCGCCATGCACGCTTTTCGGCATCGGCGATCATGACCCTCTGGCATATGGATGATAGTCACATGAACGACACGGCATTTGCGCGCAGCATCATGAGCGGCACGGCAGAGGGCCGGGTCGTTGCAACGCGGGAAGCGTTGAGCTTCTGGGGCGGGGTCGATCCCGCCACGGCCAAGGTCATCGATATCCATCATCCTCTGCACGGCGAATGTCTTACCGGCGCGGTGCTGATGATGCCGTCGAGCCGAGGCTCCTGCACCGGTTCCGGCGTGCTGCTTGATCTCGCGCTGACCGGTCGTGCGCCGGCTGCCTTGGTCTTTTGTGAAGATGAGGATGTGCTGACGCTCGGCGCCCTCGTTGCTGCGGAGATGTTCGGCCGGCAGTTGCCGGTGGTGCGTCTGCGTCCGGACGTCTTTGCCAGGCTGTCACAGGCAAAGACCCTTCGGATCGAGGCGACAGCCATCGTCGCGGACGGACAGACGACGCCTCTTCTCCCGCCCGCCACCTCGGCGCTTTTGCTGACGGCGGCGGACCGGTCCATGCTGGAGGGCGGCGAAGGCGTTGCGGTTGCCCAGGCCATGCGGATATTGACCGCGATGGCGGCACAGCAAGGTGCCACTTCCCTGATCGATGTGACGCAGGGCCATATTGACGGGTGCATCTATGCAAGCCCCGCCAATCTGACCTTTGCGGAAAAGATGGCCGAGCTCGGCGGCCGTGTGCGCATGCCGACCACGATGAACGCAATTTCCGTCGATCGCGCCAACTGGCGATCCCAGGGCGTCCCGGAAGCCTTCGGCGATCCGGCTGCACGACTGGCGGACGCCTATGTGCGCATGGGCTGCCGACCGACCTTTACCTGCTCGCCGTATCTGCTGGAGCGCGCACCGGGCGCCGGAGAGGCGATCGGCTGGTCCGAGTCCAACGCCGTCATTTTCGCCAACAGCGTGCTTGGCGCGCGCACCGCAAAGCATCCCGATTTCCTCGACCTCTGTATCGCGTTGACGGGCCGGGCACCGCTTTCAGGCGTCTATCTGGATGAAAACCGCAGAGCGACCCGCGTCCTCGATGTGGAACTGCCCGAAGCTCGCAACGATGCCTTCTGGCCGCTCATCGGCTATCTCGCCGGAAAGGCTTCGCCGGATCGCATTCCTTTGCTGCGGGGTCTTGCCGCCGGCAAGCCCTCGCGGGACGACCTGAAGGCGCTCTGCGCCGCCTTCGGCACGACGTCTGCGGCTCCCATGCTGCATGTCGAGGGTGTAACGCCGGAGGCGGCCGATGCCGAGCATCCCAACGCGGATCGTCACGTTATTACGCGCGCGGACATGGCTGCCGCTTGGGAGATGCTGAACGAAGGACCGGAGGAGGTCGAACTTGTTGCCATCGGCAGCCCGCACGCCTCGCATGCGGAATGTCGTGCGCTTGCCGATGCGTTTGCGGGCCGGCGCCGCCTGCCGGGAGTGATGGTCATCGTGACGGCGGGACGCGACGTCATTGCCGCTGCCGAGGCGGATGATACGCTGGCACGGCTGCGCGACAGCGGGGTGCAGGTCCTGCCCGATCTTTGCTGGTGTTCGATTTCGGAGCCGGTCTTTCCGCCCGGAACGCGCGCGGTCATGACGAATTCAGGCAAGTATGCGCATTATGGACCAGGTCTCAGCGGCCGTGTCGTGCGCTTCGGCAGTCTCGCTGATTGCGTGGAGGCGGCTATCGCGGGACGTGTTCCGGCAGGCCTGCCGAAATGGCTCTAATGGATATGTGCGTCGGGAGCTGATCCGACGCTTGAAGCCGGGATTGCCAGGGACGGAATTCCCGTGAATGCCGTCCTCCGCGGCAGGTTGGCTTTCCTCTAGAGATCCATGGGCCAAGTGTCGGAGAGCCTGTATCCGGCCGGGAAAGGATCATCGGGATCGACCATGAGCTGGTGCGTGCCGACGATCCATGCGCGGCCTGATATGATCGGGCTGATCGCGGCCGTGCCGTCGAGATCGACGGCGCCGTCGATGCTGCAATGGAATTCCGTGTCGATGAGCGATGTCCCGACGAACCGGTCGCCGACCTTCATCTGACCCTTTGCATGCAGAACGGCCATGCGCGCCGAGCAGCCGGTGCCGGTCGGCGAGCGGTCGATCTTGCCGGGACGAATGGCGACGGCGTTCTTTCCCCAGAGAACGAACGTCCTTCATCTGGACCGGATCGGTGATCTGGCAGAAGGAGATGTGGTTTCAGTCGTTGACGGGGTGGCGAAAGCCGAGGGCATCGAGCAGGGCCGAGACGATTGCGATGGCCGCGCTTCCTTTCGCCCAACAGCCGAGATGCGCGCTTGCGCGGCGGAAGGAGATCACGATATTGAGGAGACGTCGCGGCCTTGAAACCGCCGGTCGCCTTCCGCCATTTCCAGGGAATAATGATTGAATGCCTCTCAACGTCGATGAGATACCCAATCTGGGAAAGGCGCCGAGCACCTCGGATGTCATCCTGAAGTTCATCCGGGATTCCATCGCCGACGGCTCCCTCGACGAAGGGGAACCGATCCGTCAGGACGACGTCGCCCGTCTTTTCAACGTCAGCAAGATCCCGGTGCGCGAGGCGCTGAAGCGTCTTGAGGCCGAGGGGCTGGTCGAATTCCACCGCAACAGAGGCGCGATCGTCACCAGCGTTTCGGAACCGGAGATCGCGCAGATCTTCGAAGTGCGCGCCATCCTGGAATCGAATGCGCTGCGGCTTTCAATTCCCTTCATGACGGACAGGACCTTCGGGAAGGCGCAGGCCTATTGCGATGAGTTTGCAAGGGAGGATGATGTCGCGCGCTGGTCGGAGCTCAACTGGCAATTTCACAGCTGCCTCTATGAGGACGCGCAGAGACCCTATCTAGTCAGCACGATCCGCTCGGTCAACGACCGGCTCGAGCGCTATTTGCGGGTACAGCTCACTCTGTCGCACGGCAAGGAGACGGCCGATCGCGAGCATCGCGAATTGCTGGCGATCTGCAGGACCGGCGATGTGGAACAGGCGGCCGCGTTCCTGACGGACCACATCATGCAGGCGTGCCGCTCGCTGCTGCACCATCTTCCCGCCAGGCGACGCTGACGGGAAGGGCGGGGAGTATCCCGCCTCCAGCCATGCCTGAGCCTAGACGACCGTTTCGCCACCATCGACGACAAGGATCTGTCCCGTCATGTAGGAGGAACGATCGGAAACGAGGAACAGGATCGGTTCTGCGATTTCCGAAACGTCGGCCCATCGTCCGAGCGGCACCTTATCGGCGATATAGCTTTCAATCGCGCTGCGTCCGCCCATCTGTGCGATGAACGGTGCATTGAACGGCGTGTCGACCCAGCCGGGGCAAAGCGCGTTGACGCGGATGCCGAAGCGCGCATAGTCGCCCGCCATCTGCTTGGTCATGGCGATGACAGCGTGCTTGGACGTTGTGTAGGCGATCATCTCGCGGTCGTAGAGTACGCCCGAAGAAGACGAGGTGTTGAGAATGACGCCCTTGCCCGCCTGTTTCATGATCGGCATCACGAGCCGCGAAGCCATGAAATGCGCGCGGACATTCAGGTTCCAGGATGTGTCGAAGCCTGCGACTGCGACGTCTTCCAGATTGCCTGCAACCTGCGAGCCCGCATGATTGTGCAGGATGTCGATCCGGCCATGACGCGCCGCAACCGCGGCTATTCCCGCTTCAAGCGCCAGATCATCCATGACGTCGACAACAAGGCTCTCGGCACTGTTGCCGGCCGCGGCAATCTGGCTCACGGTCTCCTCGGCATTTGCCAGGTCGATGTCGGCGACGACCACATGCGCGCCTTCACGCGCCATGATGAGCGCGCCGGCGCGGCCGATACCGGAGCCGGCTCCGGTGACGATTGCGACGCGATCCTTGAGTATCATGAAATTTCCCCGGTCAGTTTGTCGTTGTCTTTTCGCGCATCAGGAAGCGCGCGATGAAAATGAGGGCGAGCGAGGCAATCAGCACCATCGTCGCGATCGCATTGATTTCCGGCGTCACGCCGCGGCGGATGGAGGCGAAGACATAGATCGGCAGCGTCGTGTTCGAGCCGGCAACGAAGAAAGCGATGATGAAGTCGTCGAAGGAAAAGGTGAAGGCGAGCAGGAATCCAGCGAGGATCGACGGCATGATCTGTGGCAGGACGATCTGACGGAAGGTGGTCAGCGGCGTGGCATAGAGATCGCTGGAGGCCTCGACGATATCGCGCCCGAGGCTGGCAATGCGCGCCTTCACGATCATCGTCACCAGTGCCATGGTGAAAAGGCCGTGCGCCGCGATGATCGAGCCATAGCCGAGTGCGAATTTCGGCGGCTGGTCGCCCGGCCAGACGGCAGCGATCAACGGATTGATGACGCCGAAGACCTCGACCAGCGCCACCAGCGTCGCAATGCCGATGACGACGCCGGGAACGACGATCGCCGCGGCAAAGAGCCCGTCGAAAACAGCGCGGGTGCGGGAACCGAGCCGTTCCAGGCCGATTGCCGCCATCGTGCCGAAGATCGCCGCCAGCGCCGCACTGGTAGACGCGATGATGAGGCTGTTCTGCAGCGCTTCCATCAGGAAGGTGTTTGACAGCGCACGGCCGTACCATTGCGTCGAGAAGCCGGTAAACTCGCTCGCATTGCGGCCGGCATTGAAGGAGAACAGCACGACGAGCGCGATCGGCGTATAGAGGAACAGATAGACGAAGGTGACGAGCGCGCGCATCAGACGAGATCCACCTGGCGAGTGCCCGCAACGCGCCAGGCGATGCGCATGGCGACAAGCAATACGATGACGACAACGGCAACCAGGGTCACGGCGATTGCCGATCCGAACGGCCAGTTGCGCGACTGCAGGAAGAGATCGACAAGCGCGTTGCCGATGAAGAACACCTTGCCGCCGCCGAGCAGCTGCGGGATGAGATATTCGCCCAACAGCAGGATCGTCACCAGCGCCACGCCGGTCATCACACCCGGCAATGACAGCGGCAGCGTAATGCCGAAGAAGGTCGAGATGGGCTTGGCGCCGAGATCGGCGGATGCCTCGAGCAGCCGGCGGTCGAGCTTTTCGAGGCTGACATAGATCGGCATGATCATCAGCGGCAGATAGCCGTAGACGATGCCGAGCAGCACCGCGCCCGGCGTGTTGATGAGCCTGACGTTTTCGATGCCGAAGAATTCGAGGAGGTGCGGAATGCCGCGTGCGCCGAGCAGGTACATCCAGGCATAGGTTCGCACGAGGAGGCTGGTCCAGAAGGGAACGACGACAAGCGAAACGAGCAGCAGGCGACGTTGCGGACTTGCCTTGACGGCCAGATAATAGGCGACCGGATAGGCGACGAGCAGGCAGGCGGCCGCGCCGATCGGCGCGAGGATCAGCGTATTGACGAAGGCTGTCGCCCGTGCGCCGAGATTGGCGAATTGCTCAAAGGTGAACGCGGCCTGATAGCCGCCTTCCGGAGCACGCTCGCCAAAGGCGAAGACGATGATGGCGATGAAGGGGAGCACCAGGAAGACGAAAAGCCAGAGACTTGCCGGACCGACGAGGGCAGCGGTGACAAGGCGCCGTTTGGTGGCAGGGTTAAGGGGCATCGAGAGTTCTTTATCCGCCGATTCGGAAAGCAAGGCCGGTCCCGTGCTGCCAACGCAGCAGGGACCGGAGTTGGGTAGAGGCGATCAGGCCGATTTGAAGCGCGCCATCAGTTCGGCGCGGCTCGGATCGGTGAGCGTTACGGCGGCGCCGAATTCCAGCGGCGTCAGCGAGGCTTCATCCGGATAGACGATCTTGTTCGACGTAATCTCCTTCGGCAGCAGCGCGATGACGCGGCTGTCGGTGGTCGGCGCGCCGTTGGCGATGTGCTCCTTCACCGCATTCTTCGGGTCCATGAGATAGTTGAGCAGGGCATAACCGGCGGGCTTGTTCGGCGCATCCTTCGGGATCGCATAATAGTCGGTCCAGATCTCGCCGCCGTCCTTGCCGAGCACATAGGCAAGTTCGGGCATGTCGCGGTTGAGCTGTGCGCCGTCATTGGTCCAGCACATGGTCAGCCAGGCATCCGTCGAACGCATCGATGGCTGGTAGTCGGAATTGATGGCGAAGAGATGCGGCTTGACCTTGATCAGCAGTTCTTCGGCCTTGGCAAGCTCTTCCGGCTTGATCGAGTTGAAATCATAGCCGAGAGAAACGAGAGCGCTGCCGATGGTGGTCAGCTGATAGTCATGCACCATGGCGCGGCCATCGGCTTCCGTCTGGGCGATTTCGAAGAAGTCCTTCCAGCTTGAAAGCTTCGTCTTGATCTTCGAGGTGTTGACGGAAAAGCCCGTCGTGCCCCAATTCTTCGGCACGGCATACGTCTTTCCGTCGATCTGCCCTTCCTTGGTGAAACGCGGGCTTTCGGTTGCCTGGCTGAAGTTCGGGATCTTCGAAAGATCGAGCTCCTCGATCAGACCAAGCTTGTGATAGGTCGAAATCGTGTAGTTCGTCGGTACGTACAGAGACCAGCCGGACGCGCCTGCCTGCAGTTTCGCGAGCATTTCCTCGTTCGAACCGAAGACGTTGACCTCGACGGCGACGCCGGTCGCGGCCTTGAAGTTCTCGAAAGTTGCGGGATCGTGATAGTTCGGCCAGGTGGCGATCGACATCTGCGTGCCGAGTTCGCCCGCGGCATAGGCGGGGGTCGAAAGCGCGCCCGGGAAACGTGACAGGACCGCCGTCGCAAGACCGAGGCCGGTCACGCCCAGGAAGTGACGACGGCTGACGGAGCCGCGCTTCAGGCGCATGAATTCATCCATGAAGCCTTCGGCGGAGATGGGGAGATTGTCCTTATAATCCTTGCTCATGATGCTGTTCCCTTTTTGGTTTATGCATTCGATGCTGGAAAGACATGTAAGGCTGTGGGGTCGAAACCGAGGAAAACCTGTTCGCCCGGCCCAACGAGATCGCTTTCGTTCATGCTGCGGCGATCCGAAGTGATGAGGAAATCGCCCAGTCCGGGGACGGTCACCGCATATTCCGCGGATGACCCCAGGAAGATGCGATGCGTGACCGTGCCTTTGAGAGACAAGCCCGAGGTCGCCATCTCGCGGCTCAGATGGATTGCCTCCGGCCGCAGCGCGGCAATCGCTGCCCCCGGCGCTAGGCGCTTGCCGGCCGAAATCGCCGAGCCGTCGGCAAGGCGAAGCGTTTCGCCGTCTGCCTCCATCGTCGCCTCTATGCGGTTCGTCTTGCCGACGAAATCGGCGACGAAGAGGTCGGCGGGGCGGTCGTAGACTTCCTGCGGCGTTCCGAGCTGGCGGATGCGGCCCGCGCTCATGACGCAGACGATATCGGCCATCGACAGCGCTTCCTCCTGGTCATGGGTGACGAGAACGAAGGTGATGCCAAGCTCGCGCTGCAGCGTTTGCAACTCGATCTGCATGGCCGAGCGCAGTTTCTTGTCGAGTGCGGCGAGCGGCTCATCGAGCAGGAGCACGGAGGGACGATTGACGATGGCACGCGCCAGCGCGACGCGCTGCTGCTGGCCGCCGGACATTTCGTGGATGCGGCGCTTGGCGAAACCACCGAGGCGAACCATATCGAGCGCTTCGGCGACCCGCCGGTCGATCTCGGAGGCTTTGACCCTGGGGCGCATCTGTTTCAGCCCGTAGGCGACATTCTGCTCGACGTTGAAATGTGGAAACAGCGCGTAGTGCTGGAACACCATGTTGACCGGACGCCGGTAGGCCGGGACACCGTTCATCTCGCGCCCATCGATCAGCACCGTGCCTTCGCTCGGCTGCTCGAAGCCGCCGATCATGCGCAGGCACGTCGTCTTCCCGCAGCCGGAAGGCCCGAGAAGCGCCAGGAATGCGCCCTTGGGCACATTGAGGTTGATGTCCGTTACGGCGGTCACGGCGCCATAGGCCTTCGTGACCGAACGGAATTCGATATCGTTCGTTGAAGCGGATGCCACGTCTGTTCCCTGCGGTTGGTCGGCAGTCTTTCCCTGCCTTATTGCCACCGTCGTTAAGGAAAGAGTAAGCCTGAGCTTCTTGCGAGGTATATACCCCGAAAGAGGTATTTTCGTGCAGAATGCTTCATGGAAGGTGTATATAGGGCTGCGCTTGTTGGCGCGGGGCGGCAGAGGGGATCCGTCATATGAGCACCGACCTTGAAGGGCTGTTTACCGCCCTCAACGCCACGATCGGCAAATCGGCGATGGCGGATGCCGAGTTCGGAGAGACCTTTCGCCAGATGATGGCGGCGCTGGTGCGGTTCGACTACGTGGTCGTCTTCGCCTATCGCGGCAAGGAGAGGCCGATCGACCTCTACAGTACCTTCGACCGCGACGAGCATATCGTCTTCGTCACGCTCTATCAGGCCGGTCCCTATCTGCTCGATCCCTTCTACCACACGGCGCGCGGCCGCCGCGAGGGCGTACTCAGGATGCGGGAACTGGCGCCGGATCGGTTCTTCTCCAGCGAGTACTACCGGACTTATTACGTTCAGACGGGACTTGCCGAGGAAATCGGCTTCTTTGTCAATGCTGACGATGACATCACCATCGTCCTGTCGTTGATGCGGCGCGAGGAGACCGGTGTATTCCCGCCTGCGGAATTCATGACGCTGAAGAAGGTCGAGCCGCTCGTTGCAACCATGGTCAGGCACTATTGGTCCGGCCTTGCTTCGCGCTTCGATGCGCAATTGGCTGATGGCAGCAGGGCGAGGCGCAAGCCGGGTCAGAGCGAAACCGTCCCGCCAGCCGAAGCCGTCTGGCGGGATCTCAATCTGACGAGCCGGGAGACTTCCATCGTCGAGCTCGTCCTGCAGGGGCATTCGTCGGAATCGATCGGACTGAAGCTCAATATCTCTACGGGTACGGTGAAGGTCCATCGGCGCAACGTCTATCGCAAGCTCGGCATTTCCTCACAGACCCAGCTGCTTTCATTGTACCTCAAGAACCTCGCATAGCGTTGCCGAGATCTAGCCTTGGATGCAGGCACCGCGTCCTTCCCTCGAGAGAAGCCTAAGCCACGGTCCACAGTGAAAGAGGCTCATGAGCAGATACATCGGCACCATTCCGCCAAGCATCGAGCCGTCATGCGCCGAGCAGATCATGTCGCCGTCCGCGCCATAGGCCGACAGCGCCATCATGAGGGCGAAGCTCGGCGCGGCTGCCAGAGACAGCCAGCGGCCGGCAATGGCGGGCAGGGCAGGGACGGCGGAATGTCCGCCGGCCCTTTCCCCGATTTCAGATGAACGGGACATCAGTTTGCTCCATAGCGGTCATGGTGCCGCCACCACACGCCGGTCTCGTTGCGGCCGAACGGCGCCCGGTCGAGCCACTGATACATGCCCCACAGACCGTCGAGCCCGCGGGCATAGGACGAATAGGTGTGGTAGATGTCGCCATCCTCTATCGCGAAGGCGCTGACGCCGGGCCGGTCGCGCGTGTAGGTCGCAACGTCGGTGCCGGTCATCGATGCGATCTGCGCAACCGGGCCTTCGCTGCCGCGCAGCTCCCATTGCTGCACCGTCTTGCCTGCCAGTTCAGGCATCGGCGGCTCACGGCGGTAATTGTATTCGATGCCGCCATCGCGCTGCTCCTCCGGCGTGAACCAGACATTGAAGTCATGGTTGAAATCGCTGTTGGCCGAGGAGGCCCAGTCGAACGTCCAGCCCATGCGCTGCTTGAATTCCTTCAGTTTCATGAGGGGTGCCCGTGAGACTGCGGAGAAGGCGACATCGTGATTTTCAAGGTGGACCGCGACGCCGTTGAAGCCGTCGGCGATCGATGAGCAGGATGGGCAACCGGCGGTATAGTCCGGCCCGAACATGAAGTGATAGACGAGAAGCTGTGAGCGCCCCTTGAAGAGCGCCGAGAGCGGGACCATGCCCTTGTCCGTGTCCAGCCGATAGTCCTTCTCCACCTTCACCCAAGGCAGGTCCTGGCGCCGCGCGGCAATCTCGTCGCTGTGCCGCGTCAGTTCCTTTTCCTGCTCCAGCAGGGAAAGCCGTGCCGAAAGCCATTCATTGCGTGTTCCTGTTCTATGCATCGTCATGGTTCAAATCCTCTTAACCGTCAGGTCTGTTCTTGTCGGCGCTGCGTCTTGCCTGCCGATGTGCGATAACTTACGGCTGGAGGCCGCAGGGGTGGGAGTTACAAGTGTGACGGGATTTCGATGGACTCGCTGATCGTCGCGGCTGCGCAGGCGCTTGCCGCCGGCGATGCGTTGGGCGCGCTGAAGCGCGTGGCGCTGCGCGACGACGCGCCGGCGCTGGCGATCCGCGGCATCGCCATGGCGCAGCTCGGCGATCTCGTCCGCGCCAAGATGTTGTTGAAGAGTGCCGCGCGCGCCTTTGGTCCGCGCGAGGCTGTTGCCCGCGCCCGCTGCGTGGTGGCAGAGGCGGAAATCGCCCTTGTCTCGCGCGACCTCGGCTGGCCGGAAAAGGCGCTGGAGACGGCGCGCGTGGCCCTTGAAAGACATGGCGACCGCATCAATGCCGCTCACGCCCGCAATCTGCAGATACGCCGCCTGCTGCTCGTCGGCCATCTGGACGCGGCTGAACGGGTATTGGCGAAGCTCGATCCATCGCCACTGCCGCCGGCCGCAAGGGCAAGCCATGAACTGGCCATTGCCGGCATCGCCATCCGCCGCCTGCGCATCGAGCCGGCCCGCGCCGCCTTTAAGCGGGCAGCGGAAGCGGCCGGGAAGGCCGGGATTCCTGCACTTGCCATCGAGGTGCGCGATGCGGCGCGCGTTCTCGATGCGCCGGCCGCGCGGCTGCTGGCGCAGGGCAGCGAAAGGCTGCTGTCGCTCGACGAGGTCGAGGCGCTGCTGTCTTCCGGGGCATTGGTCGTCGATGCCTGTCGCAATGTCGTGCGTAGCGGCGGTGACGTCGTATCGCTTGCAAGTCGTCCGGTGCTTTTCGCCCTGGCGCGCGTACTGGCGGAGACGGCTCCCGCCGACGCACCGCGTGCGCTGCTGCTTTCCCGCGCGTTCCGGGCGCGCCACGCCGACGAATCCCATAGGGCGCGGCTCAGGGTCGAGGTTGGAAGACTTCGTGCGGCACTGGAACCGCTTGCCGGCATCAGCGCAACGGCGCGCGGTTTTGCGTTGATGCCGCACGGGAGCCGTGACGTCGTGGTGCTGGCGCCGCCTGTCGAGGTCGAGAATGCCTGGCTGCTCGCCCTGCTCGCGGATGGAGAGTCCTGGTCGAGTTCGGCATTGTCGATCGCGCTGTCGACAAGCCCGCGCACGGTACAGCGCGCGCTCGACGCGCTTGCGGCCGACGGGAGGGTGCAAAGTGTCGGCAATGGCCGGGCTCGACGCTGGATGATGCCGCCGGTCGTTGGCTTCCCGACAACATTGTTACTCCCCGGACCGCTGCCGAGCGACTAAGCTTTCACATCTTTGAAACTCAACCGATCCTGACCGGAGGATGGATGCATGAAAAAATCCCAAGCGGAAATCATTCGCGAATACGGCCCCTTCGAAAATGCGCCCCGCGTGAACGGCGTCACCTTCGACGGGCAGCATGTCTGGTTCGCCTCGGGCGAAAAGCTGCATGCCCTGAATCCGGAGAGCGGCGCGCAGGTGCGCACCATCGATGTCGCCTCCCATGCCGGCACGGCTTTCGACGGGCGCTATCTCTATCAGATCGCCGAGGACCGGATTCACAAGCTCGATCCCGAGACAGGCCAGATACTTGCAACCATTCCCGCGCCGGGAAACGGTGGGGATTCGGGCCTTGCCTGGAGTGACGGCAGCCTGTGGGTAGGGCAACATCGCGGCCGCAAGATCTACGAGATCGACCCTGAGACCGGCGCTATCCGGCGCGCCATCGAATCCAACCGCATCGTCACCGGCGTGACCTGGGTCGATGGCGAGTTGTGGCACGGCACCTGGGAAGGCGATGAAAGCGACGTCCGCCGCATCGACCCGGTGACGGGGGAGGTGCTGGAACGGCTGGAAATGCCGGAGGGCACCGGCGTCTCCGGCCTCGAATCCGACGGCAAGAACCGTTTCTACGCCGGTGGCGGCGGCAGCGGCAAATTGCGCGCCATCCGCCGGCCACGTTGACCGGTTACGACGCGAAGTCTCGCGCCTGAGTCCGCTGAATTGGCTTCCGGCGCAGGCTGTCGGGAATTTGTCGCATGGACGGAAGGAATTCGTTTCATGGGACCGGCCGACAGTCTAAGGGGAAGAAACGTTACACCACTAGGCGACTGGCCAAATGAAACCTCTTCCTGATGAGGCCTGGAATGCGTGGCATCCGGCCGATCTGATGCAACGTCTCGGCGCGGACATTCACTGGTACGTCGTCGGTGGCTGGGCTCTGGACCTTTGGCATGGCAGGCAGACCCGGAATCACAAGGATCTTGAATTTGCCGTACTGCCTGAGGATGTCGACCGGGCCCGCGCGCTGCTAGGGGAACTGGCATTTTTCTCCGTCGTCGATGGTCATATCGAACATCTTCCATCATCGGTGCCGCCGCCTGCACACGTCACACAGCTTTGGGGCGCCGATCCGAAAGAGGGGTGTTGGCGCGTCGACATGATGCCGGAACGCGGCACCCCTGCGACCTGGGTGTACAAACGCGACCCGACGCTCAAGCTCCCTCGCAATGATATCATCCGCAAAACCGCCGAAGGTCTCCCCTATCTCGGGCCTGCTGCAGTGCTTCTTTTCAAGGCCAGGCACCGCCGGGAAAAGGACGACCAGGATTTCGATCTGGCCTTGCCCAGACTTTCGGCATCGGAAAGAGCTGACTTACGGAAGTGGCTCGAAAGGCTCCACCCGGATCATGACTGGATGGCACGGCTTTAGACGCGCCAAGCACAGGCGAAATTTCGTGGCAGCCGACGTCGTCACATGATGCGGGGCGGTTCAGCCGCCCTGCCATGCATCTCCGACATGGAAGCCATGCCTTGCCGCTCCGGCCATTGATAGCCATATCTGGCTTACCAACCGCATTTCAATCATTTCCGAATTTGCAAGCTGCGCCGATCCGACCGATGTCGTGGATATCCGTGCGCGCGAAGGAGAGGTCATGAGTGGCATTACCAAGAGTCTTGACGAGATGAACCGGCAGGAGCGCGCCGACCTTATGGCGGCGGTCGCGGATGTCCTGCAAGCCGCGGCCGAGGAGGCGGAGGAGGACGGGGATGCGCTCGCCGTCACGAACTCCCTCTTTCTGGCATGCAATCTTCGCGGCTGTTCGTCCGATCTCGGCCCGAGCGATCTGAAAGCCGCCGAACTGCTGCTGGAGCAGGGCATCACGTTCATTCATCTGCTGAACGGGCGAAGGAAGAGCCGCGCCCTCGTCCACTAGCGGCTGCGACTCATCCAGGATTGGGCCCCAAACAAGGGGCCCAATCCTGTGCGCTTGACACAATCGGCCTGCGTCAGAAATGGAGCGGCCGTTCTCCCTGCTCGTCGCGGATATAGGTCGGCAGACCGATCCGGTTGAGAATGTTGAGGAAGGGCTTCGGCGACAGTTCCTCGACATTGGCCATCTTCTTCACGTCCCACTCGCCGCTGGCTACAAGCATGGCGGCTGCAACAGGCGGCACGCCGGCGGTGTAGGAAATGCCCTGGCTGCCCACTTCGTCGTAGGCTTGCCTGTGGTCGGCGACGTTGTAGATGAAGACGGTGCGTTCCTTGCCGTCCTTCAGGCCCTTCACGAAATCGCCGATGCAGGTCTTGCCTTCATATTGCGGCGCAAGCGATGCCGGGTCCGGCAGGCACGCCTTGACCACCTTGAGCGGCACGACATCGAGGCCTTCCGCGGTTCTGATCGGCTGTTCGGACAGAAGCCCGATGCCCTTCAGGACGGTGAAGACGTTGATGTAGTGATCGGAAAAGCCCATCCAGAAGCGCACGTCGGCGCCATCCATGTTCTTCGCCAGCGAATGAACTTCGTCATGGCCGCAAAGATAGGCCTTGCGCTTGCCGACGACAGGCAGATCGTATTCCTGGCCGATCTCGAACATCTTGTTCACCTGCCACTGCCTGTTCTGCCAGGAATAGACGACACCGGTGAATTCGCGGAAATTGATCTCCGGATCGAAGTTCGTGGCGAAATACTTGCCGTGGCTGCCGGCATTGATGTCGACGATGTCGACATCCGTCACCGTGTCGAGATAGTCGTCCTTGGCAAGCCGGGCATAGGCATTCACCACGCCCGGATCGAAGCCGGCGCCGAGAATGGCGGTGACGCCCTTGTCGGCGCATTCCGATGCCCGTTGCCACTCGTAGTTTCCATACCACGGCGGCGTCTCGCAGATCTTGCCGGGCTCTTCGTGGATGGCGGTATCGATATAGGCGACACCGGTGTCCATGCAGGCACGCAGCACGGACATGTTGAGGAAGGCGGTTCCGACATTGATGACGATTTCGGCGGCGGTCTTGCGGATCAGCTCCTTGGTTGCTTCGATGTCGAGCGCGTTCAGCGCGTGGGCTTCAAGGACGCCCGGCTGCTTCATCGCCTTTTTGTCACGAACGCTTTCGATGATCGCGTCACATTTTGCTTTGGTGCGCGAGGCGATGTGGATGTTTCCTAAGACATCGTTGTTCTGGGCGCACTTGTGCGCCACCACCTGGGCGACGCCCCCGCCGCCGATGATGAGGATATTCTTCTTCATGATATCGGATATCTCCTTCTATCCCTTCGATAAGCCTCAGGAGAGGCTCTGCTCATAGTCCGCGTAGGTGAATTCGCGAACCGTTCGGATGGTGCCATCAAGCTCCTTGACGGCGATCGCCGGCATCTTCACGCCGTTGAACCAGTTCTTTTTGACCATGGTATAGCCCGCTGTATCCTGAAAGGAAATGCGGTCGCCGACTTTCAGCTCTTGCTGAAAATCGAACTCGCCGAAGATATCGCCGGCCAGGCACGATTTCCCGCAGACCATGTAGCGATGCGGTCCAGTATTCGGCCGGACCTTGGCGTTTTCGCGGTAGATCAGCAGGTCGAGCATGTGGGCCTCGATCGAGCTGTCGACGACGGCGAGATGCTTGCCGTTGTAGAGCGTGTCGAGCACCGTGGTCTCCAGCGTCGTCGATCTGGTGATCGAGGCCTCGCCGGGTTCCAGGTAGACCTGCACGCCATAGTGCTGCGAAAAGGCTTTCAGCCGCTCCGCAAAGGCATCGACCGGATAATCCTCGCCGGTAAAATGGATGCCGCCGCCAAGGCTCACCCATTCGGCTTTTTTCAACAGTGCGCCGAACCTCTGCTCGATTTCGCCGAGCATGCGATCGAACAGGCCGAAATCCGAATTCTCGCAGTTATTATGGATCATGAAGCCGCTGATCGTGTCCATGATCCGTTCGACCTTTGCGACATCCCATTCGCCAAGCCGGGAAAAGGGGCGGGCTGGATCGGCAAGGTCGAAGCTCGATGAACTGATTTGCGGATTGAGGCGTAGGCCGCGGACAACTCCGGACGCCTTTTCAGCAAAACGTTCGAGCTGGCTGATGGAATTGAAGATGATCTTGTCGGCATGAGTGATCACCTCATCGATCTCGTAATCGGCGTAGGCGACCGAATAGGCATGGGTTTCCTTGCCGAAGCGCTGATGGCCGAGGCGTACCTCGTTGAGCGACGACGAGGTCGTGCCGTCCATATAATCGCGCATCAGGTCGAAAACGGCCCAGGTGGCGAAGCATTTCAACGCCAGCAGCGCCTTCGCACCCGACCGTTCCCGGACATAGGCAATCTTCTCCATATTCTCCAGGAGCTTTGCCTTGTCGATCAGGTAGTAGGGTGTCTGGAGCATTTCTGGCTATCTTCTCGTTGTTGCGGTCGACGGGGTATTGCCGCAGTTGAGCATAATGTTCAAGGCTCCGGGCAAGAGGTTGACGCCGGCCCGCAGGTTTCCTGGGGAGAGTTTTGGTCGGAATGAGCTTCCGGGTCAGTCGTAGAGCACGGGTGGGGTGGATTGGCGGTGGTGACCGACGAAGGCATGGCTTGCCCACTATCTCGGCTTTGCCGGAGACTGGCCGTCGCTTGAAGGTCATGCCCGGCGCTAACGGGAGGGCTTGTCGTCTCTACCTGAAAATCGATTTTTAGATGGGTGGAGAGTCGCGAATTGCTCTTATCGTCGGGCGCGCTGCCTTTGGTCTTCCTATGGAGGCAATAGCAGGCGAACCGAAGACGAACGGCTATGTATGACGAGGATAGTTTTATTTACTCAACTTCATGTCGTAACCTGTATTCATTTTTGTTCTCTTTAGAATATGCCAGTTTCGTTATGTATAAATTATAGTAAACTATGTATTAATTGTAATTTACGGCATGTCGAGGTAGAGGATCATTAATACATGTCAGCATATTGTGGCTCGTCTGCATGATGCAGCGATAAAATTAGAGAGCTATGATATGCTTGATTTGCCCAAGGTAATGCAACTATTACTATTTGCAGCCATCATATTTCTATTCTTCCGCTGGGTGGTCGAGGATATGAATAGGTAGCCGTTTTCAGCGGCCAAGGTCGCGGCACCGCGACGATTTTCTTTGCAGCTCCCACTCCCTGACCTGCCTGGTCCTGATCAATGTGCGTCGCAAATCGCTGTTTCGTCATATCCAGCCCGACGACCGCGAACCTGATGTTTCGTTTTCAGGATCCGCGCCAAGGGAGAATTACGATCGACGGCCACAACCTATCGTCCGCTCCGGTTCATCTGATCCGGAAAATTGTCCGATTAACTGCGGGTGGTCCGTTTGCCCGCTCAAGCATTCCAGAAAAGCTCGAGCGGGTAAGATGTCGCGCAAGCTCGGCCGAGAACTGGACATGTATCTAGGCGATTATCTCCAGGCAGCCGCTGAGAAACCGAGCGACGACATCATGAAATCTCTGCGGTTCTTCGGAAAACACGAAGTGTCCCGATTTCTCAAATTCAACCAGCTCGCTGTTCGGCAGTAGTTTATTCATCGCGTGACTGGCGCGTGGAGGGCAGACCCAGTCATGGGCGCCCACAAGAACGAGGGCAGGCACCGAAATCTCCTTCAACGCTTCCCGAAGATCGTAGCTCGGGGCGATCACGCTCATAAAATGGCGCATCATTTCTATGTCGGGCGTGGTCGCGGCCAGCAGCCGTTCAACAAGGCCCATATTTCCAGGAGCCGCATAGTATGGTCCGACGAACCTAAAGAACTCATCGATTGTTTCCGCTGTGATTTGCCCGGAGAAGACCTTACCAGCAACCTCCAGAGCGTCGGCGGACGCGCGGGCTGCGAGTGATGGGGTTGGAACACCAGGCTCGTCCTGAATCGGGGCAACCGTCGGCGAGCTCCCAGCAAGTATCAGCCCACCAAGTAACGACGGATGCCGTAGCGCCACGTGCAGCGCCACGAAGCCGCCCGCGGAATGTCCGAATACGACAGGTTTGTGCAAGCCCAGCAGCGAAGAGAGAGCTGCAATGTCATCCGCCATTTGTTCAAGTGTTGCGGTTTCAAGCGGCGGGCGAGCCGACCGACCTTGGCCTCGCAGATCGACGTATACGACTTGAGCAATTTCCCTCAGTTGGCCTACGCCGTCTCTTAGGTACCCGTGATCGAAACCAAGTCCACCATGAAGAGCGATGATCGTTGGGACTTCCGACAGATGACCATCCGCTCCCTTTCTCAGCGCGCTCCCTTCCGTATCAAAGTAAAGTTCGGTGCCGTTCACAGCTACGTACAAGATTCAGTCTCCTTTACGGCGAAATGCGGGGATCTGAATAGTTGCGGGGTCGGATAGAATGCAGCTTTCAAAAGCAAACTGATGGGTTTCAAATGTAATGCCCTCCTCATGGCCCGCTTGTTTGAGGCCGACACACGATCAAGACATTACCTGCCCCAAGAGGCCAGTCTTTCGCCATATGCGCCGATCGCCCATGCGAGTGACGATTTCCCCCACAGGACGCGGAGCGGGGGACATTCGGAATCGACGAGGGCTAGCATGTCTTTAGCAGTCGTGGAGGGATCATCCACATCTTCGGGGAGTATTGAGGCAAGGAGGTTTGCGCGCGCAGTGTCGTAGACCGGCAACGAATCTGCAAGCCGCAGGGAATTAGCGGAAGTGAATTCGGTTGCGTACGGGCCTGGTTCCACAAGCGTGACCTTGACGCCAAACCCTTCGATTTCTTTCGACAGAGCCTCCATTATTCCTTCTAGCGCCCATTTCGAAGCATTATAGAGCCCGATAGTCGGCTGACCAATTAGTCCCGAGACACTCGACACACTGATGACATGACCGGCTCCCTGTTCACGTAGTAAGGGAAGTGCCGCTTGCGTCACCCAAAGAGAGCCGAAGAAATTTGTATCCATCTGCGTGCGCGCATCGTTTTCGGTTACTTCCTCGATGGCGCCCATCAGGCCGAATCCTGCGTTGTTGATGACCACATCAACCCGACCGAAGTTCGCGCGGGCTTTCGCCATGGCACTGAAAACGTCTTTTCGATTTGTCACGTCCAGTGCTAGCGGCTGGATCGCCTCACCATATCTCTGCTTGAGAGGTAGAAGACTTTTCGTGTCGCGGACCGCCGCCGCTACCTTGTCGCCCCGGGCGAGAGCCGCTTCAGCCCATATCCGGCCGAAGCCTCGCGACGCCCCGGTGATGAACCAGACTTTAGTCTCGGCCATAAGAATCTCCTGTGAGTTGTGCGGCCAAGATTTGGCCGAGACAAATTTCGGGAGAATGTCCGAAATAGAAACTGAATTACAATTGAAGTATCACGCGGGCCAGGAGAATGGTGTCTGTTGAAGCGATGCATTTTGGCAGCGCTCCCGCACTATTATGAGATATCGACACCGTCGAAACGGTGTGCATCAATCGAGCACGCG
Source organism: Martinezella lusitana (assembly GCF_010668395.1). Lineage (GTDB taxonomy): Bacteria > Pseudomonadota > Alphaproteobacteria > Rhizobiales > Rhizobiaceae > Rhizobium > Rhizobium lusitanum_A. The sequence continues at coordinate 58,678 of NZ_WUEY01000025.1, forward strand.
GGATAGATGGCCAACACGAGTATCGACGACGCAATCACTCTCATGAAAAAGGCTTCGGCGCCTCAGAAACGACCAGCGCCGAACGTTGTTTGCGGCAATGCCATTAAACCCCTCCCGAACCTTCACATGAGCTCATCTGAGAGTTGATCCGCCGTAGCCCGTTGTTCATATGGATTATTGCCAAAGGAATGTCACCAGGAATGACGTTAAAAATGAAATGAAATCGAGCTTATATCATTGATTTATATTGATAAACTGCCCGTCGTCGCCAAGTTTGAATCGAAGCTGCTTGCGTCTCAGGACAGGCGCGTTTCATTATAATATCTTGCTGGTGGTTTTCCTAAAGCCTTCTTGAACATGGTGATAAACGCACTCACCGACTCGTAGCCCAGCTCTTCAGAAAGGGCTTGAATGCTCTTACCTGCATAAAGACCCTTCAGCGCCAATATTACCTGAAGCTGCTGACGCCAGCGGCCGAACGACATACCTGTTTCGTCGAGTATCATTCTGGTTAGGGTCCTTTCGCTGACCGCCAAGTGTGCGGCCCATTCCCTGGCGGTCCGTCGATCCGCGGGATTGCTCACCAGTTCATCCGCAATCGTCCGCAATTTGCGTTCCTCGGAAACCGGAAAGTACAGAAGCTCGATCTTCATGTTGCTCAGTTCCTCAAGTAAGAGGGCAACAAGACGGTCCGTCGAGCTTCCGACCTCATAGGCTTGCGAACAGGTTGAAAGCCGTAAGATCAGTTCTCTGAGCAGCGGAGTGATTGAAAGCGTGCAGCATTCCGAAGGCAAAGTGATCGCATCTGGTTCCACACATAAAAGACAAAGGTCGGTATTTGCACTGGCTTTCATACTGTGAGGAGTGCCCCCCGGAATCCAAACACCGTGCTGGGGCGGCACCATCCAAAGGCCTTTTGGAACTTCACAGATGACGCTGCCACGCAGGGCGACGACGAGTTGGCCCTTTCGATGATGGTGCATTGACGGATCGCGATCTTCCTCAGCTACGTGAGCACGCAAGGCGATGGCAGGTTGGACAATGCTGTCGAGATCGTTGTTGGCTCGCAAGAAAGCTAGGACCGACATTCCATTTGACCTAAAATAGTGATTTTTTTGTCAGAATGACTAAATTCATCGGAGAGCGCAATGGTTAAGGTAGAGGCGGGGACTTCAACAAACGAGAAAGCAAATGGAAACGCGTACTGCTACGAAAATCACGCCGCATCCCGTCCTTCTACTGGCCGGAATTTTTTTGATCGCGACAAACCTGAGAGCCCCTTTCACAAGCATTGCACCGCTATTGGATGGGTTAAAAGAGAGTTTTCATCTCAATGCCACACAGGCAGGGATGTTGATAACCCTTCCCCTCCTTGCGTTCGCCTTGGTGTCGCCCTTTGCCGCAGGCCTTGCGAGGCGATGGGGTCTGGAGCGCACACTGCTTCTAGCACTGATCGTCATCGGAGCGGGGGTTCTCTTGCGTTCAGTCGGTTCGATCTGGTCGCTTTACCTCGGTACATGGATAATTGGCAGCGGGATCGCGCTAGGGAACGTATTGCTTCCTGCTATCCTCAAGCGCGATTTTCCCGAAAAGGTCGCGCCGCTGACGGCCACCTACGTCCTCGCAATGGGTATCGCCGCGGCTTCTATGTCCGCTGTTGCTATTCCATTGTCACAGTTTTCGAATTTCGATTGGCGTCTAGAAATGGCATGCCTCATCCTGCTGCCTGCAATCGGGATCCTTGTATGGCTGCCTCAGGTTTTCCGAGAGACCCAGCTTACGACGAAGGTAAGAGGCCCCCTGCGCAATGTCCTCTGGCGATCACCTATTGCCTGGCAGGTCACATTTTTCTTGGGTTTCGACTGCTTCTTGTATTATGTCGGTGTCAGTTGGTTGCCTGCCATCCTTGAAGATGGTGGCTATTCAACGGAGCAGGCTGGCTCAATGCATGGTGTGCTTTTGCTTGCAACCGCGATCCCCGGCCTAATTCTGATTCCAATAGTTCCTCGAATGAAGGATCAGCGCGCGGTGGCTTGCTTCCTTTCACTTAGCATCGCTGTGGGGCTTCTCGGCTTGCTAATTGCCCCGAAATTCGCTGTACTTTGGGTGCTTGTCTTCGGATTTGGCGCAGGCGGCGGTCTGATCCTCGCTCTGTCATTCATAAGCATGCGCACGCCAAATGCTCAATATGCAGCCGGCCTGTCGGGTATGGCTCAATGCGTTGGGTATCTCGTCGCATCGGCAGGCCCGCCTGTTATCGGTAGAATGCACGATGCCACAGGCTCATGGAGTATACCGCTTACCGTTTGTGTTTTGCTGGGCGGTATCATGGCTGTAGTTGGCTATTTTGCCGGACGTGATGTCCAGCTGTCAGATGTGCAGCCGCATGTGGGCAACGCAATAGCTTTGCGGCGGAACACAGGCACGGAAGCTGTTAAAGGGTAGCATGGGCTTAGTGTCAGGCACATAGGCATTTCTTGGTGCCGGTGGCGCCCGCTGCCCTCGACTGCGAATCGCGGCCTATGCCAAGCGACATGAGACCCCTCTTTCGCCGATATGAAGTATCGCCCCTTCACTGGTTCGACGTTTCGTTGGTTTCGGGTGCCGCTCCGACTTTCTGCAGAGGGCCGGAGCGGCGCTTTCGCGAATTTCTGAAACCCGCATACATTTCGCCTAAACGAAGGCTTCGCAAATTGCACGAACGTGACTGTGATCAGTACCGCAGCAACCGCCGAGGATATTTATACCCGGCAGGTGCTCGCGGAGGCTTTTGTTCCTCGTGGCGAGGTCTATTGGGGCGCCTGCATCGAGCTCCGTCATGTGGTCAAGTTCCGCGTGGCTTTTGTCGGACGCATTTCCGCTTATTCCTGGCAGGCATTCTGTCCAATACGCCTCGGTCTCAAGAGCCTGTTCGAAGTGCGATGGATAAGAGCAATTGACCATATAGTACTTGAGCCTGCAATCGGTAGCGGCATCGACCATTTCAATCGCAGTCCCCAAGACCATTCGTGACGCCAAGCAGCCATTTGTTTCCACAGTGAATGAAATCGAAATAGGGATGTTGTTCTCAGTAGCCGCACGGATGATCCCGATCGTCTCGCTGACCGACGATAACGTCCATGCGGCACCCATGTCCGCCTGGCTCTCCGAGGAGCACTCCACCTGATGCCAGTGATAGTCCTTTGCTTCGGCGGCTGTCGTCTCCCTAACCGTCGCCTCTCGGGCCAATCGTTCCGCTAATTATAATGGGAACGTTCATTTCATGGTCGACGCGCATTTCCGCAAGCAACTTCATCGAGCTTGTGTTCACGGCCTCGGGGGCGGCAAGGTCGTAACCTCGCTTTCGGCCCAAGTCAGGGTTGGTTTGTCAGGTCGGGGTATCGAGAATGATGCCCAATCCGAATTCCATCGCTAGCTCGATATATTCGGAATAGTATCGTCGTAACTCCTGCTGACCCAGTTCGTTGTCGAGCAAGACGAAGGAAGCAAAATGGGTAAGCTCGATCTCTCGATGGTAAATCAAGCCTGTGTTGGCTCCGCCTTCGGTGAGAAAGATCTGTGAGTTGAGCTGGGGTGGGCGGGAACGATATTTTGCCATTGAGTAATTCCATCGACAGGAAGCTTCCTCGTGGGACTGCGAAATGTCCCGGGCATTTATGAAAAGCGACGCAGAATTTCAATTGCATCCGGGATTAGCGCTCCTTCGCCAAGACTTCTCGGCGGGCGGATAAACCTTCCGATGACAATCGTCCCATCTTGGCGCCAAATGGCCTGACGATGGAAAGGTCGAGCGGCTGTCCGATCGATTCACCAGCAACTTAAAAAGAAGGCCGCCTCCGGGAGACTGGAGACGGCCTCAAAGCGGATCTGTGAGATCCGCGGCTTCGGCAGAGGGGACAAAAAACCGAAGCGCAACCGTAACGTCGAATAGGCTATGAAGACTCGAGGAGGAGGTAAGGGCTTCGGCCACTTGAGCGTTTCGATAGGGAAAATATGTCCCGCTTGTGTATCCAGCATGTTTCAAGAAAAGGGTCCTTATGAAACACGATGTAGCAAGATGGGCTTCCGATACAATGCTATACAGAGCGACGGTCGGCCATGGACAGGCGCTGCGGCAACCGCAGGGAGACGCAGCACCAACTGGCGTCAAGGGTGTGACGAGGAAAAGCGGAATCCGACAGGAGTGGCGCGGGGTTCAGAAGAGGCGTTTTGGGGAGCCTGACATGCTTACACCCTCCGGCGGGTGCCGCACACGTTCTTTTGTATTCAAATGTATCCCACCCGAGAAATACTACAGTGGCAAATAAAACTTACCGAAGGAAGACACACTGGAGACACTCGCTTGTGGTTGGCTTGCGGGAGCGAGGCAGGTATGCGTTCGTTACTCTTGCAGGACCGGTATCCAGGAGAAAAACGTGGCAGTTCCTTCGCCATTGCGAAAGCATGCGTACAGCAGATTCGTTAGCGTGCTGGACCAGTCGATCTATGAGCCCTTACCTGGGGATTGGCTGATCGGAATGACTGACGTCGTTGATTCGACCGCCGCCATTGAAGGCGGCCAGTACAAGGATGTTAATTTTGCCGGAATTTCAATCATAGCGGCGCTCGGAAACGCTATTGGCACTTTTGATTTCCCTTTTACCTTTGGAGGAGATGGAGCGACGTTTGCCGTCGCCCCCGAAGTTCGAGATCACGCGATCAAGGCTTTGCGGCAAGTCAGGTCCTATGCCGCTTCGGACCTGAACTTATCAATGCGAGCCGGCTTAGTGCCCATAGGCGAGATACGCGCGAACGGTCATGATGTCAGAATAGCTCGATATGCTGTCTCCGACAGTGCAACATATTCGATGTTTGCCGGGGGAGGCATCAGGTGGTTCGAGCATGCACTAAAGTCGAGGGGGGCTTGGCAAATCGAGCAACTCGCTGGAAGGGATGATCGACCTGATCTTACTGGCCTTAAATGCGATTGGAATCCCTTTGAGAATCGACATGGCACGATCCTCTCTTTGCTGATTGAGCCCAGGGATATCGCCAACGAAGCATTTACAGTCTTGGCGCGTTCAGTCATCGATATCTTCGACGCAGATGGAGGGCATTCAATACCCGTTCCGGAAATGGTGCCAACTCCCAGAGATTCCGGAAGGGTAGTCGATCAGCGCACGTGGGCGGCCGTGGCCTCCAATTCAGATTTCAGAAAGTACGATGATGTCTTGCGTTTGACGGTCGACTGCTCGTTGCAACAAGTGAACGCTGTCAAACGGACGCTTCGCGACGCTGTTGCGCAAGGCGAAATTGTCTATGGTCTTCACTGCCAGTCCCACGCCATCATGACATGCCTCGTTCCGGCAGCCAGCAAAGATAACCACCTTCATTTCCTTGATGGAATGGACGGGGGATACGCAAAGGCAGCAGCGATGCTGCACGCCGTCGCGTAACATCGCTTGAAAGTGGAGACGAGGTGATCGGCTCGGAGGTCAGATCGACGTCAGGAAGTGGCCATAAGCCTCGTCGGTCGTCGTGCGTGCTCTTCGACATCCACATCCGCGTTGAAGACATATCCCACTCCGCGCTCTGTCAGGATAAGCTTCGGATTCGATGGGTCGACTTCGAGTTTACGACGCAGCCGCAGCACGAGCACATCGATACTGCGATCAAATATCTCTTCGTCATGCACTCGGCTCGCCGCCAGCAGCTGTTCTCTTGACAACACTTGGCGGGGCGTCTTGAGAAACCCGGCCAGGAGGTTGAACTCGCCCTTGGTGAGCTTGACCTCTTCAACTTCGTTGTATGTCAGCCGCCGTTTGTGCAGGTTTAGGGCCCAGCCGTCGAAGGAATACGTGCGCCGATCCTTACGATCATTGAGCTGTGGCTTGATACGGAGGGCGGCGCGGACGCGAGCCAGGAATTCTCGGAGCCCAAACGGTTTCGTAACGTAGTCAGATGCTCCAAGTTCAAGCCCCACGACCTTGTCAGCTTCGTCAAGCCGGTCTCCGCTGATGATGATAATTGGTGCGTCGGATTTCGTGGACAGTGTCCGAACGATTTCCAGGCCGTCTTCGTGGCCCAGGTTGAGATCGACAACGAAAAGGTCGACAGGTTCAGTAGCCAAGATTTGACTTAGTTGCTGGCTGTCCTTTATGCCCGTAACCCGGAAGGCGTGCTGGGAGAGATAGTCGATGAGAAGCCCGCGAAGCTTGCGATCGTCGTCTATGACAATGAGATGCTTCATCATTCGGCCCCTATAAAACCGCCCCATGCCCGTCTTCGACGTCAGGCCAGCGTTGGCATTCGGCAGTGCCGTGTTTCGACACCTGAATATTCCTGCCCCAATCGATGATCAGGACAATCGTTGCACTCTATCTCGATCAGCGCGAAAGCGCCGAATGGGACATATCTTGATGAAATCTACTCAATTCCATGTTTGCGGGCACGTTATCTCGTGTGAGCCGGTGTTAGAAGTTGCTAGCAACCGCCGCTATCGCTACCAATCGAACCGTGTTGGGCGGAGGGCCGGCCTCGAAAGCAGGCGGTGGATTCAAACTCTTTGCCGAAGAGGAGATGTCGAGGGGCGTAGAATGACGCGTTATACGGTGGCGTGGAAGACGATTGAGGTGACCGAGGCGAACTGGGCGAATGAATGCCCATTCGGAAGGCGAGTTCAGTGAAGTACCGTTGGCAAAGGTTGCTAGGATGACGCCGTCCCAACACGAGATAATCTCGTTTGGTCCCTTCACCTTGCAATTGAGTGGGAGGCGGCTACTCCGTGACGGCTTGCCCCTGTACTTAGGCGCAAGAGCCTTCGACCTCCTTTGGCTACTAGCGTCGCGGCCGAACGAGGTCGTCCACAAGCGCGAGCTTTTGTCGGCGGTCTGGCCCGAGGTCGCGGTAGATGACGGCAGCTTGCGATTTCAAATTACAAATTTACGCAAGCTTCTCGGTGAACAGGCCGGCGGTCCTAAATATATTTCGACGGTGGTGGGTCGGGGCTACTGCTTCGTGGCTGAGACGTCGCGTGGCAGGGGAAAAATCGGAACGGGAACTGTAGCGGTTCATCCCCAACGCAATTTGCCCAATCGCGCGACACATATCTTTGGACGATCGGCAGACAACAATGCAATTGCATCTTTGCTGCGCAACGAACGCCTCGTGACGATTGTGGGCACCGGGGGTGTCGGAAAAACAACGGTTGCGGTTTCAATTGCCCACGATCTTCCGGAGCCTTTGAACGAGGCAATTCATTTTATTGACCTTGGGGCGACGAGCGAGCCCTCATTGGTCGTTCCAACGGTCCTCTCTACGCTTGGTGTCTCCGTACAATCCAAAGATCCGACGTCGGCCTTGATCGCTTATCTAGCGAATAGCGGCCAAACCTTGCTTCTACTGGACACTTGCGAACACGTTATCGAGGCAGTGGCTGCGATGGCATCGCGAATACTCGCTGCTGCACCATCGACACGAATGCTTGCGACCAGCAGAGAGCAACTCCAAATCGACGGCGAGAGAGTCTATAAGCTGCAGCCACTGGCATGTGCTCCGGTTCAGCACTTCGACCTTAATGCGGTTCAAAGTTTTCCTGCGACCCAACTTTTCCTACAACGTGCGGCGGCAAGTGGCACGCCCCTTCATCTCGACGAATCCGACGCAGAAGTTCTGGCGAATCTCTGTCGGAAACTCGATGGCCTCCCTCTCGCTTTGGAGTTGGCGGCGGCAAGGGTCGGCAGCTACGGTCTACACAAGACGGCGGACCTTCTCGACAAGCATCTGATGCTTTCCTGGCCGGGGCAACGAACCGCGCCACAACGGCAAAAAAGCCTGCAGGCAGCGTTGGATTGGAGCTATGGACTCCTATCGGACTTCGAACGCAGGCTGCTCCACCAACTTGCTTTGTTTGCTGGTCATTTTTCGATGGAAGCGGTGCTGGATGTTGCCACTCCTCTATCCGACGAGATCACTGTACTTGCTGCCATCGACAGTCTTGTGGCGAAGTCGATGGTAGTTGCATGGTCTGCCGGTACAGGCATGCGTTATCGCTTGCTTGACACCACACGAGCCCACGCCCTCAACTTTCATATCGATCAAGGTGAACTGAACGCAATGGCGAAGCGCCATGCCATTCACTATATAGAGTGGTCGAATGCCGAAGGAGTGTTTTGGCATAACCAATCTGATATGGAGCGGCGGTCACATAGGCTCTCTGCCCTGGCAAACGTTCGGGCGGCGCTGGATTGGTGCTTTGGTCCTGTAGGCGACCACGACGTTGGAATTGACCTTGCTGCCGCCGCGGCGCCTATGTTTCTTTCAATGTCCTTGTTGGGAGAATGCCAGCAATGGATGTCTCGCGCATTGGAGGTCCTCGCAGGAAGTGCCGTGAATGATTCTCAAGAGATTCGTTTGCAGGCTGCTTTGGGGGTTTCTTTGATGTTCACGCGCGGCGAGAGTGAAACCGCTCGCAAGGCATTGAAACGCGCTCTGGTGATCGCCGAGCAGCGCGGCGACGCTGAGGAACAGCTTTCCATTCTCGGACCACTCCATCTCTTTCACCTAAGCACCGGTGAATTCAATACCTCATTGGGCTATGCCGAGCAGGCCGTCCAACATGCTGTTGGACGAGATTCCGCTTCTAGCGCGCAAGTCAATTCGCTGGTTGGCGTTTCATTGCATTTCAAGGGCGAGTTATCTCGTGCTCGAGATGCCCTCGTTGCCGCGTCAATACAGAGCCCTGCAAATGGAAATCCCGCAACTTACTTGGGAATTGAGAGAAGCGTTGCCGGTACCTTCTTGGCTAGAACGCTTTGGTTGCAGGGAGGGCCGAACGAAGCGATTGCAGAACTCGATACGGCGCTCAAGTCGGCTGAACTTGTGGCACATCCCCTATCGCTCTCGATTGCCATGATGTGGGCTTGCACGGTTTTCCTATGGAATGGCGACCTTCCTGAGGCTACCAAAAGCATGGAGAGGATGAGCGAGTGCGCAATTACCTATTCGCTTGCCGCTCATCGGGCGGTGGCAGAGGGATTTCGTGGGGAGTTGGCTTGTCAATCTGGAGATCCGGTTGGCGGGATAGCGCTTTTAAGGCAGTCTCTGCAGGAATTGCATCAAGCTAACTACAAGCTGCACACGACACCGCTTAGCATCGCCCTCATCGAGGCACTTTGCTCAGTCGCCAGATATCAAGAAGCCATTGAATTGACGTTGGAAACTCGCCGGCTCGTCGAAGAGAACGGCGACACTGTCTATTTGCCAGAGCTGTTCAGACTGCAAGGACGGATTTTGCTTTCGCGAACCGCAGACAAAAATAAAGAAGAAGCCCAAGATAGTTTCCAAAAGTCGTTGATGCTGAGTCGTGAACAAGGCGCCGTCGGATGGGAACTGCGAACAGCGATGGATCTCGCCTTACTTTATAGGGGGCGAGGGCGAAGCGGTGAGGCGACACTGCTTCTCCAGTCAGTGCTCGAAAAGTTCAACGCTGAATCGAATTCGGCCGATTTGCGTGGGGCGAGACTGTTCCTCTTGAACTCCAATGCCTTATAGGGAGCCGGGTTCCGTATATCATGGTTTCTTTTAAGTGTCGGGAGAGGGGCAAACGCTTCACTATTTGGCGCCGTCTGGGAATAGGATTGCTTTCGTTTCAAGAAAGGCGCGGACGCCCTCGGGTCCACCTTCACGCCCAAATCCAGACATTTTGTAACCTCCGAACGGGACGGCGGGTGTCAATTCCATACCGTTTACGCCGACTTGGCCAGCGCGTACCTGGCGAGCGACTGCGAGAGCTTCGCCCGGTTCTCCGAACACTGTTCCACTCAACCCGTAGTCGGTGTCGTTGGCAATCGAAATTGCTTCATCCACGGTCTCGTAGGTGTGAATCGTTACGACGGGTCCAAACACCTCCTCTCTAGCGAGCGGTGTATCGCGATTTACCTTTCGCATAATCGTTGGTTCAATGTAGTGGCCACGGCCGGAAACAGAGCGTTCTCGCCCACCCATGACGATCTGGGCGCCATTTTTGACGCCATCGTTTATATAGGTCAGCACCCTCTCGAACTGCCTACGGTTCAAGACGGGACCGATTTGGGTCGTACTGTCCCATGGATCTCCGACGTTGAAGGCGCCTATTCTCCGCGCGATAACGTCAACAAGTTCGTCTTCGCGGGAACTGGGCAGCAATAACCGAGACTGGGAAAAGCAGAATTGGCCGGAGAAAGGCATACAGAACTGTTGCAAGGTAGGCATGGCGCGCTCGATATCCACGTCCTTGAGAAGTATTGCAGCTGCTTTACCACCTAGTTCAAGGGTGAGGCGGCCCATCCGACCGGCGACAACGGAGGCGATAGCGCTGCCGGTTACGACACTGCCCGTGAAACTGACCTTGGCAACATCTCGCGATGAAACCAACCATGCACTTACGTCAGCATCCGCAAGGACAACGTTGACGACACCTGGCGGAAATCCAACGTCGTGGACGCACTGAGCAACAAGCATTGCGTCGAGCGGGCTTTCGGGGGAGGCCTTTATTATACAGGTGCAGCCAGCCGCTAAAGCAGCGCCGAGCTTCGTCATCAAAATCGGAAGCGCAGCATTCCACGGTGTGATTAATGCCGAGACGCCGATGGGCTCTTCGATCACTTTCGCAAAACCGAGCTGCGTCGGACGTTCGGTTTCGAATTCAAAGGAAGCGGCGAGATCAGCAAAATACCGCAAGCGGACCGTAGTCAGTGGCGCGAGTCGATTTGTCATTGAGATCGGCGCTCCCACCTGGGCAGTCCAAAGATGGGCGGCAAGCTCGCGGTTTTCGGCCAGCTTGTCCGCCAATCGGTGCATCAGCGCCGATCTTTCTCGCGGTAATAGTTTTGGCCAGGGGCCCGACTGAAATGCACGTTTTGCCGCCGCGATGGCCAATTCCATCTCGCCGGCGGCCGCCAGCGGAACGGATGCTACAACTTCCTCGGTGGACGGACTTATAATTTCTTTACGCGTCGGCGATGAACCACGGATCCAACATCCATCTATATAAAAGCTGTCGAAAAAGTGAGACGGAATAGTCGACATCCATCCATTCATGCGCATTTCCTCAATTTGGAGAGCCGAAGCGACGTAAGCGCTTGCGCCGATGGTTGCTGTAGGATCGTCGAAGGAGTGTAAGTTAAGAGGTGGCGATCCATATCCTGCCTCGCATTTCTGGACCCGGTTGGAAGGAAGGCAATGGCATCAAGATTGATTGTCATGCGCGGTTGGGGCGGAACGGAACGCCAACGGTTACGATGCCAGTGAGACCGTAGGTCCAGGAAACTCGACACTCTATTTGTTTCCAAAGGCGACGCATCACGGTTCGGGATGACCCCGGGGTTCTGTCTCGACATGACTATTTCGATCACCTCAACGGCGATGTTGGCGAGAGATCCTTGCACTGGCATATCCTATCCGACGAATTTCACGCGATTTCTTCACGCCGTAGTCGAATGTGTTTCCTAGCCGAGCAGGATGTCTTCGAAGTTTCATGGGCGGGTTTTTATCCTACAATTGAAATCCAGGCTCGGGGGTGGGCCAGCGATATCGGTCTTGGGTGCCGCACGCCACAGGTCAACAACAGGCGTGAGCTCAAGTTTCACTTGAAATTCTATTTCTCTATTTGAAATGGCGGTGCTGTTCGACGGCGACACAAATTTCCCGTCCAAAATCAATTGCGGAACAATGCTACATGCACGGTCGACTATTGCATCCAAAGCTCCGCGGTCTCGGCGGCGCTGAGCGTCTTATGTATCTTTACTCGAAGGCGCATCCGCGCCATTTCTGCATCGTTGCGCAGATTAAGGCGAAAAGGTCCGCGACGACTACCGGCGTACGCTTCGAGCTGTTCAATGGCGGCATCAATTGTTGCGTTCAGGCATTGGCGAAGATGCGTTGCAAGGTCCTTTCTTTTTGGTGTAGCCATGGCCGAGCCGTTGATGCTCTCGCGTGTCAGTCAATTTGCATGGGTGGATCGCGTTAAAACGGAACTTGAGACGAATTTCGAGGATGGAGGCGGGTTGTTCAGAGCCGTCGTACTCCATGACGATGTGGGCGCCGACTTCGTATTGACCTTCCACCATGCAATTGCTGATGGCATGTCTGGAACTGCGATTGCAGAAGATCTGATGAAGGCACTGGCGGGGAGAGCTTTAGAGCCGCTTGGCGTACCCAGCTCGCTTGAGAACTTTAACTCCCTGTATCATGGAATGGAGCTACCTGATGATCTCCGGGGTCCCTCACTATTGGGCGACCGGGCAATGATGTTAGCCCAGGCAGATCGGCCGCTCTGGCGCCAGTTCGAAAACGACAGCGTGTCAATCAGCACGGCCACAATCGAAGCCGATGTTATCGGGGTCCTCCGTCAGTTGTGTCGTGACATGGGCACCACGGTGAACAGTGCAATCTGTACCGCTATTGCTTTGGTGGGGTGCAAGGTCGAAAAACGGAGCGAATACAAGATACTTAGTGCGATTGATGTGAGGCCAATTATCGATCTCGATTATGAGAGATGCGCGCTACGAGCTGTCGCCGCCACCCACTCCATCCACAAACCTGACACCGAAGATTTTTGGATTGCCGCTCGAGCGCATAGCGAGATGGTAAAAGGCTCGCGTGAAAAGGCGAGAATCGTAGAGACCAGTCGTATGTTGGATCGGTTGATACCCCCAACTTGCGATCCTCGTATCGCGTCCGGACTGTTGGGAAGCCTGGGCTACGATGCCGTCGTTTCAAATCTCGGAAATCTCTCGATTAGACCCCGGATAGACGACGTTCAGTTGTCGGCGCTGTGGGGCCCGGTTGGGCAAGCTCGCCTAAAGAGCGAGAGGTTTCTGGGGGTCGCGACTACCCGGAACGTGATGCGGATGTTGGAAGCCACTCCAACATATCAGAGGCCGCTATTGAGCGACCTGAAGCCGTGCCTCGTAGACATAGTCCGGCCTCGCTGATGAGGACTCAACCAGCCCGTAGGCGAAAAGCGCCGTGGATGACAAGTGTAGTCATTTGTCGAGGGCGCTGAAACACAGGTCAAATCCAAATCCAGAATTTTCGCCAAAAGGTTTTCTGGAGCGACGATGAGCGTATTTGACAGAAATGGGTTAAGGGACTTGCAAATTTGTGTCGCCGGGCCGGGTGCGATCGGGTTGACACTTGCAGCAAGGCTGTCGGTAGGGGGCTTTCAGGTTGCTGTAATCGCCCGTAACGAAAGTCTACATGCGATCAGAGAAAGCGGCATACGTCTGATTGACCGGGAAGGCGACCACACATTTCGCGTAGACGTCGGAAGCGCATCAGCTTTTCCAAAGCAGGACATCTTGTTCCTGTGCCCTAAATCTCAAGATATGCCAGCTCTTGCCAATGCCGTAAGATCGGTGGTTGGCGCGGATACGATTATCGTGCCGGTGATTAATGGCATACCGTGGTGGTATTTCGAAGGCGAAGCCGGAGCTTGGGCTGGTCGCCATGTGCGATCGGTAGACCCCGATGGTTCTCTTAAGAGCATTTTCCGGTCATCCCAGATCATCGGCACGACAACGGTTATCACCGCCGAAAGGGTGCAGCCCGGTTTCGCGAAAACGTTCAACCCGCTGCAGATGACGATCGGAGAAATCAACAACGAGATATCGCCTCGACTAGAGCGGTTGGCAGCTGTGCTGCAAATGTCGGGAATCGACGTTCAGATAACTTGGCGTATTCGAGATGCGGTCTGGACAAAAGTTGTGCGAAATTTGATTTCCAATCCTGTGTCGGCGGTCACCGGCGCGACTCTTCGTGAGAACTTTGGAGACGGCTACCTCGCGGAGGTCAGTCGCCAGATGCTGTATGAGGTTCTTCCGGTGATAGCTGCTTATGGTGCCAGATTGGAGACCGACCCCAATACAATATTGGCTGCTGGACGGAAGATGGGGGATGTAAAGACCTCGATGCTTCAAGACCTCGAACGGGGCGCGCCACTGGAGTTGGCAGCTATCTGCGACGCCGTGCTGGAATTGGCAGCGCTGCATGGCATCTCTATGCCTGTAACCCAGGCGATCACGGGGCTCGCTCGCTTCCGGAGCCGTTGCAACTTCGCCATGCAAGCTGCTCAATAGACGCCGGCACTGGAGATCGCGCTTCGGTACACCATAGCTCACCGTTGAGGAGGCCGGACTTGGTCAATCAAGCAGATAGTTGCGGAATAACCGGCGCGAGGCCCTTCCAATAAAGTGGCATGCCTATCAATCGCACCGACCGTGATTGATCGAAGGTTCGAGCAGATTGTGGCCAGCTGGCTGCATTCTCGGCTGTGAGCACCGCTTCGCCTGGAGGCGGAAAAAGAAATCACCCAGACGCGAGAAACTACGGCTGTTTCAACATCAAAGTGTACATGCGCGCTATACCGCTCACTTCGATGTATCAATCGCAGCCTGTTGTTGTTGTTGGCTTTCGTTGGCAATGTACAGACGAGATCGGCCGGATGCGCAAAAGGCTGGCTAAAGGAATACTTGCCGCAAGCCGATTTCTACCTGTCGAGATTACAGACGAAACATAGTGCCGCAACTTTGAAACGATGCCGTGGACTTGAGGTCCTAGCTTGTCGCTGGGTTGGAGTCACGCTGGGGCTTTCACCTTGTAACGGCGACGCCTGCTTTGGGTTACAGATGATTTCGGTGATGTGCTCACTGAGACAGATCGAAAGTCCCATTTCACGACAATCCCAAAGCGTGGAGCGCCCAATCGCACATCGTTCGATCGGTCAACGCGGTCGGAGATTCAAGACGAGACCGCCCATGTGGTGGATCGTCAGCCAGATGTTTGGGAGAGAACAATGACCGACCGATTTCCTATTTCTTCAAAGCTCGGTGCAGTGCATTTCGCACGAGCTTTGACGCCCAGGTCATTGCGTGGCCGTTTGCTTCTAGTCTTGGGTGTGGGTCTGATCATTGCGCATGGAGCCCTCGCGATCGGCATTGCTGGCGACGCTCTGCGCGCTTCCACCATAAGCTTCGAGCGCGGCCCTGCACCAACCGCTACAGAAGTTGCCGTACTCGATGAGGAAGACAGAGGTGGAATTGGCGCGCGTCCCGCGTCCGGGCAAGCTGCATTTGCAGCGACCGCGAAGGCCGGCGATGACTATTCTGACCTCCGACAACCGATAGCGTTTGCCTATCCCCGCGGGGATGTCCCCGCGGCGATGGGAGGCGTGGAGGCAATGTGGGCTGCTATCTGCGGTCACGTTGTTTTACTCCTTGTCCTTGGTTCGCTGGGATGGATTGCGATCAAACAGGTAGTTCAGCCATTGGCAAAATTCACCGCTGCAGCTAACGCGTTACAACCCGAGCAACTTGGGCCCCAGCTCAGCGAAACCGGCCCAAGCGAGGTCGTCGCAGCTGCGAAGGCTTTTAACGAGATGCGGGCGCGCATCACGCATCATATTGAAGAACGCATTCACCTGCTGAGCGCATTTTCCCATGACATGCAAACTCCAATAACGCGAATGAGACTACGCGCTGAATTAGCCGCCGATTTCCCGGAACGGGAGAAGCTTCTGCAAGATTTGGCGGAAACCGAGCGGTTGGTTCAGGAAGGGATTGCCTATGCAAAGAATGCTCATGTCAAGGCGGAGGATTTCAGAACGGTCGATCTGACGTCACTTATCGAGAGCATAGCAGCAGACTATCAGGATACGGGAAGGCAGGTTTCAGTCGTTGCGCACCCGAAAGGATCGATTGTTACGAAGCCGCGGGCGCTTCGGCGTATCCTCTCCAATTTCATCGACAATTCGCTGAAGTATGCCGGGGCCGCCGAAATAGCCGCGTCACGCGGCTCGTCTGGCGAGACTGTTATTGCGATCGCGGATCGCGGTCCGGGGATTGCTGAGGATCTCCTTGACGCTGTCAAGAAGCCCTTTGTCAGGATTGAACATATGAATTGCGAGGGCATCGCTGGAGCCGGCCTCGGCTTAGCCATAGCTCAACAACTCGCTACCGAGATTCAGGGATCCATCAATCTTAGAAACCGGCCGGCGGGCGGACTTATAGCGGAGATCACTCTTTTCTAAGGGACCTCCGGCAAAAGGAAGCCGCGACACTGCCGCTATGCTGCGAATAATTGGCCGCGGCAGTCGCGGCCACCGTATCTTTGCGTCGCAGGCTCAGAGCCGGACGCGCTTATAGCGGCTGAGCGAGCGGCATGTAGGAATGTTGGTACAACGTGTTGCCGAACTTGCTCAGAATCAGATTGCGCAAGAAATTCGAACTGTTTCTTAGCTTATCGCGCGCTGCGCACTGCTTCTGGACCCACTCCAGCCGCGCCTTTCTTCGGGCATAGAATGCGGCCAAAACAGAGGCGGAAGCCTCTGGCCGGGACAACGATTCTGCCAAAATTAAAGCATCCTCCAGTGCCATCCCTGCTCCCTGTGCCATGCTTGGCGAAGAGGCATGTGCCGCATCTCCGATCAGCACTAACCGTTCCGCTGCGTATGGTTTTGCCGCGACCTCAGCTAGCATTGCACGATGAGTGATTACGTCAGGTGTCAGCCCGGAAATTGCGGGGCCAAGCGGGCCTTTGAATTGGGAGAAGAGATCTTTTAGTGTTTCGATTGAACCATCTTGGAAATCACGCGGCGAGCAATCGGCATAAATATAAAGCTGCTTTCTGCTGAGGGGAATGCCCAATAACGTACGTTTTCGCCCGAGCATGACCGTCCAGCTGTCGAGTTCTCCAAGGTTGTCGACTACGAGGCGCCAGGAAACGATGTCGAGCGGACGAGGGGCGGTCGCTTCGAAGTTCGCATTGCGCAAAGGTGAGTGGATCCCGTCCGCCCCCACAACCAGATCATATTCCGACGTGCTGCCGTCTGAAAAGCTGACCTGTCGTTTGTCGTCGCTGATGGCGGTCGAGGTTAGCGTTTTTCCATAACTTACTGACGTGCTCTGCAGCGATCTACCGAGTAATTCGATCAAGCTCGCCCGAGGCAGAGCAACGCAGGGTCCGCAGTTGCCCCATACGGACTGAGTGGCGACACTGTTCAACACGAGGCCGCTTGAGGACAGAATTTGTTGTGACGCAATTGGAAAAGATGCCTCGATCACCTCTTTCTGAAGCCCCAGGTTCTTCAATGCTCGTGTCGCATTTCCAAGCAAGAAGATCCCTTGCCCAGAAGTCGGCGACGTCTCGAAACGCTCTACGACCTCAACATGCTGTCCCTTTAATTCCAGCGCCCGCGCAGCGGCGAGTCCCGCAATTCCCGCTCCAACCACTAAAATTTTCATCGTAGAATTCCACCGATTGAGATTAACCACAATCGCGCCTTTTAAGCGAAATTCGTTGCAACGATGCTTCAAGCTAGTGGTTGCCAGCGTCATTTGTAACATCTGTGGGCGCCTGCTTTTGCTGCGCCTGAATGTGGTTGGTAACTTTGCGATCGGTGCATGGATTGCTCAGTTCCGTCAGATTCCGCAAAAACTCCGTACTATCCATATCTTTCAATTGTAACGTAAAATTGGGTTTTTCGAATAACCAATCAACGGACTGGCGTTGTAACGACCGAACTACAAACAACTGGTGTTTGCATGGTCTGGACCCGCTCGCAGAAATCATCTCAAGACATCTCTTCTCGGGATGAATCGGATCCTAGGTCGCCCTCAGGAAGAGCGATACGAATGCTGTCGCTCGCAGCCGCGGGCGGAGCATTGGAGTTCTATGACTTCGTAACGTTTGTCTTTCTTTCTGACACCATTGGATCTTTGTTTTTCCCAATCGGCTCGCCGCCCTGGCTGACAATGATTCAGACCTTCGGCATTTTCGCTGCAGGATATATTTTCCGACCATTGGGTGGAGTGGTCCTCGCTCACTTTGGTGACCTGTTCGGCCGAAAGAGAGTCTTTGCGTTTTCGATCCTTCTGATGGCCATATCGACCCTCGCGGTAGCATTTTTGCCGGTTTATCAATCCATCGGACTGGCAGCACCGCTTTTATTGGTGGTATTGCGGGTACTTCAAGGCATAGCAATCGGTGGTGAAGTGCCCGGGGCATGGACGTTTGTTGCTGAACACGTTCCTCCGAGCCGCGTGGGATTAGCCTGTGGTCTCGTTTGTGCTGGCCTTACGATCGGGATCCTTCTGGGTTCGGCAATCGCGGCCGCGATAACGTATCTTCTGCCGCCTGCCGCCATACTAAGTTATGCATGGCGTTTCCCGTTCTTATTGGGTGGCGCATTTGGTCTTTTAGGCATGCATCTTCGTCGGATGCTTCAGGAGACGCCAGTTTTTGTGGCACTGAGAAGGCGCAAAATGCTAGTCCCAGAGCTTCCGCTAAGCGTCGTACTGCGTGCATATACGAGGGGCATCGTTATTTCGATTCTTTGTACACTGATACTTTCGGCGGCGGTTGTCATGCTGACGCTGATGCTTCCCACACTACTTCAAGGGTTGTATCATTACACCCGCCAGCAAGCACTAATCGCCACCACGATAAGTACTCTCTCAATGACTGTGGGCGTTGTCCTGGCGGGCCTTTTGCTCGACTACGTGGGCCCCGCAAAGCTCTTCGTCATTGGAGGGATGCTCCTTGCAGGCGGTGATTTCGCGCTTTCGAAAATTGCGGTGGGCGGCATCTTCCATCTGTATTTGTTCAGCGCATTCGTCGGATTTTCGGGAGCCGTTGCGGCCGCAGTGCCATTCGTTATGGTCTCCTGCTTTCCAGCTTCTGTCAGATTTACGGGAGTATCTTTCTCTTACAATGTCTCCTACGCGATATTTGGAGGCTTAACCCCCGTCACAGTTGCGGCATTGATGGCCGTGAATCCAATGTCACACATTTATTATTTGTTGTGCATCAGCGGCATTACGGTCGTTCTGGGCGGGTATCTCTGGAGCTTTCCCGAGACGTTGCGGTATCAGCGAAAGCCGCCGATGCCCCGTGGCGGGCACCAGGACGCCACAAAGCCCTAAGGACGCGCTACCGAGCCACGTCTGGCAGCGCTGATCGTCTTCCAATCTTGTTGAAAAGCGCAGTGGCCAGCGATATCGAACTGACCGGCTTTCGTAGCAGGGAGATGCGATCCAAGGGGCGAGCGCCGTTCCCGTCTCTGCCGGGGTCGGCGAGGAAAAGTATCGGAATCATTTCGAATTCCTTTACGATTTTCCCCAAATCAGGAGTGTCTTGCCAAAGGTCTAAGTCCAGGAGCACGAGATCTGGCAATCGACCGGCTGCCGCCAACCACCGTTTGAGCGCGGCCATAGATGCAAAGCCTACGGGCTCGTACTGCAGTGCGGCAATCTTTTCTTCGTACATCAATCGCAAGCTGGTATCGCGTTGCGCAAGCAGGACGAGCTGTCCCGTGCCGAGCGGGATCGTGCGCTCGTTAAAGAATTGTCCCAACGGGACTGGGTCCTCATAGATGGCAGGAAAGTATAACTTGAACTCCGTTCCTTCTGAGGGACGGCTCTCGACATCAATTCTTCCGTTCATTCCCGTCACATGACCATGGACCGCAGCGAGGCCAAGCCCTGTTCCGCCACTTTTAGCGCGGGTCGTGAAGAAGGGCTCGAAAATATGCGGGAGGATGCTTTTCGCGATTCCGTCTCCGTTGTCCTTAACGCTAAGGAGCACGTAGTCGCCCCTTGGCAATTCACTATGGGACAACGATGTTACGTTGCCGAATTCAACCTTTTTCAGCGATATTTCTATATGGCCTTCTTCCGCAGATGCCTGCGCGGCGTTCATGCAAAGGTTCATCAGCACTTGTTGTATTTCGATTGGATTGCCAAAGACAGATGGCAAACCGGTATCGATAGCTGTGGATACCGAGACGGTCCCGGGAATCGAAAGCTTCACCAGTGGGACGATGTCTTCAATCGCCTCCTTTAAATCGAATGGTCTGTTAACGCGCTCGCGCTTTCTGCTGAAGGTGAGAATCTGGTCAATGATGTGTTTCGCCCTGTGTCCACTCGAAAGGATTTGCTGGATGTATTGTCGGGTGCGCGTTGAGCTTCGGCTGGATTCCAGAGCCATCTCGCCATATCCCAGAATCGCGCCGAGCGTATTGTTGAATTCATGCGCTATGCCGCCCGCGAGCGTTCCGACGGCCTCCAATCGCTGCGAATGTTCCAGGCGAGCCTCCAACGCTCGCTTTTCCTCGCGTTCCCTTTGGGCCTGAAGACTTTGAATCAGGACGACAATGGCGTGGCCCAGAAGCCGAATCTCATCTCTGTCTGGCTTTTTACGAACTTCTGTGTGCTCAAGAAAGAGGATGCCGGCCGAGCTTGCATCAATGCTCATTGCTGTAATTGATCCGGCACTTAGAGCACCCTCCGGGAAAGCCTGTATCTCGAGCTTTTGGAGGTTGTGATAATAGGGTCGGTCGCCATTGACCTTTTCTTCTGCCATTTTTTCAGAAAGGCGCTCGAGAAGTGATCGAAACAGGGATGCTTCGACGTTTCCGAAAAGCTGTTCGACTTCTTTAACGTCGCTGCTGACGACGGCGAAGGCGTAGCTGCTGCAGTCAAAGAAATCGGCCACCGCGCCGAGTGAGTCTGTTAATGCCGCCGATACATTATCGAAGTCTTCGTTAAAGCGCCTCTTGATGGTGGCGGCCAGATTTTCGAATTCCAACTGTTGCGTGAGTCGGTGAGTCTGAGAGCGCAGTCTGTAAACAAGGATTGCAATATAGATGCACAGCAGAACGGATATGGAGCCCAAAAGGATTCTGCTCCAAGCTGAGCGGACGCTTAGAATGCCATAGGCATCGAGATATTCCTTCTGAAGAGTCTGGGCTTCCGTCGATGTCCGGGATGCCTGAATAGATCGAATTGTGTCATCGACCGACGGCAGGGTATCCAATATCATCCTCGCATGTACGACGTAGGACGCTACGTCGGGGATGCTTGCCGCTTCGGATCGAGACATTGCGTCGAGCTGAGTTCGTATCGGCTTTTCAAATCGCTGATCTGGCTGGGCGGCAAAACGCATCATCAGGTTGCCCAGATCGGTTGATATCGCCAACGCCTTGACAACAGCGGGATCGCTGCTCTCGTGCAACTCACTCAACATTTGATTTGCGATTGAGAATGAGTTCTGAAGCAAGGCATTATCAGTCTTGAAACGTTCGACGAGCTTCTCATCGCCATCGATGGATGCCGCAAGCTTCGTTAGTTCCGCGTCAAGTTCCGCCGTCGATTCGACGCCACTTTCTGGAAAAAGCTTTCGAAGCTTTGAAACGGTGGCATGAAGATTCACAATCGAATCCACGATAGGATCGTAGTTTCGCAGAAGACCTGCTCTTGCTTGTAGAACATCGCGTTGCAAGGACGCATGATTGATGTCGATCGCACGCAGAGAGGTTAGAATTGATTCATGCGTGTCGCGCGAAGGGACGCGACCGATGGCAAACAGCGCAAACAGGAAAGCGCCGGCTACGAGTAGAACAATTCGCCAAAGTTCAATCGTGGCGCGTTGAGGAGGCCGCTTCGAGCTTATGTCCATTGTACTCGCCAGTCAGTGTTTTCAGAAATGCCACAAGTGTATCTGTGTCGTTTGCTGTCAGCGTACGACCGAGTTGGCTGCGGGCCATGATTTGTACCGCCGCTGGAAGGGACGAGACCCGACCATCGTGAAAATATGGCGCTGTGACTGCTACGTTTCGCAGGCTCGGCACGCGAAAAACCCCCTTGTCTGCCTCCTGACCCGTCAGGGTATAGCGACCCATGTCGCCGTCACTCTCGGAATCCCCGATTGGCGGCGGAGAGAATATACCGAATTTTTGGAACATGTTTCCGCCAATGTTCGAGCCTTGGTGACAAGATGCACAACCATAATCCTTGAATAGCCGGTATCCTTCCACCTCTTTTGAAGTGAGAGCGTTCGTATCGCCAGCCAGATACCGGTCAAACGGCGAATTAGGCGTGGACAATGACCTTTGAAAAGTTGCAAGGGCGTCGAGTAGATCGCCCCGGTCGACCGGATGGCCATAGATCCGCTGGAACATTGAAGAATAGACTTGGCTGTTTCGAAGGCGCTCGAGAAGCATGGGCCAGGTTGCCGCCATCAGATTCTCGTCCAGCAATACTTTTTCGTTCTGCTCTTCGAGTGAGGTGAAATCTCCTCTCCAGCCAAGTCGATAATTCGACCCAACATTGAAAATCGTGGGAGCGTTGAACCGATGGACACGACCCTTGTAACCGACTGTTCGCCTCTCATTTACAGTTCCGCCTTTTGTTAGATCATGGCAGCTTATGCAAGAGAGCCGATTCATGCTCGATAGAATTGGATCAGAGAAGAGTTGGCCCCCCAGCGCAACCCTTGCAGGGTTCAGGTAGCCTGTCGGCTGGAGAGGTGCCAAAGGCTCACGCCCCTCGACCCCACTTGCACCAGCACCGAGTACGGCCGCCCCTAACGAAAGTCCGAAAGCAATCAGGTACGGAACCCCATACCGAGACCACCAATTCATGCTCCTCCCGTGTTGGTCCGTCACTTTGTCCGCCTGCGTTCGTCGATCGTAACCTCTGCATCGAACAAGTAGCCAGCGCCACGCTCCGTGCGGATTAGTTTCGGATTGGAAGGGTCTATCTCAAGCTTGCGCCTCAGCCTTAAAATTAGAACGTCGATACTGCGGTCGAAAATCTCTTCGTCGTGAACCCTGCTGGCCGACAGCAATTGTTCTCTCGACAAAACCTGTCGCGGAGCCTTTAAAAAGGCAACAAGCAGGTTGAATTCGCCCGCCGTCAGTTTCACTTCGCTCTCGCCATTTAAAGTCAACTGGCGCTTTTTAACGTTCAAAGCCCATCCTTCGAAGCCGTAGATCTTCCGATCTTTCCGATCCGCCGGCGTTGGCCTCACGCGAAGTGTTGCTCGGATACGGGCCAAGAATTCACGCAGTCCAAATGGCTTCGTCAGATAGTCCGATGCACCAAGCTCCAAGCCCACGACTTTATCCGTTTCCTCCAATCTGTCGCCACTGATAATAATAATCGGAGCATCAGCCTTTCCCGATAGAGTCCGAACGATCTCTAATCCATCTTCGTGTCCGAGGTTCAAGTCGACGATTACCAGATCGACCTGCTCAGTCCGTAGGACTGCTCCGAGCTGATGACTATCCTTGACGCCAGTCACCCTAAACGCGTGCTGAGAAAGGTAATCAATCAGGAGTCCGCGAAATTTGCTGTCGTCATCGACCACAAGAATATGTTTCACAGCTAAACTCCTGGCCGTTCTATAAAGTCCGCAATTTTCTCAATGGTGATCAAGATCCGGATTGGAAGTGCTTTGCTTGGCGATCCCCGGCGTATGGCGTTTTGAAATTTCAGAGCGATTACAAGCGGGAAAATCGAGCTACAAATGAAAGTCGGGGCTCTCTGGCACGTTGCCGAAACCGCGGGGTGTAAACAGGCTTCTGAATTTGCATGCGAGGAAGCTCAGATGCTTCAAATGCAACCCGGTCTTTTCGACCGGAAATGATGATGTTCTGTAAATGTCCGATCATTGCCTTCTGGCGTCGTGTCAGGCGCCTTCGGCATGGCATGGCGTGGCGAGGTTTGGCCTTGGCCACCGCGGAATGATGATCAGAGGCAATCCCACATGGGTCGTATTATGGAACGTACAATTCACGGATATATCAATACATCACAAGGAAAAGTCGCAGTTGCAGAAAGTAAAGGTGGCGATTTGGATGTGCTATTCATACACGGTAACTCGACTTGCGCAGGCGTATTCAAAAAACAATTCGCAGATCCTCTTTCTGAGATTCACCATTTTGTCGGGCTTGATCTTCCGGGACATGGTGAATCAGATGATGCTGTCAACGCCTCGCGAACCTATTCCAGGCCTGGCCTGGCAGATGTTTGTCTTGAGACGGTTGACAAGCTGAACCTTCGAAAGACGGTGATTGTCGGATGGTCGCTCGGGGGGCATGTTGCCATCGAAATGCTTTCTCGCTCGAAATCGATTGCGGCGATTCTCGTTGTCGGAACACCTCCAGTCGGCGACAAAATGGCGGACGGATTTCGAGGCAGGCCGCTTGGCGGCCTAGCGTCCAAAGCCGAACTGACGGCCGAAGAAGCGGACCAATTCGCAATGGAGGTTTTAGGTGCGTGCGCGGAACCCTTTGTGCGGCAGGCGGTGGAACGCACCGACCGGCGCTTCCGACCAACACTTCTTGTGGCGGCGGCCAAGGGCGAGGGTGCAAACCAGCGGAGTGTTCTTGGTTCGTCGGATGTCCCCGTGGCCATTATCAATGGTGCGGACGACCACATTATCAACCTCGATTACATTGATTCAGTTGAGTACAAAAATCTCTGGTGTGGCCGATGCTTTCGCATTCCCGATGCGGCTCACGCTCCTTTCTGGCAGGCTCCAGAAGCCTTCAATCTACTTCTCAGCAGTTTCCTTGGTCATATCGCCGATAGTTAATTGTGGTCTCCTGCCGTGCGCGAGGATTTCGGTCCCTCGGGCACGGGCCTCAAATGCCAAGCCGTATCGATTACGATTGACGGCACTCCTTATGCCGTCAGTAATCGTGTGACTTATTTTATTTCGCAAGCTCCATCTCGCCACGAGCAAATTGCTGCATCGGATAATACAGTTCGCAAGCGTAAGCGAAGTCGAGAAAGATCTGTTGTAACAGCGAGCGCTTTTCCGGTTCTCGGGCTAGGTTGCCAAGGCGATCGAGATCAATGTGAGGCAGTGTCCGGCCGTCGATCGCTACTAGCCGCAGGTATGGCGTTGAGGCCTTTTTCTCGTTTGTTGGTTGTCCCATGGAATCAAGCTCCATTGCGAATGCTCATCGCCACTCCTTAGAAGGGGCCAAGCGCGTCTTGATTACGGACAACCACAAGGTTGATTTCATGCGTAACTCGCGGATGTGGGGGAAGCGCTGATGACCACAAATGTAACCGGTGTGCCAGCCCCACGTTGTCTTCGCCACCTTGCCGCCCGCGTCGCCGCTGTCACTCGTGCCTGCGTAGTTCCGGTATGTTCTTTCGATCGAACCGGGTTCGGATCATGGTGGCGACCCGCAAAGGCTATGATTGCTTGGCGTCATTGGCCAAGAACGAGCTGCACAAGAACCCGTTCACAGAGATGGTCTTCGTATTTCGGTCACGCAAGGCCGGCCGTCTGAAGCTGATCTACCGGAATGGCAGCGGATTAGCGATGGCCTACAAGCAGCTGGAGGAGCACACTTTCATTTGGCCGGGCGTCAGAGATGGCATCATGACACTGGGCTACACTCAGTTCTCGGCTCTGTTTGCAGGTCTCGATTGGCGTCATGTCCGTTCCGTGGAGACGAGAGCGCCAGATGCTATCGAGTAGATGTAGCGCGATGACTCGGGAGGCGGATTCCAACGGCGAAGCGACGTTGGTTTTGATAGACTTTCGCCATGTTGGACGCCGCCGATCTTCCCGGCGATATTGCTGTCTTGAAGGTGATGCTGATCGCAGCGCAAGCGCGTGAAGTTCGCAAGGATGACTGGATCGAGCGGCTGGAGAAATTGGTTGCTGCTTTCAAACAGGCTGCCTTCGGCCGCAAATCTGAGAAGACGGATCCCGAGCAATTTGACCTCGCGTTGGAGGACTTGGAAACAGCCCTAGCGGCCATCCATGCCGAAGGTGAAGGCGATAGCCCTCAGGGCAAGCCACAGCCGAAATCTCGCGCCGCCAATCTGCCCGCCCATCTTGCGCGCCTTGAGGAACTCATTGAGCCAGAAAGCCTGATCTGCACATGCGGCGGAGGCCTGCATTGCATCGGCGAGGATGTATTCGAGCGGCTGGATGCCTTCCCGGCGCAAGTTGGTCGAGATCATCCGCGCCGGCTCAACTCCAATCACCGAGTAAGGCTTGAGGCGGGTCGGTGAACTCTATCGAATCGAAGCCGAGATGCGTGGTCTTTCCCCAGAAGCTCGGTTGGACGGAAGGCAAGCACGGTCAGCGCCTTTGATCGGAGACACGCGGACCTGGCTCATGCATCATCCCGCTCGCGTCACTGGCAAATCGCCGCGCGGCGAAGCACTGGCCTAGCGGAATCTCCGAAACATGGGGATCTGTTTCCGGAGGGTTGGCCGGACATCAATATTAGGTAAGGCGTATTACGCCCGTTTATTTTGAGAAAGAGGCCGCATTCACAGCAGTTGCAATCGGATTGGCTCAAATTTCGGGCAATATGGCAAGATTTTCAATCGCGATGACAGTCTCTTGACAAGGCGACTTCATCCTCTTGGCTACCGAGCGTGACCTACTTCACATGAACCTTGCTTCCGCTGAAGAACTGCAAGATCAGGATTGCAGATCATCAAATTGAAACGCAGGCGGCGGCCACCTCTGACGCAGCGTCGGAGGCAGACAGGTAAACTGGTTGGGAACGCAAATACATGCGTTCCCCGTTTACCCCGCTTTCTTCCTGACCGTTGCCATGAACGATCGGATGGGGATTGCGGACCCTCTACGCGGCATTCCCAACTGTCGATGTCCGCTGATTTTCACCAAGCAATTCGGCGCGCAGAATCTGAGATGCCCGCTCGCCGACAACGACGCATGGTGCCATCGTATTGCCGGTGGGGATACGTGGAAACACGGAGCCATCAGCAATTGTTAGATTCTCGACGCCGTAGACCTTGAGCTTTCCGTCTACGACTGACAGTTCATCGCGTCCCATCTTTGCCGTGCAGGTTTGGTGCCAGAAGGGAACGGCGCTCTGCCGAATGAACGATTCGAGATCATCGACAAACACCGAGCCGGGAAAAGCTTCGCGTTTGTTTATTTCGGACAACGCCGATTGCGCGCCGATCTCTCTGCTGAGTTCGACCGCAGCCTTTGCTGTCTTGACGTCTTCGGCGTCAGAAAGAGAATTCAGCTGAAGTATGATGTTGTCTTGGATATGGGCGCTCCTCAACCTTATTCTGCCACGGCTGCGCGGCCGTGCCAGTCCCGCGACCAAAGACCACGCATGTTGTGGAACGCCTTGCTGAGCAATTTCAGGGCTGCAAATCGGAAATTCGCCCTGACACATCACGACATCTGGAGAACGGCTTTCTGAACGTAGCTTGGTGTAGATCGTTGCCTCGCTGCCGTTGCCTCGTGGAGGCATTTCTTCCCGAAATTCGAAGATGCTGGGAAAGCAAAGGTGGTCCTGAAGATTCTCACCTACGCCCGGGAGATGTTGCATAACCGGGATTCCGAGGCGCTTCAGCTCTCTTTCATCGCCGATCCCTGAATGCATCAGGATCCGGGGCGTGTTGATCGAACCCGTCGATAGAACCACCTGTTCAGATGCGTTGAACCGGTGGACTTCTCCATTGCGCAGGACGTCGACACCCGTCGCACGGCCATTTTCGATGACAATCCGCTGGACGCTTGCCCCCGTCAAGATGGTGAGATTTTCGCGGTTCAGGACCGGCCGCAGATAAGAATCAAAGATCGTAATTCGTCGTTGGCCGTCTGCTCGGACGTCCGATATCGAAGCACCGCTTCCAGCTTCCATCATACGACCGTTAGGATTATCGAAGGAGGGGATGCCCGTGGCCCGTGCCGCCTCCACCAATGCGAGAGCGACGGGGTGGGGCTGGGC
>NZ_WUEY01000026.1 GCF_010668395.1 Martinezella lusitana
CCAGTGGGCCGGTATCCTCCGCTTCCAGCGCAGCTTCTAAGCCGCGCAGCTGAACCAAGTTCGACACATCTCCCGCTCAGACCTCCGAGCAGGAGAGGAAAGGCCCGGTATCCCAACCGGGCCTTTTTGCAATGGATTGAGGCACCATCCGTTTCCAGCCTGATTTCGTTTATGGCTGCGCCTCTTGGCAACGGGTGCGACCGAACCCGAAAGAAGGCGATCGCAGCGTCGCAACCCATTTTCACCGGGGTCATCGCCGCTCGGTTCCACTCTGAAAGGATAGAGGGCGGGTGGCTATGAAACGTCGAGACAGCCCTCGGCTTCCGGGGGAGAAACGGTCAAAGCACAAATATTCTACAAATTTTGTAGAAAAAGAATGACCTGTCTTTCTGAGGCTCGGAGGTCGCGTTAGCTTTTCGGCACACGATCAGGTGAAGCAAACCACAGGGATATAGATATGCCGACCGAATTCATCAGCATCACCTTTCCGAACGCCTCGACCGAGCTTAATCCTCTCGAGAATCCGGCAATCGACCCGCAGTTCCTCGAGCGTTACGCCCGCTCGCTCGACGATTACGGTTTCAACTATACCCTCATTCCCTATGATACCGCATCCTTCGATCCCTTCACCATCGGCGCGACGGTCGCGGCCCATACGAAGAATATCAAGATCATCATCGCTCTCCGCCCGAATACGATCTATCCGACGGTCGCGGCGAAATCGCTCGCGACGCTCGATCAGCTGAGTGGCGGCCGCGTGGTCGTCCACTTCATTGCCGGCGGAAGCGATGAGGAGCAGGCCAAGGAAGGCGACTTCCTCGACAAACGTCAGCGTTATGAGCGGCAGGAGGAGTATATCCGCATCCTGCGTCGCGTCTGGCAGTCGGGCGAACCTTTCGACTTCGACGGCCGGTACTATCAATTCAAGCAGTTCCATAGCCGGGTGCGTCCGGTCAACGGCACCATCCCGGTATCGGTCGGCGGGTCGTCGGACGACGCCTATCGCATCGGTGGTGAACTTGCCGATATCTTCGGGCTGTGGGGCGAGCCGCTGGCGGAAACCAGGCAGCAGATCGATCGCGTCTATGCCGAAGCGGCCCGCGCGGGACGCAAGGATCGCCCGCGGATCTGGGTCACCTTCCGTCCGATTGTTGCGGAAACCGACGAGCTTGCCTGGGCCAAGGCGCATCGCACCCTCGACCTGCTCAAGGACAATCGCGCCAAGGGGCTTGGCAAGGTTCCGCCGGCCGCCCCCTCTCCGCAGAATGTCGGCTCGCAGCGCCTGCTTGAAATCGCCTCCCGGGGCGATGTGCATGACCGGGCTCTCTGGTATCCGACGGTGACGGCAACCAATGCGCGCGGTGCGTCCACCGCGCTGGTCGGCTCGCCAAGAACGATCGCAGATTCCATTCTCGACTACGTCGATCTTGGCGCGGATCTGATCTCGATCCGCGGTTACGACAATCTGAACGATGCCATCGACTACGGCCGCTATATTCTGCCCCTCGTCAGGGCGGGTCTGGCGGAGCGTGAGGCGCCGCAACAAGCGGTCGCCTGATCCACCGTCTTGAGGCCCCGGCAAACACCATTCGGATATAGCCCGCAAGGATCGGTCATCGCACGGTGAGCGCCGCGCAATGCCATTCTTCGCCACTTCAAAGAGGCTGATGCAACGTGTCTTACAGCACAATCGATCTCGCGGAAGTCACCCGGAAGCTTGCCGCCGGGGCCCCTGCGGCGGACGCATCGGGCGCCTTTCCCTGGCCCGGCATAGAGGTCGTTCATGCCGCCGGTCTTCTTGAAAGCGCTGTGTCGGCCCGGTTCGGCGGCAAGGGCGCGGGCATTGCCGATGTCGGGCGTATCCTTGCGGCTCTGGGCCGCGGCGATCCTTCGGTGGCCCTGATCAGCGCAATGACCATCTTCACCCATCTCGGCCAGGCGGCGGCCAACCGCTGGCCGGAGCCGCTATACCGGCGTTTGCTCGACGACGCGCGGGATCGTCCGATCCTGCTGAACGCGGCGCGGGTCGAACCCGAGCTTGGCTCTCCGGCGCGGGGTGGACTTCCCGATACATTGGCGCGCCGGACGGCGAACGGCTGGGCGATTTCCGGCCGCAAGCGTTTCGTCACCGGCGCGCTTGGCCTGACCCATTTCCTGGTCTGGGCGCGCACCGACGAAACGCCGCAACGGGTCGGTACTTTCGTCGTGCCATCGGAATGTCCCGGCATCAAGGTCATCGAGAACTGGAAGAGCCTGGGAATGCGGGCCAGCGGCTCGCACGACGTGGAGTTCAAAGATGTCGAGGTGCCGCTCGAAGACGTCCTCGATCTGGTCGACACCTCCATCGGCACGCAGGACAATCGCGCCCATGCCGCCGCCTCCGTCGCGCTGACCGCCATATATCTCGGAGCCGCCGAAGCTGCGCAGGAGGCGTTCATCCGCTTCGGTCACGAACGGATACCCGCCAATCTCGGCGTTCCGATTGCAAGAACGGACAGGTTCATTTCGGCGGCCGGGGAGATCGACCTGCTCGTGGGCGGAGCAAGGCAAATCCTGTTCAATGCGCTCGACCATTCGCTGGACGAACCGGAAGCTCTGATCAGGGCGCGGCTGCTTGCGGCGCGCAACATACGCGACGCGGTTCAACTGGCCGTTCGCACGCTTGGCAATCCCGGCCTCAACGGCGATCTGGGAATCGAGCGGCACTTCCGCGACATCCAATCGGTTCTCGTCCACGCCCCCCAGGAAGACACCTCAATTTCGATTCTCGGGCGCTCGGCATGCGACCGGTGGAACCGGAAAGCCGAGGAGGAGGAGCAACCCCTCAGCGCGGAAAAAACGTCCGGTTCAATCTCCGGCTCCCGGCAGACGGAAGGCCCGCGAGAACTCCTGGACACGATTTCCGAAAGGCGAGCATGACGCGCTACATCATTATCGGAGCCGGTGCTGTCGGTGCCAGCCTTGCCGCCCAGTTCGAGCTTTCGGGCATCGACTATGCTCTTGTCGGACGCGGGACGCAGATAAGGCACATCATCGATCACGGCCTCACCTACCGGCGGCCCGCCGGGACGCGGCAGATCCGGCTGAAAGCCTTCGATACCGCGGGGCCGCCGTCGCTGCGGCGGGACGATATCCTGTTGCTGACGGTGAAATCGCAGGATGTCGCGGAAGCTCTTTCCGTCTGGGCCTGGCGGCCGGTCGAGGATGCTCCGGAGCTGACGGCCTCCAGCCTGCCGATCGTCACGTTTCAAAACGGCCTGGCAACGGAGGCGGCGGCTCTCAGACTTTTTGCGAACGTCTATGGCGCCAGCATACTGACCCCTGCCCGCTTCACCGAGACCGGTCACGTCGTGGTCGGCGGTGATCCGCAAGTGGCGATCGTCACCATCGGCCGTTATCCGCGCGGCACGGACGAGACCGCTGCCAAGCTCGTCGCCGAACTTGGCCGGTCCGATTACATCGCCGAGGCGACCGACGCTATTCAGCGGTGGAAGGCGGCGAAGCTTCTTCACAACGTGCGCAACGTGCTGGAACTCTTCGACGGACCTGAAAGCGAACGAGCCGCCTTCGGTGCCGCCCTTGTCCAGGAGACCGAGACGGTTCTGACGGCGGCTGGCCATACGTTCGCGTCGCCCTCGGAACGCACGGTCAGCATGGCGCACTGGAAGATCGCCGAAAACTCCGGCATTCAACCCGGTCAGCAGTCGACCTGGCAGAGTTTCACGCGCGGCGCCTCAAGCGAAGTCGACTATCTGAACGGAGAGGTCGTTCTTCTCGGGCGCCTGCACGCGATAGAGACGCCGTTCAACAGGGCGGCACAGGAAATTGCCGGATCGGCGGCGCGACAAGGTGGCTTCACGGCGCTGCTTCCTTTCGCTAATCTGCGCCGGCTTGCCGAGAACTACCTGTCTTTCTCCACCCTTATCCATTCGAGGCCGAAAGCACATCAAACGGGCTAGTCCCGGGATGATGCATGCGAAGGCATCCGGACCGACACAATGAAAATATCCGAGCATATACTGAACACCGCCGGCACTCTCTTCTACAAGGAAGGCATTCGCGCCGTCGGCATCGACCGCATCGTCGACGAAGCCAATGTCGCCAAAGCCACCCTCTACCGGCACTTTCCGTCCAAGGATCATCTTGTCGCAGCCTATCTGACGGAGCGTCACGAGCGCGTGCTTCTCCAGTTGGGAGATGTCATATCGAACGTCGCGCTGCAGCCGCGCGACCAGATCGCGCTGATTTTTGAGCGCCTGTTCGAAAAGGCCGACAGTCCCGAGTTTCGCGGCTGCGCCTTTGCATTGGCCGTCGCCGAACATGGCGATTCCGAGCGCGTGGTCTCGATCGCCCGCGAGCACAAGAAAGCCGTGGGCGACATCTTCCGCTCCATCATGGCGGCTGCCAGGTGTTCGACCGAACAGGCTGCCGCGCACATGTCTCTGCTTTACGAAGGAGCGCTCGCAACGGTCGCCGTCGGCCGTGATCCCCAGGCCGTCTTGATGGCACGCGACTGCGCGCTTTCCGTCTTCGATAGTGCAACCGGCCAATACATCCTGTCTGGAGGAAAGCCTTATGACCAAAACCATTGACTATTTCTTCGGGATCGGATCGCCGTGGGCCTATATCGGCTTCGACCCGTTCATCGAGCTGGCGGCGCAATCCGACGCCGAAATTCGCCCCTATCTCATTCCGTTGATCGTCGAGAATGGCGCGATCTACTCGCGTGACCGCCCCGACGCTCGCCGCGCCTACGGGGTGAAGGATCTCCGGCGCTGGGCTTCTCTTCGCGGCAAAACGCTCGATTTCACCAATCGGTCCGCGCTCTCCGACCCGACTCCTGCCGGCTTTCTCATTTTGGCGGCCCAGCTCAAGGGCCTGGACTGGGTGGAGCTGACCAGGGCACTGCAGCGCGCCTTCTGGAGTGCCGGCGCAGACATCGGCAATGCCGATGTGCGGAAGGCGATTGCCGATGCGGCCGGATTTGACGGTGCAGCCCTCGAAGCACACGCGGCCCTTTCCGAGGTCAGCAACCTCTGGAGCAGCAATCGCGAAATTGCAAAGGAGGCCGGCGTCTTCGGCCTTCCGACCTTCCGCTATGACGGCGAGCTCTATTGGGGGCAGGACAGCCTTCCCTTCCTGGAACGCCATCTGTCCGGCGAAAAGCTGGTGGCCTGACCAAAGCGTGGAGGATTTCAGGTCGACGAGACCTGAAATCCTCCACCATCTGCCGATCAGAAAATCGGTATGCCGCGCGAAAATCGCGCACTGCTTTCTGCGTCCCCTTTGGCATCAAACCCTGCAAGATCGTGCGGCAACGGGCGCACGCCGGCAGCTTAGGAGGTGGAGGTTGAACGGTCCGTCGGCGAACTACGGCCATTGCGGATCCTCAAGCCGCCCAGTTTCAAAAATCGATCCGGATACGATCAGTCCGCGGAGCTCGATCGCCAAGGAGGGTTTTGACCCTGCTGCGTCTCTCGGCGACAGGCCTTGAAAAAAGCCGACCCCCGCACGCGCCAAAACCGGACAAAATAATCCATAAATTTAGTAGAAAAAGAACAACCAGTCTTTCTCCTTTGGTTCTGCCTGCATAGGCTTTGTTTCACGAACTCGCCGAAACCGAACCAGCAGGATCTCTCCATGACCGAACGCCTTTTCTCGCTGTCCCTTTCCCGGCGCCGTCTGTTGATCACCACTTCCGCAGTGGCAACCGGAGCCCTGGCGACGATGGCGGGCCTCACTCCGGCTTACAGTGCCGGCGAAGCCGTCAATGGCGGAGACATCACCTTTCTCATCGACTCGTTGGGCGATACCTGGATCCCGAACAACAGCGCGATTTCCAGCTTTCAGGGTCATATCTGGGGCCATGTGACCGACAAGCTTGTCTACGTCGACGCCGACGGCAAGGTCAGCCCCTGGATTGCCGAGCGTTGGGAGCAGAATGACAAGGCCACCGAATTCACCCTCCACCTTAAAGGCGGCGCGACCTTCTCCGACGGCACGCCGCTCGACGCGGCCGCCGTCGTGGCCAACCTCGACATCTGGTACGCCGGCCGCAAGAAAGAGGGCATCAACCCGATCGGGCTCTTCCCGAAGACATACGACCATGCCGAGGCCGTTGACGCAGCGACCGTGAAGGTCTTCTTCAAGGCGCCGACACTCGGCTTCATACCGACGCTCGGCTATCACGGATCGATCCTCATCTCCCCGAAGACGATCGCTCAGCCGGCCGCCCAGCAGGCCGACTTGAGCAAGACCTCCGGCAGCGGCCCGTATCTGGTCGACTCCTGGAAGGAAGGAGACTTCGTCAAACTGGTGAAGAGAAAGGATTACAACTGGGGTCCGGCGGCAGTCGGCCACACGGGTCCGGCCTTCCTCGATACGATCACCTACAAGCTGGTATCCGAACCATCCTTGCGCGTCGCCGCTGTCCAGTCCGGGCAGGCCGACATCGCCTACAACGCCTCGCCACAGGAACTGACGTCCCTCAAGCAGGACGGCTTCACAGTCGCGACGCCGCGTTATCTCGGTTTCGTGAATGGCTGGGCCATCAACACCAAGCTTGCGCCTTACGACGACGTGAAGGTACGCCAGGCCCTGCAGGCGGGCATCAATCGCCAGGAAATCATCGATACCGTCTATACGCCCGACTGGAAGCTCGCGACCTCGTTCATCCAGAGCAACGTGCCCGGCGCGACTGATCATAGCGACCTGCTCGCCTACAATCCCGACAAGGCGGAGAAGCTGCTCGACGCGGCTGGGTGGATCAAGGGCGCCGACGGCATACGCGCAAAGGACGGCAAGCAGCTGTCATTGACGCTCAACTCCAACCCCTACCTCGCGACCTCGAAATCGATCGATGAGCTCATCGCCCAGCAATTGGCCGCGATCGGTTGGAAGGTCGATATCCGGGCCTACGACGTCGTGACCTTCGGCCAGAAGGTCCAGTATGGCGGCCCGGCCGTGCCGGCCTATGAGGTCACGCGCAGCTTCATCGACGCCGGTACAGTCGCCAGCATCCTCACCGACGCCAACAATGGCGAGAATTGGTTCGCCCTCGGGGAAAGCGACGCGAAACTCAACGAGCTGCGCGACAAGATCGCCAGCGCCGGTTCCGCCGAAATCCGCAACCCGCTCCTCGACGAGCTGCAGAAATACGTCCTCGAACAAGGCTACTTCATCCCGCGAACGCAGATCGTCCAGCGCATCTATGTCCAGTCTCCGAAACTCAAGGGCGAGACATACAACGGCGTCGCCTACGCCAGCTATTACGTGGCCACGAAAAGCGCGTAGCCCGCACAGTTCAACCGAGCAACCGAGGAGGTGACCGGCATGAGCAATGCCTATCTAACCTACGCCGCAAAGCGCCTCGTGCAGGCCGTTGTCGTCATTCTGCTGGCCTATGTCTTCACCTTCGTCGTCGTCAGCATCCTGCCGGGCGACCCCGTGACGAACGTCCTGCGCAATCCGCAGAACGGGTTCACCGAGGAAGAGATCAAGGAAATCATCGCCGCTCAGGGCCTGGACAAACCGGTCCTGGTCCAACTGTCGACCTCCTTGTCCCACTTCCTGATCGGCGACCTGGGCCTGTCGATGCGAACCAACCGACCCGTGACGACCATGATTACCGAGGTGCTTCCCTCGACGCTGGTCCTTGCCTTTGCGGCTCTCGCCGTCGCGCTGCTGCTGGCGATCGTGATTTCATACGGCACCCAATTCCTTCCCAAAAGGTTCGGCCAGGGCTTGCTGCGGGGTTTTCCGTCCTTGTGCCTGTCGGTGCCGAATTTCGTGATCGGCCTGGTGCTGATTCATATCTTCGGCTTTCAGTTCGGTCTCTTCCGCGTCATTGAGCCCGACAGCTTCTGGGCGACCCTTTTTGCGGCGGTCGCGCTGGGTATCCCCATCTCGGCGCAAATCGCCGAGGTGCTCATCGCCAATCTCGACCACGAGTCGGGACAGGAATACGCCGCCGTCGCGCGGAGCCGCGGCCTCGGGCAGATGCGCCTCTTTGCCAAGCACCTGCTGAAGCCGTCTTCGCTTCCCGTCGTCACCGTCGTAGCGCTCACCGTCGGCGAGCTGCTCGGCGGCTCGCTCATAACCGAGGCGGTCTTCGGACGCACCGGCGTCGGCAGCCTCGTACAGCGCTCGGTGAGCACGCAGGATCTGCCCGTCCTGCAAGCTGTCGTATCGCTGGCGGCGGTGGTCTTCGTGCTGGTCAATCTCATCGCCGACCTTGTCTATCCGCTGCTCGACCCGCGCATAAAGCTTGTCGGCAATGCGGAGGCCCGCCCGGCGGCCGTGGACGAAGGCTCCGCCGGCATTTCCAAGGCGGTGACGTCATGACCCTCGTCTCCGCCGCCACGTCCTCGCGCATCAAGGCGGCCGGTTTGCTGGCTGTTCCGCGATTGCCGCCGATCGTCGCGCTCTCGTT
The DNA here is from genome assembly GCF_010668395.1 of Martinezella lusitana. Taxonomy (GTDB): domain Bacteria; phylum Pseudomonadota; class Alphaproteobacteria; order Rhizobiales; family Rhizobiaceae; genus Rhizobium; species Rhizobium lusitanum_A. The sequence goes on from NZ_WUEY01000026.1 coordinate 8,432, forward strand.
CCTGGTCGTTGCGATCGTGATCGCCTGGTCGCTCGCGCCGGGCCTGTTCACCAGCCACAACCCGGCCATCGGCGTTCCCGCTCAAAAGCTGCTCGGTCCCAGTACCGGACACTGGTTCGGAACCGATCATCTGGGTCGCGACCTCTACACCCGCGTCGTCTATGGCTCGGCTTCCTCCGTCAGGAGCGCGCTTATCGCCGTCGTCATCGGCGTCGTGGCCGGTGGGCTCATCGGCCTCCTGGCCGGCTTCCTCGGCGGTCGTGTCGATACCGTGCTTGCCCGCCTCGTCGACGTGCTGCTTGCCATTCCGAAGTTCCTGCTTGCCGTCATCGTCGTCACCGCGATCGGCTTCGACACCACCAACGCCGCCATCGCCACCGGCGTCTCGTCGGTGGCCGTCTTCGCCCGGGTGATGCGCTCAGAGGTCATCAAGACCAGGCAGGCAACCTTCATCGAAGCCTCGTTTCTGCTGGGAGGCTCGCGCTGGCACATTCTATGGCGGCACGTCCTGCCGAATGCGTCGCGCTCCGTGCTGCCGCTTGCGGTGCTGCAGTTCGGCGATTCGATCCTGGTAATCGCCAGCCTCGCCTTCCTCGGCTATGGCGACCCGCCACCGGCCTCCGACTGGGGTTTGCTGATTTCAATCGGCAAGGACTACCTCAAATGGCCCTGGCTGGTTTACGCGCCCGCCTTCGTCACGATCGCGACCGTCCTCTCTGTGAATAGGATCAGCCGATGGCTTCGCAAGACAGATTGAATGCAGTTCTCGCCCGTCCCGACGGTGCGGCGGTGTCGTCGCCTCGGCCAGCGCCCCTGCTCCAGGTAGACGGCCTGTCCGTCTCCTACGGGCCGCATGAGGTCGTTTCCAATGTCGGATTCGAGCTGGGCCGCGGCAGGAGCCTTGCCCTCATCGGAGAGTCGGGCTCAGGCAAGTCGACCATCGCCCGCGCGGTGCTGCGGCTGCTCCCCGGCGGGGGCCGCGCCGCCGGCCGCGTCGAGTTCGAGGGCCAGGACATGCTGGGGCTGCCCGAGCGGCGGTTCCGGCCGCTGCGGGGACGAGCCATCGGCTTCGTCCCGCAGGACCCCGCCAATGCGCTCAATCCGGTGCGGACGATCGGTGCCCAGGCGATGGAAGCGGCCGCGCTTGCCGACGAGCCCAACAAGATCGTGCGCAAGGCGCTCGTCCTGGAGACGTTCGCCGAGGTCGGGCTCGATAACCCCCAGCGTGTCTACGACTCCTATCCCCACCAATTGTCCGGCGGGATGCTTCAACGAGTGCTGATCGGTCTTGCGGTCCTGCCTCGGCCGCTGCTGCTGGTCGCGGATGAGCCGACCTCCGCGCTCGACGTCACGATCCAGAAGCGGATTCTCGATCTGCTTTCGCGCTTGCAGCACGAGCTGGATATCAGCCTGCTCCTCATTACCCACGATCTGGCGATCGCCGCCGAGCGGGCAGACTCGCTTGTCGTCCTCAAGGGCGGCGTTGTTCAGGAGGCCGGTGACACCGCGGCCGTCTTTTCCGCGCCTGCGTCCGCCTACGCGAAGAAACTGCATGCCGACGTCCCGGCCCTCAACCCCGACCGTTACCACAAGCTTCGCGATCCAGGCTTCCGTTTGCTTGACGCCGATGCCACTACCACGCCGAAGATCGAAGTCAGCGGCATCACGAAGAGCTTCACCGTCGATGGCAAGGTGCTGACCGCCGTTGACGACGTATCGTTCACCGTCCAGGCGGGCACCACACACGCGCTCGTCGGCGAGTCGGGCTCGGGCAAGACGACGACGATCCGGCTGCTGCTTGGGCTCGATCAGCCGGATATCGGGCACATTTCGATCGCCGGGGAAAAGCTCACCGGTCGCTCGCAACAGTCTTTGCGCACGGTATGGCGCCATCTTCAGCTCGTCTATCAAAACCCGTTCACCTCGCTCGACCCGACCTGGAAGGTCGAGCAGCTGGTTCGCGAGCCGCTCGACAGGTTCGACATCGGAACCCGCGACGAACGGACGGCGCGCGTCCGCGAGGCGCTGGACAATGTCGGGCTTGGCGAACATCTGCTTTCGCGCAAGCCGCAAGCCTTGTCAGGCGGCCAGCGCCAGCGCGTCGCCATCGCCCGGGCGCTGGTCCTGAAGCCGGATGTAATCGTTCTCGACGAGCCTACCTCCGCGCTCGACGTCAGCGTTCAGGCCGACATCGTCGAAGTGTTGCTCTCGCTGCAAGCCAGCCTCGGCCTGACCTATGTCTTCGTCTCGCACGATCTGGCCCTCGTGCGCCAGCTCGCCCACACCGTCTCGGTCATGCAGCGCGGGCGTATTGTCGAACAGGGTAGAGTCAAGGACATATTCGACAACCCGCGGCAGCCCTATACGGTGTCGTTGCTGGAATCGATCCCGACCGGCGTTGCCGGTATCGCCCGCGCACCGCACCCGCAACTTCGCCGGATCATCAACCAGGAAAAGATCGCATGACCATAGCCGCATCTGTCAGCCCCCTGCCCGCGATCTTTCGTCCGAAGCGACGGCTCGGTTTCAACACCCGGGTGGCATTCAACGACGAAGCAGGGCCGGCGCAGGGGTTGCGCGACGGGATCGAGCTGTTCAAGGCGGCAGAGCGGCTGGGTTATCAGTCCGGCTGGGCCTACCAGCGGCACTTCGACCACTATCTGTCCTCGCCACTTCCGTTCTTCGCCGCGGCCGGCCAGCATACGAAGCATATCACGCTGGGCTCGGCGGTCATCCCGATGCGCTACCAGGATCCGATCCTGCTCGCCGAAGCAGCCGGGACCACCGATCTGTTGATCGGCGGCCGGCTGGAGCTGGCCATCTCGACCGGCGCCAATGCCGTGTTCGACGCGGTTTTCGGCGCGGTCGACACCGATGCGCGGACAGAGGCCAAGCGCCGGCAGGCACGCTTCCTTGACGCGCTCTCGGGCACGGTCCTGCACGTCGTCGATGGGCCGGGTCAGGGTGCCCCGGAAGGCACGGAACTGCGCGTAACGCCGCACAGCCCGACCCTGCGCTCCCGGATCCGGCAGGGCTCGGCCAGCCTGGCCTCGGCTGTGCAGGCCGCCGAACTCGGGATCGGGCTGATCTCCGGAACCGTGCAGCACGATCATGCCGAAGGCGAGACGTTCGGGGAGTATCAGGCCCGCTCCATCGATGCTTTCCGCACCACATGGACCCATAAATGGGGTACCGAGCCGCCACCGGTCACCGTCGCAGCCTCGATTCTGGTGGGCACCACCACCGAGCTCCGGGAAAAATACGCCGCTTACGATTTCGAGCGTCGCACCCACGGCATCGCCGCATCCCGCCCCAAGGGCGCCCTGGCGCCGGCCAATCAGCCAACCGGGATCCAGATATCCCCGGTCTTTCAGGGCACCCCAGACCAGGTGATCGAGGCGGTCCTCAGCGACCCGGGCCTTGCCGCCGCAGACGAGGTTGTGCTTTTCCTGCCGCCCGCCTTCAATCTTGCCGAGAACATACGGCTACTGACCGACCTTGCGCAGACGGTGGCGCCGAACTTCGGCTGGTCGCCTGGCGCATGACAGCGCGCGGCTACGCCGTTCAGGGTCCGTCGCCTTGACCTTTAAAAGGTGCTCTCGGCATCGGCGGGAGCATGGTGGCGTCCTTTGAGTGGCCGGCGATCCAGTACCAAATCTCAATCATGCGGCCGCGCGGCGGGCTGCCACTCCTTCAAAGGTTTCAATCCTTCGACACCCGTCTTTGAAGCCATCGCAACACGCGAACCTCCTCGATGTCCATCCACTGCAGGAGCCTCTCGCTGCGCGTTTGGATCTTGAGGACCTCTGGAAGGCATCCGGCCCTGAAATCCTCGAAAACCGCGGGATGGATGTAGGATGACCTGCAAACCGAACGCGTGTTGACGAGCATCGATGCGACAGTATCGATCACCTGATTGAGCTGGCGCGTGACCGCTCTCTCCGACAATTCCACGTCGAGGGGAGCCAGAGCCGAGACCGCCATGCAAGTCGCACCCCACGTTCTGAACTGACGCGAGCTGAAATCGCTTCCGGACGTCTCCCTGATATAGGCGTTCACGTCCTGCGACGAGATCTGCCGGTAGCCCCCGTCGTCGCAAACATACTTGAAAAGCTGCTGGCCCGGCAGCTCCTGCAACCTTCGCACGACGTTTGCGATGCGTCGGTCGCTGTGCACCAGATTCCATTCCTTGCCGGACTTGCCCCTGAAGCGGAATTTGACCGTTCCCCCCTCCACGCGCACATGGCGCCTTTTGAGCGTCGTCACTCCGTAAGACCGGTTCGCCTCGGCATAGGCGGCATTGCCGACGCGAATATAGAGGTTGTCCAGCATCCAGATCACGGTCGCCAAGGCCTTTTCCATGGTCAGGCCTCGGGAGCCGAGATCGGCATCGACCCGCTGGCGGATTTCGGGAAGACTGCTTGCAAAGTCGACGAGACGATCGAACTTCACGCGACCGCGTTCGGAATGCCAGTCCGGATGATAGCGATATTGCTTGCGCCCGCGAGCATCGATTCCGATCGCCTGAAGATGGGAAAATGGATTTGTCGAGATCACCACGTCCGTATAGGCGGGAGGGATGGCCAGGGCGTCCAGACGGGCGATCTCCACTCTATCGGTGATCCGCATTCCGCTTGGCATGTAATAGAGAAATCCGTTCTTTCCATGCCTTCGGCGAATGCCGTCCTCAAGGCTGACAAGGTAGGTCAGTCCGGAATGGAGTTTCAGTTCGGCGGCCGCGGCGGCGGCATCCACTTTGGAGATGATCTGGTTCATGCCCCGATAACTCCCGCGCGATGCGCCGGTTCCCATACATTCGCCTGGATGTTTGATCCCGGATTTTGATGGCGCGACCGTCTCGCAAGCGCGGAGAGATCCGCTGTGGGGCAGGATCCGCATGAGAAGCGGCGCGATGACAGAAGCCATCGCGCCAGAAGGCGATCATGAGAAATCGACAGAGCGACATCGCCGATCGGGCGGATGCCCGACTATCCACCCTTCATCGTTCTATGCCCGGTCCCGCATGCGCTTCATCCAACGGACCAGCGCGTCGTCTTTCAATGCGCCCAGAATGTGGCTGAAGGTTTCGTCGCTCTCATCCTGGCCGAGCTTGAAGCGGGCTGAAATGGAAAGGATACGGGCGCGAAAACCGATGACACCGCTGCGGAGCTTCGCATAACGCGGACCGAGGCTGTCGATGGTCCAGGGCGTCTGTTCGTTCTGCTCCATATGGGCGACCGTTCGCACCAGAGCCTCGTCGGTCAACTCGTCGCTGAACGCGATTTCCGCCGCAATCCGCACCACCACGAAATTCCATGTCGGCGCCCAATCGCTTTTTCCGGCCATGGCCGGTGAGATATAGGCGCTCGGGCCATGAAAGCTCAGGAGACAGCGGGAATCCTTGTTGAGAACCGGATAAATGGGCGCATGCCGTGGCAGATGGCCGAGCAACGCCGTCGGCCGGCCATCGGCATTGCGCTCGAGCAGAACAGGCATATCGGTCATGTGGAAATCACCGTCATGAGCCGCGATGGCCGCCATCGGATAGGCGTCGATCACGTCGCCGATGTCGCGATCGTTCCAGTTGTCGAATTTTCCTGTCATCTTATCCTGCCCATGACGTTGCGGCCGGGTCTCGTGCCCGGCTCTCGTTCGAAATATCAGAGAAACCAAACGACCTGGCGAATGGCCGCGCCATCGGCCAATCGATCGAAGCCGGCATTGATCTCTTCAAGGCTCAGGCGGCCGGTCAGCAGCTTGTCGACCGGCAGCTTGCCGCGCTTGTAGAGATTGAGGAAGCGAGGGATATCCCGCGACGGCACGCTTGAGCCGATATAACTGCCTTTCAGCGTGCGCTCCTCCGCCGTCAGTGTCACGGCGGGCAGGCGCAGCATGGCGTTGGGATTGGGAAGGCCGCCGGTGATGGTTGTTCCGCCGCGGCGCGTAATTGCGTAGCCGAGTTCCAGCGCATGGACCGAGCCCGCAAATTCGAGCGCCACGGCGACGCCGCCGCCGGTAATCTCGCGGGCTTTCCCGACCACATCCGGATCATCGCCGCGCAGGGTGTGGGTCGCGCCGAGCGAGCGGGCGAATTCGAGCTTCGACTCCAGCCGGTCGATGGCAAGGATGGTCTCGCAACCCGCGGCGACAGCGCCGAGCAGCGCGGCAAGCCCGACGCCGCCGAGACCGATGACGGCGACAGATCCGCCAGGTTTGATTTCGCCGGCGTTGAACACCGTGCCCACACCGGTGATGACGGCACAACCCATCAGCCCGGCGATATCGAGCGGCACCTCGGGGTCGATCTTCACCAGCGAACGGCGGGAAACCGTGGCATATTCCGCGAAAGACGATACGCCGCAATGATGATGGATAGGCTTGCCGTGACGGAAAAGGCGCGTCGCGCCGGTGGTCAGGTCGCCCTTGGCGTTGTGCGCGGCACCCGGCTCGCAAAGCGCCGGGCGGCCCTCCGAACAGGGATTGCAATGGCCGCAACTCGGCACGAAGACGAACGCCACATGATCGCCGGGCTTCAGGTCTTCCACGAAAGGACCGACCTCCTCGACGATGCCGGCAGCTTCATGGCCCAGCACCATCGGTAAGGGGCGCGGCCGGTTTCCCTCCATAACGGACAGATCCGAATGACAGAGACCCGCGGCCGCCATGCGCACGAGGACCTCCCCCGGGCCTGGCCCTTCAAGGTCGATCATCTGCACCTTGAGAGGCAAAGTTTCGCCATAGGGCCGGTCCAGCCCCATTTCCTCGAGCACGGCAGCTTTGATCCTCATCGTCGGCAACCCTTTCGGCTGATGTGGAATGTACGCAGGAGACTATCATCCCGGCGGCATGGCCCGCCTGCGACATCAGGTCAAAAACTATCGCGATAGGGCCGCATTGCGATGGCGAAAGACAGGATCAGGATCAGGCCGCGTCGCCGAGCATGTTTTGCACGACACGCATGAAAACGCCGGCGCCGATGCCGATGAGGCCATCCGGGAAATCATAGTCGGGGCTGTGAAGCGCTGGACAATTCGGTCCCGCGCCGAGGAGGAACATCGCCGAGGGAGCAACGGCTCGGAAGCGCCCGAAATCTTCCGATCCAAGCATCGGCAGGTTGCCGCGACCGAAGGCGATACCCTGTTGCTCCAGCGCTTCGGCAAGGCGGGCAACCGCCTCCGGACTGTTTTCGCAATGGGAGAAGATATCGCTGTAGTCGATGGAAAGACCGAGCCCTTCGGCGGTAGCGACCTGTTTCACCAAAGCCTCGACCTCGTTGCAGAGATGCTCCATGCGGTCGTCGATCAAGGTGCGCAACGTCGCCCAGACCTCCGCCGTGCCCGGGGCGACGCCGAAGGTGGGCTCGCCGAGCGACGCATGGGTGACGGTCACCATCGAGAGGCTCTCGTCGCGGGCGCCGTCGACGGACATGGCCGCAAGCGCCGTCATCAGGGCCGCCACCGCACCCATGGGCGATTTGCCGGAGCGGGGCGTGGACGCATGCGCCGTCCGTCCTGTCAGCCGAATGCGGATGCCGCGGGAGGCGCAATTCACCGGCCCTTCGGCAAGCGCCACTTCGCCGAACGCCAGGCCCGGCGAATTATGCAGCGAAAAGGAAAAATCCGGGCGGATCTCGGCAAATCGCGGATCGTCGAGCACCGCCGCCGCGCCCGCGCCGGTTTCCTCGGCAGGCTGGAAGAGCAGCACCACGCGGCCGCGCCGCAGCCGCTCCCGCGACAGGCCGTGGGCAAGCCCGGCCATGATCGCCATATGCCCGTCATGGCCGCACATATGGCCTTTGCCCGCCACGAGCGACTTGTGGGCGATGTCGCGGGTTTCGGCGATCGGGAGGGCATCGAGCTCGCAGCGGAAGAGCAACGTCGGCCCCGACCCCTTCCCCTCGAAAACGGCGGCGACACCGGTGCCGCCAAGTCCCGTCATGATCCGGTCCGGCTTCAGCGGCGTGAGGAAGGAGACGACGCGCCCGGCCGTTTCATGTTCCTCGCCGGAGATTTCCGGATGCCGGTGAAGATCGTGTCGAAACCGCACCAGATCCCCGATATCGCCTTCAGTCAGAAACATGAGCCCATCCTTTCTTGTCTTCCCTCGTTCAGGCGCCTGCTCTGCCAAGCACGCGGGATATGAACCGCGCGCCATCGGCAATCGCCTCGCGTGCCAACCTGGACATGGACATCGCCTCCAGGAAGGAATGCGTGGCGCCCTTGTAGACCTTGCTGTCGGCGACGTTGCCAGCCCCCCGCAGCCTCTCCACCATCTCGAAGCTGTCGGCCGCGATGATATCCCGATCCGGAACGACAAGGAAAGCGGGCGGCAGGCCATGAAGCTCGGCCTTCAGCAGATAAATCTCGGGATTGGTCAGGTCTTCCGGCGTGCGCGTGTAGTTGCGGAAATAGAAGTTGACCTCCTCGCGATCCATGACGGAGCCCGGCCCGCCATGCAGCGCCTCGGCCTCATCGGAGCATTCGGTTGCAAAACCCGCGTAGTTGAACAGCAGGCCCTTGATCGCAGCGCCATCACCCTTGTCGCGCATGCGGATTGCCGTGGCGAGCGAAAGATTGCCGCCCGCCGAATCGCCGCCCAGAGCCAGCCGCGAGGGATCGATGCCGATCGATGCGAGTTTCAGCCAGCCGAGCGCATCCTCCACCTGATCGATGGCGACGGGATATTTGTGCTCGGGAGAACGATAGTAGTCGAGACCCAGCACCTTCACCTTGGCCGCATGGGCATATTCGCGCATCAGCCTGTCGTGGGTGTCGATGCTGAACAGAACAAAGCCGCCGCCGTGGAGATAGACGAGGACCGGCGCATCATCCGGCAGTCCGGGATCGTAGAGCCTAGCGCGCATAGCCCCGTGGCGTGTCGGGATCGACAGATCCTGCGTCTTTGCCATGACGGGGCCGCCCTGCCGGAAGGGCTCGCGGACGATTTCCGCGATCCGGCGCGCTTCTTCGGGAGAAACGCTGGAGAGCGACGGATACTGTGCCCAGCCCTTGCGCATCCTGGTGAGGAACAGGGCAATTTCGTCATCGATTGGCGACAGGGTGGCGTGCTGCGGGGAGGAAGGAGATATGCTCACGGAACTGGCCTCATGGTCTTCGGGTCGAGGCAATCTTAGCAATCGTCCGTGCGCCGGCGCTCCCTTCGCCGGGTCTTTTCCTGTCTCGATCAGGCCGTTGTGCCCTGCGGCTTGAGGTTGTGCTCCGCACGATAGTGGCTCGGCGGGGCGCCGAAGGAACGATGGAAGATCGACGTGAACGCCGAGACGCTCTCATAGCCTATGCCATAGGCAACAGAGGTCACCGAATGGCCCGCATGCAGGAGCGAGAGCGCGTGCATCAGGCGCACCTGCAGCCGCCATGTGGCCAGAGCCATGCCCGTCTGATTCTTGAAGATGCGCGTGAATGTCCGCCGCCCCATATTGGCGACGGAAGCCCAGTAATCGATATCGCTGTGGTCTCCGGGATTGTCGATAATCATGTTGCAAACCCGCAGGATGCGGCTGTCGCTCGGCATGGGTATCTGGATGTTCGCTGTCGGCATGCGTGGAATCTCGTCCAGCAGCAGCCGGACGATCTGCCCCTCGCGTCCTGCCTCGTCATAGGCGAAATTGAACGTCATGATCTCGCCGATCAGCGCGCGCACCAGATCGGAAACCTCAAAAACCCGGCACTCCTTCGGCAGGTTGTCGAGCATCGGGTCTATATAGACAGCGTAGAATTTGACGTTCTCGCGACACTGGGTCTGGTGGCGCACGCCGGGCGGAATCCAGATCGCCCGGTTGGGTGGCAGCACGTAGGTCGCTGCTTCCGTCGTAACGGCCTGGACGCCCGACAATGAAAAGCTGAGCTGGGCCCGCTCATGTGCATGGAAGGGGTCGACATATCCGGCCGGGTACTCGTCCGACAGCGTCACGACCGGCCTGATCGTGAGCGGGTAATCCTGACTGCGCTTCATCCTCGCCTCTCCAAAGCACATCTTCCTAGCGGAAAACTGTGGTCACGAGCCTTAGCCTGATTCAAGCAAATTTGCTTGCCACTGCATCAAATTGGCCAGTTCAAAACACTTTCAGTCCCGGCCGCGACAAACTTCCCCGTGGCTTGATGCTACTGTCTCAGGACGAAAAGCAACGCAGCGGCACCCCGCCGGGAGTGCTTTTCGAGTAACGAATAGAAAAGGGGAATCAATAACATGAAGAATAAAGGTGCCTCGGGCGCTTGTTTCGCCGCGCTTGCGCTATGCCTCTTGGCGGGGACCTCCGCCACGGCCAACGAAATCTCCAAATGCCCGCTTTCCGGTGAAAAGGGTTCCGTTTCGATAACGCCTGCGAATCCAGGCGAAATAACCGTCGAGACGGCACTCCCCAACCCGGCCTGGTGGAATGGCGACACACCTGACGAGATCGCGGACGGCTTCGAATATTGTCTCGCCGCCAACGTCGCCCATCGCGCCGGCTTCGACAAGGTCAAGATCGTCGTCTCGTCCTTCCCCGCGCTGATTGCGAACGCCAACCAGCACAAGGACCTGGCGATGGCGACCATCTCCATCACCGACGAGCGCAAGAAGGTCCTGTCTTTCTCGGCGCCATACTTCTCCTCCGATATCGGCGTGCTCGTGAAAGCCGGCAAGCAGGTGGATTCCGCCGCGCTGAAGACCTTTCGCATCGGCGTTCTGCAGGGCACCACCGGCGCCAATTTCGTGACCGATCGTATTAAGCCCGCGGAAGTTAAGGTCTATCCGGAAAACCCCGGCATGTTCGCCGCGCTCATGGCCGGCCAGATCGATGCCGCGATCACCGACACCGCGATCATCCTCGCCCAGGCATCGAAGTCGAACGGCGCACTGACCGTCGCCGGCCAGTTCGAGACGGGCGAGTATTACGGTGCAATCTATCCGAAGGACTCTCCGAACAAGGCCGCAATCGACAAGGTCATCCAGGACATGCGCGCCGACGGGACGTTGGCGAAGCTCGCCTCGACCTATCTCACTGGCATCTGGGGTGCCGATCCCACCAAGATCCCCTATCTGAAGCCTTGATCGGACGGCGGGAAAATACGCTATGACGACCACTTCTCGAAGCGCCGAGACCAAGTTGATGGGTCTCGGCGAAGGACGATCCTTCGGCGCCGGTGCGGCGCCGAAGGATCCGCGCGGATGGACGACGACGGCCATGCTCTGCGCCCTGTTCATAACCGTTTCGACCTGGATTACCTTCGGCGCGGCTCGCGACCACGCTGCCGCGCTGGGTGTCAGCGCGGTGCTATCAGGCGCGCTGTTTGCAATTCCGGTCGTCCTCGCCTTGTTGCTGCTGTGGCCGGCATCGGCAAGCGTCCTTCGCGCCCAGAGGGCGCGGCAGGCGGTTGCGGCCGGGGATATGATCGCAGCGAGAATCGCGACCTCGGCATCGCTCGATTACGCCCACTACACGGCCGGCTTCTCCGCGCTCTTCGCGGTCATCATCGCTCTCGCGCAGTTCCTGATGGCAAACGACCTGGCGGTCAGCCGCACCTTCCTGGCGCTGCCGCTGATCGTGTCGTCGTTTCCGCTGGTTCTGAAGGCTTTCTGGGTCAACATCTATATCTTCGTCGTCGCCGAGATCTGCGTTCTCGTCTGGGGTCTGATCGTTGCGGTGGCGAGGCTCATTCCGGGCAAGACCGGCGCTCCGGTACGGGCGATGGCCACGCTCTATACCGATATTTTCCGCGGCATGCCGGCGATCATCACGATCTACCTCATCGGCTTCGGCCTCCCCTTGAGCAACCTTCCGATCTTGAAGGATCTGTCTGTCGAGACCTACGCAATCCTGGCCTTGACGCTGACCTTCGGCGCCTATGTCGCCGAGGTCTATCGGGCGGGGATCGAAAGCATCCATTGGAGCCAGGTGGCGGCGGCGCGTTCGCTCGGCCTGTCCCACATGCAAACCATGCGCTACGTCATCGTTCCCCAGGCGGTGCGGCGCATCATTCCGCCGCTGCTCAACGACTTCATCGGCTTGCAGAAGGACACGGCGCTGGTCAACGTCATCGGCTCGATCGATGCCTTCAACCAGGCCAAGATCCTCTCGAGCAACTACTTCAACCTGTCGCCCGTCACCGTCGTCGCCTTCGTGTTCGTGCTGATCACGATACCGCAGGCCCGGTTTGTCGACCGGATCATCGAAAACGACCAGCGGCGCATGCGCGCAGGATAAGGCGAGGATGGCCATGCCAATCATCGAAGTCAGGAACATCTCCAAGAACTATGGCACCTTCAAGGTTTTCGACGGCCTGACGCTGGAGGTGGAAGAGCATCAGGTCGTTTGCCTGATCGGGGCCTCCGGCTGCGGCAAGTCCACGCTCTTGCGCTGCCTGAACGGGTTGGAGACGATCAACTCCGGCGAAATTCGAATCCATGACGACCGCATCACCGGCCCGGGCGTCGATGTCAACGCGCTGCGGCGCGACGTCGGCATCGTCTTCCAGAGCTACAACCTCTTTCCCCACATGACGGTGCTGGAAAACGTGATCCTGGCGCCGTGCAAGGTGCTCAGACAACCGAAAGACGACGCCGTGGCGCTGGCGATGCGTCTCCTGGAGCGCATCGGCCTTGCCCACAAGGCCCATGAGTATCCCGACCGTCTCTCCGGCGGCCAGCAACAGCGCGTCGCGATCGTGCGGGCACTGGCGATGAGCCCGATGATCATGCTTCTCGACGAGATCACCTCGGCGCTCGATCCGGAACTCGTCTCCGAAGTCCTCAACATCGTACGCGACCTCGCCGCCGACGGCATGACCATGGTGCTTGCGACGCACGAAATGGGCTTTGCCCGCGAGGTTTCCAGCAAGGTCTGCTTCCTCGCCGACGGCAAGGTCTACGAGGAAGGTCCTCCCGAGCAGATCTTCAGCGCTCCGACGCGGGAACGCACGGGATCCTTCCTGCAGAAGATCGTCGAGGCCGGCCGGCTGTAGTTTCGGCGTTCAATCAGCGCGGGCGGTTGAGCATCCGCCGGCCGCCGGCAATGCGTGGACAGCTTCGCCGGGTCGTCGATGCCGCATGCTTTGATACAAGTCGTCGGATGCCCGAAAGCGCCGTGACGACTCTGGCATTGGGACAGTTGACAGGAGGAAAGCGCGACTGGACTATGCCAGGATCGGAACGCGCTCAAGAGGCTTACCGTGATTACAGGCCCGCAATGTCACGCTGCTCGTGCCTTGGTGGAATTCACCAGGGATCGTCTCTCCAAATCAGCCGGGGTGGAAAAGGAGCAAATCGAACGGTTCGAGCGAAAGCTTGAGGAGCCGGATGACCGGGTTGTCGGTCTGCTCCAGTCAACGCTCGAGGCGGCAGGCGCAGTCTTTCTGCAAGATGGAGACGCCGGCGGCATCGGCGTGCGGCTGAAGTTCAACCGATCCGAAACCCGACGGATCGCCACTCTGGAAAGCGAAGGCGGCATCGTGGCACAAGACGACGTGCCTTGAAGGTTGTCGCAGACGGCGTTCTCGGCGGCTTGCTTCGTAAGGCGAAGCCGCCTCTTCCATCGCCGACCGGCAACATGGATATGACTGCTCGATCCCGGCCCCGCCTTGAGATTTGAAAGGCAGCAGCTCTTTTGCGAAGGGCGATGATCGATACTACGGCGAGGACCCTGAGTATTTCGGTCTCGCCTTGAAGCGCGCCGAAACACCACTCCTTTTCAGATACCGCCGCAAAATAGCATGGCGCGGAACGATGCCATCCAATGGCGGCGATAACGCATTGTTGAAGTTTACCAGGGGGCGATACCGGCGTACTGTCCGGCGAGCAGTTCCGTTGATGCATCGCTTTCGCTGTCACGCAGGGATGGAGACATGCTCACTCTGAATATCAATGCGCAATTGCGCGAAGTGGATGTCCCCGAGGATATGCCGCTTCTCTGGGCGTTGCGCGATCACCTCAATCTCGTCGGCACCAAATATGGCTGCGGCGTCGCCCAGTGCGGCGCTTGCACGGTGCATGTGGGCGGCAAGCCGGTACGCTCGTGCCAGCTGGCCGTTGGCGACGTCGGTACCCGCGCCATCGTCACCATCGAAGGAATTGGCAGGACGCCCAACGGCGCCAAGGTCCAGCAAGCCTGGATGGAAGCTGCGGTGCCGCAATGCGGCTATTGCCAGGCCGGTCAGATCATGTCGGCAACAGCCTTGCTGGACAGCAATCCTCAACCTGACGATTCCGACATCGACGCGGCCATGGCAGGCAATCTCTGTCGCTGCGGAACCTATATCCGCATCCGCCGCGCGATCAAGAACGCCGCCGCCAAACCGGCCTGACCATGAAGAAAATCATCGGTCTTGTCGTCGCGCTTATTGTTGTCATCGCGCTTGGTTTTGCGGGATGGCTGGTACTCGGCCGTGATCCGACGTCCTTTGCCGGTGGCTCGACCGTGGCGTTGGAAGACTATCAGGTCGCCAATACGACCGGCGTTCCGGCACAGCTTGCCGGCGAAGATCTGGTGAAGCGCGGCGAATATCTCATCCATGCCGCAGACTGTCAGGCCTGCCACACCGCCCCCGGCGGCACGCCCTTTACAGGCGGATTCGCCTTCAACCTGCCGTTCGGCACCATCTATTCCACCAACATCACGCCGGACAAGGAAACAGGTATCGGCAACTACACCGACGCGCAGTTCCTTGCGGCGGTACACCGGGGCATTCGGGCCGACGGCGAGAAGCTTTATCCCGCCATGCCCTATACCTCCTACAGCTACATGACGGACGCCGACGTGCTGGCCATCAAGGCCTATCTCTTCACGCTGGCGCCGGCGCATGCTCCGGCCAGGCAAAACCGGCTTTCGTGGCCATTCGACCAGCGCAGCCTTCTCACCTTCTGGAACGGGATGTTCAACGCCGATGAACGCTTCCGTCCCAACACCGGCGAGAGCCCGCAATGGAACAGAGGCGCCTATCTTGCCGAGGCGCTCGGCCATTGCGGCGAGTGCCATACACCGCGCAACCTCGCCTTTGCGCTGGACAATCACCACAAATTCGCCGGCGCCATCACCGCGGGCTGGCACGCCTACAATATCACCGGCGACAGGGATTCCGGCATCGGCGGCTGGAGCGACGAGGATATCTATCTCTACCTCTCGACCGGCCATGCCAACGGGCATGGCGGCGCGGCAGGCCCGATGGGCGAAGCCACCGACGACAGCCTCAGCTATCTGGTGCCGGATGACGTGCATGCCCTGGTGGCCTATCTGCGCAGCATACCCGCCCATGCGAGCGATCTTCCGCGCACAGTCACGACGGCTGCACCGGCCTCCCACAAGGAGGGCGTGGCGGCGGATGTCGATTCTCGCGGAGAAAAGATCTTCGCCGGCGCTTGCGCGAGCTGCCATGACTGGACCGGCGTAAGCCCGGTCACCGGCTACGCCACGCTCACCGGCGTGCGCGCGGTGAACGACCCGAGCGCCACCAACGTGGCGCAAACGGTCATCAATGGCGTCGATCGCACGACCGCCGAGGGCAGAATTTTCATGCCGGCCTTCGGCGAGGGTTATTCGGACGACGATATCGCTGCCGTCGCCAACTATGTGACGGCCCGGTTCGGCGCCAAAGGCGCGCATTTGACAGGCAAGGATGTGGCCAACCTTCGAAAGCAGGCGCCCCAGCAATCCAGTTCCCCGGAGGCACACAATGGCTGACACCAGCTCCAATTTTGCCGAATCCGATGCCTATCTGTCGGCTCTGATGCGCGAGGTTCGGTCCGTATCGGCAACCAATGCCGTGCTGTCCATGGGACGGCGCACCTTCTTCAAACTGGCCGGCGGGAGCGCCGCCGGCCTGATCCTGGGCTTCCATCTCGGAGACGCGGCGTTCGCAGCCGAGACAACCGACGACAAAGATCAGGTCATGAACGCGTTCATCCGTATCGCGCCGGACAACACGATCACCATCTACTCCAAGTGCCCGGAGATCGGCCAGGGCATCAAGACCTCGTTCGGCGTGATCATCGCCGACGAACTCGACGCCGACTGGAACCATGTCGTGATGGAGCAGGCCGATATCAATCCCAAGGTCTATGGCAGCCAGGGCGCGGGTGGTTCGACCTCCATCCCCCGCGCCTGGGACCAATTGCGTCAGGCCGGCGCCGGCGCCAGGGCCATGCTGATTGCCGCCGCCGCCCAAGCCTGGGACGTGGATCCCACACAGATTGCCGCTCAGGATTCGGTCTTGAGCCATGCCGCCAGCGGCAGATCCGCAACCTATGGGTCGCTTGCGGCGGCTGCCGCCAGAATGCCGGTGCCTGATCCCCGGAGCCTGAAACTGAAGACCCGCGCCGACTATCGCCTGATAGGCAAGCGCTATCGCGGCGTCGACGATCCCAAGGTCGTCAGCGGCCAGCCGCTGTTCGGCATCGATGTCCAACTCCCCGGCATGGTCTATGCCAGCTTCACCAAATGTCCGGCGGCGGGCGGCAAGGTCCGATCCTTCAACGTGGACGAGATCAAGGCTCAGCGCGGCCTGCTCGACGCCTTCGCCCTGGACGGGACTGGCCTGCTGGTCGAAGTCATGCCGGGCGTCGCCATCATCGCCAGGGACACCTGGAGCGCCTTCCAGGCGAAGAGCAAGCTGCAAGTGGATTGGGATCTGAGCGAAGCCTCGACGGATTCCACCTCGAAATTCTCGGCCGAGGCCAGGAAGCTCGCAACCCGTTTCCCGGAAAAGCCCGATGACAACGTCGGCGACGTGGACAAGTCATTCGCCGGTGCCACCAAGACCGTGGAGGCCTATTACGAATATCCCTTCGCCGCCCATGTGCCGCTGGAGCCGATGAACACCACGGCGCACTGGCATGACGGCGTGATGGAAATGTGGGTGCCCACCCAGCAGCCCGATCGCGGCCTGCCGCTGGTCGCAAAGGTGGCCGGCATACCGCAGGAAAAGATCGTGATGCATCAGACCCGTGTCGGCGGCGGTTTCGGGCGACGCCTGGTCAACGACTATGCCTGCGAGGCGGCGGCCATCGCAAAGAAGGTCAACGCCCCGATCAAGCTGCAGTGGACGCGCGAAGACGATTTCGGCCACGATTTCTATCGCCCCGCCGGCTATCATCAGTTCAAGGGTGCGATCGACAAGGAGGGCAGGCTCGACGCCTGGCAGGAGCATTTCATCACCTTCACCGCCGACGGCAAGAAAGAAGCCACGGGCGCCAATCTGACCGACAACCTGAAATACTCCATCAAGGCGCCCAACCTGCGGCGCGGCAAGACCATGTTGCCGCTGAAGATCCCCACCGGTGCCTGGCGCGCGCCGGGCGACAATGCACAGGTCTTCGCCGCCCAAAGCTTCATGCATGAACTGTCGCTCGCTTCGGGCCGCGACCATGTCGAATTCCTCCTCGACGCAGTGAATCGCGACGTCGCCGAACTGGCGCCCAAGGACCAGAGCGTCAACTTCAGCCCCAAGCGGGCGACCGACGTGATCCGGATGTGCGCCGAGAAGGCGGGCTGGGGCAAGGCAATGCCCAAAGGCAGCGGTCTGGGCCTGGCGTGGTGCTACTCCCATGCCGGCCACGTCGCGCAGGCGGTCGAGCTGAGCGTCGACGCGAACAAACAGATCAAGATCGATCGCATCTTGGTGGTGCTCGACGTCGGCCCCATCATCGACATGGCCGGCTCCGAAGCCCAGGCGCAGGGCGCGTCCACCGATGCGCTCTCCACCGCCATGGGCCTCAAGATCAATATCGAAAACGGCCGGATCCGGGAGCAGAACTACAACGCCTATCCGATCCTGCGCCTGCCCTTCGCGCCGATGACGATCGATGCCTATTTCATCCAGTCGGACAACCCGCCGACCGGCATGGGCGAACCCGCCTTCCCGGCGCTCGCGCCCGCGCTGGGCAACGCCATATTCGCGGCAACGGGAGAAAGGGTACGCCAATTGCCCTTGCGCGATCTGGGCTTCTCCCTGGCAATCTGACAGATCGCTTTTATTGAAGCCGAATGAGCCATGACCGGCAGGTCATGGTGCTGTCCTACCCTCGGGACGCTGCAGCTTGAGCGTGAAGGCCGCAGCGATGGCGGCGGCGGCCGCACTCGCGATGATCGGGCCGAGATAAGTACCCGTGCGGTCGAACACGAAGCCGGCGGCAGTCGGACCGAGGAGAGCCGCGATACCGACGCCGGTATAGAGATAACCGAGCATGGCGCCGATGTTGCGGGTGCCGAAAAGATCGGCTGCAACGGCGGGATAGAGACCGACACAGCCTCCATAGACCGCGCCGAAAACCACGGCGAAGATGGCGAGCATGGCAAAACCATCCGCGAAAGCCCACAGGACGAAAGAGGCGGCCACACCGGCGGTCAAGGCCGCGAGCATGCGCACCGCACCCAGACGATCGCCAAGGCCCGCCAGCACGAAGCGCCCGAACACATTTCCAATGCCGATCAGAGCAATCAGGGTTGTCCCGGCGTCGAGCGGAAGGCCAAGATCGCGGGCGGCTGGAACGATATGGACGTAAGGGATGAAAATGCAGAAGGAGCCCAGAACGATAACAAGATAGAAAAGCGGGAACCCGGGCGTGCGCCAGGCGGCAAGCGGGCTGAGCGTCGCCGGCGTCGGTGTCGCCGTGTTCAAATCGGCGGCGGCGCGGCGGCGGCGAATGAGCATGGCGGCTGGAGGACCGACGACAGCGATCACGGCGGCAAGCATGAGAAAGCAGCCGCGCCAGCCGAGATAGGGGATGAGACGACCGACGGTGAAGGGCAAGACGAGCGTTCCGAGCCCCAGGCCCGCCGTCGCGATGCCGGAAGCCCGGGCGCGTTGGCGGACGAACCAGGACTGCACGGCCCCGATTGCCGGCACATAGGACAGCCCGATGCCGATACCGACGCCGGCGCCATAAGCGACGTAAAGCATGGGAAGCGAGGTGGACCGGCTTGCCGCGACGTAACCGATGACCATCGCAATGACGCCGGCGGCGACGAGCCTGCTGGTCGACCACCGATCGGCAAGTGGCCCGGCGACCGCGCCCAGCGAATAGAAGATGAAGGCCCCGATCGAGAAGACCAGCGCGATCTCGCCGCGCGATGCATTGAACTCGGCCGACAAACCCGGAAACAGCGCCGAAAAGGCGTAGGCGGAGCCAAAGGTGATGGCTGTCGTGGCATGCGCACCGGCAACGACACGCCAGCCATATCGCGTGTCGGGTTCTTCTTGGCTAAACTGAAGCATGGGATTCCGTGTGGGGCTTGCTGCAAAAATCGCAATAGAAGTAGGCTTTTGCGACAGATAAATACAGCAGCTTTTTGCGCCTGGAGTCAGGCTGCAAGTCGTCCGAAACGGCAATGGAAATGGACGCGAACATGGTCTTCGCAGTTCCTGCCGGACTGCTCCGAAGGCGGCGCGCAGCCCGACCGCACGGCCGCCGGCGAGACTTACCGTCTTAAAACGCGCACCTGCTTCAAAAGCCGCACTTCTATTCAATAGCGGGCCCATGCGCGAGTGCATAACCTTGCGGGATAGTTGTTCAATAGCGGCCACACGGGAGGGAGTGGAACAGCAGGCGGCTGTGGGAAAGCAAACTGGCTCACTCAGCATAAGCCGACCGCGCCTGCGCCGCCGCCCGCTCCGATTTCCGCCACAGATAATTCGAAGGTGCCTTGTCCCATGCCTTCAAGGCATGGGGAAAGACCTACAAAGTCTTTTTCGGAAGAAGGCTAACGGCATAGATATGCAGCAACGGAATACGAGAGAAGTTGCTTACAGGCGATGTTCTCCATCCGGAAACATACGACGTTACAATAGTTTGCCGCCAGTGCATTGCAACATTTCCACGATACCCCATCGTCTGGCTGCTCCAGTCTTCTCATCCATGGACGGGCATCGGAAGATGCCGTGGCCCATGCCTCATCAAACATCTGAACCGCCTACCCGCTTAACTCGCAACAAGGAATACAGAAAATGAAACTCTACCAATCGAAGGGCTCGCCGAACTCCCGCCGCGTCCGCATCCTGATCGCAGAAAAGGGCCTGGACGTCGAACTCGTTCCGGTGGACCTCGGCGCCAAGGAGCAGTTCTCCGACGCCTATCGGGCGATCAATCCTCGCCAAGTCGTCCCGACCCTGGTGCTCGACAACGGCACGGCGATCGGCGAAGTGCCCGTCATACAGCGTTATCTCGATGAGGTGCATCCCGAGGTGCCACTGTTGGGCTCGCCCCCCGAAGAGCGCGCCATCGTCGGCATGTGGGACCGCCGCGTCGAGACGGAAGGCTTTGCTTCCGTCATGGAGGCTATCCGCAACACGGTTGCCGGCTTGAAGGATCGGGCGATCGCAGGCCCGCATAACTATGCCCAAATCCCGGATCTTATCGAGCGCAGCAAGCAGCGGGTCGCCAACTTCTATTCCGATCTGGAAAGCCGTCTGCAGACCGCACCCTTCGTTGCCGGAGAGAAGTTCACGGTGGCCGACATCACGACGCTCGTGACCATCGATTTCGCGACCAATGCGATCTCCATGCCGATCCCGGACGGCGCTGCAGCCACGAAGGACTGGTATCAGAAGGTGTCCAGCCGCCCGAGCGCCCAGGCCTGAGGCGTTCGCCATCCCCGAGGAGTCGTCACGCATTGTCGGCTCCTCGACCCTTTGGATCAGGGCGGTCAGCGGCCTGCCAAACACTGGCTCGCCACCAACGCAACGGCATCCTTCCGTGGTAACCGAATGCGCCGGGGCTTCCCGATCCGGGCAAATCGTCCAGTCTCCATCCTATCGATGATCCTGCGGCGTCGTTGCGGCGAATACAGGCCCCTGCGCTCAGATTGGCCGGCGGAGGCTTTTTCGACCGGAGACACGCGATCTGGCCTGGCGAGGTCCACCTTCCAATTCGAAGCCATCGACCATGTTCGCAGGCGGGCCGGCCGTCCCTCATTTCCGTTTCGGCATTTTTGGAAACCGGTCGCTTAAACAGCGAGGTTTTTGAGTCCGTGGTCGATTTTCAAGCTGTCCAGCAGCGCTTGGGGTTCGAAATATGCCACCCATATGTCGATCGCAAGTCCGTTGCGGACTGTCCAATGTTCGGAAATCTTGATCATGTCATCTCGGCCGGTGAGACCGAAGTTGCAAAGCGCGACGGCCTTCTCGCCATCCGCAAAGAAGACGTCGTAGCTGAAGCGGCCGAAGTCGAGGACGTCGGGCAAGTTCGGAAGGACCTGATCGCGGAAGAAGGCGCCACCATGATGCACACCGCCCCACGGAAGATAGTTCGGCGCAGTGGTGATGAAGTCGGGATGGAGATAGGGAGCAAAGTCCGTCAGCCTCTTCTGCACGCCGGCCTGGTAATAGGCATCGACGACGGTAAGCGTCTCGCTGGTTTTCGAATGTACGGCCATAGGGCAATCCTCGCTGGTGGTCGGCTATGGGAAGCGGACCAGGTCCATGTCTCGTTTTCGTGGCTGCAAAGTAGGCTGACGCACATCGGAATGATTGAAAGCTCATCGCAGCTTTAGAATTTTCCGAACTGAAAATGCCTTGCCTGCGCTGGCGGGCTACCATCCGTTTTGGAGTTCTTGCAGTGAATCTGCCTGCCGTTGTGAAGAGCCTGCAATCGACTCTTCGCCAATCGATACCGCGCATAGGTTTCGAGCTATGAGGCCGCCTTTAGAATATGGACCGTAAGGTGGGCGAGATGCGGTTTCACCGTTTGAAGGAATAGACCGAGGTTTGCGCCCTTGTTGTGCGCATCCAGAGCTTCGGAAGACGTCCACTTTTCGACCACCATGAACGAGTCAGCGCCTATCCGGTCTCCACCATCCGCATCGACCAGCGGCTGATATTCGATGCATCCTTCCTCCTCGAGGACGAGCGGTCGCATCTTGTTGAACGCTGCGAGGACAAACTCGCGTTGGCCAGGACTTGCGGTCAGCATTGCCACAACATGTATCATTGGGTGATCCCTTATGACCTCCTTCAAACTGCGTACACGTTGGCGGCGGCACGCTATTGAAGGATCTTGATCGAAAATCGAGTAGCCTTGATACCGGCGTACCATGGCACGCGCGGATATAGCCAAAGAAGATGCAGCAAAAGCCGCTCCGTCCGGCCGACAACACGGATGGTCATTTTGAGCGACCGGGACTTTTCGATCCGGACGGAGTATCGTCTACCCGACTGCCATGTTGAGACGTGATCCGGGTGTCGCCGCTGACGGCTTCCGGCCGGTTTCCTGATCCGCGGAAGCCGGTTCTCCGCCAAACTGATAAATCGTGAGGATCGCGACGTGGCTGGCGACAAGGGCGAAGATGTCTGCCACTTCGGCAGACTTTCGCAGCCTTTCGAAGGTCTCCGCGGACCGCCATCCAAGGGATATCGAAATCGGCCGCCCCCACTCGGGCTCCTGAGGTTCACCATCCGCCCTCACATCGAACCAGATGCATTCCGGGTTCGCCCTGACGGCGTCTGCCACGCGGTCCAGAAAGCGCAGCAACGGCTGCGTTCTGCCGGGCCGTACGCGGGCATCTACCACAAGCTCTATCATGGCGAGTTCCTTTAACCTTCGGGGCATACTGACAGCAGGACGGTCGGCGCTATTGAAGACTCTTGAGGTAGAATCCATTCCGCCTCGTCGCGGTTCCCGGAAGCCGGCGGAAAGCCTGACATCGTGTTTGAGACCAGCCTCATCCGTGTCTCGATCCACAAGCCCGAACCATGGCGGCGATGGATCGGAAGAGCAGCCGTGGCAATATATTCCGGGCCATCCCCAGTATCCCATTGCGCCGGCTTCATCAGCAGTCAGGCCCTCGATCTTAACGACGAGCAGCAGTGACATCATGAATAGCCATGCCTCGCCGGCATGACTGCCAACCAACAAAGTCTTTCACTAACAGACTGGAAAACAATAGCTTTTCCCTCAGGGAAATCATCCCTGGATAGAAGGAAACAGAACTATGGGAAAGCTCTCAGGTAAAACAGCGCTCGTGACGGGCGCCTCTCGCGGCATCGGCCGCTCGGCCGCCCTAGCGCTTGCGGATGCGGGCGCCACGGTGCTCGTTCATTACTCTCAAGCCGGGCCGGAAGCCGACGCCGTCGTCACTGAAATTCGCAGCAAGGGCGGCAAAGCCGAAAAGCTCAAGGCCGATCTTTCCACCGCGAATGGCCCGTTCGAACTCGCCGAACAGGTCAAGAAAGTCACCGGCCGGCTCGACGTTCTCGTAGCAAATGCGGGCGTCTCCAAGGCCGCATCCATCGAGGAAACCCGCGTCGAAGACTTCGACCACCAGTTCGCGGTGAACGTTCGCGCACCGTTCTTCCTCGTGCAACAGCTCTTGCCGATCCTTGGAGAGTCCTCCAGCGTCGTGCTGGTGTCTTCACTGGCCGCTCATGCGGCTGTCGGAAACCTTCCGGCATATGCCGCAACGAAGGGCGCGATCGACACTCTGGTCAAGCATTTCGCATCCGCCCTCGGTTCGCGCGGCATCCGCGTGAACGCGGTTGCTCCGGGCGTCGTCGCCACCGACATGTCGAACTTCGCCAAGACCGAAGCCGGCAAGGAATTCACCCTTGGGATCCAGGCGATCAAGCGGGTCGCGCAGCCGGTCGATATCAGCGGTGCGATTGCGTTTCTCGCATCCGACGATTCCCAATGGATCACGGGCGACACACTCCGCGTCGATGGCGGCTCGAAGCTCTAAAGACAAGCCTCCCACATCTGCGGCAGTCCAGGGTGGGAGACGATCGCAAGAAAACTGGCTGCCGGCGGCACGGTGGAAGCGTTGTCCGAGATGCGCGGAAAAGCCGGACTGCCGAAAGTGGGGTTCGTCCCTCGATGCCGCCGTTTCGCGGCCTTACTCCAAGGCAACCTATCAAAAGATGGCCAGCCCTACTTAGGCGGTCTTGGATGATGAACTCCCTATCTGCCGATTTGATCCCCTGCCCCCAGGTCGCAGGCTCGCCCTCCCCCACCCGTCAAAGATAATCGACACCCACAGATAGCGACGTTGTCGACCGATATCATCACCATCTATCAGCACAGTTCCCTCGCAAGAGACGGGTGCGTTGGGTTCGGCACGTCAACTGCGCCTGCGGCCGAAACGCGGAGGTCGATCCGTGGCGGAATGGAGCAGCTGGCGCAGGAGCATGCGCGGCACCGGCTACCACCAGCGCATATGCCGGCATCCAATCAGCAAACGTTGGAGGAAGCTATTTGCAAAAAAAGCTCGGTGGCAGCCCGATGCCAAACCATCTGATGCTCGTGTCCACGAGACGCGCGCTTTGGGCGCGCGTCTCGTCCGTCAAGGCATCCGGCGACTATTCGGCCGCGAGCGCCTTCAGGAAGGGATAGTCTGTGTATCCCTTCTCGGTTCCACCATAGAAGGTGTCGCGATCATAGCGGTTCAAGGCCGCCCCGGCGCGGAGGCGCTCCGGTAGATCGGGATTGGCGATGAAGTGACGTCCGAAGGCAACGAGATCGGCATCACCCGAAGCGATCACGGCTTCGGCTTTCTGGCCGTCGTAGCCGCCCGCGGAAATGATCGGCGCCGAGAAGAGCTTCCGCAGCCGGGCAGTGGCGATCGGGTGCTCCATGCGCTCGACATCTTGCGAGCCTTTTACGCGTGGCTCGACGATGTGGAGGTATGACATGTCGAGCTGGTCGAGACGCCTGGCGACATGATCGAACAGGCTTTCCGGATCGCTATCGCCCATTCCATTGAAGGTGCCGCTCGGCGAAAGACGGACACCGAACCGTTTCGCGCCCCAGACGGATTTGACGGCCGTGGCGACATCGAGCAGGAACTGCGCGCGCTTCTCGACTCCGCCTCCGTAGCGGTCCGTCCGCTTGTTGGAGATGTCCTGAAGGAATTGGTCCGGCAGGTAACCATTGGCGGCATGGATTTCGACACCATCGAAATCAGCCGCCACGGCGCGGGCCGCAGCCGCGCGGTAGAGTTCGACGACGTCTTGAATCTCGTCTTCGGAGAGCGCCCGTGGGGGCGTCGCCGGGACCCAGCCGTTCCGCGTGTAGGCAAGGCCGTCATAAGGAACAGCGCTCGGCGCGACTGGAACGCGGCCTCCGTTCAGATCCTCATGGGAGGTACGTCCGACATGCCAAAGCTGAAGATAGATGCGGCCGCCCTGGGCGTGAACCGCCTGTGTGATCCGAGACCATCCGGCGACCTGTTCGTCGTTATAGATGCCGGGCGCGCCCAGATAGCCGCGGTTGTCGGGGGTTATCGTCGTAGCCTCGCTGATGATCAGGCCGCCGTCGCTGGCGCGTTGCTTGTAGTATTCGACCATCAGATCCCCTGGAACGTCGGTGTCGAGGTTGGCGCGCAAGCGCGTCAGCGGCGCCATCACCACTCGATGCTTGAGGTCCATTTCGCCGATCCGGACCGGCGAGAACAGGCCGTGTTCTGATTGCAGACTCATCTTCTTTCTCCTTGGATTGCAGTGATTTGCGTTGAAATCTCGGGATGCCGGGGGTGTCACTTACGCAGCAGCGTCGAATTGTGGAGGCTGTGCCTCCGATCGGTGCTCAGCCGGAACCCGGTCACACCGAATGGATTGGCTTGAGGTTATGTCTCGATGGATGGAACCGGCGGCCGTCATGACCGCCGGTGACGGGCAGCTAGGCGACCTCGGCGACGTCGATCTTGGCGGAGACGCGCCCGAGGGTCAGGACCGTGAGCAGCGACAGGGCCGATAGCGTTCCCCCGATATACATCGCATTGAGCAGGCCCAGCTGGTCGACGACCACTCCCCCGACGAACGAGCCGACGGCGATGGAGATCTGGAAATTCGCGACGAACAGAGCCATCCCGCCTTCGGCAACGTTGGGAGCCGCCTTGGCCATCCACATCTGCAAAGCGACAGGCATGGCGCCGTAGGACAGGCCCCAGATCGCCAGCAGCGCCAGCGTGCCCACCTGCGATGTTCCGACCACCGGCAACAAGAACATCGGCAGCATCAGGAAGACGATCGTCGCAATGAACGTCTTTCGGATGCTGCGTGAGGCACCCGCGCCGCCTGCGAAATTGCCGGCCAGACCGATCGCGGTATAACCAAGGAGGATCGAGGAGATGGCGCCGCCACCGAAGCCTGAAATCTGCGCCAGAAAGGGCGTGACGTAGGTATATGTGGCGAACTGCGCAACGAGCACGAGAAACATCGCGGCCAGCCCTATGCGGCCTTGCTGCGTCTGCGCGATTCCCAGCAGATCGGATGGGCGGACGCGCTGCTGGACCTCAAGCTTCGGCAGCGAGCAGATCTGCGCGACGAACGCGAGAACGGAGATCGCAAGCGCGGCTCCGAAGGCCGCCCGCCAGCCGACGACATCGCCGATGAGTGCGCCCGCCGGGCCGCCGATCAGCATCCCGAGCGACACGCCCGCGAAGATGATCGAGGTGGCCCGCCCGACCTGGCTCTCCTCGACAAGACGCCCGCCCAGGCCCGCGCCAATGGCCCAGAAGCCGCCCAGGCCGACGCCGAACAATATGCGGCCGAAAATGAGGACCATGAAGTTCGGGGCGATCATGGATACCAGATTGGAGATCGCCAAAAGAAACGACAGACCCAGCAGCACCAGGCGCCGGTCGTGGTTCTTGATCGCCACGGTCACGAAGGGCGCGGCGACGGCTGCCAGGAGACCGGGTGCCGTCACCATCAGGCCGGCGGTACCTTCAGAGACGTCGAGCCCGTCGCCGATATAGCGCAACAGGCCGACCGGGAGGAATTCGGTCGTGCAGAAGACGGTTGCGCTGAGAGCGACGGCAAACACGCCCAACCAGTTCGAATTTTTATCCTGCGACATAGGTAGATATCCTTTGCATTTGAGCCCGACGCACGGCGGCGTGCGTCTAGAGCCGTGATCCGCCGTCAGCCTGGACGACTTCGCCGGTGATCCACCGGGCTTCATTGGAGGCGAGGAAGGTGACGACGCGTGCGACGTCCTCGGGGCGTCCGACGCGCTTCATCGATTGCATGGCGAGCGTCCGCTCCCTGCCCTCGTGCGTTCGCACGAAAGAGGACATCTCGGTCTCAACGATCCCCGGCGCGACCGCGTTCACGCGGATGTCATGCGGGCCAAAGGCGCTGGCGAGATATTTTACGATGGTTTCCAGCGCGCCCTTCGTCGCGGCATACGCTGCATGCCCGCCGATCGGTGAGCGCGCCGCGAGAGACGAGATGAATATGACGTTGCTGTCGGTGCACATGATCGATCGAAGCTGCTGCACGAGGAACAGCGGCGCCCTGACGTTGACGGCGAAGAGCCTGTCGAATTCCTCGATCGTGAGATCCTCGATCGAGGCCGGGACGAAGATACCGGCGTTGGCGACGAGGATGTCGAGGCGTCCGCCGATGATTTCCTTCGCGCGCTTGGCAAGCCTGTGCGGCCCGTCCGGTGCGGAAAGGTCCGCGCTGATCTTTTCGGCGCGTGAGCCGAGGGAGCGGATTTCGGCCACGACCTGATCTGCCTCCCGTGCATGCCGACCGTAGTGAACGATGACCTGCGCGCCCTCCTGGGCGAGGCTCAGAGCGGTCGCACGGCCGATCCCGCGCGAAGCGCCGGTTACAACCACCGTCTTCCCTGAGAGCTCGGCCATTGCGTATTCCTTTCATAGGTTCGGGACGCAAGCGGCCCTCTGGCCATCCTCGTGGATGGCCAGCGCGTCCTGTTGGGCTGCCGGAGCTGTGGACTAGAAGTGGTTCTTATCCAGGAACGTCGAAACGTCCGATACGAACAGTTCCGGATACTGGTACTGGGAACCGTGGCTGCTGTCCGGGTAGAGGATCAGCTGTGCGTTCGGAAGATTCTGCTGCAGGATAAATGAGTTGACCGTATAGATGATCACGTCGTTGCCGCCGTTGACGACCAGCGTCGGCTGATTGATCGACTTCAGGTAGGCATGGGGATTCTCGCGCGGAGCGCCCCACTTCCCGAGAGCTTCGATCTGCGCCGGTGCGACCTTCTCGCTGACCTCATGATCGCGTCCCTCCGTGCGGAGGCGAAAGCGCTTCAGAAATTCGCGGCCTGCGGCCTGGCTCCTGTCCGTGGGGGTGAAGAAAACCCCCAGCCACAGGTCGTCGGGGTGCTCGTAGGTCCCGCCGAACACCGCCAGGGCTTCCGGGGTCAGCGTTTCCATGGCCTCACCGCTGCGCGGACCGGTCCCGACGAGGATCAGCTTGCGCACCAGATCGGGGGCGGCGAGAGCCATTTCCTGGGCGACAAGGCCGCCCAGCGAGAAGCCGAGCACATCCACCTTGGAAAGGCCGAGCGCCTTGACGAAGGCGACGGCGTTCGCCGCCATGCCCTCGATCGTGGTCGGAACCTCGCCGGAGGTGGTCGAAATCCCCGCGTTGTTGAACAGGATCACTTCACGGCCCTTGGCAAGGCCGTCCGTGACAAGCGGATCCCAGTGATCCATTGTCCCGGTGAAGTGCATGTTCATGACGAGAGGAACGCCTTCCGGATTGCCGAAGCGGCGATAGGCGAAATTCACTCCCGCCGCCTCGACGAACTGCGTCGGCGCAGTGTGATGCGTAGTCATGATGATGCTCCTAAGATGCTGCAGTTGATCGAGATCAGCCAGCGGTCTTGCCGCCGTCCACCGTGACGACCTGGCCCGTGACGAAGGAAGCCTGCTCGGAGACGAGGAAGGCGATCGCGTGAGCCACGTCCTCGGGCTTGCCGATACGGCCGAGCGGGACGCCCGACGCGAGCGCGGCCTTGTTCTCCTCGGTGCCGGTGAAGCGGTCGAGCATGCCCGTATCCGTCGGGCCGGGCGCAACTGCGTTGACACGGACGCCCGAGCCGGCGACTTCAAGGGCGGCCGACTTGGTCAGGCCTTCCACGGCATGCTTGCTGGCAGAGTAGACCGAGGCATAGGCGGCGCCTTCGTGACCGTAGGTCGAGGAGATGTTGACGATGCTACCCACGCCGCGCTCCTGCATTACGCGCAGCTCGTGCTTCATGCTGAGCAGCGTGCCGAGAACATTGGTGTCGAAGGTGGCGGCGTAGCTTTCCGCGGTCTGGGCGGTGACGAGGCCGGGCTGTCCTTCGGTGCCGGCGTTGTTCACGGCGGCGTCGAGGCGGCCATGCAGGCTGATTGTCTGGTCTACAAGGTTGCGGACGTCATCGTCGTTGCGAACGTCTGCGCGTATGAACGAAGCAACTCCGCCGCCTGCATTGATCTCTTCGGCAAGGGCATACCCCTTAGGTTCGTTGCGGCCGGAGACAACCACCTTGTTTCCCTGCTTGGCAATTTCGATAGCGGCTGCGCGGCCGATGCCCGTCAGCGCTCCTGTGATCAGTACTACACGTTCAGACATGGCTCAAATCCTTGATATTTCTGTTAAAAGACGGAGTCTTCGGGCACTGCGTCGCAGCTGCTTTCCGCTTCCGTTGAGTAACTGTGTAGGCTTGTTCAGCTGCATTGAAAAAGACTTTGTAAGTTGGTAGATATACCTCTGAAGCATGGAGTCTATCGTTATGGAACTTCGTCACCTGCGTTACTTCATCGCCGTCGCCGAAGAGGGCAGCCTTACTCTCGCGGCGGAAAAGCGCCTTCATACCGCGCAGCCGTCCCTGTCGAGGCAGATACGGGACCTGGAATACGAGGTGGGAGTACCGCTGCTCCTGCGCAGCGCCCGCGGCATCGAATTGACCGCCGCCGGAAAGGCGTTCCTCGATCACGCCCGGCAATCCGTTACGGAAGCGGAGGCCGCCGTCGAAGCCGCCCGCAGGGCGGCGGAGCCGGACAAGCCGGTTTTCTCGATGGGATTTCTGACGGGGATGGAGGTCGAGTGGCTTCCGATCGCATCGCGCATCCTGCGCGACGAACTTCCCAATATCGAAATCAGGGTCGTCAGCCAGTATTCCCCCCAGCTCGCCGAGGATCTGCAGAGAGGCAAGCTTGACGTCGCATTCCTTCGCAACGAGCAGAAGCAGAACGTCGAATACCGGGTCGTCGCCAGCGAGCCGCTGGTGGTCGTTCTGCCGAGCGATCATCGGCTCGCTGCGGAACACGAAATTGACCCTCGTGATCTGGTAGGTGAGATCTTCATCGGCATGTCCGACATCCCCCATGTGCTGAGGGGTGTCATAGACGGCTATTTCGCCAAGCTCGGCCTCGACATCAAACCCACCCATGTGATCGACAATTTTGCGATGGCCATCTCGCTGGTGGCGTCCACACGCGGGGTCTGCCTTCTTCCTGCCTACGCGGAAAACTTCCTGTCGTGGTCGGTCGTCAGCCGCCCTCTGAAGGGAGAAAGCCCGACCATCGATCTGATGCTGGGCTACAACAATCTGAACACGTCGCCATTGCTGCGCCTGTTCCTCACGCGGATGGAAAACCAGGCTGTAACACCGGCGCGCTAGGGTCTTGGGTGAAGCCATTGCCTGACGGTTCCTTCCGTTAGAACGCCCCTGGAGGCTGGAGACATGCACCTCATAGCGTCTCGCCCGCCGAAGCCATCGCGGCGAGGCCTGTCGTTGCTGCCTTGGTCTAACACCCGCCCCGTTCCGGCTATTGGATGATTCCCGCCACTTTTGAGCAATCGTGCAGCGAAGCATCCGAAGGCTGAGATGTTGGGTATGGAGCTGCGTGGATGCGGCAGACGAAGAAAGCAGGACCTCAGGCAAAACCCGAGAGCGCCGGCCTACAAGACAAGAGACGGTCCGACCGCGCGCATCGAACCGCCCGCTCAGCCCGAAAACTCGTAGTCGTACGGCGCGTCAACGCCATGCGCCGCAAGGGCCTTGTCCCGGATCCAG
Organism: Martinezella lusitana; assembly: GCF_010668395.1. GTDB lineage: Bacteria > Pseudomonadota > Alphaproteobacteria > Rhizobiales > Rhizobiaceae > Rhizobium > Rhizobium lusitanum_A. The sequence continues at coordinate 39,173 of NZ_WUEY01000026.1, forward strand.
GCCAGGGGAGTGGTTCCGACAATCTTGCTGAACGTCCGGGTAAAATGCGCCTGATCGCAGAAGCCCAGGGTCAGGGCCACATGGGCGAGCGACATCTCTTTGCGGAGAAGAAGGGATTTCGCGGTCTCTATCCGTGCTTCGATCAGCCATTGATGCGGAGCTTTTCCCGTCGAAATCTTGAATGCGCGGCAGAAATGGGCGACGGACATCGTGACAATTTCCGCAAGTTCGGAGAGTGCCGCGGTCTCTGCGATATTGTCCAGCATATGGCGCTGAACCTTTTGCAGCTGAAAGGGCGCCATGCCTCCGCGGGCGAGAGATCGCGGCTTCTGACGATGCGACCTGGCAAGCGCAATCATCATCGCGGATGCGAGCGTATCCCCGAAAAGAGAGTCGTCGGATAGCGACGACTGACATTCATGCGCAATTAGCTTCGACAGATCCATGAGACGCTGGTCGAGAAACATCAGCTTCGGAATGAGCTTTCCGGACGATCCCGTCACCTCGTCATAGACATCCTGAAGACGGCTTTCATCCACTTGAACGAGCAGGTGTCGAAGAAAACGCACCCTTTCCGATGTTCCCCCCGCCCGGAAGCTTTTCGGCAGAATGCTGACAGGTCCCTCGTTAAAACGCTCCAGATCGCTTTCCGGTCCGGAGCTTCCGGCGGCATCGACTACAAACTTGCCGCCCACAACCTCAAGGACGACGGAAATCCTTGCCGATGACGAGTCGATTTCCACTTTCATGGAATGCTCGGCCTCCACATAGTCGAGGGTCGCCGAGACGTGGCTCCATGTTCGTCTGTAGCGCTGCGTGATGACGCCGCCATGGTACACGACCGGATCTGTGGCAGACCAGCTTGGCGAACCTTCGGCCGACCGGAGAGGCAAGCCCGATTTTATCGAGGCCGGGTGGCCATCGGACGGAAGTGCCGTAGCACGAGCATTTGCCAACATAATGATAGTCCCCTCGTCGAAACCTGGGGAGACGATCGGAGGAGGAGGGACGAAAAACAAATTATACGTTGTGAGAAAATGTGGACGCTATCGGCTCTTCCGGGCGCACCTGGCAATCGAATGCCAATGCAATCCCTCGATGGCCTTGGCACTTTATGGGACATTCGATCTTGCGATCGAAAGACGTCGAATATCGTTGCCGAGCCTGTAGATTTTCGCGTCGCCTTCGATGTCGACCAACATCACCGACTTGAGGATGAGCGAAAGAAAACGATCAGGGAATGCACTACGTTCGCTCGCCGTGCGCGCGCAGGCAGCAAACGCCGCATCCATTTCAAATGGGCCGGCAAAGACGGAGAGCCGACGGAGCACGTCCTTCTCTTCGTCGGACAGCATCCTGTAGCTCCAATCGACGTTCGCACGTAGAGTCCGATGCCGGTCAGGCCGCGCATGGCGCGCTTCCAGGTCGAAAATTCCGTCCTCCGGGATATTTCGCAGGGCTTCGACGCCGCCTCGCCTGCAGTGAACGGCGGCTATCTCGATCGCAAGCGGCAGTCCGTCCAGGCGCCTTGAAGCGTCCGCCACCATAATCCGCTCGGACTCGGAAAGCGATCCAGCATCCAGATGCCCCCGCATCAGCAGCACCTCCACCGACGGATAGGACAGAATCCGTGGCCAACTGGATCCGGCAGGCGGCACCGCAAGCATCCCAAGCCTTCGCTGCCGTTCGCCGGCCGTCATCAGCGGCGCTCTGCTGGTGGCGATCACGAACAGATCTTTGAAGGATGCAAGCAGTCTTCGAGCCGTCTCTGCCGCGAAAATCGTGTCCTGCTCGCAGCCGTCCAGGATCAAAAGCGCACCGCCTTCGCTGCGCTGAGCCTGCAAGGACGCCATAGCGGTCGATATCATCCCCAGACCATGGATTGCCGCGACGTTCACCACCAGGACGCCACGGGAAAACCGCTCGCGCAGATCGTCGGCGATTGCCAGAGCCAACGACGTCTTTCCCACGCCGCCGGCACCGACGATGGTGAGGAAGCGATCCGATAGGAGCGTTCTGCCAAATGCCGCGATCTCGTCCTTCCGGCCCGCCAATTCCGTTTCCCGCCAGAACGAAATTTCCCGTTCGCTGTCCGGGTCGAGTGCCTTGATCCGCGCCTGCGTCTCCGAGGGCGCATGGAATCCCTCGCTTCCGTCGGGATATTTCGGGTTAACTTCCGCAATGAAGGAATAGCCTTTGCCCGACAATGCGGCAATGAACCTGCATTCGCTTGATTGGCCCAGGGCTTTGCGTAGCGGGGCGATGTGAAACCTGAGCTGAGAGGGATCCATCCTTCTGTCCGGCCACACTTTTCCGACAATCTCTTCGCTCGAGATAGTTTCGCCTCGACGCTCCACCAGGCACGCAAGCAGATCGAACCCGCGGCCAGCGAGACGCATGGGCCTGCCGTCGCGCGTCAGCTCGCGGCGCAGCGTATCGAGTTCAAACGATCCGAAGCAGTACCGCATTCGCTCCTTTCCCAGGCAACCCCGATCGGCTTCCATGTTCGGCCGGGTTGATGCGGCATATCCGCCGCGCATATCATATCAACCGCGGCGAACTCCTCTTTGAATTGGCCCGGCACACCTCTAGCGCACCCGACCCGACGATCGGCGAGAGGTGTCGCGCAACAATTTCGCCAGGCCGCCCCGCATTTCCTCGGCCGGACCGCCAACATAGTGGCGAACCGCCGTCAGCATTTTCAAAAGAGATGCTTCCAGATATTCATTCGAGGGAGCGCTTTCGAAAAGCGGCCGCGCGCGCTCAAGATAGTTCAGATAGTCACGCAGCAAGCCGACCTCCAGAAAAAGCACGCTGGCTGAGAGGCACAGTTTGATCGCCAGCTCGGGGTCGCCCCGTTCGGACTGGCACCAGTCGAGCGCAGCGCGAATGTCTCCAATCAATTTGGCGTGCGCTTGCCGCCAGGCGGCACGATCTGCGTTCGGGTACGAAGCATCCAGGCGCCTGAGCTCCTCTTCGAAGAGAACGGCATGCAGGCGACGAGCCTCATCCTCCTCCCCGCTTTCACGCAGGCGCTGCAGGGCGTAGACCCTGGTCGTCGCCAACAGGGAGTAGTTGTTGGTCTTCTCGGCCGCGTCAAAGTCAACCAGCGATTTCAGCACCAGCTCCGCGAGATCTTCGAAGGCTTCCCGCGCGGAAGGCGCATGCTTCGCCCCGACACAGACCGCCAGGCTTTCCGAAAAGGCGCCGTCGAATACCGACAGGCGACAAAGCATCCTCTGCTGTCTGAGCGACAGAAGACCGAAGCTCCAGCCTTGGCTGGCCGACATCGATCGATGCCGAGGCGGTATCCGTTGATGATGACTGCCGACACCGGCATCGATTGCGGAGGTCAGAAGGTCCGATAGGCCTGAAAGCCCGAGATCCTGATACCTGGCCGCTGCAAGCTCGATCGCCAGCGGAATGCCGTCGAGCCGGCGACATATCGCGGCGATCAACGACAAACGGCGCCCGTCGGCCAGCAGGGATGCAGCGATCTGCGACCTCTCCACAAACAGCGCAATCGAAGGACAGGAAAGAACCTCATCGATATCGACGCTGTCGTCCATCGCCGGCAGCGGCAGCGTCGACAACCGCCTGAGCCTTTCGCCGACAGCGCGTATCGGTTCACGGCTCGCGGCGAGGATGACGGCGGACGGCAGTTCGCTCCGTATCCGCTCCACGAGTGCCGAGGCGGTTTCAATGGCGTGCTCGCAGCTATCGAAGATCGTGAGCAGCCGCTCATTCCGAGACAGGGGAGCCATCTGTTGCAACCAGTCAGCGATCGCGGGATCCAAGCCTGGAGCGGAAGCAACGCCTAAGCTGGGGCCGGGCCTCTCCATACCCGAGAAGTCGACGAAGGCGATCTTGTCGAAGACGTTGGCAAGCCGCGCTGCTACCGCCAGCGCAAGCGCTGTCTTGCCGACGCCGCCGGCGCCGATGATGGTGAGGAAGGATTCGCTCAGAAGGGCCTCGGCGACAGCCGGGACATCCGTTTCTCGGCCGAAGAGACGAGGCTGCGCATCGTCGGATCCGAGCCAGCGGACGATGGGCCAAGCGCCACCTTCTCGCTTCGCTATTTTTGGAATGTCGCCATGCGGCTTCTCCAGATTGCCGGCAGCGCAACCCGGGCGAACCTTTTCGGTCAACATGTATCCTCTGCCAGCGACAGTGGTCAGCAAGGTGTGTTCAGGGTCGTCGAGCAGCCTTCTCAACACCTTCATCTGAAATCGAAGTGCGCTATCCCCCACAGCCCTCCTGCCCGGCCACGCGCGCGCCACCAATTCGGCATGCGTGACGACTTCCCCCGCATTTTCGACCAGGGCAAGCAGAAGATCGAATGCCCGGCCGCCTATGGCCAGATGGACACCCTCGCGAGTGAGCCGGCGCGACTGGGGATCCATCCGGAATTGCCCGAACGTCAAGCAGGAGAGCTCATGGCCATCGCCTATTCGTCCGGAGCGACTGAGGGGAAGAGGCATCGGCGAGGAATCCCGGCGCTCGCAGGAGCTACCCTCTCCTGCTTCAGGCTTGCAGCTCGACGAGGCCCGCAAAGTGAGCAGCGAAAGCTCCTCCGGCCATCGGTCATCCGCGTCCATCTTTCATCGCCTCATCTGTCAGAGCTCCCGGAGCACATGCAGCGACAGCGAGTTGAGAAGCGCCCTTGATCCGGTCATGAAGGAACGAAGCGGGGCTGCCGTCTTGTGCGTCTTGAACGCTGCGTGGTTCTCCCATTTTTCGATGACCACGAAGGTGTCGCTTCCGAAGCCCGGGTCGGTTTCGTCGGCATCTCCCATCGCGATATATTCCAGGCAACCAGGTTCCTTCCTCACGGCGGGCACTATTTCTTTAAAAGCCTTCAACAGCGCCTCGCGCATTCCCGAATTTGCAATGATGATGCTGATGACGTGGATCATTTAATCTTCCTCCAAGACCTGACTACCTACGATAGTGCCGGCCCCGAATTCATATTGAACAGATTTGATGCAAATGGGCGTCGATCGATGTTCCCGTCTTCAAGTGTCAGTGGACAGCGGCAAGTTGCGCACGCGCCGCTCGAAAATCCACGCTTTCGAAACCTTCTGCGAAAAGGGGCATGACGTCGGAAAGAACGGTCGCGGCTTCGAACGTGGCGCCGGTTTCCGCAAGGACTCGCGCAAGGCTCGTTGCGCATCTGAGCCGCCATGTGTCGTAGCCTTGGCTGGTCGCCAGATTGAGCCCCTGGCGGAAAAATTTCATCGCCTCCGCTTTATCTCCCGACCTGCGAAGTTCGAGCTCGCCGCAGATCCGCAGCAGTTCGGCATAGCACCAGCCGGGTGTGGTGTTCATGGCGTGGCGCACCACCCAGTCGATGGCCATCTCGCCGCCCAGCACTGCCGTATACTCGGTCAGCACGCCTCCAATGCCGATCTTTGAAAGCAGCCCGGTGTGGTCATTCCTATTTCGAACTATGGCATCGGGCGAGGTCACGTCTTCATAGGCCTCCGCCCAGCGAAGCCAACGATAGAGCGCATGACGGGAAGCGGTCTCCGTCAGGAGAGCAAGATACGGCGCTGCTGCCGACGGCCCATTTGTAAGGTAGACAAGCGGAAATGCGGCGGTCCCCAGCGCATGACACAATGAAAGCGGATGATTGGCCACCAGAGCATCATCGACGCAGCGCGATGCGAGAAGGGTTGCCTGGTCCAATTTGCCGGTGAGCCAGAGATGATTGGCAAGGGTAGATCGAAGCGTTACCTGGCGTTGATCGAATTGTGAACCGGCATTCTTGATCTGGGGATTGCCGTCTAGGGGATGGAGCGCGGCGGCAATACGGCGTTCGGCCTCCACCCTGTTTCCCGCATAGTGATTGCTATGTCCCAGGGTTCGGTTTGCCACATGCCGGGCATCTGGGCCCTCCAGCCTGTCGAAGTCCCTTTGCAACGTCAGCGCCTTTTCATGTTCTCCCCTGAACAGGTAGGCTGCGGAAAGACCCGATATCGCCCGAAGCTCGTCTGCTATGCTACCCGCATCGCGGGCTGCCTTCAGGCTCAGTTCGAACTGCCCCGTCGTCTCGTCGCCGAGCGGAAAATCGTGGGAATGATGATAGATCGTCGCCAGGGCCGCGTGCATCTTCGCGTCCGCGAGCCTGTCGGGTGCAGGCGATCTCCGGTTCACTTCCAGCGCCCGTTCGATAAGCGTGCGGTATTCGCCAATCAGCCCTATCGTCATGAACAGCACCGATCCCAATGCCGTCAACGTTACGCCGATTTGTTCATCTCCGGGGCTTGAGAACGCCCATTCGATCGACTGTCTCACCTCGGGAAGCTTGGAGCCATACTGCTCGAGCCATGTTGACGTCACGCCGTCGCTCCAGGCCGCCGCCGCCTCTTCCAGCAGGGAAACGCAGAACTCCGCGTGGCGGCGGTACATGAGCACCGCTTCGCCGTTTTCGTCGAGTTTTTCCCGGCCAAACTCGCGTATCATGTTAAGCATGCGGCATCGGATGAAGCAGCCCTTGCCCACGGCCGTTATCAGCGACTTGGCGATCAGGCTGGCCAGGATGGCGCCGATCTCGCGGCCGAGATCGCCTCCGAGCCCTGTCACGTCGCAAGCAGCTTCGACCGTGAAATCTCCCGAAAAAACGGAGAGTCTCCGGAAAACCACCCCTTCGAAACCCGTTAGCAGGCCATAGCTCCAACTGATGGTATTCCGCAACGTGCGATGCCTCAGTTCGCCGGGCAGGCGAACTTCCCTCAGCATCGGATAGATGGCTTCAAAACCCTCACCGAACCTGCCTAGGTCCAGATCGCCGGCGCGCGCAGCCGCGAACTCGATCGCAAGAGGTATACCCTCAAGATTTCGGCATAGTTCGGCAATCGCCTGCGCATTTTCTGCGGAAGGTCGAAACACTTCGCTCTGCGCCGATGCCCTTTCGACAAACAGTTCGACCGCCGGAAAGCTGAAAATCTCCTCGGCCGTAAGCGGCTCTCCCAAGGGCGGCGTCTTGAGCGGCGGCACGCTTCTGATCAATTCCCCTTCCGCATGAAGAGGCTCGCGGCTCGTGACGAGAATATCGACGGTCGCCGCACGTTTGCGGACGGCCTCGACAAAGACCCGTACCGCCGGCGCAAGATGCTCGCAATTGTCCAGAATAAGCAACGACGTGCGGTCTTCGAGGCGGGAAAGAACGCTGTCAATCGGATTGTCCGAGAACGAACTGAGGCGGAGAACCGAGCAAAGCTCTCCGGCTATCTGGTCGGCCTTCTGCAGCAGGCCGAGATCGACGAAGTGAACGCCATCGGCATAGTTGTCCGAAATCTCGTCAGCGATTGCGAGAGCCATCGTTGTCTTGCCCACCCCGGCCGGCCCGGAAAGCGTCAGGAGATGAGTGGCGGCCAGCTGGATCGATGCCGCACGGGTAAAAGCCTCGCGTCCGATAACCCGGGTCCTGGGTGAAATTCGTGGCGGCGGCGCGGGCTGCGCCAACGACGCGCCGGGATCGCGCCGCAACATGGCGTCGGATGCAAGAAGATAGCCTTTTCCGGGAACGTTGACGATGAAGCCCCGCTCGCTTTGCTGCTCGCCCAGCGCCTTCCTCAGGGCCGCGATATGAACCCTCAGGGTGCCGACATCCAAGTGCATGCCGGGCCAGACCAGCCTTCCGATTTCGGAAAGCGTGACCACGCTTCCCCGCTTGACCGCGAGTGTCGTAAGAACATCGAAGGCGCGGCCACCGACCGGTACCAGCTGGCCGTTCTTCTCCAGAATCCGCCTTGAGGCGAACAATCTGAACGGTCCGAACGAAAGGTACTCCTCGGTCATCTAGGTCACCGTCATCTCCAATGCGTCCGCCGGCTTTGGTCGCGAGATCGAAATGCCAAAGCCAGCCACCCAAAAAGGCCTGCGGACGCGACGATCGCAGCCATCGGGCGCTCTCTCGAACGGTGTCGTCCGCCATGCGCCTTCCCCGCCGCGACGACCGCGTTTTCAGGCCATCACATATTGATGCGAAGTCGGCTCCGGGCGAAATAAATAGCTGTAAATTTTCTCTTTTCACTGCAAAGATTGCCAGTAAATGCCGGGTAGACCGCTGGATTGGCGAGCGGAGAGTATGGTCTGGAAAGGCTTTGCAAGTTAGGACGTGCACTTGTCCCAATGCGTTCGTCTTTTAGGAGAGTTTAGTGCCGGGAACTCAGAATATACCTCGCACGGCGATGCTAAAATTCGGTCCCTTCAAGCTTCTGCCGATGCAGAGATTGCTCATAAAAGACGACATGCCGGTCAGGATCAGCCCGCGTGCGTTCGATATACTGACAATGCTCACCGAGCGTAGCGGCCAGATCGTTGACAAGCAGGAACTCTTGAAAAATGCCTGGCCGAAGACACTGGTCGGCGAGGCGAACCTGCGTGTCTACGTGGCGGAGTTGCGCAAGCTCCTTGCGGCGGCCGGCATCGAAGACGCCATCGGAAACGTCGTCGGCCGAGGCTACCAATTCAAGGCTCCCGTCGAAGAAGCCGCGGAAGCAGCCACCTTCCTCGCCAACGGATCGGAAGGCATCGGCCTTCCGGTTGCCCTGTCAAGGATGTTCGGGCGCGCGGACGTTGTCGACACTCTCTCGGCCCGTGTGTCGCGGCATCGTCTTGTGACGATTTCCGGCGCCGGCGGCATTGGCAAGACCACCGTGGCGATCGCCGCAGCGACCTCGCTTGCAAGTTCCTATCGGGACGGCGGCCGGTTCATCGACTTGACGCCGGTTTCCAACGCCAGCCATGTCCCGGCCACCGTCGCATCGGCGGTCGGGATCGTCGCTCTCTCGCGCGATCCTGTCCATGACCTTCTTGCCCACCTCAAGAACAAGCATCTGTTGATCCTGTTGGACAATTGCGAGCATGTCGTCGAGATTGCCGCCAAGCTTGCGGAGGAAATATTGAAGGCGGCCCCGATGGTGAGGATCATCGCGACGAGCCGCGAGCCTCTCAATGCCGAAGGCGAAGTCATCCTGCGTCTGTCGCCTCTGCAGGCACCGCCAGTCGGGGACATGTTGACCGCGGCCGAAGCACTCGCCTTCCCATCGGTCCAGCTGTTTGCCGAACGGGCGGCCGCTTCGCTCGACAATTACCGGCTGACCGACGCGGAGGCACCGGTCGTCGCCGACATATGCAGGAGACTTGATGGCCTCCCGCTCGCCATCCAGCTCGCGGCAAGCCGTGTCGATGCGTTCGGGGTGTTCGGTCTCTTCAAGCTGCTCGACGACAAATTCAAATTGATGATGCAGGGCGCCCGTACCGCCGTTCCACGGCATCGGACACTCGGCGCCACGCTCGACTGGAGCTATGGCGCGCTTGCCGAGACGGAAAAGGCGGTGCTGCGCAGGGTTAGCCTTTTCGCGGGTCACTTTACGCTGAGAGCCGCGATCGCCGTGGCATCGGGTCCGGATATCGGCCAGTCCATATTGGTGGATGATATCGCCCACCTCGTCAGGAAATCTCTGATCGTCGCCGAATTCGGGCATGCGAACGCAAGATATCGTCTGCTTAGCACCACGCGGGCATATGCTCAGGAGAGATTGGCCGAAAGTGAGGAGGTCAATCAGTTCTCCCTGCGCCATGCCGAGTATCTTCGACAGATAACGGACCAGGTCGTAGCAGAACAGGGACCCAGGTCCGGGCAGGAATGGCTCCTTGCCTATGCCGACCATATAGAGGACATCCGTCTGGCTCTGAATTGGGCTTTCTCTCCCGGCGGCGCTGCCGAAGCTGGCGTGGCTCTGACCATTTCTGCCATCCCTCTATGGATCGATCTATCCCTGAACGAGGAGTGCCGCCTTTGGGCCGAAGCCGCGCTTTCCAGGCTCGACCCACACGGCGATCGGGATTCGAACGAAAAGCTGCGGCTTTTTTCGGCCGTTGGAGGCGCGTCCCTCTATACGCGCGGTTCGGCGCCGGAACTGACCGCCGCGTGGACGTCCGTGCTGAAGATCGCCGAACGAATCGGAGAGGACGACTACCGATTGAGAGCGATGTGGGGACTGTGGTCAGACCGAATAAACCATGGGGAGAACCGGGCTGCGCTCGACTATGCCAACCGGTTCGCAAGAAGCGCGGCAAGCTGCGGAGACCCTGCCGCCTCGGCGCTGGCTGATAGACTGCTGGGATATTCCTTTCATCTTCTGGGCGAACAGGACCTGGCCAGAAAGCATACCGAGCTCATGCTGGCGCACTATACCGCGCCCCCGGATCGCTCGCATATCGTGCGCTTTCAATTCGATCAGCAGGTAATGGCGAACATCGCTCTGGCCAGCATAATGTGGCTGCAGGGATGTCCGGACAAGGCGGTCTCCATTGTCGAAGCGAACGTCGACAAGGCAAAGGACGTCGGACATGCGCTCTCTCTGACATATGTTCTGGTTCAATCGGCGGTCCCTGTTTCTCTCCTTGCGGGTGATCTCGAAGCGGCGGAACGCTACGTCGGCATGCTTGCCCGTCAGCCGGTGCGGCACGCCGCCGAACCATGGGCGCGATGGACCCGATGTCTCAAAGGGGTGCTGCTTATGAGACAAGGCGCGTTGCAGGACGGGCTGGACGTTCTAGGGAGCGCACTCGAAACGTTTCCCGAGCACTCCTTTCATATGCGCTACATCGGCTTTCTGGGAGAACTCGCGATGGGGCTTGCCCGCGCGGGAAAAGTCGAGGAAGGCAATGCGGTCGCAGACCGAGCGATTTCCGCAGCACTGCAGACCCAGGAACTTTGGATCCTTCCGGAATTGCTCAGGATCAAGGGAGAGATCCTCGCCATTCAGATCGAGAGCCCGGCAATTGCCGCCATCGAGGAGCTGTTTTCCGAAGCGCTGAGCCTGGCCGGACGGCAGAACGCCTTGTCGTGGCAGCTGAGGGCGGCAAGCAGCACCGCCCGGTTTTGGCAACGCCTCGGCCGGTTTCACGAGGCCCGCGACCTGCTGGAGCCAATCTACGCCAGATTTACCGAAGGCTTCCTCACCGGCGACCTGAGAGAGGCTCAGACGCTCCTCGCAAATCGAGGCTGAGACCGCCCAATTTCGACGGATTTACACAGTGGCGCTTGTCGATCGGCGATGTATTCGCCTCGCCTTCGTCATCACCCGGCGGCGGCAGGGCGTTCCGAACGAGTGGACTGGAAAACGGTGCACTTGTTCGATCAGGATTCTTCTAAAAGGCTGATTTTCGACAATAGCCCGCCCGTCACCCGACTAGGGTTTCCCTATCAGGAAACCGCGAGCCTTCGACGGCCGCATCGTCAGGGGCTCGGCAATGCCATTGATACGCTTTGACAGCGTCGAGGTGCGCTTGCCCGACCAGATCCGGAGGCTACTCCAATGCGCATAACCGACCATCACGGCCGTCTTGTCGCTTTTCTCTTACTCCTCGCGGCCAGCACCGCGTCCGCGCAGCAGTCTCCACCCCCGCCGCAGGTCTCGGTGGCAAAGCCGCTCCTGCGCGACGTCACCGACACCGACGACTTCATCGGGCGCTTCCAGGCGTCGGAGCAGGTCAGCGTGCGTTCGCGTGTCGGGGGATATCTCCAGAATATCGACTTCAAGGACGGCCAGCTCGTCAAGGCCGGCGACCAATTGTTCCAGATCGACCAGCGGCCGTTCGACACGGCGCTCAACGAGGCGAACGCAACCCTTGCCGTCGCAAATTCCACGCTGACCTACGCCAAGTCGGAGTTCGAGCGCGTGGACTCGCTTGTAAAGTCCGGGAGCCAGTCCGTATCGACGCTCGACGACCGCCGTCGCGAGCTTCAGTCCGCCGAGGCCAACGTGGAAGGTGCGCAGGCGAGCGTCGAACGCGCGAAACTCGATCTCATCTACAGCAACATTACGGCTCCGCTGAGCGGACGCATCGACAGGCATCTCATATCGGCTGGAAACCTCGTGCAGGCCGACCAGACCGTTCTGACCACCATCGTCGCCATGGACCCGATCGACTTCTACTTCGACGTCGACGAGCGGCGATTGCTGAACTACGCGGAGACCGCCAGGAAGCAGGGCAACGTCCTGCAGGACGGCGGCGGGAGCCTCCCTGTCACGGTGACGCTTGCGGATCGCGACCATACCAAGGTCAAGGGTGTCGTCGACTTCGCCGAAAACACGGTGGATCCCGAGTCCGGAACGCTGCGTGTCCGCGCCCGTTTCGCCAACCCGAATTTCCTTCTTCAGCCCGGCCTCTTCGGACGGGTGGCGATCGAGGGCTCGAACGCCTACCAGGCCGTGCTGATACCCGACGAGGCTATCGCGTCCGACCAGAACGAGCGGGTCGTCTATGTCGTTGGGGAAGACGGTACGGTATCGACGAAGTCGGTACGGCCGGGGCCGAAACTCTATGGCTACCGCGTCATCAGAAGCGGTCTGACCGGCGGCGAGACGATCGTCGTGAAAGGCGTCGTCCGGGTCCGTCCAGGCGGCAAGGTAACGCCTGTCACCGTGCAGCTTCCGCCCGAGAACAATGATGCGCCGGCTTCGAGCCAGGAAGCGGCCGCCGCCGTGGAGCCATCGAAATGAGGTTCGCACACTTTTTCATCGACCGCCCGATTTTCGCATCGGTCATATCCGTGGTTCTGATGATCGTCGGCACCATCGCCTATCTCCAGCTGCCGATCTCGCAGTATCCGGACATCGCGCCGCCGACGATCGTGGTAAAGACGTCCTATCCGGGGGCCGATCCGCAGACCATCGCAGATACGGTCTCGACCCCCATCGAGCAGGAAGTGAACGGCGTCGAGGACATGCTCTACATGTCGTCCTACTCGAGCGCCGACGGCGCGATGTCGCTGACGATCACATTCAAGCTCGGCACCGACCTCGACAAGGCACAGGTCCTCGTCCAGAACCGTGTTGCGATCGCCCTGCCACGCCTGCCCGACGAAGTGCAACGGCTTGGCGTGACCACGCAGAAGAGCTCGCCCGACCTGATGATGGTGATCCATATCCTCTCGCCATCCGGCAGGTACGACCAGCTTTATACCTCGAACTACGCCCGCAACCGCATCCGCGACACGCTGGTCCGCCTGCAGGGCGTCGGCGATGTCCAGATATTCGGCGAACGCCAGTATGCCATGCGCATCTGGCTCGATCCGGAGAAACTCGCCTCGTACAACATGACGGCAAGCGACGTCGTCGGCGCGCTTCGCGACCAGAACGTCCAGGTTTCGGGCGGCTCCATCGGCGGTCCGCCGGCCGGCACCGATAGCTCGTTTCAATATGTCGTCAGGACCGACGGACGCTTCTCCGATCCCAGGCAGTTCCGCTACGTGATCGTCAAGTCCACGTCGGCCGGACGGCTGGTGAAGCTCGAGGACGTCGCCCGCGTCGAACTTGGCGCCCAGGACTACGTCACGAACAGCTACCTGAACAACCAGCCGGCCGTCGCCCTCGGCATCTTCGCGCGGCCGGGCACGAACGCGCTCGAGACCGCCGCCCAGATCCGGCAGATCATGACGGACGTTTCCAAGGACTTCCCGCCGGGGCTTGAATACCGGGTCGTGTACGACACGACCGCTTTCGTCTCGGAATCGATCACCGAAGTCTATCACACCATCGGCGAGGCCGCCGTTCTCGTTGCGATCGTCGTTCTGGTCTTTCTCCAGTCCTGGAGAACTGCAATCATTCCGATCGTCGCGATCCCCGTATCGCTGGTCGGCACCTTTGCGTTCCTGGCCGCATTCGGAATGTCGCTGAACATGCTGACCCTTTTCGGTCTCGTGCTCGCGATTGGTATCGTGGTCGACGACGCGATCGTGGTCGTGGAGAACGTGGAGCGAAACCTTGCCAAGGGCATGGGTCCGCGACGGGCCGCGCACACGACCATGGACGAAGTCGGGACGGCCGTCGTCGCCATTTCCCTCGTGCTGGTGGCGGTCTTCGTACCGACTGCGTTCATTCCCGGCATCGCGGGACAGTTCTACAAACAATTCGCGGTGACGATCGCGATCGCGACCGTGATCTCCGCGGTAAACTCGCTTACCCTCTCTCCGGCTCTCGCAGCCCTGGTTCTGAAGCGGCATTCGAACGTCGAGCACCATCGCAGCCTCTTCTCGCGGATCGGCCATGGCATCTCGGGCGGTTTCAACCGCGGCTTCGACGCGATGAGCCGCGGCTATTCGGTGCTCGTACGCCTCATCGTCCAGTCCTGGATCGGGCGCGGCTGCGCGCTCGCCGTCTTTCTGCTCCTCCTGGGTGCAACGTGGTTCGTAAGCACGCAGGTTCCGAGCGGCTTCATTCCGGTGATGGACCAGGGCTACGCGATCATTGTCGTTCAGCTGCCCGATGGCGCATCGCTCGACCGTACCGACGCGGTCGTGAAGCAGGTCGCAGAGATCGCGAGGAAGACCCCCGGCGTCGGCAATGCCGTCGAATTCGCCGGCTTCAGTGGCGCCACCTTCACCAATGCATCGAACGCCGGCGTGGTCTTCACGCCGTTCCAGCCTTTCGAGGAACGGCTGAAGTCCGGCGAAACCGCCAATTCGATCATCGCGAACCTCTACAAGAACCTTCAGAGCGTCGATGAAGCCTTCATCATCGCCATACCGCCGCCGCCTGTACGGGGCATCGGCAATTCGGGCGGCTTCAAGATGCAGGTCATGGATCTCGAGAACGCCGACATGACCCGCGTCCTCGGCCTGACCCGGCAGCTGATGGCTGCCGCCAACCAGACGCCTGGCCTGAACGGCGTGTTCACGACCTTTTCGGAATCAGGCCCGGAATTCTACCTGGATATAGACCGCGACAAGGCGCAATTCCTGAACGTGCCGATCCCGAACATCTTTGACACGCTCTCGAGCAACCTGGGCATCTCCTACGTGAACGACTTCAACGCCTTCGGGCGCGTCTACCAGGTGCGCGCCCAGGCCGACAAGCAGTTCAGAATGGAGCGCGACGACATGCTCGATCTGAAGGTGCGATCGGCCACCGGCGCGCTTGTCCCGCTGGGCACGCTTGCCGATATCCGCGAGACCAGCGGACCGCCGCTTGTCCAGCGCTACAACATGTACGTCTCCGTCCCGCTCCAGGGAAACGCCACGCCGGGGACTTCCACGGGCGACGCCATCAAGACGATGGAAGGACTGGCCACAAGGATCCTTCCGCCCGGCACCACGTTCGAGTGGACCGATCTGTCCTATCAGGAAACGCATGTCGGTGGCAGCGCGACCTGGATCTTCGTGCTCTCCGTGGTGTTTGTGTTCCTCGCACTCTCGGCCCAGTATGAGAGCTGGATATTGCCGCTCGCGATTATTCTGATCGTTCCTCTCGCAGTCCTGGGCGCGTTGCTCGGCGTCTACGTCCGTGGGATGGACAACAACGTCCTGACCCAGATCGGCTTCGTGGTCCTGATCGGCCTGGCGGCCAAGAACGCAATCCTCATCGTGGAGTTCGCCCGGCAGGCCCAGGAGGACGGAAAGACCGCGGTGGAGGCGGCGATCGAGGCGAGCCATCTGCGTCTGCGGCCGATCCTGATGACAGCATTCGCCTTCATCTTCGGCGTGCTGCCGCTGGCCGTCGCTCGAGGACCGGGCGCGGAGATGCGGCAGTCCCTCGGCACCGCGGTCTTCTCCGGAATGCTCGGCGTGACGGTGTTCGGCCTGTTCCTCACCCCCGTCTTCTATGTCGTGCTCCGTTCGGGCTACAAGCCGCGCCGGCACGAGGAGGAAGAGGATGAGATACTGCCGCAGGCCGCGGAATAATCCGGGCCATTGCATCGGCCATGCTCGCGTCCGATAGCCGCTGGAGCGAGCGCAGCCGCGAACCCCGTTTCAGATTGGCCCCGCTCCCAGCGGCAGGAGATGCGTGGGGTATCGAATGCAGCCAAACGGATACTGCCCCGAGGGCGGGTGTAACGAACTGGAGGCGCGGATCCCGATGGAAGGATTCCGCGCCTCTCGGCTGTTCAAAACCACAACGGCCGGCGGGTCGCCGTTAGCCGAACATGGCGAGCGCCTGCTGGTTAAACGCGTCGATCAGCAGGTGCTCGTTGGGGCCAGCGTTGTTTCGGAACGCTTTTGCTCCGTCGACGACGATCTCGTCCGCATCGGTGCCAAGCAGGGCGATGGCCTCGTTGATAAACTGGTCGAGCGGCATCGCCTGCTCGGCCTCCCGGCTGTTCATGAGGTCTGTCCGGACCCACGGCGGCGCGATTTCGAGCACGCGAACCCCGGTGTCCTTGAGCATGAAGCGTTGCGACAGCGCATAGGAATGGATCGCCGCCTTTGTCGCCGAATAGACTGCGGTGACGGCCATCGGGACAAATCCGAGCACGGAGCTCGTATAGGCGATGACGGCCCCTTCCTTGCCCTTGAGATGGTCGACCAGCGCCGAACTCATCCGGATGGAGCCGACGAAGTTCGTCATGACCGTATCCATCAGGAGCTTGTCGTCGATCTGGCCCGCAGCCCGGTCGGGCAGCATGATGCCCGCGTTGTTGATGAGAACGTTGAGATCCGGATGGTCGGCGATGAGCCGGCGGGCGGCGGCATTGATGCTGGCCGAATCCGTGACATCGAGTTCGACCGCCTCGATACCCGGATTTGCGTCGATGACCTCCTGGAGGTTCGCGCGCCGGCGACCGGAGATGATAACCTTGTTGCCGAGCTTGTGAAGCTCCTCCGCAAGAGCGCGGCCAATGCCTGAGCCGCCGCCGGTGATGAAGATGGTGTTGCCCGAGAGTTTCATAGTCGTATTCCCTAGGTTTCGGAGGTTTGGAGGATCATTCGGGAAAGCGGTCGCCGAACATCGGCAGTCCGCTGACGGATTGAGCGCGGGTGGCTTCTTCCTGAAGCACGTCCCAGTGCTCGGCCAGCTTGCCGTCCTGGAAGCGGATGACGTCTACGGCAATCCACGCGGCAGGCCGGCCGTTGCCGGAAAAGCGTCCGTGCACCATCACGTAGTCGCCCTCGGCGACGATCAGCTGGCTCTCGTAGCGAAGCGTGCCGGGAAGCGAGCGGATCAGCTCGAACAATCCTTCGCGGCCGGGAGCGATGTGGGCGCTGTGCTGAATGTAGCTGTCCGACCAGTAGCGTTCAGCGGCGGCGTAGTTCCGCTTGTTGAAGAGCGTGTCGAACGCGTCAAGGACGAGTGCCTTGTTCTCTTCCGGGGTGGTGCGAGTCATTGGAGATTTCCTTTCTGTTTTGACCTGCTAGCGGGGCTGCAGCTCAAGGGTTGGATAGTCGGAATAGCCGCGCGGGCCGGAGGCATAGACGGTCGTCCAGTCCACCTCCGCGAGAGGGGCGCCCATGCGGAGCCGCTCGACGAGATCCGGGTTCGAAATGAAAGGCCTTCCGAAGGCCACCAGATCGGCAAGTCCGTCGGCTATCAGCCGGTTGGCGCGCTCGGCATCCATCTGAACGTTGGCGATCAGGGTCCCTTTGAAGATGGGCCTGAAGTGACGGAACATCGCATCGCCCGTCAGGGACTCGATCGGCGTGCCGGTGAAGTCGGTCGTGTTTCCCATCAGCAGCAGGTGCGACAGCCCGTAGCCGCTGAGTTCACGGATCGCATATTCCGCCATGGGCAGCGTTTCGTCGTTGGCGGCGAAAGGCCCGTGCTCGTGCATGGGGCTGATCTTTATGCCCACGCGGCTCGGCTCGACCTGGTCGAGGACGGCCTCGACAACCTCAAACAGGATGCGCGCCCGGTCCTCTATGCCGCCGCCGTAGGCGTCGTCCCGCCGATTGGTCGCCTTGTTGAGAAACTGCGCGAGCAGGTAGAGATAATTCGCAAGAATCTGAACCCCGTCGAATCCGGCATCCATCGCGTTGCGCGCGGCGCGGCCGTAGTCGAGCACCGTCTGGCGGATTTCATCCCTCGTCATCGGGCGCGGCGTTACCGTGGGGACACGTCCAGCCGCTGTGACGGACTGCTGCTCGGGATCGACGTCCGACGCCGAAAGCGGCAAGCGGCCGGCTCTCAGGTCCGGATGGGACATCGCCCCCGTATGCCATAGCTGAGCGACGATCCGGCCGCCGGCGGCGTGGACCGCCTGGGTGACCCGCGCCCAGCCGCGAATCTGCTCCCGGCTCCACAGGCCGGGCGTGTCGGCCCAGCCGAAGCCATCCGGGCTGATGGCCGTCGCCTCGGTCACGATGAGGCCTGCTCCGGCGCGTTGGGCATAATATTCGGCCTGCAGTTCTGTCGGGACATGGTCGACGGAGCGCGCCCGCATGCGCGTAAGCGGCGCCATGACAATACGGTTCGAAAGCGGCAGGCCGCCCATTCGATAGGGCGTGAACAAGGGTTGTCGAGACATTGACGGTTTTTCCTTTTGGGGTTCAGAGGGTGATGACGATCTTGCCAACCTGCTCGCCCGCCTCCATGAAGCGGTGCGCGTCGGCGATCTGATCAAAGGGAAATGTTCGCGCGATCGTCGGGCGAAGCGATCCGTCGGCGAGACCGCTGGTGACGAACTGCTTCAGCGCGGCGAGCTGCGCGTCGTCGCGGGTAAGGGCGGTCAGCGCCAATCCGCGGATAGTCAGGTCACGCGCGAAGACTTCGAAGGGCGGAATGACTGTTGGCTTGGTGTCGAGCGCGCCATATAACACCAGCCTGCCCCCGGACGCGGTGGCTCGGGCGAGTTCGGAAAAACCCGGACCACCGACGGGGTCCGCCACCAGATCCGCGCCCCTGTTGTCCGTAAGGGCTTTTACCTCGGTGACGATGTCCTGTTCGGAGGTGGCGACCACGGCCGAGGCCCCTGCCCGCAGGAGCGGGTCGGCCTTCGCCGACGTGCGGGTCAGCGCGATGGCCCTGGCGCCGAGCCGATTGGCAATTTGGATGGCGGCAATGCCGACGCTGCTGGAGGCAGCGGAAATCAGCACAGTCTGGCCCGCCGTCAATCCTCCAACGGCAACCAGTGCCCCCCAGGCCGTGCCGTACGCTGCCCAAGTGGATGCGGCCACCGTGTAGTCGACCCCATCCGGAATTCGGACCAGCGAGCGGACCGGCACCTGGGCGCTCTCGCCATAGAGCGGATATTGAGCGGCACCGTAAGCGGGAACGAGCGCGACCCGATCGCCGACGAAAAAGTCGGTCACGCCGGAACCGAGAGCCTCGATGACGCCGGCCGCTTCGAAGCCAAGACCCGTCGGCAGCGTCGGCTTGATCGGCGAACGACCGGAGCGAAGGGTGATCTCGGTGCGATTGAGGCCAATGGCCTTGATACGAAGACGGACCTCCCCCTCGCCAGGTTCGCCGATATCGATATCTTCGATGCGAAGCACATCGGCATCGCCAAACGCGTGAATGCGGACTGAGCGGGTCATGATCGTCTCCCTGACCAGAAGTGTCGGTGAGGGAAACATCGTCGTTGGAAGGAGCAGCCGGTAGCCGTCCGTTGCCGCTAACTTCTATGCATGGAACGCATCAATAGTGGAGCCGAGACCGACTACCGCACGATGCTGGTCAGCCTTCCGCAATGGAAGGTTCCGATTGAAACGCCGCAACCAGATGGTCAATCGCTGCACGCGCGGCCGCACGCGTCGACTTGCCCATCGGAAAGTAGGCATGAACCGGGATGCCGGCCAAGGTCCATTCCGGCAGGACGCGGATAAGTTCGCCATTCTCCAGCTCGCGGCGGCACGCCCAGCCGCTCGTGGAGGTGATCCCGAAGCCCGCGGCCGCGGCGGCGATAGCGCCTTCATTCTCGTCCGTAGAGAAGTGCGGCTCGAGCTTGACCAGCCGCTCCTGCCCATCCAGATGGAAGCGCCAGGCCGTGGGGACCGCCGCGGCCGAGCCTCCGACGATGCGATGCCCAACGAGGTCGTCGGGCGACTCCGGGGCGCCGCAACGGGCAATGTAGTCCGGCGAGGCGACGACAACCCGGGGGATCGTCGCAATGAGCTTCGCAGTCGCGCTGGAATCCGGCAGACGGCCGAGACGGATCGCGACATCCACCGCATCCTTGACCAGATCCTGGCGACGATCCGAGAGTTGAAGCTGAATGTTGAGATTGGGATGCCGCTCCGCGAATGCCTTGAGGCGCGGGATGGCATCTCGGATACCGAAACTTGTCGGCATGCTCATCCTCAGCAGCCCGCGGAGTTCGCCCCCCTCCCGCACGCTGTGCTCGGCCTCGTCGAGGGCCATGAGCACGGGTTCGATGCGAGCCAGGAACTCGCTTCCAACCTCCGTCGGGACGACTGCCCGGGTCGTCCGGGATAGCAGCCGGACACCGAGCTCGGCCTCAAGTTCGGCGACGATGCGCGACGCCTGCGACTGCGACAGGCCGCACTCTCTGGCCGCCGCGGAGAAACTCCCCAGCCGCGCGACGCGGGTGTAGAGGCGGAGAGCGAAGTTATCCTTAATCAACTGCTTGGCTCCTCGGGAATAGCATCAAGCCGGAAGGCGCAGGGCTATTCATGTGTTCCATACATAAAAGTTAGCATGGATTGCCGGCTAGCGCCTCAGCTCGTTTCTCCCGATCTTGCAAGCCGATCAGCTATCGTCTTCCGCGCTCCTCCGTAAACCCGGTGGGAAATCGCGGCCACGACGGCGCTGCTCGGCCAATTGCCGATGGAGGGCAGAAATGAGTGCCGCAAATGAACGTGTTTCCAATATCGACGCCCCCTCGGCCGCGTCGCCCGCCGGCGAAGCCGCCATCGACCGGGGAGCGCTCTATACCTTGGCGCTCGGCACTTTCGCCGTCGGCACCGAGGGCTTCATGATCGCGGCGATCCTGCCGTCGATCGCGCGCTCCCTGTCGACGACCGTCCAGGCCGCGGGGCAGCTCGTGACCATCTTCGCCCTCACCTATGCGGTCAGCTCTCCGATCCTGACGGCGCTCACCGCTGGCTGGCCACGACGTCGGCTGCTGATACTTTCCCTTGCGGGATTCGTCATCGCCAATCTTCTGGCCGCCATGGCGTCGGACTACTGGTGGCTGGCTGCGGCACGAGTCCTCCTCGCCCTGACTGCCGGGCTCTACGTGCCCAACGCGAATGCCGTCGCCAGCGCCCTTGCTCCTCCGGCCTATCGCGGTCGGGCCTTGGCGATCGTCAATGGCGGCATTACCGTCGCTGTCGCGCTCGGTGTCCCGGCGGGTGCATTCGTGGGCGCGCATTTCGGCTGGAGAGCGACCTTCGTCGGCGTGGCCGTGCTTTCAGCAGCAGCTCTTCTGGTCCTCGTGGTGAGGCTGCCTCGCGAGATCGCCGCTGGGGCGCCGGCCGGGTTCAAGGAAAGGCTTGCCGTGGTCGTCATGCCTGGCGTCTTCCCTGCCCTCGTCACGACTGCCCTTTGGGCCACAGGGGCATACGTCGTCTATACCTACGTTTCACCTTTCCTTACAGTCGCCACCGGTCTGGGCGCGGAAGGGACCGGCCTTATCCTGATGCTTCTTGGGATTTCCGCGATCGGCGGCATCACATTCGGCGGGCACGCGAACGACCGGTTTGGAAGCCGGCGCGTTCAGAACGTTGCCCTGCCGATCTCGGCCGCGACATTCGCCGGCTTGACCCTGATAGCTCTCGTCTTCGCACCCCATGCGCTTCTCCTCATTTTGCCGCTGGTCGTCCTTTGGGGATTTGGCGCATGGGGCTTCTATCCTCCGCAGCAAGCTCGGCTGGTCGGGGCTGCGGGCCTCAGCCACACGCCCGTCGTTCTCTCGCTCAACGCATCCTTCATGTATCTCGGCTTCTCGCTCGGCGCGGCCCTGGGTTCGGCGGTCATAACATTGATGTCCGTCGCCTGGATCGGCGCGGCAGGCGCGGTGTGCATGCTTTGCGCCATGACGGTCTCCGCCTTCGCATGGCGGCGAAGCCCGCACTGACTGGCGTTGATCTATTTGCCCGGCTCATGGCGCAGCCGATCATCGTCTGGCTTGCATTGTCCCTCAGGTCGCTTCCCGGCGATCGTACCTGCGAGGCTATGCCGGGCGGTTCTTCTTCCGCGCCGCGAATCTTTTTTCGATCGACGTGAATAAAAACGTCACTGCGCCGTTCACAGCCTGAAAGGAGCGAAATGCTCGCTCCGCAGAAGGGAAGATGTGACGATGACGCAATATCACCGACAGGATGGGTCCGCTATTGCCGCCGCGCAGGCGACGGTCATTCGACGCGCGGCCATGAAAAACCGGCTCATGCCGGTGGCTCTCTACATCATCATGGCTTCGATCGCACTCTTGACATTGGCCTCGGCGGTCGGCGCAACGGCGGCACCGCTTCCTGACGGCATCCGGGCCGACGGCGCCAGAATTGTCTGGCAGGCGCATGCGGTGGGCCTGCAGATCTACGAATGCAAGGCGGATGACGCGGGCAAAGCCGCATGGCAATTCCGTGAACCGCTGGCGACGCTGATATCGGAAGACAAGACCGTCGGTCGTCACTTTGCCGGACCGGGCTGGGAATTTGCCGATGGCTCGCGCATCAAGGGCAAGGTTATCGCACAGGCTCCGGGCGCCTCCGACAAGGATATCCCTGTCCTGCGGCTCGACGTCGTCCAGCATGACGGCAATGGCGATCTGTCAAGCGTCGATACGGTGCAGCGGCTGAACACGAAGGGCGGCATTTTCACCGGCCCCTGCGACAAGGTCGGCGAAATGCACTCGGAGCCCTATAGCGCGGACTATGTCTTTCTGGCGCACTGACGCGCCGGCTTCGATGCCGAAGCGAGGCAGGCTACGGCCGCAGGGCCTCCCCAGTTCCTTCATCTGAAATTCCGAAAGATCCAGCCGCGGCCCAAACTGCGGACGAAGACCTCTTACGCCACGACAAGCTCAGACCAAAAGGAAACGACGATGTTCAATCTCACCCGCAGACATATGATGACAGCCACAGCCGGCGCCTTGGCGGCGATCTCGACATCCCGTATCGCGGCAGCACAGCAAAATGGCGGCGCGACCGATAGCGGTGATGGGCCGTTCAAGTTGCCATCGCTGCCCTATGGCTATGATACGCTTCAGTCCGCGATCGACACGGATACGATGCATCTGCATCATGACAAGCACCATGCCGCCTATGTGGCAAATCTGAACGCGGCGGCGAAGCAGGCGCCGCAAATTGCCGATCATCCCATGGAACACCTGCTGGCCAATCTCGATCAGGTGCCCGACAGCGTCCGGACGACTGTCCGCAACAACCTTGGCGGCCATGTAAACCACAGCATGTTCTGGGAAATCATGGGTGGCGCCGGCGCCGCACCTGGCGGCGAAGTCACTGCCGCCATCCAGCGCGATTTCGGCGGGCTGGATCAGCTGAAAACAAGCTTCAACTCGGCTGGAGGCAAGATCTTCGGATCGGGATGGGTGTTCGTGACGGTCACGCAGGAAGGCAAGCTCGGCATCGAGGCCCGGCCCAACCAGGATACGCCGCTGATGGAAGGCAAGCGCGTTCTTTTCGGCAACGACGTCTGGGAACATGCCTATTACCTGCGCTATCAGAATCGTCGCGCGGACTACCTGTCGGCATGGTGGACGGTTATCAACTGGACGAAGATCGGTGAGCGTTATGCCGCAGCGCGGCAGGGCAAATTGACGATATGATCGAATCCGCAAGGACGGCAGCTGATCGCGCGCGGTTGGCTGCCGTCCTTGACCGTCGGCCGAGTTTAACAGCACGAGGATAGCGTGTCTTGATAGGCGATCGCAAACTCCACGCAGCTCAGCAAGAGGTGCAGGGTGGCCTTGTCGACCATCTGAAAAGGTTGTGGCGTTACGGATATGTCCTGTCCCGGCAACGGGACGTGGCGGAGGATCTCGTGCAAGCCACCTGCCTGAGGGCGATCGAACGAGCCGCGCAGTATACGCCGGGCACCCGGCTGGACCGCTGGCTGTTTTCGATCCTGCATTCGATCTGGATCGACGAGGTGCGCGCCAGGCGCATTCGCCTGGGCGGAGGCATCGTCGACGCCGACTGCGTGCTCTTTGTCGATGGCGAGCACGAAAGCGAAACGCGCCTGATGGCAAATCAAGTCCTGAAGCTTGTCGACGGGCTTCCCGAAGCGCAGCGGAATGCGGTGTTCCTGGCCTATGTCGAAGGCCTTTCGTATAAGGAAATCGCCGAAGTCCTCGATATTCCGATCGGCACGGTCATGAGCCGTCTAGCGAATGCGCGTGCAAGACTTGCCGATATCGTCGCCGCAGCGAAAGAAACGCCGCTCCGGGAAAGGAGAGACTGATGCCGACCCATGTTGATCCGGCCTCGATGTCCGTCGACGAGTTGATTGTCGCCTATCTCGATGACGAGCTGGATGCCGCTGCAAAACTGGCCGTGGAAGATCGCTTGAACCGGGATAGCGCATTTTGCGACCGGTTCGAATTCCTGACCTCCAACTCTGTTCCGATGCATGCGGCCTTTGCGGCTCTTCTGGATGACGCACCCGTCGAGCGGATGAAATCGGCCCTTCCCCCCTTGGACCGGATCGTCCCGGACCCGGCTTTGCCGAACCGGCGCCGCTTTCTCGCCGCCGCCTGCCTCGCGGCGGGAGCGGTCGCAGGCGGAGGCCTCGTCCGGCTTCTGTCATCGGGCGAAACCGGTTCCTCCCAGAATTGGAGGGCCGTGGTTGCCGATTATATGCAGCTCTATTCCGCGGATACGCTGAGCAATCTGAGCGATGATCCCGCAGTGAAGGCGGACCAGATTTCGAGGGTGGCCAGCGTCATGCAGCTGCCGCTGACGACGCAAGGCCTGATGATTTCCGGCATACCCTTCAAGCGCGCTCAATTGCTGACATTCGACAGGAAGCCGCTGGCGCAGATCGCCTATCTCGACCCGAAATACGGCCCCCTCGCACTCTGCATCACGCATAGCAGCAAGGGGAAATCTGACTTTCAGAGGGAACAGCGGCTGGGGATGAATATCGTCTTCTGGTCGAGCGCCGATCATTCATTCATGGTGATCGGGCGAAACCCGCCGGAGCAGCTTGGAGCGATAGCAAACCAGCTGCAGTCCGGCCTCGAAAGCTAGCTTGATTGACCGGCTATGGGTTTGGGACGTTTATGTGATTTCGGTGAGGGTGGAACGCGGCAGGCGGCATAAATCAGGCACATGTGCCGGTGACGACTTTCCATTGTTCCTGGCGCGGACTCTGTCGCGGCCGACGACCGCGCCGATGGGCGGAGCAAATGATTGCGCCACCTATCGGAGAGTCACGCGACGGCAGCCTTTGCGAACGCTTCCGCTATTCGTTGTCTCGGGCAGGTTAATATGGTTCTGGCGCAAGATAGGCTACCTGCGCCAGCTCCAGCTAGGCGCGATCCAGACCGGTCGCAACCACCGACACCCTGAAAACCCCATCGAGGTTTCGATCGAAGATCGCTCCGACCACGATATCGGCGTCATCGAGGACTTCATCCCGTATGCGGCTTGCCGCCTCATCCACTTCGAACAGCGTCATGTCTGTTCCGCCGGAAATGGAGATCAGCACGCCTTTGGCGCCCTTCATGCTCATGTCATCCAGAAGCGGGTTGGCAACGGCGGCTTCTGCCGCTCTCAAGGCGCGGCCCGGTCCCGTCGCTTCGCCTGTTCCCATCATCGCGCGACCCATTCCGCGCATGACGGTTTTGACGTCGGCAAAATCGAGGTTGATAAGTCCTTCCTTGACGATCAGATCCGTGATGCAGCTGACGCCGGCGTACAAAACCCGGTCCGCGGTCATGAACGCATTTGCAAAGGTGGTCGTAGCATCCGCAATGCGAAACAAGTTCTGATTGGGAATGACGATGACGGTATCCGCGCTCTCGCGGAGCCGCTCGATACCCTCCTCGGCGGTGCGCATGCGACGGTTGCCCTCGAACGTAAAGGGCTTGGTGACGACGCCGACCGTAAGAATGCCCGCCTGCCGTGCGACCTTGGCTATGATCGGAGCGGCACCCGTCCCTGTGCCACCGCCCATTCCGGCGGTGATGAAGCACATATGCGTTCCCTGGAGATGATCCATGATTTCATCGATGGTTTCCTCGGCGGCCGCGCGTCCGATGTCCGGCAGTGAACCTGCGCCGAGGCCTTCCGTTACTTCGGCTCCAAGTTGAATGCGCCTGCTTGCTTTCGATGTCGCCAGCGCCTGTGCGTCCGTATTGGCCGCAATGAATTCGACACCCTGCAGTTCTTCCGCAATCATGTTGTTGATTGCGTTGCCGCCGCCACCGCCGACGCCCACGATGGTAATCTTGGGTATCATCTCAGATATCGGTGTGCGGATGTCGGGCATTAGGAACTCCATTGAATCATGTCACTCTCAAACGGGATCGCTTGCGGCCTAGAAATAGACGCCCCGGCGATTCGCTGAAAGATGCAGATCCTAGCGGGGAACATGTGCGCATTGCGGCAGCGATCGGCTTACCCCCATATTTAACGGGCTTGATGCACGACATGGCTTATTTGCAATCCATCGCTGAAGTCACCTCCTTCGTGGCAACCACGAAAGCACGGGCGGCGGCAGAGTGATAGGCATTGCGGCGGCGTAGCAGCGCCGCGCGGCGCGGCGCGAATTCCGGCGGCAACCCGATCGTCGCAAGACCCGCGCCGGCGACATTCGCGGGCAGGATGGTGGCGAGGTCTGTCTGGCGAACGATTTCCATCAGCGCCGTGATCGAATTTACTTCGACAGCGACGGACGACCGCAAGCCGCTGTTTTGGAAATATTGATCCACAAGCCGCCGCGTGGAAAAGGATCCGTCCAGCAGCGCGAGCGGGGTTGATGCGAGCTCGGCCGCAGTGAAGGCATTCCCCCGCGCGCCTTGCCAGATGGCGCTGACGATCAAGGCCAGTCGCTCATCGTGAAGAGGGATCGTCTCTATGTCCTCTGCCGGCAGGTCGCCGAAGCCAATGCCCAGATCCAACTCATCGTTTCGCAGCGCCGGCTCGATCTCTTCCTGCGCCGCGACGTGAACGACCAGACCGATCCCCGGATAGCTGCTGCGGAAGTGCCGCAGCAATGGCGCGATCAGATAGGCGGCGATGCTGGGCGTGATGCCCAGCCGCAAGGAGCCGGTGGATAGATCCTCGACATCGCGTACGGCGCGCGTCGCCTCGTCCAGCTCCTTCAAGGCGCGATCGACGTGGCGAAGATAGGCAACACCCAGGTCGGTAGGGCGAACCTGACGCCCGCTTCGGTCGAGCAGCCTTGCACCCAGACCGAGCTCCAATTCCCTTATCTGCTGCGACAGCGCCGGTTGCGACACATGCAGCGCCTGAGCGGCCCGCGTAAAGCTGCCGTGATCGACAACGGCTTTGAGATAGCGGATATGGCGCAGGAGCATAACTATAACCATTGCTTATAGAGATAGTAAGAAATCAGTCTTGGACGATTATAGCCGGAAAGACTATCTCCTTACCAGACGCACCGCTGAGCACGTCCAAAACCATTGAAAATTTCGATCGCCGCCCGTGCCCGAGGCCGGGAACGGCACGTCTGCATCAAAGGAGAAAAGTCATGCAGCAGTTTGCACGCATCCTGACAAATAACAGCGTTATTCCCGTTCTTCTCAAGGATGGGGAACATTTGGATCTCCGTCCAATCGTGGCCGACATTCCACCCGCCGCCATTGCCAGCGGGATCCTCAACGCGGTGGATACGACCGGCCTCCGGCCCGTCACCGACGATTTCGCCTATCTGGCGCCGATCGAAGGCGTGCGGCAGATCGCTGCCACCGGCTTCAACTACAAGAAGCACATCGAGGAATTCAAAATGTCGCCGCCCACCGAACCCGAAGTGTTCCTGAAGGCCGTCACCTCGCTTTCCGGACCGAGCGACCCGATCTCGCGTGGGCCCAACGCCGGCATAAAATTGGACTGGGAAGTGGAGCTCGCGATCGTGGTCGGACGCGAGACCAGCGACATCAGTGCGGCCCGCGCCCCGGACCATATCTTCGGCTATGTCTGCCTGAACGATATCTCCGACCGCAACACCCAGGTCGACGGCAGCGGCGCACAGCACCTCGTGCGCGCCAAGTCGCGGCCCGGATACACACCGATCGGCCCCTATCTCGTCACCGGCGTCGATGGGATGAATCTCGACCTGTGGACCAAGTTGAACGGACGGATCGAGCAGCAGGGCAATACAAGCGACATGCTGTTCTCGATCAACGAGATGCTGGCCTATTTCTCGAGGTACATGACGCTGCTGCCGGGCGACATTCTTGCCACCGGTACGCCGCCGGGCGTCGGGTTCGGCAAGGGTCGCTTCATGTCGGCCGGCGACGTTCTGGAATGCGGCATAGCGCATCTTGGCGCCCAGCGGCACGAGATCCGCGATTGATGAGAACAGAAAAGCCGGGCCCGTCGCGGCCCGGCTCCGTCGATTGAGGACAATTGCGGCCTCGCCGCGACCCTACGCGGGCTACGCGCGGCGCTGGACGGACCTTTGCGTCTCCGCAAAAAAAGCAAAGCGCAAACAAGCCTGTCGAATGCACCAATGCTGGCAAGGCCCAAAGCGCCACCCGTCGTTGCGGTCGAACCGCGATCGCGTTCATGTGCCGCTCGCCCGGTTTTCCGGATTTAAACCCGTTCGGTTTCCGCGAGAAAAGACAAAATCAGCGCGGAAACTCTCTGCGGATCTTCCCAATGCGGATTATGTCCATACCCTTCGAGCGTGATCGACCGAACTGTGTGAAACGCGTGCGCAAGCGTCTCCCGATGCGAACTGCCAAAGAGCGGGTCGGCTGAACCGGCGATGCAAAGTACCGGCGCCGTGACCCGCGCCGCGCTGCATCGCAGATCGGTTTCGCCAAAGCCCTCCAGGATGCCATGCCAGATCGCCGCCGGCATCGCCGCCGCATCCAGCTTCATCCTCGACAAGAAGTCGGAATCGACAGGGCGGCTGCAGGCATACCAATCACGGAGAAACGGCCCCGAAGGGTCGATGGGATCCCGAAGCGAACGTATATCGCGGGCAAGCGGGCTCTCGGCACCGAAATCCGGCCGCAGGCTGGCAGACAGAAGGATGAGTGCATTCACGCCATCCCGGCGGCGGGCCGCAAGCTCTATCGCCGTCATCGCGCCCATCGAATGGCCAACAAGCGCAATGTTCTCAAGTCCGAGAACCGTCAGAAGCCGGTCGATGCTCGCGGCAAAATCATCGACATGCATTCCTCCATCCAGAGCGGATGCCCCATGCCCGGGAAGATCCGGAACGATCAGGCGAAAATCAGGAAAGAAGCGTTCGAGCGCGGCAAAGCTGCGGCTCGTGTCGGAAAAGCCGTGCAGCAGCAGAAGCGGCGGTCCGTTTCCGCCGCTGTCGACGAAGGCGACGGACTTCCCTTCCGACGTTTCAACGTATCGCTTGCGGCTATGCCAATGATCTGCGTGAATAGTCATTGAAGCCCAAGAGCGCTTTTGACCGCGGCAAGCCCCGGTCGGCCGTCATAGGTGGATACTCCCGCCAGCCAGGTATCGAGCCGCGCGGGCTCGGCCTTGATTGCCTTCAAAGCGGCGTCGGCGGGTTCGAGACCATCATCCATGATGTAGGCCATGCCGCGGTTCTCGTAGTCGACATCGAATGTCAGGTTGTTCAGGAGCTTCGCGACGTTGGCGCACTCTTGCAGATAACCCTTGCGCACCTGCGTGGATACCGTCGCCGCGCCAAAATTCGGTCCGTAGAATTTGTCGCCGCCGGTGAGATATTTGATGTCGAACACCGTGTTCATCGGATGCGGCGCCCAGCCTTGAAATACGATGAATGATTTGTCGCGCGTCCGGCGACTGACCTCCGAAAGCATGCCCTGCTCGCTCGACTCGATCACTTCCCACCCGTCGAGACCGAGAGCCGGATCTTTGATCGCGTCGAGCATCAGCTGGTTCGATCCCGGCTCTATGCCGTAGAGCTTGTGATCGAATTTGTCGGCAAACTTATGCAGATCGGAAAAATCCTTGACGCCGGCCTCCCAGACATAGGTGGGGACGGCAAATGTGTACTTCGCACCCTCAAGGTTGGTGCGAACCGTTTCCACCGAACCGTCTTCCTTGTACGGCTTGTAGTAGGCGACCATGGCCGGGTCCCAATAGCCGAGAAACACATCCAGGTTCTTGTTCTTCAGGCTCGTGTAAATGACGTCGATGCCGAGCAGCTGACTTTTGGCCTCATAACCCAGCGCATTTAACAAAGTGATGCCGATCCCGGTCGTGAAGGCGAGATCATTCCAGCCCGGTTCCGCCATTCTCACAGCCTTGCAGCTTTCCGGCTCGCCCGCGAAGGCCCGAGCGGTTGCGGCAAGGAGGAGGATCGCGGTGGCTCCGGCTCTCACTGATCGTTTCATGGCAGTCCCCTTTTTGTCCAAATGGATACTTTATTGTCCCATGGGTCAATAATTGATCTTTTCGGAAAACTTGTCAATGTAGAGCCCAACCTCGGGGGTAGACATGAGACTGGCCAAGATTAGCGACATCCGGAAGCGCGAACTCAGGCGCGCCGCATTTGAGGTTTTGCAGCGCGAAGGCATGGCGGGAGCAACGCTGGAGAAAGTCGCC
Organism: Martinezella lusitana; assembly: GCF_010668395.1. Taxonomy (GTDB): domain Bacteria; phylum Pseudomonadota; class Alphaproteobacteria; order Rhizobiales; family Rhizobiaceae; genus Rhizobium; species Rhizobium lusitanum_A. The sequence continues at coordinate 69,576 of NZ_WUEY01000026.1, forward strand.
GCGCAGGCCGGCGCTTCGAAGGGTATCGTCCTGCACTATTTCGCAAACAAGCAGGAGTTGTTCGAGCATGCGATGCGCGAGGCGAACGCCGCCTTGAGGGACGCCGTCGTGGCGCGACTGAACCTCGCAAGGAGCCCCCTTGAAAGACTGGAGGCGATCATCGAAGGCAATTTCGAGGAACGCTTTTTCCAGCCGTCCGTTTGCCACGCGTGGTTGGCGCTTTGCGCAGAGGTTCCGCGCGAACCGCAATTGGCACGTATCCAGAAGGTCATTCACATGCGGATGCGGTCCAATCTCATGTCGGCCCTGGTTCATATGCTGCCGGAGGAAGAATGCGAGGCAGTCGCACTCGGCATCACCGCCCTGATCGACGGACTCTGGCTGCGATTGGGCCTGCAGACGGAGCGCCTGACATCCAAGGATGCTCTTCGCCAGATGCGCGATTATCTATCTCACCGGCTGCCATCCGCCTTCGCGCAATCGTCAGTCGCGGATTTATGAGGCCTTCCTCGATGAATCGGCGCCGTGGCTGGTCACACTGGACCGGCCGATAGGCCCACTCTCTTCGGGGAGAGGGCGCGCAGCTGCCGCTTGTCTGGATAAAGACTGCCCGACACACACCACGCTTTGCTGCGGGTGCCCCCGGCGTCGCCAGGGACACAAGGCTGGGACCAGCGCTATCCGATAGGAAACCGCCCTGTCATTTCTTTCGATGTTGCCACCCAACGCCGGGAGCCCGACCAACCATTTCGAAGGATCGATTGATGTCAAAGGATATAGCAGATGCGCTTACGGCAAGGCTTCTGTTTGAGCCGGATCTAGCCCATATCCAGGGCACCACCGCTTTGAAGCCGTTGAGCGTCAAGAGATTTGCGCAGATCGCGGCAGCCTTCGAAGCGGGCCAGTTCTATAACCGGCATCTCTATAATTGCCCGCAATTCGACAGCTGGCTCGATCATCTCGTTTTTGCCTCGAAGAAGGCCGAAACTCTGGGCGAGGGCCTCTTTCTGGAATTCGGGGTCGCAAGCGGCGTGACGATCACCACGATCGCCAATGCCGTTCGCCGCCCAGTCGCGGGTTTCGACAGCTTCAAGGGGCTCCCGGAGAATTGGCGCGAAGGCGTCCAGATAGGTGCGTTCGCTACGCCCGTGCCGCAGGTGCCGGCAAACGTCAGGCTCTGGATCGGCATGATTGAAGAGCAGCTGCCGCTCTTTCTTCAGCAGAATCCCGGCGAAATCCGCTTCATCCATATCGATACGGATCTCTACAGCGTTGCCAAATATATTCTGAAGGCCTGCCGTGAGCGCATGAACGATACGGTGGTCGTCTTCGATGAGTTTTTCAACTACGCGGGCTATATCGATCACGAATTCAAAGCCTGGGCGGAATTCCAAAGCGAAAACAACCAGATATTCGACTTCAAATACCTTGGACTGGGCGGCGAGGTCGCGGTTTCGGCTCAGGTAACCAGAAAATAGCCACGCCTCGGTCACGGCATGAGCTGACGCGGCAGGCGCTTCGAACCATGCAATCGACATCATCGTCATGTGGCGCCGACCGGCGCCACATGACTGAAGCACCCAGCTATTCTTCCGTCCACCTCACCGATGACGGCCTGGCCGGTTCTGGATTGGCACTCCCATTGGAGCCTCGCGATTACAAGGGAGCCGGCCTCCAGCCGCGCGCGCGGCATATGGCATCATTGAAGATGCCGGACCAGACGGCCCCGTCGAGGCTCGGTCCGACTAGGAATTGCTGCAGTCGCGGAGGGTCGATTTCCTCGCCAAGGGCAAGAGCGGCCAGGGACGCCACTCCGGCCGCCGTTTGCTCCGCGAAGCTGCCGACGCGGAAGCTGCGCCCACTGCAGTTTGCAAGGAACTGCACGAAATAGCTGTTGGCGGCAATTCCGCCATCGATAGGAATATGCTCTTGCAAGGCACAGTGATTACCGATCGCGGCCAGCACCTGCGAGGTGAGAAAGGCTACGCCCTCCAGCAAGGCCTGGCATATATCCCTTCGGTCCATGCTCGGCTGCAAGCCGATGATCAGTGGGCTGGCACTGCGATCCCATGTGGGGCAACCCAGACCGGAAAATGCCGGGATGAACACAAGACCTCTTTCAACGGCTGTCGTTGGTTCCAATATTTCGAAATCCAGGAGACTTCGGGCCATTCCCGCTCGCAACGCCCATTCGATGGCCGATCCCGCATCCTGAACTCCGCCGTCGATCGCATATGTCGTCTCGTCGCCAAGATCCCAGGCGACCGTCGGCAACAATCCGGATTCGAGAGCGTCCCGCTTCAGAGACGTGCCCGTCACGGTCAGCGCGAAGGCGCCAGTACCGAACGTCACCTTGGCATCCCCCGCAATCCTGCAACCATGTCCGTAGAGAGCGGCTTGCTGGTCGACTATCGATGCCCCCACCCGCGCGCCGGCAATGCTTCCGAACCCGGCGATATTGGACCGGATGGGAGGAAGACACTCAAGGGGCACACCGAACAGCCGGCATAGTTCCTCGTCCCATTCTCCCGTCTCCATGTTCATCAGGCTGGTTCGGGATGCGGTTGCCCGATCCGTGGCAAAGCAATCCGCCAAACGATCCAGGAAGAACGCATCGGTGGTCCCGAGCCTCAGGCGGCCCGCCTTCAACGCGGCCGCCGCCTTGGGCAGGTTGGCGACGATCCAGCCAAGCTTCGCCGCCGAAAAATAGGGATCCAACGGAAGCGCTGCCCTGCGCCGAACCGTCTTTTCCAACCCCTCCGCAGCCATTCGTTCCAGTATCTGGACGGTACGCGTATCTTGCCAAACAATGATCGGAGACAAGGGTTCCTTGGTCACGCTATCCCATGCCAGACAGCTTTCCCCCTGATTTGCCAATCCAATTGCATCCACCGGACCGGCCGCCTCTATGAGGGACATTATGTTGACTGCCAGCTCGTTCGCGTCCTGCTCAACCCAGCCATGGCGGGGATATTCGTTTCTATGCGATCTGCTGCCGATATGGCGGGCATCCCCTGTCTGGCTGAACAGGATTGCTCTCGTGGAAGTCGTTCCTTGGTCGATGGCTAGGATTCGCATGGGCACGCTTTCATTGGGCGGAGATTACCAGGGGATCCGCGCCGGTTCTGGGCAGCTCGTCGAGCGGAATGCGGATTCGGCGCTCAGGTCCGCTGTCCAATCGTCGTTGCCACACGGTGCGGCCGGCTTGCTCAACCGTCAAGTTGCCACGGATCCAATCGCTCAAGCGAACTTCGATATGAGAAAAGGCGGCGTTGTCGCCGGCAAAGGCGATCGACTGCGGTACGGCATATTTGACACCTCGTCCCGCTTCTATCCTCGTCAATGAAAGAGGTGGCAATCTCTTCAGATCTCGGGCGATGACATTTGCGACGCGCCGCCCTTCGGACCAGCAATGACCCGCCGTTTCCACTCCCCTGAGCAGGTTTCCGGCGGCATAGATACCCGGCAATTGCGTCCGGCCGCGATTGTCGATTTCGGGACCCTGGCTACCGTCATCGATTGCGATGCCGCCGATGCGGGCGACCGCCGCTTCGGGCGTAAACCGTCCGGTAAAGAGAACCCCGTCGCATTCCAGCCTGTGTGTGTCCTGGGTAAGCCGGTTGCGCAAATGCACGGCGATGACTTTGTCGGTACCATCGATGCCGGCTATTTCCGTATCGCGATAGAAGGGAATACGGGTGATGGCGGGCAACCAGCCAAAAGGCCTGCGCGCCAATGCCCGCGGACCGGCCTCGACGATCGCGACCGGCTTCGCACCGGCCTTGAAACATGTGAGGATCGCCGACATCGCCACGAGTTCGGAGCCTATGATGACGGGTCTGCGAAACGGCCGCATTCCTCTGATGTAGATCATATCCTGAAGTGCGGCCGTGTTCATGATGCCCGGTGGCCGAGAGCCCGAGACGAGCATGGCGGAGCGCGCGGCTTCCCGCACCCCTGTCGCCAGCAATATCGCTCTCGGCCTGACCTCCAGAAGGCCGTCGGGGCTGGCAATCAGGGCACTTGGGCCCGCCTCGATGGAGACGACCGTATGTTTGAGCAGTAATCGGGCTCCCCCCTGCTCGGCGGCGGCGACCAGCCGGCGGACATATTGCGCTCCTGTCAGAATCCGGTGAAACTCTCGCATGCCGAACGGTGAATGGCCGCAATGGCGCGGCATTCCACCCGCCTCCGGTTGACGTTCAACGATCACGACATTCTGCACACCGGCCTGCCGCAGCGCCACCGCTGCGGCTAGGCCCGCCGGGCCTGCGCCGACGATGAGAACGTCCACGGATGTGCTGACGCCAGGCAAGTTCGAAATTTGGCTCATAGCGGCGTCCCGGGAGGATATGGAAGGCGTTCTTTCGTCAATTCGGCCAGGCGGCCGAGGCAGTTGAAGCCCTGGCACCGGCCCATGGTGCAACGTGTTCTTCGCTTCAAGCCGGACAGATCTCGCGGCGGCAACGCCCCCGACAAGGCATTGTCGATCTCGCGGCGCGTCACCAACTCGCAGTGACAAACGATCTCGCCATAGCCGGGCGTCTGCCAGTCACGCGCGACATGTTCGGCAAGATTGGCCATTTTCGGCACCGGCTCGCGCGGTGTGGGGTTGTCGTGTTCGCCGAGCAGCAACGCAGCCGCGTGATTTGCCAATCCGAGCGAAGCTGTCAGCCCAGTCGACCGGATCCCGCCAACGGTAAGCCAGCTGCGTTGCTTGTCATGACGAATCCGATAATATTTTTGCTCCGTTGCAGGGCGAAGCCCGGCATAAATCGCCGTAACGGGCATGCCACGAAGTGCCGGTAGCATTGCCTCGGCACGGGAAATGAGCTTCACCATTTCCCCTTCGTCAACGGTGGCAATCGCACGATCCGGTTGCTCTTCGGCAGTTGGACCGACAAGGACATTGCCGAATATGGTACGGCAAAGAACAATTCCTTTTGTTCTGTCGTTGGGAACAGGCAGTATGATTGCGGAAAGCAAGGCGCTTGCAGCCTTGTCGAAGACGACAAATTGACCTTTTCTCGGCTGGATCCGAAAGCTCACGCTCCCCAGAAACCGCTCTTCGACAAGGTCACCGTAAAGCCCAGCGCAATTCACGATGCCCTTTGCGAAAAAGGTGCCGGCATTCGTCTCGATCGCCCACGTCTGCCCATCGAAGACACCATCCCTCGCCTCGGTCTCGAACAGGAAACGTCCGCCCATCGCCTGCACCTGCAATGCATAGGCCAGGAACGGCGACCAGGGATCGATGACATATTCGCGAGGCACCCACAGCGCGCCGCGCACGTCGTTCGATAAATGGGGCTCGCGTTTGCGGACCTCTTTCGCTTCGATCAGCACGGCGTCCATGACATCATTTTCATGCGCCTGGGATTCCAGGGCGGGCAAGCGTTTCGCTTCATCATCCGTCCACGCGACCACCATCGCGCCCGTTTTCAAGACGGGAAGGTGCATGCTCTCGCGCAGGGCCAAATATTCGGCATGCCCCTCCTGCACGCAGGCGAGCTCAAGACTTCCCGGCGGCGCATCGAATCCCGTATGCAGGATCGCGCTGTTCGCCTTGCTCGCTCCGGACAGGATATCGCGCCCTTTTTCAAGCACGATCACCTTTGCGCCGGCCAGCGCGAGACGACGCGCTGTCGCGCATCCAACGACACCCGCGCCGATGATTGCAAAGTCGTAGACTTCCATTCCGGCTATCGCTTCCTCTGGTGATCCGAACATATTGTGGTTATGTTGTGGAAGCGATAACCCATTGTGACCATATGGTCAATATTAATGACTGAATAGTCACGTCGAGATATGAGATCATGACCCCTGAAGAACGACGAAACAACATACTCGATCTCGTACGGACCGAAGGCCGCGCCTCCGTCGAGCAATTGGCAGACAGTCTGGACATCTCACGCGAAACCATTCGCAGAGACCTGACCGAGCTGGATCGACGTGGCTTTCTGCGGAAGGTCCATGGCGGCGCCGTCGTCGCCGAGCCCTATGCGGGCGACACGGGAGAAGGACCGTTCGCCGCCCGAATGACCGAGAATCTGGCTGCGAAACGAGCCATAGCAAAGGCGGCCGCGGCTCTGCTAAAGCCCGGCGACAGTCTTTTCATCGATACCGGATCGACGACCTTGATGTTTGCCGAAGAATTGCCGGCCTTACAAGGGCTTACGGTGATTACGAACTCGGCTGCCATTGCCGCTCTGGCTGCAAAGGGCGAAGAGAGTCGTGTATTCCTCATCGGGGGCGAGTTCCGACGCGGCGGCCAGGAATGTGTGGGAGATATGGCCGTCCAGCATATCGGGCAGTTTCGAGCCATGCATGCATTCCTGACGGTCGCGGCCGTTGCAGCAACGGGCTATATGGATCACGACCTTCAGGAGGCGCAGATCGCACGAGCAATGTCGCGCCAAGCTGGAAAAGTCACGATCCTGGCGGATTCTTCGAAAATGGATCGGGTCGGGGTTTTCGAAATTGTGCCCGCTTCCGCCTCATCCAGATTGATCGCCGATTCCATACCCTCCAATCTCGCGCGGCAACTCACCGCCGCCGGGGTCGAGATAATAATCGCAACCGCAACGAAATGACCGTTCGGGCATAACTATTGACCGTTCGGGCATATTATGTTTATTCTCTCCCATGATCTGGAAACGGGAGCCGAGATGAACGATCAAACCACCAAGAATTCCGCGAAAAGCGCGCCGGCAAGTGAGACACCGGTCGCCGCCCGTGGCCACGCGGATTCCAAACAAGCCCGCTCGAAGTTCCGCGGGCTTGAGCCACGGCATATGCCGAAGGATTTTTCCATCTCGCTCGACGCCTATCGTCGGGGTGGCACCGACGCGTTCCTCGGCAAGACACCGGCCCATGCCGTGCGCCATTCGATGCGCGGCTTCGAGGCGCAATATGCCAATATCATCGATTACATCATCCGGATCACGCATCAGATCTGGGAAGAGAAAGATATCGGCTACATTTACGATACCTACAGTCATGACTGCATGGTGTGGGGCGAGTTGGGATTGGCTGCGGGGCGCGATCTCGTCGTTCAGCATGTGATCGAGCAGAGCAATGCCTTTCCCGACATGCGGATCCTCGCCGACGAGGTGATCTGGGCCGGCGACGAGGAGATAGGCTTTCACACCTCGCATCGCTCGCAGATCATCGGCACGAATACCGGTTGGAGTGCCCACGGCGCACCGACCGGAAAGCGGATACAGTTTCTTTGCATGGCAAACTGTGTTTCACGCGACAATGAGATCTTCTACGAACATGTAGCCTACGATACGTGTTATCTCGTCAAGCAGCTCGGCCTCGACCCTGTGGAAACCGCCCGACGCGCCGCATCGCTGCTGGGGCCGGATGTGTTGCCAGCGGATTTCCTAAGCAGCGAACCGACGCGTACCACCGGCCAATCAAAACCCGAGAATGTCCCCATACCGGACAGGATCGGCGATAACCCCGAGGAATTCGTCAGGGCCGCCGCTCAAACGATATGGAACAGACGCAATCTCTCCGCTGTCGAGAAGGTCTACGGTGCTGGCATCGTGTCGGAGGCGACGGGTGGGCGCGTGTTTCAGGGAACCGGACAATTGCGCTCGTTCATGCTGTCATTGCTCGCAATGTTTCCCGATGCGCTTTACTCGGTCGATGACCTCTACTGGATGGGAAATGCCGAGGACGGATTTCTCGTTGCCCAGCGCTGGTCGATGATCGGCACGCATCGGGGCCATGGACGCTATGGTGCTCCGACCGGACGCGAGGTCAATCTCTGGGGCATAACCCACTGGGTCATCGAAGGCGGACGTGTGACACGCGAGTGGACGACCTTCAACGAATTCGGCGTTCTCGTCCAACTTCTCCGCTAGCGCTGCCTAAACTGGCGCAGGTCTGAATGACCTGCGCCGAGGGGCACGAGCAGCTTCGAATTGCATACGTATTCCAAACTCGACGTCTTACGCCAGAATTGCCCTTGAAGAGGCAAACAAGCGGACACAGGCAACCAAAACCAATGAAAGAGGGAACTATGAAAAAGATCAGATTACTCGCATCGACGGTCGCGGTCTCGGCCGGCCTGCTTGCCGGAACGATGTCCGCAAAGGCCGATTGTGGTATTGAAAAAGGATCGGTGAGGATCTTGTCCAATGATTTCGAGGCTCTTCGGGTCGTCGTCTCGGAGGCTGAGAAATGCGCATCCGCCAGCGTCAAGGTAACCAAGAACCAGACGACCGAGCACAAGAACCTGCAGGTCCCGGCCCTGCGGGTCAATCCCGCCGAATACACGGTCGCGATGATCGCCAACAATTCGATCGTGCCGCTGCTCAATGAGGGACTGATCCGCCCGATGGACGACCTCGTGGCCAAATACGGACAGGACCTGCAGCCGAACCAGCTCATCAAGCTGGATGGAAAGATCATGGCGATCGCCTTCATGGGCAATTCGCAGCACCTTTATTTCCGCAAGGATATCCTCGACAAGGCAGGTCTCTCTGCGCCCAAGACATATGAAGATATCCTTGCCGCGGCAAAGGTCATCCGGGAAAAGGGGCTAATGCAATATCCGCTCGCCGCCTCCGACAAGGCCGGGTGGGATTTGGCAGCTGAATTCGTGAACATGTATCTCGGTTATGGCGGCGAGCTCTTTCAGCCCGGTTCGGCAGCACCGGCCATCAACAACGAAAAGGGTCTAGCCACCCTGAAAATGATGAAGGATCTGACGGCATACATGAGCCCGGACTACATGACCTTCAACGCCGACGAATTGGCAAAGGTCTATGTGTCCGGAAAGACCGCCATCATGAATGAATGGGGCTCCCTGGCGGGAGGCATTGTCGATCCGAAGGTTGCGCCCGCAGACATAGTGAAAGACACGGTGCTTGCCGCCGCGCCCACAGTGGGCGGCGGGTCTACGCCTGCCGCTGCCCTATGGTGGGATGGCTTTGCAATCGCGAAAAACATTTCGGACGAGGATGCAGAGGCTTCCTTCCGGGCGATGATCTACGGAACAAGGCCGGAGGTCGGCAAGGCCCATGCCGATATCGCTACCTGGCTGACGAAGGACTACGTTCCGGGCGCCGGCGCGGTCGGCGTATTGGCGACCGCGAACGGCGGCGCCATACCCTACCCCATGCTGCCCTATATGGGACTGCTCCATACCGCGCTCGGCTCCGAGCTTGCGGATTTCATGCAGGGCCGGGAAAGCGCGGAGAATGCGCTTGGCGATGTCGAAGCCTCCTACAGTGCCGCAGCCAAGGAAGGCGGCTTCCTAAAGTAGCTCGACAATCGGGTGGCCATATAGACCGCCCGAACGTCCACTTGCTCCCGGCGCCGATTTCGCCGGAAAGAGCTGTATCTCTGAGGAGGGCTTATGCCTCATCGGGCTTTTTTTGCCTTCATATTGCCGTCGCTGATCCTGATGATCCTGTTTATCGCGTTACCGATCGTGTCGGTTGCGGTGCAGTCGCTGTACGTGCAGCATGAAAAGATCGTCGTGGAAACCGAGACCTGCGCACCTTTCGGTGGCTGCAAAAAGGAAACACGGGTGGATGCCGACGCGACGGCCAAACTGCGCCACGACGAACCTCTCGGCCATTTCAACGGTCTTGGAACCTATATCGACCGAAACCATCTGGCCTTTGCGGAAATCGGTTCGATCATGGGTAACAACAAGGGTTTTGGCGATGCTGTAGCCCGCATCTACAGCCTGCCATTCTACAAGGCGCTTGCCTTCACGCTGGCCTATACCTTCGTCGTAACGCCACTCGCGATGGCGCTCGGCTTCTGCATCGCGCTTGGTGTCAACAATCTGTCTCCAGCCCTGAAGGGCCCGGTCATTTTCTTTTCTCTATTGCCGATGATCATCACGCCGCTTGTCGGCGCGCTCATCGTCTACTGGATGGTTTCCTCTCAAGGGATTCTGGGCGCGACGCTTCAATCACTGGTTGGCGATCCAACGCTCTCGGTCGGATCGTCCGCCGTGCTGACATGGATAACGCTGCTCCTGTACGGCATCTGGAACAATGCGCCCTTTTCGTTCGTGGTATTCTATGCCGGCTTGCAGACCGTGCCTGCCGACACGCTCGAATCGGCAATGATCGACGGCGCAAGCCGCTGGGAGCGGATACGTTTCATCGTTATTCCGCATCTCGGCCCGCTTGCGACCTTCGTCGCCCTGGTTCAACTGATGGATAATTTTCGCGTGTTCGAGCCGGTCGTCGGCTTCAGCGCGGAGGCCAATGCAACATCGCTGTCCTGGTCGATATTCAACGACCTTCGAGGCCAGGTCGATCAGCTCTACGGTTCGGCGGCGGCAACGTCGATGATGACGATCTTCGGTGTCATCATTCTTCTTTCCCCGGTTCTGGTGCGCACATGGCGCGAGTTTAACAGGCACTAGGAGCGCATCATGATTCCCGCTGTACGCCGACAACCGAAGTCCTTGAAGACCGTATCTCTTCTGCTTGTCCTGATATGGGTTTTCCTTGCTGCATTTCCGTTTGCCTGGACTGTCTGGGGTTCATTCAAGGTCGAGCAGGACTTTTTCTCGCGAGACTCCTGGTGGAATGCCGTCACCGGTGTTCGCACGATTGCCCAGACGGGAAGTGCTTTTACAAGCGGAGGCTACTATGGTGCATGGGTCGTTCGCGATTTTGCATCATCGGTTTTCAATACCACCATCGTTACGATAGCTGTGGTCGTCATCTCGCTGACCTTCGGAACGCTGGGCGGCTATGCTCTATCTCGCTCGAGCCATCGCTACACTTTCTGGATTTTGATGGTGGCGCTGGTATTCCGGGCAATGCCGCATATTACGCTTGTATCCGGTTATCTCCTGCCGTTCTTCCAGCTGAATATCTGGGGATACCTGCCGACCGCGATCATGGTGCTGGTGGCGATCAATCAACCGTTCACGCTCTGGATGCTTCACTCCTTCTTTCTGTCCATACCCAAGGATCTCGACGAGAGCGCGATGGTCGACGGCTGCTCGCGCTTCCAGGCTTTTCGTCTCGTCGTCATTCCGGTGATGTGGCCGGGTGTGATCACGACAGGCCTCTTCTCCTTCCTTCTCGCCTATAATGATTTCGCAGTCACGGCGATGCTGCTGTCGCAGCCGAACCAGACGATGGTTCCGAAAATCGCGAGTTTCCTGGGTACGGTTCAACAGGACGGCAACGTCATGTTTGCCGTTGCGGCGGTGGTCTCCGCGACCGCGCCTCTTTTCCTCCTAGTCATGTTCTTCCAGCGCCAGATCGTCAGCGGCCTTACGGCGGGCGCAGTAAAGGGATAATTCAGATGGCAGAAATCCGCCTCAAGAACGTTTCGAAGCGCTGGCACAATTTCGTTGGCGTCGACAACTTCAACCTTACGATCCATGACCGTGAATTTCTCGTTCTGCTTGGTCCGTCGGGCTGTGGAAAAACGACGACCATGCGCATGATCGCGGGACTGGAGGATATCAGCGACGGCGAAATCTGGCTTGGCGACAGACTGGTCAACAAGCTGGAGCCGAAGGATCGCGACATCTCGATGGTGTTCCAGAGTTACGGCCTCTACCCCAACATGAGCGTATACGAGAATATTCGCTTTCCATTGCGCGTGCGGCGCGTTCCCAAGGAACAGCATCATGAAAAGGTCATGCAGGCTGCAAAGATGGTCGAGCTGCTGGACTTTCTTGATCGGCGGCCGGCGGCCCTGTCGGGCGGGCAACGCCAGCGCGTAGCACTCGGTCGCGCGATCGTGCGGCAGCCCAACGTGTTTCTGATGGACGAGCCCCTGTCCAATCTCGACGCAAAGCTGCGCGTCTCCACGCGCGCCCAGATCAAGCATCTTCAGCATACGCTGCAGGTTACCACGATCTATGTCACGCATGACCAGATCGAGGCCATGACACTGGCGGACCGCGTCGTCGTCATGAACAAGGGCATCGTTCAGCAGGTTGGAACGCCGACCGAAATCTATGACAATCCGGCCAACACATTCGTCGCCTCATTCATCGGCTCTCCGGCAATGAACCTTGTGCCGGGCGAGCTGAGAGACGGAACCTTTCTTGCCGACGGAATCAGCATCCCCTCCTTGCCGAGGGACACAAGCGGGCCGGTTACGCTGGGTTTCAGGGCCGAGGACGCATCCCTCGTATCGGAGGGCGGGCAGTTTCGCGCGGACGTCTATTCCATGGAATTGCTTGGCGAAGCCACGATGGCGAGTTTCCGGATTGGCGAGCAGCTCGTCTCGATAAAATCAGACAAGTCCTATCGAGCCGAGATCGGGCAGCGCGTGCATGCCGTGATCCCCTCGTCGGCCTGTCACCTGTTCGATGCGAGGACCGGCACCCGCGTCTCGCAGCCACATAAATCCTGAACATATAGCGAAGCGGCCGTTGGTCTGGCCGCAAGGAGAACCATCATGACGGTTAGTTATCTGAAGGTTGGGAAGACTGCGACGGAGCGTGCGGAGGAGGATGCGAAGGTTCGCTCGATTGTCGAGGCGACGCTGAAGGAGATCGAGACGCGCGGGGACGCGGCTGTCC
>NZ_WUEY01000027.1 GCF_010668395.1 Martinezella lusitana
ATCGGGCTTATAGACCCCCCAACCCGATATAGTCAACACCGCCTCTGTAAAAATTCTGACATTTTTGTAACGCACTGGTTTTAATAGGATATTTGTAATGACCAGGGGAAAGAGAGGAAAATGTACCGGATTGGATGTGTTTTCCGGATTCACTTTACGCCTTTCGCAGGAATCGTCCTGATTGCCCCCTCAAACCAGCGCAGATCGCGTCGCCCGCGCGGCTGCCCGGCCTCTCATTGCCAGCAAAACGCCCAGGACCTAATAGAGATCAAACGAACAGGGGAAGCGAAGCATGTTGCTTCTTCATAGGGAGCGGGCGCAAACGGGTTTGCCATACGAGCCCGACACCCCTCTATATAAAGCGATACGGAGCCAGCAGGCGTGACATATAAAGTGCCTCCATTGCCGGAGCTTCCGGTCTCGCATGTGCTTGGCGATATCGGCACTGCACTTTCCGGCCACGGGCGTGCGGTGCTGTCCGCGCCGCCCGGCGCCGGCAAGACGACGCTGGTGCCGCTTTATCTCCTGGGGCAGGAATGGCGCGGCGACGGCCGGATCATTCTTCTGGAGCCGCGACGGCTGGCGGCAAGGGCGGCTGCCGCCCGCATGGCCTCGCTGCTCGGCGAACAGGTGGGTGACACTGTCGGCTACCGCATGCGCCTCGACAACCGTATCTCCTCCAAAACCCGCATCGAGGTGGTGACGGAAGGCGTGTTCGCGCGGATGATCCTCGACGACCCGGAACTCTCCGGCATTTCCACCGTCATCTTCGACGAATTCCACGAGCGCTCGCTGGATGCGGATTTCGGTCTGGCGCTGGCGCTGGACGTGCAGTCGGCGCTGCGGGAGGATCTGTGCATCCTCGTCATGTCGGCGACGCTGGACGTAGAACGGGTCGCGGCCCTGCTCGGCCATCCGCCCGTCATCGAAAGCATGGGCCGCAGCTTTCCGATCGATATCCGCCATCAGGATCGGCCGGCGGGCGAACGCATCGAGGATACGGTGACGCGGGCGATCCTCGATGCACATGCGAAAGAAGAAGGCTCGATCCTCGCCTTCCTGCCGGGACAGGCGGAAATCACCCGGACAGCGGAACGGCTGGACGGCCGGTTCGGGCCGAAGACGATGATCACGCCGCTTTACGGCAATCTCGGCCAGAAGGAGCAGGACGCGGCGATCCGGCCCGCGCCGCAGGGCACCCGCAAGATCGTGCTTGCCACCTCGATCGCCGAAACCTCCATCACCATAGACGGTGTGCGGATCGTCATCGACAGCGGCCTGCAGCGCCTGCCGGTGTTCGAGGCCTCGACCGGCATCACGCGGCTCGAGACGGTGCGCGTGTCTCGCGCCTCGGCGGACCAGCGCGCCGGCCGCGCCGGGCGAACCGAACCGGGCATCGCCGTCCGCCTGTGGCATCCGGGTCAGACGGCGGCGCTCCCTGCCTTTACGCCGCCGCAGATCCTTTCCAGCGACCTTTCGGGCCTCGCGCTCGATCTCGCCCATTGGGGGGTGCAGGATCCGGCGACGCTTGCCTTCGTCGACCAGCCGCCGGCGACGACGCTTGCCGAGGCGCGCGCCCTGCTGCGTCAGCTGGGAGCGCTCGACGCGGAAAACGGACTGACGACGCGTGGCCGGCTGATGCGCGAGCTTGCCTTGCCGCCACGACTGGCGGCGATGGTGATTTCAGCGGCCGAATTCGGCCAGGCCCGCGAGGCCGCCTTGCTGGCCGTGCTTTTGACGGAACAGGGGCTCGGCGGCCAGAGCATCGATCTCGAAGAGCGGCTGCGACGCTTCAAGACGGAGAAGGGTGAACGGGCGGAAGCGGCGCGCCGGCTGGCCGGGAGGCTCGCCTCGGCGGCTGGCGGTAAAGCAAGTGCCGCCGCCGCGCCGTCTTCTCTGGCCGGCTCTTTGCTGCTGCACGCCTTTCCCGACCGGATCGCCTTGCAGCGCGGCGGACGCGGACGCTTCGTCATGGCCAACGGGCGCGGCGCGGAACTAGCCGAAACCGAGCGGCTTGCCGGCTCGCAGATGCTTGTCATTGCCGACCTGACCGGCCGGGCGGCGCAGGCGCGCATCCTGGCCGCGGCGGAGATTTCCCGCGCCGATGTCGAGGAGCATTTGCCGGGCGAGATCCGCACCGAAGACCAGAGCTTTTTCGACAGGGCGAGCGGTCAGGTGCGCGCAAGGCGGGCGACGCGGCTCGGTGCCATCATCTTCGAGGAAACACCCCTGCCACGCCCCTCCGGCGCGCAAGCGACACAGGCGCTGGTCGACGGCATCCGCGAACTCGGGATCGAGGTGCTGCCTTTTTCGAAGGAGGCGGCACAGCTGCGCGACAGGATCGGCTTCCTATACAGGACGATCGGCGAGCCCTGGCCCGACATGGGCGACGAGGCCCTGCTTGCCCGGCTCGACGACTGGTTCACGCCGTTTCAGACCGACGCGCGCGGCCTTTCCGACATTTCCGCCGGCGGGCTTTCCAACGGGCTGATGTCCATGGTGCCGCATGAGCTGCAGCGCGATCTCGCGCGGATGGCGCCGACGCATTTCGAAGCGCCCACCGGCCAGCGCCATCCCATTCAATATGACGGCGAGGAACCCCTGCTGACCATTCGCGTGCAGGAGCTCTTCGGGCTGAAGCAGCATCCGGCCGTCGGCGGCGGCCGCTTGCCGCTGGTGCTGGAGCTGACATCGCCGGCCCACCGTCCGATCCAGACGACGCGCGACCTGCCCGGCTTCTGGGCAGGATCGTGGAAGGATGTGCGCGCCGACATGCGCGGGCGCTACCCGAGGCATCCCTGGCCGGAAGACCCGGCCGATGCACTGCCGACGACACGCGCCAAGCCAAAGGGGACCTGACGATGGCACGCTTCTTCCGAGGACTGGAAAAACTGTCCGAGGCCGAAATGAAGGCGCAGGACGACCACCATACCAGCCGGCGGCTGCGGCTGCAGACATTGGTGCGCCTGCGCTGGCTTGCGGTCGGCGGCCAGACGGTGACGGTCATGATCGTCGCCTTCTGGCTGAAATTCCCCATGCCGCTGCTGCCCTGCTGCGTGCTGATCGCCTGCCTTGCCTGGATCAACTTCTTCCTGACGCTGCGTTATCCGCCGACCCATCGGCTGGAGCCTCCGGCGGCCTTTGCCCTGCTCGGCCTGGACCTGCTGCAGCTCTGCGGGCTGCTGCTGATTACAGGCGGCCTCGCCAATCCGTTTTCGGCGCTGGTCTGCGTGCCTGTCATCATCTCCTTTGCCTCGCAGCCGATCCGCTACAGCATGCCGCTGATCCTGCTGGCGATGATCTGCATCACCGGGTTGGCCTTCTCGCCATTCCCCCTGCCCTGGTACGAAGGTGTCG
The DNA here is from genome assembly GCF_010668395.1 of Martinezella lusitana. Taxonomy (GTDB): domain Bacteria; phylum Pseudomonadota; class Alphaproteobacteria; order Rhizobiales; family Rhizobiaceae; genus Rhizobium; species Rhizobium lusitanum_A. Next base: position 3,358 of record NZ_WUEY01000027.1, read on the forward strand.
CCGTGAACGTGCATAGCGTCATGCAGCTCGGCGTCTGGTGCTCCATCGCCTCCACCATGGCCTTTGCCGCCTTCTACGCCTATCGCGTCTCCATGGAGGCTTCGCAGCTTGCGGACGCCCTGTCTGCGACGGAACTGGTGCTGCAGCGGGAAAAGCACCTGTCGCAGCTGGACGGGCTGGCGGCGGCGGCCGCGCACGAACTCGGCACGCCGCTTGCCACCATCAGCGTAGTTGCCAAGGAAATGGAACGGGAACTTCGCGAGGACGACCGTTTCCGCGAGGACGTGGCGCTGCTGCGCAGCCAGAGCGAGCGCTGCCGCGACATCCTCAGGCGGCTGACGACGCTCTCCTCGGAGGACGAGGCCCATATGCGGCGGCTGACGCTGTCTTCCATGATGGAAGAGATCATCGCGCCGCATCGCGAGTTCGGGATCACGCTGGAGCTGATCGAAAAAAGCCCCCGCGCCGGCGAGCCGGTGTTGAACCGCAATGCCGGCATCATGTACGGCCTTGGCAACCTCATCGAAAACGCGGTGGACTATGCCCGCAAGACGGTGACCATCACCGTGGAGTACACTGCCGACACGCTCACCATTGTCATCGAGGACGATGGGAGCGGCTATTCGCCGGAAATCCTGGCGCGGATCGGCGAGCCCTATGTCACCTCGCGCCAGCGTGACGACACGGCAGGCGGCCTCGGGCTCGGCCTCTTCATTGCCAAGACGCTGCTCGAACGATCCGGCGCGGCGCTTTCCTTCGGCAATCGCGATCCGGAGACGCCGGGAGCGCGCGTCCGCGTCGAATGGCCGCGCGTATTGATCGACAGTAATTCGACAAAATGATTTTCACGGCTTAAAACAGCGATCGTCAAAAATCGGTAGAATATGCAGGCGGATGGTCGCCGGGATAGAAGATAAAATGACGGATAAAGACAGCATTGCCCCGCAGACCGGGGCCAAGGACGACGCGGCCCATATCGGCCCGGATGCCACATTGCTGATCGTCGATGACGACGGCCCTTTTCTGCGCCGGCTGGCGCGCGCCATGGAAACGCGCGGCTTTGACGTCGAGACGGCGGAATCGGTGGCGGAAGGCGTTGCCAAATCCAAGGCGACCCCACCGAAATATGCCGTGGTCGACCTTCGCCTGGGCGACGGCAACGGATTGGATGTGATCGAGGCGATCCGCCAGCGGCGCGACGACACGCATATCGTGGTGCTGACGGGTTACGGAAACATCGCGACGGCGGTGACGGCCGTCAAGCTCGGCGCGCTCGACTATCTCGCGAAGCCCGCCGACGCCGACGACGTCTATGCCGCGCTGACGCAGCGCCCCGGCGAAAAGGCGGAAGTGCCGGAAAACCCGATGTCGGCCGATCGCGTGCGCTGGGAGCACATCCAGCGTGTTTACGAGATGTGCGAGCGCAACGTTTCCGAGACGGCCCGCCGGCTCAACATGCACCGCCGCACGCTGCAGCGCATCCTCGCCAAGCGCGCGCCGAAATAGAGCGATTCCAGGAAAAGTGGATAGCGGTTTTCCGTCCGGAATTGCGCCGGAGACTCACTGACCTATTCGGAAGCGAAGGACTTGCCCGTCGCCCACTCGGCCAAAAGCAGGCGCTGGGCGGCGGCGCGCGAGAAATTCAGCGTCACCGATTTGCGCGTCGCGGGCGGCAGGCGATGCTCCGGCGCCTCGCGGATCATGTGAGCGCCATAGCCGTCGGACAAAAACAGCCCGCACTCCTCCGGAAAGATATCGAGCGGCACATCCTTGTGGGTCGCGAAGAACAGCCGGTCGCAATGCTGGCGGTATTCCGGCCATTTGCGGTCGACGCGGAAATCCTCGATCGAGGTCTTGATCTCGATGATCCAGATTTCTCCCTTTTCCGACAGCGTGATGAGGTCGGCGCGACGGCCGCTGGCAAGCGGCAGTTCCGGCAGCACGGCGTGACGCATTTCATGCAGTAACAACTGCACGCCCTTGCGCACAAGCATGGCTCGCTCCGACTGCCTGCCATCTATTAACGGATTGTTATTGTAAACGTTCAAAATCGTCATGAATTGTCTCGGGGACAGGCCCAGCGTTGTTGCAAAAAAACCATGTCCTTCTAATTTGCGCGCCGGCGCTATTTTTGTAGGGCCAGAGCAGCTTGCAAAGCCAAGTTTAATGGAAAATAAACTTTAGACAAAGATGGTTGATAGCCATCCGTTCCCCGCCACGAAAATTCAAGAGACTTCCATGCGCATCCGTAATGCTATGACCGCACTCGGCCTTGTCGCAATGCTCGCATCGGCTGGCTATGCCACCACCGCCGCAGCAGCGCCGGCCGCAACCGCAAATTCGGCCACCGAGACCATCAAGACGTTCGATGGCGACTACGGTGTAACCAGCGACAACGGCTTTCAGCTGCCGGCGATCCCGATCCAGAAGGTGAAGCCGCAGTTCCGCCGTCAGATCGTCGAATACAAGACGGATGAGGCCGAAGGCACGATCATCGTCAACACGCGCGAGCGTCATCTCTATTACATCCTCGGCAATGGCGAAGCGATGCGCTACGGCATCGGCGTCGGCAAGCAGGGCTTCTCCTGGTCCGGCACCGCCTATGTCGCCTGGAAGCAGGAATGGCCGAATTGGCATCCGCCGAAGGAAATGGCTGTCCGCCGTCCGGAAATCGCCAAGTATGTCGATGGCGGCATGAACCCGGGCCTTTCCAACCCGCTCGGCGCGCGCGCCATGTATCTCTACAACGAAAAGGGCCAGGACACGCTGTTCCGCCTGCACGGCACGCCGGAATGGGCTTCGATCGGCACCGCCGCCTCCTCGGGCTGCATCCGCCTGATCAATCAGGACGTGATCGATCTCTACAGCCGCGTTCTTCCGGGCCGCAGCACCAAGGTCATCGTGATCCAGTAATCGCTGGCTACTTGAATTGAACGAAAAGGCCGCCGGATATCGATCCGGCGGCCTTTTTGTTTTTGAAGAATTGCGGATCGATCCTGTGCTGTCCCACCCGCCGTCGTCCTTCGAGGCTCCGCCTTTGGCGGCGCGCCTCAGGATTAGGGCTGATCTTTCCCCTGGCCGCAAGACACTCTCCACCTCATCCTGAGGAGCCTTGCCGTCGAAGCGTCAGCGCGGACGACAAGGCCTCGAAGGATCGAGGTGGCCTTTGATGGAGAAGACGACTCAGCCCGCCTGCCTTGCCTTCAGTTCGATGCGGCGGCGATGGAGGACCGGTTCGGTATAGCCGTTCGGCTGCTCGCGCCCCTTGAGCACGAGATCGAGCGCTGCCTGGAAGGCGATCGAGCCGTCGAAATCGCCTGACATGGCGATATAGTGGGGATCATCCGCGTTCTGCTGATCGACCACCGCGGCCATGCGCTTCATGGTCTCGATAATCTGCGCTTCGGTGATGACCTTGTGGTGCAGCCAGTTCGCCATGTGCTGCGCCGAGATGCGCAAGGTGGCGCGATCTTCCATGAGGCCGACATTGTTGATGTCGGGCACCTTGGAGCAGCCGACGCCCTGATCGACCCAGCGCACGACGTAGCCGAGAATGCCCTGGCTGTTGTTGTCGATCTCGCGCTGGATTTCCTCCGGCGTCCAGTTGGGTCGCGAGGCGACCGGCACGGACAGAATATCGGAGAGCCTGGCGCGGCCACGGCTCTTCAGGCTCTTTTGCACGTCGGCGACGTTGACGCGGTGATAGTGCGTGGCGTGCAGCGTCGCCGCCGTCGGAGACGGCACCCAGGCGGTGTTGGCGCCGGCCTTGGGGTGAGCGATCTTCTGCTCGAGCATGGCCGCCATCAGGTCTGGCATGGCCCACATGCCCTTGCCGATCTGGGCATGGCCGGACAGGCCGCATTCCAGGCCGATATCGACATTCCAGTTTTCGTAAGCCCCGATCCAGGCCGCCTGCTTCATGTCGCCCTTACGGATCATCGGGCCGGCTTCCATCGAGGTATGGATCTCGTCGCCGGTGCGGTCGAGGAAGCCGGTGTTGATGAAGACGACGCGCTCGCGGGCGGCGCGGATGGCTTCCTTGAGGTTGACCGTCGTGCGGCGCTCCTCGTCCATGATGCCCATCTTGATGGTGTTGCGCGGCATGGCGAGCAGGTCTTCGACGCGCGAGAAGATATCGACCGCGAAGGCGACCTCTTCGGGGCCGTGCATCTTCGGCTTGACCACATACATGGAGCCGGTGCGCGAGTTTTTCCGGCGGCCGTTCGGGCCGATATCGTAGAGCGCGATCAGGCCGGTGATTGCGGCATCCATGATGCCTTCCGGCACCTCGTTGCCGTCCCGATCAAGAATGGCCGGATTGGTCATCAGGTGACCGACATTGCGCACCAGCATCAGGGAGCGGCAATGCAGATCGAAGGTGCCGCCATCCGGCGCGGTATAGGTGACATCGGGGTTGAGCCGGCGCGTGAAGGTCTTGCCGCCCTTGGCGACTTCCTCGGTCAGGTCGCCCTTCATCAGGCCGAGCCAGTTGCGGTAGACCTCGGCCTTGTCCTCGGCATCGACGGCGGCGATGGAATCCTCGCAATCCATGATCGTCGTGATCGCCGATTCCAGGCGGACGTCGGAAATGCCGGCCGGGTCGGTCTTGCCGATGGCGGTGCTCGCGTCGATGACGACTTCGATATGGATGCCGTTCTGCTTCAGCAGGATGTGCGTCGGAGCGGCTGCATCGCCCAGATAACCGGCAAAATGGCTGCCGTCCGCCAACTTGGCGGCACCGCTCCCGGCGGCAATCGCCAGCGCACCATCCTTCACGGCAAGGCCGGTGACATCCTTCCAGCTGGCGCCATCGAGCGGCACGGTGGAATCGAGAAAGTCGCGGACCCAGGCAATGACCTTTTCGCCGCGCTTGGGATTATATCCCTTGCCCTTCTCGGCGCCATCGGTCTCGGGAATGGCATCGGTGCCGTAGAGGGCGTCGTAGAGCGATCCCCAGCGGGCATTGGCCGCGTTCAGGGCATAGCGGGCGTTCATGACGGGAACGACGAGCTGCGGGCCGGCAATCTCCGATATTTCGGGATCGACATTCGCCGTCGAAATCGTAAAGGCCGGGCCTTCGGGCACGATATAGCCGATGTCGCGGAGGAAAGCCTCGTAGGCGGCGAGATCGACGGGGGCGCCGTTCTTGCGATACCAGTCGTCGAGCGCTACCTGCATCTTGTCGCGCTTGGCCAGCAGCTCGCGATTCCTGGGTGCAAGGTCGTGGACAATCTTGGAAAAACCGGCAAAGAAGGTATCAGGATCGACACCCGAACCCGGAAGGGCTTCCTTGACGAGGAAATCGTACAGTACCGGTTCGATCTGAAGCCCGTTTTTCTCAATGCGGCTCATGCCAAATACTCCTCAAGGCCGTGTTACGGCTCAATTTTCATATGCTGCCACTTTGCTGACGGTTTCGCTTTCCGTCAATTTGGAAATAATTCGAAAGATTTATGCCTTTCTGGAAATAATCAATCCGCAGCAATTCGCGGACGACCGCTGGCGGTCGCTATGAACCGTGCTTCGATCAGCTTGCGACTGCCCTCAACCTCCGGCGCATCCACCTGCTCGTCCACCGCCACGACGAGATCGACCGCGCCGTTCAACCGCGCCTGCGCCATCGCGGCTTCGACGGCGCGCGAACGGGCGTCGGCAAAGCTTCGGTCCTCGTCGGTAAAGCGCAGGCTCTCACCGGCGCCGTTCAGGATATAGATGCCGTCCTCCGGCATGGTGACGAAAACGATGGCGCTGGCCCGCACCTGGCCGACCACCGCACCCACGGCATTGGCGACATCCGAATCGGCGGGAATGGCGCTTTCGGTCGCCAGCATTTCCGCGATCGCGGGATAATAGACCGGGGCGGAAGCGCCGAGCCCGACAAGCGGGCGGTCGAGCGAAATGGCGAAACGGGCGATCCCCGGGGCGCGGCGAAGAGCACGGTCGATAGAGGTCGAGCGGGCGGGATCCAGATCGGCAACGCCATCCTCGGCAAGGCAGGCGGCCAGAATGACATCGGCGGACTGGCGGGTGAGGCGATCGACGATCTTCTGCGCGAGTTCCTCGACCGATGAGGCGATGGCTCGTCCGGAGCCATCCTTCAGCCGCATGGCCAGGGCCAGCCCGAGGCGGGCCGCCGGTTCGTTCCACTGGCTCTGCCTGTCAAGCACATGCATGGCATCGGAGGGCGTCAGGCCGCTCAGATGCACGAGGCCGCGCGCCACCAGCCGATCCAGCGTCGCCTTCTGCGATGTCATCGTCAGAAGCTTGTCGAGCGCCACGGGAACCGCGCCGATCCTGTCGAACAGTGCCTGTTCGGGCGCCGTAAGACCGCTCGCCAGATGGTCCGGTACGCCGGTGCGCAGGGCGAAACGGCCCGCATTGCGGGCCAGATGCGACGCCCGCAGCTGCTGCTCCAGCACCTCGAGCACCGCCTCGCCATGCATATGGGCAGCGAGGCTGAGCGGCAACAGGCGGCGAGGCCCGAGCTCGAAAGCGGCGACAAGGCCGCGATCATTGATCTTCACCTCGGAATCGCCGCCGAGGCCATAGGTGCGCATGGCGACGGCCTCGACCATGGTTCGATAGCCTCCGACCACGGCGCCGTCGGCATCCAGCCGCGGCCGGCCGTCCTCCATGACGGCAACGTCGGTCGTGGTGCCGCCAATGTCGGAAACCACGGCATCGTCGAGACCGGTAAGATAGCGCGCGCCGACAAGACTTGCGGCCGGGCCCGACAGAATGGTCTCGATCGGCCGGAGCTTGGCCTCTGCGGCGGAAATCAGGGCACCATCGCCGCGAACCACCATCATCGGCGCGGAGATGCCGCGCGCCGCCAGAAACCCTTCGCAGGCGCCGACGAGGCGGTCGATCATCGAGACGAGGCGGGCATTGAGCAGCGTCGTCAAGGCGCGGCGCGGCCCGCCCAGCTTGGAGGAAAGCTCGTGGCTGCAGGTGACGGGCAGGTGCGAGAGTTCGCGGATATAATCGCGCACCCTGATTTCATGAGCCGGATTCCGCACGGCAAAATAGCCGGCGACGGCGAAGGAGGAGACCGTCTTCGCCAGTTCCGGCAACGCCTCGCGCAACGCCGTGAGATCGAGCGGATTTTCGTTGCCGTGGACATTGTGGCCGCCGGGAAGGAACAGCACGGGATCGGAGCCGAGCGCTTCCGCAAGACCGTCACGCTTGAGATCGTCCGGCCCGAAGCCGATCATGATCAAGCCGGCGCGGCCGCCCTGCCCTTCCACCAGCGCGTTCGTGGCGAGCGTGGTCGACAGCGATACGAGGCCGATCGCCGAGACGGGAATTTGAGTTTTGGCAATGACGGCATCGACGGCACCGGCGATGCCGACGGCCAGGTCGTGCCGCGTGGTCAGCGATTTCGCCTTGGCGATCACGCCATCGGTTTCATGGAAGAGAACGGCATCGGTATAGGTTCCACCCGTATCGATGCCGAGCAGGAAATGAGAGGTCACGAAAATATCCAGCTCTTGAACGGAATGTGATGCCGTTATTGCACCCTTGCGGCCTGAGCCGCTAGCTGGCAAGCGGCAAAAACAGTCTTACCGCCGTGTCACCCGCATCGGCAATCCGCCGCGCGGCTGTGTCGTCAGCTTCTGGACCGGCCAGGGATCGGTCTCGTCTGTCAGGTCGAAACGGAAGCGGCGCATCATCACGGCAAGGGCGATGACGGCTTCCTGAAGCGCGAAAGTGGCGCCGATGCAGACGCGCGGGCCCGCGCCAAAGGGCAGATACTGGAAGCGGTTGATCTTGCCCCGGTTCTCCGGAAGAAAGCGCTCCGGCATGAAGGCGCGCGGCTTGTCCCAATAGAGTTCGTGGCGGTGCAGCGTCCACGGCATGATGAGGACGGTGATCCCCTTGGGGATCGTCACACGCTCGCCCTTGGCGCTCGTCCATTCGTCATCGGCAATCGCGGCGCGATTGATCGACGGCGCCGGCGGATAAAGGCGCATCGCCTCCTCGAAGGCGGCGCGGACGTGCGGCATCAGGTCGAGCCAGGCGACCGGCTCCGCATCGCTTGCCAGCACCCGGTCGATTTCCTCTTCCATGGCTTGGCGAATATGCGGGCTGTTGGCGACGCAATAAAGCGTCCAGGCCAGCGCGCGGGCGGTCGTCTCATGGCCGGCGCCGATGAAGGTGAGGATATTGTCCTCGATCTCCTCCATGGTCAGCCCATCTGGGCCGGCCTTTTCCAGAAGCAGCGTCAGGAAATCGTCCGGGGCACTCGCGCGGTCCTTGCGCATCTTTTCCAGGCGCAGGTCCATGGTGTTGCGCACGATGCCGCGGAATTTGTCGAGCATGCGCTGGCCGCCGATGCGGGTAAGGCGCGGCACCCAGCCGGGCGCGCGCAGGAGATCCATGGGATCGACCCGGCCCATGCGGTGCAGCAGCTCGTTGACGTCATCGGCGAAATGCTCGCCTTCGGTGACGATCTCGCCGGAAAACAGGGTCTCCGCCAGGATGGCGAAGGTCATCTCGGTCATGTCAGCGGCGATATCGAACACCGCGCCTTCGCTGCCGGCCTGCTCGTATTTATGGAGATATTCCAGGCTCTGGCTCAGCATCTGGCCGGCAAAGCCCTGGGCATGACGCGGCGTGAACACCGGTGCGACCGCCTTGCGCGAGCGCTTCCAGACGGGGCCTTCCGCCGTCAGCAGGCCGTCGCGCAGGATGGGCCGGAGCACGAGCTGGCGGATATCGGCCATGCGGTAGTTGGCGGCGTTGTCGACCAGAACATGCTTGATCAGGCCGGGATCGTTGACGATCAGCGTCTGCTCGCTGAAGAACTTCGCCTTGATCCACGGCAGCGTATAGGAAGGCTCGCCCCAGAGTTCGAGCGGATTGCGCAGGATGGTTTTGATGATCGTCCAGCGCGACGGGGGGATGGTGCGCGGAATCGGCGCCGGCGGAGAGAAGGCTTCCGGAATCATGTCCATGCGATCAACTCTCCTCGAAGACCGGGCCGTTGCCCGATCGACACGACCGGAACGGCGCACCCATCCGATATGGGGAACGCCGCGCGCGAAATCCAGACGATAAAACGTCGCGTCAGATGCCTAAAGCAGCGACTTCAGGTCACTCAGCTTGTCGTTGATGAGCCAGCCGTAGTAATTTTCCTCCGGCCAGACCGGCTGCGAGGCGCCCCTGTTCCTGGCGGCAAGGGCGGCGGCGCGCTTGCGGGAATTGCCGAGATTGTAGAGCGTCGCGGTGATGCCGGGGTTGCCGGAAATATCCATGCCGGCGATCGAGCGATAGTCGTCGATCGACTTGCGGATCGATGCCGCGACGAAGGCCAGCGACAGATCGGGATCCATGATCGCCTTGTAGACGCCGCCGGCATCCTTTTCGTCCAACTTCGCAATGCCCGAGGTGCGGCTGACCAGATCGGAAAGCTCCAGCGCCGTCAGCGGATTGACCTGACCGAGACCGAAGGTCTGGCCGGCATAGAAGGGCTGGAAGAAAACCGCGCTGAAGCGATTGTCGGGATAGGATTTGCCGCCGACCGTCTTGCCGCGGAAATCGTCTTCCCAGACATCTTCGCGGCAGGTCCACAGGGCGTAGGAATCGCCCTTGCCCTTGCAGGCGTCGAATTGCGGCCGCGCGACGAAATCGTCGACGTTTTCGCCGTCATAGGCAAAGCGGAAGCTCTGGCCGGCATAGGACGCGGCCTTGACGTAGTAGGATTGCAGGCCGTCATAGGCATCGACATTGTAGGTATGCTCGCCGACGAGCGCGCCGATGATGTGGATCGGATCGATACCGTAGGCGCGTGCCGTCGATTTGATCTTCGACATCAGTCGCGTGTCCGTTGCCAGCAGCTCGCGGACCTTCTGGTACTTGCGATCGAAGGTCGAATTCGTGCCGCGCGTGCGCCGGACGGAGGCGCCGGGAACCGGCGGCTGCTCGGCATTGCGGTTGCCCGGAGGCACCGCGGTTGCCGCGTCCGCATGAGCGGGGATCCAGGAGAAGCTGGCGACCGCCAGAAGAGCAATGATCAGTATACGTCGCAAGATGGCTGTCCTGTCGAAGTTTCAACCGATGTTTCCGTGCGGCTGCCTGACGGATAATCTTGGCCGAATAAAGCCATCCGACACAAAGAAACGGGCCCCTAACTAAAAAGTTAACGGCCCGCTGTCGAGTGTTTACTGTTTTAAATCGCCTGAGACCGCCTGCTACAGAATGAAGCGGGACAGGTCGGTGTTGCTGGCGAGGTCGCCGACATGTTCGCGGACATAGGCGGCATCGATGGTCACCGATGCGCCGGCGCGATCCGACGCGTTGTAGGAAATGTCGTCAAGCACGCGCTCCATGACCGTCTGCAGGCGACGGGCGCCGATATTCTCGACGGTGGAGTTCAGGTGCACGGCGACATCGGCGAGAGCGTCGATGGCATCGTCGGTGAAGTCGAGCTTCAGGTCTTCCGTTTCCATGAGCGCCCTGTACTGGCGGATAAGGCTTGCTTCCGGCTCCGTCAGGATGCGGCGGAAGTCCTCCTTGGTCAGCGGGCGGAGCTCGACGCGGATCGGCAGGCGGCCCTGCAGTTCCGGCAGAAGATCCGAGGGCTTGGCGACATGGAAGGCACCGGAGGCGATGAAGAGGATGTGGTCCGTCTTGACCGGGCCGTACTTTGTCGAAACCGTGGTGCCTTCGACCAGCGGCAGCAGGTCGCGCTGCACGCCCTCGCGGGAGACGCCGGCGCCGACACCGCCGTCGCGGGCGGCGATCTTGTCGATCTCGTCGAGGAAGACGATGCCGTCGTTTTCAGCCGAGCGCACGGCTTCGCGCTGGATCGCCTCATTGTCGATCAGCTTGTCGGATTCATCGCGGATCAGCTCCTTGTAGGACTCCTTGACCGTCGTGCGCACCTTCTTCGTGCGGCCGCCCATGGCCTTGCCGAACATTTCGGAGAGGTTGAGCACGCCGATATTGGCACCGGGCATGCCGGGGATCTCGAAGCCGCCGGGCATGCCGGAACCGGTATCGGCCACTTCGATATCGATTTCCTTGTCGTCGAGCTGGCCGTCGCGCAGCTTCTTGCGGAAGCTGTCGCGCGTTGCCGGCGATGCTGTCGCGCCGACCAGCGCATCGAGCACGCGCTCCTCGGCGCTCATATGCGCCTTTGCCTGCACTTCGGCGCGCTTCTTTTCGCGCACCAGGCCGATGCCGACCTCGACGAGGTCACGGACAATCTGCTCGACGTCGCGGCCGACATAGCCGACTTCAGTGAACTTGGTGGCTTCGACCTTTATGAAGGGCGCGCCGGCCAGCTTGGCGAGACGGCGGGAGATTTCCGTCTTGCCGACGCCGGTCGGGCCGATCATCAGGATGTTCTTGGGCATGACTTCATCACGCAGCTCGGGTTCGAGCTGCTGCCGGCGCCAGCGATTGCGCAGGGCGATCGCCACCGCGCGCTTGGCCTCATGCTGGCCGACAATATAACGATCGAGCTCGGAAACGATCTCGCGGGGGGAAAAAGTGGTCATTTCGCATGTTCCCTGTCAGGGCTAGAAACTATCAAGAGAGGAACGTCTCAGGCTTCGGCATCGAGCGTTTCCACAATCACATTGTGATTGGTGTAGACGCAGATGTCGGCGGCGATATCGAGGGCGCGGTGGGCGACTTCCTCGGCGGATTTGTCGCTGTCCATCAGCGCGCGTGCTGCGGCGAGCGCGAAATTGCCGCCGGAGCCGATCGCCATGGCGCCATGTTCGGGCTCGAGCACATCGCCGTTGCCGGTGATGGCGAGCGTCACGTTCTTATCGGCAACCAGCATCATGGCTTCGAGGTTGCGCAGATATTTGTCCGTGCGCCAGTCCTTGGCGAGCTCGACGGCTGCGCGCATCAGCTGGCCGGGATATTGTTCGAGCTTCTTTTCAAGGCGCTCGAGCAACGTGAAGGCATCGGCGGTCGCGCCGGCGAAACCGGCGATGACATCGCCCTTGCCGATGCGGCGAACCTTGCGGGCATTGCCCTTCATTACGGTCTGGCCAAGGCTGACCTGGCCATCACCGGCCATCACGACCTTGCCGTTCTTGCGAATAGTCACGATTGTCGTCATTTAACACCTGTTTGCCCCCGTTTCGGCGGGCTTTCTGCCGGGCCGCGTTTCGGCCCCGTCAGCACCTATGTAAGAGGGCTTTTGACGATTGCAAATGCCAGCTACGGCGGATCGATGCGGAGCAGCCGGCTAAAGGCGGGCGGTTGCGCGTAACTTCTGGATATTTCCCGATACGCCTGATAAGGAACCCCCGTATTCCGATGGAGCAGCCCATGGCAGAGACTACAGCGAGCCGCACGGCAAGCGTTTCCCGCAAGACCAACGAGACTTCCGTCTCCGTTTCCGTCAACATCGACGGCAGCGGCAAGTCGACGATTTCGACCGGCGTCGGCTTCTTCGACCATATGCTGGAACAGCTGTCGCGACATTCGCTGATCGACATGGAGATCGACACCAAGGGCGACCTGCATGTCGACGACCATCATGCGGTCGAGGATACCGGCATTGCCATCGGCCAGGCCATTGCCAAGGCGCTCGGCGACCGGCGCGGCATCACCCGCTATGCCTCTATCGACCTTGCCATGGACGAGACGATGACCAAGGCGGCCGTCGATCTTTCCGGCCGTCCGTTCCTTGTCTGGAACGTTTCCTTCAGCGCGCCGAAGATCGGCACATTCGATACCGAACTGGTGCGCGAATTCTTCCAGGCGCTCGCGCAGAATGCCGGCATCACGCTGCATATCCTCAACCATTATGGCGCCAACAATCACCATATAGCCGAGACATGCTTCAAGGCCGTTGCGCGCGCATTGCGCACCGCAACCGAGATCGATCCGCGGCAGGCAGGCCGGGTGCCCTCGACGAAAGGCACGCTCGCCTGAGCCCCGAACTGGGGAATTGAGGAAATGGCAAGCTATCTGATTTTGACTCCGCCCGGAGCGCCGAGCCGATCCGCAGTATCGGATCGGTATCGCGACGAAACCCGCTTCATCCGCGACGGCTTTTCCTGGAAAGCCTTTGTGTTTCCGGCCCTGTGGATGCTTTACCACCGCCTCTGGCTCCACGCGGCGGCTGCCATCCTGTTGCAGGGCCTGGCTGTGGAACTGATACGTCAACCGGGCTTTTTCGCGGCCGGCGCCGCCATCCTGCTCGCTGTCCATGTTCTTGCGGCGCTCGAGGGACGGCATGCGCTCAGCCAGCGGCTGATCGACCGTGGCTGGACAATGGAAAATCTCGTCTCGGCGCATGATCTGGCGACGGCGGAGCAAATCCACTTCTCCGAAGTCGAACAAGAGCCGCAACAGAATATCCATTCGCAAAATTGGGATATCACGGCCACCAATACGAATACCAGCCGCCCAGGCCAGAGCTTCGGCCTGCCCGGCTATGATGGAGGACGCTGACGATGCGCGTCGCGATTATCGACTATGGTTCCGGCAATCTGCGCTCGGCCACTAAGGCTTTCGAGCGGGCTGCCCGCGAGGCAGGCATCGCCGCTGAGATCGACCTGACTGACGATGCCGAGCGGGTCGCCACGGCGGATCGCATCGTGCTTCCCGGCGTCGGCGCCTACGCCGATTGCCGCCGCGGGCTCGATGCCGTTGCCGGCATGGCCGAAGCGGTGATCGATGTCGTGGAGCACAAGGGCCGCCCCTTCCTCGGCATCTGCGTCGGCATGCAGCTGATGTCCTCGCGCGGGCTGGAAAAGACGATCACTCAAGGGTTTGGCTGGATCAAGGGCGATGTCAAGGAGATGACGCCGAGCGATCCAAGCTTGAAGATCCCGCAGATCGGCTGGAACACGCTGGATATCCGCCATCCGCACGCGCTGTTCGACGGCATACCCACAGGGCCGGACGGGCTTCATGCCTATTTCGTCCATTCCTACCATCTCGCCGCCGAACACAGCGACGATGTGATCGCCACCACAAGCTATGGCGGCCCGATGACCGCCTTCGTGGGGCGCGACAACATCGCCGGTGCGCAATTCCATCCGGAAAAGAGCCAGAAACTCGGCCTCGCCCTGATTGCCAATTTCCTGCGCTGGAAGCCGTAAGGCTCGCGCTCCAAGGACAGACATCATGATTCTCTTCCCCGCTATCGACCTCAAAGACGGCCAATGCGTGCGCCTCAAGCTCGGCGACATGGAGCAGGCGACCGTCTACAATCCCGATCCCGGCGCCCAGGCGAAGGCCTTTGAAGACCAGGGCTTCGAGTGGCTGCATGTCGTCGATCTCAACGGCGCCTTCGCCGGCGAGACGGTCAACGGCGCTGCTGTCGACGCCATCCTCAAGGCGACGAAGAACCCCGTACAACTCGGCGGCGGCATCCGCACGCTCGACCATATGGAAAACTGGCTGTCGCGCGGGCTTGCCCGCGTCATCCTCGGCACGGTCGCGGTGCGCGATCCGGCGCTGGTCGTCGAAGCCTGCCGGAGATATCCGGGGCACATTGCCGTCGGCATCGACGCCAAGGGCGGCAAGGTGGCGGTCGAGGGCTGGGCAGAAGCCTCCGAACTCGGCGTCATCGAACTCGCGAAACAATTCGAAGGCGCCGGCGTCGCCGCGATCATCTACACCGATATCGACCGCGACGGCATCCTCACCGGCATCAACTGGGCCTCGACGCTGGAACTGGCCGAGGCCGTTTCCATTCCCGTCATCGCCTCGGGCGGGCTGGCTTCGCTCGACGATATCAAGCGCATGATCCAGCCGGACGCCCGCAAACTGGAGGGTGCGATTTCCGGCCGCGCGCTCTATGATGGCCGCATCGACCCCAAGGAAGCACTGGCGCTGATCAAGCGGGCCAGGGAGGCAGCGCAATGACCCTGAAAGCCCGCGTCATCCCCTGCCTGGACGTCAAGGACGGCCGTGTCGTCAAGGGCGTCAACTTCCTCAATCTCGTCGATGCCGGCGACCCTGTCGAGGCAGCCAAGGCCTATGACGCCGCCGGCGCCGACGAGCTCTGCTTCCTCGACATCACCGCCTCTTCCGACAATCGCGACACCATTTTCGACGTGGTGGCCCGCACCGCCGAACAATGCTTCATGCCCGTCACGGTCGGCGGCGGCGTGCGCGCCATCGCCGACATTCGCAAGCTGCTGCTGTGCGGCGCCGACAAGGTGTCGATCAATTCGGCGGCGGTGAACAATCCGGATTTCGTGGCCGAGGCGGCCGACAAGTTCGGCAACCAGTGCATCGTCGTCTCGATCGACGCCAAGCGGCGGCGGACCGAGGCGCTCGGCGGCGACAATATGAGCGCCTGGGAAATCTATACCCATGGCGGCCGCAACGCGACGGGCATCGATGCCGTCGATTTCGCCCGCAAGATGGTCGAACGCGGCGCCGGCGAGCTGCTCGTCACCTCGATGGACCGCGACGGCACCAAGGTCGGCTACGACCTGGAGCTGACGCGGGCGATCGCCGATGCGGTGCGCGTTCCCGTCATCGCCTCGGGCGGCGTCGGCGATCTCGACGATCTCGTCGCCGGCATCAAGGAAGGCCATGCGACGGCGGTGCTTGCCGCCTCGATCTTCCACTTCGGCACCTATTCGGTGGGCGAAGCAAAGCGCTACATGGCAGAGCGCGGCATTCCGATGCGGCTGGATTAGGAGGCAGCGTACCGATGAGCGGATTTACCCTTTCCGACCTCGAACGAATCGTCGAGGAACGCTCCAAGGCTTCGCCGGAGGAATCCTGGACCGCCAAGCTTTTTGCCGCCGGCCAGCCGAAAGCGGCAAAGAAACTGGGCGAAGAGGCAATCGAGGCCGTCATGGCCGCAGTTGCAAACGATCGCGACAACCTCACCTATGAGGCCGCCGATCTGCTATATCATCTTTTGGTCGTATTGAAGATTGCCGGCATTCCGTTGCAGAATGTCATGGGTGAGCTCGAAAGGCGCACCGTCCAATCCGGCCTCCAAGAGAAGGCCAGCCGGTAAAACGCGATGACGATAGCGACCAAGACCCCGCCCGCACCCGAGACGCTCGATATTTTTGAGGCGAAAGCCTATTCGCCCTATTATTTCTTCTCCTCGGAAGAATGGGCGAAATTCCGTGCCGACACTCCCCTGACACTGACCGCCGACGAAGTGACGCGGCTGCGCTCGATGGGCGACCCCATCGATCTCGACGAGGTCCGGCGCATCTATCTCTCCTTGTCGCGGCTGCTGTCCTCGCATGTGGAATCCTCGCAGATCCTCTTCGAGCAGCGCAACCGCTTCCTCAGCCTCTCCAATGTCGCCAAGACGCCTTTCGTCATCGGCATTGCCGGCTCGGTCGCGGTCGGCAAATCCACCACGGCCCGCATCCTGAAGGAGTTGCTGCGCCGCTGGCCGTCGAGCCCGAAGGTCGATCTCGTCACCACCGACGGCTTTCTCTACCCGAACGCCGAGCTGCAGCGCCGCAACCTGATGCAGCGCAAGGGCTTTCCGGAAAGCTACGACACCGCGGCGCTGCTGCGTTTCCTCTCGGCGATCAAGGCCGGGCAGCCGAACGTGCAGGCGCCATCCTATTCGCACCTCGTCTATGACGTGCTGCCGAACGAATTCAAGACGGTCGACCGGCCGGATATCCTGATCTTCGAAGGCATCAACGTGCTGCAGTCGCGGCATCTGCCGGCGGACGGCAAGATCGTGCCGATGGTTTCGGATTTCTTCGACTTCTCGATCTATATCGATGCCGACGAGCCGCTCATCCACAACTGGTATGTCGCCCGCTTCATGCGGCTGCGCGAGACCGCTTTCCGCGACCCCAACTCCTTCTTCCACCGCTACGCCTCGATCAGCGAGCAGGAAGCGCTGGCGATCGCCGAGGGGCTCTGGAAGAACATCAACCTGAAGAACCTGCGCCAGAACATTCTGCCGACGCGCCCACGCGCCGACCTCATTCTGCAGAAGGGCAAGAACCATCTGATCGAGCAGGTTGCGCTGAGGAAGCTCTGAAAATCAGGGCTGAACGCGGCGGAGGGTGAGGTTTATCCGCCCGCCGTTCTTCAACAGCGTCGAGGTTGCCGGATAGATGCGCTCGACGCCGTGGAAGCACAGCCTTCCTTCGCCGCCGAGGATGACGATATCGCCGCTCGAAAGCTTGAAAGATAGCGTGCGATCGTTGCGGTTGAGGCCGCCGACCCGAAACAGGCAGGTGTTGCCGAGCGAGATCGACAGCACGGGCGCCTTGAGATCCTGCTCGTCGCGATCCTGATGCAGGCCCATGCGCGCATCGTCGCTATAGAAATTGACGAGGCAGGCTTCGGGCGGCGTTTCATAGCCTGCTATATCGCGCCAGAGATCGAGCAGTTGCGCCGGCATCGCCGGCCATGGACGACCTGTCACCGGATGGGTCGGCTGATAGCGGTAGCCGTGCTGCTTGTCCGTCACCCAGCCGAGCGAGCCGCAATTGGTCATGCGCACCGACATCTCCTTGCCGGTACCCGGCATGACCGGTGTGAACAGCGGCGCCTCCGCCACGACGGCACGGATCGCCTCGACCAGCGCTTCCTGGGCAGGGCGGTCGAGATATCCGGGCAGATGGCGAATTCCGTTGGGGAGCAGCATCGATATTTCCTGTGGTGGGCTGGTCGGGTGAGCCTATCATTGCCGCGCCTTTTTGCATGGCCCCTCACCCCAACCCTCTCCCCGCATAGCGGGGCGAGGGAGTTTTCGTGCCTCAAGTCAGCTGCCGCCGGGAGAAACCAAGGCCGCTGGTTCGCGCTGTCGTCCCTTCTCCCCGCCTGCGGGGGAGAAGGCTAGGGTGAGGGGCCGAGCAGATAGCATCTGCGAAATCGAACTCGCCTGACTATCATCATCTTGACCGAATCAAATCGAAACCGCAGCCCGAAAAGCGAGCCTAGTCGCCGCCGACCTTGCCGCGCATCTTCTTGACCTCGGAGCGGCCGGATTTCTCCTTCAGCCGGCGCTCGACGGAGCCCTTGGTCGGCTTGGTCTTCCTGCGGGGCGGCGGCGGCGGGGCGGCGGCTTCGAGGATCAGCTCCTTAAGCCGCTCGCGCGCGTCCTCGCGATTGCGATCCTGGCTGCGAAAGCGGCTGGCCTCGATCATCAGCACGCCGTCCTTGGAGACGCGGCGGCCGGCGAGCCTGATGGCATTGGCCTTGACGCGATCGTTGAGCGACGGCGAATTCACGATACCGAAGAAGAGCTGGACGGCGGTCGCGACCTTGTTGACGTTCTGGCCGCCGGGGCCACCCGCCAGAACGAATTGTTCCGTCAGTTCCCAACCGGCAACAGTGATCCGGTCGTTGATGTAAAGCGCTTCGCTGGCCATGATTTTCTCCGCGCCTGTCTATCCCACATCGAGGCGCGGTTGAAAATATGGTTATCGCAAGTTCGGGGCCGCCTCGTCCTTCGAGGCATTTCCACGCGTTGCGCCGAAATGCACCTCAGGATGAGGGCGGGGCGACTACAGCCAAGGCAGAAAACCCGCCCTCGCGGTGAGCAGGCCCAGAGGGCCGTCTCGAACCACGAGGGCGGGTCGTGAGTTTCACGTGAGTCATCGCTCTCGTGAGCTATTTATTCCGCTGCGACCGGCAAACCCGGGGCCGCGTCGCGGACGTTGCCGTCGACATGGTCCTCGAACTTGGCGAAGTTCGACACGAACATCTGCACCAGCTTGGCGGCCTGCGCGTCATAGGCATCGCCATCCGCCCAGGTGGAGCGCGGGTCGAGGATGCCGCTGTCGACGCCTTCGACCGCAACCGGAACCGCAAAGCCGAAATTCTGGTCGATGCGGAATTCGACGTTGTCGAGATCGCCCTTCAGGGCCGAGGCCAGCAGCGCACGCGTCGCCTTGATCGGCATGCGGCTTCCCTTGCCGTAGGCGCCGCCGGTCCAGCCGGTGTTGACGAGCCAGCAACGGGCGCCGTGGCGGGCGATCAGCTCCTTGAGCAAATTGCCGTATTCGGCGGGATGGCGCGGCATGAAGGGAGCGCCGAAGCAGGTCGAGAACGTGGCTTCCGGCTCGACGACGCCCTTCTCCGTGCCGGCGACCTTGGCGGTGTAGCCCGACAGGAAGTGGTACATCGCCTGATCCGGCGTCAGCTTGGCGATCGGCGGCATGACGCCGAAGGCATCGGCCGTCAGCATGATGATCGTCTCGGGATGACCTGTCATGCCGGATTCCGAAGCATTCGGAATGAAATGCAGCGGATAGGCGCTCCGGGTGTTTTCCGTCAGCGAGCCGTCGTCGAGGTCCGGCCTGCCATGCTCGTCGAGCACGACGTTTTCCAGCACGGTGCCGAAGCGGCGCGTCGTCTCGTAGATTTCCGGCTCGGCCTCGGCCGAAAGGCGGATGGTCTTGGCGTAGCAGCCGCCTTCGAAATTGAAGATGCCGTTTTCACCCCAGCCATGCTCGTCGTCGCCGATAAGCGTGCGCGTCGGATCGGCCGACAGCGTCGTCTTGCCGGTGCCGGAGAGGCCGAAGAAGATCGCGGCGTCGCCCTCGGGGCCGACGTTGGCCGAGCAGTGCATCGGCATGACGCCACGCTCCGGCAGCATGTAGTTCAGCGCCGTGAACACCGATTTCTTCATTTCGCCGGCATAGGACGTGCCGCCGATCAGGACGATGCCGTTGACGAAATCGCAGGCGATCACCGTCTCCGTACGGCAGCCGTAGCGCTCGGGATCGGCGCGAAAGCTCGGCAGGTCGATGATCGTCAGCTTCGGCACGAAGCTTTCGAGCGCCGAGCGCTCCGGGCGGATCAGCAGATTGCGGATGAACAGCGAGTGCCAGGCGAACTCGGTGACGACGCGGGTCGGCAGGGCATATTCGGCATCGGCGCCGCCGATGAGATCCTGCACGAACAGGTCCCTGCCGCGGGCATGCGCCAGCATGTCCTCATGCAGCAGCGCGAAATGTTCCGGCGACATCGGCTTGTTGTTGTCCCACCAGATCTGGTCTTCGGTGGTGGCGTCGCGCACGACGAACTTGTCCTTCGGGGAGCGGCCGGTGTGCTGGCCGGTCAAAGCCCTGAGCGCGCCATCGGCGGTCAGATCGGCTTCGCGGCGGCGAATCGCCTCCTCATAAAGGTGAGCTTCCATGAGGTTATAGCGCACACTGGCGGCGGCTCCCAGGCCGATCGATCCCAGTTCAGTCGCGGGATTGCGGACGCCGAATTGCTCCATGATTTTTTCCTCTACAAGGGGCTTGGCCGTTAGAATTGTCTAAAGCGTAGAGGTGTCTTTTTAAAAGCACAAGAGCGCAAAACAAAAAATCTGTAATGATATCATATATTTAATCGATTTAAATAAATCTCGGCAATTTTAAATCGTTTGAATGAGGGCGGGCGAGACGTTTCGTCGCACAACCTCCGATCACGGGCATTTCGGCTCGGCAATCTTCCCCTTTATCTTTGCCACAATTTGTTCCACCTTTATCCCCATAAGCGCGCCAGGTTACCGCCGACCGAGCTGGCAGACCGCCTGGGCTGGATTCCAAATCCGGGAGATGCGCACTGATGACGGAGACGAACACCATGTTGACAATCGCGCTCGTTGACGACGACCGCAATATCCTGACTTCCGTATCGATTGCCTTGGAAGCAGAGGGATATAAGGTAGAGACCTATACGGACGGGGCCTCGGCGCTGGACGGCCTGCTTGCCCGGCCGCCGCAACTGGCGATCTTCGATATCAAGATGCCGCGCATGGACGGCATGGAGCTGCTGCGCCGCCTGCGTCAGAAGTCCGACATCCCTGTCATCTTTCTCACCTCCAAGGACGAGGAAATCGACGAACTCTTCGGCCTGAAGATGGGCGCCGACGACTTCATCACCAAGCCGTTCTCGCAGCGCCTCCTGGTCGAGCGCGTCAAGGCGGTTCTCCGCCGCGCCTCCGCCCGCGAAGCCGCGAACGCAGCCGGCGGCACTGCCACCGCCAAGCCCGGCGCCGCCCAGCAGGCCCGCTCGCTCGAACGCGGCCAGCTGGTCATGGACCAGGAACGCCATACATGCACCTGGAAGGGCGAGCCCGTGACGCTGACCGTCACCGAATTCCTCATCCTGCATTCGCTGGCGCAGCGCCCCGGCGTGGTCAAGAGCCGCGATGCGCTGATGGATGCCGCCTATGACGAGCAGGTCTATGTCGACGACCGCACCATCGACAGCCACATCAAGAGGCTGCGCAAGAAATTCAAGATGGTCGATCTCGATTTTGATATGATCGAGACGCTGTATGGCGTGGGCTATCGTTTCCGCGAAGCTGCCTAGAGCCGGATGATTTCAGGTCCAATCGACCTGAAATCCGAATCCGCTCCAGAACTAGAAAGTGAGCATGATGCCGTCCGAAAACCGCATATACTTTCCGGCATCATGCTCGAACAGTTAGCTGGACCATACGGCTGAGAATGGAATAAGAGCATGCGGACGGGATCCCTGATCCCGTTCTTCGAAAGGGCCGTTGGCTTGGCACAGCTGGTGCAGGACAGGGATATAGACGACTCGGAAGGCCCGAGCGGCGCTCGGATCGCACGCCGGCGCTGGACCCATCCGTTCGTGCTGATCCGCCGCATCTTCGGCAACGCCGTCTTTTCCAGCCTGACGCGCCGCATCCTGTTCTTCAACCTTGCGGCACTGGTCGTTCTTGTCGGCGGCATTCTCTACCTCAACCAGTTTCGCGAGGGGCTGATCGATGCGCGCGTCGAAAGCCTGCTGACCCAGGGCGAAATCATCGCCGGCGCCGTTTCCGCATCGGCATCGGTCGATACCAACTCCATCACCATCGATCCGCAGAAGCTCCTGGAGCTGCAGGCCGGCCAAAGCATCACCCCCGTTCCGAACGACGAGGATCTGGAATTCCCGATCGATCCGGAAAAAGTGGCGCCGGTGCTGACCCGGCTGATCTCGCCGACACGCACCCGCGCCCGCATCTTCGATGCCGATGCCAACCTGCTGCTCGACAGCCGCCATCTCTATTCGCGCGGCCAGGTGCTGCGCTACGACCTGCCGCCGGTCGACGATGCGGCGCAGAGCTGGTCGGACTGGTTCAGCGGCCTGCTCAACAAGATGCTGCAGCCGGGCAATCTGCCTGTCTACAAGGAAGCGCCCGGCGGTGACGGCTCGATCTATCCGGAGGTCATGAACGCGCTGACGGGCGTGCGCGGCGCTGTCGTGCGCACCACGGAGAAGGGCGAGCTGATCGTTTCGGTCGCCGTGCCGATCCAGCGTTTCCGCGCCGTGCTCGGCGTCCTGCTGCTGTCGACGCAGGCCGGCGATATCGACAAGATCGTTCATGCCGAACGCCTGGCGATCATGCGCGTCTTCGGCGTCGCGACGCTGGTCAACGTCGTGCTGTCGCTGCTGCTGTCGTCCACCATCGCCAATCCGCTGCGCCGGCTTTCGGCCGCCGCCATCCGCGTGCGCCGCGGCGGGGCGAAGGAGCGCGAGGAAATTCCCGATTTCTCGGCCCGCCAGGACGAGATCGGCAACCTGTCGATCGCGCTGCGCGACATGACCTCGGCGCTCTACGATCGCATCGACGCCATCGAAAGCTTCGCGGCCGATGTCAGCCACGAGCTGAAAAACCCGCTGACATCGCTGCGCAGCGCCGTCGAAACGCTGCCGCTTGCCAAGAGCGACGATTCCAAGAAGCGGCTCATGGATGTGATCCAGCACGATGTCCGCCGCCTCGACCGCCTGATCAGCGATATCTCCGATGCATCGCGGCTCGATGCCGAACTTGCCCGCTCGGATGCCAAATCGATCGACCTGGAAGTGCTGCTGCGCGACATGATCGAGATCTCGAGGCAGGTCGGGCACAGCAAGAAGGCCGTCGAGATCGAATATGCGGTCGATCGCAAGCCGGCCAACAAGTCCAAGTTCCTGATCGACGGCCACGATCTTCGTATCGGCCAGATCGTCACCAACCTCATCGAAAACGCCCGGTCCTTCGTTCCGACCGCCACCGGCAAGATCACCGTCCGGCTGACACGCACGCGGACGCGCTGCGTCGTCTATATCGAGGATAACGGCCCTGGCATCCAGGCCGAAAACATCGACCGTATCTTCGAACGCTTCTACACTGATCGGCCCGAGGCCGAAGGGTTCGGGCAGAATTCCGGTCTCGGTCTTTCCATCAGCCGGCAGATCGCCGAGGCGCATGGCGGATCGCTGCGCGCCGAGAATATCGTCGACAGCGACGGCGTGACGCTGCACGGAGCCCGCTTCATTCTCTCGCTGCCCGCCCGGACGCCGGCTTGAGCGGCGGCATGACCGGCGAAACGACCAATATTCACGCCACGGCCATCCTCGTCGGCAAGACCGGGCTCCTGTTTCTAGGCCCCTCTGGCAGCGGCAAATCCAGCCTCGCCTTCTCGTGCCTGGCGGCCGCCAAGCCGCTCGGGCTTGCCGCAAGCCTGATCGCCGACGATCGCGTGCTGATCTCCGAGCAGGACGGCTCCCTGATCGCGGAATGTCCGCCGTCGATCGCCGGGTTGATGGAAATCCGCTATACCGGGATTGTTCGGATGCCTTACGTTTCGCGGGCCGAAATGCATTTCGCCGTCCGCCCCGTCGATCCGGCGACGGCTGAGAGGATGCCACCTGAGGACGAATGGATCGATATTACCGTATCCGCTCGGTTGCCCTTGATCCGTCTGTCTGCAACCTCCGCGAATCCGCTGGCTGTAATCATGGCGAAAATCGGCGCAAGTTTGGGTTAATAGGCCATTTAGGCCCCTACAGGCGTTCAAATCCTATATTTTAAGCTTGCACTTCGTCTTTTCATCGCCAAGATGTCCCCCCACGGTGGACGGCATTGCTGCATTGCGATATGGGCCACCTGTTTGCATATGCAATGGGAGCAGTAATATCATGATTGGACTTGTGCTTGTCACTCATGGCAAGCTGGCTGAAGAGTTTCGGCATGCTGTCGAGCATGTCGTTGGTCCGCAGAAGTTCATAGAAACGGTATGCATTGGTCCCGAGGACGATATGGACAAGCGCCGGCAGGACATTCTGCAGGCCGTCGCGGGCGCCGACGACGGGCACGGCGTCATCATCCTCACCGACATGTTCGGCGGCACTCCTTCCAATCTCGCAATCTCCGTCATGAATAGCGGCCATACCGAGGTCATCGCCGGCGTCAATCTGCCGATGCTGATCAAGCTTGCCGGCGTGCGCGGCGACAACAACATGGAAAGGGCTCTGGTGGAAGCTTCGGAGGCAGGTCGCAAATATATCAACGTGGCCAGCCGCGTGCTTAGCGGCAAATAACGAGGCAAGCACAGCCCCCATGACCATGACCGAGCTTTCCCGGGAACTCCTCATCATCAACAAACGGGGCCTGCACGCCCGAGCCTCCGCAAAATTCGTACAAACCGTCGAAGCATACGATGCCGCGATCACCGTTTCGAAGGACGGCACCACGGTCGGCGGCAATTCGATCATGGGCCTGATGATGCTGGCCGCCAGTCCCGGCTGCAGCGTGCTGGTGACGGCAAGCGGCAATCAGGCGGCCGAAGCGCTCGAGGCGCTCGATCAGCTGGTGGCCAACAAGTTCGGCGAGGAAATGTAAGGTTTCCTCCGGCCATTGCCGGGATATAAAGACATAAAGACTTCTTTATATCATTATTGATTTCCACCCTGAAGCCTGCTACACGGCATCATCCTACACGCTATAGCGTGCAATTTTTGTTGCATTCGGCTGAGGCGTTTGCCCGCGGCGCGACTGCATCGTTCAGGCTGGAGACCCACTGATGAGCACTGAAAAGGACTACGTCGTCGCTGATATCGGCCTTGCCGACTTCGGCCGCAAGGAAATCTCGATCGCCGAAACCGAAATGCCGGGCCTGATGGCCTGCCGCGCCGAATTCGGCGAAGCGCAGCCGCTGAAGGGCGCACGCATCACCGGCTCCCTGCACATGACGATCCAGACCGCCGTTCTCATCGAGACACTGGTCGCGCTCGGCGCTCAGGTCCGCTGGGCCTCCTGCAACATCTTCTCCACGCAGGACCATGCCGCCGCAGCGATCGCCGCCTCCGGCGTTCCGGTCTTCGCGATCAAGGGCGAAAGCCTCGAAGACTACTGGATCTACACCGACAAGATCTTCCAGTGGACCGATGGCGGCCTCTCCAACATGATCCTCGACGATGGCGGCGACGCCACGATGTACATCCTGCTCGGCGCCCGCGCCGAAGCCGGCGAGGACGTGCTCTCCCATCCGCATTCGGAAGAAGAGGAAATCCTCTTCGCGCAGATCAAGAAGCGCCTTCAGGCTTCGCCGGGCTGGTTCACCAAGCAGCGCGACGCCATCAAGGGCGTGACCGAAGAAACCACGACCGGCGTCAACCGCCTCTACCAGCTCAGCCAGAAGGGCCTGCTGCCCTTCCCGGCCATCAACGTCAACGATAGCGTCACCAAGTCGAAGTTCGACAACAAGTACGGCTGCAAGGAATCGCTGGTCGACGGCATCCGCCGCGCCACCGACGTGATGATGGCCGGCAAGGTCGCCGTCGTCTGCGGCTACGGCGACGTCGGCAAGGGTTCCGCCGCTTCGCTTTCCGGCGCCGGCGCCCGCGTCAAGGTCACCGAAGTCGATCCGATCTGCGCCCTTCAGGCTGCCATGGACGGCTACGAAGTCGTTCAGCTCGAAGACGTCGTTTCGAGCGCCGACATCTTCATCACCACGACCGGCAACAAGGATGTCATCCGCATCGACCACATGCGCGCGATGAAGGACATGGCGATCGTCGGCAACATCGGCCACTTCGACAACGAAATCCAGGTTGCCGCGCTGCGGAACCAGAAGTGGACGAATATCAAGCCGCAGGTCGACCTGGTCGAGTTCTCCAAGGGCAACCGCATCATCCTTCTGTCCGAAGGCCGCCTGCTGAACCTGGGCAACGCCACCGGCCACCCGTCCTTCGTGATGTCGGCTTCCTTCACCAACCAGACGTTGGCGCAGATCGAGCTGTTCACCAAGCCCGGCCACTACAAGAACGAGGTCTACGTTCTGCCGAAGCACCTCGACGAGAAGGTCGCCCGCCTGCATCTGGCCAAGCTCGGCGTAAAGCTGACGGAGCTTTCGGAAGAGCAGGCTTCGTATATCGGCGTAACGCCGAAAGGTCCTTTCAAGTCCGACCACTACAGATACTGATTAGCAAATCACTATCCACAACATCTTGTGGCCCTGGCATTGACAAATGCCGGGGCTTATTTTTTAGCCAGCTCCCTTCCCGCAGATTCCCTTAGGCAGTATTGTTTTTACACTTGATTCGTGACGAACCGGGCATGCCCGGAGCCATGAAAATGGGATGTCTTGTCAGGATGCGGCACAGTAGAGCCGGATGATTCCAGGTCGATCCGGCCTGAAATCTGAATCGGCTCTGCAATCAAATAAGTAGAACATGATGTCGTCCGAAAACCGCTTGCACTTTTCGGCATCATGCTCTGAAGGACGGAGACAGGCCTCTTATGTCTGAAGGGGAAGACAACCTGCATCAGCCAGCGCTACGCCGAGCGGCAGTGCGGTTGCGGCAGGGCAGCGCATATCGGCTTCCAGAGCGGGCGAAGCGCGGAAATGACGGTGGCCGGCTGGCCTCGCTGACCCGCCTGCTGCGGCTCAGCGTCTTTGGCGGTCTCGCGACCGGCCTGGCAGGACCCGTTCTCGCGCAGAGCAACGCTGTGACGCAGACAGGCATGCGCCTCTTCACCTCCTCGGAAATGGCTGTCTGCTCCGTCATCATCGGTGTCATCTCGGCAGCGCTTCTGTCGACCATGTGGATGGTCCGGCAGCGCGGCAATATGGAAAGCGAAAGCCGCGAGATCCGTACGGCTCTCTCCGATGCCAACCAGCGCATTTCGCAATATCAGGCGCTGATCGCCGACAAGAACCGCCGGATCGTCATCTGGGACGGCCAGAATGCGCGCCCGGAACTGCTCGGCCAGCTTCCGGTCGAGACCGGCGCCCCCCAGGACAACGAATTCCTCGCCTTCGGGCGCTGGCTGAAATCATGGTCGGCCGGCGAGCTCGACAAGGCAATCGACAAGCTGCGCGGCAACGGCCAGAGCTTCGACATGGTGGTCGAAACCAACCGTGACGAAATCCTGGAAGCGCAAGGGCGCATTTCCGGCGGACGGGCCTTCGTTCGCTTCATCGCGCTCAACAATCTGCGCGCGGAACTGGCCGAGCTGAAGATCGAGCGCGAACGGCTGATGACGTCGATCTCCACCTTCCAGAACCTGCTCGACGCCATCGACCTGCCGGTCTGGCAACGCGATGCGGAAGGCGCGCTGACCTGGGTCAACCAGGCCTATGGCGAAGCCGTGGAAGCGGTGTCTACCGATGAGGCCGTGCGCGAAGGACGCGAATTCCTGACGACCGTGACCCGTGAGCGCATTCGCGCCGCGACCACGCCGGAATCGCCCTTCCACGACAAGATTTCGACCGTCGTGCACGGCAACCGCACCTTCTTCGACGTCGTCGACGTGAAGGCTCCGAACGGTTCCGCCGGCATCGCCATCGACGTGTCCGAAGCGGAGGCCGTCCGGGCCGAGCTGGCGCGCACGCTGAAGAGCCACGCCGAAACGCTCGACCATCTCGCAACCCCGGTCGCGATCTTCGATGGCGACAGGCGGCTGCAGTTCTACAACCAGGCCTTCGTCCAGCTCTGGGAGCTCGACATCGCCTTCCTCGAGAAGCGACCCGACAATAGCGAGCTTCTGGACCGGCTGCGCGGCGCCAAGAAGCTGCCGGAGCAGCTGAACTGGAAGACGTGGAAGGACGGCGTCCTTTCGGTCTATCGCGCCCTCGACACGCAGACCGATCTCTGGCACTTGCCCAATGGCCAGATCCTTCGGGTTTTCGCCACCGCCCATCCGCAGGGGGGCGCCACCTGGGTATTCGAGAACCTGACCGAGCAGGTCGATCTCGAAACGCGCTACAATACGCTGGTCAAGGTTCAGGGCGAGACCATCGACCATCTCTCCGAGGGCGTTGCCGTTTTCGGGCCTGATGGCCGCATCCGCCTTTCCAACCCGGCCTTCCGTATCCTCTGGAACATCACCGAGGCGCAGGCGAAGCCCGACACGCATATCCAGGCCTTGGCGGAGGCCTGCGCTCCCTCTTACGACCGGCCGGACGGCTGGAAGCGGTTTGCCGAGCAGATCACCAGCTTCGACGACGAGCGCCCGTCATCCCAAGGCACGCTGGAGCTCTATTCCAATCTGGTGCTCGACTACGCCGTCATTCCGCTGCCGAACGCACAGACCATGCTGACCTTCGTCAACAAGACCGACAGCGTGCGCGCCGAACGGGCACTGACGGAGAAGAACGAAGCGCTGCTGAAGGCGGACGAGCTGAAGAACGATTTCGTCCAGCATGTGTCCTACGAGCTGCGCTCGCCGCTGACCAACATCATCGGCTTCACGGACCTCCTGAAGACGCCGGGCATCGGCTCGCTGAACGAACGGCAGGCCGAGTATATCGACCATATCTCCACCTCCTCCTCGGTGCTTCTGACGCTGGTCAACGATATTCTCGACCTGGCGACGGTCGATGCCGGCATCATGCGGCTGAACTATTCCGAGATCGTGCTCAACGACCTGCTCGACGAAGTGTCGATGCAGATCGCCGACCGGCTGCAGGAAAGCGGCGTGACGCTCGAAATCACCGTGCCGGCGCAACTCGGCTCCATGGTCGCCGATCAGCAGCGCCTGAAGCAGATCCTGCTGAAGCTTCTGACCAATGCCGCCAATTTCGCGCCCGAGGGATCGACGATCTCGCTCAAGTGCGGGCGCGAAGGGTCGGATTTTGTCTTCTCGGTCTCCGACAAGGGTCCTGGCATACCGGAAGACCTGATCCAGAGCGTCTTCAACCGCTTCGCCTCCGGCGGCAAGGGCAGCAAGCGCAGCGGCGCGGGCCTCGGCCTTTCCATCGTCGAAAGCTTCGTCAGCCTGCATGACGGCGAAGTCTCGATCGAAAGCCAGCCAGGCAAGGGAACGATAGTGACCTGCCGGATTCCCTCCGCTGAATTGCCTCACTCCGTCGCTGCAGAATGACAGCTTCCGACAGCAGCCTCTCCCTTTTCCTCGCGGACGACACGGCCACGGCCCAGCTCGGCGAGGATCTGGCGCTGGCATTGAAGACCGGTGACTGTCTGGCGCTCTCAGGCGATCTCGGCGCGGGCAAATCTTCGCTCGCCCGCGCGCTGTTGCGCGCCATGGCCGACGATGCCGAACTGGATGTGCCGAGCCCAACCTTTACGCTCGTGCAATCCTACGAGCTGCGTATTCCAGTCTCGCATTTCGATCTCTACCGCCTCGGCGATCCGAGCGAATTGACGGAGCTCGGCTTCGATGAAGCCCTGCAGGCCGGCATCTGCCTTGTCGAATGGCCTGAAATGGCCGAAGGCGAGCTGCCGAAAGAGCGCGTCGATCTCCAGCTTACCCATGAGGGCGAGGGACGGCGGGTCACGATCACGGCGCCGGCCAGGCAGGCGGCTCGCATCGAGCGCGTGCTTGATATTCGCGCCTTTCTCGATTCGCGCGGCTATGGCGGCGCGCATCGGCGCTTCCTGACGGGCGATGCCTCGCTGCGCGCCTATGAATCGATCTATCCGAAGGATGGCGGCAGCCGCGTGATCCTGATGGACTGGCCGCGTCTGCCGGAAGGGCCGGCCGTGCTCGACGGCAAGCCCTATCCGAAGGTCGCCCATCTTGCCTGGGATGCCTATCCCTTCGTGGCAATCGCCAATGTCCTCAGAGAGAACGGCTTTGCCGCTCCGGAAATCTTCGCCGCCGACTACGACCGGGGCATCCTGCTGATCGAGGATCTTGGCACGGATGGCGTGCTGGACGAACACGGAAAGCCGATTGCCGAGCGCTATCGCGCCAGCGTCGCGTGCCTGGCGCATCTGCACGGCCTCTCCATTCCCCGCGACATTCCGGTTACGCCTGACCACACCCATCACATTCCCGACTTCGACCGGACCGCGATGAAGATGGAAGCGCGGCTGCTTCTCGACTGGCACCTGCCCTGGAAGCGCGGAACGCCGGCCAGCGACGAGGAGCGAGCCGACTATCTGGCGATCTGGGACGGGCTGATCGATCAGCTCGAAGATACGGAAAAGAACCTGCTGCTGCGCGACATGCATTCGCCGAATATCATCTGGCGGGCGAGGGAAAAGGGCATCCAGCGCATCGGCCTCATCGATTTCCAGGATGCAATGATCGGGCCGACCTCCTATGATGTCGCCTCGCTGGTGCAGGATGCGCGCGTGACGATCGAGCGCGATCTGCATGACCGGCTGATGGCCGACTATCTCGCGCTCCGGCATGCCCAGGGCGGGTTCGACGGGGCTAAATTCCTGAAGAGCTGGGCGATCATGTCGGCGCAGCGCAACTGCAAGCTTGCCGGCCTCTGGGTGCGGCTGCTGCAGCGCGACGGCAAGCCCGGATATCTGAAGCACATGCCGCGCACGCTCGCCTATCTCGCCATCGCCTTCGAGCATGAAGCGCTCGCACCGCTGCGCGAATGGTGCGAGAAGGCTGGTATTGGCCAGGTATAAATCCAAGACCCGGCGACGGCTTTCCGGCCTTGTGCTAAAGGAAAGCAGATAGCGAATCACGAGTTCGAGACGAGATGACCATCAAGCAAGCCATGGTATTGGCCGCGGGGCTCGGAACCCGCATGCGGCCGATCACCGACACCATCCCGAAGCCGCTGGTGAAGATCGGCGGCAAGCCAATGATCGATTATGCGCTGGATGCGCTGGCGCAGGCGGGCGTCGAGCGAGCCGTGGTGAACGTCCACCACCACGCCGACCAGATGGAGGCGCATTTGCGCGGCTATCGCGGCCTCGACATCCTGATCTCCGACGAACGGGACGCGCTGATGAACAATGGCGGCGGGCTCGTCAAAGGCCTGAAGCTGCTCGGCCGCGATCCGGTTTTCGTCATGAACGCCGATCTGTTCTGGGTCGGCGAAAAGCCCGGCCATCCGACGAATCTCGAACGTTTAGCCGGATTCTACGACGAGCGGCGCATGGATATGGCGATGCTCTGCGTCGATCTGGAGCAAACCACCGGCCATAACGGCAAGAACGACTTCAGCATGGCTGACGGCGGAAGCCTCGCCCGCTATCGCGATGTCGGGCACAATGGCGTCGTCTATGCCGGCGCGATCGCGATGAGCCCGTCCTTCTTCGACGACGCGCCGAATGACGCCTTCAACCTCAACATCTACTTCGACAAGGCCATCGCGCGCGGCCGGCTCTATGGCACCATGCTCGACGGCCACTGGCTGACTGTGGGAACGCCGGAGGCAATCGGCGAGGCGGAGGAAACGATCCGGACCTACCGGGCGTTCGCGTGAGCCTATGACGGGCGGACACCGGCAACGCATCCTGACGATCCCGGCGGGACTGCCCTTCCTGAAGACGCTTGCAGCGGCACTTTGCGATGGCCGGCTGACGGAGCATTTCCGCCATGATCCGAACGACCCGCTGTCGCTTGCCAAGGTCAGCATCTTCCTGCCGACGCGACGTGCGGCGCGCGTGCTGCGCTCGGAATTCGTCGATCTCCTTGGCGGCCGCTCCGCCATCCTGCCCGTCATTCGCCCGCTTGGCGAAACCGACGACGACAGCGGCTATTTCGAGGAAGCGCTGCCTGAAACGGCCGATCTGGCGCAGCCGCTTGCCAATACGGCGCGGCTGCTGGAACTGGCGCGGCTGATCCTTGCCTGGCGCAACAAGCTGCCGCAGATCGTGCGCGACATTCACTCCGACTCGCCGCTGGTGGCGCCCGCGAGCCCGGCCGACGCCATATGGCTCGCACGCAATCTGGCCGAACTCATCGATTCGCTGGAAACCGAGGATCGCGAGTGGAGCGAGCTTGCCAATCTCAGCGCCGAAGACCATGCGCTCTGGTGGCAGCTGACGGCCGAGTTCCTGCGCATCGCCAGCGCCTTCTGGCCAGCACGCCTGGAGGAGCTCGGCAAGTCTTCGCCAGCCCGCAACCGCAACGCCATTCTGCGCGCCGAGGTGCAGCGGATGTCCACCATGCGGCACCCTGGGCCTGTCATCATTGCGGGTTCGACCGGCTCAGTGCCGGCAACGGCGGAGCTGATCGCAGCCGTGGCCTCCCTGCCGCAAGGCGTGATCGTGCTTCCCGGCCTCGATCTTGCGATGCCGGAAGAGGACTGGCAGCTCGTAGCGCCGGAAACGTCCATCGGCGAGAGAGCCGATCCGACCACACGCAGCCACCCGCAATATGGCCTCTCGCTGCTGCTGAAGCGACTGCAGGTCACCCGTCACGATGTCGAAACCATTGCGGATGCGGCGGAAACCCTGCAGATGCGCGCGCAGGTCCTCTCCCGTGCGCTGGCGCCGGCCAAGGCGACGAGTGGCTGGGGAACTTGGCGCAAGACACTCGCTGCCGACGCAATTGCCCGCGCATTTGCCGACGTGGCTCTCATCGAGGCCGCCAACGAGCGCGAGGAAGCAACGGCAATCGCCATTGCGCTGCGGCTGGCCCTGGACAAGCCGGGGCGTGACGGCGGCGAGAGCCAGGCGGCGCTGATTACGCCCGACCGCAATCTGGCCCGGCGGGTGACCGCCGAACTTGCCCGCTTCGGCATCGTCGCCGACGACTCGGCCGGCACCCCGCTGAACGCCACGCCGCAAGGCACGCTGCTGCAATTGCTGCTGGAGGCGGCGCTTCGTCCCGGCGATCCCGTCGCCGTCGTCGCGTTGCTGAAGCATCCCCTCGCCCTGTTCGGTCTGCCCGCGGAGATACGTCAGCCGGGCGTCGACGCGCTGGAAATCCTGGCGCTTCGCGGTGGTGTCGCCAATGTCGACATCGGCGGGCTGGAAGCCTTGCTCGACGAGCGGGTGGCGGAACAGGCCAACGACCGTCACGCGCCGCAATGGCGCAAATCGCTGCCGCCCGAAGCCATAGAGCAGGCGCGCGGACTGGCTCGACGGGTGACTGCGGCATGTGAACCGCTGGTATCGGCGCTTGCCCTCCCCTCTTCCGAGGGGCTTCCGACCCTTTCGGATTGGGCCGAGCGCACCGGCCGGGCTTTGGAAGCCGCGGCAGTGGACGAGCGCGGCAGCCTGGCCGGCCTCTGGTCCGGCGAAGCCGGAGACACGCTTGCAAGCCTGCTCAGAGATGTCATCGAGACCGATGGTCAGCTCAAGGCCGACGGGGTGCAATGGATCGATATCATGGCAGCGCTCTGCGTCGGACAGGCGGTGAAGCCGCGCGCGCTCAGCCATCCGCGCCTCTTCATTTTCGGTACGCTGGAAGCGCGTTTGCAGAGCGTCGATACGCTGATC
The DNA here is from genome assembly GCF_010668395.1 of Martinezella lusitana. Lineage (GTDB taxonomy): Bacteria > Pseudomonadota > Alphaproteobacteria > Rhizobiales > Rhizobiaceae > Rhizobium > Rhizobium lusitanum_A. The sequence continues at coordinate 36,661 of NZ_WUEY01000027.1, forward strand.
CTCGGCGGGTTGAACGAGGGTTCCTGGCCGGGGCAAACGGCAAACAATCCCTTCATCTCCCGCAGCATGAAGACGGAGATCGGCCTTGAGCCGCCGGAGCGCCGCATCGGCCAGCTCGCGCACGATTTCGAAATGGCGAACGGCACCCGCGACCTGATCTACTCCCGCGCGCTGCGTCAAGGCTCGACGCCGACGGTCGCATCGCGCTGGCTGCAGCGGCTGATCGCGCTCGGCGGCAAGGAGCTGGAAGAAGACATGAAGGCCCGAGGCGACCAGTATCGCCACTGGGCGGCCATGATCGACGAGGGCGAAAACCAGGCCCCGGCGCTGCGACCGGCACCGAAGCCACCCGTGGAGCTGCAGCCGAAAAGCTATTCCTTCAGCGAAGTCGGGCGGCTGCGCCGCGACCCCTACTCCATCTATGCCCGGCGCGTGCTGCGGCTCGATCCGGTCGATCCGTTCAACCGCGATCCCGGCCCGGCCGAGCGCGGCACGCTCTACCACAAGATCATCGACCGCTTCGTGCGCGAAGGACATGTTGCCGGCACGCCGGACGCGACGCTGGCCATGGATCGCATCATCGCAGACCTCTTCGATGCCGAACGGCTGCCCGTTCACATCGACAGCGTCTGGCGGCCGCGCTTTCGCGAAGTGGCGCGGGCTTTCCTTGACTGGGAAGCGGAACGGCGGCCTCAGCTTCGCGAAACGGCGACGGAAGTGCCCGCCGGCGTCAAGATCGAGCCGATCGGCATCCGGCTGACGGGGGTCGCGGACCGCATCGACATCAAGAGCGACAGGGGAGCCGACCTCATCGACTACAAGACCGGCTCCAACCCGTCGCCATCGCAGGCCCGCGCGCTGCTCGATCCGCAGCTGGCGTTGGAAGCCTATGCGCTCAAGGAAGGCGCGTTCCGCAATATCGGCACGCTGGTCCCCGAGAATCTGCTTTACGTTCGTCTCCGGCCCGGCGATCGCTTCAAGGTCGATCAGGTCAACAACGAGCACTCCACCCGCGGCGGCAAGACGGAAACGAAGTCGGCTATGGATCTGGCGCAGGAGTCGATGGACCAGCTCGTCAGATTCGTCTCGCTGCTGCAATCTGGCGAAAAGGGCTTTTCCTCGCGGCTGATTCCGGCCCAGCAGTTCGAATATGGCGGCGATTACGACCACCTCGCCCGCGTGTCGGAATGGTCTACGGCCGAGACCGAGCAGGAAGGCGGCGGCGATGAGTGAGTTTCCCGCCGACGATATCGCCTCCCTGCCGGAAAGCGACGATCCCGGCGTCTGGATCAGCTGGACGACGATCCAGCAATCCATCGCCTCCGATCCCGAACGCTCGGCCTGGGTCTCGGCCAATGCCGGCTCCGGCAAGACGCATGTGCTGACGCAGCGTGTCATTCGCCTGCTTCTGGCCGGCGCCCGCCCCTCGGCCATTCTCTGCCTGACCTATACGAAGGCGGCAGCATCCGAAATGTCGAACCGCGTCTTCGACCGGCTGGCGGCCTGGGCGACGATGCCCGACGAAGAGTTGAAGACACGCATCGCCGATATCGAAGGCAGGGAGCCCGATCTCTTCAAGCTTGCCGAGGCGCGCCGGCTATTTGCCAAGGCGCTCGAAACGCCGGGCGGCCTGAAGATCCAGACCATCCATGCCTTTTGCGAAGCCCTGCTGCATCAATTCCCGCTCGAGGCAAACGTCGCCGGGCATTTCTCCGTTCTTGACGACCGGGCGGCAGAGACGCTGCTTGAAGACGCGCGCCGTGCGCTGCTGACCTCGACGACGCCGCAGGGCGATGCCGGACTGGCGCGGGCCTTCGACTATGTGCTCGATCTCGGCGACGAATCGGGGCTCGAGACGCTGCTCGGCGATATCGTCGCCAATCGCAATGCCATCCGCCGCTTCACCGAGGCGGCCGAACGCCGGGGCGGTCTCGACAATGCTCTGCTTGCCCGGCTCGGCCTTTCGCCCGGCGAGACGGAAACGAGCATTGCGGAGCAATATTGGCCGCTCCCCGGCCTCTCGGGCGCGACGCTGGAGCTTTATCTCACGCTCGCCGACCAGAAGGGCGGCGCCAAGGCGCAGGAGGCCGCTTATGCGCTGCGCCTCGCCAAGCGCGAGGCAGACCCGCTCGCCCGCGCCGATATCCTCGAAAAGGCCGTGCTCACCGCCAAGGGCGAGCCGAAGTCGGACAGCCAGTTCTTCGTCAAGGCCATGCTGGCCGACGCTCCGGCGCTGGCCGAGGCGGTGGCTGAAGCACGCGCCCATGTCGTTGCCTGCCGTGACCGGCTGAAGCTGATGCGGATGTATCGGGCCACCAGCGCCGCCCTCGTTCTCGCCGACCGGCTGAACCGCGACTACGAGGAGCTGAAGAAGCGGCGGAGCCAGCTCGATTTCGAAGACCTCATTACCCGCACGGCCGATCTTCTGACCAAGAAGGATGTCGGGCCCTGGATCCACTACAAGCTGGATCAGGGCATCGATCACATTCTGGTGGACGAGGCGCAGGATACCAGCCCGATCCAGTGGAGCGTCATCCAGTCGCTGGCGGAGGATTTCTTCTCCGGCGACAGCGCCCGCCCGACGCTGCGGACGATCTTCGCCGTCGGTGACGAGAAGCAATCCATCTACTCGTTCCAGGGCGCCCGGCCGGAACGCTTTTCCGAGGAGAGCGACCGCACCCGGCGGCGGGTGGATGTCAGCGGCCGGAAATTTTCATCGATCCGCCTGCCCCTCTCCTTCCGCTCGACGGCGGACGTGCTCGGCGCCGTCGACCACGTCTTCACCAGCCCGGACAATGCCCGGGGACTGAGCGCCGTCAACGAGCCCGTGGTGCATCGTTCCAGCCGCATCGGCCATCCCGGCGCGGTCGATCTCTGGGAAATCATCGCACCCGAACCGGCCGCCAAGGAAGAAGACTGGACGGCGCCTTTCGATTCGACTCCCGAAAGCGCGCCTGCCGCCATCCTGGCCCGGCGGATGGCGCAGGCGATCGGCAATCTTGTCGGTCGGGAAAAGATCATCGAGAAGGGCAAGGCCCGCTTTATCGAGGCCGGCGACATTCTCGTGCTGGTGCGCAAGCGCGACAGCTTCGTCAACGCGCTGACCCGCGCCCTGAAACGACGCGGCAATATCCCCGTCGCGGGTGCCGACCGGCTGGTGCTGACAAGCCATATCGCCATTCAGGATCTCCTCGCACTCGGCCGCTTCCTGCTGCTGCCGGAAGACGATCTCTCGCTTTGCGCCCTGCTCAAGAGCCCGCTGTTCGACCTCAGCGAAGAGGATGTCTTCGCAATCGCGGCCTATCGCGATGACGAGGAGAGCGTCTGGAGCCACTTGCAGAGATTTGCCGGCGACGGCCACGAGCGCTTCGTGCAAGCGGTCGAACACTTGAGAACCTTCCTTGCCCTGTCGAAAAGCCTGGCCGTGCATGATTTCTATGCGCGCGTGCTCGGCAGCTTCGGCGGCCGGCGGAAGTTCCTGGCGCGCCTCGGCACCGAGGTCAGCGACATTCTCGACGAATTCCTGACCTTCACGCTCGACCACGAGACGAGCGGCCTGCCCGGCCTGCAATCCTTCATCTCGACGCTGGAGCTGGAAGCGCCGACCGTCAAGCGCGAGCAGGACAAGGGCCGCAACGAGGTGCGGATCATGACGGTGCACGCCTCGAAGGGGCTGGAAGCGCCGATCGTGTTCCTCGTCGATGGTGGCGGCAAGGCCTTTACCCATACCCATCTGCCGAAAATGCGGCTGATCGAAACCGGCAGGGACGAGATTCCGCTGCCGGTCTGGGTTCCGGTCTCGGCGCTCGCCAATTCGCTGACGCTGGCCGATACCGCGCGGCTGCAGGCATTGGCCGAGGAGGAGTATCGCCGCCTGCTCTATGTCGGCATGACGCGCGCCGCCGACCGGCTGATCATCTGCGGCTATCGCGGCATCCGGGAAAATGCCGATACCTGGCACGCCATGATTTCCGCAGCGTTGCGGCAGGACGAGAAGCACTGCACGCAGAAGACATTTTCCGGACCCGATGGCGACTGGGAAGGCTTGAGCTGGCGGGTCGCCCAGGTCCAGCTCGATTTCGAGACCGCCAGAGAGCACGAAAGGCATGCGGAACGGCTGGAGTTGCCGGCGGGTCTCAGCCGGCCATTGCCACCACAAAGAAGCCTGCCGCGGCCGCTGAGCCCCTCCGGTATCGGCATCGTCATCGACGAGGAAGCCGACGACCTGCTCGTGACCTCGGCGCTCTTCGGCGAAAAGACCAAGTCCGACCGCGCCCTGCAGAAGGGCCGCTTCATTCACCGCATGCTGCAGATATTGCCTGAAATCGCGCCTGACGACCGCGCCGATGCCGCCCGGCGCTATGCCGAACGGGCCGCGCGCTTCTGGCCGCAGGCCGAGCGGGACGCGCTGGTCAATTCCGTCATGGCGCTGCTGGCGCATCCAGATCTGCAGGGCACCCTCAGCGCCCATGCGCAGGCGGAAGTCTCGATCATGGGCACGCTGGCGCTCGACAACCGGTCCTACGCCGTGTCGGGCCGTATCGACCGCCTGGCCGTGCTCGACGATCGTGTCGTCATTCTCGACTACAAGACGAACCGCGTGCCCCCCGGCGAGGAAAGCACCATTCCCTTCGCGCACAGGGCCCAGCTCGCGATCTACCGCGAAATCCTTGCGCCGCTCTACCCGGGAAAACGCATCGACTGCATGCTGGTCTACACCGAAAACGCCGCGATCTACACGCTGTCCGACAAGGCACTTGCATTGGCGCTTGCGGAGCTCAAGACAAAGTGAAATACCAAATATTGAAATCTGGGCACCGCACCATCACATATCTAGCAACCGCAAATCCTGGTAAGGAGCAGCCTATGGCTACCGTTAAAGTCGATACCTCCAACTTCGCCACCGAAGTGCTGCAGTCCGCAGAGCCTGTCGTCGTTGATTTCTGGGCCGAATGGTGCGGTCCGTGCAAGATGATCGCTCCGGCTCTCGAAGAGCTCGCCGTACAGTTCGAAGGCAAGGTCAAGGTTGCCAAGCTCAACATCGACGAAAACCCGGAACTGGCCGCCCAGTTCGGCGTTCGCTCGATCCCGACGCTTGCCATGTTCAAGGCCGGCGAAGTCGCTGACATCAAGGTCGGCGCCGCTCCCAAGACGGCCCTGCAGAACTGGATCTCCAGCGCATCCTGATCGGTATCGATCGCATGAACTGAAAAGCCCCGCTTCGGCGGGGCTTTTTTGTTGGTCGGAGAACGCGGGCCGTCTCGAACCACGAGGGCGGGTGGTGAATAACAACTCCGCCGGATTTACCGCGGCGGCGTGCCGTTTTCGGCAAGGACATCGCCGACCAGATAGAGCGAGCCGCCGATCAGAATGCGCGGGGCGGCCAAATCCGTCGCCTCGACGGCCGTGATCGCGTCCAACGCCTCGATGACGCTCGACATGGGCTCGGCGATGAGCCCGGCATCATAGGCGGCGTTCGCCAGGATGACCGGGTCGATCATCGCGTCGCTGCCGCGGATCGGCACGCAGTAGACCTTCTCGGCCAGACCGGCAAAGGCCTTGAAATAGCCGACCGGATCCTTGGTGTTGATCATGCCGATGATCAGAAACAACGGTCGCGGCCGGCGCTCCTCGAAATTCGCCATGGCCTCGGCGATGACTTCGCCGGCGCCGGGATTGTGGCCGCCGTCGACCCAGATCTCCGCATGTGCCGGCGCGTGCGGCATCAGGTTGCCTTCCGTCAGCCGCTGCAGGCGGCCCGGCCATTCGACCGACGTCATCGCCTTTTCCATCATCGCCTCGGTGACGGCGAAGCCGGCGGCCTTGACGGCGCGTATGGCGGCGGCGGCATTGCCATATTGGTGGCGGCCCGGCAGGCGGGGCAGAGGCAGGTCGGCCAGGCCGAACTCGTCCTGATAAACCAGCTTGCCGTATTCCTCGTGGGCGGAAAAATCCTGGCCGAAAACGGCGGTCGGGCAACGAAGCCGCTCGGCCGTCGAGATCAGCACGTCGAGCGCGGCATCGTATTCCTGATGACCGATGACGACCGGATGGCCCGATTTCATGATACCGGCCTTCTCGGCCGCAATCAGCTCGACCTGATCGCCGAGATAGGGCTGATGATCGAGCGAAATCGGCATGATGACGGAAACGGCCGGATCGGAAATGACATTGGTGGCATCGAAGCGGCCGCCAAGGCCGACCTCGATGACCGCAACATCGGCCGGATGCTCCGCGAAAAGGAGGAACGTCGTGGCCGTCAGAATTTCGAAGACGGTGATCTTCTGTCCGTCATTGGCCTTGGCGATGCGGCGGAGCGCATCGGCGAACACGGCATCGTCGACGAGCTTGCCGTGATCTCCCTTGACGCCGATGCGATAGCGCTCGTGCCAGTTGACGAGATGCGGCGAGGTATGGACGTGAACGCTGTAGCCGCCGGCCTCAAGCAGGGCGCGGCAGAACGCCGTCACCGATCCCTTGCCGTTGGTGCCGGCGACATGGATCACGGGCGGCAATTTCCTGTGGGGGTTGCCGAGGGCGTCGAGCAGCCGGGTTATTCGCTCAAGAGAAAGATCGAAGCCCTTGGGGTGCAACCCCATGAGCTTCTCGATCTCCCGTGCTGCCTCGCTCATTGCGGATTGATCCATCGCCGTCATCCCGCACCTCCGCCTGTCGGCAATCGATGATGTCAGGCGCTCGCTGCTACCGGCAGAGCAGCGCCGTTCTTGCTCTTGGCCGACACGTCGTTTGCGGGCGCCTTGGTCAGGATCTTCAGGAGAGTCGCCAGGGTGTCCGGAATGTCGTGACGCTTGACGACCATGTCCACCATGCCATGCTCCAGCAGGTATTCCGACGTCTGGAAGCCTTCGGGAAGCTTTTCGCGCAGCGTCTGCTCGATCACACGCTTGCCGGCAAAGCCGATTTCGGCGCCGGGTTCGGCAAGATGGATATCGCCCAGCATGGCGTAGGAAGCCGTAACGCCGCCGGTCGTCGGGTTGGTCAGAACCACGACGTAGGGCTGGCCCGCTTCCTTCAGCATGTCGACGGCAACGGTCGTGCGCGGCAGCTGCATCAGCGACAGGATACCTTCCTGCATGCGTGCGCCGCCCGAAGCCGGGAACATGACCAGCGGGCATTTTTCGGCAATGGCGCGCTCGAAAGCCTTCACGATGGCTTCGCCGGCAGCCATGCCGAGCGAACCGCCGATGAAGTTGAATTCATGCACGACGGCCACCAGCTTCAGGCCACGGACCTTACCGACGCCGGCGAGGATCGTATCTTCCTGCTCGGTCTTGATGCGGCTGTCCTTCAGGCGATCGGTATATTTCTTCGAGTCGCGGAACTTCAACGGGTCCTGCGCGACCTTGGGCTGCGGCAGGGCTTCGTATTCGCCGTTGTCGAAGAGATCGGCAAGGCGGGCCTTGGCCGGCATCTTCATGTGGAAACCGGAAGCGGGGATGACCCACTTGTTCTCTTCCAGATCCTTGTGAAAGACCATTTCGCCCGTTTCCGGGCACTTGATCCAGAGATTCTCCGGAACCTCGCGACGGCCCAGCATGGAATTGATCCGCGGGCGGACGTAGTTCGTGATCCAGTTCAATTCGAAACTCCTAATCGACCGAATTAATCGATATCCCAGTCGTCACCAAATGCCCATAGGCCTTTTCCTCAATCCGCAGGGGATTGATGAGAGGCCTATATGGGGAAACTATTCGGCGGCAACAAGGCGGGCGGAACGGGTGCCTGTCGACAGACCGCGCACCAGGGTCGCAACAGCCTGGATGGTGTCGGCCGTCGCCTTACCATCCTTGGTGAGGCTGGTGGCGATCTGGTTGACGATCGCCGTGCCGACGACGACGCCATCGGCAGACGCGCCGATCAGCTTGGCGTGCTCGGCCGTCTTGACGCCGAAGCCGACGCAAACCGGCAGTTCCGTATGCTGCTTGATGCGCTTGACGGCGCCAGAGACCAGCGACGGATCCGGCAGCGCCGAACCGGTGATGCCGTTCATCGAGACGTAATAGACGAAGCCCGACGTGTTTTGCAGAACCGTCGGCAAGCGCTTGTCATCGGTGGTCGGCGTTGCCAGGCGGATGAAGTTGATGCCCTTGCGGATGGCGGGAATGCAAAGCTCGTCATCCATTTCCGGCGGCAGATCGACGACGATCAGGCCGTCGATGCCGGCGGCAAGCGCGTCATCGAGGAACTTTTCGACGCCGTAGATATAGATCGGATTGTAGTAGCCCATCATCACGATCGGCGTGTCGGCATCGACTTTACGGAAATCGGCTGCGAGCTGCAGCGTCTTCTTCAGCGTCTGGCCGGCCTTCAAGGCGCGCTGGCCGGCAAGCTGGATCGCCGGGCCATCGGCCATGGGATCGGAAAAGGGCATGCCGAGTTCGATGACGTCGGCACCGGCTTCCGGCAGCGCCTTCATGATGCCGAGCGAGGTCTCGTAATCGGGATCGCCGCCCATGAAATAGGTGACGAGTGCCGGGCGGCCTTCAGCCTTCAGAGCGGCGAAGCGTTTGTCCATACGTGCGGTCATGGCGTCTAACTCACATTCCCAGAATCTTGCCGACGGTGAAGATGTCCTTGTCGCCGCGGCCGGAGAGGTTCATCAGGATGATCTCGTCCTTGCCCATCTTCGGGGCGCGCTTGATGACTTCGGCCAGCGCATGACTCGGCTCCAGCGCCGGAATGATGCCTTCGAGGCGCGTCAGCGTCTGGAAGGCTTCCAGCGCCTCATGATCCATGATCGGCACGTATTCGGCGCGGCCCATATCGTTCAGCCAGGAATGTTCCGGACCGATGCCGGGATAGTCGAGGCCGGCCGAGATCGAATGGCCTTCCTTGATCTGGCCGTCGCCATCCTGCAGCAGGTAGGTACGGTTGCCGTGCAGCACGCCGGGCGAACCGGCGGTGATCGAGGCGCAATGCTCGTCGCCCTGCAGCCCCTTGCCGCCGGCTTCGACGCCGACGATCTTGACGCCTTCGTCATCGAGGAAGGGATGGAAGATGCCGATGGCGTTCGAACCACCGCCGACGGCAGCGATGACGAGATCCGGCAGGCGGCCTTCGGCCTCCAGGATCTGCGCACGGGCTTCAGTGCCGATCACGGCCTGGAAATCGCGGACCATTTCCGGATAGGGATGCGGGCCGGCTGCCGTACCGATCAGATAATAGGTATCGTCGACATTGGTGACCCAGTCGCGAAGGGCCTCGTTCATGGCGTCCTTCAGCGTGCCGCTGCCGGCCGTCACCGGAATGACCTCGGCGCCCAGCAGCTTCATGCGGAAGACGTTCGGCGCCTGGCGCTCGACATCGGTCGCGCCCATGTAGACGACGCAGGGCAGGCCGAAGCGGGCGGCAACCGTCGCCGATGCCACGCCATGCTGGCCGGCGCCGGTTTCGGCGATGATGCGGGTCTTGCCCATGCGCTTGGCGAGCAGGATCTGGCCGATGCAATTGTTGATCTTGTGCGAGCCGGTGTGGTTCAGCTCCTCGCGCTTGAAATAGATCTTCGCGCCGCCAAGCTCGGCCGTCAGGCGCTCGGCGAAATAAAGCGGGCTCGGGCGGCCGATATAGTGCGTGCCGAGAGACTTCAGTTCCGCCTGGAAGGCCGGATCGTCCTTTGCCTTGTTCCATTCCTCCTGCAGATCCAGGATCAGCGGCATCAGTGTTTCGGCTACGAAACGACCGCCGTAAATGCCGAAACGACCGTCCTCATCAGGACCGGCGCGGAAGGAATTGGGTTTGGGCGTCTGGTTCACTCTCTACTCCCTGCTGCCGGTTCCGGCAGACATGCTTCTGCAAAAGCGTCGAAAAACTGGTCGATCTTGCCTAGATCCTTCACGCCCGGCGCACTTTCCAGCGCCGAGGAAAGATCGATGCCGGTGGCCTTGGTGGAAGCCAGCGCCTCGGCGACATTGTCCTTGTTGACGCCGCCCGACAGCATGTAGTCCACGCGATCGTCGACCCAGCTCATCAGGCTCCAATCGAAGGATATGCCGTTTCCGCCCGGCAGCTCCGAGCCGACAGGCGGCTTGGCATCGAACAGGAAGCGGTCGGCAATGCCGATATAGGATTCCACCCGCTTCAGATCGTCGGCCTCGCGCACCGACATGGCCTTCATGACGGGCACATTATGGACGGCTTTGATGGTCAGCACGCGCTCCGGGCTTTCGTTGCCATGGAGCTGCAGCATATCCGGCTTCACCAGCGCCATGATCTCATCGAGATCGTCGTTGCTGGGATTGACCGTGACAGCAACGATCTTCGCCTTGCCGCGCGCGCGCTCCGCCAGCTGGCCGGCGAGATCCGGCTCGATATAGCGCGGGCTCTTTTCAAAGAAGATGAAACCGATGTGGGTAGCGCCGCGCTCAAGCGCACGATCCACCGCTTCCGGCGTCTTCAGACCACAAATTTTGATATCGGGGCTCATGGCAGCGGAGTGACACGAAATTTCAAAAGAGTCGAGCCTAAAGGCGACGTTGGCGGGATTTTTGCGTGGTTCCAGGACCATCGCGCATGAAATAAAAGTGCCCCTCACCCCAGCCCTCTCCCCGTTTCGACGGGGAGAGGGAGCGACAGCGCCAAACTCCTTCGCCCCGCGTGCGGGGAGAAGGTGGACGCGAACAGTTGAGCGAAGCGAAACTGTGAGAGGACGGATGAGGGGTTCGCCTATCCATATGCAATTGCCCCGAACACATCTTTCCACTTCCTCCATCGGCATATGCGATCAATCAAAATCGATCGCGTGCAGCTGGCTGCCGTGGCGCTTCAGCCAGGCCTTGGCCTCGTCCATGTCGGGGCAAAGCTTGCGGCAGAGCGCCCAGAAGCGCGGGCCGTGGTTCATTTCCTTCAGATGCGCGACCTCGTGGGCCGCGAGGTAATCGATGACCAGCGGCGGCGCCATGACGATGCGCCAGGAGAAGCTGAGGTTCCCCTGCGAGGAGCAGGAGCCCCAGCGGCTGCGGGTATCCTTCATGGTGATGGAGGTGACCGTGGCGCGGATGGCGCCCGCGTGCACTGCGACAAGCCTTTCCAGATCGGCGCGGGCTTCCTTCTTCAGGAAGGTGGCGATGCGGCGGCCGGCATGTTCCGGCAGGCCGCTGACGCGCAGCACCGGCAGGCCGTCCACGGTAATGGCCTCGGTGAGGCCGCGCAGGCTGCCGGTGTGCTCGATCCGATGACGCACGCCGCGCAGGAGGATTTCGCTGCCGCTGCGCAGGCTGGTGTCGACCGAGAATTTCGCGAGCTTCGTCAGCAGCCAGCCCTGATGCCGGTCGAGAAAGGCATTGACCTCGCGGGCGGCCAGGCCGCGCGGTATGGTCATCTTCAGCGCCCGTCCGCCGGGCTCGATCCGGAGCGTGATGCGGGTCGCCCGCTCGTGCTGGCGGATCGTCAGCGGCATCAGCCGGCCGGCGACATCGAGGGTGCGCGTTTCCGGCGCAGGCGGCTTGGGGGGAGATCTTCGGGATCTGGACAGAAGCGGAAACATAGAGGCAGTTTTATACGATTCGGGCTGATATCTGGCAAAGAAAAACCGGCATCACAGGATGCCGGTTTCGATTGTGCGGCGTGACCGCGATCACGGCGTCTGGAACTCCGTCACCGGGCCGCCATTGTTGTCGCTGCGCTTGACGTTGTTGCGCTCGCGCATGAAGCGGTCGAACTCGTCCTGGTCCTTGGCGCGACGCAGCTCGCGGACGTAGCTGTCGAATTCGGCACGCATCTCGTCCAGCTTGCGGCGCTCCTGCTCGAGACGCTCAAGCTCAGCCTTGCGCCAGTCGTCAAAAGCGACGTTGCCGGTGGAGAAGGAGTGACGGTGACGACCGCGATGACGGCCACAGCCGGCAAACACGCCATCGGCCCTTTCATTCACATCCCGTTTGAAATCCCGCAAACGTTCCCCGAAGAGAATGTAGGCAAGCATGGCAAAGCCCAGCGGCCAAAAGACCACGAAGCCAAGTACCATCAGGGCAATAGTAGCCGGAGTCCAATCCGGGCGAAGCAATGCAGATTGGTTCATCGTGAGGTATCCTCGCACGGCGCATCGCCCCTCGACCGATATTGATCAATGGTAAGGCTTCTGCGCGGTTTTTAAAGCTCTACTGCATCTCAGCGCGTTCCAAGGACGCGCGGCGCGGCAAACGGCCCGATCATCTGCGGTACCGCTGGAATCGAGATGGTAACCTCTTCGTGAGCCTTCAATAGTATCGCCGGACGGAATCGGACAAGTGCTTGAATTCGCGCCTATAATTCAACAAAAGCTAATATTTTGCACCGGCGGAGCGCGACGATATTCTTCGAACATCGGCGCGCCTCGCCGTTTTATTTTGCGTGCTCCCAAAAAGGAGCGGTGATTTTGGGTGCAAACACGCGCTCAGGCGGATTTGCCGCCCTTGATGACCCGCTTGACGACCGATCGGCCGGCGCGCGCGTGCTGGCGCGTGAAGGCCAGAATGCGCGGTGCAATCTCGCGGCGGAAGCGCGAGCCGTTGAAGACGCCGTAGTGGCCGACATCCGGCTGCAGATAGTGCATCCGCATGTGCTCGGGAATGCTGGTGCAGATGGTCTGCGCCGCATGCGTCTGGCCGACGCCTGAAATATCGTCGTTCTCGCCTTCGACGGTCAGCAGCGCGACGTTGCGGATGGCCGAGGGATCGACGCGCTGGCCGCGATGCATGAGCTCGCCCTTGGGAAGCGCATGCTTGATGAACACCTGATCGACGGTCTGCAGGTAGAATTCCGCCGTCAGATCCATGACGGCAAGATATTCGTCATAGAAATCACGGTGCTTTTCGGCAGGCTCGCCGTCATTCTTGACGAGATGGACGAAGAAATCCTTGTGGGCGATCATATGGCGGTCGAGGTTCATCGACATGAAGCCGGAAAGCTGCAGGAAACCGGGATAGACAGGCCGCATGAAGCCCGGCTGCGGCCAGGGCACGTTCATGACGACGTTGTCGGCAAACCATTCCAGCGGCTTTTCCTTGGCGAGCTGGTTGACCGCCGTCGGATTGATGCGGGTGTCGATCGGGCCGCCCATCAGCGTCATCGACGAGGGCGCCAGGCGATCGCCGGCCGCTTCCATCACCGCGGCGGCGGCGAGAACCGGCACCGACGGCTGACAGACTGCGACGACATGGGTGTCCGGCCCGAGGTGGTGCAGCATCTCGATGACGTAATCGATATAGTCCTCCAGATCGAAGGTGCCTTCGGTCATCGGCACCATGCGGGCATCGATCCAGTCGGTGATATAGACGTCGGCGCCCGGCAGCAGGGCTTCGACGGTGCCACGCAACAGCGTCGCATAGTGGCCCGACATCGGCGCGACGATGAGGATGCGCGGATCGGTGCCGTGGCCTGCGGGCAGGCTACGCTCGAAATGGATAAGATTGCAGAAGGGCTTCTTCCAGACGATCTTTTCATGAACAGAGACCGGCTTGCCTTCGATCTGCGTCTCGTGCAACCCGAATTCCGGCTTGCCGTAGCGTCTGGTCGTGCGCTCGAAGACCTCGAGGCTGGCCGTCAACGTGCGGCCGAACACCGTATGGGACAGCGGATTGAGCGGGTTGGCATAGGCCAGGCGCATCATGTCGGCCGCTGCGCGGAAGGGAGCGAGAGCGGCGTGGTTGAGTTCGTAAAACTGATAAAACATGGGGGCTTTGCCTTTCGTGACGCGGGTTGCAAACCCGCACATCACCTGGATCATGGAAACGCACGCGCCTTGCGTGTCGCTGCTTTCACTGCGGCGCTCCTCCGGTCGCGCTGTGCAGCAGGATGATCACGGCTCCGCGGGCGCGATCCTCATCCTTTAAGCTCTTACTATCGAAGCTAGCAGCTTTTGCTGCAGAGCAACATAAGTACAACGGCTCTTTCTATAAAAAACGCCGGAGAATCGCTTCTCCGGCATCAACAATGATCTCAAAAAGTTAAAGTTCCTGAGCTGAAGCGTCTCAGGCGTCCGCCAGGAAGGTCTGGCGCTGCGTGCCGAGGCCTTCCATGCCAAGCTCGACGACATCGCCCGGCTTCAGGTACTGCGGCGGCTTCATGCCCATGCCGACGCCGGGAGGCGTGCCGGTGGAGATGACGTCGCCCGGGTGCAGCGACATGAACTGGCTGAGATAGGAGACGAGGAAGGCAACGCCGTAGACCATGGTCTTGGTCGAGCCATTCTGCATCATCTTGCCGTTGACCTTGAGCCACATGCCGAGATTCTGCGGATCGGCGATCTCATCCCTGGTGACGAGCCAGGGGCCGATCGGGCCGAAGGTGTCGCAGGACTTGCCCTTGGTCCACTGTCCCGAGCGCTCCGTCTGAAAGGCGCGTTCGGAGACGTCGTGCGAGACGCAGTAACCGGCAACGTAATCCAGCGCATCGGCTTCGCTGACATACTTGGCCGTTTTGCCGATGACGACGCCGAGCTCGACTTCCCAGTCGGTCTTTTCAGAGCCGCGCGGGATCAGCACGTTGTCGTTCGGGCCGACGATCGCGGAGCTGGCCTTCATGAAGATGATCGGCTCGGGCGGCACGGTGGCGCCGGTTTCGGCGGCGTGGTCGGAGAAGTTGAGACCGATGCAGATGAACTTGCCCGTACCGGCAACGCAGGCGCCGAGACGGCCTTCCGCCAGTTCGGGCAGACTTTTGGGATCGAGGGCGGCGATCTTTGCAAGACCTGCCGGCGAGATGGCCTCGCCGCCGATGTCGGCGACGTGAGCGGAGAGATCGCGGATCTTGCCGTCGCTATCCAGAAGTGCCGGCTTTTCCTTGCCGACTTCGCCAACGCGCAACAGTTTCATGGATTTTCCTTCCCTGCATTTTCAAAGACGAGATTGCCTATACGACAAGATTGATGACACCATATATGAACGAATTATTCACCAGTGTCATCAATCGATTTCGCGGAGCCTAGCATGGCTTGGCTGCGCACGCCGAAAAAACAGCCCGTTCAGCTCGCGGGCAACGATCTGGCGATTTCGACAATGACGTCGAAAGCCGTATCGATATCCTCCGCGGTCGACTCGAACTGGCCGGCCTGGAAGCGAATGACCAGCCGCCCGCCGACGCGGGTCTGCGTCAGGTAGATGCGGCCGTCATTGTTGATGGCGGTCAGCAGGCGCTGGGTATGGCCTTCCTGGTCAATGCCGGCGGGCGCCTTGTGATCGAAGGAGAACAGCGACAGGAACGGCTCGGTGACGATTTCGAAATCAGGCTCGGCGGCAAGCCGCTTAGCCAGATTCTGCGACCAGGACACATGGTTGCGGATCATCGTCCGCAACCCTTCCAAGCCGTGATAACGCAACAGGAACCAGAGCTTCAGCGCACGGAAGCGGCGGCCGAGCGGCACGGACCATTCCGAATAGTTGATGATGCCGTCATGGCCGTGGGTGCGCAGATATTCGGGCTGGATCGCCAGCGTGCGCACCAGGGTCTCCGGCTCGCGAACGAACTGGACGGAGCAATCGAACTGCGCGCCAAGCCATTTATGCGGGTTGAAGACGATGGAATCGGCCTGCTCGACGCCTTGCCAAAGCGGGCGGAATTCCGGGCAGATCATCGCCGAACCCGCCCAGGCGGCATCGACATGCACATAGAGGCCGTGTGCGTGGGCAACCTCCACAACGGCGGCGATATCGTCGCAGGCGCCGACGCTGGTGCCGCCGACGCAAGCGATGACGCCGGCCGGCAGCAATCCGGCCGCCCGGTCACGCTCGATGGCTGCGGCGAGCGTTTTCGGGTCCATGGCCTTGCTGGGACCGCCCGAGGGAATGCGCACCAGATTTTCATCGCCGACACCGGCAATCCAGATGGCGCGGTCGATGGAGGTGTGAACCTGGTCGGTGGAATAGATGCGCACCGCCTTGTTGGCTGCCAGCCCTCGGCTGTTGCCCTGCCACTCCAGCGCTCTCTCGCGCATCACCAGGACGGCTGCAAGAGTTGCGGTCGAGGCTGAATCCTGGATGACGCCGGTGAAGGTTTCGGGCAAGCCGAGAGCCTGACGCAGCCAATCGACCACCTTGGTTTCAAGCTCGGTCGCGGACGGCGATGTCTGCCAGAGCATGCATTGGGCGGCGATGGCGCTGACCAGATATTCGGCAATCACCGAGACGGGAGCAGCATTGGCGGGAAAATAGGCGAAGAAGCGTGGATGTTGCCAATGCGTCATGCCGGGCACGAGGATATCCTCAAAATCCTTGAAGATATCCTCCATCGCTTCGCCTGTTACCGGCGGGGAATCAGCGATATGCGCCGATATCTCGCCCGGCGCCATCTTCGCCCGTACCGGCCTGTCGCGAAGCGACGCGCGATAGTCCGCGCCCCAATTTGCCGCTTTCTCCGACCACTGCCGGAACTCTTCCCAATTCATGACGATCCTCCCTGCTCTATCGAACGAGGCGGACCTTAGACCGGTTTTGGTATGTGGTCGAGTATCAGAACAGCTCGTCCAGCGCCGGCCCAAGCGGCACGATGCCGTTCGGATTAAGCGTCGCTATCGAGTAGTAGCCGCGCTTGATATGATCGAAGTTGACCGTCTCCGCAATCCCTGGCCAATCGAGCATGCGACGGCAGAAGGACTGGAGATTGGCATAGTCGGACAGCCGGCGGAGATTGCACTTGAACAGGCCATGGTAGGCGACGTCGAAGCGGACGAGGGTAACGAACAGCCTGATATCGCTTTCGGTCGGATGATCGGCGAAGAGAAAGTTCCTGCCCTCCAGCTCCGTCTCGACCCGATCGAGGCAATCGAACACATCGTTGAAAGCTTCTTCATAGGCGATCTGCGTCGTGGCAAAGCCGGCGCGATAGACGCCGTTGTTGAGAGCGGGATAGATCCGGGCATTGAAACTGTCGATCTCTTCCCGCTTGCCGGCAGGGTAAAGGTCGATATCGTTGCGGGCGAAGTCGCCAAAGCCATCATTCAGCATGCGCAGGATATCGGCCGACTCGTTGTTGACGATCGTGCCGGTCTGCTTATCCCATAGAACCGGAACGGTGGCGCGGCCGGTGATATGAGGATCGGCCTTCGTATAGATCTCATGCATGTAGATTGCGCCGTTGACCGGGTCGTTCGTGGCGCCCGGATAGTCACCAAACCGCCAGCCCTGCCTGGACAGCACCGGTTCGACGACAGAAACGGATATGACGTCTTCCAGGCCCTTCAGCTTGCGACCGATCAGGGTGCGCGATGCCCAGGGGCAGATCAGTGCGACGTAAAGATGGTAGCGGCCGGCATCCGCCTTGAAGCCGGCATTCCCTGTCGGTCCTGCGCGGCCATCCGGCGTTACCCAGTTACGGAAGCTCGACGTCTGGCGAACGAAGCCGCCTTTTTCATCCTTGGCCTGGACCGGCTGCCAATCTTCAGTCCATTTCCCGTCTACCAGCAAGGCTATGTCTCCACTCGCGCGCGTTTTTCCGAGAGTCCAGCATAGCGGAACAGAATTTCACGGGAATAACGTAAACTTGAAACAGACTGTCTACCTCGCGAATGCGGATACTTCTATGTATGGAAAAAAGCGTTTTGCGCTCAGGTTTATTGGAGCATCTCATGGCGACATCCGTTTCCACCGTCAAAACCGACCACGCCAGCCGCTATCTCCAGCAGCTCTGCAAGCACTGGAGCCATCGATTCAGCGTGGAGTTCGACCCGGCCGCCGGCAAGGTGCCCTTCAGCCCGGAAAACTCTCTCGATCTCGCGGCCGAGCCCGGCGGCCTGGTCATGACCCTGACTGTCGGAAATCCCGAAGATCTCGAGCGCATGCAGAATGTGGTCGCCGATCACCTCAAGCGCTTCGCTTTCCGCGAAGAACTCGACGTATCCTGGAGCGCCCACGCAAGCAAAGCGTAAGCTCCCATCCTGTGTTCATAGCCAGCCAACGGTCTATTTTCCTGCGATCCACGGCTGGTCCCTCCAACGAAAGAAGCCGCAATGACATCAAGCAACAGCCGCGAATCCCAATATCCGATCGACAAGCTCTTTCTCGACCGCTGGTCGCCGCGCGCCTATTCCAACGAGAGCATTCCGGAAGCGGACCTGCTGACCATTCTGGAAGCAGCGCACTGGGCACCCTCGGCCTCCAACCTGCAGCCGTGGCGGTTCCTCTATGCCCTCCGCGGCTCGGAACACTGGGAAAAGTTCCTGAGCGTTCTGGTGGAATTCAACCAGGGCTGGGTGAAATCCGCCTCCGCGCTGCTCTTCGTCATCTCGCGCACCCATAATGGCGAGCTTGGCTCGGCCGAACAGAAGCCCAGCTACAGCCATTCCTTCGACGCGGGCGCGGCCTGGGGCTTCCTGGCGGTCCAGGCACATCTAGCCGGCTATGAAGCGCACGGCATGACCGGGTTCCATGTCGAAAAATCCTATGAAGTTCTCGGCATTCCCGACGGCTTCCGCGTCGAGGCCGCCGTCGCGATCGGCAAAGTAGGCGACAAGAGCCAGCTTCCGGAAAAGCTGCGCGAGCGTGAAGTCCCGAGCCAGCGTGTGGCGCTTTCGGAACTCGCCTTCAACGGCACCTTCATCGCCAAGTAATCGATAAAAAAGAAAAGGCCGGAGCATCATAACAAATGCTCCGGCCTCGCAATGTATAAGGCCCGCCGGATATTCTCCGCGGGCCTTTTTGCTTATCGAACCAGCCTCAGATATCGAGATTGGCGACGTTCAATGCGTTGTCCTGAATGAACTCGCGCCGCGGCTCGACTTCGTCGCCCATGAGCCGGGCAAACAGGCCGTCGGCATCGGTCGCGTCCGTCACCCTCACCTGCAGCAGGGTGCGGACGTTCGGATCGAGCGTCGTTTCCCAGAGCTGCTCGGCATTCATCTCGCCAAGACCTTTATAGCGCTGCAGCGTCAGGCCCTTGCGGCCGCCGGCAAAGATCGTGTCCAGCAACTGGCGAGGACCGGAAATTTCCGTCTCGCCATCGCGGCGGGTAAGCTTCGGCGGCGTGACGTAAACTTCCTTCAGCCGTGCGCCAAGCTGGTCGATGAGGCGGGCATCCTGCGAGCCGATGAGCGCCATGTCGAGGAAGACGACTTCCTTGACGCCGCGCACCGTGCGCTCGAAGCGCAGGCCGCCCTCGCCGGTCACGGCACCGGTCCAACCGCGTTCGGTTTCCTCGGCGATGATATCGAGCCGCTTGGCGACATCGTTCACCAGCGTTTCCGCGCGTGCGGGATCGCTGACCATTTCGGCGTTGAGAGCACCGGCGATGGCCGCCTGCTCGACGACGGAGCGATTGTAGCGGGAATGCAGATTGTCGATCAGCGTGCGCAGGCGGAGCGCGTCGTAGATCGCCTCGCGCAGATCCTGGCCGACGCGCACTTCGCCGTTGCCGAGACGCAGGCTTGCATCGTCGGTGCCCTGGCCGATCAGATATTCCTCCAGTGCCTTCTCGTCCTTGACGTATTGCACCGACTTGCCGCGCGTCACCTTATAGAGCGGCGGCTGGGCGATATAGAGATGACCGCGCTCGATGAGATCAGGCATCTGCCGGAAGAAGAAGGTCAGAAGCAGCGTGCGAATATGCGCGCCGTCGACGTCTGCGTCCGTCATGATGATGATCTTGTGATACCGCAGCTTTTCGGCGTTGAACTCGTCCTTGCCGATACCGGTGCCGAGCGCGGTGATCAGCGTGCCGATTTCCTGGCTCGACAGCATCTTGTCGAAGCGCGCACGCTCGACGTTCAGGATCTTGCCGCGCAGCGGCAGGATGGCCTGGTTTTCGCGCGAACGCCCCTGCTTGGCCGAACCGCCTGCCGAGTCACCCTCGACGAGGAAGACTTCCGACTTGGCGGGATCGCGTTCGGAGCAATCGGCGAGCTTGCCGGGTAGCGATGCGATGTCGAGCGCGCCCTTGCGGCGGGTCAGTTCGCGCGCCTTGCGGGCAGCCTCGCGGGCAGCGGCGGCCTCGACCACCTTGCCGACCAGCACCTTGGCATCGGACGGATGCTCTTCGAGCCATGTACCGAGCGCCTCGTTGACAAGGCTTTCAACGACCGGGCGAACTTCGGAGGAAACCAGCTTGTCCTTGGTCTGCGACGAGAATTTCGGATCGGGCACCTTGACCGACAGCACGGCCGTCAGGCCTTCGCGGCAGTCGTCGCCGGTCAGCGTCACCTTTTCCCTCTTGGTGATCCCGGAGGTATCGGCATAGGAGGTGATCTGGCGCGTCAGAGCCGCACGGAAACCGGCCATATGCGTGCCGCCGTCGCGCTGCGGGATGTTGTTGGTGAAGCAGAGCACGTTCTCGTGGTAGCTGTCGTTCCACCACATCGCCACTTCGACCGTAATTCCATCCTTCTCGCTGCGAATCGACACCGGCTTCTGGACGAGTGGCTTCTTGGCGCGATCGAGATAGGAAACGAAGGCCTCCAAGCCGCCGTCGTACAGCAGCTCTTCCTGCCTGACGTCGGAATGGCGCTTGTCGGTCAAGAGGATGCGAACGCCGGAATTCAGGAAAGCGAGTTCGCGCAGGCGATGTTCCAGCGTGCCGTAATCGAACTCAATCATGGTGAAGGTGTCGGAGCTCGGCATGAAGCTGACCTCGGTGCCGGTCGCATCGCCCGCGTCACCCGTTTGCTTCAACGGCGCATCGGCCACGCCATGGGTGAAGCTCATCTCATGGATCTTGCCCTGGCGGCGGATCTTCAGGCGCAGCCAAACGGAGAGCGCATTGACCACCGAGACGCCGACGCCGTGCAATCCGCCCGAAACCTTGTAGGAATTCTGGTCGAACTTACCACCGGCATGCAGCTGGGTCATGATAACCTCGGCCGCCGAAATGCCCTCGCCGCTGTGAATGTCCGTCGGAATGCCGCGACCATTGTCCGTGACCGTGACGGAACCGTCGGGATTGAGCGTCACCGTCACGATGTCGGCATGGCCGGCCAAGGCTTCGTCAATGGCGTTGTCGACGACTTCATAGACCATGTGATGCAGGCCCGAGCCGTCATCCGTATCACCGATATACATGCCGGGGCGCTTGCGCACGGCATCAAGGCCCTTCAGAACCTTGATGGAATCTGCGCCATATTCGGCGCTGCCGCCGTTGTCGGTTACGGATGTGTCGGTCATATATTGAAGTCTTTCCAGTGTTTTAGAGAACCCGGCCGATCCCTGGCGAATCAGCGGTTTTTCCTGCCCTGAATATAGGGTGTTTCGTCCTGAAGTTCCAAACGGAAGGCCCCGAAATCAGGTATAAAACAGGGGATTACGGCGCTTTTCAGCCTGTTTTCCCGGCATTTTCCAGAACTCGGGATAGCTCGCGGATCGTTGCGGCGTCAAGACTGCGAATCTTGCCGGCCAAATGGTTGACGAAAGCCGTGTACTCGGGCGCAAGCCCGGAGGTATCGACGACGACGCGCGGATCGGAAAATCGCGCCAGGAGGAACAATTCCTCGGCCTCGTCCCAGATGATATTGAAATAGCCGGCGATGCGCTGCAGCAGATCGAAGGTCGGCAGGCCGCGCTTTCCGTGTTCTAAGGCGGATAAGTAAGCCGGAGTCACATTGAGCGCCTCGGCCATCTGCTTTTGCGAGACACCCTTGCGCAGTCTCAATTTTCGCACCGCTTCGCCGAACGGGGTCAAGGCTTTTCCCCCTTCAAGCGTGATAGGCGGATATAGAGCGCACCCTCGCCGCCATGATGCTGGGCGGCCGTTTCATAGGAGGAGATCAGAAAGCGGAATTCCGGCTTGGAAAACCAGAGCGGCACGGCGCGCTTCAGCGCACCCTCGCTGCCCATGGAGCTGCCCTTGCCCGTTATGACGAGCACATGGCGAAGCCCGCGACCGTGAGCCCGCAGCAGGAAGTCCAGCAGCATGGAATGCGCCTCGCTCTGGATGAGGCCATGAAGGTCGATCCGGGCTTCGAGCGCCAGGTGGCCCCTGGCGATCTTGCGCTTGACGGGACGCTCCAGCGGATGGTGACGGCCGGCGGGCTGCTTTGCCGGCGCTGCGACTTCCGGCGTTTCTGAAGACACCGGCACTGCCTTTGCCTTTGCCGCGCGGCTGCTTTCCTCGCTTTCGGCTTCCGCCTGCAGCACAGCTTCGAAAGCCTCGATATCGGTCATTCGGCCGGGCATGGGGCGCGTGCTCTTGGCGACCTTACCCCAAAGGATACGGTCCTCCGTACTGAGCTTTCGTTCCTTGTTCTGCCGTTCCGGGGCCATCAGCCGAACCTCTGCGCCGCCGCCTTCGGAATGAATATATAAAAATCGGCGTCGTTGCGCACGGTGCCGGCGAGCTCGCCTGCATCATAGCCCGAACCGGTAAAGATATCCCCGCGCGCCGGCCCGACGATCGCCGAGCCCGTATCGAGCGCCAGCATCAGCCGCGCGAAAGGCTTGCCGGCATCGAGATGGGTGAGGCTTTCCGACCGGATGAAGAAGGGAAAACCGAAGGTATGGATCTGCCGATCGACCGCAAGGGACCGGCCGGCCACGAGCGGCACCTTGGCGGCCGCGATCGGACCCAAGGCCGGATCGCTGACATCGGCCTCGCGGAAGAAAATATAGGACCGATTGTGCCAAAGGACTTCGTCGACCTGCTCCGGGTGCCCATAGAGCCAGTCGCGGATCGTCTGCATGGAAATCGTCGCGCGATCCAGCAAGCCGCGTTCGATCAGCAAGCGCCCGACGGCCGAGAAAGGATGACCGGCCTTGGCGGCATAGGTGATGCGGCCAAGCCGTCCATCCGGATAGCGCAGACGCGCCGCACCCTGCACATGCACGAAGAAGACATCGACCTTGGATTTCGCCCAGGCGATTTCCAGACCCTTGCCGTCGAGATAGCCCCGATCGATCTCGCCGCGGTCGGGATAGGCGGAGATGGCGTCGCCCTGAAGCCTGCCGAACATATAGGACGGGTCGAGTTCGGCGGGCCGGTTGGTGTCGTCCAGATCGATCAGATCGGCCGGCCGGCGATAGAAAGGATGGCAAAAGGTTTCGTCCGGCACGGCCGAAACTTCGATTTCCGGCTCATAGAAGGCGGTGACGAAACCATTTGCGCCGCCGTCGCGGCGAATGAAAAAGGGCTGACAGTGCTCCTCGAAGAAAGCCCGGGCTTCCGACCCATTCCGCGGTTCCACCCCTTCGGCGATGTCGAGCAGCGTCAGGAGATCGGCCGAGGTCAGCCCGGCAGCGCCCGTGCGATAGGGCTTCACGGTGCGGATATGGTCCCGGCAGTCCTTCATCGCGCGAAAAAGGCTGGAAGGATCATCGTCCTCCCAGCCCTTCAGATCGGCGAAGGTTGCCGGCTCCAGCCTGAATTCCTGCAATGGGCTCGTCATTGTTCCGATTCGGTCGCCACAAGTTTCCAGTTCGGATCGCGCGAACGCGTGTCGCGGGCGAAGGTCCAGAGATCGCTGATCTCGGCCACCGCCTCGGCATCGCCATCGATCAGCGCGCCGGCCTTGTCATAGGTGGCCGAAATCATCTGGCTGACGATGCGCATGGTGATGAGGGATTCCGTTCCCTTCATCTCGGCGCTGAGGATATCGGCCTTGTCGATGCCGACGAAGGTGGACTTGATCTTCTCGCCCTTGGCCTCGCGATCGGCGATGGCGGCATCGAACCCCTCGTAGACTTCACGGGACAGCAGACCCTTCAGAGACTTGCGGTCGCCTTCGGCGAAGGCCATGACGATCATCTCGTAGGCCATGCGGGCGCCGTTGACGAATTCCTTCGGATTGAAGGCAGGGTCGGCCTTGTTCAGTTCGCGCAGCGAATCATTCAGCGGCGTACCGGCCGGGGTGAAGGCATCGACGGCGGCAAAACGGTCTTCCTCTTCGGTCGCATCGCGCCTCGGCAGGGTCACCACCTTGCCGGCGTCCGGCGGCGTCTGGCCATTTGCCGGATCTGCAGAACCATAGAGATCGCGCGGCGGCTTCTCATTCCCTGTGCGGCGGCCAAGGACGCTGCGCAGCTGAAAAAAGATCAGCACCGCCGCCACCAGGAAAAAGATCGTCACAAAGTCGTTTGCACCCATCTCGTATCGGAACCACCGTTAAAATTAAAAGATCAGTCCCCATATAGTCCGCATCGATCTATCATTCAAATAGCGGACCGGTTTCTTTATTATATGCGAGAAACCAACGCTTACGCGAAGAAACCCGCTTTCAGGACCACCGTAACATGCGCCTATCATTTCTTCCTATCTTCGTTTTCCTGATGCCCCTGGCCGAAATCGCCGGGTTCATCGTTGTCGGAAAGATGATCGGCGTCTGGGCGACGCTGGGACTCGTCATCCTCAGCGTGGTTCTCGGTGCCGCCCTTCTGAGAATACAGGGGATCGGCATTCTCCAGCGCATCTCAGCCGAAAGCCGCAATGGCGGCGATCCCGGCCGCGAGATGGTGCATGGCGCCATGATCGTCGTCGCCGCCTTCTTCCTGATGCTGCCCGGCTTCATATCCGATATCATCGGCCTGCTGCTGTTCATTCCGGCCGTGCGCGATCTCGCCTGGAAAATGCTGCGCAAGCGTATCGTCGTCGTCGGCAATTCGCGCGCCTTCCGGCGCGGACAGGGGCCAGGTGCCGGCCCCCAGGCCAGACCGCAGAACCCTGGAACGGTGGTCGATCTGGACGAAAACGATTTCCATCGCGAGCCGAACCGGAACTCGCCCTGGTCCGATCAGAAGCGGCTCGGAGACTAGGATAACGGCAACCAAGCGCCGGGCCATAAGGGTTGTAAGCCCCTATTCGAAATGCTAGATGGCGACACCCATCGACGTGAGAGGACACCCCCATGGCCAACGAGACCAACGGCAACGGTGCAGCCAGCCCGAGCCTCAGCATCCTTGCTCAGTACACCAAGGATCTTTCCTTTGAAAATCCGGGTGCCCCGCGCTCGCTTCAGGCCCGGGAAAATGCTCCCGACATCAATATCAACGTCAACGTCAATGCCAATCCGCTCTCGGATTCGGATTTCGACGTCGTGCTGACGCTGAATGCCGAAGCCAAGGACGGCGAGCGCGTTCTCTTCCACACCGAGCTGGTTTACGGCGGCGTTTTCCGCGTCACCGGCTTCCCTCAGGAACACATGCTGCCGCTGCTCTTCATCGAGTGCCCGCGCCTGCTGTTCCCCTTCGCGCGTCAGATCATTGCCGACATCACCCGCAATGGCGGCTTCCCGCCGCTGATGATCGACCCGATCGATTTCGCGCAGATGTTCACGCAGCGCATGGCCGAAGAACAGGCCCGCGCCCAGGTTTCGGCCGTTCCGAACTAAGCCTGACCCTTTCCAGCTGGAAACAGAAATGCCCGGATCATCGTCCGGGCATTTTCTTTTGTATGCTTGGGAAGGCGCTCTATTCGGAAGCGCGATATTTGGACCAGATTCCCTTCGCGCCGAGCTTGGCGACCAGTGCGGCGTGAGCCTCCAGCTCTTCCCCGCTCAACCGGCTCGGCAGCGGATTGGGCCGCGCAAAAATATCGGCAACGATATCCTCCGCATCATCATTCTGACGGGACCGCGCCGACGAGCCGTTGCTGCTGCCGAGACCGAGTGCCGTCTGTCGGCCGCCGATCATCTCGATATAGACCTCGGCCAGCAATTCCGAGTCGAGCAGCGCGCCGTGCTTCGTGCGGTGCGAGTTGTCGATGCCGTAGCGACGGCAGAGCGCATCCAGCGAATTCGGGCCCATCGGATGCTTGCGGCGGGCCATGGCGAGCGTATCGATCACCATGTCCGGCAGAATCGGCGGGCGGCCGAGCCGTGCGAATTCCGCATTGACGAAGCCCATATCGAAGGTGGCGTTGTGCGCGATCCATTTGGCATCGCCGAAAAAGTCGAGGATTTGGTCTGCGACCTCCTCGAAGGGCGGCTTGTCCTTCAGCGATTCATCGGTAATGCCGTGCACGGCAAGCGCATCCGGATGAACCTTGCGGTCGCCGGGATTGATGAAGAGATGCAGCGTATTGCCGGTCGGGAAATGGTTTATCAGCTCTATGCCGCCGATTTCGATGATGCGGTCCGCCCTGTTGTCGAGACCGGTGGTTTCCGTATCGAAAATGATTTCGCGCATGTCGGGGTTCCGCTTTCCTATTCCTCGACCGGCGGCTTGCGCCGCAGATCCGCAATGATTTCTCTCACCTGTTCGCGAGCCGCATCGATGCTTCCGCCGGTATCGATAATATAGTCGGCGCGCGCCCGCTTTTCCGCATCCGGCGTCTGCCGGGAGAGAATCATGTTGAATTTTTCCTCTGTCATGCCCGGCCGGGCAAGCACTCTTTCTCTCTGAATCTGTGGATCGCAGCTGACGACGACGATCTTGTCCAGTCTCTTGTCGGCGCCGGTCTCGAACAGCAGCGGGATATCCAGCACCACCATATCGACGCCGGCCTGCCGATGACGCTCGAGAAACCGGAGCTCGCGCTCTCGAACCAGCGGATGGACGATGTCTTCGAGACGCTTGAAACCGGAGGGATCGCCCGCAAGTTTTCGGCTGAGCTCCTGCCGGTCGACCTTGCCGCCGCTGGTCGTGCCAGGGAAAGCGGCCTCGACCAGGGGGACCGCTTCGCCGCCGTAGAGATCATGCACGACCGCATCGGAATCGTTCACCGGAATTCCGGCATCGGCAAAGAGTTTCGCCGAGGTCGACTTTCCCATGCCGATCGATCCGGTGAGCCCGATCCTGATCATCAGTGCTTGTCCATGTCGGCGATAATCAAAGCCCTCAGGGTTTCATCGACCGCCGGACGTTTTCCGAACCATTTTTCGAAACCGGGCACGGCCTGATGTAGGAGCATGCCCAGACCATCGACGGTGGCAAAGCCCTGCTCCTCCGCCTGGGCCAGAAGCGGCGTCTTCAGCGGCACATAGACAATGTCGGTAACGACCGCCTGCCGCGCAAGAGGCGAGAAGTCGATCCGGGGAGCCGCTTCGCCATCCATGCCGAGCGACGTCGTATTGATGAAGAGGCCGGCACCCCGCATGGTTTCGCCGAGAGCGGCCATCGGATGGGCATGAACCCGTTCGCCGAAGCGATCCGCCAGTTCCTGTGCCCGCTCGACGGTGCGGTTGACGACGTGAATTTCCTTGAAGCCGCGATCGCGCACAGCCTGGATCACGGCGCGGCTGGCGCCCCCTGCTCCGAGGATGACGGCGCGATCACTGCGGTCCCAACCGGGATGGCGCTCATCGAGGTTCGCCGTGAAACCGCGGCCGTCGGTATTCGTCGCGTGCAGCAGCCCGCCCTCAAGCCAAAGGGTATTGGAAGCGCCAAGTTCTTCCGAAAGCTCGTCCGGTCGATCGGCGAGTTTGAAGGCTGCTTCCTTGTGAGGGATCGTGACATTGCCGCCGACGAAACCGCCGGTGCCGTCTTTCAGGGATGCGATGAAGGCAGCGAAATCCTCGACTGCCACTTCATGCGCGCGATAGCTGCCGGCCAGATCGAGCTGCTTCAGCCAGTAACCGTGGATCAGCGGCGAGCGCGAATGCCTGACCGGATAACCCGTTACGAAAGCGTTTACGCTTTGTGTTTCACGTGAATCATCCATCGATCGTCCCCAGTTCACGCAGTTTTTCGAGAAGCGGCAGCATCGGCAATCCGACGATCGTGAAATAGTCGCCGTCGATTTCGGAGAACAGCTGAATGCCCTCACCCTCAAGCTGGTAGGCGCCGACGCTCGACAACGCTTTCTCACCCACCCGGCCGAGATGCCGGTGGATGAAATCGTCCGAAAGCGCCCGCATGGTCAGATTGGCGTGCGACACATGCTCCCAGATGATGTCGCCATTGCGCGCCAGGGCGATGGCGCTGTTCAGGCGATGGGTCTCATTCGACAGCATCCGCAGATGATTCTCTGCATCCGCCATCGTTTTCGGCTTGTGAAAGACCCGGGTGCCGAGCGACATGGTCTGATCCGAACCGATGACGAGCGAGCCTGGAAAGCGATCGCTGACTTCCTTTGCCTTGGCCTTGGCCAGAACGAGCGCGACCGCATCCGGCCCCGCGCCCTCGCGTTCCAGCGGAGTTTCGATCGCGCGCTCGTCGATATCGGCCGCAACGGCCTGGAAATGCAATCCCGCATTTTCCATCAGCATGCGCCGGAACGGGCTGGATGATGCGAGGATAAGGGGCACGGTCATGACGGCTGCCTCCGAGATAATGATGTGCAGCGCTTAGCGCAGCTTGGGACGCAGGGCAACAATGGCGGCTGCGGTCTCCTCGATCGACCGGCGCGTGACGTCGATGATCGGCCAGTTCTGCCGTGCGCAGAGCGACCGGGCATATTTCAGCTCCTCGGAGATGGATGCTCGATCCGTATAGTCGCCGCGATCGAAACCGGGTGTCGTGCCGAGGATGCGGTTTTCCCGGACTTGCGAGATCCGGTCCGTCGTCGCTACCAAGCCGACGATCAGAGGCTTCGTCGCCTTTATGAGGCTTTCCGGCAGCGGCACGCCATGCACGATCGGTATGTTTGCCGTCTTGATGCCGCGGTTCGCCAGATAGATGCTCGTCGGCGTTTTCGAGGTGCGGCTAATGCCGATGATGACGACATCGGCATCGTCATAGTCATCGGGCATCTGGCCGTCGTCATGATCCATGGTGAAGTTCAGCGCTTCGATGCGGGCGAAATAGTCCGCGTTCATCACATGCTGCGCGCCGACGCGACGACGCGACGTTGCGCCGAGATAGGTCTGGAAGACGTTCATGACCGGTTCGAGGACATTGACCGAGGGAACGCCCATCTCCCGGCAACGCTCGGCAATGAAATCGGCAAGCTCACGATCGACGATCGTGTAGAGCACGATGCCCGGACTATGATCGATCGCTTCGAGAACCGGCAGAAGCTGCTTGCGGTTTCTGATCAGCGGATAGACATGCTCGATGGGCTGGCTGGCATGGAATTGCACCGAAGCGGCACGGCCGGCGGAGATGAGAGTCTCTCCGGTTGAGTCAGAAATCAGATGCAGATGGAAGAAGCTTGTCCGGTTTTCCACGCTACTTTCCGTCACCTGTTGATATCTCGGGAGAAAAGAGAGGTACGAGAAGGGGGTGGTCCTGGGCAAGTGGAAAACAGCCGAGTTTTCCACATTTGGAGTTTTCGGGAGACGACTTTCGCGGTGGCTGTGGGCAATGTGGACAAGTTCGGAAGCACCATGCCTATCCCTGACTTATCCCCAGGGCGTGACTAGCTGGATTTCCCTGCAAGCATCTCAAAAGATTGAAAAATTGCAGCCATTTTCCACATATCGACTTATCGCTGCGAAATCTTTGCAAATTCACGCGCGAGCCGCGACAAATTGGACAGGCAATGGATGAACTTTAATCCTTGCTACTCACCGACTCTAAGAAATAGAAACCTTTTAATATATGTTTGGTTTTATATAGGACGACGTCTGTGACCGATGAGTGCCGGAAGATCCTGCGAGTGTTGAGCGGAGAAACGCTCACTCCTCCCCCTCTCTGGCTGATGAGACAGGCAGGCCGTTATCTACCGGAATATCGCGAGACACGGGCCAAGGCCGGAAGTTTCCTCGATCTCTGTTACACCCCCGACCATGCTGTGGAAGTGACGCTGCAGCCGATCCGTCGCTATGGCTTCGACGCCGCCATTCTTTTTTCCGATATCCTGGTCATCCCCGATGCGTTGAAACGCAACGTTCGTTTTACCGAAGGGCATGGGCCGGAAATGGATCCGATCGACGAGGCCGGTATCCTTGCGTTGAAGCCGGAGGGGATCATCCCCCATCTGACGCCGGTCATGGAAACGGTGCGGCGGCTGCGGCGGGAATTGCCGGCGGAGACGACGCTTCTCGGTTTCTGCGGCGCGCCCTGGACCGTTGCGACCTACATGATCGCCGGGCACGGTACCCCGGACCAGGCCCCTGCCCGGCTGTTTGCCTATCGCTACCCGAAGGCTTTCGAGCATTTGCTGACGCTGCTTGCCGAAATTTCCGCCGATTACCTCGTGGCGCAGATCGATGCCGGCGCGGATGCCGTGCAGATTTTCGATTCCTGGGCCGGCGTCCTCGGCGAGAAGGAATTCGAGGCCTTTGCCGTGAGGCCGGTCGCCAGGATGATCGCCTCGGTCAAGGCTCGCCGGCCGCAGGCGCGGATCATCGCGTTTGCGAAGGGTGCGGGTTATTTGCTGAAGACCTATCGCCAGAAGACGGGCGCGGATGCCATCGGTCTCGACTGGTCGGTGCCCCTGGCTTTCGCTCAGGAGCTGCAGAAGGATGGCCCGGTGCAGGGGAACCTCGATCCCATGCGGGTCGTCGCCGGCGGCAAGGCTCTGGAAGACGGCATTGACGACATCCTGCAGCGGCTCGGAAACGGCCCGCTGATCTTCAATCTCGGGCACGGCATCACACCACAGGCGGATCCGGCCAATGTTGCCAGGCTCGTCGAGCGCGTGCGGGGATGGGGGAACTGATGACGATGGAAAAGCAGACGGATTCGGCTCCAGGCCAGCGTGCGGGACGGCGCGCCTATTTCATGATCCTGATATTTGCCGCTCTGGCGATCGGCCTCTTCGCCTGGCATCCGGCGGATCTCTATCTCTGGATCAAGGCGCTTCACATCATCGCCGTCATCTCGTGGATGGCCGGTATGTTCTATCTGCCGCGGCTGTTCGTCTACCACACCGATGCCGAGCCGGGCTCGCAGCAATCCGAAACGTTCAAGGTGATGGAACAGCGGCTGCTGCGTTACATCATCACGCCGGCGATGATCCTGACCTGGATCTTCGGGCTCTATCTCGCCTGGTCCGTCTATGATTTCCAGGGCGGCTGGCTGCATGCCAAAATCGGACTGGTTGTGCTGCTATCGGCCGTTCACGGCCACTTCAGCAGTGCGGCGCGCGCCTTTGCCCGCGACGAGAACAAGCATTCTGCGCGTTACTGGCGGCTGATGAACGAGGCGCCGACGCTTCTGATGATCGCGATCGTCATTCTGGTGGTCGTGAAACCGTTTGCGTGAGGTGGGGCTGTTTTAGGCCTGACGTTAAATTTCCTTCATTTTGCGTGCCCCCCTTGCGGTTCAGAAAGTGAGTCGCTATTTTCCCGCCATCTTCTCTTCGTGGCATGTATCCATTCTGTCGCCCGCGAACGCCCCTGTCGCGGTTCTGAATACGAGCAACATTGCCTTTCCCTTCCAAAAAAATGAGTAATTCCCTTCATGGCTGAAATGAAGCTTCAGGAACTGAAAAATAAATCCCCGACCGATCTCCTGGCCTTTGCCGAATCGCTCGAGGTCGAAAACGCCAGCACGATGCGCAAACAGGAACTGATGTTTGCAATTCTCAAGGTGTTGGCGAGCCAGGACGTGGAGATCATCGGCGAGGGCGTCGTCGAGGTTTTGCAGGACGGCTTCGGATTCTTGCGTTCCGCCAACGCCAACTACCTTCCCGGCCCGGACGATATTTACATCTCCCCCTCCCAGATCCGCCGCTTCTCGCTGAAGACGGGCGACACGGTCGAGGGGCCGATCCGCGGACCGAAGGAAGGCGAACGCTATTTCGCACTGCTGAAAGTCAACACCATCAATTTCGACGATCCTGAAAAGATCCGTCACAAGGTTCACTTCGACAACCTGACGCCGCTCTACCCGAACGAGCGTTTCCGCATGGAACTCGACGTTCCGACGTCGAAGGATCTTTCGCCGCGCGTCATCGATCTCGTGGCGCCGCTCGGCAAGGGCCAGCGTGGCCTGATCGTCGCGCCGCCGCGTACCGGTAAGACCGTTCTGCTCCAGAACATCGCCCATTCCATCACCGCCAATCATCCGGATTGCTACCTGATCGTTCTGCTGATCGACGAACGTCCGGAAGAAGTGACGGATATGCAGCGCTCCGTTCGCGGCGAAGTCATCTCCTCCACGTTCGACGAGCCGGCGGTACGCCACGTTCAGGTCGCCGAAATGGTGATCGAAAAGGCCAAGCGTCTTGTCGAGCATGGCCGCGACGTCGTCATCCTGCTCGATTCGATCACGCGCCTCGGCCGCGCCTACAACACCGTCGTTCCCTCCTCCGGCAAGGTCCTGACCGGTGGTGTCGACGCCAACGCCCTGCAGCGCCCGAAGCGCTTCTTCGGCGCAGCCCGCAATATCGAAGAGGGTGGCTCGCTGACCATTATCGCGACGGCGCTGATCGATACCGGCAGCCGCATGGACGAAGTGATCTTCGAAGAATTCAAGGGTACGGGTAACTCGGAAATCGTGCTCGACCGCAAGGTTGCCGACAAGCGTATCTTCCCGGCCATGGATATCCTCAAGTCCGGTACGCGTAAGGAAGACCTGCTGGTGCCGCGCCAGGATCTGCAGAAGATCTTCGTCCTGCGCCGCATCCTTGCGCCGATGGGCACGACGGATGCGATCGAGTTCCTCATCGACAAGCTCAAGCAGACGAAGAACAATCCGGATTTCTTCGAATCGATGAACACCTGATCCTTAGCCGGATTCCTCAATCTGCCATTTTGACGGTGAAAATAGACTGTTATGATCGGGCTGCCTCTGGTGGCCCGATTTCCGTTTAGACGAAGCAAACGACAACCATCAAGGCCAACCGACAATCGATTCGGATGCGGACCAATTTCATGCCGATAGTCAACGACACGATTTATGCGCTCTCCAGCGGCGGCCTTCCGGCCGGTGTCGCGGTGATTCGCGTGAGCGGCGCTGCGGCGTTTGCCGTCGCGGAAGCCGTGACGGGTCCGCTGCCGGCGGCACGAATGGCGACGCTTAAAACGATTCGCACTCGTAACGGTCTCACAATCGATCGCGGTTTGGTTCTGGTCTTTCCCGGGCCGGCTTCGTTTACGGGCGAGGATTGTGTCGAGATTCACGTCCACGGCGGCAAAGCGGTCGTCAACGCCTTGCTGGATGAACTTTCGACCTTCGATCGATGCCGCCTTGCCGAGCATGGTGAATTCTCGCGACGGGCGCTGGAGAATGGCAAGATGGATCTGGTGGAGGTTGAAGGCCTTGCCGATCTTATTGCGGCCGAGACGGAAATGCAGCGTCGGCTTGCCCTAGAACACGCGGCCGGCGGGCTTTCCGAGCTTTACAATGCCTGGGCGGATCGCCTGACGCGGTCTCGTGCCTTGATCGAGGCCGAGTTGGACTTTGCCGACGAGGAGGATGTGCCGGGTTCCGTGTCGGACCTTGTCTGGGAAGATATGGAACGGCTGCGTTCCGAACTTTCGGACCATCTTGCCGGCGCGCAACTTGGCGAGATCATTCGCGATGGGCTGAAGGTCGTCATAGCCGGACCGCCGAATGCGGGTAAATCCAGCTTGATGAATGCGCTGGCAAAGCGGGAAGTAGCGATCGTGACGGATATCGCCGGCACGACGCGCGACGTTCTGCATGTCGATCTCAATATCGAAGGATATGCCGTTCGGCTTTACGATACCGCCGGTTTGCGGGAAACCGAGGAAGTTGTCGAGCGCGAGGGGATACGTCGCGCGCTCATGACCGTCGCCGATGCTGACCTGGTTTTGTCGCTGGCCGAAATCGGCGATCGTCCTCAACTGGATTTTCCGGGATTTTCCGGCAAAGTGCTGACGCTGGGTACCAAGAGCGACATACATGCAGGGTCGTCCATAGACTATGACGTGCTCGTCTCATCCTCGTCGGGGGTTGGGCTGGAGCAACTGCACAAGCTGCTTCGCCAGGATCTGAGCGATCGGTCTGAAGCGCTATCGCTGGCCCTACCCAGCCGCTTGCGCCATCGCACTCTTCTCGGCGAAAGCCTCGCCGCTGTGAAAGCCGCGCTCGCTGCCGGGGATAAGGGGCTCGATGTGAGGGCGGAGTATCTGCGCCGGGCTGGCAACAGCCTGGGTCGCATAACGGGACGCGTCGATGTGGAAGATCTGCTGGATGTGATCTTCTCGGAATTTTGCATTGGCAAATGATTCACGTGAAACATATGATCGGTTGGCATCTACCGACGTTTCACGTGAAACCTTCTTGACTCCTGAAATTGGTGTGCCAAACAAGCGGCACGACCGAGGACTTGGTGATGCTCGACAAAACATATGATGTGATCGTCGTGGGTGGCGGCCATGCAGGGAGCGAAGCTGCTTCCGCTGCTGCGCGGCTCGGCGCCCGCACGGCACTGGTGACGCACAAGCGCGATACGATTGGGGTGATGTCCTGCAACCCTGCCATCGGTGGCCTTGGAAAGGGTCATCTGGTGCGCGAGATCGATGCGCTCGATGGTTTGATGGGACGCGTTGCCGACGCGGCCGGTATTCAGTTTCGCATGCTCAACCGCAAGAAAGGCCCGGCGGTGCGTGGTCCGCGCACGCAGGCGGATCGCAAACTCTATCGTCTGGCGATGCAGGCCGAGATCGCCGAGATCGGCAATCTCGATGTCATCGAGGGAGATGCTTTCGATCTCGCCTTCGAGCATGGTCGCGTGTCTGCGGTAACCTTGAAAGATGGCCGCATGATCCGTTGCGGTGCGGTCGTTCTGACGACAGGCACCTTTCTTCGCGGTCTTATTCATATCGGCGATAAGAAAATCCCGGCAGGCCGCGTCGGCGAAGAGCCCTCTATCGGTCTGTCGGCTACCCTGTTGCGGCATGGTCTTGCCCTCGGCCGTTTGAAGACTGGGACACCGGCCCGCCTCGACGGCACCACCATCGATTGGAGTGCTGTCGGAAGACAGGGTGCGGACGAGGATCCGACACCTTTCTCCTTCATGACCGATGCTATCGTGAATCCGCAGATCGAATGCGGGGTTACCCGGACGACGCCGGAGACACACAAGATTATTGCCGAGAACCTGAAGCGCTCGGCCATGTATTCCGGTCAGATCGAAGGTGTCGGGCCACGCTACTGTCCCTCCATAGAGGACAAGATTGTCAAGTTTGGCGAGCGCGACGGTCATCAGATCTTTCTTGAGCCCGAAGGTCTGGACGATACGACGGTTTACCCGAACGGTATATCGACCTCCCTTCCTGAGGAGGTGCAGGAGGAGTTCATCAAAACCATTCCGGGGCTGGAACGAGTCCGGATCCTCCAGCATGCTTATGCGATCGAATATGATCATGTCGATCCGCGCGAGCTGAAGCTTTCCCTGGAGGTCGAGAAGATTCCTGGCCTTTTCCTGGCTGGCCAGATCAATGGTACCACCGGATATGAAGAGGCTGGCGCCCAGGGTCTCGTGGCGGGATTGAACGCTGCCCGGTTTGCCACTGGCGGCAAGGCGATCGAGTTCAGCAGGACAGATTCCTATATCGGAGTCATGATCGACGATCTGACCTCCCGCGGCGTTGTGGAGCCCTATCGGATGTTTACGTCGCGTGCGGAGTATCGCCTCTCGCTTCGCGCTGACAATGCGGATGTGCGCCTTACGCCGGTCGGTCTTTCCATAGGCTGCGTCGGTTCCCGGCGTGCGTCGCGTTTCGAGCGCTATATCGAGATGCTTGATCAGGCGCGTGTCCAGTTGCAGGCACTGACTGTCACGCCAAATGAGGCCGATAGGGCCGGGATGCATCTCAACAAGGATGGCCAGCGACGTTCTGCCTATGAACTTCTTTCCCATCCCGGTCAGTCTGTTGAGACCCTGTCGCGGCTTTGGCCGAACCTGCGGTCTCTTGAGCGCAATGTTGTCGAGGCTATCGAGATCGAGGCGGCCTATGCTGTTTATATGGATCGCCAGACAGCCGATATCGTTCAGGCCCGGCGGGAAGAAGAGCGCGCTATCCCCGCGGAGTTCGACTTCGCCGTTCTTTCCGGATTATCGAATGAGTTGAAGCAGAAGTTGGCGGCAGCCCGCCCTAAGAACATCGCGCAGGCATCCCGTATCGATGGAATGACTCCGGCGGCGATTTCTTTGCTGCTGGCTTATCTGAGGAAATCGAACGCAGCTGACGAACAAAAGCTGGTTTCCTAGCACTGCAAGGTTTGAGAGTCCAAAATATGGAATTGAACGGTGTGCGTGTTTCACGTGAAACACAAGAACGGCTGCAGCATTTTGCCCAGCTCTTCCAGAAGTGGGCGAAGACCATCAATCTTGTCGCCCCCTCCACGATCGATGACCTTTGGCGTCGCCATATTGCCGATAGCGCTCAGATCTTTCAGCTCCATCCCTCAACGGATCACTGGGTTGATCTGGGCAGCGGCGGCGGGTTTCCGGGTGTAATTACGGCGATTCTCCTGGCGGAACGGAATGCCGGGCATGTCGATCTGGTCGAAAGCAATCAGAAGAAAGCGGCCTTCCTGCGGGTATGCCTAAGGGAGTGCGAGGCTCGCGGCACGGTCCACGCTATTCGAATCGAAGAGGCGCCAACGGTTATCCAGCAATGCGACGTGATTTCGGCGCGGGCGCTTGCGGAACTTGAGTTGCTGCTGGATTACGCAGCACCTTGGTGCGAGCGCAATGAAAATCTGCGTCTTCTGCTGCATAAAGGCAGGGATTACGAGCGGGAGCTGGAGAAAGCCCGTGGTCGTTGGGAATTCGATCTGGTAAAACATCGGAGTGTCGTCGAGCGAGATTCCGTCATTCTGGAACTGAGTCGCCTTCGGCGCCTGATTTAACTAACCATAGTTGGACATGCGGCAGATGATCGGCGAGCGAAACCGGATTATTACCATCGCAAATCAAAAGGGCGGCGTCGGCAAGACGACCACCGCGATCAACCTGGCGACGGCTCTTGCCGCCATCGGTGAGCGCGTGCTGATCGTCGATCTCGATCCGCAGGGCAATGCCAGCACGGGTCTGGGCATCGAACGGCGGGATCGAAAGCAGTCATCCTACGATTTGCTCGTCGGCAGTCATACGATCATGGAGACGGTTCAGGAAACTGCCGTGCCAAATCTCTTCATCGTCCCTTCGACGATGGACCTGCTCGGTATCGAGATGGAGATTGCACAGCAGCCGGATCGCGTCTTCAAACTCCGGCGGGCGTTGAATGCCTCCGAGGCCCTGGCCTTTTCCTATATCCTTGTCGATTGCCCGCCATCGTTCAATCTGCTGACCATGAATGCCATGGCGGCGGCGCATTCCGTATTGGTGCCGCTGCAGTGCGAATTTTTCGCCCTGGAAGGACTCAGCCAGTTGCTGGAGACCGTCGATCAGGTTCGGCGTACGGTCAATCCGTCCCTCGATATTCAGGGTATCGTCTTGACGATGTTCGATTCCCGCAACAATCTGGCACAGCAGGTTGTCAGCGATGTTCGGACGCATCTTGGGGAAAAGGTCTACCATACGTTGATTCCGCGCAACGTCCGCGTGTCCGAAGCGCCTTCCTACGGTAAGCCCGCCATTCTTTATGATCTGAAGTGCGCGGGCAGCCAGGCCTACCTGCAGCTGGCTTCGGAAGTGATTCAGAGAGAACGGCAGCGCAAGGCTGCCGCCTGATGTAATATTTGTTCCAGAGTGAGTATCGGCGATGAATGATGATCTTTCGAAGCGGCGTCTCGGGCGCGGGTTGGCGGCTCTCATCGGTGAGATGGATCAGCCGACGCCGGTGGATGCCGGAAGGCCAGCCGTCAATCCCGATCGCCTGGTGCCGATCGAGTTCATCAGCCGGAATCCGCGAAATCCGCGGCGCTATTTCGACGAGACCGAGCTTCACGACCTCGCCAGCTCCATTCGCCAGCATGGCATCGTTCAGCCGGTCGTAGTTCGCACCGTTTCAACGGAGCGCTATGAAATCATAGCCGGCGAAAGACGCTGGCGCGCGGCGCAGCTTGCGGGCTTGATCGAGATCCCGGTGATCGTTCGCGATGTCGATGACAAGACGGCGCTTGAAATTGCTATCGTCGAAAACGTACAGCGTGCCGATCTCAATCCGCTCGAGGAAGCGCTTGGCTATGAGCAATTGATCGCTGAACATGGCTATACGCAGAACGACCTTGGCGAGATCATCGGCAAAAGCCGCAGCCATGTCGCCAACTCCTTGCGTTTGTTGAAACTTCCCGATCCAGTGCGGGATATGCTTGCTGCCGGCAGCCTCTCCGCCGGCCACGCGCGCGCCCTGGTATCGACCTCGGATCCGACGACGCTGGCACGCACCGTCGTTTCCAAGGGAATGTCCGTCCGCGATGCCGAGCGGCTGGCGCAGAACGACATCAAGGCGCAGAACGATCCCCGCCCGGCCGGTGTTCGCAGGGATGAAAAGGATT
Organism: Martinezella lusitana; assembly: GCF_010668395.1. Lineage (GTDB taxonomy): Bacteria > Pseudomonadota > Alphaproteobacteria > Rhizobiales > Rhizobiaceae > Rhizobium > Rhizobium lusitanum_A. The sequence continues at coordinate 74,742 of NZ_WUEY01000027.1, forward strand.
CTGATACGCTGGCGCTGGAGCGCACCTTGTCGGACACGCTTGGGCTCGACGTTTCAATCAATCATCGCGGCAACGGCGGCCAGGTGAAGATAAGCTACAAGACGCTGGAGCAGCTCGAAGAGATCTGCAGGCTATTGGAACGGCGTTAAGCGGCCTTCCGGTCCCCGCAAGCGCAGCAGGGTCTAGGATAGAACTGAATCAGCGTTGCCCCTGCCCTCCCGCAGACCATTTTTCGTGAAACATCAGCCCTTGCGCGCCGACTGCAGCGTCGTCGCCAGCAAGGTCTGCGTGGCAATGGTGTCCTCAAGGCTGGCGCGCTGGCGCGTCTGAAGAATGGCGGATTGCAGCCTGTTCATTTCACGCGCGATGGCGGGTGCGGTCCAGCTCTTCAGGGCCTGTTCGATAATAGGTTTGCGTCTGAAATGAAGGTGGCGGCCAAGCGACTGCATCACTTGCGCGGGGGCCAGCCGTTTTTCATCCATCTCGGCCCGCATCGTATCCAGCATCTGAAATTGCCTCAGGCAGCCCTGCAGCACCAGAAACATGGGGGTCTTCGAGGAAGCGATCTTCTGCATGGCGTGAAGGAAGGCTTCGGAGTCGCCTTTCAAAATGGCATCGACGGCGTCGTCGGCGGAAATGGCGCTGGCATCGCCGATGATTTCGAGGACATGCTGTTCCTCGATCATTCCCTGACCGCGGCAGTAAAGCGCCAGCTTGCGCACCTCGTTGCGCGAGGCGATGCGATCGCCGCCGAGAAGCTCCAGCAATGCCTGGCGTGCGGCCGGGGCAATGCGCAGTCCCTCATTTGCCAGCTCAGTATCTATCAGGTTGTTGAGAGCCCTGGCATCGTCGGCATAGCAGGGAATGGTCGCGACGGTGCGAGCCGGCTCCGAAACCTTGCGCAGTCCGGATCCCTTCTTCAGATCACCGGCCTCGATGATGACGAAGCTGGACTCGGGCGGGTTGCCGGCAATGATCTGCAGCGAATCGACCAGCGCCTTCTCGTTGGCGGCGCCGCGAATCCAGACGAGCTTTTCGCCGCCGAAAAGGCCGATGGCGTTGACTTCATCCAGAAGACGGCCGGCGTCATTCTGCAGGTCACCGACGTCGAGCTTGATGAGGGAAAAGGCGTCGTTCAGATCGACACCGGTCTTGCCCGCGATCTGCGCGGCACGCTCGGAAACAAGGCCGCGATCCGGCCCATAGATCACGAAGATCCGATAGTTTCGCGCGGCATTTTGGAGGAATCCGTCGAATTCGTGAGACTTGATTTCCGCCATGCCGCGCTCTTGCTCAGCGGCTGAGCGCAGCTGCGATATCGGCAGCGATCATCTCGGCGACTTCTCGAGCAGCTTTGTCTTCCGAATTGAGAATTGCGCGCTGCTTGGCGAATTCCTGGGTCGGGAAGTCGACGAGCGACGTCACCGAGCGGCTGCCCGATTTGAGCACCTTCCCCGTGCCGATGTCCTTCAGCGTGAAGGAGGCGGTTACGGTCGTGCGGCCTGCTGCGGATGTATCCGACGACGGCAGGTAGAGGACGCCGCCGGTGCCGGATGTAACGCTCAGCACAACATTGTACTTCGGCGTCTTCGTCTCGCCCGCGCCGCGTCCGGCGATGAAGACCAGCTGATTGCGAACTTCCTGGCTGACGCGCGTACCGACGTCGGAGAAGGACACTTCCGACAGCTTCTGCGTAACGCCGGTACTGACAGCATAGAGCGGGCGAACCTGGCAGGCCGACAGAAGGCCGGCAACAGCCACCAGGGATGCAACGCCGGCGATGCGGGCAAACTTGAAAAGACTATCAGACGACAATGTTTACGATCCTCTGTGGAACGACGATGATCTTCTTTGGCGCCTGACCATTCAATGCGCTCTTGACAGCATCCAGGGCGAGCACGGCCTGCTGCACGGCATTCTGATCTGCATCGCGCGCGATTGTCAATTCGGCGCGCTTCTTGCCGTTGACCTGAACGGGATAGACGATCTCGTTCTCTGTAACGAGCGCTTCGTCATAGACCGGCCATGCGCTGGTGGCGATCATGTGCGTGTTGCCGAGCGCGGCCGAGCATTCTTCGGCCAGATGCGGCGTGATCGGCGCGACGAGCGCAATCAGGATTTCAACGGCTTCGCGGACGGCGGAGCGATAGGCAGCGTCAGCCTGGCCCGCCGCGACCTTGCCCAACGGAGCCGCCAGCGCATTGACGAATTCGTAGATGCGCGCCACGGCCTTGTTGAAGGCAAGCTTGTCGTAGTCTCCCTGAACCGCCTTCAGCGTGCGATGCGCGATCTGCGAAATCGCCAGCGCCTCGCCTTCCTTAGCCGGATTCGATTCGGCCATCTTCAGGATATCCGCAGCTTCGGACACCAGGCGCCACATGCGCTGTGTGAAGCGATGCGCACCTTCGACGCCGGCTTCCGACCAGATCACGTCGCGGTCGGGCGGCGAATCCGAAAGCACGAAGAAACGCGCGGTATCGGCGCCGTAGGAGGCGATGATATCGTCGGGATCGACGACATTCTTCTTCGACTTCGACATCTTCTCGATCGAGCCGATGGCGATGTCCTCGCCGGTCTTAAGCAGCGTGGCGCGGCGTTGGCCGTCCACTTCCTCAATGCGGATATCGGCCGGCGACACCCATTCGCGCGTCAGGCCGCTGCCACGGCTATAGGTCTCGTGCACCACCATCCCTTGCGTGAACAGGCCCTTGAAGGGCTCCTTCACGTCGAGATGGCCGGTTTCGCGCATGGCGCGGGTAAAGAAGCGCGAATAGAGCAGGTGCAGGATCGCATGCTCGATGCCGCCGATATACTGGTCGACCGGCAGCCAGTGGTTGGCGGCCGCCTTGTCGGTCGGCTGGTTTTCCCACGGCGCGGTGAAGCGGGCGAAATACCAGCTCGAATCGACGAAAGTATCCATCGTATCGGTTTCACGCCGCGCATCCTTGCCGCATTGCGGGCAGGCGACATGCCGCCAGGTGGCGTGCCGATCAAGGGGATTGCCCGGCTGATCGAAGGTGACATCGTCGGGCAGCCTGACCGGCAGATCCTTTTTCGGCACCGGCAGCACGCCGCAATCGTCGCAATGGATGACCGGGATCGGGCAGCCCCAATAGCGCTGACGGGAAATACCCCAGTCGCGCAGCCGGAAATTCACCTTGCGCTCGGCCTGCGGCACATTGCCGAGGCTGGTGCCGGAAAGCTTCGTTGCGACCGTCTCGAAGGCTTCCTCGGTGCTCATCCCGTCGAGGAAGCGCGAGTTGATCATCACGCCATCGCCGTCATAGGCGACGTCGCCGACGCTGAAGCTTGCGGCATCGCCATCTCGCGGCATGACGACGGGCACGACAGGCAGGCCGTACTTGCGGGCGAAATCCAGGTCGCGCTGGTCACCGGACGGGCAGCCGAAGATAGCGCCCGTGCCATAGTCCATCAGCACGAAATTGGCGATGTAGACAGGCAGCTCCCAGGACGGGTCGAAGGGATGGCGGACCCGGATGCCGGTGTCCATGCCCTTCTTCTCGGCGGTTTCGAGCGCGGCCAGCGAGGTGCCGGCACGACGGCATTCCTCGCAGAAGGTCTCGATGGCCGGATCCCTGGACGCGGCTTCCTTGGCAAGCGGATGGTCGGCCGAGATCGCCAGGAAGGATGCGCCGAACAGCGTGTCGGGCCGTGTCGTATAGACGCTGATCTCACGGTCGCTGTTCGGTGCCGTTTCCGGCACGATTTCCCAGCGGACGGTCAGGCCTTCGGAACGGCCGATCCAGTTCTTCTGCATCAGCCGCACTTTTTCCGGCCAATGATCGAGCGTATCCAGGGCGTCCAGCAACTCCTGGCTGAATTCCGTGATCTTGAAGAACCATTGCGTCAGCTCGCGTTGCTCGACGAGAGCGCCGGAACGCCAGCCGCGCCCGTCGATGACCTGCTCGTTGGCGAGAACGGTGTTGTCGACCGGATCCCAGTTGACCTTGGACTTCTTGCGATAGACCAGGCCCTTTTCCATCATGTCGATGAAGAGCATCTGCTGGCGATGATAGTAATCGACGTCGCAGGTCGCGAACTCACGGCTCCAGTCGAGCGACAGGCCCATGGCCTTCAGCTGGGTGCGCATCGAGGCGATGTTCTGGTAGGTCCATTCCTTCGGATGCACCTTGTTGTCGCGCGCGGCGTTTTCCGCCGGCATGCCGAAGGCGTCCCAGCCCATCGGATGCAGCACGTTGTAGCCGCGGGCGCGCTTGTAGCGGGCGACGACATCGCCCATGGCATAGTTGCGCACATGGCCCATATGGATGCGGCCCGACGGATAGGGAAACATCTCCAGAACGTAGTATTTCTCACGCGGATCTGTGTTGTCGGTGACGAAGACCTCTTCTTCGTTCCATTTTTCCTGCCACCGGGGCTCGGCATCACGCGGATTATAACGTTCGGTCGTCATCTGATCTTGTATTCCGGAAAATCATGGGGAGTCAGGCGTGACCTTCATCACGAAACCACCCAAGCGTCAAGTTTAGCGGGTGCAGCAAGTGCTTTATCTTGCAAAGCAAAGCCGGATTCGGACGAATGCGCCCTTGGCAAAGCCTGCCTGCCTCATTACTGCAGAGGTTGAGAAGCAAGCGAGAATATCGAGGCGAAGAGATGGAACTTCAAGAGCGTCTGAACGAAGTCCGTTCCCATATTTCGGCGGCCGAGCGTCAGGCCGGCCGCCCCGATGGCGCCGTGCAGCTCGTTGCCGTTTCCAAGACGTTCGACGCCGATCAGATCCGCCCGGCGATTTCGGCCGGCCAGCGGGTGTTCGGTGAAAACCGCGTGCAGGAAAGCCAGGGCAAGTGGCCTGAGCTGAAGGCTGAAACGCCGGGAATCGAGCTGCACCTGATCGGCCCGCTGCAATCGAACAAGGCGGCCGACGCGGTGGCGCTGTTCGACGTCATCGAAACCGTCGACCGGGAAAAGATCGCGCGTGCCGTCGCCGATGAAATGAAGCGGCAGGGCAAGGTCGTGAAGCTCTATGTGCAGGTCAATACCGGGCTGGAGGCGCAAAAGGCCGGGATCGCACCGGACGACACGGTCGCCTTCGTCGATCTCTGCCGCAAGGAGCTGGGGCTTTCGATCGAAGGCCTCATGTGCATTCCGCCGGCGGAGGAAAATCCGGGGCCGCATTTTGCGCTGCTTGCCAAGCTTGCCGGGCAGGCAGGTGTCGAAAAGCTCTCCATGGGCATGTCGAGCGACTACGAAATCGCCGTCGCCTTCGGCGCGACGAGCGTCCGGGTCGGTTCCGCGATTTTCGGCGCGCGGTAGATTCTGTCGAAAATAAAAGCCACGCTACCCGCCCTCGTGGTTCGAGGCTACGGCCTCACGATGAGGGCTAACCTTTTGCGCACGTCGTCATACAGAATTGGGTTCCATCGAGAGCGGTGCTTGCTCCATCCTCACCCTGAGGTGCGGAGGCTGTAAGCCGAAGCCTCGAAGGGCGAGGATGGCCTCTGTCTTCCGACAAAAAAGCCCCAGTTTTTCACCGGGGCTTCGCAAATCTTCGATAAGACCGAATATCAGAACTGATCGTCGTCTTCGTCGTCGCGCGTCGTCGACTTCAGCGACTTGAGCTTGGCGAAAACGGCGTCGGCGTCGATTTCCTTTTCCTTGGGCTCGTCACGCTCATAGCTGAAGCCGAGCTTCTCGGTTTCCTGGGCGGGCTGCAGCGTCGCGCCGAGTTCGGCGGCGGTCGGCAGCGGACGGCCCTTGGCGGCCTTTTCGACTTCCATGTCGAGGTCGATCTGGCTGCAGAGGCCGAGCGTTACCGGATCCATCGGCGCCAAGTTGGCGGAATTCCAATGCGTGCGGTCGCGGATCTGCTCGATGGTCGACTTGGTGGTGCCGACGAGGCGGGAAATCTGCGCATCCTTCAGTTCCGGATGGTTGCGCACCAGCCAGAGGATGGCGTTCGGGCGATCCTGGCGCTTGGAAACCGGCGTGTAGCGCGGGCCGCGGCGCTTGGATTCCGGCACGCGAACTTTCGGCTCAGAAAGCTTCAGCTTATGGTTCGGATTGCCTTCGGCGCGGGCGATTTCATCGCGCGTCAGCTGGCCGGTCGAGATCGGGTCGAGGCCCTTGATGCCCTGTGCTGCTTCACCATCGGCAATGGCCTTCACTTCGAGCGGATGCAGCTTGCAGAACTGCGCGATCTGGTCGAATGACAAGGCTGTATTGTCGACAAGCCAGATGGCGGTTGCCTTCGGCATGAGCAATTGTTGAGCCATGGATATAGTCCTTCTGTCAGTCCGCGCCGGTGTCGCGGTCCGGGGTGTAACACCACAATGTCCGGGAAATACGGCCCTATATAACGATAGTGTCGCGGAATTGCAATTCTTTGCGCATGAAATGCACTTTGTCCAATTGCTGTCGTAGTTTGACCTGCTATTGATTGAGCGGAAAGAGCACCCACAATTGCGTGAGAGGGTGTGAGGATTCGAGGAGGAGACTATGTCGGAAAAGATTCATCCGGTGACGAAACCGGTCAAGGCGCGTGCCCTGATCGATCAGGCGAAATACCAGAAATGGTATCAGCAGAGCGTCGAGGATCCCGACAAATTCTGGGGCAAGCACGGCAAGCGTATCGACTGGTTCAAGCCCTACACCAAGGTCAAGAATACG
>NZ_WUEY01000028.1 GCF_010668395.1 Martinezella lusitana
CGTCTTCGGACAGCAGCTTCATGACCGGCGGCGAGGTTTTCGTCGATGGAGGCCTGGCGCAGGTCTGAAGCCCCTGAGCGTTGGGGCTTGAGAGCTTCGATAACGTGGATCGAAGCTCTCAGGGCGCCGTCCGGCACAGAAGCGAGTCGTCTCCGTGATGCCTGTCCCGGGCTCACGCCTTGGGCGCAGGTAGACGATCATGTTGGCAACTTCCTCGGTCGTTGTAAAATGCTGGATAAGGGAGGCCGGACGCAGCGCCATCAGGAAACCTCGCTCGGCTTCCTCTTATGCGATTCCGTTCGCGGCGGCCTGCTTCGCCATGAAGTTAGCAGCCACCTCAACGCGACGCCGTGCAAATGCCTTGGCCGTCGGACGCCAACCGAAGTTTTCCGCAAAAAACTCCGCGCCCAGATGAGACACGCCGGTTAGTTTGGGCAGCCCCGCAGGTCGCGATTCAGCACGAACTCACATGGCCGATACTTCAGCCGCATTGGCGAGTTCGCTACATCCCATGCACGCGGTACGCATTGAATGAAGTTCATACCATGGCACTATGTGTCAGGCGTTTTCTCATTATCTTGGCTTCTTGAAGCGGACTCCTACACCCCCGCCGTTTTCCGGAATGAATTCGATCCCGGCGTCCTCAAGCGCCTGCTTCACGCGCTGAAGCGTGCTTTCCCGTAGGTCCTCGCCTCGTTCAAGCCGACTAATCGTGTGTGTCGACACGTCGGCCGCCTTTGCAAGTTCGCGCACACCCCATTCAAGCGCAGTACGCGCCATCTTGCATTGAATTGCATCCATATCGCAACACTGTAGCGTTTTCGGTTGCCCGCCGATGGCGGATAGTGTAGGTTCCAAATGAAATCGGCTGGATGGCGTGCTGGAACACGCCACCCAACCTAACCACACCCAAGCTAGTTGGAGCTCGGATCATGGCTGATTCTGAGAATAGCAGAACTTTGCCTGCAAATACCCGACTAAACATCCTTTCGTACACGACAGATTTTCTGACGCGGACGAAGGACCGTGGCGTTAACGGCTCTGCCGCCGATCCGGCCCTTGTAAAGTGGCTGGAATGGCATGAAGCCCATCGCGAATTCGTCCGGCGCTGCCACCTGCAGCAGCACCTCGAGACCCAGTTGGTCGAAGCCGTCGGTTTTCCCTCCATTAAAATCGATGTTCCGGGCAAGCCCAATCCGGCCCACATGCAAAGTGAGGCCGAGATTGAATACTGGCTCAAAGGCGACGATCTGGCCGAGGCACGGGATAGGGCAAAGGAAGCGCTGTCGGCGCAGGTTCGGCGCTGGCATGCCGCAGACAACGTCATCGGGTATACCAGAGCCCAGGAAGCCGAGAGCGTGGCCGCTGATCGCGAGCTCGCACTGGCTGCGGAACTGTGGGAGATGCCCGCGCAGTCCATTGAAGGAGCAATCGCCAAGCTGCATGGGGTTCTGACCCTCGGTATCGCATCGCGTGACTGCGACGAATTTCCCTGGCGGTCGCTACGCTCCTTGATGAAGGATCTTTTGGAGATGCAACAGGCGGTTTGATCCCGCAGCCGCCGGCTCAGGGATGACCAGAATAAAGACGGCATCGCACTCGTGATAGACCTTGATTGTCAGTTGGTGGCCCGACGTCGACCACAGAACCAATACCGCAAAAACGATACCGCCATGCCTCTTCCATCCACCGCGATCAGCCCGCGCAAGAGGAGCTTCGGAGGCCATTTAGATCGCAAGCCCGCCCATCGATTGATAATCGGCAGCTGCTGACGAGAATTGAAGTCGCAGTCACCGATCCCCGCGTCACATTATCAAGATCCCCTGGCGAGATGCCCGCCATGGCGCAGATCAGTGAAGCCCACTATGAATCCCATGAAATGCTTGGTGGCGATGCGTGATTCTATTCCTCCGAACATCCCAAGATGCACCTTCCGAGTAAGGCCGCTATCGTCTCGATTTCCGCCACCCGGCGGCCTGCGCATCTGCTTCGCTGCAGAACCATCGCTCACCGTAGGCGGGATCTATCCGGGTCATGGCGTAAAACTTCTGTCCTGGGACGTGATAGATCCGCTCTCCGGTTTCGATGCTGACATTTCCCTTGATGTTGCAAGACGGATCGGTCGTTTCCTTCACTTGTTGGGCAATCGGCTGTGGAACGAGCTTATAGCCGCCCGTTGCGACAAACGATGCTGTTGAGACAATCGCGACCAAAGCGACAAATCTGGACATCAAATATCTCCCGATTGCCGCGAATGTAGCGAATACCGCTTTCGTTAGAGTTGAGCGGATGAATAAAAATCTACTGATCTCACAGGATATTCGATGAAACGGAAACTCATACTCGGGCCGGCTTCTTGAGCCGGCGGTGCTAAGCGGGACGATCAGCTTTTTCGGCGCGACATGATCAGGGCGGCATGACGCTCCGGGTATCCAGAATGTTTCCGTCCATGGTTCAGAGCTCTCGAAGGACCTAGCAATACGGAGATTGGACAGGCGACTGCCAATAAAGGAAATCCAAATTTGCGAGAGGCAATAGGCTGCTCGGGGCTGTTTTCGACATCACCCCCCTTGAGTGCCGAATAAAACCTCCATGAGACGTGTTCACCACCGCACGCCCGCGATTTGCCGTGTGGTTTAAGGAGTTCCTTGCATGACAATTCAAAGTACCGTTCTCGATGCAACACCCAAAAACGTTGCCCGTTACGACCGACTCACGATTACCCTTCATTGGCTTACTGCTCTGCTCGTCGTCTCACTTTTCGCGCTTGCCCAGGTGTGGGACATCCTTCAAAAGGGAACGCCTTTGCGTCTCGGCTTGCAGTCACTTCATATTTCGCTCGGAATGACGCTTGCGGCGGTCATCGCAATTCGGATCGTCTGGCGGTTGGCGCACCGGGGCGATTTGCCGCCTGCGGCCGGCGGCTTTCAGCACCTGCTGGCAAAGGCCGTTCATGGCCTTCTTTACCTTCTCCTCCTCCTCCAGGTGGCGCTCGGATTTTTGTTTCGTTGGTCGCAAAATCAACCGCTCTCGTTCTTCGGGCTTTTTGCGCTGCCGCAGCCTGACGGATTTCCAGTCGATATGCGCGGCACCTTTGCGCTCATGCATTATTGGGTTGCCTGGTCGATTATCATTTTGGCTGGTTTTCATGCATGCGCTGCGCTGCTTCATCACTATGTTCTGAAGGATCGCGTTCTCGGGCGCATGTTTCCGATCCCGGCCAATAAACGATAGTTCACCGAGCCCAGAAAATTGGAAACACACTCGCGCAGGACGGCCAATGTCGAAACAGCACCAAGCGGCTGATGCAACTCCGGGGTCTGTCGTGGTCTGGATTGGCTTCGTTGCCATGTGCGTTGGCATGTTCATGGCGATCCTCGACGTCCAGGTCGTCGCGACATCCCTGCCAACCATCCAGTCCGCGCTCGAGATCGACCCGGACCGGATGAGCTGGATCCAGACGGCCTATCTCATCGCCGAAGTGGTCGCCATCCCGCTGACAGGTTTTCTGACGCGGTCGCTGACGATGCGGTGGCTGTTCTTCACCGTTATCTGTCTGTTCGTCATCGCTTCCATCGGCTGTGCCTTGAGCGGCAGCTTCGGCGAACTGGTGGCCTGGCGTGTCCTTCAGGGTTTTTCGGGCGGCACCCTGATCCCGTCGGTATTCTCCGCCGTCTTCATCCTCTTTCCGAACGAGCGGCAAGCGGTGGCGACGACGATCGCCGGCGTGCTTGCCGTTCTTGCGCCGACGGTTGGGCCGATAATCGGCGGCTGGCTGACGCAGACCTATTCCTGGCACTGGCTGTTTCTGATCAATGTCATCCCCGGCATCGTTTCGGCCATCGTCGCGTGGCGAACGCTGCCGCGCGGAACAGTCGACCGCTCAGAGATCGTTCACCTCGACGGCCTGTCGCTCGTCCTGATGGCGACCGCGCTGACGACGCTCGAACTGAGCCTGACGGATGCGCCTACCAGCGGCTGGTCCTCGGTCTATGTGTCGAGCCTGCTTGCCGTGTTCCTCGCATCAGGCTGCATTTTCGTCTGGCGTTCGCTGCGCCGTAGCCGGCCGGTGGTGGATCTTAGCAACTTCGGCGACCGGAACTTTCTTGTCGGAGCGATCCTCAGCTTCATCCTCGGGATCGGCCTGTTCGGATCGGTCTATCTGATGCCGGTCTTTCTTGCCTTCGTCCGCGGGCACAACGCACTCCAAATCGGCACGACGATGCTCGTTACCGGGATTGCCCAGCTGGTTACGGCGCCGATCGCCGTGGCGCTGGAAAAGCGCACGGATCCCCGTCTGCTTTCGGCGCTGGGCTTCGGCGTCTTTGCGGTCGGGCTCGCCATGAGCGCCTTTGAGGATCCGCGCTCCGATTACGATGCGTTGTTCTGGCCGCAGATCGTCCGCGGTGTCGCCATTATGTTCTGCCTGCTGCCGCCCACGCGGCTGGCACTCGGCAATCTGCTGCCCGAACGTGTTCCGGACGCGAGCGGTCTATTCAACCTGATGCGGAACCTCGGCGGCGCAATCGGCATCGCGCTGATCGATACGATCGTCTACACGCGCTCCGGTCCGCTCGCGCAGAGCCTGTGGGACCGCCTCCAGTCCGGCCACGCCGACACCGCCGCCTTCGTCGGGGCTCCGGTTCGGACGATCGCCGGCCACACCGGAGCTTTCGACGTCGACACCACGGCAATGCTGGATCCGCTGGTTCAGACGGCTGCCAGCGTCCAAGCCATCAACGAAGCCTGGCTGGTTGTCGCCATCCTAACCGGCTGTGCGGTGCTGTGTGTGCCATTTGCCAAGCGGGTCTCGCCGCCGCGATGAGTTTGGGGATTGGAGCAGGTTCCGATCAATATCATGTGCTCGCTGCCAAGTCGCCGCCACCGCGCAGCCCGCCGCTTTCAACGGGCACAACTCGGCAAAAGAGCAATCGGAGCTCCCGATGACGCCATCGGTCTTATCCGTTTCCATGCCTTGGGGCTTCCTGCGAAATCTGTGCTGCGGACAGCACATGCAGGAATGGAAACAATGGCAATCGGAAATATCGCAAATACAAGAATCCTGATCGTCGGTGGCAGCTCCGGAATGGGACTGGCGCTGGCAAAACAATCTCTGGAGGCCGGCGCCGAGGTAATTATCGTCGGGCGCAACGAAGACAAGCTCAGGCACGCTTATGAAAAGCTGCGAAGTCCGGCAATTTCAACGGCAGTAGCCGACATTGCCCGAGAAGAAGACGTTGCAGCTCTTTTCGACGGAATCGGACGGCTCGATCACATCGTCAGTACCGCTGCCGATATTGAAGGCGCATATGAGCTGCTGCCCGCGCTGAAACTGGAAGCCGTGCAACGGGCCATGGCAAGCAAGGTCTACGGGCCGCTGTTCCTGGCGAAATATGGCGCCCATTCCCTTTCCGCCGGCGGCTCCATCACCTTTACCTCCGGTATCGCGGCGTATCGGCCGGCCATGCGCGGATCGGTCGTCGCCGCCATCAATGCCGCGCTCGAGGGGCTCGTCCGTGCTCTTGCCATCGAGCTAGCCCCCATTCGTGTCAATGCCGTCTCGCCCGGCTGGGTCGATACGCCCATCTGGACCTTTGTCGCCGGCGACAGGAAGGACGAGACGCTGGATGCCATGGCAAAGCGCTTGCCGGTCGGCCGGGTCGGTCGCCCCGAAGACATCGCCGATGCTATCGGCTACCTGATGGGCAACGGTTTCACGACAGGATCGGTACTGCATGTCGAGGGCGGACATCGGCTGATCTAGGCGACGCGAAACCCTCGCTCGCAGCCGCCAGCAACAATCTCAAAGCCGGCGGCTGAACCCGCCGGCGCCGCCACACCATGACGAGCGACGCAAACTGGTCGGATCCTGGCCAAGCCGCTTCCCTGATCTCACCCCTTTCAAGAGCATCGGCAACCGCCAGACGCGGCACAAGACCGATACCGGAGCCGGCCGCCGCCAATCGCGCAATCGCGCCGATGCTGCCCACTTCAACGGCAAGCCTTGGTGCTCTCATGCCCGCTTCGGAAAACGCGGCATCGAGCATGGTCCGATAGACGCAACCGGGCCCGGTTCCCAAGAAATCCATCGCGCCGAGCTCAGCCAGATCCGGCTTCCATGCGCCAAAGGCATTAGCGGTGGATGTCACGAGAACCAGCGGCTCCCTTGCTATCAAGCGCTTGACGAAACGCTGATCGACATCGCCCTGATCGAAGCAAAAGGCGACATCGATCTCGCCGTTCTCAAGCTTCCGCAAGAGTTCGCCGCTACCCGCAACCTTCAACTGCAATGCGATCTCGGGGTGATCGCCTTGGAAGCCGGATAGCCACGCGGGCAGCCTGACGGCAGCGATCGTCTCCAGCGCGCCGACGGCGATCGATCCAGGCGCCTGTCCGGCCGCCGTCGTGACTGCGGCGCGCGCCTCTTCGTTCAGCGCCAGTATCTCGTCGGCATAGGAAACGAGCGTCTCCCCCGCCTCCGTTAGTACGAGGCCCTGCCTGGAGCGAATGAAAAGCACAACGCCCAACTCAGCCTCCAGCGCCTGCATCTGGTCGCTGACGCTGGATTGCACGAGGTGAACCTTCTCGGCAGCCCGCGTGAAGCTTTTGCTGCGAGCGACCGCCAGGAATGTCTTGAGGACTCGGGGATGCATCAATACTCGCGCGATTGTTTCAGAAACCGTACCGCAGCACACAAGGCCTATTCGCAGTAGGCGCTGGAACGCTGCCACATCGCGTATGTTGTCGTCAACAAGGGACAGTATGCGCCTGGCGCGTGTGCATAAGTATCGTGTGATGATCCCGCTCGTCTCAGCGAAAACAATGGCTTATTGTACCGATCGGCATCGTGGCCCCGATGCCGTTTCACAACATCGATTTTAACGGAAAGGAAACCGACGGTTTAACCAACTGGTCTCTCCTGGGCGCTTGGTCCAATAACTGGAAAAGCCGCGCACGAGTTTTGACGGCGAGGGGACAGAGATCGTTGAAGCGGGAAATCACAGGAAGGCGGAGATCAAAAAAGTCCCGCCTGCGAGAGGGCGGGACAAGCAAAGTAGCGCACCTCCCAAGCCAGCGCCAAGAAAGGGCGTGAACATTCAGAAAGCAAGAAACCGATGGAAGTCGAGCCCGCGCTCTCCGCTTCCGTGCTGTTCAGCCGCAGGGATCGATCTGATGAACGGGGCGTATGTAGATCGTCGATATCGGAAGCGTATTTCTCGAATTAGCCGACCCGAAAGATGCAGGAACCAATGCTGCAGTCCTCCGGGCGGAGGGCCTATATCAGGGATGAAATTGGCTAGATCGCGCAACTGACCGCTGTCGAATTTCTCGACGAGGATGTTGAATGGTTCTTGCCATCTTATCGTCCAGGCGGTTTGTCGCTGCTTCTGACCTTTTGGGCGTCTAGTTGTCCGTGCTCGAACGATTTGGCGGCGCTGCTTCCTTCGGGATATGGGTTCCCATCACCCGTGTCCTTTTGCTTCCCGGCATTTGCGCCACGCTCGTATGCGCCGGCATTGCTCTTCGAGACATGCTTTCCATCCGATGCGCTCGATACAGGCGATTTGTCATGCTTTGTCATAGGTTCCTCCTTATCCCGGTAGACCTTCGCTATTGCTGAGCGGGGGCAGTGGCCGGCGGCGTTGCGGTGGCAGGCTGCTGTGTGGTCGTCTGGGCCGGGGCGTTAGAAGATATGGTGTTGGCGTGTGGCCAGAAGCCCCAGGTGAGAGCCGCGACCACGATAATCACAAGGACAGCGATCCATGACATCCAAGGCTGCTGAGGCGCGGGCGTCGTTCTGAGATCTGGCCTCGGTTTGTTGATGTTGTTGCTCATCGGAATGCTCCTCCAAGTCATAACCGTTAACTGTACCGAAGGTTCCAGAGTGTCCGAGCGTTGCGGCCAAGATTAATAGTGGAACTGATCCGGCACCTGGACGCGCCAATGGACGTTAGCTTTAAAAGCTGATGCCCATAGGCGTGAAACGAGAGCACCCGTAGATGACCACACATGGCAGTGTCCGGAGATCAACCCGCGCCTGGCGCCGGTGACCTCCGGACGGCCGCTCTGGAACGGGCCTTAACCCGGCACTAGGACGGACGCCATCTTTCCTTCACCGTCCGGGCTGCCTCGAAAATAAGTTGAGCTGCAATATCGGGGTGCGACAGCATTGCCAGGTGGCTGGAGGCAACCTCCACGATGGTGGCATGCATGCGCCCAGCCATGATGCGCTGGAGTTTGGGTTGGATCGCGTGATCCTCGCTGGCGAGCAGATACCAGCTCGGCTTCGATTGCCACGCAGGTTCCGAGATCGTTCCCGTCAGCGAGGCGATGGCGGTGGGGCCCTGCGTTGCAAACAAGACCGTCTTTTCATCATCGGAAAGATCCTGCGCAAAATGCTGATGAATTCCAGTTTCCGTAATCTTGAGAAAATTGGATGCATCCGGTCTCAGCTCGGCGTTCATCGGCGCCGGCTCGACGGTTTCACCCAATGAGGCAGCCGACTCCCCCGCCGCCGGTGCAAAGGCGGCGATATAGACAAGCGCCGATACTTTTTCATCGCGTCCCGCCTCGGTGATGACGGCGCCGCCATAGGAATGCCCGACGAGCACGACCGGCGGCTCGGCCAGGGTCAGCGCGCGGCGTAAAGCGGCAACGTCGTCAGCGAAACTTGCCAGAGGCATCTGGACGGCAGTCACCGTTAGGCCTTGCGCGGTCAATTGCGGAATGACGCGCGCCCAGCTCGATCCATCCGCCCAAGCGCCGTGAACCAGAACTACAGATTTGGCTATCATGTGTGTCTCCATATTAGACGTCAAAGCCGCAGCGATTGCAGCCGGAGTTGAAGGGACGCGCCCTGGTCGTGCCTGATCAGCGATCAAGCCGCGCCCGGAGCGCGTCGCATACGTTCAGTGGGCCACTGCGTCTTCGATCACCGCAGCCACTGCCGAGGGTTTGGACAGCATGATCAGATGGCTGCCCTTCACCGTTGTCGTCTTTGCATGGATCGTCTTGGCCATGGTGGCTTCGAGGGTCGGAGGTATGGCTCGATCCTCGGCGGCGACGATGTACCATGAAGGCTTGCTGTGCCAGGCTGCCGCGCTGATGTTCCCGCCTAGAGAATTGGTGTTCGTAGGCGCTTGCGCAACGTAGAGCTCCAACTTCTCGGCAGAGGTGACATCCTGGGCAAAATCCTCATAGACGCCCGTCTTGGTCAGCTTCAGGAAGTCCTGGGAATCGGGCCTGACCTCGGCGCCCATGGGCGGGGGAGGGACGGAGGCGCTCAAAGAACCCGCCGACTGGCCGGTGTCGGGAGCAAAGGCGGCGACATAGACCAAACCAGACACTTTCGGATCGTTGCCCGCTTCGGTGATCACCGCGCCGCCATAGGAATGGCCGACCAGCACGACCGGTCCGGTCTCCAACGCCAGCGCTCGCTTTACCACGGCCGCGTCATCGGCGAGCGACGTCAGGGGCAACTGTACAGCCGTGACATTCAGGCCCTTGGCCGTCAACAAGGGGATGATCTTGGACCAGCTGGAGCCATCGGCCCATGCGCCATGCACCAGGATCACGTTTTTCGCGGGTTGCGCATGGACGGCCACGGGAAGGCTAACCAGACCGAGCAAGGCGACCGCGAGGTATGGCCGGCGAAGGAAAGCGGGAACGGTAATCATATACTACTCCATGGGGTTAGAGCCGGAACAAAACCGGGGCGATGCTTTTATCCACCGGGGATGGCGCTCGGCGCATGTATGGAACTGACGTCATTTGTAAAAAACCGGTGCAAACCAATGGCGAACCAGGCGGGCACGGATGTCACCGACGACCGCGTCAGTCGAGATGAAGGCGCCGCCATCGCGCCGGCGGATGTCCCTCGCGGAATGCGAACGCCCGAGTGAAGTGGCTCTGGTCTGTAAATCCGCAGGCGACCGCTATTTCGGCGACGGGCAGGGCGCTGTATCTAAGCAGGTCTTTGGCGCGCTCGACCCGTTCGTTCATCAACCATCGGTGCGCGGTGACCCCGACCGAATGCCGGAAT
Source organism: Martinezella lusitana (assembly GCF_010668395.1). Taxonomy (GTDB): domain Bacteria; phylum Pseudomonadota; class Alphaproteobacteria; order Rhizobiales; family Rhizobiaceae; genus Rhizobium; species Rhizobium lusitanum_A. Next base: position 10,043 of record NZ_WUEY01000028.1, read on the forward strand.
GCACGCGCAAAATAGCTTGCAGAGAGTCCGCACTCTCCAGCCAGTTCGGCAAGCCCTACCCCTTCCGACAGCTTTGCGAGCATCAACTCACGAGCGCGCCGGAGCTGCCACGGGGCCAGTCCACCGCGCAGAGGCTGCTCGCTGCGAAGTTCGCCATATGTCTGGGCAAGATGGATGTGAAAAGCGAGCGCCACATGGTCGAGGAATAACGGGTCGCTACCGCCATAAAGCCGCAATCGGCTCAGCAGCGCAGAACTGAGGCCGTGCAATGCCGGATCGTGAGCACCGAAGGTCGCTCTGAGGCTGCTCGAGCGCTGCCCGCGATCATACGCCAGGTCATCAAGCGTCCGCTGGGAGAAATGAAGACGAACGGTATCGAGCGGGTCCTGGATCAGCGAGATGGGGGACGTGCTGAGATCGAACAAGCAGATATCGCCGGCCTTCAGCGGATCCAATTTGGCGTGACGCCCTTCTATCCAGGTCTGGAGTCTGGGTAGAGGCGCCATGACCACATGGACTGAAAAGGCAGCCTCGGGATCCGGCGTTTCTGTCCAGCGGCCGGTGGGAGCAGCCAAGTTTAGCATGGAAATCGCGATCGGATCCTTGGAGATAGTCTTCGCAAAAAACGTCGTCGCGACGTTGGTCCGGAAGCGACGCGCAACAGCCGCTCCATAGGCCTCGACTTCAGAATTCATGGTTTGAATGTAGCTAGCCGGTTGGTAAGGGACGGTCCCGAATGGGAGATCCAATGGGAGTAAAGCACGGTCGATGCGGCCGCTCTTTCAAGAAATGGCTTTGAATTTCGAAAACAGCCCAAAAAGGCAACGGTGGAGCGGCGCAGAGACGTGCGTCATTCTGCGAAGCTATCGTTCCTCATCGCGAACGAGCGGCGCCAACGTCCGGGGCTCATATTTGTGTCGCTCTTGAATGTCGCGTTGAAATGAGACTGGTTGGAGAACCCGCATGCCAAGGCGATATCAGCCAGCGTATCGCTCGTTTCCGTGAGCAGAAATTTCGCTTTGCTGATACGCCGGGCAAGCAACCATTGATGCGGCGACATTCCGGTCGACCGCCGGAAACCCCGAACGAAATGCGTTATGGACAAGCGGCATTCCCGTGCCAGTTCCGACAGCCCGATGTCCATATGCTCATTCATCATTTCCTTCACGCGCAGCTCCTGCCATCGTGCCAGGCCAGGCGCGGAACGGCTGACCGGGATAGGTCTGTTGCCGTACCGTCCCAACGTGTGCGCGCACGCAGCACCCAGAATTTCGTCAAGCAGCAATCCGCTTGCAATGTGTTGCTCCCGAAGCGCGGCCAAGGCCGCCTGACCCAGATACCGCGTCACAGGATCGTCTTGACCAGCCATCGGCCGGTGGGTCAACTCCGAGATCGACGGGATATCGTTCTGATCGGCGAATGCGTTGAGCGTTGCAAGCGGTAGGTAGAAGTGGAGCGCATGCGTTGGTTCGCGCACCAGCGCCCTGGGGTCGAGCCGCAGATCATGGATATAGGTCATGCCGGCAATAGCGGGTGCGACGGGTATCGATCGGCCGTCCAGCCAGTATTCATGCCCGACAATATTGCAAAGCTGAATTCCCACCAGGAAAGCTTCGTCGTAGCCAAGCGAAGCGCTTGGCTCTGCCGCCGGAACATCGACTCTCAATTCCGATACAGCGACCTTGCCACGCTGTAGCGTGCGTTGCACGTTCAAGCCAGGTTTGGGCATATCAAAGCACTCGGCGAGATGCTCTCCATAAGCGCGATCGCTTGATCTGCCTTCCGTTCCAACCGCATTGCCTGAAACAGTCGCCATTGAGGAACTCCCACGAAACTCGCCTCAGGACGCGCTGCCGACCAGTTGGCAATATGAATGATGTTGACTGTTTCGCGAGCTGGGGTGTCAACCGCGGCCTGCGAGTTTGTCGTGCCGTTACAAACAGCGCATAGTAAGGTTGAGAAGCAAAAATAAAAGGCCTTGATTGCGGTCGCCCGCACACAGGTGTCGACAAGCAAGTTGTATTGCCGAGCTGTTCGCTTGCACCAGCGAGCCGGGCAATGATCTATGGTTTCAATGGGGACATGCGAAAAGGCGGAAAACTCACGCTCGAGCGCCTGTAGCACGCGGGTGCGCAGCTATCTGTGATTGCGTTTTCGCCCTAACCCGGTGAGGCGAAAGCCGCTATCGCCGCCTCGTTGTGCCCTGCCTCGTCAAGAAGTCGCCGAGCCAATTCGCAGGCCGGTCCGCTTAGCCGTCCGTCCGGTCGCACGAGATGGAATGACACATGATTGTTCAGCTCCCTGTCACAGACCCGGACCAGGCGCCCGGATGCCATCGCTGCGTCCGACAGAGGCGGTCGGGCCAATGCGACGCCGATGCCCTGCGCACAGGCGTCGATGATCAGATTGTAATCCTCGAAGCGGCGGTCCTGGCCGCGGGGCAGATACTGGACATCCTCGACAGCCAGCCAGCGTCGCCAGCCCTCGATGTTAGAGTCATGCAGGATCGGCAGGGTCAGGATCGATTGAGCGTCGCAGTTCCGGCCAAGCTGCTCCGCGAGCGATGGCGCGGCGATCGGAAAGGATCTCTCCTGCCAGAGTGGTGTCGCGCGAACGCCGGCCCAGGGGCCTTTTCCGCACCGAATGGCGAGATCCGTCCCTTCACCGAGATCTGCCAGTCGGTGCTCCAGGGACAGATCGATATGGAGGTCGTCGCGTTCCAGCTTTGCCAAACGTGCGAATAACCACAACGAGGCGACAGACGGTGTCACGGAAAGGCGCACTGTCGTCTTATGCCGCCGCGGGATCCACCGCTCGTCAGTTCCGCTAAGAAGGGAAAGCGCCTCCTGAGCCCGAGCAAAAAATCGTATGCCCTCTGGGGTCAGCGCTACACCCCTGGCCTGACGGACGAAAAGTCGCACGCCAAGCCACCGTTCCAGGCGCGCAATCTGTCGGGATACGGCACCATGGGTGATTCCCGCTTCTTCCGCGGCGGCGGAGAACGATCCGAGACGCGCAGCCACCGAGAAGGTCTCGAGGGTATCGAGCGGCGGAAGGGTTTGCGAGCTGTGAACCATGGACACATGAGAGCATCGATTGCCGTGCTTTTCAAGCTGAGGGTGAGAGGTTTATCTGCGGCGTGTGCAACGGGGTGAGCAATGAGCGCAATAGCCGGCAATATGGAAACCAAGTCGAAATTTGATCTTCCGGCCTTTCTGGCAATCATTGTCACGATTGTCTTCTGGGCTTCCTCCTTCGTTGTCATCCGCGTTTGTCTTGGTCCTTTGACACCCGTCGAACTTGCGAGCGCGCGGTACGTGACCGCCGGCATTATTGCTCTTGGCTACCTGGCATTTCGCTGGACGGTGCCGAGCAGGAAAGATCTCGTCCGGATTTCGATCGCAGCCGTCCTTTTTATCGCGGTTTATGCGGTTCTGCTCAATACCGGAGAGCAGACGGTACCGGCCGGTCCCGCGAGCTTCATCATCAATACGATGCCCGTCTTCACGGCGTTGATCGCCACCTTCGCCCTTGGAGAGCGTTTCGGGATCTGGGGATGGGCCGGCACAGCCCTTTCGTTTCTCGGTGTTGCGCTGATTGCCGTCGGCGCGGGCGGAGCCCTCAGCCTCGATCCCAATGCCATTCTCATCCTCGGCGCGGCTCTATGCTCTGCAATTGCCAGCGTTCTTCAGAAACCCGTTCTCGGCCGCATGCCGGCATTGACGGTGACCGCATGGGTTTTGCTCATAGGTTCCGTTCCGCTTCTGCCTGCGGTTCCGGCAACCGTTACGGCTCTCCTTGCTGCCCCGCCAATCGTCAATTGGAGCGTTGCCTATCTGGTGGTTTTCCCGACCGTGGTCGGTTATGTAACCTGGGCGATCGCCCTGAAGCGGCTTTCGGCCGCGCGCGCGGCGAATTTCCTCTATGGCGTCCCACCGACAGCGACGTTGATCGGCTTCTTATGGCTGGGCGAAACGCCTTCCGTGGTCGGCGCGGCCGGAGGTATCATGGCAATCCTTGGCGTCATTCTCGTCAATGTCATGCGGACGAGGTAACAGCCTGCCGGCGAGGGCAAACGGATTCGTCAGAGTTCCGGAACCACTTGCCGAAGTTTGAGCTGACAGCAAAATAGCGCGTCGCTTCCTCAACATCTGCCAGGGAAATACCCGATCCTTCACCGGCTTCGGATCGAGGCCTTCGATGGCGCGGTTCATCGCTTCGAAGGATTCGCGCGAGCCGACGGGGAATGCCGCGCGCGTCGGCCTGCTTGCGGGAGATATCGAGCGGATTGACGGATACCTTCCGACCCGCACAGGTAGCCGGCAAAAGCCGGGGCGCCGTTGGCGCTTGCTCGTACCAGACGAAAACGCTCGTAATTTCACCAGACTGTGAATAAACATCGTACGCCGATCCCGGTTGTCTAAGCGAAAACAATGGCTTATTGTGCTGATCGGTGCCATAATCCCATACCGATCTATACTCCAGGGTGAATACGGTGATCATTTGGGAAGAGACCGGCTGCGCTTCCGCTTCCCTCGCAATCGTCAGGAGTTCGAGATGGTAAATCCTCTCGTGAAGCCATTTTGGGACAAGGCAACGGGGAGCTGGCAATATGTCTTCCATGATCCCGAGACCATGAAGGGAGCGATTGTCGACCCGGTTCTCGGATACGATCTGATCGCAGGCGCAATCGACACGACGCAGGCTGAGGACATCGTTGCCTATGTCGAGCAAACGGGAATCGAGATTGTTTGGATCTTGGATACTCACCCCCATGCCGACCATTTCTCGGCCGCCTTCCACCTCAAGGGGCGGCTGGGGGCGCCAACGGCGATCGGCGAGTTCGTGACAAAGGTCCAAGTCCTTTGGAAAGGCATCTACAATCTGGGCGACGATTTTCGTGTCGATGGGTCTCAATGGGACCGGCTGTTCAAGGACGGCGAGACGTTTCAGGTCGGCAATGTACCTGTTACCGTCTTTTTCTCTCCCGGCCATACCATGGCGTCGGTGACCTACGTTGCGGGCGACGCCGCATTCGTCCACGATACTTTGATGATGCCCGACAGCGGTTCAAGCCGCGCCGACTTTCCTGGAGGGTGTTCACATGATTTGTACCGAAGTATTCGCCGAATACTTGCGCTTCCCGCCCAAACTCGTCTCTTCATCGGCCATGACTATGCGCCAAGCGGGCGGGCGCCCCTATGTGAGGCGTCCGTCGAAAGCCATCTGGCTTCAAACAAGCACTTTGCCGGACTGCCGGAGGAGGACGACTTTGTGAAGATGCGCGACGAACGTGACGCCACGCTGCCTCTGCCGAAGCTCATGCTGGCGGCTCTGCAGGTGAATCTTCGTGGTGGCCGCTTGCCGGAGGCGGAGAGTAACGGCCGATCGTATCTGAAGATCCCTGTCGGATACTTCACATCTCGCTCGGCGGACGGTTAGTCACTCCGGAAGATCATCCTTGCGACATTCAAGGCGATCTTTTGGGGCCAATTCCTCGCGCCACTTTCGAACTGCCGGCATGGCCGCCGAGACGGAAGTCGGCGGTAAATGACTTCGTTGTTTTAGAGCGATTTTCGTAACGGCCTGTTTAGCATCAATCAGAACCGCGGATTAGGAGTATTCGCGTAGGATCTCATGGAAGAGTTCTCCATGGGAAGGATGATGCCAGAGATTTATCGAACATGATGGAGGCGGGAACCGTATTTACAACCGTATCGCTGATGATGCTTGCAAACGGTGGCGTTCTTGCTGTCGTTTCTCGTGATCTGCCATCGACTCTGCGACCGGCGGCGACATATTGGCAGCTGGGGACTTTGCTCATTGCGGTTGGTTGCGCATTCTTCGCGTTTGGCGAAACGCTGCCAAGGCCGATCATGCTTTTGGCAGCCAACGGCCTGATCGTATTCGGGCTTACAGCCTATCATGCTGCAGTTCAGCAATTTGACGGTATTCACCCCAGAGCATGGCAGCTAATCCCGGCCATCCTCGCCAGTGCCTGTGTTTTCTGGTTTTCCGCAGTCAACCCTGACTTCCGCGTACGGATCGCAGTCGTTTCGACCATCTGGATATGGCTGATGTCCGCCTGCCTATGGACGCTGCTTGCCAGTTCGCACGGGGATTCCTCGCTCAGCCGCAAGATTCTTATCGGCAATTTCGCCTTGGTGCTGGCGTATACGCTCGGCAGGGGCGTCGCTTATCTGGCGATGGATCTCAGCAGCGACTTCGCCGTGGAAACCGGCGCGAACTGGTTGAACCTGTTGTCACCCATTTTCATGACCCTCCTGCCCGTTGTCGGGACGACGGCTTTCCTCCTGATGTGCTCCGACAAGCTAAGGCGACAGTTTGAGATTGCGGCATCAACCGACTATCTTACCGGGCTACCCAATCGCCGGGTCCTCGCGACGCATGGCATAAACAAATTTGTTTCGGCCCAAAAGCACGGCGCCGATTTCGCTGTTGCAATCCTGGACATCGACAATTTCAAAGCCATCAACGACGCCTATGGTCACGACGTGGGAGACGAAGTGCTTGTTGAGGTGGCGGGTCGTTTGCGGGAGCGGATAGGCACCTTCGGTATGGTGGCGCGCACTGGTGGTGAGGAGTTTACGGTCCTTTTAAGCGGTCTCGATCACATCATGGCGGCGGACGCGATTGAGCGAATGCGCTTCGCAGTTGAACAAGCGCAAGTCGGCGACGGGATGTCGAGGATCCCTGTCACCGTCTCCGCCGGCGTCGCTGTTTACTCTTCTGAGGACGGAGCCTTTGAAGACATGCTTCGACGCGCGGACATGGCGCTCTATTCGGCAAAGGCAAGAGGCCGCAACTGTGTGGAAGTCGCTCTGCAGACGGCTAATCCGGCGTTGACAAGGGGGGTAAATTGCGTCCAATGAGTCCCCATCAGGCTCTTTGTCTCCACTATTGGAGGATGGTAGCATGAGCTTCGATCGCCACCTCGTACTAGAAACCGCGCTCGAGGAGTCCGTCGATGCCGTCGTCCTGGCTGACGACGTTAATCGCATCACGTTCTTCAATGCGGCTGCAGAGCGTCTCTGGGGTTACCATCGCGGTGATGTGCTCGGTAAGGATATCAAGGACTTCGTTCCTTGCGGCATCTGTCCGACCCGTGACGGTTATGTCGATGCCAACCGGGATGGCTACGCAAACAAGATCGTCCGCACCAGCCGGGAGGCCCGCATTGAGAGGGAGGACGGCAAGGAAGTCTGGGGCTCTTTTTCCCTTTCCAAGGTCGATATCGGCGACAAGATTCACCACCTGGTCTTCATCCGTGATGTGACGGAGGAGGTTCAGCGCCGAGAGGAACTCCGCCTTCTGTCCTTGGTGGTGAACGAAACCGACCGCACCGTCATGGTGCTCGACCAAAACCGTCGCATCATTTACGTCAATCGCGCCTTCAGCGACCAGTTCGGCTATAGGATCGCCTATGCCCTCGGGAAATTGCCAACGGATTTCCTCGTCGGAGAAGGTACGGATGTGGATACTCTGGCCCGGCTGCAACGGAAGGCCTGGCAAGATCAGGGCTTCACCGAGGACATCCTTTGCTATGATCGTAGTGGCAATCCCGTCTGGGTCTCTGCAGCGGTGAATCCGATCCGCGACGCTCAGGGCGACGTCACCAACGTCGTCGTGGAGTTGACCGATATTGCCGCACTCAAGCGGGTTCAGTCCTTGCAGGATGACGTCCTTGAGGCGCTCGCCAGCAATATCTCGCTCGCGGAGGTCATGGATTTCTTGTGTCGGCGGGTAGAAGCCATTGCACCGGAGATCGTTTCGTCCATCCTGCTTGTCGACACCGAACAGAAATTATGGTCGCTGGCGGGGCCAAGTCTTCCCACCGCTTATAACGATGCAATAGCCGGGGTCCCAGCGGGCGAGAACACCGGTTCTTGCGGAACGGCCGTCTGGCGTGGCGAACCTGTTTATGTCACCGATATCGCGACGGATCCTTTGTGGACCAATTACAAGCATCTGGCGCTGCCGCATGGGCTCAGGGCCTGCTGGTCTTCACCGATCAGGCTGGGCGACGGCCGTATCGCGGGCACCTTCGCGTTCTATTATCGCGAGCCACGGGGACCGAGCGCATTCCATCGGCAGATCGTCAAGGCCTGCCTATATCTATGCAAACTCGCCATTGAACACCAAGAGGCGCGCCGTCAGATCGCGGTGCTCTCCCATTTCGATTCTCTGACCGGCTTGCCGAACCGGTCGCGGCTTCTGGAGGAAACCGAAAGCATCCTTCGCAAAGCCGAGGATGAGGGCCTGAAGGTCGCAATCTTCACGGTCAATCTCGATCACTTCAAGGACATCAACAGCAGTCTCGGCCACGCTATCGGCGATAAGGTGCTAATCGAGGCGGCCTATCGGCTGCAACGACTTGTCAGCGACTTTGCCGCAATCGTCGCGCGCGCGGGTAGCGACTCTTTCGTCGTCGTGCTGTCTGATTGCGATACCGCTCGGGCTGCGGTCAGGGCGGATAAGATCCTCCGCGCAATTTCCGAACCGACGGAGATAAAAGGCTTCAATCTGACCCTGTCCGCCAGTATCGGCATCAGCATCTCCGGTGACAAAGGCACCGATCCCGAGAGTCTTCTCAAGCACGCGGAAACCGCGATGTTTCAGGCGAAGTCGGCGGGCCGTGGTGTGTATCGCTTCTTCAGCCCCGAGATGAACCGGCTTGCCCAGGATCGCCTCGTGCTTGGCGCTGCCCTGCGCAACGCCCTGTCGACGAACAGCCTGAACCTCCATTACCAGCCCCAGATCAATCTCAACTCGAACACGCTTCACGGTGTCGAAGCGCTTGCCCGCTGGCATGACCCGGAACCGGGCAATATCCCTCCAGACCGCTTCATTCCCCTGGCCGAGGAAATCGGTCTGATCGATACCATCGGCAAATGGTCCCTTCGCGAATCCTGCCGCCAAATAGCCGCGTGGCGCAGCGAAGGCATCCCAATTCCCACTGTCTCGGTCAATCTGTCGCCGCTGCATTTCAACGACAGCGGCTTGCCCGGTTACGTGGCCGGTCTGCTCGAAGAATTCAATCTCCCCGCTGCCTGCCTCACGATCGAGATCACCGAGAGCGTGATGATGGATGCCGGCGCGGAAACACTTCGAACGTTGGCTAAATTGCATGAAACCGGGGTCGGTCTGTCGATGGACGACTTTGGCACCGGCTTTTCCTCCCTGTCGAGTCTTACGCGAATGCCGATCACCGAACTCAAGCTCGACCGCAGTTTCATGCGCAATTTCGAAACCGATCCCAGTGTACAGGCGGTCGCGGCGACGGTTGTCGGTATCGGCCTGAGCCTCGGGATGACAGTCGTTTCCGAGGGCGTGGAAAACGAGAACCAGGCAAGGCTTCTGCGGCGGCTCAACTGCACCGTCGCCCAAGGCTATTATTTCGCCAGACCCATGGAGGCTTGCGATATCGAGCGATGGATCTGCGCCACTCGGTTGGATGATACAGCGCCACTCAATATCAGCGCGTGAGCCATCGGAAAATCTATAGCCGTTTTCCTGACGGAACACCCTCAGCGGATCAGATTTCGGATGATGTCAGGGGCCGCGTTGCCTTATAATTCTGCAGGTGAACCCTTTCAGTTTCGCTGAGGTGTTAAACCGTCCCACAACCACGATCGAACACCTTTCCGACGGCTCTCAGGATTGCCGAGACGTGTTCGTATCGGACATCCGATTCGCCCAACATGATTTCTGACCCTGCTGCGGAGAGACACGCTTCGTATTTTATCTGGCCGAACATTCTCGCGCCTTGCTGGCACCGATGACCATCCTTGGTCACGTCAAGTTGCCGGGTGCGACAATCGACGTCTGGCTGTTGATAGTCATTAACGGCGCAGTGCAGGCATGGCCGAGCTCAATCCTCAGACGAATCCAACATGCTCTCCAAAGGGTACCTCTTCCTCAAGGTTACCTGTTCCGATACGGACGCTCTCCCCTGATAGCCTCTCATCCTCAGCGATTCCTTCGGGATGATAAGCCTGCCCAGGGTGATGATCGAGGTGTCGTTCGGAGGCTTGCTCATCTTCATCGACGCTAGCGTCGTTATGATCTTCATCCCGGAGCACAGCACGCTCTTCGTTCATCATCTCAAGATCTGCCGTGATCTGGGCCTGGCGCTCCGCAACCCAGGCCCGGTCGGGCTCCGAGGCTATCGACATGCTGTGGTTTATCTGCGTCGCTGACGAGGAAGAGGTGGGGGATGTCGCAGCGATTTTCTCGACCATGATGACCTTCTTTCGGGGCGTGCCAAATCCAGCGGACGCCGGATTCATCACAGTGTGGCTAAAGTAAAGTTCCCCTGTCAATGTCGAGATACGCAAGGCGGTCAGCAGACTGTGCCGGGTACTGCGATAGCGCCCAAGTGGGCGGAATTCCAAACGCCACGGAGAGTACGCATGTGAGGTGGTTCTGGTAGGTGAAGGCGATGTCATTGAGCGGCATCGATGTGCCACATCAATTTCATCGCCCTTTCTGAATGGTGGTACCGGATCTGCCATCGAAAGGGGCGTTCCCGTTGTCTGCCTGAAGGCTTGAGAAAATGGCCCCGACGACAAACTGCAGGCTTCGGCAAGACGCGAAATAGGCATTTTCGTGGTGATGTCCGCATCGATCAATACCAATGTGCAGCGGACCTGCCACGCAGTGAGATCGTCTGGGCGAGCTGATTCCGACTATCGGGCGATACCGTTTGTCACTGCAAGACGGATCGACCACACCAAGCAGACGTAATCGGCGAAAAGCCGGTTCGTTTCCTGTGGCTCGACAGCCTGTGGGGGCCTCGGCCAATCCGCGCACGCGGATCATCCCCGTCCGATTCCGGCAGAATGCCCAGCGACGGGGATTACCGTGCCCCGTCTATCATTTGCCCCGATTAATTATCATACAAAAGATTGACTCATATTATAAATAGAGATAGGCCTCACTCTATCCCCTGGGAGGCAGGGTATAGAGGAGGAGAGAGACCATGCGCTTTTACAAAGCAGCCATCCTTGCTGGCGCGTTCGCCATTTTGGCCGCCGGTTCGGCCCTGGCAGAGGACGTGAAGATCGGGTTCGTCGTAAAGCAGCCGGAGGAGCCCTGGTTCCAGGATGAGTGGAAGTTTGCTGATCAGGCCGCGAAAGAAAAGGGCTTTACGCTCGTCAAGATCGGCGCCGAAGATGGCGAGAAAGTTCAGTCGGCGATCGATAATCTTGGCGCTCAAGGCGCTCAGGGCTTCATCATTTGCACGCCGGACGTCAAGCTCGGTCCTGGCATAGTTGCCAAGGCCGCGGCCAACCAGCTGAAGCTTATGACCGTCGATGATCGCCTCGTAAACGCCGAGGGCACACCGCTTGAGGACGTGCCGCATATGGGCATCTCCGCCACCAAGATCGGCGAGACGGTGGGGCAGGCAATTGCCGGCGAGATCAAGAAGCGTGGCTGGGACATGAAGAATGTCGGCGCGATTCGCGTCTCCTATGATCAGCTGCCGACGGCCGTCGACCGCGTCGAGGGCGCGATCTCGGCCCTGAAGGCGGCGGGTTTCCCGGCTGCGAATATCTATGACGCGCCACAGGCAAAGACCGACACGGAAGCAGCGCTCAATGCCGCGACCACTGTTCTCAACAAGCACGCCGACATCAAGTACTGGGTCGCCTTCGGGCTCAACGACGAAGCCGTCCTTGGCGCGGTCCGCGCCTCTGAATCGGTGGGCATCCCGGCCACCAACATGATTGGCGTCGGCATCGGCGGTGCGGACTCGGCAATCAACGAGTTCAAAAAGCCTTCCGCAACTGGTTTCTTCGGTACGGTCATCATCTCGCCGAAGCGTCATGGCTACGAGACCGCGCTCGATATGTACGGCTGGATCGCCAACGGCAAGGAGCCGCCGAAGTTGACGCTGACCTCTGGCTCGCTGGCTCTGCGTGACGATTACGAGAAGGTTCGCAAGGACTTGGGAATCGAGTGATTTCTGGGGATGCGGCGAACCCGGACTGGCGAGTAACAACCGCCAGTCCGGAGGGAGAGTCATATATGTCTTTTTTAAGCTTTAGAAATATTTCCAAAAGCTATCCTGGGGTCCTGGCGCTTTCCAACATTTCCTTCGACGCTGAAAAGGGATCTGTGCATGGGCTGATGGGTGAAAACGGCGCAGGGAAGTCAACGCTGATCCGGATTCTTTCCGGCGATCAGGCCGCGGATACTGGCAGTATCGTCATCGATGGAGCGGAGCAGCATTACAGCTCCGTCCGCGACGCCTTTCACGCTGGCGTGATCGTCATCCACCAGGAACTTCAGCTGGTGGCGGAGCTGACCGTCGCCGAAAATCTCTGGTTAGGTCGTTTTCCCGGCAAGGCCGGTGTGATCGACGGCCGGACGCTGGTCGAGACCGTTCGTGCCAAGCTTAAGGAAATCGGTATCGATGTCGATTCTGCGGCCAAGGTCTCCTCGCTGTCGATCGGTGCCCGACAGATGGTGGAGATCGCCAAGGCCGTCATGGTCGATGCGCGGGTGATCGCGCTCGACGAGCCGACCTCGTCATTGTCGTCTCGTGAAAGCGAGATCCTGTTTTCGCTGATCGACCGGCTGAAGGCCAAAGGTACGATCATCCTCTATGTTTCGCATCGGCTCGATGAGATCTTTCGACTATGCGACAGCCTCACCATCTTGCGCGACGGCAGGCTTGCTGCCCATCATCCGAAAATCGCCGATACGACGCGAGATCAAGTTATCGCACAAATGGTCGGCCGCGAGATCAGCAATATCTGGGGTTGGCGTCAGCGGCCTCTCGGCCCTGTGCGTCTTGAGGTCAAGGATCTGTCGGGACCGAAACTGCGCAACCCCGTCAGCTTCTCGGTCCGCAAGGGAGAAATTCTGGGCTTTTTCGGTCTGATCGGCGCTGGCCGAAGTGAGATGGCCCGTCTGCTGTATGGCGCCGATCATCGACATCAGGGTAACGTCGCGATAGATGGCACTGCCGTTTCGCCGAACAATCCAAAGGCCGCCATAAGCGCGGGCATGGTTCTCTGCCCCGAGGACCGCAAGTTCGACGGCATCATTCAGGGGCGATCGATCGAGGAGAATATTGCCATTTCCTCACGGCGGCATTTTTCGCCGTTCGGGATCCTCAATCCGAAAAGGGAAGCCTCGGTCGCCGATCAATTCATCGCCAGGCTCAGGGTGCGCACACCCTCGCGCAAGCAGGATATCGTCAATCTCTCGGGCGGCAATCAGCAGAAGGTCATCCTTGGTCGCTGGCTTTCCGAACAGGGCATCAAGGTGCTTGTCATCGATGAGCCGACGCGCGGCATCGATGTCGGCGCCAAGTCCGAAATCTATGAAATCTTGTATGAATTGGCGGCTGGCGGCATGGCAATCCTTGTCATCTCCAGTGAGCTTCCTGAGATCATGGGTATTTCCGACCGCATCATGGTCATGTGCCAAGGGCGCGTCGCCGCCAATGTCGACCGCGCCGATTTCGACGAACGGGCCATTCTGACTGCGGCACTGCCAGACAAGAACGCCGCCGGCACAATCTAATTCAGGAATGATAGCGATGAATTCGTTTAAAAAAATCCTTCTCGGTGAACAGGGCCTTGTTGTGATCTTTGCGATCGCCTTCGTGATCGTCTCGCTCTTCGTGCCGAGCTTCCTGACAGAGCGCAACATGCTCGGCCTGTTACAGTCGGTTGTCACGATCGGCATCGTCGCCTGCACGATGATGTTCTGCCTGGCCTCGCGCGATTTCGATCTGTCGGTCGGCTCGACCGTCGCCTTCTCAGGCATGGTCGCCGTCATGGTGTCGAATGCGACAGGCTCCATCCCCCTTGGCCTGCTGGCCGCGCTGATCTGCGGCGGCTTCGTCGGCGTCATCAATGGCGTGGTGATTGCCAAGTTCCGCATCAACGCACTCATCACCACGCTGGCGACGATGCAGATCGTTCGTGGGCTTGCGCTGATTGCCTCTGATGGGCGCGCCGTCGGCATCAACGACCCGGCCTTTTATCAGCTGGCGCTGTCGCGCTTCCTGACCGTGCCGACGCCGATCTGGATCATGGTGCTGCTGTTCATCGTCTTCGGTTTCGTTCTGAACCGTACGGTCTTTGGCAAGAATACACTGGCGATCGGCGGCAATCCCGAGGCTTCACGGCTTGCAGGCGTCAATGTCGTCAACATGCGCATCTGGATCTTTGCGTTGCAGGGCCTTGTTTGCGCCATTGCCGGCATCCTGCTCGCTTCGCGCATCACCTCAGGTCAGCCAAATGCGGCGACGGGGCTGGAACTCTCGGTCATCTCTGCCTGCGTGCTCGGCGGCGTGTCGCTTGCCGGCGGCCGGGCAGCCATGACAGGCGTCATCGTCGGCGTACTGATCATGGGCATTGCCGAGAACGTCATGAACCTGCTCAATATCCAAGCTTTCTATCAGTATCTTGTGCGTGGCTGCATTCTGCTAATCGCTGTTCTGCTTGATAATCTGCGTTCATCGGCGGCAAGGCGTTAACCAGACAATAACGTGGCAGGAGAACAGCAATGACTGGACGTCTTCATGGCAAGCGCCTCTTCGTCACCGGCGCGGCGCAGGGTATCGGCCTTGCACTTGCAAGCGCTTTCCTCAAGGAGGGTGCCAATCTCTTCCTCATCGACAAAGATGGCGATTTGCTCGAACGTGAATGCAAGGCATTGTCCGCCGGGGACGGACGTGTGGCATGGGTCCCCGTGGACATAACAAACGCACCGGCAATCGAGGCCGCGGTCGCCGCGGCAGCGACAAAAATCGGCCCGATCAATGCACTGGTCAATAATGCCGGCATCAATGTTTTTGACGAACCTCTCAAATCGTCTGACGCTGACTGGGATAGGTGCTTCGACGTCAATCTGCGTGGTGCATGGAATTGCTGCCGTGCTGTCCTTCCAGGATTGATCGAAGGGGGTGGGGGAGCAATATTGAATATTGCATCGACCCATGCCTTCACCATCATACCGCACACTTTTCCTTATCCTCTTGCAAAGCATGCTCTTCTGGGCATGACCAAGGCGCTGGGAATCGAATATGCGGATCGAAACATTCGCGTGAATGCGATTGCGCCGGGCTATGTCGCCACGCAGAAGGCTGTGGAGTATTGGAACACCTTTGCCGACCCCGGTGCGGCTGAGAAGGCAACTCTTGCCCTGCACCCTAGCGGCAGGATCGCCACTCCTGAAGAAATCGCGTTGGCTGCCGTGTTCATGATTTCCGACGAGTGCCCGTTCATGAACGCCACCTGTCTAACGATCGATGGCGGTCTCAGTGTGCGGCAGCATCCTTGAGTGGACCGATGATGAACTTTCCAAAAATCGAGTAGTTTCGTTCAGCAGATTTTCCATTGCAGAACGTGCGGCTGTCGGGTCACCGTTCATAATCGCGTGGGCAACAGCACGATGGTTTGCGAGGTTGAATGCAAACGCTCCTACCGTATGGGGAAAGACAGCATCAAGTATCGATTCAATCGCCTGGCGTAAGCTCTGCAGAACCGGATTATGTGTCGCTGCCAAGATGGAAAGGTGAAACTCCTTGTCGGCGGCAACGGCTCCGGCCGGATCGTTCTGGCTCGTTTCCATCCGTCCATACGCCGCCATAATAGCCTCTCGCTCGGCCTTGCCTGCACGCTGGGCGGCCAAAACGACAGCACCAGGCTCCACGATCAGGCGTACTTCCGCAAATGCCATCAGTTCGTCATGGGAGATGCGTCCGTGCGACAACCAACCTATCAACTCGGCATCGAGCCATTGCCATCGTTCGCGCGGCTGAACTCTCGTGCCGGTACGCTGCCTGACGGTCACCAGACCTTTGGCGGACAATATCTTTGCCGCTTCGCGAACCACCGTGCGGCTGACGCCGAATTCGTGCTCAAGCTCACCCTCCGACGGAAGATAGGTCCCGGGAGTTATTTGCCCGGACGCGATACGGACGCCGAGAGCCTCCACGAGAGCCATCGTCCTGTTTGGCTTAGTTTTCGTCATGCATCCGTCCGTCGCCTTCATCATCTCCGAGACCAACCAGAATGCACAGATAAAAGCAAACAGCTTGTTGCTCTTCAAACATCATATGTTAAAGGTATGATGTTTGAAGGCTTTCATGAAGGGGCGGAGGAGAAAATGAAACTCGACACCAATGCGGACGCGGTCCGTCGGATCAATCTGCGCATCTTGCCGTTCCTGATGCTGCTTTACCTGGTTGCCTATATCGATCGGTCGAACATCTCGGTCGCTGCGCTCGGAATGAACGAGGAGCTCGGCCTGACGAGCCAGATGTACGGGCTGGCAGCCGGCATATTCTTCGCGACCTATATTGTTTTCGAAATACCGAGCAACATGTTGCTGGCCCGGTTCGGCGCGCGCCGCTGGATTGCGCGCATCATGATCAGCTGGGGCATCATTGCAGCCGGTATGGCATTCATTTCCAACGCCTCTCAGCTCTATGCTATGCGCCTTCTTCTCGGTGCTGCTGAAGCCGGCTTCACGCCAGGTATTATCTTCTATCTCGCGAAATGGTATCCATCGGGCGACAGGGCAAACGCCATGTCCTTCTTCTATATCGGTGCGGCGCTTGCCTCGGTAATCGGATTGCCCCTATCGGGCCTCTTGCTCAATGCGCATGGCATTCTCGGCCTTTCGGGATGGCGCTGGGTGTTCCTGATCGAAGGCATTCCTGCCGTCATCTTGGGCTTCATGGTGTTGAAGTTTCTGCCCGATCGCCCGCGAGAGGCGAGCTGGCTCACTGCCGAACAGCAGGATGGTCTCGAACGAACCATCGAGAGCGATGAGGAGAAGGCACCTGTGTCCCATCATGCCTCCTGGAGTGCGGCGTTTTCGAATGCTCGCGTCTGGATGCTCGCCTTCTTTTGGCTCCTTCAAGCCTTTGGGACGATCGGCATCACGCTCTTCATGCCCCTGATCGTCAAGAGCCTGTCGGGCGGTGGAAATCTGGCGGTGAGCCTGCTTTCGGCGGTGCCGTTTCTTGCGGCCTGCATCTTCATGTTCTTCAATGGCAGGCACTCTGATCGAACCGGCGAGCGTGCCCTTCATCTCGGGCTTCCACTCACTCTGGCCGGCGCCTGCCTTCTGGGTGCGACCTATACCGGTGATCCGCGAGTGGCCTATTTGCTGCTCGTCCTTTCCGTGGCGCTCAACTGGGCGGTCATTCCGATCTTCTGGGCGGTTACGACCGAATTTGTCTCGGGCATCGCTGCGGCCGTATCGATCGCGCTTATCAATGCACTGGCAAATGTCGCCGGCCTTGCCCTGCCGCCCGTGATCGGCTGGATCAAGGATTCCACCGGAAATTACAACATCGCGCTGACGCTGGTAGCTGCGGCGCTCATCGCAGGCGGTCTCCTCGGCATCGCAATTGTCCGTACAGGGGCTCCGGCCCTTCGGCTTTCAAGACAATAAGGCTATTCAAAAGATGACATTCGAACCTGAGAAGCTGCACGGTATTCACGCGATCCTCTACGCCCTTTTCGATGACGATGAGAAACTCGACAGGGCGGCGATGAAGCGGCAGACGGAAATCTGTGTGGCTGCCGGCGTGCATGGTCTGGTTGCGCTCGGCCTAGCAACGGAGGTTTCCAAATTGACGGCTGCCGAACGCCGAACCGTGATGGACTGGCTTGCCGAAGACAATGCCAGCCGCTTGCCGCTTGGCTTCACGATCTTCGGGACGTCAGTTGCCGAGCAGGTCGAGCAGGTCCGGCATGCCGAAGCGGTCGGCGCCAACTGGGTGATACTTCAGCCGCCTCCGGTCGGCAGTTTCGGGGCCGGTGAATATATCGGCTTCTTCGGCCGCGTTGCGGATGCCACGACGCTGCCCGTCGCGATTCAAAATGCCCCTGCCTTTCTTGGGCGCGGACTGACCGGCCTGGATCTCGCAGCGTTGCGCGCCGCCCACCCCAATGTGAGCGTGCTCAAGGCGGAAGGATCGGCGGTGGAGGTCAAGGCGCTGATGGAGATAATCGGTAACGGCGTGCCGGTCTTCAACGGGCGTGGTGGTCTGGAATTGCTTGACGGACTGCGGGCGGGCTGCGCCGGCTATATTCTCGCTCCCGATCTCATCGATTATGCGGTCATGGCATACAACGCCTTTCGCGCCGGAGACGAACTCCGCGCCGAAGAAATCTATCGAACGATGCTTCCATCTGCCGTCGCCGTCATGCAGGGGATCGAACATCTTATGTGCTACGGCAAGCGGTTGTTCGCTGAGCGGGCTGGCCTCACCGTTTGGGATCGGGCACCTGCCATGCGTCCCACACCGTTCGGGCAGCAGCTTGTCGTCTCGCATGCGGTTAGGCTCGGATCTTTCTGAAGCTGATCTGCTTTTAACCCTCTGATCGCGGCAGTTCGAGCTTCTGGACCTCCAGCGCCTCTCGCAGGAGGTTCCTCATCTGCTCCGCCGCGCCGGAGCCATCGGAGCCGGCAATGGCCTCGTAAACATTCTGATGACGGCGGATCCAATGCTCATCTTCCTTCGCCGTCCGTTCCAATCCCGCCTTGAAGACATGTTTCAGTCCAGCCGAGATCAATGACCCCAACGCCAGATAGAAGGCATTGCCGGTCGCGGCTAGAATGGCGGTGTGAAATGCGAGATCGTGCTCGATCTTTTCTTCCGCCGTCGAGGCAAGGGCCATGCCGAGCAGGGCATGCTTCATTTTCTGCAGTATCTGTGGTGTCGCGCGTGCGGCGGCAAGCTCCGCTGCGGCCGGCTCGAAGGATTGCCGCAGTTCATAGAGGTCGAGCCGTGCGCGTTCGCTGCCATTCCGCGCGCCCAGCCTCCACGCGAGAACCTGCGGATCAAGCAGAAGCCACGCGGAATGATCGGTCACCCTGGTGCCGCTTCGCGGGCGACTTTCGAGAAGTCCCTTGGCAGACAGGATCTTTATGGCTTCCCGAATAACGGTACGTGATGTTCCGAAATGTTCGCAGAGCTCCTGCTCGGTCCCGACCGAGGCTCCTGCGACCAAAGCGCCGCCGACGATACGTTCTCCCAATGCCTGCACAATGGCGTCATGGTATCTTTCTCTCGTGCCGGTACCTGTGTCGTCGGCGTCCGAATTCATGCCGGCCATCTGCTCTCCCCAAGAACCAAGTCATCTCTAGCTTCTTCAGCGTACGGTCACAAGCGCAACTCTACTTGACCGCCATCGGTCAATTGTATAACAAAAATATAAATCATACTACAAAAGAGGCAATTATGACCAAGGATTCAAAACGGCGGTCCCAGGCGTGGTTCGGCGGAGTGGACAAGGATGGATTCATCCACCGCTCCTGGATGAAAAATGGCGGCCTGCCCGACGACGTATTCGACGGCCGTCCTGTCATTGGTATCTGCAACACGTTTTCGGAATTTACGCCCTGCAACGCCCATTTTCGGGAGCTGGTCACGCATATTAAGGCGGGGGTGCTGGAGGCCGGCGGATTGCCACTCGAGTTTCCGGTCTTTTCCTGCGGTGAATCCAATCTTCGTCCGACTGCGATGCTCTTCAGAAACCTGGCTTCCATGGACGTCGAGGAGGCGATCCGCGGCAATCCGATGGATGGTGTTATCCTGATGGCCGGCTGTGACAAGACCACGCCATCGCTGCTCATGGGCGCGGCAAGCTGCGATTTGCCGACGATCGTCATTTCCGGCGGCCCGATGCTAAACGGCAACTTCCGCGGCAAGCCGATCGGCTCCGGCACAGATGTGTGGAAATTCTCCGAGGAGGTGAGGGCAGGCACCATGAGCCGGCAGGAATTTATGGATGCGGAAAGTGCCATGTCGCGCTCTCCCGGCCACTGCATGACCATGGGAACGGCCTCGACCATGGCCTCGATGGTGGAGGCTTTGGGCGTTGCTCTTCCCACCAATGCGGCCTGGCCCGCCGTCGATGCCCGGCGCGCGCGTCTGGCTCGTATGACGGGGCGTCGCGCCGTTGCGATGGTCAAGGAGGATCTGCGGCTCTCGAAGGTTCTCACGCGGCAGGCGTTCGAAAATGCCATCAAAGTCAATGGCGCGATTGGCGGATCGACCAATGCTGTCGTTCATCTGCTCGCCATTGCCGGGCGCGTCGGTGTCGACCTCTCGCTGGAGGACTGGGACAGGCAAGGTCGCGACGTGCCCACGATCGTCAATCTGATGCCTTCAGGAAAATACCTCATGGAGGACTTCTGTTATGCCGGCGGCATCCCGGTCGTGATGAAGGAGATTGCGGACCTTCTGCATCTCGATGCGCTGACAGTGTCGGGGATGAGCCTTGGCGAGAATATTGCTGATGTCGTCAACCATAATTCGGACGTCATCCGCAGCCGAGCAAATCCGCTTGTCGACAGCGGCGGAATTGCCGTCCTGAAGGGCAACCTTGCCCCGAACGGGGCAGTGCTCAAACCTTCAGCGGCGTCACCGCATCTCATGCGTCATCGTGGCCGCGCTGTCGTCTTCGAAAACATCGAGGATTTCCATGCCAGGATCGACGACCCAGGCCTTGATGTCGATGAGAATTCTGTTCTCGTTCTGAAGGGCGCCGGTCCGCGCGGTTATCCTGGCATGGCCGAAGTCGGCAACATGGCCCTGCCGAGCAAGCTCCTGGAGAAGGGGGTGCGCGACATGGTGCGTGTTTCCGACGGCCGCATGAGCGGCACCGCCTATGGAACCGTAGTGCTGCATATATCGCCGGAAGCTGCCGCCGGCGGTCCGCTAGCGCTCGTCGAGGAGGGGGATTTCATTGCGCTTGACGTTGAGGCTCGCACGTTGATCCTCGACGTGCCGGACGAAGAACTTTCAAGGCGACGCGCGGTCTGGAAGGAGCCGGTACCGCCGATGGCCTCCGGATACCAAGGCCTATACGTGCGAACCGTCATGCAAGCCGATACCGGTGCCGACCTCGACTTCCTGGTCGGAGGACGCGGCGCAAAGGTACCGCGCGAAAGCCACTAATTTACTTCATTCAGAACCATAAAAGGAGGAGATCGATGGTTTCCGAAAAGAACCTGGTCGCCAAGATCACTTGGCGACTCATGCCCTGGCTGGGCTTCCTTTATCTTATTGCCTACATCGACCGTCAGAACGTCAGCTTCGCGAAACTTCAGATGGTCGATGCCCTAGGTCTCAGCGAATATGCCTACGGGTTGGGAGCGTCGCTGTTTTTCATCGGATATTTCATTTTCGAGGTGCCGAGCAATCTTCTCTTGACCCGGTTTGGTGCCAGCAAATGGTTTGCGCGCATCCTGGTGTCCTGGGGTGTCGTGACCATCGCACTTGCGTTCACAGCCAATGCGACGATGTTTTACGTCCTGCGGTTTCTGCTCGGTGTATGCGAGGCGGGCTTCTTTCCGGGCGTGCTTTACCTTCTGACGCTCTGGTATCCATCCGAACATCGCGGCAAGATGGTAGGATTGTTCATGATCTTCAGCGCAGTCGCAAATGCCGTTGGGGCGCCGCTGGGAGGAACCCTTCTCAGTCTCGACGGCTTGCTTGGATTTGCCGGATGGGAATGGGTGTTTCTTGCAACCGGTGTTCCCGCTGTGCTTGCCGGAATTGCCACGCTCTTTCTGCTTCCGGACAGACCCGAGCAGGCGGTTTTTCTTGACAAGACGGAAAAGGCATGGCTTGCGCAGCGACTGGCATCGGAGGAGGCGGAAATCGACAGCCATGGCCGCAATCCGCTCGCGGCGCTGCTTGATGCCAGGGTGCTGCTCATGTCCGTCTGCTTCATAGGCTTTCCGCTATCCGCCTACGGGTTGAGCTATTGGCTGCCAACGATCGTGAAGAGTTTTGGCGTCGATAGCCTGTCGAATGGATTTCTCAACATCATTCCATGGGCTCTGGTTGCGATAGGCCTTTACGTCGTGCCAGCTGCGGCTGCCCGATCCAGGTCGCAGACAGCATATATCGTTGGACCCGCCATGGTCGGGATCATCTGTCTCGTCGCGTCTGCCGTTCTAAGCAATCATACGCTGCAATTTGCGTTTCTTTGCGTGGCCGCAGCCGGTATCTTCGCAGGGCAGCCGGTCTTCTGGAACCTGCCCTCAAAATTTCTGAAGGGAGCGGGTGCCGCTGCCGGCTTGGCGGCGATAAATTCCGTGGGTAATCTTGGCGGCTTCATCGCGCAGAACGTTGTCCCGTGGATCAGAGACGTCACGGGTAGTGCAATCGCGCCGATGTTTTTCCTGGCCTTTTGCCTTGGAATTGCGGCTATACTGGTCTTGCTCGTTCAATATTCGATAGCGCAAAAAAATAGCGACGGCGGAACTGAATTGGTTTAGCGCTTCGCAGGCGTGGCGGGGGAGGCAATGCCGCTACTTCCCCCGTCCGGTCGGATGCTGTCCCCCCGATACCCTTTCGCTTTGGTGGCAGGCTGAGCACTAGCCACGATAACGAACGTTTCGACGAGCACAGTCAGTACGGGTGGATGCTATCGATGGCTGGGATAGTATGCGGGTACACGAATGTAGCCGAGCTTTCGCCATCGCCCCGTAGATGTCATTAGGAATGAGCCGTTCAGCGTTTGCTGAAAGCACATCAAGACGTGAGCAATCGAGAAAACCAAGCGATTGCGGCGTGGCATGTGGCGCGATGCACCCGTCTTTCAGGTCAACAAGTTCGAATTACGATCTCCGGCAGCAGTAAGCCCCTCCACAAGAAAAGGAAAGAATTACGGGACGCGCTCCGCGTTGATCGCATCGTTTTGATCTTGCGAGTGCAGTTGGGCAAGAGGGGAGCAGGCAATCGTGGTCCTTGATGCGTGGAATGATTTAGCCGCGCTGCAGGGAGAACTGGAATGGACCGGGGGGCGATGACCGGCAGCGAGGCCGAGCGCGCAAGAGGGCTGGCGGAATAGAACGCAGACTGTGGTTAGTTGCGATGGGAGCCGAGCGCGCGGAACTGTAACGCCTCCGTCAAGTCTATGATCTCTTTGACGGTGTAAGCTGTTGCGTGAAGTCGATCTCATGGAAGCCGGCGCAAGGCCAATAGACTGATAGCAAAACCCCTCAAGCGATCCACGCTGACGCATTCGCATGGGGACAGCGTTGCTGTGTGGGCCGCCCGGTTGCCTGCCCGCTAAATAAAATGCACAACATCTAACTTGCCTTGGGCCTATTGTGGGAGCAGGCTGCCCTTTGTCACGACGCATAACGTTTTTGAACGCCGATCGCTCGGTTAAGACTCGATGGACAGTGGGCTAGCGTATCGATGTCCACAAAATGGACAGCATCGCTTGATTGTTGTGTACTTGCGTCGAGGGGTCTGTCGCGGCGCTCGTCTGAGCACAGTGGAGGCAGGATGACTTTTGCTGCAACGCAAGCGCCGATAGCAACGAGTTCGACAAGGGCGGCAAACAATTCCCAACTCGTCGATGAGCTGAAAGCAATCGTTGGAAGAAGATATGTTCTGACGAGCCCTTCGGCAACTCAGAGATTCCGGAAAGGCTTCCGGTTTGGGAACGGGCCGGCCCTAGCCGTGATACAGCCGGGCAGCTTGCTCGAACAATGGCGCGTCCTTAACGCCTGCATCAAGGCGAACAAAGCCGTCATCGTGCAGGCTGCCAACACCGGTTTGACCGGAGGATCCACGCCCGACGGCGATACATATGATCGCGATATCGTCATCATCAACACCTTGCGCATGAACAAGATCCATCTTATCGGAAATGGCCAACAGGTCATTTGCCTGCCGGGCGCCACTCTTTTCGAACTCGAAAAGATGCTGCAGCCACTCGGTCGCAATCCACATTCGGTGATCGGTTCCTCATGCATAGGCGCCTCTGTTTTTGGCGGGATCTGCAACAATTCCGGAGGCGCGCTGATCCATCGCGGGCCTGCATTCACGCAAATGACACTATATGCGCAAGTGACCGAGAGCGGGGATGTCATCCTTGTGAACCACCTAGGTGTCCGGTTAGGGACCGATCCGGAGGCCATTCTCACCAATGCCGAGAATGGAAGCTTCAAAGCCGAGGATGTTGAATATTATCCTGATCGCTTCTGCTCGGACCACGACTATCAGCAGCATGTGCGCGATATCGAGGCGCCGACGCCTGCGCGTTTCAATGCGGATCCGAAGCGCCTGTTCGAGGCCGCCGGCAGCGCCGGTAAGGTCATGCTTTTTGCCGTTCGCCTTGATACTTTTCCCAAAGAACAGAAGACCGGTGACTTCTACATCGGCACCAATGATCCAGGTGAGCTTACGCAGATAAGGCGGCACATCCTCGCGCACTTCAAATCTCTTCCCGTCCAAGGCGAATATCTGCACAGGGACGCTTTCGATATCGCCGAGAAATACGGCAAGGACACCTTTTTGGCGATACAATATCTCGGGACTGACCGTCTCCCGACATTGTTTGCGGTGAAGGGATGGTTTGACGCGCTTTGCGCGCGCGTCAAGTTTGTCCCGCACGATTTCTCGGATCGATTCATGCAGGCTGCCAGCAGCTTCTTTCCGAGACACCTGCCAAAGCGACTCTACGAATATCGCAATCGGTTCGAACATCACCTGATGCTGCGGATGGCGGACGATGGGATCGCAGAAGTGCGCGATTATCTCGCGAAGCGTTTTCCCTCTGCGCAGGGGGCTTTCTTTGAGTGTACGGTTGACGAAGGGGTTAAGGCGTTCCTGCATAGATTTGCGGCGGCCGGCGCGGCGATCCGTTACCGCGCCATCCATCGCAAACACGTTGAGGACATGGTCGCTCTTGATATCGCTCTTCCTCGCAATGGCACAGACTGGTTCGAGCGTCTGCCGCCCGATATCTCCAATCGGCTTGAGCAAAAGCTTTACTACGGTCACTTCTTTTGCCAGGTTCTCCATCAGGATTACATCGTCAAAAAAGGCTTCGATCCCATGGAGGTCGAACATGCGATGTGGGCGATCCTTGATACGAGGGGTGCCGAATATCCGGCAGAGCACAATGTCGGGCATCTCTACAATGCCAAAGCCTCGCTGGTTGACCACTATCAGACACTTGATCCCTGCAACTGCTTCAATCCGGGGATCGGTCATACCCCGAAGCTTCTGCGATGGCGGAAGGATGAGCCGCTTCCAGGTCCCGAATAGGTCCTGGCGCCGAGCCAATAGTCACTGAAAAACCTGTTTCCGGATTGTGCCTCGCATGGGGAGGATCACTGAATCCCATGTCGCAAGGCCGATCGGTGACATGCTGGCGGCGAGTGCAGCCGATTCTCCACCGGACGAACCGCCAGGCGTGCGCTCGAGATTCCAGGGAGTAATGGTGCGGCCGGTCACGAGATCGTCGCTCTCTGCCCAGAAGGAGAAGTCGAGCTGGTTAGCCTTCATGAGCGGAACGCCGCTGGTCGCCTTGAAACGTGCGACCGCCGTTGCTTCCTTGTCCGGAATGTTGCCCACGAACAGCTTCGAGCTGCGCTGGGTGAAGACGCCTGCGGTATCCAACGAACCCCTGATCGAGAAAGGCACTCATGCAGCAGACCCGGAGCGATGCCATCCGCGCCCGCATGGTCAGCAAAGTCCGTGCCCATTATCGCAGCTTCGACCTTGAGCGTCACGACCGCGTTGATCTGGTGGTTCACGACATCGGTGTGGTCCAGATGCGCCGGCACGACCTCGCGCCACGATAGTTGCTTCGCGTGAATGAGCGCCGCGAGAGCTATCGCATGCTGATAATAGATTGGGTTGGTGTCGATCATACCCGTCTCCTTCGAAGTTCTATCTATCGGTAGACAGGCAAAACTGAAGCAACGAAAGACCCAGCGCTCGTTGAGACGTCGGGTCCGTCGATCCAGGCCGGAAGTGGCGATATCAGCCGTGCCAGTGCGATCCGCGGATAACGCTGCAGAAGTTCCCGCGATGGAAATGCGGGTCCTTATCCGCGAGCACGTCGGCCTTGACGTTCCCGAATGTGGTGTCCGGTTTGTGCTTGATACCGTCGTAGAAGGCTTGGAGGATATCTTCCTTGAAATGCGGCGTCCTCGGGAACGCCCGCACGACTGCCTCCCGTTCGGCCTCCGAATATTCCCCGTAGGTCAGGCCAAGGACATCCATCTCGACGCCGGCCGTCACCAGCGCGACGACCGGATGCATATGCTTGGGGATGCCGGGCGTGGTGTGCAGCGCGATTGCCGCCCAGACTGTATCGATGTCGGCCTGCTTGATACCGTGCCGTTTCAGGAAATCCCGCGCCGCGTTGGCGCCGTCGACCTCGAAGCGTTCATCAGCGCTGCTGTAGGCTTTCATCAAGCCCATATCGTGGAACATGGCTCCTGTATAAAGCAGTTCCGGATCGAACTTCAGGCCGCGATGTTCGCCGGCCAACGCGCCGAATAGATAGACCCGACTCGAATGATTGAAGAGCAGCTCGGACTCCATATCGCGGACAATCTCAGTCACCTCTCGCGCAAGCCTGCTATCGGGGATTTTAAGGGCGTGATTTGCAGTGGTCATCATGTGCCTCCTTTCGTGGCTCTTCCAACCCTAGATATCCCTGTCTGTGTCCTCTATAGTCGTATTACGACGAATACGGACATTTGACCCAAATATGAGACACCAAGCTGATTCAAGGATGATTGGCATCCTCGCACTGCCAGGCGTGCAGATGCTCGACGTCGCGGGTCCTCTCGACGTTTTTGCCGAAGCCAATGTGCAATCCGGCCACCGGGCCTATGCACCATGCGTGATTTCCACTGTCGAAGGCCCCATTGTCAGTTCATCCGGGCTGCGCGTTGTTCCAGACATGATCCTCGGTCTTCACGTATCCACCATCTTCGACACGCTGCTTGTCGCCGGCGCCCCGCATCTCGGCGATGTCCCTGCAGATCCGAAGCTGGTGGACTGGCTGCGTCGGGAGGCGCCGCAGAGCCGCCGGTTTGGCTCTGTTTGCAGCGGCGCCATGGTGCTGGCCGCGACCGGATTGCTCGACGGGCGGCGCATCACCACACATTGGGCTGTTGCCGAGCCGCTTGGACGGCTCTTCCCGGAAGTCGACATCGAGATCGATGCGCTGCACGTTCGCGACGGACAGATCCGTACGGCGGCGGGCGTGACGGCGGGCCTCGATCTGGCGCTCGCGCTTGTCGAGGAGGATCTTGGCCGCGAGGTCGCCAAGAAGGTCGCTTCCCAGCTCGTAATGTTCTTTAAGCGTCCGGGCGGCCAGCTCCAGTTCAGTCGGCGAGGCGAGGCCAATCCCGCTGGCCGGTCGGCCCTGCAGGAAATCCAGCGCTGGGTGGTGGCCAATCCGACCGCCGACGCCAGTATGGCGGCGCTTGCCGAACGCGCCGGTCTCAGCCCGCGCCATCTTGCGCGATTGTTCAGGCAGGAAATCGGGATGACCCCATCAACCTGGGTCGAAATGGTCCGGATCGATGTGGCTCGTCAGCTACTTGAAGCCGGCGAGCGGCCCAAGCAGGCTGCTGCCGCTTGCGGCTTTAGCGACATCGATACTTTTCGTCGCGCCTTCCGTCGCCAGGTCGGTATCACGCCCACCGAATATCGAGGCCGCTACGAAATGGCAGACGCCGGCTAGCCTGCAGATGAGCAGAACCGGAGCATCAGGGAATCAAGCCAGTCGGCGGTAGGTCCTGATTGTGCGGTTATAGATGCCTATGTCCTGGCATCCGCGCGCGACGAACTGGGCTCCTTCGATGGCCGCGAAGATCGCCATCGCCTGTTCCTGCAGATCCGGATTGCTCGCGGCCGGCTTTGCCCGCGCCAGAACCTTGGTGATCCAATCGACGTTCGTCTGGCAAACTGGTCGATCTCAGCCCGTGCCTCCACCGGAAGGTCGTCAAGCTCAGCACTCATGATTCCGCAAAGACACATGCGATTGTCGTTGGCCAGTGCCAGGCGGAAGATCGCGGTATATTTGTCCATACACCACGACGCGTCGCTCGAAGTCGCAAGCAGGTCAGCCAGATAGGTTGCTCCGTCTTCGATATAGCGCCGCACCGAGCGCACCTTTGGTTGGGAAATAATAGGGCACGTTTGAACTTTTGATCCCAACCTCTTTCGCCAGCTCCCGAAAGCTGAGCGTGTTATCCATGCGCTTGCATGGTCGATTTTGCGGCGGCCATGACCGCCTCACGCATATCTGTTGTGGTCTCGGTCATTTCATATCTCCTGCCGATCGATCGATAGATAGATAGAGGTTGACAGAGTGAAAGAAAAAAAGGCCAACCGACCAAGCATTCATAAGTCCGGAATTCTTTGCGTCGGGGACAACTCGCGGTAGAGTGGCGGAACTCCAGAGGTTGCGAGCGCCCTTGCTCGGCATTTTCGCGAGGCTAGAGATAAATCCTGATCGTGCCGACGTCGCTGTGTGTCAGCGCATGTGAACACGGCATTTCTTGATCCTTGATTATTGATGGAAGTTTGGTTTGAACGGCCGAGCCTTGCCGCCAGAAACGGTTAAGCATTCTTGTTACGGCGGCGGGCCGGCCAACTTCCCGAAGCGAGACGTCGGGCGGAATGGGCCCGGTATCTTTTTGGGAACACGATGCGTTGTGAGAGATGGATGCCGGAGTGCCCGCTGAAGACGTAGGCTATGAAGCAGGCGGTAGCGATGTAAACAGTGTCCTCTGCACCAAAGAGTTCCAACCCACGATAGTGCAGGCGAGTGATGTGTTGGATGCCGCGGCAAATACCGCCACGAATCCCAAGCCGGCGAAGAGATCGATGGGGGCACCAAACATCCGAACAGACGGCGCAGACGATCTGGCATATGTTCGAGGCCGAACGAGGCTGCCTCGTGCATTAGTTTAGCCCGTTCGACAGTTTCCATGGCGTGCCAGCCTCGAAGGCAAAGACCTTCACCGTCCGCTTCGACAATAACAAATACTCGCTCCTGTCGACGGCCGTCGGCCGCTCGGTCGAGATTCATGCCTATGCTGATCGGATTGTCATCACGCAGGATGGAGTGACGGTTGCCGAACACCGGCGCGGCTTCGGCCGCGGCGACACTGTCTATGATCTCCCCATGGAGGGAGATCGGATCATCAAGTACCCGTCCGAGCGCTTTCTCCCGATCGCTCTCGTTCCACCAATGCGCGACGCGAGGTTCGGATTGTTTTACTGCTTGCTGGCCCTCCCAGGCGGAAGATTTGGCGCTTGTCGCGTATCGCCACCCCCGTAATATTTCTGAGCATCGTGTAGCCTCCGTATCGATAAGCGCTTCTCTTGCGGCTGATCGCGGCTGAAGTGAGCAGCGGCGGCCAAGCTGGCGAGGTCGTGAAGCTTGTCAAAATCCGTCACGCCCTTTCGATAAGCCTGATCAGTTCCGCCGCAAACGCCTCGCGGTTCATTTCCGTCAAATGAAACCATGGCTGGCCAATCACAGCGTCGAAAATTTTCTGGAGATTGGTGATCTCGTCCGGCTGGAGCACTCCTTCGATTAGGTGGTGGTAGCGCTTCATTTTCCTCCTCCCTATTTTAGCTCATCCTATTTTTCATCCTCCTCGATATTTAGGCAAGAGGCGGCCTTGAAACGCCGTTTCAATCACATCATTTTGAGACGGCTTGGCGGGCGGCCAGTTAACCTCGTGACCGTGATCTGCTGCTCTCGCGCATTTGTCCGTGAAGACCGGCGACAAGCGTAGTCGCTTCGCTTCGCGTTGCGTTGAGCTTTTTCAGCGCTTCCCGCGATGCGCCCGATACAGAAGTGGGTTGTCTCCGTGGCACCTGTCCCGGGCTCACGCCTTGGGCGCAGGTAGACGATCATGTTGGCAACTTCCTCGGTCGTTGCAAAACGCTGGATAAGGGAGGCCGGACGCGTTGCCTTCAGGAAACCTCGCTCAGCTTCCTCTTATGCGATTCCGTTCGCGGCGGCCTGCTTCGCCATGAAGTTTGCAGCCACCTCAACGCGACGCCGTGCAAATGCCTTGGCCGTCGGACGCCAACCGAAGTTTTCCGCAAAAAACTGCGCGCCCATATGAGGCACGCCGGTTAGCTTGGGCAGCCCCGCAGGTCGCGATTCAGCATGAACTGACATGTCTTGACACTTCAGCCGTATTGGCGAGTTCGCTACATCCCATGCACGCGGTACGCATTGAATGAAGTTCATACATGGCACTATGTGTCAGGCGTTTCCTCATTATCTCGGCTTCTTGAAGCGGACTCCCGCGCCCCCACCGTTTTCCGGAATGAATTCGATCCCGGCGTCTTCGAGTGTCATCTTAATCAGTTTGAGGTTTGCTGCCGTAATTGAAGGCCGCCCATCTTCAGCTTCCGCGCGACGTATCGTCATAACGCCAGTGCTGGCGGCTTTTGCAAGATCTTCAGCGGTCCATCGGAGCAGCGCTCTCGACGCGCGGATTTGCGCTCCGGTTATTTCACTCATTCTTGTCGATTTCTCGTTGTATATTATTTTACCATATGGTATTTTAACTACCAGTCGGCTGCATTCGGCGCTTGCAACACCGAGTGCAGCCTAACCATACCCAAGCTAGTTGGAGCTCGGATCATGGCTGATTCTGAGAATAGCAGAACTTTGCCTGCAAATACCCGACTAAACATCCTTTCGTACACGACAGATTTTCTGACGCGGACGAAGGACCGTGGCGTTAACGGCTCTGCCGCCGATCCGGCCCTTGTAAAGTGGCTGGAATGGCATGAAGCCCATCGCGAATTCGTCCGGCGCTGCCACCTGCAGCAGCACCTCGAGACCCAGTTGGTCGAAGCCGTCGGTTTCCCCTCCATTAAAATCGATGTTCCGGGCAAGCCCGATCCGGCCCACCTGCAAAGTGAGGCCGAGATTGAATACTGGCTCAAAGGCGACGATCTGGCCGAGGCACGGGATAGGGCAAAGGAAGCGCTGTCGGCGCAGGTTCGCCGTTGGAACGCCGCAGACAACGTCATCGGGTATACCAGAGCCCAGGAGGCCGAGAGCGTGGCCGCTGATCGCGAGCTCGCACTGGCTGCGGAACTGTGGGAGATGCCCGCGCAGTCCATTGAAGGAGCGATCGCCAAGCTGCATGGGGTTCTGACCCTCGGTATCGCATCGCGTGACTGCGACGAATTTCCCTGGCGGTCGCTCCGCTCCTTGATGAAGGATCTTTTGGAGATGCAACAGGCAGTTTGATCCCGCAGCCGCCGGCTCAGGGATGACCGGAATAAAGACGGCATCGCACTTGTGATAGACCTTGATTGTCAGTTGGTGGCCTGACGTCGACCACAGAACCAATACCGCAAAAACGATACCGCCATGCCTCTTCCATCCACCGCGATCAGCCCGCGCAAGAGGAGCTTCGGAGGCCACTTAGATCGCAAGGCGGCCCATCGATTGAGAATAGGCAGCTGCTGACGAGAATTGAAGTCGCAGTCACCGATCCCCGCGTCACATTATCAAGATCCCCTGGCGAGATGCTCGCCATGGTGTAGATCAATGAAGCCCTTCGGGTGCGCAAGCGAAGGTTGTATTTCGATACGGGTCATGATCACAATGCTGATCATCCACCTCAGGGATGCGCATGCTCCGCCGCTCCGAATAAACAACGCTTCCCGTTTTCGCAGGTCGAATGGAACACGCAAGACGGTTCATCCGTTATCGAGATGATCCATTTCTAGTTGACGAGGAAAATTATGAAGATCATCTCGAAAATACTCTCTGTAGCGGTGCTCGGTGCAACCCTTGGCCTGACGTCCATTTCGGCCGCTGGTGCGGTGCCGATGTCCGGGATCGTTTTGCCCAACGCCCATGACGTGGAGCAAGTCCAGTGGCGCCATCATCACGGCGGCGATGGCTGGTACCGCGGGCATCGTGGCTATCGCGATTATCGTCCCGGCTACAGGCGGCATGGAGACTACTGGTACCCGCTAGCCGCTTTTGGTGCTGGCGCTCTGATCGGCGGCGCTCTGGCAGCGCCAACCCGTCCGAGCTACGGCTCCAGGCATGAAGAGTGGTGCGCCAGCCGCTACCGCACCTACGACCCCGGCACTGACACCTACGTGCCACGCGCGGGAGTGCGCGCAAGATGTGTTTCACCTTATTAAGTGGGTGCCACGAGGCTATATTGTTGACGCCCCTCTTGGGGCGTCGATATACGTTGACTGCTCGGTCACTTCTCGCCGATGTTTGACGAGAATGGCTATCCGCGGCGATCTTAATAGAATGGTCTTGAGGACCGACGACGCGGCCCTCGTAAGTGTCATGGCCTTCCCGGAAGAGATTGATCACGGCGGCCGCGGCTAGCTTGGCCCCCGCATCTCTTTCGTGATCCCACTTCTCGCAAGCCTCGCTTGTAGACAGCGTAAATGTCCGACAACTCTGCTGGCCCAAACGTCTTTTCGGAAAACTCGCGCATGATCTCCTCAGCTTTGTTCGGCGGTGATGAGGGATCAGGTCGGGGCGTTCAAGAGCCAAAGTGGCGACTGGGTGTGCGTGCCAAATGCGCTGCGGCCTCATGTGCCGTTCATGGCAGTGCTAGACGGTCAGGACAGCAACCGTGCAACCTTCCCGCTACGCCGCGTTGCATTGTTATAATAGCTCGACGCCTGCTGAACGGAACGATGGCGCGATTGCTCCATCGCTTCGGACATCGGGATGTCGCGTAAGGTAGCTTCGGTCATGTAGCCCGATCTCAGGCCATGCGCCGAAAACTCCCCAACCTCTAGCCCAGCCGCTGCCACGCGTCGCTTGACGATATCGTTGGCCGCCTTCGGATCAAGCGCCCGGCGCGAAACATTGCCCAGCGATCGATCGCCCGAAACACGCTGCCGCCATCGATCTTCGCAGCCTCCAGCCAGGCATTCAGGGCGTCCACCGGCCGGCCGGTCAGATAGGCGACCTCGTCCTGGCTGGCGCCGGAATTCTTGGTGCGGCCAAGATGGATGGCGAGCGAGGCGAGGGGGATCTCGTCCTCACCGGCAACCGAAACCTCGACCGTCAACTGCTCCGTGCGAAGACCGGCCACCTCGCTGCGCCTTCGGCCGCTGGAAGCAAAGGCGACCATCAGGATCGCCCGGTCACGCAAATCGCGCAGGCTGTTGGTGGCGCAGGTCGCCAGCAGTTTGGCCAAGACGTCACCGGTGACAGCCTTGGCGCTCTTGCGTCTCCGTTTTCGTGGCACGGCGCGAACGGCTAGGCGGATGGCCGATTTGAGGGCAGGGGAGGTGAAGGCGCCGTCGAGACCACGCCACTTGGTCAGCGTCGACCAGTTCGCCAGCCGCCTGCGCACCGTCGCCGGCGCATGGGGACCGGTCGATTTCAGAAAGCCCTGGGCTCGCAGATTGTCGTCGACATCGGCCGGCATGCCGTGATCAGGATCAGTCGCGCGCTTCTGCGGATCCCACAGGTGCTGCGCGACGAATTTCAGCAGTAGCGCCTCGGGCGCTGGCCAGGGGAGGGGTTCTCCAGTCGCCACCAGCGCCCAGGCTTTGAGATAGCCGAGGTCGGAGGTCAGCGCCCGCAGCGTGTTGCCACCCATGCCGGCATTGACCAGATGCCGCAGCGTCTCGACGTCCTGGTCGGTCAGCAGCTCAGCGAGCTTGTCGCGCCGGCCGATCGGCAGCACCGCGGCGATGGTGTCGAGCGCTTCGGCGACCGACGACACCGGCGGCTGACCCGTCCGCGGCGCCGTCATGCCTGCTCCGCCTGCGGCCGCCAGCGCGCGATGATCGCTTCGATCTCGCCGTGGTGTTCAGTGGGATAAACGACATCCTCTTCGCAGGCGAGGAAGGTGAAGATCGTTGCCATGTCGTCGCCGAGGTGCGGATCGACGTTTGCGAGATCGGTGAGAGCGAAACCACCATGGACTTCGGCGTTCCACCAGCCAGTGGGAAGTTGGCGACCCGCCGTCCCTGTTCGGTGTCTTCGTGGGCGACGTTCAGCAGCTTTTCGAGGGCGAATCTGACGCGGCCTTCCATGGGATCTTGTCGGGTTCGGTTTCGTCTTCTTTCCTCAGGCGGATGATACTGGATGAATTTTCAGGTCCGTCCGGCCAAAGTCCTTCCCGTTGAACAGCAGCGGCGCCCTGGCGAGCGCCGCGACGCCGGCGAGAGATCAGTCGCCATGCGCGAAGGGGCCGAGCACCGCTACTCCTTCCTTGCGCTCGGCGGCAGCCAACTTGCGATCGAGTGTTGCCAGCGGCACAATCCGGTTGATCGCGAGCGCCAGATAGGCGGCGTCAGAGGCGCTCGGGCCGTGATTGGCGGCCAGAAGAAGGATCGAGCCGCCGCCGCCGATGCCGGCGTCGTCAAGCGGCAGCCGCCGCACCCGTTCCATGCCGAGCAGAGCACTGCCGGAACCGATGCGGCCGCGCGGTTCGGCTGTGGCCAGGATGTTGTGGATCTCCAAGAAGAAGAACGACGGGACAGGGGCAGGGGGCTTCAATTGACGCGATCACCGTCTCGGCGGCATCCGAAAATTCCTCCGGCAGTAGCCAGGCTGCCGCCATCGATACATCTGTTACAAAGGCCATCAGCGGCGACCCTCGTCGCGCCAAGACATAACTTCGTCATGCGATACGGGCGCCAGCCTGGTACGGGCAGCGCGCACTTCGTTGACCAGCTGCTGTAGATCGTTTTCCTTGCGGATCCGCGACAGCCGGGCAACCGGATCGTTGCCACGGGCGATGATTACCTCCTCGCCGGCTTCGACGCGGGCTGGCAATTCGGACAGATGGCTTTCGCCTCGGAAACTTTCACGGTGGTGCCCACGGTTGATCCTTTCAACAAAAAGGCGATTTTCCACCAATTTAGGGAATGGAACTAAGTTGGTCAAAAGGCAGATCCACTCACTTCCGATAACCAGTACTTATCGATGGTTATAGCTTCAGCCGTCAACCATACTATGTAAAGAACTACAATAATTATATAGAGTTCGTTTAGCAAATCATTTACCATGATTTCAATGCCTTACTTTCTCGCGAAAATCAGCATGAATGCCTTGATGCGGCCGGCTTTCGACGCCGGTATCGCTCTGACGCGTCTGGACGAGCGCATCGCCCGTTCGCCGGTCGGGCAGGGCTTCCTCGAGCGCACTCACTTCACCGACGCCTGCGCTTCGCTGTGGATCGACGGCGAGCTCGTCCATCTCGAAGACCTCGTCCTCCACGACGCCACCAAAGACATTCGCACCCCGACCCACGAACTCACCATCGCCCGCGACGTGCTACGCACCCGCCGAAGGATTTCTGACCAGTCAGCCGACTGGGCTCTTTCCGCGGAGGGTATCCGGGTTTTGCGACAAACGTCGGATGCCGGCGCGATCGGCGCCGAGGCTGCAGAGCCGGTCGGCAGCATGCGAACAGCACCCGTCGTCGATCGGGAAGGGGAGGGGGACAATAATAACGAGGCCGAAAATCTGCCGGGCGTCGATTTCGCCGCCATCGATGCGGTGCTCGCCCGATCGCAGGCTGCGATCGAGATTGCCAAACGACCCGGCCGTGGCATCGTTCAGGACAAAGACCCGATGATTTACGATCTCGACTGGGACGAGGATGCCCGGCTCGACGAGTGGCGCGGCGTCCTGCGGCAGGCTCAAGACTTGCCGACGGTGCTGCAGGCGATCATTGCCCTTGATGCCTGGAACGAGCTTTCCGTTCTTCAGCACGCCCCCTGGCTCGGCCGGTTGTTTTGCGCCTCAATCCTGCGGGAAGCCGGCATCGCCACAGGTGCTCACCTCGCCGCCATCAATCTTGGCCTCAAAACCATTCCGGTCGATCGGCGGCGTCACCGCGACCGGGACACCCGTTTGCTTGCCATCGCCCACGGGCTTTTGGCGGCCGCCGAGATCGGCATCAAGGAGCATGACCGGCTGACGTTGGCGAAAACGATGATGGATAGAAAACTGGAGGGGCGGCGGACCTCGTCAAAATTGCCGAAGCTCGTTGAACTGGTGATGGCAAAGCCGCTGGTATCCGCCGGCATGGTGGCCAAAGCGCTCGAGGTCACGCCGCAGGCGGCGCGGCGGATTGTGACGGAGCTCGGCCTCAGGGAAATGACGGGGAGGGGGAGGTTTCGGGCATGGGGCGTAATTTGAAGCTGAAGGCAAGCTTACGAGCAGTGGTCATCAGCTGACAAGATTTCGCCGGGCGCACCACCACAATCTCCGCGGCATTGCTTGCTGAGAAAAACACGGTGAATAACCAAAGTCGGGCGCTACAAACCTACCGTTGTAGATATAGTGCGTCAGCAATAGCGGCTCGGGAAGCGCTGGTGTGGAGGTGGATCATCGCTGTGGATGACGTCTTGCGAAGCATTGAGGCCTGTGGGGTGAACGTAATGCCACAGGCGGCTGCGAAGGCATTCTTGACGGAGTGGGGAAGCCGCAAGATCCGTGGTTTCGAGGGGACCATCGATGAGGAAGGAGAATACCTCTCAAAGATCTACTCAACGGCCAATAGCATCAGTGAACAGATTGCCGCCGATTATCACGGTCGCTTTTTGATCGAACTGATCCAGAATGCGCATGATGTGCATCCCGACGACCATAGGGACGGTCAGATCGAGGTTGTTTTTGATGTCGGCGCCGGCGCACATGGCATCCTCTATGTTGCGAATGGCGGCGCACCTTTCGCGCAGTCGAATGTAGAAGCGTTGTCGGATCTCGGCCTTTCGAGCAAGCCGCCCGGCCAAGCCATTGGTAATAAGGGGCTCGGCTTCAGAAGCGTCCGCCATATCTGCGATGCGCCCGAAATCTATTCACAGGCGGTCGGGCAGAAAGGTGCGGATCGGTTTTACGGATTCTGCTTTCGCTTCGCCAATGGCGACGACCTTGCCGCGATGACTTCTGGAGTTCGTGTGCTCGAGCTTGCCCGAAAAGACCTCCCTCCTTTCCACGTTCCCGTCTGGCTCGACGAGCAGCCGCCTGAAATACGCGCTTTCGCTCAACGCGGTTTTGCGACCGTCATTGCGCTGCCGGTTCGTGATTCCCGAGCAGCGGAGGCGGTCGTGGCCGAAATCGAAGCACTTCGAACCGTTGGCGCTCCGATGTTACTGTTCCTCACCCGGTTGGGACGCCTCGATGTCCGGGTTTTAGGCGTCGACGGGGCGCAATCAGAACCTATCGTTCTTACTCGTCGAGAAGAGGCGGTTCCCGGTGCGCCGAGCGGTTTTGCGGTCGCCGATCTTGGTTCAGCTGGCCGCCATCTGATCGCTCGATGTGCGGTCGATGAACGCGCAATGATCGAGACGATCTCCGTGGGGATCGAACAGACTCAGCTCCATTCCCATTGGGCCGAGTGGACGGGCGACGGTGAGATCGCCCTTGCCGTGAGCTTGGACGCTGCCGCCATCGTATCTTCAAGGCTTTATACCTATCTGCCCATGGGAGAACAGGCGCAGGCGCCGTTTCGTGGTTATCTGCATGCTTCGTTCTTCCCGACCGCCAATCGCAAAGGGCTCGACGGCAAGGTTCGGTTGAATGCGATGCTTCTTGAACACGCAGCGGATCTGGCTGCAAGGGCAGTTGCATGGCTGGCTCGGGAGAATGGCAACGGCGCCGGCACGCTGACAGTGGAGGAGCGAGCTCGTGGCGTCGTAGACCTCATGTGCTGGGTCAAGACTCAAAGTTTTGAGACGGACGCGGATCTTCCGTTGCGCGTCGCAAAAGGTATCGCCGCAACAATGGGTGTTGCTGACTTCGCTGACGCTCCCGTTGCACCGGTGCTCACCGTCACCGAATCCGGCCAACTGAGCCTTTCATGGCGGAGCCCGCGCGTGTCTCGCCGGGGGCTCCAACTCGGCGAAACTTTCTCGCTGGCGGCGGCGGCACGACACGCCTCAAAAGTGGGAGCTTGGCCTCTCTGGCTCGAGCTCGGCACGCGGACCGACGCGTTTACCGCTTTCGTGAAGGCGCACGTGATCGGTTACGTCGACACACCCAACGTGACGGAGCGTGTGGCGTTGGCCATAGAGGTCGCCGCAATGCTGCAGCGCGACAAGCTTCGTTCGCCGGCAGCATGGACGGCCTATTATAAGGACCTGGTGGAGTTCGTCGGTAGTGGTGGCAGCGCGCTCGCCGGCCAGCTCATCCTGCTATGCGAAGATGGGCACTTGCGTCCGTCAATGTCCACGGTCGTGCCTCCTGAGGACACTCCGAAGAGCGGCCGCCGTCGTGTCCGGCGCACAGGACGCGTTGCCGTGTTTGCACCGCCGGCGCGCAGGGGGCCGGAAGAGGACGAGGCCAGCGACCTTTCGCCTCCCAATGCATTGGCGGAGAATTTCGCCTTTCTCTCCGAGAAGCTCGATTGGTACGGGGAACTCGCCGATGCTCGTAATTTTCTTCTTCGGCACAAATTGGTCCTAGAATTCGACCGAGAAAACATTCTCAATCAGATTGCGCGTGTCTTACGCGAGGATAGTCGGCATCAGCAGCGCGCGGCCGGTTTGCGGTGGGCATTCCAGATCTGGCGGCGGCCGCAGGGCAAAGGGCGCGGTGTGTCACTTCCGGCCGGCCTGCGGCTGTATGTGCCCACCTTGGATCACGGATTTGTACCGGCGGAGGAGGCGGTGTTTTCCGGCGGTTGGCCTGATGAGACCCGCGGGCGCCTTCTTCAACGGTTCCTCGATGCGGCACCGTCCGATTGTTTGGACCTTCAGGAGATTTCTCGTCGACGATTAGCCAACCCCGACCACTACGCATTCAAAATCGGCAATTTGAGTCTCTGGACCGAATTTCTGCGCGATCTCGGGGTCAAGCGCGGTCTCAATCCGGTCCACAGATCAGTATCCGGCACGCATCGTGGCCAAGCGCTGGACGGCCCGGCATTCTGGCGCGCACTGGGACTATCGGAAGCCGCTACGGTGGCCTGGAAGACAGCAATCGCCGGCGAGAAAACATCATCGTTGACGGCAGGCAGCGCATATTCCATTAGCGGTAGCCTGCAATGGATGCCAGGGCAGTGGGATATAGAGCGCTTCGATCGCGAGGCACTCGAATACTACGCCTTGCTCGTCATCGCCTGGCTTGGAGAGCCTCTTCCAGAGGCATGGTCGCTTACCATACGGCATTCGTTCTTTACACAGTCCGACGTCCGGCAATGGTCCACACCATTGAAGATCTTCCTGCAGAACGCGGCGTGGATCCCTGCTTTGGAGCCCACATCGCATGGAAGTGAGCCTGTCGCTGTAAGGCCTTGGCAAATCTGGATGGCGGCTGAATCTGGTGAGCGTTTCCCTTTTTTCCTTCGCAGGCCCGCGATACCGGTCATTCGTGCGCTGGACAGGGCAAGCGCGCCGCATCTGGCGGCAATTCGCAAGCATACGACACTCCGCACCCTTGATGATCCCACGACGTTGCTTCAGCAGGCGACTTTTCTCGCCAGCCAATTCGCAAAGCCCGGGTTCGAGACCTTTTATGAACGGCATTTGGCCAACCTTTATGCGGGAACATGGCAGCGGATTGCCGACCACTATCGCAACATTGCTCTGCCCGGATCGGCAAGTGCGCCGCCTCTGCTTTTGGCGCGTCGAGGTGGGTTTCTGCAGGCTTTTTCGATGCGCGGCGATAATGCACCCGACGAAGAGATCTACGTGCGAGATACCGACGATGAGACGGCAGCAAGCCTTGTAGAGGCCGCTGGCAAGCCGATGATTGAGATCCGCGCCGGAGACAAACTGCGCCTGGGCCAGATCTTGCAGACCTTCTATGGCGATCGCGTACGCCTTCTTTCAAGGGCCGACTACCAGATTACGATTGATGGCCGAGGCGTCGGGACAGGTCATATGGTTGCCGCAGTTGAATGGTGCCCTCGACTTCCGTTGATGGCAGCAGTGGCCATGGAAGGGGTCAAAGGGCTCGACGCACGAAACCTGCCGGTCAACCGCCAATCTGTCCTGGATCGATTGAATCGCATTATGATTCAGACTGGCTCACGGTTAGGCTTTCGGCTGGATGATTTCGCCCACGATGAATTGGAGGGCGGTCCCGAGGCCCTTGGTCTGAAGCTTGCTGATGGGCAGGCGGTGATTGTGGTGCGGACGGATGAGCGAGCCGGGTGGAGCCAACTCGATCAGTCGCTTACAGCATTCTGCGACGCATTGGGCCAGCCTGGTCTGGAGCAAGCATTGCGGATCCTGTTACGCTACTTACAGGCTGATGGAGCGGCAATTGGAGAGTCTGGCGAACCGGACCGTGAGCTCGATGGCCTTTGCGACAGCCTCCGTTTGGCACCGCGAGCCCGCCGGGTTGTGCGCGAAACAATGGGAGGTGGCCTTGAAAGACATCTACCCTGGCTACGGGCACTGTTGCACCTTGCCGCCGGGCAGCCCGCTGTCGATGCCCTCGCCGCCGATGAAGCGGAAGTCGTAAAGGACGCTTCGTGGTTGCGCCAGGCGATCGCACCCTGGCTCGCGCCGCTTGGATGCGATGCGCAGGCCACTCTCGACGCATGTCGTACCGCGCTCTCCGTCTCTGAGCTGCGGGATATGCTGAAGCTCGACTTTGAAGGGTTGAACTGGGCTCTGACAGCCGTGGGCCAGTCGCCGGACACCTATCCGGACGTCCATGCACGCCAACTTTCCAACCGGATCAAGGCGGTTAGTATTGCCATTTTCGATGCCTTACGCGCGACATTTGCGCCGACAATCGCAGCCGGCATCGCCGCACCAGCCTATGCCCAAGCCCGAGACGCTGCCGGTGAGCTAGAGCCGGACCCAAGCTGGGCGATGCGTTGGAAGGACGTGCCGGACATTGTTATCGACAAGCACATAAACGGCTGGCTTGCTTCTCACGGCGCAATGCCGCTCGACGTATCGCATCCTGAGCTCGCAGCGTTGGAACACGTTCGCCGAACCAACAACCAGACTCTGAAGGAATTGGTGCGGGACGCTACGCCGCTCATCCGAGCTTGGTGTTCGGCTCGAGCGTTGGCGATCCCGACGCTTTGGACCGGCTCCGATGGTGGCTTTGCTGAGTTGCGGAGGCGCCTCGATCAAGCGGGAGTAATGGACATCCGAGCATGTGACCGTGACGACCTGCTCAGCTGGATCAACCGGCTTGGTTGCTGGCCCGACAACATGGAGTGCACGCTCGATCGTGACGCGTTGGAGCTCGGCGACGCGGCACTGGCGGAAGCGCGTGCGAAGGCTGAGGCGGAAGTTGCCGCTCGTCGCAAGCAAGAGCGTTCGATCGAGTTCAACGGTCGATCTGTCGATCCCGAGGAGACTGATTGGGCGGCATTGGACGCAGAGCTCAAACAGGCTCTTTCGCGGGAATTTTTCAAGATTCCCGTCGGCCATAGTGCCGCTCTTGCCCCTGCACGAACCGGTAGTGATCAAAAGCCCGCTAATGGGCAGAGCGGCGGCTATCGGATGCCGAGCTATGGTGGCCGTCCTTTTGCTCCATCTGCGAAAACCGACATGATCGGACGTCTGGGTGAGCTGGCCGTTCGACATTGGCTACAAGGCCGCATACCCAAGCAGGACATCGATGCAGCTTGGAAATCGACCAATGCCGAGGTCTTTACAGGTAGGAAGGGTAATGACAGCCTGGGCTACGACTTCGAGGTTTCATGGCAGAAGCAAGCCTGGCAGATTGAGGTGAAGGCAAGCCTTAACGATCCGCGCGTGTTTGAATTGGGAGAGACTGAGGTTCGTGCCGGAAGGATAGCCGCTCGGACGCGAGCTGGCCTTCTTTATTGGATCGCCTATGTCAGTAACCTCGCCGATCCCGCGCGAGCGCGGGTCGAAATGATCCCCAATCCGTTGAGCGAAGCTGGAGAGGCGGTTCTGGAACTCGTCGGCGAGGGCCTACGGTATAGCTTCCGCCGGTCTTGACCGGCTGGATCGAAGAGGAATCGTCATGCCCAGGAACCGGACTTCCGTGGTGGCTTAGAGAATAGACATGTTTGCGCTTGAAGTGTCGCGTGCAGCGGTTTCTGAAGCCAACATCCGGGCCAAGCAGTGCTTCGCGTGTGGTCGGACGCCCACCACAGGCGCTGGAGAACACGTAATTCCGAAATGGCTGCAATCAAAGCTCGGATTGTTCGATGAAAGGCTAACGCTGCTCAACGGAACACAAATTCCCTATAGGAGCCTGACAGTTCCTTGTTGCGCCGAATGTAACAACGGCTTTCTCTCTGCCATTGAACGGGAGGTCCACCCGATCTTCACCCGAGGCACTTTGATCGCCGGAGATGAGCTCGTCTTGGGACGATGGCTATCGAAGATTCTGATCGGAATACTTGTTAAAGAAACCAGTCTTTCTTTCGATCGCACGAAACCTTCCCGCGGCTCGATCGTAGAGCCGGAATTCTTGGATGAACTTCAACACTGTCACTTCATAATGCAGAGCGGGCGTAAGCCAACGCTCTTTCGGTGCCTTCACGGCGGCTACCCATTTTCACTTTACCACTACCAGATCGCGGATAGCGATGCGGATACATTCGACCTATCCACTAATGTCTACGGACAATCTATATCAATACGGATTGGTGCTCTCGGTGTCGTGTTTGTCAACGATGGCGGCCTCCAACTCCATATCGGCGCTAAGGGACCTTTCGGCCTTTCTGGAGCTACCGTTACTCCAGTGCAATTTGCGGAGCTTTCAGCTCGAATTCATTTCAAGGCAGCTTTACGAGACGCGACCCATTTTTACCTTACATTCGAGAATGATCAGGTCGTTCAAATTGAGCAGCTGCACGTAAAATCATTCTCCGGGTATATCCCCGGCACGGACGAATTACAGATCTTCAGGGGTTGGGACGAGGAGCAATTCAGTTATGCCCTTGCGGCCTACACGAGGATCCCAAGGTCCGAGCTCTTCGATGAGGCCGCACGCGTATGTCGGACGAGTCTGGGCAATTTCATATTGAACGCGACAGACGAGAGATTGCCGTAGCTGGAGGAGAAGCATGTAGGGGAGTGAACCGGCTAGAATGTGATGCCGCGCAGAGACTTCTCGTGCCGCAGCTCTCAATTCCTTGCCGATGATAGTAACATCCGCGGGCATGTCGTATGAACCGATCGTCACACTGAAACACCCCGGATAGCTTTTTGCCAACCGGAGCTGCAGTGCGCGAAAAGCTTGCCTTTCGGATGAGGATGAACTCTCACATGAACTACCAATGGAGATCCTGTAAATTCGCTGGCCCAATGTTGCCAGGCTACGAGGACCGAGAAATCTCCGAACACTGGCACGAACGGGCAAAATCGGCGCCTGATGTGTTTTGTTATCCTCAGGTCGACAGTTGGAGGGAAACGTTGTGGGGCCTGCTGAGTGACTATCTCACAGCTGGTGTAAAGGCTGCCTTCGTCGACTCTCCTCCTGAATATATTGTGTCGGATGACCTCAGCTGGTTGGACGAGATCATCTTTGAAGCGACCGGTAAAGTGGTCGACATCAAACAACTGACGGCAGACCGGATGCGTGCACACTATCGCGGCTTTCGCGCGGTGCACGGAACACGGACGGATGACCTGGCTCCCTTTTATCGCAACGGGTTGCGCATTCTGCGGAGTGCGGAAATCGAGGATCGTGCGCGATCAATCTTCCTCAACGGCCGATTTCGTCATGCGAGCGAGGAGCGACTCCACGAGGCGATCAAAGATGTGGACGCGCGAAATGAAGGCGGAGGTAGGGAGGGCAGGCTGTGGCTATGTGCGGACGAGAGGAGTTTGACGACCCGGCCTGGAGGCGCCGGCCACTATTTGGTCTACGGCTCAGAATA
Source organism: Martinezella lusitana (assembly GCF_010668395.1). Lineage (GTDB taxonomy): Bacteria > Pseudomonadota > Alphaproteobacteria > Rhizobiales > Rhizobiaceae > Rhizobium > Rhizobium lusitanum_A. Next base: position 53,642 of record NZ_WUEY01000028.1, read on the forward strand.
TCTCTACTGCCTCGGCATTCGGGTAGCGACAACGCGGGAAACAAAAGAAGCCCTAAAATCCGTGGGTCGACCAACCGTGTTCGTCTGCGACGTGCCAATGCAACTTATGCGATCTGCAACATTGCCAATGTTTGCGGGGCTAATCCTCGAATATATGTTCTGTGAGCTGATCGACGATCTTCAAGCCCATGCCTTGAGCCCTGGATCGGGCTCTGGCTTTAGCATTCCGTATGATCTGCCGGCCGATTGGATTGTTGGTCATTATCATCCAGAAAACATCCACGACCCCATGTGATGAGAAATCTGGACTTCATTTTTTAAACCTGATAGAAGGTTGAAAAAATGAAGTTTGAAGTGATTCAATGGCAATGTCGGCAACTGTCGTTTATCAGCATCCTTTCGACGCGAGGCGCCGACTTGCTGAATTGAATATCTCCGTAGAGGCTGTAATCAGAGCTGTTCTGGCTGGTCACACCGCTCGGCTCAACTGTACCGACAACGATCCCCCATTCATCCCTGGCACTGAGGCATGGCGGTTTGTGGTGCGGACGCTGCGGGATGAATTGCTTCCGTTGGGTTGGCGCAAGGATGACCCGAGCAATTACTCGCTGGTGATCAACGATTCCTCGCAGGTCAACATCGTTGTTGCCAGTTCCGATGCGCTGACCTGTGCCGTCCATGGGTCGCCCCGTACTAAGTCCCTGAAGGGACTATTTACTGAGGCCGCTGTTCTTAAGAACAATCTCGAAACGGATATGTTTCCCGAGACCGTTGAAGCTGAGCTTCGCAAGGCTGCGACGATCTTGAGCTATCCCACCTGGCTGCTGCTGATCCATATCGAAGACGAGGAATGCAGAGCGGAGCTTTCATTGCCGTCTGCCTTCGATGATCGCAACGTAACAGAATGGGCTGAGCGCATCTTCATACCGCTTCCCGGCATCGACGGTGGTTTACCGGTAGAGGATCCGATCGGAGATACCGATATTGATGTGCCGGTGAAGCGTAAGGCGGCGTGATGTTTAACAGATCGCGGTTAACCGTGGCCCGGCAGCGCGCCGGCCTAACGATGAAGGAACTCGCCTCAAGAGCGGGCATCGAACCGCGAACAGTTACAGGATATGAGGCTGGAGAATATCTTCCCAGTGAGGACGTCGCCAGGAAACTCTCTCGCATTCTGGGATTCCCGCTTGCCTTTTTCATGTCAGACGACGTGGACATTCCACGGGCTGAAGGCGTCAGCTTCAGATCGATGAGCAAAATGACCGCGAGGCAGCGGGATGGCGCTATTGCTGCGGGCGCAATAGCGTTCATGCTGTCCGATTGGTTAGATAATGAGTTTGATCTGCCAGTTTCCGACGTGCCGGATATGAGGGAGGACACCCCTCAGAGTGCTGCCGCCGGGCTGCGTGATTTTTGGGGTCTTGGTAACCGGCCCATCAAAAACATGGTGCATCTTCTGGAGTTGAAGGGGGTACGTGTTTTCTCACTGGGGGAGGATGGCAAGGAAGTCGATGCATTCTCCGTCTGGCGCGGGCAGCGACCCCATGTATTTCTCAATTCTCAAAAGTCCGCTGAACGGAGCCGCTTCGACGCTGCTCATGAACTGGGGCATCTCGTATTGCATAAGCACGCAGCCCCCAATGGTCTTGAAGCCGAAAAGCAAGCAAACGAATTTGCTGCGGCGTTCCTGATGCCGGAGGCCCCTTTGCGCGCGGTCGGGCGCGTATCAGGTCTGCCCAGAGTAGTTGAGCTTAAGCGCATGGCGGGGGTCTCGGTCGCTGCTATGACGTATCGGCTCCATGAACTGGGTTTGGCATCCAAATGGACTTATCAACAATTGTTTATGGAATTATCCCGAAGAGGCTGGAGGACCGATGAACCAGTGCCGATGCGGCGTGAGCAGTCGCAGATCTGGAAGAAGGTTTTGGATGATCTTCGTGAAAATGGCGCCGGTGTGGAGCGCCTTTCTGAAATCCTCTCGGTTCCCGAATCCGAAATCGTTAAGCTGCTTTTTGGGCTTGTGACGGTTGCCGTCCCCTCAAATCCAAATGCTTCGATAACTCCTAAGAGAGGAAGCTTGAGATTGGTAAAATAGAAGAATGCTCTTCCGGAAGCAGATATCTGGCGAAAGGTGTCTCTCGGCGGCCGGTCGTGTCCGGGGCTAACCAGCTTTGCGGAAAATGTTCGGTTTCCGCTGGATCCGCCAAACACCGCTGATCGCCCACAAATTGGCCCCGGCCACAGCCGCAAATGACATGATATGGCGCGAACGGCGGCGCGTTCATCCGGTTTTTGCAGCTCAGGCCGAGAGCGGTGAACTACTGATCGGATGCTGTCGCCGAGGGCCAGGAACGCCGCTGGGTATCACCGCAGCGTTACATCCTGTCCGAAGTGCTGCCGTCAAACACGGTATGGTTTTCACACACAATCACGCTAAGTACCTCCAGCTAAGACTAGGCAAAGCTGTATTTCGACCGAAAATCCTTACTATCGAGCGCATTTTCAACGTATTGCGAACAAATCGAGCGATTTAGCTTGAAATCGGTCGAAATATCCTCCATTTATGAAAACATGTTGGAACGTGAGGATCAATGTCATGAGTGAATTCGCCAGGACGCTCCAAGGATTTGTTGAGCAAATGCCTGAAAGTCAGCAGAAGACAGAATTTTTGGAAGCCCTGCAGGTGTGTCCTGTCATTGACCTGGAGGTCGTACCTGAGGAAAAGGCCAACAAAAATATGAAGGCTATTCGCGAAAGTGCGCTGGAGTCGGGTCAGGCTTTTGTGATCGCGAGGGCTGGACGTGTGGACAATGTCCCGCAAGCAGCGTTTGTTCTTTCATCGGACACTATATTGGCATTGATTGGTTCTGTTCGAGGTGAGACCGAGCGTCAGGTCGCTCGTCGCAGACCGGCGAGTGCACTCTTGGCTCAGTTGAAGCCCTTGGCTGCAAGTGTGGTAAACATGCGCCTTGAGCCTCGATCTCAGGAGGAGACTTTAGGCGGTCGAGGACGGGTATTCTAAGGCAATCATGTCGCGATATCTCATAAGCTCCCAATGCTTCTTCGATGTGATCAAAAGGCGAAATCTTGACGCTGAGTTGTGGCTTCAGACGGCTGATGCCCGCGGGATATATGCGGATGACATTTGCATCAGTGCAATAACCCCGATGAGCATCCTCTGGCAGCTTGAGCAGGCCCTTTCTGCGGCTCGGGCGGCGCCAGAGACAGCCGTCCACCCTGTGCCTGTGATCAGAGACTTCATCGATCAGGCGAACCGGCTTTTCGAAGACTTTGCGCGAGACGATCGGATTATTGCGATGGATCACAGGATTGCACATCGCTGGGGTGATCTTCTTGATATGAGGATCACGTACCTGCGTGATGGGGAGCCTTATGACCTTCCCAGCTCGACAAAAGTCGAGATAGCGACGGCGCTTGTTGGGCGGGGTGATTTTCCGTTTATCTATGTTGACTATCGGCAGGCTGGGCACGCGACTGTGCCGAAGCTGATTGTCGAAAATCCCGAAGACTATGTACCAGTGCGCTAATGGGAGTGGCACCTAGACGATTCCAGATTCTGGCACTCAGTGGCGGCGGCTATCGAGGGCTGTTTGGTGCCGAATTTCTGGCAGCTTGCGAAGCGCATTTCCAGGCCAAATGCGCCGAACGCTTCGATATCATTGCCGGTACGTCCATCGGCGCCCTTTTGGCTGCAGGCCTGTCGGTCGGGGTTCCAGCTCAGACGCTTGCAGCAGCGATGAAAGAGTACGGGCCTTCGATTTTTGCGAAAGGGCCGGCAACCGGCATCAGACGGCTTTTCGTTTCAGCACCCTATAGTCCGGCACCGATCCGTGAAGCGGTACGAAAGACACTCGGAAAGTCCGTTGCGACGATGCCGTTGAACGAATTTCCCGCTCCGTTGCTTATCACCGCAGTGAATTATTCTACGAGTGAGACAACGATATTCCGGTCGAAGGGGCTTGCCGGTAGGGCTGCGAGCTCTGCCAGTGTCGAGGATGCCATTCTCGCAAGCGCCGCCGCACCAACCTTTTTCCCAACAAAGAAGATTGCGGCAAACGAATATATCGATGGCGGCCTCGTTGCGAACGCCCCGGACATGATTGCTTTGACCGATGGGCTGAACCTTAGCGGGGCGCGCATCGACGAGATCTACCAGCTATCGATCGGGACAGCGTCGCGCCGGCAAGGCGCAGCGGTTCATGAGACGTCACGCGCGCCTGGCTCTATATCCTGGATCGCCCGTCGCGGCCTCATCCAAACGATCATGGCCGCACAGGAACATTTGGCACTTTCTCAGGTGCAAGGTCTGCTGCGAACGCGGTTAGAGCGGGTCGACGAAGAGCCAGCTCAACACCAGGTGAAAGCAATCAAATCCCTCGATCGCGCCTCCGCAGAAGCAACCGAAACTTTGCGTCTGCTCGCTGAAAAGGCCTGGGAAGCCAGGAAGTCATCCCGAGAACTGCGCAACTTTTTTCTGCGCTAGGGAATTTGATTCAAAAGTTCAATCCGCGCATCCTTCTCCCAGGTCTCATAGGATTGGGTTGGGCTCCAGAAGATCTCCCAGGCCGATTGCAGCAATCCGGCGATGGGCTGCGGTTTTTCGATGTCGAGGCCAATCATTCCGCTCGCGTGAAACGCGGCCACGGCTTTTTTTGCAAGGGACGAAAGTGCTTCAGGCGGATAGCAGATATGGAAATGCACATTTTTTTGCGCATCGGAAGACGCGATGAATTCTCGCCAGGCTCGACTGATTGCCTGAGCTTCCGGCTGGCAGCCGATCTCCTCGAGTACGTGCAGGATGACGGACATGCGTGCATCATCGGCAGGATGAGACGATGGGCGCTCGGTCGGGGTATGGAATAGCTTTCCGTTCGATTGAAAGCTCGTGCGGTTGAAGCAAAGGTGAAGGTTCGTCCAGCCGAAGGCAGGGCCGGCGCAGAACGCGCCAAACGCATCGCAAATGAACTCCTCGCACCACGTTTCAACCCAGCAACGCCGCCATATGGCGTAGCGATATGCCATGTCGGGGCTTCCGCGACGCCGGTCGACGCGAACCGCGGCAAGATCGAGCGCCACCCCGCGCTCGTTCTTCAACATCCGAAAAGCCTCCGACAGAGGGTCGAGCCTTGGATTGGTACTTCCAGTCAGGGCGAGGAGAGGATGACAAAGTTCGTGATAGAGATCGGAAAGATGCAAAAAGTAGCGGCCTTCAAGCAGGGGAACGCGCAAAAGGCCGAAGATCGGAGATATCTCGAAATAGTCTTGCGAGGTGTGACTGACCGTCGGCGTTACGAGGGGATAACGCACCTCCCGGCAAATCGCAGTAAGTACCCTGTTCAGCTCAACATCATCAGACGAGGCATTTTTTAGAGCGAAGACGCCAACGCGCTCAACGTTGGCAATCTGCCTGACTTTCGCCTGGTAGATACGCGCTACAATGCTCGCCTTCTCCGGCGCAGTTTCCAGGCTGTTCAACGCTTGTGCGAGCGAAATGATTGCTTCGTTGAGCTCGTCCGTGCATTTGCTTTGCAGCACTCTAAATTCCAGCTGGCTGCCGGTTTGGGCGATTTCGATCAGGTCGCGAGCGCGCTTGATCGCGTGACCGATCGCTCCGCGGAGATATGCCGCAACAATCACCAAGGGCTCATCCGTGTTGAAAACGCAAGGCGTTCATGGCTAAGCTGATCGGCGATCTCACCAAGGATCTGCAACGCAGAATTTGGAATCGGCCGCATTTCCACGATCGAGGCAAGCTGTTCGAGATTTGACCGGGAGTTTCCGGCGATGTCGCGGAGCAGACTGTCAAAAAGCAGACCTTCGTGCGTTCCATTTCCTCCTCTAGCCATCGCCGCTTCTCTCAGCATGTGCGCCAATCTTGCGGTCCGCACCGGTTCGATAGTATCGCCAGACAAGAGCACCTCGTCGATCAAAAGCTGAAACGATAGCGCGAGCGTTTCCGCGCCGCTGAGAAGTGAGAGAGTGCTCATGCTGTTTCCATCTCTCGATCTCCATCACCTTGCAAAATCTCGTCCTCGTCGTGGTCAGCGCCTTCGTCGCGCAGGAATGTGTCGCAGAGCTTGAGAGATATCGGAAGGCGGGAGCAGCTTTCCGGCCGCGTCCATGTCAGGCATGACAACTGGAAGATATCGCCAAGCGCATCCTTCATTGGCAGAGAGCCGGCTGCACGGGTCACATGTAAAGGCTTGGCGGTGCCGTTTGGGAGAAGGGGCCAGCCCGTCGTGCAAACAAAGCCCTCATTTTCCGTAAGCGCCAGCCAGTCACCCATTTCAGGGTTGAGAATGGATGTGTTCTCCCCAGCATATTCGCGCACCTTGAACAGGCGCAAGGCCGCTGGCGATGATTTCCCGAGCTCGAAGACGTTAAGCTCGAAATCGCTTGCGATCAGGCCTTCTTCAGCGAGCGCCTTGCAGGCTGCGCGCATTCCCTTGATTTCCGACGGAAAGACGCGCCCGTCGCGATGAACGACGATATTCCTGGTCAGCGTCTTGAGGAAGGGCGCTTCGCTTCTCAGCATCTCCGCGATCAGCGCCTCGACAGTGCCGGAGGAGAGTTTCTCGTGTTTGTTTGACGTTTTCAGCTTATGACGAATGATGCGCCCGCCATCGGCGATCAGAACCGCTCCTGCTGTTTGATGCTTGACGTCGATCCCGATGACGACGTCGGCGGCCAGCCTGCCTGCAAGGACAAAGGGCCATTTGCCGTTCGGGATCAAAACCTTGTTGAGGGCTGCGCCAGCAAGATAACCAGAGTACCGGCCTCTGTCGTCAGATCTGCGGGTGTACCGAGCGTCGACGCCGCTCCCAAGCCTTTCATAGGCTGCGCCCGGTGTTGCCACGTGGAATATTGCAGCGTTTACACCGTAGTCCTGTCGAAGCTTGTTTATGATTAGCGCCGGCAGCTTCTCCTGCATGCGATTTTGACCGGCCGTGTTGTGGATCATGATCGCACAATCTCCCGGGCCCAAAAGCTTGTCCTGTGCGAGTTTGAGTATCGCTCTGGCCTGATTTGCAGCGTTGACCGGCGCGCTGAGATCATCAAAATAAACGGTTGTGGGATCGTACCCACCGGCCGGATGAAGCCTTTGGACTTCCGACTTGAAATCGTCCACGAACTTCGGTCCCCAGGCATTCATGATGCTCTGCGGCATGACGAGTGTCTGAGGCTCAAGTGCGGAGTTCTCATAGAGACCCGCCTGCAACTGTTCCAGCATTCGCCGCCGGCTCTTTGCGTATCCGTTCGCGTCCACGCGCTCGCCGCCCCGGCCGGTTCCATAGAGCGTTCGTCCGTTGCCAAACAAAATATCCGGCAGATCGAACATGCGGTTCGGCGTGCGTGCGGGGCGATCAGCAACGGTGATACGCGTATTGCCTAGCACGATGTTGTCGAGATACCGCCGCTTGAATTCCAGAGCCTTTTCTCGCCGCACCTTTGGCGGCAGAATTGTCTGCCTCTGAAGACGGGCGCCGCGACTCGAGTGGGTGTCGAGAACGGGGAAGCATAGTTCTGCCGGGGCTGCCTTCACCTGTGCTGTTTCCGATCCACGGTAGTTCACCACCACACCATCCCCCTTGAGATTTACAAGAGACCTCGGGATCGGTCGTTGCGCGTGCTTATGCAGGTATGCCTTGAGCGAGATAGGCTTACCATCCTCAAATGTAATAGGATGGCTGACGGATTGGCCCGCGCCGCTGATAGTGATTTCAAACCACAGGTCACCCATGCGGTATAGGCAGGATGATCCTTTCATTCGACGGATTGTGTTCTGATCCGTCTTAGCACCGATGGAGATAGCGGAGATGAACTTGGTTTTGGCTTCGAGGATGACGCCGAAACCACCTTCTGGATAGGGTACGACGCGAACGCTGACGCCTTCGAAAATATCCACGCCCTCGCGCGAGGATGTTGGTTGGCGACCATAAAACGCGTCCCCGGCTCGAGGGCGCCACAGTTCGGTATTGTTATACAATGGCGTCTGAACGATGAAATTCAGGAACTTCAGCCTGATCGGATCAAATTCATCACCGTCAACGGAGCAATCGATTTCGATTGTATCGCCGGACGGTTCCAACTGCGCGACCCAACGAACCATGTTGTGATGTGAGACCAGGGAATCGGCAATATCTTCCGGCGCGGCGAGTTGCATGATGTCGCCGCGTTGGAGAACGGCGAATGGACGTTGATATTGCCGCGTCAATGTTCTTTGCAGCCGTGTGACCCCGGCAAAATACTCGGGTCCGCCGGGATCGCTCCCGAGAACGTCAAACAGCTTATATCGCGCGGTGACGGTTTCGAGGCCGCCGAGCTTGTAAAGATTTGTCTCAAGCACTGCAATTCCCTTCCCAACATATCATGCGAAATGCGCAGGTGGCACAGGTCTCGGGGTTACTCGTCGTTTCCAGTTGATCGATGTCGAATTCCTCGTAGCTCTTTCCTTCCAGGACCTGCGACATTGCATAAGCGCTCTCCATCATGAAAACCTCTGCGTCTTCGAGGTCTCCCTCCGTAAGAATGTGCTCGCGGACATTTCCGAGGAGTAGCTGCGCCTCCTTTAGGACAATCTCGGAGGGAGGCGCCTGCCAATTTTCAGGCGGAAAATCAAAGTTTGGTTTGTCAAGGCGGCTTAACGCAATGGCGTAGCTGGCCAGTTGGTCCCTTGCGTCATTCGCACCATCGTTATGCACTTTCCAATCAATGATCCGAATGGGCTCTTTGCCAGTGTAGACGATCAGGTCAGGAAAGGCGCTGCCCTTGAGGTCGCCCAGGATGTCGAAATGCAACGGCGGTTGGGGATGGAAGCTCCATCCCAAAGCGACCTCGGCTCGCAGATCATCCAGACGATATAGATTTGTCAGTGCGCCGACGATGTCTTCCCAAGCCTCCTCATATTCACTGTGCGTGATATCGTGCCCGTGGGCATGCTCTGAAAGCAGAAGGAAGGAATCGCCATGATGCGATTTTACAAGCGTCAGATCTTCCGAACGGTGGCTTTCGGCAAACGCCTTCTGTTTATCGAAAAGCAGTCTTGCGTGCTTTTTGGCATCTCCCAGCGTCATGCGATCGTCGAAGTCCAAGGCCGGGATGATGTGCTTGGAAATGACTGTGTCAACAATCTGTCCGCGCCACGCCGACAAGGTTGACAGGCTCTTGAGCCGTTTGGCTCTCAAGCGATTTTCGTCTTTAGAGCGTCCCTTCGGCGCCACGACATAACCGTAATACCATTTGCGTTGGCATTGACGGAAAGCCCGAGCAGAGGAATAGGACCATCTCATTTTCGGCCTCTCTCCCGCTTCCTTATCAAGCTGAGAAATTCGACCAGAGCATCCTCCTCATCCGGTGATACGTCGCCCAGCCTCGCTGCGAAGTCATTGACTCTAGACGGCTGAATATTGACCGTTGCGCTTGGTACCGGGTAGCCCGCCAACGCCATAAGGTGCTCATATTGAACGTTGTATCGGATCGCCAACGAGTGCAGAACCGTTGGGGAGGGCGTCTTTATCTTCCCCGTTTCCAACTGGCTCAGATAGGCGTTGGAGACACTCGTCTCAGCCTCAACCGTGCGCAGGCTTAGACCTAGATCCCTGCGCACGCGACCGAGAAAGGTGCCGAGTTCTGTTGCTTCGTTTTCCATGCTGCTAAGAGTAGCAAGCGTGCTAAGTTTGTCAAGCATCCAGTTTTAGGTGTGAGTTCGTGCAACAAACCCTGGCCGTGAAATTCCATGACGCTCGGCTGAGGACCGCAGTTGAATCATTTTAATACTTGGCCCTAGCATTGCGCTGCCGACTGATGACGCGGACCGTCAAAGACTGCCTTTGAGTGCAGTGAGCCTAACGGCCACAAAGCGAGAGCTGGGGTTGCGTCTAAAGGCACCCAGCACCGCCCTTGCGGTCACAGTCGCCGGTCGAAAACCGACATCGGCCTCTTCAGCCGATAGAGTGTCGTAGGTCGACGAGCACTTTCCGTCCTGCGTTTCTCACCTTCGATCTCTTCCAGAAGGTCAAGTTCTCGAACTTTGCGGCGAAAGGCACTCTGATCCAGACGCTCACCCATAACCGTCTGGTAAATAGCAAGCAGTTCGGTCATCGTAAACACCTCGGGCAGCAGCCGGGCAGGTATCGTGGAATACGCCCCCTTGTTTCGCAGCCGTTCCAAAGCGATAGCGATAATCTCGTTGTGGTCGAAGGGAAGCTGGCCCGGCGACGTTGCCGGCCTGAGCAGAAGGGGTCCCTCAGGATCCTCAAGCCAACCTTCCGGCAGCAGAGCAAAGTACGCGATCGAAACTGACCAATCGCGGGGGTCGCGCGTTGCGGAGGCAAAAGTCTGCAACTGCTCGAAGAAGATATCGCCAATGCCGGCCTTCGCCTTCAGGATCCGCCGAACTGCACTCTCCGCACTAAGATCCTCATCTGTGTGAATATAGCCACCAATCAATGCGGGTTGGTCCGCAAAAGGCTCATTTGGACGTGGGAGAAGCGCCACACACAGTTCCCCTCTACAGGGCGTCAACATGACGATGTCGACCGTCACTACAGGTCGGCGAAATTCGGTCTCGATCATTGCGAACCTTCCCAAGGCGATAGGTCAGCAGCATATCCCAGACGCGGGCGATGAAAAACAACAAATAGCAACTTGCAATTTGCAAATTAAAATTTATATTGTTGTCGATCGCAAGTCGCAGTCCGAGGAGCCTCGTGATGAAAGAGTTCAGAAACGTTTGCGCGCGCTGTTTCAGCGACGCGGATCTCAAAGAGATGATTCGTGCTCACGCAGGCCCAAAAGGATGCTATTTCTGTGGGCGACGCGATGCCGTGACGATGCCTTTCGATGAGGTGGTCGAATTCATTCTCGAACGCATCGAGGCCTTTTATGGAAGAGCTGGAGATCAGCTCCCTTATGAGTCACGAGAGGGCGGCTACCAAGGATGGCACATCGACAGCTATGATATGATCCGGGATCAGATTGAGCTTGATCTTCCCAGGGACGGCGACGGTCAGCTTTTTGGTGCGATTGTCGACGGCATCGGTGACGAGGTCTGGTGCGAATATGACTGGCTAACGCTAGAACCGGATGAAAGCCTGCGTTTTTCCTGGGGTCGGTTTTGCGAAATCGTCAAGCATGGGCGTCGGTTCTTTTTCCACGATATGGGGCGATCAAAAGACAACGATCCCGATTCCCGGTCGCCTTTCGAGCTGCTCGGCAGCGTATGCCGTCATGCAGAGGAGGCGGGGCTTGTTGTGAACATCCCCGCTGGTTTTAAGCTCTTTCGGGCCAGGTCAAGGAAGTCGCGCCGGCCGCTCAAAACACCAGCGGAACTTGGCCCTCCGCCCGATCACCTGGCGACGCAGTCCAATCGAATGAACCCTCCGGGCATTTCGATGTTTTACGGAGCAGACCGGCGTGGCCTCGCGATCGCAGAAATCCGAAACACAATGGCGTCAGTCGGGTGCTTCGCAACCCTCCGGCCCGTTCGTATTCTCGATCTCGCCCACCTACCATCCATTCCAGGGTTCTTTTCCACCGCCGATCGGATGCAACGCCTGATCCTCGCTTTCCTTTCTGACTTTGCTGACATCATCATTGAACCTGTCGAGCGGACCGATCGGGTGAACGTCGACTATATTCCTACGCAGGTTTTCACCGAATTCATCCGCGACTTTGACTTTGATGGGGGCAAGATTGACGGGCTTCGCTATCGAAGCGCGACGCGCGAAAAGGGAACGAACTACGTTCTGTTTGCGGGCCAAGGCGAGGTGGTAGGTGCAGCACCACCGGATCCGTTTATGAGGACGGCACCGTGGCTTGACCTTGTAGCCGTTAAGCAGGTGCGGCTCTAGGAGAACGCCATGAACAGCCTGACAATCGAGTCAGCCGCGGAGCTGGGAGTTTATCTCAACTCGCTTGCCATCCGACCTCTTTTCCGCGGCCAGACCAATCATTACGGTTCCGCCGCCTTCCCGTTGGCGACGACCTCTTTCACTCGGCAAGGATGCACTCCCCCTGAAATGTTCAAGTGGTGGAACTATACATCCGACATCTTGTCGGCGTTTATCGGTAAAAGTGGGCAGAGTTTTCCTTTTGTGGAAGCGCTCTTACAGCATTATGGATGGCGGTCATTTTATTTGGACGCCTCGACGGACGCCGGGATTGCCGCCTGGTTCGCTTCGCATAAATTCAGCGAGAAGATCGCTTTGGAGCTTAGCGAGGATTGCTTCGAAAGGGGGGTAATGTTGCGCAAGCGATATGCCAGTTACGACTTTGATCCGGGGCTTGGCCACGTCTACGTTCTCGACCATGATATCGTCGAGGCCAGAGTCGGAGCCATTGATCTTGAGGCGATTTCACTCGAAGGTTACCGCCCTCGATTTGCGGCCCAGAAAGCAGTTATCGTCGGACCTCTTCAGAACAAGGTATTGCCGCGCGAGTGCTATCATGCGCATCTGACCGTCGACAGGGCAATCTTGCAACAATACGCTCAAGAGAATGGTTTCTTTAATCAGGCAGATCTGTTTCCTGGCCGCGACGAGGATCCTATCCTCTCGGCACTGCTGGATCTCCCCTGGACTGAAATCGACGCGACAAAAAATTCACTCAACAGTCTGAAATTTTTCCGAAGAGCGGTGGAGTTTCCGGAGTATTCAAACAGCTGGGAAAAGATCCTCTCGGAGAAGGTAGCGCTCTTCCACGGAACATCGATCGAGGAGCTTGCGGCCTCTCCTGCTGGAACGCCAGAAAATACCATATCGATGCGCGTGCCGACCTCTACGATGCTCGGCCATACGGTTATGGCTGACAAGGCGTTTCCCGAGATCGAAAAACTCCTCTCAGTGCATAACTGCGTCATTTTCGAAATCGACGATCTCATACAGCACGCACCGCATCAGGGCCGCTTTCTTTATTCGAAAGGATTGAGCGTGGCGAAGAAGGCGGACGGTCTTATCGAGATCGGCGCACTCCTTGTTGAGCATCAGGGACTGGAGCTCCTGCGAGCCGGCTTGAACGTTGGTTGGTACTATCGCCCGGCTGCAACTGGCGGCTGGACACATGTTCGCCATCCGGAAGAGTGCCCCTGCGGAAACGCAGACGTTCACGGGAGGCACCTTGTGACGCTTAGGATGATCGATTCCTGGTTGGCAGACCCGAACTCGGTACCACTCCCATGAACCGGCAGCACTTACCCCTCTCTCAATCTAGTTAAGTCGCGTCTATCGCGATTTGTGAAACGCTGCAAAAAGAGATAAGGAAATGACAGTAACGAAGGGCAAAAAGGCCATCATTCCCAAGCCGGCTAAGCCGACACGAACCGGCGTTGCGGCAAAGAAAGGCCCAGCAGCGTCGAGGACGCCGCCGACAGCTGAAAGCGTGACCGACTATCTGCAATTGGTTTTCGACTTGCCACAATTAAGCGAGGGCGCAGTCCGTTGTTATCGGGGAGAAGCCGACGCGACGTGGAAGCTGAAACCTTCGATCATGCGCGGCGTTCGATCCGAGGCGGAAAACCGGATATTCAGTGAGTTGATGCTAGAAGCACCGACGGAATTCAGCAGCGACAAGGCGATGTTCGACAAACTGGTTCGCGCCCAGCATTATGGCTTGCCGACTCGCCTATTAGACGTCTCGCTAAATCCGCTCGTCGGTCTCTATTTTGCCTGTAACGAAGAGCCTCTCGACGACAAGGACGGCAGGGTCCGGGTGTTTGATTTCGTTGAAAAGCGGGTCAAATACGCCGATAGCGACACGATCAGCCTGATCTGCAATCTTGCCCGTCTTTCGGATGGCGAGCGTAGCGAGATATCGAGCGCCTATAGTTCAGCCATTTCTAAGGAAAATCTGCAAAAGTTCCGTTCTCTGCCAGCGGTGGAACGATTGCTCCAGTTCGTTCGGGTGGAAAAGCCCTATTTCCTGAACCTGGTGAAGCCCAGCGACCTGTTCCGGTATTTTTTTGTATACCCGGCAAAGAACAATCGTCGCGTCATCGCACAATCGGGCGCCTTCATCGCGGCAGGCCTACTTCGCTACAGATCGCCGGAAACAACAACAAGCTACGACCTGCATACCATCGTCGTCCCGGCGGCGAAGAAGGCGCAAATACGCAACGAGTTGGATACGATCAACATCAATTCACGAACGATGTTTCCGGAGGTTGAATTTGCCTCTAAATATATCAGGAGGAAATGGACGATCTGAAAAGGATCAGCTTCTGAAGTCTCTCCTCGAACGTCCAGAATATCGGCGGGGCGTGGATTTTCGATGATCTGATAAACGTCATGCCATCGGCCACACGACCGTCTCCTTCGCCACCAACCGCGCCCACAGCAAATGGCTGGGTCGGCAGTTCGTATCCCTTCACATCAGCAGATGCGATGTTTGTTGGCTGTGGGTTGTCGTCTTTAAAAAAGTGACGCCGCAGCTAAGCGCGGAGCGACGGTTTTGCGCCGTCATCTCAGCCGTCTAGCGTGTCTGAGCATCTTCTCCGAAGCGGACGGAGTTGGGCATCTTCGTAAGGGTCTGCCTTCACGCGACGGGATGCATGAGGATCGTCACGGTCAAGATCGCGAATCACAAGTGTTACAGACGGACATCCACCCTCCACTTCAACGAAGGCTTAAACGTCATCCTTGGCACGAACGAGTCCGGGAAGACCGCAATCCTGGGAGCTCTGTCGATATCGAAAAGCGTATTATTCCTTCAATTCCGCTTCCGCTTCAAAATCGCAAGGCACACCTCTTGCCTGCATCTCAATTAGCCGTTAACGATTTTGGACCTTGGCGCCAAGCCACTTTTCATACAGATATTTTCATGGCGGCAAAGAAGAAGAAAAAGAGCGCAAAATACACAAAAGCGGGCGATCGTGATGCGGCCAGGGAAGGGCTGTTGCGAGACGCGGGTGGCTTCGATTGGGGCTGGCCCGCGTTTGAACTCGTAGTGGCGAACACCGAGCTTACGCGTCGCCTCGTAGCCGGCGGTTTCTCGGGTTGTGGCTATGGTATCATTCCCCCCGATGGTCCGCCTTTTCTTTCGCTATTCGGCGATAATCTTCCTGGAATGAAGTCGGCGCTTGCGCTCATGAAGGAATGGACGTCGATGTCGGGTCCGAACGCCATTCGCATCGAAATCGCTTATGATGGGCCGGGCTATGTGCTCGCTATCTCGCAGCAGATCGAGCTACTTCGGTGGCGCCTATCTGGCATCGATACCGTACGCCAGCCGCTCATCATGGCGACAAGCCACATCAAGCGCATTGACTCGCGACACCCAAACCTCGATCTGCTCGCGGATTATGCGCAGCAGCCTGTCGCGCCGCTGTGGCTCGTGGTCGATGAACTTCCCCGTAGTGTCACGCGCGCAGGAGGCAGCCGCACCTATGCCTTCACACCACAGTGGGACAACGCCATCTTTCTGCCTGGCATCGACATCTATAGACAGCTTGGCGATCGACCAGCGGACACGATGGCGAGAACCGACGCCGAGTTCGAATCTAGGACGAAGGCCGGTATAAGCGCCAACTGGCCTCCTGAGCCAGAACGGGGTCCCGCGAGCGTTGCGGCGGCGCGCGAGCGGCGCCTCGCAGCGTCGATGCCTAAAACTCTGCATGTCTTGCGCAACACCAATCGCGGAGCCTCGCTTTTGCTTCGCGGACAAGTATTAGGATGGGCAAAGTGGCAGGTCGAGCAGGCGATCTGTAATCTTCGATCGGTCGATTTCCTCGCCTACCAGCCTAGCAGCGTCGGAAAGCGGCTTGCCATGATCGAGGCGGTGCGTAACCAAGTGCTGGAACCTGCGTCTATGGATGTCGATCTCGCCAGCATCACGTCAGACCAGCTTAGTACACAGATCGCGCTCGATACCGCCTATCTATTGCGACGTCTTGAACCCGACCGCGAGATAGCGGAGGCGACCGGCGATCGAGTCCGGCGTCTGCAGGAGCTCGGCTATGGCTGACATGCTAACAGCCGACCGCCTGCGCATCTTCATCAGCTCAACCATCGGTGAGTGCGCGAAGGAACGCGAAGCCGCGCGCAGTGCCATCAGAGGTTTAAATTTCGAGCCGATCCAGTTTGAGCGGGAAGGAGCGCGGGCGGAGGCGCCGCGCGATTTCTATCTGCGCAAGCTCCAAGATTCGCACATCGTCCTCGCTATCTATCGCGACTCTTATGGCTGGATCGACCAGGCCAAGGGGATGAAGATCTCTGGTCTTGAGGACGAGTTCCGCGAGGCCCAGCGACTTGGCAAGGATTTTCTCGCTTATATCTTAAAATCCGCACCTAATCGTGACTCCCGTCTCGAAGACCTGGTTAAAGAAATGATGGGTGGTCCTCACGTTCTCTATTTCTTTGAGGAGGACGAGGATCTCGAAGCGCGATTTCGCGACGATCTGACGGCGTTGGTCACCGATCGCGTCACACGGGCGCAGACATCCTCGCCGAACGTCGGCACGGCGGAGGCGACACTCGCCGCCATTTTCCGCGATGGCGCACTGCGGGTGCGTCGCAACGGCCTACTCGATCAATTGTCGCACGCGGCGGCACGAGCTCGCATCGTCTGGGTGACTGGGTCATCTGGTGCCGGCAAAACCGCGCTTGTCGCGGAATGGTCGCGAGAGCGCGAGGCTGCCTATATCAACGCGCGCGGTATGGATGCGCGCACAGCGCTGCTTTCGGCGGCTGAGAGGCTGGGCCTCGCGAGCGGCCCCGAGCTTGCGACGCCGTTGTTCGATGATGTCCGCTCTATGCTGCTCACCCGGTGGCGAAACGGTAGTGGCTGGCCATTGATCCTGGATGACCCGGACGATGCTGATGCGGTTTGGTCGGTGCTCGGTGCCTGCCTCGCGCAAAGCGGGACGGGCTCCGTCCTGATCGTCACTCGTGAACGTTCCGAGGGTGCTTCCGGTGAGATGTTGGCAGTTCCAGGCTTCACCAGTGACGAGTTGGAGGCACTATGCGTCATCGCGGGAGCCGCGGTACCGGCGGATCCCGGCGATCTGCCAGTTTTGCTCCGAAAAAAGGCGGCAGCGATGCCCGGCGGCCAGCGGTTCGAAGGTCTGGATGCGACCTCGCGCGAAATGCTCGGCTATCTCTCGCTCGCGCCAGTTCTTCTAACTTTGCCCGACATGCAGACGTTACTTGGTGGCGCGGTAAAAACGGCAACTGAGATCACCGAGCGTGTTGCCGCGATGGGCGATCTTCTGATGGAGACCGTGGCCGGCTATGGTTTCATCCACGAGAGCCTGCGCGAGGAGATCGAACAGAACGTAGCTGGGCGCCCGCAACTGCATGGCCTGCTCGTCGATCGGTTGTCGAACCGGTTGGCCCGAACGGGACGGTCTTGGGCGGCCTTTAGTCTGCGCCGAGCCGAGATGACCGAGCGGGTTGCGCGGCTTGCCAACCGAGCCGTCTCGGAGGCCGTGTTCAGCGGATCGACACGGCATCTGACTGAAGCGCTCGATTATCTCGTCGACTATTATCGGTCGCGTTCAGAGAAGGGGCGGCTAGTGTCCGTCCTCGTGGCGCTGGGTGAGGCGCGCGCGAACCAAGGCAGTATCAGCGCGGCGAATCTGCTGTTGGAGGAGGCTCGTGGGGTCGCAGAGCAAATCGGTGATTGCGAAGCCGAGCAAATGATCGAAATCCTGCAGGCGTCGATCGATCTAAAACGGTCCGCGTCGGCAACCGCGCTCGCGCGCATCCGCGCGCTTCGGGAGGCCGCCAAGGCGGATGGGCGCAGCGATCGCGAAGGGCGGTTGTTGCTCGACGAGGGTGTCGCGTACCTTAGTGTGAATGATACCGAGGCATCGGCACCGCTCTTTCGACGCGCGCGCGAGATTTTTGAGGAACTCGAGGACGGGTACGGCTTTGATGTCGCGAGCCGCAACCTTATCGCGTCGCTGTCGATGTCGAAAGATGGACGCACCGAAGCGGAAGCCCTGAGAGCGGAGCTTGAAGTCGAAGAGCCGGATTCTCCACGTCATCGCGCGTGGCTGTGTAATCTGGACGTACCGCGCTTGCGGCTTGAGAAGAGATACGAGGAAGCGGAGGCGCTGGCGCGCGAGGCAATCGCTATCGGCCGGGAGCTGTGTGACGGCTATCTTGTCGCGATCAACCAGATCATGCTTGGCAACGTTCTGCGTGATGCTGGAGATCTTGATGGCGCGCGGACAGCCTATGCCGAAGGGGGCAATCTTGGACAGTCGGTCGGCAGGCCGGACATTGAAGGGCGCAGCTCGCGCCTTCTGGCGGCCGTCGACAATCAAGCAGCCGACGCCTCCGAGGATTCCGAGAGACGCATGCTCGCGGCGCGCGCCGAGCATAATGCAACCCATGCGGCCAGGCTCCTAGCTGACAGCTTCGCCTGGGTCGAGCAGGCCTTCGCACTGGAAGAGCGTGGTGATGCGCGCCGGCTGCAAGGCCAAGATCGCAAGGCGATGGCTGATTACGCGCTTGCCATCGCAGGATATTTGCGGGGCGGCGATGTGTCCGAAGGCGAACGCCTGCTGCGCTTCTTCGTGCCCTACATTGCAGATGAGAAGGATGCCGCGACACTGATCGCGCAAGCTTTCGATGGTCGCAGCGATCTTACGGCCTCGAGCGCCTGGGTCGAGGCGATGACGGTGGTGCTGTCGCGCTGCCCAAGCGCCGTCGCACCGACCGTGCTCGGGTGCCTCGTCCGCGCATTCCTACCACTGCAATCGGGTACCTTTTGGTTCGATTGCTTAGTCAGGTGCCTATTTGCTGTCGACGACAAACGAGGACGTAGCAAGCATCGGACGCTCGGCTCGATGCTGTTGCTGGCGATCCTCGGCTTCGGTCGTCATCGGGCGTTCACCACCTCGGAACTCCTGACGTTGATCGGAATCTGTGCGAGCGGATCAGATCATATGGTCGTGCGTCATACGCCTGGCGACGATCTAAACCTTGTCATCCGTCTTGGAGCAACGCAAAGCCTGCTCTTCACCATACGAACCGAGGTCAAGAAACAGGAGACAATGTTCGTGGCGCTGGTGATCGGCTCCTTCCTCGACTCCTTTGCTGACGAGCTTTCCGAAATTCTCTCACCAGATCTGTTAGAAGAAGGCGCTGCGATCGACGTCCATGTCTTCCCCCAGATGGTTGAAAGCAAAGCGGTCGCGGACTTCTTTCTGGAAGGTCTCAAGGACAAGCCTGTTGCGACCGCGAGGACCATCGTAGAGGACGGGGAGCCGCCGCCGATCATGGTCATCGTGCGACCCGATGCGATTGAGGCGTTGAAAGCAAGCGAGGAACGGGGAGGAGAGCTTGAGATTATGCTCGCGCGCTTCCTCGATGAAGTCATCTTTGTAACCACAGGCCGGAGTGTCGACGACGCGATCTTCTCAACGAAGATACGAGATCTCCTGATCTCCGTTTTGGGGTAGAGGCTCTACGAGCGCGCACTTATAGGCATACTCGCGCAAATAGATTGCAGTTGAACTGCAGCCGGTCGCCACAAGTCGACGGTAGGCACTCGCAAATTATCACCATGCGACATACAGCCTCCGTCGGACAAACTAGACTCGGTAGCGGCGCTATGTTGGCAGAAGCAGATCGCACCGTCCTGCCACCTGAATGTCTGCTATCTGAGTCGCCGCCGTCAGGACCTGTCAGTCGGGTCTCGGCTCCAAATCGGTCATTCCATCCAGGCAAAGGCGATGTCCGTTGCTGAGGAGTTTCAAACCGATAGCTTTTGTAACAAGAGGGTCGTCGGTTCGGATCCTTTCAAGAGCGCAGTGAAAACCCTGTCCGACCCGGAGACATCGAATAGCCATGAAGATCGATGGCACGGAAGTGCTCGCCTTTACCGGCTGGGCCGCGACGCTGACCGGCACTGCCAAAATCAGCATCGGGAGCTGTCTAGAAGGACTTGCATTCATCTGCTTCGGCAGCGCATAAATACTTCGGCCAGAGGGTGGGGAACTCACAATGACAGGGGCCTGTCGAGTATTTATAGTAATATTCTATTTTATGTTTGGCGCAGCTGCCGTTTATTCCCAGACCAGTGACGGACCGCTGCAGCATTTCGATTTGACGAACGATACAGATTATCTTGGTGGAGATATTAAAGCCAACCTAGATGGCACTTCCTCTCGGGACCTTTCTGTGAGTGATTGCGCAAGTTATTGTTATGCGACCAGCCAATGCGTTGGATTTACGTACAATGAAAACGTCCATGTTTGCCTCCCAAAGGGGGCGATCGGACTTGGCAGACCCTTCAGAGGCGCAATTTCCGGAGTTCGGCGAGATCTTGCAAGCGCTATTTTGCCAGATCAGAGCAAAAATGACTTTTCATCTTTCCTCCTCAAAAGCCGGTGTGACGAGAATCGCGCAGCGGTTAAAGATTTTGCGAATGCTGCCAAAGTAATATTTGCAGATACGGTGCTGACGATCAAACAACCTGCATCCATACAATATGTTGCGCCGGCTACACCCGATCGCTTACCGGTGTTTCTTGTGTTCAGCTTTGACCAGCCGGTTCGGTTTCGCGGCGCTGGCTTTTACGTTTTGTCACCGCAAGCAGCGGGTGCTTTCGGCACCAAATTTGAGTTGGGGAAGACGCGCGTTGTTATTCCGCTCTATGCGAAAGGTAGGAGTGAGCACGGTGATTTTAGTTTTGTACCGCTGACGCTGGCGCCTCTGCAGATCAAAGTCTCGGTCTTAGGGCAAAATGGATGCAAAGAACAAACTATCGCAATTGACAACCGAAGATTTGAAACCCCGACACCCTCTCCGCCAAAAATTTTCGTTTATGACCAGTACAGCGCCGGTAATCCTTCTGCGAGCTTTCAATCGCCTGCTGGAGACCGATATATAGACGTATACCCGAGCTTCTTTCGTATAAAGTCTACACGAACTGGTGCGTTGATTGCTGAGGTGGCCGCCTCAAAACCAAACTTTTCGCCAACTGGAAGATTTGTCACTGCCGTTTTCGAGGACGGTGTCCATATCATAGACGCCGTCGATGGAGCTGGTGTCGGTTATGGTGGTCAGAATACCGGGTGGGACCTCGGTGACAGCTTTGTAGTCGCGGATAGCGCGGTCTGGGGCAGCGGTCAAATTAGTCAGCCGCTCGTAGAAAGTGACCCTTCGAACAAGGTAGACAACCACATCATTGCTGTTGGTTGGTCCTGCCATGCCTGCAGCATCGTGGACACAGTTGCCTACAAGCTGGATCTCGAAAACAACTATCTCATCTCAGTTGAGCAGGAAAACCAGGACGGTGGCGGAGCCGTTTCTTTAACAACGGGTAGCCACAGCAAAAGTCAGATGGACGCGATTCAGGCGATCCATGTTGGTGCGGGCATCGTGCCCGCAACATTGCCGAAGCGCTGGGAAACTCGTTCACCACTGCAATTCACGAACCTCTCGGCGTTGGACTATGACAACTCTGAAAGTCTGAGCGCAAGCCAAGCGTATATAGCAAAGCACTTCATGGTTACGGCGATCGTCCGGTCCCCGAGCCCGGACGCTGATCCAATGGTGAGTGTGAGCAAAATCGACAGCGGGATAGTAGGTCGCCTCATTGCCAGGATTGGACATCAATACGGAGTCAAGTTCGCGATCGGCGTCGAACCGGAATATACGGCAGATGCTCTTAAGCTTTCAGATTTTCGCGACCAGCATGGTGACCAGCTTTATCAGCATCCATTTTTGGACAGGTATTTGTTCCTGAAGGATGGTTGTACGGACTCAAAGGAGCAAGTCTCTGGTCGAGAGATCGTATCGGTTGATAATCTTTCAGAATGGAAATTTTCATCCCCGAGCCAGACCATCAGATTACTTGGAATAGCTTGCCAATATGGGACCTCGGGAGGGAGTACCACGGTCGAAGCAATCCAGTATGGTGAAGGATCGGGGACTGTTCGGTTTGTAAAGTTCGATATCCCGTCGGAAGAATACGAGTACGGACCTGGTGGATGCAACGGGGATTGCGGATTTTCGGCCCAACTGGTCGATGATCGATTTGTCGTTATGTTGTCGCCCGGTTCAGCAAAGATCGATCTGTACGACTTAGCTGACGGAAAGTTGAGAAGGTTTCTTGCCTACCACGGGAAGCAGATGGTCAAGGTGTTGCTCACTCAGGACCATAGCAGGCTTCTACAGGTAAATTCCGATGGAACCTTCGCCCTCTACGCGACCAATTTTGATCAGAACGAGGGCCAGGACATTCAGACTAGATCTTCGCTGTCGATCGGCGGTGCCGAGGAGGTATCGGCCTCAATCAAGCTTCTGGGGCACTTTGACAACGACGAGCTGGTTGTCTGGTCTCCCGACGGATATTTCGACTCGACTTATGAGGGCTTGCAGCAAATTTTCCTGAAGTTCGACGGTATGGACGACCAATTCACTTTCGATCAGTTCTCGTCGAGCTTCCGAAAAATGGGGCTGTTTGAGCATGAAATGACAGGCCAAGGCGTGCCCGACCCCCCGGCCCAGTACCGCATTCCGCCGATTATTACGATGAAGGCATCCAGCGAAGATCGTGACATCAAGCTGACGGTAGACCAACTAGGTGGCGGAAAGGCCAAGGAGATCTGGGTTTACCAGGATGGCAAGCGCACCGATCGCCTGCCTTTCGGGGATAGCAATCAACACTGGAGCGGATCTATACGGCGGGGCGACGGCGTAAGTTGGATTGCTGCGGTTGCTGTTGATGAAAATGGCCTCACTAGTACGCCGCAGAACTATTACGCGGGCCAAGACACACGCAAGCGTGATGCCATTGTTTTGGCACTCGGCGTCAATAAATACAGCGACCCTAATTTGCCGTCACTTCAATTCGGCGAGGGGGATGCTTCGAGGTTTTCCCAAGCTTTGAGCTCGGGAGACGCTACCAACTACCGTTCCGTTCAAATTGTGAAGTTTGACGAGCCGGAGGTATCGGGCGCTTCTTTGATCGCTAAAGTTCGACAAATTTCAGGTGCCGCTAACCTTCAGACAGATCTGATTTTTTATTTTTCCGGTCACGGCCTCACCGACGAAAACGGGCGATTGTACCTTGGTCTGTCCGACAGCCGAGCAGACGACTTATCTCACACCGCAGTTTCGTGGACCGATATCGCGGCGGCGATTGAAAGTTCAAAGGGGAGGTCGCTCATCTTACTGGACACCTGTCACAGTGGCGAAGCGGCCCAATCGTTGTTTTCAACAAACGATAGCGTGGCAGATACTCTCCTTGGCTCTGGCGATGGCGGCGTCACCATTCTTGCGGCCTCGAAAGGGCGCGAGAACTCATTTGAGGCTGCCGACGAAGGTGGTGGGCTATTTACGACAGCTCTATTGAAAGCATTAGGAGGACGCTCAAAAATGGGGACACAGAAAGATGCCATGTTAGAGATTTCTGAATTCTATCGGAAGGTAAAGGGCTACGTCACGACGCGAACCGATGGCCGCCAAACGCCCTGGTTAGCGACCAGTCGCGCGGTCGGCGAATTTTCAATTTTGTAGGAAAGGTTTCAATCGCCGTGGCCCAGGCTCATCGCTGCTTGTTCCCGTCACTCGGGCTATGGATCCGGCTGATCATTATTTGCCTGAGTTTTGTCGGCGTCCGCAGCAGTTTGGCGGCTGATTGGTGTGACGCCGCGTCATCATCGGCGGAGAAAAGCATCTGCGGAAATTTCGAGCTTAAGAAGCTTGATGTGGAAATATCGCGGATCTACGGGCAGGTGCGTATTCCGATGAAGCCGGCCACTGGTTCCGAAATCAAGCCGGCCAGTCATTCCGATTTCATTCCGGCCGCCGTTCCGATTTGAAGGCGGCCACTTTTCGGACTGATCCTGGGTCAGGTGAA
>NZ_WUEY01000029.1 GCF_010668395.1 Martinezella lusitana
GACGCGCCGTGGCGGTACAGCCTGCGCGAGGGCGCCAAGGGCGTGCAGCTGGCCGAGCTGGCGCAGAAGAGCTGGGCAGAACGCCGATGGATCGACGTCCCATCGCTCGCCGCAAGATAAGGAGACGATCCCATGACGAAAAATCTTCGATTGCCGACAGCCAACGGCGCCATCGTTCCATTTACCGCCGCCAACGAGCCGCTGATTGCGCCGGCAAAGCCGGCGGGCGGTCATCATTTCAATCGCGTGGCTTATGCCGCCGCCCACATCGTGGTCGATGCGCTTGCCGACAACGATCCCTGGCTTGACCGGAACATCGATTGGGAACGCACGATTGCCTTCCGCGAATATCTTTGGGGTCTCGGCCTCGGTGTGGCGGAGGCGATGGATACCGCACAGCGCGGCATGGGCCTGGACTGGGCAGGTGCGAAGGAGCTGATAGCCCATGCGCAGTCGGCAGCCCGAGGCCGTCCGGATGCCGTGATTGCCTATGGCGCCGGCACCGATCATCTGCAGCCCGGTCCCGATGTCACGATCGACGACGTCATTGCCGCCTACGAGGAGCAGATCGGCTATGTGGAAGGGCAGGGCGGCCGGATCATTCTCATGGCGAGCCGGGCACTTGCCGCGGCCGCCAGAAGCCCGGACGACTATGTCCGCGTCTACGACCGCATCCTCGGTCAGGTCAAAGAGCCCGTCATGATTCACTGGCTCGGTTCGATGTTCGATCCGGCCCTGGCGGGCTATTGGGGATCAGCCGACGATATGCAGGCCATGGAAACGGCGGTCGCGATCATCAACCAGAATGCGGCCAAGGTCGATGGCGTGAAGATATCGCTGCTTTCGGCGGAGAAGGAAATCGTCATGCGCCGGCGGCTCGATCCTGCCGTCAAAATGTATACCGGCGACGATTTCAACTATGCCGAGCTGATTGCCGGCGACGAACAAGGCTATTCGCACGCATTGCTCGGCATCTTCGATGCCATCGCGCCGGCTGCGAGCGCTGCTCTCACAAAGCTCGCGCAGAACGATCTCGACGCCTTCCATGCAATCCTGGCGCCGACCGTTCCGCTATCGCGCCATATCTTCAAGGCGCCGACGCGCTTCTACAAGACCGGGGTCGTCTTCCTCGCCTATCTCAACGGCTTCCAGGATCATTTCCAGATGCTTGGCGGCCAGCAGAGCGCCCGCTCGATCCAGCACCTTTCGGAGCTGTTCCGTCTGGCGGATACGGCGCGGATCCTGCGGGATCCTGACTTGGCGACCTATCGGATGAAGGCAATCCTTGCCACGGTCGGCATCGATTAGCGGATAAAGGGATCGGGGGAGGATCATCACGATGGCCATAGACGGTCTGTCCATCAATCTGGCGACGGTGCGCCAGCAATACGACATGCGCCAAGCGGTCGAAGCCTGCCTCAAGCAGGATATCGTCGCAATCGCGCCATGGCGCGACCAGGTGCATAAGATCGGGCTGGCGGAAGCCGCGCGCATCGTTGCGGACAACAAGCTCCAGGTGACGGGCCTTTGCCGCGGCGGCATGTTTCCTGCCGCGGATGCAGAGGGCAGGGCGGCCGCTATCGACGACAACAAGCGCGCGATCGATGAAGCGGCTGCGCTCAACGCCGATTGCCTTGTTCTGGTCGTCGGCGGATTGCCGCAGGGATCGAGGGATATCGTGCATGCCCGCGAAATGGTCGCCGACGGTATTGCCGCAATCCTGCCGCATGCCCGCAGCGCCGGAATTCCACTGGCGATCGAGCCTCTGCATCCGATGTATGCGGCGGATCGCGCCTGCGTGAACACGCTGGAGCAGGCGCTCGACATCTGCGATCTGCTGGGGGACGGCATCGGTGTCGCCATCGATGTCTACCATGTCTGGTGGGATCCGAAGCTTCATGAGC
This sequence comes from Martinezella lusitana, assembly GCF_010668395.1. Taxonomy (GTDB): domain Bacteria; phylum Pseudomonadota; class Alphaproteobacteria; order Rhizobiales; family Rhizobiaceae; genus Rhizobium; species Rhizobium lusitanum_A. The sequence goes on from NZ_WUEY01000029.1 coordinate 1,905, forward strand.
AGATCGCCAGGGCGGGTGCCGGTGGCCGGATCCTTGCGCATCATATTTGCGACTGGCTCGTGCCGACCACGGACCTGCTGCTCGATCGTGGTATGATGGGTGACGGCGTCATCGACCTCAAGCGCATTCGCGCCGAGATCGAGAAGGCGGGCTTTTTCGGCCTGCAGGAAGTCGAGATATTCTCTCAGAACAACTGGTGGAAGCGGCCGGGCGAGGAGGTTCTCGCGACCTGCGTCGAGCGCTTCCGCACCGTTTGCTGAATCGGCGCCGCTCGGCCACAGATTGGCAATAAAAAGCCGGGCCAGCGAGTGGCCCGGCGCTATTTCACAGCATTGATGCGACGGCTTATTCGGCCGAAACGATCTTGCCGCCTTCCCACTTATAGAGCGAGAAGCTCTGCGAGGTCAGGTCGCCGGTTTCGCCGTAGGTGACCTTGCCGATGGCGGTGTCGACAGGTTCGCCCTTCTTCAGGGCGGTGCCGACGGCTTCGGCATCATCTGCCTTGCCGGCCTTTTCGATGCCGGCCTTTAGCACCTGAACGGCAGCATAGGCGTTCAGCGTGAAGGCTTCTGCCGGGATATTGCGTGCCTTCAGGGCTGCGACGGCGCTCTGGGAATCCGGGTTCTTCAGCGCGTCGGAGGCGTTGGTGAAGAGCGTGCCGGCAGCCGAATCGTTGGCGATCGCCCAATATTCGGTGTTGGAAAGCCCGTCGCCGCCGATGATCTGCGCCTTGACGGAGATGTCGTGCAGCTGGCGGGCAAGCAGGCCCGCTTCCGGATGATAGCCGCCGAAGTAGATCACTTCGACGCCTGCCTGCTTCAGCTTCGCCGTCAGGGCGCTGTAGTCCTTTTCACCGGGGGTCAGCGAGTCGTTGACGACCTCGGTGACGCCGCCCTTGTTGAGGGTCGCCTTGAAGGCGTCCGCTAGGCCCTTTCCGTAGGCGCCCTTGTCGTTGAGGATCGCGATCTTCTTGTCCTTGAAGTGGTTCAGGACATAATCGGCGGCAACGGTTGCCTGCTGGTCGTCGCGGCCGCAGGTGCGCAGGATGTTGGTCAGGCCGCGATTGGTCAGGTCCGGCGCGGTCGCGGTCGGCGTGACCATCAGGATGCCGTTTTCGGCAAGCGCGTCGGAGACCGGAATGGCGACGCCCGACGTTACCGGGCCGACGACGAAGCGGATGCTGTCGCCGACGAAGCCGTTCGCCACGGATACGCCCTGCTTCGGGTCGCCGGCGTCATCGCCAAGCTTCAGGACGAGCTTCTGGCCGAGAACACCGCCGCTCTTGTTGATTTCGTCGATGGCGGTCTGCGCGCCGTTCTTCACCTGCTCGCCATAGGCTGCGACCGGGCCGGTCAGCGGCGCGATGAGGCCGATGGTGATGTCCGCATGCGCGAGAGGTGCGAAGGCCAGCGAAGCGACGAAGGTCGCGGCCGTCAATGTCTTCAGACTCATTTTATCTCTCCTTGGATGGGCGCGGCAGCGCCCTTTGAACCCGCTCGCAATCACCTGTCTCGACGCGCAAACTGCCGTGAGCGGGTCTTTTGAAGAAGACAGGGCTGATATCGAAGCCGATGATCGCTTTCGGACATTTTTTGATCTCGAAAGCGCCCATGAGGGTATTTTCTGTAGGAATATTGCGACGATTCCGCAAGAAAATAACCGTCGCGAGGACAATTTTGACGATTTTCGCGAAGTTTCGACGAGGGATGGTTGTTGCAGGCTTGCTGCCGGGAGCCGAGTGATATGGCGATAAAACGAAATGGATCCGGACGTGGAAATCTCCATGCCGCTGATCCACATAAGCTATGGTGCCTGCCATGACCTGACGCGTGCCAAGGGGGTGAATGCCGCGTGAACGAGAATGACGTTTCGAAAGCCTATCTCGACCTCTGGGGCCTGATCCCGGACGGCGATCCGATCGTGACCCATTCGAGCCGGCTTTTCCCCGTGCGCCGCGATGGCGAGCCAGCCATGCTGAAGATCGCCGTCGCACCCGAGGAGAGAGCGGGGGCCGAACTCATGGTCTGGTGGAATGGCGTCGGTGCCGCGCGCGTTCTCGAACACCGGGACGATGCCATCCTGCTTGAACGGGCGACTGGCAGCCGCTCACTTGCCGAGATGGCCAGGAGTGGGCGGGACGACGAGGCAAGCCACATCATCTGTAAGGCCGTCGCCGGGCTTCATGCTGCTCGCGGGCGCGCTTTGCCGCAATTGGTTCCTCTCATCCATCGGTTTCGCTCGCTCGAAGCTATGGCTCACTGCGAAGGGGGTGCTTTCGTTCGGTCGGCGATTACTGCGCGCAAGCTATTGTCGGAGCCTCGCGATGTCGTGGCCCTGCATGGCGACATTCATCACGGCAATATTCTGGATTTTGCGGAGCGCGGCTGGCTCGCGATCGATCCGAAGGGGCTCGTGGGTGAACGCAGCTTCGACTACGCCAATCTCTTTTGCAATCCGGATAATGCCGTCGCCACGGCTCCCGGCCGCCTCGCGCGGCAGGTGGCAATCGTTGCGAGGGCGGCGCGGATGGAACGCGGCCGCCTGCTCAGATGGATCGTTGCCTGGGCCGGCCTTTCAGCAAGCTGGCTGATCGAAGATGGCGAGGACGAACATGTCGAGCCAACGTTGCGCGTTGCCGAAATCGCCGCTGCCGAACTATCCATGGCGGGGACCTAGGAGGCTATAGCCTCGCGCCAGGCCTGCCGATAATCGATCAACCCTGGCAATTCGGCGCGAAGGGGCGGGCTGTCGGCTGCAGCTGCAGGTCGTATCCCCGTCAGCAGAGCGGCGCCCTGGCTCGTGCCTGTGGAGCCCTCGAGCGCAATGACATCGGTGTTCGTCAAGGCGGACAGGGCGATGAGGTAGGCGCGATTGCGCGCGAAGGGTCCTTCTACGAAAATCTGACCCCTGGCGCCGATCAGGCCCAGGCAGGCTTCCGTCATCAGTGCAAGATAGAGGCTGACGGCGGTAAGGCGCTCGGCATTGCTTGCTGAGGCATCGGCGATCCAGCGCCGCGTCCGGCCGGGAAACGGCCCTGATCCTTCGACGACGTTGGGCAGAAGCATCAGGCCTTTGGCGATTGCCTGCTCCAGCGCAGCTTCGGTTGCCTCAGGAGGCGCATTGCCGATTTCGGCGGCCAGGATCTCGAACTCGCGGCCACCCATGAAACGGGCCGAGGGTACGGCGCGGCCATAGGCGTCGACATTGGCAAGCGCGTCGCGTTCGGGATCGAGGTGTTCCAGATCGCCGCCGACGCCGAAGCTGATCACCCAGGTTCCGGTCGAGACAACCGCAAAGGGGGCCTCGTTTTCCACCAGATGCGGCAGAAGCGAGGCATTGGAGTCATGGATGCCGCAATAGACGGGCACTCCCTTTGCCAGCCCCATGTCGGCGGCAAGCGCCGGCAAGACCGGGCCGAGCGCATCGAAAGCCGGGCGTACCGGCGCCATCAGCGCGCGGACGCCAAGCGTGTCGACGAGAGACGAATAGCTTCGCGTGGTCGGATTCCAGAGATCGGTGTGACAGCCGAGCGAGGTCACTTCGTTGGCCGCGACGCCGCTCAGGCGGAATGCCCAATATTGCGGATAGGTCAGGATCGTGGCGACACGGGCGAAATCGTCGGGAAAGGTGCTTTTCAGGTAATGAATCTGGGCGCCGACATTGAGCCCCATCGCCAGGCGCGGCGAAAATGTCTCGGCAAATTTCGGTCGCAACCCGTCATAGTCGTCCTGAACGGCCTGGGGGTAGACGTGTTCGTAGTCGAGAACAGGCATGGCAAGGCTGCCATCGGCGGCGAGCATCGCCGCAGAGGCGCCATGCGTGGTGATCGATATGGCATCGAATCCCGGCGTTCGGGCGAAGCCTCCGAGGGCCGAGATGATGAAGTCCCACAGCCCCGCAATATCGTAATGTGGATAGGGGCCTGACTTCAGGACGCCGTTCGAGGTCTTGACGGCGGCAATTTCGGCACCCATCCCGGCATCGAGCACAACGACCTTGGCGTTCGTCTTGCCGATGTCGACCACGGCGATACGGCGGTAGGCTGTCGCGTTGCTCATGGCAGATGAAAGACCGTGACGAGATCGCTCTGAACAGGCGAGCTATCGGAATTGGTCGCCATGATGTCGGCCATATGCGCCCACCACTTCTTCATGACGGGGTGCTCCGGCAGGCTCGCCATGGCGTGATCCTTCGACCGCGTCAGCACGCCGAACAATGTGCTCGTCTCGCGATCGAGATGAATGGAATAATCGCTCACGCCCGCCTGGTGCAGCAGCTCCACCAGCTCGGGCCAGATTTCGTCATGGCGCCTTTTGTATTCCGCCTCCATGCCAGGGTTGAGCGTCATCTTGAAGGCGTGGCGTTCGAGAGCTGATGTCATTTGGAGCTCATGGTCCTGAGGCGCCTGGCGACGATGGGCAGCGCGATGGTGATGATGAGAAGCAAGCCGATGAAGATCGACATGACGATGCCCGGAACGTTGAGCAGGCCGAGGCCGAAGGTGACGAGGCCCATCACGAAAGCGGCGATGACGACGCCGCCGATCGTCCCCGAGCCGCCGAGGATCGACACGCCGCCGAGCACGACCATGGTCACGACCTCAAGCTCCCAGCCGAGGGCGATCGAAGGGCGGGTGGAACCGAGGCGCGAGGTCAGGCACACGGCGGCAATACCGCTCATGAGGCCGGTCAGAAGGAACAGGATGAACTTGATCCGCTCGACCGGAATGCCGGAAAAGCGTGCCGCGAAATCATTGTTGCCGATCGTATAGACCTGCCGCCCGAAATTCGTCGCATGCAGCAGGATCGCGAAGACAATCGCCAAAACGATGAAGAGAACGAATTCGAACGAGAAGACCCAGACGACATAACCCTGACCGAAATAAGCAAAGCTATCCGGATAGTTGCCATAGGCCTGATCGCCCAGCACGATATAGGAGATGCCGCGGAACAGGCTCATCGTGCCGATGGTGACGACGATCGAGGGCAGCTTCAGCGCGGAAACGAGGAAGCCGTTGAACAGCCCGCAGACAAGGCCGACGCCCAAGCCGATCACGACGAGGCCGGGCGTATCTACCCCCATTTGCGCGGCAGCACCCATCGCCGTCGAGGCAAGGGCGATGATGGCCGCGACCGAGAGGTCGATTTCGCCTGCTATCACCAGCAACGCCATCGCAAAGGCGATCATCGCCTTTTCAGTGAAATTGAACGTCGCGTCGGAGAGATTGTAGGGGTCGAGGAAATAGGGTGACGCTAGCGAGTTGAAGATGAAGATCGCGACCGCAACGCCGAAGAGCAGGGTCTCCCAACTGGCCAGGATCCGCTTGAAGGGCGTGCCGAGGCGGTCCGGAATGGCGCGTTTTTCCGTCGGTACTTGCGAAACGCTGCTCATGTGCTTGCTCCCAGGCTGGCGACATCCTTTGCAGCCTGATCCCGAAGGATGATGCGGCCGCGATTGCGTTCGCGCCGGGCATTGAAGACGACGGCAAGAATGATGACGGTGCCTGATATTGCCATCTGCGTGAACGGGGAAATGCCGATGACCGGAAGGGCGTTCTTGATGACGCCGAGGAAAAGCGCGCCCAGCACGGCGCCGGCAACCGAACCGACGCCGCCAGCAATCGAGATGCCGCCGATGACACAGGCCGCCACGCTATCCAGCTCGAAGCCGTTGGCGATATCGACATAGGCGACGGCGTAGCGCGATACCCAGAGATAGCCGCTGAGGCCGGCCAGGGCGCCGGATAGAACGAAGGCGAGAAACCGCGTCCAGCCGACGTCGATGCCCGCATACACGGCCGCGACCGGATTGCCGCCGCTGGCATAGGCGGAGCGCCCGAACTGCGTATAGCGTAGCAGCAGATACATCATCAGCACGATGGCGATGCCGATCCAGGCAAGCACAGGCAGGCCGAGAAGCGGCGTGCGCGGCACGTTCAGAAAGACCGGGGTGAACTGGTGAGCGTTGACCCAGGCGCCGCCCGACAGCACGAAGGCCATGCCGCGATAAATCGTCAAGGTGCCGAGCGTGACGACGATGGGCGGGATTTCGAGCGCCCAGACGAGATAGCCGTTGATGGCGCCGAGAAACGCCCCCATCAGGATTGCGGTGACGATGAGGGCGATCAGCGGAATGTCGGGATAGGCCGCATTCAGCATCGCCACCGCCATGCCGGTGAAGGCGAGATTGGCCGCGACGGAAAGATCGATCGACTTCGTCAGGATGACCGTCATCTGGGCAAGAGCCAGGATGATGAGGATCGAGGTGTCGTTGAAGATATTGGCAAGATTGGCGGGTTCGGCAAAGCCGGCCGCGCGTGTCGCGAAACCGGCTATCATCACGACGATGATGACGGCGAGCAATGTTTCGCGTTTTTTAAGGATGCGTGGCATCCCGTCCTCCCTATGCGTTGCCGGTGGCGGCGCGCACCAACGTTTCCGGCGTCAGTCCCTCACGCTCGAAAAGGCCAGCAGACAGGCCTTCCTTCATGACCAGCACGCGATCCGCCATGCCGATGATCTCGGGCAGTTCGGAAGAGATCATGATGATGCTGAGGCCCTCGGCTGCCAGTTCGCTGATGAAACCGTGAACGGCTGCCTTCGAACCGATATCGATGCCCTTGGTGGGTTCATCGAGAATGATGATCTTCGGTTGCGTCGCGAGCCATTTGCCGATGACCACCTTTTGCTGGTTGCCGCCGGACAGCGTACCGACCGGCACGGAAAGGGCGGCCGCGCGTAGATCGAGGCGCTCGGCGTATTTACGGGCAAGCGCGAACTCATTGGCTGCCTTCAGAAAGCCCTTGCGCGAGGTGCGCCCCAGCGAGGGCAGCGACATGTTCTGATAGATCGGCATGGGCAGGGCAAGACCATGGCGGCCGCGCTCTTCCGGCACATAGACGATACCGGCGCGAATGGCATCCTGCGGCGTGCGGACATGGATTTCCTGTCCGTCGAGCGTCAGGCGTCCGGACAGCGGCCTGGTTATGCCGAAAAGCGATTGGCAGAGCTCCGAGCGCCCAGCGCCGATCAGCCCGTAAACGCCAAGGATCTCGCCGCGCCGCAGCTTGAAGGAAATGTCGCGGAATTCCGTGCGGTGACAGTATTTGTCCACCTCGAGAACGGTGTCGCCGATGGTGACGGACACTTTCGGGAAAGCGTCCTTGACATCGCGCCCCACCATCATGCGGACGATTTCATCCTGTGGCGTTTCCTTGAGCGCCCCGTGCCCGACGGCCTTGCCGTCGCGGAAGACGACGAAATTGTCGGCGATTTCATAGAGTTCATCGAACTTGTGGCTGATGAACAATATGGCCTTGCCCTTTGCCTTCAACCCCTGAACGATGCGGAAAAGATCGTCGATCTCCTTGCGCGAAAGGGCGGCGGTCGGCTCGTCCATGATGACGATGCGGGCCTCGATAGACAAAGCGCGTGCGATCGCCACAAGGTGACGCTGCGCAATGGAGAGGTCCTTCAGGCGGGTGGTGGGATCGATCGCGCTTTCGAGCGATTGAAGAAGCTGCTTCGACCGGCTGTTCATCGTCTTCCAGTCGATGGTGCGCCAGGACGTGCGCGGCGCATGACCGAGGAAGATGTTTTCGGCCACGGTCAGCTCGTCGAAGAGCACGGTTTCCTGGTGAATGGCCGTGACGCCGGCATCGATGGCGGCCTGCGCATTGGCAAAGGCCGCCGGCTTGCCGTCGACGAGAATCTCGCCTTCGTTCGGGCGATAGATGCCGGTCAGGATCTTGACGAGGGTCGATTTGCCGGCGCCGTTTTCGCCGATCAGGGCGGTGACCTTGCCGGGGTAAAGCGAAATGCTGACGCCATCCAGCGCCTTGACGCCTGGAAAGATCTGGGAAATGCCGCGCATTTCCAGAATGGCCTGATTGTTCGCGGCTGGTGTACCCGCCAGGGATCGTTGAAGGACTGTGGTCATCAGCAATGTACCGGATCAGTGAAACCAGGTCCGGCGGCTGACGCCGCCGGAGAGCTGCGGATAAGATTTTCGATCAGAAAACCTTGGAGAACTGATCGATGTTCGAGGCGTTGTAGACGAACGGATCGGCCATGGCGGCTTCGCCGTTCTTGTCGACCTTGATCTTGCCCATGCGGCCGGCATTGATTTCGCTGCCCGGCTTGCCGTCGGTCTCGCCCTTGACGAGGCGATAGGCGATCTGCGTTGCCGAGTAGCCGAGATCGATCGGGTTCCAGATGGCGAATTCCTTCGTCGCGCCGGACTTGATGGCGCCAGCCATTTCGGACGGCAGGCCGAGGCCGGTCACATAGACCTGGCCGATCTTGCCGGCATCCTTGACAGCCTGCGAAGCGGCCAGCACGCCGACGGTCGTCGGGGCGACGATGACCTTGACTTCCGGATGCGAGGTCAGGAGGCCCTGGGCTTCACGATAGCTCTTGTCGGAAAGGTCGTCACCGTAGACCGTCGTCACCAGGTTGAGGCCCGGGAAGTCCTTCAGCTGCTTCTTCATCTCGCCGATCCAGATGTTCTGGTTGGTCGAGGTGGTCGTAGCCGACAGGATGGCGAAATCGCCCTTGCCGCCGTCGAGATGATCCTTGGCGAGCGTCAGGCACATCTTGCCGATCAGCTCGTTCGAGGAGGGGTTCAGCTGCAGGATGCGGCCAGCCGGCGCCACGCCGGAATCCCAGGAGATGACCTTGATGCCGCGTTGCTTGGCCTTCTTGAGGGCCGGTACGACGGCATCCGGATCATTGGCGGAAATGGCGATGGCATCGACACCCTGTGCGATCAGCGAGTTGATCACTTCGATCTGGCCTTCGGCCGTGGTCGAGGTCGGGCCGGTGTAGATCACCTGCACGCCGCCGAGATCCTTGGCCGCTTCCTGGGCACCCTTGTTGGCCGCTTCGAAGAAGCCGTTGCCCAGCGACTTTACCACGAGGCCGATCTTGATGTCCTTGGCGCTGGCCGTGCCGGCCATCAGTGTCGCTGCGAGCGCGACGCCGATCGCCAGTTTCTTTGCTATATTCATGTCTCTTCCTCCCAAGTTGATAGGCTATGCTCACCCCATCGCGGCCACGTCCCTTATGCGACCGACGGGGAATCTTCCTCCTCGGCCTCAGCCGAAACATTTGCGATAATCAGCGATACGCCGGCGCCCTCGATCATCCGCACCGTCTCTGCCGAAATGCCGTCATCGGTGATGATCGTCGTCACCTGTTCAAGCGGGCAAAGGATCAGACTGGAGCGCTGGCGGAACTTGCTGGAATCGACCATGACGATGAGTTCATCGGCCTGGCGCATCAGCTTCTGCTCGCTCTGGATCAGCAACCCATCGGCTTCCATGATGCCGAGGGGGCCGACGCCCTGCGCGCCGAGGAACATGCGCCGTGCGTAGAAATTGCGGGTCGTATCATTGTCGAAGGGCGACAGGATCAGGCTCTGCTCGCGATAGATCGCGCCACCCGGAACCGTCACCGTATTTTTCGAGTGCTTGACCAGATGTTCGGCAATGGCGAAGGAATTGGTCATCACCTGCAGCCGGAAGGCCGAGATGTAATGCACGAGCTGGAATGTGGTTGTGCCGCCGTTGATGATGATGGCATCACCGGGGTTGCACAGTTCGGCGGCCTTGCGCGCAATTGCGCGTTTCTTGTCGATATTGACCGATTCTGAAACGCGGAAGGGGCGGCCGGCCAAGTTGCCGAGCTGCGGGGGGTGAATGGATTCGGCGCCCCCACGGACGCGGCGGATCTTTCCCTGTACGTGCAGGGCGGCGATATCACGGCGTATCGTCGCTTCCGAAGCCTCTGTCAGCTCGGAAATATCCTGAATCGTCACCACAGGCTTTTCCTGTACGGCGCTCAGAATAATGCGATGGCGTTCACGTTCGTGCATCGGCTCCTCCTTGTTGGCGGTTATTTCTCAAATATGACAAGGTGTCAATCATAAACGATCATAAACTTTCATATTGCATCGCAGCATTGTCGAAAATGATCGTTTTCGATTGACAAAGTGACTGTGTGTGAGCGATATCCTGCTCACAAAGAGTGGTGCCATCATGTTCCGGTCCGCTCGCAAGACTTGATTTTCAAGGGAGGATGACATGGCGGCTGACGTTCAGCTTTTGAAGAACCGTTGGGATGACGCATATGCGGCTGGTCTCGATGAGCCGGGCAAACTGCTCTACCGGTCGAATCTGCTGGGTGCCGACAAGCGTATCACCAACTATGGCGGCGGCAATACGTCGGCCAAAGTCATGGAAACCGATCCGCTGACCGGAGAGAAAGTCAAGGTTCTGTGGGTCAAGGGCTCTGGCGGCGATGTCGGCACTATCAAACTCGACGGGTTCGCCACGCTCTATCAGGATAAGCTCGACAGCCTGAAGACCATCTATCGCGGCGTTGCTGACGAAGACCGGATGGTTGGCTTCCTGCCGCATTGCACCTTCAATCTGAATGCCCGCGCCGCCTCCATCGACACGCCGCTGCATGGCTTCGTGCCGTTCACCCATGTCGACCACATGCACCCCGATGCCATCATCGCCATTGCCGCCTCGAAGAACTCGCGCGAACTGACGCGCGAAATCTTCGGCGACGACATCGGCTGGCTGCCCTGGCGCCGACCGGGCTTCCAGCTTGGCCTCGATCTCGAAGCCTTCGTCAAGGCGCATCCGAATGCCAAGGGCGTTGTGCTGGAAAGCCATGGCCTCTTCACCTGGGCCAATGATGCCAAGGAATGCTACGAGCTGACGCTTCAGATCATCAACAAGGCGATCGAATGGTTCGCCGCCAAGACGGAAGGCAAGACCATTTTCGGCGGCGCAGCCGTTCAGAGCCTGCCGCAGACGGAACGCCGGGCAATCGCCGCCCGCCTGATGCCTGAAATCCGGGGCCGGATCGGCAAGGCGGAGCGCAAGCTTGGTGATTTCGACGATCAGGACGCGGTGCTCGAATTCGTCAATTCGAAGAATCTCCGCCCGCTCGGCGCGCTCGGCACCAGTTGCCCGGACCATTTCCTGCGCACCAAGATCCGGCCGCTGATCGTCGATTTCGATCCGGCCAAGCCCGATGTCGATGCCGTCATCGCCGGTCTCGACAAGGCGCTGGAAGATTATCGTGCCGATTACGCCCGCTACTACAACGACTGCAAGCATGACAATTCGCCTGCCATGCGTGATCCGAATCCGGTGATCTTCCTGGTTCCGGGCGTCGGACTGCTCTCCTTTGCCCGCGACAAGGCGACCGCCCGCATCGCCGGCGAGTTCTATGTCAACGCCATCAACGTCATGCGCGGCGCATCCACGGTCTCCGAATATCAGGGCCTGCCGGAGCAGGAGGCTTTCGATATCGAATACTGGCTGCTGGAGGAGGCAAAGCTGCAGCGCATGCCGAAGCCGAAGAGCCTTGCCGGCAAGGTCGCCTTCGTTACCGGCGGCGCCGGCGGCATCGGTCGTGCCACGGCAGCGCGCCTGGTCGGCGAAGGTGCCTGCGTGGTACTGGCGGATATCGACGAGGCAGCGCTCAAGGGCACGCACGAGGATTTCGTCAAGAGATACGGCGCCGATGCTGTGCGCAGCGTCAGGCTCGACGTCACCAAGGAAGATGCCGTCATTTCCACCTTCGCCGAGGCTTGCGTCGAATTTGGCGGCATCGATATTCTGGTGTCCAATGCCGGCATCGCCTCGTCGGCGCCGATCGAAAGCACCGAACTTTCGATGTGGAACCGCAATATCGACATTCTCGCGACCGGCTATTTCCTCGTATCCCGCGAGGCCTTCCGGCTGTTCCGCCGCCAGAACCTCGGCGGCAACGTCATCTTTGTCGCGTCCAAGAACGGTCTTGCGTCCTCGCCGAATGCTGCGGCTTATTGCACGGCCAAGGCAGCCGAGATCCATCTGGCCCGATGCCTTGCACTGGAAGGCGCAGACGCCGGCATCCGCGTGAATACGGTCAATCCCGATGCCGTTCTTCGCGGCTCGAAGATCTGGAACGGCGAGTGGCGGGAGCAGCGTGCCGCCTCCTCGAAGATCGAGGTGGACGATCTGGAGGAGCATTACCGCAAGCGCTCTATGCTGAAGCTCAACGTTTTCCCCGAGGATATTGCCGAGGCAATCTACTTCCTGGCTTCTGATCTTTCCGCCAAGTCGACCGGCAATATCATCAACGTCGATGCCGGCAACGCGCAGAGCTTTACGCGCTAGTTAGCCACGTTTCCTTCTCCCCAGCGGGGAGAAGGTGGCCCGAAGGGTCGGATGAGGGGTACGTGGCACAGTCTGCCTTTCGCTTGCGCTCAAGCTATTCGTCGCTGTGCTCCTCATCCCCCTCATCTGCCCGTTGGGCATCTTCTCCCCGCTGGGGAGAAGAGGAAGCTGTACGATCGAAACGTTGCTACATTTCGAATGACGCACTTGGGAGGAAAGAATGGCCGAATACAGGATTGCACCCGATCTGGTCGCAGCAGAAAACGATAAGCGCGTTGCCGCGCTGAAATCCGACTATGAGGCGCTGGGCGCCACGCTTGCCCGCCGCGGCGTCGACATTGAAGCCGTCACGAAGAAGGTCTCCGAATTCTTCGTCGCCGTACCCTCCTGGGGCGTCGGCACCGGCGGCACACGCTTTGCCCGCTTCCCGGGAAGCGGTGAGCCGCGCGGCATTTTCGACAAGCTCGACGATTGCGCCGTCATCCAGCAATTGACGCGCGCAACGCCCAAGGTTTCGCTGCATATTCCCTGGGACAAGGCCGACGTAAAGGAATTGCGGGCAAAGGGCGATGCGCTCGGCCTCGGCTTCGACGCCATGAACTCCAATACGTTCTCCGACGCACCCGGCCAGGCACATTCCTACAAGTTCGGTTCGCTCAGCCACGTCGACGCGGCAACGCGTGCGCAGGCCGTCGAGCACAACATCGAATGTATCGAGATCGGCAAGGCCATCGGCTCCAAAGCGCTGACCGTGTGGATCGGCGATGGCTCCAATTTCCCGGGCCAGACCAATTTCACCAAGGCGTTCGAGCGCTATCTTGCCGCCATGGTCGATATCTACAAGGCGCTTCCGGATGACTGGCGGCTGTTTTCCGAGCACAAGATGTACGAGCCTGCCTTCTATTCGACCGTGGTTCAGGATTGGGGCACCAACTACCTGATCGCGCAGACGCTCGGGCCAAAGGCACATTGCCTCGTCGACCTCGGACATCACGCGCCGAACACCAATATCGAAATGATCGTCGCGCGGCTTATCCAGTTCGGGAAGCTCGGCGGCTTCCACTTCAACGATTCCAAATATGGCGATGACGATCTCGATGCCGGCGCCATCGAGCCCTACCGCCTGTTCCTCGTCTTCAACGAACTGGTCGATGCCGAGCGGCGCGGCGTCAATGATTTCAATCCGGCGCATATGATCGACCAGTCGCACAATGTCACCGACCCGATCGAAAGCCTGATTTCCAGCGCCAACGAAATCCGCCGGGCCTATGCGCAGGCCCTGATCGTCGACCGCAATGCGCTGGCCGACTATCAGGATGCCAATGACGCGCTGATGGCGTCGGAAACGCTGAAGCGCGCCTATCGCGCCGATGTCGAGCCGATCCTTGCGGAAGCCCGACGCCGCGCTGGCGGCGCCATCGATCCGGTCGCGACCTATAGGGCAAGCGGCTACCGCCGCAAGGTCGCCGCCGAACGCCCGGCCTCCGTTGCCGGTGGTGGTGGCATCATCTGACGTGACAGGGTGCCGACGCAAGACAGCGTCGGCACCCGATGCTCGTCGTTGCCATATTTGCCTTCGTACCGCACTCAGCCGAGCTCCTGGGCGAGCCCGATGAGAAGCCCTTCAGGCCCGCGGATGTAGCAGAGCCGGTACGCGTTTTCATACTGGACGACTTCGCCCACGAGCTGCGCGCCGCGTGCGCGAAGCCTTGCAAGGGTTTCGTCGATGTCGTCCACGGCGAACATGACGCGGAGGTAACCCAGGGCGTTGACCGGGGCATTCCGATGATCCGCGACGACAGGTGGCGTGAGGAAGCGGGAGAGTTCGAGCCGGCTGTGGCCTTCCGGTGTGCGCATCATGGCAATCTCGACACGCTGATCACCCAGTCCAGTGATGCGTCCGGCCCATTCTCCTTCGACCGTCGCCCGCCCTTCGAGCTCAAGGCCAAGTTCGAGAAAGAAATCAATCGCCCCTGTGAGGTCTTCGACGACGATTCCGACGTTGTCCATCCGCTTGAGCGCCATGTTTCCTGTCTCCAAGATGTCGTTTTGATCTACGAGGTGTCGCCCAGTCTAACAATGGATGCTTGAGGCTCCAATACCGGCGGCCAAGCCAGCATTCGCTGAAGCTGGCGTGCCACCGTTGTTCAGCGCAGAGCGGGCGGCCCTGATGGATGGAGTTGAGCCTCTCGCCAGGTAGACCAGCGACGACGCAGTTCGCCTGGCCGTAGGCCATAACTTTCGCCGAGCACATCGGCCTCGAGAATCCTGTCCGTGCGGAAATGTCGGAAGTCTTGGCGTAGCTCGCACCATGCCACCAGGATTCGGCTGGTATCGGAATAACCGAGGATGACGGGCCACACGGTCCGTTCGGTTTCCTCGCCTGCGTCCGTCCGATAGCGCAGCCGAAGCTTTCGCCCTTCGCGGACCGCTACGCGGAGCATCGCGGGGTCGATGGTCTCTTCTTCCGCTCGCTGGACGACCGGTCTGGCGCCAACGCTCGGCTCGGCGATGAAGGGACGCAGATGTGCCGGAACAATCGCGGTGATCTTGGCGACGACATCGCGTGCGGCATTGGCGAGGATCTTGTCGGAACGGCCCGCAACCCACTGCGCTCCGAGGACCACCGCCTCGATCTCTTCGGGGGTCAGCATCAGCGGCGGCATCGAATAGTCAGGCGAAAGCAGGTATCCGAAGCCCGCCTCGCCCTCGATCGGCACCCGCTGGCCCATCAGGTCGGCGACGTCGCGATAAACCGTCCGCTTCGATACTTCGAGCTCGTCCGCCAGCGCGGCGGCGGTTACCGGTCGGCTCGACCGGCGCAAAATTTGTATGATCTGAAACAAACGGTCGGCGCGGCGCATTCATACTGACTCCTGCTGCCAGTATGCTGGCAGCAGGGACATGCGACAAGAGCCTTCGAGCCGACAAAGAGAGAGTGTGCCGGCCTTTTGAAGGAGTATCCGATGAAATTAGCATCCACGCGCCTGATCGCCGCCGACATCAAAAAGGTCGTCAGCTTTTATGAGATGATTACGGGCCAGGCGGCAGAGTGGCTGGCGCCGGTCTTTGCCGAGATCGTTACCCCGGCGGCGGCGCTCGCGATCGGAAGCGCCGAGACGGTCGCCCTGTTCCGCGAAGGGAGCGCCGAACCCTGTGCCAATCGCTCCGTTATCATCGAATTCCAGGTCGACGATGTCGATGCAGAATTCGCCCGGCTGAAGGACAAGGTGGAGGTTGTACACGAACCGAAGCTGATGCCATGGGGCAACCGGGCAGGACAGATTCGCGATCCCGAGGGGACGCTCGTCAGCCTCTACACACCCGTCACCGACTTTGCGAAACAGCGTTTTGCGGGGCGGTGATCGTCCCTGGCCTTGCGAAGGGTGGGGACATCCCGTGCGCGGTCAATGGCTCGCTGGGCGCCCTTCTTGAGCTGCTTGCAAGAGGCTTCCGCCATGTTCCGCGGCGCGCCTGTGCATGAAGCGACTTGCGGATCGATGATGCCGGCCGATCGACGGCATCGTTTGTCCCCGGTGATGTCTTCGTCGTATTGCCGGTGTGGCTAATTGGCCAAGCAACGATGATATCTGCTTATTTGTCATGTTTGTCCGGCAGATTGGAAATTAGCTGTCGACTGGATAACCGAGCTTATCGAAGCTGCTCTTTTGCGATTTGAATGCGGCTCCTGTTCACTTTCGAGTGGTTCGGCCATGAGAATTGAGTATTGTCGATTGCAACGGCCCGCCCTTGATCTGGCGGTTGAGGCTGCCTTCAAAAATAGGGCCTGTTATTGATAAGCGAGGAAACATGACAACGACTGACATTAACGGTTTTGCCGGACGCCTGAAGCGCCGCGAGAATGGCGGCATGATTGCGGCCTGGGTCGGTACGCCCGATCCGATGTTGGTCAATCATCTCGCGCAGGAAGATTTCAATACCGTCGTGCTCGACATGCAGCATGGCATGTGGGACATGGCGTCCGCCGCCAGCGGCGTTGCCCATGTGAGGCTTGCAGGCAAGCCGGCGATTGCCCGCATCCCGGTCGGCGATTTTGCTTCCGCCTCGCGCCTTCTGGATGCCGGCGCTTCCGCCATCATCGCGCCGATGATCAATTCCGCCGACGATGCGCGCGCCCTGGTGAAGGCGACGAAATATCCGCCGCTCGGTGAGCGCAGCTGGGGGCCTTCGCTTGCTCTCAATCATTTTGGCATTCCTGCCGAAGACTATCTGCAGAGCGCCAACAGCCTGACCGTGACCATCGCCATGGTGGAAACCCGCACGGCGCTCGATGCGATCGACGAGATTCTTGCCGTTGACGGCATCGACGGCATCTTCGTCGGCCCGTCCGATCTGTCGATCGCGCTTTCGAATGGCGCGCGGCTTGCGCCCGACAGTGCTGCAATCGATCAGGCGCTTGCCACCGCGCTCGCGCGTTGCCGCGCCCACGGCAAGGTCATCTGCGCTTTCGGCAGCGATGGAGACCGCGCCGGGCAATATCTGAAACTTGGCCTCGATCTCGTCATTGCCGGCACTGAAACGGCACAGCTGCGCGCCGGCGCGCGCACGGCCATTCAGGCGGCTCGCAAGATCGCGGACCAAAGCTAACCCTTACAGGCTTGTCCAAGGAATTTCTGGACAGGCTGATACGCACCCTGCGATCCCGAACAATAGTTTTGGACCTGCCGCTATCAAGCAGCGGCAGGTCCAAACGTTTATGGTATCGAGCGACGGGCGTTTAGCCCCGTCAGTTTACGAGTTTTACGAAGCAGGGATTATACGACTCTTCGCCGCATCCGCCGCGGGCTTTTGCCGGCGTGATTGTATTCTGCGTGGCGATCAGCACGAGCGCGACGGCAATGACGGTCAATACGGTCTTGGTGTACTTATCCATGAGTTCCCCCCGATGATGGAATGACTAACAATGTGCACTTTAAAATTGCTTTTCTGAATGCTGGCTGAATATTGATGCTTAAGGTTGTGTCCTGTATGGCCTGCCGACATCAGATCGACAGCCCAGGCACGCAGCTCTTCCTCTTCTACTTTGATCGCAGCCTGCGCTTGCATCATCACCCGCCTGCGGGCATTCTCGCGCCGATATGGCGGAGCGGAATGATTTGTCGAAGGTGCAGGGATTGGCGGTAGGACGCGGCTTGCGGCGCGAAGCAGGTCAGCGCGTGACCTTGCGAACGGTTGCGACGGCTCTTGGCCTTTCGGTCACAACCGTTAGCCGCGCGTTGAAGGAAGGTCCCGAGGTCAATCGCGAGACGATCGAACTCGTCAAGCGCGTAGCGGGCGAGCTCGGCTACCGCCCCAATCTCGGCGGCATCAATCTTCGTACCGGCAAGACCCACGCCATCGGCATCGTGCTGCCGTTCGGGCGAGAAGGGGAAATGAATATCGTCGTCGCCTCGCTGATCGAGGGCGCTTCGCGCTACATGAAGGCACGAGGCTACCGCACGACGATCGTACCGCAGCTGCAGGCGGATGATCCGTTGGCGACCGTGCGCGATATCGTCGAGGAGGGATCGGTCGACGGCATCGTCATCACGCACACGACCCCGCAGGACGATCGCGTCAAATATCTGCTTGAAACCGGTATGCCCTTCGTCACCTTCGGCCGAACCGAGCTTTTGAGCGTTCATCCGAGCATCGATCTCGATCATGAGGAAATCGGCGCGCAGGCGGCTCGCCTGCTTCTCGATGCGGGTCATCCGATGCCGTTGCTGATCGCGCCCAGCGATCAATTCACCTACAGCCTGCAATTCGTGCGCGGCTGGCGCAGGACCTTTGCCGAACGCCATCTGCACGTCCCGGACAATTGCATTCATTTCACCGCGGCAACGCCGGACAATGGTCGCGAGATGGCAAGGCGCATAGCGGCCCAGAACCCGGAAGCGACCGCTGCTTTCGTGGCGAGCGAAGAGGCCGCGCTCGGCTTCCTCGCGGGCTTGCGCGATGCGGGGCGGCAGGCCGGCAGCAATTTCGCCCTGATCACCTATGGCGGCACGGCATTGCCGGATTTCTTCAATCCGCCTCTCAGCACCTTCTATTACTCGAACCATGCCATAGGCGAGCGGTTGGCCGCCTTCCTGCATCGGGCGATCGCCGGCGAGGACCCCGCTGAGTTGCGTGAAATCGTCAGCGCCGCATTCGTGGATCATCAGAGTCAGATACGTCACGGATAAGCAGCGCTGCGACTTGCAATGTGAGGAGATGCCCGGAAGTTATTCGTAACGTTACGGATTATGAAATTCCGTCTGTATATCATGCAGGAAGGCGAAAAATATCGCATTGACAGCGGCCTTCTTTTCTATAATCGTAACGTTACGAATTGCCGGATACGGGTGAGGAGACCACCGGCAAGGGATATCGATGTAAGAGCGGAGGCCATGCCTCAGGCATCGCGCCGCATTCCAAGGGAGGATGACGTGAGCGACGGCTCGCTTTTTTTCGGATCGCCAATTTGGACCTTCAATTGGAACCCGCCCTACCAGGCGCCGCTCAGGCGGCTTGCCCGCACGGGCTGCAAGGGTTTTGAGCTGACCGCATGGTCGGTGGATATGCTGGCCTATTATACGCCCGAGACCATTCGCGAATTGAAGGGGATTGCCGACGGAGAAGGGTTGGTGCTCACCAATTTCTTCTTCAATCTGCCGTTCAGCCGCGCCGCGGATGCCGCCGTTTCGACGGTCGATCTGGATGGCTACAAGCGCGGAATGGATGTGGCGGCTGCAATCGGCGCGCCGATCGTCACCAGCATGACGCCCTATCCGTTCCAGTCCGACGTCAAGCCGATCCTGCAACGTCCGATTTCGCAGGAATGGAGCGCTGCCGTCGAGCCGCAGTGGGACTGGACAGGCGAATATGATGCCGTGGTCGAGGGGTTCGCCCGGGGTTGCGAGATTGCTGCTGCCGTCGGCCTGCGGGTCGCGATCGAGCCGCACCCTTATCGCTGGGTCAGTTCCGGCCAGGGGATGCTGCGCCTGATCGAGCGCACCGGCGCTGCCAATCTGGGCCTCAATTTCGATCCCAGCCATCTCTTTCCCGCCGGCGACATGCCGCATTATGTCGTGCTGGCGCTCGGCAAGCGCATCTTCAACACGCATTTTTCCGATAATGAGGGCCATACGAACGCCCACTGGCGGCCAGGGCGGGGCAAGATCGACTGGAAGGCGATCTTTGCAGCGCTGCGGGCCATCGGTTATTCCGGTCCGATCACGCTCGAGCTGGAAGATGCGCCGGGGGCCTCGCACTGGACGCATTTCCGGGAAGCGACACCGGAATTCGACGACGAGATGCGGCGCGGCATGAGTTATCTGCGCGCCGCTGCCGCCGAGCTTGATATCATCATTTCCTAGAGGCAATTCAATGAGCACTCAGCCCATGAAAGTCGGCATCGTCGGCGCCGGCAATATCAGCGCCACCTATGTCGCGACCCTGCATATGTTCGATTTCATTCGCGTGAAGTCGGTCTACGATCTCTACGACACGTCGGCGCGGAAGCTCGCCGATCAGTTCGGCATCGAAGCCGTCGCGCTCGATGCGATGCTTTCCGACCCGGAAATCGGCCTGATCATCAATCTGACGACGCCGGTCTCGCATTATGCCATCAGCAAGAAGGCGCTTCTCGCCGGCAAGCATGTCTATTCGGAAAAGCCGCTTGGCGTCTCCATGGCCGAGGCCGAGGAGCTGATGTCGATCGCCCGGGCAGGAGATTTGCGGCTCGGCTGCGCTCCCGACACTTTCCTCGGCGGCGGCCACCAGCTGACCCGCCGGCTTCTGGACGAGGGGCGCATCGGCAAGACGATCTCCGCCACCGCCATGCTGCTCCTGCCCGGCCATGAGCACTGGCATCCCAACCCTGCCTTCTTCTACGGTCGCGGCGGCGGCCCGATGCTCGATGTCGGTCCCTATTACGTCACCAACCTGATTGCTCTGCTCGGCCCCGTGCGCGAGATTTTCGGAACCGCCAAGATCACCCGCATCGAACGCACGGTAAAAACCGACCCTCATCGCGGCGAAACGATCAAGGTGCTGGTGCCGACGCATCTGACAGGGGTGATGGAATTCCACAGCGGCGCGACCGTCACCATCGCCACCAGCTTCGATGTCATCAAGCACAAGCATAATCAGATCGAGCTCTACGGCTCCGAAGGGACGATGGTGACGCCGGATCCGAACAACTTTACCGGAAAGGTCGAGATATTCCGCGATGGCGGCGAGGACTGGGAAGAGATCCCCGTCGATCACCCCTATACGGAAGGCGTGCCCGGACATCTCGGACTGCGCGGACTGGGAGCCGCGGAAATGGTGGATTCCCTTCGCTCCGGACGGCAGCATCGCGTATCGTCGGAACTGGCATTCCATGCACTGGAGGTCATGACCGCGTTCGAACGCTCGGCCCAGTCGCGCAGGGTGGTTGCAATTCACAGCAGCTGCGGTCGTCCCGACCCGATATCGCCTGCAATTAAAGAGGGACGTTTCGTATAGGCTGCGCTATAAAGTTGGGAAAATGCAGTCCTTTCGGACTGTGGGCTTGACGAAGGGGCATGCCTGAGAAAGCATTGCCTGCTTGCCGAAGGGAATGGAGGCCCGACGGCACGGTTTTGGAGGATCGTTGAATTCGGCATCCGATGTCTGGGGACGGCGGCGGCTGAACACAGGCGTTGGAGAACGCAATCAAAAAGGAGGAGGAACGTATGCGTAAATTGATGATGGCATTGGTTGGCGCCACGGCGCTGGTCGCTACGAGCGTGACCGGCGCGCTTGCCGATGGCAAGAAAGCCGAAGTTCTGCATTGGTGGACTTCCGGCGGCGAAGCCGCCGCCGTGAAGGAACTGGCCAAGGCCTTCAATGACGCCGGCGGCGAATGGGTGGATACTGCGATTGCAGGATCCGGCTCGACGGCTCGTCCGATCGGCATCAACCGCATCATCGGCGGTAATCCGCCGACGGCCATGCAGTTCAACACCGGCACGCAGATGAATGAATTGGCCCAGCAAGGCCTGCTGCGGTCGCTCGATGATCTTGCCAAGGAACAGGATTGGAAATCGGTTCTGACGCCGGCCTTCTATCAGGCCATCCAATTTCAGGGTCATATCTACGGCGCTCCGATCAATGACCATGGCCAGAACTGGGTCTTTTATTCCAAGGCCGTCTTCACGAAGGCGGGCGTGACGGAAGAGCCGAAGACCTGGGATGAAATGTTTGCGGCGCTCGACAAGATCAAGGCCGCCGGCCTGATCCCGGTCGCCGTCGGCGGTCAGCCCTGGCAGCTGCAGTCGATGTTCAACGCCATCCTGCTTGGGGAAGGCGGCAAGGAACTCTACGGCAAGGTGTGGAAGGATCTCGACACGGATGCCGTGAAGTCCGACAAGTTCAAGCATGTGGCCGAAGTCTTCGCCAAGCTGCGCAACTATCAGGATCCTGGCAGCCCGAACCGCGACTGGAACGTAGCGACCGGTATGCTGGTGGACGGCAAGGCGGGTATCCAGTTCATGGGTGACTGGGCAAAGGGTGAATTCATTCATGCCGGCCTCGTCGCCGACAAGGATTTCGGCTGCATTCTCGGACCGGGCGAATCCAACTTCATGATGGGCGGCGATATCTTCGTCTTCCCGGTCCTGAAGGACAAGACGGCGATCGACGCACAGACCCTGCTGGCAACGGTCATCATGTCGAAGGAGGGCCAGCTTGCCTTCAACTCCAAGAAGGGTTCCGTGCCCGTGCGTCTTGATGTCGATACGTCGAAGCTCGACGCCTGCGCTCAGAAGGGTCTGAACGCGCTCAAGGATCCGAGCCGCCAGATCCTTGCACCGGATGTGCTGACCCCGCAGGACATCGTCCAGACCGAAGGCGACCTTATCGCTCAATACTGGACGACGCCCAGCATGACGGCAGACCAGTTCGCCGATCAGTTCGCACAGGTGATTGAACAGGCGAAGTAAGCTTCGATCGACATCCATGCGGCGGCAGGCACTCCTGCCGCCGGCTTCCATGAATGCTGAGAAGGAGCGCGCCATGAGCACCTCAGACACGAGCGCCGCCGCCGTAAAGACGGTTGTCGCGCCTGCGAGCGCAAGCCGCAGGAGGATCCATCTTTCGCCCTATCTGGCCCTGTTCCCGGCTTTCGCCATCGTGCTTCTGGCCTATGTCGTCACCGTCGTCTGGAACATCTGGATATCGTTTACGGACAGCAAGGTGCTGCCGGTCAACATCTTCGTCGGCACGAAACAGTATGAGCGACTGTTTGCGACAGCGCGCTGGCTGATATCACTACAGAATGTCGTGGTCTTCGGCGTGCTGTTCATTGCCGGTTGTCTGATCCTCGGCTTTCTGCTCGCCGTTGCGCTCGACCAGAAGGTCCGCTTCGAAAATACCTTCCGCACGATCTTTCTCTATCCTTTCGCGATGTCGTTCATCGTTACCGGCCTGGTCTGGCAGTGGATCATGAATCCGACGCTCGGCCTGCAGAAGGTTGCAGACAGCATCGGTTTTACGTGGTTCCGCTTCGACTGGATCGTCCAGAGCGATCTCGCCCTCTACGTCATCGTGCTTGCCGGCATCTGGCAATCGACGGGCCTGGTCATGGCAATCATGCTGGCGGGGCTGCGCGGCGTCGATCGCGAATTGTGGAAGGCGACGCGCATCGACGGCATACCGAGCTGGCGGGTCTATCTCCATATCGTCATCCCGATCCTGCGGCCGACCATCATCACCGCCAGCGTGCTTCTGGCGATCGCGGTCGTCAGGGTCTACGAGCTGGTTCTGGCGACGACAGGCGGCGGCCCTGGCATATCGACCGAAGTGCCCGGGAAATTCATCATGGATTACCTTTTCGGGCGCGGCAATATCGCGCTTGCGACGGGAGCATCGACGGTGATGTTCATCACGGTGGTCATCCTGGTGACGCCGTGGCTCTATTATGAATATTTCCGCGAAAAGCCGAGGGGGAACTGATGACGACGCCATCTTCCGTCACTGGTGCCATGCAGGGTCCGACCGGGCGCAAGCCGCAGCATCTGACCCCAGGACGCATCGGCCTTTACCTTTTTCTCGTCGTCGCGGCACTCTTCTTCCTGCTGCCGCTCTATGTGATGCTTGTCACCTCGTTCAAATCCATGCCGGAGATCCGGCAGGGCAATATCTTCGCCTTTCCGCAGATGTGGACGGTGGACCCCTGGGTGCAGGCGTGGAGTACGGCTTGCACCGGGCTTGAATGCGGCGGCATCAGCGTCGGCTTCTGGAATTCGGTGAAGATCCTCATTCCGAGCATGATCCTGTCGATCCTGATCTCGTCGCTGACCGGCTATGCGCTGTCCTTCTGGCGGGTGAAGGGGGCAAACGTGCTCTTTGCCATCCTGTTGCTCGGCGCCTTCATTCCCTATCAGGTATTCATCTATCCGCTGGTCCTGATTTATCGCGATATCGGCATCTATTCGACGCTGCCCTGCATCATCATCACCCATACGGTGTTCGGCCTGCCGGTTCTGACGCTGCTGTTCCGCAACTATTACTCGAGCCTGCCGATGGAGCTGTTCAAGGCGGCGCGCATCGACGGCGCCGGGCTTTGGCAGATCTTTTTCCTGCTGATGATCCCGATGTCGATCCCGATCCTGGTGGTGGCGGCGATCCTGCAGGTGACCGGCATCTGGAACGACTTCCTCTTCGGCGTCGTTTTCGCCGGCCGGGAAAACTTCCCCATGACCGTGCAGCTCAACAACATCGTCAACTCCACCCAGGGCGAAAAGCTCTACAACGTCAACATGGCGGCAACCATTCTCACCGCCCTGGTGCCGCTGATCGTTTACTTCGGCTCGGGTCGCTGGTTCGTGCGCGGCATTACCGCCGGTGCAGTCAAGGGATAGCTCATGGCCAATGTCTCCATTCGCGAACTTGCAATCGATTTCGGCAGCGTCAACGTCCTGAAGTCGCTCAATCTGGAAATACAGTCCGGCGAATTCATCGTGTTGCTCGGCCCCTCCGGCTGCGGCAAGTCGACCTTGCTCAATGCGATCGCCGGGCTTACCGACATCACCGATGGCCAGATCTGGATCGGCGACAAGAATGTCACCTGGGAAGAGCCGAAGGATCGCGGCATCGGCATGGTGTTTCAATCCTACGCGCTCTATCCGACGATGACGGTGGAGGGGAACCTCTCCTTCGGGCTGCGCATCGCCGGCATGGCGAAGGACGAGATTGCCCAGCGCGTCGACCGCGCCGTGCAGATCCTGCAGATCGACCCTTTGCGCAAACGGCGACCGGGTGAATTGTCCGGGGGGCAGCGCCAGCGCGTCGCCATCGGCCGCGCCCTGGTGCGTGACGTCGACGTCTTCCTGTTCGACGAGCCGCTTTCCAACCTTGACGCCAAGCTCAGGACCGAATTGCGCGTCGAGCTCAAGCGTCTGCACAGCGGCCTCGGCTCCACCATGATCTATGTGACGCACGACCAGATCGAGGCGCTGACGCTCGCCGATCGTATCGCGGTCATGAGCGGTGGCGTCATCCAGCAATTCGCCTCGCCGAAGGAAATCTACCGGCGCCCCGTCAATCGCTTCGTCGCAGGCTTCGTCGGCTCGCCCTCGATGAACTTCCTGTCCGGGCAGTTGACGAGCGATGGTGGCGTGCCGGCCTTCGCATTGCCCGACGGCCGCAAGATCGATCTCAACGGCTACGAATTTTCAGGCACGCCCGGCGACGGCCGCAAGGCGACGCTCGGCGTTCGTCCCGAGCAGATGCAGTTCCAGCCCGCGGGCAGCCGCGTTTCGAACCTGCCCGCGACCTTTACCATCGTCGAGCCCATGGGCTCGGACAATCTGATCTGGGGCCAGGTCGGCAAGGAGACGATGTCCGTGCGGATCGATGCCGACGAGGATGTCGCGCTCGATCGGGAGCAGCCGGTCTATTTCCAGCCGGCGTTGGCGTCGTTGTTCGGCGAAGACGGGCAGCGTCTGTAAAACGTCACTTGCGCCGCGTTCGATGGAGCGCGGCGCAATTTTCAAGCCCTGACCTCGAAGACCATGTTGAACGGCGTTTCGGTCGCCTTGCGGAAATGCGAATAACCAGCATCCATGGCAACCTTCCGCAACTTCATCTCGCCTGCCTGTGCGCCCAAGCCCAGGCCGACTTCCTGCGAAAGCGAGGCCGGCGTGCAGATCATCGTCGATGCGCCGTAAAAGACGCGGCCGACCGGATTGAGATTATCCTTCAGGCAGTCATGCGCAAAGGGCTCGACGATCATCCAGGTCCCGTCGTCGGTGAGGCTTTCCTTGACATGTTTACCCGCACCGACCGGATCGCCCATGTCGTGGAGGCAATCGAACATTGCGACAAGATCGTAGCCGGCAGCCGGGAAATCCTTGGCACTTGCCTGCTCGAACGTGATGCGGCCGGCCACACCCGCCTCCTTCGCGGCCGCTTTCGCGCGCTCGATCGAGGGCAGATGATAGTCGAAGCCGAAGAAGGCCGAGTTTGGATAGGCCTGCGCCAACAGGATGGTCGATGCTCCGTGACCACAGCCGACATCGGCGACGGTGGCGCCCGCTTCAAGCTTTTCATGCACACCGTCCAGCGCGGGTATCCATTCCGTAACGAGATGGCTGTTGTAGCCCGGACGGAAAAACCGCTCCGTGCCGCGGAACAGGCAGGCGCTGTGCTCATGCCAGCCAAGGCCGCTGCCGGTCTTGAAGGCGTTGGTGATCTTCGGCTCGTCGAGCCACATGGATTGGACGACTTCGAAGGCTCCGGTGAAGAAGGCCGGGCCGTTTTCCTCCGCAAACACCATTGCCTGTTCGGGCGTCAGATGGAAACGCTCCGTCCCGTCGTCATAGCTCACATAATCGGCCGCCGCCTGAGCCGACAGCCATTCGCGCACATAGCGCTCTTTCACACCGACTTTGTCGGCCAGTTCGGCCGACGTCATCGGTGTTCCGTCCGCCATGGCCCTGAATAGGCCAAGATGATCCCCGAGTGTTACCAACACGCCCGAGACCGCCGCACCGAGATCGCCCACCAGGCGCCCGACCAAGGCATCGAGTTTCTGCATATCAGGTTCGCGCATGACATCCTCCCATCAGAATTGATGCGGCGTTCCGTCGCGATGTATTCGGATGGGGGAAGGATACTCCCGGGCCGGAAGGCGGGCAATTACGTCATCCGGCTGAGCATACCCAGCCGTGCCGTGAAAATGAGTGCAACCTATTGACGCAATTTGCTGTTTTGGAAGTTTGCTGAGTGCTGGGCGCCTTAGCCGGCGCGTGCCAGCTCCTTTTCCAAAACCGACAGCAGGCGTGGATCGTCGGCCGTTACATCAGGCGCAAAACGGGCGGCAACCTTGCCGTCGCGGCCGATCAGGAACTTCTCGAAATTCCAGACGATGCCGCCGTCCTGTCCGGTTTCAAGGCCATGTTTTGCGAGCCGTTCGCGCATCGGGCCGTCTCCGATTGTCTCGACGCCGGAGGCGATAAGGCCGTCATAGAGCGGATGGCGCTCTTCTCCGGTGACGGCGATCTTGGAAAACATCGGGAACTGCACATCGTAGGTAAGCGTGCAGAAGCTCAATATCTCTTCATCGGTGCCCGGCTCCTGCCCCTTGAAATCGTTGGCGGGGAAGCCGGCAATGACGAGACCATCGTCGCGCTTGTCCTCATAGAGCTTTTCCAGCCCCTCGTACTGCACCGTCAGGCCGCATTTGGACGCGACGTTAACGACCATGATGACCTTGCCGCTGTAGTCGGCAAGCGTCGTCTCGCTGCCGTCGATCCTATTGACCGGAATATCGAGAACGCTGTCGGTCATTTCATTCAACTCCAGATGAGGTGGAAACAGGATGCCGATATTTGCCTGGATTTCGATATCGTCAAGGCCGGAAACCGGCTCAGGCGACTTCTTCCATCCGGACCAGATGGCCATTGGACACTTCGCGATACTGTCGGCGCGGCGTGATGTAGCCGACGGGCCGTACCGCGCTCTTCAACTCGTCGACGGCAAGGTTGCGTCTGATGCCGCGCCGGGACGGGTCAGGCACCGGCACGGCTGCCATCAGCTTCCTGGTATAGGGATGCTGCGGATTTTCGAACACCGACGCGCGCGGGCCGATTTCGACGATTTCGCCGAGATACATCACCGCGACGCGATGGCTGACGCGCTCGACCACGGCCATGTCATGCGAGATGAAGAGGTAGGAGAGATTGAGGCTTTGCTGCAGATCCATGAGGAGATTGCAGACCTGAGCCTTGATGGACACATCGAGCGCAGAGACGCTCTCGTCGGCGACGATCACCTTCGGATCAAGCGCGAGCGCACGGGCAATGCAGATACGCTGGCGCTGGCCGCCCGAGAATTCGTGCGGATAGCGGCTCATCATATCCGCCTTCAGGCCAACGCGCTCCAAGAGGTCCGCGGCTTTCTCGCGTGCCTCGCCGCGCGAGCCGAGACGATGCTCGATGAAGGGTTCTGCCACGGCCGCCCCGATCGTCATGCGCGGATTGAGGCTGGCAAACGGGTCCTGGAAGATCATCTGGATGCTGCGGCGCATCCGGCGCAACTCGACCGCATTGAGCTTCATGACGTCATAGCCATCGAGGCGGATTTCGCCCGACCGGGGGTCGATCAGCCGCATGATGGACCGGCCCGTCGTCGACTTGCCGCAACCGGATTCGCCGACCAGCGACAAGGTTTCCCCCTGAGACAGAGCAAAGGAAACGTTTTCGACCGCATGGATGGCGCCGGTCGGCCGACCGAGCAGCCCGCCGCGAAGATCGAAGCGAGCGACAAGATTTTTAACCTCCAGCACCGGCGTCTTGCCGTGATCGACGGTATCCGCCAGCGGTTTCGGTTCACTGCGTTCGCCGGTATGGATATCGACGCTCGGAAAGCGTAGCGGCTGCGGCTGATCCTTCATCGAACCGAGCCGTGGCACCGCCGACAGCAGCGCACGGGTATAGGGGTGCCGGCCGCGATGAAAAATATCGTCGGTCCTGCCGGTCTCCACGGCCTCGCCGCGATACATGACGATGGTGCGATCGGAAATTTCCGCGACAACGCCCATGTCATGGGTGATGAAGAGGACGGACATGCCTTCCTCTTCCTGCAACACCTTGATGAGATCGAGGATCTGTCCCTGGATGGTCACATCGAGCGCGGTCGTCGGCTCGTCGGCGATCAGCAGTTTCGGGCGGCTGGCAAGCGCCATGGCGATCATCACGCGCTGGCGCATGCCGCCGGAAAACTGGTGCGGATATTCGTCGAAGCGCGAGGATGCGTTGGGGATGCGCACCTTTTCCAGCAGGCGGATCGTTTCCGCCTTCGCGTCGACCCTGGAAAGATTGCCATGGCAGGTCAACGCCTCGGAAATCTGCCGGCCGATGGTGAAGATCGGATTGAGTGATGTCATCGGCTCCTGGAAGATCATCGCGATATCCTTGCCGCGTACCCTGCGCATTTCAGCCTCCGGCAAGGAGAGGAGGTCGCGGCCGTTGAGCCCGATCGAACCCTCGATGCGGCTGCTGGCTCTCGCAAGCAGCCGCATGATCGACAGCGATGTTACGCTTTTTCCGGAGCCGCTCTCGCCGACGATGGCGACCGTTTCCCCCGGCATGACGTCGAAGGAGATGTCCTTGACGACCGAGCGCCACTCACCATCGACGAGAAACGAGGTGGTCAGATGGGAAACGGAAAGGACAGGCTGCCTGTTCGGGTCGATCGTCTGCGCGGCGTTGGTCGTCATCGGTTCCCTTTACATGATTTTGCGCATTGCTCGGACATCGCTGAGCGCCTTTGATGGTTGCTGGGGGGCTCTACCTCCCTATGGCATAGGCCTGCATCAGACGCGGGGTTGCAGCGGCGCGCAAAAGGCCCGATGCATCGTGCCGCGCGGCGGTCAGCCGGCCGACGGTCCATTCCGGCGCGACGGTCAGCTGATGGCCCTTCCTGCGGAGCGCTTCGAGCACATCTTCGCCGAAATTCGCCTCCGCCGTCAGGCCGCCGGGCTCGCGGGTGCGCGGATAGAACGAGCTCGGGAAATGCGTGCTGTGGAACAACGGCTTGTCGATCGCTTCCTGCAGGTTGAGGCCGTGATGGACATAGCGCAGGAAGAAGGAAAGCTGCCATTGCTCCTGCTGATCGCCGCCGGGCGTGCCGAAAGCGAGCGTCGGGCGCCCTTCATGCAGCGCCAGCGTCGGGGTAAGCGTCGTGCGCGGTCGCTTGCCGGGCGCAAGCGAGGAAGGCAGTCCGGGTTGCAGCCAGAACATCTGGGCGCGGGAATTCAGGCAGAAACCGAGGCCGGGCACGATGGGGGAGGATTGAAGCCAGCCGCCGGAAGGCGTCACCGACACCATGTTGCCCTCGCGGTCGATGACGTCGATATGCACGGTATCGCCGCGCTTCTCGGTGAGATGCGACATTGTCGGCTCATAGACCGCTCCGCTCTTGGCTTCCGGCGCCTCGAGCATCTTCATGGTGAGATCGTACTGGTCCTCGAAGCCGGGCACTTTGCCTGGGCGCAGAGCGAGGGAGGCTTCCAGCGATATCAGCCTGCGGCGTTCGGCGGCGTAGGCGTCCGAGAGCAAGGTGTCGAGCGGCACGGTCGTAAAATTCGGATCGCCATAATAGACCTCGCGATCGGCGAAGGCGAGTTTCATGGCTTCGGTGACGGTATGGACGAAGTCGGTCCCGGCCGGATCCATGCCGGCGAGATCGAAGCCCTTGAGCAGCGACAGCGTCTGCAGGAACACGGGTCCCTGACCCCACGGGCCGATCTTGGCGACGGTCCAGTCGTGATAATCATAGGTCTGAGGCGCCTCGATAGTGGCCTGCCAGTTGGCCATGTCATCGGCAGTCAGCACCCCCTTGTGGCGCTCGCCGCTCGCATCCATGACGGCTGTCTTGCTGGCATAGCTGTCGATCGCTTCCGCCACAAAGCCGCGATAGTAGGCATCTCGCGCAGCTTCGATCTGCGCTTCGCGGTCGCTCTTGCTTTCCGCCTCGGCGACGACACGCTTCCAGGTTTCGGCGAGCACGGGGTTCCTGAAGTTGGACCAGGGTTCCGGGACGGTCCCGCCGGGAAGCCAGGTCTCGTAGGAGGTCGGCCATTCCTTGCGGTAGAAATCGGCAAGCCCGGCGATGGTGGCCGAGACGCGCGGCAGGACGGGGTGCCCGCTTTCGGCATAGTGGATCGCCGGTTCGAGAACGTCGCGGACGGTCAGCCGGCCGTAGTCGCGCAGCATCAGCATCCATCCGTCGAAGGCTCCGGGGATGACGGTGGCCAGCAGGCCGTCGCCGGGGATCAGCTTCAGCCCTTCGTTCGTATAGTGCTCGATCGTCGCACCGGCCGGCGCCGGTCCCTGGGCGCAGATGACCTCGACCTTGTTCTTCTTCTTCGAATAGAGGATGGCCGGCATATCGCCGCCGGGGCCGCAGAGATGCGGCTCGACGATCTGCAGCACGAAGCCGGTCGCCACGGCCGCGTCGAAGGCATTGCCGCCTTTTTCAAGGATGCTCATGCCGACGGCCGACGCGATCCAGTGCGTCGAGGTGACGACGCCGAAGGTGCCGAGGATTTCGGGGCGGGTGGTGAATGCGGTCATTGCGGGCATCCTTTCAGTTTATTCATGCTTCGCGCGGGTCGAGCGCATCGCGCAGGCCATCGCCGAGGAGGTTGAAGCCGATCACGACGAGAAAAATGGCGGCACCTGGCCACATGGCCATCCAGGGCGCCTGTTCGAGATAATTCTTGGCGACATTGAGCATCGAGCCCCAGCTCGGGGCGGGAGGCTGCTGTCCGAGGCCGAGGAAGGAGAGGCTCGCTTCCGCAATGATCGCGGTTGCGATGGTGAGCGTGGCCTGTACCAGGATGGGTGCAAAGACGTTCGGCAGGATGTAGCGGGTGATGATGCTGAAGTGGCGCAGCCCGATCGACCGGGCACCTTCCACATACTCTTCTGTCTTGACCGCCAGCACCTGGCCGCGCGTCAGCCGCACGAAGACCGGCGTCGCCGAAAGCCCGATGGCGATCATGGCATTCGTGAGGCTCGGCCCGAGGAAGGCGGCAAGGGCAATGGCGGTGATCAGGAACGGCATCGCCAGGAAGGCTTCGGTAATGCGCGAGATGATCTGGTCGATCCAGCCGCCGTAATAGCCGGAAATCAGGCCAAACGGCACGCCGATCGCGACCGCGATGGCGACCGAGAAGATGCCGGCCATCAGCGATGCCTGCGCCCCCCAGATCATGCGAGACAGGATGTCCCTGCCGAGATCATCGGTGCCGAGCCAATGCGCGGCTGATGGCGCCTTGCGGATCGCCGACCAGCTCGTGGCGACCGGATCCGGGATCGGCAGGAGCGGCGCCAGTGCGGCGAGAGCCGTAAAGAAGAGGATGATGGCGAGCCCGACCAATGCCCCCTTGTTGGCCCTGAGCTTCCGCCAGGCGCGACTGGGCGCGCGTTTGGCCGAAGTGCCTGCTGCGGTCGCCTGGACGATCATGCTCATAGGGCTGCCCTCATGCGCGGATTGAGGAGGACGTAAAGAATATCGGCAATGAGGTTCATGGCGATGAAGCCGATAGCCGTGCAGAGCACGACCCCCTGGACCACCGCATAATCCCGGTTGAAGACCGCATCGACGATGAGCTTGCCAAAGCCCGGAATGGTAAAGATCTGCTCGGTCAGCACCGCGCCGGCCAGAAGCTCGCCGAAGAGCAGGGCACTGACGGTGACGACGGGCAGGATGGCGTTGCGAAAGCTATGCTGCAGGACGACGGCTGTTTCCGGAAGGCCCTTGGCGCGGGCCGTGCGGATGTAATCGGCACTGAGCACGCTCAGCATGGAAGAGCGGGTATGACGCATCAGCGTCGCGGCAAGCGCGTTGCCGAGGACGAAGGACGGCATCAGCATGGTCTGGATCGAGCGCCAGGGGTCCTCGAAGAACGGCTGGTATCCGGAGGCCGGCAACCAGTGCAGCTTCACCGAGACCAGCAGGATCAGCATGATGCCGAGCCAGAAGTTCGGCACGGACAGGCCGCACAGGGCGACGATGTTGGCCAGAAAATCGATGATGGTGTTCTTCTTTACCGCCGCCAATATGCCCATGGGAATGCCGATCGCGAAAGCGAAGATCATCGACATGACGGCCAACTGGATCGTCACCGGCAGCTTTTCGGCAACGAGCGTAAGAACAGGCTGATTGGTGCGCAGCGAGACGCCGAGATCACCCTTGGCGACTCCCTGCAGCCAGTAGCCATATTGATAGATGACGGGATCGTTCAGGCGATATTTCTCGCGAAGCAGCTCGAGAACCTGCGGGTCGCGCTCCTCGCCGGCCATGGCCAGAACAGGGTCGCCGGGCAGAAGCTTTTGCAGCGAGAAAACGAAGATCGAAATGATCAGCAGCGTCGGTATGGCGACCAGTAGCCTCTTTCCGATATAGCTATACATGGGCAGATCCTCGGCGCGGTGTCGAATACCGGAAGAGCCATGCGGGAGGGAGCCCGCATGGCGTTGCTAGCTCAGCCGCTCTTCTTCACGCCGACAAGACGGATCATGCCGTCAGGCGAGGGCACGAAGCCGGAGACTTTCTTGTTGTAGGCCCAGATCCAGGCCTGGTGCCCGAGAAAGATGATCGGCAGGTCCTCGTTCAGGATCGTCTCGGCGGCATCGTATTTCTGCTTGCGCACGGCATTGTCCTGCGACTGGCGGGCCTCGAGCAGCAACTTGTCGACGTCGGGATTGCTATATTTGGAATCGTTGAGGCCGGCGCCGGTCGTGACGAACTGCTGGATATTGCCGTCGGGATCGGAACGTCCGGACCAGTCGGAGCGGCTGAGCTGGTAGTTGCCGCTCGACTGCGCGTCGAGCAGCGTCGCGAACTCGGTTGTTTTCAGCGTCACGTCAAAGCCGGCTTCGGCGACCATCGACTGGATGATCTGCATCATCTGCATGGAAACGGGATTGTTGGCGACGGCAAGCTCGACCGGAATGCGATCGAATCCGGCTTCCTTGATCAGCGCCTTGGCCTTGTCGACGTCGCGGGCCGGCACGGGAACATCCTTGTCGAACCAGGGGCTGTTGGGCGCAAACGGCTGGTTGCCGGCAAGTCCGGTGCCGTCGAAGACGATTTGCATGGCGGCCTCACGGTCGATCGCTAGCGAGAATGCCTGACGCAGACGCTTGTCCTTGCCCATCGGATTGTCGGCGCGCGGACCGTTGCCGATATTGGCATAGACGCCGAGCCAGCCGGTGCCGACGGCATCCGCGTAGACGAGATTGGAATCGCTCTTGACCGTGCCCGCATCGGATGCGGCCACGCGCTCGATCATGTCGAGGTCGCCGGAGCGCAGATTTGCCAGGCGAACCGTCGTATCGGGAATCGGCAGGTAGGTGACCTTGTCGATGAAGATGTTGTCCTTGTTCCAGTAATCCTGGAATTTCTCCAGCACGATGCGGTCCTGCTGCACGCGCTCGACGAATTTGAACGGACCGGAGCAGACGGGATGATCGCCGAATTTCGCGCCGGCAGCCTTTGCCGCGGTCGGCGAAACCATCATGCCGGAGCGGTCGGAAAGCTGGGCAAGCAGCGTGACGTCTGGTGCCTTCAAGGTAAACGTCACCTGATATTCGCCTGATGCCTCGACCTTCTCGACGGAGGAAAGCTCGCTCTTGCGGCGCGATTCCGGCAGGGTCTGATAGCGCTGGATGTTGTCGACGACCGCTTGCGCGTTGAACGGCGTCTCGTCCTGGAATTTCACGCCCTGGCGCAGTTCCATGATGAGCTGCTTGCCGTCAGAGGACCATTTCCAGGATGTGGCAAGCTGAGGCACGAACTGCAGGTCCGGCGTCACGTCGACGAGCTTGTCGCAGAGCGCGGTATAGACGATGCGACCGACGAAGGTGCGTGATTGCGCCGGATCCAGCGCGTCGGCATCGTCCTGCAGGCCGATCTTGAGTTCGACGGCAAAAGCCGGCAGCGCGATCACGGCGCCGGCGGCAAGCGATGTCAGGAATCGGGCGATCTTCATTTCGTTCTCCTGTTTATGGTTGTCGTTCACCCGCGTCTTCGACCGTCTTCCTCTCCGGTCGTTATCCGTCGCGGTGTCGTGCCGATGCTCAGCCCGCCTCCCCGGTCAATCGCAGCTGCGGGTTTTGCGCGTCGAGGGACGTGATGCGGACCAGGCTTTCCTGAAGCATCAGAAGGTGTTCGCGCATGGCTTCGGCCGCCTTCATGGGATTGCGCGCAGCAATCGCATCGATGATCGCCATATGCTGGGCGTAAGAGACGGGGCGCGTCTTGTTGATGCTGCGGGCCAATTCGCGAATGGTTTGCCATGCTTCGTCCTGACGGACATGATTGATCACGTCGAAAATGGTCAGAAAGAACTGGTTGCCGGCGCTCTGCGCAATCAGCCGGTGCAGCGCGCCGTCCCAAAGTTCGCGGCTGTCGGCATCGTCGCTGGCGGTGATCTTCTTCGCCAGCTCATACATGCGGTCGATGTCGTCGGGCTTGGCGCGCATGGCGGCGAGCTGCGCCAGTTGCGGTTCGATACGCAGCCGGACCTCCATGACCTCCATCAGATCCGTATCGGCGACAAGGGTGCTGACATGCTGGCTCCACTCGTCCGGCCGCTGTCCGACATAGGTTCCGGAGCCCTGACGCCGCCAGACGCGGCCTTCCGCTTCCAGCACCTCCAGCGCGCGTCGGATCGCGCGTCGGCTGACGCCCAGCGTCTCCGAGAGGGCTCGTTCTGTCGGAAGCTTTCCGTCCGCCGGCAGATCGGCGGAGTTCAGAAGCCCCCGAAGCCTTTCCAGGGCATGAACCGAATTCTCCGGAAGGCTGCTGGTTGCCATGGCGAGGGATGAACCAATTTGGAATTGGTTCAATAGAAATTCAACTCAACTTCATCGTCAAGCTCTTTTTTGAGCAATTCGAGCAATGCACAATGTTTGTGCGTAATGCGAAAGGCGACCTGCGGAAACGGGTCGCCTGTGTAATATGACGGAACGATTATGTTCGGGCTTTTCGGTGCTTGCCGGGACGGTCAGCGACCGATAGCGCGCGCCGAAAGTGCCGTTATGGGCGTGAAATCGAAATCCTTGTCAAAGGGATAGGTCGGCTTCGTCTTGCGCAGACGCGGCAGCCGCTCGACGAACTGGTCGACGACACCGGGCGACAGCGCCATCAGGTTCGGATTGGCGATCGGCGCCAGTTCCGGCGAGAGGTAGCCGGACTTGACGACGACGATCCGGGCCTTGCGTGGATCGAGCCCGAGACGGCTGAAATCGGCGATATTGTGATAGGGGCGGCGCTTGGCCGACAGCACCAGGTCGATACCGCCGATCGAAACCACGGCCTGCGCATCGCTCGGTTCGGTGACATCGAGCAGATACTTGACGGTAAAATTGCCCTTGACCGGCTGGCTTCCTTTCGTGTCGAGCGATGCGCCGACGGAGAGATCGAGTGTGGCGCCGACGCCTGCCGCATAGCAGGCTTCCGTCGCAGCCCTGTCGGCGATACCGGCGAAGATGACGCCTGCGGCGCCCTTGGCAATCAGTTCCGCCAGCACATCGGCGCGGTCGCCGACGCCGCCACCCGTCGGGTTGTCGCCGGATTCGGCCAGCACCACGGGCGCGGTCTCGCTCGCAATTGCTCTTGCGACGCATTCCCCGATCGAGCCGGTCTCGCAGCCGAAAACGAAATCCTTGCGCACATCCCAATAAGCTCGTGCCAGACGCTTTGCCTCACGCTCGAGCACGGCGCGATCCGTGCCGGTCATGATGGCGGCTGCCGTGGTGCGGGGCTCGTCGGCCCAGACGTAACCGACCATGAGCGACGCATCCCAGACGCCGTCGATGGCATCCATTCCAGGTAGCATATCGTAGAGGCTCTTGGCCGGCTCGTCGACGGTGCTGGTGCGCTCGCCCGGCAGGACCACCGGGATCGGCGCCCAGAGCAGGATCGGTTTCACGCCGGTCTTCAGGCTTTCCGTCAGCATCCTGACGGCGCGGCGCATGGTCTCCTCGACGTCGATATGCGGCGCGGTGCGATAGGTGGAGTACATGTCGAGCGCATCGATGATGCGTTGGGTGACGTTGCCGTGCAGGTCGTAGCTGGCCGAGACCATGCAGTTTTCGCCGACCATGGCGCGCGCAGCGCTGATCCAGTCGCCTTCGGCGTCCTCCATGCCTTCGACATACATCGCGCCGTGCATGGCGAGATAGAGCCCGTCCAGCGGCAGCAACGGCTTCAGACGCTCCAGGAATTCAGCCTTGAAGGCCTCATATGTATGGCGGGCGACCGGGCCGCCGGCGATGGCTCTGGCATGAATGGTCGGCAGGAACTCACCATCGTAATCCCCGAGGAAGGCGAAGTAGGGTGCGGCGGTCAAATCCGCGCCGCGCAAGACACGAAAGTCCTTCTCTTCATTCAGGACGGGATTATAGGTGCTGCATTCGATGTGAATGCCTCCGACTGCGATGCGCATGGGAACCTCAATAGGGAATCATACTGATCTCTCAGTATGTTGATTTTAAATCATAATTTCTATTTTTTCAATTTTAGTATCGCAGTTCGATACCGTGGGTCGTCGTTTATAGTTGTAAAGCGCGGTTTGCGGCCTCGGGAATTCCTTTCGCACCCTTAGATGATCACGAAGGCCGGAGCGACGACGGCGGTATCGAGAAAGCCTCAGATATGAGATCTGCTGCACCCTTTGCGAGAATATCCAACGGAAGCCCTTGAGTCACCAATTCCCTCTAAAGTCAAGATATCGTGCCTTATAGCAGGAACGGTCGACCATGTAAGGTCAGTATTTTATTGCGCAAACCGCCCAAAGCTCGTCTCGCGTATGCCTGGGATGGCAGCCGCGCTTAGCGGCTTACGGGAGTGTGATCTTGTATATTTCTGCCATGACGCTTGGCATGTCTGAAACACCGCCGATCCACAAATCTATCGAATCATCATATTCGTGCTCATATGGAAGGAAGGCTACTCCGGCGGCAAAGTCCTCCTCTCGATAGTAGGCAAGCGCGCGTTTCACCTCATCCAGAACCCTTTGCTCGATGATCTCCTCGGGCTGCTGCTTCTCGGGATTTCCGGCTGAATCATATTCTCGCACATCGTTGGCACTTGATCCTGAAATCAAAAGAATATCAGCTTTGCGGCCTGCAAGGGTGCGGCGTAGCATTGTAGTCGTTGCTTTCATTCGACATTCAAAGATGGAATCCAGTAATTTTCTATCACTCTCAATGTACTTTTGACCAACGAGCGGCGGGCCGTCTTGAAAAAATGACAACTTGGCCCTGATTTGGCTCATCTTCTGTCCTGCAAACTGCGCGCATCCCGTATTCGGGAAATTTGAGGCAAACCAGGACAGAGAGTTTTCATAAGTGGCGTCTAGCAATACGGTGCCGAGATACAAATCGTAGCCGACGACATCGTATCCCTCCGGAATGCCGCCCTCAATGTACATATTCCCCGCAAGGTCGTAGGTTGTTAGCCTTACGCGACTGAAATGTGTCACCCACTGCTTGAAAGCCGACGGATCTACGGTGGGATCGGTCTCCAAACCGCGCAGCACAGCGTTGCCGTGCTCATACCACCAGTCCCATTTCTTCGCGTATTCGCCGGATTCCTTGTCCATCTCGTATGCATAACGCCGGTCGAACATTCCGCCGGAAAAGATGACACCGAGCTTCACAGACTGGAGTCCACGCTTATCTAGTTCTTGGCGGGCGACAGCGCCGGCGCGTTCCATCTCTGATTTCGCTAAGCCATTTAGATAGGGTTCATCCGCGAGATATATCGTTCCGGCATTCTCGGAATATTTGGCGAGTAGGTCAAAGTACGGCGATAGGCGCTTCCGAATAGTAGCGTCGTCGGGGAACTGCTTCAGTTTCGGTGCCGGTAAAATTGGGTCAAAATGTTTGGTGTGCTTGGAACCGGTGCGATCCTGGTATTGCATCGAGATCGCATTAGACGGTTTGCGATCGGTCGCTATTCCGGTAAAATTGAAAGATACTTTAAAGGACGTTCCCGTGGCGGTCTTCAAGCTGGATTCTACTTGATTTGGATCTGCCGCGTTAACTATCGCGAAATCTACACGCCGAACTAGTTCGGGAGGTGTTCCGCGCGGGGTGAAGAAGCCCACGATGTGCACATCTGGTGATTGATCACTCCTGTCGCAGCCCACGCAAAACAAGGCAGAAATGCTCACCAATAGCGCGATGATTCTCATTCTCATTGCGTCCTAAAGTAGTTGCTATGCTCCCTCACACCACAGTCAGATCAACAAGTCTAGGGTGTGCGTCTTAAAGTAACAACCACATTGTGGAAAACAACAAGGCTATCGTTTGATGACCTCGTCAATCAGAAGGCCGATTTCACCGTCGATATTCGCGTCGCCTAAGGGGTTTATGACGTCATTTGGCGACTGGTGTCGTCGTAATTTTGCTGGGAGATGACGTGTCCTTCAATTCCATTGCCGACAACGAATTTTCTGCCGGCAAAAGGCGTTGAGAAAGTGACATAGAGTCAGGTCCCGACTTTGTTCATCACCGGTGCGACGTTGATTTGATCGCGGTCAAGGACGCGTATGGCCGTGATGAACCCGACTGCTATAGGTCTAGCAATTTCGCTGTCGGCATAAACCCAAGAGAAATTGGGGTAGTAGGCTGACGTCATATACATGTTGCCACCCTCCGAAGTACGATAGTGCGTGTCCCCGGCTTCAATATCGACATAACTTCCAGACGATACAGAACCGCTGCCAAGTTCACCGAAACCGTTGCCATTGATGGAAATGGCAACCTCATGAGCTGAGACCGGCGTTGTTGACTTGAATGCCTCCGCGCGAATTTGACGGAATGCCAGTATCGGTACAGTTTACCCGGATCATGAATGAGTAGCGGTCTCCGACCAGCCGATTTTTAAGCCGTTGACATCAGCAATGCTGGAGAAGGGCGAAGGGCGGGTTCTCCCTTCCGGCGACCTAAACCTGCGGGACCGTCCTCGACCCCAAATCGGTCATTCCATCGAGGTCCAGCCGAGTATGCTATTAAAAATTCGAGGCAACGGCCTTTTTGTGACCACGGGGTCGTGGGTTCTGATCCCTTCAAGACCTAACGGATCATTGTATATCGCGTTCAGTCACGATGGATCATGATGGTGCGCGCTACGGTGCACACGTCTCTTGCGTCTTTTCCGATTTGATCGAAAGTCCAGCCCTGGCTTAGCCTTTACTATCTCGTTAACCGCCTCTTCGGCTCAATATGTTTTCTTGAGGTCGTGATCTAAATCCTACCGCTCGTACCAATACCGATGTAAATCAATATCTATCAATGTCTTGGCGCGGATAGGCGAATACGAAATAATCCATTGGCTCGGCGATAGCGTAAGTTGATCTTGCCCTATGCCGTCAATGGTTCGTCATATCGCATCAGCCGCCCGGCGTTCGCCAGCACCAGCAGGGTGCTGAAATTATGAAGGAGGGCGGCGACAACGGCTCCCGCCGCTCCAAGAAAACCGAAACCCGCCAATACGACGATGGCCACGGTCCAGCCGAGGCCGATGATGATGTTGGTTTTCAATGTCCGGCGGCAAAGCCTGCTGAGGCGGATGCATGTGCCGAGTCGCCGCAGATCGCTGCTGATCAGGATGATGTCCGAGGAGGCGAGCGCGATATCGGCGCCGCCCGCGCCCATGGCAATCCCGACGGCCCCTGCCTTGAGGGCGAGCGAGTCGTTGATCCCGTCGCCGACGACCAGAGGTTTGAAGCCGCTTTTCGTTTCGCTCAGCACGCGTTTCAGCTTGTCTGCGGGCAGGGCCTCGGCCGCGACATCGGGTATGCCGATCTCCCGCGCCAGGGCTTGCGCGACCGATTGACGGTCGCCGGTGAGCAGAAGCTGACGGTTGAGCCCGAGCGTCCGCAGCTCCGTCATCGCAACCGCCGCCTCCGGCTTGACCGTGTCCGACAGGAGCAGCCAGGCGACAAACTCCTCGCCGATGGAAAGCCCTGCGAGCGGACCGTCATGCGAGGGAACCGGGGGAGCGACGACCGACAGGCGTTCGAACAGTTCGGGGCGCCCAAGGGCCACTTCGCCCGTTGCCGCACTGGCAACGACACCCAGTCCTTGCAGTTCCCTGACGTTTGCCAGCGGATGATAAGCGTCATGGGCGACGAGCGAAGCCAGCGCCCGGCTGACCGGATGGCTGCTGGCAGCGCCCAGGGAGGCCGCCAGGGCCAGAACGATTTCCCGGTCCGTATAGCCCGTCAGCCTGATTTCCTGCAGCCGAAGCCGGCCGAAGGTGAGGGTGCCGGTCTTGTCGATGACCAGGGAGCTCAAATCAGCCAGTTCCTCGAGAAATGCCGAGCTGCGGATGAGAATGCCGTGGCGCGCGGCGACCGCGATACCGGCAATCGCCGTTGCCGGTGCGGACAGTACCAGGGCGCAGGGGCAGGCCGCGACCAGGATCGCAAGCATGATCTGGTCATTGTAGGTGAGGAACCAGGCGATGGCCGCGATCGTCAGCACGAAGCCCAGATATTGTTGGGCGTAGCGCTCCAGCAGCCGGGTGATCGGTGGCTTCGAGTTTTCCGCACGCTGCATCAGCGCGATGACTTTTCCAAGCGTCGAATCCTCGCCGGTTCGGGTCACCTCGATCTCGAGACGGCCGTCCAGATTGATCGCGCCACCGAAGACCTCCATGCCGGCGGTAACTTCGAGAGGCACGGATTCGCCAGTGATCGGCGCGGTGTCGAGGCTTGCTTGTCCCTGCCTGACACGACCATCGGCGGGAATACAGTCTCCAGCTCTCACCTCCACCAGATCGCCTGGCTCCAGCGTGACATTGTCGACTTCATGGATCTCGCCATCCGGCGTGATCAGCCGTGCGTGGCTACGGGTCAGACGCGCCAGCGCCTCCATCGCTTCTTTCGATCCGATGACGCTACGCTCCTCCAGCACATGGCCGAAAATCATGATGATCGGGAGGAGGGCGGCGGTCAGCAGATCGCCCGTCGCCCAGGCGGCTAACATCGCCAGGGCGATCAACTGATCGGTGATGCCATGCAGGCTTGGATGGCGCAGGCTATGCCAACCGGAGCGAATGACCGGAATGGCAACGATCAGCGAGGCCGCCGCCAGCAGAAGCTGGCTCACACCCTCTTCGTCCGGCGCAAGCCAGCGCCAGGCAATGCCGAGCGCGAGCAGGCTCAAGGCGATCATGGCGAGGGTCAGCTGAACGGCCGCCGCCTGCTTTTCGTTGGCCGTCAGCAGGCCAGCACTGAGTAGATGGCCATGATGATGCGCGTGGCCCTGGGAGCCGTGGGAATGATCGGTTGCGACGCTCATTTGTCGGTTCCCTGCAGGATGAGGCGTGCATCGTCCCTGGGGTCGACCGTGACCACCGAGCCTGCTTGCGACAGGATTTTGGCAACGCGATCGCGATAGAGGCGCCAGAGAAGGCCGGGGTCGTTATCGGGACCTTGTGCGCTTGCAAAGCCGGTGACGGTGGCCGTGTCGGCGCGCGCCTTTGCCAGACGTTCGCTGGATTGAGCTTCCGCCACCTGCACGATCCGGTCGGCTTCCTGATCGGCAGCTTGCTTGTCCTTCTCCGCATCGTTTTGTGCTGACGCAATCGCCTGCTCTGCCTGCTGGCTTGCCGTCAGCACTCCGTCGAAAGCGCTAACGGCTGCTGTCGGAAGTGCGGATTGAACGTCGGCACGGTCGATCTCGACCCCGAGACCCATGCCCTTCGATTTCAACGAGATCAGGCTGGTGTTGATGCTGTTTACCAGGTCGGCCCGCAATCGCTCGCGGCGCTCGGCGACATCGCTGTCGGCGGAAACCAGTTCCGGGCGGGCGACCAGAATGCTGTCCAGGTCTCGCGAGGCGCAGATCACAACAGCGTTGCGGGTGACGAGGCGGTCGAGCGCCGGCAGAA
This sequence comes from Martinezella lusitana, assembly GCF_010668395.1. Lineage (GTDB taxonomy): Bacteria > Pseudomonadota > Alphaproteobacteria > Rhizobiales > Rhizobiaceae > Rhizobium > Rhizobium lusitanum_A. The sequence continues at coordinate 44,014 of NZ_WUEY01000029.1, forward strand.
CATGGTCCTCTTGCAGGGCATAGGCGAGGGGATCGGTCACCCTGTAGAAGACACGGATGTCGAGTTGAACGACACTCGCGTCGGCGGTCAGCAGATATCCCGATCCCGCCAGTGTGTCGCTCTCCGTTGCCGCGTTGACCTCACCGCTCTGAGCCGCTGGAGAGCGAAGCAATCCATCGATCCGGCGTTCCAGAACCGTCGCGGCGGCGGGCAGAAGCAGGACCTTTTCGAAAGGCGCGGGTAGGGCCCACAGCAGGCCGGACTCCTGCACTCGGTTCAAGGCTCCCAGACGAAAGACGACGGCCCGATTTTGCGGTGCGATCTCCCTGATATTCGATGCTGCCCAGCCCACGGCCGCAAACACCATGATCCCAGACAGCAGCATGGACACCAGACGAACAGCCTGATGCTGCGCTGTCGAATTCCTATCCCCGACCGCACCCATCTCTAGTGTGCTCCGCCTACCGACGCGGCGCTGGGCGGACCATCGATCAAGGCCCGGAAAGGTGCTGCATCGGTGCGCAGGATGAGGCGCGTGTTGGAATTGACGATGGTGCCGAGCGTGTCGAGGGAGCGGAGCAGTTCGTAAAGCTCAGGCGCGCTTTTATAAGCCGTTCCATAGATCTTCGCCGCCTCGACGCGGGATTTCGCCTCTATATCGGCGGCCTTCACGGTCGCGTCCGCCTGCAGCACTCTCGCGTCGCGTTCCGCTGCCGAGCGGATTTCCGCCGCCTGGCGTTTGCCGATCGCTGCACGTTCGGTGGCGATCGTCTCACGCTCGGCCCGCATGCGGTCGACGGTGGCGTTCAGCGTCACCGAAGGCAGGGTCAGGCGCTCGATGCCGACATCAACAACCTGCAAGCCGTAGGTATCGAACAATTGCTGTGCGATCTGCACTTTGAGCTGGGCTTCGAGGGCATCGATCTGCAGTTTGGTCGGATCGGGATTGATCAGTGACGACAGGTCGAAATTGCTGGCCGTGGTCTCCAGCGACGAGCCGAGGAATGTGCGGATTTGCGCTGCCGCCTGGTCCGGCTGGTTCTGAACCGACCGCACGAAGCGCTTGATCGCCTCCGGATCCGGCGGAACCTGCCAGATCGCGTAGGCCTGTGCGATGATCCGCAGCCCATCCTTGGTTCCGACATCCTGCAGGCCGCTGGAGGTCGATTTGGCACGCAGATCGACGTCGATGGTCTTTTCCAGGGGAATGGGAAGCCGGAAGGCGAGACCGGGGTCGATCAGAACGCGCGCCGGATTGCCAAACCTGGTGATGATGGTCGCTGCCCCCGACCTTACCTGGACGAGACAGGCGGCGACCAGAATGATAGCGACGACGATCATCGCAACGACCAGACGGGACCACCGAAAGGGCATTGCTTCCTTGTGATCATCGTCGTGATCATGATGATGATCGTGCTCGTGATGATCCGATCCTGAATGGGCGTGCGTGTCAGTCATGGGCCGGTTTCTTCGCTTTGGTATGGGGTGTTAGGCTTGGCACTTGTGTCCGGATCCACCAGTGGCATCATGCTGCGGAGATCGAGGGTCGGAGCGATGCTTCCGCCGATACGGTGATCGAGGACGAGAGCCTTCGAGTGGGAGAGCCCCATCATCAGCTTACTGAAGTATTCCTCGGTCAGAAACGCTTGCCCCGCTTCGTGGAAGGCCGATTGCTCGGCCTGAAAACGCAACTCTGCGACCTCCGAGGCTGCGACACCTTCCCTTGCGGTTGCCGTCGCATTGTTCTGTGCGAGGCTGGCATTCAATTGCGCCTCATTCGTCTGTTCGGCGGCCGTTCCCCGCTCGCGCGCAACCAGCGCCTCCGCGTTGATCTGTGCCGCCTGGACCCCGTGAAAGGCATTGGCCGCGCCGGCGGGTGGGTGGATGGCTTCGACGACGACAGCCAGGATTTCGACGCCGCTGTTTTGCTCATCCATGTTTTTCTGGAGTGCCGAGGCGATATCGTTCGCCAGCGACAAACGGCCTTCGCTCAAGACATCAGTCAGTGTTCTTCTGGCAAAATCATGCACCAAGACGCGGTTTGCCGTGCTTTCGATCAAGGCTGGCAGATCGGCGACCCGATAGGCCGCCTTCATCGCCGCCTGGTCCGAAAGGCCGATGCGGTAGACGAAGCGCACGTCCATGTTGACGATCTGAAAGCTCTGCCCACCGCCGGTGCCACTGGCAATAAGCTGTGATTTCTCGCTGATGTGCGAGGCATCCCACAGTCGGTTTGCACTTTCGGGCGCGGGGCCCTCGGCATCGGCTAGCGGTTCGTCACTGTCGTTTGTGCTGACGGCGGTTGCCAGCTCGTGCACACTGCCGTTCTCAATGGGAATGACGCGGCCAAACGGCCAAGGAAGGCCGATGTGCAGACCGGAATGCAAAATAGCTTGGGCCCTGCCGAACTGCTCGTATACGCCCCGGCCGGTCATTGGAATTTCGCGCACGCCACTCAACAGCCAGCCCAGAAAGAGCGTTCCGAGAATGATGGCCGGAGCGGTCTTTCGAATGAACGAAAAGGCCCAGATCTGGCGGAGATCAATGCCATGCCTGGTCCGCAGCTCCAATTGAATGCTGACCAATGGCTGGGGCGGCCACTGAAGAGCGCCGGCGACAAGGCTTGTGGCGATCAGCGCCGGCTCGCGCCCGTCGTTTTGCGGGCGAAACATGGAGGCGAGCGCGCGCAACAGGAACTCAAGCCCGACAAGTGCGACAAAGCCTCCGAGCGCCGCCAGGAGCTTGATGGACAGCCCGGATCCGCGCGTGCTCAGGAACAGGCAGAAGCAAGACAGGACGAGCACGAAAATCGGCACGCGCGCCAATTGCGAAATCGCTTTTGCCTCGGGCCATTCCGCCGCATCAATCGCGGCCAGCCGTCGTTCCGTCACAAGCAAAAGAAAGGCGAAAGCCAGACAGGCCGCAATGATGAGGAGGAACGGCGTTCCGATTACTGTGCTATCCGCCCTCAATGTCCAGCCTGCGTAGACGATCAAGCATGCGAGCATGGATAGACTGGCGACCCAGAGCGGGCGAGCTCCGATCCGCAACAGGAGTGATCGCCCGGCGAAGAAAGCGCTTCCCGTCCATCGATCGATCCGATCCGGCCCTTCCGTCGGCTGCTGCGACCACGGCGACGTCACGAAAGCAATGAGCGATTGCGCGGGTTTCCCGAGCCGAATATCCGCGAGACCGGCTTTCTTTCGACGCCACTCTGCAACGTCGTAGGCAGATCGAAGCCCGGCGCCATACAGGATCAGTGCGGCGGCGTTATTGCAAAAGAGAGCCACCCAAATTGGGCTTAGGCCGAATGTATTTGCAATCATGGCAAAGAGCAAAAGCAGGGCCGCAAAGATTGAAACGCTGAAGCCCTGGCTTGCAAGATCATGGGCTTGGACCGCGGCAAGCTGGAAGTCTGCTCGGTTTTTGATCTCGGTAAGCTGCTGCGTATCGTCGGAACTCGTTTTCGGCATTCCCATACTTCATGCGCTCTTCCGCGCCGCATTAGAGAAAGGTTTTCTATCTATTTCGCCAGCACCGCGATCATTTGGCTGGAAGGATACGTTATTACGTATCATTGTCTTATCTGCAAGGCTTGGCCTTGATCAAGCAAAACCGGCTGATCAGCATCATTTATGCCGCGTAGCCTTGGAAACAGATACAGTTTAGCGAGGCCGAGCTTAGTCGCCGTCCTGAAGTCGATGCACGCATTTTAAACAGCGCCAACGGGATGCCCCGTGGTCATTCGCATCTAGCCCCTTGAGATAATTTATGAATGTTGAAGTACGACGGAGGTCGTGAGCGGCATCGATCGTCACCACATTCTCCGGCTCGCTGGTTACATTATTGAAGCTATCGTTTTGAAAGCCGGGGAAGGGCTTGGAGAGCATCTGGATCAGGCGGTTACTGGCCAAAACCTGACGATCGATTTCAATGTTCTATAATCCAACGATAATGTCATAATAATTCGAAAAGGGTCGCAGGTTCGATACCCTTTCAAGACCTACCCAAAGCGAGGTGCAGCACATCCAATGGCCTTAAAGCCTTAAGGTCTGAAGTCGTTGCACGGCGTGGAAAGCCATCAGCAATCACGAAATCCCATTGCGCAATCAGCATCGAGAGAACGAAGATTGGGTTGCTTTCAAGCAACCACATTCGTTGTTTTGTCAAGCTTGTCGAGCGTTTGTCTGCTCAATCAGAACTTCCGCCGCGTGCCACGCCTTTGTCGCCACTGTCGGGTCATGAAAAGCACGAACATCGATCGTCGCGCCATCAAGCAGAATTATCAGGATCGAAGCAATCCGTACCGCAGGGCCGTCCGGCAAAACGGTCTTCAGTATGTCGCCCATCCATGATGTCATTGTTCGTCTTGTACTGAATGGCGATCGTCGAAATCTTCGGATATTCGGTTCCAAATTCCGCGAGTGCGCACTCGAAAAGGCAGCCGGAAAATTCGGGGGTGGCAAACCATGCCTCGTGCCAGGCGAAAATAGCTCTCAACTGTTCCTTTGCCGAAGCCGCGGGCTTAACGGATGCACGAAGACTGGCCACGATATCTTGATAGCGACGGTCGAGCACCGCGCTGATTAGATCGTCCTTGCCCGGGAAATGGTTGTAGAGCGTCATACCGGCGACACCGGCTTCGACAAGAATTCGGTCGACGCCGACGGGATGAAAGCCGTGCCTTGAAAACAGGTCGGTTGCGACTTTGATAAGCTGCTCTTTTTCGAGCTCATTGATATCTCAGGCCAAGTTAAGTCCCGTATTAGGCATTGTTAGATCCGTTTGTCTAACGGTTTCCATATGGACAATATAGACCGATCGTTCTATCGAGTTTCTCGACCGCCGCCAGCTATAACGTCATATGCCAGTTTATCGCGTTCACACCGGATCAGATTGCACGAGACATCGAGGTGTTTGCGGGCAATTGTGGTCCGCACATCTTCATCTCTTCGGCTTCGGTCTACGAGAAGCCGCTGTCGTTTGGCCGTTAATTGTAAGAATGCGGCAGTTTGTTTCGGGGTTGGCAGTTAATTTGAGAATATTGGTTTCGAGATTCTCAAATTAATTGCATTGGAATTGTAGTCGCCAAGCTCCCTTTCATTGCTGAACGTTGTGCCGGGCAGCAGATGCAATCTCCCCATTTGTGTGCCGATCAGGTGCTCAATGTGCCCGCCAAAGCGCGGCTCACCCGGCGGTCTCCAATCGATGGCGATTCCCGCGTCCTCACATCCTCTCTTGAACGCCCGGCTGCGGAAATCGGCATCATTGTCGACGTGCACCATGTCTGGCAGGCCGGCGACAGGCCACGGCTCGCTCATTCATCTGACGCTCCCTCAACCACGCCGATTTGTCGAAGACGGAGTGCAACAGGCACAGGCTGGTCGATAACCGGGATGGCGGCTCCATGGTGAGATAGAACCCGGTCACCATCCGGCCGCAGATGTCCATCGCCAAGGTCAGCGGCCGATCGGCTGCCGAGTTTCCTTGTCAACAACGAAGACATCGGCCTTGGTATGATCAATCTGGACGACCTCCAAGGGACGCGACACCCCGAACGCTCCGGGAATGGCCGTTGTCGCCTTCACGACTTTCTGTTCTCCGCGTTGCCTGGCGCGCTTCTGAAGATCGATATTCGATGTTTCGGAAAGGGACGGAAGGAGCGTGTCACGCCGCTCACCAAAATCCTAAGCGCTGTACTCAAACGATGGCTGGATGAGCCAAGACCGGGTCACTCCAATATCCTCTTCCCAACCATGCATGGATGTCGGATGAGTCTGGACGCGGTTCATTATCTGGTGGCGAAGTATGTGAAGCAGGCGGCACAGCGATGCCGCTCTCTGCGAGCAAAGCGAATTTCACCGCACGTTCTTCGTCACAGTGCGGCAATGGAATTGCTGGTTGGGGGTGTAGACAGCACCGTCATTTCGTTATGGCTGGGCCATGAATCCACACGCTCCACCCAAGCCTATCTTCATGCCTATCTCGCGATAAAAGAGGCGGCGCTCGCGAAGGTGGAACCATTGAATGAGCAGCCATTCCGTCGTTTTAAAGCCGACGATAAGCTGTTGTTGTTTCTCGACGCCCTGTAGCAGTTTAACGCCGCAAGCTCTCCTGCGGCGTTATTACACCCGCCCTCCGGACGCTTGAAGTTTGCTTCTTTGCGCCAACAGAAGACATTGCCTCAGCCGATGATGCTAATTTCCTCCGTGGATGCCGCCTCCTGTGTTGGCGACGTAGCGCATCACCATCTTGGCCCAATGCGATGCCGGCGAGAAGAGCCCCAACCCGTCATTAGCACGATCAACAGACCATCTGGCTGATCGAATTGGTAGCGAGGTTCCGTGCAACGCGCCCCGGGGTAAACGTACCGCCCGATCTGATGGGGTCGCATCAGCATAAAATAATTCCGCAAAATCTATTTGATCGAAAGCGATCAAAATCTCGTTCGAATCGGATGTGACGAGTAAGATTCCTGCCATCGCCTCAGATTCTAACTATAGAGGTCTAAAAAGATGAAGCGCATTAGCTGAATCTTATCTTGACAAGATCGTAAAAGATCATAGAAAGATCGAATTCGATCAAACCTTGGGGCTGGAGGAGGCCTCCCGATGAGCGAGATCTTGTCCGAAAATGAATTCAAGTCCGCTGCTGTCCGCCAGGCCCGCCTGCTCGACCACCTGCGTGACGAAGTTTTCGCGGATGCGCAAAAACTCAAGGATGTGCTCGGTGTGTCGATCGCCACCGTCAGGCGCGACCTCAACGAACTGGAGACCCGTGGTCTGCTGAAGCGCATGCATGGCGGCGCGGCGCTCATCAATCAAACGACCCGCGATTACACCACGCCCATTCGCGAGGTGACCAATGCGGAGGAGAAAGCTCTCATTGGTGCTGCTGCGTCCGAGCTTGTCGTCGAGGGCGATGCCGTCATGATCGATAGCGGCACGACCTCCCTGCAGGCTGCCAAACGTCTCGCCGGGCGCCAATCGCTGACGTTCGTCACGAACGGAACCGACACGCTTGCCCAGTTGGTCGCTGGCGGAGCTCGCAGCCTCCATTTCATCGGCGGCGAATATATCGATCTCAACCATTCGCTGGGCGGTCCTATGGCTGTCGACGCGGTGCGGCGCTTTAGCGTTGACAAAGCGATTCTCAGCGTTACGGCCGTCGATCTCGACCGCGGCCTGATCGCGACGTTGAGTCCGCAGATTGGTGCTGTGCAGCAAGCTATGATCGAAGTCGCAAGGACCGTTATCGTCGTTGCCGATCACTCCAAATTCCAGCGCAGCGCCCTTTCGGTCATCGCGCCGCTGCGCGACATCGATCACATCGTCACCAATGAAGAGACGCGTCCTCTTACGCGCTCGCTGCCGGGTGATCTGCGTTCAAAATTCATCTTTGTCTGACCGTGCGGTCAGGTTTGCCGGACGGGAGGAAGTCTTGGTAGGAATATCAGTCACTAATCTGGTGAAGCATTGGGGTGGTTTCAAAGCCGTCGACGATGTGAGTTTTCAAACGGAAAGGGCTGAGTTTGTCGCGCTCCTCGGCCCGTCCGGCTGCGGCAAGTCGACGACGCTCAGGCTCATTGCCGGCCTTGATAGCGTGACGTCGGGCAGTATTGCGATTGCGGATCGCGATGTAACCGGCCTTGCGCCCGCAAAGCGTAACCTCTCCATGGTCTTCCAATCCTACGCGTTGTTCCCGCATCTCAACGTTGCCGACAATATCCTGTTCGGCCTGTCCGTGCGCGGCGTATCGAAGGCTCAGCAGCAGGAGCGTCTCAAGCGGATCGTCGATCTTCTCGGGCTCGGACATCTTCTCGACCGCCGACCGAGCCAGATGTCCGGCGGTCAGCAGCAGCGCGTCGCCCTGGGGCGTGCCCTGATTTCGGAAACTCCAGTTTGCCTGCTCGATGAGCCGCTTTCCAACCTCGATGCCAAGCTGCGAGCGGGCATGCGCAGTGAAATCCGGGCTTTGCAAAAGCGGCTCGGTATTACGATGCTTTATGTGACGCATGATCAGACCGAAGCCATGAGCATGGCGGATCGTGTCATCCTGCTCAACAAGGGGCATGTCGAACATGCCGGCCCCCCGGCTGAGCTTTACGAAAAGCCGGCCTCCGTCTTCGTCGCGCAGTTCATCGGCACGCCGCCCATGAACATTCTCGATATGGCGACCGGGGCGAACGGTTCGGTCATTGCCGGCGGTTCGCGACCCCTGACGCATGCGGCTGCGGGCGGTTTGTGCTTCGGAATACGGCCGGAGCATCTGCGCGTTGTGGACAAGGGGGAGCCGGCGACGGTGCTGTCCAGCGAATATTTCGGCGCGGATACGATCCTGGCCTGCCGTATCGGCAGCCAGGCGCTCCAGATGAGGGTGACCGGCAGGCCCGGGCTTCCGGAAGGAACTGTGGTGGAACTCGGCTGGGATCCGGACGCCATGCATTTCTTTGACAAATCAAGCGGGCTAAGGCGCGAAGACGTTACCCCCGCAAGCAACTTTTAGTGGAGGATGGAAATGATACATCTCAACAAACGAAATGCCTTCAAGCTGGCGGCTGCCGGGCTTTCCTATCTTGCTCTCGGTACTGGAATTGCGCTGGCGCAGACAAAACTCGATTTCTATTATCCGGTCCAGGTCGGCGGTCCTGTCACCAAGATCATCGACGGCTATGTGCAGAAGTTCATGGCTGAAAACCCGGATATCGTCGTAGCCCCCATCTATGCCGGCAACTACAATGACACGACCACCAAGGCGCTGACCGCCGCCAAGGCCGGCACGCCGCCGGCGGTTGCCGTGCTGCTTGCCACCGACGTCTTCACTCTCATCGACGAAGACGTCATCGAGCCGATCGACGACTTGGTCAAATCCGACGACGACAAAGCCTGGGTGAAAGGCTTCATGCCCGCGTTTCTGAAGAGCGCCCAAACCGAGGGTCATCTCTGGTCGATACCGTTCCAGCGCTCCACGGCCGTCATGTACTACAACAAGCAGGCCTTCAAGGACGCCGGGCTTGATCCGCAGAAATACCCTGCCACCTGGGAAGACATGGTCGCTGCGGGCAAGGCCGTCACCACCACGGATTCGTCCGGTCAGGTCAACCGCTGGGGCGTCGGCATAGCCGGCAACATCGGTTCCGCGCAGTGGCTGTTCGGTGCCCTCGTCGCCGAAAACGGCGCCAAACTCGTCAATGAGGAGGGGACGGAAACCTATCTGACGGATCCGAAGGTCGTTGAAGCGCTGCAGTTCTGGGTCGACCTGTCGAAGAAGGATGCCATCCATCCCCCGGGCATCTTCGAATGGGGCACTGCTCCTGCCGATTTCCTTGCTGGTCGCGTGGCTATGATCTGGCATACCACCGGCAATCTCACCAATATCCGCAAGAACGCCACCTTCGATTTCGGCGTCGCTCCTTTCCCGGGTCATCCGACCCCGGCCTCGGTGCTGGGTGGCGGCAACCTTTACATCTTCAAGGACGCGTCCGACGAACAAAAGGCAGCCGCGTTCAAATTGGTCAAGTTCCTGACCTCGGACGAGATTCTTGCCGATTGGGCTGTCCAGACGGGCTATGTCGCTCCAAGGGATGGCTCCTGGGAAACCGACACGATGAAGAAGTACGTTGCCGAGACGCCCCAGGCTCTGGTCGCGCTCAAGCAGATCCCGGCCTCCGTGCCGGAGTTCTCCACACATGAGAACGCGCGAACGACCAAGATCCTGAATGATGCGCTGGCCGCCGCATTGACAGGCAGCAAGACGGCGGAGGCCGCAATGGCCGACGCTCAGAAGGAAATCGACCTCATCCTCAAACCCTATCGCTGATCCGTGGAGAGGGCACGCAGCTATCGCGCTGCGTGCCGTCCTCCTTCAGCTATGGCGAAGACAAGGCCGACAGGATTCACGATGAATAAATCTCGCAATGTCCTCTTTGGGAGCTTGCTGCTGTTGCCGGCCGCGGTTCTTCTGTGGGTATTTACGTACCAGCCGATTTTGGCGACGCTCTATCATAGCTTCTTTTCGACACCGAAAGGCAGACGGGCCGCCATCTTCGTTGGAACCGATCAGTACGCACGGATGTTCCAGGACCCGGTATTCTGGCAGGCCCTACTGAACAATCTCATCTACGCAGCGGTAACGATCCCTGTGTCGATGGCGCTGGCGCTTGCCATGTCTCTCTTCGTCAACAGCCGCATAGCCGGCCAAGGCGCTGTCCGGATGGCTTACTTCACGCCGACGGTGCTCCCCATGGTCGCCGTCGCCAATATCTGGCTATTCTTTTATGCACCGGGCTATGGACCGATCGACCAACTGCTCGGGTTCTTCGGCTTCGGTCATAACAATCTGCTGGGCATGCCGGGCACCGCCCTATGGGCGCTAATCGTCATTACGATCTGGAAGGAGGCTGGCTTCTTCATGATTTTCTACCTGGCAGCTCTACAGCAGATATCACCGACGCTTATCGAGGCGGCCCGGTTGGAAGGCGCATCGGCATCGCAGATCTTTCGTCGCGTGACTGTGCCTCTGATCATGCCGACGACGCTCTTCGTGCTCGTCAATGCGATGATCGGCGCATTCCGTCTGGTCGATCATGTGATTGCCCTCACCAAGGGTGGACCGGACAATGCGACGACGCTGCTCCTCTATTACATCTATGAGGTCGGGTTTCAGTATTGGGATACCGGTTATGCGGCTGCGCTCACGGCGTTCCTGCTTTTCCTTCTTACGATTATTGCGCTCTTCCAATTCGGCTATCTCGACAAGAAGGTTCATTATCGATGAACGACACCACACCCACCCACGCTTCCCATGTGACGACGTTCGGCGCTTGGCTGCTTGCCATTGTCTGGATATCTCCGATGATATTCGCGCTTTGGGCAGCCTTTCATTCCTCCACAGGCTCCAGCAGCTTCGATCTGACTGCACCGTTGACCTTGGACAACTTCAGCCGGGTCCTCTCCGCTGCACCGTTTCCGCGCTATTTCCTGAATACGTTTCTGCTCGTGACACTCATTCTCGCCTGCCAGATTGTAGTGTGCACATTAGCGGCCTACGCGTTTGTGTGTTTTCCGTTCCGCGGGTCTGGCGTGCTGTTCATGCTGGTGCTGATTCAACTTATGATTATGCCTGAGATCCTTCTAGTTGAAAATTATCGCACGCTCGCAAGCCTTGGCCTGCGGGATACCATTCTCGGCATGGGGATGCCCTATCTTGCGTCCGCATTTGGCATCTTTCTGTTTCGGCAGACTTTCAAGAGCGTGCCGAAAGAGCTGGAAGAAGCTGCCCTCCTTGAAGGCGCGAATGCGTTGCAGGTGCTGCTGCGTGTCTTTGTGCCGCTTGCCAAGCCGACCTATGTCGCCTTCGGCCTGGTGACGGTCAGTTATCACTGGAACAATTTCCTTTGGCCCCTCGTAGTGACGAATTCTGTGGAGACGCGGCCGATCACCGTGGGCTTGCAGGTCTTCGCAACGGTCGAACAGGGCGTGGACTGGAGTCGTGTGAGCGCTGCCACCCTCGTGTCCGTCGCGCCGCTTCTGGTCGCCTTCATCATCTTCCAAAGGCAGTTCGTCCAGAGCTTCATGCGTGCCGGCATCCGTTGAGCAGAGGTGGCGAGGCCGCAGAAGGAGATTTACATCATGCTGATAGCTCACATTTCCGATTTCCACGTCTTCTCCAGTCAGCCTGAAACCCGTCAGGTCAGGCTGGATATAGCCGACGTCGCGCGCCGTGTGGTCCAGGACCTCGCAAACTTCACGCCCGCGCTCGATGCAATCGCCTTTACCGGAGATCTGACGGATGGCGGCTCGCAGGAAGACTACGCGCTGTTGAAGGAGATATTGTCGCGGCTGCAGGTTCCAGTCTTCATGGTGCCCGGCAATCACGACAAGCGCCGGACGCTGCGCGCAGCCTTCGCCGACACGCTTCCGTTCGAAGACGGGCCGTTTCTCAACTACGAGACGCGGACCGCAGGTCTGAGAGTGCTGGCGCTCGACACGCTGATCGAGGGGCGGGGCGAGGGGGCTCTCGCGCCGGAAAGCCTTGCGTGGCTCGCCGGACGGCTCACGCGAGCCACACCCGAGCCGACGCTGGTTTTGCTCCATCATCCGCCATTTCCGTCGGGCATGGCATCGCTCGACAATGCCGCGCTCACGGAAGGGCGTGACGAGTTAGCAGCGATGGTGCGGGAATATCCCGAACGGCTGATCATCCTGGCTGGTCATATCCACCGGCCCTACCAGTCGATCTGGAATGGTGCCTATTGCTCGGTCGGCGGCAGTCCGGCCTTCCAGGTCGAACTTGACCTGGAAGCGGATCGCCATGAGCCCCCCTGCATCTCCCAACCCTATGCCTATTACGTTTATCGCATCGACCGAGAGGGCGAGTTCGCTGTTCACACCCGTTTTGTCTCTCTTGATCGCTAAAGGATTGAAGCATTGAATAAAGACTATGAACGCGTAAAAACAATTGCCATCGAGGCGGGTGAAGTCGCGATGGGGCATTTCAAGGGCCTGTCGCTGTTCGATGTGGAAGCCAAGGGTCCACTCGATCTCGTCACAGCCGCGGATCGGGACGTCGAGCGCTTCATTTGCGATCAGTTGTCCCTGGCTTTTCCGGAAGACGGCGTATTCGGGGAGGAAGGCAGCACGATAAAGAGCAAGTCCGGTCGCGTGTGGGTCATCGACCCGATCGACGGGACGTTCAACTTCGTGCGCGGCAGCGACGGCTGGGGTATATCGATTGGTCTCCTTGAGCAGGGCGTCCCGACGTTCGGTGTGGTGAACACGCCGGCAAGACGCGAGCTCTTCGCCGGCGGACAGGGGCATCCGCCCTCCCTGAACGGCAACGCTTTGGCCGCGCTGCGCCCGTTCAACCGCGGCTGCGCCGCCGTCGGCCTCGGCATTCATCCCAAGGTTCCGACCGAAGAAGGGCTGGATTTGCTGCGGCAGGTCACAAGCGACCTCAAGATCGCCTTCCGCGTTACGGGCTCATCCGTCATTTCTCTGATCGACATCGCCAAAGGCTCCGTTGATGGCTACATCGGCCGCGGAATTCCAAGTTGGGACATTCTTGGGATGCTGCCCTGTCTCCATCAACTCGGCATCCAGACCACGATCAACTGGCAGGCAGAGGGGCTCGCGACGGAGCTCGACTTCGTTTGCGGGACGCCAGAGATCATAGAGATGGCGAAAGCACTGGATTGATCGGCGCGTGGTTCATCTCTGTTCGTGGATGGCGACGTCTCCTGTCTTCTCTCCGTGCGAGGAGGGGTAGTGAGATTAAGGAAAGAAGATGGCCTCCACGATCGTCATGATCAATCTCTTTGGCGCGATCGCTTTGCTGCTGTTCGGGCTTACTCAGGTCAAGGAAGGAGCATCGCGGGCTTTCGGAGCAAAGTTGCGAACCGGCCTTGCAACCGGGACCCGCAGCGGTCCGCGTTCCTTTGCGTCCGGTTTCGTGGCTACGGTCGCCCTCCAGAGTTCGACAGCCACCGCTCTGATGACGTCCTCCTTCGTGGAACGTCAACTGATCGAGCCGCGCATGGCCCAGATCGTGTTGCTTGGCGCCAATGTGGGAACCGCGGTAACCGCATGGATCGTTGCAACGGGCATCGATTGGTTGTCGCCACTGGTGATCCTCATCGGTATCGTGCTCTACAAGGGAGGTCCGACCAGTCGACAGGGCTGCGGCCTTGGGCTGATCGGTATTGGCTTGATGCTGCTTTCGCTGCATCTTCTCAGCAACGCGACGGAACCGATGCGACAGTCGCCGGCTCTTGCCGCCTTCATCGGGCTACTCGACAATGCGTGGCCAGTTGCGCTCATATTGAGCGCTGTCGTTGCCTTCGTCTCGTCCTCAAGCCTGGCTGCTGTCGTCCTGATCCTGTCGCTGGCGTCGACCGGCATCCTGTCTACGGGTCTGATTGTCGTGCTGGTTCTTGGCGCTAATCTGGGCGGGGCATTCCCACCCGTGATCGCATCGTTGCGCGCCACGCCGTCGGCCAAACGGGTTACCTTGGGGAATCTCATCGTGCGTGCCGTCGGTTGTGCCATTGCTCTTGCCCTCGCGGGGTGGGGTGGCGGGTTGCTGGTGATGTTGCCTCTTGCGCCAACGCGATTGCCGGTCGATGCTCATCTGGGATTCAACCTCATGCTGGCAGTTCTTTTGTCGCCATTCTCGCGTCCCCTATCGCAGCTCATGCTCCGATTGGTTCCTGAAGAACCTCCGTCAGACAAAGGTCCAAGATATCTCGACCAACGTGAGCTTTCGACACCGATCGTGGCGCTCGCCAGTGCAACGCGCGAGACGCTCGGCGTCGGAGACCTCGTAGAACGAATGCTCATTCGTGTTTCGGATGCATTTGAACGAAATGACTTATCGAAGATCACGGAGGTAGTGGGATTTGAACAAGAGGTCGACACTCTTCAGCGTGAAATCAAAGTCTATCTGTCTAAGCTGGGCCGACAGGATCTCAAGCAAGATAATGCCAACCGCTCGATCATTATTATCGACTATGCCATCAATCTCAAGCATATCGGGGATATTGTCGAGAAAGGCCTTATGCCTCAGGTTGCCAAGAAGATTGGCCAAGGCTTGAGGTTTTCTGATGATGGCTATGAGGAACTCACCAAGTTGTTCCGTCTTACGATCTACAATCTGCGTATGGCACAGACGATCTTCGTCATCCGCGACTTCAACCTTGCGAAGCAGATGATGGAGGTGAAGGTCGAGGTGCGGCGCATGGAGAAGCGATCGTCGGGTCGACATCTTGAGCGGCTGCGTCATGGGCGTGTCGAAAGTCTGCAGACGAGTTCGCTCCATCTGGACATTTTGCGCGACCTTAAGCGTATCAACGCCCATATCGTCTCGGTTGCTTATCCGATCCTCGACGAGAGCGGTCTTCTGGTTGAGAGCAGGCTAAGGCCGGAGTTGGAGTAGACCTTTTTCTGGCGCGTCCCGCTTTTTTGATGAATGAGGTTTCCGCCTCGGCTGGGTTGCTGTCGAAATTGAAGGTTTGACACGGTGTAGAATTTGACGTGTGCTCAAGCCACTTAGAGGCCCGCGGAGCCCAGGCTACCTCTCGCCGGTGGCACGCCTTTGAGGCTATGATTGGCTACGGCATCAAGCAAATTCGCAACGATGATTGAGGCACCGACAAGAATCTGACAGTCTTGGGGATAATATGAAGTCGAAAAAAAGCGACGCTAAGCCTGTATCACCAAAGCCAGCGCATTTGTTGCAGCAGCTCGCGCGCACGCCGAAGCAGTTGTTCGCAGAGGCATTCCGTAACCAGTACGGCGCACTTTGCTTTCGTTACATCGATGGCGGTTACGGCTTCGAAATTCTGGTAATCACATCGCGCAACAGTGGGCGCTGGATCCTGCCGAAGGGATGGCCGATGAAGGGCAAGGAACCCCACGAAGCTGCCGAGATCGAGGCCCGGCAAGAGGCTGGGGTTTGCGGAAAGGTGTGGAGATCAGCAATTGGTCGATATACCTACCTGAAGGACCTCGACGACGGCAGGGTTGTGCCGTGTTTGGTGGAAATCTTTCAGCTGGAAGTGAAGGAGGTCAGGATCAACTTCAAGGAGCGCGGACAACGGCGGCTGGAGTGGATGAGCCCCGACGAGGCAGCCCGGCGAGTGCGCGAGATCGAGCTGAAGTCTCTGCTTGTCAATTTCGAGCCTCGCAGAGAGCGCGAGTGAGGCGGCGGCTTGGCAAGCAACTCTACGCAACAGCGCCTCGCTATCTCGACGGCCGCAACGGCCCGAAGACCTTGGATACCACAATTACGTGGTGCGCTCCCACTTGCGGGGTGCGGAACAGATCCGTTTGATACGCTCAGAGCGAGAGGTTGCCGATGTGGCGGTCAAGCCGGTCCTCCGCTCCGACAATTCACATCTTATCTGCGAGGCGATTGCTTCCGGCATGGGCATCGGTCTCGTTCATGACGTGCTTCTGGAACCGATGATCGCTGCTGGTAGGCTTGAGCGCGTACTTTCCGATTGGCACCACGAGCCCCAGGCCATCCAGGCCGTCTATCCTTAATCGCTATATACCGAGGAAGGTCCGGCTCTTTGTCGATGGATTGAACCGGTTCCTGCGCACGGACGGTGTGCTTGTCGAATAGTGGCAGTGCCGTATGGTTCTTAGGACCGCCGACTCCGCTTTTCGCGCCGCACTGATCGTCGTGCTGCCAAGGTAGAGACCAGCGGTACCGCGGTCATAGCGCTCGCTGCATCCCAGGCCATGAAAGCTGCAACGTTCGCCATGTCCCGCAGGGTCGTCAGACGACATGCGCGGATACGGCTGGCAGTGACGTTGTGAAGCTAATGCTATGACATCCCGCTGGCTTCCGCATGGAGACGGCAGACCGAGCCCAGGCGAACTACCAGTCGATATTAATGGCGATCTTGCCGACCGGGCCGCTCGACAGTTTCCCGAAGGCGGCCGCCAATTCATCAAGTGGGAATATATCGGCAAGGACCGGCTCGATATGGGCCGCGTCGATCGCTGCCATCGTCTTTGCGAGATCCTCCACCGATCCGGTGTTGTTGCCTTGAAGGTGGAGCATGTTGACAATGATCGGCATGAGATCGATCTGCGTACTTGTGCCGGTTATGAAACCGATCGTGAAGACCACGCCGCCGTGACGCGTGGCGGCGATCGAACGAGGGAAGGTTGCTGAACCCACGGTTTCGAGCACGAGATCAGCTCCCCGACCGCCCGTCAACTGGATGACCTTCTCATCCCAATCCGGTGACGTTGCGTAGTTGATCGTCTCATCTGCTCCGAGTGCCCGCGCCTGTTCGAGTTTCGCATCAGAGGAGGAGGTGATGATCACGCGTGCGCCGCGCGCTTTCGCAAGCTGCAGGGCAAAGATGGAGACACCCCCGGTTCCCAGAAGAACGACCGTCGAGCCGGGGCCGGCGGCAGCGCAGGTGAGTGCGTTCCAGGCCGTGGTCGCTGCGATCGGCAAGGCTGCTCCCTGTTCGAAGGAGAGATGGCCGGCGAGGCAGACGATCGAGGCTGCGTCAAGGACCGCAAATTCCCGAAGCGCGCCGGGAAGGGTAGCACCCCGCATCGCGCTCGTGTTTTCCATGGTGCCGCGCCCGGCCGTCCAGAGAGCCTTTGGATGGACGGCGACACGATCGCCGATCTTCAGACCGGTTACGTCGTCACCGACGGCGACGATCTCACCTGCTCCGTCCGCGATAGGAATGAGCGGGTAACCGACACCTGGATACTGGCCATAGGCAACGGCAAGATCGATGAAATTCAAACTGGCGGCCCGCATGCGCACAAGAACCTGACCGCGGCCGGGCGGTGCCGGATCAGCAAGTTCGACCTTTTGTAGGTCCTGAAGCGAAGGGCCATTCAAAAAAACTGCGCGCATCTGCTTTCCTTTCGGGAATGTTCGACGGCGTCATATTGGCCTCTGTGTTTTTTTTATGGAATGATCTGATTTTGCAGATTAAAACTGCATTCTATGCAGCAATTGAACGCGCTTCCCGATCCTGACATGCTCGCCGCCTTCATCGCCGTTGCGGAAGAGGGTTCGTTCAATGCCGCCGGCCGGCGCTTGAACCGCGACGCGACCATCGTTTCGCGGCGAGTTCAAAATTTGGAGCAGATGCTCGGGGTTCGGCTGCTGGAACGATCGACCCGCAGGGTCGTGCTCACTGAGGCGGGAGACGCCTATTTCAGGCGGGTTCGTCCGCTTCTGCAGGAGTTGCTGGCCGCTGGCGCCGAAACAGAGCGGTTTTCGGATGGTGAGCCGAGAGGGCGTCTGCGGCTTGCATTACCGGGCAGTTTCGGTCGTATGTGGCTTATGCCTCTGCTGGTGGAATTCCTGGAGCGGTATCCGGATGTCCGTCTCGAGGTGTCCTTTTCAAACCGTTTCGTAGATCTGATCGGCGAAGGTTTCGACCTGGCGATACGTCTCGGCGTCCTGCCGGATTCGCGGCTCGTGAGCCGCAAGCTAGCCGACAGAAAGCGCATGGTCGTCGCGTCCCCCGGCTATCTCAGCCGGTATTCTCCTCCGACCGCACCCGAACAGCTTGATAGTCATCATTGCCTGATATTCTCAGGTAAGGCGAACCCCTATCTATGGGAATTTAAGCTGCCTGGCAGAGGCCAACTCTCGGTGCCTGTATCCGGTCCTTTTGTCTCTGACGATGCGGAGGCCCTGGTTCTGGCGGCCGTTGGCGGCCATGGATTGCTGTATGCAACTGACTGGCTAGTTGGTCGTGAACTGGTCAACCAGCAGCTTGTTCGCGTTCTCGAGGACTATCCGGTTCCCGACGAGGGCGGCGTCTATGTCGTTCACTCTTCTTCTCAGCATGTTCCCAACAAGACACGCGCCTTTGTCGACTGGATAAGCAATCGCTTTGCCGGCGACGTTCCATGGTCTGTCGGCGGATAGTTCTCAGGCCCGGCTGCCGGCGTCTGGATCGTCGGTAGATGGAACGTCGTAAACATTCCACTATCGCCTTTGTAGAAAAGCGCCTACCGCTGAAATCAGGAATCGAAGGCCAATTGGCGTGGGATTTTGCCCCTGGCGTCCGATCTTGCCATGTAGACTATCGGCGCTTGCCCTGCGCGACACGAGCAAGGTAGCAGGGGCGCTATGAAGTCGGCCCGCCGCTTCAGGAGCCCGCCGCGCCAATCCCTCTCGGGCCATCGAGACGAGCCACTTCGTCATCCAGGGCTCGGACGGCCTCGGTCAAAATCGCCAATGCCGACATCATCAGTGCATGATCCTGGCCTTCCTGGGATGTGGACTGCGACAGAGCGAGAGCTCGATCGTGAAGCTGTTGAATGATTGTATTGAGGCGATCTACGGTATCTTCGTTCATAGTTATCTCCTCTTCAGGCCTTTAGGGCAAAGCGCAACATATTGGAAATGCGCGGTGCGGCTTGTTGTTCCGGCGGTCGATTTTACCATACTTGTGTCAGGCGAAGTGAGAAACTGCCCCCCGCATTGCCTCAAGCAAAATGTTACCGATAGTGCCACCTTCACGAATGGGTTTGGCTAGGATCGCCATTCCTCCAACCGAGAGTTCTGTTGTTAGGGATAAGCTGGCTGTCGCGTTCCATGCGGCGACTCTTATCACGTCATCCGGTGTGTAAATGCCCACGGCGACAATAGCAGCTGCCTGGGAAGCATTCGTTCTGTAGATGGAGTGGGTCGCGCTCGGGAGGAGGGTAATAAATGCGGTTTTCCCCTTGTCGCAAGAGCACATCTTCGTACAAATGCATATGCCGAGTGCTAGTTTTATGCTGCTAGTAAGTTTCTTTAATTGCTGATGGCTACATTAGGTGAGGGCTATCAAGCCTGCGACGAGAACCGCAACAATTATGTAATAAAGTTTAATCATTTCTCCACCCTCCAAAAATTGCATCGTCAGGATCACGGCTGTAAATAGCAACTGCCTCCTTCCGGGAAACCTTGGCATATTTTCAAATGAACAGAATATTGTCGCTACCAGAGGCCGGCCAACGGCGGCTAATACGAGGAGTTGGGGCCGTCGGCACTGGCCCGGCCCGGCCGGCAGCTTTCAACAGCTTCCGGATACTCCTTAGGGAGTAAGGTATCTTGCCAACTTCAAAACGCGCGTTAGTTGGACATCGCCGCACCGCCATATGCGGTGGAGGCCTGGCGCGGCGGACATCACGAGGACGACGTGCCGGGTCTCTTTTGGAGACCTACAACTGAAATTTTGATATCGGCTATCGCGTTTGGGCTTTATATCCAATCCTGCCGATAAAGACGAGACATTAGCTTGAACCTTGCACGATTGCTGCGATATCGGAATTTGAAGGGGATATAGTAGCAGTTTATCGACGGTTGAGATTCAAGATCTTCTGGCCATCGGCTTTCATTGCGTTTCAGAACATGGGGGCAGTTCGGGGCGCTCAACCTTTTGACGTAGGTCAAGGTGTAGGCCCTACATCATCTTCAGTATTAGCCCCATCAACTTACCACCTTTCCGTGTCTGATCGCGGGAATTTATATGAAGTATGCGGTTGGGGGACGGCATGGAGCGTTTGCGGCGCCTCGCGGGTAGGGCACTGCGCCCTAAGGAATTGGAGATTGTCGAACGAGTATTCGATCTGGTGACGGCGCAGCCTTGGTTCGATAAAAGCGAATATTGCCTGGATGGTTTCGCTGTTCGGCTGATTCATTTGGTTCGATCTGGCATCACGAATCCGGGCCAGCTTGAGACCATCGCTGTCCTGTGGGCAATGACGGATTTCAGCCGTGATATGACGAACAGTCAGCGGATGAAACTGATGGCAACCTATGAAGCGCAAAGGCATCGGCGCCCCGCAAGATAAATAGGTTATTTGGTTCCGGTGCGCTCATCGACATGGTTCATGGCATGGGGAAAGCACCAACTCGGTGCAATTCATTCAACAAACAGACTGCATGTAAACCTCCGATATCAGAAGTGTATTTCTCGAATCGGGAAAGCCTGGATAAGTCGAAACCGATGCTGCAGTCCCCCAGTGCAGAAGGACCCGGCCGAAGGCGGACCATGCGAGGGATTCGGCCGGGTCTCGTCACGCATTCGATGAAATCGATTTAGCGGGTGGAACAGAAGTGGATCGCAAACCGCCGCTCCTGGTCAACAAACAGACCGCGCCTCAAGATTAGTACTCAACACTCGCGCTGCCTTGCGGCTCGTTCGACATACCTTGCAGGGAGCCAACGCGGATCTTCGTGCTTGGGCTTTCGGCAAGCCGCTCCGGTGGCGCGTCGCACTCTTAAGTATTCGCCCGTAGTTTTTTTCGTGCCAAGCTCGAGAGTGGGAACAGCCGCTTCTTGAGTTGCGGCTAGATCTAGACAGGATGTGACCCGCTGGGCTGGGCGGCGAGTCTTGGGGCATTTCGTCCCGAAGCCGTCGCTCATCGATCAAACACTTCATCAATCAAAGAATTGTGGCCCGTGTCGCGAAACTGGTGCGGAAAAGCGCCTCGTGCGCCACTGGATCTGGATCGTAACAACAGTCGCGCACGATATAGATTTTGTAGTCCGCATCGCTTGCCCATCCGACGGTAGAGAAGAGGACTCCGCTGCTAGCGACACCGGCCATGACCAGCGTCTTGATGCCTTCCACCTGCAAATCGTGATCTAACGAGGTCCTATGAAAGACGTTGGCGCGCGGACAAGCATATCGCAGGTCGCCTTCGACCATATTCAACCCGTCGACGGGCGCAGGATCTCGAAAAAAGCCAGTCTTCATGATGTTGTTGATCAGCATGTTATTTTCATGGGAAGATCCGTAGTCGATAGCGAAATTCGCGAACACGACAGAGCTACCTGTGGTGCGCCAGTCCGCAATCAATGAATTAGTACGGCCAAGTAGGTCTGCCGGGATATCGTTTTGCAAAATCGAAAAGACGTCTGCTTGATAATGCATGATCAATAGGGCGGCGTGTGCGACGTCGATGTCTTCTAAGTAAGACACACTGTTCTCCATTTTCGTGCTGACATATCAAGAACTCGGCTTACCCTTCTGCAGGGAAAGGAGCCAAGTCTTAGTATACTTTGATAACCTGCCCCGTCAGACGGCCTTCGATGCAATCCACGTACGCTGCGACCAACTGCTCCATCGAAACGGGTTTAAGGCCGGGAAACAAATGCCCAAAGTCATCGATCGAATCATTCACCATACTGGGACTGACCACATTCACACGCAAGCCGCGATTGAGTTCGATCGCTGCAGACAAAACGAAGCTATGTAGGCCGCCACTAATGACGGCGCCCCCAGTGACACCCGGCCACGCTTCGTCAGCAAAAATCCCGCTGGTCAACGTGAAGGACCCATTATCTGAGATATAATTCTTGCCTGTCAGCACGACGTCGATTTGGCCGACGAGTTTGGAACGAAGATTGGCGCAGAGATCTGAAGCAGTCAACTTCTCAAAATCGTCCATAGCGCCAGAAGCGGCGACGCAGACACACGCGTCTACAGGACCTACTTTCTCGAACATCTCGCGAATGCTCTCAGAGTGCGCAATGTCCACGGCCAGCATCCCGCTGGTGCGCCCTGCCGTGATAATCTCATGCCGTCCTTTAAGATCGTTTGAAAGTCTGCGTCCGATCGTTCCGGAGGCGCCGATAATGACGATGCGCATGTGTTCTCCAACTTTAGATGCTTTGGTTCGACCCGACATCTTGCGAGCCCCCTTTACTTAGACGAGGCAGCACTGATAAGAGAATGCCGTATTATCTTTAATCGCCTTTAAGTTTATGAGCTATAATGCGTGGTAGCGAATTCGCCGACCTCAGGGCTTTTGCGACGATCGCGGAATTTGGTAGTTTCTCTGCGGCGGCAAGAAGCCTCGGAGTATCCCCGTCAGCATTGAGTCAACGCATGCGCGAACTGGAGCAACGGCTGGGCGCGAGGCTTCTCAACCGGAACACGCGAAGCGTCTCACTCACGGAGCCTGGACGTATCCTTTTAGACGCTCTCGCTCCGCTGTTCGACGGCCTTGATCATGCTGTTTCCAGGGTAGCGGCCTCAGATCAAGAGGTACGCGGCACGTTGCGGATAAACTCCTCACGAGTAGCTGCGATGCACATTGTCGGGCCAATACTTCAGGCCTTTCATCACGCTTATCCATTCATAGAACTCGATATTACCATCGATGACATGTTCGCAGACATTGTTGGTGGCCGTTTCGATGCAGGCATTCGCCTTGGCGACACGATCGAAAAAGATATGGTTGCGATCAAACTAGGAAAACAGCGGAAGGCAGTGGTTGTCGGTAGTCCGGCGCTGATTGACCGGCTGGGAGTTCCAACCACGCCTCACGACCTCAAGAAACTTCCTTGCATTCGTTTTCGCTGGCCAGGAACGCGAGGGATTTATCGCTGGGAGTTCGAAAAAGCTGGCCAATCAATAGTCATTTCGGTCGACGGACCGCTAAGCGCCAATGACACGGGGATGATGCTGCAAGCTGCCGTCAATGGTATGGGTCTAGCCTATGTGCTGGATTTAGACGCGGAGTCCCTTGTCCGGTCGGGTGCACTATGTCAGGTCCTACAAGACTGGCTGCCACCTTTTGCCGGCTTTTACCTGTATTACTCAAGCAATAGGCTGATGACGCGTCATTTGAAGCTGTTTGCCGAGTTTATAAGAGTACGCACAGCGCAAGTTTGAGGCGCCGTTTAGTATGCTCCGGGATGGCGGCATTTCGTGAGATAACCACCTCGGTACCCGCCGCGCTACGCATGACATTCTCGATCTATCGATTTATTGATTTACTGTCTGTCGAATGTCGGAATGCTCAAGAACGGATGGGTCCGCGCAATTGATTGTGCGGTATGAGCCGTACGCATCTTTTACCGCGATGACCAAGTCACTACAAACAAGGAGCTTCTGGCCTTTGTTAAGGGGTGCCATTTTCCCATCCCAGCAGGGCAGGCGGCCATTAAGGCACGTATGGCTGCAGAGGCAGCATCAGCAACGGTAAAGTGGCTCGCAACCGCTCCGAAGATACGCCGTCCCTTGCTTGCACGGACAGACCGTGCAGGACCGTCGCGTAATAGTCGCCTAGCATCTGAGCGTCTGCTTCAGGCTGTAGCCGCCCGGCTTTGATCGCCTCGTTCAGACATTCTACGAGCGATGCCGTGCGTCTGCTCCGGTATCCCTCCAGCAAGCGCCTGACACTTTCGTTTTCCGTCGTACAGTTCGTCGCGGCCGAAACGACAAAACATCCGTTCGGCCGTCCAACCCGTGCATAAAGTTCGATCGCTTCTTCTAGCATTCGTTCGAAGGCGCGTAAAACAGACGGTTCCTCGCGAAGAGCTCGATCGCCAAATCCGCCCTCCTCTCGGTCATAGAGTTCGACGGCCTCCCGGAATAGCGCCTCTTTCGAACCGAAGGCGGCGTAGATCCGTGCGGACGCGAGTCCAAGGGTCTGGACGAGGTCAGCCATTGATACGCCCTCATAGCCGCGCTGCCAGAAAAGATCGAGCGCCCTGCGCAGAGCCTGGTTTCGGTCGAACTCCCGCGGTCTGCCTGCCATGTTCGTCCTTTCTTTGTCAATCAATCAATAATTAGCTTGACGGGCGAAAGCAAGTCTGGATTCTTTGTCAATCGACAAACAATTTGGAAAGGCTTTGTCGATGGTCGTCGCACACAGCGCCGCACGCGCGGCTTCGCGAATTGAAGGCTGGAAGCTTGGAGCCCTGGTGTTCCTCGCCTTTGCCCAACTCATCTATTCTCTGGATATCAACATCGTTTTCGTCGCTCTTCCGAAAATCGGGAAGGGCCTGGGCTTTTCCAGCCAGACGCTGCAATGGGTGATCAGTGCCTATATGGTGCTCTGCGGCGGCATGCTTTTGCTGGGCGGCAGGGCTGCCGACCTCATGGGTCAGCGGCGGATGTTCATCTTTGCGCTGTACCTTTATGCGGTATCCTCCTTTGCCGGTGGACTGGCATGGTCGCCCGCAGTCGTTGTTACGGCTCGAGCTGTACAGGGCATTGGAGCCGCCTTTCTCTTCCCAGCGACCCTCTCACTCGTAAACCGGCTTTTCGTCGAAGGTGCGGAGCGCAACAAGGCGCTTGCGGTCTGGGGAGGGGCGGGAGCCAGTGGCCTCACGATCGGCGCGCTTGCGGGAGGATTCCTGACGGCATTGTGGGGCTGGCCTGCGATCTTCTTCGTCAACGTCGTGCTTGCCGCCATCGTCATCGCGGGAGCCGTCGCCTTCATCCCGAAAGACAGGCTCTCGGTTGAACGCAGGGGCTTCGATCTACCCGGCGCCTTGACCGCAACGGCTGGCGCTACTCTTCTGGTTTTCTCCCTGGTGCAGGGGCCAGAATTCGGATGGACGACACCTGCTATCGTCTGGAGCCTAGTGCTTTGCGCAGCACTGCTGGTTCTCTTCGTTTTTATTGAGGCGATGAGCGTCGTTCCGTTGATGCCATTGCGTCTTTTCCGCAACCGGAATGTAGTCGGCGGGGCAATCATCACTTTTCTCTATATGGCCTCCTTTGGCGCCCTTCCGTATTTCGAGACAGTTCTCTTTCAGGATGTCCAGCATTTCACGGCGTTGCAGACCGGATTTGCATTCGTCGCCCCCTCCGTGGCGATCATGGCGGGGACGCAGTTCGGAGCCAGGATGGCGACGCGCCAGTCGTCGCGCCGGGCGCTGTTCACTGGAATTCTGATCGGAGCCGTCGGTACCGTCATGCTGGCTTTAGCAGCAACGGCTGAAGGACATTATCTTCACGCTTTACCCGGATTGGTCGTCTCGGGGATCGGACAGGGAATTGTGTGGACCGCCATGTGGATCATGGCCGCGACCGGCGTCCGCGACGAGGAGCAGGGGATTGCCTCGGGTATCGCCTCGACGACGCTGAGCGTCGGTAACGCGGTCGGGCTGGCGGTTCTGATCGCAACGGCCAATGGAAGGTCTCTGGCCCTGGAGCACGATTACTCTTCCGAGGTCGCAACGGCGTCCGGCATCCAGCTTGCATTATTGTTTGCCGCAGTCGGAATGATACTTTGTGTCGTGCCTACCTTGATTGGGCAGCGCAGGATCTGAGGCCATAGATCAGACGCCATTCCTTTTATGTCTTTTAAAAGCTGCCCCGACCTGGAATGCCATGTCGGGGACGGGTTGTCATTCCGTTGTTTGCCCGTCTATCGCAAGAGAAGGCTAACGCCTCCGGTCCAAGGGATCCGATCTCCCAACGCGGATATCCGGATCCAGCACAGTTGATTGCAAACTGCCCCAATGCCTTCCGTCTCAATGTTGGTCAGCGCCCTAAGGATCAAGTATGCTCGTAGGCGCGCCCTGGCGGCAGGTGCCTTTCGATCATGGCGCCGCATAAGCAATGTGGTCGGTGGCCGCAGCCCTGATGTTGCGGCCGAGAGCCTGACGCACGCCACGCGCCTGGTCGCTGATCGTGAGTTTCACCGTTCCTTCGAAAGAAGCGGCGCTCCAGCTTTGCGGCTGCCACTGAGCGATGCCTCCCATGGATTCACCGGTCGCGCGGCATACCGTAGCACGCAACGACACGGATGGCGTGTCTAGAGCCATCGAACTCGACAAGATCTGCCACGATGGCGCCATTCTCGCGTCGATAGAGGATGCAGGTTGCGTTGGCTCCATACAGGATGTCGATGAACTCGAAATGCAGTCCCTCCTTGGCAATGCCAATTGCGAAATTGGCCCGCAGTTCATCCTTGCCACGCAGCCATCCGTCATTGCGTCCCCACCGCTCCCGTACTGTCGGCGAATTGAACTCCACCGCATCGGCATAATGAGCCATTACCGAATCCAGGTCGCGCCGGTTCCAGGCGTCGCACCAGGCAATCGCAGCGCGCCTCAAATCGTCAAGCTCTGTCATATCTCTCCCCTTACCGACGACTGTGAGGACGACGGTGCTACAGAGCGATCCATAAGTGCATCGATCACCTCCAGAACAGCGGTGCCGACGATTGCCGGACAACCCCAATAGTCGTGAATGCCGCCCGCGGAGCTGTTCTGTCCACAGATGACAAAGACTCCCGTACCGAACCGATGCTTGAGCAGCGATGCTAGCCAGCCGACAAAGCCGCTGTTGTCCAATCCCTGCTTGAAGTGAAATTGGAACACGGTGAAAATTTCCGCGGTGTCCATGGAGGCACGAACGAGCTGGCTCCAGTGGGTGCCGTCGCGAACGAGGGCAAGGGCCTCCTCGGCCAGTCGGGTCGCCAGGTCCCGGGAAGAAAATTCCTCGAAAGTATACGAACCATCGAATCTGGTTAAGGTGGCGAGCCTGATGACTTGGGACAGCCGCTCGTCTGTTTGCTCCGGTGTCTCGATCGATATGTCAACCATCGGCTTCCACCTCTGCTGCTGCATTGGCGGTTTGGTCGCTGAAGCTGAGCGTCATGAAAATGCTGTTGGGCTCGGGCCGGTAGTCGCCAAACGGTTCGCAATGAGAAAATCCATGAGTTGAATAAAGGGCGACAGCCGGGCGGAAGTAATCCCACGAGCCCGTCTCGAGGCCGAGCCTTGAGAGACCGCTGGACCTTGCTTCCGACAGGATATGCTGCAGAAGTTTGCCACCCATGCCTCGCCGTCGAGCGTCGCTCGCGACATGCATGGATTTGAGCTCGCCGTGTCCTCCATTCAGATGTTTCAACGCCCCGACGCCGAGAAGCGTTTCGGCATCCCAAATGGACCAGAAGCGGATGTCGGGTGTCTTCAATCCACTGAGGCCGAGTGCGCGAGCACTTCCGGGAGCGGCCTCGACCCTGGCTGTTCTCAGATGAGTCTCAAGCAATGCGATCACGCGCGCGTCGTCGAGCATTCCCTCTTTGATTTGCATAGGTCATCTCCGATCGCGACATTCAAATTCAGTAACGGCCATGCACGGCGCTGCATATTGAACGACGAACTCAGTGCTATTCCTGTGATGCGCGCCATGCATGAACGGTCGCGTCGATCTCGGTCTCCAAGTTGGCGAGCGCCTCCCTCATACCAATCCGCGCCGTATCAATCACCAGATGAGGATCAGCCCAAGGCGCATAATGTCGAGTCACGACAGCCTCCCAGGTCGGAAGACGAAAGCCTGGAATATCTGCTTGTCGCTCCTCTATACGCCGTCGATGCTCGGCCGGGTCGCCGCATAGCAGTTCGATGGCCAAGAAAGGCTTCGCGCTTTCCGCCGCAATGGCACGCCACGCCTCCCGGCTCTCCGGCACCGGATTGACGGCATCGACGATAACGGAAGCGCCATTTTGAATGTTGGAACGAGCGAGCGCTTCGGCAACGGCATATCCGGCCGTCCCGATATCCTGGCCCAGGTTGGCGCTGATGGCGTGTTCGATCTCATCAACGCGCAGATACGTCGCGGGAAGCCGCATTGCCAACTTTCTCGCGATCGTAGTTTTGCCTGTTCCTGGAAGGCCGCCGAACATGATCAACATCTGACATTCCTACGATCGAGAAAGAACGACCAGATAGGTGCAGCCTTCGCCGCTCTGGTTGGAAAAAGTGACGTCGGCGGGCACGCCGAAACCGAGACTATCGCCGGCAAAGAGTGTCATCTCAGCTGAACCCTCGGTGATGGTGAGTTCGCCGGCGACCATTAGAACGACCTGCCGGATGAACGCGTAGGACGATGCTGGGAGCGTCACACTTTGCCCAGCCGGCAACTCGATCCTTGCGATCTCTACCGGGTGATCTGGACGCACGAACATCTGCCTCCTCAAATACCCAGTTTCCGGATCACGCCAAATGGCCTGATCGGCGTGGCGCACAAGCCGCGGCATCTCGCCTTCCGCCCGCAGCAAGAGTCCGGCGAGCGTCAGATCGAAGGCTCCCGCAATTTTGACGAGATTGCCGGCAGTCGGGCTATTATCGCGTCTTTCAATCTTGCTGATAGCTGCCTTGGAGACCGACGATCGGGCTGCAAGATCCGCCAACGACCATCCTCTGGCTTCGCGCTCATAGCGAATGCGCTCGGCAATACGCGCTTCAGTGTCGTTTCCTATAGTATCCATTAATCTCAAATACGAGATGCTTGGTTCCATTGCAAGGGTTCGGGATAGAAGAACGATGCCAACCCGATCGCCCTCCTAACCTGGTTATCGCGGGAGCGCGGAAAGCTTTCTGTAATCGAGCTGGACATATTCGATGACGGCGCCAGCGGCATGGCGAACAGTCATATTTCGTCCGGTCGGTACATCCTGCGGCGCGACCAGCACGGCAGCGCCCTCCGCCTCGAATTTCGACTGCATGTCCTTGAGGTTTTCGACTGTCGCGGTCGCTTGCGTCTCGCGGTAAGGCGCGAGGTCCGCCTCATTGCCTGCAATCAGCAGGAAGGCGCCAACCGATGCCAATTCCAAGGTTCCGTAGCGGAACCTGATCGTGACCGGCGCATCGGTGATGTGTTTCAGGTCGCGCAGACCTTGATCAATGCTTGAGACGTAGAGGCGGGAAAGAACATTGATTGCAGCCATATGCCTGTCTCCTGGTTCAATGGTTATTGAACTAAGACAAGGTAGCGGTATTGTCAAATAGTTCATTGATTATTGTACTATGAAGCCTTATGCTTGCTGACCATGCGTAGTCCAAGTCACCCCGGCGATGACGTCGTCGATCTTTCCGCAGTGCTCGAAGCGCTGAGCGAGCCGACCCGACGCCAGATCGTCGCACGGCTCGCCAATCAACCCGAAGCGGCATGCTCAAGTTTTGTGGATTGTGCGAGCAAATCCAATTTGACCTATCATTTCAACAGGCTGCGCGAAGCGGGGGTCATCAGCGTGCGCAAGGAAGCGCAATTCCGCCTGATCTCCTTGCGACGGGAGGCGCTCCAGGCCCGTTTTCCAGGCCTTCTCGACGCGATCCTTGCAGCAGATCGCATCGACGGTGAGCGCTTCGACTGATCGAAGTATCCCGTCGACGTGTGGTCCTTCCATACAGGACTGCGCTGGCAGCGAAGGGATTTCGCCTCGCACCGTAGATAGCAAAGGCGAAGGCGCCTTGAACGCCTCTTCGCCGATATCGCGCAGCCGCCGATGTTCCGGCGAGCCTGCCGCCAGTCTCGCCAGTTCGAGCAGGCCACCGAGCAGAAAGGCACGGTCGGCCTTCGATAGACCCGCCTTGACGACGATGCCGCCGAGG
>NZ_WUEY01000002.1 GCF_010668395.1 Martinezella lusitana
GACGCGCCGTGGCGGTACAGCCTGCGCGAGGGCGCCAAGGGCGTGCAGCTGGCCGAGCTGGCGCAGAAGAGCTGGGCAGAACGCCGATGGATCGACGTCCCATCGCTCGCCGCAAGATAAGGAGACGCGTCTTCGAGACGGCGACCGGGCGCGGGGCCGCTGTCGATCGCGTCTCCATGGTTTTTAACGTCAGTGATGAACGATGTTCGGAGGAGAACGAAAATGAGCTTTCAATCCTACAATCCGACGACCGGTGAACTCATCGGAACTTATGAGGAGCACAGTGATTCCGAGGTCGAGCGGCTGCTGCAGCAATCCCATGATACCTGGAAGAGCTGGTCGAAGACGCCGATCGAGGATCGCTCCGCCTTCCTCATCCGACTTGCCGACCTCCTCGAAAGTCGCGCGGAAGAATACGGCGCCCTGATCGTATCGGAAATGGGCAAGCCGCTGGCGGAAGCGGTGGGCGAAGTGAAGAAATCGGCTTTCGGCGCCCGTCATTTCGCCGGCGACGGCCCTGCCTATATCGCAGACGAGGCCATTCCAGGCACGCCGAGCAAGATCGTCTATCAGTCTATCGGCCCGATATTCGGCGTCATGCCCTGGAATCTGCCGTTCTGGCAGGTGCTGCGCTTCTTCATCCCGGCCGCGCTGGTCGGCAATACCGTCGTCGTCAAGCATGCGGAAAGCGTGCAGGGGTCTGCGGCAGCGATCGAGAAGCTGATCCTGGATGCCGGCGCTCCTGCTGGCCTCTATACGAATCTTGTCATCGACCGCCGGCGCGCGCCGCAGATCATCCGTGATCCGCGCATCGCCGCCGTCACCGTAACGGGCAGCACGCAGGCTGGGCGCTCCGTGGCGGAGCAGGCAGGCGCGCTCGGTAAAAAGGTCGTGCTGGAGCTTGGAGGCTCGGATCCCTTCATCGTTTTTGCCGATGCGGATTTCGACAAGGCCGTGCAGATGGCGGTCGTTTCACGCTACTCCAACAATGCCCAAAGCTGTATCGCAGCCAAGCGGTTCTTCATCGAGGAGTCGATTGCCGAGCGTTTTACCGCGGCTTTCGTCGAAGCCGTGAAAAAGATCCCGGTCGGCGATCCGATGAAGTCGGAAACGAAGCTCGGGCCGCTGGCGCGCAGGGATATTCGCGATACCGTGCAGCGTCAGGTCGATGAGGCGATCGCGGCCGGCGCCAAGCTGCTGGCCGGCGGCAAGCCGATCGGGGGACCGGGCAATTTTTACGAAGCGACGGTGCTTTCCAATCTTCCTCATGATGCTCCGGTCGCCCGCGAGGAGTTTTTCGGGCCGGTCGCAATGCTCTTCACTTTCAAGAGCGAGGAGGAAGCGATCGATCTTGCCAACGATACCGAATATGGTCTTGGCGCCACCGTCTGGAGCGGCAACCCCGAAAGAGCCGAACGCGTCGCTTCGCGGATCGAGGCTGGTGCCGTGTTCATCAACGATTTCGTCCGATCCGATCCCCGCGCGCCTTTCGGTGGCGTCAAGGGATCGGGCTTCGGCCGCGAGCTCGGAGGTCTTGGCGCTCGGGAATTGACGAACGCAAAGCTCGTATGGAAAGGAGCCTGAGGCTCCTGCCTTGTCATCGGGGCTTTTCGAGTTCGTCGCAGCGCTTCCTTTCGGGTGCGGCGTTGATTGCGGAGCCCGCCAGTCTGCTTTCAAGCGCGGTTGGATGACCTGATGCCCCGCCGTGAAGGGGGCCGTGCGGATGTTGGAAAAGCACTCGTCGAACCTTTGCCTGCCACGTTGAACAACGTCGCAAGCCATATGCAAATACCATAAAGCCGCCGTGCAAAACTGCGCGGCGGCTTTATGGTTGTTCAGGCGCTTGCCGAATTCCAACGGCGTCTGTGCTTCCCCGAATTTCTTTGTGATCTGAGGTGGAAAAAATCGGGATGAGTGGCCTGTCATATCTTCTCATCGCGAGGCAGGTAGTTACGCCCAGCGTACAGGTGCTGAGCAACCGGGCAATTGTTTCCGCCGGATTCCTTTGGATTTTACGCTTGTCGTCAATGTCGAAGCAGCGAAGCGTCTTGCCGAAGTGTTCCCCGTCAACCGCCTGATCCCCAAGCCGCTGCTGTCAGTAGTCTCCCGGCTGCGGGTGGGTCGCAAGCATCAGGTCCCTGAGACCGCGGCTGCCGTCGCGGTTGCCGGTTGCGGCAACCGCGGTGAAGATGCGCTCGGCATCGTCGTACATTTTGAGATTGAGGTAGCTGTATCCGCGCAGCACCATGAGATCGACGCGCTCCTGTTGCAGCTGTGCGCGCTGGTCGAGGTAGAGCAGTGTCTCTTGGTAGCGTTTGCTTGAAAACGCCGAGAGCGCGCGGTCGGCCAGTATGGCCACTTGAAGTTCGGCCGCGCGCTGATGGTTCATCGGTGCCTTGGTTGCCGCGACGGCTGCGTTGTTCGCCAGTCCGGCCCGCAGATAGGCAAGGCTTTGACCGTAGGCGGCCTCTTCCCGCGACTTGGGATCGCTATTGTTCAGCGCGACGCCGAAGGCTTCCACCGCTTCCATCGGCCGATTGAGGTTCATCAGGCACCAGCCGCGTCCAAGTGCATTGCCCGGTGTCAGCAGCTCCGCATTGGCGGTGGTGGTGCATCCAGCCGGCTGGCGGGCCGCGCGGGTCACTGTCCGGGCACGGGCTTCCGGCGCGGCATAGTCCGGCGAAGGGGCGCGGCGACCGGGAGCAACCGGCTGTGCGGCGATCTGCGTGTTGCCATAGGACTGGGCTATGGGGGGCTCAGGCGCGACCTGCGAAACCATCGGCGGCGCGCTCTGCAGCGTACCCGGCTGCGTCATTTGCGGTGCCGTCTGGGGCAGCAGTTGAGGTGTCGCTTGCGCGGGCTGGTTGGGAGACGGCAGGGGTGCGTAGACCGGCGTGCGCGGCGCAGGTTCGCCAAGGACCGCGATGCGCTGCGAACGCCCGGCCCACAGCCGCTGAACCTCGGCGACGCCCTGACGGTCGTTCAGTTGATTGCGCGTGATGGCAAGCCCGTAGGCGGAAGGTTCGTCGTCTGGCTTCCAGCGCAGAGCCGTTTCGAACCATCTTGCCGCCGCCTGCGGCTGATTCATCGAGCGGGCGAACCATCCGAATTGCTGCGCCGTCGGCACGTATTTCTGCTTCGTGACCTCGGCGGCGATGCGGCCAAGGATATCCTCGCTGAGATTGGCGGGCGGTTGCAGGGCCATCAGATTGGCGGTCGCGGCAAGATAGGTCGCCATGGCGTCTTTCGACTCGTTGCGCCACTTGTACATGGCGTCCTCGGCTTCCTGCGGCTTGTGGTCGGCGATCAGCACCAGGGCAAGGCCCTGCGAGATCGTTGCGGAGTCTTCCTTCTCGTGCGCGGCTTTGAACCACTGTTCGGCGTCCGTGTAGTTGCCGCGGCGCAGATAGTACCAGCCGAGGAGCGAATCGTCCGACGCCAGACCCTGGCTGCGTGCGACACGCTCGACTTGCGAGAGATAATCCTGCGCGACCGCCAGCTTCGGATCGTCATTGCCCTGGGCGACGAAACGGCGTGCCAGATCGGTCCGTATGCTGTCGAACTCCCGACCGCCATTGCCATCCGGCTTTTCGAGCGCCAGAAGATCCTGCATCGGCTCGTAAGGCAGCAGGGCAGACGCCTTCTGGACGGTCGCAAGTCTTTCCTGCGGATTGGTGCAGGTCTTCAGAATATACTTGTAGGCGTCCTGGCCTCGCGCTGCGCGATCTGTGCGGATGAAGGCTTCAGCCACCCGCCACAGGATGTCGATATCGCTGCAGGTCAGCAGGCTCGGCGTTTTGGCGCCGATATCGATAACCGTCGCATATTGTTTGAGATCGGAGGCGTTGACGAGACGCGTGCGCGCTTCTGCTATGTCGAGACGCTCCAGAAGATCCGTGGGCGCCTGCCAGCCGGCATCGGCCGCCTGGCGATCGGCTATGGCCTTGCGCACTTCGGCATAGCGACCCTCTGAATAGAACTGCCACATGGCCTCCAGCTGCTTGTCGCTGTTTTGCGGAATGGCAAGCGGGTCGGCAGGGGGTGTCCAGTTCGGATAGAGTGTCTGCAGCCGCGAAATTTCGGCCTGGAGTCGGGCCTTGTCGCCGCGGCTGGCGAAATAGCGCAATGCGCTTTCATCCACCTTGGGCACGTTGCCGGCGGCTTGGGCCGGTGCCGGCTGCGGCGTCGCCGGTTGCGGGGTTGGCTGCTGCGCAGTCTGCTGCGCGGGCGCCGCCTGTGCGACCGATTCGGACGCGACGACGGATGATGGCTGCGTCGTCGGCGGATCGGAGAGGACCGACGACGGCGCGGTTGCCTGGATATGGTCCGCAAGCGTTTGCAGATCGACCGGCTGTCCCAGGATGCCACCCTGCGTTGTATCGGCGGCGAGCGTGATTTGCGGATCGATGCGTCTGGATTTCGCCAGCTTGATCTTGTCTTCGGGCGAGTCGTGATCTTTCGTCGCGAGCGTAAATCCCGCCACGGCGACGGCCACAAAAGCCATGATCAAGGTCGACTTTATAAACACTCCGGATGTTTCTCCGTGATGAAAGCCAAGCTCAAGAGCTGTAAGGTGGCCGGATAATAAAGCGATGGCGCGAACTGCCGAACCGATGCGGGCAGTTTCGTTCCACTCACCACACACGCCACAACATCGTTAACAATTCTATAACCGGGGTCGGAAAGCAGGTCTTTCGGCTTGCCCGTTACCAGGTCGATGGTCGCCGGTTCGTCGCCTTCGACCGTCATGCCTTGCTGCAGGCGTGCGAGCAGAGCTTTGTCGCCAATGCCGGCGCGCGCGAGGTAGAGCGGGATTCTGACGGCATTATAGCCGAATTCTGCGTCGAACCCGTCGGCAGGTGTCGGCTTGGCGCGCAGGCTGACCCAATCGGCGGGCAGTTTGCGCGGGCCGAACTGCATCGAACGCAGCAGGGCGAGCCCGTCGTCGCTCAGCTTCTGCCAGCGATCGGACGGGGCGAGCAGCGCCATGACGGGAATAGCCTCGAAGATCCAGTAGGACGGGTTGATGACGGGGCCGTCCTTGCGGCCCGGCGCCCTGTAGCCGTCCACGCCGGGAATGAGCAGCGTCCGCCCCGCGGCATTCACGACCACGCGGGACAGGATTGCTCTTGCCATGTTTGCGGCGGCTTGCAGGTAATCCTTCTTGTTCCAGGCCGATCCCGCCAGTGCCAGCGCATAGGCGATCAGCAGATCGCCGTCGGAGGCATTATTCGTATCCGTCACATGCGGCGTGACGGCAGGATCCCATTTCCAGACGGCAAGGCCATCGTCGCGCAGCAAAAGCTCGGTACGCGTAAAGTACCAGATCTGCTCGAAATCGGCCTGATTGTTGGCGAGATAGGCCAGCAACAGACCGTAGCCTTGACCTTCGCTGTGGCTGATGCCGCCGTTGCCGTTGTCGATGATGCGGCCGTTCGTATCGAGGAACTTCGTCTTGTAGTCAGTCCAGGCTTGCGGATCGAGCGCCGCATGCTGAGCGGCTGCCGGCTGGGCGACCGCGAGGATGGCGGCGCTGCAGATCGCAAGAAAGGAGCGCCGGACACTCATTCGCGCCTGCCGATCTTGGAGAGAACGCTTGCGGTGCTGATACCGAGCAGGAAGGAGCCGGCCACGAACAGCAGCGCATAGGACAATATGTTGCTGGAAAGCCAGTTCGCCGCAATCAGGCGGTAATTGGTCAGGGACCAGGGCTGGGACATGACGAATGTGAACCGGCTGACCGGAACCGTATCGATCTTTCCGGTCTTGCCGGAATAGACTGTTATGCGGCCACCGATTTGCGACCATGTGCTCTGCGCCGTCATCGCTTCGACGCCCGTGCGCAGGTCTCCGCTGCTCGGCGCGGTCACGACGGTCCAGGTTGCGTCATTGGTCGGATTGGCTTCCTGCGCGATCAGGAAGGTATTGGTGTTCGATGGTGTGAACACCTGCTCCGAGCTGGGTATGAAACGCAGGGAACTCAGCGTGATATCGAAATTGCGATGCATCCATTGCTGGAAACGCTCCATCTGTCCCTGTAAAAGCCCGCCGCTGACGCGTGAGCGCCAATCGGCAATCGTCACGGACGCTTCCGGCGTGCCTCCTTGCCCGGGAGCAGGCGGCCGCCAAGCGACTTGGCTCGATGCGGTGATGTTCATCTGCGTCAGAATTGTCGACGGCAGTTGTGAGACGGAGCCTATGAACAGGGCGTTGCGGGTACCAACCGTGCTTGGCGAGGCGGTCGGCTCCAGCGTGATCGGGTGCCCTGCGACGAGCGCCATCTGACCGAGCAGCGTCGCGGTCGCAGACAGCGTGTCGGCATCCGCCCGATCGATGAACAGAGCGGTCGGCTCGGCATCGCGATTGTAGGGGTAGCCGGTGCCCGCAAAGGCCGCGAGGTTCGGACGCTGCGCGACCCTGGCAAAATCGGGGACGCGGAACTGGCTGGTGTCGAACAGCGCGAAGCGGGGCGTTGTGTTGGATGTCGCCGCGGGCGCGCAGGCGGTGTCCTCGTCGGCCATCAGCATGGCCTCAAGCGTCACCGTATTCAGGCCCGGCTTGAAATGACGCATGGTGATGCGGATCGGCAATTGCCGGAAAATGCCGCCGCCCGTTGCGGTGATCGGCTTGGTCGTGGCGATGCTGCCGTTGACATAGACGTCGATATGGCTGCCCGGCCGCACGTCTTCGGCATAGGCAGCGTCGAGCAGGATCGTGGCTTCACCATAGGCATTCGCATAGAAATCGGATGGAATGGCGACGTTGAAACTGGTGTGGAAATGCCGCCCGGAGAATTCCGTCGTCTTGACGCCCAGCTGTTCGAAGGAAAGGCTGGTGCCGGAATAGATCAAAGGCGCGTCCGGCGCACTCCAGCGTTGTGTCACCAGGAGATCGCGGCGGCTATCGGGGTCGCGGTCGGTCGGCGAGACGACCATATCGATCGCCGAGGAGATCGCCTGCCAGGAGGGGCCACTGACGAGCAGCAGTTGCTGGCCACTGCGCGGATCGGTGGCAAATGTCGCCAACGCCCCATTCTGGGCCGAAGAGGGAACGGCAAATACCGGCTGCAACTCCGCGGGCGTGCCGACCACGACGGTCATCTTGCCGGGACCTCCAGGCGGCAGCTGGTCCGTGCCGAAGGAAAAGGTCTCGTTCGGCATTCCGCTGAGCAGTGCCAGCCCCTGTGCGAGCCGCAGGATCGGCTTGGTCGTTCCGGGCTGGGAAAGCGCCGGCACGACAAGGTTGAACCGGGTCTTGCCGACATCGTCGACGCCGATCGCGCGGATTGCGTCCGTGGTCGACAGTTTCTCCGCCTCGCGTCCGGCAAAGCTCAGATAGGTCTTGGCAGGATCGAGATCGGACCAGAGCTCGTAGGTCGACGGAATGTCGCAGTCGACGCGGTGGCGTTGTACCGCCTCGAAGGTGAGCAGATTGGCTCCCGGCTGCAAGAGCCCGCGCGGGATATCGAAGCTCACATTGGATTCGTTGTCGGACGAGCCGATCTGCTGCTGGTGCACCACGCGATCATTGATGAGAACCGTAAGCTGCGATGCCTCGGGCGCGACGACGACCGCATTCTGATAGGCAAAGCTGAATTTCGCGGGTGCCGCTGCCTGCTCGGGGGTCAGATAGATCGACCAGGACTTGCGATCGGCTTCACCCTCAAGGCGCAATTTCGCGAAGGGAACGACATAGCGACGCAACCCGGTTGCCGCGGCTGTCGCGCCCGGCGCGACCTGTGCGGGCGCCTTAGCCGGGGCAGCGGGTGTACCGGTTTGCGTGACGGTCGTTTGCGGCGTTGCCGCTTGTGGCGTGACTGGCGGCGGTGTTGTCGCCAGAGGCGCGGTTGCCTGAGGAGCCGCAGCCTGCGGTGCAACGGTCTGCGGGGCGACGACCGGAGGTGCCGCCGTAACCGGCGGTGCAGTCTGCGGCATCGTTGTTTGCGGAGCGATAATCTGCGGCACTGTCGGCGGTTCGCCTTTCGGGCGCTCACCCGACATGTCGAAAGGCGTCGTCTGCGCCTGTGCGGCGGCGGCGCCGAAGAGAAGGATAAGGGCAGGTAGGATGCGGTTCATCAGCTTCTCGCCTTCGCATCCTGCCGCTGCTGCGCGCGCTCCGAGCCAACGCCTCTGAAAAGATAGATCAGGCCGCGGCTGGTCTGGTAAAGCGACAGGCTCAGGAACCAGATGGTGCCACGGATGATGCCGGGATTGCGGCGCCGTGCCTGCTGGAATTTCGTCCACTGATCGGAATTGGCAAAGACAAGGTCGGCGATCAGGCGATGATCGGCGGCACCTTTTGGAATATACTGGCAGCCGATGGCCGTGATATCCCCCATCTGCTCCATGTTGCGCACGACGACCGACAGCGTCACCATCTCGGCGCCGCTATACGATTGGAAGCGTATGGTCGCTTCCGACCCGACCTTGATCTGCTCGAGATCCTTGTTGAACACGTTCAGCCTGGCGCCATGGACGGAAACATCCTCGATCGACGCCGAATTCCAGCGACCGTCGATCCCGAAATCGCTGCGGCGATCGACCCTCACTCGTCTTGAAGAGGCGCGCTCCCCGCGCTCCGAAACAACCCCCAGCGCGCAGCCGGAAAGGATGAGGTTGATGATGTTCCAGCCGCCGACGACGAGCGTAACATCCGCCTTATAGGGCTCCGCATAGACGCGGTAGATGGTGACCGCCAGTGCGACGATCTGAACCGCGAAGATAACGAAGAACGGACGGCTGATTTCCGAAAGCCGGCTGACGGCGATCGACTCGTCCTTGGCCGTGACCTTGAAGGTCGGCTTGCGCGGATTGAGCATGACCGAAACGACCGCCGGCAGCAGATGCACCGTCTGGACATATTCGTAGAGCTCGGAAATCCACGGCCAGCGGAAGGACCCGTAGAGATAGTTCTGCATCATCAGGTTCACGAGCATGTAGGCGAGCGTATAGGCGAGGAATTCGCTGCCGGATGCGGTGAAGATTTCAAGATCGAAGAAGAGGTAGAAGAGCGGCGCGAACAGGAAGGTCACACGGGGAAACGGAAACAGCCAGAACAGCGTCGAGGACATGTAGCAAAGGCGCTGCGGCAGCGTCAGACCGCGCTTGAACAGCGGGAATCGGAAGCGTAGGATCTGCATCATGCCCTGGGCCCAGCGGCTGCGCTGGCCAATGAAGCTGGCAAAGGTTGCCGGCTGCAGGCCGGCAATCAGCGGCTTGTCGACATAAATGCTGTTCCAGCCGGCGCCGTGAAGCGCCAGCGCGGTTTCGCAGTCTTCGGTGATGCTGATGCCGCTGAAGCCGTTTTGCGATTCCAGCGCCTTGCGGCTGAGCACGGCGGCAGAGCCGCAGAAGAAGGCCGCGTTCCACTTGTCGAGGCCGCGCTGAATGATGCCGTAGAACATCTCGTTCTCGCTCGGCATGCTGTCGAAGGTGCGCAGGTTGCGCTCCAGCGGATCCGGATTGATAAAGAAATGCGGCGTCTGGACGAGGAAGAGCTTGGGGTCGTCCTCGAAATAGCCGACGGTTTCGCGCAGGAAGTCGCGCGCAGGCGCATGGTCGGCATCGAAGACCGCGATAAGCTCGCCGCTCGAATGCTGCAATCCGTTGTTGAGATTGCCGGCCTTGGCATGTTCGTTGCGCTCGCGGGTCAGATATTCGACGTCGAGGTCGGCACAGAGCTGCTTGAGTTCGTCATGGCGCGCGATGGCGGCCTGCGATTCCAGAACCTTGGTCGAATTGCGCTTCTGCGCGGTGCCGCCGTCGTCAAGCAGCCAGACCTTGAGCCTGTCGGCCGGATAGTCCATCGCCTTGGCGGAGGCGAGCGTATTGGCAAGAAGATTGGTATCCTCGTTGTAGGACGGCACGAAGACATCGACCCTCGGGAAATGCGTTGTCTCGGATGCGCGCGTCGTGCGCGGCGGCAGAGGAGTGGCGACGATGAAGAGGCTGAGCATCAGCATCGCCACGTTGTACATTTCCGCAAGATAAAGCAGCAGGCCGGGAATGAAGTTCTCGAGCTGGTTGACCGGCGGCAACGTGTTGGTGGTCCGCCAATATACGTAGCGCAAGACGATGGCAGTGCCGAAGGCGAGCGCAACCAGCCGCCAGGTGCCCTGGCGCTTGAGGATCTTGATGATCGCCATCATGGTGACGACCACGGTGCTGGCAATCAGCTGAGTTTGAAGGTTGACGGGAAGCGTGATCAGCACGACGCCGCATAGCGCTATCACGGCCCATATCAAGATGCTGCGTGCGGTCTGCATCGATGTCCCTTCAAAGGTATTGCCAGACGCCATCCTGGCGCCCCGAGGTGGTTCCGCTTAGCGGCATACCCCAGATATGGCAGCTTCTCGGTTACAGTCCGGTAAAGGCACGATCATATTGCCCGCTGTATTTACAGGTGGTGGCGACGGCACCATCGATGTCGGTCCGCCGGCGCCATTCGTCTGTGAGGAATCGCTCTGTCCATCCGGCAGCGGTATACGCGGGCCGATCATCGGCGGCAGGGTAGGCTGAATCTGCGGCTGGGGTTGTATCACGGCCGGCCTGCGGATGATCGCCGGCCGGATTGCGGCCGGGCGGTTCTGGTATCCGATGTCGATCGGCGCGGTGCGATAAGGCGTTGCGTCGGGATAGACCATCTCGCCGGGCTTGCCGAGCACGGCGTCGGCGCTGCGTGGTCCGCCGAACGGGTTCAACGCGGCACCGGCAAAGTGTCCGGCGATCGTATAGCCATAGACGGTGCCCAATAGCTGGCGCTCCGTCGCACGGGCATCGCAGAGCCGTATGCGAACCTGAACCATGCCGAAATTGCGTTGCTCCTGCGACGGAGCGAAGCCGGCCTTCACCTGCTGCCATGCATAGAGGCAGGTGTCGCCCGTCCTGCTCTGGCCGGACGCGTAACCGAACGGGCCGTAGCTGTTCTGAACGAGAACTGCGGAGCGGGCGAGCCTTACGCCGGGTACCGCGGCGGCCATTTCACGGGCAATCGCACCCTCGCTGATCGTGTTGAAGGGCCTGCTCCCAAGCCCGGGATTCGAGCCGGTTATGCCGAGAAACTGCACCTTGAGGAAATTCTGACCGGGAACCGAAGAGGAGGTGAACAGCGAAATCGTCTGCTCCACATCCTTGGCATGCTTGCGCTCGACGATATTGACGATCGCCGGTCCGCCGGGCGGCGGGAAAGCCAACGCCTTGTCGCTGGAGACGGTTTCCACGCCGATCGACTGATGCACCTGGCCGGTTGTCGTGCAACCGGTTCCGAGGCAAGCCAGGCCAATCAGCGCTATCGTTCTTATAGGGTGCATCTTTTGGGATCGCGACAATCGTTTGTGGTCACATTTATCGGCAAATTGCGCGCCGGTTCCGGGAATCAAGTCATTGTATTCGATATGGCGAATAAAGGTGATTATGGTTAACCAAGGGTTAACTTCAGGTCGTCGGCGTGCCGGAAGAGACCAAGAAACCATGCCGAACGCGGCCTCTCGGACTGATGGCGCGAAAGGAGAGGCATGGTTGGCGGCCCGCAGGCGCCAGAGGCTGGAGGGGCTGCCGATGCCGGAAAGCGCCCACGCGAAGGCAGGTGTTTCGGGGCGCAGAAAGGTCGCCGCTTCACCAAAGCGGGGCTTTTCTGCGGTTGCGAAATGAATATAGTGAGTTCGACCGGGCGTCGTGACACTCGGCCGCCTTCACATTGTCACCGGCCGCAAGGCGCGAAAGTTCTGCACCGCTATGCTGGCCTGGCTTGATCAGAAAACCGAAATCGTCGAACGCACCGATCCGTCATCACGATATTTCGAGCCGGCTCATGCCGCCTATTACAACGGAAAGCCCGGCCAGCCGCTAAAACTCATGCTGCAGGCGCGCAGCGACTTTCTGTCCATCTGGCGTCGGTCGGATTACCGCGAGCATGTGGCGGAATTCAAGCTGCTCGGCCGTCAGCTCATCATCGTCAATTCGCCGGATGCCGTCCGCTATGTGGTCGCCAAGCGCCACGAGAATTTCGAGCGCAAGACGCCGCAGATGCGCCGGGCGCTGGAATATCTGCTGGGAGACGGGCTGTTTATCTCTGACAAGGAGACGTGGAAGCAGCGCCGGCCGCTGGTCTCCGACATCGTGCACAAAAACCGCGTGCCGGCTTTCGGTGCCATCATGCAGGATACGGCAAGCGAGCTTGCCGATCGCTGGCAAAGCCTCGGAGAGGGCGCCGAGGTCAATGCCCTGTTCGAGATGGCGGGATTGACGGCCGAGATCATCTCTCGCAGCGTCTTCGGCAATGATCTCGGCGAGGAAAGCGCCAACGCCGTGACGGAAGGTTTCGCCAGCTACCAGTCGTTGGTCGATTCCATCAATCTCGGCTATTTTCTCGGCTTCGACGAGGGGTTGCCGATCATCAAGACGCCGAGCCTGAGCCGGTCGGTCAAACGCATCCATCGCATCATCGATCAGGTGATCGAAGAGCATCTGGCCGGCAAGGGCGATAACAGCTCGATGGTCGAGTTGCTGATCCGCCGACAGCAGCGCAATCCCGAACTGAAACTCGATGTCGTGGCGTTGCGAAACGAGGCGGCCACGATCTTCATGGCTGGCCATGAGACCACGGCC
The DNA here is from genome assembly GCF_010668395.1 of Martinezella lusitana. Classification (GTDB taxonomy): domain Bacteria; phylum Pseudomonadota; class Alphaproteobacteria; order Rhizobiales; family Rhizobiaceae; genus Rhizobium; species Rhizobium lusitanum_A. The sequence continues at coordinate 12,606 of NZ_WUEY01000002.1, forward strand.
GCGACGCTCACATGGGCCTGGTATCTGCTCGCCGGTGCGCCTTGGGTGGAGGCGGCAATTCATGCGGAAATCGAGGCCGTCTGCGGCGACCGGGTTCCGTCGATCGACGACGTTCCGGCGCTCGACTGGTGCCGGGCGGTCATCGAGGAGACCTTGCGCCTTTATCCGCCTGTGCCGATTCTGGCGCGGCAGGCAGCCGAGGCCGACGAAATCGGCGGCGTGAAGGTGCGCAAGGCCGCGCTCGTCATGATCGTGCCATGGATCTTGCATCGCACGGAGACGCTGTTTCCCGAGCCGCACAGGTTTCACCCGGAGCGTTTCCTGGGCGCGGCGCGGCCGACGCCCTACAGTTACATTCCCTTCGCAGCCGGGCCGCGCGTATGCCCGGGTCTGCAATTCGGTCTCACCGAGGCGATCCTCTGCCTGGCGATCCTTGCCCAGCGTTTTCGGGTGCGCATCAGGGAAGGGCACAAGGTCCAGCCGCAGTGTCGCCTGACGTTGCGCCCGCGCGACGGCATGCCCGTGACGCTCCACAGGCGCCGGGGATGACGATGAAGGACGAGACCGGCAGGACGGTTGCCGCCGGCAAGCGCAAGGCCTGGACCTATGAACCGCCGAAGCCACCTCCGTTCGCCGATTTTCTGGCGGGCGGCGCCCGGCGCAAGGTGTTCCTGTGCTATTGGGTCCATGAAAATATCGACAACGCCGCCGACCTGTTCTTCTATTTCGCCTTCATGCTCCTGCCGGCCCGGGTCTGTTCCGCGCTCGGCGGCTGGCTCGGGCGGTTCCTGGCGCCGCGCTTCCATAAAGGAGCTTACGCACGCGCTGCAGCCAATCTGAGGATGATAAGGCCGGAACTCGCAGATGCCGAGCTCGAGAAGCTGCTGGATGCCTATGCCGATTCCCAGGGTCGGCAGATGGCGGAATATTCTGTCGTACCCAGATTGGCGCGCCGCCATGTGCGCAAGATCGGCCTGGGGGAATTGGTCGAGCGCTGTTCAGAAGGCCCGGTCATCTTCATCGCGCCGCATGTCAGCAACTGGGAGGTACTCTGGCATTGCCTTCTCGACATGGGGCTCGCCGTCACCATGAACTACGACCCGCCGAAACGCCGCTCGCGCCACTATATCGTCAATCGCTTGCGCAAGGGGGCCGGCCTCGGCATCCTGAAACCGGGGCGCAGCTTCGTGCGCCCCGCTCTGCGGATCCTGGAAGATGGCGGCAACCTGCTGATGTTCTGCGACGAGGGCTTCAACGGCCACATCCGGGCGCCCTTCTTCGGCCGGCCGCCGCATCTTGAAGGCAACTACGCGCTCATCGCGCGCATGGCGCGGAAGACGAATGCGCTGATATATCCGCTTTATATTGTTCGGGAGGCGCAAGCGAGTTTTGCGCTCCACGGCGTCGAGCCATTCAGGCTGCCGGCGAAGGACGAGGTTCGAGAGCAGTTGATCGAGGACGTGCAGTTGCTGAATGCAGTAATCGAACCAATGGTGCGTAACCATCCGGAACAATGGTATTTTATCGACAATCGGATGCCGGATGTCGGTCGCGCGTGATCGACATGATGAATGCGTTCCGCTGTTCAGGACAGGCTTGGCTCAGATCTCCAGAATAGCCTTGATGACCCCGGCTTCCGGCTTCAGCCATTCCTTGAAAAGTGCTGGCCCCTCCTGAAGCGGACCGCGATGGGTATTCAATGCTGCCGTAGGCACCCGGCCATTTTCCATCTGCCTCACGACCTCCGCAAAATCGTCCGGCTGAGCGTTGCGGCTGGCGAAAAGGGTCGTTTCGCGCTTGTGGAACTCCGGATCGGAGAAGGTGATGTCGTCGCGCACCACGCCGACGAGAACATAGCGGCCGCCGTGGGAGACGAAGCCGAAACTGCGTTGCATCGCCTTGGCATTGCCGGTTGCGTCGATGACGACGTCGAAGAAATCGCCGCCGGTCAGGTGCTTCGCATCGGCCTCTGCGTCGTCGTTGGCGAGCATCGTCCGGTCGGCGCCGAGCGAGGCGACCGTGAATTCCAATCTGTCCTCGCGCATGTCCATGACGGTGACGTCTGCGCCGCGCGCCTTGGCGAAGATGACGGCGGACATGCCGATCGGGCCGGAGCCGACGACAAGGACGCGATCTGTGGCGGCAATACCGCCGCGCTTGACGCCGTGTGCGCCGATCGCCAGGAATTCGATCATCGCGGCTTCTTCCAGCGAAGCCTTGCCGGCCGAAATGACGTTTTGCTCCGGCAGGCAGACGAACTCGGTCATGCCGCCGTCGCGATGCACGCCGAGTACGGAAAGGCTTTGGCAGGCATTGGTGACGCCGCGCCGGCAGGCAACGCATTTGCCGCAGGCAAGATAGGGAACGATATAGACGTTTTCTCCCGCCTTGAGGCGGCTTGAACCGTTTGCGTCCTCGACCGTGCCGGACAGCTCGTGCCCCATGACGCGCGGATACTCGAGAAAGGGATGCTTGCCCTGATAGATGTGAAAATCAGTGCCGCAGATGCCGATGCGTCTGATGCGCACCAGCACCTCGCCCACGGCTGGGGTCGGGACATCGCGCTCGATCAGGGAGAGACGGCCGGGTTCGTCACAGATCAGTGTTCTCATGGTGATGCGCTCTCGAAAGCCGGAGATGCCGGCCGTTTGCGTTAAAAATAGATGTGCGGCCGAAGCCGCGAGGCAAGGAGCATCGGCCGTTCCGGCCCCTCATTGCCGATCCATCTGCTCCAGCCTTGGATCGAAACTCGCTCAACGACGGTCATGGCGCAGTTTCCATCATGGGATAGCGAGCCGCGATTGCTCTCAGCACCGGCGCGTGCGAAGCGCTGCCGGCCTTATCCGCCCAGTCCAGGAAAGCATGGATGCGCCGGCCGACTTTCTCGCGATGATGCTGACTGATATCGGCGATGCGATGATTGAGAAATGGATTGAGGAAGCGGTCGAGCGTGGTCGTCACATAGGTCTTCGCCTCGTCACCCATGCCATTTGCGGCAAAGCCGGGCAGCACTTCGTTTTGATAGAGCGCGTCCAGCCTTGCTCGAATGTCGCTGTCGGCCAATATGGCGCGCACCGTTTCGTCCGCCGGGCGGTCTTCACGCTGCCAGATTTCGGCAAGGAAGGTATGGCCGAGATTGAGAATGTGCAGCTTCAGGCGCTCGTAAGGCTCGAGATCGGATGTCAGCACGATATTTGGGTGGCTGCAGGGTGGCCGCACGCCCGGAGCCCGCTTGATCGCCCATAGCGCATAAGGTTCCGCAACGGCGCCGATCGGCTCGATCGCTTCCGAGACGATGCGGTCGACCAGCGTCTCGGCGAAGGCGACATGCTCGTCGAGCCAGGCATGGAACCCCGCCGGTTCGGCGTTGCGCCTGGCGCATTCGACGACCGCCTGTTTCAGGATGCGGCCGTTACCCGTCATCAATTCGCAGGGAAGGATGACCAACGGGCGGCCGGATGCCCGCCAGCGCTTGACGAGGAGGGCGGCAAGCTTCGCGGGGAATGATCGCGGAACTCGGTCATCCAGGCCAAAGCCGTCTTCTTCGGGCCAGGTCCTGTATCCGGTTTCGCCGGTGTTGGAGATGACGAACTCGGCATCTTCGGCAAAGATCGTCGACAGCTCAGCCCAGTGTTCGACGGCGGACAGACCGCGATCGACACTGGTGACCTGCACGATGCGGTCGACGGGCTGCCCGTCCGCAATGCCGCGGATGATGACCGGATAGCCGTCCGGATTGGCAAAGGCACCGACGCGTCCGCTGCGGCTGCTGGCGCCCGAAACCTGGACGACGGTGATAGGACCGACATCCTGGCCCGCTTGCCGCGCCTCGTGCACGAAGAATGCCGCATGTGCCTGCAGAAATCGGCTGGTGCCGAACTGGATGATCCGCGAGCTCACGCCAAACTCCTGATGCCTTCGATGCCGATAGGCGTCGCTGCTGGGTTGATGTGACATGCAGACACGCAGCTTTCCTCCCGACATCTGTTTTTTATCTATAGAAAACAGTTAAGCGCCCGGACGTCAAATGTTTTTTATCCGGATAACCAGACGCGGCGATGTGTCTTTCAGCGATGTCGCATGCTTGAAGAGTGATCGGCCGGCCGGCGTTTCTTGAGGCGAGGCGATAATTTAACGCGCCAGGCTGCTTTTCATAAATATCACAACAAGATGTCATAAAAAGTGTTATTTTGTAACTTTTATTTGTTATGAAATGCAACGATGATGCGCCTGCATCTGGCCTCAGGTTTTCGAGGAAAGCTGGCGACCGACGGCAAGCATCCTGTCTTATGGCGCCGCTTGAAACGGACGGCATCATCCGCGCGATCACAGAGACACATCACGACCCCGGAGAGAGTTGAATGGCACGTATTACCTTAAGGCAACTGCTCGATCACGCCGCCGAGAACGGCTATGGCGTGCCTGCTTTCAATATCAACAACATGGAGCAGGCGCTTGCCATCATGGAGGCGGCCGATGCGGTCGGCGCCCCGGTGATCATGCAGGCCTCCAGGGGCGCCCGGGCCTATGCCAACGACATCATGCTGAAGCACATGATGGACGCCGTCGTCGAGATCTATCCGCACATTCCCGTCTGCGTCCATCTGGACCATGGCAACGACCCGTCGAGCTGCATGACGGCAATCCAGGCCGGCTTCACGTCGGTCATGATGGACGGCTCGCTCAAGGCGGACGCAAAGACGCCGGCCGACTGGGATTATAATGTCGCCGTGACGAAAACGGTCACCGACATGGCTCATCTCGGCGGTATTTCCGTCGAAGGCGAGCTCGGCGTGCTGGGTTCGCTGGAAACCGGCATGGGCGAGGCCGAGGACGGTCATGGCGCGGAAGGCAAGCTCTCTCATGACCAGTTGCTCACCAACCCGGACGAGGCGGTCAAGTTCGTACGCGAAACCAAGGTCGATGCGCTGGCGATCGCCATGGGCACCTCGCACGGCGCCTACAAGTTCACGCGCAAGCCGGATGGCTCGGTGCTGGCGATGAATGTGATCGAGGAGATCCACCGCAAGTTGCCCAATACACATCTTGTAATGCACGGCTCTTCCTCGGTTCCCGAAGAGCTGCAGGACATCATCAACAAATATGGCGGGCAGATGAAGCCGACCTGGGGCGTGCCGGTCGATGAAATCCAGCGGGGCATCAAGAATGGCGTGCGCAAGATCAATATCGACACGGATGGCCGCATGGCGATGACGGGCCAGATCCGCCGCGTGCTGCAGGAGGACCCGAGCGAGTTCGATCCCCGCAAATATATGAAGCCCGCCATGGCTGCGCTGACGAAGCTTTGCAAGGAACGCTTCGAGCAGTTCGGCACGGCCGGGCACGCCTCGCGCATCCGGCCGCTGACCGTCACCGAGATGGCCAAGCGTTACACGTCCGGGTCGCTCGACCCGGCTTTTTGCTGAGCTAGGGGATCAGCGTGACGCCGGGCTTGCTGCCCGGCGCAGGCTTTCTTCGGTCAATGTCTGACCATGAAACTTCGACAGCGACACAACGACATCATCGATTTCTTTGGCCAGTCGCTGCCCGTCCCACTGCAAGGCTGCCGCCGCGATCGCGCCGATTTCGCGCAAGCCCTGGATCGTCAAAAGGCCCTCGATCGCCATGGTCGTCCGACGGAAGACGATATCGGACAGATGCACGACCAGTTCCTGCCGCGCGATCCAATCGATTTCAAGCGCGCTATAGCGCTGCGCGCCGCTAATGCGCTGGCTGTCGCTATAGCTGGAGCGATGCGCAAGGATGGCCGCAGCCGTCGTGCCGTATCGGCTCAACAGCTCGTCCGCTCTGCTTGGCTCCACGCCGGTTTTTGCGGCGACCGATCGGATCCAGCTTGTCCGCTCTTTGGAGTCGACCGGGAAATCCCGGCCGCCGCCGATGGCGAGCCTCTCGGTGGAGGTTTTGCGCGCGCGCTGCAGGCGTGTAAGGACCGTATCGGCCACTTCCTCGGCGAAGCCTCGGAACGTGGTCCATTTGCCACCGACCAATGAGACGATCGGGAAGGGGCGCCCGGCCTGCGGCTCGAAGACGGGCGCGGAGTGATCGCGGCTGATCAGGCCTGGCGACGACGCATCCGAGGCGGGCAGGGGGCGAATGCCGCTGTAGCTGTAGGTCACCTGGTCGCGGTCGAAACGGAGGCCGGGCAGAAGCGACCGCACGCTGTCGAGAAAATAATCGATCTCTGGCTCTTCGCAGCGAACATTGTCCGGATCGTCGCAGGGAATATCGGTCGAGCCGACCAGCGCCTGGCCCAGATAGCCGTAGACCAGGCAGATGCGGCCATCATCGGCTTCGAAATAGATCATGTGGCCGTTCAGGCTGCGCACCAGTTCGGGGTGGTCCAGCAGGATATGCGATCCCTTGGTGCCGCCGATCAGATGAGCCGGCGCGCCGAGAGCGGCGTTGACATGATCGATCCAGGGACCGGCGGCGTTCACCACAAGCTTCGGCTTGACCGAGAAGGCATAGCCATCCGCGCGCTGAAAGGTAAGCACGCCATCGGCTGCGGACACGAGCGTGGTGACGTTTGCCGCCAGCGCGTCCTTGTTGGCTGCCAGCCCATCGTTGACCAGCTCATAGACGAGCCGCTCCGGCCGGCTGATCTTGGCGTCGTAATAGATGCCGCCGGCGACGATCTGCGGCGTCACATGCGGCATTTCCTTGAGCGCGCGGCCTTTCAACAGGAATCTGTGGCGCGGCATGACGCGGTTGCGCGAACCGAAGAAGTCGTAGAGCGCAAGTCCGATCTTGATGAGCACCGCGCCGCGGCTGCGTGGAGCGGTCGTCGATCCGAGAAGCGTGCGAAGGGTTGCCGGTATGCCGCGCATCCAGGAGAAAATCGGCACGAAAGTGGGCAATGCCTCGACGCAATGCGGCGCGTTCCTCAACAGCAGGTTCCGCTCCAGCGCCGATTGGGCGACCAGCCGGAACTCGCCGGTTTCCAGATATTTCAGGCCGCCGTGGATCAATCGCGACGGCGCGGCACTCGTGCCCGAGCCGAAATCGGATTTGTCGACGATCAGGCAGTTGACGCCCTGTACGGAGAGATCGCGAAACAGTCCGGCGCCGTTGACCCCGGCGCCGAGGATGACGACGTCGACATCTCCATCTTGAAGTTGCGAAAAGCGTTGTTTCAGATCGGCGGCCATATCGGTCATAACATCATCGTCCTGCTGAACTGCCGCGACAACAGCCTGTCGGCGCGGCGCATTGGCGGTCTAGTCTTGGGAGTGTTGATTTGCGAGATCGCCGATCCGCGGCCAGAGTGGCGTCATCGCTTCGGCAATGTCGCGGAAGAGCTGGTAGCGGATGCGATATTCGGCGCTGCGGCCGAGGTCCGGTTCATAGGTCGTGGCGATTTTGCCGACATCGCGCGGATCGTTCTGAGGGCTCGCATAGATGCCGATACCGGCACCGGCGCAAAGCGCGGCGCCCCAGGCCGCAGCCTCGTCGGTCTCGGTCACGGTAACAGGCATGCCGAGCACGTCGGCAAACATCTGAACGACGATCGGATTGCGCGACACGCCGCCTGCCAATCGTGCTCGATCGAAGGAAAAACCGTCACTTAGTGCGTCAATGTGAATCTTGTGGTTGAAGGCGATGCCTTCAAGGACGGCACGCAACATGTCGCCGCGATCGTGCCAGCCGCCAAGTCCGAAGAAGCTGGCGCTTGCCTCGGCGCCATAGGGCGAGCCGAACAGGTAGGGATGGAACAGCGCGCTCGACGGACGGGCGAAGGCCGCCTCGATCTCGGGGGCCAGCAAGGCGTGGATCGACTGGCTGGCAGCTTCGGCGCTTGCAATTTCCCTGGCGCAGAGCTTGTCCAGGAACCACTCGTAATTCGCCGACGATGCCGGCGAGATCGACATGTTGTTCCACTGGCCCGGCGCAATCGCATTGCGGCAGAACCAGCGGCCATCGACACGCGGTTCGGAGGAGAGCGTTTCGTTGATCGAATAGGTGCCGGCGATCACGGCAACGACGCCTTCGGCATAGCCACCGGCTCCGAGCGCGGACGCGGTCACGTCGTGCAGTCCGGCAACGACCGGCGTGCCTTCGGCGAGCCCCGTCCGCTTCGCCACGGCTTCCGTCACATGGCCGACCACTTCGTCAGACCGGGAGACTGGCGGCAGCGCGCCAGTCAACTCGCCGACGTTGAAGAGCGCCAATGCGTCCGGCGAATAGTTCTGCGTCGAGACATTGGTGAAGGAGGTACTGGCCTCGGTCCGATCCGTTCCGGAGACATCCGTCAGGCAGAAGCGCAGCCAGTCCTTGCAGCTCAGGATGTGGCCGATCTGGGCATAGCGCTCGGGCTCATTGGCCTTGATCCAGGCGAGCAGCGCCGATGGAGCCGAGACATGCGGCAACTGCCCGGTCAGCGACAGGGCTTTGTCGGCAAGCGGGCTCTTCAGCCATTGTTCGACGATCGATCCGGCGCGGCTGTCGAGCGAAAGGATGGCGCGTCCAAGCGGCTTTTTTGCCTTGTCGAGCAGATAGATGCCATCGCCATGCGCAGTCGCGGCAATGGCCTGGATGTCGCTGGCGGGACGGTTGCTGAGCTTGATCGCCTCGGCAATGGCGTCGGCGGTCCGGGTCCAGAGTTCGTCCATGTCGCGCTCGACATGGCGAGCCTTCGGCATGAACTGGGTCACGCGGCGGCGCGCGACGGCAAGCGGCGTTCCATCGATGTCGAAGATGACGGCTTTGGTAACGGTCAGACCGCTGTCAATTCCGAGCAGACTCGGCATTCTCATTACTCCTGATGGTGAGGAACGTGACGGACGCCCGAGCCTGGGCCAATCGTCAGGATCGTTCCTTGTCGCCCTTGGCGACAACCACATTGATATTCTTGTTCCGCATTCGCTCCAGATGAGCGGCAGGCGTCTTCTCGTCGACGATGACGACATCGAATTCGCTCAGATGCGCGAAACTGTGGAGTGCGCGCCGCTCGAATTTCGTATGATCGGTGAGCAGGATGCGCTTGGCCGCACTGTCGAACATCGCCCGCTTGATATCGACGATCTCGGGCGACTGATGGAACACGACGTCATCTATGATGGCCGACATCGAGATGAACGCAACGTCGGCGCGCAAGCGGTTGATTTCGTTGATCGTCATGCGCCCCATGAAGGCGTTGCACCAATTGTAATATTGGCCGCCGAGTGCCAGAAGCGTTACGTCATGCATATCCTTCAGCGCGTTCATCAGCGTCAGCGAATTGGTGATCGCGGTCAGCGGGACCTTGGCCGGCAGATGCGAGGCCATTTGCAGGACGGTGGTGGAATCGTCGAGGAAGATGGCCTGACCGGGCTCGATGAACTGCATCGCAGCAGCGGCGATCATCTTCTTCTCGCTCGCCTGGCGGTTGGCGCGATAGACGTCGCTCGATTCAATCAGGCTCGTCGCCGCAGCGGAAACGATGCCGCGCGTTTTCCGGAACAGGCCACGGCTGACCAATTCGTCGACATCGCGATGCGCCGTCATCAGGCTGATGCCGAAACGATCGGTCAAATCCTCGATGCGCATGGAGCCTTCGGCCATCACGGCTTCGGCGATCATCTGCCGTCGGGCGAGCTGGCGGGAATGCCGGCTGTCGCTCGGCAGTTCGTCTTGCAGGAAGGATACGGGGCTTGTCTTGTCTGTCACCTTGGCCTCTGACGCTGAGCCTTGCGGATACTAACGCGCTACAGCGAACGCCATGCTATGTGAAAAGAGTATAAAGAACAATTCTCTACCAGGATTTCTGCAAGTACGGTCTGATCTTCCGCCAGGAATGGTCGATAGCGGTCGAAGGATGGGGACGCCGGTGTCCGGCGCCCCCGATATCGTTACTCGGACAGAACGAACGGCGCGGTGTACTTGTCGACATTGTCCTTGGTGATCAGGATGCAATCGAAAAGCTGCTTTTCGCTCGTAGCGCCGGTCTTGCCGGTCTTGATGAAGCTGTCAGCCTGCTTGACGGCTTCTTCCGAGAAGACGGCAACCGGCTGGAGAACCGTGTACTGCAGTTCACCGGCCTTGATGGCGGCGACCGCATCCGGCGAACCGTCGAAGCCGCCGACCTTGACGTTGGCGAGCTTGCCGGCTTCCTTGAGAGCGGCAATCGCGCCGAGCGCCATTTCGTCATTGCCGGAGATCACGCCGGTAATGTCCGGATGGGCCTGCAGGATGGACTGCATCTTGTTGTGGCCCTGGGTGCGGTCCCAGTTGGCAACTTCCTTGGCAACCTTCTGCAGGTCCGGGTACTGGGTCAGAACCGTTTCATAGCCGTTCGAACGCGTTGCGGCGTTGTTGTCGGACGGTGCGCCGAAGAGTTCGGCATACTTGCCCTTGTCGCCAACGGCTTCGACCCACTGCTGAGCACCGATTGCGGCGCCCTGGGCGTTGTTGGAGACGAGCTGCGCCTTGGCGAGGCCTTCCTGGTTGATTTCAGCATTGACCAGGAACACCGGAATGCCGGCGGCAACGGCCTTCTTGACCGCACCGACGGAACCGTCGGCGTTGGCCGGATCGAGGATGATGGCGACCGACTTGTTGGTGATGGCCGTGTCGATCAGGTTGCTCTCGGTGTTGGTATCGCCCTTGTGGGCGCCGACCGTTGCCGTGTAGCCGAGCTTTTCCGCGGCAGCCTTGGCGACATTGCCTTCCGTCAGCCAGTAGGGGTTCGACGGGTCGTTGACGATGATCGTCATCTGGCCGGCGGCCCAAGCTGCTCCTGTCAGAAGCGGTGCGACTGCAACCGCTGCCATGACGATGCGCAAACCTTTTTTGAACATTAGTCTCTCTCCCTTTTGATGAGCTCTGATGATACCGGCGAACCGGCGGTGCTTTCTCCGATCGGCGATTTTCATCGATCGGTGACAAGTTCGAATATCGAGCGTCAGCCGGACTTGGTCCGGCGTCCGTACTGGATGCTGTTCATGAGCACGGCGAGCACGATGACCGCGCCGGTAAAGACCGTCTGCCAGTAGGCCGACACGCCGATGATGACGAGGCCGTCCGACAGAAAGCCGATGACGAAGGCGCCGAGCATGGTGCCGCGCACCGTGCCGCGGCCACCCGTCAAAGCAGCACCACCGATGACGACGGCGGCGATTGCCGTCAGCTCGTAAGTGGTGCCGGCGGTCGGGCCGGCCGAAGTCAGCTGCGACGACAGGACCAGGCCGGCGATGGCGGCGCAAACGCCCGACAGGACGTAGACGATGATCTTGACGTGCTTGACCGGAACACCGGAAAGATCGGCGGCGCGCTCGTTGCCACCCGATGCATAGAGCCAGCGGCCAAAGGCGGTGCGGCTGAGAACGAGGCCGCAGATGATGGCGAGCACGGCAAGCACGATGACGCCGATCGGGATGCCGGCGAGGCGGTTGAAACCGAGCCAGTCAAAGCCGGTATTGCCGAGTTCCGGGCGGCCGCCGAGATTGTTGTAGGTAAGGCCGTTGGTCATCAGCAACGCGATGCCGCGCGCGACATAGAGCACGCCGAGCGAGGCGACGAAGGCCGGAACACGCAAGTAAGCGATGAGAACGCCGTTGACGGCGCCCACGACCGCACCAAGCGCGCACGTCAGGATGACGACGGCCCAGACCGGCGGATAGAGAATGACGCCGAAGCTCGAAAGCGTGACGCCCTGCATCAGGAAACCGGCGATACAGCCGGCAAGACCGAGCGTCGACCCGACCGAGAGGTCGATACCGCCGTTGAGGATGACCAGCAGCATGCCAATGGCAAGAATGCCGAAGATGGCGACATGCGAGGCCATGGTCAGGAAGTTGCCGAGCGTGAAGTAATAAGGCGACAGGAAGGAGAAGACCGCGATGATGACGATCAGCGCGAAGAAGGCGCGTCCTTCCAGGATCAGCCGCACGAGATTGACGTTCCGCCGCTGTCCGTTCGAAACTGGTTTCTTTTCTGTGATGTTCGTGACTGACATAATCAGTGCTCCATGAATGCGGCTAGTGCGCGACCACTGCTTCGCCGGAGGCGGCCATGATCTTTTCCTTGGTGACGTCAGGACCGAATTCGGCAGAGATCTTGCCGCGGTGCATGACGATGATGCGATGGGCGATGCTCAGGCATTCGGCGACTTCCGATGTCGAATAGATCACCGCCAGGCCTTCCTTGGCGCGCTCGGCGAGCAGCTTGAAGACTTCGGCCTTGGCCCCGATATCGATGCCGCGGCTCGGCTCGTCGAGCAGGATCACGCGTGGTTCCGTCGCTAGCATCTTGCCGATGACGACCTTCTGCTGATTGCCGCCGGAGAGCGATCCGATTGGCGCTTCGCCGCCATCGGTCTTGATATGAACCTTGCGGATCGAGTCGTTCACCAGCGCCCGCTCACGACCGCCTGACGTGAAAAGACCCTTGGTAAAGGCGCCGATGCTGGCAAGCGACAGGTTCGACCCGACCGTCATCGTCTGGACCAGGCCATCGCGTTGCCGGTCTTCCGGCACCAGAACCAGGCCCTGGGCGATGCGGCCGGCGATGCTGAGGCCGCCGACGTCGGTATTGCCCAGAAGCACGCGGCCGCCGCTCGATTTCAGGCGCCCAGCCACGCATTCGAGCAATTCGGTGCGGCCTGCGCCCATGAGCCCGTAGATGCAGACGATTTCGCCGGCGCGGACCTGGAGCGACATGCGGTCGACCGCATTGTAGGCAGCGCCCGATGGGCCGGGAACGGTGAGGCTGTCGATCGTCAGTGCGACGTCGCCCATTTTGTGGCCGGTCGGAGGGCTGCCGAGATCGAAATTGTCGCCGACCATGTTGCGCACGATCCATTCGAGATCGATGTCCTTGCGCTCGGCATAGGCTGTCATGTTGCCGTCGCGCAGCACGACAGCGTGATTGGTGATCTGCAGCGCTTCTTCCAGGTGGTGCGAGATATAGACGATCGAGACGCCGCGATTCGTCAGATCGCGGATGACCTTGAACAGAACCTCGACCTCGGTCGCGCTCAGCGCCGATGTCGGCTCGTCCATGATCAGGATGCGCGAATTGACGGAAAGGGCGCGCGCGATTTCTACGATCTGTTGCTGTCCGAGACGCAGATCCTCGACGGGGATCAGCGGATCGATGTGCTCTTCCAGCTCCTCCATCAATATGCAGGTCTGACGCTCTTCCTCGGCGAAATCGACCACGCCGCCCTTCATGAGTTCGCGGCCCATGAAGATGTTGTCGCGGACGCTGAGATTGGGCGCGAGGCTTAATTCCTGATGGATGATGGAGATGCCGCAGGAGCGTGCGTGCGTCGAAGAGGCAAAGGTGATCGGACTGCCGTCGAGGATGATGTCTCCCGATGTCGGCTGGATGACGCCGGACAGGATCTTCATCAGCGTCGACTTGCCGGCGCCGTTTTCGCCGAAAAGCGTCGTCACTTCCCCGCGGCGGATATCGAAGTTGACACCCTTCAGCGCGTGGACGCTGCCATAGGCTTTGGCGACGTTGCGAGCGGCGAGGACAACTTCGCCCGTGGTTGCGCCGTTTAGCTCGAGCGCGCTCATTTCACGTCGACCTTTACCGGGGTGATGAGCCAGTTCTTCGGATTGATGAGCTTGAACACGCCGACAACCGTAGCCGTCTTGCCCGTCAGCTTTTCCGGATCGAGGCTCCCGAGGGTTGCTTTCTTCATCTCGTTGTTGATGGCGGAACCGGCATCCTGATATTCGATCTGGTTGGTGAACTGGCCGAATTGAATCGTGCCGGTCGCATCGCGAAGATCGGTACCGTTGACCGCGGGGCCGGTCTGCACCCGGACCGTGATCCCGTCCGGCATGCCATCGACCTTGAATTCGTTGAGATTGGCCTTGCGATCGCCGAACGTACCGGTCAGCGAGACGGGAAGGACGGGGCCGGTGGTCGTGGCGACGCCATATTTTTCGCCAGCCGCTTTCTTGTCGGCCAGAACGGCGGTGGCAAGCGTCACCGCATCGACGGCGCGCTTTTCGACATCTGCCTGCACCTTGGGGAATTCCTGGGCGCCGTAGCTTTCGGGCTGGAAGCCCTGCTCGCGCACATCGTGGGCCGAGCCGATCTTGACCACCTTGGTATCGGCGGCAATGGCGCCGATTACGATCACCACGGCAGCGACGCCCGCCACGATCTTGAACTTCGAGCCTGTCGGCTTGGCTGTTGCATATTGAGCTTGCGTATTCATGTTCAAACGACCTTCGGCATGTTTGCCGGATTGCCCGATGGAGAAATGGAGAACGGTTCCGCGCGTCCGCTTAGCTGAGGTCTTGCCCCTGCTTTTGGATCTGCAGGCGCTGCGCTCGGCTTCGGATCGCGCCGCTATCGGAAAGGAAATTCAACATCAGGAGCCTCCTCAGCGTGCGGATGGCTGTCTCCTCCAGCCGTCCATTCAGGTTCACAATCGCCCTGTCGATGCGACATTTGTGATAGAAGTATGTTAATAACTGCAATTCATATGTTATAAATTTTTGAGCCTGTCAACGGCGATTTCTTGGGATTTGTGTATCCGCAGCTTCCAGGCAGGTAAGAATTCCATTCTCAATACGTATCGAAACCGCCATTTCAGCTGCTTGTATCCGGCAATTTCACAACGGCATCCGCTTGATCTGCTTTGCATGAGGATATCTAGGTAATGCATTGATATTCATGAATAATAACAGAGAATTCATCGTTCATGCCCCGTGAGGCTAGCGATTCTTCCTGATGGGCGCCGTCTTTTGTTTCTGTTTCCCTCGTCGCGTGTTCAAGGCTCCTTCCCGTTGTGGTCGGGGAATTGACAGCAATCATTTTATATGAAAAAAATTACAACACCAGAAAAATATTACTGCAACTATGGTATCTCTATGTTATAAGATATTGAGCCGATCGATGGATCGCCTCTGGCTTGGATCTGGTCGTGCGGTTGGTGTCGAATATGTGCCGGTGCGCCGTTCGCGCTTGCTCAGGCCGGATCGGCGTGCGGGAGCTGCGATGCGCGCGGGCTGGAACGGATTATACTCGCGGCTGCGTGGGGAGGAATGAAGATGTTCGTGATGTATGCCGCAGCCCCTGTCGCAGGGGGAATGATGGCGAAGTGGCCGTGCAATGCCTAAGAGTGACGGGATCATCATCGGGATCGATGCGGGGACGTCCGTTCTGAAGGCTGTCGCCTTCGAATTGTCCGGAAAGCAGATCGCTTCCGCATCGGCGCGCAATCGTTATGAGACCGGCGAAGACGGTTCGGTCACGCAGTCGCTTGGGCAGACCTGGGCGGATTGCGTGAGCGCGTTGCGTGGTCTTGGAGCGAAGGTCGAGAACCTTGCGGCGCGCACGGCGGCGATAGCCGTTACCGGTCAGGGCGACGGAACCTGGCTCGTCGGCGCCGGCAATGCTCCGGTCGACGATGCCTGGCTTTGGCTCGACGCCCGGGCCGCATCGACGGTCACGCGTCTGAGCGCCATGGCGGGCAACCGCGCCCGTTTCGAGGCGACCGGCACTGGCCTGAACACCTGCCAGCAGGGCGCGCAGCTCGCCCATATGGACCGCTTCATGCCGGAGCTTCTGGATCGGGCGGAGACGGCGCTGCATTGTAAGGACTGGCTCTACCTGAACCTCACGGGCGTGCGCGCGACAGATCCGTCGGAGGCAAGCTTTACCTTCGGCAATTTCCGCGATCGCCAATATGATCCGGTCGTGATCGATGCGCTCGGTCTTGCGCGCCGGCGTTCGCTCCTGCCTGAAATCATCGATGGAACCGAGATCAGCCACCCGCTGACGGCCGCCGCCGCCGAGGCCGCCGGCCTGCTTGCCGGGACGCCGGTCTGTCTCGGTTATGTCGACATGGTCATGACGGCGCTCGGCGCCGGCGTGCGCACCGGCGGCCATAACGCAGCCTGCTCGACGATCGGGTCGACGGGCGTGCATATGCGCGCCAAGGCGGTAGCCGACGTCCAGCTCAATAGCGAGGGGACGGGATATGTCATTGCCCTGCCGATCCCCGGGATCGTGACCCAGGTCCAGACCAATATGGGCGCGACGATCAATATCGACTGGATCCTGCGGATCGCCGCGGATCTGATGTCCGCGAGCGGCAGCAGGATTTCCTATTCGGATCTCATTCCGCGCATCGATGACTGGTTTGCCGAGGCGCGTCCGACGAACCTTCTCTATCACCCCTATATTTCCGAGGCGGGCGAGCGCGGTCCCTTCGTCAATGCGCATGCCCGTGCCGGCTTTACCGGACTTTCCACGCGGCACGGCTTTGCCGACATGTTGAGGGCCGTCGTCGAAGGCCTCGGCATGGCGACGCGCGATTGCTATGCGGCCATGGGCGACATGCCGTCCGAACTGCGCATTACCGGCGGTGCGGCCCGCTCGCGCGCGCTGCGCGGATCGCTTTCCGCCGCCGTCAACGCGCCGGTGCGGATTTCGGAGCGTGAAGAGGCGGGCGCCGCCGGTGTCGCGATGATGGCAGCTGTCGCCATCGGCGCCTATCAGGACATGGACAGCTGTATCGCCGATTGGGTGACGCCGCTGCTCGGAGAGGCCGAGGCGCCGAATGCGGAAAATGCCGAACGCTATGACCGCTTGTTCGACGCCTACAAGGACGTGCGGCAGGCGATCGCTCCCGCCTGGGACAAGCTGGCCCGGCCTTAGCCCTGGAATTGGCCGGAGAGCGAGCGCCGCCGGAGAAATTTGATTTGATGATGCCCAGTGCATCCGAAGGAGCATGACATGATGGAACCGGAAATCTTTGATCTTTTCGTGATCGGTGGAGGCATCAACGGTGCCGGCATCGCTCGCGATGCGGCCGGCCGGGGCCTTTCGGTGATGATGTGCGAGAAGGGCGACCTTGCGGAGGGAACGTCCTCGCGCTCCGGCAAGCTGGTGCATGGCGGTCTGCGCTATCTCGAATACTACGAATTCCGTCTGGTGCGCGAGGCATTGATCGAGCGCGAGGTTCTCCTGAATTCGGCAAGCCACATCATCTGGCCGATGCGCTTTGTGCTGCCGCACAGCCCGACGGATCGTCCGGCCTGGCTCGTCCGCCTTGGGCTGTTCCTCTACGATCATCTCGGCGGCCGCAAGAAGCTGCCGGGCACGCGCTCGCTGGATCTTCATCGCGACCCGGAAGGCGCGCCGATTCTCGATCAGTATTCCAAGGGGTTTGAGTATTCCGACTGCTGGGTCGATGACGCCCGGCTCGTCGTCCTCAATGCGATCGATGCTTCGGCAAAAGGCGCGCGGATCCTGACGCGGACCGCGTGCGTCAGCGCCCGTCGCGATCAGGGAACCTGGGTCGTCCAGGTGCGCGACCAGCGCTCCGGCGAGGTACGGACCGTGCGCGCCCGGGTGCTGGTCAATGCGGCAGGGCCCTGGGTCAATGACATCATCGGCCGCGTCGTCGGTTCGAACAGCCAGCGCAGTGTCCGGCTCGTCAAGGGCAGTCACATCATCGTTCCGAAGTTCTGGAGCGGTCAGCAGGCCTATCTCGTCCAGAACCACGACAAGCGCGTCATCTTCATCAACCCGTATGAAGGCGATAAGGCGCTGATCGGCACGACCGACATTCCCTATGAAGGCAGGCCTGAAGAGGTGGCAGCCGACGAGAAGGAAATCGATTATCTGATCACGGCCGTCAATCGCTACTTCAAGGAGAAGCTGCGCCGCTCCGATGTGCTCGAAAGCTTCTCCGGCGTTCGCCCGCTGTTCGACGATGGCAAGGGCAATCCTTCGGCCGTCACGCGTGACTACGTGTTCGATCTCGACGAGACCGGCGGTGCGCCGCTCTTGAGCGTCTTTGGCGGCAAGATCACCACGTTCCGCAAGCTCTCCGAGCATGCGATGCAGCGGCTTGCCAAATTCTTCCCGAAGATGGGGGGCGACTGGACCCGCAGCGCCACTCTTCCCGGCGGCGAGATTCCGAATGCCGATTATGTCGCCTTTTCCGATGCGCTACGCTCGGCCTATCCCTGGATGCCGCGCGCGCTCGTCAACCACTACGGCCATCTCTATGGCGCGCGCACCAGCCAGATCGTTGGTGACGTCACCTCGCTGGCGGGGCTTGGCCGTCATTTCGGCGGCAATCTCTACGAGGCCGAAGTCCGCTATCTCGCGGCCTCTGAGTGGGCGCAGACGGCGGAAGACGTCTTGAAGCGCCGCACCAAGGAAGGCCTGCGCATGACGGCCGAAGAGAAGGCGGCTTTCTCTGCCTGGTTCGATGCCGAACTGGCGCTTGCCGCCTGAACGAACAGACCTTTGCCGGGAGACCGTAAATGCCCTTGACGCTTTCACTCAACACCAATCCGCTGGTGAACCGCTTTGCCGAGGCGGCCGATTTGATCGAGACCGTGGCGCGCGATCTGCGCATTCGCGACCTGCAGCTCACCCACGAGTTCATCAATCCGAGCTGGCAGGCGCCCGTGATCCGCCGGCTGACGCGGGATATGCAGGCAGCGCTGAAGCGTACCGGCGTTCGTGTGACATCAGGCATGACCGGTCCTTATGGCCGTCTCAACCATTTCGGCCATCCGGACAGGGATGTCCGGCGCTATTATGTCGACTGGTTCAAGGCCTTCGCCGATATAACGGCCGATCTCGGCGGTCATTCCGTCGGCACGCAGTTCGCGATCTTCACCTACAAGGATTACGACGATCCGGTCCGGCGCGAGGAACTGATCGAGATCGCCATCGATTGCTGGGGCGAGGTGGCTGAACATGCGCGCGCTGCCGGTCTCTCCTACATCTTCTGGGAGCCGATGAGCATCGGCCGCGAATTCGGCGAGACCATTCAGGCATGCGTAGCCTTGCAGGACCGGCTGACCAAGGCTCCGTTCGCCATACCGATGTGGATGATGGCCGATATCGATCATGGCGATGTCACCTCGTCCAATCCCGACGACTATGACCCCTATGCCTGGGCGCGTGCCGTGCCGAAGGTTTCGCCGATCATCCACATCAAGCAGAGCCTGATGGACAAGGGCGGCCATCGTCCCTTTACGGCGGAATTTAACGCCAAGGGCCGGATCCAACCCGAACCGCTGCTGAAGGCATTTGCCGAAGGCGGTGCCAAGGACAATGAAATCTGCCTGGAGCTGTCGTTCAAGGAGCGTGAACCCAACGATCGCCAGGTCATCTCGCAGATTGCCGAAAGTGTTGCCTTCTGGGCGCCTCATATCGACACGGGCGTCGGCGACTTGCATATCTAGCGGCTGGAGCGGCCGAGTCTGGAATCGTCAAGCTGCCACCTTCTCAAGAGCGAGGTGGAAGCTTGATCTGACGGCCGGAGAGAAAGCAGGCGAGGGGTTATGCGGAAAGAAATGAAAGGGAACGGTCGATGACGGATGCGGATGCTTCGCTCGCCGTACGGGCGGCCTGGTTGCACTATGCCGGCGGACTGACGCAGTCCGAGGTGGCAAAGCGTCTCGGCGTTCCCTCGGTCAAGGCACATAGGCTGATCGCGCGCGCGGTCGCCGAGGGCGTCGTCAAGGTAACGATCAACGGCGATATCGTCGAGTGCGTCGAACTTGAAACGGAACTGGCGGCGCGGTTCGGCCTGCAATATTGTGAGGTCGCGCCCGATCTCGGCGAAGCGGGCTTCGAATTTCGCGCGTTGGGGCAGGCGGGCGCCGGCTTTCTGCGGCGTGAGATCGAGAGCGGCAACAACAAGGTCATCGGGCTTGGCCACGGGCGAACGCTCTCTTCCGCTGTTCATCACATGTCGCGCGTCAATGCCAAGGATTTGCGTTTCGTCTCGTTGCTTGGCGGTCTGACGAGAAACTACGCGGCCAACCCATATGACGTGATGCATCGTATTGCCGAGAAAACCGGAATGCAGTCGCATGTGATGCCGGTGCCTTTCTTTGCCAACACGCGGGAAGATCGGGACGTGCTGCTTGCCCAGCGTGGCGTGAAGGAAGTCTTCGATCTCGCAAATGGCGCCGATCTCAAGCTTGTCGGTCTCGGCACGGTGGATACCGACGCCCAGCTCGTTCTCTCGGGAATGGTCGAGCCGAAGGAGATCAGGGAAATTACGGCGGCAGGCGGCGTCGGTGAAATTCTCGGTCATTTTTTCGATGCCGATGGCAATATTCTGGAGACGACGCTGACGGCGCGCACGCTTTCGGCTTCGCTCCCGCGCAGCGAAAGCGAGCGGCTTGTGGCCCTTTCCGGCGGGTTGCCGAAGGTCGAGGCCATCCGTGCCGTTCTGAAGAGCCGCTGTCTCTACGGACTGATCACGGATGAGAAGACGGCACGGGTGCTGTTGAAAGCAGACGCTTGATATCGCCGCATGAGAACACGAATCCATCTCAACATAACAAACATAATGTTGAATTGTGAGATTTCGATGTTATATTCGTATAGTTCCAATTTCGGGCCAATGGCCGGAGTGCAAGGTGAAACGGGAAGAGCGCCAGCAATCGATCATCAATCTGCTTGTCGAGAACAAGACCGTCGATCTTGACGAACTGGCCGATCGTTTCGCTGTGTCCAAGATGACGATCCATCGCGATCTCGACGACCTCGAGCAGGCCGGCGTGCTGCGCAAGGTTCGCGGCGGCGCGACCATCGATGCCGGGACGCAGTTCGAAAGCGATTTTCGTTTTCGCGAACGTCAGGGTCATGATGAGAAGCTCGCCATGGCGCGCTCGGCGCTGGAACTGGTCGAGCCCGGCATGACGGTCATGATCAATGACGGTTCGATGGCGGCGGTTCTGGGCGAGATGCTGCTGCAGAAGCGACCATTGACGCTGATAACCAACAATGCCGCAATCATAGACCGCATGAAGAATGAGGGCGGCATCACGCTGATCGCGCTCGGCGGCGTCTATTCCGCCAAGTTCAACGCGTTTCTGGGTGTGGTGACGGAGGAGGCGCTGTCGCGGCTAAGGGCCGATATTGCCTTCCTGTCGACGCCGGCCGTTTCCGGCAAGCTCGCCTATCACATGGACGACAACGTCGTGCGCACGAAACGGGCGATGATTGCATCGGCCGCCAGGACCTGCCTGCTCGTCAACCACAATCGCATAGGGCACACCGCCTTGCATGTGATGGCCGATCTTGCCGATTTCGATGCGGTGATCACCGACCATGCGCCCGATGCCACAATCCTTGAGCAACTCCGCCGGGACGGCATCACCCTGACCATTGCCTCGAACCAGGATATGACATGACAGATAGGCCTCGCTATTGGATCGGCACGAGCTGGAAGATGAACAAGACGCTGGCGGAGGCGCGCGCCTTTGCCGAGGCCTTGCATGCTGCCGATGCCCTGCGGGACGCCCGCATCCAGCGCTTCATTATTCCGCCCTTTACGGCGGTACGGGAAGTCAAGTCAATCCTTTCCGACAGCTCCGTCAAGGTCGGCGCACAGAACATGCATTGGGCCGACCGGGGTGCCTGGACGGGCGAGATTTCGCCATTGATGCTGAAGGACTGCAATCTCGACATCGTCGAGCTCGGCCATTCCGAGCGTCGCGAGCATTTCGGCGAGACCAACGAGACCGTGGGCTTGAAGACCGAGGCGGCCGTCCGCCACGGCCTGATCCCGCTCATCTGCATCGGCGAGACGTTGAACGATCGGGAAAGCGGCCGTGCGACGGACATTCTGAGCGAGCAGGTCGTCGGCGCGCTTTCCAAGCTTTCCGCTGCGCAGAAGCAGGCCGAAATCCTGCTGGCCTATGAGCCGGTGTGGGCGATCGGTGAAAAGGGGATCCCGGCCGAGCCTTCCTATGCCGATGCCCGGCAGGCCGAGATCATTGCGGTTGCGCAAAACGTGCTCGGCCGGAAGATTCCGTGCCTCTACGGCGGATCGGTCAATCCGCAAAACTGCGAAGAACTCATATCCTGCCCGAACGTAGACGGGCTCTTCATCGGCCGCTCGGCCTGGAATGTCGAAGGTTATCTCGACATCCTCGCCAAGTGCGCCGCCAAACTCTGAGGAGAAATATTATGAAGCTTGCAATTGCTGGAGACAGCGCCGGCGAAGGCCTGGCCAAGGTTCTTGCCGACCACCTGAAGGATCGTTTCGACGTCAGCGAAGTGTCTCGCACGCCGGATGGTCCGGATGACTTTTATGCCAATCTCGCTGACCGCGTCGCTTCCGGCGTCCTCGATGGCACCTACGACAAGGCGATCCTCGTCTGTGGCACCGGCATTGGCGTCAGCATTTCCGCCAACAAGGTGCCGGGCATCCGCGCGGCCCTGACCCATGACACCTATTCGGCGGAGCGCGCAGCACTGTCGAACAACGCCCAGATCATCACGATGGGCGCCCGCGTCATCGGCACCGAACTTGCCAAGGCCATTGCCGATGCCTTCCTGGCGCAGACCTTCGACGAGAACGGCCGCTCGGCCGGGAACGTCAAGGCGATCAACGAGGTCGATGCCAAGTACAACGTCCGTTAAGTCCTGTCTCCCAAGACGCGGAAAGCCCGGCCGATCCGTCTGATCGACCGGGCTTTTCTGTATCTGCGCGATTGTTGCCGCGTCGTGGACAGCGCGTTTGTAGCCTCAGATATGCGCCTCTATAGACCCGGACTATCCACTGCTAGAAGCGATAGGTGATACCTGCGCCAACCAGCCAGGGGTCGAGTTTTGCCTTTCCGCTGACATTGGCGCCGCCGACCGTTGCATCGAAATCCGGGCGCAGGAAAATCTTCTTCACATCGAGGTTGGCGCCCCAGTGTTGGTCAAACATATAATCGAAGCCTGCCTGCAGCGCGACGCCGAACGTATTTTTTACATCGAGGCTGTCCGCGCTCTTGCCGGACTGGTTGTAGAAAACCGTATAGTTCACGCCGGCGCCGATATAGGGCTTGAAGGCGCCGAAATCGGTGAAATGATATTGCAACGTCAATGTCGGCGGCAGCAGCCAGGTCTTGCCGACTTCGCCGAGCCCCGCAATCGAGCCCTTGCCATAAATCTTGGAGGACGTCGTGCCGAGGATCAGTTCCGCGGCGATGTTGTCGGTGAAGAAATAGGAGACGTCGAATTCCGGGATGACCGAATTGGATGACGATAGGCCCGATCCGGCGATCCCGTCCACGCGACCGGAATCGTTGGTGATCACGCCGAGAGCACGCAAGCGAATCTGCCAGGGGCTCTGCGTGTTCGGTGCATCGGCGGGTGCCGCCGGTGCGGTCGCTGTCGCGAGGTCCGCTGCCGCTGCCGCGCCGCATCCGGCAATCATCATGCCTGTGGCGATAGCTCCGACGATGATCCAGTTTCCGCTCATTATGTCAGCCCTTTCAATGACGAATATTTTCGCTATGAATCAACCTATTGGGGCCTAGGTCGTGGCGATTTGAGCTAGATCAAAGACATGGTGATTTATCGGCGGCCTGTCCCTGTCACCGGAAAGCGATGCGGGGCGTGTCGCTTGCGTCCCGGCTGACGCCGAGCGAGACGGCAGGATTTCAGTTCCGCATCACCAATGCTTCAGCGCTTTGTCAGACGTCATTGCTAAAGCACGGCCGTATTCTCCTGGACGACGGCATTGGCGCGCAAGACTGCAATCATCGTCGGCAACGGAAAGCCGGAGCACGATCTCTCCGGAATCGTGGACGACGCGCAATTCGTGATGCGCTTCAACGAGCCCAACCTTGCCGGAGGCATGAGCGGCGAGCGCACCGACATGGTCATGCTGGCCGCATCGAGCAAGATCCTGTACCGGCGGCTGATCGATCCCGGTTTCACGGACAATGCCGCGCTGAAGGCGGCAAAAGTCCTGATGCTCGCCTATCACCCTGATATCATCCGCAGATATCATCCGCGCCCCAACATCTTCCAGCGCTTGCGCGGCAGGAGGGCCGATTGGACGATGCAAGCGATCGACGTGATGGGCAAGGCCGGCAAGGAGATCCGCATCATGCCGCCGCAGACCTACATTGATGGCTGCAACGAGCTTGATATTGCAGGGTCTCAAATGCGCAAGGTCTTTCCGAGTACCGGCTTCCTTGGCATCCGCTATACGCTCGCAAATTTCCCCGCGTCCGAATGGGACGTCAAGCTATGCGGTTTCAGCTGGGAAGGATGGAAACGGCATGACTGGCGGAATGAGCGTGCCTGGATCGAAAACAAGATCGCGACCGATCGCGTCAGCCTGCTTGTCTGAATCGCGATGTTCCCGGCTGCGAGCGCCTGGCGGCGCGATGTGCGGTTACTGTTCCGCGAGCAAGCCGCGCAGTTCCGGCAGCCGGTCATTCACCAGCCAGCCATAATAATTCTCTTCCGGCAATTTTTTCTCGCCGGCCGCATCCGCCGCCTGCCGTAGGGCAAGCGCCCGCCGACGCGGCTGCCCGACATTGTAGAGCGTCGCCGTCAGGCCGGGATTGTCGGTGATATCGAAGCCCTGGGCGCGATAGGCGTCGATCGCGTCCCTGACGATCGCCGCGATATAGATCACGCTTCGATCGGGATCCATGATGTCACGATAGATCGCCTGAGGGTCGTCGACGGACAGTTTCGGCAAGCCGCTGGTGGCGTGCACGAGATCGGTAACTTCGAGCGCCGTCAACGGGCTGATCTGGCCAAGACCAAAAGTTTGCCCTGCGAAGAAAGGTTGGAAGAAGGCGCGCTGGAACGTCATGTTTTCATAGGTGACGCCATCGACGACCTTGCCGCGAAAACTGCCGTCCCAGGTTTCGTCGCGGCATTCCCACAATTGCGCGCTGCCGGTGAACGCATCGCAATGGGCGAATTCCGGCCTCTTGACGAAGGACTGGACAGTCACGTCCTTGTAGCTGAACTTGAAATCGGACTGCGAATAGGCAAGGGCCTTGACGTAGTAGGACTTCACCCTGTTCACGATCGTAATGTTATAGGTGTGTTCGCCGACAAGGGCGCCGACGATATGGATAGGGTCGATCTGGTAGGCTTGCGCCGCTTTCCTGATCGAGGCCATCAGATCCTTGTCGTCGCGAAGCACGCCGACGATCTTCTGGTATTTTTCCTCATAGGTCGTGTTGAACGCTTTGGCCCGAAGTACCGAGGTGTTGGGTATGGGAGGCTGGCTGCTGTTGCGATTGCCCGCAGGCACGCGCACGAGTTCGTGCGCGAAGGAGGCGCTCGTCAGGAGCGATATGATGAGCAGACCGAGTGCCGGGATCCTCGACAGGCGTGTTCGCATTCGCAAAGTAACTCTCAAAAATGTTCCCGGGCCCGAGGACGATCTTCATACGCGATCGGCATGCGAAGGCAAGGATCAGTCCTTCTGCCGGCGCGCGAATCACAATAAACTTTCCGTAAGTCGGCTTCCGGCTGCAAAGCGGGTAACGGTATTGTTGCGACGGCTTGCAGGCTGCCGCTCAGCTTTTCGGGGATGCCAGTGAAACATCTCATGATGGCAGGAAGTATCCTGCTTGCGGCCGCGCCGGGCGAGGCAATTCCGACGATGGCCGACGTGCCGGATCTGGCAAAAGCGGCGGTCGCCCGACGGATAGATGTGCCAGCCTCCGCGATCCATATTCTGAGCGCCAGGCCCAGCGAACGAATGCCCGGCTTCGTCGTGTGCGGCCGGGTTGAAGACTCAACCGGCAACGAAGGCGACGACACCGGTGGCGGCCAGCGCTTCTTCGTCGTCATACCGGGGGATTTCGCCATCCTGGATCAGGACGGCAAGGCGCTCGTCGATACCTACTGGTCCGCCAATCATTGCGGGTGAGCGGCCAGCGCCTTGCTGATCATCGCAAGTTCCTCGGGCGTGCGTCCCGATTCGAGCCGGACCCAGTTGTTCGGGTCGTCGGCCGATTGGCGCTTGATGAAGGTATACCCTGTCGCGTCCCACGTCTTGATCGTATCGGTGAGATTGTCGAGGATCAGATCGCCGTCGTCGGTGCGCGCCATCAGCACCAGATGCCCTTCGTTGTGCGTGTCCAGAACGACCGTCAGCAGCAGCGCCGATCGCGGCCATCCCGCTTCGACGAGCAGCTTCTTCTTCAGCAGGACATAGTCGTTGCAGTTGCCGCCGCCATCGTCGGGATAGGTCCACCAGTTGATGATGCCGAGCTTGTAGATGCCGTAATGGTCGTTGTCGCCAATGCCCTGGATCTCATGATTGACCAGGCTGTCGATCTGTTGCAGCTGCGTCCTGCGGTCGCTGTCGAGAGCGACGGATGCATTGCTCTTCTCGCCGAACGTGCATTCGGCAGGTTGGGCTTTGCAGAAGCCGGTCCAGCCGACAGGCGCGCTCGCATCGGCCACGACGCGGGCGAACTGGTGCGGGCGTGCGGCATTGGCATCCGCGGTCGGCTTTGCGGTCGTCACCGTCGAAAACAACAGGCTTGCACCAAAGAGAAGGCTTGCCGTGACCAGGAATGAACGCATACTCGGCTCCATGAACTGGGCTCATGAAATCCGATGCGGTCAAATTTATTCGGAAAAAGATCGTTCGCATTTTAGCGAACTGACGCCTGCAGCCGCCACGCCGGTTGCCGGCTGGCGATCGGGCACGGAATTTATGATTTCCCGTTCGTTACGAAGGTGGCTTTGCGTGAAAAAGATATGCTATTTCATCGACATATCGCCCTAGCGAAAGCCCATCCGACACGTTTATGATTTGTTTGTCTTAAATGCGAATCTCCGCCGGACGGCGGCCAGGAAACAGCTCGGGGGGCTTAATGATCGACGATATTCTCGACCGAATGACGCTTGAGGAGCAGGTTTCGCTGCTCTCTGGCGCCGATTTCTGGACGACGGCGCCGATCGAGCGTCTCGGAGTGCCGAAGATCAAGGTCACGGACGGACCGAACGGCGCGCGGGGTGCCGGCTCGCTGGTCGCGGGCGTCAACGCCGCCTGCTTTCCCGTCGCCATCGCGCTCGGTGCGACGTGGAATCCTGCACTTGTCGAACGCATGGGGGTGGCACTGGCAGGCCAGGCCAAGAGCAAGGGCGCATCCGTGCTGCTGGCGCCGACGGTCAATATTCATCGTTCCGGCCTGAACGGCCGTAATTTCGAATGCTATTCGGAAGATCCCGTGCTGACGGCCGCGCTTGCGGTTGCCTATATCCAGGGCGTGCAAGGCCAGGGCATTGCCGCCACGATCAAGCATTTCGCCGGCAATGAGTCCGAGATCGAGCGCCAGACGATGTCGTCTGATATCGGCGAGCGGGCGCTTCGCGAAATCTATCTGCCGCCGTTCGAGCAGGCCGTGAAGAAGGCCGGCGTGATGGCGGTCATGTCCTCCTACAACCGCCTGAACGGCACCTATACGAGCGAGCATCCGTGGTTGCTCACGAAGGTTCTGCGTGAGGAATGGGGTTTCGACGGTATCGTCATGTCCGATTGGTTCGGCTCTCATTCGACGGCTGCAAGCGTCAATGCCGGGCTCGATCTGGAAATGCCGGGTCCGACGCGCGACCGCGGCGAAAAGCTCGTGGCAGCGGTGCGCAGCGGCGATGTCAAGCCGGAGATCGTGCGGGAAGCCGCGCGCCGCATTCTGGCGTTGATCGAGCGCGTCGGCGCATTCGAGAAAGCGCCGGATCTGAGTGAACACGCGCTGGATCTGCCGGATGACCGCGCCCTGATCCGTCAGCTCGGTGCCGAAGGCGCGGTACTGCTGAAGAACGACGGCATATTGCCGCTCGCGAAGGCAGGGCTCGGGCATGTCGCGGTCATCGGGCCGAATGCGGCGGAGGCCCGCGTCATGGGTGGCGGCAGCGCCCAGATTGCCGCGCATTACAGGATCAGCCCGCTTGAGGGTATTCGTCAGGCACTGTCCAATGCGAACAGCATTCACCATGCGGTGGGCTGCCGCAACAATCGGCTGGTCAATGTCTTTTCCGGCGAGATCCGTGTCGAGTATTTCTCAGGCCGCGACCTTGCCGGTCCCGCGGTGGTCGCCGAGGCGGCAAGCAAGGGCGAGTTCTTCTGGTTCGACCTGCCGTCCCTGGAGCTCGATCCGAACGATTTTTCCGCCCGCATTTCCGCTTCCTACAGCCCGGCGGAAAGCGGCGAGCATGTCTTCGGCATGACCAATGCGGGTCTCGCCAGGCTCTATGTTGACGGCGAGCTGGTCGTGAACGGCTATGACGGCTGGACGCGGGGCGACAACTATTTTGGCACGGCCAATGTCGAGCAGCGGCAGTCCGTCCATCTGGAGGCCGGCCAGCGCTATCAGGTGGTCGTCGAATATTGCTCTTCGGCAACGAGCGAGGAAGGGATCAACCTGACGGCGGTGCGCTTCGGCGTGGAAAAGCCGCTCGGCGAAGACGCTATGCTGGACGCTGTTGAAAGGGCTGAGAATGCCGATGTCGTCCTGCTCTTTGTCGGTCGTGACGGCGAGTGGGACACCGAGGGCCTCGATCTTCCCGATATGCGTCTGCCCGGCCGGCAGGAGGAACTGATCGAACGGGTGGCGGCAGTCAATGCCAATGTCATCGTGGTGCTGCAGACAGGCGGCCCGGTCGAGATGCCCTGGCTCGACAAGGTCCGGGCCGTATTGCAGATGTGGTATCCCGGCCAGGAATTGGGTCACGCCGTTGCGGATGTGCTCTTCGGCGATGTCGAGCCTGGCGGTCGTTTGCCCCAGACTTTTCCGAAGCGCCTGTCGGACAATTCCGCCATGACCGGCGATCCTCACGTCTATCCGGGCAAGGATGGGCATGTGCGCTATGACGAAGGCGTTT
This sequence comes from Martinezella lusitana, assembly GCF_010668395.1. Taxonomy (GTDB): domain Bacteria; phylum Pseudomonadota; class Alphaproteobacteria; order Rhizobiales; family Rhizobiaceae; genus Rhizobium; species Rhizobium lusitanum_A. The sequence goes on from NZ_WUEY01000002.1 coordinate 41,199, forward strand.
TCGTCGGCTACCGTCATCATGATGCGCACGGTATCGAACCCTTGTTTCCCTTTGGGTTTGGGCTCGGCTACACGCACTTTTCCTGGGGCGAGGCAAAGGCATCGTCAACGAAGATGGAAGCGGATGGGATGACCATCACCGTCGATGTCACCAATATCGGCGACAAGTCGGGTTCGGAGCTCGTGCAGCTGTATGTGCGGCCGCTCGCTTCCACGATCGAGCGGCCGGAGAAGGAGCTGCGTGCTTTTGCGAAGCTTCGCCTGGAGCCGGGCGAAACCGGTACGGCATCGCTGGTGGTGCGGCCCCGCGATCTCAGCTATTTCGATGACGCGACGAAGACGTTTCGCGCTGCGGCCGGTCGCTACGAGCTTCTCGCCGCGGCCAACGCCGCCGACATTCGCTCCGTGGTGACGATCGAGCTGGCAAACGACTGGACCGGCGAGCTGTCTGATCGTTCGATTTGATCTTCCGAGCCCGGCGCAAGGGCGTCGGGGAATTGACGATGGGTCGCAATGACATGCGGCCCAGGATCGCTTCTTACCGTGTCACCGTACTCGAGATATCCGCAGAGCCTTTCCGCTTTTCTTCGAATCGCGAAAACGTTCTATCCTTTACTTTTACGCAATTCCGGACGGAAAACCGCTACGCACTTTTCCTGGAATAACTCTAGCGCCGGCGCATGCGTTGCGGCGGTACACGCCCGGAAAACGATGCCTCTTCGTCTCCATTCGCGGCCTCCACCTGAAAGATCTGTTCGACCGGCTTCGGGCGGCCGAGGAAGAATCCCTGGGCCTCGTCGCAACCTTCGACACGAAGAATTTCCAGCTGATGATCGGTTTCAACGCCTTCGGCAAGAACCGGTATGTCGAGGCTCTTGCCAAGCGTGAGCACGGCACGCACGATCGCCTTGGCCTGGATGCTCTGATCCACCTCGCTCATGAAGGACCGATCAAGCTTGATTTTGTCGAACGGGAACGAGCGCAGCGTATCCAGCGAGGAATAGCCGGTGCCGAAATCATCGATCGCGATTGTCACGCCAAGCGCCCGGATCTGCCGCAGCACATGCAGGGTGCGGCTCTTGTCGGCGATGATGGTGGACTCGGTAATTTCCAGCTCCAACCGCGCCGGAGGCAGGCCTGTTTCGAGAAGGATCGCGTGGACAAGCTTGGCAAGGTCGGCATGGGCGAACTGCACCGGCGAGAGATTGACGGCGATCTTGTAGGGCGCGTCCCATGACGCCGCCTCGCGGCAGGCGGTCCGCAGCACCCACTCGCCGATGACGAGGATCGTACCGCTCTCTTCCGCGATGGGGATGAATTCCGATGGCGGCACGGCGCCGCGTTCGGGATGATGCCAGCGGACCAGCACCTCATAGCCGCAGATTTCGCCGGTACTGACGGAGGTTTGCACCTGGTAGTGCAGGTCGAGCTGCTCCAGTTCGACGGCGCGGCGCAGGTCCTGTGCAAGCATGTGGCGGGCGCGGGCCGCCTCATCCATTTTCGATTCATAGAAGCAGACGGCGCGGCCGACATCGGCTTTGGCGCGATACATGGCAAGATCGGCATTGCTGACCAGGCGCTCCTGATCGATCCCGTCGTCGGGATAGACGGCGACGCCGATGCTTGCTCCGGTTACGGTCTCGAAATCGTCGATGCGGATGGGTTCGAACAGAACCTTTTCCAGGCGGGCGACAAAATCCAGAAGCTCGTTCTGGCTCCTGAACCGCTTGGCTGCCGCGAACTCGTCGCCGCCGACGCGTGCGACGAATTCGCCATCCTTGACGAGACGCGCGAGGCGGCGGCCGATGGCTTTGAGGGCCTGGTCCCCTGCCTTGTGGCCGCGTAGATCGTTGATTTCCTTGAAACGGTCGAGGTCGATGCCAATGACCGCGAGCTTCACGCCGTCCTCCTCGGCGTGTTCCATTTCATTCTGCAGATAGTCGGCGAAGCTGCTGCGATTGGGCAAGCCCGTCAGCAGGTCGTTGAGCGCCATATGCTGGAGCTTCTGAATGGATTCGCGCGAGGCGCGCTCATCTATCATGTAGCTCGCAACGCCGGTGCCGATCATGAGCAACCCGCCGCCTGCAACCGCAACGGCCATGGCCTCCATTGCATAGGGGTCGGCAAGGTTTGCGCCGGTTATCAGCGGCGTGACCGAGACGGCAGTCATCGCGGTGAAATGAAGGGAAACCACGGCAAGCACGAACAGGACAAGCCCGGCGATGCCGGCGAAGCGCCAGGGTCGGCGGATCGCCTGATGGAGCGCAAGCGCCGCGAACGTTACCGAAAGCAGGACGGAGGCGACGACATAGCCTTTGTTCCACTCGACGATGCCGTCGACATGGTAGGCCATCATGCCGGTGTAATGCATGAGGGTGACGGCCAGGCCGACGATCGCACCGCCGAATTCCGGAGCGACGCGCGGCAAGCGCGACAGCGTGACTGCAAAGCCCCCGGCACAGCCGAAGACGGCCAGCAGAAATGAAGCCATGGTGAGGATCGGATCGAAGGTCACGGGTGCGGCGACCTCATATGCCAGCATGGCAATGAAATGTGTGCACCAGATCGAAGACCCGGCGGCGACTGCCGTCAGAAAGACCCAGCCGCTGCGTTGAAGGTCATGCGTGCTCTCGGCGCGCCGCAGCAGGTTGAGTGTGATCCAACCACCGCTGATACAGACAAACGCCGCAAGAAGAACGAGCCACAGATTATGTTCCGTGAGGATGCAGGAGAGAACGCGCACGCAAAAATCCCAACTCTGGTCACCAGGGGCGAGGGCACTTCCGACCGTGGCTTTCGCGCCTGTAATGGATGGCCTTGCTTTCGCGGGTAAACATTAAAAATCGGGTAAAGACAGTTTGGGCATGGCTGTGAGCGCTGCTTATCTCAGGCAGCCGTGATCGGGTGCTGAAACGTTGGCCGCATCTTCTTTTTCAGAAAAACGTCGATTCGGGCGCAAATGAAGTTAATTTCAGGACAAATTCGGGGTCGATTTTCATTCGCCGGCTTCTGGTGCCCGTGACTATATTTTCGACTGTTGGTAAATTTTCCACCAACATCGATAATATAAAATGGAATCATATCTATTATCGGAATTTCAACAGTTATATTGGACAATATTATATAAGTATATTTGAAAGAAATCACTCTTTCAATGCGCGAATGATTTGGAAACGCAACTAGAATCATAGGAAGAGCTTGCTCGTGAAGAGAGTCTGGGGCCATCGGCTGACGCTGGTTGTTTTGCATAAGCTTTCGCGAAAATTGCTTGGGGACAGGTCGGGCAATTTTGCGGTGACGACCGCCGTGGTTGCCGTTCCATTGATCGCGATGGGTGGCCTGGCGCTCGATGTCACCAATGCAATGCTCGTCAGAACGGAATTGCAGAATGCCGCCGATGCGGCCGCCGTCGGGGCAATCGCCGATTCCTCCCCGGCAGTCGCAGCCGCCATGACCATGACGAACGACGGAACGGTTACGATCGGTCAGGACGACGCCAACAAGCTCTTCCTAAGCCAGGCGTCCAACGATCTTCAGAACATACCGGTCAACGTCAATGTCGCGGTGACACGCACGGGAAATATCGTCTCATCGACAGTCAATTTTTCCGCCAACGTTCCGACCACGCTCAGTCAGGTCATCGGGAAGACATCCATTCCCGTCAGCGGCTCGGCCTCCGCCCAGTATCAGACGGCAACATTCATGGATTTTTACATGTTGCTGGACAACACGCCTTCGATGGGGGTCGGTGCGACGGCGACCGATATCCAGACGATGGTGTCGCATACGTCCGATAGCTGTGCGTTTGCATGCCACAATCTCGATACGACGAACAACTACTACAATCTGGCGAAGAGCCTGGGAGTGACGACCCGTATCGACGTTGTCCGGCAGGCAACGCAAAAGCTGACCGATACGGCGGCGGCAAATCGCGTCACGTCGGATCAATACCGCATGGCCGTTTACACCTTCGGCACGCAGGCGGAGAATGCCGGTCTCACCAGCGTATCGCCGCTTCTGTCCGATATGTCGCAGGTCAAGAATGCCACAAGCGCCGTCGACCTGATGACGATCCCCTATCAGGGCTACAACAATGACCAGACGACCAGCTTCGACACGATGCTGACGCAACTTGCGCCGATCGTCGGGACAGGCGGCGGCGGGACGACCAGCTCCGATCGCCAGAAGATCCTTTTTCTCGTTACGGACGGCGTCGGCGACAGCTACAAGCCCAATACCTGTACCAAGCCGACAACCAGCGGCCGCTGCCAGGAGCCGCTCGACATCTCCTTCTGTCAGCCGCTGAAGAACCAGAACGTCAAGATCGCCATCCTGTACACGACCTATCTGCCCCTGCCGACAAATGGTTGGTACAACCAATGGATCGCGCCCTTCCAATCGCAGATCGGAACGGATCTGCAGAATTGCGCGTCACCCGGTCTCTACTTCGAAGTCAGCCCGACTGAGGGTATCTCCGACGCGATGAACGCCCTGTTCCTGAAGGTCATTCGCACGCCGCGGATCACAAGCTGACGGTATGTCGCCGCGGTGGCATGGTCATCGGCCTTGAGCCGGGCCGATGACGGATTCGGGAGTACCGAGGATCGTCGTTTCGATGACTGTATCGTCCCGCTGCCAGTAAAAGGGCGGAGCGGGGACAAATAGCACTCACGCCTGACCGGTGGCCGATTGGCGGCCGACCTGCCGTACCGTGTCGATGAAGGCTCTAAGTTTCGGCGCCAGCTCGGCGCGACGTGGGAAATAGAGAAAGAGACCTGCTTCCGTAACAGCATAATCGCTGAGGAGCTGGACGAGCCTGCCGGATGCGATCTCCGCTCGTACCAGGGCCTCGAAGACATAGGCGAGGCCGACCCCGGCCAGGGCCAGTTCGATCGCCGAATGCGATTCCGTGACGATTGCCCGGCCGTTGACGGTGACGGCCACGTCTCGTCCCTCCTCGACGAATTCCCATTGATAGAGACCGCCGGAGCGGATCAGCCGGTAGCCGACGCAATTGTGGCTGGAAAGTTCGGCGAGCGTGTTCGGCCGGCCGAAACGTCCGATGTAGCCGGGGGAGGCGACCACGATCGACTGGAAGGGTGGCGTGAGGCGCACGGCCACCATGTCCTGCGCGATCATTTCGCCGATGCGTATGCCGGCGTCGAAACCGTCGGCGACGATGTCGGTCAGCCGCTCGTCCGAAAAGATCTCCACCTCGACTTCGGGATAGCGGTCTGTCATGGCGGCGATGACGCGGGTGACCGCCAGCGGCAGGCAGACGCGCGCCGCATTGATGCGCAACAGGCCGCTCGGCCTTCCCTTGACGGCCTTGATGCGCTCGATGCGCTCATGAATGTCCTGCAGCGCCGGGGTGATGGTGCCGATCAGGCTCTTGCCGGCTTCGGTCAGCGCCACGCTGCGCGTCGTGCGCGCAAACAGTGGCTGCCCAAGCCTTTCCTCGACCAGTCGCACGGCATGGCTGACGGCCGATGCGCTCATGTTCAATTCATTCGCGGCCGCGGCAAAGCCTCCGCGGCGCGCCACGGCGGCGACAATGGGCAGATGTATCAGCAGGTCGCGATCCATTGCTGCAGCATATCGCATAATGTGTGCGAATTAAATGACCTTATCGAAAGGATGGAAATCGGCGAACGTCGGCACTCCAAGCGCTGCGGGCTATCCGGACCATCGGAAGACGGCGCCGCATATCTCAGAGGAGCATGACGATGAGCATGGAGTTTTACACGCTGGGCAATAGTGGGCTGAAAGTCACGCGGCTCGCCTTGGGTACGATGACCTTCGGCACGGAATGGGGGTGGGGGGCCGACAAGGACGCAGCGTGGGCCATCTTCAACGCCTATGTCGATGCCGGCGGCAATTTTTTCGATACTGCCGACGCATACACGGACGGCACCTCCGAGACGTGGCTCGGCGAGTTCATCGCCGAACGTGGCCTGCGCGACGACGCGGTGATTGCCACCAAATTCACCATGAACCTGACCGCGCGCACGCCGAACTCGGCCGGCAACGGTCGCAAGAACATCCTGCGCGCCGTCGAGGGCTCGTTGAAGCGGCTCAACACGGATCATATCGATCTCTATCTGCTGCATTGCTGGGATCGCCTGACGCCGCCGGAGGAGGTCATGCGAACCTTTGACGACCTCGTTCGCTCGGGCAAGGTGCGGCACGTCGGCCTGTCGGATGTCCCCGCATGGTACGCCAGCCGTGCCCAGGCCGTGGCCGAACATCGCGGCTACGAGCCTATTTCGGTACTGCAGCTTGAATATTCGCTGGCCGAGCGGAATATCGAAAACGAGTTCGTGCCGTTCGGCACGCGTTACGGCGCCGGCATCATGGCCTGGAGCCCGCTCGCCAGCGGTCTCCTCAGCGGCAAATATCGTCCCAGCGGCAAGGGGGAAATCTCCGGCCGGCTCGAAACCCTGCGCGGCTCGACCAATCCCGGCTTTCAGAAATTCAACGAGCGCAATTGGGCGATCGTGGCCGCGCTGGAGAAAGTGGCGTCGGAGCTTGGCCGCAGCATGGCGCAAGTGGCGGTCAACTGGGTCACGACCCAGCCTGGGATCGCCTCGATCATCGTCGGCGCCACGAGGCTGGAGCAGCTGAGGGACAATCTCGGCGCCCTGGATTTCGTGATACCGGCCGAACTACGCCGGCGCCTCGATGATGTCAGCGCCTTGCAGCCCACCTTCCCCTATTCCTTCTTCGGTCCCGAGATTCAGGGCAGCCTTACCGGTGGTCAGACGGTAGGAGGCAAGCCGGCGGGTTACTATCCGGATCTCAATATTTCCGGGAGCTTCGCCGGCGTCAGCTGACCACCTCCCGATCGCAGCGACATGCCGGGAGCCACCGGCGTGTCGGCTTGAAATAAAGCGGATGCCTTGTTTCCTCCGGTTTCTGCTGCTACGGAGCCTGCCGTGGCTATTGATAGCCATGAAATCCGGTCGCAGCCCACCCGGTCAAAACAAGGGATCCTACATTATGAAGACCATCGTCATCTGCTCCGGCGGATTGGACTCCGTTTCGCTCGCCCACAAGGTCGCAGCCGAACATCAGCTTATCGGACTTGTCTCCTTCGACTACGGCCAGCGGCATCGCAAGGAGCTGGAGTTTGCCGCAGCCTGCGCCAGCCGGCTCGGCGTGCCGCATCAGATCATCGACATCACCGCCATCGGCAAGCATTTGACCGGCTCGGCACTGACCGACGACGTCGACGTGCCGGACGGGCACTATGCCGAGGAAACGATGAAGGCGACGGTCGTGCCGAACCGCAATGCCATCATGCTGGCGATCGCTTTCGGTCTTGCCGCCGCGCAAAAGGCGGATGTGGTCGCCGTCGCCGTTCATGGCGGCGATCATTTCATCTATCCCGATTGCCGTCCCGGCTTCATCGATGCCTTCCAGCAGATGCAGAACCATGCGCTCGAGGGCTATGCCAGCATTTCGCTCCATGCCCCCTATGTCACCATATCGAAGGCGGATATCGTCACGGACGGCGCGCGGCATCGAACCCCGTTTGCCGAAACCTGGTCCTGCTACAAGGGCGGCGCGCGCCATTGCGGTCGCTGCGGCACCTGCGTCGAGCGGCGCGAAGCCTTCCATCTCGCCGGCGTCGAGGATCCCACCGACTACGAGGATCCCGATTTCTGGGTATCGGCGACCGCGCGATTTTCGGCCGAGGAGGTCAAGTGATGTTCCGCATCACCAAGGAGTATCATTTCTCTGCCTCGCATCGGCTGGCGCACTTGCCGGACGATCATCAATGCGCCCGCCTGCATGGGCACAACTACGTCGTCGTGGTGGAACTTTCGGCCAGGGAACTCGATGGGAACGGCTTTGTCCGGGACTACCATGAGCTGCAGCCGCTGAAGCGCTACATCGACGATGAGTTCGATCACCGTCATCTCAATGATGTGCTTGGCCATGATCGCGTCACGTCTGAATGCCTCGCCAAACATTTCTATGATTGGTGCAAGTCGCGTTTGCCCGAAACATCGGCCGTGCGCGTCAGCGAAACGCCGAAGACATGGGCGGAGTACCGGCCATGAGCGAGGCGCGCATTCGCGTCAGCGAGATCTTCGGGCCGACGATCCAGGGCGAGGGGATACTGATCGGCCTGCCGACGGTGTTCGTGCGCACAGGCGGCTGCGACTACCGATGCGTGTGGTGCGACACGCTTCATGCGGTCGACAGCGACTATCGCGATCAATGGCAGCCCATGTCGGTGAACGAAATCTGGTCGGAGGTGAAAAGGCTTTCCGGCGGCAAGCCGCTGACGATATCCCTGTCTGGCGGCAACCCCGCGATCCAGCCGCTTGGCCCGTTGATCGCGCGCGGCCATGCGGAAGGCTATCGTTTCGCGCTGGAGACGCAGGCAAGCCTGGCCAGGGACTGGTTCGCCGCGCTTGATGTCTTGGTGCTGAGCCCGAAGCCGCCGTCAAGCGGCATGGTGACGGATTGGACAGCGTTTGAAGACTGTCTTCGCATGGCGGGCGGCGAACCGCAGATCGCGCTGAAGATCGTCGTCTTCGATGATCTCGACTACGCCTACGCACGAGAGGCCGCCGCCCGCTATCCGGATCTGCCTCTCTATCTGCAGCCCGGCAATCACACGCCGCCGCCGGCCGATGCGGAGGATGCCACCGTCGACATGGATGGCATTGTCGAACGCATGCGATGGCTGGTGGACAAGGTCAGTGCCGACCGGTGGTTCGAGGCGAGGGTGCTGCCGCAGTTGCATGTGCTCGTCTGGGGCAACAAGCGCGGTGTCTGAGTACGGTGCTCGTCGGCGCCGGGCTATTCCCTTTCGCCACGAGCGTCATCTGCGTCCACCGGCGGCTTGAGTTCGGCTTCGAAGATGTCGGCAAGCGTTCTCAATATCTGCTGAACGCCGGGGTGGTCGCAGGTATAGTATCTGAATTGCGCCTGGCGGCGGACCTTCACGATGCCTGAGTGATGAAGACGCGTCAGATGCTGGCTCAGCGCCGATTGCGATATTCCGAGCTTTCTGGCCAGACTGTTGACATCTTCCTCCCGGCCGGACAGGTGAATGCAGACCTCCAGACGCTTGGGGTTCGAGAGCTGGTTGAGAAGCTCTGCATGATAGATGAGACGCTCATCTTCTACGGTCTGATCTGAGGAATACATTGGCGCGGCCGATCGTTTATGGTTAATCTTTGGAGCCCCCGGCATCGCGCGATAATAAACGCAAAAGTTGCAAAATTATGGTCGGAATTATTGCAAAACGTTGCGCCTTCGCGGAGCAAACGGACCTCCCAGTTAAGGTCGATCGCCACTGATCAACCTCTCCTATTTGATAGTTAGGGTCCTATTGTAATTTTGGAATATGTCGCGTCACAGGATTTGCAATTATTCTGTAACAAAATCGAACGAACTGCCTTGTTTTTGTCCGTCTTTTGACATCGCACTGCTAATTAAGCCGGTTATCTTCCGTTGCAACGAACAGGAGGTAACCATGACCCATAGGGACTTGACGATCGCCGAAGTTCTCAGAGACCCGCTGATCCGGCAGGTCATGCGCGCGGATCACATTTCCGTAACCGGATTGGCGGTTTTGCTGCAGAACGCCGCGCGCAGACAGGATCTCGCCCTGTCCGCCAATCTCGCACCCGTGGCCCAGGCGGCTTCACATTCCATGCCACAGGCTGATCTGCGCTGATCGCTTTGCAGGATGCGCTATGGCCACGCCATATCGCGGGCGATCCTGACAGCGCTAATCGATGTCGTGGCCTGTCAGAGCGCACCGCTCCGATTGAGCGAGATCGAATAGACGCTGGTTGTCGCCGTCATGAAGAGCCTGTGTTTGCCTCGGCCGCCGAAGCAAAGATTGGAGACGGTTTCGGGCACGAGAATTTTGCCCATGAGATGACCGTCTGGCGCGATGCAGTGCACGCCGTCGGCAGCCGACGACCAGAGATTGCCGTCGCTGTCGAGGCGCATGCCATCGGCGCAGCCCGGCGAAATCACATGAAACACCTCGCCGCCGGATAGCCGCCAGTTCTCGCCGACATTGAAGACGCGAATGTGCTGCGGATCGTTGCCGTGAATGCGGCCGGTATCTGCGACATAGAGCTTCTTCTCGTCGGGGCTGAACGCGAGCCCGTTCGGGCAGTTGAAATCCGTCAGAATGGCGGAGATCGTGCCGGCCGGGTCGACACGATAGACGTTGCACGGCAGTTCCTGCTCGCTTCTATGACCCTCATAGTCCGTCGCGATGCCGTAGTGAGGATCGGTGAACCAGATGGCGCCGTCCGAGGCGACGACGACGTCGTTAGGCGAATTCAGGCGTTTGCCCTGATAGCTGTCGGCTATAACGGTGATCGATCCGTCATATTCGGTCCGCGTGACGCGCCTGCCGCCATGTTCGCAGCTGACGAGCCGGCCCTGGCGATCGCGCGTGTGGCCGTTCGAAAAATTCGAAGGGTCCCGGAAGACACTGATGCCGATGCCCGGTATCCAGCGCATGATCCGATTGTTGGGAATGTCGGAAAACAGCAGGCAATTCAGATCGCCGAACCAGACGGGTCCCTCCACCCAGTCAAATCCCGTAGCGATTTGCTTGACCGGGGCATTGCCCAGGATGAATTTCCCGAAGGCCGGGTCCATGGTCTCGAAGAACGACATTGTGACAATACCTCCCAGAAAGTTGCATCGCAGGATCGATCCGTTATCGATAACCCACTCAAACGAATCCGCAAGTTGCGAGGAGAGTGCATGAGCCATATTCTGACGTCGAGTGTCTTGAGCGACCAGGGAGTGATGACGCTCTTGACGGCGGCGATCGCCGCCGCGACCGAGATGGGGCAGCCGCAATGCATCGTCATCGTCGATCAATCCGGTGTGACGCTCGGCTCCTTCCGTATGCGCGGTTCGCGTTTCCAATCGCTGAAGAGCGCGCTCGCCAAGGCGCAAACGGCGGCGTCCATCGGCGCACCAAGCAATTCCTTGCCGGACCATGCGCGATTGCCACTGGCCGTCGCAACGCATGGCGGGATGACGGGATTGCGCGGGGGCCTGCCGATCCGCGTTGCCGGCACGCTCGTTGGCGGCATCGGTGTCGGATCCGGGTCAGGCGAACAGGATGAGCAGGTAGCGCTCGCGGCGCTGAGGGCAATCGGCGCCGATCTCGACTAGATTTGGCCCGCGCGTGAAATCCACCATTCGCGTTTTCCCGCGGCAGGGAATATTCCCGACTACACAAACACAATGCCGATCATTGGCGCAGTGAAGGAAGATGAAACGATGTCTCTCGGTCTTTTTGATCTCAAAGGGCGCCGCGCTCTGGTGACGGGGTCTTCGCAAGGCATCGGCCTTGCGCTTGCCAGGGGGTTGGCCGCCGCCGGCGCTGAGCTGGTCCTTAACGGCCGCGACAAGGAAAAGCTTGCCAAGGCGGCGGATGGTCTCGACGGCAAGGCGCATGTCCTGGCATTCGATGCCACCGATCATGATGCCGCGCGGCAAGCCGTCGATACGTTCGAGGCCGAGACGGGCGCAATCGACATTCTCGTCAACAACGCGGGCATGCAGTACCGCGCGCCGCTCGAGGATTTTCCCGCTGACGCCTTCGAACGGCTGCTGCGGGCAAACATATCGAGCGTCTTCAATGTCGGCCAGGCCGTCGCGCGCCATATGATCAGGCGCGGCGCCGGAAAGATCATTAATATCGCCAGCGTGCAGACGGCGCTGGCCCGCCCGTCGATCGCTCCTTACACGGCGACCAAGGGCGCGGTCGGCAATCTCACCAAAGGCATGGCGACAGACTGGGCCAGGCATGGGCTGCAATGCAACGCCATCGCGCCCGGCTATTTCGATACACCATTGAACGCAGCCCTTGTCGCCGATGCCGATTTTTCGGCGTGGCTGGAAAAACGCACACCGGCCGGCCGGTGGGGCAGGGTCGAGGAATTGGTCGGTGCCTGCATCTTCCTCGCTTCTGACGCGTCCTCCTTCGTCAACGGCCATGTGCTTTATGTGGACGGCGGTATCACCGCCTCGCTCTGATGGCCGGAAGTTCCTTCCGGAGCGTCTTTCGCCTCGGCGGCCCGGGCAATGCCGGGTCTGCCGAAGTCTGCGCACCGGCCCCGACGGGATCAACGCCCGACCGCACGAAACCTGCGAGCCGCTGAGCGGGTCGCGGATATCATGGTGTTGCGCAGTTAGACCGATGCAGCGGTTTCATCGCTATTGATGATGCGATGCAGTTACGCCAGGCGGCTGTAGCGCTGAGGGAAATGGCACGGGTCATGCCATTTCCTGCTGCCGGGATCGGCGTGGAGCCGGATCTTTTCCGGCCGGTCTCGATGATTGTCATCGGAAGCGAAACGGTTCTTCCGTCGTCCGGCAGCCTCCGGCGAAAATGAAGAGCATGACGCTCTATCTTGCCATTATCGAGCGTTCAGATGCGGCTATTCGCCGACAGCGTTCACGATGCGGCAAAGGTTCTTGCTGACGCCCGGAGCGACTTGCCCCGCTTGCACGATGAACACGGCATCGACGCGGCTTCCTTTGCCGTTCTTGCGCACGACGACACGCAGGGTCTGCGGCCTGCCGGATCCGCTCGTTTCCTGTTGCGCGGTCAGCGTGCCGAGCTTCTTTTCCACGTTCACATCGACAAAACCTTCGGCGAGAACGGCGCGCGATACTTTGTCAAACGCGGCATTGGGATTGATGGACGGAAACACCATCCACGTCTTGTAGGTGATGCCGGTAACCAAAGGAACGCCGCTGCTTTCATAATGATCCGAGCAGCCGTCAGCAAATGCCGGGGTCGTCGAAAGAAGGCCGAGAGCGAGGGCGCAAGCTATCCTTGTATGCATGATTTCATAGCCTCGTTGACAGTGGGGGAGACCGTCCAGGTCAATGCGATGATGTTGATAATATCGAGCGGTGGGTGTGTCTATCGATTATTGCGCTCTCGAGTAGTGGAATTTTAGATGGAAAGCATGATCCACGTCCTGCAGGACGGTTGGCGAGAGAACTAGGTCGCTATCGCAGATTGACAATGATGCCCAAGGGCAATTTTCGCGCGGATTTTCCGGCATCTTCCCGCAGGCGAATTCGTTGTCGACTAAATCCGAGGCGGCGAAGCGCCGCGGCCGCAAGCTGGAACGAGTTTAAACCGCTACGGCGGCGATCTGACAATGCAGCGACAATTCAGCTGCCGGTCCTGCCATCCACGAACGTATCCCGCATGGCCCGCAGGATGATTACGGCCGAAGCCGCGCCTGGGTCGATATGCCCAAGAGATCGCTCGCCCAGCCGCGCCGCGCGGCCGCGGGCGGCAACCATGGAGCTTGTGGAATTGGCTCCTGTTTCTGCGGCGTCGAGGATATGGTTCCACATGGCGATGACGTCGCGCGAGTGCGCCTTCGCGTCGACTGCGGCTTCGGCCGCGGGGATCCAGGCATCGAGCATGGTCTTGTCGCCGCGCTGGCCCTTGCCGCGCTGCTGAATGCCGGCCCGCATCTCGTCGACGATCATCGCCTGGCAGGCAGGCGATAGGGATTCGTCCGTTTTCAGCGCCTGCGAAGCCCGGCGAAAGGCTGTGGCATAGAGCGGGCCTGTCGACGCACCGACGGCGTCCAGGAAAGCGGAGGCGGCGGTCGAGAAAATCTCGGACGGCAATGCCCGCGCAAGATCGAGCTTTGCCAGTTCGGCGTTCACCGCCATGAAGCCGAGGGCCATGGTGATGCCGTGATCGGCGTCGCCGATCGCGCCGTCCAGCTCGGAGAGCCGGTCTTTTTCGGCGTTGATCGCGATCGATATGCGCTGAAACATGGTGCCCAGGCATCGCGCGGCTTTTTCCGACATCGTCGTCCTCCCGGTCCCGGCTGTTCCTATGTCGCCAGGCACTTTCTTATAGGTTCATCCGACCTTCAAGGTGAAGGTGTCGCACGGATGATGCAGCAGTTCCGTCAGTTCCTGATCGAGATGCAGGATGGATATGGATGCGCCGGTCATGTCGAGCGACGTGCAATAATGGCCAACCCAGTTCGCCTCGATCCGGATATCCTTGGCGCTCAGCCTCTGCTCGACGCGCCTGAAGAGAATGTAGAGTTCCATAAGCGGTGTTGAGCCGAAGGAATTGATGAGCACGGCGACACGATCACCCGCAACCGGTTTCATCTCCGAGAAGATTCGGTCCATCACCCGGTCGGTGATTTCGTCGGCACTCATCATCTTCTCGCGGGTGACCCCGCGCTCGCCGTGAATGCCCATGCCGAATTCGATATCGTCAGGCCCGATCTCGAAATTGTGGCGCCGCGTCTGCGGCAACGAGCAGGGCTCGAGCGCAACACCCATGGTGAAGGTCCGGTCGTTGGCCTTGCGCGTCACCGCCTCGCAGGCGTCGAGCGATAGTCCTCTGTCGCAGGCGGCACCTGCAATCTTGAAGATGAAGAAGTTGCCGGCAACGCCGCGCCGCCCCTCGCGGTCCTCGATCGGCGACGAGGAGATATCGTCCGTCGTCAGGACGGTGCGAACCTCGATCTGCTGCTCCTGCGCCAATTCCGCGGCCATCTCGAAATTCATGACGTCGCCGGCATAGTTGCCATAGACGAAGAGAACGCCTTTTCCACCGGAGGACGCCTTGGCGCATTCCAGGATCGGCGTCGGCGGTGGCGAGGAAAAGATATTGCCGATGGCGACGGCATCGGCGAGGCCCTTGCCGACATAACCGACAAAGCAGGGTTCATGGCCGGTGCCGCCACCGATCACGAGGCCGACCTTTCCGACCCTCGGGCCATGGCGGGCCACCAGTGTCCGGTTCGATCCCTTGATCGGCGCGACATGCGACGCATGGGCCTTGACGATGCCTTCGAGCATCTCCTCGACGACGTCGTCGGGATTGTTGAGGAACTTCTTGATATGCGTGCGATAGCTGCTGGGCAACGCGGCGCTATTATCCGTTCTCGGACGATGCTGGGATTTCTGATCGAACTCGGTGACGCCATCCGCGTTGAGAATGCCGCGCCCCGTGGCGGCATCGGTGATGAGCACATTGATATAGCCGCCACGCAATGCCGCGAGGATCGCGGGCACCTTGTCGAAACCGCCGGCGACCGCGACGCGCAGGCTGATGGATTTCAGCATTTCAAGGGATATGCCGATGGTGCGCTCGTCGAGCGGTCCCAAAACCGGCTGGCCCTTCGCATCTATGAAGCGGCCGGCAAGAACGCCGACGGCATTCTTGGCCAGATAGTCCTGCAACGAGACGGATTCGAAGAAGCCGCTGCTGTGGATCGTGGAATTCGGTCTCAGCGACGCCACGCCGAAAACCGCCTTGTTGGCTTTGGCGAGGGTCGAGAACTGATCCTCGACCAGCGGCTCGCGCAGCAGGATGTCGCGGACCTCGGGGGCAGAGACGATGGCGGGCGCGGTGATATTGATCAGCTTGCCGCCTGTCGCATTCGCAAAGGCGCTGGCGCAGAGTTCCGGCGTGTAGGCAAAGCGCGCGCGCGTGCCGCCGGTCGCCTGAACGATGGTGACATCCTGAAGGTTGGGCACATTCGCCTGCTCGCCGACGGCAAGGACCGTACGTCCCCAGGCGACGGCAAGCGTGTCGCCCGATTTCAGAAGCCTGGCCATGGCCTGCGCGCCGGCCGTCCCGAGGCGGTCGATCAGCGGCCGGGTTCCATCGTCGCTCGGCACGACAAGACAGTCATGCAGGCCAAAATGGCGCTTGAGTTCCTGTGCAATGGAAAGAGAGCTCAGCCGCGAGGGCTCGAGCGAAATATTGACGATGCCGCGGCTGCGTGCGTCGGCAAGATAGCTGTTCACCGTTGCCCGCGAAATCCCCATGATCTCGGCGATATCGCCCTGGGTCTTGCCATCTTCATAATAGAGCCAGCAAGCCCAGACATAGGGATCGTCGCCATAGCGCAGCGGCATGGTGTCGATTGAGTCCGGGACGCCGGCCTTGCTTGCACTATTTTTGCCGACCGAGGATGCCTTGGCTGTCATGACGATTCACAATTCCCTTTTCCCGCCCGAACATGGAAGCAATGGCGCATGTTTGCAAATGCTTCTTCCTGGGGCGGGCGGCGCGCGACCCCGCGACGGATCGCGGGATCGCGCGGCCTTGGGAGAACCCGTTTATTGCAGCCGTTCGCGCGCACCCAGGGAAAGTTCCTTGAGGATGATCGCACAGGAGGTTGCACCTGCATCCAGCACGCCGAGCGAGCGCTCGCCGAGCCGGCTGGCGCGGCCGATCCTGGCCACGAGATTGAGCGTGGAGTCGCGACCGGCCTCGGCGGCGGCGACCAAGGCGTCGAGCGCCTCGGCAAAGGACGTGCCGGCCGCATCCGCAGTATCGAAGGCCTCGATCGCGGGAACCAACGTATCCAGCAGGGTCTTGTCGCCGACCTTGGCCGAACCGATCGACTGGATGCCTTCGAGCCCCGCATGCAGTGCCCGGCTATAGGCCGCACTGTCGATCGCGTCGATGCCCTCGAGCTTCTCGGCGAATTCGGTGAACATGACGCCATAGAGCGGGCCCATGGAGCCGCCGATTTCGGTCATCAGCACGGTGCCGAGCGTGTCGAGCGACGCCGATAGCGACTGGTTCTTGCCCTTCAGGCGCTCCGCGGCCATGCCGAAGCCCTTGGCCATGTTGACGCCGTGATCGCCATCGCCGATCTTGCCGTCGATCTCGCTGAGATAGGCCCGGTTTTCGACGATGCGCTCGGCCATTGCCAGGACGATGTCGCCGGCCGCTGCGTTGTTGAATGTCTGCATGCGTGCGTCCCCCTCAGAGCAGCGTCGTGCACTTGACCTCGACGTCCAGAAGCTCCTTGAGCTCCTCGTCGAGCGCCATCACGGTCAGCGTCGCGCCGACCATTTCCAGCGACGTGAAGTAGTTGCCGATATAGGTCTTGTAGATCTTGAGGCCACGCTCGGAGATCTTCGTCTCGATCGTGTCGTTCAGGATATAGAGCTCGTTGACCGGGGTCGCACCCAGGCCCGATACGAGGACGGCCACTTCCGCTCCGGCCGGCAGATTGTGATCGTCGAGAACGATCTGGCACATGGCCTCGCCGATCTCGGCTGCCGTCTTCAGCGGCTCGACGCGAACGCCGGGCTCGCCATGGTGGCCGATGCCGACTTCCATCGTGCCGGGTTCGATCTGGAAATTCGGATGACCGACGGCGGGCAGGGTGCAGGGACCCAGACCGATGCCGACGGAGCGGCAGCTGTCGATTGCCTTCTGCGCGGCGACGCGGACTTCCTCGAGGCTTGCGCCCCTGGACGCCTTGGCGCCGCCGACCTTCCACATGAAGATTTCGCCGGCCACGCCGCGGCGCTTCTCGCGCTCCTCGGGCGGTGCCGAGCAGACATCGTCGTTGGCGACGACGGTGGCGACCTCGATGCCGTCCTTCGCGGCAAGCTTCGTCGCCATCTTCACGTTCATATTATCGCCGGCATAGTTGCCGTAGAGGCAGATTACGCCGCGGCCGCCATTTGCCGCGCGAATGGCATCGTGGAAGCTCTTGGCCGTCGGCGAGGAAAAGAGTTCGCCAACCGCGACCGCATCCAGCATGTTCTTGCCGGCATAGCCGATAAAGGCCGGCTCGTGGCCCGAACCGCCACCGGTGATCACGCCGACCTTGCCGGCACGGGGTGCATCCTTGGCGACGACGACGCGCGGATTTTCTGCCAGACGAACGATGTCCGAGTGTGCCTTGATGAAGCCTTTTACAGTATCTTCAACGACTTCATCCGGATTGTTGATGAACCGCTGCATGGTCTCTCCTGTAGAATTGTCGAGCGTATGCGCTCAGAGAATGGTGTAGCCGCCGTCGATCAGAAGATCGGCACCGTTGATCATGTCCGCGCCGGACGACGAGAGGAAAACAGCCGCGGCTGCGATCTCCTGCGGAAAGGCGAAACGGCCGGTGGGGATGCGCTTCTTGGCGGCCTCGCCCTTCTCGCCGGCCCAGGCCTTCTTGCCGAGTTCGGTCAGGACGATCGTCGGCGAGATGGTGTTGACGTTGATGCCGTGCTTGCCCCATTCGGCGGCGAAAGTCTTGGACATGCCGATGACGCCGAATTTGGAGGCGCAGTAGGCGACATGCTCTTCGATGGCGACCGTCCCGGCCTGCGAGGCGAGGTTGACGATCTTGCCGCCCTTGCCGGCGGCGATCATGGCGCGACCGACAGCCTGTGTGACCAGGAACGTGCCTTTGAGATTGATGTTTATCGTTTTATCCCAATAGTCTAGCGGAAGATCTTCAGCCGGTGCGAGAAAAACGACGCCAGCGCTGTTGACGGCGATATCGATGCCGCCGAAATGCGAGACCGCATCGCCGACGGCCTTGTTGACCGAGGCGGGATCGGAGACGTCGCAGACAAATGCCGCAGCGCCGCCGCCGATTTCGGATGCCTTGGCCTTCGCCATGTCGACATTGATATCGAGAACCGCGACCTTTGCGCCCTTGGAGGCGAATGCGGCTGCGACCGCGGCGCCGATGCCGGAGCCGCCGCCCGTGACCAGGGCGATCTTGCCGGAGAGCGGGAAGTTCAAATCAATGTCTGGAGATGTCTCGGTCATCTTGTTCAAGCCTCTAGCTGGGGATTGGGTGGGGCGAGATGATCGCCCCACCTTCACTGATTCTACTTGCGGGTTTCGAGCAGCTTGTCGACGTTTTCTGCCGTTACCGGGGTCCACGGAACATTGTAGTTCTTGTCCTTGCCGTCGTTGAACGGCATGGCTGGATACTGTTCCCAGATCTTGGATTCCGGCTTGTAGTCGCCCTTCTTGGCGGCGAAGATCGCGAGATCGAGGGCGCCCTGTGCCTGTGCGCTGGCGTCCTGCAGGATGGAGGTCATCGTGCCCTCCTTGACGGCGTGGAGCGCATCGGTGATGCCGTCGATACCGGCAATGGCGAAATCCTTGACGTTGAGCTTCGCGGCCTTGATTGCCTCGATCGCGCCGAGCGCCATCTCGTCGTTCTGGCCGATGACGCCGTTGATCTGGCCCGGGTGAGACGTCAGCCAGTTTTCCATCAGCGTCTGGGCTTCGGCACGCGACCAGTTGGCGGTCTGATCTTCCAGCACCTTCACATTCGGGCACTCGGCAAGCGCCTTCTTGTTGCCTTCGAGGCGCGAGATTTGCGCCGACTGGCCGATCGGGCCTTCGAGGATGACGACGTTGCCCTTGCAGCCGATCTTGTCGAGCACGGTCTTGGCTTCCATGTAGCCGGAGATCGTGTCGTCGGAACCGACATAGGAGGTCAGGAGATCGGAGTTGACGCGGGTGTTGGAGCCGACAACCGGGATGCCGGCGTCATGGGCTGCCTGAACGGCGGTTGCCGCAGCTTCGATATCGATCGGCACGAAGATGATCGCATCGAACTTCTGCGTGATCATCGTGTTGACCTGCTCCTGCTGGACGAGCGCGTCGTAACGGCCGTCGAAGATGGTTAGATCCACGTCGCCGTTCTTGACGGCGGGATGTTCCTTCAGCGCCGCGGACCAGATCTGCATGAACTCGGCATTGAGGCCATAGGGTGCCGCGCCGATCTTCAGTTTCTTGTCCTGGGCGAGGGATGGCGAGGCCAGAAGCGCAGTGGCCGCTGCAAGAGCAATCAATAATTTCTTCATTATAAGTCTCCTCCGTTGAAAGTCCGGCGGCCATCCTGACGCGCCGTTGGGTTTCCGAGTGCGAACACAGGGATTTCTTTGGGCTCAACCGCCCAGGTTTCTCTTTTGGTCGAGCATGACGGCGCCGACGATGAGCGCGCCCTTGAGGACCTGCTGGTAGTAGGACTGGATCCCCATGAGATCGAGGCCGTTGTTCATGACGCCGATGATCAATGCGCCGATCAGCGTCCCGGTGATGCGGCCGACGCCGCCGGAAAGGCTGGTGCCGCCGATGACGACGGCGGCGATTGCATCGAGTTCGTAGGCGATGCCGGCCTGCGGCAGGGCGGAACCCGTGCGGGCTGCGAGGATCATGCCCGCCAGCCCGGAAAGGCCGCCGGAGATGACGTAAACGAGGAAGCGCAGCTTGCTGACATTGATGCCCGAGGTGATGGCGGCATGCGGATTGCCGCCAACGGCATAGATGTAGCGGCCGAAACGCGTGCGGTTGAGAACCCACCATGCGACGACGAAGACGATGGCAAGCAGGATGACCGGCATCGGAATGGAGAGGACGCTGCCGGTGCCGATCCAGCGGAAATCGGGCGTGAGAGCGGGAACCGGCTTGCCGCCGCCATAGATCAGCGTCAGGCCGCGTGCTGCCGATAGCATGCCGAGGGTCGCAACGAAGGCGGGAACGGCAAAGCGGGAAACGATGAACCCGACCACGGCGCCGCAGGCGATACCGACCAATATTCCAACCGCAAGTGCGACATAGGGCGGGTAGGGTGCGCCGACGATGCCGGCCGTCGCCGAGGTCGTTGCGAAGCTCGCGCTGACGATGCCTGTCAGTGCGACCACGGAGCCGACGGAAAGATCGATGCCGCGCGTCAGGATGACGAAGGTCATGCCGATCGCCAGCACGCCGTTGATCGAGGTCTGCAGCAACACGTTGGAGATGTTGCCGGCCGTCAGAAAATACTCATTCGAGAACGAGAGGACGGCGGCAAGCAGCAGGAAGGCGAGAAAGATCCCGTATTCCTGAATGATCAATCTGCGCCGGTCCGAGCCGAACCAGGAATTGGGCTGATTGTTGTCAGTGGCGGACATTGCAAATACCTCTTGTTGCCGGGCGCTGGTTCTTGGGCTTCGTTCTCTGTCGCTTTCAGGTCGACAGATGCACGAGCGATTGCGCGTCGGCCTCTTCCCTCTTGAGAATTCCGGCAGAGCGTCCCTGGCGCATCACCAGGATGCGGTCCGACATGCCGAGAACCTCGTCTATTTCGGACGAGATCATGATGACGGTGCCGCCTTCGGCGGCGAAGTCGCAGATGATGCGATAGATCTCGCGCTTGGCACCGACGTCGACGCCGCGCGTCGGCTCGTCCAGCAGCAGCACTTTCGGCTTGCGCAGGAACCACTTGCCGAGCACGACTTTCTGCTGGTTGCCGCCCGAAAGACCGGAAACCGGCATGCTGTCGCGCGCCGCCTTGATCCCGAAGCGCTTGATCATGTCCTGGCTGGCGCTGGCTTCCGCCCGACGGTCCATCGAGAAGCGCGGGCTCATTTCGGGAAGGCTCGCCAGGCAGATATTGTTGCGCACGCTGTCGATGAGATTGAGCCCCGTCAACTTGCGGTCTTCCGTCACGAAGGCGATGCCGTGCTGCATGGCTTCGGCCGGCTTGCGCACGACAATGGGCTGGCCTGAAAGCCTGATCTCGCCGCTCGTCACGGCGTCGACGCCGAAGATGCAGTTGAAGATCTCGGTGCGGCCGGACCCCATGAGGCCGTAGATGCCGAAGATTTCTCCCTTGTGGGCGGTGAAGGAGATGTCGTCGACCTTGCCTTGCGCCGTCAGGCCGGCAACTTCCAGCCCCGGCGTCGCGGTCGGCACGTTCGTCTTGATGTATTCCTCGCCAAGCTCGCGGCCGACGATCATGCGAATGAGGCCGGGCCGGTCGATATCGGCAAGCGCGCCGCTGCCGACATAGGATCCATCGCGGAAGGCCGTGTAGGAATCGGCAATCTGGAAGATTTCGGACAGCCGGTGCGAGACATAGACGACGCCTTTGCCCTCGGCCTTCAGCCGCTCGATGGTGGCAAACAGCTGCTGCGCTTCCTTTTCGCCGATCGCCGAGGTGGGTTCGTCCATGAAGATCACTTCGGCGTCGTGACTGAGCGCCTTGGCGATTTCGACCAGCTGAACCTGCGCGACCGAAAGGTTCATCATGAATTGCGTGGCGCGAATATTGAACTCCAGCCGGTCGAGCAGCGCCTGCGCGTTGCGGTTCATCGTCTTGAAGTCGATGCCGCCGAACCGGGCCGATGGCTCGCGGCCGAGATAGATATTCTCGGCAACCGTCATGTGCGGGATGGGGCTGAGTTCCTGTTCGATGATGGCGATGCCGGCGGCGAGCGCTTCGGCGGGGCTGGCGTAGTCCACTTCCTTGCCGCGGCGGCGAATGGAGCCGGCATCGCGCTTGTGAATGCCCATCAGGATCTTGAGGAAGGTCGACTTGCCCGCACCGTTGCCGCCGCACAGAGCGTGGACGGAGCCGGGCCGCAATTGAAAGCGCCCGTCGCGCAATGCAGCGACGCCGCCAAAGGACTTTTTCAGCCCCTCTACTTCAAGCAGGAATTCCACTTTCCCCTCCGCACTCCCGATGCCGAAACAAGCTCTGACGACAGAGACGATTGCTGCTCGGCACCAATGTTGACAATATTCGGAGTGCTTTCGACAAATGTCAAGCATGCGATTTTGAATTCGCTGCGAGAGGCGGCGAGGCTGTTAAATCTCGGAGAGTCGCCGACGGGTGGGAGGGGCGGAGCGTCGATCGTGGGGAATGATCGAGGTGACCCCGCTATCGGGGCGGCGAGCGGAAATTCCAGCCTCATCTCGGACGCTCGGTCTGAAAGGTTTTGAAGCATGCTATGTTGACATTAAGTCATATTATGATTTGCTGCGGTCAGCAGGTTTCTCGCTATTGGTTGCGGGTGGCTAAACAGGGGATTGAGAATGGCGATCAGTGCCCAGGCACGGCAGCGTCTGGCGCAACGGGTCATCGACCAATTGCGCACGCAGATCGAGACCGGCAAACTTCGGGCAGGCGATCAGCTTCCGACGGAGCCGCGGCTCGAGGCTGCGTTTGGGGTCAGCCGGACCGTCGTGCGCGAGGCGATCGCCGATCTGCGAGCAGCCGGGCTGGTCAGGCCGGTTCAGGGGAAGGGCGTATTCGTTTCCGATACGCCCACGAGGCCCGCCCTCATATTGACGCCCGTCGAGATCAAGACCATTCCCGAGACGCTGGAATTGCTGGAGTTTCGTATGGCGACCGAAGGTGAGGCTGCCGCAATCGCGGCGTATCGCAGGACCGCGGAACAAGAGGCAGCCATTGCTGCGGCCAACCGGAAGATGGCTGCTCTGATGGAGCAGGGGCTTTCAACCGTCGATGCCGATTTCGAGTTTCACATGGCGGTCGCGGTCGCGACAAACAACCGCTTCTATGTCGATATACTCAGGCATATCGGCCCGCGCACCATTCCGCGGGGACAGTTTCCG
Organism: Martinezella lusitana; assembly: GCF_010668395.1. Lineage (GTDB taxonomy): Bacteria > Pseudomonadota > Alphaproteobacteria > Rhizobiales > Rhizobiaceae > Rhizobium > Rhizobium lusitanum_A. The sequence continues at coordinate 64,374 of NZ_WUEY01000002.1, forward strand.
ACGCTTCCGGAGGCCAATGATCATGCCTATCTGGAGAAGGTTCATGCCGAGCATGTCGAGATTCTGGCGGCGATTGTCGATCAGGATCCGGAACGGGCACGCCAGGCGATGCGCGCCCACCTGATGGCGAGCCAACGGCGCTACCGCCTGCTGGCTGAACTCCAGCCGCAATAAGGTTCGACATGCCATTTAATCATAGTATGTCATATGATATGGCCGTTTAGGGAGCGTGGCGGGTGTATTTGGGAACGCAGATCGAGGCGCGCGACGACGACGACTATCGGATGTTCGCGCAACTTGGAGTGAAGCACATTTGTGCCGACCCACCCGGGAGGCCTGAAAACTGGACTTTGTCCGATCTTGAGCGACTTCGCGACAAGGTCGAAAGCTTCGGATTGGTGCTGGACATGATTCAGCTTCCGTTGTCGTCCCAGCCCGTCGAAAAAGCTACCTATCCCGATATCCTGCTTGCAGGGCCTGATCGCGATCGCCAGATCGATGCCATCTGCAGGCTGATCGAGGATGTGGCGACCGCCGGAATTCCGGCAGTGAAATACAATCTCAATCTCATCGGCATACCGCGCACCCCGGATGAGTGGGGGCGAGGGGGTTCGCTGAACGCGAGTTTTCGATGGAATATGACCGACCCTCGCGCCGCACCGGGCCTTGCGGGCGTGCTGTCGGAAGACGACAACTGGGAACGCATCGACTATTTTCTGGAGCGGGTCGTTCCGGTGGCGGAAAGCAATCGCATTCGCCTCGCCTGCCATCCGCATGATCCCTATACACCGCCGGGCTACCGTGGCGTGACGCGCGTCCTCGGTTCGGTCGCAGGCCTTAAGAAATTCGTGCTGATGCGGGAGAGCCCCTATCACGGTCTGAATTTCTGCCAGGGATCGATCGGGGAAATGCTTGACCATCCGCGCGAGGAAATCGACGACGTTATCCGCTGGTTCGGCAGCCGCGGCAAAATCTTCAACGTCCATTTCCGCAACATCCGGGGCGGCAAGCTCTCCTTCATGGAGACCTTCCCCGAGGAGGGCGACATGGACATGGTGCGCTCCGCCCGGATCTACAGGGAAGTCGGTTATTCATACATGCTGATGCCCGACCACGTACCGACGATCAGCGGCCGGGATCCGACGGGCGTCGCCTTCGCCTTCTGCTACGGCTATATCGCCGCTCTTCTCCAGACGCTCGATCAGGCCTGAACGAACACCACTCAACCAAGATCTAGAACAGGATATCGCCATGGACGCGAATGAACTGAAAAAGGCTGTTGGCAGCGGTCTGCTGTCGTTTCCCGTCACCCATTTCGGTCAGGATCTGACGTTCGACGAGGCGAAATATCGAGGTCATATCGAATGGCTGGCCGGCTACGGAGCCGCTGCGCTTTTTGCCGCGGGAGGCACCGGCGAGTTCTTCTCGTTGAACCCGGCCGAGATCCCGCAGGTCGTTCGTGCTGCGAAAGCATCGGCGGGCAGCACGCCGATTATCTCCGGGACCGGCTATGGTACGTCGCTCGCTATCGACATCGCCAAGGCGGCGGAAAAGGCCGGCGCGGACGGTTTGCTGCTTCTTCCGCCCTATCTCATGTTTGCGGAACAGGCGGGCCTCATCGCTCACGTCAAGGCGGTCTGCCAGGCCACTGGTATCGGCGTCATCGTCTATAATCGTGACAATGCCGTGCTCAGCGCCGAGAGCCTGGCCCGTCTTGCCGACGAGTGCCCCAATCTGATCGGCTACAAGGACGGGGTCGGCGACGTCGATAAGGTGATCGAGATTACCACCACTCTCAAGGACCGCCTGGTTTATGTCGGTGGCATGCCGACCCACGAGGTCTATGCGCAGGCCTATTTCGCGGCGGGCGTCACGACATATTCCTCGGCGGTCTTCAATTTTGTCCCGACGTTGGCACAGCGTTTCTACGCGGCACTTCGCTCGCGCGATCAGGTAACCGTCGACCATATTCTCAGAAGCTTCTTCTTTCCGCTGGTGACGTTGCGCAATCGAAAGAAGGGCTATGCGGTGTCGATCATCAAGGCGGGCCTGCGCGTTCTTGGCAGGGACCCCGGGCCGGTAAGACCGCCATTGACCGATCTGACACCGGAGGAAATGGCAATACTGGAAAAGATTATCGCGGCAGCAGAGTGAGATTTGCTAGAAGGTTCGCATCATCGCCGGTCACGCCGGTACGATGCTCGAACGAGGTCACGCATGGTTCAACCTTCCTTCAGCACAGCGTCTCGCACATTCGTCTATGTCGCCGCCGCTATCGCCGGCACGATCGACATCTACAGCATGGATGAGGCGACTGGCGCGCTCGTGCGGGTGACCAGCCTGGACGTGGGGCATGCCGTCATGCCGATGGCCGCCAGCCCGGACAGGCGGCATCTCTATGCCGTCATCCGTTCGCAGCCCTACCGGGTGCTGACGCTGGCGATCGACAGCGCGACCGGCAGGCTCACCCGGGAAGCCTTAGCGGCACTACCCGACAGCATGGCTTATGTTTCGACCGATCCGTCAGGCAGGTTTCTTTTCACGGCCTCCTATGGCGGCAACCTGGTCACCGTCTTGCCCGTCGACGGGGACGGACGCGTCACCGCCGAAGCCAGCCAGGTGATGCCCACGGGGCGCAACGCTCATTCGATCGTCAGCGATCGATCGGGACGATATGTCTTCGCCACAAATCTCGGTTCCGACGCGCTGCAGCAGTTCATCTTCGATTCCGAGACCGGGATACTGGCGGTGAATGATCCCATGCGGGTCGAGACCGGTCCTGGCTTCGGTCCGCGTCACATAGTCGTATCACCGGACAATGCATCCCTCTACGTTCTGACGGAACTGACCGGCCATGTCATCCACTATGCCCTCGACGCTGTCACAGGCACTTTGACCGAGATCGCAAGTGTCGCTTCCGTGCCCCCAGATGCGGGACTGTCTCCCGGCATTCCCCCGTCGGCGGCAAATGCGGCCGATGACGGCAAGCCGAAGGTCTGGGCAGCGGATATCGGCATCACGCCGAATGGCAGGTTTCTGTTCACGACTGAGCGAACCACCAGCCGGATAGCACTTTTTCATGTCTCGGAACACGATGGAACGCTGACTTATATCGCGAATTATCCGACCGAATTGCAGCCGCGGGGCATCCGTATCGATCCCTCGGGCCGTTTTCTTGTCGCGTCCGGCGAAAAATCCGACAGCTTGTCGGTCTATGCCATCGACCAGATGGACGGTGCCCTCGGATTGGTCGGCCGATACCCGGTCGATGCGGGCGCGAACTGGATCGAGATCGTGACTTTCATCTGAAGGAGAGACCGCCGGCGACAAGCGTCCAGCGGATGATCGCGCACCGTTCCTAGTCGGCTTTTCCCGACAGCCTGGCGATCAGGCTTTCGATCTCGGAGGCGGGAAGGGGCTTGGCGAACAGATAGCCCTGAAACATTTCACAGCCGGCTTGTTCGAGGAAGCGCGCTTGCTCTTCCGTTTCTACGCCTTCGGCGACGACTTCCAGCTCCAAAGTTCGGCCCAGGGATACGATGGCGGAGGTAATCGCCATGTCGCCGGGCTTGTCGGGGATCTCGGCAATGAAGGAGCGGTCGATCTTGAGACGGGAAAGCGGAAAGCGTCTGAGTGTGCTGAGGCTTGAATAGCCCGTGCCGAAATCGTCGATCGCAAGGCTGACGCCGAGCTTCTTCAGTTCCTGCATGCGCTCGATCGCCCCAGCGACATCGCGCATGATCAGGCTTTCCGTCAATTCGAGCTCGAGCCATTCTGGATCGAGATTGGCCGACCGCAGCGCCGATGCGACCTGATCCGTCAGCGAACTTTCCAGAAACTGCCGTGCCGACACGTTCACCGCGATGCGGAGCGGCGGCAGGCCCCGGTCCTGCCATGCCCGCGCCTGTCGGCAAGCCTTCTGCAAGACCATATCGCCGATCGAGACGATCAGCCCCGTTTCCTCGGCCAATGGGATGAAGGCGCCAGGCGGCAATAGACCTTCATCGGGATGCTGCCATCGCACGAGCGCCTCGACCCCGATCACCTTGCCTGTGCGGATATCTTTCTGCGGCTGATAGTGGAGCAGGAACTCGTCCCGTTCGACCGCGTGGCGCAGTTCTTCGATGCGTGTGAGCTTGTTGCGCGCGTCTTCGGCCATGGCCGGCGAGAACAGTTGAATGCCGTTGCGCCCGGATTCCTTGACGCGGTAGAGCGCCATGTCGGCGTTTGCAAACAGCTCCGAAGCCGTAGTGCCGTGCTCGGCAGAGCAGGCCACGCCGATGCTGCAGGTTGTCCGGATGGCGACGCCGGCGATGGTCAAAGGTTCCGATATCGCTTCAAGGATGGCCTTCAACTTGTCGTGTATGGAATCATGAGCCTGCCGGAGGACAAGGATGAACTCATCGCCGCCGATCCTCGACACAAGCCCGTCATTTCCAACGCAGGCGGCTATTCTCCGGGCGACCACTTTCAGCAATTCGTCACCGGCCGCATGACCGAGATTGTCGTTCACCAGCTTGAAATTATCCAGATCGACGAAGGCGACGGCGAGAGGCACCCCGTCTGTTGCCGCCGTCTCCAACAGACGCCCGAGCTTGCTGTCGAGAAGCGTGCGATTTGGCAGGCCGGTCAGTGCATCATGCTCGGCCAGATAGGCGATGCGCGCGATATCCCGATGGCGATCAATGGCGATTCCGACCGTTTGCGCTATGCCGGCAAGGAACTCCGTAAGCCCGGCTTCGTTGCCGTCGGTCTTCGCTACCGCCAGCGTTCCGTGCCTGCCGCCATCTCGCGAGGAAATGGGGAATTCCAGAATCTCGCCGGCAATCGGCGCGAGGTGCTCATCACCGAGAATGAAGCTGACTGGCCTTCCGTTCAGCAGCCGCTCAAGTAAAGTGCGCGCTTCCTGGAAAAACAGGTCGAGGTCGACGCCTCGCGCGACCTCCCGCAGCAGCTTCGTTTGTGCGCTCATCAACTCTTCCGCCCGTTTGCGGGCGGATATATCGCGGGAGGCTCCGACAACGCCGATGATGTTGCCGTTCCTGTCTCTCAACGGCACCCGGGACATCATGAGCCAGCCTTCGCCCCTTAGGCGTCGCTCCTCGACGCCCAGGTCGGCTTCGCCGGTCTCCATGACGCGCCTTTCCACTTCCTCGATCTTGTGGGCATCAGCTAATGGGTGGATTTCCGCGTCCGTCAGGCCAATCAGTTCCTCGACATGCGTGAAGCCGTTGTTGAGGACGGTGGCCCGGTTCGCAAAGAGGAAGCGGCTGTCTCTGTCCTTGGCATAGATGAAGTCCGGCACATAGTTGATCATCGCCTCGAGCCATTCGTAGCGCTCGGAGAGGGACTGATATTGGGCCCGGAGTAATTCGAGCATGCTACGACGCTGCCGGTCGTCGCTCTTTTCATCCCCATGCGGTCGCTTGGGCGATTTACCCGGCTGCTGTGTCATCTACATACTCTCACTCGGCGAGCGGACAATATCGGCAGGCAATTATGCAATCATGACGGCGTATCGAGCATCTTGGCTTCCGAAGCAGACGCGCATGGCTTCTGATCCGACGGCCGGCAGCCTGGCTCATCCATCCGTGTGGATATTGTCATATAATATAATGTATGAATATCCGCTCAATCGGGGCGGTAAGATTGTCGCTGCTTTCCCGAGACGGCCGGCGGCGCGGCAGAGCCTTCTTCTGGAGCGGAGAGAGCGGATTGCCTTGCGGGAAGAGGGCAAAACCGGCTAAAGCCCGGATGGTGGAAATTCAAGAATCGCAAGGATAAATCAGTATGCGTGCTGGCAAAGCCGTAGCGAACGGCAATCTGGTGCTTGCCGGCATGCTTTTGATGCTTTTCGGCGACTTTCTGTTCTCGTTGAACGATGCCATGGGCAAATGGCTGGTCGCGAGTTTCTCGGTCGGACAGGTGCTGGTTATTCGTTCATTCGGTGCGTTCCTTATTCTTGCTCCCATGATCGCGAGACAGGATAAGGCAGCCCTGTTTCGCCTCGAACAGCCCTCGCTGCAGCTGCTGCGGGTGGTGATGGCGACAGTCGATGTCGCCCTTTTTTACGCCGCGGTCACCTATCTGCCGCTTGCCGACGTTATGACCTTCTATATGGCCGGTCCGATCTATGTCGCGGCGATCTCGCATTTCTTCCTCGGCGAGAGGATCGGCTGGCGGCGCTGGCTGGCGGTTCTCGTCGGCTTTATCGGTGTATTGATCGCGCTCAGGCCTTCTGCAGCGATGTTCTCCTGGCCGTCGTTTTTCGGCCTTGGCGGAAGCCTTGCATTCGCGCTGACGCTGGTGCTCGGGCGGCGACTGCGCCAGACGGGCGACGCAACGCTCGTTGCCTGGCAGACGATTGGCGCGCTTGCGGCCGGATTGGTGCTCAGCATCGGCAATTGGCGATCGGTATCGGTTCTTGATATCGGCGCCATGCTGGCGCTCGGCATCGTTGCCGGCAGCGCCCATATGTTGATCACCCGCTCGCTGAAGCTTGCCCCCGCGTCGCTTCTGGCTCCGCTGCAGTACAGCTTGCTCATCTGGGCGATCGTGCTGGGTTTTGTCTTCTTCGGAGATATTCCGGACGCCCAGATCATCATCGGATCTGTCATCATCGTGCTCGCCGGCCTTTTCATCTTCCACCGCAAGAATGTCACCGACACGATCCCCAAGGAAGCCGTCGCCCGGGACGGGCACTAGACGCGCCGGCGGCCATTCTCCAGCGAGTAATCTTGCTGCGCTCGTCCGTTGAAGCGCGGATGCGTCGCCTGGCGGCCCTTTCGGGCGATCTTCACTTGCTGACTTTCCGCATTTCGCTCGGTGATGTACCGTATTTCTTGCGATACGCAGTTGCCAGATGGGCGGAATCGGAAAAGCCGGTTTCATGCGCGATGGCTGTGATCGCCAGCGAGCCATTTTCGAGCAGAAAGCGTGCATAGCGCAGCCTCGTTTCAAGAATGAAATGTTTCGGCGTCATGTCGATATGCGTTTGGAAGAGGCGGGCGAACTGACGTGGCGAAAGGCCCACGGCGGCGGCTGCCTGTTCCGGTGATACGTCGCGTCCTTTCCGGCTTTCGATGAGCACGATGGCCTTTTGCAGGCGTGCGTCGCTCACATGGCGAAAGGTCGATGCTCTTTCGTGGTCGAAGACACTCATGCCCTTCGGAGTTGTGAGGGATAGCTGGTGGACGGCCTTCGCCGCGCGGTCTGGTCCGCAATGATTGTGGATGAGCTGGGTCATCAGTGACAGGATCGAGGTTCCCCCCGGAACGGTGATGCGCCCCTTGTCGATCAGAAAGTCGTCCCGTGTGGAAAAGGCCTGGCGCGGGAAGGCAGTTCGGAAATCCTCCGAATGATAGGGATGGACGGCAGCCTTGCGATCGACGAGCAGGCCTTCCTGCGCGAGGATGAACGATCCCGTGCAGGCCCCGATGATCGTCACGCCGGCGGATGCCGCCACGCGCAGATAGTCACGATGCGAAGCGGGGGCGGCTCTGAGATGCGGCAGCAGGCCGCCAATGGCGACGACATAGTCGAAATCCGTCGGATTGATATAGGCGGCGTCTGCCTGGACGCGGATGCCGCAGCTCGCCGCAGCGCTATAGCCCGGCTTGCCCATGATCGACCAGCGGCAATGAAGCGGCCGCGAATTGTCGCCGAAATCGGCTGCATGACGAAGCGGCTCGATGACGCCCGTCAGCGACATCAGGGGAAAGGTCGGCCAGAGCAGGATGCCCACCGAAATATCCGGCTTGTGGTCGCGCGCCGAAAGCAGGCGTTCGGCCCACAGGCTGTCCAGCCAGCCGACGTAGTCCATATCCTTCTGTCCATCCGAAACGCCGGTCTTTTCGTCCACAGCACTCTCCCTTGATGGGAAAGCATAGCTTGGCATGTCCGTTTTTAAAAGAAAATGTCCAATTTATAAAATCCAACCCGTCGGTTTGGCGGCATTCTTTACGCGTTGAACACAAGCATCCGGACCGCAAAAACAACCGGATCAGGGAACTCTTAACGTCAAGGATCTGACAAATGGCACTTTCTCTTTCGAGAAGGCTGGTGGTGTGCGCGCTGCTGGCAGGCGGGAGCTTTTCGGTTTTTTCGACCGCCGCGAAGGCTTTCGAATTGGTGGAACAGGGCAAACTAACGGTCGCCTTCACCGGCGACATGCCGGGCTCCGGCTGGCAGGACGGCAAGCTGATCGGCTATGACGGCGAAATCATGCAGAAAATCGCCGACAAGCTGGGGCTGAAGATCCAGCCGGCGTTGATGGAGTGGTCGGGCACGATCGCCTCCGTTGAATCCGGCCGCGTCGATGTCATGCTCGGCACGATGGGCTGGACGGAAAAGCGCGCCAATATCATGTCGCTGTCCGAGCCGATCCACTACTTCAAGAACGGCATCATGCAGTCCGACAAGACCAGCTGGGACAAGCTGTCCGATCTCGAAGGCAAGAAGGTCGGCACGATCACCGGGTTTTCCTTCGTGCCGGAACTCAAGAAAATCAAGGGACTGGAGCTTTCGCTCTATGACACGGCGGACGCTGCCGTGCGCGATTTGATCGCGGGGCGCATCGATGCCGTCATCGGCGATCCGCCGGTCGTTTCCTTTGCGATCAAGAAGAATCCCGATTGGCACATGCATTTCCTCGCCTTCACCGATACCAATCCCGACTTCCCGCTGCTGACCGGTCTCGGTCAGGTCGTCTATGGCTTCAACAAGAAGAACGATGATTTGCGCCAGAAGGTCGACGCCATCATCGACGAGATGTGGAAGACCTGCGCGATGAAGGAAATCGGCGAGCGCTACGGCCTTTCCGCCGATGTCTGGTACACGCCGGCTGGCGAGAACTTCCGCGCCGGCGTGGACCGCCCGGCCGATTACAAGCTGCCGTCCTGCAAGACGGCCGGCTGATATCGGAGGAGTGACAGCAAAAGCGCGCAGCGGTTTTGCCTCCGAAGTTGCACGGAAACGGAAAGGACGGAGCCTTTCAGGTGATCTCGTCTCCACCGATTAAGTCCTCAAGACCTGGACGGCGCATTTTAGGGCGCCGTCCCCCTGGTTCGACCAAAACGATAAAAAGGGGAATGCCATGAGCCCGCTGCTGAGCGTGACGGGTCTGCGCAAGAGCTATGGAACCGTGGAGGTTCTGAAGGGGATCGATTTCGAGGTGGCGGCGGGCGAGAAGATCGCTTTGATCGGCCCATCCGGCTCGGGAAAATCCACCTGCTTGCGTTGTCTTAATTTTCTGGAGAAGCCGACAGCCGGAGAGATCCGCCTCGATGACGAGCAGATCGGCATGGCCGCCGGCCGGCCGATGAACGACCGCCAGCTTGCGCCACAGCGCGCCGAGATGGGCATGGTTTTTCAGCTCTTCAATCTTTGGCCGCATCTTTCCGTGACCGAAAACGTGGCGATCGCCGCCCGCAAGGTGCGCGGTCTTTCGGCGAAAGAAGCGCGTGAGCTGGCGCTCGAAATGCTGGCCAAGGTCCATATGACGCATCGCGCCGATGCGTCGCCGCTCGAACTTTCCGGTGGCCAGCAGCAGCGGGTGGCGATCGCCCGCGCTTTGGCCCAGAAACCGAAATTGATGCTGTTCGACGAACCGACGTCGGCACTCGATCCCGAACTGGTGCACGAAGTGCTGAAGGTGATGGAAGAACTGGCCGCCGAAGGGCGCACCATGCTGATCGTCACCCACGAGATTGCCTTCGCCCGCGACATCGCGGATCGGGTGATGTTTCTCGACGGCGGCGTGATTGCCGAACAGGGCGCGGCGCGGGAGTTGATTCTCGCACCGCGCGAACGGCGCACGCAGGCTTTCCTCAAGCAGATCCGGCATTGAGGGCGGCGCGATGAGCGGACTATCGATCTTTCTTATGGTGTTGGAGGGGCTTGCCGCCGGCATCGGCGTCACCATTCTGGTCACGCTCGCCTCGCTGGCGCTCGGCGTCTGCCTGGGCTTTGGACTGGCGCTCGCCCGTCAATTCGGCAAGCTGTGGGCGGTTCACGCCCTGATCGACACCTATTGCGAAATCATGCGCAACATTCCGGCGCTCACCCATCTCTTCATCCTGTATTTCGGGCTGGCGAGCATCGGCCTCCGGCTTTCGTCCATCGCCGCCGCCATTCTCGGCCTCGGACTGATCGGTGGCGCGGTGACCTGCGACCTCTTCCGCTCGGGCTTTGCGGCGCTGCCGAACGGCCAGCGCGAGGCCGCGCTCGCCGTCGGGTTTACGCCGCTCCAGACGATTTTCGACATCCTGACCCCGCAGGCCCTGCGCATCGCATTGCCGTCGCTTGGCAACTACGCCGTCCAGCTTCTGAAGGACACCTCGATCGTTTCGGCCATCGCCGCGCCGGAGATCATGTTCTATGCGCGCTCGATGGTCACGTCCTCGTTCCAGACGACGCTGATCTATGCGACGGCCGCCGGCCTCTACCTGCTGCTCGGCTTGCCGCTGATGCAGGCGATCCGCGTTCTCGAAACCCGTTACGGGAGGGTCAAGGCATGACCGCATTCTTTGAACCCTATGCCGAATACGGCGCGGAATGGCTGCCGGCGCTTCTTGAAGCGATGTGGACGACCGCGGCTCTGTCGGTCACAGCCTTCGCACTCTCGCTGGTCCTCGGTCTCTTGCTGGCGCTGTGCCGCAATGTTCGTTCGCCCCTCCTGCAACGTCTCGTTTCGCTGTATGTTTCGGTCGTTCGCGGCATACCGCTGCTCGCCATTCTGTTCCTGCTCTACTTCGGTCTTCCCGGCATCGGCATCACCTTCAATGCCTTCACCGCCGGCGTATTGGGGCTGGCGCTCGCCTTCGCGGCGCAAGTAGCGGAATTGTTTCGCGCCGGGTTGATGGCGATTGCGAAGGGACAGCGCGAGGCCGCGCTTGCCGTCGGCTTCACGCCGTATCAGAGCTTCAGGCTGATCGTTCTGCCACAGGTGATGCGTGTCATCGCCGCGCCGCTGATCGTGACTTTTGTTGCGTTGCTGAAGGATTCTTCGCTCGCCTCGCTGATCACGGTCGACGAACTGATGCTGACGGGCCGATCGATGTCGACGGATTATTTCCTCCCGCTGCAAATCTTTCTGGCCGTGGGACTTTGCTACTTCTTCATCGCCTGGCCGTTTTCGCTGCTGTCGAAACGGCTGTCGCCGCGCACTGTCCGTTAGAGCGCATCGCCGTCGCATGACACCTCGTTCGAACCAAGAGACAAGACCATGAATACGAATGACCAAGGACGCATCGCGCCGCGCCGGCCGATCATCCTGACGTCCCCGGATTTCCGGGCGTCCGACATCGCCGAAACCGAGGCGGAATATGTGGTGCGGGCCAACTATGCCGAGGCGATTGCACAGGCCGGCGGTATTTCGTTGATCCTGCCGTATCAGAGCCAGCATATCGCCATGCTGGTTGCCCTTGGGGACGGCGTTTTGCTGACCGGCACGACGCCTGGTCATGAAGCGCTTCCCGAGCGGCGGGAATTCGAGCTGGAACTCATCCGGCAAACACTTCAGGCAGGCAAGCCGTTGCTCGGGATCTGCAACGGGATGCAGATCATGGGCGAATTTCTCGGCGGGACCTTCACGACGAGCCTGCCGGACACGGCTGTCGATCATATTCCCGCCGACATTCCCGACCGCATGGCCCACAGGATCGCGGTCGAGCCCGGCAGCATGCTAGCCTCCATTGCGGGAACGACGGAGGTTTCCGTCAATAGCCTGCATCGCCATGCGCTGACGGGTGCCGGTCGGTTCCGCATTGCGGCGCGCGCGCCCGATGGGGTGGTCGAGGCGATCGAGGGCGAGACGGATACGTTCTGCCTCGGGGTGCAATGGCATCCGGAATACCACCTGAGCGAATTCGACCGTGCGATCCTCAGGCGCTTCATCGAGCAGAGCGCCGGCCGCAAGTCGCAAGCCGGTTCGCCGGAAGCCTGCTCGGTCCGCAGGCGGCTTGCCGCCCTTGGACTGGCTTTGCCGGAAGCTTCCGTGCCCCCAGGTGCGTTTGTCGGAGCCTTGACCACCGGCAACCTCGTGACTGTGTCCGGTCAGGTGCCGCTCAAGGATAAGGCCGTGCTTTGCAAGGGGCATCTTGGCGGTGCCGTCAGCCTCGATCAAGGTCGGGAATGCGCGCGGTGGGCGTTGCTCAACGCACTGGCGCAATTGGAACTCGTCGCCGGCGGGCTGGATCGGGTGAAGGGGTTCGTGCGGCTGGCCGGCTATGTGGCGGCCACTCCGGAATTCACAGAGCATGGCGCGGTGATAGACGGCGCGTCCGAGTTGCTGCGCGAGCTCTTTCCAACGTGCTGGCAGCACGCCCGCATCGCCATCGGCGTCGGATCGTTGCCGCGCGGCGTGCCGGTGGAGATCGAGCTGACCGCCGTGACGAACGGCGGAGAGGGATGATCTCCATGCGAATTGCCGTCATTGGGGCGGGCGTTGTCGGCGTCGCCTCGGCTTACATGCTGGCGAAGGCCGGTCACGCCGTCACGCTTATCGATGCGGAAGCCGAGCCTGGGCGAGGGGCGAGCGCCGGCAACGCGGCCCAGCTTTCGTGGGCCTATGGCGATGCGATGGCGTCCCCGTCGCTTCTGAAACATCTGCCGGGTATCGTCGCCGGCCATGATCCGGCCTTCCGTGTCCGCTTCCGGCTCGATCCGGATTTCATGATCTGGGGATTGCGGTTTCTCGCCAATATGCCGGACAGGCGCTGGTGGAGCAATACGAGCGCAATCCTGCAGCTCGCGGATGAATCCCGCCGGGAACTGGCCGCGCTTCTGGCCGAGGCGCCGCTATCCTTCGACTACCGTGTCGCCGGCAAACTGCATCTCTATCCGGATGCGGCGAGCTTTTCACGCGCCGGTCCGCTGGTTGAGCGCAAGCGCCTGCTTGGATTGGACCAGCGGCTTTTGTCTCGGGCGCAAGCCGAAGAGGTCGAGCCGGTCTTGAAGTCCTATCAGGGCGAAATTGCCGGGGCAGTCCATACGCCCGGCGATGCGCTTGGGGACGCGGCGGCCTTCTGCCGCGAACTGACCGGTTTCGCTGTCGCCCGTTACGGCGTCGAAAGGCTCTTCGGCGCGAAGGTCGCCGGGTTCGAACGCTATAAGGACAGACTATCGGCGGTAAAATTCGCCGACCGCGACGCGCTTGGCGTCGATGCAGCCGTCGTCACGGCCGGACCGCTGATCCGTACGCTTGCCGCCGCCTTGCCGGAGGCGGCCTGCGTGCAGCCGGTGCGCGGGTATTCGCTGACGGTTGAATGGCGGGACGGCGCGCCGCGCGTAAGCTTGACGGACGTGAAGCGCAAACTCGCCTTCGCCGCCATCGGCGTTCGTTTGCGCGTGGCCGGCCTTGCGGACATCGAAAGACCGGACGCCGGCTTCGACACGGACCGGTTCGCGGTTCTGCGGGATATGGCAAACAGCGTCCTGCCGGGCTATTTCACAGCGCAAGCCGGTGAAGCGCGTTGGTCTGGCGAACGCCCAATGACGCCATCGTCACAGCCGATCATTGCGCCATCCCGCGGAATTCCCGGCCTCTATGTCAACGGCGGTCATGGCATGCTCGGCTGGACGCTGGCGATGGGCAGCGCGCGCCGGCTGCTTAATATCTTATCTTCGATGACCTGAAGGCTCGGTCCGTTGGCCATCCTCGCTCCTGGCTTTCACAGCCGTCGAAGGGGCCGATGAAAGATCGCGCGCTGGCGGATGTCTGGTCTGAGTATCGAGATGATCCGAGAACATCTGGATCTTCTCAAGGACAGGCGGCGTCGATCTTTCATGGCTTGCGGGTATCGGCGTGGCAGGTGGCGCTTATCTGCTTCTGAAGCGCGTTGTTCCCTCGCCTGTGCGAGAGGAAGCCGATCATTGATCCCTGTTACGTCGTCATTGAAGCTATCCGGCCCGCTTGCAATTGCTTCAATTGTTTGCCTGCCTGGCGCGCTGGTTACGACAACTAAAGGGTCCATCATATTGGATTATATCCATTTTTGTTCTTCCAACTCTCCTGCCAGGCAGCTTCGGTTCGGGCGGGGGCAACGCATGTCGCTCTCAGAATGAGATGCCTGAATGGGGCCGGCGGCTGGTGGCAAACACGCGGTCCAGTTCCTCGGCCACGTCCACGGAGATCGCCTTGATGCGCCCGGAAGCAGCAAGAAGCGAGGCGCTCTGCGCCCCGAAGATCAGCGTGGCCAGTTCCGCGATTGTGACATGAGCCTCCGCCCTCTCGCTGCTTCGCTCCGCACCCTTCGGACCGAGAGACCAGGTGCCGCCATTGTCATGGAACAAGTCGTCTTCGACGGCAATCGTGACCTGGCGCGTGCCGCCATACCGGCGGGCCGAAAGCAAGGCTTCGAGATCGAGAGGTCGTATCCAGCTTTCGTCGCGCTGACCGGATATCTCCAGCGATCGAGGATTGTGGAGAAGCAAAGGCAGCGGATCATCCACCGGCCGGGATGGAAAGGTGACCTGGTGCAGGATATCCTGCGTGAAGAGGTGGCCAATCAGGGCCTGCCAGGCTTCATCGTCATGGGCGACGAGATCGTCGACGATCACGGTACGATGCGATGAGGTGAACCAGTTGTCCGAGGACTCGACATGGAAGCGCAAATAGCCGCGCTCGTGACCCTCGGCACCGAAGACGACGGCGTGATGGGGCGTTGTGCCGGAGACGCTACGGAATTCCTGAATGGACCACCAGCCATCCCAGCGCGATAGCGTCGCTGCTCGCGGCGACGGATCCGCGGCGGCAATTTTCCGAAACAAGGCGAAGCTCTCGCGAGCATCGACGATGCGAAGTCCTTCTCGCGCGGTTGAGACCGCAAGCCCGGTGCGGGTAAGATCGAGTTCATGCCGGACCGACCAGGAGGCAATGCCGTAACCGTATCGGCCGTAGATGCGGGCATCCGATGCCCGCAAGCCTGCGACGACATAGCCATCTGCGCGGGCACGGCGAAGCTGCTCGATGATGAGCTGGCGAGCGATCCCGCGACGTGTCGCGTCCGGAGAGACGCCGACATGTGTGACGGAGAGATGGCGCACGCGCCGGCCGCCGGGTAGGGTGATTGATGAATCATAGCCGTTGACGACGCCTCGCAGCACATCGCCCTCGAAGCCGCCAAGCGGCTGGCCCTCTGCCAGAAACCGGGTTTCGGTGTCGGGATTGGTGCGCCCAAAATCACCGATACCCAGCAAGGCCTGCCGGAACAGAGCAAAAGCCTTGCGCCGGCCGTCTTCGTCATTCAGCGATCGTATATCCATGCGAATGTTGTCCAATGTCATTTTACGACTTTCGGGAATTCAGTCTTCGATTGCAGGTGATGACATGTGCCATTTCTTATGATTGCGCGGACACCGGAGCGAGAAGGCCCCGCGCCTTGAGAAGCGCCGCTGCGCCCTCGCCGAAATGCCAAGCCTCTTCGAGATGAGGCTGCCCGGAGAGGATGAAATGGTCGAAGCCGACGCGATGATAGGCTTCGATGAGGTCGGCAACTTGCGCATGGCTCCCGACGAGAGCGGTGCCCGCTCCTCCGCGCACGAGGCCATAGCCGGACCAGAGGCCGGGATGGATTTCCAGTTCACGCGCCGAAGCCGGGACGCCTTCGCGACCCACATGCAGCGCCGACATCTGGCTCTGGGCGACGGATTCGGATTTGGCGAGGAGCTCCCGGTTCTTCCGCACCCGCTCCGGCGAGAGCCAGGCAAGAAGTTTGTCGGCGGTGGCCCAGGCCTCATCCTCTGTATCGCGCGAAATGACATGCAAGCGCACACCGAAGCGCAGCGAACGACCTCTGGCAGCCGCTCGCGCTTTTAGCCGTGCGATATTGTCGGCCTCCAGTGCCGGCGGCCGCCCCCAGACCAGATAGACATCGGCCTGACCGGCCGCGACCTCTTGGGCGGCAGCGCTTGCGCCGCCAAAGAAGATCTCCGGCAGATCGTACGGACCGGTGTCGATGCTTGCCTCGCGGATGTCGTAATGCTTACCCTTGAAAGAAAAGGGCTGGTCTGCAGACGCGGACGTCACGCCGCGCACCACCGAGAGGAATTCCTCCGTCCTCTCATAGCGGGTGTCATGGTCCAGATGATCGCCGAAGCGCGCCTGCTCGAAGCGATCGCCGCCCGTCACGACGTTGAGAAGCAGCCGCCCACCGGTCATCCGCTGGAAGGTCGCCGCCTGATGGGCGACGAGCGTCGGCGATATGAGGCCAGGCCTGAAGGCGACGAGAAATTTCAGCCGCTTCGTTTCGCGGGAAAGCGCGGCGGTGGTAATCCAGGCATCCTCGCACCATGTGCCGGTTGGCGTAAGAACGGCGTGGAAATTCTGCGCTTCAGCGGCGCGTGCCACCTCGCCGAGATAGGCGAGAGTTGGTGCGCGGAAGCCCCCGGAAAATTCCACGACATGGCTATCGGCTCCCGAGCCTGTCAGGCCCCGGCTGTCGCCATTTGTCGGCAGATACCAATGAAGGTGGATGTTGCCACTCATGCCGGGATCCTTTTATTGGCCGCAGCCGAACGATGATCCCGGTCAAGCGCGGTGCGGCTTCCGCGAATGATGGCGAAGGCAGCACCGGGATGATCCGTTTCCAAGGCGCCGGTGCCAATCAGGCGGCCACGGAGCGTCGCATCGGCGACGGGGAGATTGTCGATCACATGGCGCCAATGTCCCTGGGGAACGTGGTTCGCGGTGTTCATTCTGAAGGTGTCCAAAAACAGCGGCTTTCGGGCCGCCTCCGGGTTTGTCAGTTCAATCATGGGGCATTTCTTCAAGGATTCGAGACGCGTTGTTTGCAGCGGATTCCATCTCTCTGTTCCGACCTGGAACCGCGGCAACAAGCGCACGCGCGTAAACGGATTGTGGCGCCAGCAGAAGATCGGCGGTCGCGGCCTCTTCCACGATCAGTCCGTGCTGCATCACCGCAATGCGGTCGGCCACCCTGGCCGCCACGCGCAGGTCGTGGGTAATGAACACCATGGCGAGCCCGAGGTCGCGTTGAAGTTCGGCCAAGAGATCGAGGACCTGTGCCTGCACGGACACGTCGAGCGCGGAAACCGGCTCGTCGGCCACCAGCAGCCGCGGCTTTGGCATCAGCGCACGGGCAAGGCCGATGCGCTGGCGCTGGCCGCCGGAAAAGGCATGCGGCTTCCGATCGGCGGAGGAGGGATCCAGCCCTACGCGCAGAAGCAGCTCCGCCATGCGGGATTCGGCTTCTTCTCTCGATAGGCCGGCTTGCAGCACAGGTTCCGTCAGGATGCGACGGATGCTGTGGCGTGGATTGAGAGAGGATTGCGGATCCTGGAACACCATCTGCACGGCAGGCCGTCTCTCGCGCGTGAACAGCTCCCGAGCACGGCCTATCGCCTCGCCGGAAAGACGGAAGGTGCCGGCATCGCGTTCGACAAGACCGGTGATGACCTGCCCGAGAGTGGATTTGCCCGATCCGCTTTCACCGACCAGCGCAACCGTCTCGCCGACGCGCAATGTCAGATCGACACTCCTCAGCGCCTGTGTCGCCGGCCGGGCTGGGCCAAGGAAGCGGCGGCGGCTGAAATGGGTCTTGTCAATGCCCTCAAGCTCCAGCACTGGCGGCAGACCTGAAGGAAGCGGAGGGCGCCGGGCTTCAAGTTTCGGCACCGCGGCAAGCAGCCTCTGCGTGTAGGGATGGGCCGGCGCGGCGAGCAATTGTTCCGCGTTCCCCTGTTCGACGATCTCGCCGGCCTGCATGACGACGATGCGGTCGGCGATGTCTTGTACCACGCCGAAATCATGGGTGATGAACAGCACGGCGAGCCCGTGACGGGCCCGCAGGTCGAGAATGAGCCGCAGGATTTCCGCTTGCGTCGTCACATCGAGCGCGGTGGTCGGTTCGTCGGCGATCAGGAGATCAGGCCCGCAGGCCATCGCGATGGCAATCGCCACGCGCTGGCGCTGGCCCCCTGAAAGTTCGTGCGGATAACGCCGGCCGAGCGTGCCCGGATCGGGTAGACGCATGGCGGCAAGAAGCTCTGCGATCCGTTCCGGCGGTGCTGGGTGGCCATGAGCCGTGAGCGCTTCCGCGATCTGCCGGCCGATGGTCAATAGCGGGTTGAGCGCCGTCATCGGCTCCTGGAAAATGTAACCGATCCGCGCGCCGCGCAGGCGCCGGAGCGCCGTTTCATTGAGAGAAAGCACATCCTCGCCCGCAAAGCGCAGGTTCCCCCGCTCGACCCGAAGGCCGTTGCCGGGAAGAAGGCCGGCAATGGCAGAGGCGAGCACCGACTTGCCCGAGCCGCTTTCGCCGACGACGCAGAGCACTTCGCCGCGCGCGATGGACAGGGTCGCGTTGCGAACGGCAAGCTCCCGCTCGCCGCCCTCCGGAAGCCGTATGTCGATATTTTCGATTTCGACCAGGGGTGCCGTCGCAGCGGATTGCGATTGGCTCATCGCCCGCCTCCCGCTCCGCTTTTCGGATTCATCCAGCGTTCCAGGCCATCGCCGACCAGATTGAAGGCAAGCACTGTGAGAAAGATCGCCAGTCCGGGCAGGGTGGAGAGCCACCAGTTGACGCTGAAAGCGGTACGGCCGGATCCGAGCAGAAAACCCCAGGAGACGGCGTCACGATTGCCCAGTCCGAGAAAGCTGATGCTGGATTCGATCATGACCGCACCGGCAATGAGAAGAGAGGCCTGAATCATCACCTGCGGCAATACGTTCGGCAGTACATGCAGGAATGCGATGCGCAGATGCGACAGTCCGCTGACACGGGCGGCGCGGACCCAGTCGAGCCGACGCAGCGACAGCACCTCGGCGCGGACGATGCGCACGACCGGCGGCCAGGAGATGAGCGCAATCGCCAGGACGACGATGAGGCGGGTCGGTGACAGGATCGCCACGATGATGATCGTCAGCAGGAGCCCCGGAATCGTCTGGAAGAACTCGGTAATGCGCATCAGCACTTCATCGACGGCCGCGCCGAGATAACCGGCGGCAAGGCCGAGCGTCACGCCAAGGCCGATGGCAAGGCAGACGACGCTGAGCGCGACGGCAAGGGTGGCGCGGGCACCATGGACGAGGCCGGCGGCCAGATCGCGGCCGAGCATGTCGGTCCCCGCCGGGTAGCCGGGCGACAGCGGCGGCAGGTTTGGCCGCGCCACCATGCGCCAGGGATCCCCCGGATAAAGCACGTCGGCGAAAATGATGCAAAAGGCGAGGAGTGCGAGTACGGCGAAGCCGAACAGGACCGGCGCGCGGAGCAAGGGATGGCGCGGGCGGCGGATCATGTCCTCGCCTCCCGGTCGATCCTCGGGTCGATCATGCGGTAGGCCATGTCGGCGACGAGGTTGGCGATGAGAACACCGAACGAGGAAAGGATGAACACGGCGATAAGGACGTTGTAGTCGCGGCTTGCAAGCGAATCGAAGGCAAGCCTGCCGATGCCCGGCCATGCGAAGACCGTCTCGACCAGGATCGAACCGCCGATCAACTGGCCGGCCTGCAAGGCCGCAACGGTGATCGTCGGCAGAAGCGCGTTTCGCAGGAGATGATCGCGCCAGACGAGCCAGGCCGGAAGGCCCTTGGCCCGGGCGGTACGGATAAAATCCATGTCGGAGATCTGCAGGAGCGCTGCGCGGCTGACCCGCGCGTGGATCGACATGTAGTAGAGGCCAAGCGTCAGAACCGGCAGGACCATATGCGCGGCGAGATTGCCGAATGCCGCCCAGCCGCCCTTGGCTGCAGCCGAAGGGGTCTGCATGCCATAGGACGGCAACCAGCCCAGCTTCACGGCGAAGACGATGATAAAGACCAGCCCGATCCAGAACATCGGCATGGCGAAGAAGGCGACGGATATCGTCGTGACGATGCCGTCGATCGCAGAGCCCGGCCGGCGTGCTGCAAGGGCGCCGAGGCCCACACCCGCGACGATGGAAAAGACGAAGGCGGAAACCGTCAACAGCAATGTTGCCGGCAGTCTTTCCAGCACGATGTCGATCACCGGCCGCTGATCGCGATAGGAGGTGCCGAAGTCGAGCCTGACAATCGCCTGCAGATAATGCCAGAGCTGCACGTCAATCGGACCGTCGAGACCGAGGTGCTGCCGGATTTCGGCGACGAACGCCGGATCGCTTCCACCCTGATCGCCTGCGAGCAGGAGGGCGGGATCGCCCGGGGCAAGGCGGACGAGCACGAATGTCAGGACGATGACCGCCAAGAGAATGAACCCGGCCTTGGCAAGCCGAAGCGACACGGCTTTGGCGAAGGCCAAGGCTGCTCCCTGTCCATGCACGCGACCGCGTTTAGACGTCTGGTTCATTTCCTGAGCCAGACCGATGCGAAGTTGTCGTCCGTGCCGAGCGCGGTCGTGATCAGATCCTGCACCCTGTCTCGATACAGGGTGGGGAAGACGATGTCATGGGTCCAGACCAGAGGCACGTCATGCGAGACGATCTGCTGCACCTTCGAGTAGATCTCCTTGCGCCTGGCTTCGTCGGGCTCGTGAGCGCCCTGATCCAGTAAGGCATCGACTTCCGGGTTGGAGTAGCCATTGACATTGGCGCCGGTCGTGCCGGCATTGTCGCCCTTGACCGTCTTGTAACCGTAGGAAATACCGATCGCCGGGTCGGCGGTCGTGTAGACGAAGTTCTCGGCGATGTCATAGTCGAAGGTGGTTAGTCGTTTGAACCAGCCGGCAACGTCGGTGGAAACGATATCGACCTTGATTCCCACTGCGCCGAGAGCTTCGCGCAGATATTCGGCCTCGCGGGACCAGAGTTCGCCATAGGGAAGCGGGACCAGTTTCAATGTGAAGCGCGTGCCGTCCGGCCCCGGCTTGTAGCCGGCTTCGTCAAGCAGCGCCGCGGCCTTCTGCGGATCGAACGGGTAGACGGTTTCGACGCTTGCATCCTTGTAGACAGACAGGCTCGAAAACGGACCGTTGATGGGCTTGCCGAAGCCCGCGAAGATCGTGTTGATGATAAAATCGCGATCGATGGCCTGCGTGATGGCCTGTCGAACCTGCAGTTTCGCGAGGACCGGATTGCGGTTGTTGAGGTGAACATAGCCGATCGGTTGCAGATATTCCCAGCCGTCCTCGCGTGTCTTCACGCCCTCAAGCGCCGAAAGACGCGGGATATCGAAATTCTCGACATCGCCCGACCGCAGTGCGTCCACCTGGCCCGTCTCGAAAGCAATCGCTCGCGAATTTGCATCCGGTATGATCTGGAAATCGATTTCGTCGAGATAGGGTTTGCCGGCATCCCAATATTTGTCATTGCGCACGAGGCGGATCAGGCTGCCCTTCTTCCACTCCGCGAACTTGAACGGCCCTGTGCCGATGAATTCGGCATTGGCCGGCGCGTTACGGAAATCGGTGACGCCGACATATTTGTGCGCGGGAACAATGGCTGCGTTCAGCGAGCGAAGGAAAGCCGGATAGGGATTTTTCAGGGTAAAGACGACAGTTAGATCGTCCGGCGTTTCTATGCGGTCTATCTCGTTGCGCAGATCGCGCGAGCGGGCTTGCAGCGCAGGCAGGAAGTCATTGTAGCTGAAGGCGACGTCCTTGGAGGTGAAGGGCACGCCGTCATGCCAGGTAACGCCAGATCTGAGCTTGAACGTATAGGTCTTGCCGTCGGGCGAAACGGTCCAGCTTTCGGCGAGCCGCGGGATCGGCGCCAGATCCTTTTGGGCGTAGCTGACGAGCGAATCGTAAATCTTGTCGCCGACGAAGGTTGCCGGCCCGAGGCGATTGATGCCCGGGTTCAGGGAGATCGGTTCCGGCTGCACGATCAGGTTCAGCGTGCCACCCCTGTCTTCCGCAAAGGCGGCGCCGGAGACAAGCGCCAGCCCGAGCAGGGCGCCCAGAAAGCGCGAAGCCGTGTATCTCGAAAGTCCGTCGAAGGCCATAGATCCTAGTCCATTTATTTTCTATAGATTTGATAGATTTATGCAACGGAATACGATCGTTGGCGCGGTCGTTCCGTTCTAAAAAGCGCAATTTGTGGGGAAAATCGTTCTCCGCTTTCATGATGCGGCCGCCTGCCGTGACGCAGTCCATGCAGACGGTGATTTCGGCGATTGGCTTCGCGGCGTGGATGAGAGTATCTCAAAACGGCACGCTTTTTTCGACGAAAGCCAATTTTCGGCAGTTTATTTTCTTCGCGGGCAGCTCAATTGGAACGTTCCACCGTTTCAATTATACATAAAAACTATAGAAAATAAGGGGAAACAATCAAAGCCGAGGCAAACTCCCAATGCATGTCACTGTCTTTCTCCGCGCCAGGCGGATCGCCGTTTCTTTTCTCGCGGCTTACACGGCCCTTTGCGCCCCGGCGTTTGCCGATGAGCCGAAATTCGGTGGCACGCTGCACATCGCCTCGCTTGAAGCCGATCTCGACGCTTTCGACCCGCTAACCGGCTACAGCATTGAATCCTGGGAAATTTTGCGTGCCACGACACGCCAGCTCGTCACCTATCCCGGTTCGCCGATCGGCCTCAAGGAAGATACCACCTTGGTGCCGGATCTGGCCAAATCCTGGGACGTCAGTCCGGACGGCAAGACCTATACGTTTCATCTGAAGGACGACATCTTCTTCTCGGGCTCTACCGAACGTAAGATCGTCGCCGGCGATTTTGTCTACGGCATAAAGCGCTTCTGCGACCCCAACAAGCAGGTCGCCGCCATCAATTATTTCAATCTCGTGCTGTCGGGCTTTGTCGAATACTGCAAGGATTTTTCCAAAGTGCCGACCGGGGATCTGGCGGCAAGCAAGGCCTTTATCGATAGTCACGAGATTTCCGGTGTATCAGCCCCTGATGATAAGACCCTGGTGATCCATTCCGATACCAAGAACTACGACTTCCTCAATATTCTCTCGATGAATTTCGTGTCGCCGGTGGCGCCTGAAATCGCGTCGAAATATTTCCCGGACTCACTGGAATCGCGAAAGAATCTACCATCGAGCGGGCCGTACTATGTTGCCTCCTACGATCAGGGCCAGAAGCTGGTCCTGAAGAAGGCCAAGAACTTCAAGCCGGAATCGGACGAAGCCCGCAAGGCCTATGTCGATGAGATCGATGTCGATTTCACCGCCAACAGCGAAGATGCAGTCGTTCAGAAGATTCAGACCGGGGAGGCCGATCTCTCGCTCTATCTCGACGCGCCTCCGCGTGGCACCATCCAGCAATATGTATCTAAGAATAGCCCCTACCTGCACGCGACCAACAGCGGCTCGGCCAACTTCATCACCATAAACGCGCAGAAGAATGTCACCAGCGAAGGTATCGAGGCGTTGCGCAAGCCGGAGGTGCGCCAGGCCTTGTCCTATGCGGTCAATCGCGCCCATCTGGTTCAATCGCAAGGCGGATCGATCGCGGCCGTACCTCTGTCGCAGATCATCACCTCCACCATCTCGGGCTACGAACAGTTCGATCCTTATCCGACTGCAGGCAACAAGGGAGATCCGGCAAAAGCGAAGGAGCTTTTGGCGAAGGCCGGTTATCCTAATGGCATCACGCTCGACGCGCTCTATCGTACCAACGCACAGAACGAAACGATTGCGGTCACTCTCAAGGAGGATTTGGCGGCTGCTGGCATTACGCTGAACCTAATCCCGGCACCTGCCAGTGGATGGCGGGCTTACATTCAGGATCCGAAGTCGCGTTGGGACGTGTTCCTGAACGGCAGCTTTTCACCCGATTGGCAAGGTCCGAGCACGCGAATGCTGCTCGGTGGTTGGCTGAACTCGGATGCCGCGCCGTGTGGCACCGGAAATGTGTATGCGATTTGCTATAGCAATCCGGAGTTGAACAAACTCGCCGCCGAAGCTTATCCGTCCGACAATGCGACCCCACTCTGGACCAAAGCGGACAAGATCGTATCAACCGATCTGCCTTGGATCCCGCTCTTCGAAAAGCGCAAGATCGCCATCACGTCGGACCGCGTCACCCACTGGACCTGGTCTTCGCTCGCGGTGCAGGCCGACATCACCAACATCGCGGTGAAGAACTAGGCAGTGGCGTAGTTTGATGTCCGTCTTTTCCGTAAATGATCTACGAGTTCGCTTCGGCGGTGTCCAGGCGGTGAGGGGTGTCTCCTTCGCCGTCGAAGCCGGAAAGACGCTTGCAATTGTCGGCGAGTCCGGGTCGGGCAAGAGCGCCAGCCTTCTCGGCGCGACGGGGCTCGTGCCGGCTTCCGCCGTGGTGGAGGGCAGCGTGCGGCACTGCGGCCGGGAGATCCTCGGTCTGCCCCATAGGGAATTACGCAGGCTTCGCGGCGCGAAGATCGGTTTCGTCTTCCAGGATCCGCTCAGTAATCTGCACCCCTTGAAGACGATCGGCGAGCAGATCGGCGAGGCGATCTCGGTTCATGGCGGAGTTGGTCGCAGGGAGAGGCGCGAGCGCGTGCTGGCGCTTCTCGACAATGTCGGTATTGCCGATCCGCAGGCGCGGCTCGCGGACTACCCACGCCACCTTTCCGGCGGCATGCGCCAGCGGGTGATGATCGCCATCGCCATCGCGCTCGATCCAGGACTGATCATTGCGGACGAGCCGACGACGGCTCTCGACGTCACCGTTCAGGCGGCCATTCTCGATCTTCTCAAGCGTCTGCAGCAGGAGCACGGAACCGCGCTGATTTTCGTCAGCCACGATCTCGCGGTCGTGTCCGACATTGCCGACGACGTTGTCGTCATGCGCGAAGGCGTCGTCATCGAGAAAGCGCCTGCGGCCGAGATCTATCTCCGGCCACGGCAGGATTATACCCGGGAATTGTTGGGTGCGGCGCGCCTCGGCGGCCCGAAGACCTACGCGGCGGCCGGAGGCCGGGAAGCGTCCCGCCCTTTGCTTGCCATGCATGGAATTGCCCGTTCCTTCGGCACGCGTTCGGTACTCGATGACGTCTCCTTCACCATAGGCGAAGGAGAGATCCTCGGCCTCGTCGGTGAGTCCGGCTCCGGCAAATCGACCATAGGGCGGCTGATCGCCGGTCTGGACCGGCCCGACGCGGGTCTGATCAGCTTGCGGGGAAGGGACTATTCCCAGCCCGGATCCGGCGGCGTCCTGCTGCAGGGCGATCTGCGCAAGGCTATCCAAGTGGTGTTTCAGGATCCCTATGCCAGCCTCAATCCCAGACGGCGGATCGAGGCCATCCTTTCCGATCCCTTTGTCATTCATGGCTCCATCGGCAAGGCGGAACTGCGCGAGAAAGTGAAACAACTCGTGGCCGACGTGGAACTGCCGGAAGAGATTCTGAACCGGTTGCCGTCGCAATTGTCCGGCGGGCAGCGGCAGCGGGTCGCCATTGCGAGAGCGATCGCGCTCCGGCCCTCCCTGATCGTTGCCGACGAACCGGTTTCCGCCCTCGACATCACCACCCAGGCAAAGGTCATCAGGTTGCTCTCCCGGCTTCGCGACAAGCTCGGAGTCTCCTTCCTGTTCATTTCACATGATCTTGGCGTCATCGGCGAGCTATGCGACCGGGTGATCGTGCTGGAAAAGGGACAGATCGTGGAAACCGGCCAGACGCGACAGGTCTTCAGGCGCCCGGTCCACGACTACACTCGACGGTTGCTCGCATCCATTCCAGGAAACAAGCGTCTATCGGCCGATGCAGAGCTTGAAGAGGTGAGCCATGGCTGACCGCATTCAGTCCGTCGCCGCCCTGGCGCCTTCCGACCCGTCTCCGTCGCCGCTCACCCTGCTTTTGAAGCGCCTGTGGCGCGAAAGGGCGGTGCGCGCCGGCGCCATCATCGTTGGCTTCGTACTGCTGGCAGCGCTGTCGGCGCCCGCGGTCGCCAATCTCCTGGGGCACGGTCCGATGGAACAGTTCCAGGATACGGCGCTCGATGAAATGGGATTGCCCACGGGCCCGACACTCGACTTTCCTCTCGGAGCCGATGGAAACGGCCGCGATGTGCTGGTCAGAACCCTTTACGGTGCGCAGGTTTCGCTCATCGTCGGCATTCCGGCGACAACGATCGCGATGATCATCGGTACGGCCATCGGCCTGGTCAGCGGCTTTTTCGCGGGCCGAACGGATCGTATCATTTCGCAGGCCATAGACGTCGCTCTCTCTTTTCCCTTCGTAGTGACGGCACTCAGCCTTTTGTCGCTCAACCGAGGGGGAACGGGCCAGCCGATCGTTCCGCCGGTCATCGTGGTGATCCTCGTCATTGCCTTGTTTTCCTGGGCCTATTTTGCCCGCCTCACGCGAGGGCTCGTGGTGGAACTGCGCACCAGTCCGATGGTGGAAGCCTCGCGCACGATCGGCGCGTCATGGGCGCGCATCATCTGGTTCGATATCCTGCCGAACATCCTGCCGACGATATTTGTTTACTGGGCCGTGCAGCTGCCCGCCAATATCGTCGCGGAGGCGACCCTCTCCTTCCTCGGTCTTGGCATTCAGGCGCCAATGCCCAGTTGGGGCAATATGATCGCGGAAGCGCAGCGGACGTCCCTCTATCAGAACCAGCCCTGGTTTCTGGCAGGGCCCGGCCTCGCCCTGTTCCTGACGGTGGTGGGCTTCAATACGTTGAGTGCCGGGCTGCGAACCGTGCTCGATCCCCATCATAGAGGCGCGTGATCATGGTGAGCCGGCTTGCTTCCACCGCCGTGCGTTCGCTCTCGACGCTCGTCATCGTCCTCATCCTCTCGTTCTTCATCACCAGGATCGCCTATCGCAATCCCGCCGCGATGCTGGCGCCGCGCAATGCGACGCAGGAAACGATTGACGGCGTCGCGAGAGCGCTTCGCCTCGACGAGCCCTGGTATCTGCAGCTTTGGCACTACCTGTTCCGCGGTCCGGACATCCAGGGCGCGCCGATGGGCTTGATGCACTGGCCACCGGCTCTTGGCTTTTCCTTTCGCAAGCAGGCGCCCGTCACGGATCTTATCCTCGCCAAGGCTCCGGTAACGCTCTCATTGGCCTTCGGCGCGGTGATCATCTGGATGACGATCGCCATCATTTCCGGTGTTGTCGCGGCGCGCTGGCATGGCCGGCTCGTCGACCACCTACTCGCCTTCCTCGCCTATGTCGGCCTTTCGGTTCCAACGTTCCTCAGCGGTATCCTGATCTCCTATTTCTTCTTCTTCCAGCTGTCGAACCACGGCGTTTCATGGTTCCCCAGCAGCGGCTACGTTCCCTTGAGCGAGGACCCGCTGCAATGGGCGCGACATCTGGTGCTTCCGTGGGCGACGCTCGCGATTGCGGAGATCGGGATTTTTCAGCGCATGGTCAGGGCGAGCATGCTCGACGTGCTCGGGCATGATTTCATCCGCACGGCCCGGGCCAAGGGCGTGCCCGAGCACCGGATCTATTTCTCCCATGCTCTGAAATCGGCGTTGAATCCGATACTAACGCTCGGCGGGCTGGAGCTTGCCTCCATCATGGGGGGCGCAATCGTGACGGAAACGATCTTCGGTCTGGATGGAGTTGGCCGCATGGCGATCACTGCCGCTCTGGATGGCGATTTCCCCGTCGTCATCGGCACGACCATCTTTGCC
Source organism: Martinezella lusitana (assembly GCF_010668395.1). Taxonomy (GTDB): domain Bacteria; phylum Pseudomonadota; class Alphaproteobacteria; order Rhizobiales; family Rhizobiaceae; genus Rhizobium; species Rhizobium lusitanum_A. The sequence goes on from NZ_WUEY01000002.1 coordinate 91,852, forward strand.
GCCGCCGCTTTCATCCTCACGACCCTCGCGGTCGACCTTGTCGCGCTGTGGCGCGATCCGGCAAATCGAAACTGAGCATCTTGGCGGATCAGGCTCACCATCCATACGACGGAAAAATCCAGGCATGAGCACAACGCGCGACCGCGACCGAACAAGCCCGGAGACACATTCCGTTCCCCCGTTTCTCGATGCAGCACCACTAAGAAGGAGAGAACAAATATGACCGCAGTGGATGCCCCGACTTCGCTGACCTACTTGCGCCCCGCCACCGCGACGGAAGAAGACCTCGTGGCGCGCTTCCAACCGGTCTTCGACCGTATCGCCGAGGGCAATGTCGAGCGTGAACGCAATCGCACTTTTCCTTTGGAGCAGGTGCAGTGGCTCAAGGATGCCGATTTCGCTCTGGTGCGCGTACCTGAGGAGTTTGGCGGATGGGGCGCCTCGCTTGAACAGACATATTACCTCCTGGCTTTGCTGGCGGAGGCAGACGCGAATGTCGCCCACGTATGGCGCAATCACCTGGCCTTCATCGAAGACCGTCTCAACGCGCGGCCGTCGCCGACCAACGACCGCTGGTTCCAGCGCTTCCGTGGCCGCGAATTCGTTGGCGGCGGCTGGACGGAAGCCAATAACGGCACCTACGCGACCATAAAGACGACCGTGACCCGCGAAGGCGATCATTACAAGGTCACCGGCGCGAAGTTCTATGCCACCGGCAGTCTCTATGCCGACTGGCTCGACGTGATCGGCAAGGGCGAAGACGGTTCCCTCATCACCACCCTAGTCAGCCGTCACCAGCCGGGCGTCGTGCTTACTGACGATTGGCCGGGTTTTGGCCAGCGCACCACGGCAAGCGGCAGCGCCACCTACCGGGACGCCGTTGCGCATGAGGGCGACGTCTTCCCGGCGAGCGAGCGCGTCGTCTACCAGGGGCACTTCTATCAAACGGCGCTGCTGGCCGTGCTCACGGGTATTACGCGTGCGATCCTGCGCGACGGTATTGCGGCGCTCAAGTCGCGCGGGCGCAACTACCCGCAAGGTCTCGATCCGGTACCGGCGCTTGACCCGCAGCTGCTGCAAGTGATCGGCGAGGTATCGGTTCGGGTTTTCTCCACGGAGGCAGCGCTACGCCGTGCCGCGAATTCGCTCGACCGCATCGCCGCCGCCCATGCCGCCGGCGATGTTGCCTTGCGCGACGAGCGGGCGACAGCTGGAGAAGTGGCTGTATCGCAGGCGCAACTCGCGATCATCGACGGCGTCCTCTTTGCCGCCACGCACATCTTCGGCGCTCTCGGGGCGTCCGCAACCTCCGAGGAAACCGCTCTCGACCGCCACTGGCGCAATGCGCGCACCCTCGCATCCCATAATCCGGTCGCCTACAAGGCGCGCATCCTCGGCGACTACTTCGTCAACGACAAATCGCCCGTGTCGAGCATCGCCCGGCTCGGTCGCGGTGGCCAAGGCAACTAGGGAGACGCAGGATGACCAAACCCTACCTTGCGCTTGGCTTGGCCGGGCCGCATTTGATAGAGCTTACCGCAAGCCGCGCTCTGCTGTCGCGATGGGATAGATTGCCGGTCGCGTTCAGCGTGCTGGGAATCGACCGTGTCGATGGCAGCGCGCCGGCGCCGGTCACGCTGACCAGCAGTGCCGCCGGCGCCACTTTGGCCGGTGCCACCAACTACGGTCGTTTCCTCATCACTGCGACGCCGCAGCGCGACCACCCGTACAACGTCGCGCGCCGCGTCGCCTCGCTTGCCCACCTTTCGCATGGTCGCAGCGGCCTTCTGATCGGCGTGCGCGACGCCTATGCCCCCGAAGGTCCGAAGGAAGCACCGGCCTGGGGTGGAGCAGGGCTCGGCGGTGGGGCGCCGCTCACCGCTCAGACGGCCTATGACGCCGCCCTTGCGGTGCGCGCGCTCGAGCAGAGCTGGCCGCACGACTCGATCATCGGCAATCGTGAGACCGGCATCCTGGTGGAGTCGAATCGTATCGTGCATGTCGATATCAACAACAGCTTCTCCATCGCGGGGCCATTGAACGCACCCGAGCCATCCACAGGCGCGTCGGTGATCGCGTGGTATGCCGCAACGGCTGCGGATATCCCGCCGGCAAGCGCCAACGACCCGATCGAGCTTGTCCTGGGCGCTTCAGGCTCTGTGCCGATCGTGGCTCTGGGGCAGGAGCCGCCGCCACATGCTGTTGCGGGTGTCGTGCTGCGCGCGGGCCTCGAGCAGTCGGTGGGTGATCTCCTCGACACCGCCGAGCGGTGGCTTGCCGTTGGTTTTGCTCCCATCGCGCCAGGCGGATCTCTGCGCACCGCGTTAAACCTGACGGCGCCAGCGCCGCTGCCGTCCACGGCGCGCGCGGCTTTCCCTCTGCCGCAACCGCATGTCTCTCTTTAGAGAGCAACGGAGATATCACTCATGACAAACAAGCGATCTGGTCACGTCCTCCTCGGGATCAACGCATTGGTGCTAGGTTATCTGCCGGCGGCATGGAAGACGCCGCTGTTGAAGAAGGATTCCTTCATCGACCCGGATTATTGGACGAACCTTGGCAAGACGGCGGAACGCGGCACCCTTGACGCCATCTTCCTGGCTGATGGCCCGCTGCTGGGCGACCCAGCCTATGACGCCAATCCGATCCGCCTTGAGCCGACGGTGAACTGGGGTCATGTGGCCGCGGCAACCTCGCGCGTGGGCCTTGTCGCCACCGCCTCGTCCACCTTCAACGACCCTTTCGAACTCGCCGAGCGCTTCCTCTCATGGGACCAACAAACGGGTGGTCGCGCGGCGTGGAATGTCGTCACCACACGCGGCGTGCCTGCCGCGCGCAATTTCGGCATGCCCGATATCCCCTTTCGTGACGATCGCTACGAGCGTGCAAGCGAGTTCGTCGATGTCGTGCGGGCATTGTGGGAATCCGCGGCCACGGGTCGGGATGTGCATCACCATGGCGAATTCTTCGATGTCGACGGCCGTTTGCGGGTGCCGCCGTCGAAGCAAGGCCACCCGGTCATCTTCCAGGCGGGTGGTTCGCCGCAGGGTCGCGCCCTGGCGGGACGCGCGGCTGAAGGTGTCTTCGCGGCCGAACTTACCAAAAATCAAGCCATCGAGCATTACCGTTTGGTCAAAGGTCTCGCGCGGAGCAATGGCCGTTCACCCGACGATATCAAGATCCTCCCCGGCTTGTTGCTGAGCTTGGGCAGCAGCGAGGAAGAGGCGCGTCGCCGCAGCGATGAGATGCATGACGCAGGCCCGCCATCATATTCCATCGCCTGGCTGTCACAGGCGATCGGCTACGACGCCTCGAAACTCGAACTGGATGAGCCGTTTCCCGAGGATGTCCTCGGCCCGATCAAGGACACCCAGACCTTCCTCGGCAGTATCGGCTTTCGCGAATCGATCATCACGCAGATCCGCAAGACCAACCCCACCGTGCGCGAGTATCTGAAGCAGACGCGGTATACCGGGTCGGGTCATGCCGGATTCGTCGGCACGCCCGAGCAACTCGCCGACCACATCGAAGATTGGTTCCACGCCGGAGCCATCGACGGCTTCAACCTGCAGCCGGATCGCCTGATCGACGGTCTTGCCGTGATTGTCGACGAACTCGTGCCGATTCTGCGCAGGCGCGGCCTGTACCGCCACGAATACGAGACCGAGACGCTGCGCGAACATTTTCAGGCAGCGTCGCCAACGCCTCCCTTCTAAGGCCTGTCGCAGCCGGCCGGTTTTGGAATTCGATGTTTATCTAACTTGCGGTTCGTTTTGCCCATGCAGCAGGAAGCCTTATGGGTCAGGTGTAGCCGATCGAATGATGGGAGAAATGACGGCAACCGGCATGCTGCCGTTCATTTCCGGGAGGCGAGGGGATTTGCACGACTCGTGCAGCCGTCGTCACCGTGCCCGCAGCCGCGCCTCCAGCCACAGGCTGTATCGCGAGGCGGCGAAGCTGATTGCGAAATAGATGCAGGCGGCAAAGATAAACGTCTCCGTATAGAAGCCGAGCCAGTTCGGGTCTGTTGCCGCGGTCTTAGCCGCGTTCAGAAGGTCGGTGATGCCGATGACGGCAAGCAGTGAGGTGTTGAGCAAGATGCCGATCGACAGATTGACGATGGCCGGAATGACTGTCCTCAGCGCCTGGGGCAGCACGATCAACCGTGCTGTCCGCCAATAGCCCAGACCGAGGGAATAGGCTGCTTCCGTTTGACCAGCCGGGATCGATTGCAGACCCGCGCGAATGACTTCGGCCAGATAAGCGGAAACGAAGAAGGTGATGCCGACTTGCGCGCGCAGCAGTTTGTCCAGCAGCGCGTCTGCCGGCAATGCCATCGGAACGATAAGCATTGCGACATAAAGCACGGCGATCAGCGGGACGCCGCGCAGGCATTCGATGAAGATCACGGCAAGGCTTCGCAGGATGCCCATTTTGGATCGACGTGCGAGAGCCAGCAGCAAGGCGAGGGGAAAGGCAGTGGCGAGGCCGATCAGCGAGACCAGGATCGTTATCGGCAATCCGCCCCATTGGTTGGTCGGAACTTCCGGCGGCAGGAGAGTGCCGGCCATCAGCAGCCAGCAGACAGGCACGGCGACAAGCCAGAGAATAAGAAGTCGCTTGCTCCAGAATTGCGGTTTTGCAGATAGGAAGAGCAGAGCCGCGATCCCGAGAATGACGAGAGTAGGGCGCCATTGCAGGGCGGGCGGATAGAAGCCGAAGATGATGAAGCGGAATTTCGCGCCGATAAAAGCCCAACAGGCTCCGGCGCCATCGACGTTGCAGTTCTGTGCCGGCCCGGCCCAGACGGCGTCGTCAATAGCCCAGCGCCACAGGGGCATGAGAAACCAAATGGCGACGGCAAGGCAAGCGAGAGTTATGAAGCCATTCAGCTTGCTGTCGAAAAGTCCTGCTGTCAGGGGTCGCCGGGCGCGCTTGGGAAGTGTGATTTGCAATTCGCTCATCGCTGCCGCGCATCCTTGAGCATTATATTTCGATTATAGAGGTTCATCAGAATGGAGACGACCAGATTGATCGACAGATACGCGATCGCGATAATCGCGAGCGCCTCCAGCGTTTGGCCGGTCGTATTGGCGGTTGTATTGGCGACATTCACAAGATCGGGAAAGCCGATAGCCACGGCGAGGCTCGAGTTCTTCGTCAGGTCGAGATAGCTCGATGTCATCAGTGGCGTGATGACGCGGAGCGCCTGTGGCAGAACGACAAGCCGCATGATATGGCCGGGCCGCAGCCCCAGCGCGCGGGCGGCCTCCCATTGGCCGCTGCCAACCGATTGGATGCCGCTTCTGACTATTTCGGCGATGGTGGCGGCGGCGTTGAAGACGAGCCCGGTCAGAAGTCCGGTAAATTCCGGCGTCAGCGACAGGCCGCCGCTGATGTTGAAACCGCCTCTTACAGGTATTTCGGCTGATATGTGAACACCCGCCGCCCAGCAGACCGTTATAAAAACCGCAGCGGCGATGATAGCGATACGGCTTGCGTAAAAACGCCGGCCGAACAACAGGCGTCGCAAGACGAAGATTGTGACGCAGGCGGCAGCGCCGGCGAAGGGCAACCAGATCAATATGGAAGGCCCATCGACAATCAGCTTCGGGACGAAGACGCCGCGATTGGTGAGGAAGAAGCTGCCGGAAACGTCGATCGCTCGGCGCGGCGGCGGGAGGCTATGGAAAATCGCACTCCACAGAAGGAGCTGGAGCAGAAGCGGCGTGTTGCGGAATATCTCGACATAGCCGCGAACGAAGGACGAAAGCACACGGTTTCCGGAAAGACGGGCGATCCCGAGGATCACGCCGAAGACGGTCGCGAGCAGGCATCCGAAGAAGGCGACATTGATCGTGTTGAACAGCCCGACCAGGAGCGCCCGGCCATAGGTGTCCGAAGACGAATAAGCAATCAGGCTCTCGCCGATCTCGAAGTTGGCTCGCTGAGAAAGGAAGGCAAAGCCTGGCTTCAGGCCGAGCCTGTGCATCGTCTCGATGACATTGTCGCCGAGATAGCAGAAAAGCGCGATGATGAGGAGTAGCACTGCCACTTGGGTCAGCGGCGAAGGACCGAGCCATTGACGGATTCGATCCGGGAAACCGGGCTTCGCGAAGCCCGGTTCGGAACTGTTCCGTGATGCGATATGCAACAACGGCATGAGATCAACGGAAGGGCGGAGAGTAGATGAGGCCGCCCTTGGTCCAGAGCTGGTTCAAGCCGCGATCGAAATTGAGCGGCGTACCCTTGCCGACATTGCGCTCGAAGATTTCCCCGTAGTTGCCGACAGCCTTGATGATGTTGTAGGCAAATTTCGGATCGAGGCCAATCGCCTCGCCGAGCGAAGGATCGACGCCGAGGAAGCGTTTGATCGCCGGATCGTCGCTGGTCAGGAAGGTATCGACGTTCTCTTTGGTAATCCCAAATTCTTCGGCCTGGATCGTGGCGTAAACCGTCCAGTTGACGATCTCCAGCCACTGGTCATCGCCGGCGCGGATGGCGGGTGCAAGAGGCTCCTTGGAAAGCCGTTCCGGCAAAAGGATGTAATTGTCGGGCTTGGTGAGTTGGGTCCGCTTCGCGGCCAGATCGGTCGAATCCTGCGTCAAAGCATCGACGCGGCCGGTGTCGAGCGCCTTGGTAAACTCGCTCGTTTCCTCGATCGTGACGGGCGTGAACTTCTTGCCGGTCTTCCGGAAGAAATCGGCGATGTTGAGCTCACCCGTCGTGCCGCTTTGAACGCCGATCGTCGCCCCATCGAGATCTTCGCCCTTGGTGACACCAAGGTCCTTGCGAACGAGCAGCCCCTGGCCATCATAGAAGACGACAGGCCCAAAGTGGAAGCCGAGCTTGAAAGCACGGGTGATGGTTTCCGTCACCCCGGAAAGCAGAATGTCGAATTCGCCCGCCTGCAATGCGGGAAGACGCTGCTGCGGTGAGGAGTTGGTGAATTCAACCTTGTCGGGATCGTTGAAGACCGTAACCGCCAGCGCCCGCCCGAAATCGACGAAGAAGCCCTGCCACCGGCCATTGCTGTCGGGTGTGAAGAAGCCTGGCGTCGTGCCCACGCCGACTTTGATAAGACCACGCTCCTTGATCTTGTCGAGGGTTTGCCCCGCTTCGGCTGCGAGAGGCGCAAGGGCCGTCGCAGCGAGTATCAGAGCGCCAATAGTGCTTTTAAAAGACTGAAGTATCGAAATGGGTCGCATGAAATGCTCCTTTAATGTATCGCCCCCGCCGGCGGCATCAAACTTGGGAGGATCAGCCACCGGCAAAACTAACTTAAATACTTATTGTCTATAGAATAGATAGATTATTGCGGATCGCCGGATGAAAATGAAACGATTTGCTCATTAATTCATCATTTCGTTTCAGGCGTTTGCGGTGGCCGAACTTTGCCTTGATACCGCAGGTTCAGATGAAAATTTCTCCGTGCGGTTTTGATCCGCCGGCTCGGTAGGCAAAAAGGAAGGTCACGAGTAAAATCGGACTTTAAAATTTGAACGCCGAAAAACTCCAGAGGGAATAGTCGACGCGGAGCTATCCGGGAGACGTGAACCCGCGTCGATCATCGACCGTTTGCAACCACCTACAGAGCGATTTCGAAAGTGACGTATTTGCATCTTAGGTTCGGGTAATCGGTGAAAAATCCTACCAAGGGCGCATCAAATTGTGAAATCGGTGAGTGATTCTTGCTTTGGTTCCTGCAGGTCGCGTCAGGCTGCGTCGAGCGCTTGCGCTATGTCGGCGATAATGTCGTCTGCATGCTCGATGCCGATCGACAGCCGCACATAGCCAGGCGTGACACCCGTCGCGAGTTGATCCTCTGCACTAAGCTGCGAATGCGTGGTTGTCGATGGATGGATCGCAAGGGAACGCGCGTCGCCGATATTGGCGACGTGGTAGAGTAGCTGAAGCGAATCGATGAAGCGACGCCCGGCATCCCGGCCATCCTTGAGTTCGAAGCCGACAAGGGCGCCGTAAAAGCCCTCGCGCAGATACTTCCTGGCACGATCTGCAGCTGGCCCGGTTTGGAATTTCGGGAAGATGACTTTCGATACCTTTGTATGGGTGGCCAGGAATTCCGCAACCTTGACGGCGTTCTCATTGTGCTGGCGCAGGCGTAGCGGCAGGGTTTCCAGTCCCTGGATGAAGAGAAACGCATTCTGCGGGCTGATCGGTGCCCCGATGTCGCGCAGCAGCACGGCGCGAATCCTCAGGATATAAGGTTCGAAATCGATAAGCGCCGCCTTCTCGATCCAGCTCTTGTTCCGGTAGCTCGGATCGGGCTCGTGCAGCGTCGGCAGTCGGTCCGCCAGATCTTTCCACGGGAAATTGCCGCCATCGACGATCGCTCCCCCGATGGCGGTGCCGTGGCCACCGATATATTTTGTGGTGGAGTACACGACCACAGCTGCGCCGTGCTCCAGTGGCCGTATAATCAATGGTGCGGTCGTATTGTCGACAATGAGCGGAATGCCAAAGCGTCGGCCGATGTCGGCGACTTCCGCGATCGGGAAGACATCAAGCTTCGGGTTGGGCAGCGATTCCGCGTAATAGGCGCGGGTCCTGTCATCCGTCGCCCGCGCGAAGACCTCAGGATCAGCGGCGTCCACGAAACGTGTCTCGATACCGAAGCTCTTCAGCGTCGCGGCAAACAGCGCCCAGGTACCGCCATAGAGGCCAGCTGCACTGACGATATTATCGCCGGCCCGCGCGAGGTTCAGCAGAGCGAATGCTGATGCCGCCTGGCCGGAGCCGAGCGCCAGCGCGGCAGCGCCGCCCTCAAGCTCCGCCAGCCGCTGTTCGAAGGCGTCCTGAGTCGGATTGGACACGCGCGTATAGAGATGTCCGGCTGCCTCGAGCGCAAAGAGCTTGTCTGCGCCTTCCGTGCCGGGCAGCTGGAACGATGTCGTCTGGTAGATCGGAACGGCGATGGCGCCAGTCGCCGGGTCGAAGCGGAAATTGCCGCCATGGAGTGCGATCGTTTCGGGATGCCGACGTAGACTGCGCGGACCGGGCGCTCCGACAGGAGATGCCGAGGCCTCGGGCGTCGGGGCAGGCGGATTGTGGATCGTCATGCATGTCGCCTTTCTCTCTTTTACTGATGTCGCTAGACAAGGAAATCCGGCGGGCCGGATGCAAAGGACGCGGCCGCCTGATACATCGAGTTCATCGTGATCCACGCGCGGTTACGCGGGTGTCGTTTCCCCCGTCTGCTCTTCAAGCAGATCGGCATAGTGTTCGCGCGCCACATCCGGATGGGAGCGCAGCCGCGATTTCAACACGTTGCGCGCCACTTCGCGGAAGAGAGGATTGAGCGGATCCTGCGTGACGCCGCGCACCTGTGCGGCAAGGGCCGGCGGCAGATCGAGAACCGGGATGCTGGCTGCGAGATTGGCACCCAGGAAGAAAGGGATGGAAAGGCGGTCGCCGCCAGCGGCTGGCGTGACCACCCGGTGAATATTCGCCTTGAGGTAGCCGTTTGAAGCGAGCTCCAGCAGTTCGCCAACATTGATGACGAAGGTTCCGCGCACCGGCGGCGCGTCGATCCAGCCTCCCCGACCGTCATCGACCTGCAGGCCTCCAACAACATCCTGCAGCAGGATCGTCAGGAAGCCACCGTCCTTGTGGGCGCCGACGCCCTGATCGCTTTCCGTCTGGTCGCGGCCAGGATAGCGCACGATCTTCAGGAGTTGGTTCGGTCCGTTGTTGTAGATCGGCGCAAAGACGTCGGGCTTCTGGCCGAGCGCCTCGGAAAAGGCCTGCAGCACTTTCAGGCCGACGATCGTCACGTCTTCGATCCATTTGAGGACAGCAGGGCGCAGCTCGGGCAGGGCGGAGGGAAACTGGTTCGGTCCAATCAGCCGCTTCCAGGCCGGATCATCGGCGCCGATCTGTAGCTTCTCGCGCTCTGGTCCGAAATCGACCTGCTCTCGCCAATCTTGGGCACCACGGGTATATTCAAAGCCGGCACGATTGTAGCCGCGAAAATGCGGCGATTTGCGCATCTCGATCTCCAGTTTCTTTTCCTCGGATAAGGAGAAGAAACGCCTTGCGAGGCCGGTCAGCTCATCGATCTGCTGCTGCGGAACTCCATGTCCGGTGAGATAGAAGAAACCGAGCGTGCGCGTGACCTCGCGCAGTTGTGCCAACGCCTGATCTTGTTCCGGATGATCCGGCGCGAAAAGTCTGAGATCGAGCACCGGGAGCGTCTTTGGAGCAATGGTCATATCTGTTTCCTTTCGTGCTCAGACCGGACGTCGCGATGAGCCGAGAACGAGCCCGGCGCTTAATGTCGCCAGGCCTGCCCAGAAGATCACGGAGGAATATCGGGTGATGCCGAGCCAATGATTGGTCTTGCATAGCGCCTGGGCGAGATTGCAGAGATCGCTGTTGCCACCGATGCAGGTCGCCGCTTGACCGTAGCTGATATAATTGTTGGCAATGACTTCGCTAAACACGATCCACCACCAGGCAAGTCCAACGCTCAGCACGGCGATACCGGCCATGGCAAAGAAAAACGGCAGGCGGCGGTCAGACGTCATGGGATACCCCGAGCTTTTCAAGAAGCGTCTGACGCATGGCGATTAGGGAAGCATCGTCCCGGCGACGCGGGTGGGGCTTGCTTACCCGGGTATCCGCGATGATGCTGGCAGGCCTGTCCCCGAAGACTATGACGCGGTCCGCCAGCAAGAGCGCCTCCTCGACGTCATGGGTCACAAGGAGAGCCGTGAAGCCCGAGCGCTGCCAGAGCTGCAGCAATTCGTTCTGCATCTTCAGGCGAGTCAACGAATCCAACTTGCCGAAGGGTTCGTCGAGAAGCAAAAGCTTCGGATCATTCACCAGGGCACGGGCAATTGCCACGCGCTGTGCCATGCCACCGGAGAGCTGATGTGGATAAGCATCGGCGAAGGTGTCGAGTTTGACTAGCTTCAGAATATCGTCGACGCGATGCTTATGTTTCTTAAGGATACCGCGCGCGTCGAGGCCCGTCGCAACATTCTTCCAGACGGTCAGCCAGGGGAAGAGCGTGGCGTCCTGGAAAACCAGGATGCGTGACGGGTCGGGTCGGACGATCGGCCTGTCATCTTCGAGCAAGCTGCCTTTGGTCGGCGTATCGAGGCCTGCCGCGAGCCGCAGAAGCGTTGATTTACCGCAGCCCGACGGGCCGAGTAGGGCGACGAATTCGCCGGCTTCAATGTGGATCGTGATGTTTGACAGAACAGGCAGCCGTGTCTTGCCGAGATCGAATTCGTGACTCACGTTGTCGATATCCAGGCTGACACTGTGCGAAAAGGACTCGTCCTGGCGAAAGGCGACGTTCATCAGATGATTCCTTTCTGCCAGCCGAGCAACCGTTCGCGAACGATAAAGAGCAGCCTCACCAGCCCGGCGCAGATCAATGCCATGACGACGAGCGCGGCATAGACATTCGCATAGGCCGAGTAGGCAGTATTGAACTGCAGGTACCAGCCGAGACCGTATTTCGCACCCAACATTTCAGCGACGACGAGGACGGCGAAGGAGTAATAGAGCCCCATGAACAGGCCGACGAAAACATTCGGAAGGGAAGCGGGGATGGCCACTTTGAAGATGAGGTAGCGGTTGGTCGCTCCGAGCGTGCGTGCGACGTCATAAAGCGACCTGTTAACCTGCCCGACGCCGGCCGCGGTCAGGATCGCCACGGGGATACCGGAGGCGAGCGCCACGAGAAAGATGCTGGCCTGGAAAGTGGTCGGAAAGATGAAGAAAGTACAGGGGATCCAGGCGCTTGCGGGCACCGGCCCAATCAGCTTCAAAACCGGCATCCCCCAATAGGCGAAGCGCTTGGACCAGCCGAGCGCCACGCCGGCCACGAAGCCGACGACAACGCCGGACGTAAAGCCAAGGATCCAGAGACGCCCGGTATAGGCAATGCAAATCAGGATCCGGCTCCAGTCGCTGAGATAGACATGAAGCAGCCCTTGCGGCGGGGAAAAGAACGGTTTCGGTAGCCAGCCGAGCTTTGCGGTGAGCAGTTCCCAAAGAGCAAGCCATACCCCGATGACCACGAACCATGGGCCATAGTGGGAGAGGGTGCGGGTGGAGTCCGCCGTATGCGGTACGGCCAGCGCCAGCAATAGAAACACCGCGCCGCCGATGGCGACAAGAATCGCGAATGCTTCCGTATTCCCCCAGGAAATCACATCCGGCAGAAGCCAGGTCACGGATGCCGCGACGAACCAGGTCACAGCCGCGAACAACCCATCCCGCCACAGGAAATCCGATAAGCCAACCTGCCGCTGGGCGATCGCGACGGCGGTGTCGTGTGCGATATCGGTCATTGCTTCGGTCTCACGCGAAGATATCGAGGGTAACGCGATTGGCGATTTCGTCGGGATCGGTGCTTTCATCGATCACACCGGTCAGCTTGAGATTGGCGTAGCCCTCACGAACTTCTGCGACCAGTTCCTTGCCAAACCAATTCTTATGATAGGTGAGAGACGCAAGGACCTCGGTCAGATCTTCAAGCGGCAATCCTGGTTTCAACGTATCGAAATACCATTTCGCGACTTCGTCCGGATGCTCCGATGTGTACTGGTGGATCTCCAAGTTGGCGGCCGCGACACGTCGGATGATATCCTTGTTGCTTTCGTAGTAGTTGCCGTTGACCCCGAGCACACAGCAGACACGATCCTGGAAGATGCCTGTCTGAGTATCGTAGATCTTCAGGAAATCATGCTGCTTCTCGTAGGAATATGCCCAAGGGTCCATATGGGCGACGGCGTCGGCTTCACCGCGCTCGACACCTTCGGCGACCAGATCGAATGGAAAGACCTTCCAGGTAACGTCATGCTCCGGGTCGATGCCGGCCTTCGCCAGCGCCACGGAAAACGCCACGCGGGAAGGGGAGCCAACGTCGAACGTTCCGATGGTCTTGCCCCTGAGATCGGCAATCGTCTTGATGCCGGAGTCTTTTTTGACAAGAAGACGTTGGCAGCCGCCATGCGAACCGTGAAAGAGCTTGACGTCGAAGCCCTGTTCGATCGGCTTCAGCCAGTCATAGAGCAGACCCGGGCCAGCTTCGGCCTTATGTGTGGCGAGCGACTGAATGAGCGTCTGGCCGCTCGCGCCCTGATAGAATAGTTCAACGTCGAGGCCATGCTTTGTGTAGATGCCTTTGGAAAGGCCGAAGCCGATCGGCGAATGGCATGCCGCGACTTCCGTCCACTCAAGCTTCACCTTGTCGAGATTGCCCGCAATGGCATATTGGCCACGGCCAACGATGGCGCCGATCGAGGCGGCCGCGCCGACTGCGCCTACAGTTTTCAACAGAGTGCGGCGGGAGAGATGATTTTTGGCTGAAGTCGTGTCGCTCATGGTCAAAGTCCCCTGTGTCAATAAGAAAGACTATGAAATAGAGGATTTAATCTACAGAATTTATAGACTAAAGGTTTGAAGGCGGTGGAAATTTCTTTACGCAATCTCCGGTTCCAACGCAGCGATTGCTCTAATCAGCCGCCACACGCGATGATCCGGAAGACTACATTCCACTTTGCCCGGCTTCCGTATCATCAGCCACATCTACCTTTGTGGCGAACCCATCTGACCTAGTGGATCGGTTTGATGCATGGCTGGGATCGAGGCGGGTGAAGCTCGGTGCTTTATGGGAGCGGGCGAAACATGCGGCGCTACTTAAAATTGTTCTACGCAGAATGCACAACCGTTCTTCGGCAAATGAAAATCAGACGGATTGCAATAAGGCTCTCATCGCTAAGCAACTTGATAGGTTGCTAGGTCGAATGAGAGCAGCGGAAGCGAAACGAACGCGCGATAAGGGCGACCGGGAACGAAAAGGTTGACTTTGGCGTAGTTCGCGTTCTCGATACGTTGACATCTGGTACTTTTGTCGCCATGGCAATGCCGTGGATTGAATCCGCTGCCTGGACGAGCATCATGTCCGCACGGCAAAACGGGAGTTCCAGTTCGCGGGGTTGCGAGTGGTCGATTTTTTGCGGGTCGGACGATTTCTCGCCGTAGGCGTTATCAATACCGTTTTTGGCTATGCCAGCTACGCCGTGTGCGTCCTGATTTCCATGCCATTGTGGATTGCGCTTGTCGTATCGATGATCGCGGCCTTGTTGTTCAATTTCATCACCTATGGCGGATTGGTTTTCAAAGATCTTTCGCGTCGGAACTTGCCCAGATTCATTATCTTTTACGCCGCATTCGCGGTCATCAACTATAGCGCGCTGCGTGCGCTTGAGGCGCTGGGGGTCAAGCCGATACTAGGGCAGGCCCTATTGTTGCCCCTGCTTGCGGTTATATGTTATGCGGGGCTCCGGCTGTTTGTGTTTCGCGCGGCTGCCAGCACAGCGCTATGAGGATTGGATGAGCGTCGACGCTACGGAAGAGTTCAAGCCAATTCCGGTTAGAAAGGGAAGTGGACCGCTCCACTCTCTGCTCTATGGCCTGCGCCTTATCGTCGATCTGCAGCTTCTGACTTGCACCCGTTTTCTGAGACCTCGGTTGGAACCGGTCGAGGGGACGATTCTGGACGTCGGATGCGGCGAGATGCCGTTCCGGTCGCTCATGAGACCGCAGGTGCGATATACGGGGCTGGATGTGCCTCAGGCAACTTCCTTCGGCATGCGGGACCATAAGGAAATCGTTGCCTTCGATGGCACGACCATTCCGTTTCCCGACGCCTGCTTCGATACGCTGCTGTGCACCGAGGTTCTTGAGCATGCCGTCGATCCGGTAACCTTGATTGCGGAGATGCACAGGGTATTGCGTCCCGGCGGCACGCTGCTCGTAACGGTTCCCTTCGCAGCTCGTGTGCACCACGCACCCTATGACTTTAACCGATTTACGCGATTTCGGCTCGTGGCGATGTTTTCCGCCTTCGATGAATTGGAGATCTTGGAGCGCGGCAACGATATTGCCGTCATTGCCAACAAGCTGATCGTGCTGTGCGTCCGACTGGCCAAGCCAAAGAAAATACGCGACCTGCTGTGGACGGGGCCTTTGTCAGTATTGTTGGCGCCTTGCGCTATTGTCGCGCTGTTGTCGGCGCACCTGTCGCTTTGCATCGGCGCGGGTTCGAAGAACGATCCTCTTGGTTATGGCGTCGTCGCACGCAAGAGTCCGAAATGACACAGTTAAAATTGCAGGACGAGCGCGGGTTCAATCAGGTCTTCGCTCCCGTTGGCTCGACTCTTGTCAGAGCAAACCGCCGCAACGCCTGGTTCGTCGCACAGGCAAATCGTGTCAAGGCGAAACGAATTCTTGAAATTGGTAGCGGGACCGGCGAGGCGGCGGCATACGTCGCTCAGCATACGACTGCGGAAGTTGTCGGTGTCGACATCAGCGATAGCTTTCTTGTCCATGCCAACGCTACGCATAAAGCTCCCAATCTCCGCTTCGAGAAACTCGATCTCCTCGGCGGGAATCCGCTTATTCTCGGCAAGTTTGATATGATCTACGGTAACGGGATATTGCATCATCTCGTTGTGCAGCTCGAATCCGTCCTGAGTATCCTGCGATCGATGACGCAAGACGGCGGGGGTATGGCGTTCATCGAGCCAAACCTGATGAATCCTTACTGCGCCTTCATCTTCGGAACCAGGATCGGCCGCAAATGGGCGCGTCTTGAACCAGACGAGATGGCCTTCAGCGCCGCCGGCCTGAGACGAAGGGTGCTGGCATCCGGCTGGCGCGATGTGAGGATAGTGACGAAGGATTTCCTCCTGCCGGGAGTACCCTCTTCTCTCGTAAAACCCACCCTTGCGGTCGAACCCGCTTTGGAAGCCACACCCCTGACCAGATGGCTGGCGCAATCTCATTTTCTGACTGCAGGAGCGTAGGTCACGTCCGAAGAAATTCGAGCCGCCTGTCAGATCGTCAATAATCGCAACAATCCTGGTAGTTGGCGGATTTCTTCAAGGCCGTCTATGATGTTTCTGAAGAGCGTAATAGACGGCGGGTATGACGCATATCGCCTGGTACCGAGATGATATTAATATTCAGTTTGTTTTTTTCGGCCGCCCTGAGTGGTGTGGCCTGGAGCTTGGGAATTGGTCTGCAAGCCGGCATATTCGTCCTTGTTCTTGCAACGATATTGTCCGGCAGGGCAGCCAGTCGGCTGACTCGGATCGACGACCCATTCTTCGGGTTTATCGTCGGTTTTGCGCTGGTGTCGCATATGTTGCTCGTGGCGGACTTGTTCTTTCCCGGCAAGGTCTGGCCAGTTTATCTTTATCTCGCTGTCGTATGTCTCGCAAATTACGACATTTTCCACACCAGGTGGTCGGTCCGGCCCGCGCCAATCGCTATCGCTTTTTTTGCGTCGGCCTTCGCATTTATCTGGTGCGAGGACGTGGGGACAAGGCTCGGCGTTTTTAGGCAAACGGGAAGGTTGCAGTTCTGGGTCGATATTATAGTTCATGCCGGAACGATCGCTCAGTTCGCCGTGGATAACTCGATCGGACGGGGCATGGTGCTGATGGCCGATGCTCCTCGGCCGCTTTATCACGTCGCGGGCTACATGCCCGCTGCCGTGATCGCGCGTATCTTTGACATTCCGCCGCTCGATGCCGCAGTTCTCATATGGATGCCCCTCGGAATCCTGACGATGGCGGCAGGAATTGTTACGTTGGGCTATGCGCTGGGAGGCTGGCGCATGGCGGCATTGGCTCTCGCGGCAATCGCCCTTATCCCAGCCCCGGAAAAGCTTACACTGGGAAACGGTATGCTCGGCTTTTCCTGGTTGCTGGAGACGGCACCCGGTACGCCGTACAGCCTGGGAATATCCTGCGGAGCGATTGCGGCTCTCGTGTACTGGATTCGCACGCCCCGGTTGGGTCTGCTTGTGACGACATGCGCTCTGGTCGCGGCTTGTTTCCTCGTCAGAGTAAACACCTTTATTTGGCTCGCACCCGTTATCGCGCTGGGGATCGCTTGTGGAATGCCGGGGCTATCAAGGCGTAGCCGCGCCATCCTGCTGGCCGCCGGACTGGTTTGCCTTTGCATATTTCTGATTGCGGTTTCGTGGCCTCATCTTCGTGCTGGTCCGGCCAATTTCCTTTTTTCATATGTCGAATTTGTGCATCTTAGCAATCATCCCACCAACTACGACACCCTGTATCCGTGGCTGACCAGCACTTTCGGCCGCGCTGGTGCCGCAGTCATTGGCGTGGGACTTATCCTTATCGGAACGCTCGGGCCATGGCTGCCTATTTTTCTGTTGTTCGCACTGCCTCAGGTCATCAAGGGCAAGCTTCTGTCCTACGACATGATTCCATTCATACTCCTGGCCGTCGCCTCGATCCTTATGCTCCTGGCACCCATCCCGAAGAATGGAGACATCAGTGAGTTTCGCCATCGCGCGGGGCCAATTCTGGTCGTGGTGATTTCCGTCTGGACGCTTCGATTTATCTGGCTAACTGTCAGCCAATTCCGGATGAGCGTCTCGAAACGGGTGTCGTGGGCAATGACATCCGCGGTCAGCGCACTGGCCCTTGTTGCCATGTCCTACGACATAGCTTGGTCGCGCGTACCGACGATGGGATGGGCGAAGGATGCTTACGACGAACGATTCGAGCCGACACTTTTCCAGGCAGCCGCGGTTCTGAAGAGCGGTACGGACACGAATCCCCGATTTGTTGTCGCGGACCAATCAGCGGCCGCCCGCATTATCGACGATGCCGCCGTCCTGACTGCGCTAAGTGGCGTGCCTGCATATATATCCTGTCCGCAGTCCCTGATTGTTCGAGATGACGCTATAGGAATTGAGGCCAAACGACGGATGACCATTGCGGAAAAATTGTCTTCTGCTCCCAGCCTCGATGCCCTGCAAGCAATTATGACGCAGGAAAAGATAACCTATTTCGTTACGACGAATAACAATCAGGCGCCTTTTGATTCGAGGAGAGACGCCGCAATATGGAAAAACGGCGTGGTCGCGATTTACAAAAGCAGGTGAGGGAGTGAGATGAAACGGCGACGGGCCAAGCGAAACTGCGTGGATAGGTCTGGTATGCTTCTGGCGGTTTCGGTTATTGAGAAGCAAATAGTTGATCGAATTTGCGGTGGCAAACCTCGATTGTCTGTTGCTGGGTTCGTTGAACGAGGGGATGCAATGTGAACACTCTGGATATCGTGAACAATCGGCTCAGCGATTCGGATTTCAGACGCGCCCGGTTGCGCCTCCTGAAAATGCATTATGAAAGCGGTGTCGGGCATATCGGCGGCAATCTTTCCGCGCTTGATTCGTTGATGATAACGTTTCACGAATTCATGCAGCCGAGTGACCGATTTATTCTGTCGAAGGGTCATGCCGCCGGTGCGCTGTACATCGTGCTCTGGAGCCTGGGGCTGTTGACCGATCAGGATCTTTCGACCTTTCACAAGGACGCAACCCTTCTGGCGGGACACCCGCCCGCGAGCGGATTGCCGAAAATCGATTTCGCAACCGGAAGTCTTGGCCATGGACTCTCACTTGCCGCCGGAACAGCCCTTGCCTTTCGTCTGAAAGCAAGTGGAGGGACCGTATTCTGCATGACCTCAGACGGCGAGTGGCAGGAAGGTTCGACATGGGAGGCATTTATCTTCGCATGTCACCAGAAGCTTGCAAACCTGAAGATACTGGTCGATCACAACGGATTGCAAGGGTTTGGCACGACCGAAGACGTCGCATCGATGTGGCCGCTCCAGGAGCGGATTGCCGGGTTCGATGCCCAGATCGACGTTATCTCTGGTCACGACCCTGAGGGAATTCGAAATGCCCTTGATCGCAAGACCGAATGCCCGCACGTCATCATCATGGAAACGGTGAAGGGGAAGGGCGTGTCTTTCATGGAAAACGAGATGAGCTGGCACTACCTGCCGCTCAACGAAGCCTTGTATCTTCGGGCCATTCAGGATTTGACCGTAGCATGAGAAATCAATTTTGCGATGCTCTTGTAGCTCTGTCAGACGACCAGAATGTCGTATTCCTCACCGGTGATCTCGGTTTCATGGCCTTGGAGCCCTTGCGCAAGG
The DNA here is from genome assembly GCF_010668395.1 of Martinezella lusitana. GTDB lineage: Bacteria > Pseudomonadota > Alphaproteobacteria > Rhizobiales > Rhizobiaceae > Rhizobium > Rhizobium lusitanum_A. The sequence goes on from NZ_WUEY01000002.1 coordinate 110,875, forward strand.
CAATGAAAGAGCGATTTGTCAACGCGGGGATCGCCGAGCAGAACATGATCTCTGTTGCCGCCGGGCTTTCGCGACAGGGACTTGATGTCTGGGCCTACAGTATCGCCCCTTTTTGCTACGCCAGGGCGTTTGAGCAACTGCGGAACGACGTTGCGTTTCATAACCTGCCTGTGAAAATTGTAGGCAATGGTGGCGGCTATGGATATGGCGTTATGGGGCCGACCCATCATGCGATCGAAGACTATGGCATCCTGCTGACCCTGCCTAACACTCGCGCCTTTGTTCCGGTTTTCGACGAGGATATTCCGGCCGTCATCTCCAAGATGTCGGGCGCGCCGGGCCTAAGTTATCTTCGGCTCGGCCGCGGCGAGCCGCCCAAGGATTGGAGTGTGCCTGCCTACGCACCTTGGCGCCAACTGACGGAAGGGCGTGGATCGGTCGTGATAGCGGTGGGGCCGCTGGCCGGAACCTATGTCCAATCCTGTAACAGTATCGACGAGGCGCAACGGCCAAACCTGTGGGCCGTCGCAGAGTTGCCATTGGCGGCAAATCCGCTGCCACGCGATCTGCTCGATGCGATTGAGGCCCGCGGCGAGGTTTATGTCGCGGAAGAGCATGTGCGCTACGGCAGCTTCGGTTCGGATCTCGCGCTCTATCTCTTAGATGGCGATCACGGCAATATCCGGATGCGGCACCTCTATGCGCGCGCTCATCATTTTCCAAAATATGGATCGCAACGCTACTTGCGTGGCGAGTCGGGTCTGGACCCGGCTTCGTTGATGGATGCAATTAGCCATTCCAGTCTAACCGGGCAGCGCTGATAATGACCGACATTGAACCTTTTATCCGCGCTCTTCGCGGCCCCATATTGGTGACCGGCGCATCGGGCTTCGTGGGGGCGAACTTGTTTCGAATGATCGCCCGCCAGCGCAACGATGTGTTCGCCGTCGTCCAGCGAGAAAAGAACTGGCGCCTGCAGGACGTGCGGGAACAGCAAGTCCTCGCCGCCGATCTCAACGACGAAAACGCCGTCAAGAACCTCCTCGATGGCGTACAGCCGCAGACCGTATTCGACTGCGTGGCATATGGTGCCTATTCATTCGAAAAGGATGCAAGCCTCATCTACGAAACGAACTTCCTCGCGACGACGCGACTGGTGGGGATGCTGGCAAACCGTCCCTTGGCTGCATTCGTCCATGCCGGAAGCTCCTCGGAGTATGGGAGCAATTCCGCGGGCCCGCGCGAGACTGACGTCTGCAAGCCGAACAGCGACTATGCCGTGTCGAAGGTGGCTGCCAGCGATTATTTGAGCTACATGGGGAAGCATGGTCAGTTCCCTTGCGTCAATCTCCGCCTCTATTCAGCCTATGGTCCGCTGGAGGATACCTCGAGACTGATGCCCAACCTCGTCAGGGAGATGCTGGCGAAACGGCTGCCGCCGTTGGTGGATCCTGAAACGTCACGCGACTTCATCTATATCGACGACGTATGCCACGCCTTCATCCTCGCGGCGGCCAAGATGAATCCATCGCTGTTCGGCGAGAGCCTGAACATCGGATCGGGCCAAAAGACCACGATCGGCCAGCTTGTCGAAACCGCTCGCGCAATTTTCGCAGTGACGGCCACGCCGGTCTACAACAACATGGAAGCCCGTGCGTGGGATCTTCAAGATTGGTATTCGAACTCGGAGAAGGCGGACCTATTGCTAGGCTGGCGGGCGGAAACTTCGCTTGAAACCGGCCTTAGGAAAATGGCCGGTTGGATAGATACGCTTTCGCAGGAGGAAATGTCGAACAGCACCAAACGCGCGACGCTGGATAAGCGTCGAAGCGTGAGCGCGATCATTGCATGCTATAAGGATGCCGAGGCGATCCCGATCATGCATCGCCGTTTGACGGATGTGTTTCAACGGCTGAAAATCGAATACGAAATCATCTTTGTTAACGACAGCAGTCCTGACGACAGCGCCGAGGTCATTTTACAGATTTCGCGGCAGGACAAGAACGTCCTGGGAATTTCGCATTCGCGCAATTTCGGATCGCAGATGGCATTCCGCAGCGGAATGGAACTCTCGACCAAACAGGCCGTTGTTCTTCTCGACGGCGATCTGCAGGATCCGCCGGAGCTGATAGAAGAATTCTATTCGAAATGGGAAGAAGGATATGACGTCGTCTACGGGCGACGCATAAGGCGCGAAATGCCTTGGGCCTGGGGCTTGTTGTACAAGGCATTCTATCGAGTGTTCGCCGCTTTCAGCTATGTGAAGATCCCCCTCGATGCTGGCGATTTTTCTCTCATCGATCAGCGTGTTGCGGGATGGCTGCTAAGGTCCCCGGAACGAGACCTATTTATGCGCGGACTTCGCGCCTACGTAGGGTTTCGCCAGACAGGCGTCGATTACGTTCGACCCGAACGCCTGTTTGGTCGCTCGACGAACAATCTGTTGAAAAATATAGATTGGGCGAAGAAGGGCATCTTTTCATTCAGCAATGTCCCGATGTCTATGCTTACAGCGACCGGGGTAATCTTATTCGCCCTGTCGATACTGGCCGTCATCATCGTGGCGTGCGCGCGCATCCTGTTTCCGGACGCCGCCCCACGAGGGATTACAACCCTGCTGATTAGCGTCCTTTTCTTCGGCTCCCTCAATCTCCTGGCAATAGGTCTTGTGGGCGAATATGTGGCCAAGATCATGACGGAGGTTAAGGAGAGGCCACGGTTGATACGTTCAGCACTGATCAGAAACGGGAAGTTAACGAAATTATAGCCCGATGAAATGGCCCTGCGAGGCATCGAGCTGAAGCGTTCAAATTGCACCAGTTTTGAACTTCGGGAATCCAGTTTTGTTGGAGAAGCTCATCTGAGCGCATCACGCCAGCGTTTAGGTAGGGGATCACTCCTTCTCATGCATATGCCAGGAACACTTCCGTCGGGGTTTTGTAGCTGAGGCATTTTCGCGGCTGGCCGTTGAGATGGCCGGCCGATCGCCCTTTGCCGGATCGACGCCGCGCCGCCGGTTCGCATCCGCTCCAGCAGACGACGGACCTGGCGCTCGCTCAGATCAAGTACATGCGCCGCCGACACCGTTGTCATCCGGCCGGCCGCCACCTTCGACAGAACCTCAATCCGCTGCAGATCGCGCTCGCTCATCGCTATCAATCCCATCTGCAATCTCCCAAGCATCGTTCAGACCCGGGGAGAATGACATTCCAACTTTGCAGAAACAGGACACTTCAACTTTGCGGTTTGGAGAAGCTAACCCAAGTGCATCATAGCCGCCTTGGAGGGTAGGGCATCAGCCACCTTCGCGCAAATAGGCAGCAAAGGCTTCGGCGGGGGTCCGGTATCCGAGGCATTTGCGAGGCTGTGAGTTTAGATGATGCGCCAAGTCGGTCAGCTGTTGCTGGGTGACATTGGCAAGATCCGTGTCACCAGGCATGAAGCGTCGGATGCGTTTGTTGGTGTTCTCAACGGCGCCTTTTTGCCATGGCGCGCTTGGATCGCAGAACCAGCTCCTCGCGCCGATGCCTTCCTCCAAAGCCCTGAAGCCGCTGAACTCCGTGCCGCGATCGAAGGTAAAGCTCCGCCGCGCCAGCGCTGGCAATGGTGAGAAGGCATGAACGATCTTATCCATGATCGGTCGCGAATGACGACTGTTGTTCTTGAGCATGACCGTATAGCGGCTCTTGCGTTCAACCAGTGAGGTGACATTGGTCGGCCCAAGCTCCCGCTTGAAGATCAGCAGATCGCCTTCCCAATGTCCGAACTCGGTCCGACTGCCAATAAAATCAGGTCTTTGGGATATCCTGCAATCAGCCGGGAAGACGTTGCCGCGCGGTCGGCGAGAGCCCCGAGGGCGACGCTTGCGACGTGCCTCCGGCAGGTAGCGATAGAGGCCCAGACCATAATCCTCCTTGCAGTAGACAAAGCGATAGATGGTCTCCGGGCAAATGCGAACGGGGTTTGCGCTGTCTTCGGCAAGGCGACCGGCAATCTGTTCCGGTGACCAATAGGCCTTCAGGCGGTCAATGACCAGCTCGCGCAGTCTTGGATGCCGCCTGAGCTTGCGCAGCCTTCGGCGCCGCTCCTTGGCGATGTCATCGGCGATCGTATCAAAGTAGCCGGTGTACTCGGGAAACTCGCGATCGTGGAAAGTGTTGCGCTTGAGCTCACGATAGATCGTTGAGCGATGACGTCCGAGCTGGCGGGCGATCTCGCCAACTGGCACCTTTCGCTCTCTGAGATGATAAAGACGGCGACGATCGGCGAGGGTGAACTGCTGATAGCAAAGCGACATGCCAAAATCTCCAAAGTGAAGCCATTGAATTTACTGGCATGTCGCACTTGGAAATAGAATGTACCCCCCTACATAGAATCATCAGATAATCTATCTTATGGAACTAAAGCAGACCCATGACATGCCGGGATACCGCTCCTCAAATCTCTAACAATATCAATGCCTGCCTTCGCGAGCACTCTCGTCCGAACTCACCAGCAGTTTGTCGATCCTGCGGCCGTCGAGATCCACGACCTCGAAGTGCCAGCCGTTCTTGGTGAAGCTTTCGCCGACATCCGGAAGATGGCGCAGTTCCTGCAGGACGAAGCCTGCAACCGTTTGGTAGTCACGATCGTCGTCGATCTGGAGGTTCATGAAATCGGCGAACTCGTCTATCGGCATCCAGCCGGACACGAGGTAGCTGCCGTCATGGCGACGGACGATTGCCTGTTCGCCGCTGGCATCCGCTTCTTCCTGCACGGCGCCAAGGACGGCTTCGAGAATATCGCCCGAGGTGACGACGCCTTCGAAGTGGCCGTATTCGTCATAGACGAGCACCATATGCGCGGAGGAGCGGCGTAGCGCCTTGACCACATCAAGCGCGCTCGAAAGATCCGAAACGATCGGCACCTGCTTGGCCAGCGTCTGAATATCGACGCGGTCGCCGGATGCCAGCGCGTCGAAGAAATCCCTGGTCGTCAGCACGCCGACGATTTCGTCCGAGCTGTCCTTGCGCAGCGGCAGCCGCGCCTTGTCCGTGCGGCGAATCTGTTCCCGAACCTCTTCGAAACTGTCCTCGATATCGATGACCTCCACGTCGCGACGCGGCGTCATAAGCCCTCTGGCATTCCGGTCGGCCAGGCGCATGACGCCTGATATCATGGCTTGTTCTTCCGTTGCGATGACGCCGGCGCTCTGCGCCTCCGCGAGAACGGTTTTGATTTCCTCGTCGCTGACGCCGTCTGCCGCCTTGCCGGATTGGCCGAGCGCGCGCAGGACAAATCGTCCCGAAAGATCCAGCAGCCAGACAAGCGGCGCGGCCGCTCGCGAAAGAAACACCATGGCCGGTGCGATCTTGGCGGCCACGGCTTCAGGGGCGCGAAGCGCAACCTGCTTCGGCACCAATTCACCGATGATCAGCGAGAGATAGGTGATGGCGACGACGACGGAGCCAACGCCGATCGCGTCGGCCGCGGCAACCGAAAGCCCCTGTGCTGCAAGCCATCCCGACAGCCGAGCGCCAAGTGTGGCGCCGGAAAACGCGCCGGACAGAACACCGACGAGCGTAATGCCGATCTGCACCGTCGAGAGGAAGCGGCCGGGCTCCTCGGCCAGTCTCATCGCCATCGCGGCACCTCTGCTTCCTTGGTCCGAAAGCACTTTCAGGCGGGCGGGCCGGGATGAGACGATCGCCAATTCCGACATTGCCAGTACGCCATTAAGAAGGGTGAGAACGATGACGATTGAAATTTCGAGAAGCAAAGTCGGCCCTTTTTTGTTTCAGCGGAAAGATAGGTGGCGCATGCTGCAAATGCCAGCATCCAATAGACATGATTTCCATGGCACCACCATTACGGGCAAATCGCCGATGCTAACGCATGGCCGGCAGGATATCCGCTGCGATCTCCTCCATCACCTCGCCGGGCAGCCTGCCCTGGGCGGCGAGGTTAAAGGCGACATGGTGAATGCCGGCTTCCCGCATCGCCGCGAGCGCCCCGATCAGCCCTCGCCTGCCGCTTCTGCCGCCGAGATTCACCTCCTCATACGCCGCCTCGGGATTGTCGAGCAATTCCAACACCATGGACTGGCCGAAGCCGCGGAAATCGGTGGTGACTTTTGCCTGCGCATTGCGCCAGAGCGCCAAGCGATCCTTCTGGATGGATAGCGGCCGGTAATAGGTCATCCAAGCCGACGCGTGCCGGGCGATCCACTCGAGAGATTGCGATGACGAACCCACGGCCACCATCGGAATGGATCGTTGCTGCAGGCTGGGTCTTATGGCGAATTCGTTGCGCACGCGGCCACCTTCGTCAATGACTTCCGGGTTCTGCCGCAGCGCGGCGGCGAGGCGCTCCCAATGAAATTGAAAGAGCGTCTTGCGGCTTTCGACATCCGCTCCGAATATTTCGTACTCCGTCGGCCTGTCTCCCGAACCGAGACCAAGGACGAAACGCCCCCTCGACAAGGAGGCCATCGAAAGGGCTGCCTTGGCGATGTGGAGCGGATGCCGCAGAGGCAGTACGATCGCGCCCGTCGCCAGTGCGATCCTGGATGTCGACGCTGCCAACGCGCCGAGGAAAACCCAGGGGTCGGCATGCCCGACGGGGTCGGGGTAGCTTGCGCTGTTGAGAGGGACATCCCTTACCCACAGGGCATCGAAACCCAGCCTATCGGCATGGCTTGCCATATCGAGCTGGGTATCGAACCGTATGTCGGCCGAGGTCCTCGCCTGTACCGGCAGGACTATGCCGAATGAAAGTCGGTCTGGATGGAAAAGCACGCCGCGTCCCGAAACTTATTGCCCTGACAGAAAGATAAGGACGATCGCCTGCGAGAAAAGGGCCGCGTTGCGGGAGATCTAGCCATGGATCGAGGCTGGAGCGATATGCCCGGCATTGCGCGATGGATGCAGCTTACGGTCGATGCGCCGGCGCTGAAAGCAGCGAGAGGAACTGGCCAAGAAGAACGAGGCCTTGCGGCCAGAGTTCCAGTTTTTCAGCAGCGCCAATATGGCCCAGCGGGCCGGCATTGACGAAGACGGAACCCCAAGCATCGGCGAACTGCCTTGCCCGTTCGATGGAGACATGCGGGTCGGTACTGCTGGCGACCACCATGGATGGAAACGGCAGAGGCCTCAATGCCATGGGCGCGAATCCGGTGATGGCCGTATTGGCCAGGGCCGCCTCGGTATCCCGATCGGTCGGCGCAACGAGGAAGGCACCTGCGATCCCATCGGTCGATCCCTCCCGCGCCCATCGTGTGAGTAGCGAGGTGCCGAGACTATGGGCGATGATGATGATCGGCCTGTTGCTCTGCTTCACCCTCGCAGACAGGTTCCTCGCCCACTTGAGATAGTCGGGGTGATCCCAATCATCCTGGCTGACACGTTGTATCGTGGGGAACGCTCGTTCCCAGTGGCTCTGCCAATTATCCGGCCCGGAATTATGCCAACCGGGGAGCGTAAGAACGTCGAATCCATCGAAAAGCAAGGCAGAATCCCTTTGGTCAGTCTTTCATGTCGGTTGACATGATTGCAGGCATCGCAGCGCCACGAAAGATACAGACAGGATCGCCGACGCCAAACTGTCTTGGCCGAGCCATCGGTACAGTTTTCAAGCAACTCCGGGAAACGTGAGCGACTGCTTTTCGTCGGGAATTGCCTCGGAACAGGGAGATCGAACGGTCGCCCTCGCCTCGATCAGCACGTCGCCTGCCTTCGACTTTTCAAGCTCAATCGTCATCAGCGCAAGCGGCTTGCTGATTACGGCCGCTCGTCTCTCCATATATTTCCATTTGAAAACAAAATAGTGTCGTCGATATCTCGTCTTATGTCTTAACTGGTAGACTTTGCCCACAAATCGCGTATCTCCTGCCGCATAAGCAGGGATTCTTCCCATCGGTCGGTGGTGTCTTCGTCATCCCTTCCCGTGATCGCATAGGGTTTCGGCCCCAGCTCGCAGGTAAAGGCGAGTGTGGCGTCTTTGCCTGCGCGCTTCCGCCAGCTCTTGAAGCCGTAGTCCCACCAGCCGAGGAAGAGGTCGACCCAAGGCCTGTGATGCGGGAAGGAAATCTCGATCTGGACCTGCTCGCGCGAGGCGACGCGGCCGTGGAAGGCCCAGCAACTGTCCAGTATCCGATGAATAAGCGCATGATTTTCGTCGGATACCGGCCAGGCGAATTCCCGCCCGACGAGGAAATGCGAGATGTCGCCCAGCAGCCGCAGATCAGGCATGCGATCGAGCAGGTCGAGCGTGAAGAACAGGTCCGTCGTCATTCGGTCGCGATGCGTCTCGATCCAGACGTCGATGCCCGCCTCATCCGCCAGCCGTTGCCAGCCTTCCAGCAGGGGAATGCAATCCTCCAATCGCCGCAGCCGCACGTCCGGCTGGAGGCAGATGTGATGGACATTGTGTTCGGCGGCGATTTCCAGCACTGGCTTCAGGTCGTCGACGCTCTTGGGAAAGCACTGGCCTTCCGCCTGACGTCCGTGCTGCTTGAGTAGGCCCGCGACGCGGGAGACGACGTTGCGATCGTGCCAAGGCGTGCTGATGCCATCGAAGCCGGCGGCGGCGATCTTTTCGATGTTTTCTTCGAGAGAGAGCTCCGGATAGCGAGCGCTGCGTCGCTCCATGGCCCAAAGCGACTGGAATATGAGCAAGTTCTGCATGGTTCCTCCCGTACCGGTAGGCTGCTCAGATCATGAATCCGATGTCTTTGCCAGATGGCGCGGCGATGGGTTTTGATCCCGAGCGCGTTCCATTGCAAAGCCGATGTATTCGGCTGTCCGGAACCCGCAGCGTGATGGTTTTTCATCAAGATACTCCCGGCCCCTTATCGCCGATAGCATCCAGATTGCGGATGCAGGACGTACCGAGGACAGGCGAGTGCAGCTCAGCTCAGGTCAACCTGTTTGCCAGACGAAGAGTGCCGATCGCATCGACACCCAGGCTAAGACGATCATAATCTTCGACACTTGGATGCCGCGTGGCCAGCGGCCCCCGATGGGTCGCGCTGATGACAAGCACCGAAGCGCCCGCGGCTTCCGCTGCCTCTATTCCCGCCGGCGCGTCTTCGAAAACGAGACAATCTTCAATAGGTTGCGCCAATGTCCTTGCAGCCAATATGAAGCAATCCGGTGCCGGCTTGCCGTTCTGTACGTCCTCGCCGGCAATCAGAACCGGCGGCCAGGGAAGGCCAGCCGCCTCAAGGCGAACCTTGGCCAGCTCCCGCGGGGCGGAGGTGACGATCGCCCACCGATCCGGTGGCAGGCTTTTCAGAAAGGCGATAGCGCCTGCGATCGGTTCGACGCCGGCAACGTCGTCGATTTCGGCCTGCGTGAGAATCCTGACTTCTTCGGCGGGATCGATCCCCGTGAGGCCGAGCTGGGTGATCGTCTCGATCGCCTTGCGGCCGTGAACCGTCGCCAGCAAGCTGACCGCATCGACGCCTCGCCGTTCCGCCCAGGCGGTCCAAACCCGTTCTGCGACCGCAATCGAATTGAGGACGGTTCCATCCATGTCGAACAGGAAGGCGCCGAAGGAGCGGCTGTCAAAGAGCATCAGGATCGATCCTCGGCTTTCTGATGGGACGACAGGCGATCCAGAATGGCCTGCGCGGTGTTGGCGTCGGTCACCAGGGCGTTGATCATTCCCGACCGCGCCGCGCCGATGATGCCGCTTGCCTTGCCGGGCGTGGCTGCAACGGCGATGCAGAGCGGCACCTTGCGCAATTGTTCGGGCGAGGCTGCAATCATGCCCTCCTCCCCGTCCCAATGCAGGATTTCGCCGGCCTCGGTCACGTAATGGCGCAACACGTCGCCGGCCGCATGGCTCAACGCCTTTTCACCCGGCAGCGCCGCTTCCGAGGGGTTGGCAGCATGCGTCAAGCCGACACCGACGATCGCGGCGTCCAGCCTGTCCCAGAGAGAGGTGACTTGCTGCACCGTGGGATCGCCCAGAAACGCGTCCCTGAGTTCGGTTGAGGAAATATAGGGGGCATGCAGGAAGTGCGGCACGCCGCCCATCTGGGCTGCCGCCTGGCGCACGAATTCGTTGATCTGGAAGTGCGCGGCCGCCTGTTGCATGCCGCCATTGAGCGCAACGGTCGTGATGCCAGGAAACTGCGGCAGGCCGGCCATGGTCACCTCGCGGACCGCCCGCCCCCAACCGATGCCCAGCGTCGAGCCGGAGCGCATACCCGCCTGCTGCAAAAGCGTGCCGACGGGTGCTGCCAGTGCGCTCAGTACGTTGGACGACGGCGTATCGATCACCGCGGCCGTTTGCAATTTCAGGCCGTCGATCAACGCGGCACTCATATCCTCGGCGGGCGAAAGATCGATCACCTCGATCCGGACGATCCCGACCGCCCGCGCTCGCTGCAGCAACCGTGAAACCGTCGCAGTCGATAGGCCCAGCTTCCTCGCAATATCCACCTGCGACATGTCGGACTGGTAGTGCAATTTGGCGACGGTATGCAGCAATGCGCGATTTGCCGCAGCCTCCTGCGATTGAGACGAATTCAGGTTGAAATTCCTTTCTGCAATGTGTTACACATACTGCACTTGAGGGAGTTATGGCGCAAAACAGCCGGTTTCGCAACGTTTATACAGAGCGCAGCAGCCCTCAATTTCAAGAGCAGTGCCTTCTTCGGGGAGTGGAGAAGGCATGGCTGCGTCGGTGCCGTCTTGCGACGGCTGGAGGAAAGATCACATGACGAAATTGACGACAGCGGAGATGCGCGGCTACCAGCAGATTTGCGGCAGCGACGGCGCCATGATGGTAATTGCCTGCGACCAGCGCGGCGGCATGCGCAGCCTCCTGGCCAAGGATCCGGCCGAACAGGCGGCCATCTCCGACAAGGTGCTGGGGGACACGAAGGCCGATATCGCGCGTTTCCTGGCCAGCAAGGCATCCTGCGTTCTGGTTGATCCGATCTGCGCCGTGCCTGCCCTGGTCGACGATCGGGTCCTTCAGCGCGATACCGCGCTCCTGATCGGGCTCGACGCTTCCGGCTGGGATACATCGCCGGAGGGCTATCGCCTGTCGAAGCTGGTTCCCGGCATTTCCGCCCGCCGCGTGCGCCAGCTGGGCGCGACCGGCGGCAAGATCATGGTCTACCTGCGCTCGGACCGGGATGCGGCGAATGTCCACAATATCGAGATCCTGAAGCGCTGCATCGAAGACTTCGCGCATGAGGATCTTCTGCTTGTCGTCGAGTTCCTGACCTACAAGTTCGATGACGAGGATGACGCCGATTACAAGGCCAGGCTACCGTCGCTGATCGTCGGCGGCAGCAGGATCTGCCTGGATCTCGGCTCGAAGGTTTTGAAGATCCCCTATCCGGGCTCGTCGGACGCCTGTGCCGAGGTCACGCGCCTTGCCGTCGCCGCCGGCGACGTGCCGTGGGCGGTGCTGTCGGCTGGCGTCGACCATGAAACCTTCCTGGCGCAGGTCGAAGATGCCATGCGAAACGGCGCTTCGGGGGTCATTGCCGGCCGCTCCCTCTGGAAGGATTGCATCTCCCTCGACCGCTCGGTAACCAGGGATCGGCTGGAATCGGTCGCGGTGCCACGGCTTCGTGAAATCCAGGCCGTCATCACGACGCACTTCAAAGGCGCAGGCTCGCACGGCGCTGACGGAAGGCAGCGCGCCAATGGCTGACATCGCCATCGGCGTCGATATCGGCGGCACGAATATTCGCGCCGCCCTCGTCTCCGCTGCCGGCGAAATTCTTGCCAAGCGGTCGGAACGCACACCGAGCGATCCCTTGCAGGTATTGGAGCGCGTCATCGCGATGGCGCGCGAGCTCGACGCATCCGAGGTTTCCGGTATTGGCGTCGGCATACCGGGGCGGGTCGATGTCGCCAGGCGCGAGATCCTGTCCGGCGGTATCGTCAATCTGGCGGGCCTCGATTTCGTCCGGCGGCTGGAGACCGCGCTCGGAAAGAAGGTCGTCATCGAAAATGATTGCAACATGGCACTGATCGCCGAGATGCGCATCGGCGGCGCCAAGGGCTATCAGAATGTTGCGATGCTGACGATCGGAACGGGTATTGGCGGTGCCGTCGCCCATGCCGGTCGCATCTATCATGGCCACAGGGCTGCGGGGCAGCTCGGTCATATCTGCGTATCGCAGGACGGTCCGCCCTGCCCTTGCGGCCGGCGCGGCTGCGTCGAGACCTTCAGTTCCGGAACCGCCTTGCGCCGGCACATCGCCGAAGCCGGATTGTCCGTTGCGACGATCCGCGAAGTCTTCGACATGGCAACCGGGGGAAACGATGCGGCAACGCGCGTATTGCGCCAATGGGCCGGTCCGCTGCGTACGGCTCTCGACAATATCGCCGCGACGATGGATCCCGAAGTCATCCTGCTCGGCGGCGGCCTCGGCTGCGATGCGGCGCGTGCCCTTGCCGACTTGCCGGCAGAAGCGCCATGGTTTTGCCCGGCAATATTGCCGGCGAAGCTTGCCGACGATGCCGGCGTGATCGGCGCTGGCCTGTCTGTTTTCGGGGATGCCCTTCCGCAGCAGGGAAAGCGGGTCGTTCTGGTGAACGGCGTGCCGGCCTCCGGCAAAAGTCGGCTTGCGAAGGCTTTGTCCCAGCGAACCGGTTGGCCGATCCTGTCTCTCGACGACATCAAGAACCCCTTCCTGCAGCACATCGGCCCTGTCGATCGAGACTTCAACCGGACCTTGGGCAAGGCGAGCTACCAGGCGATCTGGTCTTTCGTCGCGGAAGCTCCCGCCGGTTCGACTTTCATCATCGATGCCTGGTTCGGCTTCCAGCCGAGGGAACAGCTCGAGAGCTATATCGGCGCGGCAAAGATCGAGCATGTCGCCGAGCTGTGGTGCAAGGTGCCGGGGTCGGTTGCCGGCGAGCGCTATGCCAGCCGGCTGAAGGATCGGCTACCCGGCCACCCGGGCGCCGAATACGTGCCGGAGCTGATTGCACTCGCCGATCTGGCCGAGCCCATGGGTTGTGGCCCCGTGATGACGGTCGACCGGACCCTGGAGCCGGATATGGATGCTATCATGGCGTGGGTATCGCAGGTCTTCGACTGCGGATAAGGTGTGTCGCCGCGCAAGCGATGGCATGATTGCGGAATAATTCGGAACCCGTGTGCGACGCTATGTCCTCGACGGACCATACCAGTATGCACATATTCGAATTATATAAGTATATCAACGAATTAAAGGAAATTCATTACAGAAAAAAATTACTTGACGCGTGGCAACAACCCACTGATTATCGCTGTGCCGGACAGGGGAGGTTCGGCTTCAAGAGGAGGAAAATTATGGAGCGCCGCTCATTTCTAAAGGCCACAGCCGTGGCATCGCTCGCTACCGGTGTTGCGGCAGTTGCCGGTGGCACTAAAGCTGCAGACAAGAAATTTACGATTGCCCTCATTCCGGGCCTGACGACCGATGCTTTCTACATCACCATGCGCAAGGGTGCCGAAGCGGCAGCCAAGGCGGTCGGTGCCGAACTCGTATTCCAGGGTGGGCCCGATTTCAACCCGGTGACCCAGGTTCCGGTTCTTGACGCGGTGATCGCCAAGAAGCCCGATTTCATTCTCATTGCGCCGACCGACAAGGATCAGTTGATCCAGCCGCTCAAGAAGGCCGCTGACGCGGGCATCCCGATCATTACCGTCGATACCTTCATAGGCACCGGCGTCTACCAGACGGGCAACGGCGATGCCGATTTCCCGCTTGCCTATATCGCTTCCGACAATCTGCTCGGCGGTGCGATCGCCGCACGCGCACTGGCAAAGGCCGTCGGCGAAAAGGGCAAGGTCTACGTTTCCAACGTCAAGCCCGGTGTATCGACCACCGACCAGCGCGAGCAGGGCTTCAAGGAGGAAATGAAGAAATACCCGAACATCACCGTTCTTGAGACGCAGTACAACGACGACGACGCCAACAAGGCGGCATCGCAGCTTCAGGCTGTCTATGCCCGCAACTCCGATCTCGACGGCGTCTTCGGGGCAAACCTGTTCTCCGCCCTTGGCGCCGCCAACGGCGTGCAGCAGGCCGGCCAGACGGGCAAGATCCGCGTCGTCGCCTTCGATGCGCCGACGTCGATCATCGACAACATCAACTCCGGCCTCGTCGATCTGGCGATCGCACAGCACCCGGCAGAAATCGGCTATTTCGGCGTGATGGCAGCCTATGCCCATCTGACCGGGAATTCGATTCCGACGGCGATCGGCACCGGCTTCACCGTCATCGACAAGTCGAACGTGACAGACAAGAACATCGCGAAGTTCATCTACTCCGATTAACTCGGGGATAGCCTGTGCCTCGCCGGATCGGCGAGGCACATCATCCAACGATGATAGAGCGAACGGCGCCGCAATCTCGTGCCGATAACGCTCCAGTTTGGACCAGTCCATGACAATCGACAATGCAGACGTTCGCAAGACGGATCAGCATGTGGCGCCTCAGGCAGACCACGGCGACCAGGAAAAAACTATCCTTAATCGTATCGCGCAATTGCGCGCATGGCTCTTTCTTGCCGCGCTTATCGTGACGTTCGAGATCTGGGCACGGATCGACTTCGGCGGCACCTTCATCGGCTCCAGCTTCAACTGGCAGTCCGTTGCGGTCTTCGCAGTGGCGCCGCTGCTGCTGGCGATCGGGCAGACTTTCGTCATCATTTCCGGCGGCATCGATCTGTCGACCGGCTTCATCATGGGGCTTGCGGCCGTCGTTGCCGCGCACGTCGCCAATATCGCCGGCCTTTATATGCCTTTGCCGCTGGCAATGGTGTTCGGCATTCTCATCTCCATGCTGGCGGCCGCCGTACCCGGCTTCGTAAACGGTCTTCTGATCTCCCGGCTGAAGGTTCCGCCGTTCATCGGCACGCTCGGCATGTTCGGCGTTGCGCGTGGCACGGCCTTCCTGCTCGCCGGCGGCACGACGGTGCCCGTCAAGAATTCCTATTTTGCCGAACTCGGCAACGGACGCTTCTTTGGCGTGCCCTATCTCGTCATCGTCACGCTCGTCTTTGTGCTCATCATGCATTACCTGCTGAGCCAAACCCGTTTCGGCCAGCATAATTATGCCATCGGCGCCAATGCGCAGGCCGCGCGCCGCGCCGGTATCGACATCAAGTCCCATCTGCTGCGGCTCTATATTCTTTCGGCCGTCTGCGCTGGATTGGGCGGGGCGCTCTATGCGGCGCGTTTCACCGCCGGCGCGGCCCAGGCCGGCGAGCCGCTGCTGCTCGATAGCGTCGCCGCCGTCGTCATTGGCGGCGCGAGCCTGTTCGGCGGCTCCGGTACGATCATCGGCACCATTGCCGGCGCTCTCGTCATCGCCGTCATCCAGTACGGTCTCGTTTTCATGAATGTGGAGCCGTTCTGGCAGTTCATCGCCGTCGGCGTCGTCATCATCATTTCGGTGCTCATCGACCAGGCACAGCGCAGGTTCAGCGGAGCGAAGCAGGATGAATAGTGTCACCCCCCTCCTCGAGGTCCGCAATCTCTCGCGTTATTTCGGCGCCGTGCGTGCCCTGGACAATTGCTCCATGGTCGTCAGGCCTGGCGAAGTCGTGGCTCTTGCCGGCGATAACGGTGCCGGCAAGACGACGATGATCAAGGCGATCTCCGGCGTCTATCCGCCGACCGCCGGCGAAATCCTGATCGAAGGCAAACCCGTTACCTTCTCGTCACCGCAGGATGCGCGCGAGAAGGGCATCGAGACCATCTACCAGGACCTCGCGCTTGCCGACAACCTGCCGATCGGTGCGAACATCTTCCTCGGTCGCGAGCCGATGAAGAAGCTCTTCGGCTTCCTGCCGGTCCTGGATCGCAAGGCCATGGCGGAAGCGGCGCGCAAGACGATGGCGGAGCTCGACTTTCATGTGAAGCGGCTCGACGCCCCGGTCAGCAATTTCTCCGGCGGCCAGCGCCAGGCAGTCGCGATCGGCCGCGCGGTCTACTGGAATGCCCGCATCCTGGTCATGGACGAGCCGACGGCTGCGCTCGGCGTACCGGAGCAGCGCAAGGTCGTCGCCCTGATCAAGTCGCTGAAGGCGCAGGGGCGTGGCGTCATCTTCATCTCGCATAATTTGCAGGATATTTTTGCCGTCTCCGATCGCATCGTCGTCCTGCGGCGTGGGATCGTGGCCGGGGAGCGGAACATCGCCGACACCAATCACGAGGAAGTCGTCAGGCTCATGATCGGCGGCTAGCGCGAACGCCGGCACATAGTTGCAAAAGAGACGAAGCGGCAATGGCAAGGAAACGTCGTTGCCGCTTCGCTATTTATGGCGAGCTTCGGACCAATGGCCTATCTCGAAAGAAACGCCCTGCCCGGTGGCCGTAGACCGGGTTGCCAATGGCGAGGCCGCCTTCATTTTAATCGGTTCCGATTATTGCCTTGCAACTGCCCACGCGCTGTGCCTGTATATACAGGCGACAGGACTGGATAAGCCATGCGAATGCGTATTTACAATGATGAAACAGTGCTTCCGATGATTGCCGCCACCCGCTGCCAGATCGTCGCAACACGGGTTTGACCATGCCCATCACGGCACAGTCCCTCATGGCATATCCCATTCCCGACATGCGGCGAGCGGTCAGCGCACGGGACGCAATTCTTTACGCGCTTTCCACCGGCTATGGCAACGATCCTCTGGATGCGGCACATTTGCGGCGGGTTCAGGAACGGGACCTCGTCGTCACGCCGACATTGCCGAATGTTGTGGCCGATGCGGGTTCCTGGATGGAAGATGCCGGTGTCGACTGGCAGCAGCTGGTCCATGCCGAGCATCGCCTGACGATTCACGCGCCCGTGCCTGTCGATGTGCCCCTGCTTTCGCGCTCGCATATGCGTTCGATCGTCGACCGCGGACCTGATAGGGGCATGTTCGCCACCTTCGACCGGACGATCATGACTGCCGGCGATGAGAAGATCGTCGCAACCATGTCTCAGACGAATGCCTGTCGTGGCGATGGCGGATGCGGCTCAGCCGGGACGCCGCCCGAAGCGCTGCGGCCGGTTCCATCGCGCACGAGTGACGCAAGGCTTGCGGTAGCGATCCCGGAGGATGCAGCACTCCTTTACCGCCTGAACGGCGACCTCAATCCGCTGCACGCCGATCCGGCCTATGCCGCCCAGGCCGGGTTTCCACGCCCGATCCTCCATGGTCTCTGCACATTCGGCTATGCGGGCTATGCCATAGGGCGCCTGCTGGGAAAGCAGGATTTCGCGGATATAGGCTTCATCGCGGCACGTTTCACGGCGGTCGTTTTTCCCGGCGATACCCTGGAATTCGACATCTGGCGTGACGGACAGGATGTCTATTTCCAGGCGCGTGTCCCCGCCCGTGAAGCGACGGTGCTCGATTACGGCAATGCGAGGCTGGCATGACGAGCTTGGAAGCCGAGCCGCCGAACGACATGCCGCGTTACCTGCGGATCAAGGAGCGGATCGTCGGCCTGATTGCCGAGGGCAAGCTCAAGCCGGGCGATCGCGTCTATTCCGAAAGCGAGATCGTTTCCTCCTTCGGCGTCAGCCGCATGACTGCCAATCGGGCACTGCGGGAGCTGATGTTCGAAGGCGTCTTGACCCGTTGCGCAGGCCTCGGGACCTTCGTTTCCTCACAGCGTGAGGATATCGATCTGCTGCAGATCAGGAACATCGCCGACGAAATATCCGAGCGCGGCCACCGGCACACCGCCAAGGTTCTGGTCGCCGACCGTATCAAGGCGGATGCCCGCATCGCGCAGGCCCTTGATTTGGCGCCCGGCACGGAGGTCATGCACAGCCTGATCGTGCATCTGGAGGACAGCCAGCCGATTCAGGTGGAAGAACGCTATGTCAATCCCGCCGTCGCGCCGGATTATCTCGCCAATGATTTCAGCACGATCACGCCGAACGAGTATTTGACGCAGCTGGCGCCGATCACCGAATTCGAACATTTCGTCGAAGCTATCAAGCCGGATGCCGAGATCAGGAAGTTGCTGGGCGTCAAAGCAGATCAACCCTGCCTGCGCGTCTTCCGGCGCACATGGTCCGGCAAGTTGGTGGGCACATGCGCGCTGCTGACTTACCCCGGCAACAAATATCGTCTGGAGGCCGGCTCCAGAAAAAGACACCGGATGCCTGGCGCTTTTCCCGGAGGCAAGCAAGAATGACCGAGGCCGCAGACATCGTGTCCTTAACCGGCGCTGCGCCGACCATCGGCGACATCGCTTCGATCGCGCGACGCGGTGTGCAGATCGTCGTTTCGCCGGAGGTCGAAGCGAAGATCAATGCTGCCCGTGCCGTCGTGGAGCGCTATCTGGCTGCCGACCGGCCCGTCTATGGCCTGACGACAGCCTTGGGTGCCGGTGTCGATACACGATTGGCCGCAGACGATCTCATCGCTTTCCAGCTGCGGGTGCCGCAAGCTCGCGCGGTCGGGGTCGGGGCGGCGCTGCCGCGCGAAGCCGTCAGGGCGATGATGGCTGCTCGTATCGCCGGGATGGCGGCCGGTGGCTCCGGCGTGTCGCTGCCGGCTTTCACCGGTCTCGTCGCCGCACTCAACGCGGGCTTCCATCCAGTCGTGCCATCGCTCGGCTCGATCGGCGCTGCCGATCTTGCACCCTTGGCCCACATGGGACGGGCCCTGCTCGGGGATGGCGAGGCTGAAGTGGACGGCATGGTCATGCCGGCGCTCGATGCGCTTTCGAAGGCCGGGCTGACGCCTTTGTCGATCGCGCCGAAGGATGGCCATGTCCTTGTGGTCGCCAACAGCCTGTCAGTCGGCAAGGCCTGTTTATGCATTGAGGATATCGAGCGTCTGTTTGACTGGTCGCTTGGCGCTGTCGCTTTGAATTTCGAGGCATTCCGCGCCAATGTATCGGCCTTCGACGATAGGGCACTGGCGGCAAGGCCAGCCTTCGGCCAGCGTGAGGCAGCCGCAAGGCTTCGCGAACTGCTTTCCGGCAGCTCTCTGCTTGCCGATGGCGCCGCGCGTCGTCTGCAGGATCCTTTGAGCTATCGCTGCGCGCCCCAGGTATGGGGCGCCCTCCTCCATGCGATCGGCGAAGCGCGTCTCGCCACGGAAATCGAGCTTGCTAGTTCCGGCGACAACCCTGTCGTGCTCGCCGAAGAAGGGCTGATCCTGTCGCACGGCAATTTCGACATGACGGCCTTCGTCTTGGCCTGGGAGCGGCTTGGCCAGGCAATCGCCCATTGCGCAGCGGCAACGGCCTATAGAACCATGAAGATCATGTCGGCGGGCATGTCGGAGCTGCCGCGCTTCCTGACGCCGCTCGGACAGAGCAGAACGGGGTTTGCCACCGTTCAGAAGACGGTCTCAGCCCTCGAAGCAGAGATACGGCATCTGGCTGCTCCCGTCTCGCTTACGCCCATCCCGGTTGCGGACGGCGTCGAGGATCAGGCTTCGATGGCGCCGAGCGTTCTGGCAAAAATCGAAGCGATGATCGAGCGATTGCGCTATCTTGTAGCGATCGAACTTGTCGCATCGGCGCAGGCCGTCGATTTGCGCGGCGTCGCGGGCGAGCTTGGCAGCGGAACGTCGCACGCCTATCGACAGGTGCGCCAACGGGTGCCACCGCTTGAAGAGGACCGCGCCCAAGGGCCGGATTTTCAAAGAATATCGGACTTTATCGCCCATACCGCCCTGCAGGCGGCTTCCTGATAGACATGCGGCCAGGCGCGGTTGCGCCTGCCACTTCCTTTTGCCGCAGGCCATCCAACGGCCCGCATCATTCGATAGACCGGCATTGCCGGTGAAAGGCCTGGAGAACGGTAATGCAGGAAATCTGGATCGACTATCTGAACGCCATCGACGCCAAGGCGCTGGCGCTTTCCAACGACGAAATCCTTGAGGCCGTGACCAAGGCGCTCGATGCGCAAGGGCGCGGCGAGACCGTGATCGAGCCTCGCGTTCATCTCGTGCCGGAGAGCTCGGACAAGGGACATTTCAACGTGCTGCGCGGCTATGTGAAGCCGCTCGACTATGCCGGCGTCAAGGTCGTCGGCGATTTCGTCGACAACTACAAGCACGGGCTGCCCTCGGAAATGGCGGTCCTCAATCTGTTCGATCCGCGCACCGGCGTACCGAAGGCCATCATCGACGCGACCGCGATCACCGACATGCGCACCGGCGCCGTCACCGCCATCGGTGCGCGCCATCTCGCCCGCAAGGACAGCAAGATCCTCGGCCATATCGGCGCGCGCGGCACCTCCTACTGGAATGTCCGGTTGCTCGATCACATCTTCGATTTTGACGAGATCCGCGTGCATTCGCGTCGTCCGGAAAGCCGCGATGCCTTTGCCGCGCGTCTGGAGAAGGATCTCGGCAAGAAGATCATCGTCACGGACAATTGGGAGGATTGCCTGAAGGGCGCCGACATCATGATCGAGGCAAGCCGCCTTCCGGAGCCGACGCCGCTCTTCAAGACTGCATGGGTCAAGAAAGGCGCCTTCGTCGTGCCTTACGGCACCATGAGCGCGCTCGAATTCGACCTGACCGACATCATGGACAAGGTCGTCGTCGATGATTGGGGACAATGCGGTCCCGGCCGGCCCTTCGGTGCGCTTCGCCGCCATGTCGACGAGGGCAAGGTGACGGCCGAAACGCTGCATGCCGAGATCGGCCAGATCGTGTGCGGCGCCAAGCCGGGCCGTGAAAGCGATGACGAGACCATTCTCTTCTGGCACCGTGGGCTCAGCACGACCGATGTCGCGCTCGGTGCGGCGATGGTCGAAAAGGCAAAACGTATGAATATCGGCCAGCGCCTTCGGTTTGCGTGACCAGCCATGACGACTTCCGCCGCCATCGCCTGCTCGCGAATGTACAATCTTAGCCCAAAGATATCAGCATCTTGGGATCTGTTCTTCCATTGGCTTGCGAGCCGGTCGGGCGTCGAGCTCGAAGTTATCGCCCATGCGGCTCCCGCGCCGCTTTCCGAGCTGTGGGGGCGCCCCGACATGGGCGCCGTCTTCATGTGCGGCTTTCCATTTTCCAGGCTTGCGGCAGATGAGCGCCCGCTGCCATTGGCCGCTCCCGTTTCGCTGGCGGATTGGGCAAAGGGGCAACCCCTCTATGCAAGCCACATCGTCGCGGCCCGAGAAAGCCCGCTCAAGGAAGCCGATCTTGTGTCCGCCCGTTGGGGTTGGACCGTGCGTGACTCGCAGTCCGGCTATAACGCGCCGCGGGAATTTTTTGCAGCGCTTGCGGGCGGGCAGCCGGCCCGCGAGACCATTGGCTCGCTCCTCAATCCGCGCGGCGTTGTCGACGCGATCCGCTCCGAAACGATCGATGTCGGCGCGATCGATGCCTACGCCTACCAGCTTCTGGCACTGCACGAACCGGAGATGGTTGCGCCATTGCGCATTGTCGCCACGACGAAACCGGCACCCTTCCCCTTGCTGGTCGCTGCCAAACAGCAACCTCCCGAGATCGTTGAGGCGCTTCGCGGCAACCTTCTCAGCGCCCACCGGGATCGGGAAGGTCTTGCTCTCCTGGCAGCGCTCGGACTGGCCCGCTTTGCGGAGCCGGATATCGCTGCCTATGATCAGCTTCCCGCAAGAGCGCGCACTATCGATGAGGCTCTTGGACCCTGGTGAGCTTCGGCAGGCAGGCCTAACCGCCAAGCTGTTATGCGCCAACGGCTTCCTTCAGCAGTTTCTCGGCAGCCAAGCCCAGGCATTCCTCGAATGCGGTCAGGTCCGTAAAGAGCTGATCCGCCGAAACCTTGCGGGTGACGATCACGCCGCCGCGTGCGGCGATGCCGCCGTCGAGCATCAGATTGTCGGCCATGTCGAAGTTTTCCAGCGCCAGCCCGTCGGGACCGCGATGGCGTCCGTCCGGACCGAGATGAACCTCCCCGCCATAAAGCCCGCGCACACGCTCGAAGTGGTTTTCGGTGCAGTTGGAAAAAGCGAATGCAGGGCAGCCGCGGGCACACATGAAGCCGAGTTCGAAGGCCGTGCCGACATCGGCGGCAACACCGCGAAACGGCGTCAGATTGGCAATGATAAGATCGGCGCTCGACATCAGCTTCTCGTTGATGGCGCTGATGGCAAGGCCGCGCTGCCTGCGTGTTTCCGTCTCGGGAACGGAGAGGTCGCCCGGCGAGACCGGCGTGAAGCCATAGCTGCGCGTCAGCGCGATCTTGCGATCGAGGATTTCCCTCGCATTCGGGAGAAATACCTCCGGACCTGCCAAATACGCTCTCATTCCCTTGCCTCTTCGCCAGAATATTGCACCGCGGGAGTTGCGGGACCATATGAGGCCTATGGCCGATTCACGGCGCTTCTGCCATAGCCGAGCGCATAATTTACGATATCGCGAAATAGAGGCGATAGCCGTTCCCGGTCCTTGGCTCGACGCGTATAGTGATGTTCGGGATCGAACGGCGCTGACGGCCTGCGACAGGTGACGGAATTTGTGGGGTAAAGGAAATGCAATCTTCCATTGAGGCTATTGCCGCCTCGACACATGACGATCACGGCAGCTGGCCGACGAAACAAAGCAAGATACTCGATTGGCTGATGAATGACGTCCGCGATCAGCGCTTCATCGACAACATCCTCGTCGAACTCTGCGAAAAGATGCGGGCAGCCGGAATTCCGGTTGCGAGGGCGACCATGCATTTCAGAACGCATCATCCGCAATGGCTCGGCGCGCGAATCCTCTGGCGGACGGGGATGAAGGAGGCGGATATCGCCATGTTCAGCTACGGCGTCGAAAACACGCCGCAGTTTCTGGCAAGCCCCATCAACGAAATCTTCAACGGCGCGACGGAAGTCCGCAAAAATCTGGAGATTTGCGAAAAGGCGGAACTCGACTATCCCCTCTACAGGGAGATGCACGCGGAGGGCTTGACCGACTACATCGCCTGGCCGATCTATCACACGCTCGGAAAGCGTCACATCGTCACGTTCGCCTCGGATGCTCCCGGCGGTTTCACCGAGCGGCATATTACTTTCCTGAAGGACCTGCTGCCGGCCCTGACGATGGTGACCGAGATCCGGCTGAAGAACGTCATGGCGCGCACGCTGCTGCGCACCTATGTCGGACCGCATGCCAGCGAGAAGATCCTGGCGGGTGCCACGACGCGCGGGAGCGGCACCACGGTCGGCGCGGCGATCCTCATCTGCGACCTGCGCGATTTCACCACCATTTCGGACATGTGGCCGCGGGACGACGTGATCGAACTGCTCAACGGCTATTTCGACGCCATGGTCGAGCCGATCGAGAAGCACGGCGGTGAAATCCTCAAGTTCATGGGAGATGGGCTATTGGCCATCTTCCCATTGAGCGACCCCAATGCCTGCCACAATCTCCTTCTCGCCATCAGTGAAGCGCAAACGGGCATTGCGGCACTCAATGAGGAGAACCGCAAGCATGGCCGCGAGGTGCTGCGTTATGGCGTCGGAGTGCATGTGGGCGATGTGATGTACGGCAATATCGGCTCGCGCACCCGGCTGGACTTCACGGTGATCGGGCCGGCCGTCAATATCGCGTCGCGGCTGGAATCCCTGACGAAGGAGGTCAAGCGGCCCGTGCTCCTGTCGAAGGCTTTCGTCGATATGGCCGGCTGCCAGCGTGATATGGAAAGTCTCGGCTCCTTCCCCCTCAAGGGTCTGGGGGAACCGGTCGATGTCTTCGCTTTCGCGGCAAAGGAGAAGCTGCTGCAGCACAGCTGATCGCCAAGCGGGAGAAAACCTTGCAAGCCGTCGATTTTGTACGGCGCGATTCAGTCGGTTGCAAAACGTGAAACGATTAGGGGATGCCGTCCCGGATGGACCTCCCTATATTGTGATGGAGATCATGACGATAGCTGCCTTATTTTGGGGATCGTTCTGCGCGTATACACGTTAAATACGGGTTGATTCCATCGGCTCGACGACGAGGGTGCATGCCACCCATAATACTCTGACAAGGAGAAAACAGATGAGAAAAATCCTGACCCTGACGCTTTCAGCAGCATCGTTGATCATTGCAGGCGCGGCTGTAGCGCGGGCGGCGGACATGCCGACGACCTACAATGAGGAGCCGGATCAGCGCAACGGCGTGAAGATCGGCTATCTCGATTGCGAGATCGGCGGCGGCGTCGGCTATGTTCTCGGTTCTGCCAAGGAAGTCGATTGCACCTTCCATTCGACCGTCGGACGCGAGCGCATCGATCACTACACCGGCGCGATCAGAAAGATGGGCGTCGATCTCGGCTTCACGACGCGCAGCCGGCTCATCTGGGCTGTCTTCGCGCCGACAGCCGGCTATCATCACGGTTCGCTGAGCGGCCTCTATCAGGGCGCCACTGTTGAAGCGACCGTCGGTGCCGGCGTGGGCACGAACATCCTTGTCGGCGGCACCTCCGGCTCCATCCATCTTCAGACGGTAAGCGTGACCGGCCAGCTCGGCCTCAACGTCGCCGCAACCGGCACCTCCGTTACCCTGACCTCGACCGATTAAGGCTTTCGGTCATCCCGATAGCTTGACGTTTGGCCGCTCCCGCAGAACGCTGGAGCGGCCATTCTTTTAAGGCGGACGGCGCAAATCCATTTCGGATTTCACTGTATTTCAGCGTGAAATCGGCTTATCGCCGCTATAATTTACGCAAGACCGAATGATTCATGGGAGCCAGGTTCATGACCGATACCGTCACCGATCGCTTTCTTCGCTATGTTGTCGTCGATACTCAATCGGACCCGACCTCCACCACGCAGCCTTCCACCGAAAAGCAGAAAAACCTCGGACGCATCCTCGTCGCGGAGCTGCTGGCAATCGGACTGACCGACGCGCATCTGGATGAGCATGGCTATGTCTATGCCACCATTCCGTCGAATGTCGACAAGCCGGTTCCCGTGATCTGCTTCTGCTCCCATATGGACACCGCGCCCGATTTCACCGGCACGAACGTCAAGCCGCAGATCCTGCGGAACTACGCCGGCGGCGATATCCGCCTTTCCGGCGATCCGCAGCAGGTCATCCGCGTCGACGAGCACCCTGCCCTGCGCGATCAGATCGGCAATGACATCATCACCTCGGACGGCACGACGCTGCTTGGAGCCGACGACAAGGCGGGGCTCGCCGAGATCGTGGCAGCGGCCAAATATCTCGTCGACAATCCCGACATTCGTCACGGCACCATCAAGTTGCTATTGACGACCGACGAGGAGATCGGCCGCGGCGTCGACAAGGTCGATCTGAAGAAACTGGGCGCGCAATTTGCCTACACGGTCGACGGCGAAACGGCTGGACATATAGAAGACGAAACATTCTCGGCCGACAGCGTCGAAATCGCCATCCAGGGCGTGGCCATTCATCCGGGCTTTGCCTTCGGAAAAATGGAGAACGCCATCAAGATCGCCGGAGCGATCATCGACCGGCTGCCGAAAGAGATCGCCCCTGAGACGACGGCGGAACGCGATGGTTTCATCCATCCGACGGGCGTCAGCGGCTCGATGGAGAAGGCTTCGCTCGGCCTCATCATCCGCGATTTCGACGAGGCCGGCCTTGCGACCAAGGAAGCCATGCTGGAGCAGATCGTCAAGGACGTGATGGCGGGCTATCCGGGCTCGTCGCACACATTCACCGTGCGGCATCAGTATCGCAATATGAAGGCGGTTCTCGATCGCCATCCGGAAATCGTGGAAAATGCCGTCGAAGCAATCCGGCGCGCCGGCATGACGCCGGTTCGCGGCAGTATTCGCGGCGGCACCGACGGATCCAGACTTTCTTTCATGGGACTGCCGTGCGCCAACCTTTTTGCCGGCGGCCATGCCTTTCATTCGCCACTGGAGTGGGTCAGCCGGCAGGATATGGAAAAAGCCGTGAAAACACTCGTCGAATTGGCGAAGATCTGGGCGGAGCGCTCTTAAGCTCGTCTGGGAGCAGACTTTATTCCCCATTTGAAGCCGGTGGCCCTGTTGCGAAACAGCGCACACTTGTTCGTTTCGATGAAGATGATCGTTATCGAGCACCAATTGGCGCCGCGCACCGTCCTACCAATCTATGCGGGCGACATCGTCAAGCGCTTCGCGGCCGCGCCGCAGCATCACGCCGGGGGCATCCGCCGCCCGGATCAATAGATGGCGTGCGCCCGCCAATGGGTGAAAGCCCTCCTCTTCTCTCACTATCGGAGGAGGATCGTCAGCCTTCGTCACGGGCAGCGCAGCCTGAGCATATTGCGGACGCCCAGCGATCAATGGATCGCGCGTTTCGCATTGTGGCAGGCAGCGGTCGAAACGCTCGACGCCACCCGATGCTGCAACCTTCATCCTGGCCACATCGCCATGCGAGGCGACCTTCTTTCCGACCGGCGTGCCGCTTTTGGCCGCTGCGAGAGGCGATGGCTGCGGGATCGGCACGGACATCAACTGCCGGGCGGGACTTGCATCAACCGCAACCTGCAATCCGTTCTTCGACGAATGCGCCAAAGGCGCAAGGCCGCCTAGAACAATGCGGCCGCTATCGTCGAAGACGCGCATCGCGTGTTCGGTCGGGCCCGTCTGGACGACGATATAGAGAGCGCCGACCACTATGCCGCACACAGCAAGCCCGGAACTCAGCCGCCGGGTCATTTCGGTTTGGCCATTCCACCATTTCATCGGCTGCGTATCCATCGACCGCTCCTCTGGAATAGATATCGAATGCCCATTCTCACGAGAACTGTGGCGTGTCCTTTACCGAAACATGGCCAATTGCCGGCCTTTTGCAAAGAAATGTTGACGAGCAGGGAGCGGTGACTGCGAAAACCGGCTCTCGAACACGGACGCCGGCAATAGTCTTCGACGATGGCAAGATGTGGCCTACTGGCGCCAGTTCATCTGCTTCGCAAGCGCGGCGCGATGGTCGAAGATGGTCAACATAGGCTCGACGCTTTTCTTCGCTGATGAAACTGTAACGCCCCATCATCGTCGTGGTCGCCGCATCAAGCGGCGTTTGCATCCCCCGCTTTTTCCGGGCCGCTTCCCCCTGTAGAGACGGCCGTTGTCTCCTCCGTCCCGTTGTCGGATGAACAGACCAGATTGCGTCCGCCCCGCTTGGCTCGATAAAGCCGCCTGTCGGCGACGATAGCCAGCTTCTCCCAATCCGCGATCGTACATTGCGTGCGCCAGTCGACGCCGAAGCTCGCCGTGACCTTCAACCCGTGTTGGTCGCTGATGACGGCCCGCTCCAGCGTTTCCCTCAATCTCTCCGCAGTCGCCCGCGCCGATGCTTCGGTCGCATCGTTCAGCACGATAATGAACTCCTCGCCGCCATAGCGCGCGAAAAGATCATCGGGCTTCAGGCACGGCGACAGGATCTGGGCCGTCCGTTGAAGCACGAGGTCGCCGACGGCATGCCCG
The DNA here is from genome assembly GCF_010668395.1 of Martinezella lusitana. Taxonomy (GTDB): domain Bacteria; phylum Pseudomonadota; class Alphaproteobacteria; order Rhizobiales; family Rhizobiaceae; genus Rhizobium; species Rhizobium lusitanum_A. The sequence goes on from NZ_WUEY01000002.1 coordinate 138,191, forward strand.
TGGCGATCATTGATCGATTTGAAATGGTCGATATCGAACATGATGATACCGATGCTGCGGGAGCCGGAGCCGGTAGCGGCAAATAGCTGCTCCACGGCCTCGCCAAGCGCACGCCGATTGAGAAGACCGGTGAGCGCATCCGTCTGCGAGAGGCGCCTCAGTTCCTCCGTCATCGATTTGCGTTCCGTTTCCAGATGCCGTTTGAAGCGCTGCTGCTCACGCAGAAGATCCAGCCGCCGGAACATCTCGCCCACCTCGCGCCCGGCGTGAGGCATTCGTGGCGGCTGCACGAGGTTGCCGGCGGCAATGTCGTCGATCTGGCGTATCGCGGCAAGCATTGGCTGGAAAAGCGACCGTCTCAGCACATAGGCCAATCCGATCACGACGGTAATTGCCATGCCGGCGAGAAGGGCCGAGATCAGCATGGCCTTCAATTCTTTCTGCTGAACCTTCTCCAGCGACGTCACAGCGGTCGTCTCGATGAGTTCGCGCAGGGTTTCGGTGGACTTCATTCCCGGAACGTATTTCGTCGTGAACTCGCCCGGTGTCGGCGCATTGCCGTTATTCAGATCGAAGGCGACACGCTGAGCATATGGCAGCGATCCGGCGAAATAGCTGACCGCAACCTGATCCAGCAAACTTGCGATAGCCTGGGATTGGAGCGTGGTGGAGGCATAGGTCTTCAGAAGCGCATTCACTTCGAGAACGCGGTTCAATTCGCTATCGAACTCGGCCCGATAGTGCGAACGGGCCTGCCCTTGCGAGGTCATCATCATCACCACGTAGGAACCCAGTCTTCCCGCGCGTTCCCGTAGCGTTCCGGCCATCGATGCCAGCATGACCTCGGCGCCCGTTTCCGGCGCCAGCGCAATGATTGATCGGCCGGCGGCATCCCGATAGTCCTGGGCACGGTCCGCCGCGCGGAACATCGTCTGGATCGCCTCCGCAATCTTCGCGCCGCTGCGCTCCTCGAGCGGCGTCGCGGCCACCGCATCGACGGCCTGCCTGCCGGCTTCCAATTGAGCCTTCACCGCCGTGAACGTACTGCGCATCTCCGGCGACTGATCTATTTCCGTGCGAAACAGGGTTTCAAGCCTGGCGATATCCTTGTCGGTCTCGTCACGGCTTGCCATCAGAGAGGCGGCAAATTGTGACCGCTCCTCGTCCGAGGCCCCCATGAGGCTGTTTGCCGGCCCTCGTTCTCTGGAGATTGTCGCCGCGGCATGCAAGGCGGCATGAAAGCGGCTGAACTCCGTCACGCCCCGCCTGTAGTTGACATAATCGGAAAAACTGAAAGCAATCGTCGAGCAGGCCATCATCAGGCAAACCATGATAACAGCTACCGCACCGATCCATTGCAGCTGTTGAATTCCAAGCCGCGACAAGAAATGCTCTCCAAAACTACCGTCCGTTCCAGATTACACCAGATTTGGTGGAATCTTCATTTAACGAACAGGTTCAAATCCTCTTCATTTTCGTGGAGCGATGCTATCGGGTAGCCTCCAATGGCCGCAGCTCCCTGAAACATGGGAGGATTGTACTTTGCGGACCGAAATGATGTGCCTGCCCCTTCCGGTGCCGAAGCGCGGCATTATTGCCGATAACCGGCGTCGCGCTCGCAAGCGCAATAGAAAAGAATAGTGCCGAAAATGAGTTCGCGGAATGTATCTATGATGTATCGATACATTCCAGCAAGTAGATTTCGCTTGAAATTCCGAAGAGATGGCAGGAAAAAAGTTTCGAACAACCGACGCATCAAGCCGGCATAGCAGAATGAGCTAGTCTTGCTCAAAGGCCGAAGGCATGAAATTGGCGCGGGCAGAATAGTGCTGCTGGCCGGCTACATGCGATATCACCAGCGCATAGACGAGGATCGCACCAAGGGCGATGACAATTCCGTTCAGCGGAAAGCTTGTCTTCGAAGGTGTGCCGGACGATGTTTCGGGAGGGCTGGCGGATGCAGCCTTCGTCGCGAAGGGAAGCAATAGTTCCCGTTCTATACGGGCCTGCGCATCGAGGTGCTTGCCATATCTTGTTGTGGGTCGGAACTGGATGACTTCGCCCATTTTTCACGCGGTCCCTTTTACCGCTCGCGGTTATTGCTCATTCTCCTGGCCGTTGTCCGCATCGGTATAATCGACACGAACGACCACCTTTTCAGGCCGTTGCCCACCATGCGGAATGATCACGGTCACGATACAACGTTTCTCACGCGGCTTGACGGACAGCAGGCGTCCTTTCGTTTTCCACAAGACCTGATCCACCGCACTCGAACAATCCTGGATCCTGTAAGCGCCTTGAACGATCTGACTTTGCTCCGCCGATGCGCAGCCTGCAATCGAAACTCCCGCAAGTATTGTTAGCAACCTAATCATACCTCACTATACTCCAACGCGGGCCCGGAAGCGACAGCGGTTCGCAAAAACCACAGTCTATTTGCGTCATCTTTTCGACATGTGCGGCCAAATCGCAAAGACCAGATCGCGGCGGAAAAGATGGACTCCTCCAGCAAATTCGTGGATGGAGAATTTTCCGGTTTCGTGACGTTTGCAGGATGCTGCGTGCCCCTCATGTCGCCCAAGTCAATCCATTCGCGCAGGGAGCCTGATGCTTATTCTCGAAACGTCCCGACTTGTCCTCAGGCCCTGGCGGGATAGCGACCTCGCTCCGTTTTCCGCCATCAACGCGGATGCCGAGGTCCGGCGATATTATTATCCGCACCTGCTCAAGGCAGCAGAAACCCGCGAGCTGATCGACGAGGCCAACGAGCAGCTAACACGGAGAGGCTTCGGCTTCCTCGCCGTCGAGCGCAAAGCCGACGGCGCCCTGATCGGCGGCGCGGGACTATCTCGACCCGGACCGGAAGTTCCGGGCAACTTCCCGCTTGAAATCGGCTGGATTCTGGGCCGCGCCCATTGGCGCAAGGGCTATGCGACGGAAGTCAGCCACCGTTTCCTGGAGTTTGCCTGGCAGGAGCTGCAGGCCGAATGCGTGATCGGCTATACCTCCAATATCAATTTCCCGTCGCGCCATGCGATGGAAAAGATCGGCATGGTGCGGGTCGAAGACGGCGATTTCGAAGACACTACTGTTCCGCCTGGCCATATCCTGCGACCGCATGTGCTCTATCGCATCGATCGCCCCACGTAACAGACCCATCAATGAACGGCTGCGGCCGGCGATGTTGGCGATCGAGTTCGCCCTTGCGTCGACGGTGCTTTCACGAGACAAATTTCAGATGACCATACCGACAACCCATCCCTTTGATTTCGATCCCACCTACGGCATGGAGCAGGAACAGCTGCTCGCCATCCAGCCGCCGGAAGCGCCGCCCGGCTTCGATGAGTTCTGGCAGCAACGCTACAAGGCCGCCATCGCCATCGATCCGCAACCGCGACTTCGCCATAGCAGGCTGCGGCACGACGATTGGCATGTCTTCGATATCAGCTACATGTCGACGGGATCGTTTCAGATCAACGGCTGGCTGATCGTTCCCCGCACCGGCCAGGTGCGGCGCGGCCTGATCGTCGGCCATGGATATGGCGGAAGAGACCAGCCCGAATTCGATCTGCCGGTCGAAGAGACGGCTGTCCTGTTTCCCTGCAGCCGAGGCCTTTCCCTCAGCGCCAGCCCGCAGATCCCATCCGATGCGTCCGGTCATGTTCTCTACGGCATCGAAAGTCGCGATACCTATATTATCGGCGGCTGTGTCGAGGACATCTGGCTCGGCGTTTCGGCGTTGCATACCTTATACCCATGGCTTGCCGGCCATATCGGCTATAGCGGCATCAGCTTCGGCGGCGGTATCGGCGCGCTGGCAATTCCGTTCGATGCCAGGATCAAGCGCGGGCATCTGGTGGTTCCGACGTTCGGCCATAGGCAATTGTGGTTGACCTTGCCGACCGTCGGCAGCGCCCAGTCCGTCCAGGCCTATCAGAAGCAGCATGGCAGCGTTCTGGAAACGCTGCGTTTCTTCGACGCCGCGATCGCGGCGAGCCGGATCACCGTGCCGATGCTCGTCGCCCCTGCCCTGTTCGATCCCGCCGTTGCGCCGCCATGCCAATTCTCCGTCGCAAATGCGCTACAGAAGTTTAACGAAATCTTCATCCTGGATGCCGGCCACTTCGATTATGCTGGCAGCGAAGAGCAGAACGCAATTCTGCGAGACAAGGTGGGGCGATTTTTCAAGGTACCATGAACCGCGAATATCTGCGCTGGTACAGCCCGAGGCTGGATCGAGACATGGAGCTGCTGGTGTTCGGCCATGCAGGCGCAAAGGTATTGGTGTTTCCCACGCGCGAAGGCCGTTTCTGGGAATATGAGCAGATCGGCATCGTCGCAAGCCTCGCCGACAAGCTGAATGCCGGACAGCTTCAGCTCTACTGCATCGAGGGACTGGCTGCGGAAACCTTCTATGGCTCCCATCGCCACCCCGCCGAGCGCATTCGCCGGCACAACGCTTTCGAGGAATATATTCTGAAGGAAGTCCTGCCGCTGATGGCGCAGAAGAACCCTCATGAGTGCATCATAGTTCACGGCTGCAGCCTCGGGGCCTTCCAGGCCGCCAGCCTCGTCTTCCGCCACCCTCACCTCTTTCGCAAGCTGGTGGCATTTTCCGGTCGCTACGATCTGACGATGAAGGTCGAATCCTTCACGGATCTGTTCGACGGCTATTATGACGACGACATCTATTTTCATACGCCGACGCATTTTCTGCCGGGGCTTGCCTGCGAATGGCAGCTGGAGAAGCTACGCCAGATCGATATCGTCATGACGATCGGCGGCACTGATCCGTTCGTCGACAATAATCGCCATCTCAGTCGCCTGCTGGCCGAGAAGCGGATCAACCATCAACTGCACATATGGGATGGACGCGCGCACCGCGCCGGCGCGTGGCGGAGGATGGCGCCGCTCTACGTCTGACGCGGCAATCGGCTTTCAATATGCCGCGCGCCGAAGCAAGCGGCACTCACTGCCGCCATTTCAAGCCAGCGCAGCCGGGATCGGCCGGAGCACCTTGCGGGCACCGTAGTCCCGCTCGTGGGACTTGCGATGCTGCTGCTCGGAGCCCGCGGAAAATTCGACAAGAATGCGCTCCATCATACCGTCCGGATAGGTTCCGGTGTCCTCGGTCTCGACTTCAGACTGGGCGGTAACGATCTTCAGATTCATCTCTAGTCCTCCGGCTCTGCACGGAAATCCTTGATTCCAAGGTTTGTTCCATTAGTATCCGGACAATTGTTAAAAAATTAACTACGTCCGTTAATCAATCGGGGCGCCACGGTATCGAACTTGAACGGCTGGCCGGATTGGAACATTCTCCCGCTTTCGGCGTTCAATCTCTGATTGATTGGGGAGCTTGATGCATCGGTCCGAATTGCCCTGGAAACGGCACCCGTCGCTGCCACAGGATAAACCAACATCGATTTCGACATAGACTAACCTCGGGATCCTTCCGGCGCCCGAGTGGTTTTGCATGCCTTCCATCAATCACTGTCCAATCGGCGGATAGACTGGAGCGGATCATGGCCATTCTCATCACTTCGATCATTCTGGCACTCATCGGCCTGGCGCTTGGGGGCGGCGGCCTTTGGCTGGTGCTGCTCGGCGGCAGCGCCTTCTATGTGCTGGCAGGCCTGGCCTTTCTCGTGACGGCGATCCTGCTTTTCATGCGCAAGGCCGCGGCGCTCTGGCTCTATGCCATCTTCGTGCTCGCCGCACTTGCCTGGGCGATATGGGAGGTGGGCTTCGACTGGTGGCAGCTTGGTCCGCGCGGCGGCCTGATCATTCTGATCGGCCTTTGGTTGCTGACACCCTGGATCCGGCGGCCGCTCGGCTTTCGCAGTCTCGACGGCGTTCATTACGGGGCCAACCCATGGCCGCTCGCCGTCTCGCTGTTCATCGCGATCCTCGTCGCCGCCTATTCGATGACGACCGATCCGCACGATCTCTCGGGTGAATTGCCGACAACGGTTGCGGCCAATGCGCAGATGGGCGGCGATGTCCCGAACGGCGAATGGCATCAGTATGGCCGAACCTCCTTCGGCCAGCGCTACTCGCCACTCGATCAGATCAATGCGCAGAATGTTGCCAACCTCAAGGAAGTCTGGCGATACCAGACAGGCGACGTGAAGCGGCCTGACGATATCGGCGAGACGACCTACCAGGTCACGCCGCTCAAGATCGGCGACACTCTTTTCATTTGCACGCCCCATAGCCTGGCGATCGCCCTCGACGCAAAGGACGGCAAGGAGAAATGGCGGTACGATGCCAATGCCGGCCTGAACCCCAACCGCCAGCATCAGACATGCCGCGGCGTCTCCTACTATCACGACAGCGCAGTCGCCGCGGGAGCGCCCTGCGCCGACCGCGTCTATCTGCCGACCTCGGACGCTCGGCTGATCGCGCTCGACGCCGCCAATGGCAAGGTATGTTCCAGCTTCGCCAACGAGGGGACGCTGCATCTCGAAACCGGCATGAAGTACAATCCCGCCGGTTATTACTATTCGACGTCGCCGCCCGTGATCGTTGCCGACAAGATCATCATCGGCGGCGCTGTCAACGACAACTACTCCACCCAGGAACAGTCCGGCGTCATCCGCGCCTTCGACGCAAGGACGGGCGCGCTGCTCTGGAACTGGGATTCCGGCAACCCGGACCAGACGGCGCCCCTGCCTGCCGGCCAGACCTATACAACCAACTCGCCGAACAGCTGGTCGGTCTCCAGCGCCGACGAGAAGCTCGGCATGGTCTATGTCCCGCTCGGCAACCAGACGCCCGACCAGCTCGGAATGGGCCGCAGCGCCAATGTCGAGCGCTTCTCCTCCTCGGTGGTGGCGCTGGACATCAATACCGGCCAGCTCAAATGGGTGCAGCAATTCGTCCATCACGATCTCTGGGATATGGATGTGCCGGCCCAGCCCGTGCTCGTCGACCTGACCAAGGCCGATGGCAGCACCGTGCCTGCGCTCGTCGCCTCGACCAAGCAGGGCGACATCTATGTGCTGGATCGCCGCACCGGAGCCCCGATCATTCCCTTCAAGGAGATTCCGGCGCCCGGCGGCACCATTCCCGAGGATCACGCCTCACCGACGCAGCCGATCTCGGACCTGACGTTTTCGCCGCCGCCTCTGCAGGAAAAGGACATGTGGGGCGTCTCGCTGTTCGATCAGCTCGCCTGCCGCATCGCCTTCCATCAGCATCAGTATGAAGGCCGCTACACGCCGCCGTCGCTGCGTGGCTCGATCATTTTTCCCGGCAATTTCGGCACCTTCAACTGGGGCAGCGTCGCAGTCGATCCGGAACGGCAGATCATGTTCGGCATGCCGACCTACCTGGCCTTCACCTCGAGACTGGTGCCGAGGGCCGACATTCCGCCGAAGGGAGCGGGCGACAAAGGCAGCGAACAGGGCCTGAACCGGAACGAGGGGTCTCCCTACGGCGTCTATATGGGCCCGTTCGTCAGTCCCCTCGGCATTCCCTGCCAGGCGCCGCCCTGGGGCTATGTCGCCGGTGTCGATCTGAAGACCGGAAAGATCGCCTACAAGCACAAGAACGGCACCGTCCATGACATGACGCCGCTGCCACTGCCCTTCAAGGTCGGCGTTCCCGGCATTGGCGGCCCGATCGTCACCAAGGGCGGCGTCGCTTTCCTCGCCGCCGCAGTCGACGATTATCTGCGCGCCTATGACGTCACCAGCGGCAGGCAGCTCTGGGAAGCACGGCTGCCGGCCGGCGGCCAGGCAACGCCGATGACCTATACGGCGAGCGACAACAAGCAATATGTCGTGATGGTCGCGGGCGGACACGGTTCGGTTGGGACGAAGCCGGGTGACTATGTGATCGGCTATACGTTGCCTTAGCTGAGGTTGAAGCGGGGCTCCTCGCCCCTCGCCCTTCTCAGCTCTTTCGGGAGCGCAGTTGATCCGCCTCCATGTGATCGGCGGCGGGATCGGAGGGCGGTTCCCAGCCGAAGACGCTGCGGCCGCCATAGGAGAACGAACGGTCGAATTCGCCGGCAACGATCTCCTTGAGATCGGGACCGGTGACATAACGCTCCAGCATTCTCGACTGATCGTCCAGGCGCCTGAGGGCAGACAGTTCCTCGTCCCGGCCGAGCCGACCTTTTCTGACGGCCGATTTCATTACGCTGATCGTCTCGTCGTAGACTTTCAGGGGCACGGGAAAGGGATGCCTATCCTTGCCGCCATGCGCCAGCGAAAAGCGGGCCGGATCGGAAAAACGGCATGGCGCTCCATGGACGACTTCCGCGACCATGGCCAAGGCCTTGACCGTTCTCGCACCCACACCGGGCGTCAGCAACAGCTCCTGGAAATCCACCGGGCCGCGATCGGCCGCGGCGGCAAGATTGCCATGGAGGCGGCGCATGTTGACGTCTTCCTCGCGCACGTCATGATGCGCCGGCATGATGAGATAGGGCAGCATCGGTTGAAGCTCTGGTTTGGTCTTTCCTTCAGCTTGCCGTTCCAGAGCGTTGAATTCGCGGATAATTCCGTCCGGGCCGATTGAAGAAAGCAAATCAAGTTGCTCGTTGCGGGAGTGTTCTGCGCGCCTGTCGGCGAGGTTGATGATCTCGCCCTGCTCGCGCCCTTCTATGGCTGCATGGGGCGAATCCAGAAAGCTCGTCAGACCTTCGGATAGCCAGTGATAGCGCCGCGCCTGTCGCCGCTCGCCGTTCATGCCCTGCTGGACGACGACCCACTTGCCGTCATCGGCGACGATGAAGCCATGAAGATAAAGATCGAAGCCGTCCTGCACGGCTGCGCTGTCCACTTTTGCGATCAGCCGGCTCTTGGTGGCGAGGGATGCGCCGTCGATGCCGACGCGATCGCCGATATGAAGCAGCTCGTCCGGCGTCTTGCGCGATTGCGCGCCGCGGCCGCCGCAGACATGGATGCCGAGCTCGCCGGACAGCGGCGTCAGACCGCGCTTCAACGCGCCGAGGACGCTCGTCGTGATGCCCGAGGAATGCCAATCCATGCCCATGACGGCGCCGAAGGACTGAAACCAGAAGGGATTGGCCAGGCGGCGAAACAGCTCGTCGCGCCCATAGTGCTGCACGATCGCTTCGGTGATGACGGCGCCCAGGCGTGTCATCCGGTCTCCAAGCCAGCGCGGCACGCGGCCGCCATGCAGGGGAAGGTCAGCTTTGCCAGCTCTCTGTGCCAAATCCACGACTCTCGTTCTTTACCGTGGCATTGTAGCCCCGGCGTCAGGTCTGCGCCATCCGCTCCGCTCTTCTGATTTCGTGCATTTGGAAGCAGGCCGTGGCGGTCAGACGCGATTGCGCAGCAGATAAGACCGCATCGCCGCGATGCCTTCGTCGATATTGGCACGGCCGAAGCCGATGCGGAACCGATCGCCGGGCGTTGGATGGAGATCCGAATGGTAGAGGCTGGCCGGCAGGAGGAGCACGCCAGCCTGCTCGACCAGATCGCGCGCAAACGCCTCGACGCCATCGGCGCCCTTGTAGCGCGGATAGCAGACGCAGCCCCCGTCAGGAGTATACCAATCGAAGAGATGCTCGAATTCCGAAAACAGCCCCTTCAACTTTACCAGATTGGAAGCGATCAGACGGTTGTTGCAGTCGAGGATCCTGTCGGCGTTCAGCAGGGCGATCTTGGCCAGGCTCTCGCTCGGCCCGGCGTTGCAGATCGAGAGATAGTGCTTCATCCGCTCCATCTTCGAAAGCAGGGCGTGATCCCGACAGGCGATCCAGCCGATGCGCAAGCCCGGCAATCCGTAGGCCTTGGACATGACGCCCAGCGAGAGGCCGCGCTCATAGACGTCGGCGGCGGCCGGCAACAGCGGCTTGTCCTCGACGGTCAGCCCGCGATAGACCTCGTCGCTGAAGAGCCAGATGCCATGCCGCCGGCAGAGCTCCACGAGCGCATCGAAACGTTCCCTTTCGAGGACCTTGCCTGTGGGGTTATGAGGGAAGTTGATCGAAATCAGCCTGGTATTCGGCCGGATCGTCGCGGCAACCGCGTCGATATCGAGCGACCAGCCGTCATCAGGATCGAGCGCTACGGCCGAGACATCGCAAATGCTGAGCGGGATCGTTTCCGCCGACTGATAGTTCGGGGTGACGACGATCGCATGGTCTCCTTTATCGAGAAGCGCATGCATGGCGATGTAGATGCCCTCTTCCGCCCCCGCGAAGCACAGAATATCAGCGCCCTGCATTTGCCCGTAGAGGCCGGCAATGATCGCGCGCAACTCCGGATTGCCGAAGGTCTCGCTATAGCCCAGCCACAGCGTCTCATGCTCCCGCCGCTGCTCCGGCGTCGCCATCGCCAGCAGCTCCGCCATGGTCATGCTTTGCGCGTCGGAGGCAGTCATGTGGTAGCGCGCGCTGAATTCCCACTTCGAGAAATAGGTTTCGAGCTTGAAGTCCGGCAGGAGCGGCATGGGTCTTCTCCAGAAACGAGAAGGACCGGTACGAATCCGCGCCGATCCAGTAGACCATGACGTTAGAGAGATATTGACAAACTGTCAAATATAGAGCGATTGTAAATTAACATGAACGGAGGGCAACCATGGCGAAGAGCGCGAACGCAGGCGGCGCGGAGTTGGGTCAGGAGGACATCCTGCAATTTGTCCCCATCGCGGAAGCGGTGGCGACGCTGCTGAAGCCGCATGCGGAAGTCGTCATCCACGACTTGAGAACGCAGACCATCGCTCATATCGCCAACAACCTGTCACGGCGCGAAATCGGCGGCTCGTCTCTTGCCGAACTGAAGGACATCGGAGCCCTCGGCGCCGATGTCATCGGCCCCTATCGCAAAACGAATTTCGACGGACGGCAACTCAAATCCATCACCGCCGTTCTCAGGACCAAGGCAGCCGAGCCGTTCGGCCTGCTCTGCATCAACTTCGACATCGCACCGATCGAAGCAGCGCGCGACGCGCTCAATCTTCTTGCCGCATTGCAGGGAACAGGCGAACAGCCGTCCGCGCTTTTCCGCACGGACTGGCAGGAAACGGTCAACAGCGCGATCGCGGATTTTCTTGGCGAACGCGGGCTTGCGGCTTCCGCACTGGCAAAGGAGGATCATGCGGCGCTCATCGAAGCTCTGGAAGAGGATGGCTATTTCGCCATCCGCAATCTCGTCCCCTATCTTGCCAAGCTGCTCGGAATCTCCCGTGCGACGGTCTACAAGCATCTGCGCGACGCGCGACACAACAAGCTGCAAACGGTTGAGGCGTAAGGCCTTCACCAAAGGTCGCTGCTGTCAGGCCAGCAGCGGCATCGGCGCAAAATCGCGCATCGTACCCGAAAAGGCTTTGGGCAATGGCGAGGCATAGGAGCTGCGCTTACTGGTCGACAGGCCGAGCGATACCAGCGCTTCGGCCTGCTTGACCGCCGCGGCGACACCATCGACGACCGGGACGCCATAGATCGATTGCAGCTCTCTTGCGAGATCCGTCATGCCGGCGCAGCCGAGCACGATGGCTTCCGCCCCGTCATCGGCGAGCGCGCGCTCGATTTCCGCCCGCAGCTTTCCGATTGCGCCGGAAGACGAGTCTTCAAGCTCGAGGACGGGAATATCCGAAGCGCGAACCTTCGCGCGTCCGCCCATGCCGTAGCGCTGGACAAGATTATCTATGAGAATGCGTGAGCGCTCGAGCGTCGTCACCACGCTGAAGCGCTGTGCCAAAAAAGCGGCCGTCGCAACGGCGGATTCGCAGAGACCAACGACGGGGACATCGCAAAGCATGCGCGCGGCTTCCAGGCCGGTATCGTCGAAGCAGCAGATGATGGCCGCATCATAGCCCGCGGCCTGCCTCTCCTTCAATTCGCGCAGCATGCCGGGTACGGCGATGGCGCCGTCGTAGTAGCCCTCGATCGAGGCCGGTCCCATCTGCGAGGTGGCGGCTATGATCTCCGTGCCGGCGCTGGCCACGGCACGCGCGGCTATCGCCGCCTTCTCCGTCATGGAAACGGTGGTATTCGGATTGATGAGCAGCAGGCGCATGGTCTCAACTTTTCTTGGCTTGGCGGCGGCCGAGCATGGTCATAACTGCAAGCGCCACGAGAATGATCGTGAAGGAAAAAAGCGTCGTCACTGTTCCGAGCGCATAGAGAACGGGTGTCGTGACGTTCGTCGTCATTCCGTAGATTTCGAGCGGCAGGGTATTGTAAGTGCCTGAGGTCATCAGGGTGCGGGCGAACTCGTCATAGGACAGCGTGAAGCCGAACAGGCCGACGCCGATGAGGCTCGGCGCGATCATCGGCAGCACGACATGGCGGAAGGTCTGCCAGGAACTCGCCCCGAGATCGCGGGCGGCTTCCTCATAGGCCGGCGAAAACCGGTTGAAGACCGCGAACATGATGAGCACGCCGAAGGGCAAGGTCCAGGTCAGATGCGCGCCGAAGGCCGAGGAATACCAGGCAGGCGCCAGACCGCCCTGCTGGAAGACGACACCGATCCCGAGCGAGATGATGATGGACGGCACGACGAGGCTGGCGACCGTCGCATAGAACAGGAATGTCGAACCGCGAAAGCGGCGGCGGAAGGCAAGGCCCGCCAGCAGCGACACGACGACGGTGACGATCATCACCATCACCCCGAGCATCAGGGAACGCTGGAACGAAGCCCCGAAATCGCCGACCGCCTGCTTCTCGAACAGATTGGCGAACCAATGCAGCGACACGCCGTTCAACGGGAAGGTCAGGCCGCCATCCGGCCCCTGGAAGGACAGGATGACGACCGCCGAAAGCGGGCCGTAGAGAAACAGCACGAAAACGGTGAAGAAGATCGCCAGGACATAGAATTCCAGACTGCGCTTTTCGCGGTTCATCTCACAGCTCCTTGCGGATGTCGACGATGCGCAGGATGGCGGCGACCATCAGCAGCACGACAATCAGCAACACCACGGCATTCGCGGCTGCAGCCGGATATTGCAGCAGCGACATCTGGTTCTTCATCATCAGGGCGATGGAGGCGCTTTGTCCGCCGGACATGACCTGAACGGTGGAGAAATCCGCCATGACGAGCGTGACGACGAAGATGCTGCCGATCGCCATGCCCGGCTTGGCAAGCGGGATCACCACGTTCCACAGCACCTGCCATCCACTGGCGCCGGCATCGCGGGCAGCCTCGAACAGCGAACAGTCGATGCGCATCAGCGTATTGAAGATCGGCGTCACCATGAAGAGCGTATAGAGATGCACCATGGCGAGCACGACGGCGAAATCCGAATAGAGCAGCCACTCGATCGGCTGCGGGATCAGGCCCATGTCGATCAAGGCGGAATTGACCAGTCCGTTGCGGCCGAGCACCGGGATCCACGAGATCATGCGGATAATGTTCGAGGTCATGAACGGCACGGTGCAGACGAGGAAAAGGATCATCTGCGTCGACGTGCGCCTGATATGAAAGGCAAGGAAATAGGCGACCCAGAAACCGATGAACAATGTCAGCGCCCAGACGATGGCGGTGAATTTCAGCGTGTTGAGATAGGTCTTCCACGTCACCCAGGAGCCGAGCGTATCGGTGTAGTTGGTGGTAAGGAAGGCAGGGTAGATGCCGGCAAAATCGTAGTCCCAGAAGCTGACGACGCCGATCATTGCGATCGGCAGCAGGAAGAAGAAGCCGAGGATGAGAAACAGCGGCGTTGCCTGCAGATAGGAAACCGCCCAGGCGGGCACGCCAGATCCGCGTCCGGTTTTCGGTGTTGCCTCTGCTGTGTGAGAGGAAGCGATCGTCGCCATGGTTCGGCTCTCCGTTTGGGGATGCCTCCCCCGCAATAGCGGAGGAGGCGATATGCGGATATCGGCTCAGGCAGCGATGAATTCGTTCCAGCGACGAACCATGTAGCGGTCTTCGTCCATCACCGAATTCCAGCAGGCGACGGCCCCCATGCGGGCCTCGAAGGAGCCGCCGTCGCGAACGGCGCCGGCCTTTTCCATGACCTTTCCTTCCGGAGACAGGATATCGCCCTGCGCCGGCTTGCCCTCGATCCAGTAGCCCCATTCGTCGGCCGACATGAACTGCTTGGCCGTGTCCATGCAGGCGGAATAATAGCCCTGGCGGTTGAGATAACCGCCGACCCAGCCGGAAGTGTACCAGTTGATATACTCATAGGCGGCGTCGAGCTCGGCGCCCTTGAGATGCGCGGCAAGGCCGAGGCCGCCGCCCCAGGCGCGATAGCCTTCCTTCAGCGGTTGGAAGGTGCAGGCGATGCCCTTGGAGCGAACCGCTGCCACCGCCGGCGACCACATCGACTGGATAACGACTTCGCCCGACGCCATCAGGTTTACGCTTTCGTCGAAGGACTTCCAGAAGGCGCGGAACTGGCCATCGCCCTTGGTCTTGATGAGGAATTCGATCGTCTTGTCGATCTCTTCCTTGGTCATGTTGCCCTTGTCGGCATATTTGATCTTGCCGGCGGCTTCCATGATCATCGCGGCATCCATGATGCCGATCGACGGGATGTTGATGATGGCGGTCTTGCCCTTGAAGGCCGGATCGATGATATCGGCCCAGCTGGTGATCGGGCGGCCGGTCAGGTCGGGGCGAATGCCGAGCGTGTCGGCATTGTAGATGGTCGGAACCATCGTCATCCACTGTGTCGGCTCCTTGGCGAACTTCTTGGAGTCCTGCGCCTCAAGGAAGCCGACCGTGTGCGGCGCGGTGCCCTGGGCGATAACGCTGTCCGGCTTCATCTTGCCATTGATGAACAACGGCACGATCTTGTCGTAGTATTTGAGCTTCTTGACGTCCATCGGCTGCAGGACGCCGGCCGGGAAGACCTTCTTGGCGATCCAGTATTCGATGTCGGCGATATCGTAGCTATTCGGCTGCGTCACGGCGCGCTGGGCAGCGGCATCGGAATCGGTCGCGGTCATCTCGAGCGTAATGCCGAGATCCGCCTTGCACTTCTCCGCGATCGCGTTGATGTTCGAAACGCCGGTGCCGAACTGGCGCAACGTGATATTCGATTGCGCCCAGATGGTCGGAAAGCCGGTGATGACGCCGGAGCCGGCCATTGCGCCGAGCGCGGCAGCGCCGGTCTTCAGCAGAGAGCGGCGGGAAATGCCTTTCGTCGTCTTGGTAGTCTTCGTTTCAGTCGTCATGTCAGTTCCCCTTTTTGATGCTTCGGATTCTCATGCGGACATACGACCCAGAAGGATCGCATCCTCCTGAGCCCAACTCAGCGAGACGGCGTCGCCGACCGCCAGGGTTTTGGCGTCATCGTCGTCGTTGCTTGCGATCACGGTGAAGTCGTCGCTCCCTGCGCCGATGACGGTGATCTTCAGCGTCGCGCCGCGATATTCGATGTTGGAGACCACGCCGTTGAAGCCGAGGCCCTTGCCTTCCGGCTGCGAAAGCTGGACGCGATCGGTACGGACGGCGATATCGACGGCCTCGCCGGCCTGCCGCCCTGCCCCTCTTACCGAGAAGCTTTGCCCCTCCGGCGCGGTCATGGTGACGATGCCGTCCTCGCTCGACGTGACGCGGCCGGACAGGACGTTGTGATCGCCCATGAAGCGAGCGACGAAAGCGGTTGCGGGGCGTTCGAAGACGTCTCGCGGTGAGGCAGCCTGCTCGATCCGGCCGTCATTCATGATGACCATGATATCGGCGAGCGCCATCGCCTCTTCCTGGCTGTGCGTGACATGGACGAAGGTGATGCCCAATGTCTTCTGCAGCTTTTTCAGCTCGGCGCGCATGCGGATCTTCAGGAAGGGATCGAGTGCCGACAGCGGCTCGTCCAGCAAGAGTGCCTCGGGATCCGTAATCAGAGCGCGTGCGAGCGCGACACGCTGTTGCTGTCCGCCTGAAAGTTGCGCCGGACGCCGGGTCGCATAGGCCTCCATCTGCATGAGCTTCAGCATGTCGAGCGCCTTGGCGCGGCGCTCCTCCTTGGCCACACCCTTCATCTTCAGGCTGAAGGCGACGTTGTCGATCAGGTCGAGATGGGGAAACAGCGCATAGGACTGGAACATCATCGCCGTTCCGCGCCTGGCGGGTGGGAAATCGGTGACGACTGTATTTCCGAGGCGAATGTCGCCGGATGAAATGCCTTCGTGGCCGGCGATCATGCGCAACGTCGAGGTCTTGCCGCAGCCGGAGGGCCCCAGGAAGCAGCAATAGGAGCCCGCCGGTATCTTCAGGCTGATCGCATGAACTGCGGTGGTCGTGCCGTAGATCTTCGAAACGGACACTATATCGATCTCTGCCGCTTTCGACATCATCTTCCCCTGTTGTTTGAGAAAGACATTGCATCAATCGTGCCAGTTTTGTTGCAGCGCACTAACCGTCTGCAATTTCGACACTTTTTCACACGCGAAGGATTTTTGCCTCCTGTGAGGCAATTCGATATCTGCTCATCAAATAGGCTATCGTGCTCGATGAGTGCACATTATTGTATGCAATCCAGCGTACCATTGAATGAGATTTCATTTAACTTCGATCGGAAAGCGGGCTATCATTTCCGCCGAATACTCAGGTAAACGGTTATGAATTCTTCAGCAGACGGGCTGTTGACGCCCAGCGATCTCACAGAAAACGGCACACAGCAGATCCGCGACGCCATTCGCGACGCGATCGTCGAACGCAGACTGGCACCGGGAACGAAACTGTCCGAGAGCGATGTCGGCGGCCTGTTCAACGTCAGCCGAACGCTGGCGCGTGCCGCCTTGCAGGCTCTTTCCTACGAGGGCCTCGTCAGTGTGGAGAAAAACAGGGGGGCTTTTGTCGCCTATCCCTCGCCCGAGGAGGCCCGGCAGATTTTCGCCGCGCGCCGCCTGGTCGAGCCCGGCATATTGAAGTCGGCGGCCGAGCGGATAACCCCGGCTGAGATAAAGCAGCTGAGGCAGCTTCTCGTGGAAGAAGGCCGCCTGATGAACGAACGCGGTCAGTCTGCCCGCAGAGCCGAGATCAAGGCTTCGGGCGATTTCCACCTGATGCTGGCGTCGTTTTCCGGCAATCTCATCATGCAGCGTTTCATGGAGGAACTCGTCGCCCGCTCATCGCTGGTGATCGCGCTCTACGGACAATCGAGCGCCTCCAGCTGCGGTCATTCCGAGCACGGTGACATCATCACCGCCCTGGAACGCAAGGACGTCGATAAAGCCTGCGACCTGATGCTTCACCATATCGCGCATATCGAAGCCGATCTCGATCTGCGCGAACGCAAGAGCTTCGGCCTCAGGGAAGCGTTCGAGCGGTGAGATGGCGCGCCTGGAGGCGCCTCCCGCGCGGATCAGCGATTATGGCTTGCGGATCGGCGCGAAAGCCGACTTCGTAACCCTGAGGGCGGAACATGTACCCGAGGCGGTTGTTTCAGTCCCCAAACCGCGTTCGGTCTACAAGACAGGCAAGCTTGTCGCCAGGGACGGCATCGTTTTGCGGCGCTGAACCTGGGCATTCCAGGCGGAGGGCCTAATCGCCGCTTGGAGACGCAACGGTGCGGTCACGCAGCCGTGACGCGCCTATCGTTTCAACTCCCGCTCGAATTTTTCGATCTGCTGCAGGACCCAGGGATCATCGGCGGAATGTTGCGCCGTCTCCAGCTCCAGCCGCCGCTGACGGCGGCGGCGAATCCAGTCGATGAAAGCGCGAAGCAGCCGCATGTCGATATCCAAGGTTTTCAGTAGCTGAGAGGCCCGGCCGCCAGGCTCGAAAGCCAACCGGAAGCCGGGCCTCAACGGCCGCAAGGCGTTGCGGCGATTACCTTTTTGCCCGCGCAAAAATGAACGCTAGCTGAACATCCTGCACGGAAGGATGGTTTGGTCCGATCTTCGCACCCAGGAAGCGAAACCATGCGGTGTCGAGAATATGCGACCTCTAAAATCCGAAATCGGTGATTGCATGGGCAAATTCGCGGAACTCGCTTGAAGAATGGAGGTTTTTTGCAGGAGCGTACCGTTATGGCCAAAACTGACCTAGCCGGAAGGACATGCGCCGACTAAACAACGCCGCGTCGCTTCCGATTTCCCCGGAGCGGCACAAGCTTAGCCTCGCCTGTGCGGGGCTTTTTTCTTTTCTACTTCCGATTGTTCAACGGCGCGGCTCGCCGCCCGGCGCATAGACGGTATCCTGCTCGAAAGCGAAGACAGAGCCGCAACGGCAACGAATCATATGCTTGCGCGGATCGGTCGATGGGCGCTCGGTGGAAAAGCCGCGCGGCATCTCGTCTATCTTGAAATCACGACTGGCTGCGCGACGATCGTCGGTTTCGGAAACCTCGGCAAATCCGGTGTGATCGCACTTGGCGCATTCCAGCTTTCGTGAATATCGATCTCGCGCGGCCATTCTCTTCCAATCCGGGACTCATGCTGGAAACCTTCTAGCAGCGCCTTGCACGCACTTGAAGGCCGTAAGCGGTCTCCGATCCAGTTCGATTTCCTCCCTTAAAAATTTAAGGAGCTAAAAAGGCCGATTGCGTCGAAAAGGGGATTGACCTGATGGCAGATGTCAGACCAATTTACCGCCCTATGACGAAACCGATGCTTACACCCCTTCCTTCCATTGACCGGACGCAGCAAGTCATCGAGGCGCTGTCGACCTTCATCGAGTCGTCGAAGCTGCAGGCCGGCGACAAGCTGCCGACGGAGCGCGAGCTGATGGCAGCACTTTCGGTAGGGCGTTCGACCATCCGCGAGGTAATCACCTATTTCCAGGCTCTCGGGGTCATGGAGACGCGCAAAGGCAGCGGCACCTATCTGCTGAAGCCGGTTTCGAAAGCGACGATTCACATGCCGCTTTCCTTCAACCCCTCGCATCTGCGCGACGCGCTGCTGCAGACGCTGGAGGTTCGCCGCGGCATCGAATGCGAGGCCGGCATGGTGGCGGCAAGAAAGCGGACCGACGAGGACATCGCCATCATCGAGCAAAAGCTCAACGAGATGGAGCGCGTCCACATGGCCAAGGGCACGTCCGGACCGGAAGACCTCGCATTCCATCTCGCCGTCTATGACGCCACGCACAATCCACTGTTCAAGCAGCTTCTCGAACAGATGCGCGAAACCTTCGAGCGCTTTTGGGAGCATCCCTTCGACCGGCTGGATTTTGCCCGCCGGTCCTTTCCCTATCACCGCACGCTGTTCAACGCGATCGTCGACCAGGATCCCGAGGCAGCGCGCGCCGAGACACTTAAAATTCTCGACGTCGTCGAGGAAGACATCAAGGAAATGTCCAAATGACTGACGGACCGGAGCCGTTCGAACTTGCCTCCCTCATTACAGCCCACGACGACGGCAATTTCGCCGAAGCGGTGGTGCCGCCGATCTTCCAGACATCGCTGTTCACCTTCTCCAGCTACGACGAGATGATCGCCTCCTATCGCGGCGAAAAGCTGCGGCCGATCTACACGCGCGGCCTCAACCCGACGGTGCGCATGTTCGAGGAGATGCTGGCAAAGCTCGAGGGCGGCGAGGATGCGCTCGGCTTCGCCAGCGGCATGGCGGCGATCTCATCGGCTGTGTTGAGCTTCGTGGAGCCCGGCGACCGGATCGTTGCGGTCAAGCACGTCTATCCCGATGCCTTCCGCCTGTTCGGCACGCTTCTGAAGCGCATGAAGGTCGAGGTGACCTATGTCGATGGCCGCGATGAGGAAGCCGTCGCAAAGGCGCTTCCCGGCGCCAAGGTCTTCTACATGGAAAGCCCGACCAGTTGGGTCATGGAGGCGCATGATGTCGGCGCGTTGGCAGCTCTTGCCAGGCAGCATGGTGTCATCTCGATGATCGACAACAGCTGGGCCACGCCTTATTTCCAGCAACCGCTGAAGCTCGGCGTGGACCTTGTCATCCACTCCGCCTCCAAATATCTCGGCGGACACAGCGACGTGGTTGCCGGCGTCGTTGCAGGCTCGAAGGAAATGATCGCCCGCCTGAAGGCCGAAGCCTACCCCTATCTCGGCGGCAAGCTTTCTCCCTTCGACGCCTGGCTGCTGATCCGCGGTCTGCGCACTCTGCCGATCCGCATGAAGGCGCATGAGGCCGCCGCCATGACGATCGCCAAGCGATTGCAGGAACTCGATGTCGTCGAGCAGGTCTGCCATCCGGGTCTCGCCAACCGCCTGCCGGCCGGCCTGAACGGAACTTCGGGCCTGTTTTCCTTCATCTTCCGCGAAGGCGTTGACGTCCGCGCCTTTGCGGATCGCCTCAAGCTCTTCAAGCTGGGCGTGAGCTGGGGCGGTCATGAGAGCCTGATCGTACCGGGCGAGGTCGTGCTGCAGCAGAAGGCGCAGCCGAATTCGGCGCACACCTTCGGCATCAATCCGCGCTCCGTGCGTCTCCATATCGGCCTCGAAGGAACCGAGGCCCTATGGAAAGAACTCGAGGAGGCGATCGCCGCCGCCTCGTGAAATCATCAAACTGAGAGGAAACCTAAAAGGGGAACCAACATGAAAAGACTGATAACAGCAGCACTCTTTACCGCCATGATGGCCGGAACCGCCGTTGCCGATACGACGCTCAAGCTTGTGGAAGTGATCACGAGCCCGGAGCGCACCGAGACGCTCAAGTCGATCGTCGCCAAGTTCGAGGCCGAAAATCCCGGCACCAAGGTCGACATCATCTCCCTGCCCTGGAACGAAGCCTTCCAGAAGTTCGCCACCATGGTTTCGGCCGGCGACACGCCCGACGTCATGGAAATGCCCGACACCTGGGTATCGCTCTACGGCAACAACGGCATGCTCGAAAGCCTGGAACCCTATCTGGCGAAGTGGGACCATACCAAGGAGCTGACGCCCCGGGCGCTGGAGCTCGGCCGCTACGTCAAGAACACCGCCTATATGCTGCCTTACGGCTTCTACCTCCGGGCCATGTTCTACAACAAGAAGCTGCTCAAGGATGCCGGCGTCAGCGAGCCGCCGAAGACGATGGACGATTTCGTCAAGGCTTCCGAAGCCGTCTCCAAGCTGCCGGGCAAATACGGTTACTGCATGCGCGGCGGACCGGGCGGACTGAACGGCTGGATGATCTTCGCCGCCTCCATGGCCGGCGACAACAAATACTTCACGGATGACGGCACCTCCACAATGAACAGCGCCGGCTGGGCCAAGGGCATCGAATGGATGGTCGATCTCTACAAGAAGGGCCTGGCGCCGAAGGACAGCGTCAACTGGGGCTTCAACGAAGTGGTCGCCGGCTTTTACTCCGGCACCTGCGCCTTCCTCGATCAGGATCCGGATGCGCTGATTGCCGTCGCAGAACGCATGAACAAGGACGATTTCGGCGTTGCGCCGCTGCCGAAGGGCCCGGACGGAAAATCCTTCCCGACCATTGGCTATGGCGGCTGGTCGATGTTCTCCACCAGCCAGAACAAGGATCTCTCCTGGAAGCTGATCGCGACCCTCGAAGGGCCGGAAGGCAACCTCACCTGGAACAAGAAGATCGGCGCGCTGCCGGCCTATACCGCCGCTGAGAAGGACCCCTTCTATGCCGGCGATCAGTTCAAGGGCTGGTTCCAGGAACTGGCCGACAAGGACACCGTGCCCACGGTGATGCCGACCTATCTCGAGGAATTCGCCTTCTTCAAGGATTCGCTCGCCATCAAGACATCGCAGCAGGCAATGCTCGGCGATATCTCCGCGAAGGATCTCGCTGACCAGTGGGCCGACTACCTGACCAAGGCCCAGCAGAAGTTCCTGGCCAAGAAGTAAATCGTATATGCGGCGGCGGAGCGATCCGCCGCCGCCTTTACCCATTTGAAACAGACGGCGTTCGAACGCCGCGAACGGGAACACTTGCAGATGACTTCGATCGCCGACACGCCCGACAGGCGCGACGACCGCAGGACGTGGCTGACGCGCCTGGCCGACGCCTCCGAGCCCTATCTCTACAGCGCGCCTGCCCTCATCCTCATCATTGCCGTGATGCTGGTGCCGCTGGTGATCGGCATATCCTATGCCTTTCGCGATATTCAGTTGCTCAACCCGTTTTCCGGCGGTTTCATCGGTCTGGAGCACTTTCGCGACCTCGCAAAAGATGGTGCCTTCTACTGGGCTCTGAAGAACACGCTGTGGTGGACCGGCGCTTCCGTGGCGCTGCAATTCATCTTCGGATTGATCCTCGCGCTGCTGCTGGACAAGCCATTCGTCGGCAGGTCTCTCGTGCAGGCGCTGGTGTTTCTGCCGTGGGCCGTTCCCTCCTTCCTGGCGGGCCTCAACTGGTCCTGGCTATTCAACCCGGTCATCGGACCGATACCGCATTGGCTTTACGCGATCGGCCTGATGAGCGAGCCGAGCAACATTCTGTCCGATCCGAACTATGCGATGTGGGGGCCCATCGTTGCCAATGTCTGGTGGGGCATACCCTTTTTCGCCATCACGCTGCTGGCGGCACTGCAGGCCATCCCGCGCGATCTCTATGAGGCGGCCTCGATCGACGGTGCCGGCTGGTTCGAACGTTTCCGCTCGATCACGCTGCCGTTCCTCGCTCCGACCATCGCCATTACCGTGCTCCTGCGAACGGTCTGGGTGTCCAACTTCGCCGATCTGATCGTCGTGATGACGGGCGGCGGTCCCGCGGACCGCACGCAGATCGTCGCCAGCTACATTTTCACGCAGGCCTTCAAGCGGCTGGACTTCGGCTATGCCTCGGCCATCGCCCTGGTGCTGCTGGTGCTGCTGCTCGCCTATTCCATGCTGATCATTCTGCTGCGGCAGACCCTGATGAAGGATTGAGCCATGAGACGATCCGTCATTCCTACCATCGCGCATCGCCTGGCGATCCTCTGCTATGTCGTCTTCGCGCTCTTTCCGCTCTTCTGGCTGCTCAAGGTGTCGGTGACGCCGAACGACCTGCTCTATACGGAAGGCGTGCGCATGTGGCCGTCCCGCACGACCTGGGAACATTATTCCTTCGTGCTGCAGCACAGCGATTTCCCGACTTTCTTCGAGAACAGTCTGATCGTCTCCGCCTCGACGGCGATTGCCGTCACCATTTGCGCTTCGCTGTCGGGCTATGCGCTTTCGCGCTTCAATTTCCGCGGCAAATACTGGATCGTGGCCCTGATGCTGCTGACCCAGATGTTTCCGTTGGTCATGCTCGTCGCCCCGATCTTCAAGATCCTGACGCCGCTGCATCTGACCAACAGCCTGACCGGGCTCGTCATCGTCTACACAGCCTTCAACGTGCCCTTCGCCACCTTCCTGATGCAATCCTTCTTCGACGGCATTCCGAAGGACCTGGAGGAGGCGGCCATGATTGACGGCGCCACGCAGTTTACAGCCTTCAGGCAGATCATCCTGCCGCTGACCCTGCCCGGCATCGCGGCAACGCTCGGCTTCGTCTTCACGGCCGCATGGAGCGAGCTGCTCTTTGCGCTGATGCTGATCAACGGCAACCAGGCCGCGACCTTCCCGGTCGGCCTTCTCACCTTCGTCTCGAAATTCTCCGTGGATTTCGGGCAGATGATGGCCGCGGGCGTCATGGCGCTCATTCCGGCGGCACTCTTCTTCCTGCTCATCCAACGTTATCTTGTGCAGGGCCTGACGGCCGGCGCGGTCAAGGGTTAGTCACATGGCATCGATCGATATTCAGAACGTCAAGAAAGCCTACGGCCATGTGCAGGTGCTGCACGACATCGATCTTCGGATCAAGGACGGCGAGTTCGTCGTCCTCGTCGGTCCGTCCGGATGCGGCAAGTCCACCTTGCTCAGGATGATCGCAGGTCTCGAAGACATCAGCGGCGGAGAGATCCGCATTGCGGAAAACCGGGTCAACGAACTGCATCCGAAGGATCGTGACATCGCCATGGTGTTCCAGTCCTATGCGCTCTATCCGCACATGAATGTCGCCGGCAACATGAGCTATAGCCTGCGGCTGCGGAAGATGGCGAAGGAGACCATCTCCAAGGCCGTGGCCAACGCGGCGGCAAAGCTCGGTCTCGATCCGCTGCTCGAACGCCGGCCGAAGGCGCTCTCGGGCGGGCAGCGGCAGCGCGTCGCCATGGGCCGTGCCATCGTGCGGCAGCCGAAAGCCTTCCTTTTCGACGAGCCGCTTTCCAACCTCGACGCCCGTCTTCGCGAGCAGATGCGCGCCGAAATCAAGAAGTTGCACGGTGATCTTAAGGCGACGTCGATCTACGTGACCCACGACCAGATCGAAGCGATGACGCTGGCGGACCGCATCGTCGCCATGCATGGCGGCGTGGTGCAGCAGGTCGGCAGTCCGCTTGAACTCTACGATCACCCCGCCAATCTCTTCGTGGCCGGCTTCATCGGGTCTCCCGGCATGAACTTCCTCGACGCAACATACGAGGGCAGTGCCGTCAAGCTCAAGGACGGCACGCTCGTTTCGCTTCCGGAGCCGCTGAAATTGCCGGTCGGCGCCAAGGTGACGCTCGGCATCCGGCCGGAGCATGTGGTGCTGTCGTCCAATCCGTCCGACATGGCCGCCAATGTCGAACTCATCGAACCCACCGGCTTCGGCATCATCCTGCATCTTTCGCTGCATGGCCTGCCGTTCAAGGTATTCACGCTGAATCGCAGCGCGCTGAGCGCGGCCACCCAGGTCAATGTTGCTTTCCCGGCGCAGTATCTGCACGTCTTCGACGAGGAAGGAAAAAGGGCGGCTTAACCGCCGCCCTTCCGGGAAATTCTCAATCTGCAAAGGGCTTGGTCGGTCCATTGGAAGGCTGGGTAAACCAGTGCGGGCCGTCCGACGCCATGTAGATATGATCCTCGAGCCGGATACCGAATTTCTGCGGAAAGACGATCATCGGCTCGTTCGAGAAGCACATGCCGGCTGAGAGCTTCGTCGCATTGCCGCGCACGATGTAAGGCTCCTCGTGAATCTCCAGCCCGAGGCCATGACCGGCGCGATGCGGCAACCCCGGCAGCTTATAGTCGGGACCGAGCGAATGTTTCACGAGCACGGCGCGCGCCGCGTCATCCAGGCTGGAGCAGGCAGCGCCCAGCTTCGCGGCATCGAAAACGGCCTGCTGCGCTTCGCGCTCGATCGCCCAGGCGTCTTCGAAGGCGCTGTCGCCGCTCTTCAGCTTGTACGTCCGTGTCAGGTCGGAGTGATAGCCGTCGATGCGGGTGCCGGTATCCACCAGAATGACGTCGTCTTCGCCGAGTGTCTGGTCGCCGTTGGCGCCGTGCGGCAGCGACGTGGCCTCACCGAAAGATACGATGCAGAAGGTTGAGCCACCATGGGCTGCAGCCTCGCGATGTCGCCGGTCGATGAACTCGACCACTTCCGAGGCGCGAATCCCCGGCTTGAGCAAGGCATGCGCCTGCCTGTGCACATCGAGCGTCAGGTTCATCGCATATTGAATGAGCGCGATTTCAGCCGGAGATTTGATCCGGCGCAGGCTGTTGATGACCGGTCCGCCGTTCGCCAGTTTTTCGGCTCCGAGCTCCGTCGCCAGTGCGTTATAGAAGTAAAGCGGCATGTTGTCGTCCAGCGCCAAAACACCTGACTTGCCGAGCACGCGCGCGATCAATGCCGCGCTGCTCTCTTCTTCCTGCCATTCGAGGATTTCGGCCGGCAGATGCGGCAAGGTCTCGACCCGGCTGCGTTCGAAACCCGGTACGATGTAGTAAAGCCCGTTCGGCGTCACCAACGCACCCAGAAACCGCTCGCTCGCATGCCAGATCAGCCCGGTAAAATAACGCAGGCTCTCCGTCGGCCCGAGCAACAGGCCGGCCAATCCCTGCGCGTCGAGCAATTGGCGAAGACGCGAGAGGCGTTGCAGCCTTTCCTCTTCGGTGATCCGGGGTACTGGATGTTGCCACGACATTTCTGGTCTCCTCAACTATTTCCGTTTTATGCATTTTCATTCGTATCAGGTGCAATTCCATCGACACTATCGCTCTTGTGGGCAAAGTGTCGACAAAGAAAATGCTAACATTCCTATCGCTTTGCGCTTCGCTCCACCCGCTCCGCAATGCGGCGTCAGGACCATAGCCAGCCCGCTCGATCGCTAAATTATCTGACAGCGCGAACGCTGCCCCAATGGTTCACTGCCTCCATCGAAACAGACGGTGGAACATCATCATGCAAATCGCAACTATCATAGTTCCCTCCCAGCGGATCCGCGCCGGCCGCAAGGCCCGGCGCACGCCTCTTTCGGTCGTCGCCGATCTGGTGCGCCTGCTTGCACGCAGGATGGTCGAGCGGAGAAACCGCAATGCACTGATGGAGCTGTCGGACGATCAGTTGAAGGATATCGGGCTTTCCCGCGGTCAGAATGGAAGCGACGTCCATGTCTATGGCCGCTACTAAAAAGATGAAACGGGACGTGCTAAGTTCGTTAGGCGTAGCGACCTTCAGCGCTCTGATGGGGATTTCGGCATGTCAGACATTTCGACAGCCTTGCTGCTGAAGACGAAAACTGTCCTCATCCGCGATGTCGTCTGCAATGGCGAATGCCGGCATAAGAGCGACGAGGAATGCGCCCACAGGACCAGCCTCGTCTATCCCTATCGCGGCGTCTTCAAGCGCCACGTCGGGCAAAACGATGCCGTTGCGGAAGCCAACCAGGTGCTGTTTTTCAATCGCGAACAGGGATACCGGATCAGCCATCCCGTCGAGGGCGGCGATTCCTGCCTGGACCTGATGATCGACGAGACCGTCCTTCACGAACTTGCGCCAAAAGAGCAGGTTCACGCCGGTGACGGCGTCATCTTCCGTCGGCAGCGGCGGCGCATAGACCCTCGGGCCCAGGCGCTTGTGGCGATGCTGCGTCACGGCTTGAGCCGTAACATAGCCGAAAGCCTCGAAGGAGAAACGCTGGCGCTAACCCTGGTGCGCCGCTCGCTCGGCGAGCGCACGTCTCATGCGGCCGGCGCAAGCTTCGGCCGGCAGAAACTTGTCGACCGGGCCAAGCTCGTCCTGTCCTCCGATCTTGCGCGGCGATGGACGCTTGCGGAGATCGCCAGGGAGGTCGGCGTATCGCCGGTTTACCTGACGCAGGTCTTCCAGCAGGTCGAAGCCATGCCGCTTTATCGCTACCAGTTGCGGCTGCGGCTGGCGCGCGCACTCGATCTTCTCGGCTCCTATGATGATCTGACCATGCTTGGTCTCGATCTCGGCTTCTCCAGCCACAGCCATTTCAGCGCTGCTTTCAAGCAGACCTACGGGCTGACTCCGGCGGAGTTCCAGCGCTCCGCGCAGTTGAAGCCGAAACGATATACGGCTCGCTAAAGATTCTGACAGCGCTCCAGCGATGATCGGTGCTCTCATGACCCTGCCCCGACATGGGGAACGATCAGGAAAGGATCATGAGATGAAGAGAACCACATGTGCCGCCTGCGACTGCGAGCTGGGTGCGGAGACCATCAAGGTCAATCTCGGTGGCAAATCGGTCGAAGTATGCTGCGAGGAGTGTGCGGCCGCCCTGAAGGAGGCGGATCAATCGACATCGGTCGCGTCCGCCGGCAAGGAGTAAGGCCGCCACAAGAGACACTGGCGATCGCCGCCCCGAGAGGGCCGCGATCGTCGATGTCCAAGCCGCGCAACGGCTGCGGCGATCCTCGCATCCGGCCAACGAAGAAAATTTGTAATGAAGTATTGCCGCAAAGCTCACAGAAAACTTCGTTCGCAACATTCCTCTTCCGGGACATACTCGGAAACATAAGGACGTATCGCGTTCATACAGCCTCATTAGCCTCCGCATCGGTTAATCGCAATGAAGGTACTGATCATGAGGCAACGATACATCGTCGCAACTTTATTCATAACAGCCATGGGCGGCATGGCCGCCGCAGCCTATGCCGCCGAGCCGCCGGCTGCGCCTGACACGCAGAATCCCGCCATTGCCGAGACAGCGCCGCCCGCTCCGGCGGATATGCCGCCATTCGGCTGGCCCCACCCCGGCCCGCATCCCCATGGACCGATGATGGCGTTTGGCGCTGGCATGCCCATGCCGCACATGCCGCCCGGTGGCTTCCCGCATGGTGACAATCCGGCGTTGGAACTCGCAGGCAAACTTTCGGCAATGGAAACGTTGATCGGCATTCGCAGCGCCCAGCTCGACGCCTGGAGAGACTATACCAATGCTTTGACCGATCTCTTGGCCATGCCGAGGCATCAACCGCCGGGTCCGCCGGACGGTGACGATGCGCCCCCTCCCCAGGCCGCCCAGGATGCCGGCAAGCCGACGGAACTCTTCGGCGAGCGCATTGCCGACCGCGTGCTGGATCGCGCCGCCAAGGCAAGCGTGCTCAAGGACAAGGCCGCGGCTCTGCGCAATGTTCTGACTTCCGATCAGCTCGCCAAGCTTGAAGATGCCGAACGATCCCTCGTCCCCGGTCCTCATCCATTCCGCTGAGCGACAACACGGGAGCAGGCCAGGGGAAATCCCGCGCCAAGTGATAGCCTAGACCAATTTCTCTCCGCCTCCAGCCGATCGAGATCCCCCCGGACGCCCCGATCGGTTGCAAGGCGCGGCTCCTTGAGGAGCCGCATGGTCCGGAAGTGCCCGCCCGGCGCTCCCGGACCAAAGATGCGTTAGCATCAGCGGCCATATCGCCACCAATATGGGCCACAGAAGCCATTGGTATCGCCCTGGTTACGTCGCCATGGCCGGGATTTTCGCCGTTAAACAAGATCCGTATTCGGCTCGGCCCAAATTATATCGTGCCAAGACGCCGCCAATAACGGGGCATATGTAGCCGGCTATCGGAACGGCGCCGTCGTTCATTCTGACAGCAGTGAAAAGGGGGGCGTCCGACGGCATTTACCGTGGTGTACAGGCGCGCAATGACATGCAAGCCATTCGCGACATGCCGCGCTCAAAGCATTGATTTTTTGGAAATTTTCAATTCTGCCATCGGAGACAATCCGGCTTCGCCATTCGTGTTGGGGGCGTCATGGCGAAGCCGGGTATGCGGGGCGATCAAAGCCTGCTCGAGTCAAGCTGGTGATCGCCGTCAAACTACAACAGTTGCTGCCCCGAACATTTCCGAACATTGCTGAAACAAGGCATTTTGAGGAAATTTGGTGTCTCGGCTTTTCCATCGAATTCGCATTATTTAGCAAATTCCGCGATAGCATCATCAATACTGTCGCTCGTAGAATTTTCGGGAATTCTACGCAAGTAAAACCTGTTTTACCGGAAAAATGCGGCGTGAATTGACCGCCGCTTTGCAGGGCGCCGACGATCGCTCTGCTCTAGCTCGCGGCCTTCGCATCGGCGCTCTTGAACGAGACGACTTGCTCCAGCCCCCTCGGCTTGCGGTTGCGCACGGTGATCTCGCCTTCGAAGCGCGTGACGATCTCCCGCGCGATAGCCATGCCGAGGCCGGCGCCGGGGAAAGATCTTTGTCGTGCTATATCGATTCGGAAAAAGGGCTCGAACACCTGGTTCAGCCGATCCTCCGGAATACCTGGCCCCGTATCGATAATTCTCACCACCGCGCGGTTGCCGAGGTGAGTGACCGTTACCGTCGCCGACTGGCCGTGTGTCGCGGCATTGATGAGCAGATTGCGCAGCGCCCTGGTGACGGCGAGCGGCCCCGCGCAGATCGTCGTCTGCTCCATCTCGCCGCTATCGATGTTCATATCGATTGCCCTCAGCTCCGCGACGATGGCCCCGACGATCCTGTCGAGCCTGACCTGTTCGAGGCTATCTCTGGAAATCTCCTCCCGGACGAGGCCAATGGCACTGTCGGCAATCCGGTCGAGCTCCTCCAGATCGGCAAACCATTTGCGCCGCTCTTCGTCATCCCGGATGAATTCCGCGCGCAGGCGCATCCGGGTCATCGGCGTCCGCAGATCGTGACCGGCGGCGGCAACGAGCCGCATGCGGCTTTCGGTGGCGGCCTTCACTCTGGCGGACAGGCCGTTGAGCGCTTGCGCCGTAGCGCGAACTTCGCCCGGCCCGGTTTCGGGTATGTGCGGCAAGGTGCCGTCGGGGTTGACCGCGGCAACCGCCTCTTCCAGCAGGCGCAGCGGTTTCATGATCTTCGAGGCGGCAAAGATCGAAACCAGCACGCTGCCGATGATGATGAGGCCAAGCCACCCCATGAGGATCTTCCAACCGCCCGGCGGCGGGCCGTGCTGCGGCATCGGCAAAACCAGCCAATTGCCGTCGGACAGTTTCAGCGATGCGATCATCTCTCCCGTCGATTGGCGCGTTATGGTCGCCTCGCGCATGCCGGTAATTCGAAGCAGCGCTTCCATGAGAAAGCGGGAGAGTTCTTCGTCGCGCTGGCCTTCGACCGGCTTGGGCGTAATAACCAATCCCGCCGACGCTGCCGTGGCCCTGTCCTTTTCAGCAAAGGTCGCCAGAATGGAAAGTTGCCTGGCCATGCGCTCGACCATCATATCCGGCCGTGGCCCGCGCATGACGAGGCTTGCCACGAATGAGGAGGAAATGACCACCAGCACGATGGCCGTCAGCAGAAGCAACGCCAGACGCGCACCAAGCGACCTCATGAATCGCCCTTGATAGCCATTACGGGGACGACCAGCTGATAGCCACCATTACGAATGGTTCTGAAAATTGGCTCTTCCACGGTCTCACCGAGCTTGCGGCGTAGCCGGCTCATCAAGACGTCGATCGAGCGGTCGGCCGGATCGCGGTCGCGACCCTGTGTCAGATCCAGCAATTGATCGCGAGACAACAACCGGCCAGCCCGCTCCAGGAAGGCTTTCAGAAGATCGAACTCCGCGCCGGTCAGCGCGATCACCTCGCCATTGTCCCTGCTTACCCGCCGAAGCTGCGGATCAAGCATCATATCCGCAAACTGATAGCGTCTCTGCTCGGGTTCGGAGGATGAGTCCTCGTTCGTGCGGCGCAGGACGGCACGGATGCGTGCGGCCAGCTCGCGCGGATTGAACGGCTTGCCGAGATAGTCGTCCGCGCCGATCTCAAGACCCAGAATGCGGTCTATATCCTCCTTCAGCGCCGTCAGCAGGATGACCGGCACCCGAGGGCGGCGGTTTCGCAGATCTCGGCAAAGATCGAGGCCCGATCCGTCGGGAAGCATGACATCCAGCACCAGCAGATCGGGCTGGCGTCGGTTGAGCGCATCGTTGCATCCACGAAGATCGCTTGCCGTAGACACGCGGAACCCCTGCTCCTCGAGATAGCGGCTGAGCAGCGAACGTATCTCGTGATCGTCATCGACTATCAGAATATCCGGCGCGACGTTCGCATTCATAGGCTTCATTCCGTTTTCTCAACCCTTATACAAGCTATCGACTCTCTGAAAAGAAGGGTTTTGCGGCACCAATACGGAAATTTCGGGCGAGGAAATGTTGGTTTACAAAATTCCCGGCATCAGAAACGTTGGGCAACACAATAATGCCGGGTAGCGTCAAGAATGCGAAACCAGGGCTGCGGACGGAGCATCGGCCCGATGAAACCACGCCTCTCGATTGGCCTGTTCGGCGACGGCGCGCAAGACGGATCGGCCATAGCGGACGAAATCGCCGCAAGCTCCATGGCTCACCAACCGCATCGGGGATGCCATGCACATAATCACGGGACGAAAGAGGGTCGAACCTGGTGCAGCGACGTCCTGCCTTTCACTTATGCAGGAACATACGCGCTTCAACGACATGACGCACGTATAAATTGCGGCCGTTGACATGAAACTCCCATGTGACTCCGCCACGAAAGGAGTTGAAGAGGCGCACCGAAGTGCGCCTCATGTTCAGACGATGAAAAAAGTCGAGGGCGGAACCTGCAATGCGAGTGCAATGCGCCGAAGTTTCGCCGGATCGGCCTCTGCACCAGCCTCTATTTCAATGATTTCCTCACTGGTGAGGCCACAGGTTTCAGACAGGTCATCAACCGTATAACCGATGGCTTCACGCGCCTGCCGCACGGCAGCAGCGATTTCGCCATGGGGAACGGTGGAAGCCTTTGAACTATCGATATTGTTCGGAGTAATGGACATGAAATTTCTCCTTCCAAAGTCCGCCGGCCGGTTCGTTGCCGGGTGAAGGCAGCTATTGCAGCCATGAGGCATATCGACCTAAACAGACGCGGCCGAACGCTCGGTCAATATAGGCATCAATGCGGCAAGGGCAAGCACGGAAGCGCATAGCTGCCAATCCTCCAGCTCTCGGCTCATATCGTGTTTTAATATTCGGTGAAAGCCACTACACGCCTTGGTTACAAAAATGCCGTCCTTCACCGCAATTCCAATCCCTGCACCCCATTTTCCCTTCACCAAGATGTGACAGGCGGAAGCAAGAATCCTGCGCGAAGGACGACTATTTCCTGCCTTTCGCCTTGCGTATCTTACGCTCGGCCGCAAGCAGAAGGCCCTTGAGCTCCGGCTCCCGCACACGATTGGCCGCCTCGATGAAGGAAACCCATTCGACACGGCGCTGGCCTCGCTCGGGAAAGTCCTGAAACGTCCGGTCGACCTCGAGCAGACGCAGTTCGACGATACAGGGGACGCGACCGCCATCGGCAAGCTGCTTCAGATAGGTAAAGTATCCGAAAGGCTTTTTCTTCACCTTGCCGCGTACGCCGGCCTCCTCAAAGGCCTCTATGGCAGCGACCTCATGCGGTTTCTTGCCCTTGATGGGCCAGCCCTTGGGAACGACCCATCGGCCGCTTTCCCGGCTCGTGACGAGAAGAACTTCGGCGTCGGCCTGCTCAGAACCTCTCCTGTAGCAGATAGCGGCATATTGCTCGTATGCGCGGCCACGAAGCAAGGTATCGGCATGGGAGGCAAGTTCGGACAAAAAAGTCTCCGTATGCCTCAAGGCCTTCTTTTGCACCGACACGGAAGACGCCATGTGCGGCTACCGGCGATGACGTCGATTGAGGAAAACCCATCGTGGCGTTGGGTGATATGCGCCCACAAGAATTGTCTGTGACACGCTGCCCTCCCATTCCGCTCGCGACTCTGCCGAAATTCACAACTGTCTTATTGATCCTGTGATCCGTTGCAGTGACAGTTTTATGAAGGAGGCTGTTGATGATGCCGATCGGATGGGTTGCAACGGCCGACACATGAACGTGGCTATACGCACGAAAACTGAAACGGCCCCGCAGAGGGGGCCGTTTCACCCTTGGGAGGATGCAGCGAAGCTTACTCGGCCGCCTGCAGGGCAGGCACCTCGATATCTTCGCTCAATTGCCCCGCCATGGCGGCAGCAAACTTGGTCTTGTCGAGCTCGTTTTCCCAACGGGCGACGACGACGGTGGCAACGGCGTTGCCGACGAGGTTGGTCAGGGCACGGCATTCCGACATGAAGCGGTCGATGCCGAGGATCAGCGCCATGCCGGCGATCGGAACGGAAGGCACGACGGCAAGAGTGGCGGCAAGCGTGATGAAGCCGGCGCCGGTAATGCCGGCCGCGCCCTTGGAGCTCAGCATGGCCACCAGCAACAGCAGGATCTGGTCGCCGAGCGACAGCGACGTATCGGTTGCCTGGGCAATGAACAGCGCCGCCAGGGTCATGTAGATGTTGGTGCCGTCCAGATTGAAGGAATAGCCGGTCGGGATGACGAGGCCGACGACCGAACGCTTGCAGCCCGCACGTTCCATCTTGTTCATCAGGCCCGGCAGTGCCGCTTCCGATGAAGACGTGCCGAGAACGAGCAGCAGCTCTTCCTTGATGTAGCGGATCAGGGCCAGGATCGAGAAGCCGTTGTAGCGCGCGACGGCGCCGAGCACGACGAGCACGAACAGCAGCGACGTCAGGTAGAAGGTGCCGATCAGGAATGCCAGGTTGGCGATCGTGCCGATGCCATACTTGCCGATGGTGAAGGCCATGGCGCCGAAGGCGCCGATCGGCGCGAACTTCATCAGCAACGATACCATGCGGAAGATCGGGGTGGTCAGCGCCTGCAGGAAATCGACGACCGGGCGGCCGCGTTCGCCGGAAGCGCCGAGCGCAATGCCGAACACGACGGAGAAGAACAGCACCTGGAGAATATCGCCCTTGGCGAAGGCGCCGACGATCGTGTCCGGAATGATGTTCATCAGGAAGCCGACGACCGAGGCATCATGAGCCTGTGCCGCATAGTTGTTGACGGCCTTCGTGTCGAGCGAGGCCGGATCGATGTGCATGCCCGCGCCGGGCTGAAGGACGTTCGAAACGATCAGGCCGACGATCAGGGCCAAGGTCGAGAAGGTTAGGAAGTAGATGAACGACTTGCCGACGACGCGACCGAATTTCTTCAGGTCGGACATGCCGGCGATGCCTGTGGCGACCGTCAGGAAAATGACGGGGGCGATGACCATGCGCACCAGCTTGATGAAGGCATCACCGAGCGGCTGCATCGATGCGCCGAGCTGCGGATAGAAATGGCCCAGCAGGATGCCGGCGGCAATCGCGGTGAGAACCTGCACGTAGAGGTGCCGGTAGAAAGGAAGCTTGCCGTGCGGTTCAGCGGCAGCGATGGGAGCAATCATGATGTCCTCCGTTAAGCCCAACCGATCTCTCGGCCCTCCGGGCGACGACTAGAATTCAACAGCCTCCGACTGTTCCATCTGCCTTTGCAACGCCTGTGCCAACTCAGGGACATGGTTATAAATATCTGATTTCACGCTATTTATTTATACGGAGGCGAAAGCTGCCCCGGTATTCGTGCGATAATCCGCACAGATTGATTTGCCGTTCGCGCGAAATCATGCACAATGGATGGATGCTGCAGCGCCCGGCCACCGAACGATTTCTGACGCCCGCGCAACTGGGCCGGCGCTCGCGCCGCATCTGGTTCGTCTTTGCGTTTCTATGTGCGGCCATCATCGCAGCCGCGCTTTATGGCGCGAGCTTCTACGGCCGCCTTTCCGCGATCGAGACGTTGCAGAGACAGGGCCATACGGATGCGAACCTCAAGGTGGCCCTCTTGCGGGCGGTCCTCGAACGTCCGCGCGCCCTCCCCCTCTTGCTTGCCGACGACCGGCAGGTACGCGACGCGCTTGCCGGCCAACGCACGGATGATGTCGTGTCCCTCGACCGAAAGCTGGAAAGCCTGGTTTCCGGCACGAGCGCTTCCGTGCTCTATGTCACCGGCAAGGACGGCGTCGCGATGGCTTCCAGCAACTGGCGGGAGCCGCTGAGCTTCGTCGGCAACGACTATTCGTTTCGCGATTATTTCCGCAAGGCGATGGAAACGGGAACCGCCGAGCATTACGCGCTCGGGACGGTCAGCAACCGCCCCGGCCTCTACATTTCCCGCCGTGTCGGCGATGCCGGTTCGGCTTTGGGGGTTGTCGTCGTCAAGATGGAGTTCGATCAGCTGGAGGCCGATTGGAGCGAAACCGGCCGCCCGGCTTACGTGACCGACGAACACGGCGTCGTTCTCATCACCAGCCTGCCTTCCTGGCGCTTCATGACGACGGCGCCGCTGGACCGCGATGAAGCCGCGACCATTCGCAAAAGCCTGCAATTCGGCGCGGCTCCGCTCTCGCCGCTGCCGATCAGCCGCCCTGAAAAAGTAGGCCCGGACGCAACCATCGTGCGTGCCGTTCTGCCCGGAAGCAGCGCTGTCGAATATTTGCGGCTGACCACGCCCGTCCCGTCGACGCCATGGCAGCTCGGCTATCTCATCCCCACCGATCAGGCGATCGCGTCTTCCGTGCGCGAGACACGCTTCCTCACCCTCACCGTCCTGTTGCCGATCCTTGCCTTTGCCGCCTTCCTCCTGCGTCGGCGCGATGTCTCCGCCATGCAGATCGCCGTCAGCAGGATCGCCCGCGAGGAATTGGAGCGCCGCGTCCTGGAGCGGACCGAGGATCTCAGCCGCGCCCGCGACCGGCTGGAAGCGGAAATCGCCGATCACCGGGCGACGGAAGCCAAGCTGCAGGGCGTGCAGCAGGATCTGGTACAGGCCAATCGCCTCGCCATTCTCGGCCAGGTCGCAGCCGGCGTCGCCCATGAACTCAACCAGCCGGTCGCCACCATCCGCGCCTATGCCGAGAATGCACATGTCTTCCTCGACAGGCAGCAGACCGGACCGGCCAAGGAGAACCTCTCCGCCATCGCAGCCCTGACGGAGCGCATCGGCACCATCACCGAGGAGCTGAAGGCCTTTGCCCGCAAGGGCAGGACCGCGCCGGAACCCGTGGACGTCAGAAGCGCGATGGAGGGCGCAGTCGTCCTGCTGAGAAGCCGGTTTGCCGGCCGTCTGGATGCGCTCAGGATCGAATTGCCGCCGCCGGGGCTCAGCGTCGTCGGGACGCGCATCCGGCTGGAGCAGGTCCTGATCAACCTTTTCCAGAATGCCCTGGAAGCTCTGGAAGGCAGCGACCAGGCGAAGGTGGACGTGTCGGTGCATGAATCTTCGCATGAAGTCGAGATAGTTGTCTCGGACAACGGACCCGGCATTCCGGCGGCGATCCTCGATTCGCTGTTCACGCCCTTCAACACATCCAAGGAAAAGGGTCTCGGCCTCGGCCTCGTCATTTCGAAGGATATCGTCGTCGACTATGGCGGGCGGATGGATGTCGAAAGCAGCGACAGCGGCACCCGCTTCTCCATCCATTTGCGCAGGGCCACTCCATGAACGAAAGCTCCCCCGTCTTCCTCATCGACGATGACAAGGATCTGTTGCGGGCGACAAAACAGACTCTCGAACTTGCAGGCTTTACCGTCTCCGCTTTCTCCGCCGCGACCGACGCTCTCGTTGCTCTGGACGCCGGGTTTGCCGGCGTGGTCGTCTCCGATATCCGCATGCCGCAGATGGACGGACAGCAGCTTTTCGCCCGCATCAAGGGATTTGACGCCGATCTGCCGGTCATTCTGGTAACGGGTCACGGCGATATCCCGATGGCGGTGCAGGCGATCCAGGACGGCGCCTACGATTTCATCGCCAAGCCCTTTGCCACCGACCGGCTGGTGCAGAGCGTACGGCGCGCGGCGGAGAAGCGACGGCTGGTGCTGGAAAACCGAACGCTGCGGCAGGCTGCCGAACAGGCGCAAGGCGATTTGCCGCTGATTGGCCAGACTCCGGCCATGGATCGCCTGCGCTATACGCTGCGACAGATCGCCGATACGGATGTCGATGTGCTGGTGACCGGAGAAACAGGTAGCGGCAAGGAAGTCGTGGCCAGCCTGCTGCATCGCTGGAGCCGCCGTGCGAAAGGCAATTTCGTGGCGCTGAACTGCGGCGCCCTGCCCGAAACCGTGATCGAAAGCGAGCTTTTCGGCCATGAGCCGGGCGCCTTCACCGGTGCGCAGAAAAAGCGCATCGGGCGGATCGAGCATTCGAGCTCCGGCACCCTGTTTCTCGATGAGATCGAAAGCATGCCGCCGGCGATCCAGGTGCAGATGCTGCGCGTGCTGGAAATGCGCGAGGTGACACCGCTCGGCACCAACGAGGTTCGTCCCGTCGATCTTCGCGTCGTGGCAGCCGCGAAGGTCGATCTTGGCGACCCCGGTCAACGCGGCGATTTTCGCGAGGACCTTTATTATCGCCTCAACGTCGTTACCCTCGCCATCCCGCCGCTGCGAGAGCGGCGCGACGACATTCCCCTGCTCTTCGGTTATTTCGCCGAGCGCGCGGCAGGCCGTTTCAAGCGCGACGTGCCGGCCGTTTCCGTGGCCGTGCATCGCCATTTGCAACAGCACGACTGGCCGGGCAATGTGCGCGAACTCTCGCATTTCGCGGAACGCTTCGTTCTTGGGCTGGAGGCGACGGCCCTGCCGAAACCCGCGGAGGCGCCTGCCACCGATGCGGGGCTTTCATTGCCCGCCCGCATCGAGCGCTACGAGGCTGAGCTTATCCGGGAGACCCTGCTGCAGAACAACGGCGACGTCAGGAAGACGATAGAGGCGCTCGGCATCCCGAGGAAGACCTTCTACGACAAGCTGCAACGCCACGGCATCGTCAGAGGCGATTTCGCCGGCCTTGATGGCGACGACCGGCGAAACTGACGGATGGAGCGAGGATCGATATCAGGGTAATTCCCAGCACTTCCATAGCGCCGTTTAAAGCGGAATTGCTCTATGCACTCGCAAGCCGCGCGGCAGAGGCGGAAGAATGCCGGGCCGCGATCTCAGCCGTCCGGTCGAGTACGATCATGGCCTGGTCGATGAGGCTGGCAAGCGCTTCGGCACTCTTGCAAGCACGGACGACCAGCGGCGCGCTCAGGCAGATTCTGAGAGCGCTTGCCGGCACATCGCCGAAGTCGGCACATCGCACGGGTTGGCCGAGGCGCACCGCCGCAAATCCATCGTCCTCGACGGCCAGTTCCTTGTAGACGGCCGCGGTCTCGCCTGCGTTCAACAGGCCGATATCATTGGCATTGCGCAGATAGAACGAGAAGATCGACGGAATTTCGTCCCAATGGCGGATCGCCGACGCGCCCCAGAGGCAGTGCCGATCGAGCGGCCGGCTGTCCAGCGACCGAAAAGCGGGATCGCCGGCAAGCCGCGTGGTCACAGCCTCGGCGAAGGTGGAGAGGACTGCAACGATCTGCTCCTCCGGAATTGCGGCAAAGGCTTCGAGCTCGAACAGGGCCGCCTTCCAGCGCAGGAGCAAGCCGAAATTGGCGCGCTCGGGCAGCGTTTCACGCGCCACCCAATCCTCCGGCCATTCCGCCTTGCCGCAATAGTCGGCCAGAGCCACCGGCAGAGGGCGGTTTTTGAAACGCTCCGACATTTGCGGCGGGCAGAGGAGCGCGCCGCTGAAAATCGGCCCCGCCAGAAACTTGGAACCCGTTAGCGCCACCATGAAGCCGTGCGCAAGGTAGGCGCGGATCGTTGCTGCCGACAGGCGGAACTGACAGGCATCGATCATGATATCCAGTATGCCGCCGAAACGCGCCTTGAGACGCAACACGCTTTCCAGGCTTGGCGCCAACAGGCTTGTCTTGGAAACGTCGGTCACGACGAGCAGGCATCTCAGCCCCGCGGCGCGGCCAAGCTCGATCAGGCCGCGCAATTCGTCTTCGATCTCGCTGTCGGCGCGAAGGGAGCCGTCCTTGTTGCGAACGGCAATGGTTGCGTTGCGCGTTGCATCGCCGGCTCGCAGTTCCTCGCCCTTGGCGACCGTGCGCTCGCTGCTGACCCTGCCCATGAAATGCCGGCCGGAGGCGGCGGTCATGACGCCGCTTCCCGTTTCATTGCCCATGAGCGTGATGGTCATCAAGGCTCGATCGTCCTCGCGCGCCAGAAGCGAGGCGGCGAAGAGATGAATGTCGGTGCCCGATGTCGCCAGAATGGCATCGACATGCGGCTGTCCGGCCAGCTGGTTCAGCCCAAGCAAACGCAGCAGGTCAGAGCGCACATGTCCGAGCTCACGCTCGTAGATCGCGGCCGCCTGGCCGGCTTCCATGTCGCGCATCAGGCCATCATAATAGGTGGCAACCTCGGCAAAGGCGCCCGCAGAAATCGTCGAGGCCGTCGAGGATCCGAACGCAAGGTCCCTTGGCCGAGGCGTCGGACCATAGCCGTACATGTTCAGTCCGCTGGCCGCATCGCAATCCAATCGTTCGTCACCACCCGAAATCAGGTGCTTCAAAAGCATCTCTCGCCCCTCGCCCGATTGCTGCGACGGCGCGCCCGCGATGACATCTTTATCCAGGGCACGGTCACCAGCAATCTGCTGCATGGAAAAGCATTCCTCTTGCGTCATGGGTCAAACGCATCGCGGGAGCGCGTTGCGTTCTATGCCGGGCGGTACACTTGCGGCAGCAGGACATTAGACTTGGCAAGATGGAGCGAGGCTGACTTTCCCGGAAACAGCCAGGCCCGCAAACAGCAGAGATCGACCGCAGCGACAATAAAAAACTCGCGGCTCGGAGACCGCGAGTTCGCAAGAATGCGCGCTAAAACTGTCTGTCAGCCTGCGGCTGCGACTTTGTCCTGCGTCTTGGTCTCGAAATCGCTGGCGTCGTGGCGCTCGCGCAGTTGCTCGGAAGGATCTCCCGACATGCGGTTGACCATGCGGCCACGCTTGACGGCAGGCCGTGCATAGATCTGGTCGGCCCAGCGCTGAACGTTCTTGTAGTCCTGCACCTGCAGGAACTCGGCCGCACCATACTGCCAACCCTTGGCAAGACCGCCGTACCACGGCCAGATGGCGATGTCGGCGATCGTGTAGTCGCTGCCAGCGATGTATTCGCTCTCGGCCAGACGGCGATCGAGCACGTCGAGCTGGCGCTTCACCTCCATGGCGAAGCGGTCGATCGCATATTCGATCTTGGTGGGGGCGTAGGCGTAAAAATGACCGAAACCACCGCCGAGATAGGGCGCGCTGCCCATCTGCCAAAACAGCCAGGACAGGCATTCCGCACGCGCCGGCTGCTCGGTCGGCAGGAAGGCGCCAAACTTTTCGGCGAGATATACCAGGATCGAGGCCGATTCGAAGACGCGGACCGGCTTCGGGCCACTGCGGTCCAGCAAGGCAGGGATCTTCGAATTGGGATTCACGTCCACGAAACCGCTGCCGAACTGATCGCCTTCGCCGATCTTGATCAGCCAGGCGTCATATTCCGCGCCGCTATGGCCAAGCGCCAGCAGCTCTTCGAGCATGATGGTGACTTTCACGCCATTGGGCGTTCCCAGCGAATAGAGCTGGAGGGGATGACGACCGACCGGAAGTTCTTTTTCATGGGTCGGCCCGGCAATCGGACGGTTGATGTTGGCGAACTGGCCGCCATTGGCCTTGTTCCAGGTCCAGATTTTCGGCGGCGTATAGTCGGCAGAACCGGTCATGGGCATCCTCCTGTTTCGGGAATCAAGTTGAGGGTAGGTCTTCGATGTAGCGCGCTACATATCCCGCACATAGTGGCGGCTGTTCATTTTTGCGAGAGGAGCCGAGGGACCCTTCGACACGCTGGGACGGGTGTGTCGTCGGCGGGCAATTGCAGCGCCCGGATGCAGGGCCTCAGTCTCGAGCGAGTCGAGCCACCGGAAATCCGCTCGATATCGCCTGAAACGAAAAAGCCTGCCGCGGGAGGAGGTGCGGCAGGCTTTCTACAAGAACCGAACAGCAGATGGGAGGAGGAGTTCCGCTGTTCCAGCAGCGCCCCTGGGAGGAGGAGAAGGGCAGCTGCAAAGCGAAGAGATGCGGGAGGAGGTGCATCGCTTCGATGAAGATAACATAGCCGATTTTTGCTCACTGGATAGGCATTTATTTGCAGGGCAGTTATGCGTTATGCGAAAAGCGGCAGGCTTCACCTATCTTTCGCAACACGACCAGGCCCTACGAAGCGCTAGGTCCGGACAAAGCAAAAGCGCCTGCTCGGAAGAACAGGCGCTGGCATAAAGCAGCTTTATAAGGAGCCGTTGCGGCCGTTAGCGAGCGATTGCTGCGCGGGCAACGTTGCGGATTTCGCCGCGATCGATACCCAGATCATGCAGTTCGCGCGTGGACATACGGCCCAGTTCGGCGACCGTCTGACGATACTTGCGCCAGTTGTTGAAAGAGCGTGCTACGTTCATGATGATCCCCTTTCCTTGGGCTTTCGAAGCTGAGCTGCCGTCCTTGGCGCTCCGTTCGCTTCGATGAGTAATATATAGCTGAAGCCCTTCGCCTTTTGCAGAGCTAAGGTATCACTGCACCCATGCGCTTGTTGCATGGGTCGCCCGAAAAGCAAGCAGCACCTCTCCGGCGTCGTGGCATTTGCGATTTTCTGATGACAGCGCCGTCTTTGTCTGCGACAAGGGATGAGATGAGAGACAGGGGCGTCCGCTATCCGGCGGGCTGAGAAGTACCCTTTGAACCTGAACCAGATCATGCTGGCGGAGGAAGTCGCTCGGGACCTCGGGAAGCATAGCTCGTCGTCCCTTAGCGTCTCGCCCCGCCTGAAAGGGCGATATGCAAGACCAAATCAAAATAGGCAGGCTGCTTGACACCATGCGCGCCAACCCGCCGCTGGTGCAGTGCATTACCAATTTTGTCGCGATGAATATTGCAGCCAATGTCGTGCTTGCGGCCGGCGCGTCGCCGGCGATGGTGCATGCCGAAGAGGAAGCGGGCGAATTTGCCGCGATCTCCGGCGCGCTGACGATCAATATCGGTACGCTCTCGACCGGCTGGCTTGCCGGCATGCTGAAAGCCGCGCAGTCGGCCAATGCGGGAGGCAAGCCATGGGTCCTCGATCCGGTCGCTCACTATGCCACTGCGTTTCGCCGCAATGCCGTCGCCCAATTGCTCGAGCTGCGGCCGACGATCATTCGCGGCAACGCCTCGGAGATCATCGCCCTTGCCGGCGGCGCCAGCCGCGGCCAGGGCGTGGACAGCCGGGACCCGGTCGAACAGGCGGAAGAGTCCGCCCGGCAACTGGCCGAAAGGCACGGTTGCGTCGTCGCTGTTACCGGGATCACCGATTTCGTGACCGACGGGCAGAAGGCACGGCGCATTGCCGGCGGTTCGCCGTTCATGCCGCAGGTCACCGCGCTCGGTTGCTCCCTCACCTGCCTTGTCGGCGCCTTTGCCGCGACGGCGCCGGATGCGGCATTGGATGCGACCGTGGCGGCACTCGCCGTCTTCGCCGTCGCCGGAGAGCAGGCAGGAACGAGCGCGAATGGTCCTGGCTCCTTTTCCTGGCGCTTCCTCGATGCGCTGGCGAACCTCGACCGGGAAACGCTGGATCGCGAAGCAAGGATATCGGCAGCATGAAAGACTTCGATCTCTCGCTCTATCTTGTGCTCGATCCCATACTATGCGCCGATCTCGGCATGGTGGAGACGACGCGTGCCGCTATCGCTGGCGGCGCCACGATCGTACAGCTGCGCGACAAGCATGCTCCGACCGCAGCGATGATCGAAACGGGTCGTGCCCTCAAACAGATCCTGCATGGAAGCAATGCGCGGCTGATCGTCAACGACAATGTCGAGGCTGCCATCGCCATCGGTGCCGATGGGCTGCATATCGGGCAGGAGGATATCAATGCCGCCGACGCCCGTCGCATGATCGGCCCGGAGATGATCCTCGGTCTCTCGGTGGAAACCGAGGCGCTCGCTTCCGCCATAGATGCAAGCATCGTCGATTATGCCGGGGTCGGTCCGGTTTTTGCCACGCCGACCAAGCCCGACCACAAGCAGCCGATCGGCCTTGATGGTCTTGCCCGTATCGTCGGGCTCTGCCCGGTTCCAACGGTCGCGATCGGCGGCCTCAAGGCAGAGCACGCGGCAAACGTTCTCACGGCCGGCGCCGATGGTCTGGCGGTCGTCTCAGCCATATGCGGCACGCCCGACCCGCAGGCAGCCACGGCCTTTATCGCCAACGCCATCAAGGAGGCCCGTCGATGATCCGCAATGTCCTATCCATCGCAGGCTCCGATCCTTCCGGCGGCGCCGGCATCCAGGCCGACCTCAAAGCCTTTTCCGCCCTCGGCGTCTACGGAATGGCCGCCCTCACAGCTTTGACGGCGCAAAATACGCAGGGCGTCTCCGGCGTTCATCCGGTGCCTCCCCAATTCGTGGCGGATCAGATCAACGCAATCTTTGCCGATATCCGCGTCGATGCCGTCAAGATCGGCATGATCGCCAACGCCGCGATCGCGGAAGCCGTTGCCGACATTCTGGAGCAACATCGCGATGTGCCCGTGGTGCTCGACCCTGTCATGATCGCCAAGGGCGGCGCCGCGCTGCTTGCTGCCGATGCCGTCGATGTGCTGACCACCCGATTGCTGCCCCTGGCAACGGTCATCACGCCGAACCTGCCCGAGGCGGCGGCGCTCTTGCATGACGCGGAAGCGCGAAGCCGGGAGGACATGGCGCGCCAGGCACTTGCCCTGGCCGAGCTTGGGCCCTCGGCAGTGCTGGTAAAGGGCGGTCATCTGGAGGGTGACGAAAGTCCGGATGTGCTTGCAAGCTCCGGCCGCCTGACATGGTTCGAGGCCGAACGTTTGCCGACGAAGAATACGCATGGGACGGGCTGCACGCTTTCCAGCGCAATTGCTGCCGAGATCGCCAAGGGCTTGCCGCTGCCGGAAGCCGTCGCCGTCGCCAAAGCCTATCTCGCCACCGCGGTTGCGGCGGCAGGTCAACTTTCCGTCGGAAGCGGCCACGGACCCGTACAGCACTTTCATGCGCTATGGGCAGACAAAGAAGGAGTGAGGAAATGAGCCTGCCAATCAAGGATCAAATCATTATCGTGTCGGGCGCCGGCCGCGGGCTCGGTGCGGCCATCGCAAGCGCCTTTGCCCGAGAAGGCGCGAAAGTCGCCATCAACTATCGCACGAGCCGTGAGCAGGCAGAGGCGCTCGCAGCACGGCTTGGCGAACGCGCCCAAGCGTTTCAGGCCGATATTCGCGACCTCGAAGATACAAAGCGGCTTGTAGCGGAGGTGACGGACCATTTCGGAGCGCCGACAACGGTCGTCCACAATGCGTTGGCCGATTTCAGCTTCAACGGCGACGCACGTTCGAAGCTGGATGTCTTAAGCTGGGCCGAGATGGCGCTGCAGCTGGAAACGGCCCTGCAGGGAGCGTTGAACCTGATACAGGCTGCACGGCCGGCAATGGCGCAGGCCGGCTTTGGCCGGGTCGTCACGATCGGTACGAACCTCTTCCAGAATCCGGTCGTGCCTTATCACGATTATACCGCCGCCAAAGCCGCCTTGCTGTCGCTCACCCGCACGGCTGCCGCCGAGCTCGGCCCGCTGGGAATCACGGTCAACATGGTATCCGGCGGTCTCCTGCGCACGACGGATGCGAGCAGCGCTACCCCGGAAGCCGTCTTCGACATCATCGCCGCGAATACGCCGTTGCGCCGCGTTACCACGCCAGAGGAGGCAGCCGATGCG
Source organism: Martinezella lusitana (assembly GCF_010668395.1). Lineage (GTDB taxonomy): Bacteria > Pseudomonadota > Alphaproteobacteria > Rhizobiales > Rhizobiaceae > Rhizobium > Rhizobium lusitanum_A. The sequence continues at coordinate 182,794 of NZ_WUEY01000002.1, forward strand.
GTTGTCTTCTTCGCAAGCCCCTGGGCACGCGCCGTCACCGGCCAAAACCTCATCGTCGATGGCGGCCTCGTCTTCGGATAGCAGGTCCATCATGGAAAGAGGCGCTGCCTGGCAGACAGCGCCTCTGTTCAAACCTTGACGTCGGATCGATGCTGGCCGCTTAGGCCCAGCCCATGGTCAGCACGCCGAACAGGATGACGACGCCAAGTACGATACGGTAAATGACGAAAGGCCAGGTCGAGAAGCGCTCCAGGAAACGCATAAGTCCCCATATGGTGATAAAGGACGATATGCTGCCCACAATAAGGCCAACGAGCAGAACCGACCAGGCTTCCATCGGAATATGCGCCTTGTAGAGCTCGAAAAGCTCCTTCAGGCCGGCGAGCGCGATGGCCGGCAGGCCGAGCAGGAACGAAAACCGGGCGGCTTCCTCGCGCTTCAAGCCAAGGAACAAGGCGCCCGTCAGCGTCGAGCCGGAACGCGAGACGCCGGGAACAAGCGCGCCGACCTGCGTGATGCCGACGAACAGGGCGTCCATGAGCGTCATCTGCTCGATGCCCTTCCTGTGCCGGCTGTAGAGTTCCGCGACTGCCAGAAGCAGCCCCATGACCAGGCAGGCAATGCCGATCACCCAGAGACTGCGAAACGACGTTCCGCACGCATTCAGGGATGACGACAGCAGAAGGCCCGCAATGACGATCGGCACGGTCGCGATCACGATGGCGATAGCAAGCCGCATCGCAGGCGAGCGCCAATCCCTCTGCCTGATGGCATCGAGCGATCCGAAGGTGACATACCGAACGTCGCTCCAGAAGTAGGAGACGATCGCGGCAAGTGCGGCAAGCTGCATCGCAGCCGAAAAGGCCGAACCCGGATCCTGCCAGCCAAGCAAGGCCGGCACCAAGCGCATATGGGCCGTCGAAGAGACCGGCAACAGCTCGGTCAATCCCTGCACGACACCCAGGATTGCGATCTTGGCATAGCCCAGGGCAACAAAGCCCGTGTCCACGCCTTGCGTACAAACATCAGCCACGTTTTGACATCCTCAGTTCTTCATGGGGGCTTGCACCGAAGCGGTGCGACGAACTTGCTATGAAACTGTTTTCCAGCGCGAAAACGGCACCCTCTATCGAAGGTGTCGCCAATTTCGCGCCATGACAGGGCGAGGATATAGCCGTGCAGGCTGAACTCTATCTGAAATTGTCAGTCACGATTTCCCGTTTGACGGTTTTCTAGGCCTCATCGTCCGGCAATGACTGCATGTAACGAAGGATCACGTAGAACACGGCGAGCAGAGCAAATGCGCCTGCCGCGCGATGAATCTCATGTGCCAAAGTGTGATGATGCCTCACCAGAAGGCCTGTCAGATTGTAAAGGGTTATGGCCGCGACCGTCAGGACGGGTGCCAGAAAAAGCGCCATGTTTCGATGAATGAAATTGATCATCGCGAATACCTCATTTGTATTCCGCCAGATACACCGAGGATTGGGGAGGAATTAGGACGAACGCCATGTCCGCGAGCAGGCCCCGGAAGACCTGCCGGCGCAGCTGTTATTTCATGTAGAGCGCGCGCGATCGTTCCAGATGCCGGAGCATCGCCTGTTCCGCCCCGTCGGCATCGTGCTCCGCCAGACGTGCCAGGATTTCCTCATGTTCGACCAGCGTGAATTTCTCCTTGCCGGCCCAGATCAGCATATCGGTGTGATAGGCTTTCAGCCATGCAAGCATGGCCTCGCTGACTGCAACGAAAATCGGATTGCCGGAAATCTGTGCGATGCGCGTGTGGAATTGGATGTCGGCCGAAATGAACGCCTCGGCATCGCCCAATGCCGCGCGCTGCCGCTCGATGATCTCGCGAAGTTCGCAGACATCCGTTTCACTTGTACGCTGAGCCGCTTCGCGCGCCATGCCGCGTTCGAAGAAGATGCGCGCGCTCTTCAGGTGCTCGAGCGAATCGGACGATTGCGACAGCATGATCTTCGCCGTCGGATCGACCTGACGGAAGATCGATTTCGCCGTCAGTTGCAGCACTTTCGCCCGCTCGCCATGCGAAATATTGACCAATCCCATGTTGGCAAGCGCCTGCATGGCCTCCCGGATCGCCGGGCGCCCGACACCGAAACGCTCCATGAGTACACGCTCGGACGGCATTTCATCCCCGGGCTTGAGTTCTCCCGACGTGATCAGACGTTCCAGCCGATCGAAGACTTCATCAGATAGCTTTCGCCGGACAATTTGCTCGACTGGCTGCCCCATGAAACTCCGCCTCCTCAAAGCTTTTTCCACTTTATGCATTTTTCGCCTGCCGCAGCGTAAGCCCATAACAAAAGCGTTATCGGCTGCCGAGCAAAAAAACGTCTACGTCACGCGGCAAATTGTCGGCAAGAGGAACCTTCAGTCGCACTCGGCGGCACGCCGCCCAACTGCTCCGCTGCCGTCGGCGCAGTCCCCAGAAATACGGAGCCTATATCATGGCTCCCGCAGCGTTGATGGATTGACCTTCATTCACAGACGCGCATCTTACTCGCAACAATCGTAATGATTTGGGAGAGTTGCGTGAAGACGAAGAAGCTGATCAACGAAGGTGCCGCGGCCGTGGATGAAATGCTGGCCGGGATCCTGGCGGCCCATCCGCGTCACCTCCGCGCCGTTGAAGGATCACCACGCTCGATCGTGGCGAACCATGGTCCGAGGACCGGCAAGGTCGGCCTGGTCATCGGCGGTGGCTCAGGGCACGAGCCGACGTTTCTCGGCTTTGTTGGCAAGGGGCTGGCCGATGCCGCTGCCATCGGCAATGTCTTTGCCTCGCCGCCGCCAGACCCCATCATCGAATGCGCGAAGGCCGCCGATGGCGGCGCCGGCGTGCTGTTCATGTATGGCAACTATGCCGGCGACGTCATGAATTTCGACATGGCGGCCGAGATGCTTGCCATGGACGATATCGAGGTGCGCACCGTGCTCACGACGGACGATATCGCCTCAGCGCCGATAGCACAGAAGGAACGCCGCCGCGGGGTTGCCGGCAACGTCTTCATTTTCAAGGCGGCGGGCGCCGCCTGCGATCTGATGTACGGTTTCGACGACGTCGAACGGGTGGCGCGATGGGCCAATGAACGCACCTATACGATGGGCGTCGCGCTATCGCCCTGCTCGCTGCCGCAGACGCGGAAGCCGAATTTCGAAATCGGCGAGGACGAAATGGAGATCGGCATGGGCATCCATGGCGAGCCCGGCGTCGCTCGCGGCCCGATGAAATCGGCGGATGAGGTGACGAGCGAGCTCGCCGGCAAGATCCTGGACGAGATGAAGCCGGCGCGCGGCGACCGGGTTGCCGTGCTCGTCAATTCTCTGGGTTCGACGCCGCTGATGGAGCTTTACATCATGATGCGCAAGCTCAAGGCGATGCTCGACGACGCAGGTCTCGTCATCCATGTGTCCCTGGTCGGCAACTACTGCACATCGCTGGAAATGGCCGGCGCCTCGATCACGCTCATGCATCTCGACGACGAACTGCAGCGGCTGATCGATCATCCCTGCGATTGCGCCATGTTCCGCTCCGGCGAGGCACTGTGATGACGACGATTGGAACGGAAGACCTGCAGGCACTTTTCGCGCGGCTCGCCGAGGCAATGGCACACGAAAAGGATCGTCTCTGCGCGCTGGACGGCGTCATCGGCGACGCCGATCACGGCATCGCCATGGAACTCGGTTTTGCCGCCGCCGCAAAGGCGGTTTCAGAGCTGGATCCGGCAACGGCAGACCCGACAGCGGTCTTCAATACGGCGGCGAAATCCTTCCTCAATGCCGTGGGCGCCTCGTCCGGACCTCTCTATGCGACGGCCCTCATGCGCGCGGGCGCCGTCGCCAAGGGCAAAACCTCGCTAAGCGAGGACGATATGGTCGATATAATGACGGCTTTCGCCAAGGGCATTCAGGACCGGGGCAAGGCGGAGGTCGGCGAAAAGACGATGGTCGATGCCTGGGCGCCTGCCGCAGCCGCCTGCCGCGACGCCCGTGATCGGGGCTTGCCGCTTGCCGACTGTCTTGCAGCCGGCCTCGCGGCGGCCGAAGCGGGAGCAGAAGCGACGAAGGCGATGATCGCCACAAAAGGCAGGTCATCCCGGCTTGGCGACCGCGCTCTGGGGCACATGGATCCGGGGGCGGCTTCGGCGGTGGTGGTGATATCGTGCTTCAAAAGCCACTTCGCATTCGAATAGCGATCAAGGCTGCTGATAATTTAATAGAATAGAAAGATATAAGAAGCTGAGAAATATATATTTTTCTCAGCTCTTTCTGTTGATTTTCGGCCGCTCAGCGACACACCCGGCGACTTCACAGCAGCGAGCAATAGCGCAACGCATCGTAGATGGCAGCGTGGATATTGCGGCTCGCGATGGCGTCCCCGATGCGGATCAGATCGAAGGAGCCGGCCTCGTTCTTCGCTGGCAATGGCGGGCGGCGCGCTATCAGGGCTGGATAGTCGATAGCGCCGAGGTTGCGCGACAGCGGTTTCAAGTCGAGGTAAAGCTCGTCATTGGCCATCGTGCCGTGCTCGACGACCACCTGGGACACTCGACGCTCCCATTGGGTCTGCTCGGAAAAATCGGAGCCCAGGACCGCGACAAGGACGTTTCCGTCGCGCCGTACCGATTTGAGCCGCGTATTGATGGTGACACGGACGTTCTTCTCGGCGAAGGCTTTCGCATAGGGCACATGGTTCATGCCGCCCATTTCCGGCGCAAAGAAACGCTCCGGCGAAACCAGTTCAAGTTCGGCGCCGCTATTGGCGATGACCTCGGCGGCCGACATGCCCGGATGCCCGCCATTGTCGTCGTAGAGCAGGACCTGGCCCTCGGGCTTGATCGCGCCTGCGAGAATATCCCATGACGAGGTGACGAGCGCGTCACCCCCCTCCAGCTCAGGAGATTGCGCGATACCGCCGGTCGCCACAACGACAAGATCAGGCGCGAAAGCCATCACCTCATCGGCGCCGGCATAGACGTCGTAGTGAATGGTGACATCGAGACGTTCCAACTCCGCAAGCCGCCAATCGATGATGCCGATCATCTCCTTGCGCCTCGGATTGCGGGTCAGAAGATTCACCTGTCCGCCGGCCTTGCTGCTCGCCTCCAGCACGTCGACGGTGTGGCCGCGCTCGGCAAGCACGCGTGCCGCCTCCAGACCCGCAGGGCCAGCTCCGATGACGACGGCCTTGCGCGGCGCGACTGCACGCTCGATCCGGTGCGGCATCTCGGCCTCGCGGCCGGTTGCCGCATTGTGAATACAGAGCGCTTCGCCGCCCTCATAGATGCGGTCGAGACAGTAGGTTGCTCCCACACAGGGGCGAATATGGGCTTCCTGTCCGGACATCACCTTGCTGACGATATGCGGGTCGGCAATATGGGCGCGCGTCATGCCAACCATGTCGAGCTTGCCTTCCGCGATCGCATGGCGCGCTGTGGCGACATCGCCGATGCGGGCCGCGTGGAAGACGGGAAACTTCGTCGCCGCCCTCACCTCGCCGGCAAAGTCCAGATGCGGTGCCGACGCCATGCCCTGGATCGGAATGACGTTGTTGAGCGCCGCGTCGCTTTCAATATGGCCGCGAATGATGTTGAGAAAATCGATATTGCCCGATGCGACCAGCCGCCTGGCGATCTCGACACCTTCTTCCCGCGAAAGCCCCTTTTCCCAATCCTCGTCCGCCACCATGCGCATGCCGACGATGAAATCCGGCCCGACCGCCTTGCGAATGGCTTGGGTCATCATCCTCGAGAAGCGCATGCGGTTTTCCAGCGAACCGCCGAATTCGTCATCCCGCCTGTTCGTGGCCGGCGACCAGAAACCGTCGGTCAGATGGCCATAGGCTTCGATCTCGATACCGTCGAGGCCGGCGGCCTGCATGCGCTGGGCGGCGGCGGCGAAATCGGCGATGATGCGTTCGATGTCCCAGTCTTCCGCCGTCTTCGGGAAAGCCCGATGCGCCGGTTCGCGGATCGGCGACGGCGCCAGCACAGGCAACCAGTCGCCCTTGTTCCATCCCGTGCGGCGGCCGAGATGGGTCAATTGGATCATGACCGCGGCGCCGAACTCGTGACAGTCGTCCGCAAGCTTCTTCAGCCAGGGCACGATCTCGTCGCGATAGGCATGGAGGTTGCCGAAGGCCGGCGGCGAATCCGGCGAAACGACCGCAGACCCCGCCGTCATGGTCAGCGCGATGCCGCCCTTGGCTTTTTCGCGATGATAGAGCCTGTATCTGTCCGTCGGCATGCCGCCTTCCGAATAGGCCGGCTCATGCGCCGTCGACATGATGCGGTTCTTCAGCGTCAGGTGCTTGAGCTGATAGGGCTGGAGCAAGGGATCGTTGGAGGTCATGACGCTTTCATCGCTTTTGTGAAATCGAGGCCAAGCCGTCATCTTTGCCGAGACGGGAGCTTATGGCTATAGCTCGTTGAGTTGGACGCGAGCGCGGCGGCCGTGCCTGAGGTCGATGGCGGTATGCCAGACGATCGTCGCGAAGATGATCGCACCACCGACGAATGTCGCCACGGGCGGAGTCTCGGAGAAGAAGAGCCAGACCCAGAATGGCGTCAGCACGATTTCCATCGAGCTGATGAGCGCGGCGTCCGCAGCGGGCATCTTTCTCGACCCAAAAAGGAAAAGAACAAAGGCCAGCGCGAAATTCGTCGCCCCGAAAGCGGCAAGCAGAAGCCAGTTTTGAAGGTCTACCGAGCTTGTCGAAGCGAAGGGCACGAAGATCACGAATGTCAGCAGCCCGCTGACGACGCTCGAGGGCAGGATCGGAATGCTGCGATCCATGCGCGGGATGACGATGATCAGCGCGAAGGTGATCGTCATGCCGAGCGCGAGCAGATCGCCGACACCCGTGCCGCCGCCGATCGACGAGGCCACGATGACGGCGACGCCGATGAGACAGACGCCACCGGCAATCAATGTCCGCTTCGCCACACGCTCCTTCAGCATGGCCCAGCTGAGAAACGCCGCGATAAATGGCGCCGTCGCGTAGATCATGGTCACATTTGCAACCGTGGTCATGTAGAGCGCGCCGATGAAGCAGGCCTGACTTATCATCTGGCACGCCAGCATCGCCAGACCGGCCGGATGGAAGATCGATGCCCATTGCCGCCGCGAAAACCCACCTTCGAGGAAAAAGCTGGGTATCAGCAGGAACAGGCCGCCGAACAGCGACCGCCAGGCGATCGCCGTCCATATGTCCGCGGTCAGAAGGCGTGCGTAGATGCCGCTGCAGCTCCACGCAAGCATCGCCGTAGCCACAAGTATGACGCCCCTCTCGTAATCGCTGGCAAAAGCGGAGCGGGCCGGTAACTGGAATGTCATGTAATGGACTCAGGAACAGAAGGAACGTTCCCTGTGTGCGCCGATATTTGACATCAGGCAAACGAATAGTAGAGATAGTAGCTATCGGAAATATTTGTGACCCGTCATGCGCGAACCCATCGAAAGCGACCTGCTGCGGACCTTTCTCGTCATCACCGAGACGTCCAATTTTTCGGCCGCGGCGCAAAGGATCGGCCGGACGCAATCGGCGGTGAGTGCCCAGATAAAGCGGCTCGAGGAAACCATCGGCGAAGCCGTGTTTGAAAGAAGCGCCCGGGGAGCCGTGTTGACACGCGCGGGCAACCAGCTGCTCCCCTATGCGCAGAGGGTGATCGAACTCCTGAACGAGGCTGCGGCGACCATCCGCACCAAGCCTCTGGATGGTCCGGTTCGGATCGGGATTCCGGAAGAATACAGCCAGACCGTTCTTCCGGCGGCGCTGGCCGCCTTTGCTATCCGGCATCCAGCCGTCGAGGTCACGGTCTCATGCGACTATACGGCCCATAATCTGACCGCTCTGGAGAAGGACGAGCTGGACCTTGCCGTCGTCTTCGATTGGAGCAACCAGACGAAAGGCGAAGTCCTGTGTATCGACCCCACCGTCTGGGTAACATCCATGGTGCATCGGTTGCACGACGCCGTGCCACTGCCCATCGCAACCTATCGGAATTCGACATGGGCGCGCGATTTCGCCTTGCGCTCCTTGGAGCAGCAAGGCCGCGCCTATCGTATCGCCTTCATCGCCGATACGAGTTCGGGCTTGAAGAATGCCGTTTCCGCCGGGCTTGCCGTGACGACGCTGTCGCGCAGCAACATTCCGCATGGCTGCCGGGAATTGACGAGCGACGACGGGTTTCCGCCGGTCGATTCCTCGCGCGTCGTGCTTCGCCGCAATCCCTATCATTCGAGCGAGGCGATCCGCGAGCTGGCGGACATGGTGCGCGAAGCCTTCCAGCCTATGTCGGCTCTGCTGCAGCCGTAGGGCGTCGGCGTAGCCTGCGGCGCGTGCCGGAGGGGCTTTCGGAAAAGCTTGCCCGGTAGCTGCGCGAAAATGCCGATGCAGAATTGAAGCCGGTCGCGGCCGCGATCTCGGCAAAGGAAGCCTTCGTCTCGATGACCTTGCGCCGCGCCGCATTGAGCCTCAGCGCCAGGTAGTGCACATGCGGCGGCGCGCCGATGCTCTCCTGGAACAACGCCTGCAGGTGGCGCGCACTGACGCCGATGCGCCGCGCCAGGCGGGTGAGAACCAGCGGCTGCTCGATGTGGTCTTCCATCAGACGGATCGCCTGGGCAACCCGCGGATCCCGCATCCGCAGGCCGGCCGTGGACGGTGAAAGCTCCGCCACGCTCTGCGTGCTGGCCGACTCGTAGATGAACAGGCGGCTGACCTCCAGCGCGAGTGAATAGCCCTGCCGCCGGCGGATGATCTCCAGCATGAGATCGACAGTGGGCAAGGAGCCGGCGGTGGTGATGCGCTTGCCATCGATCACGAAGCGATCCTTCACGGCGCGTACCTGCGGATAGGCAAGCCCGAAATCGTCGAAATCCTCCCAGTGAACGGCGGCCGCAATGTTGTCCAGCAGGCTCGCCTCGGCAAGCAGCCAAGTGCCGGACTCGATGCCGGCGACCATCGAACGGTGGCGTGCGGTTTGCGACAATTGCATCTTCAACGCCTGCGTGGCGCTGCGCCGCCAATTGTAGCTGGCAAGCACGAAAAGCGGTGTCGTGTCCGATGTCGGTTTGAAACTGGAGGAGGCTGGCACCGGGATAAGGCTGGTCGTTTCCGCCGGCGAACCATCCGGCGTGAAGAGACGCCAGCGATAGAGCTCGGCTCCGGAAATACGGTTGGCCCCGCGCAACGGTTCGATGACCGAAGCAATCAGAATCAGGTTCGTCTCCGGAAGGATCAGGAGGTCGATATCGAGCGTCTCGTTGGCGGAAGTGAGCATCGCGCATTCCTTCGATATTTCCGAAACTGTATTATATGCTTCCAATAATGCAAAGCATGAAGGCGTCTCATGGCTCGTAATGTCCTTAATACGAGGGAGAACAAAAATGCCTCTTGCGATGAACAGAGATGTTTTCATCACCTGTGCCGTGACCGGCGCCGGCGACACGGTTTCCAAATCCAGCCATGTTCCGATCACTCCCAAGCAGATCGCGGACTCCGCGATCGACGCCGCCAAGGCTGGGGCGGCAGTGGTTCACTGCCATGTCCGCGATCCGGAAACGGGCGCCGCCAGCCGCCGCAACGAACTCTACAGGGAAGTCACGGACCGGATCCGTTCGGCCGATGTCGATGTGGTGCTGAACCTGACCGCCGGCATGGGTGGCGACCTGATTTTCGGCGATGTCGAACGTCCGTTGCCTCTGAACGACAGGGGCACCGACATGGCCGGTGCGTCCGAACGCGTCAGCCACGTTGCCGAATGCCTGCCTGAGATCTGCACGCTCGATTGCGGCACGATGAACTTCAGTCTCGGCGATTATGTCATGACCAACACGCCCTCAATGCTGAGGGCCATGGCCAAGAAGATGACCGATCTCGGCGTGCGTCCCGAGATCGAGGCTTTCGATACCGGTCATCTCTGGTTTGCCAAGCAGCTTGCCGAGGAGGGTCTCATCGAGGACCCGGTTCTCATCCAGCTCTGCATGGGCATCCCCTGGGGGGCGCCCGACGACCTGAACACCTTCATGGCGATGGTCAATAACGTTCCCAAGAGCTGGACCTTCTCGGCCTTTTCCATCGGCCGCAACGCCATGGCCTATCCGGCAGCCGCGATCCTTGCCGGCGGCAATGTCCGCGTCGGGCTCGAAGACAATCTCTATGCCGGAAAGGGCATGCTCGCGACCAACGCGCAGCTTGTCGAAAAGGCGGTGCAGGTGGTCGAAGGCATGGGCGCGCGCATCATCGGCCCCGAAGACGTCCGCAAGAAGCTGAAACTGACGAAGCGCTGAGGCCACGATGACCAAGATCAACAAGGCAGCCTGCATCGGCGGCGGCGTCATCGGCGGCGGATGGATCGCCCGTTTCCTGCTGGCCGGCATCGATGTCGATGTCTATGACCCGCATCCGGAGGCAAAGCGTATCGTCGGCGAGGTGCTCGCCAATGCCGAAAAAGCCTATGCGATGCTGACCGGCGCGCCGCTTCCGCCGCGCGGCAGGCTCACATTCCGGGACACGCTGGAAGCGGCCGTCGATGGTGCCGACTGGATACAGGAAAGCGTGCCCGAGCGGCTGGACCTCAAGCGCAACGTCCTGACGCAGATCGACGCTGCAGCCCGGCCCGATGCCCTGATCGGCTCGTCCACCTCGGGCCTGCTCCCGACAGACCTGCAACGCGACATGCGCCACCCCGAGCGCCTCTTCGTCGCCCATCCCTATAACCCCGTCTATCTCCTGCCGCTGGTCGAAATCGTCGGCGGCGAAAAGACCAGTGCTGCAACCATCCAGGGGGCGATGGACAGGCTGCCGCCGATCGGCATGAAGGGCGTGCATATCGCCCGGGAGATCGAGGCCTTCGTCGGCGACCGCCTGCTGGAAGCGCTGTGGCGCGAGGCGCTGTGGCTGATCAAGGACGATATCTGCACCGTCGAAACGCTTGACGACGTCATTCGCTATTCCTTTGGCCTGCGCTGGGCGCAGATGGGTCTGTTCCAGACTTATCGCATCGCCGGCGGCGAAGCGGGCATGCGTCACTTCCTGGCGCAATTCGGCCCGGCATTGCAGTGGAACTGGACGAAGCTGATGGACGTCGTCGATCTCGACGATGCCCTCGTCGAAAAGATCGGCCGGCAATCGGACGAGCAGGCCGATGGCCTGTCGATCCGCGAACTCGAGCGCATCCGCGACGAAAACCTCGTCGGCATCCTCCAGAGCCTGAAGGGAAGCCATGGCGGCAAGGGCTGGGGTGCCGGCAAGTTGCTGAAGGATTTCGAGCAGAGCCTCTGGGCCGCCGGCGGTGGCGAGAAACAGGCGCCGGACGTTGCAAAGCCGCTACGCCTGATCGACACCAAGGTCAGCCCGGCTTGGGTTGATTATAACGGCCATATGACCGAACACCGCTACCTGCAGGTGTTCGGCGACACGTCGGACGCGCTCCTGCGCCTCATCGGCGTCGATCTCGATTATGTCGAGCGCGGCCATAGCTATTACACGGTGGAGACCCATATCCGCCATCTCGGCGAAGCCAAGCTCGGGCAGGCCATCCATTCGACCGCGCAGATCCTCGCATCGGACGAAAAGCGGCTGCATGTGTTCCATGCGCTGCACGACACGGTGAGCGGCGACGTCATCGCGACAGGGGAACAGATGCTGCTGCATGTCGATGCCAAGGCGGGCAAGGCCGTTGCCGCACCGGAGGAGGTGCTGAGCAAACTGAGGCCGATCGCCGCGGCGCATGCAGCCTTGCCAGTGCCGGAGGGAGCCGGCCGTCATGTGGGACAAAAACGCTAGGAGGAAGCGATCGTGAATTTCGGACTCAGCGAAGAACAGGAGATGATCGTCCAGACGGTCAGGGACTTCGTGGAGACGGAGATCTATCCGCACGAGAACGAGGTCGAGCGCACCGGCATCGTGCCTCCGGACCTCGGGGACGAGATCCGGCGCAAATGCATCGAGCTCGGCTTCTATGCCTGCAGCTTTCCCGAGGAGATCGGTGGTGCCGGCCTCGATCATCTGACCTTCACGCTCGTCGAACGCGAGCTCGGCCGCGGCTCGATGGCGCTCACCGTCTTCTTTGGACGTCCCTCCGGCATCCTGATGGCCTGCGAGGGCGAACAGCGCGAGCGCTATCTCCTGCCGGCGGTACGCGGGGAAAGGATCGATGCGCTTGCCATCACCGAGCCCGACGCCGGCTCCGACATGCGCGGCATGAAATGCGTGGCGCGACAGGATGGCGATGATTTCATCCTCAACGGCACCAAGCATTTCATTTCGCACGCCGACGTCGCCGATTTCGTCATCGTCTTTGCCGCAACCGGCGAGGAAGATACCCATAGGGGCGTCAAGAAGAAGATCACCGCCTTCCTGGTCGATCGCGGCACGCCGGGCTTCGATATCCTGAAAGGCTATGACTCGGTTTCCCATCGCGGCTATCACAACTGCATCCTGAACTTCACCGACTGCCGACTGCCGAAATCGCAGGTGCTCGGCGAAGTGCATCGCGGCTTCGATCTTGCCAACCAATGGCTCTACGGCACGCGCCTGACGGTCGCCGCCACCTGCGTCGGCCGGGCGCGCCGCGTCTTCGATCTCGCCCTGCCCTATGCCGCCGAGCGCAAGCAGTTCGGCAAGCCGATCGGCGCCAATCAGGGCGTGTCGTTCAAACTTGCCGACATGATTACCGAGATCGACGCCGCCGACCTTCTGACGCTGTCCGCCGCCTGGAAACTGGATGCCGGCATCCCGGCCAATCGCGAGATCGCGTCGGCCAAGCTCTACGCCTCCGAGATGCTCGCACGCGTCACCGACGAAGCGATCCAGATCTTCGGCGGCATGGGATTGATGGACGATCTCCCGCTTGCCCGCTTCTGGCGCGACGCCCGCGTCGAGCGCATATGGGACGGCACCTCGGAAATCCAGCGGCACATCATCAGCCGCGACCTGCTTCGCCCGTTCGGAGCATGAGCCCATGACGCAGCACTCGCTCGACCGCCTCATCAGACCCAGAACGATCGCCGTCTTCGGCGGTCGCGAGGCGCGACGGGTCATCGAACAATGCGATCTCATGGGGTTTGCCGGCAAGATCTGGCCGGTGCACCCGACACAGGAAAGCGTGCTCGGCCGCCGCTGCTATCGGTCGGTCGCCGAGCTGCCGGATGCGCCGGACGCCGCCTTCGTCGGCGTCAACCGGACGCTTACCGTCGATATCGTGCGGGAACTTTCCGCCAAAGGCGCCGGCGGCGCCGTCTGCTACGCCTCGGGCTTCAGCGAGGCGGTTGCGGAACTGACCGACGGGGCGGATTTGCAGCAAGCCCTGGTCGAGGCGGCCGGCGCCATGCCGATCGTCGGCCCGAACTGCTATGGCGTGATCAACGGCCTCGACGGCGCCCTGCTCTGGCCTGACCAGCACGGCATCGTGCGCACGGAGCGCGGTGTTGCGATCCTCACCCAATCCTCCAACATCGCCATCAATCTCAGCATGCAGAGGCGCGGCCTGCCCATCAGCTATCTGATGACGGCGGGCAACCAGGCGCAGATCGGCTTGTCGGATCTTGCCTGTGCGGTTCTCGAAGATCCTCGCGTCACCGCAGTCGGCCTGCATATCGAAGGCTTCGGTGATATCCGGGCGCTGGAGGCGCTGGCAACGCGCGCCAGGGAGCTCAAGAAACCCGTCATTGCGCTGAAAGTCGGCAAATCCGAACAGGCGCAGCGCGCAACTGTATCCCACACGGCCTCGCTAGCCGGCAGCGACGCTGTTGCCGACGCCGTTTTCGATCGCCTCGGCATCGGTCGTGTTTCGACCTTGCCGGAGCTGATCGAAACGCTGAAGCTCCTGCATGTCGCAGGCCCGCTCGAAAGCAATGCGATCTCCTCGATGAGCTGTTCGGGCGGCGAGGCGTCGCTGATGGCCGATGCCGCTGTCGGCCGGAATGTCGAGTTTCGTGCCCTGAAGCCCGAGCAATTGCCGGCGCTGCGCGCAAGCCTCGGCCAGATGGTGACGCTTTCCAATCCGCTCGACTACCACACCTTCGTCTGGGGCGATCTGGCTCGGCAGACCGAGGCTTTCAGTGCCATGTTCGCCGGCGGCTATGCGCTCAATCTGCTCGTTCTCGACTTCCCGCGCGAGGATCGATGCGACGGCGCGGACTGGATGATCACCGTTTCGGCCGTTGCCGCGGCCGCCAAGCAGACCGGCGCGCGTGCCGGCATTCTGGCGACGCTGCCTGAAAACATGCCGGAGGCAATCGCGCAGCAACTGATCGAAAACGGCATCGTGCCGCTCTGCGGCATCAGCGAGGCGCTTGTGGCGGCGGAGATTGCCAGCCGTATCGCCGACGCCTGGAAAAGGCAGCAGCCACTGCCGCTTCTGAGCACGCCGGCCCGCATGGGCGAGATGGAGACGCTGAGCGAGGCTGCGGCAAAGGCCGAGCTCGCAGCCGCAGGCCTTGCCGTGCCGCGCGGCAAAACCGCCGCCACGGCGGGCGATGCCGCCGACTGCGCGGAACAACTCGGCTTCCCGGTGGCGCTCAAGGCGCTCGGCGTCGAGCACAAATCCGATGTCGGCGCCGTCAAGCTCAACCTGTGCGATAGGAATGCCGTCAGAGATGCTGCCGAAGGCATGGCCCATGTCGCGCAAGGATTTCTCGTCGAGCGCATGATCGACCGCCCTCTCGCGGAGCTGATCGTCGGCGCGGTCCGCGATCCGGTCGTCGGCTTGGCCCTGACGGTCGGAGCGGGCGGGATTCTCGTGGAATTGCTTGAAGATTCTATCGTTTTGCCGCTTCCGGTCACGAAAGCCGAGGTCTTGCATGGCATTTCGCGGCTGAAGGTCCGCAAATTGATCGAGGGATTCCGCGGCAATGCAGGCAGCAGCCTCGATATCGTGGCCGATGCCGTCGTATCAGCGGCAGAATATGTCGTAAAGAATGCCGCACAGCTTGAAGAACTAGACATTAATCCATTGATGGTCCTACCTGAATCTCGCGGCGTCGTTGCTGCGGATGCTCTCATTCGGCGAAGGAGGTAGCAGAAGTTGCAAGACCCCATTCGTACCCGATGCGAGGACGGCATCCTCGAAGTCATCATCGACCGGCCCAAGGCGAATGCCATCGACCTGGCGACCAGCCGCAAGATGGGGCTGATCTTTCGCGATTTCCGCGACGATCCGGACCTGCGCGTCGCCATCGTCACCGGCGCGGGCGAAAAATTCTTTTCCGCCGGCTGGGATTTGAAGGCTGCGGCTGATGGTGATGCGGTCGACGGCGACTATGGTGTCGGGGGCTTCGGCGGCCTGCAGGAGCTGCGCGATCTCAACAAGCCGGTCATCTGCGCCGTCAACGGCATCTGTTGCGGCGGCGGCCTTGAGATCGCACTTTCGGCCGATCTTATCATCGCCGCCGCCCACGCGACTTTCGCGCTGCCGGAGATCCGCTCGGGCACCGTCGCCGATGCCGCATCAATCAAGCTGCCGAAGCGCATCCCCTATCACATCGCCATGGACATGCTGCTGACCGGCCGCTGGCTCAATGTCGAAGAGGCCCATCGCTGGGGTTTCGTCAACGAAATCGTCATGGCCGACAAGCTTCTGGACAGGGCATGGGATCTTGCCCGCCTGCTCGCAAGCGGGCCACCGCTCGTCTATGCCGCGATCAAGGAAATCGTTCGCGAAGCGGAGGGTTCGACGTTTCAGACTGCCATGAACAAGATCACCAAACGGCAGTTTGCGACGGTCGACGCGCTCTATTCGAGCGAAGATCAATTGGAAGGCGCAAGGGCTTTCGCGGAGAAGCGAGCCCCAATCTGGAAAGGAAAGTAAAAGGCGGCGGCAACCGCAACATCTTCCCGCATGTCGCGGGCAACAGGCTTCAGGCGGAAGAGGAACCGAGACCTGAAGTGGCTTGCCCGGGAATTTTGTCAACACGGCAAGAAGAAGGAACAGGGGAATGAACGACTATACGAAATATCTGGCAGGCCGCGTCACTGCGGGCGGCCTCAGCCGCCGCGAATTCATGGGACGCGCAATGGCGGCCGGCGTGACTTTGACGCTCGCCGACAAACTCTTTACCGAAAGTGCGATGGCAGCCGAACCGAAGCGCGGCGGCCATCTGAAGCTCGGCCTCGAAGGCGGTGCTGCGACCGATTCCAAGGACCCGGCGAAATTCCTGTCTCAGGTCATGTTCTGCATCGGCCGCTGCTGGGGCGACATGCTGGTGGAATCCCACCCGCTGACCGGTGCCGCCGTTCCCGCGCTGGCCGAATCCTGGGAGCCGTCGAAGGATGCAGCCACCTGGACCTTCAAGATCCGCAAGGGCGTCAAGTTCCATAACGGCAAGGAACTGACGATCGACGACGTCGTCGCCACTCTCAAGCGCCATACCGATTCGAAATCGGAATCCGGCGCGCTCGGCGTGATGAAGTCGATCAAGGAAATCAAGGCTGATGGCGACAACCTCGTCCTGACGCTGACCGAGGGCAACGCCGACATGCCGCTGCTCTTGACCGACTACCATCTCGTCATCCAGCCGAATGGCGGCAATGACGATCCTCTCGCCTCGATCGGCACCGGTCCCTACAAGATGGTCAGCTTCGAGCCCGGCGTGCGCGCCACGTTCGAGCGCAACAAGGACGACTGGCGCACCGATCGCGGCTTTGTCGATAGCGTCGAGATCATCACGATGAACGATGCGACGGCTCGTATCGCCGCGCTGTCGTCCGGCCAGGTCCATTACATCAACCGCGTCGACCCGAAGACCGTCGATCTTCTGAAGCGCGCGCCGACCGTCGATATCCTGTCCACAGCCGGCCGCGGTCACTACGTCTTCATCATGCATTGCGACAAGGCGCCCTTCGACAACAATGATCTTCGCCTGGCGCTGAAATACGCCATGGACCGCGAGACCATGGTCAAGAAGATCCTTGGCGGCTACGGCAAGGTCGGCAATGATTTCCCGATCAACAACACCTACGCCCTCTTCCCCGAAGGCATAGAGCAGCGCGCCTACGACCCCGACAAGGCCGCCTTCCACTACAAGAAGTCCGGCCACAGCGGCTCGGTATTGCTGCGCACCTCGGAAGTCGCCTTCCCCGGCGCCGTCGATGCGGCCGTTCTCTATCAGGAAAGCTGCAAGAAGGCCGGGATCGAGATCGAGGTCAAGCGCGAGCCGGGCGACGGCTACTGGACCAACGTCTGGAACGTCCAACCCTTTTCCACCTCCTACTGGGGCGGAAGACCGACGCAGGACCAGATGTATTCCACCGCCTACCTGTCGACGGCGGACTGGAACGACACCCGCTTCAAGCGCCCGGACTTCGACAAGCTTCTGCTTCAGGCCCGCTCCGAACTGGACGAAGCCAAGCGCAAGGAGCTCTACCGCGCCATGGCGATGATGGTGCGCGACGAAGGCGGCGTCATCCTGCCGATGTTCAACGATTTCGTGAACGCCTCCACCAAGCATGTGAAGGGTTATGTCCACGATATCGGCAACGACATGTCGAATGGTTACGTCGCCACCCGCGTCTGGCTGGACGCCTGATGCCTCAAGCCGGGCGAAAACGCCCTCATCTCTGACGAAGCCGGGGCCGCGGAAGCCTTTCGCGGTCCCCCCGACGTTTAAGCGCGAGGCATCGGCCATGTCCAATCCACCATCTGGAACCGTTCTGCCTGGGCTGCGGTTCAAACAGCGTTTTCCGCTGCTGTCCCTGATTATCGAGCGCTGCCTGCTCAGCATTGTCCTGCTGTTTGCGGTCTCCATCCTGATTTTCGGCGGGCTGGAAGCCCTGCCGGGCGATTTTGCGACCACGTATCTCGGCCAGTCGGCGACGCCGCAGGCGGTCGCCAATATCCGAGAAGAGCTCGGCCTGAACCGGCCCATCGTCACCCGCTATGTGGAATGGCTCGGCCATGCCGTGCAGGGCGACTTCGGCACCTCCTGGGCCAGCAAGAACTCCGTCAGCGAGCAGATCGGCAAGCGGCTCGGCAATTCGCTGTTTCTGGCCGGTTTCGCCGCGCTGATCTCGGTGCCCCTGGCGGTCTGCCTCGGCATGTTGGCCGTGCATTTCAGGAACCGGTTGCCGGACAAGATCATCAACGTCATTTCGCTGGCGGCGATCTCGCTGCCGGAATTCTTTATCGGCTACCTGCTGATCATGTTCTTCTCGGTCAAGTACGGCATCGCGACCTTTCCGGCGACAGTCTATGACGGCATGGGCTTCCTCGATCGGCTGCAGGCGATTGCCCTGCCGACGGCAACGCTGGTGCTGGTCGTGCTCGCCCACATGATGCGCATGACCCGCGCGGCCATCCTCTCGGTCATGTCCTCCGCCTATATGGAAACGGCCGAGCTCAAAGGGCTCTCCGCCTTCCGTGCCATCGTCAAGCACGCCGCCCCCAACGCGCTGGCGCCGATCATCAACGTCATCGCGCTCAACCTTGCCTATCTCATCGTCGGGGTCGTCGTCGTCGAAGTCGTCTTCGTCTATCCCGGCATGGGCCAGTACATGGTCGATGCCGTTACCGTGCGCGACATGCCGGTCGTCCAGGCCTGCGGCCTGATCTTCGCCGCCGTCTACATCTTCCTCAACATGACGGCCGACATTCTGGCGATCGTCGCCAACCCGCGTCTGAGGCATCCGCGATGAGATTGAGAGATATCCCCATCACCGCCTGGATCGGCATCATCGGAATCCTGATCGCCTTGATCTGCGCGATCTTCGCCCCCTGGATCGCCCCTTACGGCGAGACGGAAGTCGTCGGCAACGTCTGGCAGCCTGCCGACGCGCAATATTTCTTCGGCCTTGACAATCTCGGCCGCGATATCCTGTCGCGTCTCATCTACGGCGCCCGCACGACCCTGTTCGTCGCGCTGGCGGCGACGATCATCTCCTTCTCGCTCGGCATCATCCTGAGCTTTACCGCCGCCGTCTCGCGCGGATTGATCGATACGGTCTTTTCGCGCTTCAACGACCTGATGATGTCGATCCCGACGCTGATCTTCGCGCTTGTGGTGCTGGCGGTGCTGCCGCAGAACCTGATCGTGCTGATCCTCGTCATGGCCATTCTCGACTCCACCCGCGTCTATCGCCTCGGCCGCGCCGTGGCGCTCGACGTCGCCGTCATGGAATTCGTGGAGGCGGCCAAGCTTCGCGGCGAAGGCAGGATCTGGATCATCTTCCGCGAGATCCTGCCGAATACGCTTTCGCCGTTGCTGGCGGAATTCGGCCTGCGCTTTGCCTTCTCGATCCTGTTCCTGTCCACCCTCTCCTTCCTCGGCCTGGGCATCCAGCCGCCGTCGGCCGACTGGGGCGGCATGGTCAAGGACAACAAGGACGGCATCATCTTCGGCATTTCCGCCGCCCTCGTGCCGGGCTCCGCCATTGCGGCGCTCGCTATCTGTGTCAATCTGGTGGTCGACTGGCTCTTGAAGCGCACCTCCAGCCTTAAGGGAGGACGTGGCGATGCCTGAGCTTCTTTCTGTTCGCGATCTGAAGATCGAAGCCACCAGCTATCCGCCGGGGGAACCGCCGAAACGCGTCACCATCGTCGACGGCGTCTCCTTCGACCTCCAGAAGGGCAAGGTGCTCGGATTGATCGGCGAATCCGGCGCCGGCAAGTCGACCATCGGCCTTTCCGCGCTCGCCTATGGCCGTGGCGGCGCCGAGATCACCGGCGGCCAGGTTTTGCTTGACGGCGCCGACATCCTGCCGCTCGGCAAATCCGGCATCCGCAAGATCCGCGGCGCCCGCGTCTGCTATGTCGCGCAATCGGCAGCGGCCGCGTTCAATCCGGCGCACAGGCTCGGCGATCAGGTGATCGAAGCCACCGTCAAGCACCGCCTTATGACGAAAGAGGAAGCGAGGAAGCGAGCGCTCTACCTCTTCAGGGTACTCGGCCTGCCCAATCCGGAAACCTTCGGCGAGCGCTATCCGCATCAGGTCTCCGGCGGCCAGCTCCAGCGTGCCATGACCGCCATGGCGCTCTGCTCCAACCCGGAGTTGATCGTCTTCGACGAGCCAACGACCGCGCTCGACGTGACGACGCAGATCGATGTGCTGGCGGCGATCAAGCACGCCATCGAGGAAACGCACACGGCAGCACTTTACATCACCCATGACCTTGCCGTCGTTGCCCAGATCTCCGACGACATCATGGTGCTCAGGCATGGCAAGACGGTGGAATATGGCAGCGTCCAGCAGATCATCGAGGAGCCGCGGCAGGACTATACCCGTGCCCTCGTCAACGTTCGCCAGGAGGTGAGAGCCGAAGCCGCCGACCAGTCGAGCGCGCTTCTGAAGATCGAGAATATCAGTGCGCAATACTCAAACGGTTTCAAGGTATTGCACGATGTTTCTCTACATGTTCCCAAGGGGCAGACATTGGCAGTCGTCGGTGAATCCGGCTCGGGGAAATCGACGCTCGCCCGCGTCATCACCGGCCTGCTGCCGCCAAGCGACGGACGGATCTCCTTCGACGGCAAACCGTTGACACCGACCTTGAAAAATCGCTCGCGGGAGGAGCTGCGGCGCATCCAGCTGATCTACCAGATGGCGGACACCGCCATGAACCCGCGCCAGACCGTGCGGGATATCATCGGCCGGCCGCTGACCTTCTATGACGGCCTGCACGGCGCGGCAAAGACGACGCGTGTCAAGGAGCTGCTGGACCAGATCGAAATGGGCAACGGGTTCATCGACCGCTATCCGGCGGAGCTATCCGGCGGACAGAAGCAGCGCGTCGCCATTGCCCGCGCGCTTGCCGCCAAGCCGGAGCTGATCCTCTGCGACGAACCGACATCGGCGCTCGATCCGCTGGTTGCGGAGGGCATTCTGAAATTGCTGATGAAGCTGCAGGAAGAGGCGCGTCTCTCCTATGTCTTCATCACCCACGACATCGCCATCGTGCGCGCCATCGCCGATAGCGTTGCCGTCATGCATCGCGGCAAGCTCGTTCGCTTCGGTCCGAAATCGCAGGCGTTGTCGCCACCGTTCGACGATTACACCGACCTGCTGCTGAAATCCGTGCCCGAAATGGAAATCGGCTGGTTGGAGCGTGTCCTGACGACGCGAAAAATGGAGAGCGCGGGAAATTAGAAGCTGGGCACCCAATGCGTAGCGGTTCAGTCTGTGCTCGCTTTCGTGCCGCCGGAGAGTTCAGCGCATAAGGTGTTTTCCGAGTTCGCGAGCGAGCGTGCCGGCATTGCGTCCGACAATCATGCTCTGGTGATTGCCCGGCACGTCGACCCAATCCGCATGCACAAGAAAGCGCGCCCATATGGATTTTGGATCGCAATCGACGGGAGAACCTTGAAGACTGCGATAGAAAGTCAGTGGCCCGTCATAACGATCCGGCTTGTAAAGGCCTTTCATGCGCAGGAGTTGCCTGGCAGCTGCATCATAAAGCGGGGGATAGTCCCCCACCCATTGCGGCGCCAGCTCCGGATAATAGCCTATCCGTGGGTCAGCATAGCGGAACGAGAGGGGCTTCAACCTTCTTGCGAGATGTTCCCGTCGCTCGATAGCCGGCAAGCCGGGCTTTACCGGTGCCTGGCCGCGCATCTGAGGGGCCGTTCCCGTTCGGTTTCTCTTTCTGCTTCGAGCTCTCCGCCAGCGCTGCCACATGAAGCCGCCCCAGGTCATCAGCGGCCACTCCTGCTCGCCCAGAGGAGTATCGAGCATCCCGAGGAACGCGATCTCTTGGCCCTGCGCCCTCAAGGCACGAGCCAATTCCAGAGCAAACACACCGCCAAACGAATAGCCGACCAATCGATAAGGCGCCCCTATCCCCGCCGCTCGCAGCGCTCTCAGCGTGCTTTCAACCTCGTCCTGTACTGTTGCAGGGTGCTGAGGATCGCGATTGAAGGCCGTCAACGCGACGCCGAGGATCGGTCCCGGAAAGCCGATTTCCTTGATGAGTTGCTGCATTTCCAGAAAGCAGCTTGCTCCCCCGGCGAACAGCAGCAGCGGCATCCCATCGTCGCCGCCTCGGAGTTCTATGATTTTCGGTGAGGCCGAGAGGTCCTCGTGATTGGAAATTGCAAAGCCGAAGGCTTCAAGGGTGCGATGACGATAGAATATATTGACATCCATCTCCTCGCCGGTTTCGCTCCACAGACGTTTTATGAAGTTCAACGCCCGGTTGACGGAAACCACATCGGGAATGTCTGCGTCGCGATCCAAACTGATCTTCGCTTCCTGGCGAAACAGATCGTCAAAGTAAGTATGCGAACTGGAATCTACATCCGGTCTCGTAGAGAGAAGCATCCAGGCACCCCCAAATGTGAAAGCATGCGTCCCTAAACGATATAATGAAAAGTATTCTTATAAAGTGATCCTTAATATATTCTGTAAAAGCACAACTTCCGCATCGGTTTTCGAGAGTTTCAACCTTATGCTAACCGAGGGGCACGGACCGACCACCGCCAGGCACTGCGATGGCGAGCGCGCTATCAGGCTATCCGCTATGCCCGGTCCGGATGCAGGCCTGTTCGAACATTGGCGTCATCAATACTCTGCCGGCACCGCATAGACTTCGGCGGAGGGATCCGCGAGGAAGGAGCGCACCGTCGGCGGCAGCTGGCGCGACGACAGTGGCAGCGGTCCGCAGCGCGACAGAAGTTCGCGCAGGTCGGGCTCGGCGCCGACGTGTCTCCAGATCATCCGGGAAGCATAGGGAAGGTTTTCCCTCCGCCAGGAGACCCCCATGGTTGTTCCGCGCAAATAGACGCGCTGATGCTCGTCGAAGGGCAGGAGAATCGTCTGCGACAGCATGGAGTTCGGGCCGATGACACGCTCCGTTATGAAGAGCCGGTTTCTATGAAACGCCGCCAGGCCCACATATTTTGAAAACTGCTGGATACCGTTTCCGGGGTCCCTGAGACGCTCCATGGACTTGACGCGCACCAGCCCGCCCTGCTCGCTGAGGCGACTGCACGAGCAGACAACCATCCCCGGCCAGGACGGTGAGCGGTGATAGGTCTGGAAATAGCCGATATGGCGTCTCAGGGCCGTAAGATTTCCCGGAAAGGCCTTCAAGAGCTCGGAGCTTTCATTGAGGCCGAGGGCCGGTCCGCGAAGCCGTTCGCGAAAGAGCTTGGGGGCGAGAAGAAAGTCGGCGGCGTCGAGATCAAAATATCTGGCTATGCGGGCCAGGTTGTGGGCGGACGGTGTCGTTTCGCCGTTGATGTAGCGATTGAATTGCTGCCGATTGATATCGATTGCACGACATACATGCGAAATGGAACGCTGTGTGGCACAGGCAATCTTGAGGTTTTCGGCCAGGTGCGGCATCGATGGCTCCGTCTTGATGATACCAGCGTAAACTCACTTAAACATGCGTCAAGTCGCGAAATTGCGTGAGCCGGCCCGACCTCTAGGTTTCCTCTTACAAAACCGAAAAAGAGGGAACTGCAATGACGAGTGAAAAGGATCAATCTTCGCATCTGAAAATCGGCCGCCGCCGTTTCCTCGGCGGTGCGGTCGCCCTCAGCGCTATGCCGAGCCTTGCCTCAGGCCTGTTGATGCCGCGTGACGCGCGCGCCCAGCAAGCCAAACATGGCGGCCATCTGAAGCTCGGTCTCAAGGGCGGCGCCACCAGCGATGAGCTCGACCCGGCAACATACAGCGCATCCGTTTTGTTCGTCATTGGTCGCCTCTGGGGAGATACGCTGGTCGAATCCGATCCCAAGACCGGTGCGCCCTTGCCGTCGCTGGCAACCTCCTGGACGCCATCGGCGGACGCTTCCGTCTGGACGTTCAAGATCAGGGACGACGTGCAGTTTCACGACGGCAGCAAGATGACCGTCGCCGACATCGTCGCCACGCTCAAGCGCCACGCGGACAAGAATTCGCAGTCGGGTGCGCTCGGCCTGCTGGCCTCGATCACCGGCATCGAGGAAAAAGCGGGGGAGCTTGTCCTGACGCTTTCGGAAGGCAATGCGGACCTGCCTCTGCTTCTCACCGACTACCATCTGATCATTCAGCCGAAGGGTGGCGTGGAAAAGCCTGCCGCGGCTATCGGCACCGGGCCGTACATTCTGAAAAACTTTGAACCCGGCGTCCGCGCGCTCTTTGAGAAGAACCCGAAGGATTGGCGCTCGGACCGAGGCTATGTCGACAGCGTCGAAATACTCGTCATCAACGACAACACCGCCCGCATCGCCGCCCTGGCGTCCGGTCAGGTCCATTTCGTCAACAGCGTCGACCCGAAGACCGTGCCCATGCTGAAACGCGCGCCGAATGTCGACATCGTCCGGAGTGCCGGCAAGGGCTTCTACTGCTTTCTAATGCACTGCGACACAGCGCCGTTCGACAACAACGACCTCCGGCTCGCGCTGAAATATGCGATCGACCGCCAGTCGATCCTGGACAAGGTTCTGGGCGGCTACGGCACGATCGGCAACGACTATCCGGTCAATTCCAATTATGCGCTGGCGCCGACCGATATCGAACAGCGCCCCTACGATCCGGACAAGGCCGCCTTCCACTTCAAGAAATCGGGCCTCGACCGTCCGGTCCTGTTGCGCACATCCGACGCAGCTTTCGCAGGTGCCGTGGATGCCGCGACCCTGTTCCAGGAAAGCGCGCGCAAGGCCGGGATCACCATCGACGTGCAGCGTGAGCCGGAAGACGGCTACTGGACCAACGTCTGGAACAAGCAGCCTTTCTGCGCCTCTTTCTGGGGTGGCCGTCCGACACAGGATTCGCGCTATTCCACCTCCTATCTTTCGACAGCCGAATGGAACGACACGCGTTTCAAGCGCCCCGAGTTCGACAAGATGGTGCTGCAGGCAAGATCCGAGCTCGACGAGACCAAGCGCAAGGCTCTCTATCGCCAGCTGGCGCTGACGGTGCGGGACGATGGCGGTCTGATCCTGCCCGTCTTCAACGACTATCTGATGGCCTCGTCGAAAACGCTGAAGGGATATGTCGACGACATCGGCAACGACACGTCCAACGGCTACATCGGCAGCCGTGTGTGGTTTGATGCTTAATCATCTTCGGGATATATGACCATGGCAGAGCGCAGCTTCACCACCATCGAAAATCACTGGATCACTCTCAAGGACGGCACGCGGCTCGCCGCGCGCATCTGGATGCCCGACGGCGCGGACAGCGATCCCGTACCGGCGGTCTTCGAATTCCTTCCCTACCGCAAGCGCGATGGAACGAGCCCGCGCGACGAATCCACCTATCCGGTCTTTGCCGCAGCCGGCATCGCCGGGGTGCGCGTCGATATAAGAGGTTCCGGCGAATCCAGCGGCATCATCGACGGCGAATATACCGAGCTCGAGCTCGCCAATGCCTGCGAGCTGATCGCCTGGATCGCGGCGCAGCCGTGGTCGAACGGTTCGGTCGGCATGATGGGCATTTCCTGGGGCGGCTTCAACTGCCTGCAGGTCGCGGCCCTGAAGCCGCCGGCGCTCAAGGCGGTGATATCGATCGCCTCCACGGTCGACCGCTACAATGACGATATCCACTACAAGAACGGCTGCCACCTCTCGGCCCAGCTGTCCTGGGCGGCGACGATGCTTGCCTATCAGTCGCGCTCGCCCGATCCGGCCATCGTCGGCGACGACTGGCGGGACATGTGGCTGCAGCGCCTCGAGCAGGAGCCCTTCTTCATGGAGGAATGGCTCCGGCATCAGCGCCGCGACGACTTCTGGCGGCACGGGTCGATCTGCGAGGATTTCGCAGGCTTCGATATTCCCGCCATCGTCATCGCCGGCTGGGCGGACGGCTACCGCAACACGCCGCTGCTGGCCGTCGAGGGTCTCGGAGACACGGCAAAGGCGCTTATCGGCCCCTGGGTTCACAAATATCCGCATTTCGCCTGGCCGAAGCCGCGCGCCGACTTCCACGGCGAGGCCATCAACTGGTGGAACCGCTGGCTGCGCGGCGAGCGCAACGGTGCCGAGAACACGCCCTCCGTGCGCGCCTATATTCTCGATTCGATAAAGCCCGCCACGCGCCGCGATTTCGATCCGGGCTTCTGGATCGCCAAACGGGAATGGCAGCCACCGGAAATGCAATCCTTCTACGTCGAGCAGTTCGGCACGTTGATGGAGGGTATGCCGATCCCGCATGCGCCGGAGCATCC
The DNA here is from genome assembly GCF_010668395.1 of Martinezella lusitana. Classification (GTDB taxonomy): domain Bacteria; phylum Pseudomonadota; class Alphaproteobacteria; order Rhizobiales; family Rhizobiaceae; genus Rhizobium; species Rhizobium lusitanum_A. Next base: position 208,908 of record NZ_WUEY01000002.1, read on the forward strand.
GGTCTATCTGCGCTCACCGCTCGACACCGGCACGGCGTCAGGCGAGTGGTTCACCCTGAAGCCCGATGCCGAAATGGCGATCGATCAGCGCATCGACGATGCCGGGTCGCTGACCTTCCAGACCGCACCGCTGACGGAGGACCAGGATTATCTCGGACGCCCGGTTGTGACCTTGACGCTGCGATGCGATGCAGAGACCGCCAATCTCTGCGCAAGGCTCGTCGATATCCATCCGGACGGCACGGCAACGCGCGTCTCCTTCGGCGTTCTCAACCTTGCTCATCGCAACGGCAATGCCGCCCCCAAGCCGCTGAGCAAGGGAGAGCGGACCACCGTGACCGTGACGCTGGATGCCTGCGGCTATCGCTTCCGCAAGGGGCATCGCATCCGCCTGTCGCTCTCTTCCGCCTATTGGCCGATGGTCCTGCCGCCCCCGGAAGATCCGGGGCTGACGATCGACATCGCCTCTCTCGGCCTCGCCCTGCCCAAGCTCGGCGCGCATGAGATCATCGACGTGAAGCAGCCCGACAATCCCGATCCCCTGCCGAAATATATCGAACATGCGCCGGGCTCGACGAAGCGGCAGGTGGTGCGCGATCTCTCGGCAGGTCGAACTCGCTATGAAATTCAGGAGGATACGGGTCTTTCCGAACATCCAGGCACAGGTCTTTCCACGCGTCAGTTGCGCGAGGAAATCTGGTCGATCGCACCAAACGACCCGCTGTCGATGAGCGGCGTCTCGACATGGACGTGCGACATGGAGCGCCCCGGCTGGTTCGTCCGCACGATCGCGACTTCCTCCATATCCTGCACGGCAACGGACTGGATCATCAGCGCCTCGGTCATCGCCTATGAAGGCGAAACGCAGATTTTCGAGAAGATATTCGAAGAGACGCGTATCGCCCGCGACCTGATGTAGGTCAGCGCGAACCGGCAAACCGGCTTGCCGCCGCGCATATGGCGACAAAGCCGGCGCGCGCGCCTTCGCTCATATGCCTTGCGCGCAGCCAGGCATGCACCATCTGCGGCTCTTCGCGGAACCAGACTTCGACACCCGCCTGCGCAAGACGCGCCGCATAGTTGCGGCCGTCATCACGCAGCGGGTCGTAATGCGCCACCGTAATGAAGGCCGGCGGAAGACCGGCCACGGAAGGTTGGGCAAGCGGCTCCGAGACCGGATCGCCCGATGGAGCCTGCAGGATGGTGCGATAGTAGCTGACATCCGCCGTCGTCAGGCCCGGCGCCTCGGCCATTTCCTCGTAGGAACCGGAAACGAGATCGCCGCCCAGCGCGGGATAGATCAAAATCTGGCCGACGACGCCGGACAGCCCCTCGGCTTTCGCCCGCACCGCCAGCCCAGCCGCCAGATTGCCGCCGGCGCTGTCGCCGATCAGCACGACCGACTTTTTTTCGGCAAGCAACTGCTTGAGGACGATGAAGCAGTCGTCCGTCTGCGCCGGCCAGCGATATTCCGGCGCCAGCCGATAGTCGACCGAGATCAGTTCCGCACCGGCATGATCGGCAATCTCGGCGCAGATGGCATGATGGCTATCGAGCGAGCCGACGACGAAACCGCCGCCGTGGAGATAGAGGAGGTTCGTTGCCGTGCGGAGATTGGCGGGCTTGTAGCGTCGGACCGGAATCGTTCCAGCCGCGAACTCGTCCCTGGTCTGCAAGCCCTCCGGCAAGAGGCGGTCGAACCGGGCGCACAAAGCGTCGTACCATGCGCGCTGCTGGGTGATCGAGGCCGTTACCGCATCCGGCGGATAGAAGGAATCGCAGATCTCCATGAACTGCAGGATGCCTGCCTCGCTCGGCATGGGACGCTCGGCTGACGTCATCGGATATCCTCGAATCGTGGATGCTGGCCGAAGATAGCGCGGCGCGCTCAGCGAGTCTTCTCCGCCTACGGCCAATTGCGCCGCGATGGCGACATGGAGATACTGCTGGAAATAAAGGGATTAGTCGGCGGCAAACACGCTTTTCGACGGCAGGGAAAAGCCAGTCGGCATCTGCATGCATTGCGCATTGGACCAGGTAAGCGCTGCAAGCGCGAGTGCCGCGCCAATCACGAGCCGGATCATGATATGTCCCCCAATTCAAGTCGGTGCCGATACGAGGTCCGTCACCCCGCCGGCGCAATTCACTCTCTGGTCCTGCGCCGTAAAACGACAGGAGAGTTTCGCTGATACCGGCGTCTTGCGGCCGACTTGTGGCGAAGCCGCGGCAATAGGCCGGTCCCTCCTGATAGAACGACCGGTTCAGCGGAAACGGGGTCGAAGGCTCCGGCGTTCATCTCGCCAGATATTGCTCGTCGGTGACATGTTCCATCCAGTCCACCACCTTGCCGTCGACATGTTCGTGGATGGCGATATGGGTCATGGCAGTCGTTGGGGACGCGCCATGCCAGTGCTTCTCTCCCGGCTCGAACCAGACGACATCCCCGGGGCGAATCTCCTCGACCCGACCACCCTCGCGCTGAACCAGGCCCAGGCCGGCGGTGACGATCAGGGTCTGGCCGCGCGGATGGGTGTGCCATGCAGTCCTTGCGCCCGGCTCGAAGGTAACGGTTGCGGCGGCGGCTCGACGCGCCTCGTTGGCGGCAAACACCGGATCTATCCGCACAGCGCCGCTGAACCAATCGGAGGGCCCTTTGCCGGAGGGTTGTGTCCCGTTTCTGATGACATCCATTATGCTCTCCTCTCGATGGCCCCGGCTTGGGGGCATGCCGGCAACTTAGCTCCAAAACAGGGCAAGAGTAGAGGCCGATAGCTCGTTTTACAAACAAACCGCAAAAGAGTGCCGCTAACGGGTTCTTTCGCTGATGGCGGTTAAGACGCCATCAACGCGCGAATGCTGCGGTCGGCCGCTTGCAGCAGTTCGAAGGCTTCATAGCGCCTTCCGTGCAGTGCGTTCGTGACGCCCTCCGCCGGCTCGAACCTTTTGGCCAGCCGCGACATGGCTGCCATGGCCTCGACCAGAGAGCCGCAATGTCCGCCGGCCGTGGCCCCAAGCATGGCTGCACCGAGAAGCACAGGCTCTTCGGTATCCGAAACGGCGACCGGCCTGCCGGTCGTATCCGCCAGGAGTTGGCGCACCAGTCCGCTCTGGGCAGCACCGCCGCTGGCAATGATGAGATCGCAGGCGATGCCATCCTGTGCCAATTTTTCAAGCAGCTGCCGGAGGCCGTAACCGATGCCGCAAAGGCCGGCGACGTAAAGAGCGACCAGATCGTCGATACCGGTTTCGAGGCCAAGACCGGAAATCACCGCGCGAGCGTCGGGATCGGCATAAGGAGACCGGTTGCCGAGGAATTCGGGAACGACCTGGATGGAGTTCACGAGTTTCACGACGTCGGAAGCGCTCCTGCATGCCTTCATGGCCTGGCGGTCGAGCCAGGCGACCAGCGAAAGGCCGTTGGCTTCGGCCTTGGCGCGCGCCTCCTCTGTTGCCGGATGCATGGTGACGAGATGATCGATCGCCGCACCGGCCGCGGACTGTCCACCTTCCGTCAGCCAGAGGCCGGGCACCATGGCCGAATAATACGGCCCCCAGACCCCTTCGACGAACACGGCCTCGCCGCTCGACGCCATCGAGCACGCCGATGTGCCGAAGATATAGGCGAGCCTGTTCCTGACATCCGCTTCGCCATCCGGCCCCTGCCCGCCCAACGTGCCGACGCCGCCGGCATGGGCATCGATCAGCGAAGCACCGACCGGCGTACCGGCCGCAAGGCCGAAATCGCGGGCGGCGGCTTCGTTCAGGCCTTCGCCGAGCGCCGTGCCCGGCTCGACGATCTCGGTGCCGATCCGCGCGAAGCCCTCGTCCGCCAGTTCACCGAGGCCGATATCCTTGAAATATTGCGCGTCCCACCGCTTCTCATGGGCGAGATAGGTCCATTTGCACGTCACCGTGCAGACCGATCTCTGCAACGAGCCCGTCGCGCGCCAAGTGAGGTAATCGGCCAGATCGAAGAAATGATCCGTTGCGGCGAAAGACTGCGGCAGGTTCCGCTTCAACCACAGGAGCTTCGGCGTCTCCATCTCGGGCGAAATGCGACCGCCGACATAGCGCAGCACGGCATGATGTCCGGCATTGATCTCCGCCGCCTCACCGGCGGCGCGATGATCCATCCAGACGATGATGTTGCGATCGGCATTACCCGATGGTCCCACAGCCACGGGCGCGCCATCCGCCTTGACCGCGACCAGCGAGCATGTCGCATCGAAGCCGATGCCGGCGACACGATCAGCCGCTATCCCTGCCGTTTCGACAGCTTCCCTGACGCTGTCGCAAACCGCCTTCCATATCTGCTCGCTGGATTGCTCGACGATGCTGCCGGCCTCGTGCCAGATGGTGATCGGCCGCTTGGCCGCAGCAAGAAGATGGCCATGCGCATCGAAAACCCCGGCCCGGGCGCTCCCGGTGCCGACATCGATGCCGATGAAGTAAGGTGCCGTCATCAGAGATCCGTACTCAAGGGCAGGATCACCAGATCCCGAATGACAATGTTGCGCGGTCTGGATAGCATGAAGAGGACGGCCTCCGCCACTTCCGTCGGCTCCATAAGACCGCCTGCGGCGATCGCCTCATCGAGCTTTGCCTGCGGCCAGTCGCTGATCAACGCCGTCACCACCGGCCCCGGCGCCACGGCGCCGACACGGATGCCGTGCTTGGCGACCTGACGCCGCACCGTATGCGTGAAGGCCTGAACGGCATGCTTCGAGGCCGTGTAAATCGGCTCCCAGACCACGGGCACAAGACCGGCGATCGAGCTGGTCATGATGATGTCGCCGGTCTTGCGCTCAATCATGTGCGGCAGCACCATCCGGACCGAACGGAAAGCGGCGTTGATATTCAGATCCAGCATCCGGTCCCAGGCATCGGGATCGCCCTCCGCGACCTCGCCGCCAATATAGGCGCCGGCATTGGCATGGAAGATATCGAGCTTGCCGAACCTGCCGAGGATCTGCGGCATCATGGTGGCGACGCTCTCGGGGTTCAGGAGATCGACGACGACCGGAAAGGCATTCGGACCCAACTCCGCGCAAAGGCTTTTCAGACTGTCCTCGGCCCTGTCGACGAGGGCGACGCTGGCGCCCTCGTTCAATAGCGATTTGGCGCATTCCAGGCCAATTCCGGAGGCAGCCCCGGTGATGGCGGCGACTTTACCGGTAAAATCCTGTCTCATATCAATCCTTACCTTCTTGTAGAAATCAGCCGCGCCCATGCGAGGCACGGGAACGGCGAGCCAGCGAGTCGACGATGACGGCAATGGCGAGAACAGCGCCGGTGATCATGTAGCGAAGCGCCGACGACAGATCGAGCATGGTCAGGCCGCTCGCGATCGATTGGATGACGATGATGCCGAGCAGCGCGGAATAGGCGCTGCCGCGGCCGCCGAAGAGGCTGGTGCCGCCGATGACGGCCGCCGCGATCGCATTCAGATTGACGTCTCCGGTGCCCGCCTGCTGGCTGGCCGACGCCAGGCGCGCAGCCGCCAGCACGCCGCCAAGGGCCGCGAACATGGCGCAAAGCACGAAAGCGCTGGTGTAGATTCGCCGCACGTTGATACCGGCGCGGCGCGCTGCCTCGCGATTGCCGCCGACCGCCGACATGGACCGGCCCCATTGCGTGCGCGTCAGCGCATAGTCCATGAGGATGACGAGCACCACGAACACGGCGAACATCCAGGGAATGCCGCGATCCTGATTGAGATAGAAGGCGACGAACTCCAAAGCCACGGTGATGACAGCCGCTTTGGCCAGGAGGCCGCCGATGGAGGGAGCCGAAAGGTTCGCCTGCTTGCGCCGCCGCGCCGCGCCGAGACCGGCAACCAGCATCACCGCACCCGGAATGAGCGCGAAGACATAGGCAAGCGGCCGGGGAATGACGAGGAGCTGGCCGAAATTCACGATCGCCGAGCCATAGGGCAGATTGATGGAACCCGTCGCGCCGAGCAGGTAGAGCTGCATGCCGAGCACGGCGAGAAGCCCCGCCAGCGTGGCGACGAAGCTCGGCATGCCCAGCCGATTGAACAGAACGGCATAGACCGCACCGATCACGCCCCCGACAACCAAAGCCGCCAGGATCGCCAAAGCCACCGGCCAGCCCTCGTTCACCCAAAGCATGCCGACCATGGCCGAAGCGAAGCCGCTGATCGAGCCGACGGAAAGATCGATCTCGCCGACCATCAGCACGCAGACGATGCCGAGCGAAATGATGCCAACGGTCGAGGCATCGAACAGCAGGTTGGCAAGGTTGTTGCTGGAGAGGAAGGTCGGATTGAGCGTGCCGAACACCGTCCAGATGATGACGAGGCCGACAACGACAGGCAGCGAGCCGAGATCGCCGGAGCGCACCTTGTCGATGAACGAACGGATGGTGGCTGCAAGCCCCGCGTCATGGTTCACACGGACATCGCCGCGATCGAGCAACAAAGTGGATTGCTTGCTGTCCTCACTCATGGCTGGCCCCCTTCTCTCTGCTCCTGCTGGGCCTGACGCCGTACGGCGCGGCGCGACACCGAATTTTCCGTAGCACCGGTAATCGCGCTTACGAGTTCCTGGTTCGAGGTGTCGGGATAGAAGATCCCGTTGTTGCGGCCGAGGCGAAGGACGACGATGCGGTCGGCGACGGCGCGCACGTCCTCCATATTGTGGCTGATCATGATGACGCCGAGACCCCTGTCACGGACGCGCTCGATAAGGTTCAGCACTTCCGCCGTCTGCGCCACGCCGAGTGCCGCGGTCGGCTCGTCCAGCATGATGAGTTTGGGCTCGAGCAGCAGCGAACGGGCGATCGCCACCGTCTGCCGCTGACCGCCCGAAAGGGATGCGATCGGGATGCGCACGCTCGGGATGCGCGCCGCAAGCTCGTTGAGCAAGGTCCATGCGCGGACCTCCATCGCGGTTTCATCGAGCTTCAACGGGCTCAGTTCCCGGCCGAGAAAGATGTTGGCGACGACATCGAGATTTTCGCAAAGCGCCAGATCCTGGAAGACCGTGGCAATGCCGAGATCAAGCGCGGTTGCCGGATCGCTGAGCGTCACCTGCTTGCCGCGGAACGTGATCGTACCCGAACTCGGCTGGTGGACGCCGGCCAGAACCTTGACGAGCGTCGATTTGCCCGCGCCGTTGTCGCCGACGAGTGCGACGACTTCGCCGGCATGTACGTCAAGATTGATATCCGTCAGTGCCGAGACGGCGCCGAAGTGTTTGGAGATCCCCTTGAGGCTGAGCACAGGCTCGCCTGACGGGGCTCTTGGATCGGAAGCGTCACTCATGACTGGCTACCTTCTCGGGTTGAAATGCTGGGATGCGTTTGGTTTCCGGCCGCCGAAGCGGCCGGATCTGAAGGGTTGGGAAAGCTCAGCTGCCGATACCGAGCTTCTTGCAGCCATCGGCGTAGCGGTCGATGCAGAGCTGGTCCGGCGTCTGGATCGGCTTGCCGTTGACGGCCTTGTCGATGATTTCGGCCTTGAGATTTTCGGACGTAACCAGTGCCGGCGTGAAGAGCTTGGTCGGCGTGTCGAAGAGCTTGGTGTCGGCTTTCGGCGTCTCGCCGGAAAGCAGTTCGATCGCGACATTGGCGGCGGCGGCGGCAACGATCTCGCTCGGCTTCGAAATCGTGTTGTACTGATCGCCGGAAATGATGAGCTGCAGGCCGGCGATCGTCGCATCATTGCCGGTGACCGGCGGGACCGGATCGAAACCGGCCGCCTTGAACGCGGCGACGGCTGCGCCACCCGTGCCGTCATTGGCGGCAACGACGCCGAGGATCTTCTTGCCGAAACGGGTGATCTGGCCGCTTGCCCATTGCTGCGCCTTCGGCGGCGCCCATTCCGGCGTATCGAATTCGGCCAGCACCGGATATCCGCCCTCGGCGAGACCGGCATGAATGCCCTTCTTGATCAGGCCGGCGGCCGCATCGGTCGGCGAACCGTTGATCTCAAGAAGGCCGCCGTCGCCCGCCTTCACGTTCTTGGCCTTGAGATGATCGACCAGCGATTTGGCGATCATCTTGCCGATCTCTTCGTTATTGAAGGAGACATAGTAGTCGGCGGCAGCCGAGGGGATCGGACGGTCGTAAGCGATGACGCGCACGCCCTGGCTCTGCGCCAGCTTGACCAGCGAGGCGGCGGCCGTGGAATCGACCGGGTCGAGCACGATGGCCTTTGCGCCCTGCGAGATCGCCGAATTGAACTGCTGCTGCTGACGCGAGGCATCGCCATTGGCATTCTGATAGATGACCTTGCAGCCGGCGCAGAGCTTCTTCATTTCCGCCTGGAAGCCGGGGAAGTCATGCTCTTCGTAACGTGTCGAGCTCTGGTCGGGCATCAGGAAGGCGACGGTTGCGTCGGTCACCTTGGCGGACTGGGCGAAGGCGGACGTGCCGGCCAGAAGGCCGACGGCAAGTGCGGCTGCACCGGCGATTTTGAGTGTGACATGAGTCATTGGAATTTCTCCGTTCCAAATGGTAATAGTTTCCCTTGACCATCACGGCTGTCTGCACGCGATGTTCTTGTTCGATGCTCGCCGGCAACGGTCATCCAACCGAGGCGGCTGCTATTTTTTGGACAAGCGTTCTCCTTCGGGCGACAGAGGTGCCCGTTCGCTTGGTCCGAATATCGTCTCTCCTCCCTGTCCTCCCTTTTGTTAGGCGGCCTCCACCGCGCGTGCGTGCTGTGCCAATAGCGATCTGAACCGGGAAGGCGCCATGCCCTTCTGATCCAGGAAACGCCGATTGAAGTTCGAGATATTGTTGAAGCCTGCCGCAAAGCAGATGTCGGTGATCGTCATCCCGGCCTCGCTCATCAACAGATGGCAGGCGAAGTTGATGCGCAGCCGGTTGACATATTGCACCAGCGCCATGCCGGTATGACGCCGAAAGCTGCGCGAAAAGGCGCTCGGGCTCTGGCCGGTCAACTCAGCGAGGTCGCATTCGCTGAACGGCTCGGTCAGATGCGTGTTGATGTAGGCCAGCGCCTGGTTGACGCCTGCCGACATGAAACCGGATGGATCCGGCTGGTAGCCGGCGCTGGCAAGCGTGCGAGTCCCCTGGGCGCTGCTCATGGCATCGAGAATATTCATGAAGAGTTCGATGCGGCGGATGCCTGCCGCCTCGACCAGTTCGCCAAGGATCGGGCCGACGACGGCGGCAGTCTCGGGAGTGAAAAGCGCGCCTCTGCGACTTGTTTCGAGAATACCGCCGCAAGCGGAAAGCTCAGGGAAAACCCTGCTCGCATCGGCGAAGAAGGATTCGGAAAACTGCAGGACGCGGCAGCGCAGCGGCAGGGTGACGCCAACGGGCACATCGCTCACCCAGTTGTGCGGCAGGTTCGGTCCCGTCAGGACCAGATTGCCCGGCTCGAACTCGCCGATGAAATCCCCGACGAAATACTGACCGGTTGTCGCCACCACATGATGGATTTCATATTCGGGATGGAAATGCCAGCGAACCGTGCGGTAGGGATAGCCGTGCTCCCAAGCCTTGAAAGACTCGCCGCTGCCGATCGCGACCACTTCCAAATCGGGATTCATCAGCAAGCCTCCTTTCGTCCGTCCGCCTCGTTGCGGTTACGGCGCCTCCTCCCAGAGGCCATTGCGTCTTCCATGTGGTAAATCTACCCCTCGCAATAGCCTTCCGCTACTACGCCTTGTACGTTCGGCCGATACTTTTTTGACATGAAGGGTGGCTTGTTTGGTCAAATGTGCAGTGCGGCATGGGCACTGCGATGCCGAAGCATCGATATCCGGCGCAAAGCGCCGAGAGCTCTGCCCGGAGCCGACAAGACAGACGAAAGCCTCTCAGCAATCGTCCACCTCGCCGCAGCCGTCATCAATTCAAGATGAATCCCCGCAGACCTTGATCCGAGGCGTCAAGGGTGCGTTCGGCGGGCGCTATGGTCCGCTCGTTTCGTTTCTTCTTCCCTTGATCGTGATGCCATTTGATGGCGAAGAACATCCCCGTGCCCAGCACGAGAACCTTGAATGTAATGAAGACTATAGGGAACCAATCCATCATTTTGAGTATTTCCAGGCTATTACCTGACGCTACCCATCGTGGGGCGCGCTACCCCAAAACTACTGCATACAACAGCAGCCATGCTGACGCAGGTGAGATTATAAACTTTCGGTTGGTGATGAAACGACCGTTGGCATCACGAACGGCGAAGTCTGCCCGCTCTGGCCATTACGCCAGTCCCGGAACCTCACCGCCGTCCAATCACTCGACTTAGCTGCGATACGTCCCTGCCGACAGGCTTACGGATAAAGGAGGCGGAACGTCACCCAGAAACTGGGGAAGGAGCGCTTTGCCGCCTATGTAAAGCAATTCCGCTACGGCAATGAAGACGTGGATGGAACGCCGCAAGAAGATGGCCTGACGCACGCTTGGCTCATGAATTCTCTAGCGATCTCCGCCGACGAGCAATGCAGGTTCGTCTCCGACTTCCTCAACGGTAGTCTTGGCGTCGGAGCAAATGCTTATAGACAAACCCGCTTGTCACTTCCTGCGTACCCTGGGTCAGAGGGTGGATGGTTCACGGAAAAAGTGGAAGCGGGTGGCTCAGAAATAGCGCCGGCCAGATCGATAAATCGCGGCCGCAAGGCTGGTTTGTCGGATGGGGCGAAAGGCAGGGACGAACCGTTGTCTTTGTGCGCTTCCAATTGGATGCGAAACCATCATCTATGCCAGGCGGGACCTTGGCACGTAACTTTATCCTAGAGAACCTTTCCATGTTAGCGGGGTAGTAAGAGTTTGCTACAAATGAAAGCCCGGTCAGCGTATGCCGATCGGGCTGCGAATTCACGTTCTTCGTAGGCGATGCCATCATGAGAGGCCCAAGTCCAAACCGAGCATCCTGCTGAGAACGAAGGTAACGACACCCGCACCTAGGAGCAACAGCACGAAGATTGCCGCTATCTTGCCGCCCATACGTAGCGCCGCGCGTCTCTCCTCCTCCCCCTGATCGTGATGCCACTTGACGGCGAAGAACATCCCCGTGCCCAACACGAGAACCTTAAACACGATGAAGACTATAGGGAACCAATCCATCATTTTGAGTATTTCCAGGCTATTACTTGACGCTATCTATCGTGAGGAGCACGAGCTCAGAACCGCTGCTTCAGCAGCTTCATGTTTTGTTCAAACCATCGGCGAACCCAACTTCGATCGTAACGTTCCCATTCCCACGGCATAGTGGTGTCATCATCCATCTCGCCGCAGCCGTCATCCATTCAAGATGAATCCCCACAGACCTTAGTTCGCTGCGTGCGACGTATCGGTCGCCGGAAGACGGACGAGTTTGCCTTCCTCGGCCTTGTAGAAATACTGGCTAGCCACCAGCCACCCCTTCAGCGGCCGCAATGGCGGAATGCAGGTCGCCAGCATGAAGGGTCCGGTTACCAGGAACTGAACCCAGATCGGTGCCGAGAAGGCCACCTCCAGCCAGACGCCGAGAAGCACGCTCGGAATGCAGGCAAAGCAAATAACGAAGAACGCCGGGCCATCGGCGGGATCCGCGAAGGAATAGTCGAGGCCGCACGCTTCGCACTGCTTGCGCAAGGTCAAGAACCCATCGAATAGGCGACCCTGCCCGCAACGAGGGCAACGGCAACGAAGGCCGGTCTGAATCGGGCTCAGCGGAGGATATTCGGTATCCATGGCGGCTCACTCCTGAATCAATATTACAAGGATGTGCGATCAATAATTTGATTGCATGCATTCAATATAGTTACAATGAATGCAAATGACGAGTCCATCTGGCAGAATGACGCAGGAGGAGAGCCGGCGCATGACGAGAGATCGTCTCCGCGCCGAAGCCGGATCCGTCCAGTCAACGGTGAAACAGCGATGAAGTTCTAAAAGAAGGAGGCGGCCATTTCCGGCGGGCCTTCGAGCGCGTGCGCCATGAAATCGAGCGCACCCTTCAACGCCTCGCGACTGATCGGGCCACCGAGGCAAACGCGCACGGCCTCAGGGACGATGCCCTCCACCGTGAAGGCATCGCTTGCGACGACGCCGATACCCGCATTGCGCATATGGCTGCCGAAAGTCGCGCGGGTCCAGCCGTTGGCCAATGGCAGCCAGATATTGAAACTGATGGGATCGGCGCGATAGCTTCCGGACGGCAGAATGTCGGCCACCATCGCCTGCCGGGCGGCGGCCTCCGTGCGAATGAAGCGCAGGATGCCATCGGCCGTGCCGTCTTCGATCCAGCGTGTCGCCAGCGCCATGTTGAGCGGCGACGCCATGACATTGTTGCTTCGCATCGCACTGACGAAAGGCCAGATCGACTTGGTGTCCGGCGCCACGACGAAGGCGAGCCGAAGCCCTGCGCCGATGCATTTCGCCAATCCGCCGATGTGCCAGGTCAGGTCCGGAGCAATGGCAGCCATCGGTGGCGGCGCGTTGAGCGGAATGAAGCCATAGGCATCGTCCTCGATGATGGGCACGCGGTATTTGCGGGCAATGGCGGCAATCGCCTCGCGCCGCTTTTGCGGAACGGTCAATGTCGTCGGATTTTGCAGTGTCGGATTGAGGTAAAGCGCCTTTGGCCGCAGACGTTCGCAGCTTTCCCCAAAGGCGTCTGGCAGAATTCCGTCCTCGTCCATCGGCAGCCCCGCGAGATTGAGCCGGAGCTGAGCGGCAATCGAACGCATGCCGGGATAGGTGATGTTTTCCGACAGCACGGTTTCGCCGGGCTTGGCCAGAAGGCCAAAGATCGCCAGCAGGGCCGGATGCGCGCCGGGCGTCACGAAGATGCGCTCCTGCGAGGGGGTGAGCCCGCGCCGGCTAAGCCAGGCACCGGCCGCCTCCTTGTCTATGCCCGCGCCACCGAACCCCTGATAGCGCAGCAAGGGAATGAGATCGGCCGCCACGACCGACATGCCCTCCCGCATGCGGGCGACGAGATCCGGATCGTTCGGCTCCGGCGGCAGGTTCATCGAAAAATCGATGACGGAGGCTCGACGCGGATCAGGAGCGGTATCGAGGGAGAACCCACGCCGCTCCCTCTCCTGTCTGCCGGTAACGAAAGTCCCCCGCCCCACATGCGAATCCACCAGCCCGCGCTTCTGTGCCTCGACATAACCGCGCGCCACCGTCGTGAAGTCGATGTTGAGACGCTTGGCAAGCGCCCGTTGCGGCGGCAACCTGTCGCCCGCGGCCAGCACGCCGCTGCGCAGATCCATCTCGATGAGATCGGCGATGGCGATGTAACGGGGGCTGGAGGAGCGGCTGAGGTCAGGGTGCCAGTTTTTCATTTCATGCTCCGCAAGGGGAACCGGACCTGAACTGCAACGGGGCCGGCATTGATCGCATATTGTTGCATACAACTTATATCATGTGGAACCATCGGCTCTAGTTTTCACTTGGATAAGACCAAATGTCGCGCCCGCTCCGCCGATGTCTCGCATTCAGGGAGATTTTTGCAATTGATCGCGTGAAGGGTCGCTATGATTGCACACAAAGCACGCGGCCGCAAAAGCTCGCGTGGTTTGGAAAAGTGACCTCATGGCAATCGGCGCACCGGTTTTGGCCGGCGCGCCGATCGTATGGCTAAAACCTCGGTCAAGGACGGGCGACCCGTTTATTTCTCCTGAGGGCGCACGGCTTTCGCCTTCGCTTGATCGTCCACGAGTTCGTACCACATGGCATTGAGGACGGCGAATGCCGCCGCCAGAGGAAAGCCGAGAAGCCAGGCAAAGTACCACATAGGAAATCTCCTTCAGGATCAGTAGGCGTGACCGCCCTTGTCGTTGACCGTCTTCTCGTCGACCTTGCCCCACAGCACATGGTAGACCCATGCGGTGTAGGCCAGGATCATCGGCAGGAAGATGATGGCGACGACCAGCATGATGAACAGCGTCATGTGACTGGACGAAGCGTCCCAAACCGTCAGGCTGGATCGCGGATCGAGCGATGACGGCAAGAGGAAGGGGAACATCGACAACCCGACCGTCGAAATCACGCCGAAGATGGAAAGCTTGCTGAACAGCAGCACGGTGACTTCACGCCGGCCAAGCATGGCGAGCAGCGCGGCAGCCGCGCCGACAAAGCCGAGAACCGGCGCGATCGTCATCCAGGGATGCGTGCTGTAATTCGAGAGCCATGCCTTCGCGCTGCGCTCGACCGTCTTCAGCAAGGGATTGGACGGCCCGCCGACGTCGATGGGGCTCACGATATGATAGCCATCGATACCCATCCACAGAAACACGCCGCCGAGTGCAAAGAGCACGATCACGGCCAGCGCCGCCACGATGCCGAACCGGCGAGCGCGTTCGGCCACCACGCCATCCGTCTTCACCTGGAGCCAGGCTGCGCCGTGCATGACAAGCATGGCAACGGACAAGAGGCCACAGAGAAGGGCATAGGGGTTCAAAAGGGCGAAGAAGGATCCTTCATAATAGATGCGCATATCGTCGTCGAAGCGGAAGGGCACGCCCTGCAGCACATTGCCGACCGCAACACCGAAGATGAGCGACGGCACGAAGCCGCCGACAAACAGCGCCCAGTCCCAGCCCGCCTTCCACCGTGCGCTATCGCGCTTGGAGCGATATTTGAAGGCGACCGGTCGCAGGATCAGCGCGAACAGGATGGCGAACATGGCGAGATAGAAGCCGGAGAAGGACACGGCGTAGAGCGGCGGCCAGGCGGCGAAGATGGCGCCGCCCCCGAGGATCAGCCAGACTTGGTTGCCTTCCCAGGTCGGGCCGATCGAGTTGATGGCGATACGCCGCTCCGTATCCGTCCTTGCGACGAAGGGAAGGAGCGTGCCGACACCGAGGTCGAAGCCGTCGGTGACGGCAAAACCGATCAGCAGCACGCCGAGAAGCAGCCACCAGATGACACGCAAGGTCTCGTAGTCGATCAATTCATGCAGGATCATGGCAGGTCACTCCGCAGCCGGAACGAGGTTTTCGGAAATCAGCTTGGCTTCCGGCTTGTCGTCCGCTTCGGGACCCTTGCGGATCGCCTTGATCATCAGCGTCATCTCGATGACGATGAGGACGGTATAAAGCGCGGCAAAGCCGAGAATGGTCAGGAGCACGGTACCGGCGCCGAGATTGGAAACGGCCGCCGCAGTCGGCAGCACGCCTTCGATAATCCACGGCTGGCGACCGAACTCCGCAACGACCCATCCCAGTTCGATAGCGACCCATGGCAGCGGGATGGCAAATACCGCGACCCGCAGCAGCAGCGGATACCGGTCGAGACGACGCCTTGCCGACAGCCAGAAGAAGACCGCCGTCAGCAGAATGAAGAACATGCCGAGACCGACCATGATGCGGAAAGCCCAGAAGATCGTCGGCACATGCGGAATGGTATCGCGGGCCGCCTGAGCGATCTGCTCCTCCGTCGCCTGGCGCGGATCGTCCACATAGCGCTTCAAGAGCAGTGCATAGCCGAGTTCGTGGCCGATATCCTCGAAGGACGTGCGCGCTTCGGCGGTGGCGACATCCTGCGAGGCCTCGCCCGGCGTAGCCGGCTTTGCGGCGCGAATCTTGATCAGCGCGTCGTAAGCCTTGATGCCCTGGCGAATATGGTCCTTGGCCTGCGCCTCGAGCTTGTCGATGCCGGCGATCTCCGTCGTCAGCGAGCGCGTGCCGATCAGACCCATAGCCCAGGGAATGTGAATGGCATAATGGGTCTCGCGGGCCTGCTGGTCGGGAAAGCCGAAGGCGGTAAAGGCGGCGGGTGCCGGCTCGGTCTCCCACATGGCTTCGATCGCGGCGAGCTTCATCTTCTGATGCTCGGTTGTCAGGTAGCCGCTCTCGTCGCCGAGGACGACAACGGAAAGCGCCGAAGCCAGGCCGAAGGATGCCGCGACCGTCATGGAACGCTTGGCGAGCTCGACGCTGCGACCGTTCACGAGATACCAGGCCGAGACGCCGAGGACGAAGACGGAAGCGCAGACGTAGCCGGCCGAAACGGTATGGACGAACTTTGCCTGCGCCACCGGATTGAAGACCACGTCGAAGAAGCTGACGATCTCCATCCGCATGGTCTGCGGGTTAAGCGCCGAGCCCACCGGATTCTGCATCCAGCCATTGGCGATCAGGATCCACAAAGCCGAGAAATTCGAGCCCAGCGCCACGGCCCAGGTGGCGACCAGATGGCCGACCTTGGACAGCTTGTCCCAGCCGAAGAAGAAGAGGCCGACGAAGGTCGCCTCGAGGAAGAAGGCCATCAATCCTTCGATCGCCAGCGGCGCGCCGAAAATATCGCCGACATAGTAGCTGTAATAGCTCCAGTTCATGCCGAACTGGAATTCCATCACGATGCCGGTGGCGACGCCGAGCACGAAGTTGATGCCGAACAGCGTTCCCCAGAACTTCGTCATCTGCCGCCAGATCTGGCGGCCGGTCATGACATAGGTTGTTTCCATGATGGCGAGCAGCACGGAAAGGCCAAGCGTCAACGGCACGAACAAGAAGTGATACAGGGCCGTCATGGCAAACTGCAGGCGCGATAGCGCCACGATATCCAGTTCCATAGTCTTTCTCCCACCCCCTACGGTGTGTCTGACAGGAATGCGACGCCATTCGACGCGTCGCGGGCATGTTCACCTCTCAATCCGGCCGCAACCGGTTGAGAAGCATTTCGAATTCCGGTGCCTCGCGGCATGCGCTGGCGGCGATGCGACCGCCATCCAGGAGCATGATGCGGTCTGCCAGGGCAGCCTCGCGGCGAATATGCGTTGCGATCACGAGGCTGCGCCCGTCGGCAGCCGAGGCAAGCCGTTCGAGCACGGCGCGGGCGGTGGCGGCATCCAGGCCTTCCGTCGGTTCGTCGAGCAACCAGAGCGGCGTGTCGCGCAGCAGAAGCCTTGCCAGCGCCAGCCGTCGGAGCTGCCCGCCGGACAGGCCGCCGCCACCCTCGCCCAGGCGGGTCGAAAGACCTTGCGGCAGCGCCTCGATATCGTCGAGCAGGCCGGCCGTTGAAAGCGCGTCCCGTAAGCGATCGTCATCCGCATGGGGGTCCGCCAGCTTCAGGTTGCCTCGGACCGTGTCCTGAAACAACGCGCTGCGCTGCGTCAGCGCCGCTGCCGGCAGGCCGGCGACGGCACCGCTCGTCGCGGCAATCTCGCCCGCGAGCAGGGCCAGCAACGTCGACTTGCCGGCGCCGCTCTGCCCGACGACCGCCAAGCGCTCGCCGGCGGCAAGCGACAAAGACACATCCTGCAAGACCGGATGCGATGATCCCTCGTGCCCTGCGACAACAGACGTAAGCTGGAAAGCGCAGCCGGCCACCGGGTCAGCACGCCGCGTCGGAGCGGAGGCAACGCTCAATCGAGGAGCAATGCGCCTTGCGGCGAGCAGGGTTCGGCCGAGTTCGAGGGCACCACGTCGCAGGGCAGCGAACGGCTCCGTGGCAGCAAAGGCGACGAGGAGCGCCAGGGCCGCGGCGGGAGCGCCGATCGTTCCCTGTCTGGCAAGCAGGGCGACGGTCAGGAGCGTAGCCGTCAACAGCAATGTGGACCCAAGCGAAAAGCCTGCTGCGACGGCATTGTCGATCCGGTTCAGGGCATCGTCGGCCTTGGCCAGCCGTTCGTCGGCTTCGGCAATCGCAGCTCTTTGTGCCTGCAATTGCCCGGCCATTGCCAGATCGGTCTGACCGGCGACGAGATCAACGGCACGGGCGCGCAGCGCCTCCATCGCGTGGGCACGGCGGCGTCCCGGCTTCAGTGCCAGATGCCCCGCAACGAGGGAAAGCCCAAGACAGAGCGCGATAAGCCACACCCCCGCCGCGATCCCGAACAAGGGGTCGATGAAACAGAGTGCGAGCGTGACGGCAACGGCGGCGAGAACCGCAACGGCGGCCGGCACCAGCACGCGCAGATAGAGCGAATCGAGCGCATCGACATCGCTCGTCAGTCGGAACAGCAGTTTTGCAGGCCTTCGGATCATGGCAGCAGCGGCTTCGGGCTCGGCCCAGCCGCGAAACAGCCGTTCGCGCAGCGCGGCGAGAACCCTGAGGGTGGCGTCATGGGTGACAAGCCTTTCGCCGTAGCGGGCAGCCGTTCGGCCGATGGCAAGCATGCGTATGCCGGCCGACGGTACGAAGACGTCGAAAACCGCGGCGCTCGTCACGCTCAATCCGGCAAAGGCCGACGCGGTGATGAACCAGCCGGACAGTCCCAGCAACGCGCCGCCGGCAAGCATTGCCAAGGCGGACAAGCCCGCGCCAAGGGCTAGGCTCACGCCGCGCTCGATCCAGAACAGCCTGACGAGAGGAAGAAGTAGCCTGAAGGAACGCCTCATGCCGCCGCCCTCGGCGCCTGCCCCTCAAGGCGGACGATACGGTGCATACGCGCCGCTAGCACCGGATCATGCGTGGCAACGATCAGGACCCGACCTTCGGCGAGCGCAAGCAATGCATCCGTCACGGCGGCAGCCGTTTGCGCATCGAGATGCGCGGTCGGCTCGTCGGCGAGGATGATATCGGCCCGTTCATCGGCCATCATGCGCGCCAGCGCCAGCCGCAGCGCCTCGCCACCGGAAAGACCAAGTCCCCCTTCCCCGACCGCTGACGCGCGCTCGGGCGTGAAGACCCGATCCAGATCGACACCCGCAAGAGCCGCCGCAACCGCCTCGCCGTCGATGCCGACGCGCCCCAGGGCAATATTGCGCGTGACGCTGGCGGCAAAAACATGTGGCGACTGGCCGATCCATGCCATGCGGCGGCGCAGTCCGTCGACGGTATCGTCGCGCAGCGGAATACCGCCGATGCGGATGACACCCGTGTCATGCCGCGCCAGACCGGCCATCAGCGACAGAAGCGTGGTCTTTCCTGAGCCACTGGCGCCCCAAAGCGCCACATGCTCGCCTGGCCCTATGGAAAGATCGAAATGATCGATGACGGCTTCCCGTTCCGGGCCGTGCCGAAAAACCAGACCCGAGATCTCGACGGACGCGTGACCGGCGGCCGTGAATGGCTGCGAATCGACACCGCCAAGGATGGTTTGATGCGAAGATGCCAGCTCCGCCAGCGCCGAGAGCGCGGCCTCGCCATTGGCGCGGTCGTGCCAGACAGCGGACAGCTCACGCAACGGCTCGAAGAAAGCGGGGGCAAGCAGGAGAATGAAAAGGCCCTGCGTCAAGGTCAGATTGCCCTCCCAGGTGCCGATTTCGACCGAACCGAGAAGGCTGAAGCCGACGTAAACGGCCGTCGCCGCGACGCCGAGCGCTGCGAAGAACTCCAGGACGGCCGAAGACAGGAACGCGATCTTCAGCACGGCCATGGTGCGGAGCCGCAGCGAGTCCGCATCCCCGCGCAGACGCAGTGCGGTAGCATCGACGGCATCGAGCGCGCGAATGGTGGCGAGGCCCCGCAGGCGGTCGAGCAGAAAGGCATTGATGCCGCCGGTCTCGGCGAGCTGCTCCTCGCTGGCGGCTTTCGCGCGCCAGCCGATCAACGCCATGAAAACCGGGATGAGCGGCGCGCAGAGCACGAGGATCAACCCCGCCAGCCAGGAAATCGGCACAATACAGACAAGCATGACAAGCGGCACGGTGCTCGCCTTCATGCGAGCCGGACGGAACCGTGCGAGATAAGGCACGACGGCTTCGGCCTGCTCGCCCAAAACGCTTGCCGCCAGGCCGGATGCGGGACGGCCACTATCGAGGGGTGAACGCAGTGCAAGCGCCGCGGCCGCAGCAGCACGCCGAGTGCTCAATTCCCTGCGCGCAGCCCGGAACGCAAGCCGCCCGCCAGCGGCATCCAAGCCGGCTCTCAGGACGCCGATGGCCGCAACGACCGCAGCCGGTGCCGCCACGTCGCTCACGCCGCCTCCCCGGCTGATCGCTCCCACGCCCATGGCCAGCATTGCCGCTTGAGCGATCCACCCGAGAGAAGACAGACAAAGCAGGGCGGATGCGAGGCCGAGACCGGGACACTTTCCGGTGGCCGGGCCAGTTGCCGTGCGACGGGCCGACAAACTAACCGACGAAGGCGGGTTCGCGGCATTGCGTCTTTCCAAGATGCCATCGGTGGCGGAGGAAGCAGTCACCTTAGCCCGTCCTTTCCAATTCCATGCCAAAAAGGAGGGCCCGCCGACCGGCAGGACCGGGTGACCTGCCCTGCAGACACACCGGTCCTTCGTCGAACCCAGAACGCACTTGCCGCAATCGACGATATCGGAGCGCCAATATGACTGGCTTTCCGCCTCTTGTCAGCGACAAGAATAGCAACAGCCGTCTCGCTGATGGGTTGAAACCATGGCAAGCTGTTCGCGACATGGTTCTAGGCATGTTGTGCACTGCGCAAAAGCATGCAGGATGTCGCAGGGCGCCGCTGGAGCGATGGCAGATTGACGCAGAAGCCTATGATATTTTTGAGCCGCCGCGAGAAAGACCATGAGCTGAGCGGCGGTTAAACTGTTTGCGTTGCAGCAATTTTCTCGATGTCCGCAGCATCTTGCCTTGCGTTGGCGGCATGGTCCTGACGGGCCGCGCTGATAATAAAACCGCGACCATTTGACCTCGATCATGGCAATAGACGACCGAAGCGCCGAATCATCCGGTCGAATCGGCAGCGCCTGCAACAGAACCCGCCGCGCCCGACGGCGTCGAAAGCGCACAGATGTGTATGGTTCGCATCATTGCTGCGACGACACTTGACGGGGCGCGCCAATATCGCTGTGCTGGACACTCGTTTACTTCTCCGGGCAAGTTTCAACCGGCGAGATTGCGAGTCGGGTTTGGAAACTGCAGCGGTCGACGCATGAGGAGAGCTTGATGTACGACAAGATCATTTGCGCTATAGGGCTGGGATCACGCGAGCGTGCCGAACGCCTGTTACGCACCGCCCATGCCCTTTTGTCGCCTGAAGGTGAACTCACTGTCGCGCACATCATCGATCGTTTCCCATCCGGACACGAAAGCCCCGACGAATGGGCGGTCTCCGTCATCAAGGAGGCAGAAGAAAAGCTGGGCGCCCTGTGCAGGCGCCTCGGCATCGCCGCCTCCATAGAAGTGCGCCCGGGGACGGCCTCGAAAACACTGCTGACGATTGCCAAGGAGAAGAAAGCAGACCTGATCGTCCTTGCGACGCATAATTCGGATATTCTCGATCGCATATTCGGCTCCACGGTCGAGTATGTCATCCGACACGCCGATTGCTCCGTTCTCGTCGAGCGCGCGGACACGGCGCATGACGACACGACCAAGACGGGCAAGACAAAGCACGCATGAAACCCGCCGGGATGAGGCGGCTGCATGCAGTCCGTTGCGGAAGATTCAGTCGAACACCATTGCCGTAACGGTTTGCTATACCCTCCAACAATGCTACCTACCCGCCTCGATCCATACCCAAGACGAGCTGCATGACCGAATCCGCCATCACCTGGAGCATCGCCGGCCTGACAGCCTTGGGCGTCGTCACGCGCCCCTTCCGATGGCCGGAAGCGATCTGGGCGGTTCTCGGCGCAACACTTCTGCTCGCCTTCAGGCTCATCGGCCCGGCCGACGTCTGGGCGGGGGTATCGAAAGGCTTCGACGTCTATCTGTTTCTGATCGGCATGATGCTTCTGTCGGAGCTTGCCCGGCGCGAGGGGCTGTTCGACTGGGTCGCGGCAATCGCCACCTCGCATGCCAGGGGTTCGCCACGCCGGCTGTTCCTGCTCGTCTATGTCGTCGGCGTGGTCGTAACGGTGTTTCTGTCGAACGATGCCACTGCCGTCGTGCTCACGCCGGCGGTCTATGCGGCGTGCCGGGCGGCACGGGTCAAGGATCCCATGCCGTACCTGCTGGTCTGTGCCTTCATCGCCAATGCCGCCAGCTTCGTGCTGCCGATTTCCAACCCCGCCAATCTGGTCATCTTCGCAGGCGGCGAAATGCCGCCCTTGTCGCGCTGGATGCAGACGTTCCTGCTGCCCTCCATCGTCTCGATCGTCGTGACGTTCGCCTGCCTTTACTGGGTGCTGAGACGCGCACTTGCGGAAGATACGATCGCACGCGATGTCGGCCAGCCTGCCCTTTCGCCTAGCGCGCGGCTGGCCGGGTGGGGGCTTATCGCAACGGCTCTCATCCTGATCGGGGCGTCCGCGATGAATGTCGACCTCGGCATTCCGACATTCGCCGCCGGCGTCGTCACGACGATCATCGTTCTGGCGCTTACCCGGCAAAGCCCGATCGAGACGGTTCGCGGCATAAGCTGGAGCGTATTGCCGCTGGTTGCGGGCCTCTTCGTCATCGTCGAAGCGGTCAATCATACAGGCTTGACCGCGCTCCTGTCGGAAAGGCTTGCATCGCTGGCGGCGCAATCCCAGGCACAGGCGGTCGGAGCGGCCGGGTTTTCGGTTGCGATCGTCTCCAACCTCGTCAACAACCTGCCGGCCGGGCTTTTCGCCGGCAGCGCGGTGCAGGCGGCTCATGTTCCCGACGCCATTGCCGGAGCGGTGCTGATCGGCGTCGATCTTGGTCCCAACCTGTCGGTCACCGGCTCGCTTGCGACGATCCTCTGGCTTGCGGCCCTGCGCCGGGAGGGGCTTCACATGGGAGCGCTGACCTTCCTGAAGATCGGCGCCGTCGTGATGCTGCCCGCGCTGATCCTCTCGCTTGCAACACTCGCGCTGATCTGACGGCTGACAGCATCGAGTTTATAGACGACCGGTCGATTATTTGTTATCGCACCGCTCATGGTGACAAAGAAGAAATCGGAACTGACTCGGAGCCACATTCTCGCAATCGGGCGGGAGTTGGTGCTGCGCAAGGGTTTCGGCGGCGTGGGCCTGAAGGAGCTGCTCGAACAGAGCGCTGTGCCCAAAGGGTCTTTCTATTACTATTTCGCGTCCAAGGAGGCCTTCGGCTGTGCCCTGCTGAAGCAATATTGTTCCGACTACGCCGAGCGCCTCGATGCGCTCTTCGGCTGGAAGGGCAATGGCCACCAGCGGGTGATGCATTATTGGAACGCCTGGCTTTCCGATGGCAATACCGCCAGCCTGGCCGACCGGTGCCTGGTGGTCAAGCTTGCCGCCGAAATCTCCGACCTCTCCGACAATATGCGCGTAATCCTGCTCGGCGGCGTCGAGGATCTTATTCGCCGCCTCACCAAGACCATCACCGAAGGACGCGAGGACGGCTCCATTTCACCTTCCTGCATTCCAGAAAAGACGGCTCGTTCGCTCTACAGCCTGTGGCTCGGTGCGGCGATCCTGGCCAAGCTTGGAAAAGACAGGACCCCGCTCGACCAGGCCATGCTCGCTACCGAACAAGCGCTTTCCACGCCCGGCGGCCTTTGACGCAAGCCCGGACCAGCATGTCAACTCACAAGGAAAACAAAATGCGCAGTGCCATCCACGATACCTTCGGCGATCCGACTGCGGTCCTTTATCTGGCCGACATGCCCTTGCCGGAGCCTGCCGCGGGGGACGTGCGCATTCGCACCATTCTCTCCCCCATCCACAACCATGATCTCTGGACGGTACGCGGCGCCTATGGCTACAAACCGATCCTGCCTGCGATCGGCGGCAGCGAAGCGGTCGGCATCGTCGATGCCGTGGGATCCGGCGTCGACAAGACTCTGATCGGCAAGCGCGTCGTTGCGGCCGGCGTGCATGGCACCTGGGCCGAGCAATTCACGGCGCCGGCGGCAAGCCTCGTCCCCGTGCCCGACGTCATCAGCGACGAAGCCGCGGCTCAGCTTATCGCCATGCCGTTCAGCGCCATCGCGCTTCTGGAATCCCTCAACGTCGGGCCTGGCGACTGGATTATACAGAATGCCGCGAACGGTGCGGTCGGCAAGACGCTGGCGATGCTGGCGCACAGCCGCGGCATCCACATGATCAATCTCGTCAGGCGCGATGGCGGCATCGACGAGCTGTCGGCATTCGGCATCGGAAACGCCGTCTCGACCGCTTCTGCCGACTGGAAGGCGAAGGTGCGCGCCATGGTCGGCGACGCGCCGATCCGGGCGGCCGTCGATTCGGTCGGAGGCGTTGCCAGCAACGATCTCGCCGACCTGCTGAGCGAAAATGGCCTGCTGGTTTCTTTCGGCACCGCAGCCGGCAAACCCATGCAGATCGCCTCGAGGGCCGTCATCTTCAAGCAGCTGACGATCAAGGGCTTCTGGGGCATCAAGGTCAGCGCCGCCATGTCTGCCGACGAGCGGCGGCGGCTGATCAGCGAACTGATCACCAGGGTCGCTTCCGGCGAGGTCAAGTTGCCGGTGGAAGCAGCCTACGACATCACCGAAATCGCCGAGGCGGTAAAGTCTTCGCTGGCGCCCGGAAAGGCCGGCAAGGTTTTGCTTAAACTTTAGATTTCCCGCAAACGGTACTCGCCGGCCGTCGATCCCGCGACCGGCGATGCCCTCGTTGCCGGGCGCGCGATTGGCTTGCCTGAACGCGGCCGCCTCAATTTGACCCTTTACGACTGATTCATTCTCCAGATGGTTCTTTAGATACTGCTCAGACTTTTGCGCTATCTAACGGAAATTATTTATGTCATTCGGAGAGTCATCGGTGAGCGCCGTGACATTGGAAGAGGTCGATCGCCAAATCCGCAACGGGTTTAGGCTTCTTCGTTTCAAGCCCGCGATCGAATCGCTCTTCCTTCAGGATTACACCGCCCACCGGGTCAAGCTCGCCCCAATTTGGGCTATCGTCGGTACGCTGATCTACGACATGGTCTATTTTGGCGACCGCACGATGATGGCGAATGTCTTCCCGCAGCTCGTTATCGTCCGCTTCGGGATCTTCACGCCCTTCGCGCTGTTCAGCGTCCTGGCCCTGAGGCGATGGCCGAGCGCGTTGAACTACGATCTGCTTGCCATCGGCGTGGCGGTTCTCGGCGCTCTTCTGCCGATGTCGGTCGCCATGCACAGCGGCAGCCCGTACCTGTTCGTCTATCAGAACGGCAACGTGGCCGCCTTCCTCTTCTTCGTCATCGCGCTCCGGCCTCGATTCGTGACGATCCTCCTCGGTCTCGCGCTGATGTGCGCCGTGCAGTTCACCACCACCAAGCTCAGCGGCGCCTTCGACGACGTGGTCTATGCCGGCATCGTCACCTTTTACATAACGCTGGTGATCTTCCTGGTGATCAGCGCCTACATTTCCGAACACAAGGACCGGCTGAACTTCCTCAATCAGCTCCGCGGCGGCCTACTGCATGTGCAGCTCGAACAGAAATCGGAACGCGACGAGCTGACCGGCCTCTTCAATCGGCATTCCCTGGAGCGGGTGCGCTCCTCGATCTGGCGGACGAAGAGCGGCACGACCTCCGTCGCCATCGTCATGATCGACATCGATCGGTTCAAGCTGTTCAACGACGTCCATGGCCATATCGAAGGCGATGATTGTATCCGCGCCGTCTGCCAATGCATCTCGCGCGAAATCGGCGTCAGCGGAACCACGTTCCGTTTCGGCGGCGAGGAAATTCTGATCCTTCTGCCCAATGTCGACCGCGAGAAAGCCTTTGCGATCGCCGAGCGAACACGCGGGGCGGTCGAAGCTCTCGGCATCCGCCACCGCGGGCTCGACGATGGGCAGGTGATCACCGCCAGCCTCGGCGTCGCCTGGGGCGAAACCTCGAGGCAATCGCTTGAGGATCTGCTCAAAACGGCCGACACAGCGCTCTACGAAGCCAAGCGCCACGGCAGGAACGCCGTCTTCCCACCGCACGCTCTTCCGGAATTGTCCTAGCCAGGTCCACGGGAAAGACGGTTGGGTCGGTTGGCGACATCCGCAAATCATCGTGCAGAAATTCGGAAAATCGCTCTTGTCCCTCTAGTAGCTAGAGGATGTAGCAATGGTTCCAACAGCCAATTCGGAACCGGAAGATGACTTCGACAACACAACAGAGCCGCTATCGCGTGGAAGGCATGGATTGCGCTTCCTGCGCGGCGAAAATCGACACGGCCGTTCGCCGTCTTCAGGGTGTGGAGGACGTCTCGGTCTCGGTGACCGCCGGCACGATGACGGTCAGGCACCAGGGCGATCCCGACCTTCTGCCGACCATCGCCAAGCGGGTCACCGGGCTGGGATACAAGCTCTTTCCACTTCCCCAAGGCAATGTCGCCACGCCCAAGGTGGAAAAGGACGACCATACCTGCGGCTGTGGCCACGATCATCACGAACACCAATCGCACAACAATGACCACACAGGGCACGATCACGATCATGGCGGCCACGCTGACGGAGGCAGCGGTCGTCAGCACGATCATGAGGGGCATGGCCACGGCTCGAACGAGCGTGAGGAGGCAGCTGCCGGCCTTCACGGCCACGACCATGGACCGACCAACGGGCCCTGGTGGAAATCGGCCAAGGGCCGCCTGACCATCGCCAGCGGCGTGGCGCTTGCGGCAGCCTGGGGTATCGGCAAGCTCATTCCCGCACTGGACGTCTGGATCTTTACCGCCGCCATGCTGGTCGGCCTGCTGCCGATTGCGCGACGGGCCTTCATGGCCGCGAGGATGGGAACACCATTCTCGATCGAAATGCTGATGACGATTGCCGCCGTTGGCGCTGTTGTCATCGGCGCCAGCGAGGAGGCTGCGGCCGTCGTATTCCTGTTTTTGATCGGCGAACTGCTGGAAGGCGTTGCCGCCGGCAAGGCGCGCGCCAGCATCCAGTCGCTGACGAACCTCGTCCCCAAGACCGCTCTCGTCGAGGAAAACGGCAAGACCCGCGAAGTACAGGCGGAAGACCTTGCCGTAGGGGCCATCATTCTGGTTCGGCCAGGTGACCGCATTCCGGCCGATGGCGTGATCCTCTCCGGCGAAAGCGCCATCGACGAAGCGCCGGTCACCGGCGAAAGCACACCCGTGCGCAAGGGTGCCGATGCAACCGTCTTTGCCGGCACGGTCAACGGCGATGCCGTGCTGCGTGTGCGCGTGACCGCGGCGGCGTCCGACAACACCATCGCCCGCGTCGTCAAGCTGGTCGAGGAGGCGCAGGAATCGAAGGCGCCGACCGAACGCTTCATCGATCGCTTCTCCCGCTATTATACTCCGGGCGTCGTCTTGGTCGGAGCGCTCGTCGCCATCGTGCCTCCGCTGCTTTTCGGCGGCGCCTGGGGCGAGTGGGTCTACAAGGGCCTGGCCATTTTGCTGATCGGCTGCCCCTGCGCCCTCGTCATCTCGACGCCGGCCGCCATTGCCGCTTCGCTGTCTTCAGGCGCGCGGCGCGGGCTATTGCTGAAAGGCGGCGCCGTGCTCGAAAATATCGGCAAGGTCACGGCTGTCGCTTTCGACAAGACAGGCACGCTGACCGAAGGCAAGCCCAAGGTCACCGATATCGTCGGCCTCGGCATGAACGATGCGGACGTGCTGCGATTGGCGGCCGCGCTCGAAACCGGCTCCAGCCATCCGCTCGCTCGCGCCATCCTCGACCGCGCGACAGCTACGGGAACGGATATCCCCCAGGTCATCGATGCCAAAGCCATCGGAGGCAAGGGTGTCAGCGGCACGGTCGACGGTATAGATGTATTCCTCGGATCGCCGCAGGCTGCAGCCGACAGGGTTTCGCTGGCTCCGGAGCAGTCAGCCCAAATCGCCGCCCTCAATGATGAAGGCAAGACCGTCTCCATTCTCGTGGCCAACGGTGCTGCCGCGGGCCTGCTGGCCATGCGCGACGAACCGCGCGCTGATACGGCAGCCGGCCTCAAGGCGCTTTCCGATGCCGGCATCAAGACGATCATGCTGACGGGCGACAACCAGCGCACGGCACAGGCGATCGGCAAGACGCTCGGCATCGAGGTCAGGGCGCAGTTGCTGCCCGAAGACAAGCAGCGGATCGTCAGCGATTTGAAGCAGCAGGGCTTTCGCGTCGCCAAGGTCGGTGACGGCATCAACGATGCGCCGGCACTGGCAGCCGCCGATGTCGGGATAGCCATGGGCGGCGGGACTGACGTTGCGCTGGAAACGGCGGATGCCGCCGTGCTGCATGGGCGCGTCGGCGATGTCATCGAGATGATCGACCTGTCCAAGCGGACAATGACCAATATAGGCCAGAACATCACCATCGCGCTCGGCCTGAAGGGCGTCTTCCTGGTCACGACGATCATCGGCATCACCGGTCTCTGGCCGGCGATCCTCGCCGATACCGGAGCCACGGTGCTGGTCACCATGAACGCCCTGCGCCTCCTCGCCGTCAGGCCCCGCCGCGTCGCGGCCTAAGACCGTCTGCCCGGGCGTCGATCGAAATGTCGGCGCCCTTTTCTGTCACCATCCAAAACTCCGGCAAGTGCGGCATCAGGATTTTCGGACGGAGAGATATCGACGCGGCGACAGGCCGAATGCCTTCCTGAACATGGCGATGAAGCTGCTGGCGCTCGCATATCCCAGGCTGTCGGCGACCTGCGCGATCGGATTGCCGGCGCTCAGATGTTCAAGCGCAAGCAGCAATCGCGCCTGCTGCCGCCAGTTTGCGAACGACATGCCTGTTTCGATATTGAAAAGCCGCCGGGCCGATCGTTCCGATATGCCCGCCTGCTGTGCCAGGGCATGAAAAGTGTCCTCGCTGGCAGGATCCTGCAGCACGGCCTCCGCAATACGCAGAACCCGCCGGTCCGCCGGCATCGGCAAGTGTAGACCTTCGCGCGGCGCGGCCCGCACTTCGTCCAGCAGGACAGCCGCCAGACGACGCTGCTGTGGGGAAAGCCGCTCCTCCCAGCGCCATGTCGTCGTTCGGCGCACCAGCGCCCGCAAAACCTCGCTTACACTGAGAACGCACGGATCCTTGGGCAGGCCGGCACTCGCTTCCGGCGTCAGGAGGATGCCCCAGCCGCTCAGCACACCGTTGATCCCGGCCTTGTGCATGACGCCCGGCGGAATCCATCCCGCACGCTGCGGCGGCAGCAGCCACGACCCCGTGGGCGTATCGACGCGCACGAGCCCGCTTTCAATGCAGAAAAGCTGCCCGCGCGTGTGCGCATGCCAATCATATTCCAGGGTTCCCAGGCGGAAGGCGCTGCCGGGCTCGTCCGACCCCCAGAAGGCGATGAGCGGCGGCCCGTCAAGGCGATCGCCGATATCTTCGATATCCATATTCCGTTTGGCCGTTTTGCAACATTTATAGTCCGAATGTCGTTATCACGTTCCGGCGGGCGCGCGCTATTCTGACCTCGCAAAATCGAAGTCGAATAGTGAATGGAATAGAAGAATCCATGCAGGACTTTCATGTCGTCATCATTGGCGCGGGCCTCGGGGGCCTGTGCCTTGCCCAGGGATTGAAGCGCGCCGGCATCCACTTCGACGTCTACGAGCGCGACCCGGCAGCCGATAGCCGGCTACAGGGTTATCGCATCCGCATCGATACGGATGGACAGCGAGCGCTGGAGGCGTGCCTGCCGCAGGGGCAGTTCGATCTTTTTCGGGCGACCGCCTCCATCAGCCCACGGTCGGGGCGTTTCCTGACGCCGCAGCTTCAGCCGATCGCGGGCCGCACGCCGATGAGCTGGGATACGGGAGAGGATGAAGATGAGGGCGATCTCAGCGTCAATCGCCTTACCCTTCGTGAAATCCTGCTGGCCGGGATCGAGGACCATGTTCATTTCGATCACGCGCTCACTCAATACCGCTGCCTGGACGATGGCCGCGTCGAGGTTCAGTTCGAAAACGCCTCCGTGGTTTCCTGCAACCTGCTCGTCGGCGCCGACGGCGTGAATTCGCAGGTCCGCCGTCAGCTGGCACCCTATGCCGAGCCGGCGGATACGGGCTCGATATGCGTTTACGGCAAGAGCGAGCTGCCACGCAACGGCGCCGCCGATCTGCTTGAAGACGGCACGACGGTGATCTTTGCCGATGGCTGCACGGCGATTTTCGATCTCATGCGGTTCCGCGACGAATTTCCCGTCCTTGCGGGAAGTCTCGCACCCGATTGCAGGCTGACGCCGGTCTCCGACTATCTTTATTGGGCGCTGATCGGCCCCCGCCGGCGATTGGGGCTGGAAACATACGACCACACCCGCGACCTGCCGGTCTTGCTGAGAACCGCAATGCGCGGCTGGCGTCCCGAACTGAGGCAGATCATCGGCCGGAGCAAGGCCGAAGCCGTGGCGGCGCTTCCCGTTCGAACCGGACGCCCCGATGCTCTCTGGCCGTTCGGAGCGGTCACGCTCATCGGTGATGCCATCCACGCGATGAGCCCCGCCGGCGGACTTGGCGCCAATACCGCGCTCGAAGATGCCCGCACGCTTTCACAGATCCTGGCGGCGGCCGGCAAGGAGCCAAGGACGACCTGTACGGCACTCTTGGACTACGAGGCCGACATGCGCGAACGAGCGACCCGCGCCATCGACATTTCGGAGCGCGGCGCCGCGATGCTGTTCGCAGCAATCACCGACAAGATCGCTTGAGGAGAATAGCATGACAATCGATGCAACCACTTTCGCCTTTCACGATGTTTCCCTGTGGCCGATCGTGCGCCAATCGGCCCGGTCCGTGCAGCCGGGTTATGCGGCACAATGGGCGCGCGAGATGGACGCCATCCTCGCAATCTCGATGCCTTTCGTCGTCATCATGGAAGGCGATCAGCCTGCCGAGGATCACGAGGATCGCAAGGCACGCGGCATATGGCTGAAGAGAAACAAGGCGGCGCTTGCGGCAATTTGCAGGGCTGTGATCGGGATCGAGGCGAGCGCCATCAAGCGGGCGGCCATGCAAGTGCAGATGAGCCTTGCCACGAAAGCATTCGGCACGAGGATGGAGATCGTCGCGTCCCAGGAAGACGCCCTGCAGCTGGCGGAGCGAATCCTTGCCGGAACGGAAGATACACGCCCGTCCATCGGCTAGCGGATCAAAACGTCCGCGCCGTCCTCAGCGCGGCATCATCCAGGCCGGATCGGCAATCTGCCGATCCGGTTGCGCGGTTTTCTATCCCACAGACATCAGGATGCCGACCGGCGCAGGAGCGCGGGTTCTTTCCAGCCAATCTCCGGAGCGATCAACGTTACGAAGTCGTGAATGATCTGCCGATACTCCTCGTCGTGGAACTCGTAGGGCAGCTCCAGCCGGAATTCATTGACATGGGGCAGGATCGGATCGTTGCGCAGGCGCTCCAGAATCTCCTCCGACGAGCCGACGAGATCGCGCGCGAAAAGCGTGCGGCGCTCGCCTTGCGGAGACAGCGTTCGCTCATGGCGGCCGGCGGCATAGTCGGTATAGCGCTTGCGCGTCACGGCGTCGGCGCTGTCGAAGGGTACGATGACCCGGCCGAGCGCCACGCGCCTCGTATCGCCGCCGGAGTTCCGATAGGTTTCCAGCTGCCGCGACTGCGCGACGAAGAAATCGTCGGTCTGCTCCCCCGTCGTGACATTGCCGATCAGCAGGTTGAAACCGTTGCGCCCTGCCCATTCGGCCGAACGCAGCGAGCCGCCGCCATACCAGATGCGATCGATCAATCCCTTCGCATAGGGCTGCAGACGCGGACGCTGCGGACCGAACGGCGTCTTGATGACCGTATCCTGATTGCCGATATAGGCGCCCTTCAAATTATCGGCAAAGCGCAGCACTCTCTGATGGGAGAAATCATGGCTTTCCCAGTCGCCATCGAAAGCGAGCGGGCCGATCAGGTCCGCATGCAGCGGACGGCCGGCGCTGAGGCCGATATTCAATCGCCCACGCGACAGCACATCCACGGTCGCCAGATCCTCGGCAAGCCGATAGGGGCTTTCATAGCCGATGGGTATGACGGCCGTGCCGAGCTCGATGTGGC
This sequence comes from Martinezella lusitana, assembly GCF_010668395.1. Lineage (GTDB taxonomy): Bacteria > Pseudomonadota > Alphaproteobacteria > Rhizobiales > Rhizobiaceae > Rhizobium > Rhizobium lusitanum_A. Next base: position 240,568 of record NZ_WUEY01000002.1, read on the forward strand.
GCGTGCGCTGTGTCGCTGCCGCGAGAAAGGCGCTCGCCGAGGAGATGCCGGGTTCGAGATGCCGCTGGCGAACCCAGGCGCTGTTGAAGCCCCTGCCTTCTCCGTATTCGAGCAATTGCAGGGTTTGCTCCAGGCCCGCTAACGGATCTTCATCCGGATAGTTTCCTGGCGTGAGAAAGCCGATGTGGCTGATCGATGGGGCTGGGCGGCTCATGCAGCTATCTCCTCAAAATTTCGGCAGGCCCGGCGGATTGGTTTCCGACTTCGGCAAGGCTTCTTCCGCAAGATGCCAATGGTCGAGGATCCTCGCGTAGCTGCCATCCTTGATCAGCCCGTTCGTTGCGAGGGTGAGGGCGGCCGCCAATCCGCTGCCCTTGCGCGTGGCGATCGCGACATCCGAGCGATCCGGCCAGCCGGCGCTCAACGTACCCACGCGCTTGATGTTCTTGTCGCGGGCGGCGATGTAGACCAGCTGGGCGTGCGGCTGCACGATGACTTCGGCGCGATCCGACTGGAGGGCCAGGAGGCTTGCCGCATCATCGTCGTAATATTGCAGCTCGATCGGCTTCAGGCCGGCTTTGACATCCTCGTCGCTCCATTTCAGCAGAATTCGCTCCTGATTGGTGCCGGCACCGACGATGATGCGCAGGCCCGCCGCATCCTTCGGCTCCTTGATGCCAGTGATCTTGCTGTCGGTTTTGACGAAGAATCCATGCAGGCCCTGTCGGTAGGTGGAGAAATCGAACTTCTCCTTGCGCTGTTCGGTCACCCCGACATTGGAGATGACGGCATCGTATTTGCCCGAGGTCAGCCCGAGCGGCCAGTCGATCCAGGCGACCGGGACAAGCTCGAGCTTCAATCCGAGCGCGTCGGCGATGGCGGAGGCATAGTCAGGATCCGCCCCGACCACGGTCTTGGCATCCGTTGCATAGGTCGCAAGCGGAGGCCCGCTGGGCGCCACCGCCACGGTGAACGTCCCTGGCGTGACAAACTTGAAATCCTTGGGGATCGCGGCGATGGCGGCCTCGTCCTTGGCCGCATGAACACGCCCGGGCTGTTCAGGACCGAGATCGAACTCGTCGGCGGCGTGAACGGCACCGACTCCGATCAGGGAAACCGTCGCTACAGCGGCAAATATGGTTTTGAGATTGGGAAAGAAAGTCACGAACAGGTCGCTCCATGAATGAGACAGGGAGCGGATCGACGCGGGCCCCACCGGCGCCGATCCGCTCTACCAACATTACGAACCGCTCTTCGGCAGGCCCGCAGGGTTGGTCTTGGACTGATCGATCGCCTCGGCGCTCAGGCTCCAGTGCTTGAGCACCTCACCGTACTTGCCGTCCTTGATCAGATCATTGAGTGCGAGGGTGACGGCGTCAGCCAATCCGGCTCCCTTCTTCGTCGTCACGGCGATTTCCGCCGTCAGTGGCCAGCCACCGGATACGATGCCCACGAGCTTCCTCGTACCGTTGATAGCCGCGTTGTAGGCCTGCGTCGCATTCGGATTGAATTCGACATCGGCGCGACCGGACTGCAGCGCGAGATCGGCAGCGGCGCGGTCGTCATAATACTGCACCTCGATGGGCTTCAGCCCGGCCGCCACATTTTCCCGGTCCCATTCGAGAATGATCTTCTCCTGGTTGGTGCCGGCGCCGGTGATGACCTTGAGACCGGCTACGTCCTTCGGTTCCTTGATCGACGTGATCTTGCTGTCGGCCTTCACGTAAAAGCCGAGCACGTCCTTGCGATAGGTCGAGAAATCGAATTTCTCCTTGCGCTCCTCGGTAACGGTCACGTTGGAGATGACGGCGTCATATTTGCCGGAGGAAACGCCGAGCGGCCAGTCTTCCCAGGCGACAGGCACCAGCTCGAGCTGGAGGCCGAGGGAATCGGCAAGCAGTTGGGCGAGATCCGGGTCGCCGCCGACGACGGTCTTGGCATCGGTCGCATAGGTGGCGATCGGCGGGTCCCAGGGGTTGATCGCCACCGTGAACTTGCCGGGATTGACGAACTTGAAGCTCGGCGCGATCGCCTTGATCGCCGCCTCGTCCTTCTCCGCTCTGACGCGATTGGACGTATCCGGGCTGAGATTGAACTTTTCGGCCGCACCGGCCGTCGTGCAACTCATCACCACCGCGGTTAACACGCCGGCAAAAGCATATTTTGCTCTATCAATGAATGCCATTTCCCTTCTCCTTTTCAATTTTAAGTTGTTTATATTGTTGTCGTTGTCCAGACGCCTGACGTCAGGTCGTCCGATGGCTGCCTGTGTCTGCTAGAGAACCTTGGCGAGGAAGGCGCGGGTACGCGGGTGCCTCGCATCGTTGAAAACCTGTACCGGCGAGCCGGTCTCGATGATGTGCCCGCCTTCCATGAAGACGACGGTATCGGCGACCTCGCGAGCAAAGCCGATCTCGTGGGTGACGATCACAAGGGTCGTGCCGGTGCGGGCAAGCTCCTTGATCACGTCGAGCACTTCGCCGACGAGTTCCGGATCGAGCGCCGAGGTCGGCTCGTCGAACAGCAGTACCTTCGGCCGGAGCGCCAGAGCACGAGCGATCGCCACACGCTGCTGCTGGCCGCCGGAAAGCTGGCGTGGATAGGCATCGATCTTGTCGCTGAGGCCGACGCGAGCGAGCAGCTCGTGTGCGAATGCGATAGCCTCATCCCGGCTCAGCCCACGCACCTGAATCGGCGCCTCGATAAGGTTTTCCAAAACAGTGAGATGCGGGAACAGATTGAAGTTCTGGAAGACCATGCCGATGTCGGTCCGCCGCCTCAGGATATCCTTCTCCTTGAGCTCGTAGAGCACATCGCCCTTCTGCGTATAGCCGACGAGTTCGCCATCCACCGAGATGAACCCGCTGTCGACGCGCTCCAGATGATTGATGGCGCGCAGCAAGGTCGATTTTCCGGATCCCGACGGACCTATGATGGCGGTCACGCTGCTGGCAGGCAGGTTGAGCTCGATGTTGTCGAGGACTTTGAGCGTGCCGAAGCTCTTCGATATACCGTGGATGCGCACGGCCCCACCCTTCGCACGCCAGTCGGCAGGATTCTTCTGGCTTCCAAGGCTCCCGATGCCTGCCTTCGTGGAGACTACCGTCGACGCACGACGCAAGCGCTGGAAATAGGCCTGGAAGGGCAAGGGCGTCGGATTGCGCACCGCTCCCTTCGAAAAATAGCGCTCGATGTAGTGCTGCGCGATCGACAGCACCGTCATGATGACGAGATACCAGACCGTCGCCACCATCAGCAGCGGGATGACTTCCAGATTGCGGCGGTAGATGACCTGCACCGTGTAGAAGAGCTCCGGCAGCGCCAGCACGTAGACCATGGACGTGCTCTTGGCGAGACCGATGATCTCGTTGAAGCCGGTGGGAAGAATGGAGCGCATCGCCTGTGGCAGAACGATGCGAAAGGCCTGCCGGCGACGTGACAGGCCGAGGGCGGCCGCCGCCTCCAGTTGCCCCTGGTCGACCGAAAGGATGCCGCCGCGAACGATTTCCGCGAAGAAGGCCGACTGATTGAGCGTCAGTCCGAGAAAGGCTGCGGCAAACGGCGTCAACAGCTGCGTGGTCGGGTAATCGAACAGCACCTTGTCGGTGAAGGGGACGCCGATGCTAATGGTTTCATAGAGATAGCCGAGATTGTTGAGAACCAGCAACAACACAATCATCGGGATCGAGCGCAGCAGCCAGATATAACCCCAGGAGAGGCTTGCTAGCAGCGGCGACTTCGATACGCGCGCCAGCGCCAGCGCCGTACCGAGAATGGAGCCGGAAACCGCCGCGAGCGCCGTCAGAAGCAGCGTCCTGCCGAGGCCCACCAGCACCGGCTCGGCAAAGAACCATTCCGCGAAAACATTCCAGCCCCAGCGCGGATTGGTGAAGGTGGAATAGAGGATGACCGATATGACAAGTGCGGCGAAAATCGTGCCCGCAATGCGTCCGGGGTGCCGCGCGGGCACGATGCGGTAACGCGAATAATCCGTCTTCGTCTCGGCGGTTCCCGTGCCGGGATCGACACTCGCAAAATCCGTCGTTAGCGCCATGATGCTTACCCCTTATGATTGTGATTGATCCGGCTCGCCGTTATCGGCCGGCGGCGGCCAGACGTTGCTGCGATCCGGAGGCTTCGGCGGCATAGGACAAGGCCAGGCGGCTGATATCCTTCTCGAAAGGCAGGCTCTTGTAGACTTCCGGATCGACCGACGTGTCGAAGAGCGCGGTGTAGCCGTTGGTCAGATAGAGGCCGACGGCCTCGGGCTGGCGGAAGCCCGTCGTCAGATAGATGCGGTGATAGCCCTGCCGCGCCGCCTGGGCCTCCAGCTCGACGAGCAGCGTTCGCGCCAATCCCTGACGACGAAGATCGTGCCGTGTCCAGATGCGTTTGAATTCCGCGGTGTGGTCGTCGTAGTGCTTGAACGCCCCACCGCCGATGGTCTCGCCGTCCCGCAACAACAGCAGGAAGTTGCCGTGCGGCGGCGAAAAGGCCTCCGGCGGATAGCGATTGAGTTCGGCCGCCGCACCCTCTGCGTTGAAATAGGTGCCATAGCGACTGTCATACTCATGGATCAGCTCGTCGATCAGCGGCTTCGCGCGCGGATCGACCGGGGTCGTATAAAGAAACGTATCGCTCATGTCGGTCGTCACCTGTTGTCATCCGCAAGGAAAGTTTCGGCGAGCCGCACCCAATAGCGGGCCGCGGGCGCGATGATGGCGTCGTTGAAATTGTAGTGGGCGCTGTGCAGCGGCGCGCTGTCGCCGTTGCCGACGAAGAGGTAGCTTCCAGGCTTGGCCTGCAGCAGGAACGCAAAGTCTTCGCTTGCCGTGCGCGGCCGGAAATCCGCCTCGATCGCCGCCGGGCCAAGCGCCTGCACCGCGACGTCGCGGGCAAAAGCCGTCTCGTCCGCATGGTTGACCAAGGCCGGAAAGCCCAGGCGATAGTTGACCTCGGCGACGGCTCCGAAGCTTTCCGCCTGCGCCCGTGCCAGTGCCGGAATGCGCTCCTGAAGTTTCGCGCGCACCCCTTCGCTGAAAGCGCGCATGGTCAGCTTCAACTCGACGCTTTCCGGAATGACGTTCGATGCGGAGCCCGCATGAATCGAGCCCACCGTCGCCACGGCCATGTCCTGCGGATCGATATTGCGCGAAACGACGCTTTGCAGAGCCGTGATGAACGAAGCCGACGCCAAAACGGGGTCGACGGCCCGATGCGGTTCGGCACCATGACCGCCCTTGCCGACGATCTTGATAACCGCCTGGTCGACGGAGGCCATCGCTGGGCCGGCAACGAAGCCGAATTGCCCTTCGGGAACGCCGGGCCAATTATGCAGACCGAAGACGGCATCGACCGGAAAGCGATCGAAAAGCCCTTCCGACAGCATCTTGCGCGCACCCGCGCCGATCTCCTCGGCCGGCTGGAAAATCAGGCGCAAGGTGCCGCTGAAACTGCCGCTTTCCGCAAGATAGCGGGCAGCGGCCAGCAGGATGGACGTGTGCCCATCATGTCCGCAGGCATGCATGACACCAGGATTGCTGCTGGCGTAATCGAGCCCGGTTGCCTCCTCGATGGGCAGCGCGTCCATATCGGCGCGGATGCCGATACTTCGATTTCCACCTCCCCGCTTCAGAGTCGCGACAACGCCGGTGCCGGCGATGCCCGTTGCAACCTCATAGCCCCAGTCGGCAAGAAGCGACGCGACCTTCTTGGCGGTTCGGTGCTCCTGGAAGGCGAGCTCGGGATATTGATGCAGATCGTGCCTCAGCGCGATGATCTCGTCGATATAGGCGGCAATCCCTGCCTCGACTTGATCCGTGACCGAAGCGGACTTGATGATGGCGTTCATGGCGATCGTCCGGGCTCAGGCGCCCACGGCCTTTGCGGGTTCGATGCCATCGGGCTCTGCCGCGTAGCGGCTTTCGCGGAACGGCAGGCCAAGGTGATCGCGCAGCGTCTCGCCCTTCAGTACCGGATCGAAATAGCCACGCTCCGTCAGGATCGGCAGGACATGCTTGGAGAAATCGTCGAAGCCTTCACCAATGACGGGGAAGCCGAGGATGAAGCCGTCCGCACCCTCCTCATCCACCCAGCGGATGATCTCGCTGGCAATGTGCTCGGCGGTGCCGATGAAGGAGGTGCGCGGCGTTGCGGCATCGAGCGCCACCTGACGCAGGGTAAGCCCCTTCTCCCGCGCCGTCTTCTTGATCCGATCGGTCGTGGCGCGGAAATTGTTGCGGCCGATGTCGCCGAGATCGGGGAACGGCTCATCGAGCGGATAGGCGCTGAAGTCGTGATGGTCGAAGAAGCGGCCGAGATAGGCGAGCGCCTCTTCGATGGTGACAAGATTGCGGATCGCCAGGTATTTGGCGTCCGCCTCCTCCTGGGTCGCGCCGACGATCGGTCCGATGCCGGGGAAGATGCCGACATCGGCAGCACTGCGGCCATGCGCGATCGCGCTCTGCTTCACCTGCTTGTAGAAGGTCTTGGCGTCTTCGAGCGGCCCGCCATTGGTGAAGACGGCGTCCGCATGTTTGCCGGCAAGCCGGATGCCGGAATCGGACGCGCCGGCCTGAAACACCACCGGTTGGCCCTGCTTGGAGCGACCGATATTAAGAGGGCCTTCGATGCGGAAAAAGCGGCCCTTGTGGTTCAGGCGATGCAGCTTGGACTTGTCGGCATAGACGCCGGTCTCGCGATCGCGCACGAAAGCGTCGTCGTCCCAGGAGTCCCACAGCCCCTTGATGGCATCGAGATATTCATCGGCGATCTCGTAGCGCAGCTCATGCTCGGGATGCTCGCGGCTATAATTGCGGCCGGACCCTTCGAGCGGCGACGTCACCGCGTTCCAGCCGGCGCGACCGCCGCTGATGACATCAAGCGAGGCGAATTGGCGGGCAATGGTGAAGGGATCGCTGTAGGACGTCGAAACCGTACCGACCAGACCGAGCTTCGTCGTAAAGGCAGCGAGCGCAGAGAGGATGGTCAGCGGCTCGAACCGGTTGAGGAAATGCGGGATCGACTGTTCGTTGATATAGAGCCCGTCCGCGACAAAGGCGAAGGCAATGCCGGCATCTTCCGCCTTGCGGGCCGTCTTAACGAAGAAGTTCAGATTGGTGCTGGCGTCGGCTGGAACGCTTGGATGCTTCCAGGCATTCATGTGGCCGCCCGGGCCTTGCAGCATGATACCGAAAGTGACGTGTTTTTGAACCATGATGATTCTCCTGGGGTAGGTGCTCAGGCCACGAGCGAAAGGCGCTCTTTGGCGAGCAGTTCTATGGAGTTGAGCCGTTCGGCCGCCGTCAGAGCCGGGGTGTCGAGCACGAACTCCTCGACGCCGTAGCGGCGATGGAGCGTGTCGAGTTCATCGCGGATCTGCGCTGCCGTGCCGTGCAGCACGCTTGGCGCCTTTTCCTCGGTGCGGAAATCCGAAAAGCCCGCCTGGCGCGCGAATTCCGCCGCCTGTTCCTGGGTGCCGACATTGACGCTCTGGCCATTGGGCAGGAAGAGCTTGACGATGCGCAGCTGGCCGACGCGTTCCTTGGCATGAGCTTCGCTTTCGGCTGCAAAGGCAGCGAGCGCCAGGATCGGAACTTTACCGCCGGTCGCATGTTCATAGGCTTCGAAAGTCTTCTTGAGATTTTCCGGATCGCCGTTCAGATGGCCGGCGAACACCAATGTCCAGCCCTTCTCGGCTGCGAGTTTCGCGCTTTCGACGCTGGCGCCAAGGAGAAAGCGCTCCGGCGAGCGTGGCGGAAATGGCGTCGCCAAGGCACCCTCGGAATGGGGATCGGCGGCGAAGTAGGCGTTGATATCGGATAGCTGCTCCGCGAAATCGGGCTTTTTTTCAGGGTCGAAGGCACGCTGCAGCGCGCGCGTCGACAGCGGAAACCCGCCCGGCGCCTTGCCGACGCCGAGGTCGATGCGGCCAGGCGCAAGCGAGGCCAGAAGGTTAAAGGCCTCGGCGACCTTATAGGCGCTGTAATGCTGAAGCATCACGCCGCCCGAACCGATGCGGATCTTCGATGTCCTGGCGAGAAGATAGGCAATCAGAACTTCGGGCGCCGAACTTGCGAGGTTTGCCATATTGTGGTGCTCGGCGACCCAGAAGCGATGATAGCCGAGTTCTTCGGCCCTGATGGCCAGGCGCGTCGTGGCGCCGAGCGCATCGGTGGCGCTGAGCCCCTGTTCGATCGGGCTCTTGTCGAGAAGGCTGAGGAGATAAGACATGCCGTTTCATCCATGTTCGCACTCAATGCCGACCACCGAATGCTGTAATCTATAAAAAACATAGATTTTAAGTTATTTAAGAAACAGCTTTCTTTTTCTTCCGCCAGATGCGGAAAAAATCGGCAATTGCATGCAGGCTGGTGGATGCAGCCGCAACAAATGTCACCCGGCGAGGGTTGCGCGACTGGTTGCACCCAAACAGATGTCACAGTTGCTAGATGCGACCGAAATGCGGGCGCCGCCGGCGATAGCCTCGCAAGGGATCGGCCCCATGGCGCCCCAATCGACGTTTCGGTCGCGCTGAGAAGCTTGCTCCGCAGTATCGTTGGATACGGCGAGGATCGGATCCAAACTATGAGACAACTTGGATTCGCGAGGACCGGGAATTGAAATCGGGCCAGCCGAGCTTGAGCCTATCGACCTAATTCACGACTTGTAAAAGTACGATTTCGATGATTGGATTGCTGCCGGTTCGGATAAATGTCCGAGTACGACCAAGACGTTGACAGCATAACAGTAACGCTGGATTGTCCGAGTTGGAGTGTGCGATGAAGCGTCTGATATTAGCGGTATCGCTGAGCGCCGTTCTTGCGTCCTGTCAGGCTGGCGGTGCTGCGCTGAAGCCCATTCCAGGAAGTATTACCTATGGTGGGCAGCCGACACAGCGTCTGATGAAATCGCCTATCGGCAGTTTGGTTCCCCATGACTTTACAGATCAATGGGGCGAGCGCGTTCGAGAGACATACATATTGCAACCGGACCGAAGCTTGAAACTGGTGGATCGAGTTTACCTAGACGATCCGCCTGGCTGATTGGCGGCGGCAGACCTTGGCGAACAAGGCTCCCCAAATTCTTATCTTTAGAGTGCGCATTGGAGCTTAGTCGTCGATAGCCATGGTCTCCATATGTGAGATGGCAGCTCTCAGCTGTCCGGATCCCAGCAGGCCGGATAAGCTCGCGATTGGCGCCGATTTCGACAGGCTATAGGCCGCTGACCGCCACCTGCCGTAACTGTTCGAACCGAGCAATGCTTTCCGACAAATGCGTTCGCATCGTGCTGCGAGCCGCAGCCTCATCTTTGTTTCGGATCGCCTCGAATATCGCGCGATGTTCCCGAGTCATACGAGCAGTGTGGACCCCGCGCTCCTCCTCTGACAGCAGATCAAGGCGAGCCCACTGGCGGGGGATCATCGCGCTTTCGTAGGCATCGAAGACGCGGGCGTAGTAAGGGTTGCGGGACGCCACCATGATCGACCGGTGAAACGCGAAATCCTCCTTGGCGCCGTATCCGCCATCCGCGATCGCCGAGTCGATCGCATCCAGACAAAACTGAAGTCTTGCAATGTCTTGGTCGCAGGAGCGCAATGCGGCAAGCGCGACTGCTTCGCACTCTATTCCGAGCCGTAATTCCAGCACATTAAGCACGTCATCGATGGTTTCGAGATCATTCGGGACGATAGAAAACGCCGGGGGTTTGGGGTCGTTGGTGACAACTGCACCATATCCCTGCCGCGTTACGATCAACCCCTTGGCGCGCAAGGTTGCGAGCGCCTCGCGCACGACCGTCCGGCTGACGCCCGTGGCCTTCATAATCGCTTGCTCGGTCGGCAGCTTCTGCCCAGGCTGAAGGTCCCCGGACTCGATCTGAGCAGCCAGCGTGTTGGCCAGTTCGCTTCGTAGATTGGGAGACTGCTCGATCGCCTTGAACAACTGCCAAACCTTCCTCGTATGTGCGCCTCAAAACAACCTTACATCTATAGGGATGTCGTTTGCCTACTACCTGAGTGTACGAGGAAATGCAAAAAATGGAACGAACTCGCGCGAGCGACAACGCTGGCCAGGTTCAGGAGTTCTCGATTCCCACGCGACCTGCGGCATTGAGCAAGTGCAGCTTCATTGCCGCCTTTGCCCGGGCCTCATCCCCTTCGATGATCGCGTCGAGTATGTTTTGATGCTCCCCAAGAGTGACGGCTGCCAAAACCTCTGACTTCTGCTGATTGCCGGACACGAGAATGCTTTCACGGATCCGCTCAGAGACGAAGACCAAGAACTGCACCATGTACGGGTTCCCGGTTGCAGCGGCGACGGTCCTGTGAAATTCAAGGTCGGTCTTCAACCACATCACGCTCCCGTACGGCGCGCCTTTCATGGTTTCCAACGCGTCGCTCATTGCCCTGAGATCATTGTCGGACCGCCTCAAGGCAGCAAGTCCCGCCGCTTCGACTTCCAGAAAGCCGCGAAGCTCGAAAAGGCTGCGAAAAGCGGCGGTATCGGACATCTCCCCGTGGCTGATCGTCAGGACGGTATCGTTTGCTTCCTCCGCAACGAACGCACCCCGCCCCTGCTGCGACCACACCCGCCCCTCCGAGCGAAGCCGAGCGATCGCCTCACGGATAACGTTTCGGCTGACGCCAAAGGTTGTCGCCAAGGCTTGCTCGGTTGGAAGCTGATCGCCTGGCTTCAGGCGACCCTGAGCTATCTCACGCGTGATCGAGCTGGCTACCAGCGTCGACAAGTGAGGACCGCGATTGACCCTATCAAGCTTCAGCGTCATCGAGAGTTAACCTCCGTTGTGGCTCGCGCTCCATAGATTCGACCCTGGCTCAGTATCTGGTGGGGATCGAAGCTGTTCTTGATGCTTCTGGCAATATCCAGGGTAACGTCGTCAACCCGTTGCAAAAAGGCTCCTCTCTTGCCTAAACCGATACCGTGCTCTGCGCTGATCGACCCATCGTGGCGATCAACAACCTCGAACAGGGTGGCCTCGGCCGCGTGAAAGAAGGCGTCAATGTCCTCCGGCGGCATATTGAGCGGCGGCACCACGTTGAGGTGCACGTTGCCGTCTCCGACGTGCCCGTATGTAACGGGCAAGGCGCTGGGATATCTGATGTTCAATTCGATGAGAGCGTCTTTGATGAATTCGGCAAGCCGCGATATGGAGACCGAGACGTCGGATCTCAGGTAGCGCCCTCCGCGCCCCTGCGCTTCCACCATCGTTTCTCGAAGCAGCCAAAGTCGTTGGGATTGAGCCTCGCTCGAAGCCATTGTCCCGTCGATTATGAGTTCGGCTGCATCGGCCAAGAAGCCCTCGACCATTGATCGCACGTCAATACGTCCACCGCCGGATACCTCCATCAGAACGTAAACCGGACAGACCTGGCTTAAAGGATCAAGAAGGTCGCTCCTTGCGGAGACAGCTATATCGATCCCCACACGAAGGATCAGTTCGAATGCTGTCAGCAAGTCGCTGCAATCGCGCCTGGCTCGGGCATAGAGAGCCATCGCGTCCTCGACGGAGCCAAGTCCGATTAGAACTGTTTCGATCTGCTGAGGCCTGGGAAAAATCTTGAAGGCGGCGGCGGTAATGATGCCAAGCGTTCCCTCGCTTCCGATGAACAGCTGTTTCAGGTCATAACCAGTGTTGTTCTTACGGAGCGTTTTCAGGCCGTTCCAAATCCGACCGTCGGGCAGAACCGCCTCAAGGCCGAGTACCAGATCGCGGGTCATACCGTATCGCAGCACATTGAATCCGCCGGCGTTGGTGGCGATGTTGCCACCAATCCTGCAGCTACCCTGGGCTCCGAAGGTGATCGGGAGGATACAGTCCGCCTCCAGCGCTCGGTCCTTTGCGTTCTGAAGCACGCAACCAGCCTCGGCCACCAGGGAGAAATCGATCGGGCTGACTGACCGGACCCTGTCCATTCGCTCCAATGACACGACGAGTTCCTGCCTTGGCACCGCGCCACCCACGAGCCCGGTGAGTCCGCCTTGCGGCACGACATTAATCTGGTTGGCATGGCAGTATGCCATCACCACGCTGACCTCGTCCCGATTGCGGGGCCGTGCCACCGCCAGCGCTGAGCCGCGATATTCACCGGACCAGTCCCCTGAATAGGGCGCAATCAGTTCAGGGGAAGTCAGAAATGTCCCATCAGGCAACTGCGCAACGAGCGCGTCAAGCGTGTTTACCCGACGGTTGACAACCTCCGACATCCTACCTCCCCAATTAATCACGTCTGTCGCGACTATGTTGCTTGCACGGTTATCATACAACAACTATTTTGTCGCCGACACGGGCATTTAGTCCGTTCAGGAGGATAAAATGACCGAAACGAGCAACAATTTTCGAATGATGCACACCATGATCAGGGTGTTCGACCTGGAAAAGTCGATCGCCTTTTATACCGGGCTGCTCGGGATGAAGCTGCTCCGACGCGAGGATTTCGAGGGCGGCAGGTTCACACTCGCATTCGTCGGTTACGGGCCGGAAGATAGCAGCACAGTCGTCGAACTTACCCACAATTGGGATCAGGCGGCTCCATATGAAATCGGAACCGGCTTCGGGCATCTCGCCCTTGGTGTCCGGGACATCTACGGGGTGTGCGCCCAACTCGAAAAGCAAGGAGCCAGCATTCCAAGGCCGCCCGGCCCAATGAAGCACGGGACAACCCACATCGCATTCGTGGAGGATCCGGACGGCTACAAGATTGAACTCATCGACCTCGATACGGCGGGCTGAGCACTGCAAATCGAGACCGGCACGGACATGGGTGCGGCCGGTCTCGACGTCTATTACCGCCATTTTCGATATGCGTGGCGGCTCACCGGGCAAGCCAACCGCCGTCGACCGGTATAACAGTTCCATGCACGTAGTCGGATGCCGATGACGCGAGAAATACGGCAGCCCCGCCAAGCTCGGATGGACTGCCCCATCGCCCTGCTGGTATGCGAGACAGAATACTCGCTGAACGGTCGGGTTCTTCCCGGAGGGCGGTTGTGTTGTTGGTCACGAAATAGCCCGGAGCGATCGCGTTGACATTCACTCCCTTTACAGCCCATTCACATGCGAGCAGACGGGTTATTCCCGCAAGACCGCTCTTCGACGCCGTGTAGGACGGTATCCGGATGCCGCCCTGAAACGACAGCATCGATGCGATATTGATGATCTTTCCTCGCCCCTGCCCGATCATGTAACGTCCGGCGGCCTGGGAAAGAAAGAAGGCAGTCTTTAAGTTCGTGTCGATGACTGCATCCCAGTCCTCCTCGGTGAAATCGACGGCGTCGGCCCGGCGTATGATCCCGGCATTGTTCACCAAGATGTCGAGGCCACCGAACTTCTCTATCGCCTCCGACACGATGCCTTTTACGGGTTCCAGTGATGAGAGATCTGCCGTCACCGTGTGAAATTGCCGCCCGGTTGCCTCGACCAGAGATCTGGTCTCTTCCATGGACGACCGGCCGACCCCCACGACGGACGCACCGGCTTCGGCAAACGCAACCGCGATCGCCTGACCGATGCCTGTATTGGCGCCCGTGACGACCGCAACGCGGCCCGTGAGATCGAAGGCATTGGCCACGTTGCTCATCGAAGGTCCCCAACCGCGATATGGTCCATGTCCGTGAAGCTCTTATTGTCACCGGCCATGGCCCAAATGAAGCTGTAGTTCTTGGTCCCCGCTCCAGAGTGAATGGACCAAGGCGGCGAGATCACGGCCTGATGGTTCGCCACGACGATATGCCGGGTCTGCTGCGGCTCGCCCATGAAATGGAATATCCGCTGATCCGGATCGAGGTCGAAATAGAGATAAGCCTCCATCCGCCGATCATGGGTATGGCTCGGCATCGTATTCCAGACGCTTCCGGTCTCCAGCATAGTGAAGCCCATGGTGAGCTGGCACGACTGGCAGACCTCTGGATGGATATACTGATAGATCGACCGCTTGTTCGCTGTTTCGGGCTCTCCCGGCGTGAGATGGCGAGCGTCAGTCCTGGTCAGGTGAACCGTCGGATGCTTTGCATGGGCAGGAGCCGACACAAGATAGAACCTTGCCGGGTTCTTCTGATCGCGATTTTCAAAGCGGACGTTAAGCGTGCCTTTCCCAACATAGAGGCAATCGAGGTGGGCCACATCATACGTTATTCCATCCACTGTAACGCGTCCGGCTCCGCCAACGTTGAGCACGCCCAGTTCCCGTTCTGCTAGGAAAGAAGATTGACCGACCTCCTTCGGCGTTGAAAGCGTCAGGCCGCCCTCGTCGGGCATGGCGCCACCAACGATCATTCGGTCATAGTGGGAGTAGGTCAGCAGGATTTCTCCGCTCTGGAAGATTCTTTCCACGAGAAAGTGCATGCGGAGCGTTTCGGTATCAAATTCGCGCACGGCATCGGGGTGGGCAGCGTGTCTGACTTCCACTTGCATTTTACTATCCTTGGATTGTGGCGCGGTCCGCGCCGCCTGCTGGCGAACGCGGTACCGGCAAGAAATGTTGGATCAGTGATGCGGAAGCGTGGCCCGGCCCTCCGCAGCTGAGGCAGCCGCAGATATGGCGTTCTTGCCCAACCCCGATTTAACGACCCTGATCAGCTCTTCCTCGGTGGTCTCCGAGGTTGAGGCATCCAGAACGATCTCACCCGCGTGCAGGAAGTTGATGCGATCACAGACTTCGAAGATCTGGTTGTAGTTGTGAACGATCATGATAACAGAGACCTCGCGCTGCCGCCTAAGGTTCTGGATGAGGCCGAGAACATGGGCGCTTTCCCGCACCCCGAGCGCGGCAAGTGGCTCGTCGAGAATCAGGATGCTCGGCGAGGAGTAAATCGAGCGGGCCACTGCTACGCATTGCCGCTGACCACCGGACAGTAGGTCGACCGTGTTGTTGACATCGGGAATATGGATGCCGAGCGTGTCCAGATAGGTGCGCGACAGCGTCCGCATCTTCTTGTTGTCGAGCAGATTGAGGCCAAGAAAGCGCTTCCGCTGCTCACGGCCCAAGAACATGTTGTGATAGATGCTGAGGTCGCCGATCAGTGCCAGATCCTGGTAGACCGTCTCAATTCCCCTGGCCCGGGCATCGCGGGGAGACGCGAAGCGGGTCTCCTCTCCATTCGACAGGATTTTGCCTGTGTCCGGCTGATGGAAGCCGGAAAGGATCTTGATCAGGGTCGACTTTCCAGCGCCATTGTCACCGACAAGGGCGAGGACCTCACCCCGCTTTACCTTCAAGCTTACATCGACAAGAGCTGTCACGGCACCGAAGGACTTGCTGATATGTGATACTTCAAGAACGTTGGGTGCGTCGGCAGCAAGTGGCTTGATTTCCTGTTCCATCATTTCCGCTTCCTCGTACGCAGTCTGTCGACTTGAACATTGAGAACCATGGCCGCGACGATCGCCGCCCCGAGATAGATGTCAGACGTCGTTGCCTGGGCTCCGACCATGACCAATCCGTTGTTGAGAGAAGACACCACGAAGGCGCCGATCATCGCTCCGATCAGCGTACCAGAGCCTCCGAGCAGCGAGGTCCCACCGATAACCGCAGCGGCGATTGCCTGTAGTGTAAGGAACGGGCTGCCCGCCAAGGGATCGGCAGACGAGAATTCCATCGTGTTCAGGACCCCGGCAAAAGCCGCCAATCCCCCCGCGATCATGAAATTGTAGATCTTGATGCGATCCGTCCTGATGCCGATCTCGCGAGAGCCGACGATGTTGCTGCCCGTCGCAATCGTATGAAGGCCGAACGTGGTCTTCGAAAGCACGCCTGCGAGAACGATGACGACCGCTAAAGACCAAAGAAAGGGCGTGAAGGCGGTGATCACGTTCACTGAAAGCAGCGGGCCCAGGGGATCGTACAGGCTTTCGCCGAACATCGAATTGAACGGCTCCTGGATCGGCGCGACAATCGGCTGACTATCGTAGATCGAAACAACAATGCCCTGAAGGAGGAACAGCGTTCCCACGGTGGTGATCAGTGATGGCACGCGAAAACGAACGGTTATGAAGCCGTTGACAAAACCCACAAGGACACCAATGGCGACGCCAGCGATTGCGCCAAGCCACAAGGGAACACCCCAGACGATCGACATCAAGACCATGATGTATGGTGCAAGCGAGAACGTGCTGCTGAGCGAAAGGTCGATCTCGCCAGTGATCATCAGCATGACCTCCGCTGCGGCCACGATGGCCAAACGGCTGGTGTCACGAAGGACGACGCTCATGAACTGCATCGAAAGGAAGCCGCCGCCGCTGGCGATCTGGAAGTAAATGACAAGGACCACGGCGACGACGGCAATGCTTGCCTCCGGGTACTTTGAAAGTAGCGTTGCCAGCCGTTGTCCGGCCGTCAGCCCGGGCTGGGGCGATTTCGATTGGTTGTTTTTCAAATCCACATTCATCATTCTCTTCCCTCCCGCCATAAAAGCGGATGTGGTGCCTTTGGGAATTGGGCACGGCATGCCCTTGGCCCGCGCAGTGGGACGTATCGCGACCTCGGAATTCGGCCGCGATACGATGTGCAAGCGGTGGAGCGCTTACTTGGGTTCGTTCGGCGTGCGCCCCTCGAACCGGGTATCACCAAGATAGGCGTCCACATTCTCTTTGGTGACGTAGGCCTGGCTGGTGTCGCTATTCGCGGGTCCAACGAGGCCGCCCGACAGCTTGTGAAGGTACAACTGCTGGACCGGCAAGAAGCCCTGAAGGTAGGACTGCTGGTCGGTCGTGAAGGTGACGTCTCCCGATTTGATAAAGCCCAGGGTCTGTGGGAACAGGTCAAACCCGGCGACGATGGCCCCCTTCTTTGCCAAGCCGTATTTGTTGGAGATGAACCCGCAGGCGTAGGTATCAGCACCGCCAGTGCCGAACATGCCGTCGACATTGGGATGGCTGAGATGGTAGGCTTCGATGCGGGAGATCGCCGTCTGCGGATCGACGCCGGCGTTGAGGGTCTCGTAGGTCACGCCGTTCCCCGCATCCTTGATCGCCTGAATGTAGCCATCAAGCCTGGGCTGGGTGTTCAAGGCACCGGGCACACCAATAGTCAGCACCACATGTCCGCCTTTGGGGACGAGCTTCAGCCATTTCAGCGCAACATTGTAGCCTGCCTGGAAAAGCGGCTGGCCGATGTAAGACAGGCGCTTGTTCGGACTGCCTTGAGGAACATCGGCGTTGAACGCAACGACCGGGATACCGGCGGCTGTGGCAGCGGCAGTGGCGGCGTCAAAAGCGGTCGGATCGACCAGGCAAACGGCGATGCCGTCAGCCTTCTGGGCAATTGCCGTCTGCATGGCACTGACCATTTCGGAGACGACGCCTTTCTGCGAACCCGTCCACTGATAGCTGCAACCGAACGCCGCACAAGCATCTTGGGCACCGTAGATGGCCGGAGTGAAAAACTGGTCGAGAGTGACGTGGCAAATGAAGAAGAACTTGTAATTCTTTTTCGGCAGTCCGCTCGAAGCCGCATCGGCCGCAAGTGCGGTGCCGCTCTTGGCACCGGCCGCCAAAGCCGCCGCGCCTAAACCCACCTTCGCAGCCAGGCCAAAGGCATCACGCCTGCTCAGGCCTCTGGATGGCTCAATAAATTCCGGATTCTGGTCATCAGACTTATTCGTCACTGCAACCTCCCTATCAAACGACAGGAGCCGCACCTCCCGTGCCCTCTTTTGTCGTCGGGTTACATTGTTGTACGACAAGTTTCATGTCAATATGTTTTTGGGGCCGGGTCGCTGGAGGGCGAGATCGGCCGCCTGATGGAAACTCAACTCAATTGGCAGGAAGCAGATGTCAGCCATTTCATCGAGGACCGTATCAAAAGACGGATTGAAGGTTACAACGATGGGCCTGGGAGGAACGGGTCTCGGAAATATGTATAAGGCGACAGCCCCGGAGGTGGCGGCCCAGACGGTACACGCGGCGTTTGAACACGGAATCCGCTACTTCGACACTGCGCCGGTCTACGGATTTGGGCTTGCCGAATCGCGGCTTGGCGCGGCGGTAAAGTCCCTCCCCCGCAGCGAGATCGTGATCTCGTCGAAGGTTGGCTATGGCCTCATTCCCATCCCGGAGAGCGAAGTCAAGCCGGTGCTTTGGGAGGACGCTCCAGCCTTCAAACCAGAATTCGACTATTCCCGGGACGGCACTCTGCGCTCCATCGAGCAGAGCCTGAAGCGACTGGACACCGATTATATCGACATGCTGGCAATCCACGATCCCGACGAAGCGACGCATTTTGAGCCTGGAGAGGACCCATACGCTCGTAGTCGATTTAAGGAAGCGATGGACGGCGCCTACCACGTCTTACATGATCTACGCTCCCAAGGGGTGGTCAAGGCTATCGGTGTGGGCATCAACCAGTGGCAAATGCTTCAAGACTTTGTCGTCGCGGGTGAATTTGATTATTTCCTGCTGGCGGGGCGTTACACGCTGCTCGAACAAGAGCCTCTGAAGCCGCTTTTGCCGATCTGCGAGCAGCGTGGGACCAAAATTATCATTGGCGGCCCATACAATTCCGGAATTTTGGCCTCCGGCCCCGTTAAAGGGGCAATGTTCAACACAAAGATTGCCCCGCAACGGATTCTCGACAGGGTCGCCAAAATTCAATCCGTCTGCGAACGTCATGGCGTCCCAATGGCGGCGGCCGCGCTTCAGTTCCCCCTTGGCCACCCGGTCGTTGCAAGTGTGATCCCCGGAGCACGATCCGTATCGGAGCTGGAGCAAAACCTCACCTTTATGAACTTTCCGATCCCGGCCGACCTCTGGACCGATCTGGTGGCTGAAGGCTTGATCGACCGGGAGGCGCCTCTTCCTACTAGCCCCTAAGGCAATGATCACTGTGCCTGCGGCCGGAACACTGCGGGCACAGTTTCACAATGGGCGGGATGAAGTCGACTGCGGCGGAAGGGTGAGGTGACCGCCTGAGGCCGAACAGCAGGCAAAGCTGCGTGACCTCGCCAACGAGCGAAAGCGTTTCGGCTATCGGCGCCTGTTCGTCGTCCGGCGGGATGGAGAACCGTCTGGGGTCAATAGCGTCTACCGACTCTGTCGCGAGCAAGAGATCAAATTTGCCTGCCTTTCAGACCAAAGTTTGCGGTTGCGCCGCCGACCGCTGCGAAGTGTGTATCAACCCGATCCTCTCGGCAGCAGCTACAAGGTCGGTGACTATCGCCATCAGGTGCGGACTCTAAGAAGACTGCCGTGCGATCGTGCCGATCGCATTCGCAAGAAGGCGTGCGGCCGTCAGGGCCGAGAGGCCGTCGATATCGGCGGGAGGATAAAACTCGACGAGGTCCAATCCGGCAATCCTCGCCCGCTTGCCGAGACCCGCGATCAGATCGATCACCTGCGTATAGGTCAGGCCGCCGGGCGTACGTGCCGCCACTCCAGGCATGATAGCGGGATCGAGGCCATCGCAATCGAGGGTCACGACCACCCGCGCTCCCTCTGGAATATGCCGCAGGGCCGCTTCGACGCCCTGCGCATGAACCTCGCGGGCAGTGACCAAACGGCTGCCATAGCGCCGCGCCGCTTCGATTTCGGCGACGCGCGCGCTGCCGACGCCGCGGATGCCGACCTGCACGATACCGGCGACGTGCGGCATCTCGCTCGCCCGGCGCATCGGGTTCGAATAGCCGTAGCGCTCGTCATGCAACTCGTCCCGCCAGTCGATATGGGCGTCGATCTGCAGGATCCAGACAGGCCCGTGATCCGAAAAGCCTGAAAAGAAGGGAATAGGCACGGAATCGTCACCGCCCAGCAGGATCGGCACGGAAGGCAAGGCCAGCACCTCGCGCGTCTTCGCCTCGATCCGGGCCCTGTTGCCGGCATTGTCGTGCATGACGGTCGGGATATCCCCCACGTCGATGCAGCAGACGGGCTTGCCATCGAAAAGCGGGCCGCCGAGGTCGAAATCCCAGTGCTCGATAAGCGCGGCATCGCCCTGGCTTGCGGCGCGGATGGCGCCGGCGGCCAAGGCATAATTGCTGCTGTCCTTGCCGGGATAGGTGCTGCCGTGACCAGCCGCGAAGATCACCGCGCAGGGCGTGCGTCCGGCGGCCAGGCAGTCGGGAAGGCCGAGGAAAGAAGGTGAAACAGTCATTTCGCGATGATCCTGATAGTGGCTTGGCTTAGGATTTCAATGTTGAGGGTAGCCTGAGACGCAGGCGGCATGTCCACGTTCCGAAACGCGGGCGGCCATGCGGGTCTTCTCCCGTTTTGGACTTTTTCACCCACAGTCCATCGTTCACGGACGGAAACCTTTCCACGCAGCAGTGGCGGAGACGAGGCTGCTCTGTCATTGCCCAGCCTCCGGCCAATTCAGAAGCATTGTTGACATCAAGTCTCTCCACAGATCAACCTGTCAATCCGTGGCTGGAGATATCGCTTGGAAGAGGAGCTTCGTTTCGGGCCGTTCTCGATCGTGCCTGCAAGGCGCAAGCTTTTGCGGGAGGGAGAAGTCGTTCCGCTCGGAAGCCGGGCCATGGATATCCTCCTGTTCCTGATCGCGCATCGGGGCGAGCCGAAGACAAATACGGAGATCGTCAACCACGTCTGGCCGACGACATTTGTCGGCGAAGCGAACTTGCGGGTCCACATGTCGGCGTTGCGCAAGGCGCTTGAGGACCGTCAGCGTGACTCGCAAATCATCGCCAATACTCCCGGTCGCGGCTATACCTTCATTGCCGCGGTGGAATCTGGGAACAAGGACAGGAACGAGCCCTCTTCCGCCAATCGGCAGACATGGGCAGATCAGCCAACGTCCCGGATCTTCGGACGAAAGGCGGCGGTCGCGGCCATCGCCGGCCAACTCGCCAGAGGTCGCCTGGTGACGATTGCCGGGCCGGGCGGAATTGGAAAATCCGCCGTGGCACGCCTGGCAGCGTCCAACTATGCCGGCGAGGCCGACGTCGTATGGATCGACTTTTCGGAGATCGGCAGAGGTGAGCTTGTCCAGACCGTGGTCGCTTCGGCTCTCGGTGTAATCTCGCGCACGGATAATATCCTCCCCGAAATCATTTCCTTCCTGAAGACCCGGAGGCTTCTTCTCGTTCTCGACAGCTGCGAGCATCTGGTCGCCAATGTCGCGGAGTTCGTGGAGAAGCTGCTGGCGCAGACATCGGAGATCCGCATCCTGGCCACCAGCCGCGAGCCGCTGCGCGCCGAGGGCGAGCGGGTGCATCGCCTGCTGCCGCTCGAACTGCCACAGGGAAGGATGAAAGCCGAGGACGCGCTTGCTTCGCCCGCCGTCCAGCTCTTCGTTGAACGGGCCGACGCCTGTCTCGGCGGCTATGAACTGACGGACGAGGACGCTCCTCACGTCGTCGACATTTGTACGCGGCTGGACGGCATTGCCTTGGCGATCGAGCTTGCGGCCGGGCGCCTCGAGACGATCGGCGTGGCCACGCTTTCCCGCTCGCTGTCGGACGGCTTTCGGATCCTCACACGCGGACGGCGCACCGCGCTGGCACGCCATCAGACGCTGAGAGCCACGCTCGACTGGAGCTACCAGATTCTCCCGTCCGCCGAGCAACAGGCGCTGAACGCGCTTTCCGTACTTCCGGGCTGGTTTGCAAGCGACATGGCCGCAGCGATCCTGTCCGTCGATGAAACGGATGATATTCTGGCGGCACTGGTCGCAAAATCGCTCATCGCAGCTGCAACGCCTTCCGGTGAAACGCTCTACCGGCTGCTCGACACCACCCGGCTCTATGCGGCGGAAAAGCTGAAGGAAGCAGGCGAGCGCCACGCGGCCATGACGAGGCTCGCGGAGTATCTCACCGCCCTGTTCGAAAGCGCCGAACACGAGCTTTATTCGGTTTCGATGGAGGAATGGTCGCAAGAATTCGGCCAATACGTGGCCTCTCTTCGCGCGGCCCTGGAATGGGCATTTGGCGAAAGCGGCAACGGACTTCTCGGCGTCAGGTTGACGGTCGCCGCCCTGCCGCTCTTTTTCCGCCTTTCCCTGCTCGACGAATGCCTGGCTTGCGTGACCCAGGCGATCCGTTTTCTGGAAAGCCAGCCCGGATTGGACGAAAGACGCCGCATGAAGCTCTATGCGGCGCTCGGCTGGCCGCAGCTCCGCTCAACCGATGCTCCCGAATTCGGCGTGGCTGCCTGGAGCACGGCATATCGGATCGCCGAAGAACTCGCCGACGTCGATTATCAGCTGCGCGCGCTGTGGGCGCTGTGGGTGGACGCGATCAATCGCGCCCAACCCAGACTGGGTTTAACATTCGCCGAGCAATTCGGCGCGCGGGCGCCTCTTTCCTCCGATCCAACCGACGCGATCATCGGCAGGCGCATGAAAGGAGCGACGCTGCACTGGCTGGGACAAGCGCAGGAGGCGCGCGAACAGCTGGAAAGGATGATGGCCGAGTATCAGCGCGTCGCACCGCAACGGCATTCGGTTCGCTTCCAGTTCGATCAGAAGGTGACGGCAAGCATCATTCATGCACGATGCCTGTGGCTGCTCGATCATGAAGATGAAGCGCTTGAAGAAATCGAGGAAACGATCCGCTACGCCGCGGAGATCCGGCACGATCTGTCCCTGACCACCGTGCTGGCGGAAGCGGCCTGCCCGCTCGCGCTTCTCGCCGAGCGGGACGAACTGGCTGCGGATTATATCCAGCGCCTGCGGGACCATACCAAGGCTTTGTCGCTCGATGTGTGGCATACCTATGCGGACTGCTTCGAGGCCGAATTGCATTTGCGGGCCGGTCGGCATCAGGAATGCCTTCGGCAATTGCAGCGGGGCATGCCAGTTCTGCGCGGTGCCGGATTCATTCTCTTTCAGACGATCTTCCAATCGGTGGAAGCTCAGGCTCTCTCACGGCTCGGGCATCACGAGGAAGCATTGGCAATCCTCGACGCCGCCCTGACCCACTGCGAATCCTCCGGCGAACGGTGGTGCCTGCCGGAGCTATATCGGGTCAAGGGACTCGCCCTGCTTGCCGCGAACGGTCCTGCTGCCGCGCAAACAGCCGGGCATTGCTACCGCACGGCGCTGGGGATTGCCGGCGAGGACGGTACGAAGCGCTGGGAACATCGCATCCGGACATCGATCTCCAACCTTCCTGCCCCGATCAATCCGGCATCCGATCGTGATGCGGCATTAAACTCCGATATTGCGAGCCACGCCTCCGGGATCGCTCCCTGACATCGCAGCCAAGAACGATCCCTGATTTACAGGAATTTACAACTTTCAACTCGTCGGCCTCTCCCGGGCGTTGCATGATCGCCGGAAAAGGAGAGTGTTAAATGGACGGCCTTCCGCCTATCCGTCTTCTCATAGCCTTGGCCGATGGGCGACACGGAATTCTCAGCGACGAGTCTCTGATCGAGAGGATTGCGCCGCCATACTACCTTTTCAAGGATCATTTCGCCGAGGTGGTTCTTGCCACGCCGCTCGGTGGCTTCCCCGCCCTGTCGACGCAGATGCGACGGCGCTCGCACCAGGATCAGCTGGCACAGCGATTTCTCTCCGACCGTCATGCCCGCGACGATCTGGCGGACACGTTAGGCATCGATCAGATCGTCATCGACGATTTTGACGCGGCATTCTGCATCGGGACTGCCGACGACATGCAGGCTTCGGACAAAGGTAGCCTCGTGCCGACCGTCCGATCCTTCCTCGAGAGCGGAAGACCCGTGGCGCTCGTGCCCGGCTGGACACTCGATCTTTCGTCTGAAAAGGCGATGAGCGGGCTGGTCATCATGGGAGACAACGCCGAATCCTCGATACTCGCCGCCCACGCCCTCCTGAAGGTGGCGCAGGAAAGACGGAACCTCATGGCAAGTCCGATCTGACCTTTGCGGCCGGCAACCCGGATCGCAACACGCCACATGCCTCGTGTCATCGCACAAGAGGCCGTCTCCTCCTGCTCTCCTTGCGAGAACTCCTCTTCCGAGCGAACCGCTATTCCATCGCCTGCGCCTGATTTACGGCCCCGGTTCATGTGGTCGCCATTTGCATCAATTTACGACGCTTAACTCGTGTTGCCGCCGAAGCTGGGCAACGATGCTTTCGTCGAAGTTGGCCGGCAGGCCCGCGAAGGAGACAGTCATGAACGAGCGAGCCCTTGCATTTTCGGCAGAAGCGACACGACGGGACGTGCTTGTGGCGGGAGGCATCGCGATCGGCGCGATGGCCTTGCCCAGGTCCGCGATCGCCGCAACGAAAGCAGATTCATCTCACGAAGGGATAAAGATCATGTCATTTATCAAGACCAAGGATGGGACTGAAATCTTCTACAAGGACTGGGGTCCGCGCGATGCGCAGGCGATCGTCTTCCATCACGGCTGGCCGCTGAGCGCCGACGATTGGGACGGCCAGATGATGTTCTTCCTCGACAAGGGCTACCGTGTCATCGCTCATGACCGCCGCGGCCATGGCCGTTCCACCCAGACCTGGACCGGCAACGAGATGGACACTTATGCGGCCGATGTCGCAGCCCTGACGGATGCGCTCGATCTGAAGAACGCGGTCCATGTGGGCCATTCCACCGGCGGCGGCGAAGTCGCCCGCTATGTGGCACGAGCCAAGCCCGGCCGCGTAGGCAAGGCGGTGCTCATCGGCGCGGTGCCGCCGGTCATGGTCAGATCCGACAAGAACCCGGGCGGTCTGCCGCTGGAGGTCTTTGACGGTTTCCGTGCGGCGCTCGTCGCCAACCGCGCGCAGTTTTTCCTCGATGTGCCGGCCGGGCCCTTCTACGGCTTCAACAGGCCAGGCGCAAAAGTCAGCCAGGGCATCATCGAGAACTGGTGGCGGCAGGGCATGGCGGGCGGCGCCAAGGCCCACTACGATTGCATCAAAGCCTTCTCCGAGACGGATTTCACCGAAGACCTCGAGAGAATTGCGGTACCGACGCTGGTCATGCACGGCGACGACGACCAGATCGTCCCCTATGCCGATTCCGCGCCGCTATCGGCCAAGCTCCTGAAGCACGGCACCCTCAAAACCTACCATGGCCTACCGCACGGCATGTGCACGACGCATCCCGACATCGTCAATGCCGATCTGCTGGACTTCGTCCGCAGTTGACGACGATCGCCGTCGGCGCACCGCTACCACTCTTAGCAGCGCGCCGACGAACAACGAACAGCTAGAAACAGGAGACCGCAAGATGCGTGATCACCGGGAATTTCGGTTGGATGCGACACGCCGGGAAGTGCTTTCCGCTGCAATTGCCGGCGCCGCAGCCCTTCTTCTGCCGCGCGACGTCTATGCGGCGGAATTTCGCCATCTCACCCACGGCGCCTTCGACATCACCGTCGTCAGCGACGGTTTTCTGACGCTGCCGGCGGAGATACTGCTTCCGGACGCAACGCCGGAAGAGCGAGAGGTAATATTGCCGAGGCTCGGCGGAGATGCCCAGGGCGCGCCCTTACAGACCAATATTCCGCTTATCCGGCATGGCGACGATCTCATCCTGATCGACAACGGCTCCGGCACGCATTTCCAGGCGAGCGCCGGCAAGCTGGCCGCCAATCTGAAGACATTGGGCGTGGAGCCGGAAGCGATCACCAAGGTCATCTTCACACATGCCCATCCCGATCATTCGGGAGCAACGACGACGCAGGACGGCAAGGTCCTCTATCCGAACGCGCAGTATTTCGTGAACGAGGCGGAATGGAACTTCTGGACCGACAAGGACTACGAAACCCACATGCCGGCCGCGCTGCATGATTTCGCCCGCGGCGCACAGCGCGACCTTTTTGCGGTCCGGGATAGATTGACCATGATGAAACCCGGCCAGGAAGTCGTGCCGGGCATGAGCGTCATCGCGACGAGCGGCCACACACCCGGCCATGTCTCCTTCGAACTGGCAGGCGACGGCAATCTGCTGATTACCGGCGATGCCTGCACCAGCGACGTCATCTTCCTCGAGCATCCTGCCTGGCACTTCGGCTTCGATACAGATCCAGACGTCGCGCTCAAGAACAGACAAATGCTTCTCGACCGCGCAGCGGGCGAAAAACTCAAGATGCTCGGCTACCACTGGAGCTATCCCGGCATCGGCTATGCCGAGCGAAAAGACGGCGCCTACCGGTTCGTGCGGGCATAGAAAAGATCCGGCGCCATATCGCCCGAGCAGGCTCATGTGTCACCTCCTGCTCGGGCAAGACAACGTCATGCTCGGTCGTGCCCGAAGGGCGGCCTGGACCAGCTCCCGAACTGCGCCGAACGATTGCTGTTCCGCGGCGGAACTTTGATACGACTGCGATTGAAGCCACACCGCTACCCAAAGGCCAAATGGCCCGCTTTCCATGACGACGCGGGACAACGGGCGGCTGCAGATAGTCATTTCGGTGCATCTTTAAGGGAAAGGGCGGCTGCTCGACGCCTTGTCAGTGTTCGCATGATTTCGCGTGCGTAGTGGTTTGCCGATCATGCTGGCTTTGCAGGCCGGAAACATACCCGCGCTGTTGTCTCCTTCAATTCAGACAAACAATTCCGCTTATACTCTATAAAAATAGTTTGTTATTTCTATCGATCCTCTCCCCTTCTTCGCTAGGCTTTGGTCATTGCACTCAGGGAACCGCCGGAAGACTGAGATCCGGCCAAGGGGACAAACATGAAGTTCAAGACACTGATCGCTGCAGCCGCCATCGGCCTTGCCAGCATTTCAATGGCAGCCGTCGCGGCTGCGGCCGACAAAAAGGTCGTCGTCGGCTACCAGACGGATGCGTTGCCCTCCTCCGTCGCGATCGCCAATGGCGATTTTGCCAAGGAAACGGGCTACGACATCGACTTCCGCAAGTTCAATTCCGGCGCGGAGATTTTCGCCGCCATCGCGTCCGGCGATGTCCAGATCGGCTATGTCGGCTCAAGCCCGTTTGCGGCGGCCGCCTCGCGCGGGCTTGAGGTGAAGGCTTTCTACCTGTCGTCCATCTCGGGCATCGACGAAGCCCTGGTCGTGCGCAACGGCTCCGGCATCAACACGCTCGCCGATCTGAAGGGCAAGAAGCTCGCGGCTGCGCCCGTCTCCACCGATCACTATCAGCTTCTGGCCCTCATCAAGTCTCTCGGGCTGACCGAGAAGGACGTGCAGGTCTTCGCCATCCCGCAGCCGGAAATCGTCGCAAGTTACAATCGCGGCGATATCGACGGCGGCTTCGTCTGGGATCCGGCACTGACCGAGCTGAAAAAGGGCGGCAAGGTGCTCGTGACATCCAAGGATGTCGCCGACAAGGGTGCCCCGACATTCTCCGCCTGGGTCGCAACCTCGAAATTCGCGGCTGACAATCCGCAGTTCCTGAAGACCTACGCCTCGGTCATCAGCAAATACTATGCCTCCTTCGCAGCCGACAAGGCCGCCTGGGGACCGGATAGCGACAATGCGAAGGCGCTCGCCAAGCTTCTCGGCGGTACGGCGGACCAGCAGGCCGCCGCGCTGAAAAACCTGACCCTCCTGACGCCCGACGTACAGGCATCGGCCGCATGGCTCGGCGGCGGCGACCAATCCGGAGCAGCCAAGATCCTCAAGGACACCGCGGCTTTCCTGAAGAGCCAGGGGAAAGTCTCCGACGTCCTGCCGAATTACGGTGCATTCGTTACAGCTGACGCGCTTGTAAGCGCAAGCAACTGATCCTCCCTGACACCGGCGCGCTCGGCGCGCCGGTGTCGAACCTTTGAGAGGCCCCATGCTTCAAGTCGACCATGCCAGTGTTTTCTTTGCGGCGCGTGACGGCAGAACAGTTCACGCGCTCGACCGCGTTTCCTTCGACATTCCGGAGCGCGGCATCGTCGTCGCACTCGGCGCATCCGGTTGCGGCAAATCCACGCTGCTCAACGCGATCGCCGGCTTCCTACCTCTTTCCGAAGGCAGGATCACGCTCGACGGCAGGCCGGTTTCCGGGCCAGGCGCCGACCGCGGCGTCGTTTTCCAGAAGGATTCATTGCTGCCATGGAAGTCCGTCATCGACAACGTAGCGCTTGGCCTGCAATTTGCCGGACTGGGACGAAGGGAACGGCGCGACCGCGCATCGGAACTGCTGCGGCTCGTCGGGCTGACCGACTTTGCCAATGCCTTGCCCTATGAACTGTCGGGCGGCATGCGCCAGCGCGTCGGCATTGCCCGCGCGCTCGCCACCGACCCGGACATATTGCTGATGGACGAGCCCTTTGGCGCTCTCGACAGCCTGACGCGTGAGCAGATGCAGGAATTGCTGGTCTCCATCTGGGCCAGAACCAACAAGCGCATCTTCTTCATTACCCATTCGATCGAGGAGGCGCTGTTCCTCGGCACCGAAGTTCTGGTCATGTCGCCGAGGCCGGGGCGCGTCGTCGCCCGCTTCGAGCTCGATTTCGTGCATCGCTTTGCCGCCAGTGGCGACACGAGGGCGATCGTCACATCTCCCGAATTCGGCAATCTCCGGGAAGAAATTCGCGGCATCCTTCACAACGCCGAGACCATCAGGAGCGCCGCATGAGCGACATCATCGAGACGCGACCGATCGTCGTTTCCCAGAACGAGGCGCAACCGAAGCTGGTCCGCCTTCCCGATTTCGGTGTCGGCGACAAGCCCACCGTCACCATCAGCATCGTCACGGCAATCGCCTGTCTCGGCCTTTGGTGGCTAGTTGCCAAGCTCGGCCTTGTGTCGCATCTCTTCCTGCCGCGCCCGGACGAGGTCTTGACACAGATCGGCGTCGTCTATCGCGACGGCTATGCCGGCGCCTCGCTATCCGAACATATACTGGCAAGCCTGTTCCGCATCATCGTCGCTGCGGCCATCGCAATCGTCGTGGGCATTCCCGTCGGCCTGCTGATGGGCCTTAATCGCTGGGCAAAAGGCGTGCTGGATACGCCGATCGAATTCTACTGGCCTCTGCCTCCCCTTTCCTATCTGCCGCTGATGATTATCTGGCTCGGCATTGGCGAGACGTCGAAAATCACGCTTCTCGTGCTGGCGATGTTCGCGCCGATTTGCCTTTCCGCCCAAGCCGGCGTCCGTTCGCTGCCGCTGGAGCGCGTCAATGCGGCACGCTCGCTGGGGGCAAGCCGGTTGCAGCTCTTCTTTGCCGTGGTCCTGCCTTCGGCCCTGCCGGAAATTCTGACCGGCGTCCGGATCGCGTTCGGCATCGGCTGGGGCACGCTGGTGGCCGCCGAGCTCATCGCCTCGACCCGCGGCATCGGTTTCATGATCATGTCGGCTTCGCAATTCCTCGCCACCGACGTCGTCTTCGTCGGCATCGGCATCATCGCCGTTTGCGCTTTCGCCTTTTCGGCCGGAATCCGCATTCTCGAGGCCGTCCTGGTTCCGTGGAAAGGCAAACTTTAAGCATACCGGCGCCGTGAGCCATGGATGAACTATGGCCGGCGCCGGGGTGGAATATCATATCCAAGTCAGGCAGGCCCAGGCATGAGCAGCAATTGCGAATTTCTTTGGTATATCCCCAACGACGTCAAACCCGGCCATCGCGGCGATTCCACTCTCGAGAACCATAACAGCCTTGAAACCCTGACCAGCCACGCCAGGGCCCTGGAGGATCACGGCTGGAAGGGCGCGCTGATCGGTACAGGCTGGGGCCGGCCCGATACGTTCACTGTGGCTGCAGCGCTGACGGCCCGCACCACCACCTTCGAGCCACTGATCGCAATCCGGCCGGGCTATTGGCGACCGGCGCATTTCGCGTCGGCCGCCGCCACGCTCGATCATCTGAGCGGAGGCCGCGTGCGCGTCAATATCGTATCGGGCAAGGACAACCTGGCTGCCTATGGCGACAGCGAGGGCGACCAGGCGCATCGCTATGGCCGCACCAAGGAGTTCATGCGGCTCACCCGCAAGCTCTGGACGGAAGAAAACGTAACCTTCGAGGGCGACCATTTTCGTGTCAGCGAGTCCACGGCCGCGCCGCGCATCCGGCGCAGCGGCGAGCGCCTGCACCCCAAGCTCTATTTCGGCGGCGCCTCCGACGCGGCCGAGCGCGTTTCGGCCACGGAAGCCGACGTACAGCTCTTCTGGGGCGAGCCTCTCGCCGATATCGGCGAGCGCATCAGCCGGCTCAAGGCATTGAGCAGAGACCTTGATCGCGATCTTCCGCCACTGGAATTCGGGTTGCGCATCACCACGCTCGTCCGCGAGACGAGCGAGCAGGCCTGGGCCGATGCCGAAATAAAGATTGCCGAAATGGCAAAGAACAACGGCGTTGGCTGGAACGATCACCGTCAATCCATCGCCGTCGGCCAGAAGCGGCTGTTCGATCTTGCAGCGCGCGGCGATGTGCTTGACGACAATCTCTATACGGCGCCGGGCAAGGTCGGCGGCGGCGGCGCGGGCACCACATGGCTGGTCGGTTCGGCCGAAGATGTCGCCCGTTCCCTGCGTAAATATCGCGATCTGGGCATCACGCATTTCGTTCTTTCGGACACGCCCTATCTCTCGGAAATCAAACGGCAGGGCGACCGATTGCTGCCGCTCCTGCGCGAACAAATCCCAGCCTGACCGGGCGGCGCTCTTCAGCATGAGCCGGTTTGCGTTCGACGACACTGACGCAGCGTGTCCACAACAAACCTCAGCGAGGCCTGAAAACAACACCGTTCCGCGCCTTTCCAAGCCGCGCGTTGTCAATTATGACAATTTCGTGACAATGGACGCATGGAGCTTTGATGTTAGGCTGGTTTCGCAAACTCATGCCGCGCGAGGATCGTTTTTTCGATCTTTTCGCGCAGCACTCGCGCACGATCGTCGGTGCTGCCGAGGCGCTGAACCAACTGCTTTCCGGCAAGGACATCGATGGAAAGTGCCGGCAGATCGTCGAATTCGAAAATCAGGCCGACGAGATCACGCGCGATGTGCTGCTTGCCGTGCGCAAGAGCTTCATCACGCCATTCGATCGTGGTGACATCAAGGATCTGATCATGTCCATGGATGACGCCATCGACATGATGCACAAGACCGTCAAGACCATCCGCCTGTTCGAGCAGAGGAGCTTCGATCCCCGCATGCAGCAGATGGGCGGAGTGATCGTCAAGGCGGCGCATCTCGTGGCCGAGGCGGTGCCGTTGCTGGATCGCATGGGCGCCAATGCCACCCGGCTTGCCAACATCACGGAAGAGATCGTCAAGGTCGAAGGCCATGCGGACGAATTGCACGAGCAGGGCCTGAAAGAGCTTTTCCGCAACTACGGCACCTCCAACGCCATGGCCTATATCATCGGCAGCGAGATATACGGCGAACTGGAAAAGGTCGTCGACCGCTTCGAGGACGTCGCCAATGAGATCAACGGCATCGTGATCGAGAGTGTCTGATGGAGGCCTCGCTCGCCTTTCCGCTGCTGGTGGCAATCATTGCCACCGCTCTGTTCTTCGATTTCCTGAACGGGCTCCATGACGCCGCGAACTCCATCGCGACCATCGTCTCCACCCGTGTCCTGCGGCCGCAATATGCGGTTCTCTGGGCCGCGTTTTTCAATTTCATCGCCTTCCTGTTCTTCGGCCTGCACGTCGCGGAAACGTTGGGGACGGGCATCATCGATCCGAATATCGTCGATGCATCCGTCATTTTCTCCGCGCTGATGGGGGCGATCGTCTGGAATATCGTCACCTGGATATTCGGCATCCCGTCGAGCTCGTCGCATGCGCTGGTCGGCGGCCTGATCGGCGCCGGCCTCGCCAAGGTCGGCGTCAGTTCCATCGTCTGGCTCGGCGTCCTCAAGACCGCCGGCGCGATCGTCATGTCTCCGCTGATCGGCTTTTTGCTTGCCCTGTTCCTGGTCCTTGCCGTCACATGGCTGTTCGTCCGGCAGACGCCCTTTGCCGTCGACCGCACATTCCGCATCATGCAGTTCTTTTCAGCCTCGCTCTATTCCCTTGGGCATGGCGGCAACGACGCGCAGAAAACGATGGGGATCATCGCCATACTTCTTTATTCCCAAGGATATGGCGGCGGTTCCTTCCACGTTCCCTTATGGGTGGTTCTTTCGTGTCAGACGGCCATGGCTTTGGGCACGCTGCTCGGTGGATGGCGGATCGTGCATACGATGGGCTCGAAAATAACCCGCCTCAATCCCATGCAGGGCTTCTGCGCCGAGACTGGCGGCGCTCTGACGCTCTTCGCCGCGACCTGGCTCGGCATACCGGTTTCGACGACCCATACGATTACCGGCGCCATCATCGGCGTCGGCGCCGCCCGGCGAGTGTCGGCCGTGCGTTGGGGTATTGCCGGCAATATCGTGATCGCCTGGGTGATCACCTTGCCCGCTGCAGCCGCAATGTCGGCATTGTGCTATTGGAGCGTCCGGCTTTTCTCGTAAACGGCGGTCGCGTCGTAGCCTTGGACATGAAACCCAGAGTTTCCGTCCCTGATTAGCGGTGTCTATACCCCCAATTAGGGTTTCATTGCGCTTGCGATTTATTTATAGGCAAGGCTAAATATCTTCACCACTTTCTGAACCTTGCGAAGGTGAGCCGCCTTGACGAAATTGCCTCTTACCCCGGAAAGCCGACTTGCTTCGACGGAAGTCGAGTCGCATGCCGAGGCCTTTCAGAAAAGCCGTGACGACAGACGCACGGAATTGATGGAAGACTACGTCGAGCTCATTGCCGATCTGATAGAACACGCCGGCGAAGCACGCCAGACGGACATCGCGCAGAGGCTGGGAGTAACACAGCCGACGGTCGCCAAGATGCTCAAGCGTCTGGCGGAGGAAAATCTGATCACGCAACGCCCGTATCGCGGCGTCTTCCTGACGGAAGAAGGTCAGCGCCTGGCAATCGCAACGCGCCGCCGCCACGAGGTCGTGGAAGCTGTCCTGTGCCGCCTCGGCGTTGATCCCGATACCGCAAGGAATGATGCCGAGGGCATCGAACACCATGTCAGCGAGAAAACTCTCGAAGCGTTTGAGCGCTTTCTGAGAACATAGTAGCCGTGTTTGCCGCAAGGAGTCGGGTGGTCAATTGTACCGATCGAGCCATTTTGGGCACAGTTTCGACAAGAATGAACTGAAAACAGGATGCCGTTGGCTGATCGGCTTGACCGGGCGCCAAATATCAACGCAAGCTTTACAAATGTTCGCTAAGCAGAATCCAGCGAACAGCCGGCTTTGTGCTTCGAAGACTGATTTTTCGGCCGGCGCAGGGAATTGGAATGAACGCCCAGGATTTTAGCAGCACAGTGTTCGATCTCGCGCCTGTCGCCATGTGGCTGGAGGATTTCAGCGGCGTCAGGGAGCAATTCGACCTCTGGCGGGCTGAGGGGGTAACCGACCTGCGCGCCTTCCTGCTCGTCGATGCGCAGCGCGTCGCGGCCTGTTCACGAAAGATCAAGGTCCTTGCCGTCAATGCCAGGACGCTGGAATTGTTCGAAGCGCCGTCCTTCGAGACGCTTATAGGAAGTCTTCACCAGATCTTCCGGGACGAGATGCTTCAAAGCCATGTGAACGAGCTTGTCGCGCTCTGGGAAGGCAAGACCGAATTTTCGAGCACGGCCATCAACTATTCCCTTGGCGGCAAGAGGCTCGATATCCAGCTTCGCGGCGTCATTCTCCCTGGGCACGAAGAGTCCTGGGACAGGTTGCTGCTGACCACCGAAGACGTGACAGCGCGCGAAGAAGCAAGGCGCCAGGAAGAGCGGCAACGCCGCTATGCCGAGGGAATGTTCGAGCATTCACCCGTGTCCCTGTGGGTCGAAGATTTCAGCCGCATCAAGATCCTGCTCGATCAAATCCGCAACCGCGGTATCGTCGATTTCCAGGTATTTCTCGACGTGCATCCGGAATTCGTCCAGCAATGCATGAGCGAAATCAGCGTGCTCGATGTCAATCAGGCAACGCTCGATCTGTTCTGTGCGCCGGATCGGCAAACCCTGCATCAACGGATCGGTGAAGTGTTCCGTGACGACATGGAGAAGCATTTCCGCGGGCAATTGGTGGAATTGTGGAATGGCCGTCTCTTCCATCAGCGTGAGGTGCTGAACTATGCCCTCGATGGATCGGAGCGTCACGTTCTGCTGCAGTTTTCCGTCCTTCCCGGTTTTGAGGACGATTGGTCGCTGGTGCAGGTGGCACTCACCGACATTACCGCCCGCAAGAAGGCAGAGGCCTATCTCGAATATCTCGGCAAGCACGACGTCCTGACCAGGCTCTACAACCGCGCCTTCTACATGGAAGAGCTCAACAGGCTGGAGCGCAAGTCGCTTCGACCGGTTTCGGCCATCATCATCGATCTCAACGGCCTGAAAGAAGCCAATGACGAGAGCGGACACGATGCCGGCGACGCATTGTTGCGCCGGATGGGCGAGGTACTGAACAGCGTCGTGTCCTTGCCGAACCATGCAGCCCGCATTGGCGGCGACGAGTTTGCCGTTCTCATGCCCGGTGCGGACGAGATTACCGCCGGAGCGATGGTAGAGACGATCAACGAACTGCTCAAGATCAACAACCAGTTCTACTCCAGCGCGCCGCTCAGCGTCGCTGTCGGCGTGGCAACGAGCGAGCCCGGCGAGACCATTGAAGCGATGATCAAGCGCGCCGATCTCGGCATGTACGAGCAGAAAAAGGCACATTATGCCGTTGCCGCGAGCCTTGGTGCGCATCAGGCAAAGCACGGCGCTTGAAGCGCCGGCACGGAATCCATCCCGCACAATGACTTGAAACGGCCGAGGTTCGTGCGCCCGACGATCGGGAACAAAGATCGCGACTTCTCATTTGGCTCTCTGAAAAAAACGGAGTTTTGAAATGGAAGATCAAACGACCAACATCGTCGTCGCCACCCGCACCGCTCTCGACCAGGCCTCGGCACTCGCGGTTCAATACGGCTTCTCGCTTCTCGGTGCGATCATTCTCCTGATCGGCGGCTGGCTCCTTGCCGGCATCATCAGCCGCTCGGCCTATCGCGTCATCTCGCGCATCCGCGGCATCGACGAAACTCTGGCGAGCTTCTTCCAGAACGTCCTGCACTACAGCCTGCTCATCCTGGTCTTCATCACCGTCCTCGGGCAATTCGGCGTTCAGACCGCCTCCATCATTGCCGCGCTCGGCGCCGCCGGCCTGGCGATCGGCCTGGCGCTGCAGGGCACGCTTCAAAATATCGCGGCCGGCATCATGCTGCTGATCCTGCGGCCGTTTCGCGTCGGCGAATATATCGAGACGGCCAATGTCAAAGGCTACATAAAGGAGATCGGCCTCTTCGCGACGGAGATGAAGACGGCGGACGGCCTCTATCTCATGGCGCCGAACTCCACGCTCTGGAACACGCCCATCATCAACTACAGCCGTGAGCCGGATCGCCGCCAGCAATTGTCCGTCGCCCTGGCTGACAACATCGACATCAACCTTGCCCGCAAGACCATTCTGGACGTCTTGAAAGCAGATCAGCGGATCAAAAATACGCCAGCGCCAAAAGTCTATCTCGATGATCTGGCCGTCGATCAGGCAGTGCTGAACATCGAGTATTGGACCGTAACCACGTCCTGGTCCGATGTCCGGCACGACACCGTATCGAAACTGAAAGCGCGGCTTGCGGAATCGGACGTCGCGATCAAGCTGCCGACAGAGCCGGCAAGCCAAGCCGACTGACCGTCTCCGCATGAGCGCTAAGCCTGCCGCCAGCAGGGAGCTGCACCAGCGGCAGGCTTCGCAAGGCCATGAGACCTCGAGCAAGATCGATCTCTTGCTTGCCTTAAACTTCCCCGAACGACATTTGTTCCGCGCGTCCGCGGCCGCGACAAGGGGCCGGCCGAAGCCTACCATTTGATGCGGTAGTCGATCCGGAAATTGCCGGACGGCACGAAAGTCTGCGGGTCGGCAAAGGACGCCGAGAAATTGAGGTTCGGCGCCAACGGCTGCTGCAGCGAAACGGTGCTGGAAAAGATACTGCCTGCGTCCGTCAGGTTGCCGATCGCGGATATGGAGGTTCCCGTCCAGGGAACAGCGACTGTGACGGCGTGTGTCGCGGCAATGGAATTTCCTGCGTTCCGCGCGCCCGCATAGTTCACGTTCAGCGACCGGGATGTGCTCATGTCGAGATTGTTCCAGACAGCCCAGCTCCGCGAACGCTCGAGGCAAAGCGTTCCCGTGCCGTTGACGGTGTCGACCCTCAATGCAACTTCGCGGCGCCACACGGTCGAGAAGCGCTTGTGATCATCGATTGCCCTCCCCCAGAACGTTGCCAGCCGGCTGCTACGGACGATTCGGCCATTTGCCGCTCCACCCAGACCGAGATCCATGCCCGCGCTCATCTCCCACGCCATCGGCAGCCGAAAGCCGAGCGTCGCCTTGTATGTTCGCGGCGCCAGCTTGACCGGCGACCAGATCATCAGATCGCTGGCCTTGGCCGTCTGCGGCAAGCTGACGCTTGCAAGAAGACCCAGAACGCCGCGAAGGGCGCGTTTTGACTTAAAGCTCATGAAAAGCCCGATTATCTGTGCCCCGACGCAAGGCTCGGGGCGCACTGAGACAACAGCCGGAGACGGAACAAACGCCGCATTCTGGCCTCGGATTGATGTGTTCGGTTGAGCGCTTGCAAAGCACAGCGCGCCGGAGCCAAAGTCATGGCATCCGGGTGAAGGGAATAGCGACGCCGCAAATCAAGCGGCCCCTTCGCCAAAAGAATCCCATCCGATGGCGCGCTTGTAAACCCCTTGGGGCAAGTTTTTTGCTGCAATGCACACTTGCCGCAGCCGCCATGATGGCGCGCCGGCAAGCCATAGGATCAGCGAGAAGCGATCATATACGCCGCTGTCGAGCGCCGGTGATGGCAGGGAAAGCGGCCATCCCTCACTCTATCCGCAACCCGGCCTTCTTCAGAATCGGAAGCACCCGGTCGCAGAAGTAGGGAAGCTCCTGCGTGTAGTTGACGAAGGACAGGGCAAT
Organism: Martinezella lusitana; assembly: GCF_010668395.1. Taxonomy (GTDB): domain Bacteria; phylum Pseudomonadota; class Alphaproteobacteria; order Rhizobiales; family Rhizobiaceae; genus Rhizobium; species Rhizobium lusitanum_A. The sequence continues at coordinate 277,385 of NZ_WUEY01000002.1, forward strand.
TCCGGCATAGCCCTGCTCGGCGATCGCAATCATCTCCTCCGCGATCCGCTGAGGCGTGCCGATCAACGGGTAGCTGCCGGCACCGCCGGCAAAACGCTGCCGATAACGGTCGTAAGCATCGCGATCATGGGATTGCGAGAACTCCTTCTTGCCGGCCATGTGCTGGTCGACGGCACCCTGATCGGCCATGGTCACGGCGTAGCGGGTATAATAATCCTCCGCCTCCGCCTGCGTCTCGCGGCAAACCACATGGCAAACCGTATAAACGCCGACCTGCCGGCCTTTTTCTTCCGCTCGTCCCGCGATGTCGACCACATGCTTTCCTGCGTCACCGATCTCGGTAAAGGTGGTGAAGAGATAATCGCAATGGGCCGCGGCAAAATCGCGGCCGGGGCCGCCGAATGCCGCGTTCATCGTCACCGGCCGCGGTGCCTGCAGGCTTGCCGGGCGGCTGACGGCTTCCTTCAGATTGTAATAGCTGCCCGCATAGTCGAGCGGCTCATCGGACGCATAGAGCTTTTCGACGATTTCGAGCCACTCGGCCGCCTGATCGTAGCCCTTTTCGACCAGCGGCACGCCGAACATGCCGAATTCCTTCGGGTTCCAGCCGCAGACGATGTTCAGTCCGGCCCTTCCCCCACTGATATGATCGACCGTGGCGAGCGACTTGGCGGCATAGAGCGGATGAACGAGCGGCACATGCACCGTCATGAAGAGGCCGATCCGCTCGGTTGCGGCGGAAAGCGCCGCAGCCCAGGTGAAGGTCTCGAACGACCATTCGCGCACGCGGTTCTTGCCGCCGAAACCACGCCAGCGGGCAATCGGCAGAAAGAATTCGAGCCCGGCCCGGTCGGCGATCTGCGCCGCAGTCAGATTATCCTGCCAGCCGGCGGTCCAGCGCTCGGGCACGTCGGTGATTGCGAGGCCGCCATCCGCATTTGCGGAAAAAACGCCGAGCTTCAACCGGTTCGGTCCCTTCAGCGGATGCATCTTCATGGTGGCTTGCTCCTCCCCGAGTTCACCTCGAGCCGACCCCCTATTGGATGTGCGGCAGCCCGACATGAAAATCTGTGACGCCGGCAAAGAGAAATTTCAAGCTTAAAATTTATCAATCGGCGCCGATGCGTGGAAACGCCGGGCCGGTCGTGACCTAAGGCTGCGGCGTAACCTCGCTCAGCAGCCAGTCCTGAAACAACGTCGCCGTCTCGTTCGTCTGCTTTTTTTCCGGCATGACGACATAGTAGCTGTTCTCGGTCGGCATCGGCAGATCGAACAGGGGCAGGAGCGTGCCGGCTTTCAGCTCGTCCTCGATCAGATAGGTGGGCAGAAGCGCCACGCCGATCCCGGCGATAGCCGCAGCGATGATCATGGAGAACTGGTCGAAGCGCGCACCGGGATAGGCGTTGTCACTTGGCAGATCCTGCAGGTCGAACCATTGCGCCCATAGCTTGGGCCGCGTTGTCAGGTGAAGCAGCGGAGCCTCCGCCAGCTCGCCTGCCGAGCTCAGAGCCAACCGTCCGGCAAGCTCCCGGCTGGCAACGGGCAGAACGGTCTCGTTGCAAAGGAACGTCGCAACGGCGCCCGCCCAGGCCGGCAGGCCATAGTGAATGGCAAGATCGAAATTGTCCTCGTCGAAGCTGAACGGCTTGGAGCGCGATTCCACGGTAACGGCGACATCGCGATGCTCGTCGAGGAATCGGCCGAGGCGGGGCACCAGCCAGCGCGTGCCGAAGGTCGGCAAGGTCGCGACTTTCAACGACAGCTTCATCTGGCCGGCGGCAACGGCGCCGATCATCAGGCGCTCCGAGCGCAAAAGCAGATCCTTCACCTCCGGCAACAGCCGAAGGCCGGCCTCGGACAGGACGACACGCTGCCGAACGCGTTCGAACAGCTTCAGGCCCGTCTGCCGTTCCAGATCGCTGATCTGCCGGCTAATGGCGCTTTGGGTCAGATTGAGCTCCTCCGCGGCGCGCGAAAAATTCTGGTGGCGCGCGGCGCATTCGAACGCCTGCAGATTGACGATGTCCGGGATAAGCCGTCGACGCATGGTCATTCCATTTCCGCATCAAGTTAGAATTCTCTCTCACAAGACTGACGCCTGAACAAGAGATATTCTGCTAAATAGGAATGATATAGCTTTCAGGAAGAGATCGCACATGAAGCCTGATCACGTCTCGACCAGCGATATTCGCAGCGCCTTTTCGGCCGCCATGTCCGCGATGTATCGCGAAGAAGTGCCCGCCTACGGCACACTCATGGAACTGGTCGCCCGCGTCAACGACGAAACGCTTGCGGCCCAGCCCAAGTTGAAGGAGCGGCTGGAGGCGACGGATTATCTCGACCGCATCTCCGAGGAGCGCCACGGCGCCATCCGGCTCGGGACTGCGGCGGAGCTTTCGACGATGGCGCGCGTCTTTGCCGTCATGGGCATGTATCCCGTCGGCTACTATGACCTTTCCACCGCCGGCGTGCCGGTCCACTCGACGGCATTCCGTCCGATCGGCGATGCGGAGCTGAAGCGCAATCCCTTCCGTGTCTTCACCTCGCTGTTGCGGCTCGACCTTATCGCCGACGAGGATCTGCGCAAGGCGGCCGCGGACATTCTCGCGAAGCGCAAGATCTTCACGGACGGCGCCGTTGCACTGGCCGAGAAGGCCGAGCGCGATGGCGGGCTGAACAAGGACGACGCCCAGCGTTTCGTGAGCGAAGTGCTGGAGACCTTCCGCTGGCATGACGAAGCCAATGTCGATGCCGCCATGTACCATCGTCTCCATGACGCTCATCGCCTGATCGCCGATGTCGTGTCGTTCAAGGGGCCGCACATCAACCACCTGACACCGCGCACGCTCGATATCGACCGCGTGCAGGCACTGATGCCTGACTACGACATTGCGCCGAAGGCCATCGTCGAAGGACCGCCGACGCGCTCTTGCCCGATCCTGCTGCGTCAGACCTCGTTCAAGGCGCTTGAAGAGCCCGTCTCGTTCCGGAATGCCGAGGGCATCTGGGAAGAGGGCTCGCATACGGCCCGTTTCGGCGAGATCGAGCAGCGTGGCATTGCGCTGACGCCCAAGGGCCGTGCGCTCTATGACAGGCTGCTGGATCAGTCGCGCAAGATCGTGCGTCCGGCCGCCGACGGATCGAACGCACGCGAGTATGAGGCCGCGCTCGCGCAGAGCTTTGCCGAATTCCCGGACGAGTGGTCGGCAATCCGTGCCCAGGGCCTCGGCTATTTCACCTATTCGCTGACGGCCAAGGGCAATGCCGCCGCAACGAACCATGGCGATATCGACGCGCTGATCGGCCAGGGCCTCGTTCAGTTCGATCCGATCGTCTATGAGGATTTTCTTCCCGTCAGCGCCGCCGGCATCTTCCAATCCAATCTCGGAGATGGCGCGCAGCAGGAATTCGTTGCAAGCCCGAACCAGCAGCGTTTTGAAAGCGACCTCGGCATGAAGGTGCTGAACGAATTCGACCATTATGCCGGCATCGAACAGGCGTCGATCGACGCCTGCCTGCGGGCACTATCCAAGCAAGACGCCGCCGAGTGAGGCGATGCGGCCATGAGCCGCCCCTCACAACCCGGATCAAAGACAAGTGGAGTTTCAGAAGATGAACATCGCAGCAAAGAACCCCTCCGTCGCAGCCGAAGCCGCTGCCATTCTCGAAAAGCTCGGCGTCGACAAGGCGCTCTACACGCAGGGCGACATGCCTTCCTACTCCCCGGTCACCGGCGAGAAGATCGGCAGCCTCAAGACCGTTTCGGCCGATGAAGCGGCGAAGCGGATCGAGAAGGCCCATGCCGCGTTCCGCGCCTGGCGCCTCGTGCCGGCACCCAAGCGCGGCGAGCTGGTTCGTCTGCTGGGCGAAGAGCTGCGTGCCGCCAAGGACGATCTCGGCCGCCTCGTTTCCATCGAAGCCGGCAAGATCCGCTCCGAAGGTCTCGGCGAAGTGCAGGAAATGATCGACATCTGCGATTTCGCCGTCGGCCTCTCCCGTCAGCTCTACGGCCTGACGATCGCCACCGAGCGTCCGGGCCATCGCATGATGGAAACCTGGCACCCGCTGGGCGTCGTCGGCATCATCTCGGCCTTCAACTTCCCGGTCGCGGTCTGGTCGTGGAACGCAGCCCTGGCGCTGATCTGCGGCGACTCCATCATCTGGAAGCCCTCTGAAAAGACGCCGCTGACGGCGCTGGCCTCGCAGGCGATCCTCGATCGCGCGCTTGCCCGCTTCGGCGATGCGCCGGAGGGCCTGTCGCAGCTGCTGATCGGCGACCGCGCGATCGGCGAAGTCCTGGTCGATCACCCGAAGGTGGCGCTCGTTTCGGCAACCGGCTCGACGCGCATGGGCCGCGAGGTCGGCCCGCGGCTTGCCAAGCGTTTTGCCCGCGCCATCCTCGAACTTGGCGGCAACAATGCCGGCATCGTCTGCCCGTCGGCCGATCTCGACATGGCGTTGCGCGCCATCGCCTTCGGCGCCATGGGCACCGCCGGCCAGCGCTGCACCACGCTGCGCCGCCTGTTCGTCCATAAGAGCGTGTACGACCAGCTCGTGCCGCGGCTGAAGAAGGCCTACCAGAGCGTCTCGGTCGGCGATCCCCTGCACTCTTCCGCCCTGGTCGGCCCGCTGATCGACAAGGCAGCCTATGACGGCATGCAGAAGGCCATCGCCGAAGCCAAGGCCCATGGCGGTTCCGTCACCGGCGGCGAGCGCATCGATGTCGGCCATGCCGACGGCTATTATGCAAAGCCGGCGCTGGTGGAAATGCCGAAGCAGGCAGGCCCCGTTCTGGAAGAAACCTTCGCCCCCATCCTCTACGTCATACCCTATGACGATTTCGACGCTGTTATCGACGAGCACAACGCCGTTGCCGCCGGCCTGTCGTCATCGATTTTCACCCGTGACATGCAGGAATCCGAGCGCTTCCTCGCGGCTGACGGTTCGGATTGCGGCATCGCCAACGTCAATATCGGCACCTCGGGCGCCGAAATCGGCGGCGCATTCGGCGGCGAGAAGGAAACCGGCGGCGGCCGCGAATCCGGTTCCGACGCCTGGAGGGCCTATATGCGCCGGGCGACCAACACCGTGAACTACTCCAAGGCCCTGCCGCTTGCGCAGGGTGTCTCCTTCGACATCGAGTAAGCACCATGACGATCGCCACCAAAATCGAAGAAGCGGGCTTCCAGCCCGCTTCGCGCATCGCTTCCATCGGCGTATCGACCATTCTTCAGATCGGCGCTCGCGCCAATGCGATGAAGCGGGAAGGCTTGCCGGTCATCATTCTCGGTGCCGGCGAACCGGATTTCGATACGCCCGACAACGTCAAGGAGGCGGCCAAGGCCGCCATCGATCGCGGCGAAACGAAATATACGGCCCTCGACGGCACGCCGGAGCTGAAGAAGGCCATCGCCGGAAAATTCAAGCGCGAGAACGGCATCGACTACACCCTCGACGAAATCACCGTGGCGACGGGTGCCAAGCAGATCCTGTTCAACGCCTTCATGGCGTCGATCAATCCGGGCGACGAGGTCATCATCCCCACGCCCTACTGGACCTCCTATTCCGATATCGTCGAAATCTGCGGCGGCGTGCCCGTGCTGATCCCGTGCGATGCCGCGGCCGGCTTTCGCCTGAAGGCGGATCAGCTCGAAAAGGCCATTACCCCGAAGACGCGCTGGCTGCTGCTGAACTCGCCTTCGAATCCATCGGGTGCGGCCTATTCGGAGGCCGACTATCAGCCCCTGATCGAAGTGCTGCTGCGCCATCCGCATGTCTGGCTGATGGTCGATGACATGTATGAGCACATCGTCTATGACGGCTTCCGCTTCACCACGCCCGTCGCGATCGAGCCGAGTCTCAAGAGCCGGACGCTGACGGTCAACGGCGTTTCCAAAGCCTATGCCATGACCGGCTGGCGCATCGGCTATGCCGGCGGCCCCAAGGCGCTGATCAGGGCCATGGCCGTCATTCAGAGCCAGGCGACCTCCTGCCCCTCTTCCGTCAGCCAGGCGGCGGCAGTCGCGGCGCTGAACGGCCCGCAGGAATTCCTGTCGGATCGCAAGGCAAGCTTCCAGCGTCGCCGCGATCTGGTCGTCGGCCGGCTCAATGCCATCGAAGGACTGGATTGCCTGGTGCCGGAAGGTGCCTTCTATACATTCTCGGGCTGCGCCGGCATACTGGGAACGACAACGCCGTCCGGAAAGTCCATCGAGACGGATGCGGATTTCTGCGCCTATCTGCTCGACGAAGCCCATGTCGCCGTGGTGCCGGGCTCTGCCTTCGGACTGTCGCCTTATTTCCGTATTTCCTATGCGACGTCGGAAGCCGATCTCGTCGAAGCGCTCAATCGCATCGAACGGGCCTGCGCTGATCTCCGGCGATAGTCATCGGGTAAAACGCCGGAAGCCTTCGTACCATGCTCCCACGCCTCGTTTCGGCGAAAGACAGTCGTAAGCAGCAGATCGGCGCCTTCGGGCGCCGGCTGGCCGCGCTCGGCTTCCGTGGCGACGTGGAGATGGATGAAGGCGCCAGGACGGTGGCTTCGACCGACAATTCCATCTATCAGATCAAGCCCGCGGCCCTTGTCTATCCGCGCGGCGCCGACGATCTGAAGATCATCGCGACGACCATATCGGAACCCGCCTTTTCCGACATGACCATCGCGCCGCGCGGTGGCGGAACCGGGACGAACGGCCAGTCTCTGACATCGGGTGTCGTCGTCGACTGCTCCAGACATATGAACCGAATTCTGGAGATAGATCCCGTTCGGAGGATCGCCCGCGTCGAGGCCGGCGTCGTCAAGGATCAGCTCAACAAGGCCCTCAAGCCATACGGCCTGTTCTTCGCGCCCGAGCTTTCCACCTCCAACCGCGCCACGATCGGCGGCATGATCTCGACCGATGCCTGCGGCCAGGGCTCGTGCCTTTACGGCAAGACCAGCAACCATGTTCTCGGCCTTCGCGTCGTGCTCTGCGATGGCAGCGACTGGTGGTCGCGTCCTCTCGGTGACGCGGAACTGGAGGAGATCAAGGCACGCGAGGATCGGATCGGCGAGATTCACAGGGTCGTCGACGGGATCGCCGGAGACAAGAGCGAGCTGATCGCGGCCACCTTCCCGAAGCTCAACCGCTACATGACCGGCTACGATCTCGCCCATATCCGGCGCGAGGACGGCCGCTTCGATCTCAATGCAGTGCTGTGCGGCTCGGAAGGCACGCTTGCCATGATCGCGGAAGCAGAGCTTAACGTTCTGCCGATCCCGGCGGAGGCAGCGCTCATCAACATCCGCTACGATGATTTCAACACCGCGCTCGAGGACGCACGGCGGCTGGTGGCGCTGAAGGTGGCCTCGGTCGAGACGGTCGACGAGAAAGTGCTGGGCCTGGCGAAGGGCGACATCGTCTGGACCAATATCGCCCGCTTCTTTCCCGAGGATGCATCCGGCTCCGCCAACGGCATCAACCTCGTCGAGCTGCTGGCCGACGACCGCGAGGAGCTGGAGCGTAAGCTCACTGACGTCACCGCCGCCCTCGATGACCTCTCATCCGCGCGTCACAAGGGCTATACGGTGGCCCGCGACAGGGCCGAAATCGAGGCGATATGGTCCATGCGCAAGCGCGCCGTCGGCCTGCTCGGCAATGTCGAAGGACCGGTGCGGCCGGTGCCCTTTGTCGAGGACACCGCCGTCCCGCCCGAGCATCTCGCCGCCTATATCGGCGAATTCCGGGCGCTTCTCGATGCCGAAGGACTGGATTACGGCATGTTTGGCCATGTCGATGCCGGCGTGCTGCATGTTCGCCCCGCGCTGGACCTGACGCGCGCCGACCATCAGCCGCTTGTGCGCAAGATCAGCGACGGCGTGGTCGCGCTGACACGCAAATATGGCGGCGTGCTCTGGGGCGAGCACGGCAAGGGCGTACGCTCGGAATATGTGCCGGAATTCTTCGGCGATCTTTATCCCTGCCTGCAGGACATCAAGCACGCCTTCGACCCGGCAGATCGCCTCAATCCCGGCAAGATCGCCTCGGCCGCCTCTCGTCCGCTGCTCAAGATCGACGAAGTGCCGCTGCGCGGCGATCTCGATCGTATTATCGGCAACGACATTCGCGCCGCTTTCGACAATGCCGCCTATTGCAACGGCAATGGCGCCTGTTTCGACTTCGACGCCGTAAGCCCGATGTGTCCTTCCTTCAAGGCGACGGGCGACCGGCGCTATTCGCCGAAAGGGCGCGCGTCGCTGATGCGCGAATGGCTGCGTCTGCTTGCCGAGCGGCAGGTCGATCCCCGACGCGAGGCGGAAACGCAGCGTAGCGCCAACCGCGTCGGCAATCTGCTTCGCCGGACGGCCAACTCGCTCAATCCGTCCAACCGTAACGACTTTTCCCATGAAGTGCGGGCCGCGATGGACACTTGCCTCGCCTGCAAGGCCTGCGCGGGGCAATGTCCCGTCAAGGTCAGCGTCCCGGCCTTCCGGTCGAAGTTTCTCGAGCTCTATTACGGGCGCTATCTCAGGCCCTTGAAGGATCCGATCGTCGCCGCGATCGAGACCACGCTGCCGCTGATGGCGCGCGTCAAGCCCGCTTACAATCTACTGACCGGATCCAACGCCGGTCAGGCATTGATGCGGCTTGCCGGCCTCACGGCCCTTCCGACCATGCCTGCGATCTCGCTGCAGCGGGAGGCCGCTCGCCTCGGCGTGCGCATCGCCATGCCGGAGCGTCTGGCGAAGCTCTCTCCCGAGGAGCGCGCTCGATCGGTCGTCATCATTGCCGATGTCTTCTCCACCCATTTCGATCCAGCCGTGGTCATCGCCGCGCTCAAGCTCGCGCTGAAGATGGGCATGAAGCCATGGCTCGCCAGCCCGCAGCAAAACGGCAAGGCCCTGCATGTGCACGGCTATCTCGGCCGCTTCGAGAGGACGGCAGCAAAATCGCGGGACTATCTCAATCGTATCTCGCAGACGGGCATCCCGCTTGTCGGCATCGACCCATCGATGACGCTGACCTATCGCAGCGAATATGCCGCCCTGCCCTCTGCCCGGCTGCGGGCGCCGGTGCTGCTGCTTCAGGAATGGTTCGCCGCCAATCTCGATCGATTGCCGCAGCCGAAAGCCTCACCCGGCGAGCGTTTCACGCTGCTTGCCCATTGCACGGAACGAACGAATGCGCCGGCCGCGCTCAAGCAGTGGTCGCTGCTGTTCGAAAAATTGGGCATCAAGCTCGATATGGCCGATGTCGGCTGCTGCGGCATGGCCGGCACCTTCGGCCACGAGCTGCGCAATCGGCCTATTTCGGAAAGGCTCTATGCGATGAGCTGGCAAGACAAGATCGCCAAGAGCGACACTCAAAACATCGTCATGGCCACCGGCTTTTCCTGCCGCTCACAGGTCGCCAAGATGGAACGCCGGACTATTCCGCATCCCGTCGAGATCCTGAATGATCTGATCGGCTGAAACGCAGCGCGATCTTTCAAATTGATTGATGGCGCTTTGGGCTTCTGACTTTGCACATGCCGGTATCGTAAAACAGAAGTGGCGCCCAACAGGCGCCACATACAAATCATCATGGATAAGCGCTGCTTACACCGCTTCTCTCATCTTGATCTTTTCCAGGCTGTAGACCTGTCCGAAGCGATTGGCGAGGAAATCGCCGAGATCGATTTCTTCCTGGCAGACGAAGCCCTTGGCGGGCAGCTTGCCCTGGGCCAGCAGATCGAGCACGGTGGTGATGCCGGCTGCGGTGGTGATCTGGATAGCGCTCATCTTCTTGCCGGCGACAATGCCAGCATAGACCTTGTTGGCATAGGTCTCCTGCATGTAGCGGCCCTCGCGCCAGCCGCAGACGGTGACGAAGACCACGACCACGTCCTGCATGGTGGCAGGAAGCGCGTTCTCGAACAGATCCTTCAGCACATCGCGGCGGTTCTTGAGGTTCAGGTCGTTGAGCAGCGCCTTGATGATGGCCTGATGGCCGGGATAGCGGATCGTGCGGTAGTTCATCGTGCGCACGCGACCGGTCAGCGTCTTGGCAAGGGTTCCGAGCCCGCCCGAGGTGTTGAACGCCTCGTAGGTGACGCCGTCGAGCGAAAACTCTTCGCGCTCTTCCATCGCCGGAACGGTCACGAGCTTGCCTTCGACGATCGCTTCGCAGGGCTCGATATATTCGTTGATCAGGCCGTCCGTGCTCCAGGTCAGATTGTAGTTCAGGGCATTGGACGGATACTGCGGCAGCGCGCCGACGCGCATACGCACGCTGTCGAGGCTGTCGAAACGCTTGGCGAGATCATTGGCGACGATCGAGATGAAGCCCGGAGCAAGGCCGCATTGCGGAATGAATGCGGTGTTCGCGCCCTGCGCCAGTTCCTCTACCTTCTTCGTCGTCGCGACGTCTTCGGTAAGGTCGAGATAATGGACGCCTGCCTCGAGCGCCGCTTCGGCCACGAAGCCGGTCAAATGGAACGGTGCTGCCGACAATACGGCAAACTTGCCCTTCAGGACGGCGACCAGACCTGCGCGGTCGGCAATGTCGACGGCTGCCGTGGAAATCGCCGGATGGCGGTCGATCTTGTCCAGCTGCTCCTGGCTGCGGTCGGCGACGACGACCCTGTAATCGCCCGTCTCGGCCAACATCAGAGCAATCGCCCCACCGATCTTGCCTGCGCCGATAACCACTATGTCTTTCATATGACTCCCCTGCATTTCATTGATAAGATTTATATAAGTGTAGGCAGGAGTTGAACGATTCATAGCGACGAAAAACGCATTTCGTTGTATAAATCTGTACAAACTGACGACATAATTTTGCAAAACGCAGGAGCCGCCATGCAGGTTACGGATAAGGATCGCGAGCTGATCGCCCTGCTCGGCCAGAATGCCCGCATGCCGGTAGCAACGCTCGCCAAAAAGCTGTCGCTGTCGCGCACCACCGTCCAGGCCAGGCTCGAACGGCTGGAGCGCGAGGGCGTGATTGCGGGCTATGGCGTGCGGCTTTCGGAGGCCTATCTTTCTGGCCTGATTCGCGCGCATGTGCTGATTACGATCGCACCGAAGGCGCTGTCGGCGGTGACGGCGTCGCTGGATGCGATCCCGGAGGTAACGACGCTGCATTCGGTGAGCGGCACCTTCGATCTCATCGCCATCATCGCAGCGCCCTCGATTTCCCAGCTGGATCAGTTGATCGACGGAATCGGCACGATCGACGGTGTCGAACGCACCCTCTCGTCCATCATTCTTTCCACGCGAATCTCACGCTGAGGGCATCTGCGACATTTCCGCCTGTTCATGCCGAAGTTCGCCCGTCGAAGCAGAATGGCAGGCGCGACAGTTCGTTATAGCAATCGCATTGACAGGCTGTTGAATAAAGAAAAGCCGAGGAGCAGGCTGTTGGCGCTCTTCGGCTTCCCTTCCGCCAATTGGCCTATGGTGCCGGCGGCCTCATTTACAGGTCTCTATCCGCTTCAACGCAGCCGTAATGCCGGAGAGCGAATAGGAGTAGCTCGTTGCCGTTCCCCGTTTGGAGGTTGCCTGCAATTGCAGCTGAGCGCCACCTTTCATGGCGCTGACAAGGGTCGGCTCCTGCGTCTCGTCTTTCACCCAGGCATGCCGGTCTTTCGTGAACATCGGGAATGTCTTGTCACCCACCATCGCCGTCATCGGCGCACCGTCTTTCGGATCATAGCCCATCGCAGCTTCGGGAACCAATTTGTCGCCGGAAGACAGGCGCGAGACGATGAAGAAATTGTCGCCATGGTCGACATTGGCGGGCTGCTGGGCAACCGGCCTCGACAGTACATAGCAATTGACGCTGTCGCCCGACTTATAAGAATACGCCCCCCAATGATCGAACTGATCGATGCGAACGGGCACTTCCGCATGCGCGATACCGGCGCCGAATGCGACGAAGACCAGAGCGGGGGCGAATTTTCTTGCAAACATAGTTTCCTGCCATTTCTTGTTTCAAGGACGTTGAAAGCGAGAGATGCACTCACACGCGCGGCAGTTTCGGTGCGGTGCGTTATCTGATTGTTAACGCGTCGGTTAAAATTTGTTCATGTTTGGAGAGGCCGCAAAGGGATGGCAGGCGAAAATGCAGGCCGGCGACGACCGTAAGGCAGTCAAGGCCTCAGCCGTTTCCGGTGTCTCCATCCATGTTGACGATCAGTTCACAGATTGCGCTGTTCCAACGAGTTGTATCCATGCACATATACGCACTCGAAATCACGGTTCTTGCGAGCCATGGAATGATGACGCGGATAACGGACGCCTCGGACGCGTTGCCTGTATCGGCATCGTCACCTGTGGCAAGAAATCGAGCCGGACACACCAGACATAGTAGGATGGAATCATGAAAAAGATCGGTTTTCTTTCATTCGGCCACTGGACGCCATCGCCCCAATCGCAGACGCGCTCGGCAGCCGACACGCTCCTGCAATCGATCGATCTCGCCGTCGCCGCCGAACAGCTGGGCGCCGATGGCGCGTACTTCCGCGTGCACCATTTCGCGCGTCAGCTTGCCTCGCCGTTTCCCCTGCTGGCAGCCGTCGGTGCCAAGACCAGCCGGATCGAAACAGGCACGGCGGTCATCGACATGCGCTATGAGAACCCGTTCTATATGGCAGAGGATGCCGGTGCTGCCGACCTCATCGCCGGCGGTCGCCTGCAGCTCGGCATCAGCCGCGGTTCTCCGGAACAGGTGATCGACGGATGGCGCCACTTCGGCTATGCGCCGACGGAAGGCGAGAGCGACGCCGATATGGGCCGCAGGCACACGGAAGTGCTGCTCGACCTGCTGCGTGGCGAAGGATTTGCCCAACCCAATCCGCGCCCGATGTTCCCCAATCCTCCCGGCCTTCTGCGTCTGGAGCCCTACTCCGAAGGCCTGCGCGACCGCATCTGGTGGGGCGCGGGTTCCAATGCCACGGCGGTATGGGCGGCAAAGCTCGGCATGAACCTGCAGAGCTCGACGCTCAAGGACGACGAAAGCGGCTTGCCCTTCCACGTCCAGCAGGCCGATCAGATCAAGGCCTACCGCGAGGCGTGGAAAGAGGCCGGCCACAAGCGCGAGCCGCGGGTCTCGGTAAGCCGCAGCATCTTCGCGCTGGTGAACGATCTCGACCGCGCCTATTTTGGCAGCAGCGGCAAGGACGCCGACAAGATCGGCTTCATCGACGAAAAGACGCGCGCCATCTTCGGACGCAGCTATGCCGCCGAGCCGGATGTACTGATCGAGCAACTGGCAAAGGATGAAGCCATCGCCGCGGCGGACACGTTGCTTTTGACCGTGCCGAACCAGCTCGGGGTCGATTACAATGCCCACGTCATCGAGGCCATCCTGACCCACGTCGCACCGGCGCTGGGATGGCGCTGAAGCGCTCCCGGAAAGACGAATGCCGGAGCACGGATCTGGCGGTTTGTACCGCCGATAGTGCTCAGGTCTGACAACACGGAAACATCGCCTTCAATCGCCCGCGGGATCCTTTCTCCGCGGGCGATTCGCTTTTGAACTCACGTCAACGGAAGCGCCACATCAGACATGACGAAAATCCGCTCGAAAGAAAAATCGGGCGGCGCCCGTCTCCGGCTTCGATCAGGATGAGCTCGACAGTACGCCGCAACGACAAGAAACTGTTGCCCGCTTATCTATCTGCCGAGTTTAGGCCCCAATGCCATTTGCTCCGTGTCGAGATACGTGCTGACGGGTAGCCCTCAGCAAAGGCCATATACTCGGACAATGATGTTGCAGCGCCGATGTGTCGGCAACCCGCCAACGCAAAACTGCGACAATCGCGCCCAGAAAATGGGCAGGAACCTAATGAATTTTTAACCATGACTGTGCCCTAACTGCTTGAAATTCTTTCTTGGAGCAGATTATGGTGCGCGCATCGAAAATGGACGAGTTGAATGATCGACTCGACTTTGTTGGACTGGGACAGGATGCCCGGCAGGCTCTGTCAGAGCTGCAGCCGATCATCGAATCTGCCGTCAAAGGGTCTCTCGACGTCTTCTACGAGAAGATCGCCAAACACCCCGCAATGTCGAAGTTCTTCTCCTCGCAGCAGCATGTGGCGCACGCCAAATCCAAGCAGCAGGATCATTGGAAAACGATCGCTTCGGGCAAATACGGTCCCGATTATGTCGAAGCGGTATCGGCCGTCGGCAGGACCCATGCGCGCCTGGGGCTTGAGCCGCGCTGGTATATCGGCGGCTATGCGCTGATTCTCGAAGGCATGGTGCGGTCGATCGTCGCACAGCAGCTCAAGGGCATCATGCAGCGCAAGCATGAGCAGGCCCTGTCGCGGCGGCTGTCGGCGATCATCAAGGCCGCGCTGCTCGATATGGACTACGGCATTTCCGTCTATCTGCAGGTGCTCGCCGATGAGCGCGATCGCGCGGAAACCGAACGGGCTGCCGCGCAGCGCGAGCAGGAACGCGCCCTCAATGCGCTTGGCATCGCGCTGAAGGGCCTCGCCAACGGCGACCTGACGGCCGAGATTACCGAAGCGCTTTCGGCCGAGTTCGAAGTTCTGAAAGGCAACTACAACGAATCGCTGACGTCGCTCGGAACGGCGATGCAGCATATTGAAGATTCGGTCACCCGCGTCCGCGACGAGGCCGGATCGATCTCCTCGGCCGCCGACAACATGGCAAGGCGGACGGAGCAACAGGCTTCCGCACTCGAGGAAAGTGCGGCAGCGATCGACCAGATCACGACGATTTCCGAACAGACGGCCGAGCGGACGCGCGAAGTGCAGGCGATCGTCAAGGAATCCGCCTCCGAAGCGGAACGGTCCCGCGAGGTCGTTCAGCAGGCCGTATCCGCGATGGGCGATATCGAGACCTCGTCGCGCAAGATGACCGATATCATCTCCGTCATCGACGACATCGCCTTCCAGACCAACCTTCTCGCGCTCAACGCCGGTGTCGAAGCGGCAAGGGCCGGCGAACAGGGCAAGGGTTTCGCCGTCGTCGCCCAGGAAGTGCGCGAACTGGCGCAGCGCTCGGCAACCGCCGCAAAGGAAATCAAGGATCTGATCGACAGGTCGTCGAACGACGTACGCCGTGGTGTCGAACTGGTCAATCGCACGGGCGAAGCCCTGACCCTGATCGGCAATCAGGTTGCGTCCATCGACCGCAATGTCGGTGCCATCGCCCGCTCGACGCAGGAGCAGGCGGTCGGCATCAGCGAAATCAACTCCGCCGTCCGCAACATGGATCAGATGACCCAGCAGAACGTGGCGCTGATGGAAGAGACCAATGCCTCGACACGGCACCTTGCCGATATCAGCAACGAGCTCGCAGGCCTGGTCGGGCGCTTCAAGACCGTGCGCTCCGGCACGCGAACCGGCGCCGTCAGGCTGAAACTCGCAAGCTAAGGCAGCAGCTATTTTCAGGCATCGGGCGCCGTGTTGCGGCACTGCGCTTCGATGGTTTTAGATCAAACGGCTCCGGACGCAGGTTCGGGGTCGTTTTCGTCTGTGCGGGCTATCCCGGCATCTCCTCGATTTCCGCCATCAGCCATTGGCGAAACGCCTTCATCGAAGCCGTCTCCGCCCGTGACTTCAACCGCGTCAGCCAATAGCTTCCGGTCATCGCGGTAATCCGGAAGGGCTGCATGATCCTGCCGGCCTCGATATCGTGGGAAAACATCGCGACGGGCACCAGCGCGACGCCGACACCGCGCGCGGCGGCCTCGACCAGCGTCAGCGACGAATCGAACATCCAGCCTCGAAGATGAGGCGGCGGCAGCCCTGCCGCCCGGAACCAGAGCGCCCATTCGTCGAGCCGGTAGGATCGCAGCAGTTCAAAATCGGCAAGATCGGCCGGCGTGTGCAATTGCGCGCCGATACCGGGCGTGCAGACCGGGGAGAGCGGCGCATCCATCAGGTGGATCGCCTCCGTTCCATGCCATGCGCCATCGCCGAAGCGCAGGAAGAAATCCAGCCCGTCGAGCACCATGTCGGCGCGGTTGTTGTTGGTCTTCAGGCGCAGATCGACATGCGGATGCTGCACCTTGAAGCTGCCCAGGCGCGGCAAGAGCCAGCCGATGGCGAAGGTGCCGACGACACCGACCGTCAGGATCTCGGCGAAATTTCCTTCTTCCAGCTGGCTGAGCGTGGCGCTCATGCGGCGAAACGCATCGGTCAGCACCGGCAGCAGCGCATGCCCCTCGTCGGTCAAGGCAAGACCGCGAGGCAGGCGCTTGAATAGCGTGACGCCCAGCACATCCTCCAGCGCCTTGACCTGGTGGCTGATCGCCGTCTGGGTAACCCTAAGCTCGAGGCCCGCCCGCGTAAAACTGCAATGTCGCGCCGAGGCCTCGAAGACGCGCAGGGCGTTCAGCGGCAGCTGTGAGATGTCCATTGTGTCCTAAGGCCAAGTTTTTCTCATGTCTAAGCCCAAAATTGATCGTTTGTCGAGGGCACGAAGGAACGCCATAGTCCGCGTCGCAAGGTGATTTGCAGGGTTCCAATGACATCTACGGGGCCTGACACGCGCACCTCTGCCCAACGTAAATCGAAGTGGAAACACGATGACGATCTTATTGTCGCGCCGGCAAAGCCTTGCCGGCAGCTTGCTTGCGCTGCCTGTTCTGGCAGGGATAAGCGGGGTTGGACGCGCTGCGGACGATCGTTCGGGTGAAGCGCGGCTTGCCGCGCTCGAGAGCAAGCACCCGGGCCGCATCTGCGTCAGCATTCTCGACATGGCAAACGGCAAGCGCATCGAACACCGCGCCGGCGAACGCATCCTGATGTGCAGCACCTTCAAGGCGCTGGCGGCGGCCCTGGTACTTGCGCGTGTCGACAAGGGCCAGGAGAAACTCGATCGGCGCATTCGCTACACCAAGAGCGATCTTGTCGATGGCTCGCCGGCAACCAAGGCACATGTACGCGACAGCGCGGGCATGAGCGTTGCGGAACTCTGCGCGGCGGCGGTGACGCTCAGCGACAATACGGCCGGCAACCTGTTGCTTGCGAGCTTCGGCGGCCCGCAGGCGCTCACGGCCTTCTGCCGCAGCCTCGGCGACGAAATCACGCGCCTCGACCGCACCGAACCCACGCTGAATTACCACGACAGGCAGGACGACGAGCGCGATACCACGACGGCGGCGGCCATGCTGGAAAACCTGCGGCGGCTTCTGTTCACCGACGTCCTTTCGGCTGCCTCGCGATCGCAGCTGGCCGCGTGGCTGATCACCAACAAGACGGGCGACGCCCGCCTGCGCGCCGGCCTTCCGAAGGACTGGCTGGCTGGCGACAAGACAGGAACGAACGGCGACAAAGCCGGCAATGCCAACGACATCGCGGTGCTATGGCCACCCAACCGGGCACCCGTCATCGTCACCGCCTATTGCGAAATACCCACGATCGCGGCCGACGAGCGCAATGCGATCGTCGCCGAAATCGGCCGCATCGCCGCCGCGATCTGAAATCGAAGGAGCCCGACAGACGCCGCCGCCCACCATCGGCACCATCCCTTTTCGGCCGTGCGACCCTGCATGGCCGGTCATTACAACGAGGATATCATCTTGAATATACGTTCCACGTCTCTCCGGAAGCTCGGCATCGTCTCGGGCTGCCTTCTCTATGGGATCGCCGCCCATGCCGCCGAAAACAATGACCAGGATCGGCTGGCGCGGGCGGTCAACGAGACCATCCGCCCGCTCATGAAGGAAAACGACGTGCCGGGCATGGCAATCGCGATCACCGTCAAGGGCAAGCGCTATGTCTTCAACTATGGCGTTGCCTCGAAGGAGAGCGGCCAGAAAGTCACGAACGACACGATTTTCGAGCTTGGCTCCATCAGCAAGACGTTTACCGCCGTACTCGGCTCTTACGTCGAGCTCAATGGAAAACTGTCCTTCTCCGACAAGGCGACGAAATATCTGCCGGAACTGGCGGGCAGCAGTTTTGACAGGATCAGTCTTCTCGATCTCGGCACGTATACGGCGGGCGGCCTGCCCCTACAATTTCCGGAGGGCGTGACCGATCAGCAAAAGATGGTTTCCTATTATCGCAACTGGCATCCTTCCTTTGCACCCGGCACCTACAGACAATATTCCAACCCGAGCATCGGCCTGTTCGGTTATCTGGCGGCGCAGGCCATGGGAGAACCGTTCGACACGCTGATGCAGGAGAAGATCCTTGCCGGCCTTGGACTCAGCCACACCTATGTCCGCGTTCCGTCGTCCGAGATGGGCAATTATGCCTATGGTTATTCAAAGCGCGACAAGCCGATCCGCGTGAATCCCGGCGTTCTGGACACGCAGGCATACGGCATCAAGACCACGGCATCCGACATGCTTGCCGTTCTAGAAGCCAATATGGGAGGCGCCAAACTCGGCGGAACCCTTCAGCGGGCGATCGACGCGACACATGTCGGCTATTACAGCGTGGGGAATATGACGCAGGCGCTCGGATGGGAAACTTACGCCTATCCGACGACACTTGCCCGGCTGCTGGCCGGCAACTCGTCCGACATGGCGCTGGATCCGCACAAGGTCGCCCGCCTCGATCCGCCGCAGCAGCCGCGCAAGGAAATGCTGTTCAACAAGACAGGTTCGACGAACGGCTTTGGCGCTTATGCCGCCTTCATTCCCGCGCGGCAGGTCGGTATCGTCCTGCTGGCGAACAGGAATTTCCCAATTCCCGCTCGCGTTTCGGCGGCCTACAAGATCCTGACCGTCGTCGAAAGCTTGCAGGAAGCGAACGCTGCCCAATAACAGCAGGCAGGGATTTTTCCCTGTCTCAACAAACGGCCGGCGCTCGGAAAAACATCGAGGGCCGGCCGCCTTCATCGCGTCTGTCACCTGCTACGGATGATCTGCGGAACGGCGCGGAGCAGCATCGGCTTGGGAGGCTTCTGTTCCGTTCAAGAATTCCTGCAGGAGCCGGGTTATGCGCTCTGGCGACGTGCCCTTTGCATATTCTTCCTGAATCCGGCGTCTGACCAACATTTCCAAGACTGACATGTCTTTCACCTCATATATCCGGCGCAAGGAAAATGTCGCTCTCAATGACTTGCGAGGCAAGTTACAGTTTTTTCATGGTCTTGATGGTCCCGCTGGACAGATGTTCGCCGTTTTCCTGCCCGCTTCATGGCGCAAACGGTCTTGACCGAAGCGTGGTCGATCCTCTACTTGGCAAATCCCCGCTCATCGTAGAATTGAAAGCGGCCAATCGGTCGGTTGTTTGCGCTTCGTTAACTTCCGTGCTTTAGCGGGCCACTCCCCGACCTTTGGATGATGTCGCCTGCAAGGAATGAATAATGCCCGTAAAGAAAAACTCTGCCTCTGACGTTTTCCAGCGCAAGATTTCGGATTTCTGCGATATGCGGCTGAAGCCGCTGCTGCAGCCGCGCAGCTTCGAGAACATCAAAGGCTTCATGATCGGGCTGGTGGTATTCCAGTCGCGCCCCCCGCTTCGGGCCGGTCGCGTGGACTTTCAGGAAATTGCCACCCTGTGCGGCATGGACGAGGAAATGAGCCCGGAACTCAAGCGCGTCGCTCAACCTGGCTTCGACGCGATCCTCCGCTGGCTGGGCGCGACAAAGACCAATACCTCCCGCACCATGCCTGCCGTCTCGAAGGCCCCGCTGCGGGTCCCCGCCAAAGCTGTTTCCACGCAGCCCCAGCGCCGGGCGCTCGCTTCCTGATACGAACTGCTTACCGGCCCGCCCATGGCCGGCCGGTACGCCCCCGATCACCTCGACAGATCGCAAAAACCTGTACAGTATAATACCAGTATCGAGCAGGACGAGATTTTCGTCCCCATGCCACCGAAGGGAAGGCTCGCCTTGGCAACTGATATTATCGAACTGGTCAGGAACGAACTTGCCTCCGGCGCGCAGGGAATGCCGCTCTACAAGCAGCTGAAGACGGCGCTTGAGGCAGCCATTCGCAGCCATCCCTTCAAATCCGGTTCCGTGTTGCCCGGCGAGAGATCGCTCGCGGAAGCCTTGTCGCTGTCACGCGTCACGGTCCGAAAGGCGCTGGCCATGCTGGAGGAAGAAGGCATGCTGAGCCGCCGGCAAGGCGCGCGCAGCGAGATCGGCTCGCGCGTCGAGAAATCGCTTTCCACGCTCACCAGCTTCTCGGAAGACCTGCGCGCACGGGGAATGGAACCCGGCTGCGTGTGGATTTCCAAGCAATTGACCCGTCCATCGCCGGCGGAAATGATGGCGCTCGGTATCTCGGCGCATGCGCAGGTCTTGCGAATGCGCCGGGTGCGGACGGCCGATGGCGCGCCGATCGCAGTCGAACATGCCGCAGTCCCCGTACGCTTCCTCCCCTCGCCTTCGCTCGTCGGCGATTCCCTTTATGAGGCGCTCGCCCAGCGCGGCTTTCTGCCCCGGCGCGCCGTGCAGAGAATGCGGGCGCGCGCCGCATCTCCCGAGGATGCGCAGCATCTGCGCTGTGAGGCGGGAGCACCGATCCTGACCACCGAGCGGCGCTGCTTTCTCGCCGACGGAGAGATCGTCGAATATTGCGAGACACGCTATAAGGGCGAGGTCTACGACTTCGTCTTCGAGCTGCAAAGATAATACCAGTTTAAAACCGGTTGCTTTCCGGTAATCATCCTCTATCGTTGCGCTCCGAAAGGGGTGCCGAATGCGCAAGGAAGATCTCAACCTGAGTCTGATCGTCTCATGCCAGCCCGTGCCGGGCGGGGCTATGGATGAGGCCATTTTCGTCAGCGGCTTTGCCCGCGCGGCGCTGGCGGCAGGCGCTCGCGCACTGCGCATCGAATCGGCAGCCTATGTCGCGGCCGTCAGGGCCGCCGTCGATGCGCCGATTATCGGCATCGTCAAACGAGACCTCGATGACAGCCCGGTCCGCATTACCCCCTTTGTCGCCGATGTCGAGGCGCTGGCCGATGCCGGTGCCGATATCATCGCCTTCGATGCCACCGACCGGCCGCGGCCGGCAACCATCAAGGCGCTGCTTGCCGCCATCAAGGCGCGGGGCCTGCTGTCGATGGCGGATTGCTCCTGCCTCGAGGATGCGGAACAAGCCCTTGAAGCCGGCGTCGATTTCATCGGCACGACCATGTCCGGCTATGTCGGCGGTCCCGAACCGGTCGAGCCGGATATCGCCCTGATTGCCGCCGTGCGGCAGCTGACGCCCTATGTGATCGCAGAAGGCCGCATCCGCACGCCCGAACAGGCGGCCAATGCCGTGCGGGCCGGTGCCTGTGCCGTGGTCGTCGGGTCGGCGATCACGCGCACCGAGCATGTGACGGCCTGGTTCGACGACGCCGTCTCGGCTGCCTTCTCGGAACGGGACGGAGCAACGCTGGCGATCGACATCGGCGGCACGAAGACCCTGGCGGCGCTGGTCCGGGGCGCGCAAGTGCTCGCGGAAACGACGATTGCAACCAGCCGGGAAGCCGGCCCGGACGCATGGCTCGCGGCCATTGCGAAGCAGGCCAGGCACTGGGCCGGCCGATACGAGCGTGTCGGCATTGCCGCAACGGGCCTGATCGATGAAGGACGATGGTCGGCCCTCAATCCGGCAACACTTGCAATTCCAGATCATTATCCGCTACCGGCGCGGGCAAGCGAGCTCTTCGGCAAATCGGCTTTTGCCGTCAACGATGCCCAGGCTGCCGCCTGGGGCGAACACAGGTTCGGTGCGGGCAACAACGAAGATACCGTATTCCTGACCATATCGACCGGCATCGGCGGCGGTGTCGTGGTCAACGGACGTCCGCTGCTCGGCCTTGCCGGTCACTTCGGCCTGCTTCGCGGGCCTACGCACGGCCAGTCGCCATTGGAGGATGTCGTTTCGGGCCGCTGGATGGCGGCCGAAGCCGCCCGCGCCGGGCATCCTGCTGAAGCGCCGGAGATATTTCAGAAGGCGCGCGAGGGCGCCGGCTGGGCTGAGGCGATCGTCGCACAGTCCGCATCGCGCGTCGCGCTTTTATGCCGCGACATACAGATGATGTTTGCGCCGAAGCGAATTGTCATCGGCGGCGGCATCGGTCTGGCATCCGGCTATCTCCAAGCCGTTGGCGCGCAGTTTGCCGGGCTCCCTCCGCATCTGGCGCCGCGCCTCGTTGCCGCAAGTCTCGGTCCCCATGCCGGCATTATCGGCGCGGCGGATCTTGCCGCACGCCATCGATAAACAAGCCTCGGATAACTCAACAACGATAAGGAAAGGGAACAACAATGAAATTCAAGCACATATCGTCCGCAATGCTCGCCCTGACGCTGTCGGCGACGGCGCTGCCGGGGCTGGCAAGCGCCAAGGTCGTCGTGCTCGGCTGGCCGGGCGGCTCGGAGGAGACGGCGTTGCGCGCCACCACGGATCTCTACAACAAGACGGCATCGGATGCCGACAAGGTCGAGCTTCTGTTCTTCAATCGCGACGGCTTCTTCGACAAGCTGCAGGCCGACATGGCCGCCGGCTCCAACGCCTTCGACGTCAATCTGGTCGCGACCTATTCGATCGGCCGCTATGCGCCCTATATGGAACCGATCGAGCTCGATGCCGATGCGCCGAAGGTGTTCGGCGATGCGGTGCTGAAGACCATGCAGTTCGACGGCAAGCAATATGGCGTGCCGACGGACCTGTCGCTGCATTTCATGTACTACCGCAAGGATCTCATCGACGCCCTCATCGCCGATCCCGACGCCAAGGCCACATATGCCGAGATTTCCAAGAAATATCTCGGCAAGGAGCTTGCGCCCAAGCAGCCCGACGAGTGGACCTGGGACGATTGGGCGGCCACCTCGCTCTATTTTAGCAAGCAGGCCAACCGCCAGAGCCCGGTCCGCTATGGCACCGTGCTGCAGATGAAGAACCTTCTCTTCAACATGATGGTGTTCCAATCCCTGCCGCGCTCCTATGGCGGCGACTGGATGGACGCAAGCGGCAACATCACGATCGACTCGGACGCCTACAAGACGGGACTGAAGCTCTACAAGACGCTTTATGACGCCGGCGCCTCGCCGAAGGATTCGCTGAGCTACGAATATGCCGAAACCAACGCGGCCTTCAGCTCCGGGCAGACTGCGACCGCGCTGCAATGGAATGCAGCCGCGGCCGAGCTCACCGATGCGAAGAAATCGCCGGCCGTGGCCGATGTCACCGGCATCGTCGCGCCGCCGGCGGGGCCGAACGGACGAGCCGACCATATTCACGGCCTCGGTCTTGGGCTGAACAAGAACGCGCAGAACAAGGAAGGCGCCATCAAGTTCCTCAAATGGCTGTCGTCGGAGGATGCCGCCCTTGCCTATGCCCGGGCGGGCGGCTCGCCGGCGCTGACGCCAGACGTCGTCGCCAAGGTGGCGAAGGAGCGCCCCGATCTTGTGAAGCTTGGCGAATTTGCCAGCAAGTATGGCTACGTCATGACAGGCGCCACCTCGGCAAAGGCGCTTTCGGTCTATGAACTTCAGGCCAAGGAATTCACCGGCTACTGGTCCGGCCAGCAGAGCCTCGAGGATGCGCTTGCCCACACCAAGGCGGGCATGCAGGATCTCTTGAAGAAATAAGGAGAAGGCCGGATGCTGGCTTGACGGCATCCGGCCGCTGCGGCTGAACCCATGGCTCTTGTAAAACGCGCCGAAAGCAGGCTCTACCTGGCACCGCTTGTCGGGTTTCTGTTGCTGTTCCTCGGCTTTCCCGCTCTCCTCAATCTCCTTTACTCCGTTTCGACCGTCTCGTTCGAGACCTTACGCAGCCCCCGGATCAGCGGCTTCGGCAACTACGTCACGGTGCTGACGGAGGCGGCGTTCTGGCAATCCGTGTGGTTCTCCTTCCGCTTCGGCATCGTCACGGCGGTTGCGGAGTGCCTGCTCGGCCTTTTTCTGGCGATCTTCCTCAAACTGCTCTTGTCGGCACGGCCCGTCCTGATGGCACCGCTGATGCTGCCTTTGATGGTTGCGCCCGCCATGGTCGGCCTGATGTACCGCCTCGTGCTGCATGAGTTCGCCGGCCCGGTGCCCTACTATCTTTTCGAATGGTTCGGCGACAGCCCGGCTTTCCTCGACTACACCAATGCCTTCCGCACGCTCGTCGTCGTCGAAGTGCTGCAATGGACGCCCTTCGCCTTCCTGCTCTTTTACGTCGCCTATATCGCCATTCCGGAAGATGTGCGCGAGGCGGCAGCCCTGGACGGCGCGACCGGCCTGCAGCGGCTATGGCGCATCGAACTGCCCCTGATGCTGCCGACGCTGACCGTCGCCTTCTTCATCCGCTTCATCGACGGCTTCCGCGTGTTCGACAATGTCTACGCCCTGACCGGCAGCGGCGCGGGCGGATCGACGACGTCGCTGTCGATCTACATCTACCAGGCATTCTTCAAGGAAGGCGCCATCGGCAAGGCGGTCGCGGCCTCCGTCGTGCTGTTCATCACATCGTTGCTGGTTCTCTACGGCCTGAACTGGCTGGGCGCGCGAAGGAAGAAATGAGATGCTGAAGCTCCTGCGCTGGCTCGTCTATGGCATCGTCGTCTTCGCCATGAACTTCCCGATCCTCGTCACCCTCATCACCTCGTTCAAGACGACGCGCGAGATTTCCAGCAATCCCGGCCTGTGGATCGAACAGCCGACCTTCGACAACTACCTCAAGGTGCTGACGGACACCGAACGCTTCAACATCTTCCTCTATCTGGCAAACAGCGCGGCGGCGGCGCTCACCGGCACGCTGCTGGCGATCCTGCTCTCCTTCCCGGCGGCTTACGTGATCGCCCGTGGCGAGACCGGCCGCAAACTCCTGCTTCCGCTCGTCATCAACCTTCGCGCCGTCCCGCTGGTCGTCTTCGCGATCCCGCTTTACATGATGTACCAGTGGCTCGGCCTGCTCGACACCCGGATCGGCCTCGGCCTCATCCTGACGATCGTCAACATCCCGCTTGCGCTGGTCATGCTGGTCAACGCCATATCCGACATACCGCTGGAGCTGGACGAGGCCGCGACGGTCGACGGAGCCAGCGTTTTCCAGATCATGATCAGGATCATTCGTCCGGTGATCCGACCCGCGCTCGTGACCACCTTCATCTTCGGCTTCATCACCGCCTGGAACGAATTTCTCTTCGGTCTGATGCTGACGACCAATCGCGCCGTGCCTATGACGGTGGGCGCCTCGTTCTTCTTCGCCGCCAGCGGCGGCGGGGTGCAATGGGGCCTCGCATCCGCCGTCATGATCCTCGGCGCACTGCCGCCGGCACTGCTTGGCCTGGTAATGTATCGGCAGCTTTCCGGCTCGATGACGGCAGGCGCCGTCAAGGGCTAGCGTTCAAAAGCCTCGCAATCCACGACAAGATCCAGGCCTATGCGCCTGAAAACACGCCGATATTCAAGCCCTTTCGCGCACTCCCTTTACGAAGCGGCGTTACTTTCGTCCGCGAACGGTTTCGCCTCCGGCGCGACTGCGGACCTCCGCCGCGGCATGTCCCCGAAGAGGCCGCCGGGGCGCACCAGCAGGATGATGCAGAGCATGACGCCGATTGCCACGATCTGCAGCGACGCGGCGCGGGCCTGCTGCTCCGGCGAGAAGAGGACGCTCGTCAAAGCGCCCGATCCCGCCCAGATCGCCCAGACAACGATGCTGCCGATGACGGCGCCCTTGTTGCTGCCCGAACCGCCGACAATCAGCATCACCCAGACTTGGAATGTCAGGGTCGGAACATAATTGTCCGGCGCGATGAAACCGATGAAATGCGCCTGCATGGCGCCGGCAAGCCCCATGATGGCGCCGCCGACGGCAAAGGCCTGCACGCGATAGAAGCGTGCGCTCTTGCCGAGGGAAACCGCCGCGCGCTCGTCCTCGCGCAGCGCCTTCAGCACGCGTCCCCACGGACTTTTCGCCAGATGCTCGAGCGCGAAATAGGCGATCAGCATCACAGCGACAACGACGCCGAGATTGGCAAGATTGAAAAGCAGGGGCGTTTCGGCAAGGCTGGAGAACGGACGGGGAATGAAGCCGATGCCGAAGGGACCGCCGGTCAGCCGCTGCGCATTCAAGGCTACAAGCTGAACAACCACGGCAACGCCGAAGGTGGTGATCGCCAGATAATCCGATTTCAACCGGAGCGTAGCAACGCCGATGATGGCGGCGGCAAGTCCGGCAACGACCATGGCCCCCAGCCAACCGATGATAACAGGCAGATCGAAGCCGCCGAAGCGCCCCGCCGTATCGGGCGTCGTCAACAGAGCCGACGTATAGGCACCGATGGCGACAAAGCCGGCCAACCCGACATTGAAGAGGCCGGTCAGCCCCCATTGCAGGTTCAGACCGAGCGTGATGAAGGAAAAGATCAGCGCCGTCGTCAGGAAGAAAGCGCCGTAGCCAACAATATCCATCATCGCTCTCTCACTCCGAAAAGGCCGATCGGCCGAATGAACAGCACCGCCATCAGGATGATGAAGGAGATGGCGGCACGCCATTCCGCCCCAACAAGCTGAACCGCGGCCGCCTCGGCAAGGCCGATGATCAGGCCGCCGAGAACCGCGCCCGGCACGCTGCCGATACCGCCGAGAATGGCGGCGGCGAACATCGGCAGCAGCATGTCGAAGCCCATCAGCGGCCGTATCTGCACGAGAATGCCGATCATGACGCCGGCGACGCAAGCCAGGCCGCCGCCGATCAGCCAGGTGACGCGCACGACCTTGGCGACATCGATGCCGACGACGCGGGCAAGCGCCGGGTTCTGGCTGAGCGCCTGCATGGAGCGGCCCGTCTGCGTCCGGGTCATCAGCATGTGCACGCCGAAAACAAGCAACGCCGTGACGATCAAAAGCGCAATCTGATCGGGCGTGATGCGGATACCGAAACCGATAGGCATGGCGATCTGGATGGCGCGGCTGAAATAGGTCGGACGCGAGGTGAAGAGGAATTCGAGCAGGCTGCGCAAAGCCATGGAGGCGCCAAAGCTCGCCATGACGACGATGATCGACTGGCCCTTGGCTCGCAACCTGGCAAACAGCACCTTGTCGAGCGCAAGGGCGAGAAGGCCGGTAAAGCCCATCGCGACGACAACAGCCACGATCAGCGGCCAGCCGAAGGAGAGCGGCCCGATGGGCGCGACCTTGCCGAAGACCGCACCGATGGCGCTGACGACGGCAAGGGTCGCATAAGTCCCCCAGGCCATGAAATCGCCATGGGCGAAATTCGAAAAGCGCAGGATCGAATAGGTCAGCGTCACGCCGATGGCGCCAAGGCCGATCATCGATCCCGTCAGCAATCCGTCGACGATAAATTGCAGGTTCATGCCGCGCCTCCTCTTGCTGACGTCGCGGGTCGCTGGCCGAGATAGAGTTCGGCGACGACGGGGTCGTTCCAAAGCTCCGACGCAACCCCTTCGTGCCTGTCCTTGCCTTCGACGAGGACATAGGCGCGGTCGCCGATGGCCAGCGCCGCCTTGGCGTTCTGCTCGACAAGGAGAATGGTGACGCCCGATTTGCGGATATCGGTCAGCATGTCGAAAACCATCGAGACGAATTTCGGCGAAAGACCCGCCGAGGGCTCGTCGAGCACGAGAAGCTTCGGATGGACGATAAGGGCACGCGCGACCGCGAGCATCTGTCGCTGGCCTCCCGAGAGATTGCCCGCCGCGATACGGCGATGACGGGCAAGATCCGGAAAGGTCGCGTACATTTCCTCGATACGGCCAGGCACTTCCTTCGCCTTCAAGATACCGCCTGCGACCTTCAGGTTGTCTTCGACGGACATCAGCGGAAAGACATTTTCCGTCTGCGGCACGAAGGCAAGGCCGAGCCGCACCATATTGTGCGCAGGAGCACCCGTAATATCCCTGCCGGCAAGCTCGACCTTGCCGCTTTCAACCGGCACAAGGCCGGCAATCGCCTTGATGAAGCTCGACTTGCCGGCGCCGTTCGGGCCGAGCACGACGACGATTTCCCGTTCGGCCACGTCGATCGAAGCGCCGCGCACAATCGGCACGCCCGGCTCGTAACCGGCTACGAGATTGCGAACGCTCAGCACAGGTGCGCTCATGCCGCGCCTCCCAGATAGGCTTCGATGACGCGCGGATCGCGGGCGACCTCTTCCGGCGTGCCCTCGCAGAGAAGCTGGCCTGCCGCCATGACGAGCACGCGGTGGCACAGACGCGTGACCATGTCGATATTGTGCTCGATCAGGAGAAAGGTAATGCCGCGCTGATTGATATCGCGGATGCGGTCGATGATCGTCTCGAGAAGGGTGGCGTTGACGCCGGCGGCGGGTTCATCGAGCAGGATGATGGCGGGATCGGCCATCATGACGCGCGCAAGCTCCAGAAGCTTGCGCTGCCCGCCTGACAGCACTCTTGCCGGCTCGTGCGCCAGGCGCGTCAGGTGTACAAGGTCAAGAAGCTCCATCGCCTTGGCGTGGGCGGCCTTCTCCTGCCCGGCCACTTTCCATGGCTGCAGGAAATTCGGCAACAGACGTTCGCCCGCCTGATCCTGGGCGGCCAGCATGACATTGTCGAGAAGCGTCAGATTGGGGAACGGGCGCGGGATCTGGAATGTCCGGCCGAGGCCGCGGCCGATCCGGCGATGAGCCGCCTCACCTGCGACCGCAGCGCCGTTCAAAACGATCTCGCCGCTGCTCGGCGCAACGCTGCCGGCGAGAAGATCGAACATCGTCGTCTTGCCGGCGCCATTCGGGCCGATCAAGCCGAGAATCTCGCCCTGGCGCACATGAAAGGAAACGTCGTTGACGGCGGTGACGCCGCCGAAACGCCGCACCACGTTCCTAGCCGTCAGAACAGGCCGGGCTTCCTCCCCATGCTGTTCAGTTGTCGTACTCATGAGATCCCTCTGGCCGAAAAGCAGTCGCTGCCGCTTCCCTGATTATTTGATTTGTGATCACACTTGCATTGATCACGCTAATCGGCTTTAATCCGCTTCGCAAGCCGAAAAAGGGATTTCGAATGCAAAAGGCCACCGCCGAAAAGAGCGATCCGATTGCCGCACAGCTTGCGCCCGTGGGCCGCGAGACGGTTCAGGACCGGGTCTATTCCGAGCTGCGTCGCGCGCTGATCGGCGGCCTGTTCGAGCCGAGCCAGGTGCTGACGATCCGGGGCCTGGCCGATGCGCTGATGACGAGCACCATGCCGGTGCGCGAGGCTCTGGGCCGGTTGATTACCGAAAAGGCGCTGGAAGCCCTGCCCAACCGATCGGTTCGCGTACCGCCGATCACGCTCGAGCGCATGGACGACCTTCTGCGCGCCCGCATCCTCATCGAGGGCGAGGCGATCGCACTCGCCGCCACCCGCATGAATTCGCGCCAGATCGCCACCATCGAGAGCATGCTCGGCGAATGGGACGAGATGCGTGCGCTGAAGCACAAGAAAGACGTCGACCGCGAGGTGACGCTCAACCAGGCCTTTCATTTCGAGATCTATCGCGCCTGTGGATCGGCCGTGCTGATTCCGATGATCGAGAGCCTGTGGCTGCAGTCCGGTCCCTGTATCCGCGTTGCCATTTACGCCTTCTCGGATGCCGGCGAAGTCGACACGGCGCATTATCACCGCACGATCGTCAAGGCGATCGCCACGCAAGACGCTAAGGAAGCCCGCGATGCGCTGGTCGCAGACATCAGCCGGCCGTTTACCTTCCTGCGCAACAAACTGGAAGCCGAAGCCAAGAAGGGCCTATCCGCATGAGCCAACGCGCCATCAAGATCTCCGAACCACGCTCGGGCCTCAGCGTCCTTGCGCCGCTGCTGGATGCCAAGGCACCTGACAACGCCGCCTTTCTCTGGACCTATCTGAGCGAGCCGCGCGTGGTCGGCGGCATTCATGCCATGTGGACCGGCCCGGAAATCTCCTGCCCAATCCCGCCGGTCCATCTGAAAGACGCCGCCTACGCCACAGCGCTGCCGGCCGAAAACGCGACGCTGACGCCGCAGCCTGGCGATATCGTGCTGAGCTATGTGCCGCCGCGCATGTGGGGCGGCAATCCCGATGCGATTTTCGATATCGGCCTGTTCTATGGACAGGGCGCGCGCCTACTCTTCCCGATCGGCTGGCTTGCCGGCAGCGTCGTCGCACAGGTCCGCCCCGACGAACGCGAACACTTCGCTTCAGCCTGCGGCATCATCCGCCGCAACGGCGCCTGCGACGTCACGTTCGAACGCGCGGAGATCTGAGATGTCAGCCGCAGCCGACGACAGTTTCGAACTCTTCGACCTCAGGATCGAGGCCGTCATTCCCGAAGGCAAGCCGATCTATTGCGGCGCCAAGCCGGGAGATTGTTTCGAACTCAAGGGCGAAATGCTATCGCTGCCGCCGGGCCAGGGCTTTTCGATCTACTCCATATCCGCCGTCCTGCCGCTGCTTGCGGCCAAGCAGCGGCCGACCCACAAGAACGACTGGATGACGTCGGACGCGGAAATCGCCTGCCCCGACCCGAACTGCGCGAGCCGGCTACGGATCGTCAGAACGGGCAAGCGGCGGTTCAGCCACGCCGAGACCACGGCCGTACCGTTGCCTGAAGGAGAATGAACCGCATGACCGCCAAGACTTTTGAGCTCAGCCCCGGATACGAGATTTCACGCGTGATCCGCGGCGGCTGGCAGCTTGCCGGAGGACACGGCGCCATCGATCGTGCGCAGGCCGTGACCGACCTGATCGCCGCCTTCGACGTCGGCATCCGCACCTACGACTGCGCCGATATCTATACGGGCGTCGAGGAGCTGATCGGCGAGGCACGCGAGCGGCTTCGCAACGAGCGCGGCGCCGAGGCCGCAGGCGCGATGAAAGTCCATACGAAGCTCGTGCCCGACCTGGAAAAGCTGGCAACGATCAACCGCGACTATATTCGCGGCATCGTCGATAAATCGCTGCGCAAGCTGAAGACCGAGCAACTCGATCTGGTGCAGTTTCACTGGTGGGACTATTCGCTGTCAGGCTATCTCGATGCGCTCGGCTGGCTCGACGAGATGCGCCGCGAAGGCAAGGTGCGCAATGTCGGCACGACGAATTTCGACACGCCGCATATCGCCGAAATCCTTGTGGCCGGCATTCCCCTGGTCAGCCAGCAGCTGCAATATTCGGTTCTCGATCAGCGGCCGGCAAATAAGCTCGCGCAGCTGGCGGCCGAGAACGGCGTGAAGTTCCTGTGCTACGGCTCGGTGGCCGGAGGTTTCCTGAGCGACAGATGGCTCGGACAGCCTGAACCGGATATGCCGCTCGAAAACCGGTCTCTGGTCAAATACAAGCTCATTATCGACGATTTCGGCGGCTGGGAGCTGTTCCAGTCGCTGCTCGGCACTTTGAAGGCCATCGGCGAGCGCCACGGCGTCGACATCGCCACGATCGCCAGCGCCTGGGTGCTGGAACAGCCGCAGGTCGCCGCCGTCATCGTCGGCGCGCGCAATCAGGCGCATGCGCTCGCCAATGCGAAGATCATGGACATTGCACTCTCCGATGAAGATCGCCGGCAGATCGCCGGGGTTATCGGCCAAAGCCCGGGGATTGAGGGCGACGTCTATACGCTGGAGCGCGATCGCACCGGCAGACACGGCTCGATCATGCACTACAACCTCAATGCGGGGAAGGTATGAGCCAGCTATCACCTCTTTTTCAGAAGGCCAGCGCCGAGGTCGTGGATTTCCATCGCTTCTTCGAAGGATGGTACGACGCAGCAACGGCCGATGGCATCGACTTCGGCCGTTGCGAGCGCACCTTCGGCCAGGCTTTCCGCATGATCCCGCCGACCGGCCGCATCTTCGACCGGAATGAGACCATCGAGCTGATCCGGGCAAACCGCGCGAGTTTTCGCGGCGATTTCACCATCGAGATTTCGGATATCCGCGCCAGCTTCGAGACCGACGACGCTATCGTGCTCACCTATGTCGAAGCCCAGTCGCGCGCCGGCAAATACAGCCGGCGTCAGGCAAGCGCGCTTTTCACCGCAAGTTCATCGGCACCCAACGGTGTCGAATGGCAGCATCTGCATGAAACCTGGCTGCAGATGCCGGACAACTGACAGGTTCCTAAAAAACCAGACATGAAAATCGTTGACCGAACAAGGGGAACAAAGATGAAGAAGACGATATTTCAAATCACCACGGCTCTGGCGCTTCTCGCCGCGGCCGGTGCTGCCAACGCTGCCGATTGCAAGGTGACGGTCGGCCTCGTGATGGAACTGACCGGCCCCGCCGGCGAATATGGCCAGGCGGGTGCAAAGTCCGTCGAGATGGCCTTCAGGGACATCAACGCCGCCGGCGGCGCCCACGGCTGCGATCTGGTGACGGATACGCGCGACAGCCAGAGCCAGGGCAACGTCGCCGTCGATGCGGCCACCCAGCTCGTGCAGGTCAAGAAAGTTCCCGCCATCATCGGCGGCATCATCTCTTCGGTCACGATCCCGATCCTGACCTCGGTGACCGCCCCCGCGAAGATCGTGCAGGTGTCGCCTGCCGCCTCCTCGCCGACGCTGACCGCGCTAGGCCGCGACGGCAAGACCAACGGCATCTTCTTCCGCACCATCACCTCGGATTCGCTGCAGGGCATCGCCGCCGCCAAGTACGCGATCGACAAGGGCTTCAAGAAGCTGGCGATCATCCACGTCAACAGCGATTTCGGCGTCAACATGGTCGCGGAGTTCTCCAAGGCCTACAAGGCGCTCGGCGGCACGATCGTCTCGACCACGCCCT
Source organism: Martinezella lusitana (assembly GCF_010668395.1). Taxonomy (GTDB): domain Bacteria; phylum Pseudomonadota; class Alphaproteobacteria; order Rhizobiales; family Rhizobiaceae; genus Rhizobium; species Rhizobium lusitanum_A. The sequence goes on from NZ_WUEY01000002.1 coordinate 309,988, forward strand.
ATAATGAAAAGCAGTCGAGCTATGCATCGGAAGTCACAGCCGGCATGGCCGGTAATCCGGACGGCCTCTATCTCGTCAGCACGCCGGTCGACGGCGCGACCATCGCCCGCACCTGGATTTCGCAGGGCGGCCCGCAGAAATTCCTGCTCAACGACGGCATGAACAGCCCGGACTTCATCGATTCCGTCGGGGCCGACTATCTGAAAGACGCCTACGGCACCTCGTCGGGCACCACGCCGACGCCGTCGACCGATTACTTCAACAAGAACTACAAGGATTTCTCGGGCATCGAGCCGTCCAATCCGGCTGCCGACCGCGCCTATGATGCCGGCGCGATCGTCGGCCTCGCGCTTGCGATCGCCGGCGACGACACATCGAAGCTGAAGGATGCCATGTTCAAGGTCGTCGATCCGAATGGCACGCCGATCTACGCCGGCAAGGAGGAATTCGCCAAGGCCCTCGGCCTGATCAAGGAAGGCAAGCCGATCCGCTACGAAGGCGTCATCGGACCGGTCTCCTTCGATCAGTATGGCGACATCACCGGCCCCTTCCGCCTTTGGAAGATCGCCGACGGCAAGGTCGCGACCGATGGCGAATTGTCGATGGAAGACGTCTCGGCCCTCAAGGACAAGATCAAGTAGGCCACCAATCCATTCAGGAGAACGAGGCGCTCCGGTCGGAGCGCCTCGTGCGAAGAAAATCCCTGCGCAATCCCTTCAGCGGCTGACCGGTCGAGACCGCTCCCTGGCATAGTTATTGAGAGATCCTCCGCTGATGCCCAGCCACGTTGCTCGCCCCATCAATCCGACCTTGTGGACGCTGACGGCCAGCCGCGCTCCCGAGCTTTCAAGCGAGGCTCCCTCGCGTTGCGACGTCGTCGTGATCGGCGCCGGCTTCACCGGTCTGACCGCGGCCCTTCATCTTACCCGTGCCGGCCGCTCGGTCACCGTTCTCGAGGCCGGACAATTGGGAGCCGGCGCGAGCGGCATGAATGCCGGCTTCGTCGTCCCGAATTTCGCCAAGGCCGATCCGGCCACGGTGCGCCAGAAGCTGCCGAGCGCCGAGGCGGATGCGCTGCTGTCGCTTGTTGGCTCCGGTGCCGACCAGGTTTTCGCGATCATTGCAGAGGAGCAGATCGCCTGCGACGCCGCGCAGACCGGCTGGCTACAGCCAGCCTATGGCGACGACATGGCGCAGATCCTGCGCCGGCGGGCAAAGGATTGGACGGAGCTCGGCCGTCCCGTCGACTTTCTCGACGCGCGCGCCATCCGCAACGAAACGGGCATGGACATCTATTCCGGAGGATTGATCGACCGTTCCGGCGGCACCATCCATCCGTTGAACTATCTCTACGGACTTGCGCGCGCGGTAACGCGGCGTGGCGGCGTGATCCGCGAGAACAGCCGGGTTGAAAGCGTCGAACGAGACGGCGGAACCTGGCGCATCGGTTTCGCGGATCATGAGATCGAAGCGGAAGCCGTCATTCTCGCCACCAATGCCTTTACCGACGGCATAGCCTCGCGCATGGGGCGAACCGGCGTGCCACTCAAGGTCTATCAGGTAGCGACCAAGCCAATCGACACCGAGACCGTTGCGCGCATCGCACCGAACCGCCGCCCCGTCGGCGATACGCGTTCCAACCTTTTCACCTACCGGCTCGACCGCGACAACAGGCTGATCAGCGGCGGCATGGCGATCAATCCGATCGGCGCCTTCGAGCGCGTCGGCCGTGCCGTCGTCGACCGGCTCGTCTCCGAGCTTCGCCTGCCGCGCCATCCGGGTATCGAGATCGTCTGGACCGGCACCGCCGTCATGACGCCGGATTTCCTGCCGCGCCTCTACCGCTTCGGCGAGGGCTTTTTCGGGGGCATCGGCTGCAATGGCCGCGGCATCGCCATGACGGCGCAGCTCGGCCGGACGCTTGCGAGGCTGGCGCTCGGCGAACCGGCGGAATCCCTGCCGATCCCGCTCCAATCCAGCCGCCCGCTGCCCTTTCACGCGCTCACGCCCATGGTCGCTTCGCTGGCGTTGGCGCATGCGCGCTTTCAAGATTGGCGAAGCAGCCGCCCATAAGAGCCGACATCACGGTCGTCAGAAATAGAAGCGCGACAACAGGCAGTAATTAACCAGCAATTCTATAGATAAAGAAACGAAGAAGCGACCGCGTCCGCAAAAACGAAATGCCTTTTCTCGAAGCCCGGCTTCGAATGCTGCATCGTGGCGCCGAATGAAATCGGAGTCCGCCTATGAACGCGCAACTGCATCATCTCACCTCCAAGCACCCCGAGGCCACATTGCTTGAGAGCGAGCAACATGCATTGGCCGTGGCACAGGAGCTTGCCAAGCTCTTCGCTGCTACCGCCTCGGAACGTGACGGCGAGCGGCTGCTTCCCTTCGCCGAGATGGATGCCCTGTCGCAATCGGGACTATTGGCGATCACCGTTCCGGAAGAGTATGGCGGCCTGGATGTCTCGAATGCAACTCTGGCCGAGATCACGGCGACCCTCGCCCAGGCGGACGGCTCGATCGGGCAGATCCCGCAGAATCATTTTTACATCCTCGAGGCCTTGCGCATCGACGGTTCCGAAGACCAGAAGCGCTACTTCTTCAGCCGCGCATTGGCCGGCGACCGCTTCGGCAATGCCCTGTCCGAGAGGGGCACGAAGACGGTCGGGCACTACAATACCCGTATTGTCCGCGACGGCCCGGGCTATCGCATCAATGGCCGCAAGTTCTATTCGACAGGCGTTCTTTTCGCCGATTGGATAACGGTATTCGCGCTGGATGAAGCCGACAAGCTCGTGATGGCCTTCGTTCCGAAAGGCACCGAGGGCGTCGAAATCATCGATGATTGGGATGGCTTCGGGCAGCGCACGACAGGCAGCGGCACCACGGTCCTCAACAATGTCTATGTGAATGCGGATCATGTCGTCCTCCATCACAAGGGTTTCGAACGGCCGACGACCATCGGCTCCGTCGGCCAGATCATCCATGCCGGCATCGATCTCGGTATCGCCAGGGCCGCCTTCGCCGAGACGCTTGATTTCGTGAAGACCAGATCCCGCCCCTGGATGGATAGCGGCGTCGAGCGCGCCAGCGACGACCCGCTGACAATCGCCAGGATCGGCCAGATCGCCATCCGGCTGGAAGCAGCAGCCGCGACCATCGAGCGCGCCGGCCGCAAGGTCGATGCCGCGCAGGTCGAGACCACCGAAAAAAGAGTGGTCGAGGCAACCCTCGCCGTTGCGGCGGCCAAGGTATTGACGACGGAAATTGCCATCGAGGCAACGAATACGCTATTCGAACTGGCCGGAACGGCATCGGTCAAGCTCGACCTCAATCTCGACCGTCACTGGCGCAACGCCCGCACGCATACGCTCCACGACCCGGTTCGCTGGAAATATCACGTCGTCGGCAACTACCACCTCAACGACGTCCTTCCGCCGAAGAACGGCGCGCTCTGACAAAAGCTCAAACAAAAGCCCCGTTGCCGATGTCCGGCAACGGGGTTTTTGCATGGCCGGCGATATCAGATCAACTATAGAGGCTGATCTCGGGAATCCTGTCGTTCAGAACGAACTCCCCGACCTCCTTGGCTTTGTAGAAAACCGGGTCGTGCAGGGTATGAGTCCGCACATTGCGCCAGAAGCGATCGAAGCGATATTTCTCGGCGGTCGAGCGCGCTCCGGTGAGCTCGAAGACGCGTGATGTTATGTCCAGGGACGTGTGCGTGGCATTGACCTTTGCCGCATAGGCTTCAGCCGCCGCTTCTCCGCGTTCACGCGCCGTCGCCTTGTGCCCTTTGGCAAGGGCCTTCTGGACCGCTGCTGCAGCATTGTCGGCCAGCGCAGCCGACGCCTTCAGAGCGGCGGTGAATTCGCCGACACGCTCCAGAATATACGGATCGTCCGATGCGCGCTCGACGCCGGAGGTTACCCAGGGGCGCGTCGTGGTGCGGACATAATCGAGAGCCTCGCGCAGCGCTCCTTCGGCCGTACCGAGATAGAAGTTCACGAAGACCAGCTGAATGAGCGGCGTGTTGAACGTGGCAAGAACCGGTGCCTCGCCGCCGGTCGATGCCGCCCTGTCCAGATCCTCTTCATAGACCGGAAAATCGTGGAACTCGACGCTGCCGCTGTCGGACACGCGCTGGCCGAAATTGTCCCAGTCGTCATTGGCCTTGTAGCCCGCGCGGTTGGTTGGGACGGCAAAGCCCACGATCTTGTCGTCGAGCGCCGCATTGGCGTTGATGTAATCGGAAACATGGGCGGCCGTGGAGAAGGATTTGCGGCCATTCAAAACATAGCCGTTGCCGCGGCGCGTCAGCACGAGGCCGGGATCGCGGGGATTGACGGCGGCACCCCAGTAAAGGCTGTTGGCAACCGTCTTGCCGCCGAGTTCCTGCGCACGCCCCTCGTCGAAGGCCCAATAGACATATTGGCTGTTGACGTAATGATAGCCGAGAAGCTGTCCGATGGAGCTTTCTCCGCGCGCGAGGATGCGAACCAGCCGCAAGCCATCCACCCAATCGAGACCACCGCCGCCGATCTGCGACGCATGCAGGGCGTTCAGCAATCCCGCATTCTTTAACTTGACGATTTCGCCGAGCGGCGGACGACCTTCACGATCGAGCTCCGCGGCGCGCTTGGAAAGATCCGCGGCAATCTCTTCCGCTCTGGCAAAGAGGTCTTCCCGCGTGGCGTTTCTGTTGCTGGCGAAGACGACGTTGGACTGGCTCATGATGTGAACTCCGGTTCATGGACGTAATCCGGCGGGATCGAGGGATCCCGCCGGCGGATCGAGGTCGGCTGCCTAGAAAAGCTTGTCCGGAATCCAGCTGGCGGTCACCGCATCGCTCGTGCTGAAGGCCGGGATTTTCTGCGCCAGTTCCTCGATCGTCTTGACGCCGGCGGCGCGAAGCCCGTCCTGCGTCAGCAGCGTCGGCTTGACCGTGATCTGGTGCGGCACCTCCTGCCCTGCCACCTGCAGCGCGGCAGCACGGATGGACACGGCGCCGACGACGGCCGGATTGGTCGCAACCGTCGCGACCCAAGGGCTGCCCGGCTCGGTGATTTCCTGAATGTCGGCCGTCGACACATCAGCCGAATAGATCTTCAGCTTGTTGGCGATGCCGAGGTCGGTGGCGGCGAGCTTCACGCCGCGGGCGAATTCGTCATAAGGAGCGAAGACGACGGTGATATCGGGATTGGCCGTCAGCGCCGCCTTCGCCTGGTCGGCCGTCGACGTCGCCGTGGTATCGCTGACATTGCCGAAGCGGGCTTTTTCGACGACCCCGGCATTCTGCTTCTTGAAGCTGTCCCAGACCTCGTTGCGGCGGTCGAGCGGCGCAAAGCCGGCGACATAGACATAGCCCGCCTTGAAGCTGTCGCCATTCTCCTTGACGACCTGCTTCAGGGCGAGATCGGCAAGCTCGTGATCGCTCTGTTCGACCTGCGGAATCTTCGGATTGTTGAGATTGACGTCGAAAGCGACGACCTTAATGCCCTTGTCGAGCGCCTGCTGGACGACATCGCCAAGCGATTCCGGCAGGCCGTGGTCGATGACGATGGCCGAGACGCCGAGATTGATCGCCTGGAGGATCTGCTCGCGCTGGGCGGCAGCGTCCTGACGGCCCGGGAAGACGCGGAGATCGATGGCAAGCGCCTTGGCCTGCGCTTCGGCGCCGGCCTGATAGGCCTGGAAGAAGTCGCCGGCGGAGATATAGCTGATGAGAGCAACCTTCACGCCACCCTTGTCGAAGGGAGCAGGCGCGCCGCTCACGCCATCGGCCAGCGCAGCCTGTGTAACAAGAAGAGGGGCAACGGCCGACAAGGCAAGCCGTGTGATAAATTTCATCGTCGCGATCCTCACGATCAATCGGAAGCGTCGTCTGACGGAACGATGACCTGCGACGCATACAATTATTAGATATAAACTCTATGTTTTTAGTAGATTTAATCATTCGATTTTGCCGGCCTTCGGAGATTCTTTGTTCGCCGGCCGAATGGATGGCGGCAAGGACATGCCTCGCGAATGGGCCCCTGTTCGACGCACAATCCCGATACCCGCCCGGATTCCGCGAGCACCGATTGAACACGACCAGCCTCTATGGCCGCAAAAACCCGATATGCCTGATATCGAGATGGCATCATGGAAATTTCCACATGCGCGCCGGTTTTGGAAAAACGTTTCTCCGTAATTATTTAAATCTATCTATTTTGTAATCTATTGGCATTTTTGGATTGCTGGAAAGGTACTTTCATGACCAATGAGAAAACGACCGGACTTGGACGCCGGGATATTCTGAAGCTGACCGCCGCTGCCGGGACCGCGCTCGCCGCTTCGAGCCTCCTGTCGAAGACCGCCGCGGCTGCCGACGACGCCCTGTCGTTGAAAGGCAAGCGCGTTGCGATCAGCGCGACCGGAACGGATCACTATTTCGACCTTCAGGCCTACAATGCGCAGATCGAAGAGGTGAAGCGGCTGGGCGGCACGCCAATCGCCGTCGATGCCGGCCGCAACGACGGCAAGCTGGTCTCGCAGCTGCAGACGCTGATCGCACAGAAGCCGGACGCCATCGTCCAGATCCTCGGCACGCTGAGCGTCATCGATCCCTGGCTGAAAAAGGCGCGCGATGCCGGCATTCCCGTTTTGACCGTCGACGTCGGCTCGACCAACTCGGTCAACAACACCACGTCGGACAATTGGGGCATCGGCAAGGACCTGGCGCTGCAGCTCGTCTCCGACATCGGCGGCGAAGGCAATATCGTCGTCTTCAACGGCTTCTATGGCGTGACGCCCTGCGCAATCCGCTACGATCAGCTCGTCAACGTCGTCAAATACTTCCCGAAGGTGAAGATCATCCAGCCGGAGCTTCGGGATGTCATTCCGAACACGGTCCAGGACGCCTTTGCCCAGATCACCGCGATCCTCAACAAGTATCCGGAGAAGGGGTCGATCAAGGCGATCTGGTCCGCCTGGGACATTCCGCAGCTCGGCGCCACGCAGGCCCTCGCCGCCGCCGGCCGCACCGAAATCCGCACCTACGGCGTCGATGGCAGCCCGGAAGTTCTGCAGCTCATCGCCGATCCCAATTCACCGGCAGGTGCCGATGCGGCCCAGCAGCCGGCCGAAATCGGCCGCACCGCCATCCGCAATGTCGCCAAGCTGCTTTCAGGACAGACGCTGCCGCGCGAAACCTATGTCCCTGCCCTTCTGGCGAACAAGAGCAACGTCTCTGACGTGATCAAGAAGCTCGGCATCGGCTGATCTGCAAACAGGCGATGCGGATGCTCCGCATCGCCCCTCATGCGAAGGGCATTTTCATGACCGCACCAGAGCAGGCGAATACGGCGGAGAGTGCGCCGCATATCCTGCGTTTCGATGGCATCGTCAAGCGCTTCGGCGGCGCAACGGCGCTCGCCGGAGCCTCTCTTGCCATCAGGCCTGGCACCGTCCACGGGCTTGTCGGGCAAAACGGCGCCGGCAAATCGACGCTGATCAAGCTTCTGGCAGGCTTGCACACTCCGGACGAGGGCAGCATCGAGATCGAAGGGCGGGCCCACGATCGCCTGACGCCGCATCTGTGCGAAGATCTCGGCATTCACTTCATCCATCAGGATCGGCTGCTCGTTCCGACATTCACCGTCGGAGAGTCCCTCTTTCTCGGCCGGGAAATTCGCCTCGGCAAAACGCCCTTCCTCGACCGCAGCGCCATGCAACGCCGCGCCAGCGAACTCCTTGCCAATTATTTCGGCGTGGATCTGCCGAAGAATGCCCTCATCGGCGAGCTTTCGACAGCGGAACGGCAAATCGTCCAGATCACCCGCGCTCTGCTGCACAAGCCGAAGATCCTCGTCTTCGACGAGCCGACGGCGGCGCTGGTGCGGCAGGAAGCGGAGATCTTGTTCCGTCTCATCCGCCGTCTGCGCAGCGAAGGCGTGACCATCATCTACGTCTCGCATTATCTCAACGAAATCGAGGCGTTGTGCGACGATGTTACCGTGTTGCGCAATGGTGTCGACGTTGCTTCCCTGACTGAAAACGAGATATCCGCCGGACGGATCGCGAGCCTGATGGTCGAGCGCGATATCGCAGACATGTTTCCCAAGCGGAAAGTGGAACTGTGCGGGGAAATCCTCAAGGTTCGCAATCTCTCGGCAACGGGCCGTTTCCATGATGTCAGCTTCTCGCTGCGGCGCGGCGAAATCCTCGGCATTACCGGATTGCTCGGCTCCGGGGCGAAAGATCTCGTGCGCACCCTGTTCGGACTGCAGACGACAACATCCGGGACGATCGATATCGACACGCGCGGCCTGAAGCCGTGCAACCCGGTCGAAGCCGTCGATCGCCAGATCGCACTGGTGCCGGAGGACCGGCGCGGCCACGGCGTGGGGCTGGATCTCAGCGTCCGCGAGAACATCACATTGTCGAGCCTTGGCCGCTATACGCGCTTCGGCTTTCTCGACCGCAAACGGGAGAGCGACGATACCGACGAGCTGATCAGGCGGCTGCAGATCAAGACTTCCGGTCGCGAAGCGCTGGTGCGCACGCTCTCGGGCGGCAACCAGCAGAAAGTGGCGATTGCCAAATGGCTGAGCCGCCGATCGGAGATCTATCTGCTGGACGAGCCGACGGTCGGCGTCGATATCGGTTCGAAAGTCGAGATCTATTCGCTGATCGGCGAGCTTGCCGCGCGCGGCGCCGGCGTGATCGTGCTGTCTTCGGACCTACCGGAATTGGTGGGCATCACGGACAGGATTCTGGTCCTGTTCCGCGGCCGCGTCACCCGCGAATTGATTTCCTCACAAACCACAACGGACGAAGTTCTGTCGGCATCCACCGGTGCTTCGGAAGGATTGCGCCATGTCGGCTGATGTCCAGTTTGCCTCCCTCCCCGACAATCCGGCGGCACAGGCGTTGCCCGCCGGTGGAAAGCTTGCGGCTACGGCCCTGCGGTTCGGTTCGCTGCTTGCCTTTGTCGCGATCCTGGTGATTTTCGCGCTGACTGCGCCCTACTTCCTGACGGTCGGCAATATCGGCAATGTGCTGGGGCAATCGGCTATTTCGGGCGTGCTCGCCATCGGCCTGACGATCGTCCTGATCGCCGGCGGCTCCAATGTCGTCACCGGAGGCATAGACCTCTCGCTTGCGGCCAATATGGGCCTGAGCGCCGCCGTCTATGCAACCCTTATCCAGCTCGGCTTCGGCGATGCGGCCGCCATAGCCGGCGCGCTCGTCACTGGGCTGGCAATCGGCGCCGTCAATGCCTTGGCGATCGTTTTTGCCGGCATCGTGCCGTTGCTGGCGACGCTTGCCGTGATGAACGTCGTCGCCGGGCTGGAACTGGTCCTGACGCAGAACACGGTGCTGCCCGCCTCGACCGACCTGCTGACCGTTCTTTCCTCTTCGGACGGCTTTGGCATCCCCATCCTTGCCTACGTGCTGATCGGCTTCACCGTCATCGTCGCGGCTATCGTGCAATTCACCCCGCTCGGTCTGAGGCTCTATGCCGTCGGCGAGTTTCCCGAGGCAGCCCGCGCCGCCGGATTGCCGTTGAGAAGCCTGGTTGCGGGCGCCTTCGTCGCCAGCGGCCTTTGCGGCGGGATCGCCGGCATTTTGTCGGTCGCCTATCTCAGCGGCAGCACCACCGGCTCGGGCGAGATGCTGCTTCCGGTGGTCGTGACCGCCCTGCTCGGTTCGGTCTTTTCGCGCCGTCTGGTTCCAACGATCGGCGGCACGCTGATCTCGACGCTATTCGTCGGCTTCCTCATCAACGGCTTCCAGCTGCTCAACCTGCCCAGCACGCTGGTCAGCGGCGTTCAGGGCCTGCTGATCCTAATCGTGGTGTCGGCAACCACCCTGCTGCGCAAAAGGGAGATCTGACCATGTCCGCTTCCATTGCATCGGGACGGCCGCTGGCGAGTGTCGCACGCTACGGGCTCATCGTCGCCCTCATCGCCGTCTTTTCACTGTTTTCGGCAGTCGCGCCGACGTTCCTGAGCGTCGGCAACCTGCAGAGCATTCTCGTCAACAACTTCACGCTGCTCGCCATCGTCTCGATCGCCATGACCTTTGCCGTCGCTGCCGGCGGCATCGACCTTTCGGTCGGGACGGCCGTCGACTTTGCGAGCTTCGCGTTCGTCTCTGGCATACTGGCTGGCCTGCCCGTGCCGCTTGCCGCTCTCGCGGGCCTTGGCGCGGGCGCTTTGGTCGGCGCATTCAATGCGGTGCTGATTTCGGCGATCGGCGTATCGCCATTCCTGGCAACGCTCGGAACGCTGTTCATCGGCCGCAGCATACAACAGCTGCTGACGGATGGCGGCAACCCGGTCTATCTGCCGCCATCGGGCGTACCGGAGGCTTTTCGCTTTATCGGGCATGGAACGCTCGGCAACATCCCCGTGCCGCTTCTGATCGCCGCCATTATCATCGCGGGCACGGCCCTTTTGTTCGCACGCATGCGTTTCGGCCGCGTCGTGCTTGCCATCGGCATCCAGCCGCGCACGGTGCGCTATTCGGGGATCGGCCTGGCAAAGCATGTGGCCGTGACTTTCATTCTCGCCAGCACGATTGCCGCCTTTGCCGGGCTGATCCTGACGGCGACGGTCACGGTCTATATCCCCTCCTCCGGCAACGGCTTCATGCTCAACGCCATCGGCGCCACCTTCATCGGCACGACCTTTTCGCCGCTGGGCCGGCCGAACGTGGCCGGCACGGTGCTCGGCGTCCTGCTTCTGAGCATCGTCGCCAATGGCCTGCTGCTGACAGGCCTGAACTTCTACTGGCAGCAGGTCGGCACCGGCCTCCTGATCTTCGCCGTGCTCGCCTTCAGCTTCGTCAACAAGAAAGCCGTCGGCGCCTGAGCGCCGGCCGAACGATACAATCGCAGGAACAGCAATATGACACGCGAAATCAGGCTCAACGCCTTCGACATGAATTGCGTCGGACACCAGTCACCGGGCCTTTGGCGCCATCCGCGCGACAAATCCTGGACCTACAAGGACCTCGATTATTGGGTCCATCTGGCAAAGACGCTGGAGCGCGGCAAATTCGACGGCCTGTTCATCGCAGACGTGCTCGGAGTCTATGATGTGCTGAACGGCAATGTCGATGCGGCCCTGCGCCATTCCGCACAAGTGCCGGTCAACGATCCGCTGCAGCTCATTCCGACCATGGCCTACGAGACCGAGCATCTCGGCTTTGGGTTGACCGCGTCGCTGTCCTTCGAACATCCCTATACGTTCGCCCGGCGCATTTCGACCCTCGACCACCTGACGAAGGGCCGCGTCGGTTGGAACATCGTCACTTCCTATCTGAACAGCGGCGCCCTGAACATCGGCCAGACTGGCCAGACGCAGCATGACGACCGCTATGCGCTGGCGGAGGAATATCTCGAAGTCTGCTACAAGCTCTGGGAAGGCAGCTGGGAAGACGACGCCGTCATCCGCGATCGCGAAAAGGGTATTTTCACGCGGCCGGAGAAGGTGCATCCGATCCGCCATTCCGGCACGCATTTCAACGTCCCCGGCATTCATCTCAGCGAGCCGTCGCCGCAGCGTACCCCCGTGCTCTATCAGGCGGGAGCATCCAGCCGCGGCAAGGATTTTGCCGGCGCGCATGCCGAGTGCATCTTCGTCGCCGCGCCCTCCAAGGCAGTGCTGAAGCGCTATGTCGCCAATGTTCGCGAGGCGGCCGAGCGTGTCGGCCGCAATCCCCGCGAAATCCTGTCCTTCAACCTCCAGACCGTGATCCTCGGCGAGACCGATGCCGAGGCACAGCGCAAGTTCAACGAATACCGCCAATATGTTTCCCTCGAAGGGGCGCAGACGCTGATCTCCGGCTGGACGGGCATCGATTTCGGCCAGTTCTCCCCCGACGAGGTGCTTCGCCACCGCTACACCAACGCGGTGCAATCCGCCGTCGAGACCTTCACCACGATCGACCCGGACAAGGAATGGACCGTGCGCGAAATGGCCGATTGGGTCGGCATCGGCGGCTTCGGCCCGGTGTTCGTCGGCTCGCCGCAGACCGTCGCCGATCTCATGCAGGAGTGGATCGAGGATACTGATGTCGACGGCTTCAATCTGGCCTATGCCGTGACGCCCGAAAGCTTCGAGGATGCCGTCGATCTCCTGGTGCCGGAATTGCAGAAGCGCGGCGTCTACAAGACCGAGTATCGCACAGGCACGCTGCGGGAAAAGCTTGGCGGCAGCGGCCCGAGGCTTGCCGCGCCGCATCCGGCGAGCGGCTATCGCAACCTTGGCGAAACCACGAGCGCTTCTCGACGGGTCGGGTAGACCTCAGGCAAAGGGCTCCGCCAGCATCGCCTCCAGATCCGCCTTCGCCTCGGCCGAAAGATAGGGGCGCAACAGGCTTGCGACCTGGCAGAGCCCCCAATGCACATGCCGGGGCGTCAGGTCGCGCACCCCTTCCTGAAGGCCGAGATAGACGGCAAAATAGGTCGAAACGATCCACATATTGGTCATCAGCGGCTTGCGCTCGTCCGCCGCGACACGGATCAGGCCGGCATCCTCCATTCGCTGAAAGATGACATCGACGGACAGGCGCATACCGGCGCTGACCATCAGGATGGGCGTTCGCAAGCCGGGGGCGATTGCCAGCAGGCCCGGAATGTCGCGAAACAGGAAGCGGTGGGTCCAGACGAGGGAGAACCATTTACGCAGAAAGCCGGCATAGGCTTTCGAATCCGCGCCTGCGACGGCACCGGCCTGCTCGACCAGCGCCAGCGCATCGGCTTCGAAGCGCGAAAACAGGGCCAGCACCAGCGATTCCTTGGTGCGGAAGTGATAGTAGAGATTGCCCTGGTTGATATGCACGGACTTTGCGATTTCCGCGGTCGTCACCGCCTCCGGGCCCTTGTGGTTGAAGAGCGACAAGGTCGAGGCGAGGATCCGTTCGCGCGTATCGGACCCGGCCGCAACCCCTGTCTTTTTGCCTTTGTTTGCCGGCATGCTCTTTCCCCACTTGAAGCCCTAAGGTATCCACCTTATTCTTTGTAAGGCAAATACCTTAATCCTGATCTACAGGCATCCGCCGGGGCGAACAAGGAGATAGAAGGATGAATGCAAGCGTGAACGCTGCCGATCTCTCGCAGACGTTCCCCCTCACCCCGCGCTCGATGCCGCATGTCCTGCTTTCGCTGATCCGCAATCCGCTCGATGCGCTGCCGCCGGAAGTCTTCACCGAGCCCGTCGTCTTCACCAAAGTCGGGGGAAAGCTTAGGGTCTATCTCACCGACCCCGAACTCATCTATCAGGCGCTGGTCCGCAATTCCGATGCGCTCGGCAAGGGTGAGGATGTCCGTCGTGTTCTGGGGCCTGCGCTCGGAAACGGCATCCTGACCTCGGACGGCGCGCACTGGAAATGGCAGCGCCAATCGGTGGCCGGCGCCTTTCGCCACGAAAAGCTTCTGGAGCTGCAGCCGGCGATGATCGCAGCTGCCGGGCGCAGGCGCGATCTCTGGCTCGCCGACAAGAATGGCCCCATCGACCTATGCCCGGAGATGATGCGCACGACCTTCGATATTATCGTCGGGACGATGATGTCGGGCGGCGATGGCATCGATGTCGACAAGGTCGAGCGCAATATCACCAACTACCTCAAGCCGACCGGCTGGAAATTCGCGCTCGGGCTGCTCGGCCTACCGGAGTGGATGCCTCATCCCGGCAAGGAAAAGGCACGATCGGCCGTTGCCTTCCTGCGGGCAACTCTCGGGGCCGTGATTGCCGAGCGGCGGCGGAGCGGCGAGGAAAGGAGCGATCTGGTCTCCATGCTCCTCGGCGCCGCCGACCCCGAAACCGGCCGTCAAATGAATGACGAGGAGGTCATTGATAACCTCATGACCTTCATCACCGCCGGACATGAAACGACGGCGCTCGGTCTTGCCTGGACCTTCCATCTGCTCGCCCGCCATCCCGACTGCCAGGCGAGACTCTTCGAAGAGATCACCACGGTGACGGGCGGAGGCCCTCTTCTTGGCGAGCATGTCGCCAGGCTCACCTATGCCAGGCAGGTCTTTTCCGAGGCCATGCGGCTTTATCCGCCGGCGCCGATCATCTCGCGCGCGGTGGTGCGCGAATTCACCATCGGCGCGCATACCATTCCGGCCGGCACCATCATCTATGTGCCGATCTACGCCGTGCATCGCCATGCTGACCTGTGGGAAGAGCCGCAGCTCTTCGATCCCGACCGCTTCGAGCCGGAAACGGCGCGCAATCGCCATCGCTATGCCTTCATGCCCTTCGGCGCCGGGCCCCGCGTCTGCATCGGCAATGCCTTTGCGATGATGGAGGCGGTGGCGATCCTCGCCGTCCTGCTGCAGACCTTCCGCGTGACCGGCTCGAACGAGCCCTCGCCGAAGCCGGTCATGAAGGTCACATTGCGGCCGATGCATCCGCTAACGCTCAATCTCATCGAGCGCTAGACGAAGGCATCGCCGGCACTGCCTCCAGTAAAAAGGGGCTGCCTCAGCCGCCCCATGTCTGTTCGAGGACACGAACCCAGTTCTGGTGGGCGATCTTTGCGAGCGCCTCGTCGTCGAAGCCATGCGCCCGCAGGGCGTCGATCAGCTTCGGCAGGCCGCTCGCGTCGCCAAGCGATGCCGGAATGGTCGTGCCATCGAAATCGGAACCGAGCGCCACATGCTCGATACCGATCCGCTCTGCGATATAGGCGGCGTGCCGGACGAGCACCTCGAGCGGCGTATCCGCATTCCTCACGCCGTCGTCACGCAGGAAGAGCACGCCGAAATTGATGCCGACCAGACCGCCGGTATCGCGGATCGCGTCGAGCTGCCTGTCGGTCAGATTGCGGCTATGCGGGCTGAGCGCATATGCGTTGGAATGCGAGGCAACCAGCGGCGCATTCGACAGTTTCGCGATATCCCAAAAGCCCTGCTCGTTCATGTGCGACAAGTCGATCATGATCCTGAGTTCGTTGCAGGCGCGGATCAGATCCTTGCCGGCATCGGTCAGGCCGGGGCCGATATCCGGCGGCGAGGGAAAACGGAAAGGCACGCCATAGGCAAAGACGTTCGGGCGGCTCCAGACGGGTCCAAGCGAGCGCAGGCCGGCCTGATGCAGGACGTAAAGAGCATCGAGATCCGCCGCCACCGCTTCCGCGCCCTCGATGTGGAACACCGCCGCGAATTGGCCCTCGGAGATCGACCGCCTGATGTCCGCGGCCGAGCGACAAACCTTAACCGCTCCCTCGGAGCGGGCCTCGATCGCGAAAAGAAGACGGGCCATGGCCAGGGTTTCGTTCAGCGCGTCGGGCTGAGCTGGCGCCGCGAAATCGGCGTTGTCGGTTCGCGGCTGATCCGGCGAGGGTATGAATATCGCGCAGAGCCCGCCGGCCAAGCCGCCACGGCGGGCGCGGGGCAAATCGATATGCCCGGCGGACTCGCCGTTCAGGAACGCATTGACGGAATTCAGGCCGCCGCGACGCAACCGGAGCAGCACGTCGTTGTGGCCGTCAAAGACGGGGATTATCGAGGATTCAGTCATGTTTCATTCCAAAAACTGCAGTTGATATCTGCGTAGGTAGGCTTGGCGGGATGGGCAAATGCAAACCACGCATAGGGTCTGCGAAAAACGGAAATAGTCGCTCGCAGGACGCGCTGCTAGAAACTCTCGCGACGATACGATAGCGGCTGGGCCGTGCCAAGCCTTGTCGGCTTGCCATTGGATCACCGCCGCAAGAGCGGATGGGAATTTCGTATGGTTTTCAAGCGCGGCTGCCGCGATCTTCCATGATCGGAAAGGCTGGAATTGGTGCTCGGCCGTGCATGAATGATCGAATATTGCCCCGCAAGCTGATTGCATTCCCGGCTCATTCAGGCCAAGGAGAGGCCGGTTTTGACAGCCGGTTTCTTTCGGGAGCTTCGAGTGGAAGTTAAATGGCTTGAAGATTTTCTGGCGCTGGCGCGCACGCTGAACTTTTCAAAGGCCGCCGATGAGCGCCATGTGACGCAATCCGCCTTCAGCCGGCGCATCCGGCAGCTGGAAGGATGGGTCGGAGCGAGCCTGATCGATAGGGCGACCTATCCGTCGCGGCTGACGGCCGCCGGCGAACGTTTCGTGCCCGTCGCGGAACAGGCGTTGCAGGCGCTCTATCAGGCGCGGCGCAATCTCCAGCATGAGGACGGCACGGATGCGCGCACCGTAACCCTGACGGCGCTGCACACACTGTCCTTCACCTTCTTTCCGGATTGGCTCAGCCGGCTCAATGCCCGCATAGGTCCAGTCGTCTCGCATCTGCGCCCCGATTCCGGCAGCATGGAAGAAAACCTGAACTCCCTGATTGACGGAGAGAGCGACTTTCTTCTCACTTACCAGCATCTTCATGTGCCGATGCTGCTCGATCCACAGTTCGAACACCATACGCTCGGCCGCGAAACGATCATCCCCGTCAGCGCAACAGGCTCCGATGGCACGCCACTCCATGGGATCGAGCCGGGCTTCTCGCATGTCAGCTACCAGAAGACGTCCTTCTTCGGGCAATTGGTGGCCGGCGCCTTCGGCGAGCGCCTGCCCGCCGAAAACCGCGTGCATGTCGGCAGCATGTCGGTCGGCTTGAAGGGAATGGTCGCCGCCGGCTTCGGGCTCGCCTGGATTCCGGAAAGCCTCGTCACCTCGGAGCTTGCCGATGGCCGTCTCGCGCGCGCGGCGGATGCGGAGTGGAATATCGAAGTTGAAATCCGCCTCTATCGCTCGCGCGAGAATCGCCGTCCGATCGTCGGGCGAATCTGGTCGATGCTCGACAAGCCCTGACGATCGATATCGGCCGTCGCAACGGGTTCAGATTGCGGTGCGCCGGGCATTTTCCATATAGAGTGTGCGCAGGCGCCGGAACATCGGACCCGGCGTGCCATCGCCGATGACAGTGCCATCGACATTGGTGACGGAGACGATGAAGTTGGAAGCGCTCGTCAGCCACGCTTCCGCGGCGGCTTGCGCCTCCTCGACGGAGAAAGGCCGCTCTTCGAGCACCAGCCCCTCTTCGCGCGCAAGCTCCAGAACGGCAAGCCGCGTGCAGCCGGGCAAGGTCGCCTGGCTGTTGGCGCGGGTCACGATGCGTCCGTCACGCGTGACGATATAGGCCGTGGACGACGCACCCTCGGTCACCACGCCGTTCTCCAACAGCCATGCCTCGTCGAAACCTTCCGCCTTGGCCGCACGCTTCGCCAGCACCTGCGACAACAGGCAGACGGACTTGATGTCGCGCCGCGCCCAGCGCTGGTCCGGCATGGACCTGACCTTGAGACCCTTTTCGACGGCGGCGACATGTTCGAGCGTCTTTGCCTGCGTGAACAGAACCAGGGTCGGCTGCAGGTTCTCGGAATAGAGGAAGTTGCGATCCTCGGCCCCGCGCGTGTACTGGAGATAGACAAGCCCTTCGGTCAGCTGGTTTTCTTCCACCAGGCGCTTCTCGATCGCGACGATCTCGTCCGTCGTAATGGGCAAGCGGCCGCCGATCTCTCCCACGCTGCGCTCCAGGCGCGCCATGTGCAGGGCGCTGTCGATCAGCTTGCCGTCAAGAACTGCGGTCACCTCATAAATCCCGTCCCCGAAGAGAAAGCCACGGTCGAAGATGGATAGATGCGCCTCATTCTCAGGCAGGAATGCACCGTTGAGATAGACGGTGCGGATCGTCGCGGCAGTCATGAAAACTCCGTATGATTGGGGCTGAAATCTGATATTGGCGATGCGCCTGCAAAGGCAGGCCGATGGGCCGGGCCGTTGAGCCCTTGCCTGTTGCGGCATTGAAACTTTCGGCTCTTATGGCCACGGCGAATAAGATGAGGTCGTTGCCCGATGCGGTCGGAGCGATCGCGGCAAGTCGTATGACCGACGCGCGGAGCGACGATATCGGCAATCCCGTTCAAGGAGCCGGGCTCGAAATGACCGGGTGCGAATCCAAGTTCGCGTGTTCTGCGCCGCTTCTGGTCCATCATCGATGCCTCATCAAGATCGGCGCGACATTACTCTGCCGTACAGCCGGAAGGCATAACAAAAACGGAATAGTTTCAGACCGCCTTTGCAAAAGCGCACAGCTTCTATGGGTTCCGTTTGCGCGCGCGAGGTTTCGACTGAGCCTCGCTCCACGAACGCAAATGTCCCAGCACGATACGGGTCAGCGCGGATCTGCTGCCATATTTTAGGGCAATTGCTGCCCGAATATGATGTTGGTGACCCGCAAGACTTGCCTTTTCGGATTAGCGCCGCAAATGAAAGTGTTGGCGTCATCAAAGAGCCGGAGATACGGCGAGAGTTGCAACATCCCGTTTCGCTGGAGAAGACAGCCCGAAACAGGCTTGGGACCTTATCCAGTTGAACCAGAGGACGGCCTTCCGCCGAAATCGTGGGTTAAGATGTGACGGCGATGCTCTGTCCTGGCGGTATTCGAGGAGACCGGATTGCCTGATTTGCGACGCGAAGAACAATCCGCATCTGCGGTCATCGAGGCGAACGAACAGCCGCCGCGCAAGGACAGGAAGTCCTCGCCCTCGGAGCGGCGACGCTTTCCACGACCGGAACGAGCGGCTTCCGACGAAGCATTGCAGCCCCCGGCCTTGCAGCCGTTACGGTTTTCCACGCGCGACCTGGAGCCGGCGGCACAATTTGCCGCCTGGCAGGCCTATGTCGCGCCCCTGGTCGATGTCCGCCTGCCGGACAACACCCCGCAGGACGCCAGCTTCCCTGCCGATCATATTGCCTGGAATCTCGGCGGCATGCTGATCGTCCAGCAAGATACGCCCCCTCACAGCTACATGCGCTCGCAGGCGAAAGTGAAAGCCAATCTCATCGATCACTGGCATATTTCCGTGCTGCGCGACGGCCGAACATGGACGGAGGTCGATGGACACGTCCTCGAAGGCGAGCCGGGCAAGGTGGAGTTGCGCTCTCTCGGGCATCCTTTTCGGGGGCGTTCGACCGAGGCGACGAGCCTCTCGCTGTTCCTGCCGCGAGAACTGCTGTTCGATGTTCCAACCCCAGTCGAAATCGAAAACAACATCGCCCTTTCCGGGGTCTTCACCAGCATGCTGATCGAATATCTCGATAGCGTCGAAGACAATCTTTCTCGCTTTGCGGCCACGGATCTACCGCATGTCGTCCAGACGGTGCGCAACATGATCGTGGCGTCCGTTTCGACGTCCGCGGCGCAATCGACGGGAGTGGAACAGCACAGCGCCCTCGCGGTAACGGAACGCGTTCGGCGGTTCGTCGAAAGCAATCTCACTTCGGGCGAGCTGACAGTGGAGCAGATATGCCGGGAACTCGGCATATCCCGCACCAGGCTTTACCAGATTTTCGAGCAATATGGCGGCGTACATCACTATATTCAGCGCCGCCGTCTCTTGTCGGCCCATGCCGCGCTCAGCGACCCCGCCAACCGGGAGCAGATCATCGACATCGCCTTTGCGGTCGGATTTTCCTCGGCGGCACACTTCAGTCGCGCGTTCAGCAAGGAATTCGGCTACAGCCCGCGTGAGGCGAGAAACCTCACCATTCCGCGCTACGTTGGGCAAGTTGCCTCGCCGACATCGCCCGGCGGCAACCACTCCTTTGAAGAGTGGCTGAAAACTCTCGGCTACTATCACTAGAGACGGTGATTTCAGCATCCGCGCAAGCGCAAAGCGGTCGCTTCGCGCGAGGCGAAGGCCTATCCCCTCAGCAACTCCATGGACAGGATTACGCGATTGCACTTCAGCGATGGCGAAAATGGACGCTGCTGCAAGTTTCCGGATGCACGGCTAACGACACACGGCACGTAACCCATTAAAAATGAAGGGGAATAGTCGTTTTGACACCAAAGTCCCGGCGCGTGGCAAATGTACCCTGCGTCCGCCTGGGCAAGCTTTAGGGAACATAGCAATGGTATCGACCCGTCAGACCATACAGATCAGCAAGCCGCAGCACCCCTCCAGCGATGCCTACCGCGCAGTCGAGCGCGAGGAAGTCCTTGAGGTCGCCTTTCGCGATTTCGTGCAAATGGTGCTTGCTGCCGGCTGGAACGAGCCGGAAGTCGCTCTGACCCTCGCCGATATCGCAGATGATTATGTCATGGCTCTCGCTGGGAGAGTTGCCGAAAAGTAGTGTCGCGTAAGCGTAGGTGCTCCGCAGGGGTGAGCACCGACGCCATCAGCAACTCTTCACAGCATGCCGTCGGCGCTACCGCCCAACAAGAAGGCGGCTCGCCGGCGGCATGAGTTCTTTGCGATAGCTGGAAGCATGCCTACTTCAAGCCGCGCCTCGGCCGGGCGAGACCTGAAGAAAGTGAGTAACGTTGAAGGTCAGGCAGCGTCTCCGGTTTTGCCACGATATGGAAGCGGCGATCGAGTTCCATCCGACGCCCATTCCCGGTACGGCAGCTGGAGAGTTTCGAACGGTGTAACCGACAATCGGAATGGGTCTGCCGGCAGCGCTAAGTTCGCAGGTTTCACGCTCGGCGACCGCCGCTATGTGGGTTTCAAGGCAGGCTGTTCGGCTGCCCGGATCACAGCTCCTGCATCCTCCTGGAATGCGCGACGCACAACGAGGCAAACCGCCTGCGAAATACGCAGGAAGCGGCATGCGCGAAATCTGAACATGCGGGCGGCTGCGCCCTTGTGAAAACGAAATTGGCCCTCGCCTGGAAACAAGCGAACGGGCCACGACAAAACTAGAAAGTAGCGGCAGCGCATCCCTTTCAGCCAGTCGAAAGGATACGCTGTCGTGAAGGTAAGCGGGAGCCGATCCGCACTCGGCTTCCGCTTACGCCATATCGGGCATCAATCGATAACCGGGCAGCCGCGCCGGTTGGCGAAGACCATGCGGTCCGGGCCACCATCATTCCAGCCGCGAACGACGATGCGCCGCCCGTTGCTGTCGACAGAATCGATACGCCGGAAGCCTTCCGCGCGGGCAGCCCGCATAAGCTCACGCCGGCCGCAGCCCCGATCGCGATCCCAGTCCCGGTCTCGGTCTCGGTCTCGATCACGGTCCCAACCGCGCGGCGGACCTCGCCAGTCCCGTCCCTGATCGCGCTGCCAGGGCGGCGGTGCGTAGCCGTCATCGCCACCATAATATTGTGCCGAAGCGACCGACGTCATCAGCTGCAGAGCAGCCAGTCCAATCAGCGCGACACGCGAAACCCGTACCAAACGTTCAAACATTCCCTACCCCCATTTCCTGTCTTGTGGACAAAGGGAGAGATACGTCGAGCCGCCTGAACTCAGTGTGAATGCGACGGCCGACCCCGTTTGCACGCAGGAGCCTGGGATTCGTTCACGGTCGGCGTCGAGCGCATTTGGATCAACTGAAGGGAAAGGCGCGAAACTCCTCGGTTGCCTCGCCGCGTGCCGAAAGTGCTTCAAGGCGCGGATAGATTCCGGCATTGACGACATCGGGGAGCATCTCCCGTGTGAAGCGAAACGAAACCGCGACGGTGATATCCGCTTGCAGTGGGCGCTCTGCGAAGATCCAGCGACCGGGCCCCGGCATTTCCTCTTCCAGCAGGCGATATGCGGCATCGAGCTGGCGCCGCACCCGATCGAGCCAGGGCTGGTGCCGCTTCTCCGAAGGTCTGAGATTGTGCTCATAGACAATCTGAACCGTCTTTTCACACGCCGCGAGCGCAAGCCCGATAATTCGCAGCGACCGCGCATGAGCCGACGGATCGGCGGGCAGGAGACTGCGTTCCGGCGCCGATATCCGCTCGACATGCTCAAGTATCAGGCTCGACTCCATCAATACGGTCCCGTCGTCCGTCACAAGTGACGGCGCTTTCACGACCGGATTGATATCGGCGAACGCATCGAACGTGCTGAAGACCGAAAGCGGCTCATGCTCGAATGCGATATCGAGCGCGCGCAATGATATCGCCACCCGCCGGACAAAGGGCGAGTCCAACATTCCGATCAGTTTCATATCGCCACCGCCATTTCGCTGCATGATCCTGCGGCGGATAGTAGCGAGGCGTGCATCGCTCTTGCCAGTGGCCAAAATGGCCATTATCGCAAGGATCATGCCAAAGCACACCAACCCGCTCGTCGTCATTGCCGCCTATGACAACCTTTGCACGTTCGAATTCGGATGCGCGTTCGAGGTGTTCGGATTGTCGCGGCCTGAAATGGGCGCTGGCTGGTATCGCTGCATGACGGCAGGGGTGGAGCCAGGACCCATCCGGGGTGCCGGCGGCCTCCTCGTCAGTCCCGACGGCGGCCTCGAGCTGTTCGAACAGGCCGATACGGTGGTCATCCCCGGCTGGCGCGGACCGAAGACCAAGGCGCCCAGGCTGTTTCTCGAAGCGCTGCAAAAGGCGCATGCCAACGGCACGCGCCTGGTATCGATCTGCGGCGGCGCCTTCGTGCTGGCCGAAGCCGGCCTGCTCGCCGGCAGGCGCGCGACGACCCATTGGCACCATGCCGGGAAGCTTGCCGCAACTTACCCGGACATCGATGTCGAACCGCATTCGCTCTATACCGACGAAGACGACATACTCACATCGGCCGGCAGTGCTGCCGGGCTCGATCTTTGCATTCATGTCGTGCGCAAGGATTTCGGCGCTAAGGCAGCCAACAGCGTGGCCCGGCGTCTCGTGGTCGCCGCCCACCGAGAGGGCGGCCAAAAACAGTTCATCGAACGGCCGGTCGCGCCACATGCGACGACACGGCTATCCGTGTTGCTGGATATGATCCGGGGCAACCTCGCCCAGCGATGGACCATCCAACGCATGGCGCAGGAAGCCTCCATGAGCGTCCGCAGCCTGCATCGGCACATTCGCGAAGCGACAGGGGCAGCACCGGGAGAATGGCTTCAGAAGGAGCGGCTTGCCAGAGCGCGGGAACTCCTGGAAGAAACCACCCTGCCGATATCGATCATCGCTGCAAATGTCGGCCTGGGAACCGCGACCAACTTCCGCAACCATTTCGGCGCGGCGATGGGACTGTCACCGGCCGCCTACCGGTCGAAGTTTCGCAGCGCTGGGATCGTGCAACAGTCCGAACATTCCGCCCGCAAGCTCAAGGGCAATCCGATCCCCGGCCCGCATCCTGACTTCGAATGACCTTACGCTATCGCGATCTCGGCATCTTGGAGACGTAACCCTGTCCTCGCGAGCGGGCGGCCACCCGCAAGAACTGGTTCCCCTGATGCCAGTCGGCAACAGTCGAGTGGATCGACTTTGACAGGAACATCGCGCCGGCAAGGCAATAGAGCAGCGCGATGATCGTAGTTTCGACGACCAACGGTAAAAATGCAAAGCGGGCTTCCGCGCTTTCCTCTTCCTCGGGAAGCAGCTCAGGCAGGCCAAGCATCATGGCCACGAGCGGCGAAGCGAGAATGACGACGAATGCCATCCCATGAAACCAGAGACGCAATCGAGGCAGCCGCGCCGCCGCCCAAAAGGCCAGAAGCGGAGCACCGATATTGCATATCAGGCCAAGCGAAACGGCAATCTCCGTCGGCAGGATCGAATTGTCGTACATGAGTTCCCCAATCCCTTTTTCTACCGAGATTAGTACCGCGCGCACGGAATGACAACTTGGTCATATTTGGTAATTGCCGGCGCCATTCGGGAACTTTGTCGACGCCGAGCCGCAGGGAATATTGGCGATCGGACCCGATGAACCGCATACATGCCGCATTGATCCGGCACTATGGAGCGAGCTACGGGAACCCGACGAGCGCCAACGTTACCGCACGCTGCGTTCACGCACAGCGCGACGGAGCCGCTGATCGTCGTAAGCCTGGTGCCCGAGGGATCGAACGCATCCGGACAGACACGGTTCGCGACGGTAGCGTAGGTGGCATTTCCGTTTTCGTCGACCTTATCGAAGTCCTGTTTTACATAATCGCAGTTGCAACAGGCCGCACAACATATAGTCTGGCGGGCATCGTGGGAGAGATAAATGGCAGCAGAAAACTCCGGAACCTTAGCGCTGCTGATTGATGGCGACAACGCTTCGCCAAAGATCGTCGTCGGTCTCATGGCTGAGATTGCCAACTACGGAACGGCTAGCGTCAAACGCATCTACGGTGACTGGACCGGCCCCAACCTCAAGGGCTGGAAAGAATGCCTGCTCGAACATTCAATCCAGCCAATTCAGCAATTCGCCTATACGACCGGAAAGAACGCGACCGACGGCGCAATGATCATCGACGCCATGGACTTGTTGTATACTGGCCGCTTTTCGGGATTCTGCATTATCTCCAGTGACAGCGATTTTGCGCGGCTGGCGGCGAGAATCCGAGAACAGGGCGTTACCGTCTATGGGTTCGGCGAGCGGAAGACGCCTCGCCCCTTCATCACCGCCTGCGACAAGTTCGTCTATTTCGACGTGCTCAATGCTCAGGCTGCAGAGCTGGAGGAAGCAGCGGCCCCCGCCCAAAACCCAGTCCAGGCCAAACCTGCCGCCGTAAAGGCGACGCCTAAAAAGGTGGGATTGGATAAAGCGGCACGAAACATGTTGACCAAAGCGATTATCGCAACTGCTGATGAAGACGGTCGAGCCAATCTGGCTCAAGTGGGAGGGCATCTGGCGAAGCAGGCGCCCGACTTCGATGCGCGCAACTACGGCTTCCCGAGGTTAAGCGATCTCGTGAAGTCGTCCGGGATCGTCGATGTGGAGCGGGCGCCGGATAACGCCAAAACAATCCTGGTTCGCCTCAAGAAAGCTTAAGCCGGCAACACGAACGCAAGACGAGGATTGCCCCGCACCGGCCGATCGGGCAGCGCATCGCGGAAACGGGTGCGCCCGCGGCATGTCGTGGCATTTGCTACATAGTGCAGCATCGATCCATACGGCAGTCTCGCCCTGCAGGCTTCCGAATTTAGCCTACCCCAAAATTTGCGGGAGGTCTTGTTGCCGAACGCAGGACCGCCGCTCTGTCCTCCCGTAGCCGCTGGGTATCATGGCTCCATGGTGCGGATGTCGGCGCCTAATCCCCGATTCCGGTAATGGTCGGCTTGAACTTGATGGTTCGCTCGCCGACATCCCCTTCATCGGCGACGGCGCGGCGGACCAACTGCGCGGCAATTTCGCCGATGGCGCGTCGCGGCGAACGGGACGTCGCGATCGGCGCCGGCAGGGAATTGATCAGATCCAGCCCGTTGAACCCGGCGATCAGGACCTGCCGGGGAACTGCGACGCCCAGCTCCATGCAGGCGAACAATCCGCCGCTCGCCATGTCGTCATTGGAGTAATAGATGCAGTCAAGATCCGGCACGGCCGCAAGCAGGGCCGTTGTCAGCTGCTTTCCGAGTGCGATCGAGGAAAAGGCATCATCGATCCGTTGCTCCGTGAAGCCCAGGCCATGGGCGCGCAGGACGCGCTCGAAGCCGGCCTTGCGCTTGCCCGCGCGCTGGTCCTTTGCCAGCGCACTGCCGACATAACCGAACCGGCTGCGCCCAGCCGCGATCAGCGCTTCAGCCATGTCCTCGCCCGCCGCCCCGTGGGAAAGCCCGACATTGAAATCGATCGGCGTGCCGTCGAGATCCATGAGCTGGATGACCGGAATATCGGCATGGCGAAGCAGGCCCACCGTCTCTTCCGGCTGGTCGAGACCGGTGACGATGATCGCGCAAGGCTGCCAGGAGAGCATGTCACGGATGATCTCGCGCTCCTTGTTCACGTCATAGTCGGATATGCCGAACACGGCCTGCATCCCGGAACCGTCCAGACCGGCGGAGATACCGGCCAGCACCTCGGGAAAGACGATGTTCGACATGCTGGGAACGACGACGGCGACCAGATTGGTGCGTTGCGAGGACAGCGAGAGCGCAAGCCGGTTACCGACATAGTTCATCCGCGTCGCTGCCGCGAGGACCCTGCCGCGCGTCTCGCTGGAGACGTCCACAGCGCCGCGCAGGGCGCGCGATGCCGTCATCTTGCTGACGCCCGCTTCGATCGCGACTTCTTCCAGAGTGGGTTTGCGCATCCCCAAGCAACCCTCGATGAACCATGGCGGCCGGCACGCGGCCGCTCTTCTTCATAGAAGGTTTCCTCGAAAAGGCAAACATCCGCCACTTGACAATTCGTGGGGAATTGGGGCTTGTTACCGATACCGGTATCGATAACATGGCTAAAATCACCGAGGTAACACCGTGCAGCACACGACAAAGGCCGCCGTCATCGGCCTGGGATCCATGGGTTGGGGCGCGGCCCTCTCCCTTCTCAAGGCGGGCTTTGCCGTCCGCGGCTGCGATGTTCGCGGCGAGGTCCTCGCCCGCTT
Source organism: Martinezella lusitana (assembly GCF_010668395.1). GTDB lineage: Bacteria > Pseudomonadota > Alphaproteobacteria > Rhizobiales > Rhizobiaceae > Rhizobium > Rhizobium lusitanum_A. Next base: position 336,225 of record NZ_WUEY01000002.1, read on the forward strand.
TGCCGAAAACGGCGGCACGCCCTGCACGACGCCCGCTTCCGCGGCGGAAGATGCCGACGTGATTCTTGTCTATGTCGTCAACAGCAAGCAGGTCGAAGACGTCCTCTTCGGTGAGAACGGTGCGCTCGAAACCGCGCGGCCCGCGACGGTATTCCTGCTCTGCACCACCATGGCCCCGAGCGCCACGACGGCCATCGCCGAAAAGCTGGAATCATCGGGCATGCTCGTTGTCGATGCCCCCGTTTCCGGAGGGCATGTTCGCGCGCTTTCGGGCGAGATTACCGTCATGGCATCCGGCACGCCCGAGGCCTTCGACCGGGCATCCGCGGTGCTCGACGCCATCTCTGCCAAGGTGTTCCGGCTGGGCGATCGCCCCGGCCCCGGCTCGCAGGTCAAGATGATCAACCAGTTGCTCGCCGGCGTGCATATCGCCGCGACGGCCGAAGCCATGACGCTCGCCGCCAAGGCCGGCATCGACCTGAAGACGCTTTATGACGTGATCCGCGTTTCCGCCGGCTCGTCCTGGATGTTCGAAAATCGTGGCGAGCACATCGTATCCGGCGATTATACGCCACGCTCGGCCGTGAACATCTTCGTCAAGGATCTCGGCATCGTGACGGCGGAGGCCAACAGCGTTGGCGCCCTCACGCCGCTTGCCGCTACGGCGCTCGACCTCTTCATGGAAGCATCGCAGGCCGGCCTGGGCCTGGAAGACGATGCAGCCGTCGCAAAAATCCTGGCCGCCAAGAGCGGCACCATCCTGCCGGGCGTAAAGGGCTAGACAATGACGCTTCTGCTTGGCTGCATCGCGGACGACTTTACCGGCGCGACCGATCTTGCCGCGCTGCTGGCGCGGAGCGGATTGCCCGTTTCGCTGCGGATCGGCGTACCGCGGGAAAAGCGCGCCCGGAGCGAGACGTCGGCCTTCGAGGTCATCGCCTTGAAATGCCGGACATCGCCGGTCGAAACTGCCGTCGAGCAGACCGGGCAGGCGCTGGAGTGGCTGAGGCAAGCCGGGGCGAGCCGCTTCTTCTGGAAATATTGCTCCACATTCGACAGCACGGCCGAGGGCAATATCGGCCCGGTCGCGGAGATGCTGATGGCGAAGACGGGCGCGGCCCAGACGATCTATTGCCCGGCCTTTCCGGAGAATGGCCGCAGCGTCTTCATGGGCCATCTGTTCGTCGGAGAGCAGCTATTGTCCGAAAGCCCGATGAAGGACCATCCGCTGACGCCGATGCGCGATTCGAGCCTCGTCCGGCTTCTGGCGCCGCAGGTGATCGGGGCCGTCGGCCTCGCCAACCGCAATATCGTCTCGAAAGGCCCGACAGCGCTCAGGGCAAAATTGGCGGAACTCAGCGACGACGCTATTCGGCATGTGATCGTCGATGCTGTCTGCGACGATGATCTCGGCACCATCGCCGCCGCATCGTTCGACATGCCCCTGCTGACGGGCGGCAGCGCGATCGCCGGCCAGCTGCCGCGACTTTACCTGGAACAAGGGCTGGCAACGCTGCCCCGGCAACGACAAGCGCTGCCGAAGGTCGCGGGCAGCCCGATCGTCCTGTCGGGCAGCTGCTCCGCCATGACGCGCAGGCAGGTCGCGAGCTATGCGGGACAGGTCGCGAGCTTGCGGCTGGATCCGGTCGCGCTCGCCGAAGGCGGCACGGCGGCCGCCTGCGAATGGCTGCGTCGGCAACCGGCCGATGCGCCGAAACTCATCTACGCCACCGCCGAACCCGAGGAGGTGCGGCGTGCGCAGGAACGGTTGGGCCGGGAAAGGGCGGGCCAGGTGGTCGAGGAGGCTCTGTCCGAGATCGCCCGCGAGGCTTTCCATCACGGCGCACGCCGGTTCGTCGTTGCCGGCGGCGAGACCTCCGGCGCAATCACCCAGGCGCTCGGCGTAACGCATCTGACCATCGGGCCGGAAATAGCGCCCGGCGTGCCCTGGACCTTCACGACAGCTGGAGGGGAGGCAATCGCGCTCGCGCTCAAATCGGGCAATTTCGGCGACGAGACCTTCTTCACCGATGCCTTCCACCGATTGGAGACCGCATGAGCGAAGAAGCCGACCTGCGCGAACAAATCTGCACGATGGCCAAATCGCTTTACGATCGCGGCCTGACCGCCGGCTCCTCAGGCAACATTTCCGCCCGTCTCAGCGACGGCCGCCTTCTGGTCACGCCAACGGGCAGCTCCTTCGGGCGCCTCGATCCCGCCCGCCTGTCGTTGTTCGACGGTGAGGGCCGGCTGATCGGCGGGGACAAGCCGACGAAGGAAATGCCGCTGCACGCGGCCTTCTATGAGACCCGGCCGAAAAAGACGGGGGCCGTGGTGCATCTTCATTCCAGCCATTCGGTTGCGCTCTCGATATTGCCCGGCGTCGATGCGGAGAACATGCTGCCGCCGCTGACGGCCTATTCGATCATGAAGCTCGGCAAGGTGAAGCTGCTGCCCTATTTCATGCCGGGTGACCCGGCCATGGGCGACGCCATCCGCGGCCTTGCCGGCAAGCGCAGCGCCGTGATGCTGGCAGCGCACGGACCCGTGGTCTCGGCCAAGGATCTGGAAGCGGCGGTCTATGCGATAGAGGAACTGGAAGAGACGGCCAAGCTTGCCATGCTGACGCGCGGAGCCAATCCCTCGCTGCTGACCGATGCGCAGATCGCCGATCTCGTTCGAACCTATGATGTGGAGTGGGACTGAACATGCCGCGCTTTTCCGCCAATATGGGATTTCTCTGGCAGGAACTCTCCCTTCCCGACGCGATCCATGCCGCCAAAACGGCCGGCTTCGATGCCGTGGAATGCCACTATCCGTATGACACCCCGCCCGAAGCCGTGCGTCAGGCCCTGAGCGAAACCGGCCTCGCCATGCTCGGCCTCAATACCGCGCGCGGCGATGTCGCGGCTGGCGACAACGGCCTCGCCGCCATTCCCGGACGGCAGCACGAAGCCCGCGGCGCTATCGATCAGGCAATCGACTATGCCGTCGCCATCGGCGCGCAAAACGTCCATGTGATGGCCGGCAAGGCCAATGGCGAAGAGGCGCGAACCACTTTCGTCGCCAATCTTCGCTATGCCTGCGAACGCGCCGATACGGCAGGCGTGACCGTGCTGATAGAGCCGCTGAACCAGCGCGACGCGCCGGGCTATTTCCTGCAGACGGCGGACCAGGCGCTCGATATCATTTCCGCAGTGGGTGCGCGGAACCTCAAACTGATGTTCGATTGCTATCACATCCAGATCATGCAGGGCGACCTGACGCACAGGCTGCAAGCGCATATGGCGGCAATCGGCCATATCCAGATTGCGGCCGTTCCGGATCGGCGCGAACCGGATCACGGAGAGATCGACTATCGTCATATCCTGCGCTTTCTGGAAACGCTCGGCTATGACAAGCCGATCGGCGCGGAATATCGGCCGGCAACCACGACGGACGCCGGTCTCGGCTGGCTGCAGGCCTATAGATGAAAAGGCCGCCGGCATTCCGAATGCCCGATGGCCGCCAGAGAGATTCGCTCGGGAATTATCCCGAAGACTGATATCAGCCCGTTGGGAGGAAAATCCGATATGCATGTTTTGATCCTTGGCGCTGCGGGCATGATCGGCCGCAAGCTCGTGACCCGCATTGCCACCGAGCCGAAAATCCTCGGACGGGCCATCGATCGCCTGACGCTGGTCGATGCCTTTCAGCCGCCAGTGCCGGAATCCCTCGCATCCGTATCGAAGGCCTTGACGGTGGACCTTGCGACATCAGGCGTGGCCGAGAGGCTCATCGAAGACCGTCCCGATATGATCTTTCACCTCGCCGCCATCGTCTCCGGCGAGGCGGAGGCCGACTTCGACAAGGGTTATAGCGTCAATCTCGACGGCACGCGGGCGCTCTTCGACGCCATCAGGCAGCAAGGCCTGAAATCCACCTATGCACCGCGCGTCATTTTCGCCTCCTCCATCGCCGTGTTCGGAACGCCCTTCCCCGAAACCATCGGCGATGAATTCCTGACCGCGCCGCTGACGAGCTACGGCACTCAGAAAGCGATTGCGGAGCTTCTGCTTGCCGATTATTCGCGACGCGGCATTTTTGACGGCATCGGCATCCGGCTGCCGACCATCTGCGTGCGGCCCGGCGCGCCGAACAAGGCTGCTTCCGGCTTCTTTTCCAACATCCTGCGTGAACCGCTGGTCGGCAAAGAGGCCATTCTGCCGGTCAGCGACACGGTGCGCCACTGGTTCGCAAGCCCCCGCTCCGCAGTCGGCTTCTTCGTCCATGCCGCAACGCTCGACACAGCAAAAGTGGGGGTCAGGCGCAATCTCACCATGCCCGGCCTCTCGGCACTCGTCTCGGATGAAATCGACGCATTGCGCCGTGTCGGCGGCGACAAGGCCGTTGCTCTCATCCGGCGCGAGCCGGACCCGGTGATCGAACGAATTGTCGCCGGCTGGCCGACACAGTTCGATGCTGAGCGCGCGCGCGATCTCGGCTTCAGGGCAGAACAGAGCTTTGAAGAAATATTGCAGGTGCATATCGAGGACGAATTGGGCGGGAGGCTTGCATGACGGAGATATCGTCGAACACACAGAACGCGATCGCGCTGGTGACCGGCGGCGGCACCGGCATCGGCCGCGCCATCGCGAAGGCACTCGGCTCGGCCGGTTTCAAGGTGGTTATCTCCGGACGCCGGGCTGATATTCTCGAAAAAGCCGCCCGCGAGCTGTCGGAGGAAACCGGCGCGGAATTTTTCGCGGTCGCAGCCGATGTCAGCGATCCGATATCGGTCAAAAGCCTGTTCGATGCCATCGCCGACCGATATGGCCGCCTCGACCTTCTCGTCAACAATGCCGGTATCGGCCTGCCGGCCGTGCCGATGGAGGAACTGACCATCGAGCAATGGAACGCGATCGTCGGCGCCAACCTGACCGGCGCATTCCTCTGCACGCAGCAGGCGTTCCGCCTGATGAAGGCCCAGCTGCCACAGGGTGGCCGTATCATCAACAACGGTTCGATCTCGGCGACGACGCCGCGGCCGCATTCGGCGCCTTATACGGCCACGAAGCACGCCATCACCGGGCTGACAAAATCGACGGCGCTCGATGGCCGCCCCTTCGACATTGCCTGCGGCCAGATCGATATCGGCAATGCCGCGACCGACATGACGGCGAGGATGAGCGCCGGCGTGCTGCAGGCCAACGGTGAGACCGCAACCGAACCGACGATCTCGGCCGAGCATGTCGCGCGCGCCGTCGTCTACATGGCAAGCCTGCCGCTCGATGCCAACGTCCTGTCGATGACCGTCATGGCAACGAAAATGCCGCTCGTCGGCAGAGGATAGTGAACAGCAATCGGCAGCGTCGGATTTCCGGCGCTGCCGACAGCATAGCGACAGCGTTTCGGCTCAGATAGCCGGTCGCGCCGAAGGCTTCACTTGCCTGCGCTCGATCAGGCCGCCGACGCTGAAGATCAGCACCTCGATCTCCGTGTCGATCTTGTCGCCGTCGAGCAGCCTGACGACGTCGTCTATGCCTGATACGGCCTGACCGTCGATGGCAAGCAGGTAATCCCCCTCCTGCAAGCCGCCTTTTTCCGCGGGACTATCCTTTTCGACACGACGCAGACGCACAGCCGTCGAATGCGTGACGCCAGCCTCCAGCGCGATGCGCCGATGCAGCTCGACCGTATCGGCGGCAATGCCGATATAGGCACGCCTGACATGGCCGAAGCGCAGGATTTCGGACACCACATGCTTGGCGGTGTTGGAGGCCACCGAAAATGCGATGCTCTGCGCGCCCTGGATCACGGCGGTGTTGACGCCGATCACCTCGCCGGCGGACGAGACCAGCGGACCGCCGGAATTGCCCGGATTGAGTGCGGCATCCGTCTGGATGATATCGTCCATCAACCGCCCGCTGGCCGCGCGCATCGACCTGCCGAGCGCCGAGACGATACCGGCCGTGACGGTCCATTCGAAGCCGAGCGGATTGCCGATGGCAATCGCGATGTGACCGCGCTTGAGCGATTTGGAATCCCCGAGCCTTGCCCAGTTTCCGGGCCAGTCATTGGCGCGGATGAGCGCAAGGTCGGTATCCGGATCGCGCCCGAGCACCCTTCCCTCGACGGTTGCCCCTTCCGGGGTCTTGATGCGCACGGCTTTCGCATCGTCCACGACATGATTGTTGGTGACGACGAGACCATCCGGCGAGATGGCAAAGCCGGAACCATGCCCGGCGCGGCCGCCCAATCGCTCGATCCGGCTGACCGCCGGCCCGACGAGATCGACGGCACTCGATACCGATTGGGAATAGGCATCCAGCAGCCCGGTATCGGATGACGGCTGGATGTCACGATCAATGAAGCCCATGAAAACTCCTCGGACGCGAAGCGTCGCATAGAGGAACGGCAGCGACTGAAGAAAGCAGGAGGCTGTCGGTTCGACAGATTGAAATGGTAACCATTCAGATGAGGAGGCGTCATCTGAAGTTCAAGAGCCGGCCGGTTGCGCCGTCCCAGGTGGCGAAGCCCTATCTCGACCGTCTCGAAACAGTCTGATGGCGTCGGCCGGCGCTCGCGGTGCGCCAGGTATTCCGCCCATTGGCCTTGGCGCGATAAAGAGCGCGATCGGCCTCCTGAACGAGCGTTTCCCCGTTCTGGCCATTTTCCGGAGCCGCCGAAACGCCGATGCTGATGCCGATATCGACCATGGCGCCTCCGATGTGGAATGAAGACTTGAACGCCGCGATGCAACCTCTCGCCACCTCGCCGACGTCTGCCTCCTCCCCCCCTATCATCAGGATGGCGAACTCATCGCCGCCCAGGCGCGCGACCATGTGTCCTCTTGCCGCGCCGCGCAGCCGTTCGGCCACCATCTTGAGAACCTCGTCACCTGCGGCGTGGCCGAAGGTATCGTTCACCGGCTTGAACCCGTCGAGGTCGAGGCAGAAAACGGCGACGCCCTTGCCGCCGCTCTCCTTCAGCGCATCGCCGAGAGCCTTGTAGAAGCACATGCGGTTCGGCAAGCCGGTCAGCATGTCGTGTTGCGCGAGGCGATTGGCCTCAGCCTCGGCGAGAATCCGATCGCTGACGTCGGCGATGGTCAGCAGGAAGCGACGTTCGAGCCCTTCATGCAGCAACCGGACATAGATGAGGACGTGGCGCTCCGTGCCATCGGCTATTCTTTGCCGCCAGACCGTCCTGGCCTCGCAGTCACCTTCAAGTCTGACCAGCGCCTTGGCAAATCGATCGGTCTCGCTTTCGACATGCATGTCGCCTGCTCTCATCGACAGCAATTGCGCTTTTCCGAGACCGTAGAAGTCCAAGGCTGCCCGGTTGGCCTGGAGAATCTGGAGGCTGCCGCCATCGCACAGGAGCATCGGCATCGGATTGGCGTCGAAGAGCTGGCTTAGCCACTCTTCACGCTGCTTCAACTCGCTGATGTCTATCCGCATACCGATCGCGCCGCCATCGGGGGTGCGCCGATCGTCATGGCGAAGCCACCGGCCGTCACGAAGCTGCTGCTCTTCCTGCGAGACCGGCTGACGGAATTTTCGCATGCGCTGCTGCAGCCAGCGATCCTGGTCTCCGACGACTTCCGGCATGCGGCCGCTAGCGAGGCTGATCTTCAGGATATCCTCAAAGGCGATGCCCGGTTTGAGGTGATCCGCGATATCGGGATAGAGCTCCGCATATTTCTCGTTCCAGAGAACATAGCGATCGTTCGCATCGAAGACGCAAACGGCTTCGGGCAACATTTCGATCACGTATCGGAGACGCAGATTGGCCTCCCGCGCCGCCATGGCCGCCCGGCGCTCCTCGTTTTCCGGTTCGACCAGAACCGCGCTCAGCGTCCCGGACGTCGAGGGCCACGTCATGATCCGCACCTGACAATCCCGCCTCTGACCGTCGCGGGTTACGATCAATGCCGGCGCGGCGGCCGAAGACAGCGGCCAGTCCGGCACCAGATCGCCTATGACGGAGGGTGCGTCTCCAAGAGCAAAAAGGTCACGCGCCTCGGCATTGGCAAAGACGATCGTGCCTGCGGCATCGAGCACGAGCGCCGCTATTGGACATGCTTCGAGAAATGCGACGATTTCCGTCTCCAGCATTTGATCCCAGTATGGCCTTTCAAAGGTGTCCCTGAGTTCAAGTATAGCATTCGATGGTAAAGGAATGCCGTAAACCGGGATCCTGAGTTCGATCACGGTTTCACATCCGAAGGATGGGGCCCTGCATCACCACGACATGGAGAGGATCCGGCTTTCCCACCACCGATCCACATGCCGCATGGCCGGATAGGTTCGCTGAAAAGCACCGGTTTATTCGGCGCTTCCGCCCCCGCGCCCGCAAGGCTGGAACTGTTTTCGCGGCCAGTTCAGCCTGCTCCAATCTGTCATGTAGAAATCGCGGCCGTTAAACTCCGGCTCAATGCTTGCCGCAATAAAGATCCGCTGCGAGCATCCACGGAAAAGAAAAAAACCTATGTATTATCCTCCGCCATGGCCAACCGGACCGTTCGCGACTTGAACCAGCCGGCAAAAGCATGGAAAGTAACGATACAGAGGCAAGCAACGGCAGGCAGCCGCCCTCCCTCACGCAATGGCAAAGCGTGACAAGCAATAACACAAACGAATGCTGATCCAGCAATCCCCAAGCATCTCATGAAGACAATTTCCGGCACGAATCTCGAACAGGCCAAATCGCATAACCGGCGTGTCGTGATCGAAGCCATACGCACCAACGGACCGATGTCGCGCGCGGCCATTGCCCGCATGACCGCACTGACCACGCAGACGGTTTCGAACATCGTGGAGGAATTGTCGCGCTCGCATCTGCTGATCCCGATGGAGGCGCAGAAGATCGCGCGCGGCCAGCCGATCATTCCCTACACCATCAACCCCACCGGCGCCTATTCCATCGGCCTCGAACTGGGCCGCCGGCGCGCGGTCGGCGTGCTCACGGATCTGTCGGGCACAGTCCGCGCCCGCATCGAGCGCCATGTCGACCGGCCGGGGCCGGCCGAGGCGATGCCGATCTTTGCCGCGATCGTCGGAGATCTGCAACAGGCCTTTACCTTCGATCGTGACCGGCTGCTCGGGGCCGGCATCGCCCTGCCCGGACGTTATGCGGATGGCGGCGTGACGTCGCTCAGCCCGCTCAACCTGCCGGGCTGGCAGGATTTCCCGGTCGCAAGCGAACTGGAACGGCTTATCGACCTGCCCGTGCTGGTCGAAAACGATGCGACGGCCGCGGCGATCGGCGAGCGGCTCTACGGCGTTGCCCGCGGTCTTGGAAGCTTCGTCTATCTTTTCCTGGCGGGAGATGGCGGCATCGGCGCCGGCATGTTCCTCGACGGCCATCTCTACAAGGGCAGCCGCGCCAATGCCGGCGAAATCGGTCACATCATCGTCGAGCCGCACGGCAGGCTCTGCACCTGCGGCAAACGCGGCTGTCTCGATCGCTATGTATCGCCATCCGTCGCCTATGAATGTCTCGGCATCGAGGATGCCCAGGAGCGGGACCCCGACGATCTCGATGCCATGATCGCCGCAAACAGCCGTGGTCTGGAGGTCTGGCTGGAACAGGCGGTGCAGCCGCTGCGTCAGACGATCGATTTTCTCGAGCTTGCTTTCGATCCGCAGACGATCGTGCTTGGCGGCAGCGCACCGACATCCTTGATGACCGGCCTGGCCGAGCACGTCGAGCCGCTCCATATTCCGGTAAATCCGACCGAAAGACGCACCATTCCCCGCTTGATGATCGGCGCAACAGGCAAGGACACCGCCATCCTCGGCGCTGCGGCCCTGCCCATTTTCTCGGAAACGAACCCGCAGTTCGATGTCCTGCAGAAACCGCTCACGCACCGTAACGCCGTGTAACGGCGCAGGCTCCGCAGACCCTCCGAACTGCGTTTTATCAATGTCGCTCAGGCGCGACCGACATGGGCCGCGCCTGAGAGCCATGCATCAGGCTGTCAGAATTGATGCAGGCCGTAGAGTAGCGGCATGGTGCCGGCCAGCGCCTTGAACCGTTCCCAGGATTTCGCCGAGGGCTTCGTCCAGCCGGTTTCCGCCAATGCCGAGAGACGCGGGAAGACCAGCCGGTCGAAGATGGCGCGATCAGTCATCGACTCCGACCAGATGCAGGCCTGAATGCCACGAAGCTTTTCCTTCTGGGCATCCGTCCAGCCACCGACGGGATCGAAGGTGTAGAGTTTTTCCGGATCCGAATGGCCTGCCCAGCTAGCGCCAGGCTCGTCCCAATCCGGACGCATCGCCATGTCGAGATAATAGACCTGCCCCGGGCAGACGACGATCTCGTATCCGCGACCGGCAAGCTCGGCCGCGACCTCGACGTTACGCCAGCTGCAGAGATAGCTCTTGTCCTTGTCGATCCTGTCACCGTGGGCGGCTTCTTCCCAACCGCCCGTCACGCAGCCCTTCGAGGCAAGAAACGCCTGGATGCGCTCCAGGAATTCCGCCTGCAGGTAGGCCGCGCCCGAGCCATGAATATCGTCGGCGCCATGCGTGTTGGTGATGACGTTCAAACGCTTGGCATGGGCGTCCGCCACGTCGTTGCCGGCGAGTTCGCGCAGCCGCGCCAGCGCTTCCGGCGAGCCGGACCAGGCACCGAGCGGAACCTCGTCGGCACCGATATGGATCGTCTTGAACGGGAAGAGCTCGATCAGCTCCGAGAGGATCGTTTCGATCACCTCATAGGTCTTCTCGCGCGCCGGGTTGATGCAGTTGTCCGGGAAACCCTGGACCGAATAATAGCTGCCGGCTTCGTTGGGATCGCGCAGCTCGGGAATTGCCTGGAGCATGGCGTAGCAATGACCGGGTATGTCGATCTCCGGCAGAACCTCGATGCCAAGACCCTTGGCATAGGAAACGATATCGCGCACGACGGCCTTGGTATAATAGCCGCCGGTGCGAGCCGGGCTGGAGCCGAGAAGCGGCGGCATCGGCAGGCCGTGACCGCGCCATGCGCCGATCTCCGTCAGTGCCGGATAGGCATCGATCTCGACGCGCCAGGCTTCATCATCAGACAGATGCCAATGGAAGCGGTTGAGCTTGTTCCAGGCAAGCACCGCCATCAGCTTCTTGATTTCAGCCGAACCGTAGAATTGCCGTGCGACATCAAGGTGCAGGCCGCGCCAGCTCATGACAGGCTCGTCGACGATTTCGCCACCCGCCGGGAAATGGAATGCCTGTGGATATAGACGCGCGCCGCGCCAGATCTGGCCAACGGTAACGAGACCGTAGACAAAGCCGGTCTGCGCGCTTGCTTCGACGGTTACGGTCTCAGGCGAAAAGGCGAGCCTGTAGGCCTCGGCGCCGAGACCTTCAACCTGGCGCAATTCCACCGGCACGGCACCTTCCGCCTCGGAACGGATGAGACCTTCAGCCGAAAAAAGGTGCTCGACAAGGCTCGTGAAACTTGCAGCGGCAGCCTGCGCTTCCGGCGCTGTAGCCTTCAGGGCAAAGCCTGCCGGCAGCGGGCGGCGGGACGATACGGCTACGCGGTTCGGCCAGGGAATGATCGACAGCGGCACCGGCGGATTGGCTGGCACCGGATAGATCTCCGCGCCGCGCTTCAACGGCGCATTGCTCGCCGATGTGCGCGTCGGCTCGGTGCCAAGCGAAATCGTGGTGCCGTCGCGCAAAGCGAGATAGGCGCTGTTGGCGCCATCGTTCCAATGGCGAAACTGCCAGCTCAAAGCACGAACCGTGATGGTCCAGGTTTCGCCTGCCCCCAGCACGAAACCTTCCGGCGGCTGGAACTCGGTGAAGTTGGAAAGCCGCTTCGTAACCGTCGCGCCTTCGACGATGCCGGCCGGATCGACGCGCCCGGGGCCGCTGACGCAGAGCGAAAAGCCCGAAAGCGGCTCCGACGAAAGGTTCTTCAGCCGCAGGACGTAGGAAAACTCCTTGTCGTCGGTCGGCGGGTTCCAGGTGGTTTCAAGCCGCAGAGCCAGGGATCGCGGTGTGGACATGAGCATTCTCTCTTCCTGAAGGGATTGTTCAAAGCTTGAGCATGCCGGCATAGATGCCGGGAGCGGAATTGGGGATCATTATGGCGCCGACCGTCTTCTCGTAGAATTCCGAAGGGCCGACATCGCCGATAACGGTATAGCCGTAGCCCATGGCCTTCTGATCGTTGAGGCATGCAAACAGCAGCGCGCGGCCGATGCCGAGACCGCGTACGCTTTCATCGACACCCGTTGGGCCGAAAAAGCCGCGCGCCGTCGCCTCGTGGCAGGCAAAGCCGACAAGCTCGCGATCAAGCGTGGCGATAAAGCATGTCGGCGGCTGGCGCGTCATCGCCACCGTCGTCTCGCTTGCCCATCCCTCGCTGAAGTGCTTGCCGACCCAGCCGACGATGAGCCTAAGTTCCGGCGGCAGCGCGCGCCGGATGGTGACGCCGGCCTTCGCCATGCGTTCGGGCGACTGCGTGTCTGCCGGCAGGGTCGATAGATTGACCAGGTAATCCAAGGGAAAAATCCTTCTAGTTCGATCTAGTTCGATGCGACGAGCGCACGCATGAAATGATTGGGGCCGAGCTGTTCCACCTCGGTCGAGATCGGCCGGCTGAGCGAGCGGATCTTCTCCGCCTGTTCAAGAAACCGGGCGCTGCCGCCGGTCACGAACCTGCGGCCGCCATCCGGCACCGCCGAAAGCAGCAACTGCGTATAGGGATGCTTCGGATTGGCAAGGACGGCATTGGAATCCCCCCACTCGACCATCTGGCCGGCAAACATCACCACGATCTCTTCCGCGACATGGGCCGCCGTCGCGATATCGTGGGTAATGTAGAGCATGGCGAGATCGTTTTCCCGTTTTACCCGCGCCAGCAGATCGAGAATGTCCTTGCGGATCGATACGTCCAGCATCGACGTCGGCTCATCCGCCACCAGCACGCTCGGCGCGACCGCCAGCGCGCGAGCGATGTTGACGCGCTGACGCTGGCCGCCGGAGAGCTCGTGTGGAAACTTCTGCCGCGTTACCGCTGGATCAAGCCCGACGCTTTCGAGCAGCTTCGATATGTCATCGTCCCGCTCGGCCTTCGGCTTGTCCTGCCCATGCAGTTGCAGCGGCCGGGCGATGTGGTGGTTGATGGTGAAAGCCGGGTTGAGCGAGGAGAACGGATCCTGGAAAACCATCTGGACGTCCTTGCGGTACATCCGCTCCTCCTTGCCCGAACCGCGTGCCGTGCGGTCCTGCCCACGGAACAGCAGCCTGCCGGCCGTCGGCTTGTCCAGCCGGGCGATGATGCGGGCGCATGTGGTCTTGCCGCAGCCGGATTCACCGACCAGCGCGAGCGCCTTGCCTGCAAAGAGGGAGAAGGAGACGCTCTTCAAGGCATGCACGGTGCCGAAGTGGCGCTGGATATCATCGAGCCGGATGACGGGTTCTGCAGTCACGGCCTGTATCTGCGGTTTCATGCGAAAACTCCGGAAAGGTGAGCGCTGGCCGGAAGCTGCGGGATGGCGTTCCAGAGCTTGCGCGTATAGTCGTGAACGGGCGATTGGCTGACCTGCGTGACATCGCCGACCTCGACCAGTTCGCCTTTCAGCATGACGCCGATGCGGTGGCACAACTGCGCCATCAGGTGCAGATCATGAGTGATGAAGAGTACCGAGAACCCGTAGGTCTGCTGCAGGTCGAGAACCTGTTCCAGGATCTCCCGCTGCACGACGACGTCCAGAGCCGTCGTCGGTTCGTCCATGATGATGAGTTCGGGACGCAGCGCCAGGCAGATGGCAATGACGATGCGCTGGCGCATGCCGCCGGAAAACTGGTGCGGATAGTCGCCGACGCGATGCGCGGGAATACCCACCAGCTTGAACATTTCTTCGGCACGCGCACGCGATTCCTGGCGCGAGCACCCGGTATGGCGATGCAGGACGTCATGGAACTGCGCTTCCACCCGCATCAGCGGATTGAGCGAATTCATGGCGCTCTGGAACACCATGCCGATGCGCTTCCAGCGGATCCTCTGCAGCTCGTTTTCCGGCATCTTCAACAGATCCCGGCCATCCAGGCGAATGCTGCCGCCGCTGATCCAGGCAGGCGCCTTGGAGAGCCGCGTGATCGCATAGGCGATCGTGCTCTTGCCGCAGCCGGACTCGCCGGCGAGACCGAAGATCTCGCCGCGACCGATATTGAAGGACACGTCCTTCACCGCCCGGAAATCGCCCTTGTCGAGCAGGTAGTCGATATTGAGGTGCTCGATCTCAAGCAGGTTGTCGCTCATTGCTCGGTCCTCATCATGCGGTTGCGGGCGCGGGTCAGACGGAACCAGCGGGTCAATGCCGGCCCGGAGCGCAATTGCGGATTGGCGATTTCGTCGAAGGTGAAGTTGATCAGCGCGAGGCCAAGTCCCGTCAGCGCGATGCCGATGGCCGGCACGCCGATATCCCACCAGGCGCCGACCATGATGGCCGATGCGTTCTGCGCGTTGTAGAGCATGGTGCCCCAGGTGACCTTCAGCGGATCGCCGAAGCCGAGATATTCGAGCGTGGTCTGGGCGACGATCGCGTAGATGATGCTGCCGACCAGGTTGATGCCGATCAGCGGCGTCAGGTTGGGCAGGATCTCGACAAAGATGATACGCCAGGCCGGCTCGCCGATCATCTTGGCGGCGGTGACGAAATCGCGGTTGCGGAGCGCCATCGTCTGCGAGCGCGTCATGCGAGCGCCCCACGGCCACGACGTCAACGCGATGATAATCATGATCGTCATGGGGCCGACTGTGCCCGCGAAAGAGGCAAGCAGGATAAGCAGCGGCATGTTCGGTATGACCAGCACGGCATTGGTGGCAAGGTCGAGTACGGCATCGGTCTTGCCGCCGGCATAGCCGGCGATAAGACCGATCGCGGTGCCGATCACGGTAATGACGATGCCTGTCGCAAAGCCGACGGAAAGCGAGCTTCTGGCGCCCCAGACGAACTGCTTGTAGACATCCCGGCCCATCTTGGTGGTGCCGAATACATGCTCGACCGATGGCGGCTGATGCGAACGGCCTACGCGAGCGCCGGGCTCGCCCGGAGCGATGACCGGAGCGAAGATCGCCATCAGGCACAGCGCGGCGACGATGACGAAGCCGACGAGCGCCTTCTTCTGACTGAAAATGGATCGCGGAGAAAAGCTCATCGTCCTGCCTCCCTCAATCGCGGATCGACGAGACCGTAGATGATGTCGACGAGGAAATTGGCGCCGAGGGTCGCGAGCGTCATCAGCAGCAATTGCCCCTGAATGACGGGATAGTCTCGCGCCACGCTGGCGGTAAACAGCGTCAGACCGAGCCCCGGATAGTTGAAGACGATCTCGGTGACGATCGAACCACCGAAGACGGCGCCGAGTATCAGCGCAAGGTTGGTCAGGACAGGCAACAGGGCATTGCGGGCGCCATAGCTGAACATGACCGCGAGGTTGCTGAGCCCCTTTGCCCGGCCCATCGTCACATAATCTTCTCCGAGCACGACGATCATGGACGAGCGCATGGTCGTCTGGAATTCACCGACGAGAAAGGGCGAAAGCGTCAGGACCGGCAGGATCGCATGCATGAAAACGCTGCCGAAGAAGGTGAAGTTGAAGCCCGGATCGAGGTTGGGATCATAGGCATATCCCACAGGGAACCAGCGCAGCGACACGGCGAAAACGAACAGGCTGGTGAGAGCCACGATGACGGGCGGTATCGAAAACAGGATCACGGCGAAGGGCGATACGATCGTATCGAACCGCCCGCCGCGCCTCCAGGCCGAGATGGCGCCGAGTACGACGCCGACGCACAACGAAAAGATGATCGCTGTCACGACCAGGAAGACGGTCCACAGCGTGGCCCGGCTCAATACCTGGACCACCGTCTGCGGATAATATTTGACCGAAACGCCCAGATCGAAGGTGGCGAGCCCTTTGAGATAGTCGAGGAACTGCAGCATGATCGGCTGATCGATCTCGCCGAAACGGGCCTTGATCGCCTCCACGGCCGCAGGCGTGGCCCGCGGCCCGAGCTGGGCGACCATGGCGTCGACGGGGCTCCCCGGCATAAGCCGGGGAAGGATGAAGTTCACGACGATCGCGAAGGCCAGGGCCACCGCATAGACGCCGAGGCGCCGGCTTGAAACACGCATCTCTGCTTCCTTCGCTGTGGTCTTATTGGACCGGCTTCAGACGCAGCAGATGCATGAGACGCATGCGATTGTTGTCGTGGTTTTCCGGGTTCATCACCGGATCCTTGTCGGTGACCCAGCCGGTGAAGCGCTTGCTGGAATACTGATACCAGGTCGGTCCGTTGAAGACCGGAACGACCGGGAAATCATCGGCGATCAGAACCTGGATATCGTTGAAGATCTTCTTGTGATCGCCATCGGAAGACGACTTCAGATATTGATCGAAGAGCGCATCGAGCTTCGGGTTGGAGTACCGTGGCGCGGAGACGGTGAGCTTTCCGGCATAGGCCGTCGACAGGCTCTGATAGTAGCCCTGGAACGGCGTGGCGCTATCGGCTCGCGAGTTCATCACGACATCGAAGCTGCCGTCCAGCAGCTGCTTGCGCCACTGCTCGTATTCGGGCGTGGCAACAGAGGCGTTGATGCCTGCAGCACGCAGCCCTTCGACGGCGATCTGCACGGCGTCGATCCAGTCGGTCCAGCCATTCGGCACGATGATAGCGAAGGTGATCGGCTTGCCGCTCGGCGTGGTGCGGAAGCCATCGGCGCCCTTCTTGTAGCCGGCATCGTCGAGGATCTTGCTCGCCTTGTCGGTGTCAAAGCCCATGAAGGCGTCCTTGTCGCCTTCGGCAGCCTTGTTGCGCCAGCTTTCGAAGCGCGGCGGCAGGCCGCTGGCATGCAGGTTGACGACCGGATAGCCGAAGCCGGCGATGTCGACCATCGACTGGCGGTCCATCGCCAGGCTGAAGGCGTGGCGGAAATTGAGATCCTTGAAAGCCTCGAGATTGCCGGCATTCGAAGACTTGAAGTTCATCTGGAAGGCCACGGTTTCAGCCGGCGGCTGCCAGTAGCCATTATGCTCGGGGTCGAGTGCGACGAAGGTCTTGTCGATCTGCGGCAGGAACGAACCGATCCAGTCGACGGTGCCTTCCGGCAACAGCGCCAGCATCTGGTCGTTGCCCGAAATCTGCGGCAGGCGCAGGCAATCGACATGCAGCGAGGCGGCATCCCAGTAGTTCGGATTGCGGCACTGCTCGTAGACCTGCGGCGTGAAGCGGCGGACCTCGGTCATCGGACCGGAGCCGACGGGCTTTTCGTTCTTGTAGGCGACCGGATCGGCAATGTCTTTCCAGATATGCTCCGGCACGACGGCGAGATCGGCCAGGGATTCGGGGAATTCCGAATTCACGGCCTTGAGGTTGATTTTCACCTGTGTCGGCGAAGGCGCCTCGACGGAAGCGACTGTCTGGCCGACGCCGACCGTATCGACGGCCGGGTTCTTCAGCATCAGGTCGATGGTGTACTTCACGTCGGCCGAGGTCAGCGGCTGTCCGTCGGACCACTTCACGCCGGGGCGGAGATCATAGGTGATCGACAAGAGATCGTCGGAGAACTTGTAGCTCGTCGCCAAACGCCAGACCGGCTTGCCGCCATCATTGGCGTTGAAGATAACCAGCGGCTCATAGATGAAATCCATCGTGCTCTGGCGACGACCGGCCAGATCGAAAGGATTGAAGTTGCTGACCCAGCTGGTCTGCTCTTCGATGTGCATCGTCAGCACGGCCTCGGCCGCCGAGGCGATGCCGGAGCCGAAAGCCAGCGAGGCTCCGAGTGCCGCCGCTGCCCAAGACGTCCGATGGAAGAGATTTCGCAATGCTCTTTTCTTCATTCCCATTTGCAGTTCCCTCTCGTTGTTTTCGAGTAGTCAATCAAATTGATTTAATATCGAGTTTCGAGACTCGTCAATCGCAGATTGGAAATCAACAGGGGACGGCTTCGGCATTGGCAAAGGGCGCCGCCGGACGGGCAATCGCTTGCCGCAATCGGGTTCTGGACGAAAATCAGGGATGTGTGTGCCGCAGCGCTTCCACGATATCGAGACCGAGCCACGGCTCGAACGCGCCGATCGGCGGCGCGAAAAGTGCCGTGAGAAACGGCCGGGAAGCTATGTCCTCGATACCGGCGCGAGCCGTGGCATCGAGGACATAAAATCAGATGTGCGGGAAATCAGTCATCCGATCGGCAGCCCCCGAGACTTGGGGCGGAGCTGCCGGATATGTGGATTGCGGTGCGGCAATGGCAAGATCGCAATCAGCGCAGTAAAGATGCTCTCGCTCACTCGACGGGCTTGTAGGCAACCACGTCCATCTCGACCTTCACGTCGACCATCATCGGCGACTGGACGGTCGAGCGCGCCGGCGGGTGATCGATGAAGTGCTTTTCGAAAACGGCATTGAAGCTCGAGAAGTCGCGCGCATCGTCCAGCCAGACATTGACCTTCACCACATGCTCGAGCGTGCAATCGGCGAGCGCAAGCACGTCCTTGATGTTGGCGATGACCTGCTCGGTCTGCGTCACGATATTGCCGCTGACGATCTCGCCGTTGCGCGTCGGAACCTGACCCGAAACATAGACGAAATCTCCGGCCCTGACAGCCTTGGCGAAGGGGCGGCGCTGGCCGCCGGCCTGGTTGTCGGCGACATTAAAACGGATCAGCTTGTTCTTGCTCATGATGTGTTCGGTCTCTCTCTGTTGTCGAAATCCGCAGCCGCCATCGCTTCATCGCAAAGAGGCTCGGCGCGCGGCTCCCCTGGCACCTTCATTAGCGGCGGTAGCGCCGCCACGCCAGATCGTTTCGTTCGATTCAGAGATCCATGTCGACCAGATTTGCCGCGGCTTCAACCGATACATTAACTTTGGCATTTGTTGAAGCCGCAGCGATTTCAGAGCATTACAATCATATCCTCCAGCTATCTAGCGCTTGTGATGGACAGCCTGCAAGCCGTAGACGGGTGTCGGAATGCCCTCCATGCGCGCCTTCAATTGCAGGGAAAGATACTGGGAATAGTGCCGCGACTGATGCAGATTGCCGCCATGGAACCATAATGCTTCCTGCTGCGTCGGCTTCCACATATTGCGCTGTTCGCCCTCCCATGGACCCGGATCCTTCGGCGTATCGGAACCCAATCCCCAGACCTTGCCGACACTGTCGGCGGTTTCCTGGTTGATCAGATCGGCGACCCAGCCATTCATCGAACCATAGCCCGTGGCATAGACGATGACATCCGCCGGAATCTCCTGGCCATTGGCAAGCTTCACGGAGTTTTCCGTAATCTCGTCAACCTGGCCTGCCGCGAGCTTGACCTTTCCGTCGATAATCAGCTGAGATGCGCCGATGTCGATATAGTAGCCCGAACCGCGCCGCAGATATTTCATGAACAGGCCCGATCCGTCCGCACCCCAGTCCAATTGGAAGCCGGCCTTCTCCAGTGCCGCGTAGAAATCGGCGTCCCGTTCACGCATCTGGTTGTAGAGCGGAATCTGGAATTCGTGCATGATCCTGTATGGCAGCGAGGCAAAGATCAGGTCGGCCTTTGCCGTCGTCACGCCGTTTGCCAGCGCCTGTTCCGAATAGAGCGCGCCGAGCCCGATATCCATCAGCGTTTCGGACCGCACGATATGGGTGGTCGAGCGCTGGATCATGGTCACATCGATACCGGCTTCGTGCAGCGCTGCGCAAATGTCGTGGGCCGAATTGTTCGAGCCGATGACCACCACTTTCTTTCCCTTGTAGCCGTCCGGCCCGGGATGCTGAGAGGAATGGTGCTGCTCACCCTTGAAATTCTCCCGCCCCTTGAAGTCCGGGATATTCGCCTTGCCGGACATGCCCGTGGCGAAGACCAGCTGCTTCGGCCGGAGAATGACTTCCTCGCCGTCGCGATCGACGACGATGGTCCATTCCTTCGCCGCCTCATCCCACTTTGCCGACTTCGCCGTGGCGCGGGTCCAGTAGTTCAGCTCCATGACCTTCGTATAGAATTCCAGCCAGTCGCCGATCTTGTCCTTCGGTGCGAAGACGGGCCAGTTCTTCGGGAAATCGATGTAAGGCAGGTGATCGTACCAGACGGGGTCGTGCAGGCAGAGCGACTTGTAGCGCTTGCGCCAGGAGTCGCCCGGCCTGTCGTTCTTTTCGAGGATGATGGTGGGAACGCCGAGTTGGCGCAGCCGGGCGCCGAGGGCGATGCCGCCCTGCCCGCCACCGATGATGACGACGTAGGGCTGCTTATCGTAGCCGAGCGTTCGGGCTTCTTCCTCGCGCTCCTCCTTCCAGGTCTTGGCGCCGATATTCTGGCCATGCTTGGCGCCCAGCGGGCGCGTGAAACCGGCCTTTTCCTCATGCCCCTTCAATTCGACCAGGGCAGTCAGCAAGGTCCAGATGAGCCCGTTCTTGAAACGGATGAGGCCGTAGCCGCGCCCGACGCCGGTTTCGAACGAAATCCAGCTCTCGAGCACGCCGTCCGCCTCCGTGGCCTCCTCGCCGGCGGAGACCCGAAAATTCGAGGGCTTCGTGCCGGCAAGCTGGGCCTGCAGCATGTCGCGGACCTGATCGCGGCCTTCGACCGTCTTGATGTTCCAGGTGAAGGCGACGAGATCGCGCCAGTAGCATTCCTCCGCAAACATGGACACGGCCTCATCGATCTGGCCGGCCGCAAGCGCGTCGCTGAATTTATCGAGAAGCGCCTGAATACGGGTGGTCGGGGTTTTGTCGAGCATTTCATCTCCTCCTGCTCTTTGAAGATTTTCGGGGCGGCTC
Organism: Martinezella lusitana; assembly: GCF_010668395.1. Taxonomy (GTDB): domain Bacteria; phylum Pseudomonadota; class Alphaproteobacteria; order Rhizobiales; family Rhizobiaceae; genus Rhizobium; species Rhizobium lusitanum_A. The sequence continues at coordinate 356,984 of NZ_WUEY01000002.1, forward strand.
CTCAACCGCTCCTGTGGATCGGCGGTTATCGCGACAGATCGATCAAGATCTTGAGGTGCTTGCCGGTGGGATCGAGCAACTGGTCGAAGCCCTCGGTGACGGCTTCGGCGAGCGACACGAACTTGGTGACGATCCGCAGGGCCGGAATCTGGCCGCTGGCAATCAGCCTGGCAACGCGCGGCCAGTAATGGGTCGGGTAGGCCCAGGAGCCGCGGATATCGATGTCCTTGAAGGTGACGTCGAACCAGTTCAACGGGTTCTCGTGAGGGTGCAGGCCTGTCTGGATGACGACGCCCTGCTTGCGCACGGCATCGGCGCAATTCTTCAGGGCGTGCTCGTTGCCGACGCATTCGATGGCGATATCGCAGCCCACGCCGCCTTCCGTCTCGCGGCGGATGACATCTCCGACATTCGCCGATTTCGGGTTTATGGTCCGCACGTCCCTGAGCGCCTCTCTTGCGAGCGCCAGCCGCGTATCGTTGAGATCGGACATGAAGAGCTGCGTCGCGCCGGCTGCGCGCGCCGCCATTGCCGTCAGGATGCCGATCGGCCCCGCCCCGGTAATCAGCACGCTGTTGCCGGCCGTCACGCCGGCCCTGTCGCAGGCATAGACGGCGACGGCCGTGGGTTCGATGAGGGCGGCCTCTTCGTCGCTCAGGCTCTCGGGGATAGGCTGCACGTTGTAGTCGTTGAGCAACGCCGCCCCCGCCATGCCGCCGGACTGCCACGACAGGCCGGCAAGCGCGAGCTGTGAACTTAAGTGAAACAATCCGCGATCCGCATAGTAATCACCCTCGCGGGGCATGATGAGCGGCTGGACCGAGACGCGATCGCCAACCTTCACATGGCTGACGCCCTCGCCTATGGCCTTCACCACTCCGCCGAATTCGTGGCCGAGAACCTGCGGCCCATGCGCCTTGGTAAAGGGATGCGGCTCCTTCGGCACGAAGATCGGGCCGTAGGCATATTCATGCAGATCAGTGCCGCAAATGCCGCAGAAGCGATTTTCGATCAACACCTGGCCCGGCCCTGGTTTAGCCGGCGCCGGAATATCTTCGATACGCAGATCCTTGGCGGCATGGAAGCGGAGAGCTTTCATTCCTGTTTCCTCCTCGTTTGCTCTTGCAACAAGAAGACAGCAAGCGGCATGCCAGACAGCGGCAGGACCGGAAACCTCAATTTTTCAATGGCTTATATTTCAACCCGAAGGCCATGCTTCGAACATGCAACACCTTCGCTGCAACAGGTGTTGCAATGATTGCGTCAGTTGAGGCGCTTCAGCCGGCGATGGATCGTGGAGCGATTGACGCCGAGTTTGCGGGCGAGCGCCGAAACGTTCTTGCCGCATTCGTCGAGCGCCTTGCGGAGATCGTCCGCCGGCTGCTCGCCGCGCGGCAGGGGCTCGTCCTTACAGAGCGCATCCGGCAAACACTCCATGGTGATGACGCCGCTTTCCGAAAGCGCGGCCGCTACGCGCAACGCATTGGAAAGTTCGCGAATATTCCCTGGCCAGCCATGGTGCAGCAAAGCCGCGCGGGCAGATGCGTCCAGCCGGTAGAAGTGTCCGTTGTCTCGACCGATACGCTGCAGAAGATGATCGATCATGGCCGAAAGATCCTGCCGCGCGCGCAGCGGCGGCAGCGCCAGGGTGACGGCATTGAGCCGATAGTAAAGATCCTGCCGGAATTGCCCGAGCGCGACCAGCTCCGCCAGATCCCGATGCGAAGCCGAGAGCAGACGCAGATGCACCGGCCGCGCCTTCAATGCACCGACGGGCAGAACCTCGTTTTCAGAAAGCACCCGCAACAGGCGGCTTTGCAGCGCAAGCGGCATGTCGCCGATTTCATCCAGGAACAATGTTCCGCCATCGGCCTCTTCGATCAGGCCGCGCTTGCCCTTCTGATTGGCGCCGGTAAACGCGCCGGGCGCATAGCCGAACAGCTCCGATTCCATCAGTTGCTCGGGGATCGCCGCGCAATTGACCGCAACGAATTTTCCGGCAGCATCACCGCTGTCATGGATCGCGCGCGCCAGATATTCCTTGCCGCTGCCGGTCTCCCCCTGGATCAGGATCGGAATGCCGCGGCCCGCGAGTTTGGCGGCGCGCGCCTGCAGGCGCTCCATGGCCGGATCGCCGAAGCTGAGGTCCTTGAAGGGATTGCGAAGTTTCGCGGCGTCCGCGCTCGGCACGCGGCGAAAGCCCGAGGCCGGCGCAATGGCGCTGGCAAAGACCGCCAGACCGCTCTTTGCCTTGAGCAGCCTATCGCCATTCGGCTGCCCTCGCATCAGCAGGGGCAGATCGTCGAGCTCGATATCGAAGAAGCGATCGATCGGCTGACCGATGAACTGGCGGGTCACGATCCCGTGCATGTCCATCGCGCGGGCCAGCGCCCCGAAACCGCCATGCGTCATGCCGGTAATGCGGCCGCTGCCGTCGAGCGCGATCGCCGCGTCCGGATCGACATCGAGAAATTCGGGCGAGCGCGCCAGGCGCAACACCCAGTCGTTGCGCGTGCGCGTCATCAGGTTGGCAAGCTCGATGCGACGGGCGGTCGACGCGACAAGATGTGCGGCAAGCTGCTGACTGGCCTTTGCCGTCGGCGAACGAAGCTGTGAAATATCGAGCACCGCCGTCAGATCGCCGAGCGTGTCGAAGATCGGCGCTGCCGTGCAGGTCAGCCCGATATGGCTGGTGTCGAAATGGTCGTCCTGATGGATGATGACCGGCTCGCCCGAGACGATGCAGGCGCCGACGGCGCAGGTCCCTGCCCGATTCTCCGACCATTCGGAGCCGAGATAGAGCCCCGCCTTGCGCAACTGGTTGTCGAAGGTCGGATCGCCCATGAAGTCCACGGTCACGCCGCGGGCATCGGACAGGAGCAGCACGTAATTCTGCTCGACGACCTGGCTGAAGAGCCGCTCAAGCCCCGAGCGTCCGATGCGGATCAGTTCCTCCGCCTGCTCGCGATGCTCGCGAAGCTTCACCTCCGGCACGATATAGGCTTCCTGCGCGGCGGCGGGATCCAGCCTGTAATCGTTGAGGCAACGCAGCCAGGACTGCACGACCGGGGCATCGCGCGGGCTCGTGGCCCCCATCGCAACGCGCTCGATCTCCTTAATGTGCGACAATGTCGACACCATGGATGGCTCCTCCCAAAAGCATGGTCGCATATTCGAGCCCTATCAACAACGTATCATTCCGCCTGCTGGCAGCATCTGTAAGGCTGCTGTCAGCCGAACGGGACATGTTCGCTTCCGGAAAGCGGCGCTGCCGCTTCGAGATGGAAGTGGATGAAGGCATGAACAATGCAAGGCTGGCCGCGGCTTCGCTGACAGTGTTTCTGATCAATCTGGACCGGGCGGGCGATCGCCTTGCGGCGATGCAAGCCAAATTGCAGGGAAGCGGCCTCTCGTTCGAGCGCGTAGCCGCTGTCGATGGCAATTCGATCGATTTTCCAACGCCGAAATTCAGTGAAATTTCCTTTCGTTTCATGCATGGCCGCCGGCGTAATCCGGGCGAAATCGGCTGCTATCTGAGCCATATAGAATGTGCCCGCCGGCTGCTTGCCTCGCAGAACGAGTTCGCTCTCATTCTCGAGGACGATCTCGAATTTCCGCCGGATCTTGTCGATATCCTGGAAGCCGCGCTCGAACAGGATGCGCGATGGGATATCCTGCGCCTGTCGAGCGTCAGCGCAGGCAGAAAGTTCGATTTCTGCAAGCTTACGGAAAGCCGCAGCCTTGCGATCGCGCTGACCCGGGAAAAGGGATCCGGTGCCTATCTCATCAATCGACGGGCAGCGAGATGGTTTGTCGAGAAACTCCTGCCGATGCGGCTGCCGTTCGATCTTGCCTTCGATCTCGAATTCTTCCGGGGCCTCAAGTCAGCTTTCGTCACTCCGGTTCCCATCAATCAGCAACTCGGGTTGCCATCACAAATTCAGGGGCTTCGACAGCGGCGGCGCTACCATCGTTCGCGTGCGCACTATCTGACGGTGATACCATGCCGGGCGTTCATTGAAGCGAGCAGGCTGCTGACCCGGACTCCGAGGTTGGTGGCCTTGCTTCTTCAAAGCCGGATTGCGGCCACGAGACGCCGCCATCGCGAACTCGGTGCCGAGATTATGGCTTCGCTCAACGGAACGACGCAACTTGGCGATCCGCAATGAGATGGGGAAGGCCCGAGCCACGTCAGGCTTCGCCGCCCGATTTATTTTAGCGGCTGCCGGGATATCGCGTCCTTTTGCCAAGCCTGCCATGGTTGCCTTTCCGCCCTTGAGCCTGATAAGACGAGGCATATTTCGTCATATGATTGATTGATGTTCAGGAGGATTTGTCATGACAGAACTCGCGCAATCGCTTGCGTCCATTCGTATCCCCGATCTGGCCGGAAAGCGGGTGCTGATAACAGGCGCCTCGACCGGCATCGGCGCCGCCGTCGCACGCGCCTTTGCCGCCCAGGGCATGAAGATCGGCCTCCACTTCAATGCGAGCCGCGAGCCGGCGGAAAAGCTGGCGGATGAAATCAAGGCTGCCGGCGGCACGGCGCATCTTATCCAGGGCGATGTCTCGCAGGACGGCGGGACAGAACGCGTCGTCAAGGACGCAGTCGAAGTGCTGGGTGGCCTCGATGGCCTGGTGAACAATGCCGGCGGCATGCTGGGGAGGATTCCAACGGCCGAGATGACGGACGAGCACTATGAGCGGGTCATGAACCTCAACGCCCGCTCCGTGCTTGCGGCAACCCGCGCGGCCCATCCCCATCTCAGGCAGCAGGGCGGCTTCATCATCAACACCACCTCGATCGCCGCGCGCAATGGCGGCGGCAACGGCGCTATCCTCTATGCAGCCTCCAAGGGGTTCGTCTCGACCATCACCCACGGCCATGCCAAGGAATTCGTCAACGACAAGATCCGCGTCAATGCGGTCGCGCCAGGCGTCATCGCAACGCCGTTCCATGAACGCTATACCAATGACGAGCAGATGGAGCTGCAGCGCAAGACGATTCCCATGGGCTTTGTCGGCACGCCGGAAGATTGCGTCGGCGCCTATCTGTTCCTCGCCTCCGCGACGCTTTCCGGCTACATCACCGGCCAGATCATCGAGGTCAATGGCGGCCAGTTGATGCCATAAATACGGCTTCCGATCGCTTTGCGCGCCGGGCAATGCTAGTCTGCCCGGCGCGGCGACCTTCACGTCGCAAAAGATGGAGCGCATGCAAGATGGCAAAGACGCCCATTCAAGACGGCTTCGAAACGTCCGTGAAATTGACGCATCCGGACCGGATCTACTGGCCCGACGATAAGGTCAGCAAGCAGGACCTTCTCGATTACTACGCCCTGGCCTGGCAGCGGATGAAACCCTTCGTCGCCAATCGTCCCCTCGCCCTTCTGCGCTGCCCCGACGGCATCGACGGGCCGCGCTTTTTCCAGAAGCATGCCTGGAAGGGCATCAATCCGCATATCGAGGAAATTGCCGACCCCGAGGACAAGGAGGCTGCAAGGCTTCTGAAGATCGAAGACTTCGACGGTCTGGCCGCTCTCGTCCAATCGGCGGCGCTGGAAATTCACCCCTGGGGCACGACCATAGATCATTGGGAAGAGCCCGACATGATCATCATGGATCTCGATCCCGGCGAGGATGTCGCCTGGAGCAAGGTCGTCACCGCGGCAAAGGAAATAAGGGAACGGTTTTCCAGGCAGGGATTGACCTCCTTCGTCAAGACATCCGGCGGCAAGGGGCTGCATGTCGTGGCCTCCCTGAAGCCGCAGGCGAATTGGCCGCAAGTGAAGGATGCCGCCGAGGCCATCGCCCATGCCATGAGCGCCGATAGCCCGGAGACATATCTATCGGTCGCCAGCAAGGCGAAGCGGGAAGGCCATATCTTCATCGACTACCTGCGCAACGGCCGCGGCAATACCGCCGTGGCGCCCTATTCGACCCGCGCCAGAAAAGGGGCGGCCGTTTCGATGCCGGTCAGCTGGGAAGAATTGGACGGCAGGATCGGCCCCGCCTCCTTCACCGTCGGCAATGCCGCCTCGCGCTTGAACCGGTCGAGCGCCGATCCTTGGGCCGATTTTTCCAAAGCCGCTTCGCCGCTGAACCTGTGATCCTATACGAGGAACGGGATCAGCGCCGGTGTCCGCGATTTGTAGTCGGCATAATCGCGGCCGAACATCTCGTTCATCCAGCTTTCCTCGATCTGAACGCGCCGCAGCACGGCATAGAGCACGGCGGCGATGGCAAGTACGGCAGCAACATCGCCACGCGCGATGGCCGAGCCGATGACAGCGAGCATCAAGCCCGAATAGATCGGATGGCGGACAAGCGCATAGGGACCGGACCGTATGAGCGCGTGATCTTCCTTGAGCGTAATCACCCCGCTCCAGTTGCGGCCGATGTGATACCTGGCCCACACCGCGAAGAGCAGGCCGATAAGCGTCAAGGCCGCACCGATCGCATAGGTCGCCGGATGATGCGGGAGGATGGCAAATCGCAGCGGCCCCAGCCACGAACGGTCAACCACCAGAAGGAAGGCACCGATCCAGATCGGCAAGGTATTGCCGAGCCGTGATAGCGGATCCTCCTGCCGCACGCTTTTCTTGACGCCGAACGAGGCAAACAGCCAGATCAGCAGCCAGACGACCCAGCACGCGGGAATAAATTGATAGAGGAGCATCGCTCACGCCGTATCTTTATCCAGCTCCGGATAGTGCCGGAAAATGCCGTTCTCATTGAAGGGAATGCGGCGATCGGATTCAAGATAGCGAGCAATGTTGGGCCGTTTCATGACGGTTGCATGCAGCGCCGTCAGATGCGGATAGCGACGACCCAGATGTGCTGTCGCCCGCGGGAAAGCGTAGCGCAGGCCCTCATAGACCTGGAACAGCGACAGATCGACGTAGGTGAGCGCATTGCCGAAGATATGGCTCGGTCCATGTGGGTTTTGCTGCAGGACGCGTTCGAAATATCCGAGGAATTTCGGAATGCGGTTTTCGATGAATTCGGCGGCGCGGTCCTTGGCCTCGTCCTTCTGGTCCTCGTAATACTTCGATGTGGCGATGGGGTGGTGCGTATCATGGACCTCGGCGACGAGATCGGTAATCGTCAGTTGCAGGCCATTCAATACGTGCCGCTCTCCTTCGCCCTTCGGCGCAAGGCCAAGTTTCGGGCCGAGATACATCAATATATTCGCCACATGCGGAATGATGAGGTCTCCGTCCTTCAGAAACGGCGGAGCAAATGGAATATCGGAGCCAGCTCCGCTTTCCATGATCGCCAGCATGGCCGGCATTCCCTGCCCCTTGCTGGCCGAGCCCCGGCAGATATCGACATAGTCGGCACCGGCCTCCTCCAGCGCCAGCCGGACGAATTCACCACGCCCCTGGATGCCGTCCCAGTAGTAGAGTTCATAAGGCATTCGGCTTTCCCTCTCGAGAATGAAACACGGTCACTTGCGGCGATCGCCGTGCAAGTCTCTATGCAACTCCCGTCGCGCTTCCTTCAAGATCTCCCGGCGTTGCCGGCCAAGCCGGCTTCCGGTGCGGTCAATATAGAAATTCAGCGTCGACAAGGCCGAACGTAGGGGATCGAACTTGCGATGACTACCCATGACGGCGCGCTTCCTGATGGAGGCGACGATGATCTTTGGATCGTAAGCCGCGAAGATGCCGTCCTTGATGGGCAAGGTCTCGCGCTCGGTGCGCCCCTCGGGCAAGACCTTCCGACGCAAAGCGCCTTTCATGGCGACATCCTCTCGCACACGGATCAGGAATGCGCGTGCCGCTCGTGCCGTCTGCGGGTCGCTGCCGCATTCTTCGCGGAGGCAGAGCGCTCGGCTGCGGGGCGGTTGGCGGAAGCGCGGCCGCCGATCCTGCCGCCCTTCTCGGACGACTCATGATTTTCAGGATGGCCGCGACCCGAGCCGGATTTCTTGCCACCGCCGCTTTCCTTGTTCACGGTCGCCCAGGCGCGTCGCTCGGCTTCGTCATGAGAAACGCCGCGATCCTCGTAGCCTTCCTCGATATGCTCGGCTTTGCGCTTCTGCTTGTCGGTATAGGCGGATTTGTCTCCTCGTGGCATGATCTTTCTCCTTGTTGCGGATGAAAGACCAACACGTCGTTACGGAAAAGGTTCCGAGATGCGACCGGGAGAGTTGCGATCGGCGGCCAGCGGCCACAGGCGCCGATCGCGGCGCGGCGTTGCGCGATTTTTGGCCGAAGCCGGGAAAAACACGCCGACGGAACGGTCGATGATCAGAATGAGGATCAGCGCCGCCAGGAGATAAAGTGCAGCGAGCACGAGAAGCGACGTCACTCCACTACCTCCGCGCTGCCGGTAAAGCGTATGGAACAGCGCGCCGCAACGATCGTCGCGACAGTCATTTCCAGATCATCGATATAGTGACGGCGCATTTGCGAGGCTCCCTTCGCACTCAGTAGCACCGATGTGTGACAACTATTTCGCGATTGGGATCCAAATGACCGAAATTACTGCGAATCTTTCCCCCAGAGGTTCCTTTAGAGAAGAGAGGCGGCCCGATGTCTGCCATCGGCCCGCCCCCATCTCCGCCACATCTCCAAAATTGCAGTGCCCGATGCTACGCCTTTGCGGCTGTCGCTTTTTTCGATGCCTTCTTTGCTGCCGGCTTGGCTGCAACCTCGTCGGCCGCCGCCGCCGCGGCAATCACCGTCTTGCGCTTGGCCTTGGGCTTGACCTCGATTTTGCCGGCTGTCGTCACACTTTCCTCGAGTGCGAAGCGCTCGCCGCTCGCACGGTGCCAGTGATCGACATCACGCCCGTAGGGATGGCCTTCTTCTTCCCATATGGCATATGCGCGCTTCTTGATCCATTCGTCCCGGGATTCCAACATCTGCCGTTCTCCGTTCGCATCATTGAACAAGGTTTGATGAACAATGCCCGTTCTTGAAACGCGGGCTTTCACGCCTCCCCCGAGCAGCCAAGACGCCATGGCTTCAAATTGCCAAGGCTCGTTTTCTTCTGTCTCGACTCTCGAACCGCAGTGGCGCTTCAAACAAGAAACACTGGTTACCGTGGGGGACGGTAGCGAAGCAGCCGAAGCGTCCCAACTATGAAGGCGGGAGCAAAATGGTTCAATTAAAAATATCTAATACGCTGAGTTTTCGCACTACTATCGACGACATCCCGGTAATCGCGCGCGGGATCATTGCAGCTTTTGCGGGCAAAGATATACTCGCACCATGATCGACCTGGTGGACGCCCATTGGGGCCAAATTCTTGCCGTCCTGTCCATTGCCATGGGGGCGGCTGCCGCCATTCATGCGGCGATGACCAAAGAAGACGTCCGCGCCGCGATCGGCTGGGTCGGCGTCGTCATCCTGTCGCCCATCATCGGTGCGCTGCTCTATGCCGTCGCGGGTATCAACCGCATCCGCCGCGCCTCGCTCAGCTCGCAGCGCGAGGCACTCTTCCGTAAGGATGCGAACGGCGAGCTTGCCAGCTTCGATGCCGATGACGAACAGGTAAGGCGGCTCTTCGGCGACCGTTTCGGCTCGATGAAGACGCTCGGCGACCGTGTCGTCCGCTATACGATGAGCACCGGCAATACCATCGAAATGCTGACCAGCGGCGATGTCGCCTATGCGGCGATGAAGGCCGCCATCGACGGCGCCGAGCGCAGCATCCTGATGGAAACCTACATCTTCGATCGGGACCCCATCGGCCTTCGCATCGCCGACTCCCTGATCGCCGCCGTCAAGCGCGGCGTCAGCGTGCGCGTGCTGATCGATGCCGTCGGCGCCCGCTATTCCGTGCCGAGCATCATGGGTTATCTGAGCGAGGGCGGGGTTCACGTCGATGTCTTCAACGGCAACGTCATCATCGGGCTCCGGCTGCCCTATGCCAACTTGCGCACCCACCGCAAGATTCTGACCGTCGACGGGCGGATAGCCTTTACCGGCGGCATGAACATCCGCCAGGGCTTCACCCGCGAATTTGCCCAGGACCACTGCGCCCGCGACATGCATTTCTGCGTGACGGGGCCTGCCGTTGCCGATCTTTTCAACACCTCCGCCGAGGATTGGCGCTTCACCACAGGCGAAATGCTGAGTGGCGCTGAATGGCGGATTGCGACACCTTCCAACGAACCCGGGGCACCGGTCTTCATGCGCGTCGTCGCCTCCGGCCCCGACCGGAGCGTCGAAACCAATCACAAGATGCTGATCGGCGCGCTGTCGGTCGCCCACAGATCGATCCGCATCATGTCGCCCTATTTCCTGCCGGACCGGGAGCTCATCAGCGCGCTGGTCACCGCCGCCCGGCGCGGGGTCGAGGTCGATATCGTCGTGCCGACGGCCAACAACCTGGTGCTGGTCGATCGTGCCATGACGGCGCAATTCGACCAGATGCTGAAGAACTATTGCCGCATCTGGCGGGCCGTAGGTCCGTTCAACCATTCCAAGCTGCTCGCTATCGATGGCATCTGGGCCTATGTCGGCTCTTCCAACCTCGATCCCCGCTCGCTGAGGCTCAATTTCGAGGTAGATCTCGAGGTGCTCGATCGCGGCTTTGCCGGCACGATCGATGCCCATATCGGCGCCATCCTGGAGACGGCGCACCCGGTCGATCTGGAAACGCTTCAAGCACGGCCTTTTGTCGTGCGGCTCATCGAGAAGATCCTCTGGCTCGGCTCGCCCTATCTCTGATGGTCATCGCCATGAACAATCTGTCCTTGTCGCAGCCTTTTTACATGACAACGCCGACGATCGCTTCCTATACTCCGGTTCATGTACCCGGCATGGTCTGATCAAGGAACGGTCGACGGATAGATGCGGAAAAAGAAAGAAAGTCTCCGTGCGAGCATTCTGGACAGTCTGAAGAACCGAAAGAAATCGCGGCCCAAGCTGGCCGCAGAGCCGGATCGACCCGAAGGCACATTGATCGCCTCGTACAATGTTCATAAATGCGTCGGCGCCGACCGCCGCTTCGATCCGGAAAGAACCAGTCGGGTCATTCACGAAATCGACGCTGATGTCATCGGCCTGCAGGAGGCCGATACGCGCTTCGGAGAGCGCACGGGCCTCCTCGACCTGCGCCGGCTGGAACGCGAAACGGGGCTGATCCCCGTCCCCGTCGCCGGTGTCACGAAGGCGCATGGCTGGCACGGCAATGTCGTACTTTTCAAGCAAGGGACGGTGCGAAACGTCCACCAGATCAATCTGCCGGGGCTCGAGCCGCGCGGCGCCCTGATTGCCGAACTGGAACTTGCGCGCGGCGGGAGCCTCAGGATCATCGCCGCGCATCTCGGCTTGCTGCACCGCTCGCGGGCCCAGCAGACGCGGCTTATCGTCGATCTGATGAACGACGGCAGCGATACGCCCACCATCCTGCTTGGCGATCTCAACGAGTGGCGCCTGGGAGACCGCTCGTCCCTCAACACCTTCCAGAGCGCCTTCGGGCCGCTGCCTCCCGCCGTCCCCAGCTTTCCATCGGCGCTGCCGCTGCTGGCGCTCGATCGCATCATGGCAAACCGTCGCGGCATGATCTCCGCGGTCGAAGTACACGACTCGCCGCTGGCGCGCATTGCTTCGGACCATCTTCCCATCAAGGCCGTGGTCAGCCTGGAAACGCTCGCCAGCGACGACAGGGTGCATTCGCATATCGCCTAGACATCATCGACATATTTCATGTTGGCTGTACAGATATATATAATGACTGCCGAAAGAGCATCTTATAGTCTGCCGGCCGAAATGATCGATCCGGGAGACAATCCATGCTGAAAACTCTGTTGCTGACCGGGGCCGCCGGTGGCGTCGGGCAGGCGCTCAGGCCGCTTCTGTCGCAAATTGCCGAGAGCGTCGTATTGTCCGATCTCGCACCGATCAGCGACCTGAGTCCCAACGAGCGTTTCGTCTCCTGCGATCTGGCCGACCGCGCCGGCGTCGAGGCCCTGCTTGCCGGCGTCGACGGCATCATCCATCTCGGCGGGATATCGGTGGAGAAACCTTTCGATCTCATCCTGCAGGGCAATATTCTCGGCCTCTACAATCTCTACGAGGCGGCGCGTGCCGCCGGCAAGCCGCGCATCGTCTTCGCAAGCTCGAATCACACGATCGGCTTTTATCGCCGGGACGAGCGGATCGACAACAAGGCGCCGACGCGGCCGGATTCGCTTTACGGTGTTTCGAAGGTGTTCGGCGAAGCGGTCGCGAGCCTCTACTTCGACAAGTTCGGCCAGGAAACGCTCTCCGTGCGCATTGGCTCCTGCTTCCCCGAACCGCGCAATACCCGCATGCTCGCCACCTGGTTCAGCGTCAACGATTTTCTCTCACTTTGCGGCTGTGCTTTCGATGCGCCAAGGCTCGGCCATACCATCGTCTACGGAGTTTCCGACAATGACGAGCAATGGTGGGACAACAGCAATGCTGCTTTCCTCGGTTGGAAACCGCGCGACAGCGCCGCTCCGTGGCGGGCGGAAATCCTGTCGCGAACACCACGGGAGGATCCCAACGATCCGGCAGTCATCTATCAAGGCGGCGGCTTCGCCTCGGCGGCCCATCCGGAAGACTGATCAGCCCGGGATCGCTGACGACACGTCAGCTTCCGTTGCGAAACAGCTTCCAGCGGGTTGGCCGGAAGGCGACGCGATTGCGGTCCAGCGCATCGGCCTTGTTCGGCGGCAGCTCGATCTCGATGCTTTCGTGGCCTGAGCCGATATCGATCTCGAGATGACGAGTGCCCGCAACGCGTCGGCTTGCGGCGAGCAGACCGGCGATCGCGCCGCCATCGCAAAGCTCGATATCATGAGGGCGGAAATAAAGATGGGCCTCTCCCTCCGGCTCGTGCGGCGCGCTCAGCCCCAGCGGCTTGTCGTCGAACCAGATCTCGCCGCTGGCGATGCGTACCTTGATGCGGTTGGACTGGCCAATGAAACCGTAGACGAAGGGAGAGTTCGGCGTGTCGTAAATTTCGTCCGGCGTGCCGACCTGCTCGATGGCGCCCTTGTTGAGCACGACGACACGATCGGCAAGCTCAAGCGCTTCTTCCTGATCGTGCGTCACGAAGACGGTGGTGTGGCCGGTCCGGTCATGGATTTCCCGCAGCCATTTGCGCAAGTCCTTGCGGACCTGCGCGTCGAGGGCGCCGAAAGGCTCGTCCAGAAGCAGGACATTCGGCTCGACCGCCATGGCGCGCGCCAGAGCCACGCGCTGCCTCTGTCCGCCGGATAGCTGGGCCGGATAGCGCTTTTCCAGGCCATTGAGCTGCACCAGTTCCAACAATTCCAGCGCACGCCGGCGAATTTCATCGCGCGGCGGGCGGCGCGAAGCCGAGCGCACTCTCAAGCCGAAGGAAATGTTTTCCAGCACCGTCATGTGCCGGAACAGCGCGTAATGCTGGAACACGAAGCCGATGTTGCGCTGCTGAACGCTCTTTCGCGAAGCATCGTCCTCGCCGAAGAAGATCCTGCCCTCGGTTGGCGTTTCCAGCCCCGCGATCAGGCGCAGCAGCGTCGTCTTGCCCGAGCCGGACGGACCAAGAAGCGCGATCAGTTCGCTCGAGCGTATATCCAGTGACACGTCATGCAATGCGGGAAAGCGACCGAATTCCTTGCGCAGGTTTTGAACGCGAACTTCCATCAAAAATTCCTTCAGTGACGCCGGCTGGCTGCGATCTCTTCGCTATAGCGCATTTCCAGCAGCGTCTTCAGTATAAGTGTGACAAGGGCGAGCAGAGCCAGGAGCGTGGCAACGGCAAAGGCCCCAGAGAAATTATAGTCGTTGTAAAGGATCTCGACCTGCAGCGGCATGGTGTTGGTTTCGCCGCGGATGTGGCCCGAGACGACCGAAACGGCGCCGAACTCGCCCATGGCGCGGGCGTTGCAGAGCAACACGCCGTAAAGCAGGCCCCATTTGATGTTTGGCAGCGTGACATACCAGAAGGTCTGCCAGCCATTGGCTCCGAGCGAAAGCGCCGCCTCCTCGTCCGCATTGCCCTGCTCCTGCATCAGCGGGATCAATTCACGGGCGACGAAGGGGAAGGTGACGAACATCGTCGCCAGAACGAGCGCCGGAACCGCGAACAGGATCTGTATGCCGTGGCTCTGCAACCAGGGGCCAAGTGTGCTGCTGGAACTGAATAGCAGCACGAACACCAGACCGGATATGACCGGCGAGACGGAGAAGGGCAGATCGATCAGGGTCGTCAGGAATGCCTTGCCCTTGAACTCGAACTTGGCGATCGCCCAGGCGGCCGCGACGCCGCAGACAAGGTTCAACGGTACGCTGATGCCGGCAACGATCAGCGTCAGCCGGATGGCCGCGAAAGTCTCGTCATCGACAAGGGCGTCGAAGAACGCCTCTATGCCTTTGCGGAAAGCCTCGACGAAGACGGCAGCCAAAGGCAAAAGCACCATCAATGTCAGAAAGGCGAGCGAGATCAACACGAAGGTAATGCGCGCAACCCGGCTCTCGGTGATGACGGATTGACCCGTATCGGCGGCGGCAGAAAGATCATGCGCCATAGCCATATCTCCTTCTGCTCCACGACTGTATGAGGTTGATGATCAAAAGCATCGTGAAGGAAATGAACAGCATCACCGTCGCGATCGCCGTCGCGGCGGAGTAATTATATTCCTCCAGACGGATGACGATGAGCAGTGGCGCGATTTCCGAGACATAAGGCTTGTTGCCGGCGATGAAGATGACCGAGCCGTACTCGCCGGCGGCGCGCGCAAATGCCAGGGCAAAGCCCGTCAGCGCCGCAGGCGCCAGGCCCGGCAGCAGTACGCGGGTTATCGTCTGGAAACGGGAGGCGCCGAGCGTTGCCGCCGCCTCTTCGACCTCGCGATCGATTTCCTCCATCACCGGCTGCGCCGTGCGCACCACGAAGGGCAGGCCGACGAAAATCAGCGCGATGACGATGCCGACCGGCGTGAAGGCGATCTTGATGCCGAGCGGAGCCAGGAACTGGCCGATCCAGCCGTTCGGTGCGTAAAGCGTCGTCAAAGCAATGCCGGCAACCGCCGTCGGCAGCGCGAACGGCAGATCCACCATGGCATCGACGATGCGCTTGCCGGGAAAACGGTAGCGCACCAGCACCCAGGCCAGAATAAGCCCGAGCACCGCATTGACGAGCGCGGCGATGAAGGCACCGCCAAAGCTCATGCGCAGCGCATAAAGCGTGCGCACATCAAGGGCCAGCGCCCAGAATTTC
The DNA here is from genome assembly GCF_010668395.1 of Martinezella lusitana. Lineage (GTDB taxonomy): Bacteria > Pseudomonadota > Alphaproteobacteria > Rhizobiales > Rhizobiaceae > Rhizobium > Rhizobium lusitanum_A. Next base: position 372,176 of record NZ_WUEY01000002.1, read on the forward strand.
GACCAGCCGAGAGCGCTGCTTTTCCACAGCAATCCCGACAGCGGAATGAGAACGATAAAGATGAGCCAAGCCAAGGTAACGCCGAGCGCCAATCCGAAGCCCGGAATGACGCTCGGCTGCCGTAACCGCCACCGTTTGCGGGTTATAGAATGCATTCAGCCTTATTGCCCCGGCTTGTAGACCTGATCGAAGATGCCGCCATCGTCGAAGAACTTCGGCTGAGCTTGAGACCAGCCGCCGAAATCGTCAATGGTTGCCAGCTTCAATGACGGGAAGCGGGCGATATCCTTGGGATCGGCCGCTTCTGGCTTGATCGGCCGGTAGTAATGCTTGGCCGCGATCTTCTGGCCCTCATCCGAGTAGAGATAGTTCAAATAGGCTTCGGCGATCTTGCGCGTGCCCTTTTTGTCGACATTGCCATCAACGACGGCAACCGGAGGATCTGCGCGGATCGAGAAAGACGGGGTCACGACTTCAAATTTGTCGGGGCCGAGCTCGTCGAGCGAGAGATATGCCTCATTCTCCCAGGCGAGCAGAACATCGCCCAGCCCGCGCTGTACGAACGTCGTCGTCGATCCGCGCGCGCCGGTATCGAGAACCGGCACATGCTTCAGGAGCTGCGTGAGATATTCCTGCGCCTTGACATCGTCGCCGCCATTGGCCTGCTTGGCCCAGGCCCAGGCCGCCAGGATGTTCCAGCGGGCGCCGCCCGATGTCTTCGGGTTCGGCGTGATGACTTCAACGCCATCCTTGACCAGATCCGGCCAGTCCTTGATGCCCTTGGGGTTGCCCTTGCGCACCAGGAAGACGATGGTCGAAGTGTAGGGAACGGAATTGTTCGGGAACTTGGTCTTCCAGTCGGCAGGGATCTTGTGCGTCGCCTTGGCGATCGCGTCGATATCGCCTTCAAGAGCCAGCGTCACGACATCGGCGTCGAGACCGTCGATGACCGAGCGGGCCTGCGCGCCCGAGCCACCATGCGACGCCTTGATGTCGATGGTTTCGCCGGTGTCCTTCTTCCACTTCGCGGCAAATACCGCGTTGAAATCCTTGTATAACTCTCGTGTCGGATCGTAGGAAACATTGAGAAGCGTCTTGTCCGCCGCCCAAGTCGGCGCAATCGCCGCGACAGAGAAACTGCCGATCAGAACCGCGGTGGCGAGAAGCCGGGAAAGCTTTATCGTCTGCATGGATGCACCCCCTTCGTTTGTCCTTAAACCCTACCAACTTGGTCGTATAAAGTAACGAAGACTGTTCCCGTTTTCAGCAGCCTCGGAGAACAGCATCCCATAGAATCCGGAAAAGTGAAATCACATTCCCGAACAACAATCCATGGGCGACAGACCCGATTCAGACAATGGCTTCGGACATGAAGACCGAATAGAGCTCGGCGGCGGTCTTTGCTTGCCGCATCGCCTTAAGGACGCCTTCCGTTCGCAATCGTCTGGCGATCGCGGCGAGAACGTTCAGATAGTCGCTCCGGCCGGCTTCGCCGAACAGCAGCACGAACGCCCATTCCGTCGGCACGTCGTCGATGGCCTCGAAGTCCACGGCATGCGCGAAGCGTACCATCAATCCCCGCGGCCGAGTCATGCCGGCAATGGCCGCATGCGGAACGGCAACGCCATTGCCGATCCCCGTGGTGCCGAGCTTCTCCCGCCCTTCGAGGGCGCGCAGGACCGTTGCTTCGTCGATGCCGAAGCAACTGGCAGCCTTGGATGACAGCATCTGCAGCGCCCGCCATTTGGTCGGCGCCGGAAGACCGACGAAGACGTGTTCGGGAAGAATGATCGTGGAAAGGTCCATGGTCTCACTCAGGGGTCGAGCAATCGATAGTTATGGAGCGGTTTTCATTGCCGCGGGATCGAGACGAGGTCACACCGATAATCGGCTGGAAGTCCCTGCCGCCTCAATCGGGCTCGCGCAGCCGATAGCCGACGCCCGTCTCGGTCGTGATATATTGCGGCTGATCGGGAATCTCCTCGATCTTCTGCCGGAGCTGGCGAACGTAGACGCGCAGATACTGCACATCGGCGGCCGGTCCCCAGATCTGCTTCAACAGGAACTGATGCGTCAGCACCTTGCCGGCATGCTGGGCGAGCACGCGCAGGATGTCGTATTCCTTCGGCGAAAGCTTGATCTCCCTGCCATCCACCTTGACGATCCGCTTGACGAGATCGATGGAGAGGCCGCCTGTCTGGAAAATCGCCCTCTCGCCCTGCTGCTGCAGGCGATGGCGTAGCGCCACGCGGATCCGGGCTGCCAGTTCGTTGACGCCGAAGGGCTTGGTCACATAGTCGTCCGCCCCGCTTTCCAGCGCCTTGACGATCCCTGCTTCATCGGTACGGCTCGACAGAATGACGACCGGGATCTGCACCCCATCCTCGCGCCATTCCAGGAGCAGGTCCTGGCCCGATTTGTCGGGCAGGCCGAGATCGAGCACGATCAGGTCGGGCTGGTCCTCGACCACCGATGCGTGGGCCGATGCGGCATTCTGGGCCTCGTTGACGACGTAGCCCTGGGCGCCGAGGCCGACACGCAGCAGCTTCCGGATCGGCGGCTCATCATCGACGACGAGTATCTTGACGGCAGTGGTGTTCATTTCAGTTCATCCAGCTTCGGGATATCCGTTGGTTTCGGCAGGCGAATGGTGAAAACCGCCCCCTGCCGATCCGTTCTGTTGCCGGCCGCGATCGTGCCGCCCATCGCCTCGATGAAACCGCGGCAGATGGAGAGACCGAGACCGGTGCCGGCGCGCACCTGATCTCCCTTGCGTACGCGATAGAACGTGTCGAAGACGCGCTCGAGATCGGCGGGAGGAATGCCCGGCCCCTCGTCCATCACCCGGAAGACGATGTTGTCGATATCCGCCCAGGCCTCCAGGCGGATGGCCGACTCCTCGGGTGCGTATTTCGCGGCATTGTCGAGCAGGTTGAACAGGACCTGTTCGAACAGGACCGGATCGACCTTCACCATCGGCAGATCGACGGGCATCTGCACATCGACGCGATGATGGGTCAGGATCTTTGACGCCCGCCGCAACGCGCTGCCGACAATATCGCCGGCATAGTGCAGGGCATAGTTCGGCTCCATCGCGCCGGACTCGATCTTGGTCATGTCGAGCAGGTTGGCGATGAAGCGGTTGAGGCGCTCGGATTCGTCGATGACGGTCGAAAGGAGGTCGACACGATCCTCCTCTGGCAGCGTTTCCAGGTAATCCCGCAACATTCCCGCAGCACCCAGGATGGCCGCAAGCGGCGTCTTCAGATCGTGTGAAATGGATGTCAGCAGCGCGGAACGCAGCCGATCCGCCTCGACGGCCAGCTTGGCCCGATCGACGTCGGCGACCAGCTGCACGCGCTCGATGGCAAGCGCCGCCTGGTCGGCAAGAGCGTCGAGCAGCCGCTGCTGCTCCGGCGTCAGCAGCGGGCCGTCGCGGCGATCACTGTCGAGACCGATGACGCCGACGGCGGTGCGGCCGGTGCGCAGCGGAACATAGAGACGCTTGGCGCCCGGCAGGGTATCGGCACCGCGGCCGGCGGCATGATTGTGCTCCCAGGCCCAGCGCGCCGCCGCGATATCGGCGTCATCGAGCGTGTCGTCGGGCGGATAGCCGGCTCGGACAGCGATCGTGCCGTGCTCCGGCAAGAGCAGCACGACCCGCAGCTTCAGCATGGAGGCAAGCTGAAAAGCCGTTGCCCAGAGCACATCGTCGAGCGTACCGGTCCCGGCGAGCTTCTTGGAAAAGAGATAGAGATCTTCCGTGGTTCGGGCCCGCTGCCGCGCCGCGACAGCCTGACGCTGCACTGTCGCCGTCAGATTGCTTGCGATCACCGCGACGCCGAGGAAGAAGAAGAAGGCGAGCACGCTTTCCGGATCGCTGATCGTCAGCGTGTAGCGCGGCGGCAGGAAGAAGAAGTTGAACGCAAGCGCACCGAGAAAACAGGAATAAAGCGCCGGGCGCAAACCCTGCGTTACCGCGCTGGCGAGGACCGCCATCAGAAAGACGAGCGCCAGATTGCGCACGTCCAGCACCTGGTCGAGGATGACGCAAAAACCGAGCGCAATGGCGACATAGAGCGTCGCCAGAACATAGCCGCGCAGCTGGAAAGGAGGCGGCGAAGGTGCGACCTTGACGCCGCGGGTCGCGGGCTGACCATCCGCATCGCTACCGGAAATGACGTGAACGCTGATCTCGCCGGCCCTGCGGATGAGATCGTAGGAAACCGAACGGCGAGACCAATCGCGCCACGATCCGATCTTCGGCGAACCGATGACGATATGGGTGACATTGTTGCTGGCGGAGTGACGAATCAGCTCCTCCGCCACTTCCCGCCCCGGAATGGTGATAGCCTCGCCGCCAAGTTGCTCGGCAAGCCTCAGCGTTGCGGCAATCGTGTCGCGCTGTGCTTCCGTCAGGCTGATGGAGCGGTTGGTTTCGACATAGACGGCAGCCCAGGGAGCGCGCAGGCGCGACGCCATGCGCGACGCATAGCGCACCAGCGAGGCCGAGCGTGGATGATGGTCGATGGAGACGAGCACGCGCTCGCCTGCCGCCCACGGCCCCTGGATCGCGTGCGCCTGCATATGGGTCAGCAACTGGTCGTCGACGCGTTGCGCCGTACGCCTCAGCGCCAGCTCGCGCAGCGCCGTCAGATTGCCGGGCGTGAAATAGTTGGTCAGCGCCCTCTCGGCGGTCTTCGACACATAGACCTTGCCGTCATGCAGCCGCTTGATGAGATCATCCGGCGTCAGGTCGATAATCTCGACGTCGTCGGCAAGATCGATGACGGAATCCGGTACGGTCTCGCGCACGCGGATGCGGGTAATCTGCGAGACGACGTCGTTCAGGCTTTCGACATGCTGGATATTCAGCGTCGTATAGACATCGATCCCGCGCTCGAGAAGCTCCTTGACGTCGAGATAACGCTTCGGATGGCGGCTGCCCTGCGCATTGGTGTGGGCGAGCTCATCGACCAGCACCAGCTCCGGCCGGCGCTTCAGGATGGCATCGAGATCCATCTCCTCAAGCGCACGTCCCTTGTAATCGACATTGACGCGCGGAATGATCTCGAAGCCGTCAAGCAGGGCCTGCGTCTCTCGGCGGCCATGGGTCTCGACGACACCGACAACGACGTCAACGCCGTCCGCGACCTTCGCCTTGCCCGACATCAGCATCTCATAGGTCTTGCCGACGCCCGGCGCCGCGCCCAGAAAGATCTTCAGCCGCCCGCGCGTCTCTGCCCTCGCCTTTTCAAGAAGCGCATCGGGCGAAGGCCTGTTCAGCATGTCGCGACTGTCGTCTGCCATCAGCGGATCGTCTTTCCTGACAAGGTCGAGACGGCGGCAACCGTCTCAACCCCTTCAACTTATTGACTCATAGAAGCATCAAGTGCCTGGTTCAATGCCAGCACATTGACCACCGGCTCGCCGAGAACGCCAAGCTCGCGCGGCTCGACGGCGGCATCGACGAGCGACCGCACCTTGGCCTCATCCATGCTGCGGGCCTTGGCGACGCGAGGGACCTGGAAATAGGCATCGTCCGGCGAGATATGCGGATCGAGACCGCTGCCCGACGTGGTGACCATGTCGATCGGAACCGGCATGTTGGGGTTCTGCGCCTGCAGCGCCGCCGCGTCGCCCTTGATGCGGGTAATCAGGCTCGAACTGGTCGGGCCGAGATTGGAGCCCATGGAATTGACAGCATTATAGGGTGCTGCAACCGTCTTGGTGGCGTCATTCGGGTCCGTTCCGGTCGTGGCCGACGGACGGCCATGGAAATACCGGTCGGTCGTGAAACTCTGGCCGATGAGGCTGGAACCGATAATCTTGCCGTCCTTTTCCACCAGGCTGCCGTTTGCCTGGCGAGGGAAGAGCGCCTGGGCGGCGCCCGTCATGGCAAGAGGATAGGCAAGACCGGTCAGAACGGTCGTGGCGACGATCATGACGATTGCGGGTCTGATTTGTTTCAACATGAGAGAAACTCCTTAGGCGAGACCGATGGCGGTAATCGCCATATCGATGGCCTTGATGCCGATGAAGGGGACGATGATGCCGCCGAGGCCATAGATCAGCAGGTTGCGGCTGAGCAGCGCGCCGGCGCCGATCGGGCGATAGCGAACCCCCTTCAGCGACAGCGGGATCAGCGCGACGATGATGAGCGCATTGAAGATGATGGCCGAGAGAATGGCGCTCTGCGGCGTCGCCAGCCCCATGATGTTCAGCATCTTCAGCTGCGGATAGAAGGCAATGAACATCGCCGGGATGATGGCGAAATACTTGGCGATATCGTTGGCGATGGAGAAGGTGGTGAGCGCACCGCGGGTCATCAGCAGCTGCTTGCCGATTTCGACGATTTCGATCAGCTTCGTCGGATCGCTGTCGAGATCGACCATGTTGCCGGCCTCGCGGGCGGCGACCGTACCGGTGTTCATGGCAACGCCGACATCGGCCTGGGCGAGTGCGGGCGCATCGTTGGTGCCGTCGCCGCACATGGCGACGAGCTTGCCCTGCGCCTGCTCCTGGCGCATCAACGCCAGCTTCATTTCCGGCGTCGCCTGGGCGAGGAAGTCGTCGACGCCGGCCTCCGCAGCGATGGCAGCGGCCGTCAGCGGATTGTCGCCCGTAATCATCACCGTGCGGATGCCCATGCGGCGCAGCTCGGCGAAGCGTTCGCGGATGCCGCCCTTGACGATGTCCTTGAGATGGATGACGCCGAGAAGGCGGCCGTCGCGGGCAACGGCGAGCGGCGTACCGCCGGCCTTGGCGATCTCGTCGGCGATCGACTGCAGCTCGCGGAGCGTCTCGCTGGTCGTGCGGGACATGACAGCCGTGCCTTCGGCGGTGCCATTGGCCGCACCTTCGACATAGGCGACAACGGCATCGACGGCGCCCTTGCGGATCGAGGAGCCTTCGAGGTCGACGCCGCTCATGCGCGTCTGGGCCGTGAAGGGCACGAAAGTCGCCTTCAGGCTCGTCATATCGCGGCCGCGGATCGCATATTTCTCCTTGGCAAGCACGACGATGGAGCGGCCTTCCGGCGTCTCATCGGCAAGCGAGGCAAGTTGGGCGGCATCGGCGAGATCCTGCTCGCTGATCCCCCGAACCGGGCGAAACGCCGTCGCCTGGCGGTTGCCGAGAGTGATCGTACCGGTCTTGTCGAGGAGCAGCGTGTCGACGTCGCCCGCGGCTTCGACGGCGCGGCCCGACATGGCAAGCACGTTGAAGCGCACCAGGCGGTCCATGCCGGCAATACCGATTGCCGACAGCAGCGCGCCGATGGTGGTCGGGATCAGCGTTACGAACAGCGCAACCAGCACGACCGTCTGGATCGAGCCGCCGGCATAGGCGGCAAAGCTCGGGATCGTGACGGTGGCCAAGACGAAGATCAGCGTCATGCCGGCGAGCAGGATGTTCAGCGCGATTTCGTTCGGCGTCTTCTGCCGCTCGGCGCCTTCCACCAGCGCGATCATGCGGTCGATGAAGGTCGAACCGGCGGCGGCGGTGATGCGAACGCGGATTTCATCCGACAGAACCTGCGTGCCGCCGGTCACGGCCGAGCGGTCGCCGCCCGACTCGCGGATGACAGGAGCGGATTCGCCTGTGATCGCGGCTTCGTTGACGGAGGCCACGCCTTCGATCACTTCACCGTCCGAGGGGATGATGTCGCCGGCTTCGACGAGCACGACGTCGCCGACTTTCAGGCTGGTGCCAGGCACCAGCCTGAAATCGGTGCGACTGTTGCCGGCCAGAAGCTTCGCCTGGGTTTCGGTGCGCGACTTGCGCAGCGAATCCGCCTGCGCCTTGCCGCGGCCTTCGGCGACGGCCTCGGCAAAATTGGCAAACAGCACCGTGAACCACAGCCAGATATTGATCTGCAGCGAAAAGCCGAGATTGCCGCCGCCGGTGACGAGGTCGCGCAGGAGGAGAACGGTCGTGAGTGCCGATACGACGGCGACCACGAACATGACGGGGTTCTTGGCAAGCGTGCGCGGGTTCAGCTTCTTGAAAGCAGCGCCGACCGCCGGAACGAGGATGCGAGAATCCAGAATACTCGCTGATTTTAACTGGCTCATAAGAGGCTCCAGCGTGAAGAGGAAAACGTCAGATCGGAACGCACCGATCAGCCGATTAGAAATCCGAAGACAACAAGACCGAGGAACAGCGTGACCATCGCCAACAGAATGGCGTCGGAGGCACAGGTCGTTCCGGCCGGGCCACGCCCCCTGTCGAAGGGGCGTGGATCGATGACTTTTCTAAGCTTGCTCAGAAGCGGTTGGCTCATGGCCCTCATTCCTTAGAAGGTCTGGCCCGCGATCATCGACAGGTGTTCGACGATCGGCCCAAGCGCGAGCGCCGGGAAGAAAGTCAGGCCACCGACGATCAGGATCGTGCCGACCAGCAGGCCGACGAAGAGCGGGCCGTCCGTCGGGAAGGTGCCGGCGGAGGCGGGAACCGTCTTCTTGGCAATCAGGGAGCCGGCTATCGCGAGAGCCGGTACGATGACCAGGAAGCGGCCGATCAGCATGACGATACCGAGCGTGATGTTGTACCAGCTGGTATTGCCGGTCAGGCCACCAAAGGCCGAGCCGTTGTTTGCCGCTGCCGACGAGTAGGCGTAGAGGATTTCGGAGAAGCCATGCGGACCGGAATTGCCGACCGAGGCCACTGCCGACGGCAGCACGACGGAGATCGCCGTGAAGATCAGCATGCCGAAGGGCAGGCAAAGCACGGCAAGCATGGCCATCTTCACTTCCTTGGCCTCGATCTTCTTGCCGAGATATTCCGGCGTGCGGCCGACCATCAGGCCCGCCACGAAGATGGCGATGATGACGAACATCAGGATGCCGTAGAAACCGGCACCGACACCGCCGACGATGACTTCGCCGAGTTGCAGGTTGATGAGCGGGATCAGGCCGCCAATGGCGGTGAAGCTGTCCAACATGCCATTGACCGCGCCGCAGGATGCGGCCGTGGTGATGACGGCAAACAGCGAGGAGGCAGCGATGCCGAAGCGGACTTCCTTGCCTTCCATATTGCCGCCCTGGAGACCAAGCGCGTGGATCAGCGGATTGCCGGCGGCTTCAGCCCAATAGGTGACGATCACGCCCGCAATGAACAGAGTGCCCATGGCAGCCAGGATGGCCCAACCCTGCCGCTGGCTGCCGACCATGCGGCCGAAGACGTTGGTCAATGCCGCGCCGACGACGAAGATCGCCAGCATCTGCAGCAGATTGGAAATCGCGTCCGGATTTTCGAAAGGATGCGCCGAGTTGGCGTTGAAGAAGCCGCCGCCGTTCGTGCCGAGCATCTTGATGGCAAGCTGTGAGGCGACCGGACCGACGGCAATCGTCTGCTGCGCGCCTTCGAGCGTCGTCGCGTCGACGTAAGGGCCGAGCGTCTGCGGCACGCCGAGATAGACGAAAGCCAGTGTCAGGACAATGCAGATCGGCAGGAGCACATAGAGCGTCGCTCTCGTCATATCGACCCAGAAATTACCGATCGCCTTGCCCGAAGCGCGCGCAAAGGCGCGGATCAACGCAATGGCGATGGCAATGCCGGTTGCGGCGGACACGAAGTTCTGCACCGTCAGGCCGGCCATCTGCACGAGATAGGACATCGTGCTTTCGCCGCCGTAGTTCTGCCAATTGGTGTTGGTGACGAAGCTGGTGGCGGTATTGAAGGACAGTTCCGGCCCGACTGCGGTCATGCCGGCGGGGTTGTACGGCAAGCTGCCTTGCAGCCGCTGCAGGGCGTAGAGAACGAGGAAGCCGGCCAGGCTGAACAGCAGCATGGAGACCGAATAGGTCGTCCAGTGCTGTTCTTCGCGTTCGTCCGTGCCGGCCAAACGATAAAGCCCGCGTTCCACAGGACGGAGGACGAAGGAGAGGAAGGTGCGCTCGCCGGTAAAGACACGCGTCATGTAGCCGCCGAGCGGTTTGACGAGCAGAAGAAGGATCCCGACGTAAATGAGGATCTGAAGCCATCCGTTGAAGGTCATGGAGGTAACTTTCCCTATCCAGCGCTGTTAGAAGCGCTCGGGGCGAATGAGAGCGTAGACCAGGTAGACGGTGAGAAAGAGCGTCACGCCGCCACCGAGAATGTAATCGAGAAGCATTGTCGTCTCTCCGGCTAGAGGCTGTCGCAGGCCTTGGTGTAGGCGACGCAAAGGAGGAAGAATAAAACGCCGATCCCGACAAGAATAATGTCCATCATCGATCGCGATTCCTTGATTGTTATTGTTGAATGCAGAAATGATGGAGAGCGCCCTTACGCAGAGCGCCTCTTTTTTCCTGCCGACGAGGAAGATCACTTGGGATGCATCTTCCACACGCAATATGCGACCGAACCGCATTAAGGTTCGAGACGGCGCGAAAGCGGAAGATATAAAAATCTTATAAATGCCGATGGGGTCGCGGGAGGCTGCGGCAGCGCCCGTTCGCCGCATAAAAAACCAACGGACGTCCATGACCACAGCGACGTCGCGATATTAATTTCTCAGCGTATCAAATTGATTTTAAATATGAAATTAGGCATAGTCATCAACACGCCCCCTGCCGCATCAAATGCGGCCGATGACCGGACGGCAACCGTGGGGGTGCGCTTCCTATGCTGGGGCGGCATGAGGGGGATATAAATAGCGTCCATCACGCTTGATGCCGCATCCCGGCGGTGATTTAGTCCAGGCTGGGAATGGATGGAGTTTTGCAGCTCGCCTCATGACCATTCGGCGGCCAGACAAAGAAATGCGAGCAAGTGACGACCAGTATCAGACATATCGCCAAACTCGCAGGAACATCGGTCTCGTCAGTCTCGCGCGTCCTCAACAATAGCGGCTATGCCTCTCCGGACCTGCGAGAGCGCGTGGAGGCCGCCATTCGCGCGCTCAACTACACACCGAGCAAGGGCGCGCGCATGTTGCGGGGGGCGCCGAGCCGGATGATCGGGCTGATGCTGCCGTCGATCGACGTGCCCTTCTTCGGCATCCTTGCCCATGCCATCGAGCAGGAATTGTTCCGGCGCGGCTATCAGACGCTGATCTGCAGCACCGCCGAAAACATGGATCACGAGGCGCGCTACATTTCCATGCTGCTGTCCCAACGCGTCGACGGCGTCATCGTGGCAAGCGCTTTCGGCAGCACGAAGCACTTCGAGGCGCTGCGCGACGCTGGTATCCCGATCGTCGCAATCGACCGCGAACTCACTGGCATCGCGGATGATGCGGTCATGGCCGATCACGAGGAAGGCGGACGGCTGATGGCCCGGCATCTAATCGGGCTCGGCCATCGCGCAATCGGCATCGTCGGTGCCCCCGCCCATAGCCAGCCCGTCCAGCTTCGCCTTCAAGGCATCGCGGTGGAGATGGCGGAAAACGGTCTCGCGCCCGCCGCCGTCAGCATGGCCGGGGAGCACAGCTTTGCGGCCGCCTATCCGCTTGCCAAGGAACTGGTGGCCTCCCGGCCCGAAATGACGGCGATCATCGGCACGACCGATATTTCCGCGATTGCCGCAATCCACGCCGTTCAGGATCACGGCTTTGCCGTGCCCCGCGACTATTCGGTCATCGGCTTCGACGATCTGCCTGAGGCGGCCTATGTCTTTCCACGGCTGACGACCGTCGCACAGCCGATCCGCAGTGTCGGCGAACAGGCGGCACGGCGATTGGAGACGCTGATCGAAGAACAGGCAGAAGGCCAAGAACCTGCGGAAGACGCGGTCATCAAGGTGCCCGTCACGTTGATCGTACGCGACTCCACCGGCCCCATCCGCAGATGAATTGACGCCGCCTGCCGGCGCAATTCAGGGCCGGACGATGACCTTGATCTCGCCGGCCAATGGCGCACTGCCGACCACGCTCGCCACCTCATCGAGGCCTATCGTCTTCGTGACAAGCGAATCCAGCTCCAGAACACCGCTCGCCACCAAGGCCGCAGCCCGTGAGTGGGTGAAGGGATTGAGATAGGCCGGCCGGATCTCCACTTCGTTGAAAAGCAGATCGAATGGCAGAACAGGAACTTCGAGAGCCGCCGGCGTCACTCCGAACAGCACGAAGGCGCCGCCGCGTCGCACCATCCGCACGCCGGTCTGGAAGGTTTCGGGCACACCGGCGCATTCGATGACGACATCCGCACCGCCATCGGTCAAATCCCTCACAGCGGCAACCGCATCGGTCGCCGTCGGATCGAGGGCCTGCGTCGCACCCAGCCGCAATGCCGCCTCGCGCCGCGACAGCTGCCGGGTAATCAGGATAATCCGATCCGCGCCGGCAAGGCGCGCCAGTTGCACCATCAGCAGGCCGATCACGCCGCCGCCCAATATGACAACGCTGTCGCCCGGACGAATCTGTGCCTTGTCGATCGCGTGGATGCAGCAGGCAATCGGCTCGCAAAAGGCGCCATGAACGGGATCGAGATCCGCAGGCAGGGTATATGCCTGGCCGCAGGGAAGCGCCACATATTCGGCAAAGCCGCCATCCCTGGTCACGCCGATGGCCTTCAGATTGGCGCACAGGTTCGGTCGTCCACGACGACAGGCCGGGCAGGTGCCGCAGGCAATATTCGGGTCCACCGTGACAAGCTCTCCGCCAACGAATGACGAAACGCCCTCTCCCGCTTCCTCGACGAGGCCGCAGAACTCATGGCCCAAGGTCACCGGGATCGCCGTCGGATATTCGCCTTTGAACATATGACGGTCGGATCCGCAAATGCCGGCGGCCAGAACCCGGACGATGATTTCCCCCGGTCCCGCCCTCGGCTTTTCGACCAAGCTCATAATCATGGATCCGACTGATTCCAAACGGACTGCCCTCATTCTCCTCCTCCGAGCATAGGGGTCGCTTCTGATCCCGCTGCCGACGCCTCAACAGGCACTATAGCATCCAACCATACGCGTTGCCGCCCCGGAACCGGGCGCTAGGCGCATGCAGGCTGTATCTCCATCACATCCTTCAGAAGCGTCGCCATCTCAGGGATGCCGTCCGTCGCGGTTGCCCCTTTGAGGCAACGGGCGGCAGCGGCATGGGCTGCGGCGCAGATGCGCTCGGCAGGCCAGTCCTCATGCAAACCGTAGAGCACGGCAGCACAGAAGGCATCGCCGGCGCCGACGGTGCTGACGATGTCGGCCGGATCCACCGGTCGAGAGCGCGAAACGATTGCCGGACATCCCGGTGTAAACCAGAAGCAGATTTCCGGGGCATGAATGACCGCCGCCTTGGCAACACCCGCCGCCAGCAACCCCTCGCCGGCCGTCAGAAGAGCGGCCTCGATCAGTTCGCCCTTTGCATCGCGCACAGCGATACCGGTTGCCCGCCCCGCCTCGATTTCATTGATGATGAGGAAATCGCAATATGGCAGGGCCGCGCCGACCTTGGCGGCAAACTCGGGATCCTCGCTGGAGACGAAATCGACGCAGGTGGTGAGACCCGCATCGCGGGCGGCTTCCAGCAGCCGCGAGGCCCCGGATCGGTCGCCGGCATCGAGCGCGTCGAGACCGGGCAGCAACATCAGATAGCCGAGATAGAACAGACGATAGCCGGCCTCCGCAAAGACTGCGGGCGAAACAAGCGCATCCGTCACGGCATCGTTGGCGCCGCCATGGTAGAAGAAGGTACGGTTCTGGCCCGGCACATTCATGACATGGGTATGCGCCGTCGCGCGGTCGGGAAGCTGCCGCAGGCCGCTCACATCGATACCGGCATCCTGAAGGCGCGTCTTGACGATCTCTCCGTCGATATCCGTGCCGATGCAGCCGGCCGCGGCGAGCTTTCCGGAAAAGCCGAACGAGGCGAGATCGGCAACGACATTGGCCGCCCCTCCGCCGACGCCGACATCCTGATGCAGGATATGCGCAAGATTACCCTGCTCGGGCCAGTAGGACAGCGTATGCACGCGGTCGACGATGAAGTTTCCCGCGCAGACAATGCCCCCCTCGCCTCTCTTTTCGCTGTCGCGAACCTCCTCCCCGGTCCGCATCAGCCACCAGCCTCGTTCCACAAGGGTCTGAGAGGCGGCTCATCCTCCTCGATCGCGGCAAAGCGGCCGATCGGCTCCAGGAAGTAGTTGTCGCTCTTGTCATCGTTGACCTGGCTGACTTCACCGACGAACACCGGCCCGCCGCCCTTTCGGCCGTAGAAACGGTGATAAAGCCCGGTGTGGATCGTCACGCTCTGGCCGGGAGAGAGAATAAGCGGCTCCCATGCGGCAAGCTTTCTCGGCAAGCCATCCACCGGAACCGTCACATCATCCTGCCGCACATTGCCGTCAGCGTCGGTCGCTGCGAATTCGATCACGAGATCGCCGCCGGCCCTGTTGATGATGTCTTCCATCTTCGCCTGATGGCGATGGGTCGGCGTCACCTGCCCGTCTTCGACGAAAAGCAGCTTTTCGGCATAGGTGCGCTCGCCTTCGACACCGACAATGCCGTTGCGCAGGCAAAAGAGCACGAGGCCGCACTCGGCGAACCGGCCGGAGCCGAAGTCCGTGACGTCCCATCCCAGCTGATGGGCGCGCAGATAGCTTGCCGCCTGCGGACGGGCGGTGAAATCCGCCGCGGTCCAGTGACCCCATTCCGGCAGGGACCATCGCCATTGTTCGAGGGTTTTATTAGCGCGCCTGAGCGCTTCATTGATCTCGGAGCGCTTCATCGGGCGGTTGCTCCTTCATAGTCGACCGGCACGACGACATTCTCACGGCCGGATTTGAGTGCGGCCGTCAGCACCGCGTGGTGCGCCCGGGCCTCTTCGGGCGTGGCGCAACCAAAACCGTTGGCGTTTCCGCCGGCCAGTTCATCGACGAAGGCGGCCCACATCTGCTGAATGGCATCGGCGAAGCCGAACTCGAAAATCTTGCCTGTTATCGCCGGGAAGAGCGAGCCGTAGCCGAGATCTTCGGTGCTCCAGGCCTGCGTGCCGCCGCTATAGTCCATCCACTGCCATTGCCGCGGCGATTTCGTCGTGAAGAAGGCGCTCTTCTTCATGCCGAGAATGCGAATGTACCAGGTATTGGCTTCGCCCGGCGCGATGCGCCAGGTCTTCAGCACCATCGGAAAATCCTGATCGCCAGCGGTGACACGAGTGCTGATCGTCGCATTGTCCCAGGTGGTGCACGGCGCCATGCCGCCCTTGCCGTCCGGGCGTTCGGTGATCTTCTTGACCAATTGTGCGTGCAGCGTTTGCGGACGCCAGCCGAGCCGCAGGGGCACATGCAGGACATGCATGCCGAGATCGCCCATGCAGCCATATTCGCCGTTGATATCGGCCATGCGTTTCCAGTTGATCGGCTTTTGGCGATCGATGTCGGAGGAATGCAGGAAACCCGCCTCGACCTCGAGAATATCGCCCATCTCGCCGCTTTCGGCGAGCGCGATGACCTTCTGCGCTCCGGGGAAGAACGGCATTTCCGATGAGCAGCGAACCAGAAGCTCGGGATGTTCAGCAAGAACCGCCATGATTTCGCGATTCTGCGCCGCATCCATGCCGAAAGGCTTTTCGCCAAGCAGATGCTTTCCGGCCTTCAGGATGTCGATATAGAATTGCTGGTGAAGCACATGCGGCACGGCGCAATAAACGGCGTCGACATCCGGATTGGCGAGCAGCTCCTTGTAGTCGCCGGTGAACTGCCGGACAGACGGCACATTGCCCTTGAACCAGTCCAGAAGGGCCGCATTGGTGTCGCAGACGGCAACGATTTCCGGTCGCGCCCGCGCATCGGCAAGATGCAGCCAGCGCGCCGCAGCGCTCGCAAATTCGCGCCCCATCAGACCGCAGCCGATGACGCCGAAGCGGAATATTTTCGTCATGCTCTCTCCTCCCCAGGATGCGTCAGGCGAGATGCCGCGAGGCGTCTTCGACGGAAGCTTCCTCATGGACGATCGCCATCAGGGCACGCGTCATGCCGGCGGGATTGTTGTGCTGGATGACGTTGCGGCCGTAGACGATGCCGCGCGCACCCTGTTCCATCAACTGTTTCGTGCGCGTCAGGATCTCCTGATCCGACACCCGGCCGCCGCCGCGCACGAGCACCGGAAGGCCCTGCGCGATCTCGATGACGCGATGATAGTCCTGAACATCGTCGCAAGGATCCGCCTTGATGATATCGGCGCCGAGTTCGGCTGCCTGGCGCACCAGCGGCAGGATCTTGTCGATCGCGCCATCGACCATGTATGCACCCTTGGAATTGTCCTGCATGACCAGCGGCTCGACCATCAGCGGCATGCCGTAGATCTCGCATTCGCGCTTCAGGCTATTCACGTTGCGCACGCAGGCGCGATAAACCTCCGGCTGGTTCGGCAGCATCAGGAGATTGACGACGACGCAGGCGGCATCTAGCGCAATCGCCTGCTCCACGCCCCGGTCGATGATTTCGGAAAACAGCGCCGATGGCAGCGGATTGCCGTAGATATTGGCGATATCCGTCCGCAGGACCAGGGCCGGACGGTGCTTGCCGGGGATCGCCTGCAGAATGGGCGCCGTGCCCGGCGGAAGCTGGATGGCATCGGGCGCGGCATCCGCGATCACCTTGATGGCCGTTCTCATATCCTCGATGCCGGCAAGGAAAGTCCGTTCATTGAACATGCCGTGGTCGATGGCGACGTCGAAGCAATTTCCGGACACGCCAAACAGGCGGTTGAGCCGCGCGGATTTCATCCATTTCCTCCCGATGTGGTAACGTTTCCACACGCGAACATTAACGGATGCATTTACCGAGTCAAGGCGGATGGGGATATCGCTTCCACATCGCCTGCTCGTTCGAATTCCGGGTAAATGTCTATGAGCTCGCCGGCCCTATCGCCCGCCCCGACGGTTCGCGGAGCGGGCTTCCGGCAATACCAGTTCCCGCTTAGTGGGTACCAGTCCCCTGGATGGCTGACAGTACCCAGTCGGAGCCCGGCTTGCGCACGAAGGTCCAGAGTTCGGTCGTTTCCGATGGATTGCGGTCGTCGCCGTCGACGAGCTTTCCGGTCGCACGGTCGACCACGGCGTCGATGCTCGAATAGCGCATCGCGAGCGTCGCGTATTCGCTGTCGCCCTCGCGCCAGGCTTCGGCAATGTCGCCCTGCAGAAGACGGACATCGGAGACGCTGTTGCGCACGCCATGGGTGGCGTTCTCACCGAACTCCTCCGCCAGGTAGGACATGGCTTCAGGCGTGGTCAGGCGTCGCAGCGTCGCATAGTCCTCCGCGCCATAGGCCGACTGGATTTCGGTCAGCAGGTGCTCGAAGCGATCGAGATCGGCCTGCTGCAGCCCGATTTCGTCATTGGCCTGCCGCGCTTTCTGCGAAGCTGCCGTCCCGCCGCCAATGGACGGGATGGAGAAGGAGGGACGAGGCGACGCATTCGCGTTGTTCATGGCGCTGTTGTTGTAGGACGCGCCCGGCCCTGCATATTGCGTGCGCTGACGATTTGCGAAAAACCGCATGGCAAAGCTGATTGCCAGCATGATCAGGCCGATCTGCAGCAGCAAGCCCAGGAAGCCGAAGCCGCCGCCGAAACCATGGCCGAGCATCATGCCGAGGAGACCGCCGGCGATCAGGCCGCCGATCATCGATCCGCCGAAACCACCGAAGAAGCCGGGACGCTGCTGTGCGCCGAGTGGCGGCTGGGCCGCGGGTTGCTGCTGCGGCCGCGGCGTCATAGTCCGGTCGATCGGGGCCGCCTGCGTGGGAGCCGTCCGCGTTATGGCAGGCGTGTCGAAGGTGCGCATACCCCGGCTTCCGAACCCACTGGATCCGGCCCGGCGGGCATCGGCAATGTCAAAGGTCGCCAAAGAGGCGGCGGCGGCAAGGACGACGACGGCTGCGATCTTGGCAAAACGCGGTACTGCACTCAGCATTGGCTCTCCTGTCATAGGGCAGAAAGACTGTTTCCGCCCTATATGGGGATGCCAGTTTGCGATTGTAAGACCACCATTTTAGATTGTCTCTATGTCAAGGCACAATCCTGAGGAAGCGACACCCTATCCAAGCCGGGAGTTTCCTCTGTGAAAAGCCGATGGAGCGCTCAAGCGCAGGCTTCCCCTGTTTGATCGAACAGCGATGCGCCTAGTCTTCGTCGATCGTTTCCAGCAGCCCATCGTAAACTTCCATCAGCGCGTTGGTGATTGCCTGTCCAAGCGCATTGCCTGCCGCTCGGACATCCTCATCCGTGCCGTCCCGCGCCGCCTTTGCCAGCTCGAAGCCCTGCTCACTGATGATCTGTTTTGCAACTTCGATGGCCCAGAGACCGAAGTCGCCGCGATTGTCTACATGGATCGGATCTACCATTGCTTCTCCCCATCATTCGTCACGATCACGCCACTATACGCTCATCCGGCGGAAGGCCAGCGCTGATTGCGCGATCACATTGCACATAGCTCTCCACGCCATAAGGTTGAAGCTTGTGGAGTGGATTCGGGCTGTTTTGGCAAGGCGTGCCCCTCTACTCCCTACCAGCGTTGCCGACGGCGCAATTTCAGAAATCACCCGCTGAAGGCGTGCCAAGCCGCCTCCATGCGTCGGAAATTGTGGAAATGCAGACTTTCCGGGCCTTTCCGGCCGAGACTCAGGTGACAATGGGCATCCGCAATGGAAATGATTCCGGCGTCATCAATGCGGGGGAAGCCTCATGACCACTACAAACGAAATCGCAGACAAGATTGCCGAAGAGCACAAGCTCACCAAAGTTCAGAGCAAGGCAGTCGTCGAAGCCGTCTTTGCAGCCATCACCTCAGCCGCAACGTCCGGCGCAGAAACCTCGATACCCGGCTTTGGCAAGTTCAAGGTCAAGGATACGCCGGAGCGCGAAGCACGCAATCCGGGAACAGGCGCAACCATCAAGGTTGCAGCGTCCAAGAAGCTGACCTTCACGCCGGCAAAGGCACTGAAGGACGCGCTCAACAAGTAAGAGCCTTTTGGCTCTAAAAGCCACCTGACAGTAGAAATGCCGGCCCGTTGAAAGGCCGGCATTTCTGTTTTTGTCATCAGGTCGATATCTCGCTTTGCATCGGCTGATGTAACCGTTAAGGCAACAACGCCCCAGCCCCCAACGCCACCGGATTACGATCAAGAGCAGCCGGGACGTTCCGGTCTTCGTCTTCGGTGACGACCGTCCTGCCGATCAGGCAGGACGCGCGGCAGCGGACAAAAGGCCTCAGCTTTCACACGTCCTCCACGATCGCGCCGGAAGAACCGCGGATTGGCGTTGCCCGCCTTGCCGCGGCAGCATCTCGCTACCGAAGTTCATCCGTCCCTTGTTTGTATCGCAACTCGCGGTGACGCTTGACACCGGCTAAATGGGCTTTTATTGATACGTATAACTAATACGTATAAGCAAACGAGCAATGATAAACGGACGAGCAACGCAAAAGGATGTCGCGAAAGCGGCCGGGGTCTCTCAGGCAACCGTTTCCATGGTGCTGAGCGGCGGCGGCGCGTCGATCCCGGCGGAGACATGGGAACGGATCACCAAGGCGGCGAAAGATCTCGGCTACGTACCGAACCGCTTCGCGCAAGCGCTCAAGACGAGCCGCTCGATGACCATTGCCTGCATCGTGCCCGATATCACCAACCCCTTCTACCCATCGCTGATCCGCGGCATCCAATCGGTGGCGGACGGGCTGAACTACGATGTCATCACCGTCAATACGGACGGCACGCCCGAGCGCGAGCGCCACTTTCTGGATTGGGCGCGGCAGGGGCGCGTCGATGGCGTGATCGGCGTCTTCTTCTCGCTGAATGCGCGGGATCTCAGCCCATTGGTCGAGGCAGGTGTTCCGGTGGTGCGAATTGAATCGTCCAAGAAGCGCGGCGGGGACATCCCGGTCGATGACATCTACGTCGATAGCCGCGCGGCCGCGCAGGCGGTGACGGAATATTTGCTGGGCCTCGGCCATAGCCGTATCGCCCTCGTTGCCGGCCGCGGCGGCCCGCAGGCCCACCGGATCGAAGGCTATCGCACGGCGCTTGCAAAGCTCGGCCATCCCGATCACGTCGTCATCGACGACGAATTTTCCGAAATGGGCGGCATACGTGCGGCCGAAAACATCCTCGGCGGCGATTTTCGCCCCACCGCGATCTTCGCCGCAAACGACCTGATGGCGATTGGCGTGATGCAGTCGCTGCGCGAACGGCGCATCCGCATCCCCGACGACATCGCCGTCGTCGGCTTCGATGACATTTCGGCGGCCAAGCTGGTCACTCCGACCCTGACCACGGTCGCGCAGTTTCAATGGAAAATGGGAGAACGTGCCGCGCAGACCCTGATGGATCGTCTGCGGGGAGAGAAGACAGGTGCAGGAACTGCAGTCGAAATGCCCTTCGACCTCGTCGTCAGGGGCTCAACGAGCAACGAATAAAAGCAAAATTGGAGGAGACCTATGCACAGACGTACCGTTTTGAAGGCAGGCCTCGGCCTGGCCACCTTGCCGCTCATGTCCCGCTTCGCATCCGCGGCGGATCAGAAACCCATATCCTTCTGGTATGAATCCGCTTCGCCGGAGAACCAGGACAACCTGAAAAACATCCTGATCGACCCGTTCAATGCAGCGCACCCCGACGAGCTTCTGAGCATCGACTTCCGCGGCTCCGATCTCGACAAGCAATTGCGCATTGCGATGGTGGCGGGCACCGGTCCCGATGTCGTCTTCACGGCCGGTCCGAGCTATGTCGCGGCGATGGCCCAGGCCGGTCAGCTTCTGCCGCTGGATGATTACGCCAAGAAATATGGCTGGAACGAGCGGGTGCTGCCGCTCTTCCTCGATCTCGGCCGCTACAACGGCAAGCTCTACGCTCTGGCGAAGACCTACGAAACGCTCGGCCTCTTCTACAACAAGACCCTGTTCGACCAGAACAAATGGAAGGTGCCGACGACGATACCTGATTTCGAAGCACTTGCCGACGAGATGAAGGCCAAGGGCCTCGCTCCGTTCGGCGCGGGCAACGCCGACTGGCGCCCGGCGAACGAGCACTACGTCTCGATCGCCTTCAACTCGATCGCAGGGCCGGAGAACGTCTACAAGGCGCTGACGGGCGCCATTCCGTGGACCGATCCCGCCTTCGTCCACTCGATCGACAAGCTCGCGGAGTGGTGGGACAAGGGCTACTTCGGCGACAACTATTTCTCGCTGACGCTCGAGCAGGCTTTTGCGCAGATCGCCAGCGGCCAGGCCGGCATGGCGCCGACCGGCACCTGGAACTTCACCAACGTCCAGACCTATTTCCCGCAGAACAATGCGGAGCCGGGCTTCGTCGGCTTCCCGAGCGAGAAAGGCGATCCGATCTTCGCGCTTGGCATCGGCTCGACATTGTCGATCAACGCCAAATCAAGCAACACCGATGGCGCCGCAGCCGTTCTCGACTACATGTTCACGGACGACTACTACAGCAAGATGAACTCCGTCTGGCAGGGCGAATGGAACCTGCCGCTGGCCGATCTTTCCAAGGTCAAGCTGTCGGACAAGGTGCTGCCTCTCTACGAGGATGCGATGAAGCAGCTGGCCGGCGCGGTCGGCGCAGGTAAATATGGCTACACGACCTGGACTTTCCTGCCGCCTGCCACGGACACCTATCTGGTCAGCGGCATGGAGGAAGTCTGGCTCAAAAAGACGAAGTCGGCCGACTTCCTCAAGAAGCTCGACGAGACTTTCAAGCAGGAACGCGATGCCGGCAAGGCGCCGGCGGTTCCACCCCGCGCCTGACGGACCGCCGCAGGGCGGCGCCAAAAGCGCCGTCCCTGCCCGGAGGATATTATGCACCGACTCTATCTCGTCCCGACGATGATCATCAATGTCATCATCGTCCTCGTTCCCGCGTTGCTGACGGTGGCGCTCGCCTTCTGCAGCTGGGACGGCATCTCCTCGCCCACCTTTGCGGGCCTCGACAATTTTCGCGCGCTTGCCGACGATCGCGTTTTCTGGCTGGCGCTTGGCAACAACATCATCTGGACGGCCGTTTTCCTGACCGTGCCGATCCTCATGGGATTGCTGGCCGCTTCCATGCTGCTGATCGTGCGTCGCGGCAGCAATTTCTTCCAGGTCGTCTACTTCCTGCCCGTCGTCATCGCCACCGCAATCACGGCCCGCATCTGGCAGGGCATGATCTACAGCCCGGTCACCGGCGTCTTCGGCCTCCTCAAGAAATATGGGCTGCCGATCCCCAATCCGTTGACCCAGCCGCCGATCGCGCTCTTCGGGGTCGCTACCGTCGACCTCTGGCATTGGTGGGGGTTTCTCTGCGTCATCTTCTTCGCCGCACTTCGGCAGGTGTCGCAGGAGCAGATCGAAGCCGCCCGCATCGAAGGCGCGACCTATTTCCAGATGATGCGCTACGTGCTGCTGCCCGGCATCCGGCCAACCATCACGCTGATGATGATTATGACCGTCATCTGGTCGTTCCTCGCCTTCGATTTCGTCTACATCCTCACGCAGGGCGGCCCCGCCTTCTCGAGCGAACTGCTCTCGACGCTCGCCTACCGCAAGGCATTCTATGATCTGAACGTCGGACAAGCGGCAGCGGCGGCGCTTGTCATCAGCCTGTTCGGGCTCGTCGGCACGTTCTTCTACGTTCGTATCCAGACCAGGGAGGGCGAGCAATGAGGCTCGTGGAAAGCCGTCTGACCCTTTGGGTCTGCTATATCCTTCTGGGCATCTTCGCCTTCCTCGCGCTCTTCCCGATCGCCCTTCTGGTGCTGAATTCGCTGAAGCCCGCCGCCCAGATCGTCCAGAATCCGCTTGGATTGCCGCAGCCGATCCGATGGCAGAATTTCGTCAATGCCTGGAACCACGCGAAGTTCTCGAAGACCTTCATCAATTCGGTGATCGTGTCCGGCACGACCATCGCGCTCGTCTGCACGACATCGTCGCTGACGGCCTATGTGATCGCCCGCCGCAAGATCAAAAGCTGGAAGATCTTCACCTTCTATCTTCTGGCAACGACGACGGCGCCGATCCAGCTCTATATCTTCCCGCTCTATTTCGGCTTTGCGAAGCTCGGCCTCATCAACAATATCTTCGGCGTGGCGCTGATCTATACCGCACTCTACAGCCCCTTCGCCGTGATGCTGCTCAGGACCTACTTCCTCGCTGTCCCGAAGGAGCTCGAAGAGGCCGCGATCGTCGACGGCGCGACGCACTGGCAGGTGTTCTGGCGGGTGATGCTGCCGATCGTCTCGCCCGGCATCCTCACCGTGGCGCTGATCATCGGGCTGAATTCGTGGAACGAGTTCCTCATCGCCACAACCTTCCTGCAGAAGCAGGAGAATATGACGGCCGTCATCGCCTTCTTCCTGCTGTCCGGCCAGTACAGCTCCGACTGGGGCGAGATCATGGCGGCGGCACTCATCATCGTCGTGCCCGTCGTTGCCCTCTTCGTCTTCATGCAGAAGCGCTTCATCGAGGGCATGGCCGGCGGCTCGGTCAAGGGTTGAACGATTTTTCAAATATACATGGAGTGAATGATGCAGCTTCCGAACGACTATCTCGAACGTGTCTATGCCGGCGTCCTGGGCAAGCTCGTCGGCGTCTATCTGGGCCGCCCTTTCGAGGGATGGACCTATCAGAAGATCATGGAGGAACTCGGGCCCATCGAGTATTACGTCCATGAGCGCCTGAACCAGCCTCTGGTCGTCACCGACGACGATGTCGCCGGCACCTTCACCTTCATCCGCGCCCTTGAGGACTACGGCATCAAGCCGGATCTCTCGGCCGAAGAAATCGGCAAGGCCTGGCTCAACTATATCGTCGAGGAGCGGTCGATCCTCTGGTGGGGCGGCAACGGCAATTCGACCGAACACACGGCTTGGCTCAACCTCAAGAAGGGCGTGCCTGCGCCGCATTCCGGCTCGATCGCCACCAACGGCCAGGGTGTGGCCGAGCAGATCGGCGCCCAGATCTTCATCGACGGATGGGCCATGGTTGCCCCCGGCCAGCCGGAACTGGCAGCCAGGCTCGCCGAACAGGCCGGCAAGGTCAGCCATGACGGCGAATCCGTCTATGCCGCCATGCTCTGGGCCGCGATGGAGGCTGAAGCGTTCGTCGCCTCCGACATCGATCACCTCATCGATACCGGCCTGAAGCTGATCCCGCGCGACAGCCTGATTGCCAGGCTGATTGCCGACATTCGCAGCTGGCACAAGGCGCATCCCGATTGGCGCGACACGCGCCAGAAGATCCAGGACAACTACGGCTACGACAGATATCCCGGCAATTGCCATGTCATACCCAATCACGCCCTGATGATCATGACGGTGCTTTACGCGCCGCACGATTTCCAGAAGGCGCAGATGATCGTCAACACCTCCGGCTGGGACACGGACTGCAATGCCGGCAATGTCGGCTGCCTGCTCGGCATCATGAACGGTCTCGACGGCCTTGCAGAGGGCCCGGATTTCCGGGGGCCCATCGCCGACCGCATGCTGATCTCTTCGGCCGACGGCGGCAACTCCATCAACGATGCCGTGCGCCAGGCATACTTCCTCACCAATCTCGGTCTCCAGCTCGCCGGCCACCAGTCGCTCGGCGCGCCGAAGAACGGCGCGCAATTTCACTTCTCGCTTCCCGGCAGCCAGCAAGGCTTCCGCCCGCAGACCGGTCTCGACACGGCAAGCGGCGTGCGCGTCGGCAATACCGAATTCGAGAGTGGCCGCGCGTTGACGATCGACTACGAATCCCTTGGACCCGCCCAAAGCGCCGTCGTGACGACGCCGACCTTTTCGCCGCGTGAAATGCTCGACATGCGCACCTATGACCTGATGGCGACGCCGCTCGTCTATGCCGGCCAGGTGGTGAAGGCACACGTCAAGGCCGATCAGCAGAACCGGGGCGCGATCGAAGCGCGCCTGCGCATTCGTGTCTATGACGAGCGCGACCAGCTCCGCGATATCGACTCCGATCCGGTTGCCCTCCAGCCCGGTGCCGAAGCCATCCTCGAATGGACGCTTCCCGACACGGATGGCCAGCCGATCGCCGAAATCGGCATCGCCGTAAACGGCACCGGCAGACGTGCCGATGGCCGGCTGCTCGTCGACTATCTCCGTTGGGACGGGGCACCGAGGCTTACCCTCAAGCGCCCGGCCGGCGATAGCGATTTCTGGCGCATGGCCTGGGTGAACGGCGCGAGCTTCTTCTCCAAGCGCTTCCCGGCCGCCTTCCGGATCTCGCAAAACCAAGGCGAAGGCATCATCATTCACGGCACCCGCCAATGGACGGACTACCAGGCCTCCGGTCAGGTGATGATTCATCTCGGCAACTATGGCGGCCTTGCCGTCCGTGCCCAGGGCCTGCGCCGCTACTATGGCGCCCGCGTGACGCGCGACGGCAAGATGCAGATCGTCAAGGTCCGTGACGAGGATACCAAGGTCCTTGCCGAGACGGCCTTCAAGACCGAGTTCGACAAGCACATTGCGATGAAGGTCACGGCAAAGGGGAGGCAGATCACCTTCGAAGCCGACGGAGTTTCCGTGACGGCGGAGGACACCGCCGCGGATGCCTTCCGTGACGGCGGCATTGGCCTGCTTGTCCATGAAGGCGCCCTTTCGTCCAACGAGATCCGGATCGGAGGGGCATGATGGCCACCGTTACCATAGACAAGGCCCGCAAGGCCTACGGCGCCGTGGAAATCCTCCACGGCGTCTCCGTCGATATCGCCGACGGCGAATTCGTCGTCCTGGTCGGACCGTCGGGCTGCGGAAAATCCACCCTTCTCCGAATGATTGCGGGCCTCGAGGACATCACCGGCGGCACGGTCAGCATCGGCGGGCGCGTGGTCAACGACTTGCCGCCCAAGGAGCGCGACATTTCCATGGTCTTCCAGAATTATGCGCTCTATCCGCATATGACGGTCGCCGAAAACATGGCTTTTTCGCTGACGCTCGCCGGAGCCCCGAAAGAGGAGAAGCAGAAGCGCGTGGCGCATGCCGCGCAGATTCTCGGTCTCACCGACCTGCTCGGGCGTTATCCCCGCCAGCTTTCAGGCGGCCAGCGGCAGCGCGTCGCCATGGGCCGCTCGATCGTTCGCGATCCGCAGGTCTTCCTGTTCGACGAGCCTCTATCCAACCTCGATGCGAAACTTCGGGTGGCCATGCGCGCCGAGATCAAAAGCCTGCATCGGCGTCTTGCGACGACGACGGTCTACGTGACCCATGACCAGGTCGAGGCGATGACCATGGCCGACCGGATCGTGGTCATGAACGGCGGCCATATCGAGCAGATCGGCCGGCCGCTCGAGCTCTACGACAATCCGCAAAGCACGTTCGTTGCCGCCTTCATCGGCTCTCCGGCGATGAACCTCCTGAACGGGCGCTTCGACAGCGCCGGTGGCCGACCCGTCTTCAAAACGAATGACGGCATCCTGTTGCCCCTGCCCGACGATGCTCCGAAGCTCGCCAGCGTGGAGGGGATATACGGCATTCGCCCGGAATATTTCACCCTGTCGGCCGCCAATGTCGGCATTCCGGCGCGTGTGGTGGTGGTCGAGCCGCTCGGTTCGGAAACGCATGTGACGGCGACGGTGGGCGAACAGACGATCGTGACCGTCTTCCACGAACGGCTGAATATCGAACCGGAACAGACGATCTGGCTACAGCCGCGGACGGAGCGCATCTGCATGTTCGATGCAGGCGGGCGACGGCTGAACGAAAAAGCTGCCGAGCGAAATCTGCAGCATACGTAAGGCCAACGGCGCCGCCGCACGGCGGCGCATCACGCCCTGAGCTCGCTTGATGATGACGCCTTTCCGATCTGTTGATCGGCCCGGCCACTCCAATCCCGACTACCATATCGGCAAGCCTGTCCCGATGTTCGGATGAAACCATCCGGGCAGGTGATTGCCTTGAGGATCAGCAGGCCCCTCTTCAACTGACCTTGCTTTCGCGAATGCGGTCGGCAAGATCCAGAAAGTTCTGGTGCATACGGCGTAGTGTGAAATCGAGACCGAACAGGCGTCCGGTCTCGCTGAATCCCATGGATTGAGCCGCCTCGGAATTCTGAAGAGCGCTGAAGGCGGCTTCGAAGGCCTTATCGCCTGCCGACAGCACGTCGGGATCGATGTCCGTGCCCGTGCGAAGCGCCCCGCCGCACACTTCGGCGAAGCGCGCCTGGGCTTCCAGCACCCCTGCGGCCTGCAGTCCGATCGCTTCAACGATTGCCGGCGGAAAAGGCGTTTCGACGATATGGCTCACATAGGTCATGTCGTTGCGAATTCGCCAGAGCGAACGCGGGATGGCCTCCGAAATTCCCTGTCTCGACAACCAGAAGGCGCGCTCGCGCTGGGCGTCGGTCAAAAGCGCCTCTGTCGCCATCAGGGACTGACGAAGCGCGATATTGGCTTCCGTGGCCGAGACCGGCTCGCCCTTTTCGACCGCGGACGCAAGCGTTCGCAGTATCTGCGCCATGACGTCGAGCGCCGATCCGAACCGATCGAGCACCATGGTCCGCGATCGCGTCGGCAGAATGAAGAGGCTGGCGAGCACGCCGACGACACCCCCGAGCGTGATTTCCGCGATGCGGTCGAGCACGAAGACCTCGACGGGAACGGAGGCGGAATGGGTCAGCATGACGATCGCGGCCGTAAGCCCGGCATTGCGCAGGCGAAGCACGCGTGCCGCGGCGAAGCTGGACAGTCCGACGACGAAGATCAGCGAGATGCCGATCGCGAGCGGCTCCCGCGGCGTCAGCAGGACCGCGATGCCTCCGAGCACGGCGCCCGCAACCGTTGCAACCAGCCGGTCGGCGGCGGCCCCAGCCGTCGCGCCGACCGATGCCTGCATGACGATCAGTACCGTGAATACGGCCCAATAGCCCTGCTGAAGATGGAGAAGCTGGGAGACGGCATAGGTGATCGTGCACGCGATCATCACCCGCAGCGCCTGCACCGCCGCGCGCTTGGTCTGGACGAGGGATGCCTTCGGCTTTGACGCGGGTTCGCCTTGACGAGGTACGGGCTCGGTCATCGCGCAACTTTTCGTCTGGAAACGTATGCTGACAACGGCCGTTCGGGTCTTGCCCCTCCCCCTGCTGCAACGCCATCGATCACTGGATGGACCGACGCGTAGGATGGCAGCATTCCTCGCGATATGGAAGGC
The DNA here is from genome assembly GCF_010668395.1 of Martinezella lusitana. Classification (GTDB taxonomy): domain Bacteria; phylum Pseudomonadota; class Alphaproteobacteria; order Rhizobiales; family Rhizobiaceae; genus Rhizobium; species Rhizobium lusitanum_A. Next base: position 400,224 of record NZ_WUEY01000002.1, read on the forward strand.
GCGTGAACTGCCGCGAGCGGGCTCGTTCATCAGTCTCCGGCCGCGCTTCCTGTGCGGAAGCACGGCCTATAGCGGACCGTTGCTACCCGAATCCTCCGTCAAACCGTAGCGGAGGTCGCGGATGCTCCGGCTGAAGATGGCGATGTCTCGTCAACAAGAACCTGCCGCAGCCGTGTTTCCTGATCGGGTGAAAGCGAGGTGCGCAGCAACCGCGCATGCTCGCCCTTGAACTCGGCGAGAACCTTCTCGGGCTGAACCTTGCGGATCAGCAGGAAAAGCGCGGAGCTGTTTGTCGGAATGGTCTCGGCAAGCTTCTCGATGAGACCGTCATCGATGCCGTAATCCGCCATCGATCCGGCAAGAGCGCCCGATCCGGCGCCGATGGCGCCGCCGACGACCAAGCCTGCGAGCGGATTGAGGAACAATAGTCCCACCAGCGAACCCCATAGCGCGCCCGAGAGGCCGCCACTCGCGGCACCGGCCGCGGTCAGATTGACGCTCTGCTTGAGGCGGACCTTCCCGGTCTCGTCGCGAACGGCGATCACGGCGTCTTCCAGATCGATCAGATATTCCTTCTCGAGCTGGACGAGGCGGTTGAGAACGGCGTCCGCTTTGTCGGCATTATCGAAACCAAGCACTATGAGTTCTGACATCGAAATCCTCCGGGTCGTGTTGTCGGGATAGAAGTAGGGCGTCGAGCCGATTAGTGAACAGCTGTGCTAATCAACCGATAGGGATGAGTAGCATTGAACTGCGAGATCATTGCGACAGCCTGTTGCAGCAGTATTTCCGCATTTTCGGGATCGTCGCGGGCAAGTTCGTCGGCGTTGATGCGGATCGCTTCCGCCATATTGGTCGAAAGCGCCGCAAACTGCTGGTTGCCCTCGACGAAGGCCTCGCGGGCGTTGCCTTCCAGCGTCCTGGCAATATCGATGAGAATTTCCTCGCGCTCTTCGACGCTGAGGTCTTCGATGGTTTTTGTCTTGTCTTCCATTTTGGTCACTCACTCGTAATAGACGTGATTTGCACCGAGCTCATGAAGCCTCGGCTGCTACTGACGTAAGAAGACGGAAATTCAGGTTCAAGGTCCGGCTGGTTCAGCCACTCGCTGCCACCGCATTCGCTGGCCGCTGCGATCGGCGAACGAGCCGCAAAACTCACCCCGCATAGCGCGCTTCCAGCAAGTCCAGTTCCCGCACGAGCTTCATTGCGATCTCGTTGCCGAGCTGCTTTGCCCGCAGCTTGCGAAAAATCTCCTTGCGCTCCGCCCGAACAGCTGCCAGTCGCAATTCCAACTCGATGCCCATCGTGCGCCTGGAGAGCGCGACCTCTTCGTCGCCGCCGGTCTGGTTGCGGATGCGCTCGCGATAAAGCTCCATCACCCGTGACGCTGCGTCCACATAGAGATCCGCGTCCTCCCGCCCCTTGGAAAGCGAATGCTGAAGGCGTGCGACCTCCGTGATGGCCGCCTTTGCCGCGTCGACCCGCGCCGCGACCTCGTCCTCCTCATGCTTCGTATCCTTCGGGAGTTCGAGATTTTTCAGCAGCGGCGGCAGGAAAAGCGTCGCCAGGATCAACGACATGATGATGACGCCCATTGCCAGGCAGATCGCCAGATCGCGCGCGGGAAAAGGCGAGCCGTCGTTCAGGGTGAAGGGCAAGGTGAGCACACCGGCAAGCGTAATCGCGCCGCGAACGCCGGCAAAAGAGAATGCCGCAAGAATACGCCAGTTCGGCGAGGTCTGTCGCCGCCGTCTCTGGCGAAACAGCGTCAGATGAAGCGATAGCCAGACCCAGATGAAGCGCAATGCGACAAGACCGAAGGTGAGGCCAACGACATAGGCGGCCAGCCACCAGAATTCGTGATGACCCGTCACCTGCACCGTGGCGGACGCTTTTCCCACGATCGACGGAAGTTGTTCGCCGAGCAGGACGAAGATCGTGCCGTTCGCGGCGAACTGGATCATGTCCCAGACCGTGCTTCGGCGCACACGGGTCGCCGCCATGGCCCGCCCCGAGCTTTCGGCGACGCTCATGGTCGTTCCAGCCGATACGGCCGCGAGAATGCCGGAGCAATGGAGATGCTCGGCGATGAGATAGGCCGCGAAAGGGATGAGGATGCTGACGAGGATCTCCGAGCCGCTTTCCTCGCCATAGCGAAGCGATACGCGCGTGCTCAGCCATGTAATGACCCACGTCACGCTCACGCCGATCGCAAGGCCGCCGAGTGCCGTCCACAGGAAGCTGAGCGTCGCGTCATAGAGCGAGAAGCTGCCCGTCAATGCCGCGGCGATCGCGAATCTCAAGCACACGAGGCCAGATGCGTCGTTCAGAAGGGATTCGCCTTCGAGTATGTGCATCATCCGGGGCGGGATGGGCACCCTTTGCGCAATAGCAGACACGGCGATGGGATCGGTCGGCGAAATGACGGCCGCCAGGGCGAAGGCGACGGCAAGCGGCATCGCGGGGATCATCCAGTGGACGAGCAGCCCGGCTCCCAGGACAGTGAAGACGACAAGCCCCAGGGCCAGTTCGACAACAATGTTCATATCCTGCCGGATTTCGTCGGCCGGAATCCGCCATCCATCCAGGAAGAGCAGCGGCGGCAGGAACAGCAGGAAGAAAATCTCGGGATCCAGCCGCACGCTGAGATCGGCCGAGAGACCGACGACCGCTCCGAGCGCGATCTGGATCAGCGGCAGCGGCAGCACGATGGGTATCGCCCGGGAAATCGTTCCACTGACGACGATGGCAAGCAAAAGTACCAGGGTCGTGGTGATGATCTCCATTGTCCTGCCTTTCGCTTCGCATGTCCTGGTGGTCTCAAGGTCGCTAATGCCGACGGTTGCGACCTTAGCCTCAGGCAACCTTTAAAACAAACTTGGCCGAAAATGAGAAGGGCGTCGGCAGCCAATCACCCGCCCATCGGGTGGAGGCGTGAGACGGCTCCCTTCAAGCGGGAACATCCAGCCTGTCGCAGGGTTTAACCGATGCCGCCGGCACAATGGCGAGCTTTGCGATCCAGGCAGAACGAGGAGAAAGCCATGACGTACCTTGATGAAAATGCTCGCGTCTGGGAGCTGATCGAGAAGATCGGCTTCTGCATGCTGACCACCCAGATATCGGGCAGCCTGCGCGCGAGACCCATGGCCGCTCATGCCGAGCCTATAGAAAACGCGGTCTATTTTCTGACCGATGTCGCAGGGCACAAGGATGACGAGATCGCCCGCTTCCCGAATGTATGCCTGGCGTTCGCCGACACCAAAGGCCAGAAATACGTTTCGATATCCGGCATCGCCGAAATCGCCAACGATCGCGAGCGCGTCAGGGAACTCTGGACCACGGGTGCCAGGGCATGGTGGCACAGCGCCGACGATCCTGCCATTCGCGTCTTGAAAGTCACGCCGTCTTTCGCCGAATACTGGGATAGCCCGGGCACCATCATCAGCTGCATCAAGATGGCGGCCGCCGCGATCTCGAATTCGAAACCCGATATGGGTGAGAATGCGAAGGTCGAACTATAGACCCGCAGGCATGGGCGAGCCGGCAAAGGGATGCCTGGCTTACAGGGCCGCCCGATCGGATCTATTCTTCCCAGTCCTCTTGATCGGTCGAAAGCAGATCCACCAGCGCCGCCACCGTGCCGGCGGGCAGATGGCGGCCTTCTCCGATCAGCGCCTCGTCGCTGTTGATCCAGGCCCAGGCCCAGGCCTCGGAGAGTTCCGTTGGCGTCGCGCCTGTGGCAACGATCTCGGCAAGCAACGCCTCGTCCACAGGGCCGAGTACGGCGGTAACGTCGTGCGAGGTCAAAGTCATGTCCTGCTCCTCTTCCCGTTTGTCAGACCATGAACCTCGTCGGTATATAGAAACTTGCCGATGGACGTCCACCCGCGACGGCACGACTGAAGCGTCGGGGAATCCAGTTAATTCATTGAATCAAATAGATAAAATTTGCCTTCTCCGTTGCACGAAAATGATCGCGCCCAGAGGCGTCTCCTGAAGACGGGCCTTTGAATCTCGCATGGCAAAAGCTGCCGCGGATCGGAGAAATCGAAGCGGATGGCAATACGGGATTTCGGTCAGGCTAGCCTGGAATCACACAGGTCAACCGGCCGATCAGAATGTCGGGCCGGCTGCCCCGCCTTTCAGCGTGAAGTAAGCAAACGCTGCTACGAAAAATGCGATGACGGCCAGGATCGCCAGCAGACGCTTCAGCCAGGGAGGGGTCTGCCTCGGCGGCTTGGGCTTCGGGCGACGTTCAAACTTGATGACATTATCGGACATGACAATCGATTAGCGAAGATCAAACGGTTTGCCAATCCGGTCCGAACGTCAGGGCGCGACGTTTCCGCCATCAGCCGGCCGGAATGCTCAATTCACCCAAATTATCAATCTCGCCCACGACCCCTCGGGGCTGCGGCGCCGGTGGCTATCCGAACGGATCGACAAACCTCGAAGGTGCCTCTTGAATATCCTGAACAAAATTCGCCCCTGGACTGCCCAACAGCGTGCCTTAATCGTCCCGTTCCCGACAGACCAAGATCTGCCGGAACGCAAATCCAAGGCAGCGGCCGTCGATGGTCCCGTCGTGGCGTTTTTCACCGAGGGCAGTTTTTACGAACGGGAGAAGGAGCGCATGGCCCGCTCAGCGGAGCGAATTGGACTGAAGGTCCATGCGACGGCATTACCGAACGCCGGCAGCTGGGTGCTGAACGCCGGCTTGAAGCCCGGTTTCCTGTTGCAGGAAAGGGCGAAGCTGCGCGGCCCACTGCTTTACGTCGATGTCGATGCCGTCTTCCACCGCAATCCCTGGCCGGAACTTCGCGGGCTGGATTGCGATATCGCCGTCTACTACGAAGCCGATGGCAGTCTGGTCAGCGCAACCATTCTCATCAATGACACGCCGGAGGCGGCCCATCTGCTGGAGCTTTGGCGGCAGGGATGTCTCGCCAGTCCCGATATGTGGGATCAGCTCGTTCTCCAGCAGATCATTGCGGAGGATGCAGGAAGCACCCGCCCGCAGTTCCGCGTCATCCGGTTGCCCGTATCGTTCTGCTGGATTTTCGATCGGGTCGAAAACGAGCCTGTCAGCGAGGTCTTCATTGAGCAGCTCCAGGCAAGCCGTGAGGCCACGAAGCGCAAACGCTGGTTCGGCCGCATCGGCAAGCGCCTGCAACGTCGTCGCGACCGGGTGGACGAGATAGAACGCATCCTGAACGCGGCCCGTTGATGACTGCACTGGACGGCATCCCGCGACAAGATCGTCACAACATGTCGCCGAGCGTCCAATGGTTGTTCCAGCGGGCATCGATCTCGTCCTCGACATTCTGATATCGGATGTCGGTGGACAGACGCAGCCGGTGCTGCCTGTCCTGATTGGTGGTCGAAGCGTGGATCATGAACGGCGAATGGAGCATGACGTCGCCGGCTTCATAATCCGCCACCAGCCAGCGCGTGTCGAAACGCTCCGCCATGTCGGGCAGATCCTTGGAAACCCAACCGCCTTCCGTCATGTTGCGATTGAAGGCGCTGACACGCTCTTCGGGGCTCAGATCCTCGTTTTTTTCGGCAAATTCCCGTTCCATGTCGACACCGATGGCGTGCGATCCTTCCAGATAGGTCAGACCGCCCATTTCGACGGGGATATCGCCGATCGGAATCCAGGCCGTGACGATCCTGCTGGTGCCGCCGCGAAGATAGACGAGATCGTAATGGGCTGGCGTTGCCGTCGTCGTCCCTGGCCGGACATGGCGCATGATCTTGCGCTTGTGCAGATAGGAAATACCCGAGAGCAATTCGTCCATGAAGCGAGAGATGCGGGGTTGGGCGCAGAAACCCTCATAGGCGACCGAGCGCACGAGAGACATCAGGCAGCGATCAACGTCCCTTCCTTCGAGCGCTGCGGCAGATGCGATCCCATCCCTGGGGTCTGTTCCCTCCGCAATCAGTCCCGTTTTCGCCATATGGCCGAAGACCCAGCCGCGGAAGTCGATGACATCGTTGCGCGGCAGGAATCCCTTCAGCCACACGTAGCCGTTCTCTTCGTAGAGACGACGGATCGCATCGATGCCGATGGCCGGATCGGTGGGGGTGAGAAAGCCAAGCCGGTTGGACGCCGTGGAGAGAACCTTGCCGTTGGCAACAAGGTTGAGGTCGCCTTGGCCGGATTGCTTCGCTTGTACGGAAATCGACATTTCACTCGCCTATGACCTGTGTTGATTACCGGTTGAATCTAGCGGGCATGAATGGTTCACTCCATGGACGAAAACCATACTGGACTTTTCGCTCACCATGAGAGCAACGGATGCCATCTATCGATCGCCGCTTGCAGCCGCCGCGGGCCTGGCCGTCACCGGCAGCGGCAGGCAGCACGCCATGCAAGCCGTCAGGGCACGAAAGCTGCCGAGCTATGCGGTGGTTCTTGTGGAGAAAGGCCAGGGCTTTCTCGAAACCGAGGTCGGCGGCTGCCTGGGCGTGAAGGGCCCGGCCCTCTTCTGGCTCTTTCCCAACCGCCAGCACTCATATGGTCCCGATGCCGAGGGGTGGAGCGAGCGCTGGGCGCTGTTCGAGGGTTCGCTGGTACGCGATTTCCTCCGTCTGCGCCTCATCAACGAGCAGAACCCGGTTATCGATCTGCGCAACCTCGATCGCGTCCAGCGCCTTTTCGGCAGCATTCACGCCGATCTCCTCGAGGATACGAACCTTGCAAGGGCTTCGGCCGCCGCCTCTCTGCACCAGATCGTCATCCTGGCGGCGCAACAGGCCAGCCAGGCCAGACCCTTGGTTCCGGAAGGCCCGGATATGGCCGCAATCGTCGAGGTCCTCCGCCGCAGAGCGACGCAACCCCTCGATATGGCCGCCTTTGCCGCCGAATACGGAATGTCGCCCGCGACGCTGCGCCGAAGGGTTACGGCCGAAGTTGGGTTGCCGCCGAAGGGTTTTCAGCTCCGCATACGGATAGATCACGCCAAAGAACTGCTGGCGACGACAGACGACAAGATCGAAACTATCGCGTCGAAAATCGGCTTCGAAGACGCTTTCTATTTTTCACGGCTGTTCCATGAGCGTGAAAACTGCACGCCGCGCGAGTTTCGCGCGCGGTACAGAAGAACTTGAAGTCAGGCGGGTTCGGAGCTGGGTTTTTTCCGCCGATACTCCCGAATGCTGGCCATTCAGTGGGCAGCCGCGCGGCCGGAAGGATCTCGCTCCAGGTTCCGCCGCCGCCAGGCGGCCGGTGCCTCACCCATCCGCTTGCGGAAAAAACGAGAGAAATAAGCGGGATCCTCGAAACCAACCTCGCGGCCGATATCCTCGACAGAGCGAATGGTGAACATCAGCAGGCGCTTGGCCTCCAGCAGGCGTCGATCCAGCAGCATTTCCTTGACCGTATGCCCGAACACCTCGCGCGCCGCCTTGTCGAGCAGGTGCGGTGTCGTGGCGAGCAAGTCCACATAGTTGCCGACGGGCCAATCGCTCTTGTAGTGCCGGTCAACGGCGCTGCGCAAAGCCAAGGCAAGAGCCACGGTCGGCGATGCCGTCGGCAATGCCGCGCTGCCGCCGAGCCGGTTCATCAGCGACAGCACCACACCGATCAATCCCAGCATGACCTTTTCGCTTTGCCCGCCGCGCTCGCGGTATTCCTCGCTCACCATCCCGAGAAGCGTGTCGATTTTTTGCCAGGAAGGATCTTCCGGGCGCCCCGTCAGGAAGGTCGGCACATCGAGGCCGAGATCGGCATGCGGCGCAAGCGCCTTCAGCGTATCGTCCGATATCGAGACGACGATGGCATCCGACTGATCGTCCACCTCGAATCCGTGGATGATATTGCTCGGTACGAAGCCGATCGTCGGAGCGGAAAAATTCCAAGTCCGGTCCTCTATGCGATAGCGGCCGCCGCCTTTGTACCAATAGGTGATCTGCCCCATCAGCGGATGTTTGTGGGATGCGACATGCCCGAAATGCAGCGTCTTGCGGTCCATGACCGTTTCCACATGCAGGAAACCGACATCGAGCGTCCGGCTCGGCTCGCCATAAACGAAAAAATTCGGGATCTCATTCTTCTGGGACATGCCGGAAAAAGTACCAGCGAATTGCCCCCTTTGTCCATGGCCCGAACGACGCGCCGGACGTAGCATCGGGCATGATCTCAAGGGAGGAATACGAGATGCGAGCTGAAGATTACCGCAGCGACAAGACCCGTCCATTTACCGGCGCCGAATATCTGGAAAGCCTGCGCGACGGCCGTGAGGTCTATATCAACGGCGAACGCATCGCCGATGTGACGTCTCATCCCTCGATGCGCAATTCCGCTCGCTCGATCGCGCGTATGTACGATGCGCTGCATGACGAAAAGACCAGGGATCGCCTGACCTCGCCGACCGATACCGGCTCGGGCGGCTATACGCACAAATACTTCCGGGTCGCGAAATCCTCCGCCGAACTCGTCGCCCAGCAGGGCGCCATCGCCGATTGGGCGCGCATGTCCTATGGCTGGATGGGCCGCACGGCCGATTACAAGGCCGCCCTCATGAACACGCTCGGCGCCAATGCCGACTGGTACGGTCCGTTCAAGGACAATGCCCTCTCCTGGCACAAGCGCGCGCAGGAATCCGTGCTCTTCATGAACCATGCGATCGTCAATCCGCCGATCGACCGTCACAAGCCGGCCGATGCCGTCAAGGACGTCTTCGTCCACATCACCAAGGAGACCGACGCGGGCATCTATGTCTCCGGCGCCAAGGTGGTGGCGACGTCCTCGGCCCTCACCCACTACAATTTTCTCGCCCAGAGCTCGGCAACGGTGACGGAAGACCCGTCGCTGTCGGTCATGTTCATCGTTCCGATGAATGCGCCCGGGATCAAGATGTTCTGCCGCGTCTCCTATGAGCAGACCGCCAATACGGTGGGCCAGCCTTTCGACTATCCGCTGTCGTCGCGCTTCGACGAGAACGATGCGATCCTGGTGCTCGACAACGTCTTCGTGCCCTGGGAGGACGTGCTCGTGCTGCGCGATGCGGCGAAGATCCTCTCCTTCCATCCGGCCTCCGGCTTCATGCACGGCTACTGCTTCCAGGGCTGCACGCGTTTCGCCGTCAAGCTCGACTTCATTGCCGGGCTGCTGGCAAAGGCACTGCGCGCGACCGGCGGCGATGCCTTCCGCGGCAATCAGGCGTCGCTCGGCGAAGTCATCGCGCTTCGCCACATGTTCTGGTCCTTCTCCAACGCCATGGCCTATAACCCGCAGCCCTGGGCAAACGGCGCGGTGCTGCCGAACATGGAGGCCGCCCTTTCGTACCGTACCTTCATGTCGGAAGCCTATCCGCGCGTCATCGAAACCGTGCGCAAGGTCGTCGCCTCCGGCCTCATCTACCTGCCCTCCTCGGCCAAGGATTTCGGCAATCCGGAAATCGACCGCTACCTCGCCCAATATGTGCGCGGCTCCAACGACATGGGCCACATCGAGCGCATCAAGATCATGAAGCTGCTATGGGACGCGACCGGCACCGAATTTGGCGGCCGGCATGCGCTCTACGAGCTCAATTATGCCGGTGCGCCGGAGGAAGTCCGCCTGCAGGTGCTGAAGGGCGCGGAGCGCGGTGGCCGGTTGAAGGAAATGGAAGCCCTGGTCGATCGTTGCATGAGCGACTACGACGAAAACGGCTGGACCGGCGACACCTGGCTTCCGCCGCTTGGGCAAACCTCCCCCATCCGCAACGCCGCCGAGTGAGGCCGTCGCCATGGAGGAGCAACTCTCGAAAACCGAATTTCGCAATGCGATGGCGCGGGTCTGCGCGCCGGTCAACGTGATCACCACCAACGGCCCCGCGGGCCGCGGCGGCTTCACCGCGACGGCCATGTGCAGCGTCACCGACGAACCGCCGACACTGCTGGTCTGCATGAACAGCCGCTCGGCGCAAACAGCCCTCTTTTTGGAAAACCGTCGTTTCTGCGTCAACGTGCTGACGCAGGAACACAAGGAACTGGCCGGCTATTTCGCCGGTCAGCGCGCGGAAATGGAGGAGCGCTATGCTGCGGCGGATTGGATCGATTTCCGCTCCGGCAGCCAGGCGCTTTCCGATGCCATCGTCTCTTTCGATTGCCGCCTGACGGAAGCGCGCCTCGTCGGCACGCACCATATCTTCATCGGCGAGGTGATGGACATTCGCAGCCGCAAGGATGGGCACGCCCTCCTCTATTTCGACCGCAACTATGTGCACGTACCGACCCAGGCGGGCAGCTTCGGCGGCTAGAGCCTTTCTGCTTCTCCTCGGAATCGCGAAAACGCTCTATCCTTTTGTTTTTACGCAATTCCGGGCGGAAAACCGCTATCCACTTTTCCTGGAATTGCTCCGCGCTCCAGAGTGTCCAAAGGCCAAAAGAAAGGGGATGCCTTCATAGATCGCATCCCCTTTCGTTATTGCAGAGCGCCGTTGTATCGTCAGGCAGCGGCATCGCCGAGATAGAGGCGATGAAGCTGCGCCGGATCGTTGGCAAGCGTGGTGCAATCGCCGTCATAGACGATGGCGCCTCGTCGCAGCACATAGGCGCGGTTGCCGATCGCAAGGGCAAGGGCGGCGAACTGCTCGACCAGAATGACCGCCATGCCGGCGTCGGCCAGTTGCCTGACGGCCCGCATCAGGCGGCTGACGATGACTGGCGCCAGACCGGAGGACATCTCGTCGATCATGACGACCTTCGGTCTCGTCAGGAGCGAGCGGGCGATAACGACCATCTGCTGCTCGCCGCCCGACAGCATGCCGGCCTTGATATTGCGCCGCTGGAGCAGTTCCGGAAACAGGTCGTAGGCCTCCTGCAGATCCGCGGCCGGATCGAGCGCCACCTTGAGATTCTCCTCAGTGGTCATGTCCGGAAAGACCGTTCGCCCCTGCTCGACATGGCTGATGCCGGCTCGGGCGCGCAAGCCTGCGCGCAGCTTCAGCAGTTCCGCGCCGTCCATCGTGACCGAGCCGGACGCGGCCGGGATGATCCCCGAAAGGCTTTCGAGCAGCGTTGTCTTGCCGGCCCCGTTCGAACCGAGAAGGACACTGATCTCGCCGCTCGAGACCGTGAGATCCACGCCGCGAACGACCGGAATCCCCGAGCGATTGACGACGAGACCCTTGATGGAAAGCGCAGTCATTCGGCAGCCTCCTCGAGTTCGATGCCCATGTAGGCTTTCTGAACGATCGGCATGGCGAGCACGCTTTGCGGATCACCACTGGCGATCACGCGCCCGAAATCGAACACGGTGATCGCCGAGCAGGCCCGCCGCACGAGATCCATGTCATGCTCGATCAGAAGCACGGCGCTGCCGAAAGTCTCCGGAATTGCAGCAATCCGCTCGCCCAGCTTCACCGCGTCGGCATAGGACTGGCCGGCCGCCGGCTCATCGAGAAGGATGACAGGCGCGCGCGACGCGACGACACCGGCGACATCGAGCAGGCGGCGCGTGCCGGCATCGACGGAGGCGATCGGCGTATCGGCCGGCGGGCAGTCGAACCATTGCAGAATGGCGGAAAGCTCGTCGTCGCTGATGGTGCCCGCGGCAAGCCGCATATAGTTTCCGACACTCAGTTCCGGCGCGATGCGTGTCGTCTGCCAAGTGCGGCGGATGCCCAGCCGGGCGCGGCCGGTGGCGGAGAAGCCTTCCAAGGGCTTGCCGTTCAACTTGATCGAGCCGTCATAGCGGGCCAGAAACCCGGCGATCGCGTCGACCATGGTCGACTTCCCGGCGCCGTTCGGTCCGACCAGGCCGACGACCGTGCCGGCGGGCACCTTCAGGTTGACCTTGTCGAGCGCGACGACGGCACCGTAACGGACCGTCAGGTCGCTGACCTCCAGCGCCAGTCCCTGCTCATGGGCGGCGGCGGCCGGAAGATGGCCTGATTGCCTGTGGGTGAATGCGCCCGAACGTTTTGGAAGCAGCTTGCCCGCCAGCCGTGCCCAGGTCTCGCTGATGGTTTCGCCGGAGGAAAGAGCATGCACGGCGCCGATGGCGAAGAAGACATTGCCGACATCCTGCGGCAGGTTGAGCCTGCGCAGGAGTTCCGGAAACAACGTGATCAGCATCCCGCCTATCACGGCCCCGAGCGTGAAATGCGCGCCGACCATGGTCGCAACGGCAAAGAGCGCCAGCGACTGCATCATCGAGAAGTTTTCCGAGACCAGTGTCCCGAGATAGCCGGCCAGCAGACCACCCGACACGCCGGAAACGAAGGCGCTGATGGCAAAGGCACTGAGCTTTGCGCGGGGGATCGAGACCCCATGCGCCGCTGCCGCCCGTTCCGAATGCCGGACGGCAAGCCAGGAAGCGCCAAGCCGGGAGCGGCTGACGAATTCGAGAGCCACCGCGATCACGCCGTAGACGACGAGCACGAAGACGAAGAAGCCGTAATCACCCTCGAAGAGCGAGGGCCGCACGACTTGCGTGAACGTGGTCTGTCCCGGAAATGTGATCGTCGCCAGCACCGTGTCGAACGCCGCGGCGAAGCCGAGGGTAACGATCGCCAGATTGATGCCGCGCAGGCGCAGCGCCGGCAGGCCGATGGCGATACCGACGGGCACGGCCGCAAGACCGCCGACGATCATCCAGACGACAAGACCGCCCGGCGCCTCGATGACATTCAGGTATCCGGTCACCCAGGCGCCGACGCCGGCAAAGGACATTTGGCAGAGCGAAATCATGCCGGTGCGTCCGGCGACCAGGCCGAGGCTCTGCAACGCGATGCCGGTGATGAAAACCGCCGTGAGCAGGAATACCCAGTATTTGGGCAGAAGCAGAAGAATAAGGGCGCCGACGGCCGCAAGCGACAGGGCCGTCACAATGGCTGCGCGGAAACTAGCGTGCTTCATCCCAGCGGGCTCCTCTTTGCGACCACAGAAGGACGGCAAGAATGACGATAAAGGGAACGGTGCTGCGATACTGGCTGACGAAATCGATCGCGCTGACGGCGCCTTCCAACACGCCGATCGTCATGCCGCCGAGAAGAGCGGCCCGAAAGCTGGCGAAGGCGCCGATCAGGGCCGCGGCCAATGCCGGCACGACGAGCAGGCTCAATGAGGCAAAATCCGGCGAGCGCAGTGGCGCAATGATCATCAGTGCGAAGGAGGTCACGGCCCCCGTCACCGCCCAGACGCCGAGCGCCAGCAGCCGCACCCGAATGCCGATCAGCTCCGCCGCCATCGGCCGCTGGGACAGCGCCCGCAATTGCAGACCGATGCGGGTCCGAGCCAGGAATTGCTCCGTCGCTATGGTGAAGACGACGGAAAGAATAAGCGTGGTGACGGCCGCCCAGGTCACCTCGACACCGGCGAGGCGGAAAGCCGACCCGGCGATGATCTCCGGGAAAGAATGCGGATGCTGTCCGCCGGAAAGGCGCAGACCGATGGCAATGATGCCGACCAGCAGCGCGGCAGTCACCGCCGCCTTGGTGGACGCATTGGTATTGGCAAACCAGGTCGTCATGACGAGACCGATCAGGATACCGCTGACGGCGCCGGCGGCGATGCCCAGCAGGGCGGCCGGCAGCAACGGCACGCCGGCCTCATGCAGCGCGACCATGATGAAGGTGCCGGTGGCACCGATCGCGGCGCCGGTAAAATTCACGACGGCCACCAGACGATAGGTGAAAATCGCGCAGACACCCAGGATGGCATAGGCACCACCTGCGGAAAGACCAGCCACAGCGGCTGTGAAGAGAGCGTTCATTGCGGAACTCCGGAGACGGGCACGTCGTGCCTCGCCAGATCAGATCATCGCGTCGGGCCGGTGCCCGGCCCTGCCGTCGAAAGGACAGGGCCGGGCACACGCGCCATTACTTGGCCTTCGCCAGCGTGTACCAATCCGGCGTCTTGACAGTCCACTTGCCATCGACGAGCTGCATGATCTTGGTGGCCTTCATCGGCGAGTGAGCCCGGGCGTCACCGAAGACATAGGGGCTGCCGGCCAGCGAATAATGCAGCTCCTTGCCTTCCTTCAGCGCGGATGTCACCGCATCGCGGCTCACTTCGCCATCGATGCCGGAGATCGTGTCGATCATGACCTTGGCGGCGAGATAGCCGCCCTGCGAAAAGGCAGTCTTCGGCAGACCGGCCTTGTCCATGGTCTTGATCCAGTCGGCGTTCGCGTCGTTGTTTTCCGTATAGGGCTCCCATTCGGTTCCGACATAGATCGGCTGCTTGCTGTCGGCCAGCGCCTTGGCGACGCCTTCGGTGTAGCCGGGTGCTAGGAACAGCCAGTTGATGCCGGAAATCTTCTGGGCATCGGCGGTCTTCACCCATTGCACGACGCCCGGCTCGACCTGATTGGTGAGCACGGCATCGCAACCGGCGTCACGCGCCTTGATGACATAAGGCGTCAGATCACCCTGCGGCGGCAGGGTCATGTCGACCAGGCCGACATTGTTGCCGCTCATCTTCTGCCATGCCGCGACCGCGTTGCCATAGGCTTCCTGCGTGCCGCCGAGGATCAGGAAGAAAGCGCAGACCTTCTTTGCCCCGAGGTTCTTCGTCGCATAATCGAGCATGACCGTGGTCAGCGTAAAGGGGCCGACGTTCACGGGCGAGATGCTCGGTGCGTTGAAGCAGAGGGGATCGACGCCGACACCCTGAACCGAGAGCACGTCGTTGCGGTTGTACGTTCCCGCATTGACGGCGCAGTCGAGCAGGCTCGCGCCGCCCGCGAGCGCCACGACGCCCTTGTTGTCGATGAGGTCGCGTGCGGCCTGGGCTGCCACCTGCGGATCACCCTTGTCGTCGGCGAGCGAGTATTCGATCTTGCAGCCGTTGATGCCGCCCGCGTCGTTCAACTGCTCGAAGACAGCCTTGGTGGCCTTCGGCGCGTCGGAAAAGTCGACCACGCCCGTAACGGTCGAGACGGCCCCGATCTTGATCGGCCCGTCCTTGCAGGTCGGGCCGGCCGCAAAGGCGGACGATCCCGTAAATGCCAGGCCGGCGGCCGCCAGCCCCAGAGCAATGAATGCTGATCTCAATTTCATTTCTGTTCCCTTTCCCTTTTATGTGCGGCGCTTCCTCTTCGCCGCGCCCTCTAGCGCTGGTAGACGGCTTGACCTGCGAAATAGGTGGTCAATACTTTCGTGTCGGCGATGCGATCGGCCGGCACCTCGAAGACGTTCTGATCGAGCACGATGACGTCCGCGGACTTGCCTACGGCAAGCGAACCCGTTTCAGCGTCGATCCGCATCGCCTTTGCCGAATTGAGCGTGTAGATCTCGATCGCCGAGGCCAGATCGATTGCCTGCTCGGCCCAGAGCGAGACGCCCGGAAAGGCGCCGGATGGATTCTGGCGCGTCACCATCCCCTCGATGCCGTTCCAGGGATCCGGGATCGGAATGACCGGCCAGTCGGACCCGCCGGCCAGCAGCGCCCCGGTGGCCTTCAGGCTCGCGATCGGCCAGAAGCGCGTGGCACGCTCTTCGCCCATCGCCTCCTTGTGGCCCTCGAGGAAGGTCGTCGGATACCAGATCATCGGGCAGAGATCGGCGACGACGCCGAGCGGGCCGAAACGGCCGACATCCTCATCCCGGATGTAGCTCGCATGGGCGATATGATGCTTGATATCGGTCGGACCGTTGAAATGTCTGACCGCCTCGACCGCATCGAGCATCTCGGTCACGGAATAGTCGCCCGTGCAGTGGATCTTCAATCCCATGCCGAGCTTTTCGGACTTGTCGATGTGGCGAACCAGATCGGGATAGCTGACCAGCACCTCGCCGCGATGACCTTCAGGATGCGCGGCATCCGCAACATAGGGATCATGGAAGGCGGCCGTGCGCGCGCCGGGAACGCCGTCCAGAAAGATCTTGGTGAAATTCGGCTTTACATGCGCGCTGCGGAATTCGTCCCGCAGGGCCAGCAGGGCATCGCCGGAAAGACCGAACATGAAGCTCGGCTCGATCAGCGGCAGTGAGGTCACAGCCCAGGCGGTCAGCGTGCCCTTGATATCGAGATGCTTGAGCGCCTTCAGGATCGGCAGCACCGAGGCGGCGTCCTGGAAAGCCGTCACGCCGTAGGAATTGACGATCTCGTTGGCGCGCGCAACCGCGGCCTCGCCCATCTCTTCCGTGAATGCCTCGGCGGCGGTCCGTTCGACGATGCCGGCGGCGGATTCGATCAGCAGACCTGTCAGCCTGCCGGTGGCGGGATCGCGCCCGAAGGAACCCTGCGGCGGATCGGGCTGGTTGTCGGAGATGCCGGCAAGCCGCATCGCCTCGCTGTTGACCCAGCGGTTATGCATGGTCTCGTCGCGCAGAAGGACGGGATGCCCAAGGCTGGCTTCGTCGAGTTTCGTGAGCGAGGCTTCGCTATTGAGCGCCGTGATCATGTCGGCGCCCCATTGATTGGCGACGATCCACTGCCCTTGCGGCGCGATCTCGGCCTGCGCGCGGACATGGGCGCAGATCGCATCGACCGATGCGCCGGCGGGAAGCTGGGTTTCGAACAGGTCGGCCTGCCCGCCCATCATGATGTGGTTGTGGATATCGACGAAGCCCGGCATCGCCATCTTGCCGGCAAGGTCGACCACTTTCGTATCCGCGCCCTTCAGCGCTTCGATTTCGACCCTGCTTCCGACGGCCATGATGCGGCCGTCCTTGATGGCAAGAGCCTCCACCCAAGGGTGGGCCGGCTCGACAGTATAGATTCGTCCATTGGTCAGAATGAGGTCGGCGGAGCCGAGCATGGTGGTCATTGATCTGTTCCCGCTTCGGTTCATTATTCGAACCACTTATTCAAATATTAGGGTGATGCAGACCGACACGTTTGTCAATATAGTTCACACGTTAATTATATCGGCGACGATGGCAATCGACTGTGGAAATCCGATCGAATATGCCCAACGACGGTCGAGACTTCGAAGCCGGAGCACGCGCAACTGACAAGACAGCCACCATCGGCACCGACAGCCATCGGGCGGCAGCCCATGAAATCCGTCGTCTGAGGAAGCGTCCTCATTGTCATATGTCTGGCGTCGGTGACGAAGGGCCGTATAAATGCCGGTGAGCCGGTCGACGGGCTTGTTCGCAAAGCCCCGTAAATCAGGCCGGCAGCTCGCCGAGGAGTTTCCATGTCCACCAGCCCCGTGATTTGCGAAGTTCGCTATTTCATCGACCAAAATGCAATGGACGAATTCAAAGCCTATGCCCGGACGTGGATGATGCTGATCGAGCGTTACGGCGGGACGCACTACGGATACTTCATTTCTCGCGAGGGTCCGGCCGGGTCCGCCGTAAGCTTCCCTGGAATGGGCAGGGATGGCGCCAGCGACATCGCCATAGCGCGGTTCACTTTTCCGGATGACGCAGCCTATTTCCGATATCGTGAAGAAGCGGCCAGAGACGCGGACGGTGTCGAGGCGAATTCACGATATGGCAATAACCCGCCATTTCGGAGCTACGAGCGTGTCTTTCTCGAGCGGCTTCTGTGAACGGCACGCCATGTCTCTTATCGGGTAAGACATCCACCTCTCACAAGGTTTGGCCAGACAACGACATCGAGGTTCCGCAAGCGAATCCTGCAAGGCTCATGCCTGATATGACCGGCTGAAAATTCTGTTCCGCATCTCTTGGATACTTTGCTCATTGCATCGTTGCCGGGAACAAGGCAGCATATTCTTCCTTGGTGCAATTGCAGACCAATAGATCTCTGTATTTTCCGAATTGCTGCTTGTTGCCGAGGGATGCGGGGCAAAAGGACTGACACCGCAATGGTGACGCGTGCGCAGCAAGTTGGCGTCGTTATCGGCCTGGCCATCGTTACAGCACTGACGATCCTGCGGGCAAGCGATCCTCAGTTGCTGAGGCTCGCCCGCGATCTGACATTCGACCAGTATCAGCGCCTGGTGCCCCGGACCTTCGAGAACCAGCCCGTCCGGGTGATCGACATAGACGAGGCGTCGCTACGCGAGTTCGGTCAATGGCCTTGGCCGAGAAACCGGATTGCCGCCCTTGTGGACAGGCTTTCCGATATGGGCGCGTCCGCCATCGCTTTCGATATTCTCTTTGCCGAGCCCGATCGCCTGTCTCCCAGCAATGTCGTTCGCGATGTCACCGGCATCGACCCCTCGCTGCTGGGCAAGCTGCCGGATAATGACGAGATTTTTTCGCAATCGCTGTCGGGAAGACCGGTGGTCCTGGGCTTCGGCCTGTCCAACGAAGGAAGCTATCTGCCGCCGGTCAAGGCGGGCTTTGCCTATACGGGCGAAAGTCCCTTCGATGCACCGCCGGCAATCAAGGCAGCAACGCCGCTGCAGCCGAAACTGGAGGCCAACGCCGCCGGTCTCGGTCATATCAGCCTCAATCCTGGCGCATCGTCGGCGGTGGTGCGCTCGGTGCCGCTTTTTCTCAGCAGCGGCAAGCAGCTTTACCCCAGTCTTGCGCTCGAGGCGCTCCGCGTCGCACAAGGGGCCTCCACCTACATACTCGACGCGGCGCCGGACACGCCGAATACGCTCACCCGGGTCAAGATCGGGAATTTCGTGGTGCCGGTAACGGCGGCCGGAGAGCTCTGGCTCTATATCAGCCCCGATACGCCGGAACGGTATATTTCGGCAAGCAAGGTGCTTGCGGCAGGAGGCGCCTCCGCCGATATCAGAACCGCCATCGAGGGCAGCATCGTGTTCGTCGGAACCTCTGCGTCCGGCCTCCAGGATGTCCGCACGACAGCCCTTGGTGAAAACGTGCCGGGTGTTTCCATCCATGCGCAGATCCTCGAGCAGATCCTTTCAGGCCGCTTCCTTTCCCGGCCGGATTGGGCAGACGGGCTGGAAATCCTGTCCATTGCCGTATTGGGCAGCCTGCTGGTGATCCTTACCACCTTCGTCAATCCGGCCGTTGCGCTTGGCTGCGGCCTGCTGATTACCTTTTTTGCTCTTGTGGCCTCCTGGCTCGCCTTCCTTTACGGTGGCCTTCTCTTCGACCCGCTGGCGCCCATTGTCGCCGGATCGATCACGCATTTCGCGGCGACGGCATTCCGCTTTCTGGTGACCGATCGGGAGCGACGCGACGTGCGGCGGGCTTTCGGCCACTATCTCTCGCCATCGCTGCTCTACCGCATCGAGCATACGCGCAATGCCCTTCGCCTTGGAGGAGATGAGCGCGAGCTGACCGTCATGTTCGTCGACGTGCGAAACTTCACCCAGATCAGCGAGGAGTTGACACCCAGCGCCGTCGTCGCGTTTCTCAACACGCTGCTCGATGCGCTGAGCCACCATGTCATTGCCAACGATGGCACGCTCGACAAGTTCATCGGGGATTCGATCATGGCCTTCTGGAACGCTCCCGTGGATGTCTCCGACCATGCCGGCAAGGCCGTGCGGGCGGCCCTGGGCATGCGGGAAACGCTCAGCCGCCTCAACAGCGACGATGCATTCGGTTTCGGAGACGCGCGGCGGGTCGGAATAGGAATCGGCATACATACGGGGCTTGCATGCGTCGGCAACATGGGCGCCGAGACACGCTTCAACTACACGGCGGTCGGCGATGCCGTGAACATTGCCGCACGCATCGAATCGGCCTGCAAGGACATCAGCTTCGATATTCTCGTGTCGGAACCGACAGCCAGCCTGCTGCCCGATTGCGCCCTGCTCGAGGCCGGAGCGCTGACGCTGAAGGGCAAGAGTATGCGAACCAAGCTCTTTGCTGTGGTCGGCGATGCGCGCCTGGCAAAGGCCGCTGATTTTACCGAGCTTCAGGCCATGCACAGGCGGCTTGTCGCTGCCCTGCAAATACGGTCGCCGAGCAGCCGCAAACTTCTCGGTGCCACAAAACTCAAGGCGGAGGTCGCAACGACTGGGCTGCTGCGGGAGTTTTACAGTCAGATTTCGCGCCGAGCCGGACACTTTGTCGACGAACCTGCCAAAAAAGCGGCCGACCTCTAGCTGATCCCGCAACCGCCGCCCTCGTCTCCTGTCTCCTACCGGCGATGATGCCCCTGGTCGTGAGTGTCATGATCGCCGTCATCGCCATCGCTGTTCCGGTTGCTCCAGTCATGGTGGCCCCAGCCGTGGTCGCCTCTGCCATGATGATGGTCATGATGATCGTGGTGATCGTGATGGTCATGATGGTGGTGATGCTCGCCTTCGCCGCCGCCGTGCTTGGGTGGCTTGCCGGGCGTGCTCGGCGGATTTGGGACATTCGGCGTGCTGGGAGTTTCGGACGTGTCCGGTGCTGTGGTGCTCGGCGATTGCTGTGTGCTGGGTACGTTCGGCGTGTTGGGCTGGGTCGGAGCGGGATTATTGGCCGGAACGCTGCGCGGCGATGTGCCGCTCGGCTGATCTTTCATCGCCGTCGACAGACCGCATCCGCCACCGCCGGCAAAGCCCATTCGTCCTGAAAGTTGTTGATCTCCGGATAGAAACGGCAGGGCTCGCTGGTTGCCGAGCGTCTTGAGAATGTCGCGGTTGACCCGGCGAGGATCGCTTATCTGACCGTTGCGGTTGGCAACGACGCAGTCGCATTGCTGCTTCAACTGCCTGCAGCCACCCGCGCCGCAGAACTGAGCGGCTCCATTCAAGAGAACGACAGCCGTCGTGCCGTTCGCTCCGACATAGAAATCAAACACCGTCCCGCGCACGCCGATCGTTCCGGCGGGCGTGACGATTTGATAGGCCGAGGACTTTGAATTTCCGCTTATCCAGCGAAAGGTCCCCTTCGCGGCATTTATGGTAAGCTTTTTCACCGAACCCGAGTCATCGAAGACGAATTTGTCGATGACCACGGACGAGCCGGCTCCGACAGCCAATTTCGTACCATCTCGAAATGTGAACTGTCCGAGGCCGGAAAGGGACGTGCGAATTTTCTCGTCCCGGTGGACGGGATCATCGACGGCCAGCGGACCGCCGGCACCCGTCACTTCGGTCTTGATCAGCACCGCCTGGCCGACCGCCTCGGCGGCTTCTGAAGACAACGGCGCGAGCAGCGTCGCGCTCAGCACAGCGATCGCGGCGTCACGCAGAGACAACATCCCACCCTCCAAGATTATTTCCATTTTACCATGGGATAATCCCGGATGTCCCATCATCCTTTCTGAGTATAGGCGATGAAGGCAGAGCTATTGCCGCATTGGGCCCGGCGATAACCGGACACAATCCATGGTGTGTGTTCTCGACAAAACTTCACGAAGACCGTTCGGCAAGACCTATACGACATTCCGGCTTGCTCGAATTCTTCAATATGACCGCCTGCCACTCCAACCTCACCCATCAAAATTGACCGGATATTATCGGAGCGCGGTATTGAACCGATCTTCGAAGGAACTCGTCGCCTGACACGGCTTTATCGCAGAAGTGGCGTGACACCATTGAGCATATATAGCTCTAACTATATGTTTTAAAATATTTTTATGGAATATATCAAGGCGCGTCCATCACGCGTCGCTCGCAGAACGAACATCTGCGAGACGCGGTGTCGGCCGGCGTCAGACCGGCCGATGTCGGGAGAGGACAGCTTCAGAGCTGGATCCATGCCGTCTTCAGGTCGACATACTTATCGAGCGCGTGCAGCGACTTGTCGTGGCCGTTGCCGGATTGCTTGACGCCACCGAGCGGCACGCTGTTATCGGCGCCGCCATAGGTGTTGACATGCACCACGCCGGCGCGGATCCCACGCACCATCCGGTGGGCGCGCGACAGGTTGGACGTCCACACGGCCGAGGCCAGGCCGTATTCCGTGGCATTGGCGATCTGCAAGGCCTCCGCCTCCGTCTCGAAAGGTATGATCGACAGGATCGGCCCGAACACCTCTTCGCGTGCCAGGGTCATGGATTGCGTCACCTCAAACACCGCAGGCCGCATGTAGTAGCCGCCGGTCTCCTCGAGAATGCGCGAACCGCCGGTGCGCAGCGACGCGCCCTCCGACACCGCCTGCGAGATAAAGCCGAGATCCTTCTTCAGCTGGATCTCGCTGGAAATGGCACCTGCTTCCGTCGTCAGCTGCAGCGGGTCTCCGACCTTCATGCTCTCGGCGATGCGAGCGACCTTCTCGGAGAAGGCGGCGTGGATCGACTTTTCGACGAGCAGCCGCGAACCGGCGACACAAACCTGCCCGGAATTGCGGAAGATACCATAGGCCGACACCTTGGCCGCCTGATCGAGATCGGGCGCATCGGCAAAGACGATGTTCGGAGACTTGCCGCCAAGCTCCAGATAGACGCGCTTCAGGTTCGAGCGCGCCGAATACTCCAGAAGCCGGCGTCCGACGGGGCCGGAGCCGGTGAAGGCGAGGACGTCGACTTCCATATGCAGTCCGAGCGCCTCGCCGCAGACCGCGCCGCGCCCGGTGACGACGTTGAGTACGCCTTCAGGCAAGCCGGCTTCCGTGCAAATTTCGGCAAGCCGCAGCAGCGTCAGCGACGCGCCTTCGGCGGGTTTCAGCACCACGGAATTGCCGGCGGCAAGCGCCGGGGCAATCTTCCAGGCGCCGATCATCATCGGGAAATTCCATGGCACGATGGCGGCCACGACGCCGATAGGCTCGCGATGGACGAGACCCAGAATATTCTGCGCCGTCGGTGCGATCTCTCCATAGACCTTGTCGATCGCCTCGGCATAGTAGCGGAAGGTGCCTGCGGCACTGCCGGGTTCGGCCTTCAGCGCCATCGAGATTTCCGTGCCATTGTCCCTTACGCCGAGCACGGCCAGTTCGAGCGCGTTCTTCTCGATCAGTTCGGCAATCTTCAACAGAACTTTCTTGCGCTCCGCCGGAGCGGCTTTCGACCAGCTGCCCTTTTCGAAGGCATGACGTGACGCCTTGACGGCAAGATCGACATCTTCGGTGCCGGCATCGGCAATCGTGGTCAGCCTCGTTCCGTCGATCGGCGAAATGACATCCATGGCAGCGCCGCTGACCGGCTGGCGCCAGGCGCCGCCGATGAACAATGCCTGCGGGGCAACGGATAATGTCCGGAGCTGGTCGATCTTGTCCTGCATCTCATTCTCTCACAAAGAGGGTGGCTCTTACGAAGAGGGTGGCGGGTCCTCCCCGCCACCCCGATTGGAACTGGCTCAGGCTTCCTGGCCGGCACCGAGGCGGGCATAGCTTGCCGCATCCGACGACTTCAGGCGAGCCGCGGCGATAAATCCGACGATCGCCGCGATCAGCACGAGCCCCGGCAACACTACGGCAAGCGCGCCATTGGCACCGGCAATAGCGCCGAAGTTCGCCGAGATATAGTAGACGAGCGCGAGAAGGATCAGACCCGTTACGATCGGCAACACCTTGATCGCCAGCACGTTGCGCTCAAGCCCCGGATTGCGGCTGAAGAACGCCACGATCGAGAAGGCGGTGAACGCCATCAGCAGGATGATTGCCAGCGTGGCGACATTGGTGAGCCAGGAGAAGAGCGCCAGCACCGGATCCTGACCCGTCACCGCAAACAGCGTAACCACCAGCACGGCGATGACGGTCTGAATGATCGAACCGACATGCGGGCTCTGGAAGATCGGATGCGTGACGCCGACCGACTTCGGCAGCAAGCCCTCGCGACCGGCGACATACATGTAACGCGCCACGCCATTGTGGAAGGCGAGGATGCCGGCAAACAGGCTGGTGATGAAAAGAACGCTCATCACGACGGTGATCCAGTGGCCGACATAGCGCTCGGCAAGGCCGAAGAGGAAGGTCGTCGGATCGGCAAGGCCCTGCAGGGTCGGAACGAGCTTGTCGACGCCGGCGCCGGCCACCATCAGCCAGGAGGTCAGCATATAAAAGAGGCCGATGATGAGAACGGAAATGTAGGTCGCGCGCGGCACGGTCTTTTCCGGCTCACGAGCCTCCTCGCTGTAGATGGTCGTTGCCTCGAAGCCGATGAAGGCAGCAAAGCAGAAGAGGAGACCGATGGCCGGCGTTCCGCTCCAGAAGGCCGTAGGCGTGAAGGGCGCGGCAGAAAGACCTGCATCGCCGCCCTTCACGAAAATAGCAGCGTCGATGACGAGCACGACGACATATTCAAGAATGACGAGCACCGTCAGCACCTTCGCCGATAGATCGACCCGACGGTAGCCGAAAACGGCGACGAAGGCGACGCCGATATAGCTCCAGACCCACCAGGGGAGATCGATGCCGAGCTGATCGGCAAAGAACCCCTTGGTTGCCGCGCCAAAGAGCCCGAGAACGCCGACCTGCATGGCATTATAGGCAAGGATGGCGATCAGGGCGGCCGCGCCGCCCATGAGGCCGCCAAGGCCTTGAGCCGTGTAGGCATAGAAGGCGCCGGCATTGCGGATATGGCGAGCCATGGCGACATAGCCGACCGCAAACAGCAACAGAATGCCCGTCACCAACAGGAAGGTGAGCGGTATGCCCGGTCCATTGCCGAGCATCATGGAGAGCGGCACGCCGCCGGCAACCGCCGTCAGCGGCGCTGCGGCCGAAACGACCAGAAAGGTCACGGCACCCACGCCGAGACTGTTCTTGCGCAGCTGGTTTTCAGCCGCGCCTTGCGAATTTTGTGTGTTCATCTGCGTTGGTTCCCCTTGTTTAAGAACATCCGATCATCGCTGCGACGGTGCGCAGGCGACCTCCACCAAAACCGGACTGACGAGCGGGGTTTATGCTTTTGTTGATTTTGCCGTCGTCAGCGCTTACGGTTCATTATTTGAACCACAGCTTCAAATATAGACTTGCAAACATTCCTGACCTCTGTCAAGTTATTTCGCATGTTAAGTATCTTGGGTCGCTGCTATCGTGCTGCGGCGCAGGGTCAGCGACCTGATTTGACGAAAGGCCCCGGCTGGACGCACAAAATCGGAAGCTGACCAACCCAAGAGGAGGAACGATGAGCACGATCGGAAAGGCGCTTGCATTGCTGGACACCCTGTCACGGCTGGACAAGGAGGCGGGTCTGACCGACATCGCCCGCCTGTGCGCGCTGGACAAGGCGACGGCACGCCGCTTTCTGGTGGAGCTGGAAAAGTACGGCTTCGTCGAGCAGGATCTGGAGACGCGCCGATATCGCATCGGCTCTGCGCCGGTTCGCCTCGCACGCATCCGCGAAGCCCGCTTTCCGCTGCTGCGGATTGCCATCCCCTTTATCAGGACGCTCGCCGAATCATCGACGGAGACCGTGCATCTCTCGGAATTCTCGGGTGGACGGCTTTCGACCGTTCATGTGGAGGATTCGCCGCGCGCCCACCGCATCATCGTCGATGTCGGCAGCCTTCTGCCCCTTCACGCCACTGCATCCGGCCTTGCATTCCTCGCCTTCTGCCCACAGGCGGAGATCGAGGAAGCGCTTGGAAAGCCGCTCGAGCAATTTACCGACCACACCGTCGTCGATCCGCAGCTGCTGCGCGCGATGCTCGATGAGACGGCGGCACGCGGCTTTTCCATCAGCCATCAGGGCCTCGAGGCCGGCGTCATCAGCACGGCCGCGCCGGTGCGCACGCCCAATGGCCATCCGATTGGCTGCGTGGCGATTGCCGCCCCTCTCTCCCGCACCTCGAAGACGGCCATCCAGGAACTGGGCGCGCAGGCCGTCGCCGCGGCCAATGCGATCTCAGAAAAATATTATGGGTCGGAAAGACCCATGGGAACCATTCCAAAAATCAGGAGGACAGATTGATGAGCCCTGAGGCTTCCCTGCCGAGGATACTCGTCATCGGAACCGGTGACACCAAATGCGACGAACTGCAATTCATGGCATCCGTCATAGAGGAAGCCGGCGGCCAGCCGGTCATGATGGATGTCAGCATTCTCGGCGATCCACCCTACACTCCCGATTATTCCAAGCATGATATAGCCAAGGCCGCCGCGACCACCATCGGGGAAATCACCGAAAGCGGCGATGAAAACAGCGCCATGGCAGCCATGGCGAAGGGCGCATCGGCTCTGACCCGGCGTCTCTATGAGGACGGACAGGTCGACGGCGTGATCGTGCTCGGCGGCTCGATGGGCACGGATCTGGCGCTCGATGTCGCCGCGGTCCTGCCGCTCGGCGTCCCGAAATTCGTGGTCTCCACCATCGCCTACTCCCATCTCATTCCACCCGAACGTATCGCCCCGGACCTGATGATGATCCTGTGGGCCGGCGGTCTCTATGGTCTGAACAGTATCTGCCGTTCTGTCCTGTCGCAGGCCTGCGGCGCGGTCGTAGGAGCGGCAAAGCATGGCAGCAGGCCCGATCACAAGCGCCCGCTCGTCGGCATGACCTCGCTCGGCTCGTCCTGCCTGAAATACATGAAATATCTGCGGCCCGAGCTTGAAAAGCGCGGTTATGACGTTGCCGTGTTCCACTCCACCGGCATGGGCGGACGAGCCTACGAAGCGATCGCCTCCCAGGGCGGCTTTGCTGCCGTCTTCGACTTCTGCATCCAGGAAGTCAGCAATCATCACTACGGCTCCGTGGTCACCTCCGGACCGGACAGACTCGAGAATGCCGCCCGCGCCGGCATTCCGCAGATCGTCGCGCCCGGCGCAGTCGACATGGTCGATCTTCAGGCTTGGCAGGCACTCCCGGAGATTTTCGCCGACCGTCCGTATCACGCCCATAACCGGCTGATCGGATCGGTAACGACATCGCCGGAGGGGCGCCGCGAAGTCGCCCGCTTGATCGGACAGAAGCTCGCACGCTCCGACGCGAGGATCGCCTTCCTGCTGCCGACCGAAGGGTTGCAGGAATGGGACAAGCCGGATGAGCCGCTGCATGACCCGGAAGGCCTCGACGCTTTTCTCGATGAGATGCGGCACGCCATTCCATCCTCCGTCGCCCTGCAGGAAGTCGATGCCCATATCAACGCGCCGGCCTTCTCCGCCGCCGCACTCGCCATCTTCGACACCTGGGTCGCAGAGGGCGTCATTCCGGAGGGACGGCCATGACAAAGGAACGTGCTCTTATCCTCGACTTCGGCGGCGTCGTCACCCGCACCCTGTTCGAAACGCACGACATCACCGAACGCACGCTCGGACTTCCGAAGGGGTCGCTGACCTGGCTCGGACCGTTCGATACGACGACGGACCCGCTCTGGGTCGCGATGCAGAACCGCGAGATCACCGAACGGGACTATTGGCTGACGCGCACCGGCGAGGTCGGCAAAATGGTCGGCGAAAACTGGACCGACATGCAGACCTTCGTGCGCCGGGCGCGCGGCGCCGAGCCGGAACTGGTTCTGCGTCCCGAAGCCCGCGACGCCATCCTGCGCGCCAAGGAGGCCGGTCTCAAGCTCGCCATCCTGTCGAACGAACTCGACCTGTTCTACGGCGTCGAGTTCCGCGAGCGTTTTCCGCTGATCGACCTTTTCGACGTCATCGTCGATGCCACCTACACGAAGATCCTCAAGCCCGATCCGCGCGCCTACGAACTCGTTCTTTCCGAGCTCGACCTGCCGCGCGAGGCCTGCGTCTTCGTGGACGACCAGAAGAAGAACATCGAAGGCGCCGAAGCCGTCAATCTGCCCTATGTGCATTTCGACGTGACCCGACCTGCCGAAAGCTATGCCCGCGCACTTGCCCTGCTGGGGCTCTGAACCAAGAGGAATCGACATGCGTGAAACCAATTTCATCATCGAAAACAATGCCCGCCACCTGTGGCACCCGATGGCTCACCCGGCCGAAATGCAGGCACATCCGCCGCGCATCGTCAATTCCGGCGAAGGCGTCGAGATCGTCGATATTCAAGGCAAGAAGGTGCTGGACGCCGTCGGCGGCCTGTGGAACGTCAATCTCGGCTACTCCTGTGAACCGGTAAAGAAGGCAATCCGCGACCAGCTCGACGAGCTTCCTTATTATTCGACCTTCCGCGGCACGACGAACTCGCCGCTGATCGAACTGTCCTACGAGCTTGCCGAATGGTTCAAGCCGGATGGATTGAGCCGTTCCTTCTTCACCTCGGGCGGTTCGGATTCGGTCGAGACCTGCCTGCGGCTGGCGCGCCAGTACCACAAGGTCAACGGCCAGCCGGAGCGCACCAAGTTCGTCGCGCTGAAGAAGGGCTATCACGGCACGCATTTCGGTGGCGCCTCCGTAAACGGCAACCAGAATTTCCGCCGCAACTACGAGCCGCTGCTTCCGGGCGTCATCCACCTGCCCGCCCCGTTCACCTACCGCAACCCGTTCAACACCACCGACGGCGCGGAGATTGCCGCTGCCATCGGCAGGCTCTTCGAGGATGAAATCGCCTTCCAGGGCGCCGACACCATCGCCGCGTTGATCGTCGAACCGGTGCTGGGTGCCGGTGGAGTCATCGTCCCGCACGAGACCTTCCTGCCGCTGATGCGCGAGATCTGCGATCGTCACGGCATCCTGCTGATCGCCGACGAGGTCATCACCGCCTTCGGCCGCACCGGTGCCTGGACCGGATCGCGCCTCTGGGGTGTCAAGCCGGACATGATGTCGACTGCGAAGGCCATCACCAACGGCTATTTCCCCTTCGGCGCCGTGATGATCTCCGACAAGGTCGCCGAGGCCTTCGAGAGCAACAAGAACTCGGTCGGCAACATCGGCCACGGTTACACCTATTCCGGCCATCCGGTGGGCGCCGCCGCAGCGCTTGCGACATTGAAGGAAACCAGGAAGCTCGACGTGGCCGCCAATGCCGCTGCCCGCGGAGAAGAGCTGCTGGCCGGATTGAAGGCGTTGCAGAACAAGCATGAATTGATCGGCGACGTGCGCGGCAAGGGCCTGATGTGCGCCATCGAACTCGTCAGCGACCGGGCGAAGAAGAGCGGAGCTGCCAAGGACGTCGTCCAGAAAGTCCATGACGCGACGTATGAGGCCGGCGTCATGGTCCGCACGTCCGGCGCCAACGTCATCATGTCGCCGCCGCTGATCGTGACGGCCGGGGATGTCCAGACGATCCTGACCGCGCTCGACGCAGGTCTCGCCGCCGCGAGGGCCTGATGATGTCCGACAATGCAACCCTTATCGCGCGACGCGAGCGGCTTCTCGGCCGGAACATGTCGCTCTTCTACGACGACCCGGTGCATCTGGTGCGCGGCGAAGGCGTCTGGCTCTGGGACGCCGATGGCCGCAAGTATCTGGACTGCTACAACAATGTGCCGCATGTCGGCCATTGCCATCCCCGCGTGGTCGAGGCGATCACGCGGCAGGCCTCGACGCTCAACACGCATACCCGCTACCTGCATGAAGGCATTCTCGACTACGTCGAGCGGCTGACGGCGACCTTCGACAAGAGCCTCAATGCCGCGATCCTGACCTGCACGGGCAGCGAGGCGAACGACGTGGCCTTGCGCATGGCGCAGGCGGTGACCGGCAAGACGGGCGTCATCGCCACCAACCACACCTACCACGGCAATACGGCCGCGGTGTCGCAACTGTCGACCCGCATGCCCCCGGTCGGAGGCTTTGGCGGCCATGTCCGGCATGTGCCGGCGCCGGATAGCTACCGTCCGCTCGGCGGTGAAGGCGGAGACGCCTTCACCACGGCTTTCGCAGCCGAAGTCGAGAAGGCGATCGCCTCGCTTCAGGACAGCCCGCACGGCTTTTCGGCCATCATCATCGATCCGTTCTTCGCCAATGAGGGCTTCCCGGATCTGCCGCCGGGCTTTCTGGACAAGACAGTCGCAGCCGTCCGCAAGGCGGGTGGCCTCGTGATTACCGACGAGGTGCAGCCTGGTTTCGGCCGCACCGGCTCGCATATGTGGGGCCATCAGCACGCCGGCATCGTCCCCGACATCGTGACGCTCGGCAAGCCGATGGCCAACGGCCATCCGGTCGGCGGCGTCATTGCCAATGTCGATACGATAAACGCCTTCCGCAAGGCGTTCCGCTACTTCAACACCTTCGGCGGCAATCCGGTCTCCTGCGCGGCGGCCATGGCTGTGCTCGACGTGATCGAAGACGAAAACCTTCTCGAGAACGCCCGCAACGTCGGCGAGTACACGCGCGACGCGTTCGATCGGCTTGCCGAAAAGCATTCGATCATCGGCGACGTGCGCGGCAGCGGCCTCTTCATGGGCACCGAATTCGTGCTGGACAGGCAGACGAAGGAACCGGCCGCCGCACAGGCGACCAGGATCGTCAATGAAATGCGCGAACGCGGCGTGCTGATGGGCAAGATCGGCATTCACCAATGCGCCACGAAGATCCGCCCGCCCATGCCGTTCACCAGGGAGAATGCCGACTTCATGTTGTCGATTTTCGACGACGTCCTGTCCGGCCTGTGAGGCAAGCATGGCTGATCAGTTGCCGCAGACCATCCGCGACGCTCTGCAGAAGCGTGCGCTGGAGGCACTCGACCATTGGCCGGTAAAGGCCGACGAACCTGTCCTGATGAAATATCGGGAGAATGCCGTCTTTCGCATTACGCTCGCGGACGGACAGTTCGCGGCGCTCAGGCTGCATCGGCCGGGCTACCACGACGAGACGAGCCTGCGCTCGGAACTGCATTTCATGGCCGCCCTCAAGCTCGGCGGCCTCGATGTGCCGAGTCCGGTGCCGACGAGCGACCGGCAGAGCCTCGTCCGCCTTCCGGCCAACAGGCATTTCGCCGAACAGCATGCCGACGTGGTGAGCTGGATCGATGGCGTTCCGCTCGGGCAGAGCGGGACACCGCTCTCGCAATCGGCTGACATGCAGACAAGGGTCTTCTTCCGCATCGGTCACAGCATGGCCACCATGCATGAGCTTGCCGACGCCTGGAGACCGCCGGAGCGGTTTCGCCGCCCGGCATGGAACACCGAAGGCCTGGTGGGAGAGAAGCCGCTTTGGGGACGGTTCTGGGATTGCCAAGGCCTTTCGCCCGATAACGCCGCCGCGCTCTCGGCATTGCGCGGCGAGCTGCGCCGCGCCCTTGCGAACGCGGACAGCCGAAACCTCGACTATGGGCTGATCCATGCCGATCTCGTGCGGGAAAACATCTTCCTGACGGGAAATGACAGCAATGTCGCCTTCATCGATTTCGACGATGCGGGGCATGGCTTCCGCCTGTTCGATCTCGCGACGACCTTGCTCAAGAACCGCAGGGAACCCGCCTATCCGGCAATCGAGGAGGCGCTGATATCTGGTTATCGCAGCCGCCGTGCGCTCTCCGACGCTGCCTTGGCAAGCCTGCCGCTCTTCATGGTGCTGAGAAGCCTCACCTATATCGGATGGCTCGCCGAGCGCCCGGAAATTCCGGACGCCGCGGAACGCCTGTCGCGCTACGTCGACGAAAGTCTGGAGATGGCAAGAAAGCTCGATACGGCTGCTTGACATCTTTCGTATAATTGTTAACGTGTTAAGTAAATAAGGGATCGGGAGGACTCAATGCCACATCTCGCCATCGAGTATTCGGCCAATCTGGAAGGCCGCGCCGATATCGGCGCGCTCTGCGAGCGGCTGTTGAAGACGGTTCTGGAGACCGGCCTTTTCGAGGTCGGCGCCGTGCGTGTTCGCGCCTTTCGCGCCGATCATTATGCCATCGCCGACAGGCTGCCCGAGAATGCGTTCGTCGATCTGAACTTCCGCATCGGGAAAGGCCGAACAGACGATGAGAAAAAGCGCACCGGCGAAGCAATTTTCGCCGCGGCCATCGACGTTCTGAGCCCGCTCTTCGAGACGCCGCATTTCGCCCTGTCGCTGGAAATCCGCGAGATCGACGCGGAGCTGAGCTGGAAGAAGAACGCCATCCATCCGCGGCTGCGCGGCAAGTGACACCTCCCCTTGGCGGGACGACATAACACCAAAGGAATAGACGATGTCCAAATTGCAGGAAAACATCGCGAAGGCGGAAAGCTTTCTGGCTCGGTTCAAGGATCGCGGCGTTCTCAACCGCATCAATGGCGAGGATGTGCCGGCTGACGATGGTTCGACCTTCGAGACCATCTCGCCCGTCGATCTGAAGCCGCTCGCCACCGTTGCCCGCGGCAAGGCCGCCGATATCGATCGCGCTGCGAAAGCCGCAAAGGCAGCCTTCGCCGAATGGGCGGCCATGCCCGGCGACGCGCGCAAGAAGCTCCTGCATAAGATCGCCGACGCGATCGTTGCGCGCGCCGAAGAGATCGCCTTCGTCGAATGCATGGATACCGGACAATCGCTGAAGTTCATGGCCAAGGCCGCCCTGCGCGGAGCCGAGAATTTTCGCTTCTTCGCCGACCGCGCGCCGGAGGCCCGTGACGGCAAGGCGATCCGCGCCGACGGCCAGATGAACCTGACGACGCGCGTGCCGATCGGCCCTGTCGGCATCATCACGCCCTGGAACACGCCCTTCATGCTGTCGACCTGGAAGATCGCCCCGGCTCTCGCCGCAGGATGCACGATCGTCCACAAGCCGGCCGAATTCTCGCCGCTGACCGCACGCCTGCTGGTCGAAATCGCCGAGGAAGCCGGCCTGCCCAAGGGCGTGTGGAATCTCGTCAACGGCTTCGGCGAAGATGCCGGCCGCGCGCTGACCGAACACCCGTTGATCAAGGCGATCGGCTTCGTCGGCGAAAGCCGCACCGGCTCGATGATCATGAAGCAGGGCGCCGACACGCTGAAGCGCGTCCATTTCGAACTCGGCGGCAAGAACCCGGTCGTCGTCTTTGCCGATGCCGAGCTGGAGCGTGCAGCCGATGCCGCCGTCTTCATGATCTATTCGCTGAACGGCGAGCGCTGCACCTCGTCCTCGCGCCTGCTGGTCGAGGAAAGCGTCTACGACAAGTTCACCGCAATCGTCGCCGAAAAGGCCAAGCGCATCAAGGTCGGCCATCCCCTCGATCCGGAAACGGTCGTCGGCCCGCTCGTTCATCCCGTGCATGAAAAGAAGGTGCTGGAATATATCGAGATCGGCAGGTCCGAGGGCGCGACGCTTGCAGCCGGCGGCGAGAAGATCAACGGCCCTGGCGGCGGCTGCTATGTCTCCCCCACCCTATTCACCGGCGCCAACAACAAGATGCGCATCGCCCAGGAAGAAATCTTCGGGCCGGTGCTGACCGCCATCCCGTTCAAGGACGAAGCCGATGCGCTCGCCCTTGCCAACGACGTCCAGTACGGCCTGACCGGCTATCTCTGGACATCGGACGTGACCCGCGCCTTCCGTTTCACCGATCATCTCGAAGCCGGCATGATCTGGGTGAATTCGGAAAACGTACGCCATCTGCCGACCCCCTTCGGTGGGGTCAAGAACTCCGGCATCGGCCGCGACGGCGGCGATTGGTCCTTCGATTTCTACATGGAAACCAAGAACATCGCCTTCGCCACCAAGCCGCACGCCATCCAGAAGCTCGGCGGCTGAGCCGCCAATATAGATAAAGACGCATAAAGAGGAGGAACCCATGCCCCTGCCGAAACCCAATCTCTATCCGCCCTTCAACATCGTGCGCCTCAGCCATGTCGAATTCGGCGTCACCGATCTTGCCAAATCGCGCGCCTTCTATGTCGACACGCTCGGCCTGCAGGTGACGGACGAGACCGCCGATACCATCTACCTTCGGGCACTCGAGGAACGCGGCCACCATTGCATCGTGCTGAAGAAGTCCGACAAGGCGGAAGCCCGCGACCTCGGCTTCAAGGTGTTCGGCGACGAAGACCTCGACAAGGCGGCGCATTTCTTCAAGGGCAAGGACCTGCCGGTCGAATGGGTCGAGCGCCCGTACCAGGCGCGGACGTTCCGCACCCGCGATCCGCACGGCATACCGCTTGAATTCTATTCGAAGATGGACCGGCTGCCGCCGATCCATCAGAAATACGCCCTCTACAAAGGCGTGAAGCCGCTGCGCATCGACCACTTCAACTGCTTCTCGACCAATGTCGACGAGAGTGTCACCTTCTACAACGAACTCGGCTTCCGCGTCACCGAATACACCGAGGACGCAGAAACGGGTCGTCTCTGGGCTGCCTGGACGCATCGCAAGGGCGGCGTCCACGATATCGCCTTCACCAACGGCCGCGGGCCGCGCCTGCACCACACCGCATTCTGGGTGCCGACGCCGCTGAACATCATCGACCTGCTCGACCTGATGGCGACCACCGGCTGGGTTTCCAACATCGAGCGCGGACCGGGGCGCCACGGCATCTCCAACGCCTTCTTCCTCTATATCCTCGATCCGGACGGCCACCGCATCGAAATCTACTGCTCGGACTATCAGACGGTCGATCCCGATCTGGAGCCGATCAAATGGGATCTCAAGGACCCGCAGCGCCAGACACTTTGGGGCGCACCCGCTCCCAAATCCTGGTTCGAACATGGTAGCGTGTTTTCCGGTGCGGAAGTGGCGGAGCCTGACCTGAAGGCACAGCCGATTATCGCGCCTTAAGCGTTACCCTTGAGAGCGGGCGAGAAACGCCCGCTCCTCATCAACGTTCGCGAGGCGAGGAGGCATTCATGCATTTGAAAGACGCAACATTGTTCCGGCAGGCAGCATTGGTCGGGGGCGAGTGGATCGAGGCCGATCCCTCTCATGCGATCAAGGTCGACAATCCGGCAACCGGCGAGATCATCGGGCTTGTTCCCAATCTGGGTGCCGCCGAGACGAAAAAGGCGATTGCCGCGGCCGAGATCGCCCAGAAGGAATGGGCCGCCCGCACCGCCAAGGAGCGCTCCGGCATCCTCCGGCGCTGGTTCGAGCTGATGATGGAGAACCAGGACGATCTCGGGCGCATCCTGACCGCCGAACAGGGCAAGCCGCTTGCCGAGGCCAAGGGCGAGATCGCCTATGGTGCGAGCTTCGTCGAATGGTTCGCCGAAGAGGGCCGCCGCGTCTATGGCGACATCATCCCCGGCCACCAGAAGGACAAGCGCATTCTGGTCATGAAGCAGCCGATCGGCGTCGTCGCGGCCATCACCCCCTGGAACTTTCCGAATGCGATGATCACCCGCAAGGCCGGCCCTGCCTTTGCCGCCGGCTGCGCCATGGTGCTGAAGCCGGCCTCGCAGACGCCGTTCTCCGCAATCGCCATCGCCATCCTCGCCGAGCGCGCCGGCCTGCCGAAGGGCTTGTTCAGCGTGATCACGGGTTCGGCTCGCGCCATCGGCGCCGAGATGACCGCAAGCCCGGTCGTGCGCAAACTCACCTTCACCGGCTCGACCGAAGTGGGTGCCGAGCTTTACAAGCAGAGCGCGCCGACCATCAAGAAGCTGGGCCTCGAGCTCGGCGGCAATGCGCCCTTCATCGTCTTTGACGACGCCGATCTCGATGCCGCCGTCGAAGGCGCGCTGATCGCCAAGTTCCGCAACAACGGCCAGACCTGCGTCTGCGCCAACCGTCTCTACGTGCAGGACGGCGTCTATGACGCTTTTGCCGAGAAGCTGTCCAAGGCTGTCGGCTCGCTCAAGACCGGCAACGGCTTCGACGAGGGCATCAATCTCGGCCCGCTGATCGACGAGGCAGCTCTTGCCAAGGTCGAGGAGCATGTCGCCGACGCCCTTTCCAAGGGCGGCCGCATCGTCGCCGGCGGTCATCGCCACCAGCTCGGCGGACGCTTCTACGAGGCGACCGTGCTCGCCGATGTCACGCCATCGATGGCCGTCGCCAGGGAAGAGACCTTCGGGCCGGTCGCTCCGCTCTTCCGCTTCAAGGACGAGGCCGATGTCATTACCCAGGCCAACGACACCGAGTTCGGCCTTGCCTCCTATTTCTATGCCAAGGATCTCGCCCGCGTCTTCCGGGTCGCCGAGGCGCTGGAATACGGCATGGTCGGGGTCAATACCGGCCTGATCTCGACGGCCGAAGCCCCCTTCGGCGGCGTCAAGCTCTCCGGCCTCGGCCGCGAGGGGTCCCGCTACGGCATCGAGGAATTCACCGAAATCAAATATGTCTGCCTCGGCGGCGTCGTCTGAGGCTAAGGGAAGGCCCGAGATAAAAGCATGACCCATCCAAGATTCCTGTCTTTTTCGAGAAACGGCCGTCATGGCTACGGGCTTGCGGTCGACGGCGGTGTCGTCGACCTCTCGGCTCGCCACGGCGCGACATGGCCGACTTTGCGCGAGGTGATCGAGGCCGATGGCCTCGCCCAACTCGCCGAGGAAGCCAAGGCGTTGAAGCCGGATTTCGCGCTGGACGACATCCGCTTCGAGATTCCCATTCCGTCGCCGGAAAAGATCATTTGCGTCGGGGTCAACTTCCCCGACCGCAACGAGGAATACAAGGATGGGCAGGCGGCCCCCTCCAACCCCTCGCTCTTCATCCGCTTTCCGCGCTCGTTCACCGGGCACGAGCAGCCGCTGATCCGGCCGCCGGAAAGCCCGCAGCTCGACTATGAAGGCGAAATCGTCATCGTCATCGGCAAGGCCGGCCGGCGAATTGCCGAAGCCGATGCCTTCTCCCACATCGCGGCCCTCTCGCTCTGCAACGAGGGCACGATCCGCGACTGGGTGCGCCATGCGAAGTTCAACGTCACCCAGGGCAAGAATTTCGACAATACCGGCTCGATCGGCCCCTGGCTGATCCCCTTCACCGATGCGGCCCAGCTCGACGGCATCGAGCTGAAAACCCGCGTCAACGGCGAAGTGCGCCAGAGCGACCGCACCAGCCGCATGATCTTTTCCTTCCGCAAGATCATCAACTACATCTCGACCTTCACCACGCTCGTTCCCGGCGACGTCATCGTGACAGGCACGCCGACGGGAGCCGGCGCCCGCTTCGATCCGCCGATCTGGCTGAAACCCGGCGATGTCGTCGAAGTCGAGGCCGATGGCCTCGGCATTCTCAAAAACACGATCGCCGACGAGGTGCTCTGATGCTGTCTCATGATGAAATCCAGGCCGCAGCCGAGAGCCTCGATCAGGCCGAGCGGACGCGCGTCCAGACCGGGCTCCTCTCGCTCAAGCACCCCCAGATGACCATGGACGATTCCTATGCCGTCCAGAGCGCATGGGTGCAGAAGAAGATCGCCGGCGGCCGCAAGCCGATCGGCTGGAAGATCGGGTTGACGTCGAAGGCGATGCAATACGCCCTCAACATCAACATCCCCGATTCCGGCGTGCTCTTCGACGACATGATCTTCGAGGATGGCGCCACCGTGCCGGCCGACCGCTTTATCCAGCCACGCATCGAGGCCGAGATCGCCTTCGTCATGAAGGCGCCGCTCAAGGGGCCGAACGTCTCGATCTTCGATGTGCTGAATGCCACGGATTACGTCACTCCAGCGCTGGAAATCCTGGATACCCGCATCCTCCGGGTCGATCCGGAGACGAAGAAGGCGCGCACCATCGTCGACACCATCTCCGACAACGCCGCCAATGCCGGCATCGTCACCGGCGGCCGCGCCGTGCGGCCCGACCAGATCGACATGCGCTGGATGGGCGCGATCGTCAGCCGCAATGCGGAAGTCGAGGAGACCGGTCTTGGCGCCGGCGTTCTCAACCAGCCCGCCCGTGGCATCGCCTGGCTTGCCAATCGACTGTCGCAATATGGCGACGGCATCGAGGCCGGCCAGATCGTGCTCGCCGGTTCATTCATCCGCCCGATCGAGGCGCGGCACGGCGACACCATCAATGCCGATTTCGGTCCCTACGGATCGGTCAGCCTGTTTTTTGCATGAAGGAGTAAACCATGCCGGCGCCCAAGAACCTCTTCAAGCAGGCCCTGAAGGAAGGGCGGGCGCAGATCGGCCTGTGGCAGGCGCTCGCCAATGCCTACACGGTCGAAATCTCAGCCGGCGCCGGTTACGACTGGCTGCTGCTCGACGCCGAGCATGCGCCGAACGACGTGCCGCTGCTCGTCTCGCAACTGCAGGCGATGAAGGGCACGGCAAGCCATGCGGTGATCCGTCCGCCGATCGGCGAAACCTGGATCGTCAAGCAGATGCTCGATATCGGGGCGCAAACCCTGCTCATTCCCATGATCGAAAGCAAGGAGATGGCGGAAGCCATGGTCAAGGCGGTCAGATACCCGCCGCATGGCGTGCGCGGCGTCGGCGCTGCCCTTGCCCGCGCCTCTGCCTTCAACCGCATTCCGGATTACCTTGCGACGGCCAATGACGAGATCTGCCTGCTGCTGCAGGTGGAAAGCCGAGCGGGGCTTGCCGCACTCGACGCCATCGCTTCGACCGAAGGTGTCGACGGCGTCTTCATCGGCCCCGCCGATCTTGCCGCCGACATGGGCTATCTCGGCAAGCCGGGTGCGCCTGAGGTGCAGGCCGAGGTCGAAAAGGCGCTCGCCAGAATCCAGTCTCACGGCAAGGCGGCCGGCATCCTGATCGGCGACCTCTCGCTTGCGAAACGCTATCTCGAGCTTGGCGCGACCTTCGTCGCGATCGGCAACGATGTCACGCTGCTCGCCAATGCCACGACCAAGCTCCTCGACGACTTCAAGAAGGCCGACGCCGCCAAGCCGGCTGCCGACGCAAAGGTCTACTGAGCGCAGACGCCATCCTCCCCGGCGTCGCGTGGCCCTCAGTCTCGGCACGCAAATTTTCGGCATGGGCGGCGCATTGTGCACGCTCAGTCAAAACGGACTGCACAGCTGGACGCGACGTCCTTGCAGGCATCGATCATGATGAACCGGAAAGCCAAGAGGAGGAAACATGCGTTTCAAGAACAAGACCGCCCTGATCACCGGCGGCGGGACGGGCATCGGGGCGGCGGTTGCCCGCCGCATCCGGCAGGAGGGTGGCAATGTCGCGCTGGTAGGACGCCGTCCTGAGCCGCTTCGCGCCGTTGCCGAGGAGATCGGCGCTGCCGTCGTCGCGGCCGACGCAGCCGATGGCGCAGCCATGAAGGCTGCGGTCGAAAAGGTTGTCGAGACCTTCGGCGGCCTCGATATCCTGATCGCCAATGCCGGTGGCCACGGTGTCGGGCCGACAGTCAGCATGTCGGACGAGACATGGGATCTGGCCGTCCGGCTCAATCTCAATACTGCCTTCGTCAGTGCCCGCGAATCCCTGCCGAGCCTTATCAAGAGCCAGGGCAATATCGTCGTCCTCGCCTCCATCGCCGGCCTCTTTGCCGGCCCGGATGCGGCAGGCTACGTCACGATGAAGCACGGCTGCATCGGGCTTGCGAAATCGCTGGCGCGCGACTACGGCCGCAAGGGCGTGCGCACCAATACGGTCTGCCCAGGCTGGGTAACGACCGCCATGGCCGACGAGCAGATGGAATTCATCGTCGAGAAATACAAGCTGAACAGCATCGAGGAAGCCTACGCGCTCGTAACCAAGGACGTACCGCTCGGCCGCCCCGCAACCGCCGAGGATGTCGCCAACGCAGTCTGCTTCCTCGCTTCGGCCGAGGCATCGATGATCAATGGCGCAGTCCTGACCGTCGATGGCGGCGCCGGCACCGTCGACCTGCCGACGCTGGCATTTGTCGACTAATACGAGGAGGAGATACCGATGAACCAGAATCCCAAGGACTGGAAAACCTACGACGAATTCGCCTACGGCATCGACACCAACCGCCTGCCGGCAACGGAGGCTCTTGCCGGCTCGTCCCACAAAATCTCATTTGAGGACGGCCGCACGCTGGAGCTTGCCTTCGCGAAAGGCGAGGTCAAATGGTCCGACGGCAAGGAAGGCGGCACCGACAAATCCGAGGTGATCGAAGTCGCACCGAACACCTATTTCGTCGAAATCGTCTTTGCCGGCCGTCCCAAGGAAGCCGAAACGCTGATCCTCAACACCGAAACGCGCCGCGTGCTTTCGATCTACTCGGTCGTTCGCGACCTCAAGGATGCCGTCGGCGAGCCGCAGGTCGCGCAGATCTTCCGGCCGGGTGTTGTCGAAGGTGGCGCCGCAAGCGGGCCTGTTCCGCATGAAAGCCGCGACCTGATCGGGCTCAGGGCGCACTTCACGTACAGCCCCAACCACGTCTATGAGCACACCTACCTGTCGTCGCAGCGCTATGCCTGGCAATGCCTCGTCGGCGTGCAGCGCGGCCATGGCGATGTCGACCTGACCACGACCTACAAGTTCGACGACAATCTCTACATCTTCACCTTCCGGGAATTCAAGATCGCGGTTGCTTCTACTTTCTTCTACAATTTCAATGACATGCGCTCTACCGGCAAGTTCCTCGGCATCACCGGCGACGGGCGTATCCAGAACAGCCCGGCCGGCGCCTTCATCCGCAAGGCGTCGATGACCTATTATCTGCCCGGCCAGGAACCGGTGTGAGGACGCCATGCGCAAAGCATTCGATATCGTAAAGGCGCATTACGACGCCAACGACCGCCGCGACATGGATGGCATGCTCGCCGACATCGCTCCCGATTGCCGCTGGACGGAGATGGATGGCTTTCCCTGCGCCGGCACCTATGTCGGCCCACAGGAGATCGTCAAGAACGTCTTTCAGGCGCTCGGACAGGCCTTCGACGGATATACCTTCAAGCTCGAACGCCTGCTCGACGCCGGCGACGAGGTCGTTGCCGTCGGAGACTATAGCGGCACCAACAAGCAGACCGGAAAGGCGTTCAAGGCCCGCGTCGTGCATGTCTGGGGCGTGGCGGGAGACAAGATCCGGCGTTTCGAACAATTCACGGACACCCTGAGAGTGGCCGAATCCATGCGATGAGGAATTGAGGCGGCCCGATCTAGCCGGGCCGCCTCCCCTACCTAGGAAATCCGCGCCTTGCGCCATTGTGTCGGCGAGACGCCATAGCGATGGCGAAACGAACGGGAAAAATGCGCGCTGGAGGAAAAGCCGAGCGCAAAGGCAATCTCGGATATTTCGCCCGCATAGCCGCCTGCCTCCCGCAACTGCGCTGCGGCTCTCTGCAGGCGCAGATCCCAGATATAGTCCGAAGGCGTCAGGCACTCGGCCTCGAATGCGCGATAGATATAGCGCACGGAGCAGCCCATGCGCCGCGCGATCATCGTCACGGTCAGGTCCGGACGCGCGAGATGGATATCGATGAAATCCTTGATCCGCTGCAGCAGCAGATCGAGCGGATTGGCAACCGGCCTTGCCGGCTGTGGATCGGCGCCGATCATGGTGCGGACGAGATCGATCATGGTATGGCCGACGCTTGCGCGCCGCGCCTCGTCGAGATGGTCAAGCTCATGCATGGTCGAGTCCATCAGCGACAGCAGAATGCGGCACATGCCGTCATGCTCGGCATGTGCCGTGAAGGGTCGTACCAATCGTTCCACGGCCTCATGGGGCAGCGCATGGCGCGGCAACTGCAACAACAGCTGGCGAACCGGCGTGCTGTTCGTCAGCATATAGGGACGACCGGGGTCGTAGAGCACGAGCGCATTTTGTGACACGGGCGCATGCAGGCCGCCCTGCATGAGGGAGGCGCTGCCTTCCGTCTGCACGATCAGCTTGATCGCATCCGGATCATTTGGACCGACCATGACATGATCGCCGAAAACGACATGCCGATCCGCCTCCAGCCGCGTCAGCCGGCATGCGCCGAGCATGGCCGACATCATCCGGCTCTTTTCCTCGTCGGCGGCACCGAAGTCGAGCCGGACATTTCCGAACAGGCTGCGGGCCAGTCCCGCGAACGCCCGGCCGCTGGCGCTGTCGACATGCCGTTGAAGTGCTGCAGCCATGATCGGTGTCCTCAAGATGTGAGATAGCCGCCATCGACCGGCAGGCAGGCGCCGGTGACATAGCGCGCCGCGTCGGACGACAGGAAGACGATGGCATCGGCGACTTCCTCGGCGGCACCCCATCGGCCTGCCGGAATCCGGCGCAAAATCGGTGCCGAGACCGGTTCGTCGGCAAACAGCGCGCGGCTCAAGGGCGTGACGATCCAGCCGGGCGCCACCGCGTTCACACGGATATCAGCCTGCGCATATTCCTGCGCAAGGGATTTCGTCAGCTGCACGATTGCCCCCTTGCTCGCCGCATAGGCCGGGCGATCGGCGGCGCCGAAGGTCGAGTACATCGACGCGATGTTGACCATTGCCGATCCCGCCTGCATGCGGGGACGCGCCAGCCGGCAGCAATCCATGACCGAGGTCAGATTGATCGCCATCACCTCGTCGAAGGTCGCCTTCGACCATTCGCCCCGATCGCGGCTGACGCCGGTGCAATTGACCAGGACGTCGACCGCCTCGACCGACGAGAAGAAGGCTTCCAGCGCGCCCGGCTTCAGCACATCGACCTCATGGTTCTCGATCCGCCGGTTTGCAGGCGCCATCAACGCACCGAGCCCGAAACTCAGCACGCGGGCGCCGAGATCGGCAAAGCGCTGGGCAGTTGCCGCCCCGATGCCCGATGTACCGCCGGCAACGACGACCGTTCGTCCGGCAAAAAGATCGGCAGAAAACGTCATGAAGTCTCCTTCGCTTCAGCTTGCCAGATAGGCGCCGTGGAGAATGTGCGGCTGGGCTTTGAGTGTTGCGGCGGCACCTGAAAAGACGAGACGCCCGCGCTCGAGGACGAGCGCCTGGTCGGCCAGATCGAGAGCGAGATTGGCGAATTGCTCGATCAGCAGCACGCCGATGCCGCGGGTGGCCGCAATTTTCAAAGCCTCGGCCAGGCGCTTGACGACGGCGGGCGCCAGGCCAAGCGACAGCTCGTCGACGATCATGAAACGGGGCTTTGCGACAAAGGCCTGCGCCATCGCCACCATCTGTTTCTGGCCACCGGAAAGATCCGATGCCGATTGGCGCCGCCGCTCCGCGAGTTCCGGAAAGATCTCATAGGCATGGTCCAGACCCTCCCGCCGCGCGGCTGCCGATCCATCGAGCGCCGCCACGAGAATATTGTCCTCCACGGAAAGCTGGCCGAGCACCCGATGCCCTTCTGGGACGAGCGCAAGACCGGCCCGGCGAATGCGGTCGGGCGAAAAGCCCTCAAGCGCTTTGCCGTCCAGATGCACGGACCCGCCGCGCGGCAAGACACCCGCCATCGCCATGACCGTGCTCGACTTGCCGGCCCCGTTGGCACCGAGCAATGTCGTCACCTTGCCGGCCGTGACCGAGAAGGAGACATCGTGGATGACGCGCTTGCCGCCGCGCTCGACAACGAGCTTTTCGACGTTGATCTCGGAAATGCCGCCCATATCAGAATTCCCCCAGATAAGCGCGCCGCACATTGGGATCGGCAAGCACGCTATGCGTCGGGCCGAGCGCCAGAAGCTTGCCGTAGTCGAGCACCATGGTTTCGCTGCACATGGAGCGGATAAGCTCGACGTCGTGGTCGATGATCAGGACCTGCGCCCGGAATTCCGCCGGAATACGCAGCACCAGTTCACGAAAGGTCTTGCCTTCCTCTTCGGTCAGGCCCGCGGCCGGCTCGTCGAGCAGAATGAGCTTCGGCTCTCCGGTCACGCATTTTGCCAGCTCGACAAGACGACGCTGGAAGAGATTGAGGGATTGGCCGAGCCGATCG
Source organism: Martinezella lusitana (assembly GCF_010668395.1). GTDB lineage: Bacteria > Pseudomonadota > Alphaproteobacteria > Rhizobiales > Rhizobiaceae > Rhizobium > Rhizobium lusitanum_A. The sequence continues at coordinate 443,376 of NZ_WUEY01000002.1, forward strand.
GCAACATCAGCCAGGCCGACGAAGGCCAGAGCCTGCTCGACGGCATGGGAATGACGTCCGGTGCCGACGACATGGTCGGCGATAGCGGCAATGTTGCCGGCGACGGTCAAATCCTCCACCACCTGCTCGGTCTGGAACGAACGGCGCAAGCCCGCCCGCACCCGCTGGAGCGGCGTCATCGTCAGCAAGGCCCGCTCGCCGAGAGAGACCGAACCCTGGATCGGTTTCACAAAACCGGAGAGCACGTTGAGCAATGTGGTCTTGCCCGCGCCGTTCGGGCCGATGAGGCCCGCGACGGGAGCCGTCAGCACCGCACTGAGCTCGTTGATCGGCCGGACGCCGCCGAATTGAACGATGAGATTGTCGATCTTGATCATCGCGCCTTCCCCCGGGAGAGACCGGCGTTCAGCCGGGCAATGAGAGCCGATATCTGGCCGGCGATGCCTGAGGGTGCCGTTGCCAGAGCCTGGAACAGGGCGACGCCGAAAATCCCGATGGTGACGTAGCCGTCAATGCCGAGATCGGTCAGCAGCGCCGGCACTGCGCGCAGGAGCAGGCCCGCGATGACAGCGCCGTACCAGTTGAAGACACCGCCGACGATGGCAAGCGCAAAGAGATTGAGGCTTTCGAAGGCGCCGAAGGCGCGCCCGTCGAGCTGGCCGACATTGCCTGCCAGCAATCCGCCGGCCAGACCGGCGAGAAAGCCGCTCAGGGCGAAGGCCCAGGCCTTGTAGATCAGGACGTTGACGCCGCTTGCGACCGCAACCGTCTCGCCCTTGCGGATCAGAGCCCACGCCCGACCGGGACGGGCAAGCTTGTGCCCTTGCGCGATCAACAGCCCGATCGTCGCAACCGCGCAGACATAGAGGAAGTAGGAGACCTCACCGTCCGCCATTGCCGGCCTTGCCAGCATGGCGCGGCCGGCACCATCGGCCCTTCCCAGGAAACCGGGACCACCGTCGGGGAAAGCCCAGGCGCTGATGACGATCTGGAAGCCGCCGGCCAGCATCAGCGTCACCAGCGCGAGATAGAGACCGCGCAGACGCAATGCCGGCACGCCGAATGCCAGCCCCACCACCGAGGCGACGATGCCGCCCGCAAGCAGGCTGACCTCGAAAGGCGGATGAAAGGCATGACCGACGCGAAGCGTCACCCAGCCGCCGACGCCGACAAGCGCAAACTGGCAGAGAGAGACAAGGCCAAGCTGGCCGTAAAGGATGGCAAGCCCGGCAACGGACAGCGACAGGGCGACCGCTGACGTCGCGGCGGAAAGCCAGAAGGAATTGGCAAGCCAGGCAATGACGACCGAGAAGATCACCATCGTCACGGGCACATGAAGAAGCTGCTTGGGCAGACGCACCATCGATATGCTTTCGGCTGTTGGGGCGATTGTTTGCTCCTGAATGCTCATCGGTCCTTCAACGCGGCCTTGGCCGTGCCTCCGAGAATCGTGACCGCGATAAGCGCGATGATGAAGGGCGCCGCGGCGCGATAGGGCGATATCCAGGCAATCGGCGTCAGCACGGCTTCGGCAATGCCGATCAGAATGCCGGCGACGGCCGTTTGCCACAGCGACTGCAGCTGGCCGAGGATGGCTGCGGCAATTGCCGGGATCACCAGCAAGGTCAGGAAGGTTCCCTGCAGCCGGACCAGATCGGCCAGCAGCAGGCCGGCAAAACCGGAAAAGATGCCGGTGATGATCCAGGCGGCGGTTTCCGTATGGAGAATGCGCACGCCGAGAATGGCGCTGAGATCGCGATCATTGGCAAGGGCGCGCATATCGAGGCCAAGGCGCGTACGGCTCAAGAGCAGCGTAATGGCAACGACCATGACGACGGCGAGGATAATGGCGATGATGCGGGTGAAGGTCAGCCGAACGGCAAAGAGCGAGACGAACATCTGGTCGGTCGGGAACTGCAGCCGACGTGGCAGTTCACCCCAGATGACGCCCATGATCGCAATCAGGACGAGCGCGGGCGCCAGGGTTCCCACGGCACGCACGACGATATCGCGATGCGACAGCATGGGGGCGAATATCCGGCCGTAGACAAAGCTGACCGTCGTCGAGACGACAACGGCGGCGAGGATGGCGACGACGAGCGGCATCTTCCACTCCAGCAATTGCCAGGCACAATGCGCACCGATCGCGCCGAACGCACCGAATGCGAAGTTGAGAACGCCGGTCGCTCGAAACAGGACGACAAGGCCGACGCCGGATAGCGCATAGACGGCGCCGATCCCGAGCCCGGAAATGACGAAGGGTAGAAGGTTCATGGATCGATCCTCTACGGCGCAGCGCGTCTTTCAGACACGCAAGGGACGCCGTAACACTTTAGATCAACGCATCGAGCTTTCCGAAAAACGATCCCGATTTTCGGGCCGATGCGTGGGGTCGCTCGGTTCCGCGGCTCTTCCGCCGCGGAACCGATGGCAAAGATCCGGGCTCAGTTGATGCCGGCGGACTTCTCGAAAGCGCGGATGTCTTTCAGCTCGGGATCCGGCGATGGTGCGCAATCGGAAACGACCTTCCACTTTCCGCCTTCGCTGACCGCCATGCGCGTCGTCGAATTGGCGTTGTGACGTGCCTGACCATCGCCGAAGTACCAGGGAGCGCAGAAGATATCGCTCTTGAAGTCCCTGATCTGACGCACGGCGGCAGATGCGGTCTCACGGTTGATGCTGGACGGATCGAGCGTCATCAGCGCCTTCTCGGCGATGCGAGCCGCCAGATAGCCGGCCTGGGCGAAGGTATCGCGCGGGTCGGATTTCTGGCCGTACTGGTCCATGACGGCGAGCCAGTTCTGATTGTCCGGGGTCTCGGCGTTCAGATCGTTGAATTCCATGTTGACATAGAACTTGCCATCCCAGCCCGAGCCGATGGTGGCCGGAACAGAGAGGTCATAGGCGGAGGCCGCGCTGAGGAAGGTGATCGTCTGGTTGAGACCCTGTTCTTCGGCCGCCGTCAGCAAGGGCACGGCGACACCCTTCGACATGCCGAGAACGATCACGTCGGGCTTGGCGGCTGCCGCCTGCAGAATGATCGACGTTGCGTCGGCCGAGCCCGGATCCATCAGGATCGTCTGTGCGGCAAAACCCTTCTCCTTGGCGAGCAGCATCACGCCGTCGCAAGACCATGTGCCGACATTCGGAATATTCGGACCGATGCAGACGACGGACTTGGCATTGAGCTTGTCCAGCGCGTAGCCCATCGCTCCCAGCATGGAGACCCGTGGCCCGGCATTGGTCGGCGCGTAGTTTTCAGCAAAGAAGCACTCACGCGGCACGCCGACACCCGCCAGCACCAGAATGCCCGACTTCTTATAGAAATCGGCGTTGGCTCCGCATTCGACATAGCTGGAATTGCCGACCATGAGGACGGCTTTTTCGTCGTTGACGAGCTTGGCGGCGAGCTGTGCGGCGATTTCCGGGTTCCACTGGTCGTCCTCGACCAGATACTTCACCGGTCGGCCCTTGATGCCGCCATTGGCGTTCAGGCAATCGAAATAGGCCTTTGCCGCCTTGGTGGAATTGGAAAAATCATCCGGCCCGGTCTTGCCGGTAATGGCGCCGATGATGATCGGTTCGCCGGTTGCCGGCTTGCCGCTGTTGTCGCCGCAGGACGCGGCGGCATGTGCGCTGAACGCCGAAACAAGCGTCAGGAAAAGGCCGATTGCCAGCCCTCTTAGTTTGATAGGCATAGTCTCCTCCGGTTTGTTGTCCCGCTCCCCACGGGCTCTTTGCTTCATCGACTTCCGGCTCAGCCGGAAATCGCCTTTCCTGTCATGAAGGCGGCAGCCCGGGCCGCGATCATCATTGTCGGGGCATTGGTGTTGCCCGATACAAGGGTCGGCATCACCGAGGCGTCGCAGACGCGCAGCCCCTCTATGCCGCGCACCTTCAAGTCCGGCCCGACGACAGCCATGCGATCGTCGGCCCGGCCCATGCGGGCCGTTCCCGCAGGGTGGAACACGGTCTTGCACGATTGGCGGATATAATCGCGCAAGGCGTCCGGATCCTTTTCGACGCCAGGCTTCGGCAGCACGCGCCGCTTGACGAGCTTGGCAAGGGCCGGCGCGTCGAGGATGCGGATCGCCGTCTCGACGCCGCGCGCCAAAGTCTCGATATCGGCCGGATCGGACAACAGATTGGCGTTGAAATCCGTCTGCTCGTTCGGATCGGCGCTCTTCAGTCTTATCCAACCGCGCGAACGCGGCCGCAGGTAGCATGGCCCGATGCTGAGACCGTGACCGGGTTCCGGGTCGCGGTCGACAAAGCCGATCAGGACGGGCAGGACATGGAACTGGACGTCCGGCTGCCCGGTGCCGGCCGTGTCGACGAAGCCGCCGCATTCGACGACGTTCGACGACAAAAGCCCGCGATGGGAGGTCAGATATCGCAGCATGTGTCCGGCCGCCCGCAGACCTTTGTCATGACCGAGGATCGAGATCGGCTCGTAGGTCTCGCCTTGCACCGGCACTTCGAGATGGTCCTGATAGTTGCCGCCGACTCCAGGCAGGTCGGCGACGACCTTGATGCCGAGTGACGAAAGATGCTCGCCATTGCCGATACCGGACAGTTGCAGGATCTTCGGCGTTGCGATGGCGCCTGCGGTGAGCGCGATCTCGCGGGACGCCTTGAATATCGTGCCGTCGAGCAGCTCGACGCCGACGGCCCTCTGTCCTTCGAACAGGATGCGGGCGACCTTGCGCTCCGTCAGTACGGTCAGGTTCGGCCGCTTCTCCGCCTCGCGCAGGAAGGCCTGCGCCGAACTCCAGCGGCGGCCGCCATAGGTCGTGCTCTGATAAAAGCCGACGCCGGCCTGATCCGCGCCGTTGAAATCGTCATTATGAGGAATGCCGATCTCGGTCGCCGCCTTGATGAAGGCTTCGCTCAACGGATGCCGATGGCGGGGATCGGAAACGCGCAAACCGCCCTTCCTGCCGTGAAACTCCCCGTTCAGCCGCTCGTTGTTTTCCAGCGAGCGGAACGCCGGAAGCACATCCTCGTACGACCAGCCCTGGCAGCCCATTTGCGACCAGGTGTCGTAGTCGTTGCGATGCCCGCGAATGTAGATCATCGCATTCACGGAGCTGCCGCCGCCGAGCACATTGCCCTGCGGCACGATGCTCGGCCGGCCATTCAAACCCTTGTCGGGGTTCGACGCGTAGGGATGGATGTCGATGCCCTTGCCCAGCACCTTGAAGAAGGTCGCGGGAATGTGAATCCAGGGATCGGAATCTCGCCGGCCGGACTCGATCAGCAACACCTTATGCGCCGGATTTTCCGATAACCGGTTTGCCAGCACACAGCCCGAGGAGCCACCACCGACGATGATGTAATCGTAAGTCGTCATGGTCAGCTCAGCACGGTCTGGATTGTGGTGAATTCCTTCAGCCCCTCCGCGCCGAACTCGACACCGATGCCGGACTGCTTGACGCCACCGAAAGGCGCGTTGGGCTGGATCGTGCCGTGCTTGTTGATCCAGACCGAGCCGCACTCGAGCTGCACTGCATAGCGCTTCGCCTTTTCCGCGTCGGAGGACCAGACGGAACCGCCAAGGCCGGCCGGGTTCTGATTGGCGCGGGCGACCACCTCATCGATGTCGCTGTAGCGAATGATCGGCAGGGCCGGACCGAACTGCTCCTCATCGACCAGCCGCACGCCATGATCGACATCGGCAACCAGCGTGATCGGATAGAAATAGCCGGGGCGATCCATCGGCGCCCCGCCGGTCAGGATGCGGCCGCCATGGGCGCGCGCATCGTCGACGAGTTCGCGCACCTTGTTGAACTGCATCTCGTTCTGCACCGGGCCGAGAATGCTTGCCTCATCCAGTCCGTCGCCGACGACGATCCTGGACGTGTAGTCCGCAAGGCCCCGGCAAACCTCTTCATAGATGCTGTCATGCACATAGAGACGCTTCAGCGCCGCGCATGTCTGGCCGTTATTGATAAAGGCGCCCCAGAACAGGCCTTCGACGATGGCTTTCGGATCGGCATCGGGCAGGACGATGCCGGCATCGTTGCCGCCAAGCTCCAGCGTCAAGCGCTTCAAGGTCGCGACCGCGGAAGCCATGACCTTCTTGCCGGTTTCCGTCGAGCCGGTGAAGGTCATCTTGGCGATGCCCGGGTGAGAGGAAAGCGCCGCGCCGATGCTGTTCTCGCCGGTGATGACGTTGACGACACCGGGCGGCAGAACCTCGTTCATGATCTCGACGAGGCGGATGGTCGACAGCGGCGTCAAGGGCGACGGCTTGATGACGACCGTGTTTCCGGCCCGCACCGCCGGCACGATATGCCAACAGGCGATCATCACGGGCCAGTTCCAGGGCGTGATCGAACCGACGACGCCGATCGGCTTGCGATGCAGCTCTACGCGGCCCTCATTGTCGTCCTGCAGGATTTCGACAGGCAGGTCGAGTTCGGCGGTGTGGCGTGTCCAGGCGAGCGCCCCGCCGATCTCGAAGCGAGAGCCAAGACCGTTGAGCGGCTTGCCCTGTTCCCGGGTGAGGATCTGGGCGAGCTCCTCGGCATGCTCGTTGATCTTCTCCGCGACAGCGCGGCACGCCTTGGCCCGCTCTTCGCTCGATGTCTGCGACCAGCTCCTGAAGGCTTCCGTTGCAGCGGCGACCGCGCGATCGAGATCCGCCTCGCTGGCGAGCGGCATATGACCGACCACGTCGCCGTTCGAGGGATTTGCAACCGGTGCATGATGGGACGTGGCAACAGGCTCGCCACCGATAAGCAGGGTATACTGCTTCACGACATTCTCCTCCCGTGACTTTCGAGAGGACTATGGCGTTGGCCGCAAACTCCGTCTTGGGGAGAAACGCGCCTCGTCTTGGACTGGAGCGCACCCTGCGCTTCAGTCCAACCTGTGACCCGGCTCGGCTGCGCGAAGCAGCTCGCTCGGCGCGCAATCGAACAGCTCCTTGAAGCTGCGATTGAAATAGGAAATGTCGTTGAACCCGGCCGAATAGGCGACTTCGGCGATGGTGGTGGGGTTACGCTGCTCCTTGAGCTGCTCGATCTTTTCGCGCGCGAAGCGCAGCCGCTTGTCCCGGATGACGGTGGTGCAGGTCATGCCCATGCCCTGAAAGTCCTGCTGCAGGGTGCGGATCGAGACGCCAAGCCGTGTCGCAAGCCATTTGGCGCTGAGGTCGCTGTCGGTCAGATGCTTGTCGATGAGAATATCGACCATCTGCAGGCGCCGGCTCGCGCTGTTATGCAATGAATTCAGGCTTGCCGCCTGGATGCCAGTCGAAAGAAACGCCTGACGGGTCGTGTCGAACATCAGCTGGCGCAGATGCGGGGACGCGACGTCGTTTTCCGGCGTCGTCATCATCTTGGCGATCAGCGCCCGCAGCATCAGGGCCATCGGGTCGCTGGCTTCCAGTTTGCGGGCGACGTCAAAATCGACCTTGCTGTTCGAATACATCAGCTGCCGTGGCAGATGCAGCGACAGATGGTTGGAGAAATGCCCACGGAAGTAGAAGGTGGTCGGCCGCGTGGAATCGACGAGAATGCATTCGCCGACATCGAGGATGTTCTGCTGGCCGGAATGCTCGACGCCGCAGACGCCTTCCAGCTGCAGGATCAGGAACAGGTGCTCGTTGGCATCCCGGCGAATGTCGTCCCAATCGCGGTGGACGTAGTCGAGATCGTTGGAGACATGGGCGAACTCCATTCCGCAGACGTCGATGCGGCTGGCAGTGCCGACGACGCTGTCGCCGCGCTGCAAGGTGTGCGGATTGAAATTGCCGCAAATGCTTTGAAGATCGTCCACCCATTGATCGTAGGGTGTCGGCGCCCAACTCCGGTCAACCAGGCTGCGGTTCTGCAACAGGTCCAACGCCGCCTCCCAACAGTGCCAGCACTGTCGAAGACTGCTACAGATCCCTCGGCGCGTCAATCAAATACTTAACACATTAACAAAATCGGCGATCGTCTTACTCGTCGCCGATCGACCCGTTCTCCAACTTCAGCGAGGCCAATTCGTCCAGCATGTCGAGAAGCTTCTCCACGCGCTCCACGCCGAAGCGGGTGTCGATGTCGGCATAGACCTTCAGGCTCTCCGGCATGACGTCCTCGACGATCGCCTGCCCCGCCGCGGTAATCTGCAACAGCACTCTGCGGCCATCGGCATCGTCCTTGTGCTTGGTGATGAAGCCTCGCTCCTCCAGCGAGCGGATCATGCGCGTCAGGCTCGGCGCTAGGATGGAGGCCTTGTCTGCGAGCTCCGTGGCATCGAGCTTGCCCGCCTCATGAAGCACGCGAATGACACGCCATTGCTGCTCGGTCACGTCATGCGCCGCCAGAATCGGCCGGAAATGGCTCATGACCGCTTCGCGGGCGCGCAGGAGTCCGATCGCCAGGGAGCGTCGGCGATCCCGCAGCGGTCGCTTGGATTGTGCTTTCGCAGCGTCGGGCTCCGCTGGCTGCCTGACGTCACTGTCTGTTTTGTTTTGCATTTCCACATATTCGCTCAGATTAGGGCCATCACTGATTAACATGAGAATCATTCAGCGCAAGGCGTCGCGCGAATTACAGCCAAACGGAAGTCGATTGTCATTCTCCAATAGGAATGTGTGCAAAGCCGGTTGAAACCTCGCCACGAATCCGATGGGATTTGCCGATGACCAAGACGATCCGCATAGCGGCAGCTCTGTTGCTGCGCCCGAATGGCGATACATTGCTCGTGCGCAAGCGCGGCACTACTGCGTTCATGCAGCCGGGAGGCAAGGTAGAGCCGCAAGAGACAGCCGAGGCGGCCCTTGTCAGAGAGCTTTTCGAGGAACTGGGGCTCACCGCGAAGACCGAGGATCTGGCCTTTCTCGGCCGCTTCCAGGCTCCGGCTGCCAACGAGCCGGATCATCTCGTCGTTGCGGATGTATTCCGCCTGCAGGTGACCGATACCAGGATAACCGCAACGGCCGAAATCGAGGAAGTTCGCTGGGTGTCGCCGCAGCATCCGGAAGACATCATCATGGCGCCGCTGACCGAACACCATATCCTGCCGCACCATCGCCGACAGGACCCATCCTCGAGCTGAAGGTTGCGATACCGGCCGGCCGAACAAGCAAACCAGGAATCCGATTTCCCGGTGCCCGGCAGATACGCCATTTACGAGTAACAAAACGGTCCGTGAATGGCCCGGAACCAGCCGAACGCGCGTGCCATCATGAGAAGATAAGCGGCTTATCCCCATAGATGGGCGGAAACGGAATCGAGTATTGTGACAAAACGAGAATCAACAATCTTAAACTGCTAAAAAAGCATATTTACTATTAACATAAACCAATGTCATAGAATATCTCAAGTTTCCGCAATTTTTATTGAAAGTAAAACTCACATTGGATACATAAGTAAAAAACATTATATGAGGCCGGAAATGAAAAAGGAAAACAGCGCCAGCCACGAAAGATACATTGAGCTCACAAGCAAGATCGTTTCTGCCTACGTTCTTCGCAACGCCACTGCGCCCGAGGATTTGCCAAGGCTCATCATGGAAACGCATTCGGCACTTACGGGCTCTTTGCAACCGACGTCATCGCTGGAAAAATCGCTCAGGCCTGCCGTGCCGATCAAGAAATCCGTCACTGAAGAATATCTGATATGTCTTGAGGACGGCGGGAAATATAAATCCCTGAAACGGCATCTTAATACTAAATATGGTCTTAGCCCCGAAGAATATCGGAAGAAATGGGGCTTGCCCGCGGACTATCCCATGGTCTCCGCATCCTATGCAGCGACAAGATCGACGCTGGCCAAGAAGGCTCTTCTGGGCCACGCGAAAAATGCGCCCGAGATTACTCCGGAGCCTGAACGCCCCCGCCGCAAAAGGAGTGCCGGCTGACGTGCAGCCGGCTGCGGCAGATCATGGCGTTTCGACCGTCACCGCGTTGACGGTGATGGCGCGGCCGGCGAACCAACCGTTGATCGCGGCCCCGAGACCGAGCAGCACGAACAAGACGGAACTCCAGGCGAAACTTCCCGTCCAGCCATGGATCATGCCGACGACGAGCGGACCGATCGCGGCGAGCAGGTAGCCGACGAATTGCGCCATGCCGGAGAGATGGGCAGCCACATGCGCATCGGGCGAGCGCAGCACGATGACGGTCAGTGCGACCGCGATCAACCCGCCCTGACCGATGCCCTGGAGCACGGCCCAGAACCATACCATCCAGAGGGGAGCAAAGAGCAGCCCCAGGAGCGCAACGACCGCGATCACGCAGAGAGCGACGTTGATAATGCGCTGGTCCTTCCCCTTGACGGCGATATGCGGCGCGACGAGGCAAGCGGCTGCCTGCACCATGACCGAGACCGATACGATCGCGCCCGCCGTCACGCCATCAAGTCCACGCTCACGCAATATGGGGACGAGCCAGCCGAAGACGCAGTAGGCAAGCGCGGATTGCAGCCCCATGAACAGCGTCACCTGCCAGGCGATACGATCAGTCCAGAGACCGGTGACGCGAAAGCCGCTGCGACGGACCTGGCTGCGCGTTCCGATCACCTGCGGCAGCCAGAGAAGCCCGACCACGAAAGCCGGCAAAGCCCAGGCAGCGAGTGCGCCGCCGAGCGATCCGCCGAGCGCATGCTCGATGGGAAGCGTGAATCCGGCGGCACCCGCCGCGCCGGCACACAGCGCCATCGTGTAGCAACCCGTCATCAGCGCAGCCTTGTCCGGGAAATCGCGCTTGACGACGCCGGGCAACAAAACGTTGCCGATCGCAATGCAGGCACCGGCCAGCGCGGTCCCGAAGAACAGCAGCGAAACCGAGGAAAAGCCACGCAACGCCGTGCCCAGTCCCAAAAGAAAGATCATGCCGAGCAGGACTCGCTCGGTTCCCATGCGCTGCGCAAGCCTTGGCGCCAGCGGCGAAAACAGCCCCAGGCAGACGACAGGCAAGGTCGTTAGGATGCTGGCGCCGAAGGACGAAAGGCCAAGTCCAGTGCGAATTTCCGGCAGAAGCGCCGACGCGCTCGAGAAGACGGGTCGAAGATTGAAGGAAATGAGCACAAGGCTCAATCCCAGCAGAAACCTGCCGATGGGGGATTTGCCTCCCTGCGGCTGCGGCGTCGGAATTTCATCCGCTTCGGCATCGATCAATTCGATGGAGGCGGGATCTTGCGAAGAGACAGTCATGACATGAGCAACCGATCAAGAGTAGCGACAATGGGGGCCATGAAGCGGCGAACGGCGGCATCGGCCGCTTCGGGATTGCCGGCCTCGATGGCATCGACGATCGCGACATGCGCCTGCATATCCGGCTCGGGAATATCCTCGTCGAGCGTCGCTTCGATGGTTTCGGCAATCGATAGAGAGAAGAACTCGTAGATTTCGATCATTGCCCTGTTCCGCGACGCCGCGACGACAGCCTTGTGGAAGGCAAGGTCACGCTCGACGAACGTGGACTTGTCTCCGCCGGCATAGTTGCCACGGGAAACCAGCAACGCGCGCAGTTGCGAAATGACATCGGGAGAGTGGCGAAGGGCGGCGAGCCGGGCGGCCTCGACTTCCAGGGCAAGCCGGGCCTCGAACTGGTCCCTCAATCCGGCGCGGCGCGCCATGTCCAGGGGGCGACTGACATCCGTGGCCGAGCGCACATAGGTGCCGGACCCTTGCCGCGTTTCCAGATAGCCCTGGGACACCAGCACCCTCACCGCCTCCCGAATCGTGCCCCGACTGACGGACAGCATCGATGACAGAGAGGCTTCGTTGGGCAGCTTTTCGCCGACAATCCAGCGTCGGGCGGTGATTTCGCTGCGAATTGCCTCGACGGCGGTGTCAGCAAGAGTGGTTTTGGTCAGGGCGCGCATGGTCGAATTCATCAAGTCATCAGATGACTTTACGATTTAGAGGATATATGCCCCTTCGTCAATGGTCGTCCGGATTCATGCCGATTTGGATCTTCCAAGTGGCCGATCAAGCACCTGATTTGCGGAATCACTGGACCTCAATCGCATGTTCCAGTTCGGATTTGGCATGGGGCCTAAAGCACCGAAGCGCGTCGATCACTGGGCGCTCGGGAGTAGCGAGAGACGTTCGAAATCTGCGCTTGCCCCTCCTTTGCTGGCGATCCGCCTCTCCTCTCCCCCTCACGCGACGAACGCCGGCTGGAGTAAATGTATATACACAAATGCTCCTTCCCCTGTATAAAGCGGCCCCGAGAGTATCCGAATTTTCCCCAGGAGGAGGACACGATGAACGACAGCAACGCAAGCGACGGGCTTGCTGAACGCAGAACAATCGACAGAGTACCGGAGAGTGAGCGGCACGGTTCCCCGCGGGATCAGTTTACGCTCTGGTTTGGAGCCAACCTGCAGATCACCGCGGTTCTGGACGGCGCGCTTGCGGTTGTCTTCGGAGCGGAAGCAATGACCGCAATCGTGGGTCTGGCCGTCGGCAACATTCTCGGCGGCATAGTCATGGCGCTTCATTCGGCGCAGGGCCCTCGCCTCGGCCTGCCCCAGATGATCAGCAGCCGGGCACAGTTCGGCGTCAAGGGCGCGACCCTTCCGCTGCTGCTGGTCATTCTGATGTATCTCGGCTTTGCGGCGACAGGCACGGTGCTGGCCGGCGAGGCCATGAACCTTCTGCTTGGTTCGTCCAACCCTGCCGTCGGCATGGTCGTCTTCGGCGTGCTCACGGCGGTGATCGCGCTCGTCGGCTACAAGGTCATCCACGTAATGGGCCGCATCGCCACGGTCGTCAGCATCATCGGCTTTGCCTATCTCGCCTATCAGTTGTTCCACCAGTATGACATCCACTCGGCCTTCGGCCAAAAGCCGGCGACGGTGGCGACCTTCCTTCTGGCCGTCTCGCTTTCGGCCGGATGGCAGCTGACCTATGCGCCCTACGTTGCCGACTACTCCCGCTACCTCCCGTCGTCGACACCCGATGGCAAGGCATTTTTCTACACGCTTTTCGGCTCCGCGATCGCTTCGCAGCTTGCCATGACATTCGGCGTGCTCGTCGCTGCCCTTGGCGCGAAGTTCCTGTCAAATCAGGTTGGCTTCCTCGGAACACTGGCGGGCGAAGGCGCGGTTCTGGTCTACGTCGTCATCATTTGCGGCAAGCTCACCATCAATTGCCTCAACGCCTATGGCGGCTTCATGGCGATCCTGACGACCTTTACCTCGTTCAGCAACCAGACCCGCATTTCCAGGGGCGCCAGGGCGGTCTACATCGTCGGATTCGTCGCCCTGTCCGTCCTGATTGCGATTCTCGCAAGCGCCGATTTTCTTTCGGCGTTCAAGAACTTCGTCCTGATGCTGCTGGCCGTGTTCGTCCCGTGGAGCGCGATCAATCTCGTCGATTACTACCTCATCTCGAATGAGAAGGTGGATATTCCGGCCCTCTATGATCCGAATGGCCGCTATGGCGCTTACAATTGGACCGCGCTGGGATGCTATGTCCTCGGTGTCGTCGTGCAAATTCCGCTTCTCAATCAGCCCCTCTACGAAGGACCGATTGCGATCATGCTCAACGACGCCGACATATCCTGGGCGGTCAGCCTCGTCGTGACCAGCGCGGTCTACTATCTCCTGCAACGCAACGCGAAAGTGGCGCCGAAGGAGATGATCCTGGACGCGAGAGCTCGAAGCTAGCCCACAGGCCGGAGGTTGCGGCGGTGCATCGCGTAGCCTCCGGCGCGCCTGACGCAATTCCAGGAAAAGCGCGCAGCAATTTTCCGTCAGGGATCGGGTAAAAACAAAGAGATAGAGCGGCTCCGCGATTCCATGAAGCGCGGAGCCGCTCTAGTTATGACGCCTCGCCTTCTCGAAGAAGAGCAGCAAGCCAAGTCCCAGCAGACCGGCCGTAGCGCCGATAAGGGCCGTCCCGGAATAGCTGCTGACCGCCGTGCCGATCGCGAAGAGAAGAGCGCTCAAGCCTGCACTCAGGAAGATATTGACCGAGATGAGGGCGCTTCCGAGACCCGGGCGCTCGGCAATCAGATCCTGCAGGTAGGTGATGGGAATGCTGATGAGTGCTGCGGCCCCGATCCCGCTGATAAGTGTCAGCGCATAGACATGCCAGGGAGCCGACGCCAATCCGAGCAGGACCAGATAGACGACATAGATAACCGTGCCGATGGCGAGCGCCGTGACATGCGTCATGATGCGTTGGGCACGCCCCCAGACGATGATGAAGATGACCTCGAGAAGGGCAACGATCCCCACGAGGATGCCGATATCGGCAACGGTCCCGTGCGCCGCGCCGGTGACGATGAGCGGCAGAATGGCGCCGTTGACGTGCAGCGTGCTGCTGATCAGCGCGACCGCGATCAGGCGCACGAAGACCGGCGGCGACATGACCTCGCCAAGCGCCGCCAGATAGGAAAGATGGTGCGCCGCCGCCTTGTCGGTGCCGTCCTGACGCGGAAGAAAAATGGCGATCAGTCCGAAGCAGGCCGCGCAGGCAAGGCCGGCGAAGAGATAGGCGGGCAGCATGCTCGCGGAGTTCGCAAGCAGAGCCCCGGTTATCCCGGGCACCAGAACCCAGGAGAGTGAGATCATCGCCCGGACACCGGAATTGACCGTGGCGACATCGTTGCGCTCCATGCCTCGCGTCGCGATCCTGACATTGGCAAAGAGCAGGGAATTGAGGGAGCCGTAGACCGGCAGAAAAAACAAGGCGCTCACAATGAAGGTCGCCTGCGCCGGAATAGCAAAGACGGCGCCGTAGCCGAGCATGCCGAAGATGGCGACGGTCAGCATCATCGGGCGATATTTGCCGAGCCGATCCGCCAGATTTCCAAGGAGAATGCTGACCACGACATTCACGGCGGCCGCGCAGAAGATCAGTGTCGAATACAGCCCGTTGCTGAGCCCGAGTTCGCGGATGCCGACCACCGACTGGTAAGGCGATGTCGCAGCTCCGGCAAAACCAAAGGCAAAGATGGCAAGCATGCTCACCCGAATGGTCGGGTCGCGGAAAACTTCGGGAAGAAGGCGGGTCATTGGCGGGTCGAGGATCTGAGAAATCACCCGTGATCCGGGCGAAGGGCTTGTAGCAGGTTTGGGGCTGCCCGGAACCTGCCAAAGTGAAATAATAGCGGCGGCAAAGGACGCCCTATTTGATGACACCCAATCGGGCCATGGCCGCGAGGCCGAAGGCCGCCGCCAGCGAGAATAGCGCCGGAAGGTAGAAGACGTTCGGAAGCCCGAGATAGGCGACACCGACGCCGCCGATACCGCCGCCAAGCGCGCTGGCAAGAGCCGAAGAACTCATGAAGATCGCCGAGGCCGTCGCGACCGCATTCGGGAGAAGCCGTTGGGCGACGATCAGGCCGAGGACCATGTAGAGCCCCCAGACTCCGCCCATCAGGATCTGGCCGGCAAACATACCCGCGGCCGTTGGCCATGCCGCAAAGCATAGGTTGGCCATCACGCCGCAGATCGCGGCGATGCACATCACCCAGAGAATCCCGATCCGCCGCGCCAGCAAGACGCTGAACGGCATCAGCACGAGTTCGATGAACGGCTGTGTTCCGATCACCGATCCCTGGATGGAAGGGTCAAGCTTGAGTTGATCCTGCATGTAAAGCAGCAGGAAGCCATATTTGATCGGCTCGCCCGCATAGACGAGGACGTAAAGCCCGGTAAATGCCAATAGCGGCAGCATCTCCGACCAGCCGACGCGACCGGTCGCCTTGGTCTGCTTGTCGGCTCGCTGCCTGGAGCCGGTCAAGGCACGCATGGTCCCCAGTGGAATAATCTGCGCAAGGAAGCAGATTGCCGTTCCCCAGAACATGGCGCGCAGTCCGATCTGAGCGGCGAACCAGGCGCCCAGGAACGGTCCGATGACCCAGCCAGCCGTCAAGGCCATTCGGATAATCGCCACCACGCTGTCGTGCGCGCCCGTACCCCGGGCTTTGAGATCGTCGTGAACGGCGGTGAAAAGCTGCGACGTCGCGGATCCGGAAAAACCCAGAATGACGGTGCCGATCACGAACGGCATCCATGAGGTGGTCGAAAGGGCAATCCCCGCCCATCCGAGAGCCCCGGCAACGGCGCAAAGCCGGAAGAGGCCGAGGCGCCGGCCGGTCCTGTCGGAATAGCTGCCGACGAGATAGCCGGCGACCGGCGCGGTAAGGCCGGTCAGATAATAAAGCCCCGCCACCGGCAAGGACGCGCCAAGTTCCTTCACGAGGAAGAGAACGATCTGCGGCAGCGAAGCCGAGGTGGCAAGCCCGGAGAGAAACAGCGCGAGCGTCGCTCCGCGATAGAGTGGCGAGGCCCATACCTGCCGGAGTGCCGTGGCCCTACTGGAGGTCGTCAAGGATTGCGCGTCCATAACCCCATGATCCGTCTTAACCGGTTTTCGAAATGCGTGGTCCGGTTGCGCAGCGCATAACTATCCTGATCGATTGCAGCCAAGCCAATCTTGGCTACCCGATAGACATCACGCCTTCGTCCGGGGTGCTGCATATCCTTCCGTCAAAGCGGCTTGAGACGCAAATGGTTGCATCGCGCTTTGACCTATCTGGCGCGGATTATCCACATCATTCATCATACCAATCACATTGGCAGGTCTCAGCCGGGCATCGCCCGTGAATAGGCGGCCAGAATGAAGCGTTCCGACTGAAACAGGTATTTCTCCAGCGCTTCGGCGGCGTTCGCGGCAGATCCTTCCTCAAGATGCGAAAGGATGGTCGCGTTCTGACCGACATAGGGAGCGTGGAGATATTCCGGATCGCGTATCAGGCCGAACACGAGGCGCAATTCCAGGGAGATCTGCGCGTAGAATGCGGAAAGCCGCGGACTGTCGGCCAGCTCCACGATAGCGGCGTGAAAGGCGATATCGGCGCTGCCGACTTCCAGCCACTCACCGAGATCGCGATGCCGGACCGCGGCATCGACAGCGGCCCGCATCTTGTCGACGCTCGGATGACGGTGATGCGCATTGGCGAGCGCCGAACATTCGATAAGGCGTCGAATATGGAAGATATCCATGATCGTCGTCATGCTCGGCGTGGTTACGAACACGCCGCGATTGGCCTCATGGCGCAGCACGCCCTCTTTCGTCAGCAACCGGAACACCTCGCGCAACGTATTGCGCGAGACCTGCAGCTCCTCGCAAAGAGCAGCCTCGGACAGATGGCTGCCCGGCGACAGCGTTCCGTTGATTACCCGCTCGCGGATACGAGCGGCAGTCAGTTCGGCAACCGTCTGGCCGGTTTCCGCCACCGGCATCGGCTCGATGCTCGCGAGATTTGTCTGCTTCATCTGCTCTCCCGGCACTTGCGATCAATCGTCTGCCGATGTCTGCCCGTCTCAAGCCTTGCTTGAGAACGAAGTAAGCAATGCCATGCTTGCCTGCAGCTGTCGGAATGTCCCCAGCGGAAAATCCGTTGGACGATTTTGCGCAAACACCTCCCATTTTTAATCGACAAAACGAAAATTGTTGAACAATATAGACCAGATTGTTGTTTGATGCTATCTCGTGCCCTAACAAATATAATGGGAACAACGGACATAGGTGCTCATGAAACGCCTGTTTTGGAGAAAACCTGACCTTGCCAGACGTGAACGGGTGTGGGCGTGAGCATGCCGGTATCCGATCTCGACAACGACCTTGGCGAAGGCTTCCGCCTAGTGAATCCAAAGCGTGACGGCGCTGCCGTCTCGAATACCCTGAACGATCTACCCGATACCGAGGTCAACGCATGACGAGTGCTGCAGGCGAAAACAAACCGCTTCTGTCTGTAGCGGATCTGACCGTGCGGTTTGGCGAAAGCCGCGTGGTCGAGGGACTTTTCTTGTCGGTCGAACCCGGACGAACGCTCGCGGTCGTGGGAGAGTCCGGATCGGGGAAATCGGTAACCTCGCTTTCGATCATGCGTCTCGCCGATATGATGGGCGCGCGGTTCGAAGCCGGCAGCATCCTTTTCAACGGCAGGGACCTGCTCACGCTCCCACAGAAGGAAATGCGCTCCGTCCGCGGCAAGGAGATCGCCATGATCTTCCAGGAGCCGATGACCTCGCTCAACCCCGTCTTCACCATCGGAGACCAGATCTGCGAAGTCCTGCTGCTCCATGAGAACATGAGCAAATCCGCCGCCATGGCGGAGGCCCGGCGCCTGCTCGAAATGGTGCGCCTGCCGGATGCGGAGGCGCTCCTGAAGCGCTACCCGCATCAGCTTTCCGGCGGCATGCGCCAGCGCGTCATGATCGCCATGGCGCTTGCCTGCCGCCCGAAGCTGCTGATCGCCGACGAGCCGACGACGGCGCTGGACGTAACCATCCAGGCGCAGATCCTCAACATCATGCGGGACCTGCAGAAGGATCTCGGCATGGGCATGATCTTCATCACCCATGACATGGGCGTGGTCGCCGAAATGGCCGACGACGTGGTGGTCATGTGGAAAGGCAAGAAGGTCGAGGAAGGCCCGGTTCGCGAGATATTCGCGGAGCCGAAACATCCCTATACCCGTGCGCTTCTCGCCGCAGTGCCCAAGCTCGGCAGCATGGCCGGCCAGGATTTTCCAAAGCGCATGCCGCTGACGGTGCTGGACAGCGGCGAGCCGAAGGTCGTCGGCGAAGAGCGGATACAGAATACCGCACGCTATGACCAGCAGCCGCTCCTGTCGGTGCGTGATCTCTTCGTGCGCTTCGATATAAGAAAGAACATGTTCGGCCAGGTCACGCATCGCTGCAGCGCCGTCCAGAAGGTCGCATTCGATATTCATCCAGGCGAAACACTTGCTCTCGTCGGTGAATCCGGTTCGGGCAAATCGACGATCGGCCGCACCATCCAGCAATTGCAGAAGGCGCGCTCCGGCGAAATTACCTTCAACGGCAAGAGCTTCGCCGCCATGTCGCAAGCCGAGCGCTTCCGGCTGCGGCGCGACGTGCAGTATATTTTCCAGGATCCCTTCGCGTCGCTCGACCCGCGCAAGACCGTCGGCTTTTCGATTGCGGAGCCGATCAACACCCACGGCCTCATCTCCGGCTCGAAGAACGTTCGCCGCAGGGTGGACGAACTTCTGGAGCGCGTCGGCCTGACCTCTGCCCATGCGGATCGGTATCCGCATGAGTTTTCCGGCGGCCAGCGCCAGCGCGTCTGCATCGCCCGCGCGCTTGCATCCGATCCGAAGCTCATCATCGCCGACGAGGCCCTTTCCGCGCTCGACGTGTCGATCCAGGCCCAGATCATCAATCTCCTCATGGATCTGCAGGCCGAGCGCGCGCTTGCCTATCTCTTCATCAGCCACGACATGGCCGTCGTCGAGAAGATCAGCCATCGCGTCGCCGTCCTCTATCTCGGCCAGATCATGGAAATCGGCAGCCGGCGGCAAGTCTTCGAAACGCCGATGCACGCCTATACGCAACGCCTGCTTTCGGCTGTGCCGATCGCCGATCCGACGCAGGAGCGCCGAACCGCCCTGCTTGAAGGCGAGATTCCCAATCCCGTCCGCCGCGTCGGCGACGAGCCGCCGATCCTGGCGCACGAGGAAATCGCCTCAGGCCACTTCATCGCCAAGAGCGCCTGAACGACCGTCAACCACCGCACCGATCTGAAGAGGAAACAGGTTCAATGAGAAAAATGAAATGGGGATTGAAGACCGCCTTGACGGCGCTCGTCCTGTCGAGCGTCGCCATCAACGCCGCTCCGGCTTTCGCGGCGGGGAAAATGACGGTTGCGTCGCCGCAGGATCCCGGCAGCTGGGACCCGATCGATACGTTTCTTGTCGCATGGGCGGCCGTCTCGACCAATATCTTCGACGGGCTGACCTATCGCGGCCCCGATCTCAAACTGGTGCCGGGCCTTGCCGAATCCTGGGAAGAACTCGACCAGGGCAAGCGTATCCGCTTCAAGCTCCGCCACGACGTCAAATTCCATGACGGCGAGCCCTTCAATGCCGAGGCGGTGAAATTCACCTTCGACCGCCTGCTCGGCGAGCAGGGCGCCAAGGGCCCGCAGCGTTCGAACTACACCGCGATCGAAAGCGTCGATATCGTCGACGACTACACGGTCGACATGAAGCTCAAGGCGCCCGATCCGGTGCTGCTGACCAAGCTTGCCGGCTATGGCGCGATGATCGTTCCGCCGAAATACATCAAGGAAAAGGGCGAGGATTATTTCAACCTCAATCCGGTCGGCACCGGCGCCTTCAAGTTCGTTTCCTATTCGCCGAAGGTGAACATCAAGCTCGAAGCCAATCCCGATTACTGGGGCGGCGCGCCGAAGATTTCCGAGCTCGAATACCGTTTCATCAGCGAGCCGGCGACGGCCGTTGCCGAGCTTCAGGCCGGCCGCGTCGATCTCGTCATCCCGCCGACCATTCCGATCGGCATGCTCCCGGTCATCCAGGGCGACTCCAAGCTTGAAATCGCCAGCGTTCCCGGCCCGACGGTCGATGCGCTGCGGTTCAACACCCGCGACGGCATTACCGCCGATCCGCGCGTGCGCAAGGCCATCATCATGGCCGTCGACCGCGACACGATCGTCAAGTCGATCCTGGCGGGCCAGGGGAGCGAAATCGTCAGCTTCCAGAATTCGCTCTCCTTCGGCTACGATCCCGATCTTAAACCGCTTCCCTATGATCCGGCAGGCGCCAAGAAGCTGCTCGCCGAAGCCGGCGTGAAGCCCGGCGCAGCGCTTCAGCTCGACATTCGCGGCAATGACGCGACCATGAACGAGGTGGCGCAGGTAATCGCGAGCTACCTGCAGATGGTCGGCCTCACCGCCACCATCAAGCCTTACGAAACCAACGTTCTGCTGAACGATATCATCCCGCAGGGCAAGACCGGCGCGCTGTTCCAGCAGAAATGGGGCGGCTGGACCTTCGACTACGACAACACCGCCTATTCGATGTACCACTCCGGCGAAAAGTGGAATCCCTATGAAAAGGACGCGACGCTGGACAAGCTGCTGGAATCCCAGCGTCCGCTCACCGATCGCGCCGAGCGCGAGAAAGTGCTCAAGGACATCGGCAAATACGTTGCCGACAAGGCGCTGGAACTGCCGCTCTACAACTCCAATGCGATCTACGGCGTCAGCAAGCGGGTCAAGGGCTTCGTGCCCGCGCCGGATACCCGCATCAAGCTGAACGAAGTCACCGTCGAGTAATCGTCACATGCGGCGCCGCCGGCATTGCCGGCGGCGCCCGACCAGGAACTTTCGGGAAAAGAACGTGGCCGGTTTTCTTATCAAGCGATTGCTGCAGGCGATTTTCGTCGTGATCGCCATCACCCTTCTCGTCTCCTTCGCCATCCGCCTCACCGGCGATCCCGCCCTGATGATGTTTCAGGGCGGCGGCAGCATGACGGAAGAGGACCTCGCGCGCATTCGCGCCGCGCTTGGCACGGACCAACCCTTTATCGTGCAGTATCTTGCCTTCCTGAAGGGGCTGCTGACGCTGGATTTCGGCCGCAGCTTTACGGGCGGCACGCCGGTTTCCCAACTGATCGCCAACGCCCTGCCGGCGACGCTGCTGCTTGCCTTCATCTCCATGGTGGTCTCGATCGCGTTGTCCATTCCGCTCGGCATCAAGGCTGCGACGGCGCGCGGCAAGACGGCGGACCAGATCATTCGCGTTCTCTCGCTCCTCGGCCTGTCCTTCCCGAATTTCTGGCTGGCGCTGATGATGGTCCTGCTGTTTTCCATCACACTCGGCTGGCTGCCGCCGAGCGGCATGGTCGGCATTTCGAGCTATGTCATGCCGGCCTTGACGATGGGCGTGATCCTGACGGCGACGAATGTGCGTCTGGTGCGCACCGCCATGCTGGAAACGCTGCAGTCGCAATACATCATGGTCGCGCGCGCCAAGGGCCTCAGCGAGAGCAAGGTGCTGTACAAGCATGCGCTGCGCAATTGCGCCATTCCGCTCATCACCTATTTCGGCATCCAGTTCGGCGGGCTGCTCGGCGGCATCGTCGTCATCGAGCGCGTCTTCAACTGGCCCGGTCTCGGCACGCTGGCATTCGACGCCGTCGGCGCCCGCGACTATCCGGTATTGCAGGGCGTCATCACCGTGCTGGCGCTGTTCATCGTCGGCGTCAACCTTCTCGTCGACATCGCCTATGGCCTTGTCGATCCCCGCATCCGCACGGAGTAACGCCCATGGCCGCCACGACTTCAAGCCGTTCGCGTTTCTACAGCTTCGAATTCATAGCCGGCGCGCTGATCACGGTCGTCATCTGCCTTGCCGTGCTGCTCTCCGACGTCCTTTTTCCCGGCGGCGCGGAAAAGATCGACCTGATGGCGAGACTTGCGAGGCCCTTCGCCAGCCTCGCCCATCCCTTCGGCACAGACCCTCTGGGCCGCGACGTGCTTGCCCGCGTCGTCGCCGGCGGCAGGATATCGCTGACCGTCGGTCTCACTTCCGTCATCGGCGGCGTGGTGCTTGGCGTGCTGGTCGGCCTTGCGGCGGGCTACTATCGCGGCATATGGGATATGCTGCTCATGCGCTTTGCCGACATCCAGCTCGCCATGCCTTTCATTCTTCTGGCGATCACCTTCATCGCCATCGTCGGCGGCAGCCTTACCAACACGATCATTCTGTTGATCGTGTCGCAGTGGGTTCAATATGCCCGCCTGGTGCGTGGCTCCGTGCTCAGCCTGCGCGAGCGGGAGTTCATCCTCTCGGCGCGCGCTATCGGCGTCAAGGACTGGCGCATCATCTTCCAGCATCTGCTGCCGAACCTCATCGGCCCGGTGATCGTGCTGATGACATTGAACATCGCCAACAACATCCTGCTGGAAAGCAGCCTCACCTTCCTCGGACTGGGCGTCGATCCCACCATTCCAAGCTGGGGCGGCATGCTCGCCGACGGACGCACCTATCTGCAAACCGCCTGGTGGGTGAGCCTTTTCCCGGGCGTCGCAATCCTTTTGACCGTGCTCGGCCTCAATCTCCTGGGCGACTGGCTGCGCGACAGCCTCGACCCGACGGGCAGAACGACAAGGTAAGACATCATGACCGTAATTTTCGAGAGAAGTTTTGAGCGCACGCTGTCGCGCCTCATCGCCGATGCCAAGCCCGGCCAGAAGTTCGAGGCATGGACCTTCGATGACCGGCAAAGCCGTCAGGAGGCGGAGCGCAGGCTGAAGGAAATGGGCGCTCAAGCGCGCATTCGCAGCGCCTACAAGCCGCTGGTCAACGCCTTTATCGAGGAAATCGACCTGCAGGATGTGGATGCGATCGAGATCCGCTATCCGGTGCATCCCAATGCGCCGGAGAACCGCTTCCGGCTTGAAGCCTATCCGCTTGCGGCGATGGTGGGGGAGCGCGAGATCGCCTTCGTTGCAAGAGCCGACAGCGACTTTCATTATGACATCCTGTTGAAAACCAGCGCCGGCGGCGAGCGCCGATTGAGGGTACTGGTGCCCAATCGCGTCCACATCGATGCAGCCGGAGAGACGAGCGTCTCTCCGACCGGCTGGCTCGTGCGCGATGGCAATGCCACGGGCGAACGGCTCCTCACGGACTACGAAGAGCTTTTTGAGGCCACCATCGCCGCGATTACCCGCCATGACTGGGGGCCAACGGAGCCCTATTTCGAGGAACTCAATATCCGCGTCGCCCTGCCGGCATCGGATGAGACGTTGTCGCTCGGCGACGAGGTCATGAGCCTGCGGGAAGCGTTGCACGAAGACTTCTATTTCTCGCTGCTTGAATTCTTCCAGAAGAAGTCCGGACGGCCGCTCGGCGACCGTGGCTTGAAGCCGGGACAGATCGTTCCGCAGATCGTGCAATCCGAAGGCGAAATCTCCGGGAAAGTGGAAACGCAGCCGCTATCCCAACGCTACTGGGACGGCCCGGAACAGTCGATCGAGGCCGCAACCGAACCTCTGGCCGTGCAGCAGATCAAAGCCGAGCTTAACAAGATCGGCGGCGACGCATTCGAGGCTGTCACGCGCTCCGGACGCACGGTCATGGCCCGGTATATCAAAGGCGGCGACGCGGCCGTGATGGTCAGTGGCGGGCAGCACGCCAACGAGACGACCGGCGGTGCGGGTGCGCTCCGAGCCGCGCAACGGCTCGCCAAGATCGCTGGCGCCCATTTCACCATCTCGCCGCTGGAAAATCCCGACGGCTACGCGCTGCACCAGCGCCTGCGCAAGGACAGCCCGCGGCACATGTATCATGCCGCGCGCTATACCGCGCTCGGCGACGACCTCGAATATCGCACCGAGCACAATGCCGGCCCCTATCTCTACGAGAAGAAAATCCGCTTCGAGGCCGAGAGGCGGAGCGGCGCGCGGCTGCATGTCAATCTGCATGGCTACCCGGCTCATGAATGGACCCGCCCGCTCTCCGGCTACGTTCCCCGCAATTTCGCCATGTGGACGCTGCCGAAAGGCTTCTTCCTGATTGCCCGCTATCACGCCGGCTGGGCGGCACAGGCGGAGCAGCTTCTGGACAAGGTCACGAAACACCTCGGCGCCATTCCGGGGCTTCTGGACTACAACGACCGCCAGATCGCGCTCTACGAAGTCCATGCCGGCGAAACCGGCTTCCGCATCATCAACGGCTTTCCCTGCCTCGCCGATATCGACGATCGCCATACGGTGCCGATGACATTGATTACCGAATATCCGGACGAGACCATCTACGGCGAGGCGTTTGTCGCCGGTCATACCGCACAGATGGAAACCGTGCTTTCGGCCTATCGCGCCTGGCAGGGGATCATGGCGTCGAGTTAAGCGGAACCGGCCCCGGCCGCGCCATGTCGAGAAGCGCGGTCATGGCGCTGGAGGTATAGGCGTCCGAACGGCGCACGAAGAGCGTTTCGACCAGGGAACGCCCGGATGGGAGCTGGTGGATTGCCACCCTGCCCTCTCTATGAGCAGCGGCAACGACACCTTTCGGCAAAAGGGTGACGCCGACGCCGGCCGACACGCAGCTGATGATCGTATCGAGGGAACCGAATTCCAGCGGCTTCGACGTGACGATGCCCATGTCGGCAAGAAGCGACTCCAGCCGCTGCCGATAGGAACATCCGATCTGGAAGACGATAGTCTTCAGATCGGTGATACCGACCAGGTCTTCCATTGCGCCAATGGCGGGCGACGTAACGAGAACGAGTTCCTCCCGAAAGACCACCTCATGGTCAAGATCGGGATGGCTGACGGGACCTGCCACGAACGCGCCCTCGACCCGGCATGCGACGACATCGTCGATCAGCCTGCGGGTCGTGCCTGTCGTGACGACGAGTCTCACCTGAGGGTAGGTCTTGGCAAATTGGCCCAGCAGCGGCGACAATCGCAGCGCCATGGTTGTCTCCAGGCTGCCGATCGCGAGCGTCCCGGACGGAGACCCTTCGTCCAGTGCTGCGGTGCGCGCATCGGCGAGAAGTTTCGCAATGCGGCCGACGAACGGCAGGATCCGCTGTCCGGCCGGCGTCGTCGATACGCCCCTGGCATGCCGCTGAAACAGGCTGACGCCCAATTCCTCTTCGAGTGCCCGGATACGCGCGGTCACATTCGATTGAACCGTGTGCAGCTCCTGCGCCGCCCGGTTCATGCTGCCATGCCGCGAGACTGCCTCGAAAACCCTGAGATCGGATGCGTCCATTGCCTGCATATCTCCTTTTGAGATAACTGCTCTCATAATAATTCAGTTTTTATGATATATCTCGCGGCGTATTCTCTCAAGCACCGACAGTTGAGAGAATTTCCATGACCGACGCGACGACCCATGAAATCGACCGGAACCACCACGGCACCCGGATGGCATGGCGCGCTGTCCTCTCGGCGTTCTGCGCCTGCCTCATCGGCATCGGACTTGCCCGCTTCGCCTATACGCCGCTTCTGCCTGCCATCGTCGACGCGCATTGGTTCGAAGCCTCCGCCGCCGCCTATCTCGGCGCGGCCAACCTTTCCGGCTACCTGGCCGGCGCCTTGCTCGGGCGACCGGTCGCTGCGCGCATCTCCACCGTCCTGACCCTCCGGATCATGATGCTGGCCGCAACCGCGGCGTTCTTCGCCTGCGCTTTCCCGATCAGCTTTCCATGGTTCTTCGCGTGGCGTTTCGCGGCCGGCCTCGCCGGCGGCGCCCTGATGGTATTGGCAGCGCCGGCCGTCCTGCCGCTGGTTCCGCCTTCCCGCCGGGGCCTTGCCAGCGGCGTGATTTTCATGGGCATCGGCGCCGGCGTTGCGCTGTCGGGCACACTGGTTCCGTTGTTGCTGCAGCAAGGGCTACGTCAAACGTGGCTTGGCCTCGGTGCCTTGTCGCTGCTGCTGACGGTCGTCGCCTGGGCGGGATGGCCACACGACGATGCAATCGACTCGGCACCGGCGCAACATGCTGCGCATCTGCCGAAGCGATGGACGTTACGGGCGCTCTATATCGAGTATGCGCTGAACGCCGCCGGCTGGGTGCCTCACATGATCTTCCTCGTGGATTTCGTCGCGCGTGGTTTGGGAAGCGGCCTGCAGGTCGGCGCGGAATATTGGGTCCTGTTTGGCCTCGGCGCGACCGTCGGCCCCATCCTTGCCGGACATCTCGCGGACCGCACCGGCTTTGCCGCGGCGCTGCGCTTTGCATTTCTCCTCGAGGCCGTCGCCGTCGCCATTCCCGCCTTCGGCCTCGGGCAAGGCTGGCTCATCGTCTCGAGCCTGATCGTCGGCGCATTCGTGACCGGCACGGTTCCCCTGATGCTCGGAAGAATCGCGGAACTGCTGCCGCACCATCCGGCGCAACAGAAAACCGCATGGAGCCTGGCGACCGTATTCTTTGCCCTGTTCCAGGCGGCCGCCGCCTATGGCTTGTCCTTCGTCTTCGCCCGAACCGGTGGAAACTACTACATGCTCTTCTTCATCGGCACCGGCGCCATGGTCCTCGCTTTGGCGATCGATCTCGCCGTCGCGGCCTTCGTCCGCGCCCCACGGGAAAATGCCCGGGCGCCATGAGGCGTGACAGGGAAAGATCGTGGTGGCCGTTGAAATTGAGCCGACATGCGCGAAGCATCCCATAGAATTCCGAAACTAGCTCAGCCCATCGCCTGCCGGATGGTTTTCGAGAGGCGTAGCAGGAACTGGGGCCGCGAAGAGGCTACGAGCTTCCAGGATAGAACGGCCTTCGCCATTCGCCGAGGCAGGAGGCCGACGGAAAGAAACCAGGCGGCCAGCAGCGCCCGGCGCCGTCGGGAGGCATTCATCTTCAGGCTGGCCGCCACTCCGGCGGCCGCAAGGGAAAGCCGCGAGTCGCTGGAGACCGGGTGTCGCTCCCTATCGATGCAAAGCGATGCGAGGCGCTCCTCCAAATGCACGGGGTCGCGCAGACCGGCACCATCGGACACATCCAGGCCGATCTCCGTCGCCTGATCCGACAAGGCTTCCAGCCGGCGAAAGTCGTGCTCGATACGCCAGCGCGCGCGCTGGCCGAGCTTTTCCGCAAAGACGGAATGGTTGGCGCCATGAATGCGGTAAGCGCCGAGGCAGTCGTCGATGGACGTCACCTCGCCATGCAGAGGCGCTACGGTGGCAAGATATCCATCGGCGCCCTGCCGAAACTCCCGCTCCGGTACCGGCATGACCCTGTCCAGCACCGAGCGCTTGAAGGCAAGACCGCTTGTCACCGTCGTCTGATAGCGACCCTTTCTCAACAATTGCGGAGTGACGTCGCCGGAGTCGAACGGCAGCTCCGCCGGCGGAAAGACGTCCTTTACGTGCATGTCCTCATCGACGATATGCAGCCTGAACTGAACCTGAGCCGTCCTCTCTTCCCAGGCGTCGACAACCTCCGATACAGCGTTGGGATAAAGGTAATCATCCGCGTCGAGAAACAGCACGATCTTGCCGTGGCTGGATGCAAAGCCGGTGTTGAATGCCGCGGCATGTCCGCCATTCACCTCTCGCAGGCACGTCTTTATTCTCGGGCCATAGGAGGCGACGACGTCGGCTGTTGCATCCGTCGATGCATCGTCGACGACGATGACTTCGGCAGCGTCGTAGTTCTGTTCCAGCGCGCTGTCGATACTGCGCCTCAGGAAGCGCGCGTAATTGTAGTTTGCGATAACGATGGAGACGGGAGTGCGGTCTTGAGTGGAATACATCGCATTGAACCTCGCAGATCTGCTTTGGTCGCGGCGAACCTTCTCGTCAGGTCCTGTGATTGAACTCGCTGCCGGCAGGAATGCACCGTAATGCGCGGGATACGCCTCATAAATATTCAAGCAGCGGCTGCATGGATCGTGCCGATCCTCTTGGCCCTCCCGAGCCTCGTCAGTTTTGTGGCTTTTGAATGACCGGCGTTCATGATGTGAACGCCGGCCGTTCCATCATTCGACCGTCTCTCTATTTCAGCTGATAACGGCGAGCAGCCGCCGAGCGGGACAGATTGGGCATCAGAGCTTGCCGCGCGTCCTCGTAGGCTGTCTGCAATTGTGCATCCTCGAGCGCCGGGATTGTCACCAGTTCCCCCTGGTCAAAGCCCACCAGGGAAGCATCGACCATTTCTTCCGCTGGCATGACGATCTGAGACGGCAAATGCTCGACGGGCATGCCGGCAATCGCCCAGAATTCCGTCGCCGTCGCCCCGGGCAGAACAGCCTGCACGCGAATATTCCTGTCGGCGAGTTCATGCTTGAGAGACTGGCTGAAGGCGAGCACGAAAGCCTTCGTGCCACCATAGACGCCATTCAGGAGTTCCGGCGCGATTGCAACGATCGAGGCGATGTTGATGATAGAGCCGCCGCCGCGCTTCACGAAGCCCGGCACGGCAGCATAGGTGAGCCTCATGAGCGCCGTGACATTCAGCTCGACCATCTGCTGCATCTTGTCCACGTCGGCGTCAAGCAGGGGCGCCGTTCCGCCAAACCCGGCATTGTTGACGAGTGTCGTAATCGTCTCGTCGGTCTTCAACACTTGCTCGATACGGTGCAGATCGCTCGGAGAGCCCAGATCGGCGGCAATGGTTTCGACCTTCCGCCCCGTCTCGGCGCTCAGGCGATCTGCAATGGCCGAAAGACGCTCGCCATTGCGCGCAACCAGAATGAGGTCGAAACCTCGCCTGGCAAGCCGATCTGCGTAGATGGCGCCGATGCCTGAAGAGGCGCCTGTTACCAATGCTGTACCTGCTGAATTCGTCATTGCCTTGATCCTTATCTCGCGGAGCAGCTCTCGTCCGTGTCGAAGACGACCATACGCTTGAAACCGGATGGCCCAAATGTCATATTCACCACGTTTTAGGACATAACCCACGCCGCGAGGTCCGGTCGGCTATCGCCGTTTGACATGGGATCTCGTCCGAGAAATGCTACAAGCACCTTTTGCAGCCACGAGCGCCACCATGCATTCCATCGGATTTCTCGTCTTCCCCGGTTTCCAGGTCATGGGCTTCACCGCGGTGACGGCCTTCGAAGTCGCAAATCTGGCGAGGGAAAGGGAGCTATACCGCGTAACGCTGCTTTCGGAGACCGGCGGGCTTGTGCGTTCATCGGCAGGATTCAGCGTCGAAACGGAGGCTTTCGGCAGCGGCTCCTTCGACTCTCTCGTCATCGGCGCCGCCACGCAGATCTCGTCGATGTCGCCGGCGGTTCTCGACTATATTCGTGAAGCATCGAAATCCTGCCGGCGTGTCGTCGCACCCTGTACCGGGGCCTTCACCTTAGCCGAAACGGGCCTGCTCGATGGCCGCCGCGCGACGACGCATTGGCTTTTCGCCCGAGAACTGCGCGATCGGTTTCCCGCCCTAAAGGTGGACGAAGACAAGATCTTCATCATCGACGGATCGATCTGGACATCGGCGGGCATGACCGCGACCATAGATCTTGCGCTCGCGATGATCGAGAAGGACCATGGCGAGGAACTGGCGCGAACCGTGGCCAGAAAACTCGTCGTCTATCACCGCCGCGCCGGTGGACAGTCTCAGTTTTCGACCCTGCTGGAACTGGAGCCGAAATCCGATCGGGTTCAGCGAGCGCTCGATTTCGCCGGGCGGAACCTGCGCAAGATCGTATCGGTCGAGGAAATGGCTGAAGCCGCAAGCCTCAGTCCTCGTCAGTTCAACCGCGTCTTTCGCAGCGAAACCGGCCAGTCGCCTGCCAAGGCGATCGAGAACATGCGGGTGGAGGCGGCCCGGTTGATGATCGAGGACGGCCGCCATTCGATGGACGAGATCGCCGTCGAAGTGGGCTTTGCCGACCGCGAACGTATGCGCCGCGCCTTCTTGCGCGTGCTCGGCCAACCGCCGCAGACGATCCGCCGCAATGTGCGCGCGTTCGGATAGACGCCAACGGTCACGGGCACTTCCCTGTGCATTCATAGATTTATGTCACAAGCCCGTAACAACCCCTGATTATGGCGATAGCGTTCAACCTTAACGCGGGGGCGTATATGAAAAAGCTTATCTCCGTCATTGCATTGACGATCCTGTCCGGCAACGCGGCTTCGGCCGCCGACTACGTGTCCTATATCGACTATCCTCAGCCGAAGGACGAAAGCCAGGAATTCTACACCGCTATCGAGATTCCGGCCGGCAGCTTCACCAAGTACGAAATCGACGCCAAGACCGGTCACATCGTTGTCGATCGCTTCCAGTCCATGCCGGTCGCCTATCCGGCGAACTACGGCTCCATCACCAGCTCGCTCGGTGGTGACGGCGATCCTCTCGATGCCATCGTCTACACGCGCGAGCCGATCGTTCCCGGCGCCATTGTCCGCGTCCGGGCAATCGGCGTCATGAAGATGATCGACGGCGGCGAGGTGGATGACAAGATCGTTGCCGTACCGACGACCAAGATCGACCCGACCTACGACGACATCAAGGAAATCTCCGATCTTCCCAAGGTCGAGCAGGACCGCCTGCAGGCATTCTTCCGTGTCTACAAGCAGCTTCCAGATGCCCGCAAGGTTGTCGAAGTTGGCGGCTTCGAGAGCGCCGAAAAGGCGCGGAACGAAGTTGCCGCCGCCATCAAGGCATATGGCGAGAAAAATTGAAATCGGCCGAAAGGGGCGGCCTTCGCCGCTCCTTTCGGATTGGCAGCGGGCGCGTGACGAACGTGACTTGCTTCCTGCCATGAGAAGCAATCTTCCCAAGGCCGGGCGTGATCGCGCCCCCTCGATCGCTCGGCCTGCGGGAGGCGCCGCCCTATCCATTTGCCTGATGCAGCCGTGCCGTCCGCTGCGGGCAGCTTCGGTATTGCAGCCTGATATCTGCTGAGAGATCCTGCCGATCCGTCGACGTCGCCAGCCGTGTCGCCAATGCCACGTTTCTTTCCCTCGCCTTGCGGCGTGTTGCCAGGCCCTATGACCTGAATAACACCGAAGGCAGATCTGCCTTCATTACAGATCTGCTTGCGTCGCCTGGTTCATCTCCAGATGATGCGGTGAGATCAAGCGTCGGGAGATATGGCGGCGATGCCATCGATTGCTTCGAATGACCACTTTCGCCATATCGACCTATAGCTCCACCTTCTCTCGAAACGCGGATCCATGCTTTCAGGAGCAGCCGTATCGGCACAGCCTTGCGCTCGGCTGTATCCCGAACGGGAGATGCTCAAGCCGCTCGACAGCGGCACAATAAAGCCCGCACGAAGCGGGCTTTATTGTCTTTACTCGGCAGCGCCTGCAGTTTTCGGCTTGCGAGTGCGCTTCGGCTTTGCCGTTTCTGCAACAGCCGGCGCCGGAGCAGCTGCAGGAGCAGCCTTGGCCCGAGCAGCCTTGGGTGCCGCCTTGCTGGCAACGGATTTGGCAGCAGCCGGCTTTGTTGCCGCAGGCTTGGCCTTCGCCTTGGTCTTCGAGGCAGGTGCATCACCCCCGGTCTTTGCCGCATTCAAAAGTGCGACGCGACGCTGGCGGTTCTGCTCGAGCGCCTGCTGGAAGCCGACGTCGTTCTCCGCGTGATAGGTGAGATCGTCGAGAAACTCTGCCACGTCCTTGACTGCTTCGACGACGACATAGCTCAATCCATGGCCGGCATTGACGGAGTCACGGCCAACCGTCACGCCAAAGCCGCCGGGGACGCGCTGGAACCAGGTGGAGCGCCACTTCTTGAAACCAGCTGAATCGCGCTCGTACTCCTCCAGATATGCCTTCTGTTCCGCTACTCGTGCACGAAACGTATCGACGACATTCCGTGCGCCAGCCTTTGGCTTATCAGCCTTCTTAGAAGACCATTTATCAAGAAAGTTTGCCATTTTTCTGTTCTCTTCGGGTTAGCGTTCCTTGCCAAGCCGTCGTTGCTTAGGAAGCGATGACGGAGCTCCTCCATAGGGATGCCCCTATAAATGTAAAGGATAGATGTATAATGGCAACACCGACTGCTATTATCGATGACGATTAGCCTTGGCGGCAGCGCCGTTTGACACTTTTCCTGATCCCGAAGACGCATGATTTTACGGTTCAGCAGCTCATGAAAAGATGTCTCGTCACCTTCTGAGTGGTGAGAGCCTTCTGCTTCGGATGAGACCCGTGAGCATCGCTAACCAGGACCTCCGTCCATATCTGCCCGACATCTTCGGCGGCGGCAACGGGCCGCCGTTTCCAACGCGATTTGACTTGGCTTGGAGGTTTATTGCCCTTTTGTTGCCCGGCAAACTCACGAGCATTTAGGGAAACAGTACCGTGAGCGGGAATGCATGATCCCGCTCATGGTCATGTTCATCTGAGAGCCCTTGCGTGGTCGTATGAGCTTCCGTGCCTCAGGCTGCCTTCAACAGCTCACCATGCGGATCAAGGACAAACTTCGTGGCAGCGCCCTGGTCGAAGCTTTCGTAGCCTTGCGCCGCATCTTCAAGCGAGATGATCCTGGCGTTGACGATATCGGCAATCGGCAGCCTGTCATGCAGGATCGCCTGCATGAGCTGCCGGTTGTACTTCAGAACCGGCGTCTGCCCGGTGTGGAAGGATTGAGCCTTCGCCCAGCCAAGACCGAAACGCAGCGACAAGCTGCCCTGCTTGGCCGCGGCATCTGCTGCACCCGGATCTTCCGTCACATACAATCCGGGTATCCCGATCGACCCCGCTGCGCGGGTGATCTCCATCATCTGATTGAGCACGATTGCCGGCTGCTCGCCGCCGGAATGACCGCGTGCCTCGAAGCCGACGGCATCGATGGCGCTGTCCACCTCGTTGGAGCCGACGACCTGGGCAATCATGTCGCCGAGACGATCGCTCTTGGAGAGATCGATAGGCTCGAAGCCGACCTTGGCGGCGTGCGCGAGACGATCCTTGTTGAAGTCGCCGATCATGACGACAGCCGCACCCAGGATGCGGGCGGAGGCGGCTGCCGCGAGACCGACCGGGCCTGCGCCCGCGACATAGACGGTGGAGCCCACGCCGACGCCCGCGCGGACTGCACCGTGAAAGCCGGTCGGCAGAATATCGGACAGCATGGTGAGATCGCGGATCTTGGCCATGGCCTTGTCGCGGTCAGGAAATTTCAGCAGGTTGAAATCCGCATAAGGCACGGTGACGTAGCGCGCCTGGCCGCCGATCCAGCCGCCCATGTCGACATAGCCGTAGGCGCCGCCGGCCCGCGACGGATTCACCGTCAGGCAGACGCCGGTGTCCTGCGACTTGCAGCAACGGCAGCGGCCGCAGGCGACGTTGAACGGAACCGAGACGATATCGCCGATGTCGAGCATCTCGACATCGATGCCCTTTTCGATGACCTCTCCGGTGATCTCATGGCCGAGCACGAGGCCCGGCATGGCGGTCGTGCGGCCGCGCACCATATGCTGGTCGGAGCCGCAGATATTCGTGGAAATCACTTTCAGGATTACGCCGTGCTCGATGCGGCGGCCATCCGGCGCCTCCAGCTTCGGATCGTCGATATCGCGAACCTCGACCTTGCCGGGTCGCATGTAGACGACGCCTCTGTTCCCAGTCATGCCATCTCCTCCTTGATTGAACGCTTGAACATCCTCGCCCGGAATCCCGGGCATCTTCGGATCGGCCCGCTCCTCAACGGGCTGAACAGCAGCGAAATCGGCTCCTACAGCCGCGACTTCAGCGGTGGCCGGGCCGGCGCATGCATGACTGCTACGAAAGCTGCGAGATTGGAACCGGGCGATCTCAAGACGCCCGCATTCGCCTCTCGATCACCCGCCGTGATCAATCAAGCCTGCCGTCAAGGCTGGTTTCCGGGCTTCGGACCTGTCCGTTCGGACGCTGTCGACAACCTTCCCGGCAGTTGTGCCAGTGGCATCCGTCGATAGTATTCGGTCCGCTACCGTTGCGGGGGCAGCACCGGCCTGCGACCGGTTTCCCAATTATCCACCGGCACGCTTTGCCGATGGCACCTTGAACATGGCCAGAAGATCACGGCAGGCGCCATGGCGCGCACAGGAAAACGACATCGGCGCCCTGCACGACGACATCAGGCATTTTGTCGGTATTGCCACAAGCAAGCTGTCGCACCGCGAACGGCAGGACGAGCCTGCCGTCGAGGCGCGTCACTCGGCCGTAGCGCCCTTGTCCCCATCGAGCCAGACGGCCACGTCGACAGGCGCAAGCGCGCGGTTGCCGATGAGAAATTCGGCATTCTGGGCTGCGGGTACGGCCGCCACCGTGCTTCCATAGTTGAAGGCGAAGTGCAGCCGTCCGCGCCGCGCAAGGCGCAGATCGCCGAGATCCGGCAGGCTGCTCACGCCGGCCCAAGCAAACGTGTCGCCCATCAGCTTCAACAGCAACTCGTCGCGCGGCAGCGTGGCGCAGTAGCGCGCGATGTCATTGCCGATGACAGCCGGTGAATCCGGCCGGTAGTCCCCCTGGAACGTCGCCAGCACCGTCTCCGTGGTCCGGATCGTTTCCCGCCATGTGGAGGTCTCGTGGCTGGAATTGCCGTAGAGAACGGTCTCGGACTGGAACGGCGGCAAGGACTCGACGCGCGTGACGCGGAAATCCAGGAGGTCGCCAAGCACGCCCGGCGGCAGATCGGCGGGAATATGCATGTCGCGGGTCTTGCTGCCGCTGCGAGGCCCGAACAGCGCCTTGGCGCCGGAAGCCTTGAGGCGCGCAATGAAATCCGGATCGGGAATGACAAGATCCGGTGCCAGCACCAGCCTGTATCCTTCGAGATCGGAATGTTGGCCAATGAAATCGACGTCCACGCCGAGGCGCGACACGGCGGAATACCAGTCGAGCGCTATGGCGGAGGCGGCATAATCGCGACCCTGCGGCAAGGCGCGGGTGGCAAAGCGGGATTCATAATCGAGCAGCAACGCAACGGCAGCTTTGCCGCGTGCCTCGCCCTTCGGCAACAGCTTCATCTCGGCAATGACCTGCACCACTTCCTTGTAACCCTGATCCTCTTCGCTGTTCGGCAGAAGGAGGCCTGCATGGAATTGCTCCTGCGCGAACGGCGCCTGCCGCCAGCGGAAATAGGAAACCATGTCGATACCGTGGGCATAGGCGAGCCATGTCCACAAGCGCACCATGCCATCGGCCGGAGACTGGTTGTGCGAGGCCCAGTTCACCGGTCCCGGCTGCTGCTCCATGACCCAGGCCCGGCCGCGGCCGACCGCCCGATAGAGGTCGTGATTGAAGGCCGTTTGATCGGGATCGCCGACGCGCAGATAGCGCTGCTTTTCCTCGGCGCTCAGCCGGCCATTGATGAGCCCGCCCATGGGATAGACGTCCCACGAGGCGATATCGATATCTTCGCCGACCTTGTAGTGATCGAAGTCGGTGTTCTGCGACATGAAGTTATGCGTGACCGGCCGGCCCGGTGAGTGGCGGCGGATGATGTC
Source organism: Martinezella lusitana (assembly GCF_010668395.1). Classification (GTDB taxonomy): domain Bacteria; phylum Pseudomonadota; class Alphaproteobacteria; order Rhizobiales; family Rhizobiaceae; genus Rhizobium; species Rhizobium lusitanum_A. The sequence goes on from NZ_WUEY01000002.1 coordinate 479,027, forward strand.
GACCTGCACCTTGTTGAAGCTCTTCACCTGATCCGACGAGAAGCGGAAATAGTCGACCAGATGCGTCGGGCTCGGCTCCTCGACGAGATTGTTGGGCAGATCCACCTCGTCGAAGCTGTTGTAGTGCATGCTCCAGAATGTGGTGCCCCAAGCGCGGTTCAGCTCCTCGATCGTGCCGTAGCGCGCGGCCAGCCACTCACGGAAGGCATGGAGCGCCGCACGCGAATAGCTGTGAATCGTGTCGTGATCGCCGTACTCGTTGTCGGTCTGCCAGGCGTGCACGAAGGGATGCTTGCCGTAGCGCTGCGCCACTGCTTCAGTGATACGCGCGGCTTCCAGACGATAGCGTTGGCTCGAGAAACAATAGTGCCGGCGCGCGCCGAACTTGCGAACGGCGCCGCGCGCGTCGACGGGCAGGATGTCCGGGTAACGATCCACCAGCCACTTCGGAGGAGCGGCCGTCGGCGTGCCGATGATGATTTTCAATCCCGCCTTGCCGAGCACGTCGAGCGCGTCGTCGAACCAGTCCCATTGGAAGACGCCGGATTTCGGCTCGATATGCGACCAGGCAAATTCGCCGATGCGCACCCAGGCGAGCCCCAGCTCCACCATGCGCGCGGCATCTTCCTCCCATTTCGTCCGCGGCCATTGCTCCGGATAATAGCAGACGCCAAGTTCCAGCATGCCGGCATCCGGCCGGCTGGCATCAAAATTGTTCTGTCTGGCGAGCGGCTTGTGCACTGTCTTGTCCTTCTTCATTCAAGTCGCCGAACGTCGGGCATCACCCTTTGTCGCAGTCGAAATTTAAACGTTTATATCGCCGCCGAAATCGTCGCGACGTGATCCTTGTTCTGGATCAGGGGGTTAGCGAGGAGGCAAGCGAGACAAGGTCTCATCGAGCCCGTCGAGGAACCGGTCGCAATCCTCCGCGCTGAAGGGCGCCGGCGGCTTTACCTTCAACACGTTATGATGCGGTCCTTCGCTGCTGAGCAGGATGTGATGCTTGCGCTTCATCTCGGCGATCACGAAATCCAGTTCCGCGGCGGCGGGCTCCAGCGTCTCACGATCACGCACAAGCTCGACGCCGTTGAAGAGGCCATGGCCGCGCACGTCGCCGATGATCTCATGGCGCGAAGCAAGGGCGTGCACGCCATCCATCAACCGGTCGCCGACAACGCGGCAATGATGCATCAGCCGCTCGTCGCGGATGACGTCGAGAACGGCAAGGCCGATCTCGGCGGAAACGGGGTTGCCGCCGAAGGTGTTGAAATACTCCATGCCATTGGCAAAGGCGGCCGCGATGGCCTCCGTCGTCACGACGGCGGCCATCGGGTGGCCGTTGCCGATCGGCTTGCCCATCGTGACGATGTCGGGCACCACGCCTTGCAATTCATGAGCCCACATGTGGCTGCCGACGCGGCCGAATCCGACCTGCACTTCGTCGGCCAGGCAAAGGCCGCCCGCCGCCCGGACATGGGCGTAGGCTTCCCTCAGATAGTTGTCCGGGAGCGTCAGCTGGCCGCCGGTGCCGAGGATGCCCTCGCTGAAGAAGAGCGCCGGACGCCGGCCTTCCACCGCCAGGGCCGCGACCTGGTCGCGCACGTCATCGGCATATTTGCGGCCGGCATCCGCATCGCCATAGCGGAACCTGCCGCGATAGAGATCGGGCATTTCGGCAACACGCACATGCCGCGGCCGCCCTTCCCCGCCCTTGCCGGCGAACTTGTAGGGGCTGACGTCGATCAGGCTCGACAGATGTCCGTGATAGGCGTGGTCGACCGTGATGATGTCGCGGTTGCCGGTATAGGCCCGCGCCAGACGGATCGCGAGATCGTTCGCCTCGCTGCCGGAATTGACGAAGAAGCAGACGTTGAGCGGATCGGGCAAAAGGTTCGCCAGGCGACGGGAATATTCGACGAGCGAGTCGTGCAGATAACGCGAGTTGGTGTTGAGCTTGGCGATCTGCGCCTGCGCTGCCTTCACCACCCGGGGATGGCAATGGCCGACATGGCAGACGTTGTTGACCATATCGAGCCAGCGGGTGCCTGCCTCGTCGATGAGATGGGCCCCTTCGCCGCCGACGATCTTCAGCGGCGTTGCGGAATAGGCGATACTGAGCGAACGGCCGATCCGCCGGTGACGCTCGCGCACCAGAAAATCCTTGTCCCGCGCAACGATGACCGAAGCGGGCGTGGAAAAACCGAAGACCACGCTCGGGTCGGGACTGATTGCCCGCCAGACCTGCCATTGCTCACCCACGCCGACACCGTGCATCCGCGCACGGAGGCCGAGATGGTCCGTGACGATCTGGAAATGCAGATGTGGCGACCAGTTGCCGTTTTCGGACGCCTCGCCAAGGGTGCAGAAAGCCTCGCCCCGGGCGACAGCCTGCCCCACGACCAGCCTGGCAACGCTCTGGCGCGAAAGATGGCCGTAGAGCGTCCAGAAGATGTCTCCCTCTTCCGTGCGATGTTCGAGCAGCACCGTGGGGCCGAAACCGAAATCGACCGCATCGTCGTGAATGAAGGCGACCGCGCCGGCAAAGGGCGCATGAACAGGCTCACGCGCCGGGGCAAAAAGATCGATGCCGAGATGGACCGTCCGGCGTTGGCCGGCGGTTGGAGTCTCGTAGGCATCGCCCTTGTAGACGATGCGATCCTCCGCGTAGAGGCCGATGGCGAAATCGGCTCCGGCCTGGCCGACGCGCTCTTCGATCAGCCGTTCGGCCCCGGCGGCATCGAGCGTCGCCCATGCTCCGGCATCCGGTCCGGTCGCCGTCAGATCGAGCGCAAGCACCTTCGGCTTGGTCAGCGACGGCTTGAGAACTCCGGCAAAGTCATGAGCGTTTCTTTCCAGCCAGCGCTCGATGCGGGCGCTATGCGGGATCGGCTCGAAGCCGCAGGCATCGCGGATGCGGGCAACCGCCAGCGAACGGTTCTCCCGCTGCAGGCGCTGCAATTCGCGCCAGACATCCTCCTGGCTCACCAGCAGATAGGTGTTTTCCGGATTGTCGCGGATCTGCTTTGCCGCCATGCACATGCTGACCGCGTAGCGCGTACAGGTCAGATCGAAGATGAGCTCCGCCTCGATGTCGCTGATGGGATTGACCGTGTGATAGGCGCCGGCAAGACGCGCGATCGCATCCACCGGATCATCCGCGCCGATCAGCGCATAGGCGCCGGCGACGGCGATCTCGATGACGCGCCAGGTCTCGACCATGTCGCCGAAATCGAGCAGACCGCTGACCCCGCCGGCTTCATCCAGCAGAACGTTGTAGTCGTTGGCATCGTTATGAATGACCTGACGCGGGCATTGCCGCAGCCGCGGCAGCACCTCATGGACGAAGCGGTCGAGAACCGCTCTTACGACCGCCTGCTTGCCCGCATCGGCAATGAAGACCAGGTTTTCCAGATGCATGTCGGCGCGGCCGATATCCCAGGCATAGGAGCGCTTTGCGCCCGGATGGCTGAAGCTTTCGAGGCTTCGATCCATCTCGCCCAGCAGCCGGCCAAGCGTGACGATACTCTGCCTGCCGCGTACCGGCGATTTCGACCAGACACTGCCGGTCAGCCAGGTCAACAAGCGCGCCGTACGCTGGCCACGCAGCTCGGCGGTGATTGCCGTGGAACCGCTTTTGTCCGGAAGCGCACGCGAAATCGGAAGCTTCGGCGCGGCGAGAGCGAGATGATCGAGCACGGCGACCTGCATGGCAAGGTCGTCCGCATCGCCCGGAGCGTGCAGCTTGAGCAGGAAGCGGGTTCCGTCCTCCGCCTCAATGCAATAGTTCAGGTCGTGCTCGCCGGGCAGCGCGATAATCCTGCCCGAGATGCCGTAGCTGTTGCGGAGAAGCGCGTCGATCGCTTCGATCTCGCCGCCATGCTGCCTGTTCGCGTCGGTCATTGCCCCGCCCTTTCCCTTACCAAGATACAGTCTTGCCGTCGTAGGCCCGGAAGCTTCCGGTGACGGCCATCGTCGTCGTGTCGATCAGGGCCTTCAAGCCATGCGCACTTTGCGCGATGTCGACGACGGCATCCGGGCCGCCCATGTCGGTACGGATCCAACCCGGATGCAGCGAGATGACGGCAATGCCGTCGCGCTGAAAATCCTGCGCGAGCTTCACCGTCGCCATGTTCAACGCCGCCTTCGAACATCGGTAGGCATAATCGCCGTCATCGTCATCGACGGTGCCTTCCGCGAGCGAACCGGCGCGGCTGCTGATATTGACCACGAGCTTGCGTTGGCCCGCGAGGAGATTGGCCCGGAGCGCCCGCGCGATCAGCAGCGGCGCCAGCGCGTTGACCCGCAAGACCTCCATGAAATCATCGGCATCGAGCGAACCAAGACCGCCGGTGTCGCCACGAACGGCGGCATTGTTGATGACAATATCGATCGCCTGGCTTTCGAGAGTTCTGCCAAGCGCCTCGATCGAGGCGGTATTCCCGACATCGAGAGAATAGCGCTGCATGGAACCCTTCGGTTCCGGCGGCATCTCGCGCATGCATGCCAGCACGCGCCAGCCCGCCTGGGCATAGAGCGAGGCGAGCGCATGGCCGAGACCGCGCGACGCGCCGGTCACAAGGACCGTCCCGGCGGTCGCGCGCGGCCCTGCGGAACGATCAGCGATGCTTGACGTCATACTTCTTCTCGACGAGGCTTACGAAGCTTGCGGCAGCAAGCGTCAGCAGGATGTAGAGAACCGCCGCGGAGTTATAGGGCGCGAACGGCAGGAAGCTCGCCGACTGGAACTCGCGCATGCGCTGCGTGATGTCGCGGATCGACAGGATCGACAGCAGCGATGTGTCCTTCAGGATGGCGATAAGCTCGTTGCCGAGCGGCGGAATGACGATGCGGAATGCCTGCGGCAGGATAACCAGCCGCGCAGTCTGCCAGCGGTTGAGCCCGATGCTTGCCGCAGCTTCGATCTGGCCAGCCGGGATGGCGTTGATGCCCGAGCGGAAGATCTCCGCAAGGTAGGCCGAATAGGCCAGCGCCATCGCGACGATGCCGCGCATCAGGTTCGGAGGATCGAATACGCCCTGCGTCGCGTCCTTCAAGGCGCCGCTCAGCGGCAGGCCGACATAAAGGACGATGACGAGCATCGGAATGCCGCGGATCGTATCGACGATGAACTCGGAACCGATCGACAAGGGGTGGCGGCGATGAAGAAAGCCGCCGAGGGTCAGAAGACCGATCACGATGGCGACGACCGAGAAGGTGATGCCCGCGGCCCGATCGCGATCGTTCAACGCCTGCGTACGCCAGACGACCGGCCAGTCGGAGGGAGCGGATGCAGCCGGCAACAAGGCACCGCTGACATCCTGCTTCTTGCCGATTGCCTCGATGGCCTGCTGCGGCGTGACGAAGGTTCTGACCGGCGTTTCCGTCTTGGGAGCACCCTCGTACTGACCGAAGCGCACCGCGCTGATGAGACCCGACGGGGTGTTGGTGACGATGCCGATCTTGCCGCCGAGCGTGCCGGCAAGAACATAGTCGTCGCGCGGCTGCAGCAGGAACCACGCCGAGAGCGCGGCAAGGCAGACCGTCATGATGATGAAGGCCATCAGGCTCGAGCGCGTATAATGCAGTTTCTGCAAGCCGACCCAGACAAGGCCGAGAGCGGCGGCGAGAAGATAGGCCGCGATGGCGGCGCGGATCGTCGTCGCAAGACCGGAAGCGAAGGCGATATAGGCAATCAGGAATACAAAGGCGAGGCCGGCGCCGTTGACGACGGCAAGCAGCCAGACGCCTGCGCGGCGCACGGCGCTTTCGGCCGGCACCACGGCACGATTGCCGGCAGCGAGCAATCCGAGGCCAGCGACCAGCAAGAGCGCATAGGCCGGCCAGATCCAGGCTTCGACGTGACGCACCATGATATCCGCCTCCGGTGTCAATTGGCGCGGCGTGACACCCTTGACCACGAGATCGGACTTGAACGGATCGACGCTATTGGCCACCACCGAAGCGATGAAGGGATGAACCATATCGCCGGCAAGGATGGCAGCGGTCGCGACCAGCCCGAGAAGCGCCACAGCGATCGTCAGGCGAGGCCGGGCGACCTTCATCTTCGACAGAGCGAGAACGCCGATGGCGGATGCGAATGCTATGGACAGCAGCAGGAAGCCGGGCACGAAGGCCGCAGATCCCGGCTCCACGCCGAGGATTGCCTGCAGCGAGCGCTGATAGTCCGGAGACGACGCGAAGAGATAGACGATGAAAGGCAGCGCCGCGAGAATGATGAGATTGCTGGGCCGCACGCTTTTGATGAATGACATTCCGGCCTCCAGCGCCAGATCGAACAGATGATGCCGGGAGCGCGAGAACACGCTCCCGGCAAAAGACTTACTTGAGGCCCCAATACTTGGCGACGAGCTTATCGAGCGTGCCGTCCTTCTTGATCTCCTGCAGGCCTTCGTTGAAAGCCGCGACATTCTCGTCGCCCTTGCGGAAGACGAGACCGATCGGATCGGACTGAAGGCCCTTGATGGCCGCGACCAGCTGGCCCGCGAACTCGCGCTCATAGGCGGCCGCATTCGCGCCGTTGATGACGACGCCGTCGACATCCTTGTTCTTGAGCGCGATGATTGCCGCGCTGAAGGTGTCGTAGGCAGCAACGTTTTCCTTGCCGACGAGGCCTTCGGCCACCTGCGCATCCGTGGTGTTGGCCTGCGCCGAGAGCTTGCGGCCCTGCGCCTTGAATTGCTCGAGCGTGATGCCCTGGTCTTCGGCGCGCGTCAGCACGACCTGGCTGTTGACGATATAGGGATCGGAGAAATCCATCGCTTTCTTGCGCTCGTCGGTGATCGACACGCCCGAAGCCACCAGATCGAAGCTGCTTTGGTCGAGCGCCGCGAAAATGCCATCCCAGCCCGTCGTCACGAACTCGGCCTGGCAATGGATCTTGGCGCAGATGGCGTTGACGACATCGACGTCGAAGCCGACGATCTGACCGCTTGCCGGATCGATGCTCTCCATCGGCGGCGACGTGGTGTCGGAGCCGACCTTGAGCAGCTTGCCGCCGAGATCGGCGGCATGGGCAGCGCCTGTAGCCAGCATGGCAAACGCAAGCGTCATGACAAATTTCTTCATTTCTTCCTCCTCAACCATCGGCACCACCACCGCGGCGGCACGCGACAAAACTCCTCAGAAGACCCAGCCCCTCGACGCCATCCATCCGATCTTCGCTTCATGCCTTGGCTTCCTAACAAGGAATATAAACGTTTTCAATACAAAATATAAACGTTTTTATTGCCGATATTCACAATTTCCAGCAGGAGAGCGCGCGACATCGAAGAGCAAGAGAAACCGGCCCCGAAACGAAGAAGACGTCTCGGATAATTTCCGCTCGAATGCAGGAAAGGCTAGCCTGCTCAGCGCTTCGGGACGACTCGATCGTCCGAACGCTCGATCAGCTTGGGCATGATGAGCGCCTGAAGAGCCTCAGGAGGCTCGCCCTCCATACGGCGAAGAATATAGCTCCCCAGCAGCTCGCTCGGCTCGTTGATCGGCAGGAAATAGGTGGTGATCGGCGGCGCGAAATATTGGCTGACATTGAGATCGTCGGTCGCATTGATCACCGCATCGCGTCCATGCACCAGACCGCGCTCGTGGAAACCGGAAAAGGCCCCGAGCGCCGAGGCTTCGTTGGCGCAGATATAGGCCGTGGGCGGATCGGGCAGCCGGGACATCGTCAGGACGCTCTCGCGACCGAAAGCAGGCGTCAGCCGGTCGTGAACGACAAGGGCCGGGTCGAACGGCAAGCCTGCGATATCCAGAGCACCGCGATAGGCATCGAGACGGGTAATCGCGTAGCTCAGATCCGCCATTGGATTGATGAGCGCGATGCGCCGGTGGCCGCGCTCGACGAGGCGGGCTACCGAACGACGGATCATCTGCTCATTGTCGGCATCGACATAGGCGTGCGGATCGTTGTGGATCGTCGTGCCATAGGTGACGAACGGGAAATCGGCATCCTGCATGATGCGGACGCGGGGGTCGTCGGCGCGCGTACCGGAGACAATGATGCCATCGGCCTTCTTGAGCGAGACGATCTGCCGGATAGTCGCGAGGCTCTCCTCGAAATTGCGGACGGCATAGAGGGAGACGCGGTAAGGGCTTTCCTCGAGCGCCCAGGAGATGCCGCTCAAGAGCTGAGCATATTCGACGCCTTCCCATTCCTGCTGCTTCGGCCCGGGCGCGGTCATGATGGCGGCCACCTGATAGGTCTTGCCGGTGCGCAGCTGTACGCCATGCATGTTGAGCTCGTAGCCGACGCGCTCGGCAGCGGCTACGACGATCGCGCGGGTTTCCGGACGGACCTGCGGCGAATTCTTGAGAGCTTTCGATATGGTTGCGATCGAAAGGCCCGTTTCCTGCGCGATAGTCTTGATCGTCGGTCTCTGCATGCAGTTCGGCTCGCTACGGCTGTTTCGTGCTGAGGGAGGCGGCCAAGAGAATATAGACGGCGGATGTCCAGGCAAAAGCCCGGTCGCGCAATCCCCTCCCCGACCGAGCGTCGAAGTTTTCGGCCATACCGCTTTTGGAAGCAAGAGAACAGAACTTTTCCGCGATTGTTCGCGCCATTTCCATTTCTCCTTGTTTGCGCAAGCCATCCCAGAGCAGCAGCGTGGTCGGCGCCCAGATCGGGCCGCGCCAATAGCCATCATCCTCATAGAAGGGGCTCTTCACGCTTTCGGTTGCCGGCCCCCATTGCGTGACGTATCCGCCATCGGCGAGCCGCGTCACCAGTTTTCGCGCCATATCGCGCGGCAATCTCTCGCCGAGGAGCAACGGCATGAACTGGATCAGGTTCTGGTCGGGCAGTTCGCGGCCGGGGTCTTGCATCAGGCGTGCGCGAAACGTCTCGCCGGTCCAGAGATCCCGGAAAAGCATCGCCTGCAGCCGATCCGCCTTCTGCTTCCACTCCTCGGCGCGCAGCCGATCGTCGTCCAGAAGGGCAGCAAGCGCATCGCAGGCAAGGATGAGGAAAACGGGCAGATCCGGCGTGACGACCGGGCCGCCTTCGGCAAAGAAGGTGGAATTGTCCCAGCCGCTGTCATTGCCGTGAAAGTAGCACGGAAGCGCATCGTTGCCGGTGCGGGCATGGGTCAGCCAATAGTCGACCTGGCGGCCGATCGCGGCCCTGAGATAGGCCTTGCGCTCCGCCGTCAGGAAACCCGGCTGCATTGCCTCGATCAGCGAGACGGCCCAGCCATGCACCGGCGGTTTCGTGAAGGCAAAGAGCACGTCGCGATCGTTGACGTAATCCGGCAGCAGCCCCGAGGCGTCCTGATGATCGAAGATGACGGCGAACTGGTCAAAGGCCAGATCCTTGTCGACCCCGGCGACGCCGAGAGCCGAGAAAGCGTTGTCCCAGCTCCAGACGTTGATCATGTGGTTCTTGGACATGTAGATCGCCGGTCGGGTGAGCGCGCCGCCTGTGGGGACGGTATTGGCCCACAGAAGATAGCTTGCGAGGCGATGCGCTTCCGCCTGATCCGAAAGGCCGTGCGGCATAGCCTCATGCCACGCGGCGAATTCCGTGCGCGCCCCGGCCAAAGCCTGATCGAACGAACCGGGCCGCTCGCGCGGCGGCACGGTACGGAAAAAGTCGATGTTGCCTTCGAAGGCACCCTCTCCGGAGAAGGTGAAACTGACTTTCTCCGAATGATCCCGCTGCCAGGAGCCGGTGACGGCGAGCGAGCCGAGATCGGCGCGCGGGATGAACTTCACGTTCTCGGCGGCAGCGACCAGACACGGCTCGCCCTGCGGCGTGCGATAGAGGTAGTCGTAGCGCGACCCTTCGAGGTGAAAGCGCACGCCGCCGCACGCGCCGCGGATATGCAGCCGCTCCCCTTCGCCTATGACGAATTCGGCCGCGCCGTGATTGCCGCGCACGATCAATCGCTCAGGCGCAAGTTCGAAAGCCGGCTTCGCCGGATTGCCCGACATATCGAGAAAGTCCACGCGACACAGCCGCCCGAGAGACGGTCGCTCGTCGCCGCCCGCCACGAAGCGCAGATAAAGCGCCTGCTCACCGGCGCCTCCGGGCACGGACATCATCGACAGGGTAAGGAAACGCCCCCGCCGGCTGAAGGGGATATGAGCGATATCGAAGAGCATGGCTACCCCTTGACCGACGAGCCCACGGCGCCGTCCATGATGTAACGCTGCGCCAGGAAGAAGAGCGCGAGCGGTGGCAGGCAGAGCACCACGGTAATCGCCGCGATCGACGTCACGTCCACCTCATGCAGTCCCTTGAACATCGAGAGACCGAGCGTCAGCGTGTACTTGGATTGATCGTTGAGGAAAATCAGCGGCCCGAGATAGTCGTTCCAGGCATTCATGAAGTGAAACGTACCGACCAGGACGAGCGCCGGCATCATCAGCGGCAGGTGAATGCGCCAGTAGATATCGAAGGAATTGGCGCCATCCATGCGCGCCGCTTCATCGATCTCGATCGGCACCGTCATGATGTACTGGCGCAGCAGGAAAACGAAGAAGGCATCGGCGAAATAGGCCGGAACGATCAGCGGCTTCAGCGTGTTGATCCAGCCGAGCAGATTGAATTCCATATAGAGCGGGATCATCTTGACGTCCCAAGGGATCATCATGGTGGCGAGAAGCAGGATGAAGAGCGGATCCCGGCCGGGAAACTTGAAACGCGCAAAGCCATAGGCAACCAGCGAGCTGGACATGAGCTGGCCGATGGTCGAAAACACGACGACGATGAGCGAATTCTGGAAATAGGTGCCGAAAGGCTGCTTGCTCCAGGCGGCGGCAAAGTTTTCCCAGTGCCATTCCGAGGGCCAGAAGACCGGCGGAAACCGATAGAGATCGGCTTGGCTCTTGATGGCCGTCATGAAGGTCCAATAAAAGGGCGCGATGAAGAGAGCGGAAAGCAGGATGAGGGCGGAATAGAGCAGCGTCTTACGCATGGTCACCTCCCTTTTCGCGAACCTCGCCCTCGTAATAGACCCATGCCGCCGACCAGCGCATGACGAGCAGGCTGAGAGCGAGCACGATGATGAACATCACCCACGAGCCCGCAGCCGCATAGCCCATATCGAAATATTTGAAGGCATTGTCGTAGATGTACATGGCGAAGAAATAGGTGGAGCCCAGTGGGCCGCCCTTGGTCAGCAGCAGCGCGATCGTCAATTGCTGGAAGGCGGCGATGATCGAGGTGATGAAGGTGAAAAGCAGCATCGGCCCCAGCATCGGCAGGGTGATGAACAGCATCTGCGCCCAGCCCGGAATGCCGGAAACGGTCGCTGCCTCGTACAGTTCCTTGGGGATCGCCTTGAGGCCGGTCAGCAGGATCAGCATCGTGCCGCCGAAACCCCAGAGGCTGGCGATAAGGATCGCGATGATTGCCAGGCCCGGATCGCCGAGCCAGTTCGGTCCATCAATGCCGACCAATGACAGCATGAAGTTCAAAAGGCCGTATTGCCGGCTGTAGATCCAGCTCCAGATCGTTACCAGGGCAACGCCGGAAATAACGCTTGGCAGATAAAAGGCGGTACGGAAGAACCCGCTCCAGACCGTAGCGTGATGCAGCAATAGAGCGATCAGGAACGACATGACGATGTTGAACGGCACATAGATCGCCGCGAACTTCACCGTGATCCAGAGACTGTCCCAGAACTGGGGGTCGTCGAAGAGCATGGTGCGATAGTTCTTGAGGCCGATGAAGGTGCGCGCGCCGACCACCGGCCAATCATAGAAGCTCATGGTCAGCGAAAACAGCAGCGGACCGAGAGTGAAAAGCAAGAACCCCAAAATCCATGGGGAGATGAAGAGATAGGCCGGCAGATGGCTCATAAGAGCCGATTGCCGTTTCTGCGTTAGCGGCCTTACGCCGTCTGGATGCATCATGTTCATCTCCCCGCTCCCGCCTACTTCAAGAACCGTTGCGAACGCTTCACGGCATCATCCAGATGCTGCTTGGCGTTGCCCTGGTCGATCATCGTCGCTTCGATGGCGCGGGCGAGATTGTCCTGAATCTTCCCCCAATTCGGGTTCTTAAGGAAGGCATGCGTCTCCTTGTCGGAGGTTGCGAGAATGTCGAAGAACGGCTTGTAGACCGGGTCCTTCGTCATGCCCTTCGCCTCGGCGACGCTGGAGCGCACGGGAAGGTCGTTGGTCCGCATGGCGACGGCTTCCGGCGAGGAGAAGAATTTTACGAATTCCCAGGCAAGGTCGGGATGGGCCGCGTCCTTGGCGATCGAAATCGCCGAAACGCCGAGCGCCGAATGGGCGGTCTTGTCGCCGAACTTCGGCAGCGGCGCCACGCCATAGCTGAAGCCAGCCGCATCGATGCCGGCCTTCGACCACATGGCGCTCTGGAACATGGCGATCTTGCCGTCCTTGAAGAGTGTCAGGCCGGTGGTGTCGTCGCCGACATTGAGCGTGACGGCCTCTTCCTTCTTCGCCATGTCGGCGAACATGTCGAGCACTTCGGCAGCCGCATCGCTGTTCATGTAGCCGTCGATCGTCTTGCCGTCATCGGAGATGTATTTGGTGCCGTTCGACCAGAGGAACTGCTCGAAATCATAAGGGTCCGGCTTGGCATCGACCGCGAAGCCGTAGATCTTCTTGTCCTTGTCGCGGAACTTTGCCGCCTTGGCGCGCAGGTCGCTCCAGGTCCAGCCATCCTTCGGCTCCTCGACGTTGGCGGCCTTGAACATGTCCTTGTTGTAGAACACGACCTGCGTCGTGAAGCCCGCCGGCATGCCGTAGATCTTGCCGTCGACGCGCGTGGTGTTCATCAGCCCCTTGGGGAAATCGTCGGGCTTGATCTCGGCGGCATCGCGCGCAATCAGATCGTCGAGCGGCATCAGCGAGGTGTAATACTGCGGAAAGTTCCACATATACATGACGTCGGGCGGATTGCCGGCGCCGAAGGCTGCCACCAGCTTCTGATCGAAGCCGTCGGCATAGGGCTCCACCTGCACCTTCACGCCCGGATGCGTCTCTTCGAATTTGCTGGCGATCTTCTGCTCGATCGCAAGGCTTTCGCCTGAGTCCCAGGTGGCAAACCGCAAAACCTGATCCGCCCGCGCCGCCGTGGCTCCGGCAAGCGTCAAGGCGATCAGTGAATTGACAAAGATCTTCGCACTCTTCTTCATTCCTCTACTCCCGTTCCGGATCAGGCGACCCGCTTCCCCTTTTCATGATGGATAAGAGCCTGCGTCTCGGCATCGAGGCGGCGGCGCACCGCGCTCCCCTCAGCGTCGAACAGGTAGCAATGCTGCGGCGGCAGCCGCAGATGGACCGTTTCGCCGTTGGCGACCGGATGCGTGCCACGAACCACCGCCGTCATGTCGCGGCCGTCGTCGAGATGGATATGCACATGGCTTTCCGTGCCGAGCCGCTCGACGAGACGGACAGTTCCGGCAATCTCTCCCTCGCCGGCGGAGACGATTTCCATCTTGTCCGGCCGGATGCCGAGGGTGAACTTGCCGTTCGGGCGGATTGTCGGCGGGTCGGTTTCGAAGGTCACGGGTCGCATCAGGCCGCCGCCCGAAAGAGTGATGCCCGAACCCTGGCCCGACGCTCCGGCCACCTCGATGAAATTCATGCGCGGCGAGCCGATGAAGCCGGCCACGAAAAGATTGGCAGGCTGGTAGAACAGCTCCAGCGGCGTGCCGAACTGGCTGACCTTGCCCTTGTCGAGGACCACGACACGATCGGACAACGTCATCGCCTCGACCTGATCGTGCGTCACATAGATCATGGTCGTGCCGAGACGGGCGTGCAGCGCGGCCAATTCGACGCGCATCGTCACGCGAAGGCCGGCATCGAGATTGGAAAGCGGCTCGTCGAGCAGAAAGAGCTTCGGTTCGCGCACGATGGCGCGGCCGATGGCAACACGCTGCCGCTGGCCGCCGGACAGCTGGCGCGGCTTGCGGCCGAGCAGCTCCTTGATGCGCAGGATATCTGCGACATTCTCCACGCGGCGATCGATCTCGCCGCGCTTCATGCCGTTGAGCGCCAATCCGAAGGACAGGTTCCTGCGGACGTTCATATGCGGATAGAGCGCATAATTCTGGAAAACCATGGCAATGTCGCGCCTGGCCGACGGTTCGTGGGTGATGTCGCGCTCGCCAAGACGGATGACGCCGCCATCCAGCTTTTCCAGACCGGCGATCGAGCGAAGCAACGTACTCTTGCCGCAGCCCGAAGGACCCAGGAAACAGACGAATTCTCCATCCGCAATATCGAGGTCGATGCCCTTGAGCACTTCCAGCGAACCAAAGCCCTTGCGGAGATTATCGATACGAATGGGTGCCAACGGTCCCTCCCTGTCGGCGATGCAAGGCATCTTGTTAAACGTTTATATCAAAATAAAAACGTTTAACTTCTTTGTAAAGGGCCTTTGATGCGCTTTATGTCAGGATGTGGATGACGGGTAGGACAAGCCGTCTCAATGAAGATTTATCCGGCCGCGAATTTCTCGCTCGCGGCGAATCTTCCGTCATGTCCAGGGGAGGAATTCCGAAAAGGCTTCAATGTCGGAACAGGCTCACGACATCGTATGGCCACCGCGTTCAAATGCATCGGGATGCTAGATGGCCATGCGTGTGGTTCGGCTTATGGCAACCGACCAACAGCAGATCGGGTGCGGAAAGATCCATGGAAGGACGTCTGGCCGGCGCCATCAGCGCCGGCCAGACCTGCAAATTATCAGGCCGCCCGCTTCAGCGCATCGGCCAGCATCGAGACGATCGTTTCGATCTGCTCGCGTTCGATGATGAGCGGTGGCGACAGTGCGATGATGTCGCCCGTCACGCGGGTCAGCAGCCCCTTCTGGAAGCAGTCGACGAAAACGTCATAGGCGCGCGTGCCGGGAGCGCCGTCGCGCGGTGCCAGTTCGACGGCTCCGACGAGGCCGAGATTGCGGATATCGACCACATGCGGCAGGCCCTTCAGCGAATGCAGCGCCTTCTCCCAGTCGTCCGCCAGCTCGGCGGCGCGCGTCAGCAGCCCTTCCTCCTCGTAGATCTCCATCGTCGCGAGACCGGCAGCGCAAGCGACCGGATGTCCCGAATAGGTATAGCCGTGGAAAAGCTCGATCTGGTTTTCCGGGCCGGTCATCAGGCCGTCGTAGACCTTGCGGCTGGCAAAGACGGCGCCCATCGGTATCGTGCCGTTGGTGATGCCCTTCGCGGTGGTGACGAGATCGGGAACGACACCGAAATATTCCGTCGCGAACGGCGTGCCCAGGCGGCCGAAGCCGGTGATCACTTCGTCGAAGATCAACAGGATGCCGTATTTGTCGGCAATGGCCCTCAGCCGGTCCAGATAACCCTTCGGCGGCAGGACGACGCCGGCGGAACCGGACATCGGCTCGACGATGACGGCGGCGATCGTTTCAGCGCCGTGCAGAGCGACCAGCCGCTCCAGATCCTCGGCAAGTTCGATACCATGCGCAGGCAGCCCCTTGCTGAAGGCGTTGCGCTCGATGTCGAGAGTATGGCGCATGTGATCGGCGGGAATCTGCGGGAAGACGCGGCGGTTGTTGACAAGGCCGCCGACGGAAATGCCGCCGAAACCGACGCCGTGATAGCCCTTTTCCCGGCCGATGATACGGGTGCGCGTGCCCTGCCCGATGGCGCGCTGATAGGCGATGGCGATCTTGAGAGCGGTATCGACCGATTCGGACCCCGAGCCGGTGAAGAACACACGGTCGAGCCCCGCTTCGGGGCCGCCCGGCGCATGCGCGGCAAGCTTGGCGGCAAAATCGAAGGCGATGGGATGGCCCATCTGGAAGGTCGGAGCAAAGTCCATGGTGGAAAGCTGGCGCTCGACGGCCTGCGCGATCTTCTTGCGCCCATGGCCGGCGTTGACGCACCAGAGCCCGGCCGTACCGTCGAGCACCTTGTTGCCGTCGACATCGGTGTAATACATGCCATCGGCGGCGGCGAGCAGCCGAGGCGCTGCCTTGAACTGCCTGTTGGCCGTGAACGGCATCCAGAAATTGTCGAGAACAGGGGTATTGGGGTGCGTGATCTTGTCCATTGTCGCCTCCATTGCGCTATCCCTGACATCAGCGATTTTCCTGTTCCGAACAAGTCCTTTTCTTGATCCACTTAAGGCATTGATTTTGCTTTTCCGGCATGGGATGTTTTCGATATTTCGAACATCTGAAACCCGAGGCCGTGATGTCCGTCGATATCGGCAATCGCCTGCGTCATCTGCGCCTGGCGCGCAACCTTTCCCAGCGCGAGCTTGCCAAGCGCGCCGGCGTGACCAATTCGACAATCTCGCTGATCGAATCCAATTCGGCCAATCCGTCCGTGGGCGCGCTGAAGCGCATCCTCGACGGCATCCCGATCGGGCTTGCCGAATTCTTCGCCTTCGAGCCGGAAGCGCCGAAGAAGGCCTTTTATGCGGCCGAGGAGCTGGTCGAGATCGGCAAAGGGCCGATTTCCTATCGCCAGATCGGTGAAAATCTCTTCGGCCGCAGCCTTCAGATCCTGAAGGAATGCTATCAGCCGGGGGCGGATACCGGCAAGGTGCCGCTGGTGCATGAAGGAGAGGAAGGCGGCATAGTCCTGTCCGGCCGCCTCGAAGTCATCGTCGATGACGAACGGCGCATTCTCGGGCCAGGCGACGCCTATTACTTCGAAAGCCGCCGCCCGCACCGCTTCCGCTGCGTCGGGCCGGTGCCCTGCGAAGTCATCAGCGCCTGCACGCCGCCCAGCTTCTGATTTCTCGCCGGGCGGCCCTTTCAGGAGCAATCGACCTCGGTCAGCCGAACGTGAACGCGTAGGCCTGGGCGCCGGGATCGAGGAACTTGATCTCGAACGTATGGTCGGAGACCGGACCACTTGTCCGAACGAGCTGGTAAAGCCTCTGCCCTGTTACCACGCCGTTGCCGTCCGCATCCGTATCGACGCCATGGCTGTCTGCCGGCGGCTTGCCGTCGATGGTGATCTGGAACCGGACAGGCTTTCCGTCCGCCGCCGGCCCAAGCACGAGATGCAGGTCACGGGCATGGAAATGGTAATACAGGCGACTATCGGTGCTGTTTGAGGTCGCTTCTTGTCCGCCAACCGTCCAGTTGCCGGCAAGACCCCACTCGTTGAGTTTCGGAGTTGCCGCGACATAGTCATGGGCAGCATCGTTCACCGTGCCAGCATCATCGACAAAGTTCTGCGAACGCAGGTAGCCGACATAGGTTTCCGGCGACTGGACATCCGCTTCGTCCGAGGCTGCGGCCTCGGCGCCCGTTGCCTTTACCGCGACGATATCGCTGGAGACATTTGCCTTGCCGGCTTCGGCCAGAAGCTGCTGGATCACCCTCTCGGACTGATCGTAATCGCCCTCACCGAAATGGTGGTGGCGTACCTGCCCCTGTGCGTCGATGAAATAGTGGGCGGGCCAATATTCGTTATCGAAGGCACGCCAGATCGCGTAGTTGTTGTCGATCGCGACGGGATAGGTGATGCCGAGATCGGCAATGGCCTTCTTCACATTGTCGACGTTCTTTTCAAAGGCGAATTCGGGTGCGTGCACGCCGATGACGACAAGGCCCTGATCCTTGTACTTCTGCGCCCAGGCTTCGACATAGGGAATGGCACGCAGGCAATTGATGCAGGAATAGGTCCAGAAGTCGACCAGAACGACCTTTCCCTTCAACCCGGCCGCGGTCAGCGGCGGCGAATTCAGCCATTGCACGGCACCGTCGAGCGAGGGAACCGGACCTTCGACCGGCAGCTGCGCGGCGGCAGGCTTCTGTGTCATCGCCATTGCCATCGAACCGCCGCCGGCGGCTCCATCCGGCTTTGCGCTCATCATCATCTCGTTGGTGGCGCTCATCATCGCACCGCCGTCATTCTTCATGACGACCGATGACGGCTTGTTCGGATCCTGGGCACGGAGGCGGTCGACCAGATTCTGCTCGAGCGATGCTGTGCTTGCGAGAGAGGCCTGTGTCAGGAAGCCTGTATCCAGCCCCATTGCGATCGCAACGACCGCGACCAGCACGGCAACGCCGACGCCACGGCGCAGCCACTCGCCGATGCCGAGCGATTGCTTCATCGCCTGGTAAACGCGGCCGCCGATCAGAAGTGCAAGCGCAAGCGATGTCGCCGCGCCGAGCGCATAGGCAAGCAGCAACAGCGTCGTGCCGACGCTTGCTCCCTGGAGCGCGGCCCCGGTCAGAATAAGGCCGAGAACCGGCCCGGCGCAGGGCGCCCAGAGCAGACCGGTCGCCACGCCCAGCAGCAACGATGCCGCAACCGCGGACCCTCCGCTCCGGCTCGAACGATCGGCCGATTGCGACAGCCGCGCGCCAAGCGACACGAGCGGGCGCGTCAAGCGATCCGAAAGCGACGGAAACAGCAGAATGATGCCGAAAAGCGCAAGCAGCGCCATGGCCGCATAGCGTCCATATTCGTTCGCCGTCACCGCCCAGCCGCCGCCGAAGGCTGCAAGCGTCGCAACGGCGGCAAAGGTCGCCGCCATGCCGATCAGCATCGGCAGTGTGCTGCGCAGGAAGGGTTGACCAGCCCGCGCGAAGACGAATGGCAAGACAGGCAGGATGCAGGGGCTGACGATCGTCAGAACACCGCCAAGATAAGCGAGAATAAACAAAAGCATCGGTCGGTCTCTGATCGTTCAGGCAGTAGCCGGATGAAATTTCATGGCAACGCCATTCATGCAGTAGCGAAGCCCGGTCGGTTTCGGCCCGTCATCGAAAACATGGCCGAGATGGCCGCCGCAGCGGCTGCAATGCACCTCGTTGCGCACCATGCCGAAAGACGCGTCGCGCGACGTTGCCACCGCCCCGTCGAGTGGCGCCCAGAAACTTGGCCAGCCCGTACCGCTGTCGAACTTCGTGGCCGAGGAGAAGGCATCCTGATCGCAGCCGGCGCAGGCGAAGTTACCCTTGCCATGCTCGTTCAACAACGCGCTGGTGAAGGGCCGTTCGGTTCCCTCCTCCCTCAGGACGGCATACTGGTCTGATGTCAATATCTTCTGCCATTCCTCGTCCGTATGGGAGACGGGAAAATTCGCGGGCGTTTTGGCTGCGGCGGAACCATAGCCCAGTCTCAAACCGATGGCACCAAGAACCGTTGCTAGAAGCACTCGTCGTCTATTCAGCATCGCACCGTTCTCCTTCAGCGGATAAGCCGCCGGCTCAAAGGACATTCGAGCTGCCATAGTCCGGGCAGCGGCATGTCGCGTCACTATGGATTACGGAAGAGACGGCCATTTTGTTACACACATGCTGGTGAGAACACCAAAACGTGATCCGGATGGCCCATAGCCTTTATAGCAGACAAACTGCTCACTGACATCAGCGGCGGAGACAAGCCTTCAAAGAGAGCGGGCCAGACGCGTATCGCCGTTCTGGGCGGACGGTTGAAGCCCACGTCAGGAGGCGAGGAGATGCCGCGTCGCAATCACCGGATCCGGTTCGCCGAACGAAGACGCCAAAGGCATCGGCAGGGAAGAAAGGACCGGACCGCGAAAGGGGGTTCGCCCCTCGTAAACGGAACGCTCTCACGGCCGGTCCCGATGTTCCTGCCGGCTAGGCCCGCAAGAGGCGGCGCTTTTGCGCGCCCATTGCGGCAATATATTGGCTGACGCTAAAGAATATACCGCCGGATCGAACGCTTGATGTGCCATGGGAAAAGGCTCGCGAACGCATTCCTTCGATGTTGCTATAATT
This sequence comes from Martinezella lusitana, assembly GCF_010668395.1. Lineage (GTDB taxonomy): Bacteria > Pseudomonadota > Alphaproteobacteria > Rhizobiales > Rhizobiaceae > Rhizobium > Rhizobium lusitanum_A. The sequence continues at coordinate 498,708 of NZ_WUEY01000002.1, forward strand.
CCGACGAACAGTAGTATCCATGGCTACTACACGCAAAAAGAGCAAAACCAGGTATCGGTGCGGGGATCGCATGCGCAACACACCATCGGCGAGGCGTTCCAGATGACCAGGCAATCGCTCCCTCGTGTTTCCATCGGGACGGCGCGCCTCTGCCTGCGGCCCACCTCTGCGACCGACGCAGGCCGGGCGTTCGAAATCCAGAGCGATTGGAACGTGACGCGCATGCTGGGCAACGCCACTTATCCGCCGGACAAGCGCGCCATAGGGGAGTGGTTTTCCAGCCATGAGCGTGAATGGGCCGACGGCACGGCCTATCGTTTCGCGATCGAGCAAGCCGGAAGAATGATCGGTATCGTCGACGTCGATGGTATCGACGGCCGTTTGGGTAGTCTCGGCTACTGGCTGGAGAGATCGGCCTGGGGCAAGGCCTATGCGTTCGAAGCGGCGCAAGCGCTGATCGGCTTCGTTTTCCAGGACGCCGGCCTGTCGAGGCTCGAATCCGGTCATGCTTCCGACAACGCCGCCTCGGGTCGCGTGCTGACGAAACTGGGCTTCGAGCAGGTCGGCAGCAGGGAGCTTTTCTCGCACTCCCGCCGCGAGTCCATTGTTCAGCGCTGCTATGTGCTTGAAAAGGAAGCACGAAATATCGGCCTCAAGGCCGACACGGGAGATTGAGGGCCCGCTTCTTGCCCGAGCGAGAACTGGCCTACGGCCTTACACGAAGGCTTCCATTACAGATCGATTTCGAAGACCTGCTCGTGGGTCGCGACGAAGGCTCTGCCTTCGGGCGTCACCCAGCCGCGAAACATCCCCGGCGTGTTGTAAGGCGCGACAGCCACGCCTTGAGCATCGATAGCCACCAGCCCGGCACCGATCTGGTGAGGCGCGAGGTCTTGCATTATAAGCCCTTCCGTTGCGGTCGCGATATCCTGCTTCAGATAGGCCACGCGAGACGCCACCTCATGCCCCAGGACATAACGAATGAAGAATTCGCCCTGACCCGTGCCCGACACGGCGCAGACGCCGTCGCGCGCATAGGTGCCCGCGCCGATGATCGGGCTGTCGCCCACACGCCCTTCCGGCTTGTTGGTGTATCCACCCGTCGAGGTCGCGGCCGCCAGGTGGCCTGCGGCATCGAGCGCGACCGCCCCGACCGTGCCGTGCTTTTCGTTTTCCGTCCCGTCGGTGCCGGCGGCGGCATGGCGTTTCATCGCCTCCAGCGCCTCGACCCGCTTCGGCGTGGTAAAATAGGATTGCGGCTCGATCCGCAGGCCCTTGGCCTCGGCAAAGCGATCGGCCGCAGGCCCGGTCATGTATACGGCGCGGCCGTCCTCCATCAACGCGCGCGCCGCCTTGACCGGATTACGGATCGCACGCGATGCGCTGATGGCACCGGCCTCCAATGTTGCCCCGCTCATGATCGAGGCATCCAGTTCGTGCAGGCCGTTTTCGTTCAATGCGGCACCATGCCCGGCATTGAAATGCGGACTGTCCTCCATGACCACGACCGCGGCCTCGACGGCATCGACCGCGCTGTCGCCGGCCCGCAGCCGCGCATGACCCGCACGCAGGGCGGCAGCCAGATCGCGGCGAGCCCCTTCCCATTCCTCGGGAGTCATGCTGTCCTCCGGCATGACGCCGCAGCCACCATGAATAGCCAGCGCGATCTTCGTCATTTCCTGCTCCGCTCCTGTGTCGTCATATCGCTCTTGCCGATGACCGCCCCTGAATGAGGACCGATCGGCCTGACCAGGCGTGCATCCTTACTCTTACGCACCGCGCGTCGCCAGACGGCATCGGCCACACATGAAAGAAAGGATCAGGCGCCTATGACGAATGGCTTCCGGGCGACGTTTCTTCGGGCGACTGTTTGGGCGGAACATTGCCGTTCTGCTCAACACGATCGCGATGGAGCGCCGCACGGGCGAGCAGCATGAAGGTGACCGGCGTCGTCACCGTCACGAACACCCCGATCAGCAGTTCATGGATGACGAGCGATTGCGTCAAGGCCGAGAAGAAGATCATCGACGCGATCATGATCGCACCGATGCCGCCGCTGGTGCCCAATGTGGGCGCGTGGATACGCTCGTAGAACGTTCCAAGCCGCAAGAAGCCGATGGCGCCGACCAGGGTAAAGAAGGCGCCGACGATGAGAAGCCCACCGACGGGGATTGCCGCCCATAGAGGCATGCTTTCAAAGGGCGTGCTCACTCGATCACCTCCCCGCGCATCAGGAATTTCGCCAGCGCAACGGTCGCGACAAAGCCGAGCATGCCGATCACGAGCGCCGCCTCGAAATAGACGACGCGCCCGGTGCCGATGCCAAAGGTCAGCAGGAGCAGCATGGCGTTGACGTAGAGTGTGTCGAGCGCGATGATGCGATCCTGCGCGCGCGGTCCGCGAAACATACGAATGGAAGCAATCGCCATCGCGGCCACGATCATCACCTGTGCGATTGCAACGGACATCTGGATGATGGTGGCGCTCATGCGAATATCTCCATCAGCAAGCTTTCATAGCGATTGGCGACCGTATCGCGCCATGCCGCCTCGTTCTCGAGGTCAAGGACGTGCAGCAGCACGGTATTGTCGTTGGAATCATATTCCAGCCATGCGGAGCCCGGGGTGCTGGTCAGGATGATGGCGAGCAGCGCAAGCGAAATCTGATCCCTGACCCTCAACTCAAGGACCACGAAGCCCGGCGTGGCGGTGCGCGACCGTCCCCTCAGGATGATCCATGCCACCTGAAGATTGGATTTCAGGACGTCGAAGACGACCCGGAAGAACAGCTTGGGCAGCAGATACCATTTCCGCAGCCGAGGCTTTCTGGGCCGCAGCGACGCCATGCCCCAGGAGGCAAAGACTGCAACGACAATGCCGAGGATCAACTGGCCAAGCGTGAAGCCGTTCAGCAGCAGCCACATCAGGATCAAGCTCAGCGCCAGAAGCGGATAAGGCAACATCACAGGCCTCCCGCTTTGCTTGCCTCGACCGCGGCGGTAGCCGGCGCGACAACAGCGTTGCGAACCGCATCCACGTAGACGCTCGGATCGCTAAGGGTGCGAATGGTCGCGTCCATGTACCGCATGACAGGGCCGGCCCAGATGGTCAGTGCCAGCGTCAATGCGAGCAGGCCCATCACCGGAAATATCTCGATGACGAGCACGCGTGGAACCGTGCCCTCCAGCGAACTCCAGAATGTGCGTATGCCGGCGCGCGTCATGGAGATCAGGGCTGCAATGCCGGAGAGGATGACGAGCAGGATCAGCGTCCAGACGGCAGCGCTCGGAGGAATACCGATCGCGCCGGTTCCCATCATGGCCGAAAGCATGGCAAACTTGGCGACGAAACCCGAAAGCGGCGGCAGGCCGGCAAGCAGGATGCCGCAGGCGGCAAAGCAGATACCGAGCATGGCCATGGTGCCCGGCATGGTGACGCCCTCGCCTTCCGCCGGCTCCTTCTCCTCTGCATCGCCATACGCCTCCATGGTGACGGCGAGAACGCTGGCGCCGGCATCCTGTCCGCGCTCCACGAGCTCGATCAGCATGAAGAAGGCGCTGATCGTCAGGGTCGAGCTGACGAGATACATCAAGGCACCGGCTGAAATCGAGCCGTCGTTGATGCCGATCACCGTGAGCAGGGTACCGGACGAGACGAGCACCGCAAAGCCGGCCAGCCGGCCGAGCGCCTGCGACGCCAGCACGCCGACGGTTCCGAAAATCAGCGTCGCCATGCCGCCATAAAGAAGCACGGGCGCGCCGAATCCTGCGGAAGGCCCGGTGCTGAACAGGAGCATCGTCAGCCGCAGAATGACATAGATGCCGAGCTTGCTCAGAATGGCGAATATGCCCGCGACCGGCGCCGACGCCGCGCTATAGGCCGTCGGCAGCCAGAAGCAGAGCGGCCACATGCCGGCCTTGATGAGGAAAGCAATGCCGAGCACGCCGGCGCCCGCCTGCATGAGCATACGGCGATCGGCGGACATTTCCGGAATACGGACTGCGAGATCCGCCATGTTCAGCGTTCCCGTCGTACCATAGATCAGGCTGACGCCGATGAGAAAGAGCAGCGCCGCCGCGAGGTTGACGGCAATGTAGTGCATGCCCGCCTTGACCCTGAGCGGCCCGGAGCCATGCAGGAGCAGGCCGTAGGACGCCGCCAGCATGACCTCGAAGAAGACAAAGAGGTTGAAGAGGTCGCCGGTCAGGAACGCGCCGTTGACGCCCATCAGCAGCAGCTGGAACATGGTGTGAAAATGCGCCCCGACCGCGTGCCAGCGCGCCAGCGAGAAGATCAGCGCGGCGACGGCGACGATGGACGTCAGCAGCAGCATGAGCGCCGAAAGCCCGTCGAGCACGAGCACGATGCCGAAGGGGGCGCTCCAGTTTCCAAGCAGATAGGCGCGCTCCTGGCCCGCCGATCCGCCTTCCGTGCGGAAGAGCGCGAGCGCGATGACCACCAGCAGGAGCGTGGCGGCCAGGCTCACGAGCGCCTTCAGCGTGCGCGAGCGCTCGTCGATGAACAGAAGCAGCGCGGCCGCAATCAGCGGAACGAGGATCGGCGCGATGATGAGGTGATGCGACCAGCCCGTCATTTACGGTCGTTCCTTCCATCCACATGGTCCGTGCCGGTCAGGCCGCGCGAGGCCAGCAGGACGACGAGGAACAGGGCCGTTGTCGCGAAGCCGATGACGATCGCCGTCAGCACCAGGGCCTGCGGCACCGGATCTGCAAGCGCACGCGTCGCGGTGCCGTCGCCAAGCAGCGGCGGCACGTTTGTCTTCACGCCACCCACTCCGAAGATGAAGAGATTGACCGCGTAGGACAGAAGCGACAGCCCGATGATGACCTGATAGGTGCGCGGGCGCAGGATCAGCCAGACACCACAGGCCGTCATCACACCGATCGCAATGGACAAGATGAGTTCCATCAATCCCCCTTTGCCTTGTCCGCATCGAGCGCGCGCAGACGGTTGATGCGGATCGACTGGTGCGCGAGGGCCACAAGGATCAGAACCGTGGAGCCGACCACGAGCATGAAGACGCCAAGATCGAAAAGCAGGGCGCTGGCGGCCGGCACCTTGCCGATCAACGGGACGTCCAGATACTGGAAATGCGACGTCAGGAACGGATAGCCGAAGAACCACGCCCCGATACCCGTTGCCGTCGCCACCAGAAGCCCGGCTCCCATCCATCGCAGCGGCAGGATACGGATGCGATCCTCCGCCCAGCGCGTACCGCCGGCCAGATATTGCAGCAGGAAGCCGATCGAAAGCGTCAAGCCGGCCGAGAAGCCGCCGCCGGGGGCGTCATGCCCGCGCATGAAGATATAGACCGAAAGCGCAATCACGAACGGGAACATCCACTGCATGATGACGGAAGGCACCAGCAGATAGTCGCGCACTGTATCGCCGGCGGACCGCTCCGGCCGTTCCTCGTCGAAGCGGTTCTGAATCCGCTGCTGCTCCGGCATCTCCATGCTGTCAGGAGCCGGACGGAAACGGCGTAGCAGCGCATAGACAGTCAATGCGACGACGCCGAGGACCGCGATTTCGCCCAGAGTGTCGAAGCCGCGGAAATCGACCAGGATCACGTTGACGACGTTGCGGCCGCCACCCTTCGAATAGGCGTTTTCGAGGAAATAATTCGCAATGGCGTCCGGCACCGGCATGGTCATGACGGCGTAGGAGATAAACATCATGCCAACGCCGCAGATGACGGCCAGCGCAAGATCGCGAAAGCGGCGGAAGCGAGCGCGCAGGTTGACCGTATCGTCGATCCCCTCATTCCGCTTCGGCAACCAGCGCAACCCCAGCAGAATGAGAACCGTCGTGACGATCTCCACGAGAAGCTGCGTGATGGCAAGATCGGGCGCGGAAAGCCAGATGAACGTCATGCAGACGACGAGCCCGACGCCGCCGAGCATCACCAGGGCGGCGAGCCGGTGGTATTTGGCAAAGAAGGCGGTGCCGATCGCCAGGCAGATGCCGATCGCCCAGATCGCCGCGAAGACGGGGTCCGCCCCCGAAAACGCAAAATGCGTCGCCTCGAAGCCGGAGAGATAGAGAGGAAGCAGCCCTGCCGCAAAGCCGGTGACGACAACCCAGCGAAGCTGCGGCTGCAGCTTGCGCGTGCCGATCCGCTTTTCCGCGATTCGGGCCCAGTGCCAGGAGACTTCCACCAGCACCCGCTCGAAGATGCGCTGCCCCTTCAGCCGGCGGAAAATGGGTGGCCCGTCCTCGCATCGACCCAGATAATCCTTGAAAGCAAAGTAGAAAACGGTTCCGCCGACCAATGCGATGATGCTCATGACCAGCGGCAGATTGAAGCCGTGCCAAAGCGAGAGGCTGTATTGCGGCGTATCAGCGTGCAGGACGCTGACGACGGCTGCCTGCAGGAAGGGCGCGACCGACAGGGCCGGGGCGATGCCGACGACGAGGCAGACGACGACCAGGAGCTCGATCGGGAAGCGCATCCAGCGCGGCGGCTCATGCGGCTTGGCGATCGGCAAATCGGTCGGCGGCGGCCCGAAGAAGACCGTCTGGATGAAGCGCAGGGAATAGGCGACGCTGAATGCGCTCGCCAGCGTCGCCACGTAGGGGAGCATGCGGTCGAGAACGGAATCGGCGTGGGTCTCTATGGCCTCGGCAAAGAACATTTCCTTCGACAGGAAGCCGTTGAGCAACGGAACGCCGGCCATGGCCGCGCTCGCGACGATCGCAAGCGCCCCGGTGAACGGCATGTAGCGGAAGAGGCCGCTCAAACGGCGCATGTCGCGGGTGCCCGTCTCGTGATCGATGATGCCGGCCGCCATGAACAGCGACGCCTTGAAGGTCGCGTGGTTCAGCATATGGAAGATGGCGGCGACTGTGGCGAGCGGGCTTCCGAGGCTGAGCAAGGTGGTGATGAGACCGAGATGGCTGATCGTCGAATAGGCGAGCAGGCCCTTCAGGTCCTGCTGGAACATCGCGAAGTAGGCGCCCAGCAGCAGCGTGATGATGCCGGCGGCGCCAACGATATAGAACCACTCGTCCGTGCCGGCGAGAACCGGCCAGAAGCGGGCAAGCAGGAAGACCCCGGCCTTCACCAGCGTCGCCGAATGCAGATAGGCCGAGACGGGCGTCGGCGCCGCCATGGCGTTCGGAAGCCAGAAATGAAAGGGGAATTGCGCACTCTTCGTCAGCGCTCCCAGCAGGATGAGGATCAGCGCAGGCAGGTAGAGCGGGTGGTTGCGGATGACGTCTCCCGAGGCCAGGATCTTGTCCAGATCGTAGCTGCCGACGATGTGGCCGAGCAGGATCAATCCGATCAGCAGGCAGAAACCGCCGATCCCCGTGATCGTCAGCGCCATGCGGGCACCATCGCGCGCGGCGGCGGTGTTGTGCCAATAGCTGATCAGCAGGAAGGAAAAGATGCTCGTCAGCTCCCAGAATATCGAGAGCAGGATGACATTGCCCGAAAGCACGATGCCGAGCATCGCTCCCATGAAGGCAAGCAGGAAGGAAAAGAAACGGGGAACCGGATCTTCTTCCGACATATAGTAGCGGGCATAGACGATGACGAGAAAGCCGATGGCGGTAATGACGAGCGAAAACAGCCAGGCGAAGCCATCCAGCCGGAGACTGAAATCGAGCCCGAGCTGCGGCAGCCACTCTATGCTATAACGGACGACGCCACCGTCCTTGACGGCGGGATAGAAGCTCGCTGAAATCAGCAGCGCCAGAAATGTGGTCGTCCCGGCGATCCAGGCCGGACCACGCCGAGACTGTGTGCGCAACAGGCATACGGAAAGAAGACTTCCGATAAACGGCAGAGCCAAAAGTGCCAGAATGAAAACAGGCCCGCTGGTTATCCCAAAACGTCGTTCCTTCGCTTGGCCGGCTTCGGTCAGACTGCCATAATGGCACCCCCTAGAAAACCGTCGAATTATGTCCTATATGATAGATATCGCCCAATATGGGCAGCTTTGAACCCGGCGTCAAGGTGAAATGGCGATGATTTTGACACCAGCGCTCTGCCGAGCAGCCCGCGGCTTCCTTGATTGGACGCAGATGGACCTTGCCGACCGCTCGGGCGTATCGCGCAGCACGATCCGCGACTATGAGGGCAATCGCCACAGCCTGCATCGGGCCACGGAAGCCCAGCTTCGGCAGGCGCTCGAGACGGGAGGCATCGCCTTCTTCCGTATCGACGGACATGAGATCGGCATCTGCACCAAGGCTCTTCCCGTTGCGGCCCCTGCGCCGAAGCATACCGAAAGCTGCGAGATCATCGCCTCTTCCGCCGAGCGAGGGCATACGGCCTCTTCGAAAACGGGACAGTAGCATCGAATATGGCTGCCGGCTCACCGGCGGCGGATGCTCCACCGCTCGCGAGAAGGTGAACGGACGAGCCCTCAAATCAGCCATATTCCAGCCGATCAAACCTCCGCGCCGCATCCCCCAGACGACCGGAGAAACATATGTCCACCACCACCGAAGCCTCGGCAACCGTATCGACGACCCGATACCGGCCATCGCAACGGATCCTGCATTGGCTCATGGCCATCGTCATCATCTCGGCGCTCGTCATCGGCCTCTATTGTTCGTACCTCACGCCGGGCGTCCCCTTGCGCCGAGCCCTCCTCGACGTGCATAAATCGCTCGGCATGACGGCGCTCGTCCTCATCGCAATCCGCCTGCCGCTCAGGCTCTCGCTTGGCGAGCCCGCCTATCGGCGGCCGCTTGACGTCTTCAACCACTATGCCGCCCGCGGCGCGCATATCCTGCTCTACGCCCTGATGCTCCTGATGCCGCTTGCCGGCTACACCACCTCCGCCGCCGGCGGTCACGATCTGCCGTGGTTCGGCCTCTTCCAATGGCCCAATCTGCTGCCGCTCGACAAAGGGCTGGAGAGAACAGCCGCCGAAATTCATGAATATGGCGCCTATTGCCTGTACGCCGTTGTCAGCCTTCATATCCTGGCGGCCCTCTGGCACCATTTTTTCCGCAAGGATGAGGTGCTGCAGCGCATGCTGTAGCAGGCATTTGTATCGCAGACAGATCGACCTGCTATCGCATACCGAGACGAGCCAGGGTGAGGCGCGATTGTTCGGAGAGCGCCTCGTTTTTCCCACCCCGATAGTAGCTCAAGGCAATGACGGCGGCATAGAGTGCCCATCCTTCCGCGCGAAGCCAATCGGCATCGCCAACACCGCAAGCATCGCGAAATGCCTCACGAGCGGAAGGGTCGACCCAGGTCCACGCGGCGGCATAGTCGGCAGCCGGATCGCCGACGGCACAAAGACCCCAGTCGATGACCCCGGTCAGCAGTCCACCTCTGGCGATCAGATTATCCGCCTTGATATCGCCGTGCAGCCAAACCGGCGGGCCGCGGTGAACGGTGGCACAGGCCCGCTTCCAAAGCCTGATCGCTGCATCCGCATCAATTTCATCCGCAAGAATGTCGATGGCGGGAAGCGTGACCGACGACAGGGCTTCCAGCTTCACGCCCCGACGATGGTTGCTTTCTCCCGCCAGCGGCGCGCCCTCCGTTTCCACGAGATGCAGGCCGTTCAGGAAGTTCGCAAGCGCAAGCGCTGCCGCAAGCGGATCGGCAATATTTCGCGGCGAGGCAATATCGCCTTCCATCCAGTCGAAAATGCCGAAATCGCCTTTCAAGCCAAAATCGAAGCTCCCACGAAAACGCAGTCGCGGCACTTCGAGCGGCAGCTCTGCAAAGCGAGGCAGCCAATCGAGTTCCTTGGAAATCAGATTGGCCGCGGTCTCGCGGCGGGGAAGACGCAGCAGCAGTTCCTCTCCCAATCGATAGATCGCGTTGTCCGTGCCCGAAGAGACAAGGCGGCGAATGGGAAGATCGGCCCATTGCGGCGTCACCTGCAAAAGCAGGCGCCGGATCGCGGAGTCTTCCAAAACGATATCATCAAGCATCATCGAGCCAATCAGCCGTCTGTTGTTGCAGGAGGCTGACGATCTCCTCCGTCGGGCGCACATCGCCAAAGCTGCGGTAGATATTGTGCAGTGCGGCGTTGTGATCGCAGTCGCGTCTTGCTGCGGCGGCGTCAGCCACGAAGATCACTCGAAAACCGGACGCGAAGGCATCTCTTGCTGACGACTCACAGCATATGTTCGTCAGCGTACCGGTGATGATCACCGTGTCGATGTCCCGTGCTCCCAGCATGCGCGGCAAATCGCAGGAGCCCGGAAAGAAGGCGCTATAGGTGAATTTTTCCAGAAGGAGGTCGCCCGGAGCCCGATGAAGACCTGACCAGATTCTCTCCGCGATCGGTCCTGATCCCCCCGATGTCCGGAACAGCTCTGCGATATCCCGGCCATAGAACTCCTCGGCCAAAGCGGGATGAAGCTGCACGGAACCCGGCACGACCCAGGAGACAAGACCGCCGCCTGCCCGAACGGTATCGGCCAGCCGCTCGATATTCGGCACGATTCCCCGGCAATATCCGCTCTCCGCGACAAAGAACGGGATCATGTCGATGACGACCAATGCGGTCCGGCGCGGTGCAATTCGCTCGAAAGCAAATCGCCGGCCTCGCCTTTGCTCCTGCCGCGCATATTCGCGAGGTTCGATAAGCCAATTATGCAATTTCGGCGACGGGCCTTCAGGCTCTGTCGTTGTCGCAACCTCGTGATTCAAAGCCATCCCACCACCATTGACGCTGAAGCCTGCGACTCCTCGCAGCAATGGTCGGGTGGTTGGAACCGGCTGTCAATCCGTTGAGCCGACAGCCTCCTGCCCTTGCCATCGAAGCCGGTGGGTGCGGCCAGCTTTCGGATCGAACTGAAAGCCCAACGTCTCCCAGAATAAGGCCGCGCCGGCATCGTCCGTATTGACTGTCACGATTGTTCCATTCGCAATCGACCGGCTCAGGAGCGTCATCGTCAGTTGACGACCGATGCCATGGCGCCGGTGGGATGGACGAATGTAGAAGCGGCGCATGCGCATGGCGGACGTCATGCCGGGATCGACCGTCAGTCCGCCGATCCCGGCAAGATCGCCATTCACCCGGGCAGCGACAAGGGCCTCATGCACTCCGGTGAACCGCTGCCTGCCACTCTCCCATTCGGCATGCAACCTCTCGACAAACTGCTTGCCCTCGCGGGCGGCATCGCGGCGCAGCATCTCAAAATCGTACGGAAGATCGACGGCAATCTCTTCGAATTGGAGATCCTGTCCGAACCGCATCCTCGTTCTCCCCCGTTTCAAGCCGAAGAGCAAAAGCGTCAGTCGGCCGCCAAGCCCAGCTGAGGCTCGCCGATTTCTACCGCATGGCCGTCAGGATCATAGAAGCGGAACACGCGCTGCCCCCATTCCTGTCTCTCGACGGGATGAATGAGGTCCACATGCGGTGCGATCGCCTCGAACGCTGCATCCACGTCCTCATGTTCGAAATAGAGAAGAATGTTTCCGCGGCCATATCGCTCAGATGTCTCATCGCTTTTCTTCCAGATCGTTCGTTCCAGCGATTTGCCGTCGTGAATCGCAAAGCCGGTGTCGAAGAGCACGAAGTTGCCGAAGTCGTGCACAATCCCGAGGCCAAGCAGCTCACTGTAAAATGCCTTCGAGCGGGCAATGTCGGTCACGAAAGGAATGGGATTGACGAAGCGCATCACCAAAATCTCGTCCAATGGGGAGGATGAACCGGGAGAGAAACAACCTATAAACGACTTCGATACACCTCAACACCAGAAGCGATACAGGAAAGATGATCTTCATCGTATCGCGCAACCGGAGGGTCAATCCGTGACGGAAACCGCGCGCACCATGATTGTCATCGACTCGGCAGAATCCCGCTTTCAATTGCGGGCGGGCGCCTTGATCCGCTCCAGCGATCATATCCTCATTCATCGCGCGGTCGGAGAGACGTTCTGGTCTCTGCCCGGCGGCCGGGTGGAGTTTCACGAGGCCGGCGCCGAAACGCTGGCCCGCGAGATCGAGGAGGAAATCGGCTGCAAGGCGGCTGTCGGCCCCTTGCGCTTCATCATCGAAAACTTCTTCGAACTTTCCGGCCGGCGCGTTCACGAAGTCGGCTTCTACTATGAGGCGGAGCTGTCGCAACCGCTCCTGTTTCACGCAACGGAAATCGTGCATCGGGTGAAAGACGGAAATGCCGACCTCGAATTTCGCTGGGCACCCGCCACACGGGCTGCGCTCGACCGGTTTGAGTTGGTGCCGCCGACCTTACGCGATCTGGTCGAGGCCGGGCCCGAGGGCATTCGGCATTTCGTGCGTCGGGACGTGGTCTGAGCGCGACAGACCGGGCACAGCAAAAACCGTTCCAAAGATCGGAATTCTTTAAGATTATCTTCTTTGCCTTTGGGGCGGATGGATTCTAGCGTGCCTCAATCCACGATTGGCAGCTCGCATCTGCCTCGATAACAAGACTAGCTTGAAAGAGGAAACCCCGTTGACCCCTCACACCTCGCCGTCGGGCATCGAAACATCGTTGCCGACGCTCGATATCTCCCGATTCTACGCCTCGCCCGCAGAACGCCAGGCATTCGTCGCAGAGCTTCGTACGGTGCTATACGATCATGGTTTCTTCTATCTGACGGGCCACGGTGTCGATCCTGAACTGATCAGAGGCGTCGTCGCGACGGCGAAGCGCTTTTTCGCCTTGCCGATGGAAGAGAAACTCAAGATCGAGATGGTGAAGTCGCCGCATTTTCGTGGCTACAACCGCGCCGGACAGGAGCGTACCCGCGGCGAGCAGGATTGGCGCGAGCAGCTCGACATCAACACCGAAAGCGCACCTTTCGAGATCGGCCCGGACACACCGGCCTGGCGGCGGCTACAGGGGCCGAACCAGTGGCCGGAAGCATTGCCCGAACTCAAGCCGCTGCTGCTTGCTTATCAAGCAGAGGTGACGCGCATCGGCATCGACGTTCTGAAGGCGATCGCCGCGGCGCTCGGCCAGGATGAAAACGTCTTTGCCGACATATACGAGCCGCAAGCCTCGCAGCTTCTCAAGATCATCCGCTATCCGGGTCGCGACGTCGCCGAAACGGACCAGGGTGTCGGCGCCCACAAGGACGGCGGCTTCGTCACCGTGCTGCTGCAGGATACGACACCCGGCCTGCGCGTGCGCACGGAAGATGGCGTCTGGATCGCCGCGCCGCCGGTTCCCGGCACCTTCATCATCAACACCGGGGAATTGCTCGAGCTTGCGACAAACGGCTTCGTGCGCGCCGACGTGCATGATGTCATCGCGCCGCCTGCCGGTGTCGAGCGGTTTTCCGTTGCCTTCTTCCTGGGCTCCCGGCCGGACGCCACGATTCCCGTCATCGAACTGCCGGACGATCTGAAGCGCGCCGAGCGCGGCATCTCGGTCGATCCGCTCAATCCGATCTTCCGCGACGTCGGCCAGAACCAGCTCAAGAGCCGGTTGCGGTCGCACCCGGATGTCGCCCGCGCCCACTATGCGGATCTCCTGGCATCGGAACAAGCAGCGACGGCTGGCTGACGGCCTAGGCCCCGACAAGGTGGTTCATATCCACCACCTTGTCGGCCTCGGTGATTACCGAACGCCTGTGAGTGATCGCAAGGACGGTGACATCGCGGGCAAGCATGCGAATGTGCTCCATGATGTCACGCTCCGTCACTTCATCGAGAGCCGAACTCGCCTCGTCGAGAAAGAGGATGGCGGGGTTGCCGTAGAGGGCACGAGCAATCGCGATGCGCTGGCGCTCGCCGCCGGAAAGCTTCAAGCCGCGCTCGCCAACCGTCGTTTCCAACCCCTCGGGCAAAGCATCGATAAAGGGAAGAATCGCTGCCTTCTCGGTAGCAAGCCGTAACCGTCCTTCATCTCTCGGCCGACCCAGCAGAATGTTCTCCGCAAGGCTCTCGTTCAGCAGAATGGCGTCCTGCGGCACGACGGCGACGGCCGAATACCAATCGGCACGGTCGATCGACGCAAGATCGATACCGTCGATGGAGATATGTCCGGAATCCGGTTCTATCGATTTCAGCATCAGCTTGAAGATCGTCGACTTGCCCGAACCGGTTTCGCCGACCAGAAACGTGATACCCCCACGCTCCGCTTCGAAGCTGACATCCGCCACGCCACGACCATTGTCGTAAGCATGGCTGACACGCTCCAATACCAGCCGGCCTTTCTCAATCGCCAGCGATGTCGATTGCGAAATCTGCCGCTCTTCCGGTGCTTGCCACATCCGTGCCAGCGGTGCGAACGTTGCGCGGGAACGAGCCAGATCGTCGATCGCGTGGGCAATCATATCGAAGGGCATGTTAAGCTGAAGCAACAAGGTATTGAACAGAACGATATCGCCGACCGTCACCTCGCCGGCATTGTAGCGCGGCAGCAGCAACAGGAAGGTCACGGCGAACTGGACCGAAAGCCCCAGTCCCAGCACAGCAATATAGCCAACGCGTTGCAAGACGTAACCCCGCCATGCGTCACGCACCTCCGCCGCCTTGATGGTGAAGCGCCGCTTCATCCAGTCATGACTGCCGAAGTGGCGCAGCGTTTCCATGGCATTCATGGCATTTCCGACGAAACGTGCGTTTTCCTGGCCGGCACTGATCGCCTTGTCCAGGAAAACGCGCGCGCGGCGGACGGAAATCACGGTCAGCGCGATCGTCGCCGCTCCATAGAGCACGACGATCAGGGTTACTTCGATGTTGATGAGCGCACCAAGCGTCAGAAGCGTGAGCAGGATCTGGGTGACGCCGGGAATGAGGACGGCGAGGCCAAGCTGTATGAGCATCGCCAGCGCACCGCTGCCGCCTGCGCTCGCGGTCTGGATCTCGCTCGGATTATACTCGACGAAGAAGGCCGAAGTCTTCGTCAGAATGCGGGCAAAGAAGCGCGTTCTCGTGATGAAGCCGAGATTCTGCGAACTCATGAGCGAAAGATATTGCGCCATATGCTGGAGTGCGGACGCCGCACCCAATAGGACTGCATAGGTCAACAGGCCCAGCACCACTCCCTTGACGGCGCCGTCGTGGGGCAAGCGATCGATAATTCGGGAAAAGACATAGGGTGCGGCGACGCTGCTGATGCTGGAGAGAAATACGACACTGACGCAAACGAAAAGCATCCTGCGATCGGATTTCCAATAGGCGCGCAGGATTTCATTGATGGGCTCAAGGATGCTGGTTTTCTCAGCCATCGAAACAACCTGATCTGTGAAGCCACAAGCCCCGACCGGCACCGGCATAGGGTACGGAGAACTGGCGGAAACTGGAGATTATTCGGAATCGCGGGGCGCAACCTATAAGCGCCAAAAATCTATACTGCAATACTCATGAAATGATATATCAGGCATCTTGAGTCCGGCGTCCCTCAAGAGCACGAAAAGCCGCTCCGAGGGTCGGAGCGGCTTTTCGTGACGACATGACGTCGCGCGGCAATCGCAATGGAGACCGGGCGAGCAAATCTCCGGCTCGCCGCGGATTCGGATGCGTTAATGCTGGCTGCCGGGCACGACGACGCGCATGCCGTCGACGACCTGGCTTGCAAGGATCTGACAGCTCAGACGGCTATTGGCAGCCGGCTCCATGACGAATTCGATCATCGTCGCTTCTTCCTCCGAAGGAGGTGGCAGGAGATCGAGATGGGGTTGCTCGATATAGCAATGACAGGTGCCGCAGGCCAAGGCGCCACCACACTGCGCCACGATACCATCGATGCCGCTCCTGACGGCGACCGCCATCAGCGTCTCGCCATCCTGCGCATGCACACGGGTTTCGCGCCCGGCGGAATCGATAAACACGATTTCACACATACTATTCATATTCTCCCTGCTTTTATCGGTCCGCCTCAAGCGGCAATGAGGCTGATGTCGAGACGCTTCGGGCCGCGCACCGATAGCCCGCGCTTGTAGGCGGGGCTTTCCTCCAGCAGCTCGATGAAGCGGGTGCGCTGCAAGAGCGTCGAGAAAATGATCTCCATGTCCAGCCGGGCCAGATGGTTGCCAAGACAGAAATGGGCGCCGCCGCCGAAGGCCAGATGGCGATTGGGCGTGCGCTCGACATTGAACCGATCGGGTGCTTCGAACTGCTCGGGATCGCGATTGGCCGCGCCATAGAGCAAGCCGACCTTCGTGCCCCTCGGCAGACGCATGCCGGCAATCGTCTTTTCCTCCGTCAGATAACGATGGAAGAACGGCAGCGGCGACTCGAAGCGGAACATTTCCTGAATGGCGGCCGGCATCACGGCCGGCGTCTGCCTGAGCTTGGCCAAGGCATCCGGATACTGCAGGAGGGCATGCATCCCGCTGCCCAGCACATCGATCGTCGAGCCGTGTCCCGCCATCAGGATCAGCATGCAGGTGGAAACCAGCTCGTCCTCCGTCAGCTCGCCGGCGACATGCGCCTCTGTCAGCCGACAGAGAAGATCCTCGCGCGGATTGCGCACGCGATCGGCTATGAGCTCCTTGAGCAGTTCGTAGAATTCCGTCGTCGCGCGTTCGGCGATCGCCTTGCGTTCGGCGCTACGGTCGACGTCGAAATATTGCACGACCTCTTCCGACCACTTGCGCAGCTGTCCGGCATATTCCGCCGGCACGCCCAGAACCGAGCCGATGATGTGGCCCGGAACCTGCGAGGCGAGATCCTCGACGAAATCGATCTTGCCCGCCTGAAGCAGGCGGTCGAGCAGGCGATCGACGAAATCCTGTATCATTCCGCGCTGGCGCGCCACGAGTGCCGGGGTAAATTCACGGAACACCTTGCGGCGCAGCCGGTCATGGGTTTCCCCATCGGAATCGAGCAGGCTGAACTGCACGAAGCGGGAATGGTTCGGCATGTCGTGCCAGTTCTGGCGAACCTTCTGCTCCTCTATCTCCTCGGGAGAGAGAAAGAACTCCAGGGAGCGCACAAGCGTCTTGTCGGCAGCCGCGGCGGCGACATCCTGGTAGCGCGACAGCAGCCACACGTCGAATTGCTCGTAATAGACCGGGCCGGGGTTGGCGCGCAGCTCTCGGTAGGAAGCATAGGGGTCGTCTGCGAACGCTTGCGAGAGCGGGTCAAATGCTGGGGTTGCCGTCGTCACGATCGGGACCTCCTCCATTCTGGTTGATCCCTGACAGAATAAATGACGGAACGGCAGAAAGACATGGATGCAAACCGCAGCTATATGGATAAAACTCTCATCCCCGGATAAGGGCGCCTCGCGATGACCGACGAAACAACCCCAGAAGCCGCGTCTCCCCTGGACGAAGTCTTCTTCCAGACGCCGGGCAGGCTATCGCGCGCCTTTCCCTACGCGCTTCTTGCCGCCGGTCGCCGGGTCTCCATGCCCAACGAGATGCCGATCGCCCAACGGTTCAACCAGCATACGCTGATCCTCACGCTCAACGGAAAAGGCCTGCTCGAGGTCAACGGCCTCTCAAGCTTCCTGCAGGAGGGAACGATCGCCTGGCTGGATTCCTCGATGCTGTATTCTCACCGCTGCGAGCCGCGCCATTCGCACTGGTCCTATCTGTGGCTGGGATTCGTCGGACATGGGCTCGACACCCTGTTCGACAGCCTCGACGTGATGGCGAACCCGGTCTTCGAAATGACGAACCCACGCAATATGGAGGCGCTGTTTGCCGGAATTCTCGACGAAGTGGAGGGAAATGGCTTCCTCGCCGACAGCCGCTGCTTCGCCTTGCTTGCCCAGCTGATTTCCTCGCTGGTATCGGAGCGCGCGGACGGCGGCGACCTCGGCGGCGCCGTGCAGCGCCTGCAGCGCGTGATGGAAATGGTCCGTGCAGACTTGACCCATCCCTGGACCATCGGCGAATTCGCCACCGCCGCCAATCTCAGCCCGGCGCAGTTCTTCCGCCGCTTCCGGCAACGGATGGGAACAACCCCCGTCGATTGGCTGCGCCATGAGCGCATAAATGCCGCAAAGTCGCTGCTGGTCGTGACGGATGCGCAGATCGGCGGCATCGCCGCCAGATGCGGCTACCCGGACCCCTTCCATTTTGCCCGCGACTTCAAGAAGCTGGTCGGCGTCACACCGAGCGAATTCAGGCGGCAGGGACAGAGCGCCCGACCAAGCGGTGCCTGACGGATCAAACAGCCTGTTCATGATCCCACGAGGAAGAAGGCTCGCCCCGATTGGCTCCGGCCATGCGACACGATAAGACTCCGGCCTGGATATGAAGCTACCGGACGCGCATGCCGCGCCTCCACCGGGGATTGAAAAATGACAACCGAACAAAGCGTCCTGCGCGTTTCCATTATCGTGACGTTCGTTCTGGCGGTGGCCGGTATCGTCTTCGGTCTTCTCTCCGGCTCCTACGCGATCGTCTTCGACGGCGTCTATGCGCTGACGGATGCGAGCATGACGATCGTTGCGCTGATCGTCTCCAACCTGATCGTGTCTTCGGCAACGAACGCGGCGGCTGGCGGCAGGTTCGCCAAGCATTTCACCATGGGCTTCTGGCACCTCGAACCCATGGTACTCGGCCTCAACGGCGTCCTTCTGACGGGAGCCGCAGTTTATGCCTTGATCAACGCGATCGGCAGCATCATGGCCGGCGGCCGGCATCTCTCCTTCGACCAGGCCATCATCTACGCGGTGCTGACCATGCTCATCGCCCTCCTGATGGCCGCCTACGGCAGGCGGGCGAACGAGACCCTCAGATCCAATTTCATCGCGCTGGACGTCAAGGCCTGGATCATGACGGGCAGCCTGAGCGGGGCGCTGCTGCTTGCCTTCATCTTCGGCTTCTTCATCCAGGGAACGAGCCTGCAATGGATGTCGCCCTATGTCGACCCGGTTGCGCTCGCTCTGGTCTGCCTCATCGTCATTCCCATGCCGATCGGAACGATCAAGCAGGCTTTTGCCGATATCCTCCTCGTGACCCCTTCGGATCTGAGAGAACACGTCGATCGCGTGGCGACCGACATCGTTCGGCGCCACGATTTTCAATCCTACCGCTCCTATGTCGCACGCGTCGGCCGCGGCAAGCAGATCGAACTCTACTTCATCGTGCCGCCGGATGGACCGGCGAAGAAGCTGGAGGAATGGGACCGCATCCGCGACGAGATCGGCGAGGCGATCGGCGACGAAGGTCCCGACCGCTGGCTGACGATCGCCTTCACGACCGATCCCGAATGGGCCGATTGAGCAGCTGAGCAGGCTAGGCCTCTATATCCGCCAATCCTGGAATACCTCGGCGAGAAAATCGACGAAGCTGCGCACCTTGCGATCCGAGGTGGCCCGCCTCGGAAAAAGCGCGTTGAGCTCGATATCATCGGCACGCTGCCATTGCGGAAGAACGACTTCGAGCTCGCCGCGCGCAAAATGCTGCGGGGCAAGCTGAGGCGATATCAACGCTATGCCCGCACCGGCGGCGGCCTGCCGGATGATGGTCGTCGCCTCGTTGGACATCAGGATCGGCTTGACGACAACCTCGGCCACATCGCCTGATACCTCCTGCAGCCGAAGCGTTGCCAGCTGGGTTGCAGCTCCCATGATCATGACGGCATGCTCCCTCAAATCCTGCGGGCGTTGGGGACGGCCGAACCTGTCGAGATAGGCGGGGCTTGCGGCAAGATGAGCGCGAGACCTTCCAAGCGTGCGTGCGGAATAGCCGGAATCCGAAAGGGAGCTGGTCCTGAGCGCGACATCGAAGCCATGCTCGATCAGATCGAGAGGGTAGTTATCGTAGGTAAGCGCAAGCTGCACTTTCTGATAGCGCTGGCGAAACTCGCCCAGCCTGGGCTCCACGACACTCAGGCCAAGAGTGTAGGGCATGAGGACACGCAGCATCCCCTGCGGCTCTATGCGCACCGCGCGCGCGGTCTGGTCGGCTTCCTCCAGGATCTCCTCAGCCCGGATGCATCGCTCGTAATAGTCGCGCCCGGCGTCGGTGACCCACACACGTCTCGTCGTGCGATAAAGCAATTGAACGCCGAGATCGTCCTCGAGCTGCTTTACGCGCCGGCTCACACTGGTCAAAGGCAGCCGCAATTGCGTCGCAGCGGCCGTGAAACTGCCGCGCTCCACGACGCGGAGGAAAATCTGAATGCTCTCGAGATCGGTGATCATACTCCGCCGTTTCAGCGGGATAATGCTTCCCCGCGCCTGCGTTGGATCCTTCGCCACTGCCTCAATCATATTCTACCATTTTCAGCAATAATATGTCTCAAAAATACGCTATTATCTTTTCCCGCCCATAGTTTTATCAGTGCGCCCATGACGGCGGCATCTTTCAACTCGGCAAGACTATTCGGCTCCATGGCGCGCGGCCTTGCGCTTCCGCAATGGCTGACGTGGCCGGCGGTCGGTTTCGCGCTGCGCACGACGACCGCATCACTGGTGGCACTCTACATCGCCTTCCTGCTCAATCTGGACGATCCGAAATGGGCGCCGATGACGGTCTGGATCGTAGCCCAGTCAAGCCGCGGCATGTCGCTCTCGAAAGGTCAGTACAGAATCCTGGGCACGGGCATCGGGGCCGTCGCCGCGGTCACGATGGTCGCGCTTTTCGCGCAGGTGCCGGAGCTGTTCGTTCTGTCGCTCGCCCTATGGCTCGGGCTTTGCACGGCTTTTGCCACGGGCTTGCGCAACTTTCGCGCCTACGGCGCGGTGCTTGCCGGCTATACGGCGGCAATCATCGCCTTCGATTCCATCAGTTCGCCGCCGGAGGTCTTCGACATTGCAATCGCGCGCGTGATCTACATCGGCCTCGGGATCATGACGGAAGCGGTCTTCACCACCATTTTCGCTCCCGGCGCGCCGCTGCAGGAGACCCAGGGCCGTCTGGCGACATATCTTCGTCAGGTCGCCGATCTTTGCGCCCGGGCGTTGCGCGGCCAGGCCAACACTGCCGGCTTCCAGCGACTTCTGACCGGCGCGCTCGAACTGGACGCCGCCGCGGAATATGCGGCGGCCAGCTCCAGTTCCGTACGCAATCGGTTCGGTCATTTGCGCGGCGCCACCGTCGCAATGCTCACTCAGTTGGCCGTCGCGCAGTCTCTGCGCGAACATCTCGCAGCGCGACCGGATCTCGATGATCCTCTCGTCGGGAAAACCGCAGGCCTGCTCGACACGATCGGCTCCGCGCCGAAGATCGATCCGGACACCGTTGCCGCGTTGCGGGCGGAGGTCCGGGCCGCTCTCTCCGAAGCGGTCCGCAGCTCCGACGACGGGATTCCGCCCCGGCTGCCGATCCTGGCTCACCTCGACAGGCTGCTGGAGGGGGCGCATGATGCACTTGTGCGTCAGGCTCTGTTTTCGAACGAGAAGGCGCCATCCTCTCGGCTCAAGCTCTCCTTTCACGTCGATCATCTCCTCGCCCTTCACAACGGCATTCGCACCTTTGTCGCCATCGTCATCGGATCGTGGTTCTGGATCGCAACCGCCTGGCCGTCCGGCCCAAGCTTCATCGTTATCCTCGGCGTTATCTGCGCCCTGTTTGCGACCCGGCCCAACCCGGTGGCCGGCGGGATGGGCTTCCTGAAAGGCGGGCTGGTCGCGGTGCTGGCCGCCGCCCTTTGCAATTTCGCCATCCTGCCGATGCTGTCGGACTTTACAGAGCTGGCCGTCGTCATCGGCATCATCATGTTTGCAACGGGCCTTGCCATGCGAAACGCTCGCACCGCCGCTCTGGCGACGAGCTTTGCCTTTCTGTTCCTGGATCTGGTCGGGCCTGACAACACCAGCCGAGCCGATGCGGCATCCTTTCTCAACGGCGCGTTGGCGCTGCTGCTCGGCGTCGGAGCGGGCGTTCTCGTCTTCATGCTGCTGTTTCCATCCAATTTGCCGGCAAAGAGGCGGCGCCTGCAGCGCGCAACGCGGCGCGACCTGGCGGACATCGGCCGGACGCCTTATCGCTGGACAAGGGAGCATTGGCTCAGCAGGACGGTCGACCGACTAAGCGGGCAAGCCGCGACCAACGCCGGCGTTCCGGAGAAGCAGGCCGAAGGAGACCTGCGGGGAATGCTCGCCGCGCTCACGATCGGCGAGGCGGCGATCACGCTGGCCGAACTGGCAAGAGAGCACCCTCGCCTCTCCAAACCGCTGAATGCCGTGCTGCGCCGGCTCGGTCGCGGCGATCCGGCGGGCCTCGCAAAAGTTTCGCGCGACGCCGCCAACCATCTTTCCTATTGGATCAACGAACCCGACGCCCCGGCACGCCACACCCTCATCCGCGCGGCGACACAGCTGGATGCCGTCGCCTCGGCCGCATCAAACCATGCCGATTTTCTGAGCGGGAAACGAGCCGCCTGAAAACGTCATGCGCTCTCGGTGTCGGCCGTCGGGAGGGGATCGGTCGAGGCCCGCTTCCGCTGTGCCGAGCCAAGCATGATGCGTTGAACGCGGCTCGTCAGCGGTTTTTCGACACCTTTGAAAAGCGCCAGGGCAAATACGGCAGCACCAAGCGTCGCGACGACGACAAACAGGCCGAGAGGAAGAGCCCCGCCGACGAGTTTCACCCAGATCGCGCGCATTGGCCTTAGAACAAAGGGATGGGCGAGATAGAGGCTATAGGAGGCATCTCCCAGTGCAACGCCCCAAAAAACGAGCCGCTTTTGCGGCAAGACAGGACCGATTGCAGCCGCCAGAACGAGTAAAGCCGCGGGCAGGCCGCTCCGCAGGAATTGCGGCAAGGCCGCATCGTCCCAGGGCACGGAGATGCGTATGAAGCCAAGGAAGCCGACGGCCATCAACCCGAGCGCCGCTCCGCCTCCGATCCTCACGCCGCTGCGGAAAATCAGGGCGACATAGACGCCGAACAGGAACTCCAGGATGATGGGGCTTGTCCAGAAAGCGATCTGGACATGATTTGGATCGACGAGATTCCCGACGAGCGCCATGCCGACCATGAGCACCGACAGCCATACCACGCCCAGCCTTATCGGCAGCAGGAGCGCGGCTGCGAAGAACACATAGAACAGCATCTCGTAGTTCAGGGTCCAGCCAAGCGCGAGCACCGGCCTGACCTCGTCGACGCCGCGTCCGGACGGGATGAAGAAATAGGATGCCAGCACATGGGACACCGAGCCGATCGGGACCGTGAGCAGCGAGGGCGCCACGAGCGCGCCAAGCAGCATGACGCTCGTCAGCAGCCAATAGAGCGGGATCACGCGTGCACAGCGCCGCAGGAAGAAGCGCCGTGGAGCGCCGCTCCTGCCGAACTCCGATGCGGCCGTGTGGGTCATGATGAAGCCGGAGAGGACGAAGAATATGTCGACGCCGAAACCGAGATTCCACGCGGAGCCATCGACCGCCGCTCGCCCTGTCGCTCCGGCCAGCGTCTCGGTTTCGTGCAAGGCATGCGCGACGACGACGGACAAAGCTGCCAGCGCGCGCAGCACCTGGAGGTTCAGGAGCATGTGAGGTGAATTGCCGGCATCGCTGCCCGCCTTGCGGCCCTCAACTATGTCCCTATAAAACCTCACCAGAAATCCCAGCAGAATTTTTCTTGGATCTCCTTGATATACCGAACGCTCTAACAACTCGTCGCCGCGCGCATAAGGCACCGGTGCCGCTTCAAATCATGGTTAGTCTTGAGTTAAGCCTGCGGATGCTTAAGCGGACGCCAGGATGACGTGCGCCTGAATTTTGGCGGAAACCTCGCCGCTGCCGTGCCTGTCGGCGATCGCGGATGCAGCATAATCGGTTGCGGCTTCCAGCCTTCCCGCTTCTCTCGCCTCGATTTCGTTGCGAAGAAGAGTTCCCCGGCAATAAGCAATGGCTGGGAGGCGTGGCGAGGAGGCGCGGCTCCGCTCGGCTTTGGTTTCGATCACCACATCAGAGAAACCGGCGCTCTCCAGCTCGGTGCGGATCAGTTCCTTGTCGTGATAGCCATGCGGCGTCCGCGCCAGAAAGCGCGGGGGATCATCCGGAAAAATCCTCGCGAGAGCGTTCGTGACGTCATCCGCGAAGATGTTTTCCTCGATGCGATCCCATACGTTGAACAGAAACCATCCTCCCGGCTTCAGGACTCGCCTTGCTTCGCGATAAGCCGACAAGCGGTCCGGAAAGAACATCGCGCCGAACTGGCAGCAAACGAGATCGAAGGCCGCATTTTCAAATGGAAGCGCCAGGGCATCCGCCTGCCGCCACGTTATGCGGTTATCCGGAGCCTGCCGTGCAGCAGCATAATCGAGCATAGGTTGGTTGAGGTCGGTGACAACATAGCTTGCATTGGCGGCTAGCCTGGGCGCCAATGCTCGGGTGACGGCCCCGGTGCCGGCGGCAATTTCCAGGACGGCCCCTGGCGCCAGCAATGCCGCCCGCCGCACAAGATCGGCGGCAAACGGCTCGAAAATCAACGGCACCATGTAGCGGTCGTAGTTTTCCGGAATCGAGCCCGCGAATACCCTGTCCGTCTCCAACATCGCCATCACCCGCCACGCGCCTGACAGCTTTTTGTTTTAGCACATGGCAGCCGGTGCGTCATTGCGTCTCCGGGAGCGCATCGCACCGGGCCGATGCGTCAGCCCGCTTCGCCGCGCGCAAGCACATCCAGAAGCTGGCTGGTATTGTCGATCGAGAACTGGACGCGCTCGCCCGGCCAGACCGACTCGGAATAGGAGATCGGCGTGCCCTTGAGATCGACGTCCACCTTCCTCAGCGCCACCACCGGCTGGGACATGGACTGGCTGAGCTGCTTCGCCTCCTCGCTCGTCGGCAGACGGACGATGATGTCAGTGCGCAGGCGGATATAGTCGGGTATGCCGTATTCGGCCAGAATGACGGTCACGCTTCGACCGCTGCGCCGCGCCTCGTCGAACCCCGGAAAACGGCGAACAGGATAATAGGCGTGTGAATAGTTGATTGGCTCCTCGTCGGCGAAACCCCGTCTGACGATGTGGTAGACGGGCTCGCCATAGGGAAGCCGCAGCGCTTCCGCGATCGCCTCGGAGGCCGGAACCACTTCTTCGTGGATGGCCTGCCCGAGCGGCTCCCTGCCCTGATCGAGAAGGTTCTGCGAAAAGCGCGTGCGCTCCGACAAGCGGTAATCGAGGCGGCTGTCCCGGACAAAGGTTCCGCGCCCTTGCTCGACCAGCACGAGACCGCGGCTTTCGAGACGGGAGATGGCACGCCGGATGGTATGACGCCCGACGCCGAAACGTTCCATCAGGTCGGTTTCAGTCGGAAGCTGTGCCTTGGGCGACAGGCGGCCGGTCAGAATATCCTCGGCAATATCGCTCTCGACCTGTTGCCATTGCCCGTGCAGCGACTTTTTCTCCATGCCTGCCTTCCGAAATCACCATGTCATTCGAATGTCATATATCGGCTACAGCATCGCTTTTCAATCTCCACCCTGCCATCGAGATCCAACAAACGGCCGCTAAAGTCAATTTCATCATTAAACTCCTCGCATTTAGCCACGGTCCTGTTCATATGGGTGTCATTTGCCATCGCTAGATAAATATTCGGATGTTTTATTATTCATTCGGATATTGGGGATAAAGATGGTAGGGCTTAATCGTCGTCAATTTATCGCGGGCACGACCGCAGTCATCGGCACATCGATCGCCATGGCCGGTAAGGCGCGGTCCGCCGACGCGGCTATCGAGATCTCGAGCACCTGGGGCGCTGACAAGCCGTTCCAGAAGGTTGTCGATGCCTTCAACGCAAAGCAGCTCGGCGTGACGGTGACAAACCGTTTCGACGGCGATTATGAAGCCGTGACCGCCAAGGCTGTCGCCAGCATTGCCGCAGGCCGTCCGCCGGCCATGATGGTCACCGGCTGGAAGTTCGGCTATTTCGCCAAGCGCACGCTTGCCGCACGCGATCTGCGCGAGATCGATGCCGCAAAGGCGGAGGCAATTCTCGCCAATTTCCGCTCGTCCGTGCTGCCGCTGGTCACCATCGACGGCGCGGTCATCGGTCTCCCCTGGGCCATGTCCACGCCGATCACCTACATCAACAGCGAGATCTGGAAGGCGGCCGGCCTCGACCCGAACCTGCCGGAAACGCCGGATACGACATGGCTTTACGAGAGCGCGCGCAAGCTCGATGCCGCGCTCAAGGGCAAGCACCCGACCTACCGCTCGCCGCTGTCGCTCTCCAACAACGAATGGACGAGCCAGTCCTTCATCCAGAATGCAGGCGGCTTCATCATCGATCCGGACGGCAAGCTGGCTCTGAACAGCCCGGAAGCGATCGCCGGCATGAGCGAATATTGCGCCCCCGCGCACGAGGGCCTGTGGCTGCCCGTCAGCGACAAGGAACAGACGGCCGCATTCCAGTCCGGCGCTCTCGCCATCTGCACGACCAGCTCGACGGCCGCCGTCACCTTCCCCTTCGGCGCGGCCAAAGCCGTTACGACCAAGTTCCCCGGGCTCGGCGGTCACGCGCGCAAGATGAACAGCGGCGGCAACTTCCTCGCCGTCTACACGCACAACAAGGAACAGGCGGAAGCCTCGCTTGCCTTCCTCGAATTCTGCGCCTCGAAGGAAGGCCAGGCGCTCTGGTCGCAGACCGGCTACCTCAATACGTCGGTGCACGACATTCCGCTGATCAACGAATACATGAAGCCCGCGGCCGCACAGCTGACGGATGGCCTGACCGCCGAGACGATCTGGCCCGGCAAGCGCGGCCTCGAAGGCCAGGCCGTATGGCGCAAGTGGGTTTCGCGCATGCTGCTCAAGGAAACGACCGTTGCCGATGGCATCAAGGGCGCTCACGACGAGCTGGCAGGACTGATCCAGGCATAGGCCCAGCATCATGCCATTCCGTTTCAGATCGCTGGCCCCATACCTGTTCGTGGGGCCGGCCGTTCTTTCCGTGACGATATTCCTCTACGGCCCGCTGATTGCTTCGATGTTGCTGTCGGTGGTCGACTGGAACCTGCTGTCGGCAGACATTCGCTTCGTCGGCGTCGACAACTACGCCTCCATTTTCGACAACCCCGATTTTCGCATGGCCGCGTGGAACACGCTGCTCTATTGCATCGTGCTCATCCCGGCCGAGATCGTCATTCCGTTGATCTTTGCCGTGATGCTGCATTCGGTGCGCAAGAATCCGCTGCAGGGGCTTTACCGCGGCAGCCTGTTCCTGCCGACGATCGTGGCCTATTCGGTCGCGGGCGTTGCCTGGTCCTGGCTGTTCAACCCGGTCAACGGCCTGTTCAACGAGGTCCTCGGCCATTTCGGCTTTCCGCCGTCGCGCTGGCACACGGATCCTAATCTTGCGCTTCTCTGCGTCAGCCTCGTGACCTTCTGGAAGACCTTCGGCCTCAACATGCTCCTATGGCTGGCGGCGCTGGCAAACCTGCCGCATCAACTACGCGAGGCATCGCAGCTCGATGGCGCCGGCTCGACACGGCATTTCTTCAACATCAGCCTGCCGCTGATGACGCCGACCGCCTTCTTCATCAGCGTCACGACCTTCTTCCATGTGCTTGACGACATCGTCGGCATCATCGACGTGCTCACCCATGGCGGACCGGCGGGCAGAAGCTCGAGCCTGCTGTATTTCCTGTGGCAACAGGGCCTGCTGTTCTTCCAGTTCGGGCCGGCCAGCGCCGTCGCCGTCATCATCATCGTTCTCGTGCTCGCCGTCACATGGCTGCAGTTTCGTGTCAGCGAAAAGCGGGTGCACTACAGATGAGCGGCATCGGCCATAGACTTCACAGGTTGCTGCTTCATATCGCGCTTCTGGCAATCTGCATCGTCACCGTGTTTCCGCTGGTCTGGATGGTGTCGGCGGCCTTTACGCCCAATGACATGATCATGGCGAAAGCTCTGCGCTTCTGGCCGGAAAACCCGACGCTGTCGAATTTCACCACCGCCGCAAGCCGCCATCCGATCTGGATGTGGCTGTGGAACTCCATGCTCACTTCGACCCTCATCACCGTCGGAAAGCTTGTTCTTTCCGTACCCGCGGGTTTTGCCTTCGGGCGGCTGGAGTTTAGAGGGAAACAGGCGCTGTTCTGGTTCGTCATCGCCACCATGTCCTTTCCGAACGTGCTGGCGATCATCCCGACCTATATCGCCGTGGTGAAGCTGCAGGCCTTCAACACCTACGGCGCGATGATTGTCCCATCGATCCCCTATATCGGCTTCTACGTCTTCTACATGCGGCAGGCGTTTCGCTCGCTGCCCGCTTCGATATTCGAGGCGGCCCGCATCGACGGAAGCGGCCTCTGGCGGCAATTCATCGAGATCGGCGTTCCGAACGTCATTCCGGCAATATCGGCCCTTTCGGTCATTTCCTTCATGGGCGCCTGGAATATCTATCTGTGGGGCCAGCTTGTGCTGGATGACGCTTTCAAGAAGACGCTGACGACCGGTATCGCGTCCTTTGCCGATCTTGAAGGCGCCGACCGCGCCTGGGGGCCGCTCATGGCCACGAGTTTGCTGTCGATCGTGCCCGTTCTTCTGATATTCCTGCTGGCGCAGCGTTTCATCGTAGATGCGCTGGCGCCCGGCATTGACGACAGATAGGCAAAGCATGCCCCGTGTAATTGTTATCGGATCGGTCAATCACGACCGCATATGGCAACTGGACGCACCGCTGGTTCCGGGCGGGCGAATGCAGTTTTCGTCCCGCACGACCCGGCTCGGCGGCGGCGCCTTCTATACCGGCCAACAGCTTCTGGAATTGGGAGCCGACGTCGCCATCGTCTCGCGGCTGATGCAGGACGAGCAGGGAGAAGCGGCGCTCCAGTCACTCAGAGCATCCGGCTTCGACACGGACTACATAACGATGGCCCCGGGAGAGACGGCGCCGCTGGAAATATTCCTCGAACCAAGCGGCGAACGAACGATCATAGGGCCGAGCGGGCGTTCCCAACCGCTCACGGCCGCCGGAAATCTGTCAGGCGCGGGCGTCTACATCAATGCCCTCGCCCTCGCTGCAAGTCTTGTCGATCAGATCAGCCTCCAGCCGCTCGTCCTCTCGCAATTTCCGCTGCGGCCGGCGACACCGCGCCCGGCCGACTATGTCATCTCCTCCCGCGACGACGTTCCCGACGATCTTACCCTTGCCTGGCGGCGCGCCGGCGAGATCGCCGGTTCGCGCCTGAAGATGCTCGTGCTGACCGATGGCACCCGCCCGATCACCCTGTTCGACGGCTCGGCGGCCATCGAAGTCGAACCGGCGGCAAAGGTCGATACGGCAAACACCATCGGCGCCGGCGACCGGTTTGCAGGCTCTTTTCTGCTTGCCTTGCTGGAAGGGCAGCCGCCAGCCGCGGCAGCGCGCGCGGCAAGCCGGACCACGGCGGAATGGCTACGCCGGCGCGGCGACTGAAGAGCCGGCGCCGCTTCAGAAATCTCCTTAGGCAAGCCAAAACGTCGTGGACAATTCATTCGAATGATTATAGTAGTCATTCGAATAATTCAGGCGAGTCCTCGCCGATCCCAGACGAACCCTAAGGCCCAAGGAAAAGATGATGACTGAGGAGAAGACCGGCAATCCGGTCAGCGCATCCTACGATCATGCGCAGGCGCTGGAAATTCTCGCTGCCGCCCGTCCGGCGAACATAAAGGCATCCGCCGAAAAGGTGCTCGACACGCTCGGCGAGGTCGACGTTATCGTGAACCGTACCGGCCTCGCGATGCTGCCGCTCATCGATACCGTTCGCAGCACCGCCTTTCATCTGGGCGAAGTCCTGGTGTCCGAAGCGCATATCCGCGTGCCGGATCGCGCCGTGGAAGGCTACGGCGCGGTGGTTGGCCGGGATCTCGAACATGCCATGGCGATGGCTGTCATCGACGCGGCGATCACCGCTGGCCATCAGGCCGATCTCATCCTTGCACTCCTCGATAGCGAACGGCTTCACCAGAAGGAGGAAGACCGGCTGCTGCTGCAGAAAGTCGAGGCGACCCGCGTACAGATGGAGACATTCTGACCATGGCGCACAATCTCCTGCCCACCCTGGACGACACCCGCACAAACGCCACCTTCGACGAACTCCTGTGGGCGCTGAGCCGCCCCGGCCAGCTGCGTGAGCTGCCTGCCGAAGGCTTCTGGCCAATTGCCGAAAGCCTGCTCGATCGCGAATGCAGCTTCCATGTGACGAACGATCCCTCGCTGGATCAGAGGATGATCGCAACCGGAGCGAGACGGATGCCGCTTGCCCATGCGGGCTACGTCTTTTCCGCCATCGACTCCGCCGAGAACGTCGAAGCCTTGTCGGCATTGCAGATCGGCAGCCTCCTCTATCCGGACGATGCCGCGACCCTGTTTGCTCCCGCGCGTTTCGGCTCCGGGCAACGGCTGCGTCTTTCCGGCCCCGGCATCAAGGACAGCCTCACGATCGAAATCGGCGGCGTCGATCCCGGCTTCTGGCAGATGCGCGCAAAGGCGATCCGCTATCCGCTCGGCTGGGATCTCTATCTCGTCGACGGCAAACGCCTGCTCGGCATTCCCCGTTCCACGAAAATCGAGGTGCTCTGATGGCCTATGTAGCAACCCGTGGCGGCGAATACGCCATCGACCAGGCGGAGCGGCTTTTCCGCGCCGATCTCGGTCCGATCACGCGCGAGCGTGTCGAGGCCGTGCGGACCGGCCTTCCCTATCTCATCGACCGGCTGATGGGCGAAGCATCGCTTTATGAGCCCGATCTCGCGGCTTTGGCGCTCGCCCAGGCCGGCGGCGATCTCTACGAGGCGATCCTGCTGCTGCGCGCCTACCGGACGACGCAGCCGCGCATTGCCGTCGCCGAGCCGGTCGACCAGCCGGATCTCTTCACCGTCCGACGCATCTCGGCCGCCTTCAAGGATATTCCGGGCGGCCAGATATTGGGGCCGACGCTGGATTACTCCCATCGTCTGCTTCAGGTCGAGGTGCTGCAGGGCGAGGACTACGTGCCGGAAGCGGTGATCCCGGCCGCCGAACCGGCGCCGGCGACCCAACCGTCGCTCACCAGCTGGCAGAAGGCGCAGGGGCTCATTCCCGATCATCCGGTCGAGACGGTCGCGCCCGATGAAATTCCGGACCTGACGCGCGAGCCTCTGCTCTTTCCAGCCGCTCGCGCCCACAAGCTGCAGAGCCTGGCGCGGGCCGACACCGGCGGCACGCTGGCACTCGGCTATGCGACGATGCGCGGCTACAGCGCCGTGCATCCGACGGTCAACGAGCTGCGTCTGGCCTACGCCCCGGTTCGCCTGCGCCACCCATCGGGTACGATCTTCAGCGCCGGCCGCGTCCGCGTGAGCCAGACCGAAGTCATCTCGAAGTCCAGGGAGCTGCAACTGGGCTTCTCGGCGACTTTCGGCTGGAACGAGGTGAAGGTGATCGCGGCGGCAACGCTCGATCTTGCCTCCAGCCAGCCCAATCCACATCCGGCCTCCAACGAGGAGTTCGTTCTCTATCACACCGAGCCGGTCGAAAGCTCCGGCTTCTGCATCCACTTCAAGCTTCCGCACTATGTCACGTTCCAGTCGACTCTGGATGCGCTGCGCCGCGTCAAGACGGACAAGGACGCCGCCGCCGCAAAGCCGGCCGTTGCAGAAAAGCTTGCCTCGCAACAGGAGGAGGTCGCGCTATGAAACTTCAGGAATTGACCAAGCCCTGGATGGCCTTCAACTACGGTTTTCTCGATGAATCCGCCAAGCGCGAGATGCGCCGCCGCATTCTGAAGGCGGTCGCGGTGCCCGGCTATCAGGTGCCCTATGCCAGCCGTGAAGTGCCGATCGCGCGCGGCTGGGGAACAGGCGGACTGCAGGTGACGCTGACGCTGCTCAAACCGACCTCCGTCGTGAAGGTCATCGACCAGGGGTCCGACGACTCGGTCAACGCCAGCAGCATCCGCAAGTTCGTGGCGCGCGTCGGCGGGGCCGTGGAAACGGAAGACACGATGGCCGCGACCATCATCCAGTCCCGTCACCGCATTCCCGAGGAAAAACTGCGCGACGATCAGATTCTGGTGCTGCAGGTGCCGAACCCCGAGCCATTGCGCCCCGTCCAGCCGGATATGTCGGTCGCACGCGAAATGCATGGCGATGCGGATTACGGGCAGCTCTGGCTCGTGCTTTACGAACAGCTCGTCAAATCGGGACGGATCATGCAGGGTTCGAGCTATCCGAGCATGGTCAACGGCCGGCATGTGATGACACCCTCGCCCATTCCTCGCTGGGATGTGCCGAAGCTCAATCAGGCCGACCACCTGACGATCCTCTCGGCCGGCCGCGAAAAGCGCATCTTTGCCGTGCCGCCCTATACGCGTGTCGAGCCGCTGGTTTTCGACGACGTGCCCTACCGCGTCGAGGATCACCAGGACAAGACCTGCTATCGCAGCAACGTCACCGGCTTCTTCATGAACGAACTTCCGCAGGATGACGGCTCCTCGCAATACGAATTGTCCGACAGCCATTTCGGCGTGAAGCACATCCGCAAGTCGGAGGCCGAAACGGTCGAGATCGGCGAAACCTGGTACAACAATGGAAGGATGGACTGATGGCCGCGCTCGATCCCATTCAATCGGCGGAGCTGACCCGCCAGCCGCCGCGGCTGATGCTGGCCGAACCCATCCTGACGATGCGTAACATTGCGCGCAACTATGGCGACGTCACCGCCCTCGGCGGCGTCGATGTGACTGTTTATCCGGGCGAAGTCCTCGGCATTGTCGGTGAATCCGGCTCCGGCAAGTCGACGCTTCTCAGAATGATGAATCTCGAGGATACGCCGGACACGGGAACCTATACTCTTGCCCTGCCCGGCCACGAAGGCCGCAACCTCTTCACGCTCGACCGCTTCGAGCGGCGGATGCTGCGCGCGCATCATATCGGTATCGTCTACCAGAACCCGCATCTCGGTCTGCTGATGAACCACACCAGCAGCGGCAATGTCGCCGAACGCCTGCTGATTGCCGGCAACCGCAATTTCGCCGAGCTGCGCGAACGGGCCCGCCAATCGCTCGATGCATCGGAATTTCCGATCGAGCGCATGGACGCCCGGCCGAACGAGCTCTCCGGCGGCATGCAGCAGCGCGTGCAGCTTGCCAAGGCGATTGCGCTGGAGCCCGCCGTGCTGCTTCTCGACGAGCCGACCACCGGCCTAGATGTCAGCGTCCAGGCGCTGGTTCTCGACACGCTGAAGCGGCTGCAGCGTGAGCGTTCCATCACCATGGTTCTGGTTTCGCACGATCTCGGCGTCATCCGCACGATGGCGGACAGGGTTATGGTCATGCGGCGCGGCAGGGTCGTGGAACAGGGTCTGGCCGACCAGATCTTCCAGGATCCGCAGCACGCCTACACGCAACAGCTCGTTCACGCCAAGCTTTGAGGGAAACGCAAGAGATGAATATTCAAGTTTCCGCCCGGCAGGCTCCGCCTCCGGTGCTGCGCGTCGAGGGCCTTTCGAAGCAATTCGAAATGCATCACCTCAAGCGCACGCTGTTTGCCTTCGAAAACATCGATTTCGAACTGAAGGCAGGCGAATTCATCCTGCTGAAGGGCGAGAACGGCGCAGGCAAATCGACGCTGCTGCGCACGCTCTACCGCTCCTACCTGCCGCGTGCCGGCCACGTCTACTATCACACGCAGGAGGGTGTCATCGATCTGGCGACGGCCGCCGATGTCGATATCGCCGTGCTGCGCCGCCGCGAAATCGGCTTCGTCACGCAGTTCCTCAATGCGCGCCCGCGCGTCGCGGCCGAAGAAATCGTCGCCGAGCCGCTGAGGCTTGCCGGCAGGTCGCATTCCGACGCCCTGGCGGAAGCCCGTCGCTGGCTCGATGCCTTCGGTGTCAAGAGGCAGCTCTGGTCGGCCTATCCATCGACATTCTCCGGCGGCGAACAGCAGAAGGTCAATCTGGCCCGCGCCCTCATCCTGCCGCAGCGCCTTCTGCTGCTCGACGAGCCGACAGCCTCGCTCGATCATGCCGCCCGCCGGGCGCTGGTCGAAAGATTGGCGCAACTCAAGGCGTCCGGCGTTGCAATGATCGGTGTCTTTCACCACCCCGAGGATGTAAAGGCATTGATCGACCGGGAGCTTCATCTGGAAGCCATCAAGATCGAGGACGAGCAAGACGATGTGGCTGAGTAATTTTGAAATTGTGCTGGAGGACCGCGTGATCGAGCGCGGCGCCGTCAGGATCGCGGATGGAGTGATCACCGACATCAGCGAACGCCCCGTCGAAGGGGCTGACATAGATGGCCACGGTCGGCTCCTGCTGCCCGGCTTCGTCGATATGCATGGCGACATGATCGAAAAGGACGTGGAGCCGCGCGTCAACGTCCGTATGCCGATCGAGCTTGGTGTCTACGATCTCGACAAGAAGCTTGCCGCCTGCGGCGTGACCACGGCCTATGCGGCGGTGGCCTTTACGCCCGCCACCTACGGCCATGTCCGCTCCGTCGACCATACGCGTGCGATGATCGAAACGCTTGCATCGATGCGGGAGGAACTGCTGATCGACCATCGCGTCCATGGCCGGTTCGAGGTGACTTTTCTACCTGCCGTGAAAGAGGCAAAGGCGCTGATCGACGCCGGCGCGCTCCACCTGATTTCGCTCATGGACCACACGCCGGGCCAGGGACAATACCGGGATATTGAGCTGCATATCGCCAACACGGCAAAGGCAAAGAAGATCAGCGAGTCTCAGGCAGCGGAGCTTGTGAAGCAGCGCATGGCCGCACGCAGCGAGCATGGCGACAGCATGGACATCATCAACGGCCTGGCCGAACTTGCCCGCGAGAATGACGTGGTGCTGGCCTCGCATGACGACGACACCGTCGAGAAGGTGGTGCTCCTGCATAGCCTGGGCGCGGCAATCAGCGAATTTCCAATCAATGTCGCGGCGGCGGCCGAGGCCAAGCGGCTGGGATTGGCGACGGCGATGGGCGCGCCGAATGCGCTGCGGGGCCTTTCCTATTCCGGCAATCTTTCTGCGCGGGAAGCCTATGAGGCGGGCGTGCTCGATATCCTTGCGAGCGATTACCATCCATCGGCCATTCTTCCGGCTGTCATCGCCCTTGCGGAAATCGGCACCGGCGGTCTTCCCGCCTCCACC
Source organism: Martinezella lusitana (assembly GCF_010668395.1). GTDB lineage: Bacteria > Pseudomonadota > Alphaproteobacteria > Rhizobiales > Rhizobiaceae > Rhizobium > Rhizobium lusitanum_A. The sequence continues at coordinate 533,602 of NZ_WUEY01000002.1, forward strand.
GCATTGGCAAGCGCCAATCCTGCAAAGGCGCTCGGCCTCCATGACCGTGGCCGGATCGCCAAAGGGCTGCGCGCCGATCTTCTGATCGCCGAGCGCGGCCGGGTGCCGCGCCTGCGCACCACGATCCGTGGCGGCAAGATGGTCTGGTCCGACGGCTCGATCAAGGGCTTCTGAGCCGGAAGGCAGGGGCGGCTGGCACTTTGCTTCCATGCACAGCACCTGATCGTCAGCCAAGGGTATGGCAATGACGCAGAGTCATTGCCGCATGACCCCTTCTCCTCTCGGGGAGAAGGAGTGTGCGGCTACGGTCGTCGGCGGGAATGTATTTCCCTCCCCCTGACTGCCTTCCTCACATCGCCTGCTGCGGATGCGGCGTTCCCTCGTAGGCGCCCCAGATCGATTGATCGAAATTGATCGTGGCCCCAGTCATCAGCCCGGATTCCTCGGACGACAGGAAGGCGACGGCGCGTGCGACCTCGGCGGGGTCGACGAGCCGGCCGAAAGGTTGCTCGGCGGCCGCCTTCGCCAGCCAATCCTCCGCTGCGCCATGATATTCGCGTTGAATGCGGTCCTCGCCATCGCTCGACATCCAGCCGATATTGAGGGCGTTGACCCTGATGCGGTTCCGGAGCAGCGAGAAGGCCGTATTTCGCGTCAGCGTATCGAGCGCGCCCTTGGACGAACAATAGGCGCTGATGAAGGGCTGACCGGCCATCGACGACATCGAGGAGATGTTTACGATCGTGCCTTCGATGCCGTTGGCGATCATGTTCTTGATCGCATCCTGCATCAGGAAGAACGGTGCGCGCACATTGACGGCGAACATCCGGTCGAACAGATCCGGATCGGTATCGAGAATGGTGCCGCGATCGGTAATGGCGGCGACATTCACCAAAGCATCGATACGGCCGAATTTTTCCACCGCTGTTTCGATGACCTTGCGGCAATCCTCGACCCGGCCGAGATCGGCCGTCACGAAGGCAACCGGTATGCCGTAGCGTTCGCCGATCTCCCGTGCCTTGGCTTCGCCCTTGGCCGTGCTGCGGCCGCAGATCGTCATGCCCGCCGCTCCGCGTTCGGCAAAGAGACGGGCGACTTCCGCACCCAGTCCCTGCGTACCGCCGGTCACGACCGCGAATTTTCCATCCAGTCGGCTCATCGGATCCTCAAGCCTCCCTGCGTGCGGCATGGGCGGCAATCAGCTCGGCAAACTTTCCGGCATCCGTTCCGGCATCGATCGCCTCGGCCATGATCTGCGCCTGCGTTTTCGGTGCAAGTCCCCCGACCGGCGGATCGCTGTCGAGATTGGTCGGGAAGGCATAGCCCTCTGCGGTCGATGCGATCACATTGGCCGCCTCGGCACGGCTGAGCGCGCCTGCCTTGAAAGCGGCCAGAAGCGCGGGATAGGCCGTCACGGACATTCGGCTGCGGTTGACGCTCTCCATCGCCCGCCCGAAGGCCGATGACACCTGCAGGAGGTTGGCCATGCGGTAGATGTCTTTCGAGACATTGTTGCCGGCGCCATGCATCACGGCCGGATTGAAGAAGACGGCATCGCCTTTCTCAAGCGGCAATTGAACATGATGCTCGGCAAAATAGGCCTGGAACTCCGGCCGGCCAAAGGCGATGTAGCCCTCGAAGAAGGTTTGCGAATAGGGCAGGAACAGCGTCGGACCGCTTTCGAGCGGCATGTCGCAATGCGCGACCGCGCCCTGCAGCGTCAGCAACGGCGAAACGGCGTGGATATGGCCGGGATAGGCCTGCATCTGCTGCGGCGACATAAAGCCGAGGTGATAGTCGCGATGCGGCTTCTGCGCGGTGCCGCCCGGATTGACCCGGTTCATCTGCGCCGTCATCTGATAGCCGACCCCGAGCCAGGCTTCCGACACCATGGCGACGGCGGTGGAGGCATAGTAACGCGCAAAATTCTCTGGGTCCGCCAGGCAGTGCTTCTCCAGCACGTTCCAGATGCGGTCATTGGCGCCGGGCTTGGCAAAGTGATCGCCGGCACCCTTGCCCTTCTCTTTCTCCTCGCGGACGATGGCTTCGAAGACGGCGGTCGCGCGATCGACAACGGCCGTATCGGGCATGGCATTCTTGATGACGACGATGCCGGGACCGGAGGTGAAAGCCTCGACCCACTCGGCCATCAGGGCGCGGCGCTCGTCTTCATTCCCGGCAGCACTGCGAACCCTGTCCCCGTCATAGATGAGGATATTCTTCTCGATCCCCGCAGCCAAAGGCCAGTCCGCCGGATCGGCGGTCTTTTCGACCAGGCTCTTGAAAGTGCTGAAACTGCCGCAATCGGCCGAAAGCCAAACCTTCTGGCTGCGCCGGCTGGCGAGCGTCTGAGCGTCCATAGTGTTCTCCTCCCAAAGTGACGTTGGACTTATGAGATTGATCGTAGTCTCGGCACGGCCTATGAGAAAGATGCGAAACACCTCAAAAACACCTCAGAAAGAGCCGCCTTGAAATCGCGTTTCCCATTGAAAGACATCGCGCTGCAGGCCGGCCTCAGCCTGGCGACGGTCGACCGGGTCATGCATGAACGCAAAGGCGTCCGCGCCGTCACCAGAGCACGGGTCGCGGCGGCGATTTCCGAACTGGAGCGGCAATATGTGCAGTCGGGCCTTGCCGGACGGCGTCTCGTCATCGATGTGGTGATGGACACGCCTCAGCGCTTCTCGGCCGCCGTCCGCGAGGCTTTCGAGGCCGAATTGCCCGGTATGCGCCCGGCGTCATTCTCTGCACGCTTTCATGTGGCCGAGACGATGAGCGAGCAGGAGCTTCTGTCGATCCTGCGTTCCATCCGTCGGCGCGGCAGCCACGGCGTCGTGCTCAAGGCCGCCTCCACGCCTGCCATTGCCGAGCTGGCCGCCCAGCTCATGGCGGCAAAAATCCCTGTCGTCACGCTCGTCACCGATCTGCCGGAAAATTCGCGCATCGGCTATGTCGGCATGGACAACCGCGTGGCAGGAGCGACATCAGCCTATCTGCTCGGCCGCATGGCCGGAGCACAGGCAGGCAAGATATTGGTGACGCTATCGAGCAGCCTGTTTGCCGGCGAGGACGAGCGCGAACGGGGATTTCGTCACGTTCTGGCGGAGCGCTTCCCCCATCTTTCGGTCGTGCGCGTTTCCGAAGGCTTCGGCGTCGACCGCACCACGGAACTGCTGGTCCGTGACGCGCTGGCGCGCGAACCGGAAATCCGTGCGGTCTACTCGGCCGGAGGCGGCAATCGCGCCATACTGAAGGCCTTCAGCGATGCCCGGCGCGAATGCACGGTCTTTGCGGCGCATGATCTCGATCAGGACAATGTCAGGCTTCTCGCCGCCGGCGAGATCACGTTCGTCATTCATCACGACCTCCGCCACGATGCCCGCAGCGCCTGCCAGCTCATGCTCGCCTATCACCGGATGCTGCCGGCCGATTTCAAGGTGGCGCCGTCTCGCGTCACGATCGCAACCCCGTTCGAACCGGCGCATTGACCGGCAACCGCAGGACCGTCCTGAACACGCGGCCACAGGACTACCGCGACAGCGTCCCGTCGACCATGATCTGAATTCGCCCGAGGCTGCAACGCTCCACCCTGGCTTCGATCCCATAGACGTCGGCGAGCAATTGCGGAGTGACGATCTCCTCGGCTCGGCCGTGAACCTTCAGGCTACCGTCCTTCAACACCGCGACGGAATCCGCATATCGAAGCGCAAGAGGGACGTCGTGAAGAACAGCGATGACGATCGTACCGCGCTCACGCGCAAGCGCCGTAGTGCATTCCATGACATGAATCTGGTGCTTGAGGTCGAGGGCGCTTGTCGGCTCGTCGAGCATCAGAATCTCCGGCCGGCGCACGATCGCTTGCGCAAGGGCGACGATCTGGCGCTGGCCGCCGGAAAGCTCCGAAAGCGGAAGCATGGCAAGCTCGTCTGCTCCGAGCCTGGCAAGGGCGTCATAGGCCTCCCGCATGGCTGCCTGTCGTCCGATCATGCCGCTGCACGCGCTCATCACCGCTTCGATCACGGCCAGGCGAATGCCCGGCGGCTGCGATTGCGGCATATAGGCGATCCTCTTGGCGCGCTCGACCCTTGGCAAGCGGGCGAGGTCGACGCCGTCGAAAACCACCTGCCCCGAGGCGGAACCAAGCCCGGCAATGCCGCGCAGCAATGTGGACTTGCCGGCCGCGTTCGGCCCGAGCAGCGCCAGAACCTCGCCACGCGGAACCGGCCCAAGCGAAAAGGAGCGGACAATCTTTTTCCGTCCGTAGGCAACGGTGAGGCCGCGGATGACGAGGCCAGCCTTGTCATCCGTCATCGGCTCGGCTTCCCATTGAAAATCAGGGCGACGAACACGGGCACACCGACGAGTGCCGTGACGATGCCGACGGGCACGACGAGCCCTGGCAGAACGATTTTGCTCGCAATAGAGGCAAGGGAGAGCAGCAGTGCGCCGATCAGCGCACTGGCGGGCAGCGCAAACCGCTGATCCTCGCCCACCAGGAGCCGTGCGATATGCGGGCCGACAAGGCCAATGAAGCCGATCGTGCCGACGAAAGCGACCGCCATGGCCGACAGAAGGCTCACTCGCAGCAAAGAGAGATAGCGCAGCCTGACGACATCGATGCCGAAGCTGATTGCCCGCTCCTCCCCCATGCGCAATGCCGTCATCTGGCCGGCAGAGGCAAACGACAGCGGCATGATGACGACAAGGGCAATCGCGAGAACGGCAACCTTGTCCCAGTTGGCCCGCGCAAGGCTGCCGACCGACCAGAAGACAAGCTGCTGCAGCACATCCTCGGTCGCGACCAGCTGAAACAACAGGATCACGGCATTACAGCTGAAGACCAGCGCGATCCCCAAAAGCACCATGGTTTCCATGCTGGCAGCCCGCAGGCGCGAGAGAGCATCGAGCAGGAGCACCGAACCGAAGGCGAAAACGAAAGCGGCAAGCGAGACCAGCCAGTTATAGGGCAGCCAGGAAAGCGCCAGATGGAAGACGATGATCGTCGATGCCCCGAGCGCCGCCGCCGAGGCGACGCCAAGGGTGAAGGGACTGGCCAGGGGGTTGTTGAGAATGACCTGCATTTCCGCTCCGGCGAGCGATAGCGATGCTCCAACAAGCACCGCCATGAGCGCGAAAGGCAGGCGAACGTTCCAGATGATGACGCGATCGGTGGGAGACAGCTCCGCCGAATGGAAAATCCCGTGAAGAAGGTCTGCCGCACTCATGCCGGACGAGCCCGTAACGACATCATAGCCGAACGATATCAACAGAAGTCCAAACAGCAGGACCATGATGGCCAGACGCCGGACCACGAGGCTGCGATAGGCGACCTGTGTTTCGGCAAAGCCGGCGGTCTCGCCGGCATCCGGCCTGTTCCCGGAAGCTACCGGAGCATCCATTCACCAAGATCCCGTCAATTCGTGGCGCTGGGATCGACCCAGTAGGTGCCGGTGTTGTCGATGGCCAGCAGCGATTTTGCCATATCCTGCTGTGTCTTGGCTGGGTCGATATCCTGAAACAGCTCGGGATGAATCCACTTCGCCAAAGCCTCTATGGCGACGATGTTGTAGGGGGAATTGTAGAAATCGTGCCAGAGGCCATATGCCTTGTGATCGCGGATCGCTCCAAGTTCCTTGAATTCCGGACGGGCAAGAACGCTTTCGAGGCTCTTTTGCGCCGCCTCCTTTTCCACGCCCGCGCCCAGCAGCAAACCGGGAGAGCGGTTGCCTGTGGCAATATAAATATCCGGATCGGCATGGAGGACATATTCGATGGCGACATCGCCAATGGCGCCCGGCACGACGCTTGCCGCGATGTTGCGCCCGCCAACTGCGGAAACGAACTGTCCAAGGCCGCCATTGCCTGTCGTGTGACCCGCAGCCTGCCATACGCCCGCCAGAAGTTCGACGAAGACGCTCGGCTTCCGCTCGTCCTTCAAGGCTGCGACGCGCGAGGTGATCCGGTCGAGATGCTGGGCATAGAAATCGGTGAACTGCTTTGCTTCGGCCTGACGTCCGATCGCCTCGCCGATCGCGGCAATGCTCTTCGGCGTGTTCTCGATGGGGGAGACACGGAAATCCACGTAGAGAACGGCGATACCTGCCTGCGCCAGCGTATCCGCGATCGGACTATGCGCCTTCGGCCCCTCGCCCGCGACGCTGAAGATCACGAGATCGGGCTTGAGCGCAAGGATGGTTTCGACGCTGACGCTCACTTCCGAAGTCTCGCCGATCACGGCGATATTGGCGACGTCGGGAAATTTCTTTTTGTAGGTTTCGAAGCTGTGCGGATCGAGCTTGCGCAGATCATTCTGCCATCCGACGATCCGCTGAAACGGATTGTCGCGATCGAGCAAAGCCAGCGCGTAGCTGAGCCGGCCCTCACCCAGCACGATGCGCGAGACATGGTCGGGCACGTTGACCTTGCGGCCAAGGATATCCGTTACTTCGGCCGCATGCGAAATCGCCGGCAAAACCAGACCGATCGATATGACGGCAAGAACACGCAGAGCCCTGAACAGCGCGCTGGCAATCGTCATCGAGAACTCCTTGGTGATTTCCAAAATGATTAAAGTGGCTGTGCAAGCCGGCCAGTTGCGCGAAGCGGAATGCTCCGCATCGAGCCCATGCCAGCCGGATCAAGCGTCTCTTGCCTCAATTTCTCCAAGCGGAGAACTGAAACCTCGTCATATCGATATGCATAATATGAATTTGGCTCTCCACTTTTTCCCGCATATGTGCATTTTGCTGATGCGAGATGAACTATCGACGGCCGGCCAGCATGCAGACCCCCAATATAAACAGTATCGATCTCAATCTCCTGCGCGTGTTCGACGCCGTTTTTCGCGAGCGCAATATCCTGCGCGCTGCCCAACGCCTTGGGATGAGCCAGCCGGCGGCAAGCCATGCTCTGGCTCGCCTGCGCCACTCGCTGGATGACGACCTGTTCGTCCGCTCGGCCCAGGGCATGCTGCCGACATCGCGCGCCGAGCAGCTGGCCGAACCCATACGGCAGGCGCTGAGCTACTTCGAACTCGGCCTGCAATCGGGATCGTTCGAGCCCGCGACCTCGCGCCAGCAGTTCAAGCTCGCGCTCGACAACAGTTCGGCGATCGCGCTGACATCGAAGATCGTGTCCGCCGTCGGTGCTGCCGCGCCGGGTATTTCACTCAATCTTCGGCCGAGCGGCACAATCGATATCGACCGGCTGCTTGATGCCTCCGAGCTCGACCTGTTCATCGGGCGCCCCGGCGAGGATCGCGAGCGCTTCGCATCCGAGGACCTGAGCAGCGACGATTTTGTCGTCGTCCACCGATCGCAGATTCGAGCGACGCAAAGCCCGATCACCGCCGACGAGCTCGTTGGCAGGCCGCATCTGAACCTGTCGTCGGCTGGGGACGACACCGGGTTCCTCGATCACTGGCTTGCCGAGCAACATCTTCGCCGCGACGTGAAGCATTCGGTGCCGTTACTCGGATGTACCGCGGTGTTGCAGGAACAGGACATGTATGTCCCCATGAGACGCCCCATTGCGGAAGCGATCTGCAAGGGTTCCGGGCTGGCGATCAGCGAACTTCCATTTGCCTCTCCCAGGATAACGACGTGCATGCACTGGCATAGGAGACTGGATTCTCAGCCGGCGCATATCTGGTTGCGGGAGACGATCAGGCGGGTGGCGGGATCACCCGGGAAACGGCCTATTCGATCGCAATGATCTCCAGCTCGTCGGCGCCAAGGCTCATGACATCCCCCACCGCTTTCCCCATCAGCAGCCTTGCCACCGGTGACACGTAGGAAATCGATCCGGCCCTGGGATCGGCCTCGTCTTCGCCGACGATGCGGTATTTCTGTACGCGACCGTCTTCACGGCTGAAAGTCACCGTGCTTGCGAAGGCAACGATATCGGTCGAGGCAGGCGTTGGCATGACTTCGGCGGTTCGCAGCCTTTCGGCGAAATAGCGGGCATCACGCAGGGGGATGGAGGTCTGGCGCCGGCGTTCGTTGATGTCTTCGATCGCGCTCGCCGTTTCACAGGCTTTGCGCGCCTCTTGCAGCTGAAATTCCAAAGCCTTCAGCCCCGCCTCGGTGACGAGGTTCGGATGCGGAGAAACGGGCCGGTCAGGCAGCACGGTTTCCGCAGCTGTTTCAGCACTTTCCTCCTTCATGAACGCAGTGCTCAATTTCAAACTCCATTTCGACGCATTGTATTTTCGGGCACTCCGGCAAGGCCCCCCGATTGGCAATGCCAACGGCCGCTTGAACGCCGGAGCGGCTGATTGGCAAATCAGCCCTATACTATAGACCAGATGGCAACCTTGGAGAAATGCAATGACCGATAGAAAGCCCAAGTCGCCGACAAAAGCCGCGGTGGCGGCATCGGAACCGAAACTGCTTTCAGGCGGCAACCCGCAGATTGCCAAGGGTCACGGCGACGCGCCGGTGCAGGCCTATATCGCCGCCATGCCCGGCTGGAAAAGCGAGATCGGACGCCGGATCGATGCGCTCGTCGTCAATTCCGTTCCCGGCGTGCAAAAGGCGGTCAAGTGGAATTCGCCGCTCTACGGCATGGAGGGCGATGGCTGGTTTCTGGGCATCCATTGCTTCACGAACTACGTCAAGGTGGCTTTCTTTCGCGGCACGTCGCTTCAGCCGATCCCGCCCGACGATTCCAAAAGCAAGGAAACGCGCTACCTCAATATTCGCGAGGGCGATACGCTGGACGAAGCGCAGTTGAGCGACTGGGTGAAGCAAGCCAGCCGATTGCCCGGCGAGCGCATGTGAGTGCCCACGCGGGCTGGAGACAGGGCTGGACGCCGCCTGAACCGACAGATCGGTAAATATGTTCAAGGAGATTTCTTGGCATTCGGGACGCCATTGCGTAGCATCGCGTGAAGTCGCAACACGTCCTGCGGGCAATCTCTGCCCGCTCCCCCCAACGCAGACAAGGGATCGCCATGCGTCGTCTGGACAAGGAGATGTTCCGCTCGCTCTCGCTCCTCGGCATGATCCTGGGCCTTATCTTCTTCGCGGCTTCGCTCACACCTAGCCTGATGCCCCGCTCCTATCTCGTTCAGGGCGCTCTCTCCGGCATAAGCGCCGGCGTCGGCTATATGATCGGCACAACGCTGACCTGGCTCTGGATCTACCTGCAGCTGCCGGTTCCCAAGGGGTCGTTGAGACCGGCGCGATGGTCGATCGGCATTGCCTGCCTGATCCTTTGCCTTGCCGCGCTCTGGCACGCGACCTCCTGGCAGAACTCCATCCGCATTCTGTGGAAGATGCCGCCGATCGCCAGCGCCGACCCCTACTGGCTTGCGGCCGTGGCGGCGGCGACCTTTCTGGTCGCGCTGATTGTCGGCCGTCTCTTTCGCATCGCCTGTCTGCTGTTTTCGCAATGGCTGTCGCGGATGGTGCCGAGCCGCCTTTCAAAGGTGATCGGCGTCCTGCTTGCCGTCGCATTGTTCTGGTCGATCGGCCAGGGCATCCTGCTCCGGCTCGCGCTCGATGCCGCCGATGCTTCGTTCCGGCAGGCGGACGCGCTGATCGAGGACGACCTCCCCATGCCGCAGGCTGCCGTCAAGACGGGCAGCTCCGCCTCTCTCGTCGCCTGGCAGGGATTGGGGCGCCAGGGCCGGCATTTCGTTACATCCGGACCCGCCGCCTCCGAAATCTCAGGCTTCTGGAACACGCCGGCAAAGGAACCGCTTCGCATCTATGTCGGCTTGAACAACGCCGAAACCAGCAAGGAACGCGCAGCGCTTGCCCTGAAGGAGATGATACGCCAGGGCGCCTTCGATCGGTCCATGCTTGTCGTGATCGTGCCGACCGGAACCGGCTGGATAGATCCGGCCGCGATGGATACGCTCGAATATCTGCAGCATGGCGATGTCGCCAGCGTCGCCGTGCAATATTCCTATCTGACAAGCTGGATGTCGCTGCTGTTCGAGCCGCAGCAGGGCGAAGAGACGGCGATAGACCTGTTCGATGCGGTCTATGGCTACTGGTCGAAACTGCCGCGCGACACGCGGCCCAAGCTCTATCTGCACGGCCTGAGCCTCGGCGCGCTCAATTCGCAGCTCTCGCTCGATATCTACAATGTCATCGGCGATCCGGTGAACGGCGCGCTATGGAGCGGCCCGCCCTTCCGCAGCGCCCGATGGAAAGCGGCGACCGCGGCACGAAGCCCGGACACGCCGGAATGGCTGCCGAGATTTCGCGACGGATCTGTCATCCGCTTCGCAAACCAGGAACACGCACCGGACCAGTTTGCCGCCCCCTGGGGCCCATTGCGCGTCATTTATCTCCAATATGCCAGTGATCCGGTGGTGTTCTTCGACGCCGCTTCCGCCTACCGCGAACCGGAATGGATGAAGGCGCCGCGCGGACCCGATGTCTCGCCGCAGCTGACCTGGATACCGGTCGTCACCATGCTACAACTCCTCTTCGACATGATGATCGCGACGACATCGCCGATCGGCTACGGGCATATCTATGCACCCCAGCACTACATCGATTGCTGGATATCGTTGACCGACGCCCGGATTTCGCCGGAGGATCTGACGCGGCTCAAATCGCTTTTCGCGAGCCGCTTCGGCATGGCGAACTAGCACCGATCCACATTCAGAATTCCGTTTGATCATCCGCCCTGCCTCATTCCGTTGCAGATTTCGTGCGCGGGACGATCAGGCAATTTGCGACGTCTGAATGCCGGCCCGACCGGAAGCCGGGTTCCGCCTTGCACCTCCCTATCTGTTCAGCAGGCGGTTGAACGCGAGTCGACGTGAAATCATGGGCCGATGACGCCCGGTGAAATTTCCAGGCGCAAGGTCCCTTCATCGCCACATCGGTCCGCGTCGTTATTCCCCCATCGGAAGAACTTTGCGGCAGGTCAGATACTTAGCGCCCTCATACCCTCAATGATGCAGTGAAATATCACTGCATTGACTTTATCAAAATTAGCTTTATAACTTAGCTATATTGCAAGAGATCGCGACAGGAGGAAGAGCGATGGACGAGCGGCAATTCCGCAACGTGCTTGCCGAATATGCGACCGGAGTGACCATCGTCACCGCCAGGACGAAAGCCGGTGAAAAGATCGGCATGACGATGACCTCGTTCAACACGGTCTCGCTCGACCCGCCGCTGGTGTTGTTTAGCGTCGGCGTCAAAGCACTGAGCCTTCAGGCGTTGCGCGAGGCCGATGCCTATGTGGTGAACATTCTCGCCCGGACTCAGGAGCACCTGTCCAACCAGTTCGCCCGGGCCGCGAGCGACAAATGGGCGGGCGTGCACCACACGGAAGGCCATAAGGGCGCTCCGCGGCTGACCAACGCCATCGCCCAGTTCGAATGCGAACCCTATGCATGCCACGAAGGCGGCGATCACCTGATCTTCCTCGGTCGCGTCGTCAATTTCCATACGTCCGATACGGCGACTGAACCGCTGCTGTTTTTCCGCGGCCGCTATCACAGCGTCGCCGGCCCGCGCATCGATGTCGATGCGTGGCCCCTGCCCCTGCACTACTGAACTCTCTGGAGGATGAACAAGACAATGAGCAAGTCCGAAACCAAATCCGGCAAGGAGCATCTTGCCAGCCTGCGCGACGGCCGCGAGATCTTCATCAATGGCGCCCGCGTCGACGACGTGACGACGCATCACGCCTTTGCCAATGTCGCCCGCTCGGTCGAAAAGATGTTCGACTTCGCGAACAATCCGGCCAATGCCGACCTGATGACCTACGTCACACCCGAAGGCGGCCGCGCCAACCGCATATGGGAGATACCGGGCACCTATCAGGACCTCGTCAAGCGCCGCGCCGGCCTCGAGGCATGGACCGGTCTGCATGGCGGCTTCCTCGGCCGCGCGCCGGATCACGTCGCCTCCTGCATCGCCGGCATGTACATGGGCCTTAACGTCTTTGAGGACTACAATCCCAAATTCGCGCGCAACCTCGCCGACTATTACAAGTACGCACGCGACAACGACCTGTACCTCACCTACGTCATCATCAATCCGCAGGCCGATCGCTCCAAGAGTGCCGCCGAACAGGCCGACCCGTTCCTGACGGCCGGCGTGGTCGATCGCGACGCGGAGGGCATTACCGTGCGCGGCGCAAAAATGCTGGCGACCGGCGGCGTCGTCGCCAACGAGGTTTTCGTCACCTGTATCCAGCCGCTAAAGGCAGGCGAGGAGAACTATGCGCTTTCATTCGCCATTCCCATGAATGCCAAAGGCCTCAAGATTCTTTCCCGGAAGTCCTATGAGGCGGCTTCGCCCTCGGTCTTCGACAATCCGCTCGCAAGCCGCTTCGACGAGAATGACGCGGTGCTTTACTTCGACGACGTGAAGGTTCCGTGGGATCGCGTGTTCGTCGATGGCGACGTTGCCATGTGCGCAAAGCAGTTCCATGCGACACCTGCCCATGTCTACCAGAACTATCAGGCGATGATCCGTCTGTCCGTCAAGCTTCGCTTCCTGGTCGGGATCGCCAAGCGCACGACCGACGTCAACGGCATCTCGCAGTTCCCGCAGGTGCGCGAGATGCTCGGTCAGCTCGCCGCGGAAGCCGGCATGGTGGATGCGCTCGTTGCCGCGATGGAAGCGAAGGGCAAGCAGGTCGGCTCCTACTTCGTGCCGGATGCCGGAACGCTCTACAGTGCGCAGGTGCTGACCCAGCAGCTCTATCCGAAAATCCTCAACACGCTGCGCGAGCTTGCCGGTGGCGGCATGATCATGCTGCCGTCCTCGGTAGAGGATTTCGGCAATCCGGAGCTCGCCCGCCTCATCGACAAGACGCAGCAATCGCCAGCCGCCTCGTCCCGCGATCGCGTCAAATTCTACAAGCTCGCCTGGGATGCGGTCGGCTCCGAATTCGGCTCGCGCCATCACCAGTATGAAATGTTCTATGCCGGCGCGACCTTCGTGACGAAGAACCATGCCTTCCGCACCTACGACTGGTCGGCCGCCGACGGCCTTCTGCAAAGCATCCTCGACTCCTACTCGCTCGAGGACAGCCTGACGGCCGGCAAGGCTGCCTGACCTTATCTCTCGCGGGCACGCCTTCCGGCGTGCCCGCTTTTTCACGCTCGCCACAGGAGGACCCCATGCCGGTCAACAAGAAACACGACGAATTCTACACGCTTGACATGTCTTCAGGCTGGGAAGTGCCCACCGGCTATCCGCAGGGCATCAAGCAGAAGATCCTTTCCGGCGCGCTCGACGAGGACAAGCGTCGCGGCACCCGCACACGCCTTCTGAAATTCGATCCCGGCGTCTTCACGACCAAGCCTTTCGAGCACGAATACTGGGAAGAGGTCTATCTCGTCTCCGGCGACCTGACGGTCGGCAACGACCAGGACGGCAATGGCGGCGAGAGCTTTCCGCCGAACACCTATGCCTGCCGGCCTCCGCATGCGCCACACGGCCCGTTCAAGTCGGAAAAAGGTTGCCTGCTGCTCGAGATTCACTATTTCGATCCGGTTTGAATGAGAGCATGGGCAGGAGACAAAAGAAGATGCGCGCAACCCTGAAGGAACTTGCCTCGAACCTTGCGACAGGCACGGTCGCCGCGTCACAGCTCGTCGAGGAAACGCTGGCGCGTATCGCCGACGAAACCGGCGAAGGTGCGCGCGCCTTCGTCAAGGTCCACGCGGACAAGGCGCGCACCGCGGCGAAAGCCGTCGACGACCTGCGCAAGGCGGGCCTCGAACCGTCGCGCTTCGCGGGCATTCCGATTGCAGTCAAGGATCTCTTCGACCTCAAGGGCGAGCCGACGCCCGCCGGATCGAAGGTGCTGGCGAACGCCCGGCCGGCCGAGGCCGACGCCCCCGCGATCGCACGCCTCAAGGCCGCGGGCTTCATTGTCGTCGGTCGCAATAACATGACGGAATTCGCCTTTTCCGGCGTTGGCATCAACCCCCATTATGGCACGCCCGCCAACCCCCATGACCGCGGGATCGGCCGCATTCCGGGCGGCTCCTCCTCCGGTGCCGCCGTCGCGGTTTCGGACGGTATGGCAGCCGCGGCGATCGGCTCGGACACGGGTGGATCCTGCCGCATTCCGGCGGCGCTCTGCGGCATCGTCGGCTACAAGCCGACGGCCAGTACCGTGCCACTGAAAGGCGCGCTGCCTCTCTCCTTCACGCTCGATTCCATCGGTCCGCTGGCAAACAGCGTCGATTGTTGCGCGATCCTCCATGAAATCATGAGCGGCATGCCGCTTCACGGCGAGGCCGAACGCTCCATCGCCGGCCTGCGCATCGCCGTACCACAATCCGTCGTCTTCGACGGCATCGAGCCGCACGTTGCAAAGGCTTTCGAGGCTGCATTGAAGCGCCTCGCCGACGCTGGCGCGAACGTGACGGAAATCGCGCTCAAGGAGTTCGAGATGGTCGGGCGCATCAATGCCAAAGGCGGCTTTCCGGCGCCCGAAGCGCTTGCCTGGCATCGCGATTTGGTCGAAGAACAGGGCGAACTGTACGATCAGCGGGTCAGAGCCAGAATCCTGCGTGCGAGGGATCAGACGGCCGCCGACTATATCGACATGCTGCATCTTCGCCGCGCCTACATAGATCAGGCAGGCAAAGCGATCTCTCCCTATGATGTCATCGCCATGCCCACCGTGCCGATGATTGCACCCACCATCGCCTCGCTGGAGGCGGATAATGACCTCTTCGTAAAGACCAACCTTACCCTGCTGCGCAATCCGACGCTGATCAACATGCTGGACGGTTGCGCAATCTCCCTGCCCGTTCACAAAGAGGGCGAGGCCCCGGTCGGCCTGATGCTGGCGGCTGCCGGCGGGCGGGATGCTGCATTGTTTGCCATCGCGCGGACGGTGGAAGCGGCATTGCGGCAATAACGTCCGGCGAAAGCACTTGTTCGGCGGCGTTCTCCCAAGAACGGGAAGCCGTCGCCGGGCTGGTTCGACATATTCCCCTCTCCGCTTGGGGAGAGAGCCGTGCCGACGGTCGCGCTCGATCGCGCGCGTCACAATGCCCTCAGAACTGCCGAACGATATTGTCGCGAAAAGCTTCGATATGCTCGCGGATGGCTTTTTCCGCCTGCTCCGGGTCCCGGTTGCGGATGCCTTCGATTACCGCCGCGTGCTGCTCGCAGACGCGGACATGCTGCTCGTTCGAGCGCAGCGAAATGAACCATAGGCGGGTCGAGCGGTCGTGCAGGTTGCCCATGATGTCGGGCAGCAGGGAATTGCGCGAGCTGGCCGCCAGGGCGGCATGGAAGGCACGGTCGAGGTTCATCATCGTCTCGATCTCGCGGCTCCTGGCTGCCTCCCAGGTCGCGTCGAGGTTTTCGCAGAGCCGGGCGATATCCGCAGGCTCGGCCAGCTCCGCCACCCTGCGCACGCAGAAGGCCTCGTTGACCAGGCGCACGTCGATGATATCGAAAATCTCGTTGAGGCTGATGGGCTTGACCATAACGCCCTTGCGCGGCAGTACGTCGATCAGGCCGTCCGCCGCCAGCCGGTCGATCGCCTGGTGGACGGGCGTACGCCCGATGCCGAGCTCACTGCTGAGCACGCCTTCGCTCAAAACCTCGCCCGGCTTCAGATCGCAAGTGATGATGCGCCGCTTGATCGCCTCATAGGCTGTGTCGCGCAGGGACACGACGGGGTCGCCGCGCCTGCGCCGCGCGGGTGTAGCGTCGTCGGTCTCGCCAGGTGATGTTTCGGCCGTCATGTCTACATTCCGGATTGCTCTCTCGCCGGTCCGTTCGTGCGGCCCGGCAAGATCGATTAGTATCGACTCGCCGGGCGCAAGCAAGCGGGGTGCGCCACCTTTCCGCAGATCAACCCGCGACCGGCAACGTCTTCACATCATAGCCGAACCCGATCTTGCGCTGCAAAACCGGATCTTCCAGCTCGCCTTCGAAACGCGTTGCCGGCCGCACGGCCCCGATGGCCGGCATGGTGCCGCCGAACATGGCAGTCCCATCCGGCAACCTGCCGTCGGTCGCCCAGCCAGCAATCAGGTCCTTCGGCGCAAGCAGGCCGGAAATCGGCCCCTCCTGGTAGAGCACGCGTTCGCCGTCGATCACGGCATAGCTCCTCAGGATCAGGTCGTCCCAGTGATCCGCCACCTCCTCGAAGGGCCAGACCGTGGTGGCGACAGGCTTGTCGCAGACCTGCTTGGAGACGGTGACGCCGTAGGCTTCCACCTTGCGGTCCGTATGGTCCGAGCCGACGCCGACATGCAGCTTGCCGTCAGCGGCAATCAGCAGGGCCTCGACCTCGCCGCTGCCATCGGTCCCGGCGTCTTCGATCCGCGCGGCCGTCGTCAGGCGCGCCGCGGCGACGCGGTAATAGGTGGGGGTTGCGGCAGGACGGGCAACGCCGAGCGCTTCCAGCTCGCGAATATGATGCTCCATCGCCTCCTTGTTGCGGCCAGCCCAGCCGGCGATCACGAAATCGGCGACGTCGAAGGCGACGGGCGTGTGACCCTCGCGGCTTTCCAGGGTGAAATGCAGGGTGGTCATGGCGGTACGGCTCCTTGGGTATCGACACCCCCGCAAAGGGGTTAAAAGGCATTCATTTGTGGCAGTGATATTTCACTGCAGTTTTATCTTGCATATCAGATGAGTTTACGCAATCATCAAAACAGGGCGCAGGACGAGGAAACCGGCGCCAGGACCGGCCCGGACGTGTCGCCTCAAGCAGCGATGCCGCATCGCCGGACGCAAAACACCCGGAACACCGGAAAACCAGAGGGATAAAGATGATCAGCTACCGTGGAATTCTTCGTTCGGCCGTTGCCGCCGCCGCCGTGCTCGCCGCCGCCGGCACCGCATTTTCGCAGGAAAAGCCAGCCGCCCTCGGTGTCGGCGTGTTCAGCTTCACCTCCGGCGGCACGGCTGCCTATGGCAAGCCTGGCCGCGATGCCGCCGAACTGATGATCGAGCGCATCAACGCCAAGGGCGGCATCGGCGGCGTGCCGCTTTCGGCAACCTATGTGGATGAAGGACAGGGCACCGAGGGCGTGATCGCCGAATACCGCAAACTTGCAGGCGATGCCGCCAACCAGGTGATGATTGCCGCGCTCTCTTCCGGCAATTGCATGGCACTGGCCCCGATCAGCGATCAATTGAAGGTGCCGACCGTCGGCTGGAACTGCGACACGCACCAGCTCTATCTCAAGGATGCTCATCCCTATTTCTTCCGGCCGAACGGGAATACCGTGCCGGAATTCGTCGCCTATGCCGCCTATCTTCTGGCTGTGAAACCGGATGTGAAGCGTATCGCCATCATTAACCCGGACTATGCCTTCGGACACGACGCCGCGAAAATCTTCACGACGGCGATCAAGACCTTCAAGCCGGATGTGGAAGTGGTGGCCGAACTATATCCGAAGCTCGGCGCCGGAACCTATCAGACGGAGATCTCCCGGCTGACCGCCGCCCGCCCCGATGTGATCTTCTCCAACCTCTGGGGCGGCGACCTCGAAAACTTCGTGCGTCAGGCAACCCCGCGCGGCCTGTTCCGATCCTCCCAGGCAATCCTCGCCCTCGGCGAATCCTCCATGCAGAACGTGCAGATTCCGGACGGCGCGATCGTCGGCGTGCTGGGTGATGGCTGGTGGATGTCACCCGATGCCGCCGCCAATCCGGAAACCAGGGAGTTTGCCGAGGCCTACAAGACCAAATACGGCAAATGGCCGGTCTTCCCGGCCATCAAGATGGCCAACAGCTTCCTCTACGTGCAGGCAGCATACGAAAAGGCCATGGCCGAAAATGGCGGCAAATGGCCGAGCCGCGACGAGGTTGCGGCCGCCATGAAGAACAGCGTGGTCAAGACGCTGACCGGCACGATGCAGACCCGCGCCGACAATGATGGCGTGGTCGACCAGATCATCGGCGTCACCGCCAAGGCGAACGGCCATGACGGCACGGTCATTGCCAATATGGTGCGCTACAAAGGGGCCGATCTCATGCCGCCCGAGGGCGAGGATCCGATTGCCTGGATCGATACGCTTTCCGCGAGCCTGCTTTCCAAGCTGCCGCAGCCCGGTTCCTACAAATAGGTTTCGGCCGGCAAACGCCTTCCCCTTACCCTCCATCTTGCGCAGGCACCCCGTGCCCTGCGCACGGAGTTCAATTCATGTTCGGAACCATCGTCCCTCTTCTCATCGACGGTTTGGCAAACGCGGCGCTCGTCTTTCTGGTCGCCGTTGGCCTCACTCTCGTTTTCAGCGTTTTGCGCGTGCTCAATGTCGCGCATGGCAGTTTCTACTCGATCGGCGCCTATGCCGCGGCGTCGCTCAGCCTCTGGGTGGTGAGCGCGGGCCTGCCGGCGGGGCTGACCTTCGTCGCGCTCTTCGGAAGTGCCGCAATCGTGGCCCTCATCGTCGGCCCCATTGTCGAGCGCACGCTGATCCGCTGGACCTACGGCAAGTCGGAGGCCGTACAGATCCTCGTCACCTTCGGCCTGTTTCTCATCCTGGAAGACCTGCAACGCATCGTCTTCGGTGTCGATTCCATCTATGAGGATACGCCGGTGCAGATGCTCGGCAGCATCGAGATCGGTGGCGTGGTGTATCTCACCTATCAGCTTCTCCTGATTTTGTTCGCCATACTGCTCCTCATCGGCCTCAAGCTCTTCATCGGCCATACCCGCATCGGCAAGCTGATCGCTGCCGTCGTCGCCGACCGCGAGGTCTCCCAGGCGATGGGCATCAATACCAACCGTGTTTTCATGATCGCCTTCAGCCTCGGCGTCTTCCTCGCCGCGCTCGGCGGGGCGCTGACGGTGCCGCAGGCCGGCGTCTCGCCGGGGCTGGGCGCCGATACGATGGTACTTGCCTTCGCCGTTGCCGCGATCGGCGGCCTCGGCAAGATCGAAGGTGCGGCGGTCGCCGCGGTCATCGTCGCGCTCGCCCGTGTGGGCGCCGTCTATTTCGCTCCCGAACTCGATGCAGTCGCACCTTACCTGGTGATGCTGCTCGTTCTCCTGTTCCGTCCTTACGGGCTGTTCGGTTCCGCAACGACGAGAAAGATCTGAAACATGGCTCGCCTTGTCATCGCCGCCGGCGGTATTGCCGCCCTCATCGCGGCCACCGTCGTCTTCCCCTGGCTCGAATTCATACTGACGCTCGCTATCGCCAAGGGCCTTGCCGCCCTCGGCGTCGCTATCCTGCTGCGCGGCGGGTTGATCTCCATAGGCCACGCCATGTTCTTTGCCGTCGGTGCCTATGCCACCGCTTTTGCCATGCGTGATTTCGGCATTTCCGATGTCTTCGCCCTGTTGCTGATCGCCAGCGTGGCATCGCTTGCGGCCGGACTTCTCATCGGCGCCTTCGTGGTGCGCTATCGCGCCATCTTCTTCGCCATGCTGAACCTTGCCATCTCTATGGTGATGTTCTCCCTGCTGGCAAAATTCTACGGCGTCACCGGCGGTACGGACGGCATGCGCGTTGCCACGCCGACCGTGCTCGGCATGGCGATGGAGGCCAGGAGCTTTGCCAATTTCCTGTTCTATGCCTCCATCGCGCTGATGATTCTGGCCTGCCTCGCGGTGAACGCCTACTTCAAAAGCCCGCTCGGCGAGGCATTGTCGGCAGTCCACAGCAATGAGATCCGCCTCGAATATCTCGGCATTCCGGTGCGCGGTGTCCTTCTTGTCGCCTACGCCCTATCGGCGCTTCTCGCCGGCATCGGCGGCACGCTCGCCGCGATGACCATCGGGCATGTCCTGCCCGATATGGCCTACTGGACCGATTCCGGCCATCTCGTGCTGGTCGCGGTGCTTGGCGGCATCAGCGGAACAGCCGGACCGTTCGTGGGCGCGATCTTCCTCGAACTGGTGCATACATTCGCCGCCGGCTACACGGATGCCTGGAACATGATCGTGGGCGCCGCATTGCTTGGTGTCATCTTCTTCCTGCCCAAGGGTCTGATCGGCTTGTTCAACACCGCCAGGAAGGGAGACCTCGCGTGACCGTTCTACTCGAAGCGAAGAACCTTCATATCACCTTCGGCGCGGTGAAAGCAGCCAATGGCGTGGATCTGCATATCGATGAGGGCGAGTTCCTCGCCATCATCGGCCCGAACGGTTCCGGCAAGACGACCTTTCTCAATCTCTGCACCGGCTATATCAGACCGTCGGATGGCGAGGTCTATCTCGACGGCAAGCCGATCACCCGCCTGCCGCCGCGCACCATCGCGCGAAAGGGCATTGCGCGGGCCTTCCAGATCCCCCAGCTTTTCCTCGAACAGACGGTGCTGACCAATCTGATGTTGGCAATCGCCTCGCGCGAGGGCCTCTGGCAGGCCGGCAAGGCGCTCGACCGTCAGGTCTATCGCGATGAGGCCACCGCGCTGCTCGCCATGTTCAATCTTGCGGATTGCGCTCCGGCGCTCGCCTCAAGCCTGCCGGAAGGCCGGCGCAAGCTCGTGGACATCGCCATTGCCCTGGCGCTGAAACCCCGGCTCGTACTTCTTGACGAACCCACCAGCGGCGTCAGCGCGCTCGAACGGTTTGCCCTGATGGAAACGCTGATGGGCGCGCTCCGGCAGGCAAAGGTTTCCGCCCTTTTCGTCGAACACGACATGGACGTCGTGGAGCGCTATGCCGACCGCGTCGTCGTCTGGGAAGCCGGCCGGGTGATGGCGCAGGGCAAACCGGACGCCGTCTTCAAGGATCCCCGTGTCATCGAAAACGTGATTGGAGTGGCATGATGCTGACCGTCTCTTCGCTCGACGTCTCATTGGCGGGAGCAAAAATCCTGCGCGACGTGACCTTTTCGTTGAAGCCCGGCGTCACGACCATACTCATCGGGCGCAACGGCGCCGGCAAGACGACGCTGTTGCGGGCCATCATGGGGCTGGTACCGGCTGACTCCGGCTCGATTGTCCTGGATGGAAAGGACATTCTGCCGCTCGCCGCCTTTGCCCGCGCTCCGGCCGGCATTGGTTATGCGCCGGAGGACCGGCGGCTGATCCCCGAATTCAGCGTCGAGGACAATATCCTCCTGCCCGGGCAGGCCTTGAAGCTGTCCCGAGCCGAAATCAAACGCCGTCTGGAAAAGGTCTATGCGCTTTTGCCGGAATTGCACATCATGCGGGCACGCCCCGGCAACGGCGTTTCCGGCGGGCAAGGCAAGATGGTGGCGCTTGGCCGGGCGCTGATGGTGGCGGAAAAGCTCTTGATGCTCGACGAGCCCTTCCAGGGTCTGGCTCCGGCGCTCGCGCTCGATTACGCACGCACTCTGTCGCGCCTGCGCGAGACCATGCGCGACCTCGCGCTGTTCATCACCGAATCCAGCCCGAACCTCCTGAAGTCCGTGGCGGACGAGACGCTGCTTATCGAGCGCGGCGCGGTAAACCTCCAGCCGCGGGAAACGCAAATGACGGCGTGACACTTGTTGAGCGGACGGTCGGTCCGCTCTATATATCGTCTCAGCTAGTTAATTTACAAAGCTGAAGGACGAATGATGTCGGTGACGATCAGCAGACCCGAACTGATCAAGGATGGCGACGACGCGCCCTTTCGCCAAATGATCCACGATGCGCTCGGCTTCAGCACCCGGCTCCTTGAAATCCGCAACCGGCTCGGCGAGGTCATAGGCCTTTCCGGTCCGGCCTTTTCCATCCTGATTGCCATCGAGCACCTCTCGAAGGAGGCCGATGTCGGCATCAGCCAGGTGAGCGAGCATCTGCACCAGTCCGGCGCCTTTGTGACGCTGGAGGTGGCCAAGCTCGTCAGGGCCGGTCTCGTCGACAAGTTCGCCAACCCGGAGGACGGCCGCCGCGTCATTGTCGAGGTGACGGACAAGGCGCGCGCGCTTCTGACCGAGCTTGCCGAAACCCAGCGTCCCGTCAACGACGCTATTTTTGGAGCGCTCGATCCGGACGAGTTTCGCGCCTTTGCCGACATCGCCACAAAGCTCGTCTCCGGCACGGACGAGAGCCTGGCTCTTCTACGCTACAGGGCCGAGCAGCGCCGCAGCCGCACCTGAAGCATCCCGCGGCTCCCCGAACCGCAGCAACGTTCTGCCCGTTGTTTTCGATAGTTCCGACCTGAACCTGCTTCGCACTTCAGCCGGAGGAAGCAGAAGTTTGCTGGCCGCAGCTTTGCACAGCCGAAGCCAATGATCTCATGCGGCCAGGTCTGCGTGCTGAAAAACAACCGGAGGAATGGCAATCGACACTCCCGATCGCTCATAGCGAACTGGATCGCGGAGAGGCTTGCATTGGCTCGAATCGACAGTATCCCCGCCAGGGAATCGGACATCGATTCCCCGTGTGTGATTCTTTGCTATTCCATGTCCAAATCGAAGGTGCATTTACTGAAAATGCGCTCTCCATGATTGTATTGATTCGACCGCGGGGAAAGCTATGGCCGGGAGGCGAACTATCGATTTCGCCATCCCGTCCCAAACTCCTGGGTTAGCGCCTCGCTATGAAGCCACTTTGAATCTGTCCGAGCCTTTTGCCGCATGCAAAGTCAGAATACATTCCGAGGAATTACCAGCCGAATCCAAAGTATAGTTATGTTTACTCGGCGTGTTCTTTAGTGTTTATTAGAAATAATTCACGTATCATTTAATAAAAATCATTACCCATTTCTTAATATTGGAACGCCGTGAAGCATAGCTGGCGGATAATTGAATATTTTCCATCGCAATCCCGGGCAGCATCCCAGCGGGTCAATTAACGTTTCTTGCCCTGCCGAATTACGAAACCGTGCCAAAGCATGACACAGGGCATGCCAACCTCATGTTGCTGAAAAGCCACAGACATGCGGTTCTAAATTTTCTAGTAAAACTATTATTTCCCAACGCAGGCGCGCACGTTTAAATCCATTTCGCGGATGGAGGGATGCGCCGGGAATGGCACTGGCAGATCGTCTTGCAAAGCTTGCCTATCCTTGACGGCTTGAGGGAGCCATCCATATGCATTTTCGAATGGTCGTACCGGCTGCCATCTTCCTGCTAGCGACGATTCGAATTCTGGCGAAGCGCTTTCAGACGCTCGCGCCGGCATTTTTCTCAGCTGTTTTTCTGGTTGCCTTGCAGGGTTTCGCAACCCCGTCCTACGCGCTGTCGTCCGGCTGTACCGCTTTGTCGGGTTACTTCGATTCTGCAAGCGGGGGGTACCACGGGACCTCCAGCGCATCCAATTTCAACACAGGCGAGCGCGTTGTCGTTACCTGGACGAGCGGAAACGGCGGTTCCAATTACTGGATTACGTCGGGAGGCGCCACGGTATTTGGCCCGTCGACAGGCACCGGCACCTATACGGTCCCATCCACAACGTCCAACCCGATAGCAGTGGTCGTCAACAATACGGGCAACTTCCGGATCGACTGGAGTTGCTTGGCCCCGCTCGGCGCGGCTCCGACGGTAACTGCCCTGTCGCCGGCAACGGGACCGACCGCGGGCGGCACAAGCGTCACACTGACCGGTACGGGTTTCACGGGGGCGACGGCCGTGCATTTTGGCGCAACGAATGCGCCAGGCTTCAGTGTAAATTCGGATAGTTCCATAACCGTGTCATCGCCTTCCGGGAGTGCCGGCACTGTAAATGTCACGGTCACGAATCCCGGTGGAACGTCGACAACAGGCGCCGCGAATCAATTCACCTATGTCTCTCCGGTGACGGCAACGACTGCGATTGCGTCGAAAGCTGCCACGCAAGCCAGGGCCGTCTCGGCATTCACACCCGTCACGGGCTCGGGTGGCACCGCTCCACTGACTTATAGTATCTCGCCGGCACTTCCCGCCGGGCTAAGCGTCAGTGGCTCCAGCGGCACTATTTCAGGCACGCCCAGCGTGACCTTGGCACCCTCGAATTTTACCGTCACCGTCACCGACACGAACGGACTGACTGCATCTGCGGGATTCGCATTGGCAGTCAATTCGGCGGTAACGGCAACGCAGGGAGTTCCCTCGACGGCGTTGACTGCCAATCATTCCGCAACCGCATTCAGGCCGGTGACCGGCGGCGGTGGAACGGGCGGTTTGACTTATAGCGTCTTCCCGACGTTACCTTCAGGCCTGTCGTTGGATGCGTCCACCGGCTTCGTATCGGGCGTTCCAACGGCGACCAGCAGTGCAGCGACCTATACCGTAACGATCACCGACATCAACGGCGCAACGGCCAGCAACACGTTCAGTCTGGCGGTCAACGGGTCGCCAACGGCCACGCAGGCTGTTGCCTCCATAACGTTGACGAGCGGTCATGCAGCCACCGCCTTCACGCCTGTGACAGGATCGGGCGGGACCACGCCGCTTACCTACAGCATTTCGCCGGCATTGCCCGGTGGCCTGTCGTTCAACGCCTCAACGGGCCTCGTCTCCGGGACCCCGACGTCGGCAAGCGGCACGGCGACCTATACGGTGACGGTCACCGACACCAACGGCGCAACAGCCAGCAACACCTTCGGTTTGACGGTAAACGGCCCGCCGACAGCCACGCAGGCCATCGCCTCTGTCGCGTTGACGAGCGGTCGTGCGGCGACCGCCTTCACGCCTGTGACGGGATCGGGTGGGACCGCACCGCTTACTTACAGCATCTCGCCGGCATTGCCCGCGGGCTTGTCGATCAATGCCTCGACGGGCGCGGTCACAGGCACTCCGACGACCTCGCTCACAGCGACCACCTTCGTGGTGACGGTGACGGATTCCAACAGCACGACGGCAAGCAATAATTTTATTCTGATCGTGAATAGCCCGGTAGCGGCCAGCCAGGCGGTGGCATCCGCAACTCTGACGGCCAATCACGCCGCGAGTACCTTCGTACCTGTCACAGGGTCTGGAGGCACTGCGCCGCTTGCCTATGGAATATCACCGGTGTTGCCGGCGGGATTGTCGTTCGACACGAGTACCGGCGCGGTCTCCGGTACGGCGACGTCGGCCAGCAGCGCGACGACCTATACGGTCACGGTTACCGACACCAACGGGTCCAATGCCAGCCAGAGCTTTAGCCTCGCTGTAAACGGCCCGATAGCCGCAAGCCAAGCAGTTGCCTCCACGTCGCTGACGACCGGTCACGCGGCAACTTCGTTCACGCCTGTCACCGGCAGCGGCGGAACGGGAACGCTGTCTTACGCCGTCTCGCCATCGCTGCCATCAGGACTTTCGTTCAGCACCGCGACCGGCACCGTATCCGGAACGCCAACTGCGGCGAGCGGCGCGACCACCTACACAGTCACAGTCACCGATATCAATGGTGCGACGGCAAGTGCGACCTTCGGCTTGACGGTCAACAGCGCGGTAGCCGCAACACAGGCGGTCGCGTCCACATCCTTGACGAGCGGACACGCGGCGACCGCTTTCACACCCGTCGCCGGCAGCGGCGGGACGGGAGCCCTGTCTTACGCCGTCTCGCCATCCCTCCCGGCAGGCCTGGCATTCGATACGGCGACGGGCGTGGTCTCCGGCACGCCAACCTCGGCAAATGCCGCGACCACCTATACCGTCACGGTCAGCGATGCCAATGGCGCCACGGCCGCCGCAACCTTCAGCTTAACGGTAAACGGCGCGGTGACCGCGACACAAGCCGTCGCTTCCGCATCATTGACGAGCGGACACGCCGTGACCTCGTTCACGCCCGTCACCGGGAGCGGCGGGACAGGAGCCCTGTCCTACAGCGTCTCGCCATCCCTGCCGGCAGGCGTTGCCTTCAGTACCTCCAGCGGTGCTGTGTCGGGATCGCCAACGGCGGCAAGTGCGGCCACCACCTATACCGTGACCGTCACGGACGCCAACGGCGCCACTGCGACTGCGACCTTTAATTTGACAGTGAATGGCGCAGTGACCGCAACGCAGGCGGTCGCTTCCGCATCGTTGACGAGAGGCCACGCAGCGGCTTCGTTCACCCCCGTCACCGGCGGCGGCGGGACGGGCACCCTATCCTACGCCATCTCACCTTCCCTGCCCTCAGGACTTTCGTTCAGCACCTCGAGCGGCACTGTGTCGGGAACGGCAACGTCGGCAAGCACCGCCACCACCTATACCGTCACCGTCACGGACACCAACGGCGCGACGGGCAGCGCTACCTTCAGCCTGACGGTGAATGGCGCGGTGACGGCCACCCAGGCGATTGCGTCCACGTCGCTGACGAGCGGCCACGCGGCAACATCGTTCACACCGGTTACCGGCAGCGGCGGCACCGGAACCCTGTCCTACACCGTCTCACCTTCCCTGCCGTCGGGGCTTTCGTTCAGTGGTTCAAGCGGCACTGTGTCGGGAACCGCAACGTCGGCAAGCGGTGCAACGAGCTATACCGTTACCGTCACCGACGCCAACGGCGCGACCGCCAGTGCCGCCTTCAGCTTGGCGGTAAACGGTGCGGTAACGGCAAACCAGATAGTTGCTTCCACGACGCTGACGAGCGGCCATGCGGCGACCTCGTTCACGCCCGTCAGCGGCAGCGGCGGCACCGGAACCCTGTCCTACAGCGTCTCGCCTTCCCTGCCGTCGGGTCTTTCGTTCAGCACCTCGAGCGGCGCGGTATCGGGAACCGCAGCATCTGCCAGTGGCGCAACGAGCTATACCGTCACCGTCACGGATGCCAACGGCGCAACGGCCAGTGCCGCCTTCGACCTGACCGTGAACGGTGCGGTGACGGCAACGCAGGCGGTCGCTAGTACAATGCTCACAAATGGGCATGCGGCGACATCATTCACGCCCGTTACCGGCAGCGGCGGGACGGGCACCCTGTCCTACGCCGTCTCACCTTCCCTGCCGTCAGGGCTCTCGTTCAGCACCTCCAGCGGTACGGTTTCAGGAACGCCGGCATCGGCGAGCAGCGCAACGACCTACACGGTGACCATTAGTGATGCCAACGGCGCGACGGGCAGCGCCACCTTCAGCCTGACGGTGAATGGCGCGGTGACGGCCACCCAGGCGATTGCGTCGACATCACTGACGAGCGGCCACGCGGCAACATCGTTCACGCCGGTTACAGGCAGCGGCGGCACGGGCACCTTGTCCTATAACGTCTCGCCATCCTTGCCGGCAGGCCTGACGTTCAATACGGCGACAGGGACGGTTTCAGGTACGCCAGGTGCCGGAAGCGGCACCGCCTCATATACCGTCACGGTCACCGACACCAACGGCGCGACAGCCAGTGCGGCCTTCAGCCTGACGGTAAATGGCGCGGTAACAGCCACCCAGGCGATCGCCTCCCAGACATTGATACTCGGGCATGCGGCATCCACGTTCGCTCCGGTCACGGGGAGCGGCGGGACTGGAGCTTTGACCTATGCGCTTTCACCGACGCTCCCGTCGGGCCTGTCGTTCAATACGGCGACAGGCGCCATCTCCGGCATACCAACGGCAATAAGCGGTGCAACGACCTATACCGTCGCCGTCACCGACACCAATGGCGCCACTGCGAGCGCAACCTTCAGCTTAACGGTCATTCTTCCGACCTTGACCTTTACGCCCACCAGTCTCCCGAACGGCGTGGCCGGCAATGCTTATGCGCAAACCATTACCGCCTCGAGCGGAATGGGGCCATACTCCTATGCCGTCAGCAGCGGATCTCTCCCCGATGGGCTGTCGCTCGACACAGCGACCGGAAAACTCAGCGGCACGCCGAAGGGCGCGGGCGCGAGCAACTTCACGATCACGGCGACCGACGTTCATACCGCAACCGGCTCGATCACCTACGCTTTGACCATCTCCGGCCCGGCCATCACCGTTGTTTCTTCAAGCGCTACGGTCGTTGCGGGCGTCTCGACGACGATAGACCTGACCCAGGGCGCGACGGGCGGCCCCTTCACCGGCGCCCGGCTGGTTTCATTGTCGCCGGCTTCGGCGGGCACTGCGATGATCACGTTGGGTGATACTGCGGCAGCCTCCGAAATGGTCGTTGCCGAGGTCGTCAGCGCCGGGCACTACAAGCTGAAATTCACGGCATCGCCCGACTTTTCCGGTACCGCGGTGGCAACCTTCACGCTCAGCAACGTCTTCGGATCCTCACCGCCCGGCACGGTAACCTTCGTCGTCACACCACGCAAGGATCCCTCGAAGGATCCCGATGTCATCGGCCTTATCAACGCGCAAACGGATGCAGCCAAGCGCTTCGCCGAAACACAGATCTCCAACTTCAACGATCACCTGGAACAGCTTCACGGCGACGGCTGCCTGCAGAATCAATGGGACCTGACGGTCAGCGACAATCGAAGCGGATCAAAAGACAATTCGACCACTCCTCAGACGGATTCATCGGACGACGGTCTGCTTGCGCGCAAGGGCAAGGACAAGCCAGCCCATCCTCAAAAGGCTCGGGACGACAGCAAGGATCGTTGCTCGCCCTTTGGAGAGGGAAGCATTGCGGTGTGGACCGGCGGCTTCGTGAACTTCGGCTCGAGGAATATCAGCTCTCTCGACCAGGGCTACGACTACACGACCGTCGGTGTGAGCGCGGGCGTGGAC
This sequence comes from Martinezella lusitana, assembly GCF_010668395.1. Lineage (GTDB taxonomy): Bacteria > Pseudomonadota > Alphaproteobacteria > Rhizobiales > Rhizobiaceae > Rhizobium > Rhizobium lusitanum_A. The sequence goes on from NZ_WUEY01000002.1 coordinate 561,998, forward strand.
TATCGTTTCAGCAAATCCTTTACGGCCGGCGTCGGCCTGGGTTACGGAAGCGATCAGAGCCGCATCGGCGACAATGGAACGCAGAGTGACGCAAAGTCCTATAGTTTCGCGCTCTATGGCAGCTATCATCCGACGTCGGACACCTTCATCGACAGCTTGGCGGGTTACGGACTGCTGAACTTCGATTCCAAACGGTTTGCGGTGGATACCGACAGCTTTGCCAATGGTTCCCGCGATGGCCATCAGTTCTTCGGCTCCGTAACGACGGGCTACGAATATACCAATGACGGCTTCCTGATCTCTCCCTACGGACGTCTTTCAGCGTCCCGATCGACACTGGATTCCTTCACGGAATCCGGGGCGGACTGGGCGAACTTGAGTTATGGATCGCAGTCGATCGATACGCTCACGGGTACTCTTGGCCTACGGGTCGCATACAAAATCGGCACGGATTGGGGGTTCATCACTCCGCGTGCCCGCTTGGAGTATGGGCACGATTTCGCCGGAGACAGCAGCGTTTCGCTCGGTTACGCCGATCTGCCGAACTCCAAGTTCGACCTGAAAACGCTCGGAACCGGAAACGACTACGCAACAGTTTCCGTCGGTGCCGATTTCAAGGTGGGGCAAGACCTGACAATTGGCGCAGAGTACGGAACGACACTGGGGCAGACGGGCACGACACCGCAACAAGTGCGCCTGAGCATCCGCGAACGCTTCTAGCGCGCCTTCCAACGGCAGCCGCACAGCCTCCGCCGGGACATGGGAGACGTCACCCGATCAGTCAAATGGGTACGTCCACGTTGGCCCATGGGGCTGTCAACGACATCAGACGCTGTGCCTGAAGAGCACAGCGCTCAAGTCCGATCGCCAGCACGAATATCGGCGCTGAAATCGGCGGCACGTATGAGTGAGAGCCGGTTCCTGTCGGAAATCAAAAGACCAATCTCCGCCTAGGCGCCGAGATGCATTCCACTGTCGATCACGATGCATTGGCCCGTGACCTTGCTGGCCCGGTCGCTCAACCACAAGATGGCGTCTGCGATGTCGGCGGCATCGGGAATGCTTTTCAGAGGGGATGCGTCGATCAAGTTTGCCTTGAAGTCGCCATAGGAGGCTTCATCATGCCAGGAGAGCGCCCAGGTCGTATCGACGAAGCCGGGGCAAACGGAGTTGACGCGGATCCGCGGCGCCAGCGTTCGTGCCAGACCCATCGTCATCGTGTTGATCGCGCCTTTCGATGCGGCATAGGCAAGCGATGAGCCGGAGCCGGAGAAGGCGGAATCGGAGGAAACGTTGACGATCGACCCTAGCTCGGCCTGTTTGAGATGGGGCACGGCCGCGCGGATCATCTGATAAGTGCCGACGACGTTGACATCGAAGATATGGTCGAAATCCTCGGCATTCGAAGCCTCCAGATCGGTTGCTTCGGCATAGCGGGTCACGCCTGCATTGTTGACCAGCGCATCAAGCCGGCCGAAATGCTTCACTGCAGCCTCCGCGATTGACCGGCAATCGGCATCATCGGCAATGTCGCCCCGAATGCAGATCGCGTCGACACCCCGGATCCGGCATCGATCGGCAACGGCCTCCGCGCCTTCGCGGTTGCGGCTGTAGTTGACGACGATATCGTAGCCGGCCGCGGCAAAGGCGAAAGCGGCCGCAGCGCCGATCCCCGAACCGCCGCCGGTGACAACAACGCATTTTCTGCCCGTTTCCTCGATCATCTCTTGCCCCTTCAGTCGCGGATGCGCCGGCCGTCGGCATCGAACAGGCAAACCTTGCTCGTATCGATCCTCAAGCGGACGTCTTGGCCCGGCTTCGAGATCAAGCGCTCATGAAGCGTCAGCGTGATCCGCTGCGCGCCCGCCTGGACGATCACTTCCGTCGAAGCGCCCGTGGGTTCGATAATGTGAACCGTGCCCGGCACGCCCTGATCGGACAGACGAATATGTTCGGGGCGGATGCCGTAGAAAACACGCTGGCCATCGGCAGCGCTTGAGACGGGCAGCGTCAGTCTCATGCCGTCGCTTGTTTCGAAAGCGCCAGCCTTGATCTCCCCTTCGAGGATGTTCATCGCCGGAGAGCCAATGAACTGCGCGACAAAAATATTGGCCGGATCGTCGTAGAGGTCCAAAGGCGTTCCGGATTGCTCGACAATCCCTGACCGCATAACCACGATTCGGTCGGCCATCGTCATCGCCTCGACCTGATCGTGGGTGACGTAGACCGTCGTGGTCTTCAGCCGCTGGTGCAGCGCCTTGATTTCGGCGCGCATCTGCACGCGCAGCTTGGCATCGAGGTTCGACAAGGGCTCGTCGAACAGAAACACCTTCGGATCGCGGACAATCGCCCGGCCCATGGCGACGCGCTGGCGTTGACCGCCGGACAACTGACGCGGATAGCGGGTCAGCAAATCCTGCAGTCCGAGAATTTCCGCGGCCCGCATCACCTTTCCATCGATCTCCGGCTTCGGCACCTTCTTGAGCGAAAGCGCAAACTCCATGTTTTCGCGGATGGTCATGTGCGGATAGAGCGCATAGTTCTGAAAAACCATGGCAATATCGCGTGCCTTGGGCGCGATATCGTTGATCACATTGCCAGCAATCGCTATCTCGCCATCCGTAATCTCTTCCAGTCCCGCAATCATCCGCAAGAGCGTGGACTTTCCACAGCCGGAAGGTCCGACGAGTACGACGAACTCGCCATCCGGGATGTCGACCGAGATGTCCTTGATGATGCTGGTTTGCGCGTAGCTCTTGCTGACATTGCGGATTTGAACGGAGCTCATGTCGAGATTCCCTTGCCTGGCTATTTCACGGCGCCTTGCGTGATGCCGGCGATAAACTGCTTGGAGAGGATGATATAAAGAAGCGTGATCGGCAGCGCGGCCAGCGTCAGGCCGGTGAACATGACGCCCCAATCGGTGGTGAATTCGCCGATGAAGACGGTCAGGCCCTGCGGCAGCGTCTTCAGATCATCCGAGGTGATGAGGATCAGCGGAAAGAAGAAATCGTTCCAGATGGGAACGGCATTCTGGATCGCGACGATCACCATGGCCGGCCGCGCCAGCGGCAGCATGATGCGCAGCATGATCAGCAGTTCGCTTGCGCCATCGATGCGTGCGGATTCTTCGAGCTCCCGCGGCAACGTCCGAAGGAAGCCTGTCAGGATGAAGACCGCGGACGGCAGGCCCATGGCGACATAGACGAGGATCAGCCCCGCATAGGTATCGATCAGATGCAGCGCGTCGAGCTGAATGAAGAGCGGAATGATCGCCAGCTTGAGGGGGACCGTCATGCCGCTGATGAAGAACATCAGGACGGCTCCGCCGAGCTTGAATTCATACCGCGCTATCGCATAGGCCGCCATGGTGCCAAAAACGAGGATCAGCACGATCGAGGCGGCTGTGACACCGAAGGAATTCAGCATATAGCGAATGAAATTGGTCTGCTCCCACACCTTCTGCAAGTTCGTCAGCGCGAAGCTGTGCGGCAAGGCAAAGGGCGAGCTGAAGATCTCGGCATTCGTCTTGAAGGCGGACACAACCATGACGAAGAGCGGATAAAGCATCACCAGCCCGTTCAGCGCCAGCAGCGCTTGAATGACGCCGTTCTTCATCCACTCGTTGGAATTCTTCATGTCTAGTCTCGCAGGTTTGAAGGCGACAACGGCAAGGCGCAATCTCTAAAGCTGGATTTCACGGCGGCGCAGGAACCGCAGGGCGACGAACGAAAAGCCGGCGACGAAGATGAACATCAGCACGGCGAGAGCGCTGCCCTGGCCGAAATCCTGAATGCCGCTCGTCACGCTGCCGAAGGCGGTACGGTAGAAATAGAGGCCCAGGACATCGGTCGAGCCCCCCGGCGAACCGGTGAGGCCGGCCATCACATAGGGAATCTCGAACCAGTTGAAGCTGCCGATGAATGTCAGGATGCAGACGATCGTCACGCTCGGCGCGATCAGCGGCCAGATGATCTTGCGAAGCAGGACATAATCGCCGGCGCCGTCGAGACGGGCAGCCTCGATCACCTCGGATGAAATGCGCTGCATCCCGGCGAGGAGTACAAGAGTCGGAAACCCGAGCCAGTGCCAGACATTGGCGAAAATGATGCTGCCGAGCGCTGTGTTCTCATTGCCCAGCCAGGCCGGCCCCTGGATGTGAATGAGCGCCAAAGCGCCGTTCACCAGGCCGAAGAGAGGGTGCAGGAACAGTTTCCACAGGAAGCCGACGATGACTGACGATAGCACCACGGGCACAAAGATGATGACTTGGTGGATGCGGTGCCCCGGCAGCCCTTTCAAGAGCGCGAAGGCGATCAGGAAGGCAGTCCCGTTCTCGAAGATCATCAGCGAGATGAATACGATGACGTTGTGCCAGAAGGCATTGTACGTCCAGCCGCTGAAAGGCTCCTCGAACAGCACCTTGCGGAAGTTTTCCAACCCGACGAAGTTCGAAGGCAGGAGCCCGTTGAAATCGTAGAAAGCAAATCGCAGGGCGGACAGCAATGGCCAGACGACAAAGAGCGTCATCACGGCCAGAGCCGGAAACAGCAGGAAGAAAATCCACCACGACCGGCGCCGCGGCCAAAGGGACGTGGATCGGCGCCGATCTGAACTCATCTTATTTCCCCTGGAAAGGCTTGTACCACTTGGCGAGACCATTGGTGAGGTCGGCGCCCAGCTGTTCAGGTGTCATCGATCCCGACATCATCTTCGTAATGTCGGTCTGCAGCAACTCGGATCCCGTCGGCTTTTCGAAACGGAAGTAGACGACGTTGATATGCGGCATGGCCGTCTCGTTGAGCTTGGCAACCTCGGCCAGCAGGGGATCCTTCACCTCGACGCCCTTGATCGGCGAGATGTTTCCAAGAAGCGCGGTGAACTTGTCTCCGAATTCCTTGGTGCCCATCCAGGCCACCAGTTTCAGAGCGGCATCCTTGTTGGGCGAAGCGGCATTGACCGCATAGCCGCCGTCGAAGAATTTCGTCACCTGCGGAATGTCGCCTGCCTTGGCAGCCGGTGGCGCGACGAATTCCATGTTGAGCTGCGGATTCTGACTTTTGTAGGTGGCGATATCGAAGCTGCCGCCGGCAAGCATGGCGGCACGCCCACTCACGAACAACTGGCCGGCGGTGTCGTAGTCGACGCCTTCGTAACCGGACGGCATGTAGTCGCGCAGTTCAAGCAGTTTGTTGAGCGCTGCGATGTAGCGCGGGTCCTTGAATGTCGCCTTTCCGGTCTTCAGGTCCGAGACGAAATCCTGTCCGAGGAAGGGCCCTGTGAAGGATGCGACGAACATCTCATTGAACCAGCTGGTGCCGAGGCCGTTCGCCAGCGGGATAATGCCCTTTTCCTTCAGCGCCTTGGAGACGGTGATGAACTCGTCCCATGTGGTCGGCGGCTTCAGGCCGGCCTGCTGGAAGACATCCTTGTTGATGAACAGACCGAGGGTCTGCGACGCGAAAGGCAGAGAGTAAACCTGCCCGTCGCCGCGATAGGTGCCGGCCAGCAGCGCGTCGGCCGACATGTTGGCAAGCGAAGGCATGTTCGAGCTGTCCTGCTTGACGAAGTAGCCGGATTTTATGAACTGCTCCAGCCAGCCATAGGCGTGGGTGTGAATGACATCGCCACCCTTTCCGCCGGCAAGCGCGGTGGAAACGATCGTCGGGTAGTTCTCGTCCGGAAAGGATTCGAACTTCACATGAATATCCGGATTCTCCTTCGTGAAATCGGAGAATAGCTCGTTGTACGCGGCCTTGTCTTCCTGACGCCAGGTCCAGAAAGAAATGTCAGTCGCATAGGTAAAGGGCGCGGAAACGCCCCAGGCGATGGTTGCTGCGGTCAGCACCCCTGCAATCGATTTCAGTTTCATTGCGCTCCCCCTTTTTGGTTCTAGAGCATGTCCACGACGATTACCAAATCATAGTTCTTGCGTTCTGGCTAGATAGTTTGTAAATTTGCCTAACTATATTTTTGATGACAGGGCGCCAAACCATATGAAACAAGCTGACCTCATCGCCGGGATCGACATCGGGGGAACGAAAACGCATATCCTCGTCAAGGATTCCGGCCGCGTTATCGCGGACAAGGTGGTTGCCTCCACGGACTGGCGCATATGGGACCGGGAAAAAGACGCCGCAGCACTCGCCGCGCTCATCAAGCAGACGGCCGGCGGCAAACTATTTGCAACCGTAATCGGTGCCCATGGCTGTGACACGGATCTGCATTGCAAACAGCTCGAATCCGACCTCGCCCCGCAGCTGGAGGGTTACATAAAGGTCGTCAACGATTCCGAACTGCTCGTTCCGGCTGCAGGTTTTCAGTCCGGCATCGGCGTCGTGTCTGGAACCGGGTCGATCGCCGTCGCCCGCAACGCGGATGATGAAATGCTCGTCGCCGGCGGATGGGGCTGGATTCTCGGAGACGAAGGCAGCGCCGCCGCTCTCGTCAGGGAAGCTGCGCGCGCGGTTCGCGGCGCGATAGACCTCGGACAAACGAACGATCCGCTGATTGCGGAGTTGATGGCAAAGCTCAGGATCGGCGATCCGACCAAGATCGGCCGGCTTTTGAACGACACCCGCAGCGCCGCCATCTGGGGCGGCTATGCCGATGCCGTGTTTGCAGCCGCAAGGCAGGGCTCGCCATTGGCAAACCGGGTGATCCGCGAAGGCGCGGAGGCGCTTGCCGCTCTGATTGGGGTCCTGATCGGCCGCGGGGCGGATGCGCGTCATGTGGTGATCGGCGGCGGTGTCGTCGTCGAGCAGCCCATGCTTTTCGACGCATTTGTCGACGCCATGTCGAACCTGTCGCCGGCCAGCGAGGTCACGCTGCTGCGCGCGCCTCCCGTGACCGGCGCGCTGGCAATGGCCGAACGTTTTCGCAATGGCATTCTAGGAATGGAGAAATTCAATGGCAAATGAACGGATTGGCTATCGCGGTGCCGTCGCCCGGCAGCCGGAGAGCCTGGCTCAGGGCTTGGAGACCGTGGCGAGCGCGTTGCAGGCGATCGATATTGCGCCTTTTCGCGGCAAGTCGATCGGTTTTGCGGGCATAGGCGCCAGCTACCAGGCCGCGATGGTCGGCGCCTTCTATCTCCGGCTGCTTGGCGTCCCATCCTTCCCTTATTGCCCGACCGATCTCTATCAGGCCGTGGATAGCGCTGCGGAAGCTTTTGTCGCTCTGTCGGCATCCGGGCAGAGCAAGGAGATTTCCGACGTCATGGCGCTGCGCGCGCATCTGCCTCGCGTGGCAATCTGCAGAAGCGGCGGCAATCCGCTGGCCGAGCTGGTCGGCGCCGTCATTCCAAGCGGATCCGGCGCGGACAACGGTGCAAGCTCGACCGGTTATACCGGCATGGTGCTGGCCATTGGGCTTCTCTGCGATGCCATTGCTGGCAAGGCCTTCGACGGGTGGACGGAATTGCCGTCAGCCGTTCGGCAGACGTTGCAATCGGCGCGGGGGGCGGCAAAAGCGGCAGCGGCCAGCCTGCAATCCTGTGCCGAGATCGATCTCGTCGGTGCCGGCGCCGGCTTTGCGACTGCCGGCGAAGGCGCGATGCTGATTCGCGAGGCGGTGCGTATCCCGGCCGCCGGCTGGGATACCCTCAACTATCTGCACGGCCCGATGGAATCCCAGGATGGCCGCACCGGCGTCATCGCTTTCGGCAATGGCCGCGAGGTGAGGATAGCGCAGGATATGGCGGGCTTCGGCTGCCCCTCGGTTCTGATCACGAATCGCGATGACGTCGCCGAGCGTCCAGGCCTCACCGTCATGACGGTGCCGGGATTCGACAATCCGGTGGCCGACGCGATCATACAGATCGTCGCGTTGCAGATGATCGTCGGCGATATGCAAGACGCAGCCGGACTGACCGATATCACCTTCCGTTATCGCCAAACCGATACGAAATTGAAACCCTGGTCACCGACGGAAGTCTGACTCTAGCCAAACGAAGGCTGCGGTTCATCCGCCGCAGCCTCATTCCAGGGAAGAACGACGGTGGCATCCGGCGTTTCTCCCAGAATTCTCGCCAGCGCGTATTCCGCGGCCAGCCGCGTTGCGCCAAGAACCGTACCATTTGCGCCGAGCGTGCTGTTTGCGATTTCCGTTGCCCAGCTCAGATCGCGCGACACATGTCGAACCTCGTCCAGAATCATGGGATTCTGCCCAACACCGCCGCCGAGCACAACGAGACCCGGATCGAAGAAGCCGATGCAACCAGCGACCATCCGTCCGATATCGGCAGCGTGCCGGTTGACCCAGTCCAGAGCTTCCTTTTCGCCTTGCTGCGCACGATCGAAGAGTTCCCGCGCGGTTGCCGGCGCATCGCCCGCCGACCATCCGGCAATGCAGCGTTCCATCAACGCATCGGAGCCGAGATAATGTTCGAGGCCTTCACGTTCCGGAACGGCATCCAGCGACCACGGAAAGGGGATGCGGCCGGCTTCCCCTGCCGCACCGTTAAAGCCGCGAAACAGTTTTCCGCCGATGACGATGCCGAGACCGACGCGCACGCCGACCTGCAGGAATACAAAGATGTCCCGGCCTTTCGCTATGCCGGTTTGCAGTTCGCCGAAGGCGGCGCAGTTCACGTTGTTTTCGAGAAGGATCGGCGCATCAACCGATTGGCGCAAGCGCTGCAGAACGGCCTCCGGCGCGCGACGCTTGTTCTGACCCAAGCGATTTCTGGAAACGATGCGCGGAACGGCAACGGCAATGCTGCGGAGCACCTTGCCACGAGGGCCAACGGCCAGGATCGCAGCCTTCGCGGCATCATCGACCACGGACGCGACTTCTTCAATCGTCGCGCGGCTCTGCTTTGCGATTTTGAGCTCGACGGTTGCAAGCGGACTGCCGTCAAGTCCCTGCGCGACGGCGCGGACCTGTCCCGCGCCGACATCCATGCCGATGACGTAACCCGTTGCGGGCCCGAGCGCATAAACGGTCGCGGACCGGCCCATGGCGCCCTGCTGCGAGCCGATCGGCGCGACGAGGCCAAGCGCGCCCAGCTCGTTCATGACCGCGGTCATCGTCGGCTTGGACAGATCGAGGATCGCGCCAAGCCTTGGGCGGGTAATCGGTCCGGACGAAGCCACCACGCGCAGAACCTGACGCGAACTTTCCGTGAGAGATGGAATTGGGCTGGGTGGCATCTTGGCTCGTTTCGGTGGGCGGCGGCGATTCTGGCACCGCAAAATGCAAATCGCATCTGGCAGTTTCAATCATCCTCCATAGCCCAGTGTCAATAAAGGCGTGATCCTTATGTCCTCGACATCAGAGCCAAACCGGCAAAGCCAAGACGCGCTCAGCGCCGAAGTCGGAAAGACTTCGCATGAGACTGTCGAGGCAATCGCATTCGATTATTTCGGTCTCACCGGAAAGGCGGCAACGCTGTCGAGCGAGCGGGATGAAACCTTCCTGATCCAGACAGATACGGCAGACGACTATATTCTCAAGATCGCCAATCCGGCCGAGCGGCCCGATGTCCTCGAATTTCAGACGCAGGCGCTCATCCATCTCGCAGCCAAATCACCGGCCCTTCCTCTGCCTCGCGCCATTCCTTCGAAAACTGGCCAGATGCTGGTTACCCTGCCTCTCGGGGAGAAGCCCCGGATTGCGCGGTTGCTGACCTATCTTCCTGGTCGGCAACTTTACAAGGCTCGGCGCTCGCCGGAGCAGATGGGCGCCCTGGGCGAGATGCTCGCGCGTCTCGGCAAGGGCCTGGCGGATTTCCACCTGCAAACTCCGCACCAGACCCTGCTCTGGGATATTTGCAATGCGGCCGCGCTGACCGGCTATGTCGCCCATGTCGACCCTTCGCGGCAAAGGATGGTCGGCCACGTTCTCGAAAACTTCGACCTGCTTGCAAACGGGGCGATGAGGGGACTGCGACGGCAGGTCATCCACAACGACTTCAATCCGCACAATATCGTTGTTTCGGAGCGGGATCCCGCGACGGTGACGGGCGTCATCGACTTCGGGGATATGGTCGAAGCACCTCTCGTCAACGATCTTGCCGTCGCACTTTCATACCAGATCGGCGCAGAAAACGGGCTCGATGACATCGTCGCCATGCTTCGCGCCTATCACCGCGTCAATCCGCTCGATCCTTTGGAAATCTCCTGCCTTCCGACTTTGTTACGCACGCGGCTCGCCATGACCGTCATCATTACCGAATGGCGCGCCGCCCTTTATCCGGAGAACCGTGACTATATTCTCCGCAATCACCCAATCGCACTTGCCGGCCTCATGCGCCTTGTCGACCACAGCGACGCAGACCTTGGCGCTTTCTTCCGGCAGAAAATCGGAGACCTCTCATGACGATGGCAAATGCATTCGGCGCTGATGATTTCAGCCGGCTGAACAAGGAAGAGCAAGAGATGATCGCGCGTCGTGAACGCGTCCTCGGGCCGGCCTATCGTCTCTTCTACGAACGGCCGCTGCATTTCGTGCGCGGCGAAGGGGTCTGGCTCTACGATGCGGACGGCCAAGCCTACCTTGACGCCTATAACAACGTCGCCTCCATCGGTCATGGCAACCCCACGGTTCTTGAGGCAATCGGTCGGCAGGCGGCAACGCTCAACACCCACACCCGATATCTGCATGAGGGCATCCTGGCCTATGCCGAAGCGCTAACGGCAACCTTTCCGGCCGAGCTCAGCCAGGTCATGTTCACATGCACGGGAAGCGAAGCGAACGATCTCGCCGTGCGCATCGCCCGGACCTATACCGGCGGGACGGGTATCATTGTGACATCCCATGCATACCATGGCGTCACCAGCACGGTGGCGGAATTCTCTCCCTCGCTTGGCCCCAATGTCGACCTTGGAATTCACGTCAGGACTGTTTCGCCGCCGAACCCGGATCTGCCAGCATCCGAGGTCGAAGCGGCCTTTTCCCGCGAAGTCGAAGCCGCAATCGCCGACCTCAGGCGGCACGGCATCAAACCGGCGATGCTCATCGTCGATACGATCTTCTCCAGCGATGGGGTCATCGCCGATCCTCCGGGCTTTCTGAAAGCGGCGGTCGCGGCTATCCGCGAGGCAGGCGGCATCTTCGTCGCCGATGAGGTCCAGCCAGGTTTCGGGCGGACGGGCGAAGCGCTATGGGGCTTCCTCCGTCACGACATCGTTCCGGACCTTGTCACGACCGGCAAGCCGATGGGCAATGGCTATCCGATGGCCGGCCTGATTGCCCGGCCGGAGATTATTGCCGATTTCGGCCGCAACGCCCGCTATTTCAATACGTTCGGCGGCAATCCTGTCGCGGCCGCCGCCGGGCAGGCCGTCCTGGAGTTCATCAGAGATCAGGACCTTGTCGCGAATGCCCGCTCGGTGGGCGCCTATCTCAAGGCGGCGCTGGAGACATATGCCGGTCGCTCCGAGCTTATCAAGTCCGTCCGCGGGGTCGGCCTGTTCCTGGGCGTCGACGTAATGGAAGGCGGAGAGCCTTCGGCGGCAGCGGCAGCCCGAATCGTCAACGGCCTCCGCGACAGGCGCGTTCTGATCAGTGCCAGCGGCCCCCATGCCAACGTCCTGAAAATCCGGCCACCATTGGTATTTTCCCGCTCGCACGCCGATTGCTTTATGGAAGCCTTCGACGCCACATTGAAAGACGTCATGCAAAAGGGCCGATGATTTCAGGCCGTCCGCAACGACGACTATACCGTGGGTCTTTTCATGCGCTCGCCTCCGTCAGCTGGGACACCTCGTCCAGCTGGCGGAGGTTGAGGCAGAAGTCGAGAAGCGAATTTCCATATTCCGCCGACGCGCCGCCGTAAGCGATATTGCCTTTGAACTTGGCGATCAGTTCGTCGCGGGTCAGCGGCTCGCGGACACCGCCGCGGAAATGCGGCTGACGCAGCTCCACCACCGAACCATCCTTGAGGCTAACCCGGATGTGACCGGTATAATTCCTTGGATACTCGTTGGCCGGATCGATGACGTAGCGGATCCGGCTGGCAAGATCGAGTACGCGCGGATCGGCGGCCCTTTCGTCGGTGAACTGCTGCAGACCGGCGTCGCCGTCAAAGAAGGCGACCGCCATGCAGAAGGGCATGCTGAACTTTGCCGCATAGCCGGAAGGCGGCCTGTGTTTGGTCGGCAGGGGTTCCCAGAGGCGGTCCACCAACCCCTCCCCGGTCTCGGAGACGATCGAAACGATATCCTCGGCCTTGACGTCCGTTGCCCGCAGCCTGAGCATGCAGTCGATGAAGGGATGGATCATCGTGCCGCAGGCATAGGGCTTGAAGGCGATCTTTTCCATCAGCCATTCGGTGCCGATGCCTTCGGTCAGAGCCTCGTAATCCGGCGCGGCTCCCCTGCTGAAGACCTTGAAGATGTTTCTCGGCCCCTCGAAGACGGTGCGCGGTCCGAAATAGCCGGAGCGCCCCAGGAGGGCGGCGCGATAGCCGGACTGCGCGGCCCAGCCCGGATGAAGGCGCTTGGTCCAGGCGCCTTCGGTCAGAAACTCCCCGATACCGGACGCCATGCTGCCGGCAATGCCGAAGGCGTTCGTCAGTTGCCGGGCATCGAGGCCGAGCGTGACGCCAGCGCCTGCCGCCGCACCCAAGGCGCCGATGACGCCGACGGGGTGGAAGCCCGCCTTGTGGATGGCGCCCGGAACCACGCTGTTGAACCTGCAGATCATTTCCAGTCCGGCCAGGATGCCTCTCAGGGTATCGGCACCGCTGCGGCGATATCGTTGCGCGGCGGCGAGGACCGCCGGCAGCACCATGGCGCCGACACGGATCGGGGCGCCTTCGAGCGTATCGTCGAAATCCTCGCCATGGGTTGCAGTGCCGTTGATGAGCGCGGCCGCAGCCGCGTCGAAACCGCCAGCATGGCCGATCGCCGTGCAATTGCCGATGCCGTCGCTGGCCTCGACGATCGCGCGAATATAATCGGAATTGCGGGCCGCGACGCAAAGTCCGGCCATGTCGATCAAATCGTTGACGGCAACCTCCTCGGCCCGGCCAGGGACGTCCTCCAGACGGAAAGAAGTGAGCGAGGCGGAAATACGCTCGGCAAGCGAGGCGCCCGGCGCCATCAAGACGAATTCATCGGTCGACACGAGATACCTTCCAGATTGAAACGAGGAAAAGCGGGATGGGCCAGTCAGGAATGCACATCCTGCGTGAACCATTCCGACGGCAGTCGATGGCCCAGTCCGGCTTGCCGCGCCCTGTCGAGAAGCACCGCTCCGGCGGCGGCAAACTGATAGCCGAGGCCGTGGAAATTCAGGAAGCAGGTGATCTCGTCAGCCGATTGCCGGCCCGACGCCGCACCTGCCACCAGTTCGGCAAGCGATGGGGCAGCCGCGATCTTCGCCAGCCTTGGATCGGAATTGATCTGCTTGCTGCCTTCTTTGTGGGTCAGCCCCTTGGCGACGACAAGGTGGTCGCTACCCATATTGCCGGGATCGTGGACGATGATCCTGCCGGCTTTCAATAGAGCCTCCGGAGCGATCTCCCCATCGCGGATGGAGCCGATATGCATTCCGGGCTCCACCCAGCTTGCCTGGAAAACCGCCTGCAGGCTGTTGGTGGCGCAGAGCACGATATCCGCCGTCCGCACCGCCTCTTCCGGCGCGACGAAGGCTCTGGCCGGAATGTTCAACCGTCCTTCGAGGGCGGCAGCGAAGGCCCGTGCATTGTCGGGATTGGGGCTGAAGATGCGTATCTCCGACAGGGGCCGGACCGCGGCGGCCGCCATGGCCTGGGCATGGGCCTGCCAGCCGGAACCAAGGATGGCAAGCCGCGAGGCGTCCCCGCGGGCCATATGGCGAAGCGCAAGCCCGCTGGAGGCGCCAACGCGCATGCGCTGCAGCACGCCGTCCGGCAGAATGGCCAGCGGCTCCCCGGTCACGGTGCTGAACAGCAGGATCAGGCCGACCCAGCGGTCGCCCGGTGCCGCCGGCACCTTCACCTTGCGGGTCCGTCCGCCCGCCGAGGGGAAGCTGAGGATATCGGAATTGATCCGCACCGCGCCGATGCCGCTGGCCGGCACAATGCCGCCGACCATCTTCAGGGAATAAACGCCGCCGTCCTCCCGCTGCGTCGCCGTGATCATGTCCGAGCGCCGGCCGTTGACCGCCGTTCCCTCGAAGGCCGCACGATAGGCAAGCTCGAAGCTTTCGATGCATGCCTTCATATCAAGCAGCGCATCGACGTCCGCGTTCGAGAGGTAAAGCATGCACAACTCCGGTGAATAGGCTTCGGGAGATCAAAGCGGAGTACGGATGGAACGCCTCAGAGTGCCGGGCCGGCAAGTGCGCAAACATCTCTCTCGTCATTCCCGGCTAGATCGGTGATGACGTGCCTTTTACGCTCTTTGCCGTTGCGCGGAGGCACGACGCTCGCCGTGCCTCTCCTGTTCGCTTTCAGGCCGCCGCCTATTCAGACCCAAAGACGCTTGGGCAGCGGAAGACCGGCATAGAGCTCCGGCCCGATTTCCAGCTCTGCGCCGAGACGGCCGGCGGCGATGATGTCGAGCTGGCGGGAGTGCTGCGTGCAATGCCAGACACCGCGCTCCACCACCTGGCTGGACGGCTGGTCTCCGTAGTAGGTCTTGAGACGCTCGGGAATGGCAAGATGGCCGCCCTTTGCCTTCCAGGCCTGCAGCTCGCCATGCGTCTTTTCGAGATGGGCGATGATGTCGGCCTTGGTGACGATCGCCGGATCGACGTAGGCATGCACCGGCTTGATCTCGATCAGCCCGTCTTCCATCTGGCGGACGAAGGCGTGGACGATCTGACCGATATGGACGGCAAGCTCCCTGATGGACCGGTCACGCACGGGGATGACGCGTTCGCGCAGATGCTCTTCATCGAATTTGTCGACGATCCTGCGCGCCTTCGCAAGGATAAGATCCCAGCGAGCGAAGAGCTCGTCGTTGCCGAGACGTTTGTGATCGCGCGAAACGCCGAGAAGATTTGCGACGTCATCGAGGTTCTGCGAGTAGACGAATCTGGTTCCGAGACGGACGGCCGGGATGCTCCGCAGACCCGATGCCAGGATTTCCTCCATGGCGCCTTCGTCCTCAAGCACATTGACGGATTCGAATTCGTATCCGAGCTCCTCAACATATTCCTTCGTCTTCAGGCAGCTCGAGCATCCGGGCTTCCAATAGACCGAAATCTCCGGCCGCTCTTTCAGTATCGTGTTTTCTGACACCATGTGCAGGGCTCCAGTTTTGCTAGTACGACGAAACGCTCGCCGATGGATGCCCGTGAGATAGGCTTCACCACAAAAAGTGTCAACACATTTGATGGAGAAGAGCGGGACATCGCCACATATGGCGGCCTGAAAACCTCTAAATAGAAAAATGTGTCAACGATCGTGAGATATTTGGAAATAATCTCTATTGACTAAGTAGACTATAAATTGATGAATGCCTCATCGCTTTTCAGGGATCCTTTGCCATGAAACTTACCGCTCTCGCCGCCACGCTTTCGGGCGTCCTTTTCTCCGCCCTCGCCTTCGCACCCGCCCATGCAGAGGACCGGAAGCTGAACGAGCCGATCTTCGCGCAGCTGTACAAGGAGGCGAAATCGAAGAACGAAACGGAGGTGGTCTACTACACCGCCGCCCGTACCGAAGAGGCAGAGCGGTTGAACGAACTCTGGAGCCAGAACTTCCCCGACATCCAGCTGACGATTGTCGGGAAGAAGGCCCCGGAACTCATTACCCAGGTGGAAGCAGAGAAGGCCGCCGGTGTCGTGCGCGCCGACGTCGTGACCATGACGCAGCCCTATGTGGCCGTTCAATGGAAGAAGGAAGGGCGTTATCAGCCCTATAAGGTCAGCTCTTTCGACAAGCTCGGCGACTATGCCGACAAGGACGGCGCCTATTATTCGTCCGGCGTTTACCTGCTGCCGGCCGCCTACAGCAGCAGCGCCATCACCGACAAGAACGACCTGCCAAAGAGTTTCGCGGATTTCCTCGATCCGAAGTGGAAGGGAAAGATCGTCCTGGCCGATCCGGCCACGGCCGGCAACAACCGCACCTTCTTCCTGGCCATGTTGCAGGCCGGCAAGATCGACTGGCCCTATCTCGAAAAGCTCGCGAAACAGAACGTCCTCTTCGTGCGTGGCAATGCCGAGGTCGTGCGCGCACTGGCTTCCGGCGAGCGGTCCGTAACGCCGACCATTTCCTCCTTCAACGTAATCGTTTCGAAGGAAAAGGGCCAGACGGTCGATTTCTACGGCCTCAATGACGGAACGCTGGTGACGGAGCAGCCGAGCGGCATCCTGACGGGCGCACCGCATCCCGCAGCGGCGAGGCTTCTGCTGGAGGTCCTCACCAGCGCCGAAGGACAGGCGATCCAGGCCGATGCCGGCAAATACTGGCCGACAAACTCGGAGTCAAAATCGGTTGCCGGCCTTCCCCAGCTCGTCAGCTTCAAGCCCTTCAATGTCGACCTCGACGAATTGTCCGATGACGCGGCCGCCGACACATTCCTCAAGCGATTTGCCAAAACCTTCGGACGCGAATGACATGGCGTTGGCAGCAAGAGAAGCGCAAGCCACCCATCCGAGCCTGCTCCTCAGCAGGCTCGGCAAGCGATTGGGTGGCAGATCCGTGGTCAACGGCATCGATCTCGCGGTCAATGCCGGCGAATGCGTCGTCCTGCTCGGCCCAAGCGGCTGCGGCAAGACGACGACATTGCGCATGGTCGCGGGGTTCATCGACCCCGACGAAGGCGAGATCCGTATCGAGGGCAGATTGACGGCGGGCAACGGCACCTCGGCTCCGACCGAGCGCCGGCAGCTCGGCATGGTGTTTCAGAGCTATGCCGTATGGCCGCATAAATCGGTCCACGACAACATCGCCTTCGGCCTGAAGATCGCCGGCCATGATCGCAACACGGTAAGGGACAGGGTGCGTCAGGTATTGGAACTGGTGCAGCTTGATACCCATGCCGACCGCTTCCCCGCGGACTTGAGCGGTGGCCAGCAGCAACGCGTCGCCTTGGCGCGCGCCGTCGTCATGCAGCCGAATCTGCTCCTCTTCGACGAGCCGCTGTCCAACCTCGATGCCGGGCTGCGGGAAGAGCTTCGGGGCGAGCTGCAGCGACTGCATTCGGAAAAGGGAATAACCATGCTTTACGTGACGCACGATCAGCAGGAGGCTCTGGCCCTTGCCGACCGGATCGCGGTCATGAACGCCGGGCGGATCGAGCAGTTTGCCAGCCCCGAAGACATCTATCGTCAGCCGCGCTCGCGCTTCGTCGCCTCCTTCGTCGGTGCCGCCAATCTTCTGGAAGGCCGCATCGTCGCCAGGGACGAGAGCGCATGTCGCCTCCGCATCGAGACGGAGCATTGCGGCACGTTCCTGGCCCAGGCAGACCGCGACTTCGTTATGACGGGCAGGATCGGCGATCGCGCCGCCGTCGTGCTAAGGCCGGAAGACCTGACGTTGGCGGCGCACGGAGACGGTTTTGCCGCAACGCTGCAGGACGTCACATTCCTCGGCGATTGCTACGAGACGACCCTTCATATCCCCGGTGGCCGCATTCGCGCCAGAAGCCGCAACCGCCTTATCGCCGCGCGTGGCAGCCGGGTTGCCGTAACCGCCAATCCCGAAGCAATATGGGCGGTCCCGTGACCTTGGTTTCGAGCCTGGAACGCATGCCATCGAGGATGATCAGTCTGAAAGCGATCAGGACGATCCGCAGCTGGGGCAACGAGCCGGTCAAGCTGGCGATAATGCTTGCTGTCGCCATCCTGCTCTGCGCGCTGATCGTCTATCCCATCGGCCTGCTTGTGAAATTCGGCCTGACGGACAAGGACGGCTCTTTTTCCATTAAAACCCTGTTCACCGCTTTCAGTCAGCCGGGCATGGCGAAGGCCTGCCTCAATACGATCAGCCTCGCTCTGCTGGTCTGCCTGGGGGCGAACATCATCGCTCTGCCCATGGCGTGGCTGGTGACGCGAACCGACATGCCCTGCAAGGCGTTCGTCCGCGTCGGTGTGGCGCTTGCCTTCGTCATTCCATCCTTCGTCACCGTGATTGCATGGATCTTCCTCGCCTCGCCGAATTCGGGTTATCTCAACAAGGCCGCCCGGCAGTTTCTCGGCATCGATGGGCCGCTGCTCGATATCGTCAGCTTCGGCGGGCTGGTGTTCGTCGAGGCGTCCCATCTCTTTCCGCTGATCTTCTTCGCGGTCTCGACGGCGCTCGCCAATATCGATCCCAGCCAGGAGCAGGCCGCCCGGGTGCTGGGCGCGGGACGGTTCCGCGTGATGGCATCGATCACGCTGCCGCTCGTCACTCCCGCAATCGTCTCCGGCACCATGCTCGTCCTGCTGGACTCCATTTCGTCCTTCGGTGCGCCGATGGCGATCGGCACCATGGCGAATTTCTCTGTGCTCACCACGAAGATCTACGCCATGCTATCCTTTCCGCCGCATCTCGAGCTGGCGGCGGCGGCCTCCCTGCCGATCGTGCTCGTCACGCTTCTCTGTCTCGCCCTGCAGCGCAGGCTGACCGGCGCCAATCGCTATCGGACGATCTCCGGCAAGCTTGGCGCGGCGGCACCCGAGCGGCTTGGCCGCGCCCGCTGGCCGGCCTTTCTCCTCTGTCTCGCCGTCATTTTCGTAACGGCGCTGCTGCCGCTGCTGGCGCTCGTCGCGCTTGCCCTGCTGAAGGCCTTCGGCTTGCCGCTGACCTGGGCGAACATGACCTTCCGCAACTTCGAAATGATCGCCAATCCCAGCCGATCGACATTTCCAACAATCTCGCACAGCTTTCTCCTGGCGTCCGCGACGTCCTTTGCCTGCGTCACCATCGGCCTCGTCTGCGCCTGGTTCGTCGAGCGCTCGACCATCATCGGCCGGGGCGTGGTGAGCGTCGTAATCATGGTCACTTACGGATTTCCGGCCGTCGCCTTCGCCGTCGCCATCATGCTGGGCTACATCAACCTCCTCTATGGCACGTTCACGATCATCGGCATTGCCTATGTCGCCAAGAACCTGCCGGTCGCCTTCGTGTTCTTCCGTTCGGCCTTCAAGCAGCTTTCGGTGGAACTCGAAGAAGCCGCGCGTGTGGTCGGCGCAAGCTGGGGCGTCACCATGCTGCACATCAGCCTGCCGCTTCTCAAGACCAGCGCGTGGTCTGCCGCCCTGCTTGTCTTTGCGGTCGCGTTGCGCGAGCTTTCCATGTCGGCGATCCTCTCGCAGCCGGGAACCGAGGTCATGTCCACGCAAGTGCTGGATTATGTAGAAACCGGCGCAATCGAGCTTGCGGCAGCCATGGCTCTGATTATCGTCGTTCTGAGCATCATTGCCCTGACGGCGATGCGGCTCATCGCCGGACGGAACCCGATCGAGGCCAAATGACAGAAAAGGCATATCCCCCGGCCGCTGCCGCCGCGCCGACTTCGCCGCCGACCCTTTGGCAGCTGTTCTCCTCCTGTGCCAAGATCAGCGTCTCCAGCTTCGGCGGTGCCGTCAGCGCGATGATCCGCGTCGAATTCGTGGTGGCCAAGCAATGGGTGGCGGAGGCGGATTTCCTCGAAGGACTGGCGCTGGCGCAGACGCTGCCGGGCGTCAATGTCGTCAATCTCAGCCTCTGGCTGGGCTACAGCCTGCGCGGCACGATCGGCGCCATCGTCGCCGTGTTTGGCTCGATCCTGCCGCCGGCCATCATCATTGTTGCGGCAAGCGCCTTCATCCATCGCATCAGCGGCATACCGCTGGTGACGCAATTGCTCGCCGGCGTTGCCGCCGCGGCACTCGGTTTCTCGCTCAACATGGGCATTCGTGCCGCGCGTCACGCGCTGGCCGATATTCTCTCGCTGCTGGTCTTCGCCGCAACGATCGTTGCCAGCCTTGCGCAGGTGCCGCTGGTCTTCATCGTCTGCCTGCTGGGGCCGCTCAATATCGGCTTGGCCTATTGGAAGCTCCGCCGTGAACAAAGATGATTCCGTTCTTCTGCTGCTGATGAAACTGGCGCCGCTATCGTTGATGACGATCGGCGGCGGCCTGAGCATCGTCGGCGACCTTCAGCGGCTGAGCGTCGAGCATGGCTGGTTCACGGTCGAGGGCTTCAACGAGATCTTCGCTTTGTCACGCGTCGCACCTGGGCCGGCGACGCTCATCGTCACCCTCATCGGCTGGCATGTCGCGGGCGTTGCCGGCGCGATCGCGGCATCGCTGGCGATCTTCCTGCCTTCCAGCGTCCTGACCTACAGCGTCGCCAGGCTATGGCACGCGCATCGTTCCGCCATCTGGACCAGAGCCGTCGCGATCGGCCTTGCGCCCATCGCCGCCGGGCTGATCATCAGCAGCACGGCGGCTCTGCTGCAGCACGCGGTCGGACAATACATTGCCTGGCTGGTCGCGATATTGACCGCAGTCCTCTCGTCGAGGACGCGCTCCGGCCCGATTCCCCTGCTGGCGATCGGCGCGGCCGTCTTTATAGTGCTCTACAGATTTTTCTTCTGACTCGGGCGATTTGTCAGCTTCCGAAACCGCCCTTGCGGACCCGGTCGGCCAGGATCAGCCGCAGGCGGCGGATATGGTTGCGCATCAGCAGCTCGGCGCTGTCGCCATCCCGATAGAAGATCGCCTCGGCGATGCGCATGTGATCGGTACGGCTGTGCTCGTCACTATGGCGAAGCCATGGGTGGTTGCTGCGCCACAGGCGCAAAAGCTGGTAGAAGCTCTCATCGAGCACCCTGGCGATCATCGCATTGCCGCAGCGCGCCACAATCTGCTGGTGGAAGCTCTTGTGATCCTCCAGTTCCCGTGGCCGCAATCCCTCCGGAAATGGCCCCTCTCTCGCGGCAGCCCGCAGCTCGGCGATCTCCAGGTCGCTCAGATGCTCGGCGCACAACCGCGCGGCCATGCTCTCCAGCGCCTCGCGGACCTCATACATCTGCAGGATATCGTTGGCGGAATGCGTGACGATCCGCGCGCCGAGATTCGGTGTGTAGCTGATAAGATTGCGGCCCTGCAGCCGCCGGATGGCTTCCCGGAGCGGGCCCCGCTTGACGCCATGGCGGCGCGACAGGTCCGGCTCGTTCAGCTTGATGCCGGCGGGCAGAACGCCGGAGATGATCTCCGCGAGAATAGCCTCGAAAGCTCGATCCGCATCACGTCCATCTCGCCCTGCTGAAGGCGTCGTCAATTTATCCATCACTTCTTTTCCGGCTGCCATGACAATCGAGATACGGTGTTTGCCCGACCGCATCAAGCCGATAGCGCCACGGCACGAATGTCAGCCATGCGGCAGCCGACACGTCGAGGATCCTGCGCTCAGCCCGGAACTGTGCTCGTTTTTCCGACCGCTTCCCGAGCAGCCTCGCCAAGCCAGCCATTGAGTGACGCCGCGGCCGCATGACTTTGCAAGACAATCTGAGGAACCAGATCGATATCGGGAATGCTGCCCAGGCCAAGCGGCCCCATGGCGAACAGCCCTCGGCAGGAACTCCGTGCATTGCTGGTCTGCCCACATTCGTCCACGACGATCCCGATACCGAGCTCATCGCTCTTCGCCAAACCGTCGCTGACGATGGACCGAACAAGCGGGTTGTCGGCGCCGGACGGCCGAAAGCGGCAGTCGATGGTCATATCCGAACCAAGCACTTCGAATCCGGCTGGCGTTGAAAGCAGCACGCCGTTTGTTGCTATGCGATCCACCTTTGCTTTCCTGACCGTGATCGCCCCGGTTTCTATCGCATGATGCAATCGCCGATAATGCTCGGGCGGCAGCCGGTTGCGGTGGCTTTCGTAAACGGCCTGGACGTGACGTTTGAACCGCCCCCGCTCCTGCGGCGTCAGCCCCTCCCACAGATCACGCGCATTCGAGCGAAATCCGTTCATGATGCCTTGCCATCCGAGACCTTGCGCATCAGCCCGCATTGCCGCCTGACGCAGAAAGCGGAATGCACCGCGCAGGGTTCGAGGTATCGGTTGATCCGTAAAGACGGCTCCGACTGCGGCGTTGGCGTGAGATTGAGGCAGAAAACCCGATTCCGAAATCAGGCTGACATGGGAAACCTTCCCCTCCGAAAGCAATATCAATGCTTTGTCGACGGCCTGAACGCCGCCGCCAATGACCACGGCGGTTCGCGCCGCGTTCGGCGTCGCCGCTTCGTCGGAGCTGTCGCGCAAGCCATATCCGCTCGCCAGGAAAACGGCATCGAAACGCTTTCGCTGTCCGGCGCCAAAAGCGATCGAAAGACCCGCCTGGGGATGCCGATCGATCGCGGTCACGCTCTCCGATAAGAACTGGACGACAACGTCGGGCCGCTTCGTCAAGGCTTCGGAAAAGCGACCATATACATAGGTGCGGAAGGTCTCGCCGGGGACGAACGAGTCTTCGATGTCGACGAAATCAGACCCCAGCCGATGACGCCAGGCGTCATCTTTTTCAAGCCATTGCCGAAAATCGTTCCGCACCGCCGGATCGATGGAGAGGTCGCGAACGCGACTGGTCAAGACGGTCGCGGACGATTGATTGACGGCCTCGCCAATATCTATCTTTGGCCTCGGATCGAACATCACCAGATGGAACGGACATTCGATGCCCTTGAAAAGGGCGATTGCCGTCATGATGCCGGTGAAGCCTCTTCCGATAATCGCAATCTTTGCAAGATGGTCGATATCTTCGCTTTGCGAACTTGAAAAACGCGGTGAGAGAAGAGTCATGTGTCGGCTCCTTCTGCATCGGACCAGGCCGGCCCGCTTTGACCCATCGATTGGACGGATCCACACTAAAATTATAGAAATTAATCCTCTCGCAGCAAGCGCCATTCTTGTGAAAGTCGTTTCTCGCCTCCGTTTGCGCGAAAAGGACGACATCCCCTGCGGGATGCCGCTGCCAACGCATCAACGTCGAAATCCATGGTCGGCCGGGAACGTAGAAATAAATTCCCTCTCCACCGGTAAAAAGAGCGGAATATGAAATCGGCTTCGCGCCGCGCCCGTATAAAATATCCGTGACGACGGATGCAAACGTCCATGCCTCTACGTTGCGACATGGCGTGCCGAGGAAAGGGAAGCTCATGACGGGTCTGCTTGTCGGCCGGGGCAATCTATCGGCCGAGCCAACGCGCTCCTCGCAGGTCGCCACAATATGGAGAGCTCTTTGCGCCGAGGCGGCCGACGCCTCCGCAAATGATGCGGTTCTCAATCGCGCCTTGAATTCCGCGGTGCTGTATCATGCGAGTTTCGCCCAGGCCCTGGCACAGAGAATTGCCCTGAAACTGGCAAATCACGACCTGGACCATGACGAGCTGATGTCCGTGATCGCGCAGGCATTCATCAACGATGAGAGTATCGTGTCCGACGCCGCCGCGGACCTGATCGCAATCAAGGACCGGGATCCCTCGAACACGGAAATTCTGACACCGTTCCTATACTTCAAGGGCTTTGTGGCACTGCAGGGCCAGCGTGTCGCGCACTGGCTTTGGCATCACGATCGAGTCCACCTGGCGCGTCATGTCCAGAGCCGGATTTCGGAAGTTTTCGGCGTCGATATCCATCCCGCCGCAAAGATGGGCAAGAGCATCATGCTCGACCACGGAAGCGGCCTGGTCATCGGTGAAACGGCAGTCGTCGAAGACGACGTGTCGATATTGCAGAACGTCACCTTGGGCGGGACAGGCAAGGAAACCGGCGATCGTCACCCGAAGGTGCGCCGCGGCGCGCTCATCGGAGCCGGAGCGAAAATCCTCGGCAATATCGAGATCGGCATCGGTGCCAAGGTCGGGGCAGGCAGCGTCGTTGTCGATGCCGTCGCCCCATACACCTCGGTAGTCGGCATTCCGGCTAAGCCGATCGGAAGGCGGCACTCCAATCTTCCGGGGATCACCATGGATCAGACCTTGTCGGAACCGGAATATATCATCTGACCGTCCGATCTCGGCCTACGCGATCGGACGGTCAAGCGCTCGAAATCCCCGGCCAATCTGCCGGCAAAAAAACTCGCGAGGGCGCGGCTTTCAGGGCGATGACTTCCGGGCCGGCGAAGGCCTTGAAGCATCCATCATCAACGCGGTGGTCGTTGGTTCCCGGACACGGCTATCCTTTCACCATCAGGGCATGGGAGCCCATCACGATCCGGCACCCGCTTCCTGACGGCCGGGCTGCTGATGATCGACTTGCCCGCGCACCTCGTTACCACGTTTCAGGAGATTGAGGATTGGGCAGAGTTTCTCCACCGTCGCCTGCAGCCGCGCGATGTCATCGGCGCTCGCGGGCGATACCAGCGTAACCAGGTAGGTGATGTCCTGGGGGTAGACCGGCACGTCTTCATGTCCTTCCGCACCTGCGCGCGGATCGATCGTGGCGGAGACTTCGGCTTGGAGAGATTCCAGCGGCACGCCTTGGTCGGAAGCATGGATCAGGTAGGTATGCGTCAAACAGCTCGAAAGCGCGCCCAGCAGCAATTCGGGGGACGATGGACCCAGATTGTAGCCGGCGAAGTCGGGCGGGCTGTCTGAAATAACCTGAAAATCCCGAATTCTGATGCGGCGCACGCCGCTGCGCCCTTCGGCGGTCGCGCTGGCCTTTAGCGTAGCCGCGCTCAACTCTCCCGACTTTACGCGTGCACGCCGGTTCAGCAGAGCTGCGCGCTTCTGCGCGAGGTATTCATTCAAGGTTGCCATTGCCGCTTTGCCCTTCAATCATCAGTTCAACGCCTCCCGGCCTAACCGGGACCACAACGAATGTGCCGCACACTTATATCCACCAAAGTCCAAAGTAGTCTATAAAAATTATAGACTTTATAGAAGGCACGACAATGCCGCCGCGCCGCCTACCTTCGCCGCGTGTGAAATACCGCCGTGTCATCCGAAATATGCTTCGTGCCGGCCACGGGTCGCGTCATGCCAGGTCTTCGACAGCAGCTCCGCGAAGGTCGGTTGAGTTTCCTCTCAAAAGATCGGCGAACCTGGCGTCATCAGGCTCGTTTTCAGCCATTCCCTCAGAGTGGAGACCTCCGCTGAACGCTCAACCGCTCTGCCCGTTACGAAATGATACGCTTCGCCAGGCAACACCGTCGCCAGCGGCTCGACCAGAATACCTGCGGAGAGCGCATCAACAACGAGCACGCGGCTGACAATCGCCACGCCTTGGCCTGCGATGGCGGCTTGAACTGCGTGCAAACTGCTCGTGAAGCGAAGTCCGGCAGACAAATCCAAACCGGCGACGCCCGCATGGTGGCACCATCGCGCCCAATCGGGAGACGGGTACGGGACCGTCTGCCCGTCCACATGTATGAAACGACAACGTATCAGATCGTCGACACCGGAAACGCCGAGTTTTGGGCTGCACACAACTGTAAATACGTCCTGTACCAGCCTGGTGCTGTCGAACCCGGGATAAGGCCCCCTGCCGTATCGAACCGCAACGTCGACGACTCCCCCATCGAGATCGACCATGCCGTCGGACGCATGCAATCGCAGCGTCACATCGGGAATAATCCGTTGTATCTCGGCAAGACGCGGCACCAGCCACTGGCTCAGAAAGCTGATTGTTGACGACAGCGTCAACGCCTTTGTCGGCCCAGGGTAACGGATTTCCGCCGCCGCTCGCGTTATTTCGCCGAGACCGATGGTGGCCGCGTCGAACAATACCTTTCCAGCGGCAGTCAATTCGACCAGTCGCGGAGACCGATTAAGCACCCGCACGCCCAGGAACTCTTCCAGCTGCCGGACCTGGTGGCTGATGGCAGTGGGTGTCACCATCAGCTCGCCGGCCGCTGCCTTGAAGCTCGCATGCCGCGCCACGGCTTCGAATGCCCTGACTGCGGCCATCGGTGGCATTTGATTTAGCTTCATGATGAATCCTCTTCATCCTCTGATGAGGAATTCGATTTTGTTAACTTCGACAAACTCGTCCATATAGAAATCTATAAAAATAGTGGACAAATAAATTGAGCAGCAATTTTCGAAGATTACAGAGGACAATCCCTCCGTTTGAAAACCGATTTTTGGCAGCAAGCGGAATATGCCGCACGCGTCACGCTGAACGCCCTTCATCCCTGATCTTTTTCGACGCGAAGCAAGGTGCAATGCGCCATGCGTCGTGAACTGTCGTCAAGTCCTGAACAACACTCCCCGGCATTCCGGATAGCGAGAAAGACTGCAGCCGTTTCCAACCGTATCATGTCGCCTCAAGGCTCGCCCGCATGATAGTTTAGGGGACACCGGAGCGCTGGTCTTTCAATGCTAGAGCAGGGCCTCCACGAAGGCACGCGTCCTGCCATTGACGGGAGCATACAATATCTGATCCGGCGGCCCTTCCTCTACAATCCTGCCGCTCTCCAGAAAGCAAATTCGATCGGATATCTCTCCGGCGAGCTTCAATTGGTGGGTCACGCTGATTGTCGTCAGAGAATGTCCCCGCGCCACTTCACGAATGACCCCTAGCACCTCGCCCACCGTTTCAGGATCGAGCGCAGACGTCACTTCATCGAACAGCAGGATCTTTGGGCGCATGGCCAGGGCTCTGGCGATGGCAACGCGTTGTTGCTGCCCGCCGGACAACTCCGTGGGATAGCTGCCCTGTTTAGCCCCCAGCCCCACCCTGTCGAGAAGCTCCGCCGCCCGCGCATAAGCTTCTTCCTTCGGCAACTTCAGGACCCGCACTGGCGCTTCGGCGACATTGCGAAGTGCTGACATGTGAGGAAAGAGGTTGAGACTTTGGAAGACCATGCCGACGCGGCGCCGGACCGCCTTGATGTCGTTCGCGGATGCCGGCACGCTGGCGCGACCGACACCGCCATCGCCCCAAAGATTGAGTCCATCGATGGTCACCGAACCTTCGTCGATCTTTTCCAGCGTCATCAGGATACGCAATACCATCGATTTTCCGGCGCCGCTGGGGCCGATAAGCGAAAGGTTCTCGAACGGCCGGACCTCGAGATCAAGGTCGTTGAGAACAGCAACCGAACCGAACCTCTTCGAAACGCGGGCAATTCTTATAAGTGGGGGCGCCGCTTCAGACATCGGCATACCCCTGCTTGAACCATTTATCCTGGGCAAAGTTGGCGACCAGCCTGACGACAGCGGATCCGCAAATACTGATCATGAGGAAGATAAGACCTGCAACGGTGATCGGCTCGATGTATCGAAACGATTCCGCCGCGCGCTGCATGGCAACGAACATCGTGTCGGCCACGGCGATAGCGGCGAGGATCGGGGTCTCCTTGAAAATGGAGACAAGCAGATTTCCCAGCGCGGGAAGAAGGTAGGGTAAGATCTGCGGCACGATCAGTCGCGTGAGGCTATCGAAGCGTGAGAAACCGAGAGCCCGCACGGTATCCCACTGTCCGGCAGGTACGGTTTCGATGCCGGCGCGATATACTTCCGATACATGGCAGGCATAGTGAAGCCCGAGGGCGACGATTCCGGTTTCGATGGCTGTCAGCCGTATATCGAATTCGGGCAATACGAAGAAGAAGAAGTATGTCTGCAGAAGCAGCGGCGTCGAGCGAATGAAATCAAAAAAAACAAATGCCGGATAGGAAATGAGCACCAAACGGCTGCGCCGGGCCATGAGTAGAATAGCGCCGAGGACAAGGGCAACCCCAAATGCCGCCAGAGCGATCGGAACAGTTCTTAACGCAGCCAACAATAAATACGGCAGGTCCGCGATGGCAACATCAAGGCGAAACAGGGAGGTCGTACTCATGGCTTCCCCGGTCCGCGAGGAGATTTCGGCGCGTTTCCGATCATGCGAGAAGCCTTTCCCGACGAAGCGTCCAGGGATCGTTATGTCGCTCCAACAGCGCGATCGAAACGACGACAGCCTTCGCTGCGACATAGTAGACGCACAAAACAACCAGCAGCACCGGAACGGATTGATAGGTGCTGACGATGACGGAGTGCGCCTCGCCGGTCAGTTCCGAAAAGCCGATCAGGGAGGCTATTGCCGTGCCCTTCAGCAACATCACCAGTTCGCTGCCTATCACCGGAAGAAGCGCAACGACGGCCTGTGGAAGAATGACATGCCGGAAACGCTGCCACCGCGACAGGCCGAGAGACCGCGCCGCATCATGCTGGCCGGACGGAACGGCAAGCACAGCCGCCCGCACATATTCCGCGAAATAAGCGGCGTGCGTCAGGGTGCATCCAAAAATCGCAGCCTGCCAAAGGCTCAGGCTCAAACCGAAGCTCGGGAAGACGAAATAGAGCCAGAACAGATTGATATAAAGCGGCACTCCGCGAAATATTTCTACATATAGACCCGAGATCCGACGCCAGGTTCGTTGCCGCGCCAGCCGCCCCAAACCTATGAATAGGCCGAGGGCACTACCAAGCACGGCCGTTATTGCGAACAATAGAATTGTCCGCAACAACCCTTGAAGAAGAAGTGGCAACCACGGAAGGAGGTCGAGCATGAACATGGTTCCCGGCAACTACGCTTCGGACGCGGCGATGGATCGGATCACTTGCATAGATCCGAAAGCTTTACGTCTCGCGGAGGAACATCGGCCTCCGTCACGGAGTATTTGGCGAGAATTTGCCGATATCCCGCATCCTTCCGAAAATCCGCGAGCGCCTCGTTGAATTTCTGAACGAGATCCGCATCCTCCTTCCGGAAGCCGAAACCGAGATAGTTCACCGACGGCTGGCCGTCGATTATGGGCTGGAGAAAGGGTGTTGCGCGCTCCAAGGTTTTGCCGCCGTCTCCCTGGACGATTTCGTTCGCGGCAAAAATGGTGCTTCCGATGATATCGACGCGGCCTGACTTGAGGGCGAAAAGGTCCTCGGAGAAATCCTGGAAGATCGAAAGCTGGCTGTCCGGTATGCCGAGCTGCTCGTATGTCTTGATGGAAGCGGAGCCTTGAAGCGTGGCGATCTTGATATCGGGATTCTTCACGACATCATCCAGGCTATGAATATTCTTTGGATTGCCTTTCTGAACGAGAAAGGCATCCGCGATTTTAATATGAGGCTCGGCGAAAGCAATTTCCGCGCATCTTGCCGGGCGGATGAACAGGCCGGCGGCAATAACATCGAAGTGCTCCGCCTTCAGCCCGGGTATGAGCGATCCGAACTGAACTGCAACTCCCTCGACCCCGCCGGCGCCAAGCTTTGCAAAAACCGCCCGGGCAAGCTCGTAGTCAAGCCCGGCGAGCGATCCGTCCGGCAGCTTGAAGCTATAGGGCTTTTCGTTGGCAAATCCGACTTTGACGACATCTCCGTTTGCGATTCTCTGAAGCGTTGTATCGGCCGAAGCCAACGTCGTTAAAGCTCCCAATGTCCATGCAACGCATGCGCCCAGTGCGAACAGCTTCCTTATCATCGGTCTCTCTCTTCCTTCGTTGACTTTGCTATCTATGCATCACCATCCGGCCGGCTCGCCCGTGGTCGGCGGCGGTGGGAAATCGCCAGGACGGCCGCCATATCGGGCGACGTCGCTTCGTGGCCGGCGCACCCGGCGCTCACGCACCCTTTCAAGAGGATTCAGCTTTCATATCGGCTCTGCGGCCGAGGGAGGCCGAGGCTTTCGCGAAGCGTCGTGCCCTCATAAGCCCTGTGGAACAGGCCGCGCCGCTGAAGCTCGGGAATGACAAGTTCGACGAAGTCGTCGAGATCGTTGGGAAGCGAGGAAAAGCGAACGTTGAAGCCGTCCGCGGCCCGGCTGTCGAGCCATTCTTCAAACTGGTCTGCGATGTCCGCCGGTGTCCCGACGACGGTGTTGTAGCCGGAGGCCAGCCATCGGTAGAGCTCCCGGATGCTTTTGCCCGTCTTCTGGGCATGCTCCACCAGCAGCGCCTGCCGGGTCTTGTCGCCGTTGGTTTCCGGCAGCGGCGGGAGCCGGTCTTCCGGTGAAAATCCAGAAAGATCGGTGCCGGCCGCAGCCGACAGCATGGCCATCCCGGCGACGGGATGGATGAGTTCCTGAAGCTCTCTGTATTTTTTCTCAGCTTCGGCGCGCGTCGGGGCGACAACGGGGGTAACGCCCGGCAGGATCAGAAGATGATCTGGATTGCGTCCGACGGCAGCGGCGCGCGACTTCATGTCCGTGTAGAAATCGACCGCGCCGGCAAGATCCGATTGCGCTGTAAAGACGACGTCCGCAAAACCCGCGGCCGCCGCGCGGCCCGCATCGGAGGAGCCGGCCTGCACGATGACCGGATAGCCCTGCGGCGGACGCGCCACGGGTAGAGGCCCCCGCACTCTATATCTTTCACTTACATGGTTGAGGACGTTCAGATGCGCAGGCAGAAAAAACCTGCCGGAGGCCTTGTCGAAAACGAAGGCGTCGTCGTCCCAGCTGTCCCATAGGCCTTTCACGATATCGACAAATTCGATTGCCTGCTCGTATCGCCGCGAATGCTCGGGATGACGATCGCGGCTGTGGTTCAATGCCTCGGCGCCGTTCGAAGATGTCACGACGTTCCAACCCGCCCTTCCTTTGCTAAGGTGGTCGAGCGACGCGAACTGGCGGGCTACGGCATAGGGTTCAAAATAGGTGGTCGATAGCGTCGCAACCAGGCCTATGTGTTTCGTCGCGACCGAAAGTGCCGACAGCAACGTCATGGGCTCGAAGTCGACCACGCGAGAGCTGAAGCTGAGGACTTCGGGATCGAGTACCATCGGAAACGGCAAAGTGTCTGCGATAAAGATCGCGTGAAACAGACCCCGTTCCGCCGTGCGCGCAAATGCAATCTGCGCGTCAATGTCCAAACTGGCTTCAGCATCGGCTCTCGGGTGCCGCCAGCCCGCAGTATGCTGGGACGGTGTCTGGAGAAATGCACCAAGCACCAGTTTCCGGGGAGCACCCATATCAATCCAGGCCCTTTTCGCTACGACGCGGCGGTCGATTCCGCAGCTTTTGTCTAGTGAACTGGTAGACAATTATTTTCTTGCGCCTGGATCGGCAAATTCGAAATCGTCAGCATAAGATGAGGCACGCTCATCATGCCTTGGGGGGACGTCCACGGGAGCGTGGCCGCGAGGTTTGCGTGCCGAAACGGCCTACCGAAGCGCGGCCACGCTGTACTGCGTGGTCTATTGCCGAAGAAAATCGAGCACGTTTGCGATGAACTCGGACGGGTATTCGACGTTTGACAAATGCACCGCCGGCAGCACGACCAGCTTTGCTCCTTGTATGGATGCGGCGATGTGTTCGCTATGGCTGAGGGCCGTTACCGTGTCGTAGCGTCCGGCGATCACCAGGGTCGGCGGCGAGACCAGCGTCACGATGCGGCGAAAATCGAAATCGCGGACCGCTGCAAAAAGGCCCGCCAGACCTTGCCGGTCGATACCCAGCAACATGGCGCGAAATTCCTCGATGACGGGCCCATTGGCCGCGACCATGTCAGCGGGAAACCAGTTGGCCAGGAAGGCCTCCGCATTCTCCGCCATGTCCGGCGCTCGAAGCGTCGCGACGATGCGCTCGTCGATATAGCTTGCCGGGCTGAGATTGGACGAGGTGTTGGCGAGGATAAGACGGTTTATGCGCTCAGGTGCGCAGACCCCAAGCCACTGGCCGACCATGCCGCCCAGCGACAGGCCGAGGAAGTGGGCGCGCTCGATGCCGAGCGCATCGAGCATCTCGATGACGTCGCGGCCAAGCCGCGCCAGCGAATAGGCGCCGGCCGGTGTGCTTGATCCGCCATGACCACGAAAGTCATAGCGCAGCACGCGGAAATGCTTGGACAACTCGTCGATCTGGCCATCCCACATCCGCAATGTGGTGGCGATGGAATTCGACAGCACCAGCACCGGCTTGCCGACGTCCCCGTCAAAACGATAGGCGATAACGGTGCCATCACCGATGGTTACGAAATTCAATTCACTCATGGGGGAAGACGTTCCTTTTGAAGTAGCGATGAGGGAACGTAGCTTCGGGTTGCCGTTAGTGATATTACAAAGATAGGACAAACTCTGTAGAAAAATCCGACATGGCCGAGTTCACGCTACACGATCTGCAATGCTTCGATGCCGTCGTCCGATCCGGGGGCTTTCAGCCCGCAGCGGCCATGCTGCATCGCTCGCACCCGGCGGTTTTCGCCGCGATCGCCAAGCTGGAGCGGCAGCTGGACCTTGTTCTTCTGGATCGCAGCGGGTATCGCGTGCGCGCTACCGAGGCAGGGCTATCATTTCATCGCCGAGCCCAATCGCTGTTGCGCGAGTTGGAAAACCTGCGTGTCCACGCCACCCAGCTGTCAATGGGCGAGGAAAGCGAAATCCATGTGGTGATCGGCGATCTGTGCCCGCGCCCACAGGCGCTGGGTATGTTGGGGCGTTTCTTCGCGCAATGCCCCGGCACGCGTCTGCATTTGCACTTCGAAGCGGTCGGCGGCCCATGGGAGCGGCTTGTTGATGGTGAAGCCGATCTCATTCTCCATTGGGTCGACAAGAGCGACGCGCGGGTGGAATGGGTGGACCTGTGCGAGGTGCCGTTCATTCCTGTCGTGGCGCCGGGATTTTTGCCGGAGGGCATCAAACAGCCCATCACCCCGAATGAAATGTACACGCTCACCCAGTGCGTGATGCGGGACACGGCTCGCCATTCGGTGCAACGGGATTACTTCATGATCGAAGGCGCGCCGCAATGCATGGTGGCCGATCAAGGCATGAAGAAGGAAATCATCCTGCAAGGCCTCGGATGGGGGCACATGCCCCGCTTCCTGATCGAGGAAGAGCTAGGCGACGGACGCCTGCAATCGATTGCCGGCCGCCATCTACCGGGCAGAACTGAGGAATTGGTCGCGGCTCGCCGCCGCGACCAGCCACAGGGGCCGGTCTCCAATCGGCTCTGGGATTATATCCAGCGAGAAGCGCCGATTTTCCGAGCAACGGAGATCCACTCAACCCTGTGACGCATTCACCGTCTGATCCCGCGGCCTGATGGCGCGATGCTTTCCGTTGAATGGAGAGAGACACTCAGGACCAGGTTTTACCTGGCGGCGTTACGCGCCATGCCCGTAGCCCGAGCTGCAATAGGGTGATGGCGGCAAATCGTGGCTCTTGACCGGTGTCAATGAAGCAGGAGCATACGCCCGCTAGTGTCGGCTGCTCTTGAAGGGTTAAATGACATGAACGCTCCGCTTAAAAATCAGGATTCAGCAACCCGGGATACGACGATGCCGGCCTCAGCCTACTGGTCAAAGGCCGAAGACATTCTGCTCCGCGATCTTGAATCACGACCGACAGGTCTTTCGGCGGAAGAGGCAGCTTCCCGATTGGGGAGCCATGGTCCGAATACGATCGGCGCTCCCAAACATACGAATGCCCTTCACATTCTGATACGGCAATTTCTGAGCCCCCTCGTTCTCATTCTAATCTTTGCTGCAACGGTATCGTCGCTGGTCGGGGAAATACACGATGCCATCATCATAAGCGCCATCGTGCTCGCGAGCTGCCTGCTCGGCTTTTCCCAGGAATACGGGGCGACGAAGGCGCTGCTGGCACTGAAGCAAAGCATTTCGCTGTCCGCAACGGTCCTGAGGAACGGGATGGAATCCCTCGTCCCGGCGAGCACCATCGTCCCGGGCGACATCATCAGGCTGGCGGCAGGCAGTCTCGTGCCGGCCGATGGCGTAATCCTTTCATCACGCGACCTGAGCGTCAGCGAGGCCGCCCTTACAGGCGAGACTTTCCCGGTGAGCAAGATGGCCGGCATCTGCCCGCCCGATGCCCAGATCGCCGCCAGATCCAACTGTGTCTTTACCGGCACCTCGGTTCGCAGCGGCACGGCAACCGTTGTTGCGGTCGACACGGGTGGACGCACCGAGTACGCGGCCATCGCCGGCGCAATCGCGAAACAGACGCCCGAAACGGATTTTTCGCGGGGCATACGTCGTTTCGGCTATTTGATGACCCGGATCATGTTGATGATCGTCATTGCGGTCTTGGTCGCCAACCTGCTGCTGCATCGGCCCTTGATTGATTCATTGCTGTTTTCTCTGGCACTGGCCGTCGGCCTGACCCCGGAGCTGCTGCCGGCGATCATCAGCGTGACGCTCGCCCGCGGCGCGCGGGGCATGGCAAGCGGCGGCGTCATCATTCGCCGGCTCGACGCCATTGAAAATCTCGGAAGCATGAACCTGCTGTGCACGGACAAGACCGGCACGCTGACGGAAGGCGTCATAAAGCTCGACGATTGCGTCGATCCCAACGGCATACAT
Source organism: Martinezella lusitana (assembly GCF_010668395.1). Taxonomy (GTDB): domain Bacteria; phylum Pseudomonadota; class Alphaproteobacteria; order Rhizobiales; family Rhizobiaceae; genus Rhizobium; species Rhizobium lusitanum_A. Next base: position 596,094 of record NZ_WUEY01000002.1, read on the forward strand.
TCGGACGAGGTCCATCTGCTCGCCGCCCTCAATGCCTCATTGCAAACCGGCCTCAAAAACCCGCTGGATGATGCCATACTGCTATCCGGCGAGATCGACGCGCGTCTGAAGGACTTCGTGAAGAAGGACGAGATTCCATACGATTTCATGCGCAAGCGGCTATCGATCGTCGTCGACAAGGCCGGCCAGGATACGATGATGGTCTGCAAGGGCGCGGTTGCCAACATCCTTTCCGTCTGCACTTCGGTCAAGGCCGGCACCGCAGCCGAGCCTCTCGATGACCGGATGCGTACGGCGATCGAAGCAAGTTATCGCAAATGGGGCGAGGACGGCATTCGGGTCATCGCGATCGCGACCCGGCACTTCGCTCAAGCCAGGACGTCCTACGACGTCGATGACGAATGCGAATTGTGCCTCGAGGGCTTTCTGCTTTTTCTCGATCCTCCAAAGTCAGGCATCAAGAATGCGATGGCCGGATTGAAACATCGTGGCATCGACATCAAGATCATATCCGGCGACAACCGCTACATCGTCAAGCATCTGGCCGAAACGATCGGCCTGAGTACAAAGCAGATTCTGACCGGTGAAGAATTGGCGTCGATGAGCAGCGATGCCCTGTTTGCCCGCGCGCCAAAAACCGATCTGTTCGTCGAGATCGATCCCAATCAGAAAGAACTGATCGTAAAGGCGCTCCGCCGTTCCGGCCATGTGGTCGGCTATATGGGCGACGGCATAAATGACGCCCCGGCGCTTCACGAGGCCGACGTCGGCATCTCCGTGGATGGTGCGGTCGATGTTGCCCGCGAAGCCGCTGATCTCATATTGCTTCAGCAGGACCTCAACGTTCTGATCCGCGGTGTGGACGACGGCCGGCGAACCTTTGCCAACACCATGAAATACATATCAATTGCGACGAGCGCGAACTTCGGCAACATGATCAGCATGGCGATCGCCTCGCTATTCCTGCCGTTCCTGCCGCTACTCGCCAAACAGATCCTGCTCAACAACCTCCTTGCCGACATTCCATCCATGGCAATTGCAACGGACAGGGTCGATCCGCAGCAGGTGCTGCGCCCGAGGCGCTGGGACATCCGCAGCATCCAGCGCTTCATGCTTTTCTTCGGTCCGGTCAGCTCGCTGTTCGATTTTGTGACGTTCGCATTTCTGCTTTTCGGCATGCATGCGACGACGGACCAGTTCCGCACGGGCTGGTTTGTGGAATCGCTGATTACGCAGCTGGTGACCATGCTTATCGTCCGGACAACCATGGCTGCCTGGAAAGACAGGCCGGGTCCCCTGCTCCTGTGGTCGACGGTATTCATCGCCCTCATTGCCCTCGGCTTGCCCTATTTTCCGCAGGTCGCCGGCATATTCGATTTCACGCCGCTCCCGATCCCGTTGATGGCGGGGCTCATTGCGATCTCGGCAATCTACGCAGCCACGCTCGAACTGGTGAAACGATACTATTTTCGCCAGTGATGACGATGCGGCGGGGGTGGTACGGAGCCGCTCTAGCTTGCCTCCGGCACCAAGACCGCCGCACCGACAAGATGCCCGGCGCGGAGATCGGCGAGCGCCTCGTTGGCTCTTTCCAGCGGATAGGCCGCCGTGTGGGTCCGCACGCCTGCCAGCCGGGTGATGGGGAAAAACTCTTCGGCGTCCGCGCGCGTCAAGTTGGCGACCGAAACCAGCTCGCGTTCGCCCCAAAGAATGGCATAGGGCATGGATGGTAGATCGCTCATATAAATTCCGCCGCACACGACCACACCACCTTTGCGAACCGCCTTCAGTGCAGACGGCACCAGATCGCCTACGGGTGCGAAAATGATGGCTGCGTCGAGCGGAACCGGCGGGTTCTCCTCCGACGAGCCGGCCCATGTCGCGCCAAGCTCCAGTGCAAACCGCTGCGCGGCCCGGTCGCCTTGGCGTGTGAACGCGTAGACATCACGACCTTGCCAGATGCAGATCTGGGCGAGGATATGCGCGGCGGCACCGAAGCCGAAGAGACCGATGCGCTTGCCGTCGCCGGCCTTCTTGAGCGAACGCCAGCCAATCAATCCCGCACACAAAAGCGGCGCGAGCGATATCGGATCGGCGTCCGCATCGAGTTCGAACGCAAAAGCCGCATCGGCCACAACATGCGTCGCGAAACCGCCGTCGCGGGTATAACCGGTGAATAGCGGCCGGTCACACAGGTTCTCGGCCTGCATTTGGCAAAAAGCGCATGTTCCGCAGGTGTGACCAAGCCAGGGAATACCGACGCGGCGACCGAGCTTGGCGCTTTCGATGTCGCGGCCCACGGCATCGACAATACCTACGATCTCATGGCCCGGCACGAGCGGAAGCTTTGGATCGTGGAGATCACCGTCGACAACGTGAAGATCGGTGCGGCAGACGGCGCAAGCTTCGACCTTTATCCTCAGTTCGCCCGGGCCTGGCCTTGGATCATCGCGTTCGACACATACCAACGGCTTCCCGATTTGTTGAAGAACCATTGCTTTCATGAGCGGAGCCAATCGAAATTGAGGGTCGCTTCGAAGCTCGATATCTGAAGAAAAGGCCGGGAACCGACGCAGCCGTAGCCGTCTACGTTTCAAGCAACTTTTCCACCACTGAGCGACTTCGGCGAACGGATTAATGTACCAGCCTTCTATTCCCACACAAACGATGTTTCGGCTTTGACGCCGGTCAACGCGCGCGCGTCAAGAACGTGAAAACGTCCGCGAACAGCGCAGGTTGCGTCGCAGTTCAGGAGCATATCATTGCAAAAACTATTGCTGGTCATATTGATCGTCATGATCGCCACGATCATCGGAATTCTATGGGTGAAGCCAATTGCCGATACCGGCCGGCAGACAGCGCTTGAGAAATCGGCGACGCAATGACCTTCCCAAAGACATCTGACGATACAAAAGCCACGACGTCAGGCCGGTTGCCGAGGAAAATCAAACTTCCCCGAACGCTGTATGGCTTCGTTTTTCGGGCTTCGGGATGGCACCAGCTCGCTACCGCGATCCTGTCCGTCCTGCTCTTTACGGCGGGAACCATACCGCTGGAGATACAGCGACGGATCGTGAACGCGGCGACATACAATGGCTCTTATCGGACGATCGCCTTTCTGGTGCTGGCATACGTGCTTTTGGCTCTGATCGAGGGAAGCGTGAAACTTGTCCTCAACGTCTACAGCAGCTGGATCGGAGAGACGGCTATCCGGTGGCTGCGTCTACAGGTATTCGAGACATCGGGAGCGTTGAAAGAGGAAAGCTCCATGATGACCAGCGAAGGTGTGCAGCTCTCGATCGTCCTGGCCGAAGCTGAGCCCGTCGGTGGCTTCGTCGGCACGAGTATTTCGGAGCCCTTGCTGCAGATCGGGATATTGACGGCTGTTTGCGGCTACCTCGTCTATTTGCAACCACTTATGACGATCATCGTCGTCACGATCTTTCTTCCTCAAAGTGGCTTCGTCCCGTTCATGCAGGAGGCGATCAACCGACGCGTCGGCAAGAAGATCAACATCATGCGCAATGTCAGCGAAGACATTGTCCAGATGGGGCACGCAATTGACACAGATGGCCTTCAGGCGTCGCGCATCGGAAATGTCTTCCGGATCAACATGAGCATCTACAAAATCAAGTTCACAATGAATTTCATGATGAATCTGATGACGCAGATGGGTTACGCAGGCATCTTCGCGATGGGAGGTTACTTTGTGGTCACCGGGAAGACCGAGATCGGGACCGTCGTCGCTTTCGTATCCGGCCTGTCGAAAATAAACGATCCCTGGGGTGATCTCGTCAACTGGTATCGCGATCTGCGTGTAACACAGGTCAAGTACCGCCTCATATTCAATTCCGCTCAGATTGTCCCCGCTACAGCGAATGCTTGAAATGCCCCTCCCGAGCACAGAGGCAAACCTTACCCCGGGTGCTGCTGAACGCTGAGGCCACCGTCGATCGTCAGGCAGGTGGCGTTCATGAAGGGGCACTCGTCCGAAATCATGAAGACGGCGGCCATGGCGATTTCCTCCGGGGATGCGATGCGGCCGCCGGGATGGAGCTTCATGGTTTCTGCCCTGGCTGCGGCAGGGTCAGGAAAGCCGTTCCAGTAGTCGATGACCTTCTGCGTCGCGACATAGCCTGGCGCCAGGGCATTCACCCTGACATTGCGCGGCGCGTATTCAAGCCCGAGGGACTTCGTCATGCCGAGCAATGCGTGCTTTGCAAGCGGGTAGGGAAAGGTGTGGGGAATGATGGTGAAGGCATGGGTCGAGGCGATGTTGAGGATCACGCCGCCTCCCGTCTCGATCATGCCGGGCAGCACCGCCTTGCAGCAGTTCCAAGCCCCCTTGAGATTGATATCGAAGCAGCGGTTCCACTCCTCGTCGCTGGTCTCCAGCGGTTCCGAGAAGACATTCACGCCGGCATTATTCACCAGCGCATTGATCGGCCCGATCTCGACGGCTGCCTGAGCCACGGCCGATGCGATCATTTTCGCGTCGGTTATGTCAGCGGCCAGATAGCCGAGCTTGCCGCCGGACTGCTTCAGCGCTTCACCCTGCTCTGCAAGCAGCGCCGCGTCCCTGTCGACCAGGAAAAGTGCAGCGCCTTCGCGCAGGAAGGCCTTGGCGATCGCGAGGCCGATGCCTTGGGCGGCACCCGTCACGAATATTCTCTTGCCAACCAATCGTCCCGACATGTTGCCGCTCCCCTTTACCACTCTGCGACGCTGCCGTCTTCGTGACGCCAGACCGGGTTGCGCCAGCGATGGCCTTCCTTGGCGCGCTCGATGACATAGGCCTCGTCCACCTCGATGCCGAGGCCGGGTCCCTGCGGGATCGACACGAAACCGTCGGCATACTGGAACACCTCCTTGTTGGAGATGTAGTCGAGAATGTCGTTGCCCTTGTTGTAGTGGATGCCGAGGCTCTGTTCCTGGATGAAGGCGTTGTAGCTGACGGCATCGACCTGCAGGCAGGCGGCAAGGGCGATCGGGCCGAGCGGACAATGGGGCGCCAGCGCCACGTCATAGGCTTCCGCCATCGCCGCGATCTTGCGGCATTCGGTGATGCCGCCGGCATGGGAGAGGTCCGGCTGAAGAATATCGACATAGCCGTCGGACAGGACCGACTTGAAGTCCCAGCGCGAATAGAGGCGCTCACCGAGCGCGATCGGCGTCGAGCAATGGTTGGCGATTTCCTTCAGCGCCTCGCGGTTTTCGGAGAGAACGGGTTCCTCGATAAAGAGCAGCTTGTAGGGTTCCAGCTCCTTGGCAAGCACCTTGGCCATCGGCCGGTGGACGCGGCCGTGGAAATCGGCACCAATTCCCACATGGGGACCGACGGCCTCCCGCACGGCGGCAACATTCGCGATGATGGCTTCGATCTTTTCGTAGGTGTCGACGATCTGAAGCTCTTCGGCCCCATTCATCTTGATCGCCTTGAAGCCGCGATCGACAACCTCCTTGGCATTGTTGGCGACGTCGGAAGGGCGGTCACCGCCGATCCAGGAATAGACCTTGATCCTGTCGCGCACCTGGCCGCCGAGCAGCGAATGGATCGGCTGTCCCAGCGCCTTGCCCTTGATGTCCCACAGCGCCTGATCGATGCCGGCGAGCGCCGACATGTGGATGGCGCCGCCGCGATAGAAGCCGGCGCGATACATGACGGTCCAATGGTCCTCGATCAGGAAGGGGTCCTTGCCGATCAGGTAGTCCTCCAGCTCGTGGACGGCCGCCTGCACCGTCAGCGCGCGACCCTCGACCACGGGCTCGCCCCAGCCGACGATGCCCTCGTCGGTTTCGATCTTCAGGAACATCCAGCGCGGCGGAACGATGTAGGTCGTCAGTTTCGTGATCTTCATCGATATTCTCCCGGTCACGCAAGAATGAGGTCGGCAGCCTTGCCGGCGGCGGCAAGAACGGCGGCATTGGTATTGCCGCTGACGATGGCGGGCATCAGCGAGGCGTCGACGACGCGCAGGCCGCGTGTGCCACGCACCTTCAGCGTTGCATCGAGCACAGCCTCGGTGTCCTCGTCGTGACCCATCTTGCAGGTGCCGACAGGATGATAACCGGTCTTGACCATGCGCTTGCAATGAGCGGCAATCGCCTCGTCGCTTGTCACCTCGACGCCGGGGAAGATCTCCTTGTCGATCAGCTCGCGCATCGGCGAAGCGGCAAGCACGGTGCGGGCGAAACGGAAGCCCGCCATCGTCACGCGCAAGTCGTCGGGATGGCCAAAGATCTGGGTGTCGATGATCGGATCGGCGAAAGGATCGGCCGAGGAAAGCGTCACCGAACCGCGCGCCTTCGGTCGCAGGAGCAGCGAGTTGATGGTGACGCCGTCACCCGGATCGGTTCCCATGACGTCGCGGTCCAGATAGACAGTCGGCACGCAGAACATCTGGATCGTCGGCTCGTCGTTATTGCCTTCCGGATCGTAGAAGGCACAGGTCTCTACCCCCGTCGTCGACACCGGCCCTGTCTTGAACATCATATATTGCAGACCGGCCTTGATCATCGGCCAGCCGCGATCCTGGCCATAATATCCGAAGGAGCCTTTGGTCGTGGCAACCACCGGGCATTCGTAATGATCCTGGAGGTTCTTGCCGACGCCGGCAAGCGCGACCCTCGTCTTGATGCCATGACGACTGAGCTCGTCCTCCGGGCCGATGCCGGAAAGCATCAGCAGTTTCGGCGTCTGATAGGCCCCGGCAGCCAGGATGACTTCCTTCCCGGCAGTGGCCGATTTACGGCTGCCGTTCTGAACATAATCGACTGAAGCGACCCGGTCGCCTTCCATTCCGAGGCCGGTGACCGTGGCACCCGTCTCGATCGTCAGCAGCGGATTGTCCATGACCGGTCGCAGGAAGGCATCGACCGCGCTGCAGCGGCGATGCGTGACCCAGTCGATCGTATGCTGCATGAAACCGACGCCGAACTGATGGGCGCCATTGAAATCCGGATTGTAGGGAATTCCCATGCCCTGAAGCGTCTTCACATAGGTGCGCGTCATCGCGCTCGTATGGCCGAGATGCGAGATCTTGAGCGGACCGCCGACGCCATGGAATTCTCCGCCGAGATGGTCGTTGTCCTCCTGCGCCTTGAAATAGGGCAGCAAGTCCGAATAGGACCAGGCGCCGTCATTGTTGGCGCCGGGCGATGTGATTGCCGCGTTCCAGCGATCGTAGTCTGCCGCCTGCCCGCGCATATAGACCATGGCGTTCACGGTGCTGCCGCCGCCAAGAACCCTGCCCTGCGGCACGATCGGGCCACGGCCGTCCAGCTGCGGCTGCGGCTTCGTCTTGTGCATGGCAAGATAGGTGTCCTTGGCCAGGAATTTCATGTAGCCGGCCGGAAAATGCATGATGGGGTTGGCCTTCGCGGGGCCGCGCTCCAGCAGCAAAACGCGTGCCTTTCCCTTGCCGACGAGTTCGGAGGCAACGACACAGGCGGCGCTGCCGCCGCCAACGATGATGTAATCGAACTGACTTCTGTCAGACATTCTACGCTCCGAAGTCCGCAGCCTTGCGGGAAGATGAATTAAACGTCGGCGACCGGGATCGTTTCCGGGCGAAGACGGATTGCTCCGGTTAACTTCGCGCCAGGCTCCAGTACGGTGAGATCGCCAAGTCCGGGGAGGTTATGGCCGTTCGCCAGATGCGACATCGGCTCGAAGCAGAAGTAATCGCGCTTGAACGCGGGATCGAATGCCGTGTCGGAAACGAAGATGAAAGCGTGTTTGAAGAGCGGATCCGCCGTCAAATGAAGCCGCGTTCCGCGCTCCGACCAGGAAACCAGCGCCTCTCCCGACCAGTCTTCGAAGCCATTGTTCACCCAGCGGTTTGGCAGGGGCGCCGGCGACGAGAAATCGAGATCGTCCGGAATGGCCGTCGCCTCTCCCGGGAGCCACCCCTCGACTTCCGTCCAGAATCTCCTGGCCGGTGCTGACAAGGTGGTTGCGGGCGTCAGCGGGAAATAGGGATGCCAGCCGATGCCGAAAGGCAGGGCGACATCGCCCTTGTTTTCCACGGTCATCCGTATCTCGAGCTTTCCATCCGAAAGGGAGAAGGATTGCCTCGCGTCATAGACGTAAGGCGTTCCGCCGCCACGGTTAGAAAAGGCGAGTTCGACGGCGCTTGCCGTTTGCGCGATCACGGACCAGGCGGAGCGCCAGCCTTCGCCATGCAGATAGTGCCTATCCCAATCCGTATTCGGCTCGAAGGAATAATCCTTGCCGCCAAAGGAGAAGCGGTTGTCTCTCACGCGATTGCCGAAGGGAACCAGCGGATAGCAACCGGAGGACAGCGCGTCGGAAGCATCCGAAGGCGCTTCGCGCAGCAGCGGAACGCGGCCACCTTCTCCGTCCCGCCAGAAGCCGAGGACGATACCGCCTTCCGTCGAAACGCGTAGGGAAAGCGCTCCATTCTCGATAGCGACGACCGTCATGTCTCAACCCTTGTTTCGCGACGCGCTACGCTTGATCGCCTGGATATTGGCAAGGACCGCAACGACAATGATGAGACCACGCACGACCTGCTGGAAGAACGGGTTGATGCCGAGCAGGACGAGACCGTTTCCGATCAGCGTGATCACGAGAACGCCGAGCAACGTCCCGAGCATCGAGCCTCGCCCGCCGGAGAGCGACGTGCCGCCGACGACGACAGCCGCGATCACGTCGAATTCGAGACCCGTCGCAGCGGTCGCATTGCCCGAGCCGAGGCGCGAGAGGAGAAGAATGCCCGAAATTGCCGCCATGGCACCGGCGATGGCGAAGAGTGCGACGCGAATGCGGGAAACGCTGATGCCGCTGAGAAAGGCTGCATGCGCATTGCCGCCGATGGCGAATACAGATCGGCCGAACGCGGTCTTGCGGCTGATGAAGGCAAACAGCGCGAAAAGCACCAGCATGATGATGGCAGCCGGCGGAATGCCGAATACGGAGCGATCCAGCGCATCGACCATATCGTTGCGGCCGATCGAGACCGGCAGGGCATCGGTGATGAACAGTGCCGTGCCGCGCAGCGCGCTCCAAAGGCCAAGCGTGCCGACAAAGGACGGAACGTCGAAATAGGCCCGCAGGATGCCGGCGATCGAGCCGAGCGCGGCGCCGAAGACGATTGCCAAGGCGAAGGCAAGCGGTGTCGGCACATGCCACTGCAGGAGATAGGCAAGGATGACCGAGATGAAGGCGACCATCGGGCCGACGCTGACGTCGATTTCGCCGGCGATGATGATCAGCGTCGCCGCCCAGGCCGCGATACCGATCGTCGCGGCATCCCGCAGGATATTGATCTGGTTGTTGAACGACAGGAAGCCGTTCGCGGTCGAGGTAAAGACCGCGTAGAGAACGATGATGGCTATGAACAGGCTGAGTTCGTTCATATGCTGGGAGAAGCTGAAGCCTCCCTTGCTGGCCTTGGCGGCCGGCGCGGATTTTGCCGTCTGATCGAGTGACATGAGAGACCTCCGTCAATGTCCGGTGATGCAGGCGGCCATGACGGCGTCCTGATCGATATTCGGAAAGGTGAACTCCTCCTGCAGCGTCCCGTCCCTCAAAACGAGGACCCGGTCGCAGACAAGAGGCAGCTCCTCTATTTCGCTGGATACGAAAATGATGCTGCGGCCGTCGGCCGCCAGTTCGCGAATGATCGCATAGATCTGCGCCTTGGCTTCGACATCGACGCCGCGTGTCGGCTCGTCGAGCAACAGGACGCGGCTGCCGGCATGCACCCAGCGGCCGATGACGACCTTCTGCTGGTTGCCGCCGGACAGAGTTCCGATCGGCGTGTCGGTTCTTGCGGTCTTGACATGCAGACGCTCGATGACCCGGCGCGTCGCCTCGGCCATCAGCCGGCTGGAGAGAATGCCGTTGCGGCTGACCGCCGAGAAATTCGTTGCCAGCGCATTCTCGTCGACGCCGAGAAGCGGTACGATACCCTCTTCCTTGCGGCTTTCCGGCGTATAGCCGAATCCGCGCGCCACCATCTGCTTGTAGCGCGGCGTCTTCACCTCGGCGCCGTCGATCACGACATGACCGTGATCGAAGGGCCGCACGCCCATGATTGCCTGCAGCAATTCCGTTCTGCCGGAGCCGAGGAGACCGGCGATACCAAGCACTTCGCCTTCCTTCAGCTGGAAGGAGACGGAGGAAAGTTTCGGCGCCAGCCCCAGGTCTCGAACGTCCAGAACAATCTTGTCGCGACTGCGCGTTTGAAGCGCGGCTGCCTGCGAAGCCTCCGAGCCAAGCATCAGGCGCACGATCTCACGGGTTTGCGCCCCCTTCACGTCAACCGTATCGATGATGCGGCCGTCGCGCATCACGGTTGCCGAATGGGCGATCTGCCGGATCTCGTTCATGCGGTGGCTGACATAGATCACCGCAATACCTTCCGAGGCTATGCGCGTGACGGCGCTCATCACCTTTTCGGCTTCGGCGGCGGCAAGCGAGCTCGTCGGTTCGTCGAGGATGACAATCTTCGGCTTGCCGACCAGCACGCGGGCTATTTCCAGGAGCTGCCTTTCGGCGGGGCTCAAGCCTGCGACGAGCCGGCTCGGCGGCAGGTCCAGGCCGAGGCGACCCATCGCCTCGGCGGCTTCGGCTTCCATCTGGCTATATTGGATGATCCCGCCCTTGCGTGGCCAGCGGCCGAGGAAGAGGTTTTCCGCGAGCGACATGCCGGGCACGAGGCTCAATTCCTGATAGACGACCCGGACACCCTTTTCGAAGGCTTCCTGCGCCCGGCTGGAGCCGGCATGTGTCAACGGCGCGCCATCGATCGCCACCGTGCCGCTGTCAGGAATCTCGGCGCCGGTCAGCATGCGGATCAGCGTCGACTTGCCGGCGCCGTTCTTGCCGAGCAGCGCCCTCACCTCACCCGCCGCCACTTCGAACGTCGCGTTGTCCAGAGCCAGCACGCCGGGATATCGGCGCGTCGCCCCCTGGACCGAGGCGATGATGCGCTGACCCCCGACCGCGTTGGAAGGGTTTGCAGAAATCATCGAGTTCTCCAACTCAAAGGAAAGATGCCGCCAGATGGATCCAGCGGCAACCTTGTTACGCTAGAAACCGGGAACTACCGGCTGCTCACGGGATACCGTCGGCATGCGCCGCAAGCCAGGCCTTGCCATCCTCGGACGACTTGTAGAGGTCGATATCATAGGGCACCTTGATATCGGCCGGCGCCTTGCCATCGATCGCCTTGACCGCCTGGGCCAATGCAAGCTTGCCGAGGCCCTGGCCGGAAATATCGACCACCGCCTTGATGACCGTGAAGTCCGCCAGCTCCTGAGCGATCTCCGTCGTCATGTCGCCGCCGAAAACGACTGTCTTGCCGACACGGCCCTGGCTCTTGACCGCACGGGCGGCGCCGAGCGTCGCACCACCGGCTTCGCCGAAGAATGCATCGATATCCGGGTTCGCCGAGAGCATGGTGCTTGCGACCGAGACCGCCTTGTCGAGAATGGCACCTTCCTGGTTCGCGACGATCTGCGCGCCCGGAACCTTTTTCTTCAGCGCATCCTCAAAGCCCTTGCGGCGCGTTACGCAGACTTCGACGAATTCGCAATTGAGGACGGCGATCTTCGGCGCATCCTTCTTTTCGGCCAGGAAATAATCGCCGGCGGCATCGCCCAGCTTGTGACCGAAGTCGTAGGGATCACCGACCGCATAGGCGGAGACATAGTCCTTCATGTCCTGGTCGTTGAGGCAGGTATTGTAGCAGACGACCGGAATGCCCGCATCATGCGCGCGCCGGATCGCGCGGTAGGAGCCGTCGGCCGAGACAGGCGAGACGATGATCGCCTGAACACCGGCCGAGATCAGCGAGTCGATGAAGGACGACTCCTTGCTGACGTCGCCCTGGGCGTTGGTCTCGATAACGTCGAGTTTGCGGCCGGCATCCGCCGCACCCGATTGAATGCCCTTGCGGACGCCGGCATAGAAGCCCTGCGCATCCATATAGATGGCGCCGACTTTCAGGTCCTTGTTATCAGCGAAGGCGGGAACGGCACTGGATGCAGCTATAATTGCTAGCGCCGCCGCGGCGCGCGTGACGAAACTCATCATTTCCTCCCAATAAGCGTGGTCATCTTACACGACGAGAAGCGGCTGCCGCCTCCCCTCGGATGTCCGCACCATATTGCGCGTCATACAAATGTCAACTTAAATACGATTTATTTCCACGAAATTTGGCAAATTTGCCTATATTAGCATTTCTGACCAAGAAACATGGCGACATACCTAAAAATAAATCGTATTTATTTATAGCGAATGTATGCTTGACTATTGCCGCGCGTGACGGAATTTTGTCGCGGTTGAAATGGGGAGGAACGAGTGTGACGTTGATGGGAAAGCCGCTCACCGAGGACGGAGAACCGATCGCAGCGCGTGGGAAACGCAGCGTGCGCGAAGCCCTGCTTCACGATCTGGTGGAAAAGATCGTCTCGGGAAAAATCGCTGAGGGGTCGACCTTGCCCAATGAAGCGGAGCTGACCGAGCGCTTTGGCGTCAGCCGCACCAGCCTGCGGGAAGCGATGCAATATCTCTCCGCTCTCGGCCTGGTACGCTCGCGCACGCGAGCGGGCACGACCGTCCTGCCGAGGGAGAACTGGAACTATCTTGACCCGCTGGTTCTTGACGTCATGCTGTCGGCGGGCGCGGACAAGACCTTCTACACGTCGTTGATCGATGCGCGCCAGTTGCTCGAGCCGGCCGCGGCGGCGCATGCCGCAGCCAATGCCACAGCGCGGCAGCTCTCGCAGATATCGAAGGCTTTCGAGGATATGGTGGAAGCCAATTCACGCGACAACGAAGCCTGGAGCCGCGCCGATCTCGAATTCCATACGGCCATCATCGATGCGAGCGGCAACTGGGTATTCCGGCAGTTCGGCAGCGCCATCCGCGCCGCGCTGCTTGCAAGCTTCCGTCTGACGAACCGGGCCAGCCAGTCTCACGAGCAGGCGATCCTCAAGCATTACGAAGTGCTGGAAGCGATCAGGATGCGCCGACCCGAAGCCGCTCGCTACGCGATGGAACAACTGATCGGCGTTGCCCGCAGCGAAATTACCGATGCGCTGCGCAAAGCAGGCATCGTTTCAGATGGAACTCCATGAGCTGCCCGGGGGGCCTTCTTCAAGCCGTATCGGCTTCCAAAAGGAGATCAGACGCACTTTCGATGATGTTTGGGCAGGATGGTACGACCCGGCGGGCATGGAGAATATCGATGTTCGCCAGCCCGTGCGCTTGCCGCCTCACTATTTTCAGCTTGGCGATCTGGCCCTCGACATGATCGTTTAACCACGGCCCTTCAATCGCGTTGCGAATGGCATCGATGTCTTTGGAAAAGACGGCCTGAAGGCAAAGGCGCCGGGTAACGCGATCTCAATGCGTCGACATAGGCTGCGGCTGATCGAGCCGGCTGCGGACGGCCGTGAGCTCCGAGGTCGTGTGGTTGAGGCGGTCGGCGAGCACGCGCATGATTTCGACGGCCATTTCCGGAAAATCGCTGAGCAGCTTCAGGAAATGCTCCTTGCTGATCTTCAGTGCTTCCAGCCTGGAGGTGGCTTTTACGGTGGCGGTACGGGAGACGTCGCAAAGGATGGCGATTTCGCCGACGATGGAATTGAGGTCGACTTCGGCAACCTTGATTTCGCCGGCTGGGCTATCGACGAGAATATCAGCAGTTCCGGAAAGAACAACATAGGCCGCGTCGCCCTGATCGCCCTGATGAAACAGGGTTTGGCCAGCATTGTAGCTGACGCGATCCGACGTAAACGCCAAAAGCTTCAATTTCGCAGGCGCGATGCGCGAAAAAATCGGCACCCGCTTCAGCATTTCAACTTCATCCTTCAGAAGCATGAACTTCGGTACCCCCAGTGTTCGGCCCCAGACGCCACTGTCGAGATAGGATATTACGATAACAGTTCTTTGAACATACCGTTTTTCTCTAAAAGATCGGTAGTGGACCCGCTTTCGACAAGACTCCCGTGGTCAAAGACCAGAACGCGGTCGAACAATTCCGCAAAGCTCGGGTTGGACAGCACCCAGACGATCGCCGGGGCATAGCCGTCGCTGTCGAGCTTGCCCAGGATCGCTCTCGCAATCTGATCCTGGACGCGATGATCGAGCGCCGGCAGCGGACGATTGCAGATGATATAGTCTGCCCGCTTCAGAAGCGCACGACCGAGATTGAGCTTCTGGCGCTGCACGTTCGTCAGGCGCTTGCCACCGGAGCCGACATCGAAATCCAGGCCGATCGACAGGACGCTGTCATGCATGCCGAGACGCCCGAAGACATCATACATGATCTGATGGATGCGCTCCGGCGCATTGGCCTGCTGATGGGCGATACGGCCGAACAGCACATTGTCCATCAACGTCGCGGAAGCGGTGAAGCGCTCGGGATCGTAGCGCTCGATCACGCTGGCGAGATCCGCCGGAATATTCTCATAGAACTTCGCGCGCGCCTGCACGATCTTTTCCATCAGCACCTGCGTCAAAAGACCGAAACGATGGCGTGGTTCGATATAGGAGAAACTGAGGCGGATGATGGCCGCCCGCTCGTCATCCGCCGCCGCCTCGTAGCCCTTGCCGTTCAGCTTCTGCAGCAGCGCTTCGTAGGTGGGGATGTCCTCCGCCGTCATGAAGGTCAGCTGCTGGAAGAACGGATGATCCGGCGGCAGGTCGGTGAAGAGCTCGACCGCGTTCTCGGCGATCTCCAGACCCATATCGTACAAATCGGACACGAGCCCGGTTTCGGCGAATATCTGCTGGAAGTAGGGATGCGCAGCCAGCTTGCGATTGGTCATTTGCGGCCGCTTCAACGTGCCGAACAGCAGATTTTCACCGACCGTCGCCTGTGGGTTATAGGCATCGAACTGAAAGGGAACGACGAGATCTTCGAGCTTCTCTTCGTCGAGCCGCAGCCGCAACGCCTGGCGCAATTCGACGATGCGCGACGTCAGATCCTGATGTGCCGCCGCATCGACATTCGAGCGCAGCGCCATGTCGAAGATGTCCTGGGACATGGCGACGGCATCGAGAACCGGGCGGATCACGGAATAGATGTCGTCCGGCCCCGTCGCGCCCGCCGCCGCATAGTCGACCCAATCGCTGTTGAGGTCGAATTCCGGATTGGCCGCGCGCCTCGCTTCGATTACGCGCCATTTAGCCTTGTTGGTCTCATCTTCGGTATAGACCGGAGGGACGAGCGGGGCGTGCTTGAGGGCGTAGAGCAGGTTGCTGCGCAAGGTGCCATGGAAGAAGAATGTCTCGGATGAAGCGTAGGCGATGCGCCGTCCTGTCATCGATTCCGGCAATTCCAGAATATCGCGACCGTCGATCGAGACACGCCCGCTGTCGGCCCAGATGAGACGCCCGAATGCTTCGGCGAGATACTCGCCACCCGCCCCGCTGGCGCCGACGATCGCTACCCTTTCTCCAGGACTGATTTCCACCGAAACGTGATCGAGTACGCGCGCGCCGCTATCGTCGACGACGGTGAGATTGGTCGCGACGAGGGAATGGGTGATGCGCCCCGCCGGCGCATGCGACACGACCTGTATCTTGGCATCGATCAGATTATCGACGCTGAACTGCTCGACCACCTGATTGTACTTGACCTGAACGTCCTGGCGCGACTGATCCCAGTCGATCAGTTCCTTGAGGGGCCCGGGCAAATCCTTGTAGGCGTTGATGACTGCAACAAGCTGACCGATGTCCAGCCGGCCCTGCAGGGCGAGGAAACCGCCAATCAGGTAGAACAGAAAGGGCGTGACCTGTGCGAGGAAGTTGTTGATGAACTTCACCATGAACTTCCATTGATACAGATCGTAGCGGATCGAGAAGATCAGCCCCAGGCGGTGCGCGATATCGGCGCGTTCCAGGTTCGTCGTGTCGTTGGCATGGATGGTGCCGATGCCATCGACGATCTCGCCGACGCGGCCGGAAAGCTCGCGCGCCGTCAGCTGGCGCTGGCGACCGAGCTCCAGCAGCCGCTTGCGCATGCGGGGAATGACGATCGCCTGCACGGCGACGATGGCCGCGGCAATCATGCCGAGCCAGAAATTCTGCATGATGATGAAAACGAGCGCGGTCACGGCCTGACCGCCGAGGAGGGCGGGCTGCACGAAGGCATCGCCGGTGAAGCCGCCCATCGGCTCCACCTCATCCTTGATCATCGTGGCGATTTCCGCCGGCTTCACGCGCTTGAAATGAGCGGGCGGAAACCGCAAAACGCGATCGATCAGCTCGAAGCGGATGCGTCGCAACATCCGCTCTCCAAGGCGGCCCTTGTAGGTATTGATGTAAAGCTTGAAGAGGCCGTTGAGCACGACCAGCGCCAGGAACACGAGGCTGAGCGCAATCAGCATCCACGCGCGGGTGAGCTGCAGGCCCTGAAACACCTCGATGTGACCGATCAACGGAATGTCGAGGGCGATATGCATGAAAGTCTGCGTGTCGCCGGGATGCTCGAAACCCTTGCCCTGGATCGGCCCGTTGACGATCTGCTTCGGCAGGTCGAAAGACAGGAAGTATGGGATCATCGAAGCCGCGACGACAAGCAGTATCCAAATCTGCTCCAGCCGGGTATTCGACCAAATATAACGCGCTAGGCTTTTTTCCATTGCTTACTGCAGGCTTTCAAATTCAACGCCCAGCGCCTGCCAGGCGCCGGCACCGATGTTGCAGGGATGCGGGAAGGTTTGGTTGCGGATATGTGGCCCCATGTGTGAACGGGAACACGGCCCGGTCTTGCATCCACGCCCCTCCCGATTCATCGATTTCCTGATTTATATCACAAGATTGCAGGAATCTAGGAGGATAAAGCGACCGGACATCTCCGATGGCCGCAGTGCCTGCCTATGCGAATTGGCGCAAGATGGCGGATGTTCTGGCGGCACCGCCCAGATCGATGTCCGTGTCGTTTGGCTTGGGTCGCGACAAAGCGGTCTTCACGGCCTCGGTCAGCAAATCGGCGGTCAATCCCGCCTCAGGCAAGGCCAAGGCAAGGCCCAGCTTCTCCAGCCGCTCGGCCCTGACCGACTGCTCGGTTTCACCGCCTGCCGTGAAGGGAACCAGAATGGCGCGGCATCCGGCGACAAGAAGATCTCCGACCGTATTGTAGCCGGCTTGCGAAATAGACAGCGCTGCTCCCCGCAGGAGAGATGGAAAATCCTTGCGGAAGCGAACAAGCTCGACATTGCCGGGCGCGTCTGTGGCGATATCCGCATAATCCTGCTCGGGCAGGTTCGGCCCGGCAATCAACAGCCAGCGGCGATCGGTCGCCACGCGGCCTGCCGCCTTCAGCGCCGCGCGGATGAGGTCGCGCCCGACCGCCCCGCCGCCTGCCGAGACGACGATATCGAAGATTTCGGTCGGCTCCGGCGGCAAGGTCGGTGCGACCAGACCCGTGTAGACGATCTTGTCGGCGATCGCTCCGGTCAAGGGAAAGGTCTCCTCCAGCCGGACGAAATGCGGATCGCCATGAACAAGAACACCATCGAAGTGATCGCGAAGAAGGCTGACCGTCTCTTCGTCGCGCCCCGGTTTCTTCTGCTGCTGCAGAATATCGCGCACCGAGGTGTAAAGCCTCGGCTTCGGATCGGTCTTGGCAATGGCGTCGAGCAGCGGCAGAAGCTCGAACCGCATCTGCCTGCGGCCGAACGGAAAGGCTTCGATGACAACGACATCGGGTTCAGCCTGCCGGAACGCATCGAGCAGCAGGTCGCGGCGGCGAGACAGAAACTCCTCGTCGACGGGCTTTCCGGACTGATCGGCAAGGCCCGAAAAACCGGCGCTGCTGGCAACCACGGCCGGCAATGTGACGGAGGTCACGTCCGCGCCGGGAAATCCGTTCACCGGCAAGCCGCCTGTGACGACCGTCACTTGGCAACCGTCGCTTGCCAAGGCGCTGGCAATGCGGCTGGCTCGCGCCAGATGGCCGATGCCGAGCAGATGCTGAACGTAGAAGAAGACGCGCAAGGGCGAAGAATGCGAAGCCGTCATGCGGATTTCCGCCATTGATCTTCCTTTTGCCACTGCTCCTCGAACAGCCGCGTCAACTGCCGGATGCTGGCGTGATAATCGAAATGCTCACGCACCCGCCGTTCGGCCGCCTCGCCAAGTCTCAGGCGCAGCGCCGGGTTGCGAATGGTCGATTCCAGTGCGGCGGCGAGCGCCTGCGGATTCTCAGAGGGAACGACGAGGCCGTTTTCGCCATCATCAAGCAGTTCGGGGACGCCGGAGACATTGGTGGAGACGCAGACGAGACGCTGGCTCGACGCCTCCACCAGCACATTCGGCAGGCCGTCGCGATCGCCGTCGGCCGCTACCCGGCAGGCAAGCGCGAAAATATCGGCCTGGCGATAGTGGGCAAGCACGTCTTCCTGCGCGAGTGCGCCTTTCCAGGTGATACGGCCGGCAATGCCAAGCGTGTCGGCAAGGGCCTTCAATTTCGACAGGCCGTCACCGCCGCCGATATGGGTAAAACGCCAGTGCAGATCGCCGGGCAACAACGCAAGCGCCCTCAGCAGCACATCGTATCCCTTCTTCTCCACGGCACGCCCGACGCTGAGAATGAAGGCGGGATCGGAGGTGTCCGTGCCATCGCGATTGGAGTGTCCACCGGCGAAGGGGCCGAAGCGATCGAGATCCAGGCCGTGATAGCTTAGATGCACCTTGTCGCCCTCGGCGATCAGATCGCGCATGTGCTCGAAGCCGGTGCGCGTGCAGGTCACCGCCCAGCGGGCCCGGTCAAGCTTTTCCGAAAGCTCCCAGTCCGGCGAGGTCCAGATATCCTTGGCATGGGCCGAGCATGTCCAGGGAATGCCGGTCATGATGCTGGCATAGGCCGTCACCGAGGCTGGCGTGTGGATGAAATGGGCATGCAGCCACTCACCGCCATCGGGCCATTCATGCGCCAGCACCAGGGCCTGCCCGAAACGGCGCACCCGGTTCGGGGTGAGATCCCGTTTCAGGTCGGCCCAGAACTGCTTCACGAGCGGTTTGAAACCCGGCTTGCCGATGCCGGCAAGGAATGCCCGCAAAACCCTCAGCGGCTCGTCGTGCAAGTATTCCGGCAGGTAGACGACACGCGCCTTGATTTCGTCATGGACCGGATGGCGCTTCTTGTCGGTGGGTTTGCGCATCGAAATCAGCGTCAGGTCGAAGCCGGCCTTTTCCAGGCCGAGCAGCTCCTGCGCAATGAATGTTTCCGACAGGCGAGGATAGCCTTTCAGGACCACCAGTATTTTCTTCCGCATCGACAGGTTCCGGCGATCTATTCGGCCACGATCGATAGCGGCGGGTAGCGCTCGCGATCATCGAACCATTCGCCAACCGTACGCGAAATATGCACCAGTCCCTCGAGACGCATGTTGCTGCTGCTCGCCGACGGCGGCGCACGGTGCGCCAGGCGCTTCAGGGCTGCGGCAAGCTTGCTCGGATCGGCGGACTCTTCCGGCAGCAGCATGTCGACGAGGCCGAGCTCGCTTGCCCGCTGCGCGCGGATCAACTGCTCTTCGCGCGGACGCGTGCGCGGAATGATCAGCGCCGGCTTGTCGAAGGACAGGATCTCGCAGTAGGTGTTGTAGCCGCCCATCGCGACGACGGCCTTGGCACCGGCGATCAGCTCTTCCATCTTGTTGTCGAACTCGATCACCTGCAGACAGTCGACCTTGCTTGCACGCTCCAGCAACTGGCTGCGCTCCTTGGCCGGCATATAGGGGCCGAGGACGATCAGCGTCTTCTGCGTCAGGGACTTGTCCTGCTCGAAGGCGCCGACGACATCGCTGACCAGATCGGCGCCATCGCCGCCGCCGCCGGTCGTCACCAGAATATAATCCTCGTCGGGCACATGCTCCGACTTCGTTCCCAGAGTGGAAACGCTGCGCTGGAGGAAGCCGACGAACTCCATCTTCCGGCGCACGCCCGCCGGTACGTCGAGGCCCACAAGCGGATCATGGAAATCCGGCGGTCCATAGACCCAGACGCGATCGTAGAACTGATCGATCTTCTGCAGGACGTTGTTCTTCTTCCACTCCGCTTCCAGCAGGTGCGGCGCGTCCATGACGTCGCGCATGCCCAAAACCAGCGTCGTGCCCCGCGCCTTGAGATAGGTCAGCGTCTCCTCGACTTCGCCCTTGAGGCCCATCGGCTCCTTGTCGACGATGAAGACATCCGGCTGGAAGGTCTCCGCCGTATGCCGGATGATCGACTGCCGCATCTTTAGCGTCTCTTGCAGAGCAACGTGGCTTGCCATCGACGTATACTCGCCGTCGCGCAGCTTGATGACGCTCGGCACCTTGACGAAATCGACGCGCGATCGATAGTCGAAAGCACCGGCAATCGTTGCGCCGGAGATGATCAGCACGTTCAGCCCGCGGTAATCTTCTACCAGCGCATGCGCGATGGTACGGCATCGCCTGAGATGGCCGAGACCGAACGTATCGTGGCTGTACATGAGGATTCGAGCATCTTCTAAGCGCCGCTTCATGGGCAAAACCTCTGGGGGATGAAAGTCATGTACGTGGTTTGTCGGCACACGACATCCACGTCCGCTTCTCGAATTGCAATCCTGTCTTCGCCATTCACCCTGCTATTTGTAGGGATCGGCAGCATCGCGCAAGCCGTCTCCTAAAAAGTTGAACGCCAGAATAACCAAAATCACCGGCACCATAGGGAAAAGGAGCCATGGATAAAAGGCGATGACGCTGACGCTCCTCGCCTCGGTTAACAAAATTCCCCAGCTCGTGATCGGCGGACGAAGGCCCAATCCGAGAAAACTCAGCGCAGTTTCGCCAAGAATCATGCTGGGGACCGAAATCGTCGCCGTGGCGATCAGATGCGACATGAAGCCGGGAACAAGGTGGCGTCCGATGATACGCGGCGTGCTTGCCCCCATCAACTGAGCGGCGAGTACATAGTCTTCCTCGCGCAAGGATAGCAGCTTCGAGCGTACCGCGCGCGCAAGACCGGTCCAGTCCAGAATGCCCAGAATGATGGTAATGCCGAAATAGACGATGATCGGGCTCCAGCTCACGGGCATGATCGCCGCCAGCGCCATCCACAAAGGCAGGCTCGGCAGCGACTGCAGCACCTCGATCACCCGCTGCACGAGAAGATCGAAAAGGCCGCCGTGATAACCGGCAAGACCGCCGATGACGATGCCGAGCACGAAGCTGATGGCTATGCCGATCAACCCGATGGTGAGCGAAATGCGCGCGCCGTAGATGATGCGCGAAAGCACATCCCGGCCCAGGCGATCGGTTCCCAGCAGATACATCTGGCCGCCGACAGCCGGGCACACCAGATGAAGGTTCGAATCCACCACTCCCCAGAAGCGATAGGCGTCACCGCGGCAGAAGAAGCGGATCGGCTGCACGTCGGAGGGATTATCGGCGTAGATCCGCCGCAGCGTATCGATGTCGAGGGTCATCTTGCGGCCGTAGACGAACGGACCGACGAAATCGCCCTTGTCGAAGAAATGGATCCCCTGCGGCGGCGAATGGATATAGTCCACGTTGCGGGTATGCAGCCCGTAGGGCGCCAGGAATTCCGCAATCAGGATCGTCCCGTAACACAGAAGCAGAAAGATGCCGGACGCCAGCGCAAGTCTATGCTTCTTGAACTTCCACCACATCAGCTTCTTTTGCGAAGCCATGTAGTAGCGTTGCTGACCGGCAGACATCGCCTCGAACTGGTCCGGATCGAAATCCGCATTCGAGACATAGTGCTCCAGGGGCGCGCCGGGGCGTGGCAGGGGTGAGTTCACTTCGTGCTCCTGCCTTGCAAGCGGATGCGGGGATCAAGGAAGCCGAGGGCGATATCCGAAATCAGCACGCCGATGACGTTGAGAAAGGCCAGGAACATCAGGAACGAGCCGGCAAGGTACATGTCCTGGCTCTGCAGGGCCCTGATCAGCATCGGCCCGGTCGTCTCCAGCGACAGCACGATGGCCGTGATTTCGGCACCGGAGATGATCGACGGCAGGATCGAGCCGATATCGGCGACAAAGAAGTTCAATGCCATCCGCAGCGGATATTTCACCAGGGCCTTCAGAGGGTGCAGTCCCTTGGCGCGAGCCGTGACGACATATTGCTTTTGCATTTCGTCGAGCAGGTTGGCGCGAAGGCGGCGGATCATGCCCGCAGTGCCGGCTGTGCCGACGATGATGACCGGGATCCACAGATGCGACAGGATCGATTGTGCCTTTTCCCAGCTCATCGGCTGCGACAGATATTTCTGGTCCATCAGATGGCCGATCGATACCCCGAACCAGACATTGGCGAAGTACATCAGGATCAGCGCCAGCATGAAGTTCGGAATGGCGATGCCGAGCAGTCCGAGGAAGGTCAGGCCGTAGTCGCCCCAGCTATATTGATGGGTGGCAGAATAGATGCCGATCGGAAACGCGATCAACCACGTCACGAGGATCGTCGTCATCGATACGAGGATGGTCAGCCACAGGCGGTCGCCGACGACATCCGAGACCGGCAGCTGATACTCGAAGGAATAGCCGAAATCACCATGCAGCATGCCGGCGACCCAGCGGACATACTGGATCGGCAAGGGTCGGTCCAGCCCGTATTCGTGGCGAAGATTCTCGATTTCCTGAAGGTTCGCGGTCTCGCCCTGAGCCCGCAGTTCGGCGATCTGGCTTTCGAAAAAGTCGCCGGGCGGAAGCTGGATGATGGTGAAGACCAGCATCGAAATGACGATCAAGGTCGGGATCATCACGGCGATGCGCCAGAGGATGTATCTAAGCATTCTGCCCATCCCCCTTCATCCAGAAGGTATCCGGCATATAGACACCGAGATAGCAGGTCGGATCGAAGCCGTAGAGCGCCTTTTCCGGCACGTTCTGCATGCGCGCCGAATGAACGATCGGCTGCAGGGTCGCGTTGACGAGGCCGATGGAGAAGACTTGGTCGGTATAGATGGCCAGCATCTTGTGCCAGATATCCGCCCGTTCGAAGGAAGACGCCGCCGTTTCCCATTCGCGCAGCAGCTTGACGAGTTCGGCCGCCTCGGAGACTTCCGGCGCCACGCCCTGCGTCTCGCGCGAGAGATAGTACATTCCCCATAGCGGCCATTGCATCTGGTCGTCCATGGTGGGGGCCAATTCGCCCGGGTTCATGTCGGCGGTCGGCACTCCGTTGTCGAGGCCATACCACAACGACATCAGGATACGGCCGCCCATGGCGCGGCTACGGAAGACATCGCGTTGCGATACTCTGGTGAAAAGTGCGATGCCGACCTTGCGCCAATGGTCCGTGATCAATTCCAGAACGTCGGAATCCAGCGTGCTTTCGCCAGGCGTCTCAACGGTGATCTCCATTCGCCGCCCGTCCGGCAGAATGCGGATGCCATCTTCGTCGCGTTTCGCGAGACCGGCGGCATCGAGCAGGGCATTGGCTTGATCCGGGTCGTGCGCGATCCACGCCGAAGCATATTCCGGCTTGTAGAGCGGACTGTCCGGCAAGACCGTATCGGCGCTCTCCGCTCCGAGGCCGTAGAAGACGGCCATATTGATTTCATGGCGGTCGATCGCCAGCGACAGGGCCCGCCGCACCCTGACGTCGCGCATGACGTCCCGCCAGACGGGATCGGCGCTGTTCAAGTTCGGAAACAGGGCGATGCGCGAGCCGCGCGCCATTTTCCAGAGGTTGACCTTGACCGGGTAGCGCTTCTCCGCATCCTTCAGGAAGGTATAGTCGTTGAAGTCTATGCCGGTGGCCTGCAGATCGCTTTCCCCCGCACCGGTCTTGGCGGCAATGATCGAAGACGAGCTGATATTCAGGATCATGCGGTCGATATAGGGCAACTGCCGCCCATTTTCGTCGACGCGGTGGAAATAGGGATTACGCTCGAAAACGAACTGCTCCGCAGGCGGCGCCGTCGTGTTCCGCCAGGGATCGAGTACCGGCAGATTGGGATTTTCCGGCCGATAGGCCCGACCCATCTTGATGTGCAGATCCTGCCATTTCTTCACCCGGTTTTCCTGCATCAGCGAGGAAAGGCGGATGCTGTCCTGATATTTCTTATGGAACTGCTTCAGATAATGCGCGGGGCCAGCGATGACGAGCGGCTGCGGCGCGGCAAGGCTCGGCAGGAAATCCGGATTGGGATCGTCCCAGGAGTAACGCACCGTCAGTTCATCCAGCTGCTCGAAGCGCGGCAGGCTGCCATGCGGGCGCAGCTCCAGCGCACCCCCGCCGGGCGTCAGCTGCTTGTTGAGGATGACGTCTTCCCACCAATAGCGGAAATCATCGGCCGTAAACGGGTGTCCGTCCGACCATCTGTGCCCATCGCGCAGCTTGAAGGTGAAGACCATGTCGTTCACTGCCGAGCAGGACTCCAGAATATCCGCCTGCAGCGTCAGCATGCGATCATAGCCGACCAAACGGGCATAGCCGTAGATCGTCATGAAGCGGATATCATTCTGGCTGCCGATGATCGTGCGTACCGATCCCCCATACCGGCCGGGCGTGCGGCCCATGGCGGCGACGTTGACGATGCGCGGGAATTTCGGCAGGCGCTTGGCAAGATGCGGCATCTGGCCCGCCCTCAGCCACTCGGCAAAATATTCCGGCTCGTTGTCGACATCAGCCGCCAGAACAGGCTGAGGCAGAACGGTGGAGGCCAACAGGCCGAGGAAAGTGCGCCGATCGATCATTTCCGCAGCTCCTGGGCATCGACGCCCCGGCGGGCGCGAACGAAGTGTCCGCCGCCCAGATCGGCGTAGGCAAGCTCTCCCTCGCCGCCCTCGGCAAATTGCGGCCCCCATTTTTGCTTGGCCGCGGGCCCTTCGCTGTTCAACACGGAGAAATCGAGCTGCCGGTCGAGATCGGGGAACGGGACGGCGGCCAGAAGCGACCGCGTATAGGGATGGACGGGCTCCCGCAGGATGACTTCCCGCGGCGCGATCTCGACGATGCGCCCGCGCGCCATGACGGCAATCCGGTCGGCCATGTAATCGACCACGGCAAGATTATGCGAAATGAACAGATAGGTCAGGCCGAGTTCCTTCTGCAGATCCTTGAGCAGATTGAGGATCTGCGCCTGCACGGACACATCGAGGGCCGAGACCGGTTCATCGAGAATGAGAAGTTTCGGCCCCAGCGCCAATGCACGCGCAATGCCGATGCGCTGGCGCTGGCCGCCGGAGAAGCTGTGCGGGTAGCGGCTCAGATAGTGCTTGTCGAGGCCGATCGCCTGCATCAGCGCCTTGACTTTTTCCTTGCGCTCGGCGCTGTCGCCGTGCCCATGGATCTCCAGCGGCTCGCTCAGAATGTTGCGGATCGTCATGCGTGGCGAAAGCGACGAGACCGGATCCTGGAAGACCATCTGTATCTTCGTGCGCAGATCCATCAGTTCATCGCCCTTGACGGCGAGGACGTCGATCTTGCCGCTGCCGTCATCGAAGCTGACGGAACCGCTGTCGGCCGTGATGGCCCGCATGAGGATCTTGCTCACCGTCGTCTTGCCGCAGCCGCTTTCGCCGACCAGGCCGAGACACTCGCCGCGGCGGATATCGAAACTGACATCGTCGACCGCGCGGAACTTTCCGCCACCCCGCGTTCCGAACAGGCCGCCGGCCTTCGAGGTGTAGGTCTTGGTCAGATTGCGCACGCTCAGCATGACATCGGGCGCTGAAGCCGTAGCGCTCGAACCGTTGCCGATCAGCTTCTTCTTGCCGGAGAAGGTGCCGAGATTGACGGGGACATCCCGCAGGGACTTCAATCGCTCGCCGGGCTTCATGTCGAAATGCGGCACCGCCGACATCAGAGCCTTGAGATAGCGGTGTTGCGGCTGACGGAAGATGGTTTCGACCGGCCCCGCCTCCATGATCTCGCCGTGATAGATGACGACGACCTCGTCTGCCATGTTGGCGACGACGCCGAGGTCATGGGTGATGAGGAGCATCGCCATGTTGAAGGTCTGCTGAAGATTGCGCAACAGGCCGAGGATCTGAGCCTGGATGGTGACATCAAGCGCCGTCGTCGGTTCGTCGGCAATCAGGAGCGCCGGATTGCAGATCAGCGCCATGGCGATCATCGCGCGCTGGCGCATGCCTCCGGAGAGTTCGAAAGGATACCTGTCGAAGGTGTGAAAGGGATCCTGAAAGCCGACGAGGCTTAGGATTTCCTCGGTCTTCTCACGCTGCTCCGCCTTGCTGATGCCGGGACTGTGGATACGGAGCGCTTCGCTGATCTGGTTTCCCACCGTATGCAGCGGCGACAGCGACGTCATCGGCTCCTGAAAAATCTTGGCGATGCGTGCTCCGCGCAGCCTGCGCATGGCCACGCCGTCACGCGGCAGCTGAAGAAGATCGGTGGTCTGGCCGTCGAGCGGATCGGTGAACAGTATTCGGCCGGTCGCCGTTGCCGGCGCCGGAAGGATTCCCATGATCGACTGGCTGATGATCGATTTGCCGGAGCCGGATTCGCCGACCAGGGCGGTGACCTTGCCGGGAAGCACTCTCAGACTGGCATTTTTGACGACGCGCAGCTTGTCCCCATAAAGGGAGAACGAGACGTCGAGGTCCTCGATACGCAGTAGATCAGTCCCTGACGCCATACATATTACTTCCCGCTCACATGACCTTTGTGGCCTTCGCGGCACACTAACGTAGGCCATAACGGGTGTCTAGCTGGTCAAAGCAATGCAGAGACTTTAAAAAAACTGTCGTCTTTCCAGTGATATATCGGTCTATGCTGAACCGGGGGACGACAGGGGCCGCGAGGTCAGATTTTCGACTTGAACACGCCCTTCGAACTTCTTGGCGTCCCTGTGCAACAGAATGACCTGTTCAGCCTCCGACAGGCTGTCCGCCGCCGTTTCCTGAAAGATTTCCATCGCGCCATTGGCCGCGGTGGCGGCTTTCGGGTAGACGACGGTAAAGCGCTGGCGCACGCCACGCAGCTTCTCTTCGCCGAGTTTTCCCCATTCGCAATCGGTGTAGCTGGAGAATGCCTGGCTCGCGACGACCTCGGTCGAATATTTCTTGGTCAGGGATTGCAGCCGTTCCACCTCGTTGACGGCTGCCCCGAAGGCCGAGAACGTCAACCGGTCCTTCAATCCGACATTGCCGAACATGACGTTGCCGACATGAAGGCCTATTCCATAGCGGACTTCGCTCAGGTTGCGCGACTGGCGGTCGCTGTTGAGCGCAACGACACGACGCTGCGCCTCGAAAACAGCCGACAAAGCCGCCTCGCAGGCCACTTTGGACGGGTCCTTGTGCCGTCCGCACGGATAGACGGCAAGAAACCCATCACCGAGAAAGCTCAGGATTTCGCCTCCGTTGCGATTGAACGGGGCTGCGATCGCGTCAAAGAACTCGTTCAGCGTATCGATATAGGCCTGACGCCCTTCCTTTTCGGCATAGACGGTCGATTGCCGCATATCGCCCATGACCAGCGCCGCACGGATCGTCTCGCCGTCGCCGCGGCGGATCTGCCCGTTCAACACACGCTTTCCGGCGTCGCCGCCAAGATAGGTGGTCAGCATATTGTTGGCGAGCCTGCCGAGAACCGCCATCTTGGCAGCCATTGCCAGATGGTTCTGCATGCGCATCAAAGCGCCGATCATATCCTCGCTGAACCCACCGATACTATCTGTAGACCAGGAGCCCATCATGCCCTGGACCGAGCCTGCGCCGAAGGTCTGCACGAAGGCCATGTAGTCGGTGACGCTCTCCCTGCGCAGGTCCTCGAAGATCGGAAACTCGACCGCGCCGTCCACATCGATCCTGCGGCGCAGATGCTGAAGATTATTGGACAGGAGATAGTAGTAGGGGCTCTGCATGAAGCGCTCCGGCTTCTCGTTCACATGCCGGTAGCCCTCGATCGTCAGACCGCCGGAGCGCCGCCAGGTGAAACCGAGCGCGTCATAAAGCGGGTGAAGCATGGAAAAGGTGAGATGCACGCGGGCGATCGGCATTCCCGTCGCCGCCATGCGCTCGCAGAAGCCTCGAACGATGGTCTCGAGATTTTCGCCGGTCAACGCAGCCTGCGTCAACCATTCCGCCACTTTATCGAGAAGAATATCAGAAACATTCGAATGAATAGTCATTATCCCCGCGGCCTATCCTGCAGTGCCTGATGCCCCGTCCCGGCCATGCAACGCCGATGATTTCGCCGGCGCCCATTTCCAGAACCTCCGGCCTGTCGGTAAGGCCGGATGAAACCATCATGCTAAATCAGCGACACCCTCTTTCACCAGAGAGCATCGACATCAGAAAATTCGACTACGTTTTCCCGCGCCCCCGCACACGAAATGCAGCAGATGACAGCCGCAGCAAGCAGCGACTCTCGTTTTGTTCTCTTTCAGATAAGGCGCATATGCCGCTGAAACAATGGGCAAAAATAACAGTGATCGAGAAAATCAAGACCACGACCCGTAGCCAGCTGCAGGTGCTATCCGAAAAGTCACTCGCCTGCGGCCAGCTCAGGCGGCCTCTTCTGCCGCAAGGCCATGGCCGCCATCGCATACCCTCCACTTGCGCCATCGATGAAATGCATATGATCCCGCATGAGCGGAGTGGGCACGAAACACGTCATCAGCGCGCTATCCTGTCGGTGCAGCCCGTAGCGACAGATCCCCTCAGCCTCGGCCTGGCGCAAACGCTCCTCGATGCGGGCGCGATGCGCGGCATCGACGTCGATGGTCATTTTCAGGCCATCGTCGAATTTGCGGAAATCGGAATTCGCGGCAAGATCTCGCCGGTAGATCTTGGCATCAAAGGTTGCCGTTTTCACGCCGAACTTGTCGAGCACCCAGACAAGCGCAATCTGGGCATCGATGGCGAGCTTGCGCCACCGGCGATGGGGGGGCGATACGGCGGCACGCGCCTCCATGTCGACACCATCGAAGTTGAGCGCCGGCGTCGGCCCCTCGACGGGTACGGGATGGCCGTCGCGATTTTGTTCGGCGGAAATGGCGATGATATCGGCAACCAGCTGCCGGAACTTCGGGCCATTGCCGGCATCGCCGGGAATGGCGATGATGGAAACGATCTCGCCGTTCTGCGCCTTGATCGGATTCCAGCGGCAGGAAAGGCCCGTCAGGTCCGGCTCGCTGTCGATCGTCGTCGCTTCGACGATGAAGTGCCCTGTTTTCATCTGCTTTTCCGCCCAGCTCGTCCCGCCGCCGGAAAACATCGCGTAGGACACATAGTCGCTCGGGCTGAAGCGGGCGACCCGCACATCGAGGCCTTCGCCGCGGATAGCGCTCATCGGCACCAAAGCCGTGCGCAGATCGAGATGCAGTTCCGCCATCACCCAGCCGCGAACGGCGGCAAGCGCCCGGCGAACCCGCTCCTCTCCCGTTGGCGGAATGGCCACCAACGCACCATCCCCGCCGAAGGCAAAGGGATAGTCGCCCCTGTCCAGGGCGTTAAGCACGGCGGAAATCACGCTCGCGCCCGCCATGTTGACGGATTTGTAGTGGCCGGCGGCAATCGCCTTCGTCGAGCTGACAATATCGGCGATCGCAATCAGCCAGTCATCCGGCAGAGGCTGATAGTTGGCGCCATCGGTGACGCCCTCGAAACGGGTGAACCCCGTAATCCCGTGGAAGAAATCATCTCTGGATGGCCCGGCCATGACGTTTCCCCCTTCAGTGAGCGCCGCGACAATCTATCCCTACAGCAAATGCATCGAAAAGCCAGCCGACGGTCGACGCCACGATGCAGGCCGTGCTACTCCCGCTGACGGAGAGGCACAACACGCCAAGGATACTTCAGATACGATGAGCCGCCTGGATAGTTTCATTCGCCGCCTGAGCGCACAACGCGACATCCTCAATGCCGTTGCCGATGAGGTCAGGGCGATCGATGGCCCCGTGCTGGAACTGGGTCTCGGCAATGGCCGTACCTTCGACCATCTGCGCGAGCTCTTCCAGGATCGCCGCATCGTCGCATTCGATCGCGCGGCCAATGCCTACGGCCCCTCCATGCCATCGGCCGACAATCTCATTCTCGGCGAGATCAAGGATACGGCCAGGACCTTCGTCGGCGCGAACGCCTCGCTTGCCCATGCCGATATCGGCACCGGCTACGAAGACAAGGATGCGGTGACGCTGACCTGGCTGCCTCAGATCATGGCCGGCGTGCTGGCATCGGGGGGGCTCGCGGTCAGCGGCCTTCCTCTCGATCACCCCGATCTCCAGGCGCTGCCTCTGCCATCGAGCGTCAAGGAAGGACGCTATTTCATCTATCGCCGCCGATAAAACGGTTCAGCCTCACCCCAGAAACAGAACGTCGAACTGCTCGCCTTCGGTGGGCAGTTCGATCACTTTCATGGCCCGCTCACCATCTTCGAAAAAGGCGAGGCATTCGCTGTAGTGCGCGGCAAGGTCGGCAATGAAGCCTCTGGTCTGATCCTTGCCGTAGAAGGCCGGCGTGAATTCCATGTAGAGCGGCACTTTGCGGGCCATCAGCGCGACCATCGATCGGCAGGCCACCGGCTCATAGCCCTCGATATCCATCCAGATCAGCCCGACATCGGCGGGATCGACACCAGCCTGCAGAAGAATATCCGGGACAGGACGGACCGGGACGGAGATCTTTTCGTCAGTCGGACTTTGGCGCAAGGCGCTGCTTTTGCCATGGTTTTTACGATTGAGGTAGAAGTCGAGCTGCCCTTCGCGATCGCCGGCGGCGCAGTTGACCGCGGTCACTCTCCCCTCCAGGCCGTTGTCGGCGATGTTGATCGACAACAGCCGGAAATTGCGCGGATCCGGCTCGACAGTGACGAGACGGCCGTAGGCGCCGCTGAGAGCAAAATAGCATGTCTGCGTGCCGATATTGCCGCCGAGTTCCAGCAGGGCCGAGCCCTTGCGCAACAGGCCGCGTTCACGCAGCACGCCCAGCAGCCGATCGACGTGGTCCCGCTCGAAATGACCTTTGCGAAAGACCTTGCGGCCGATGTAGTCAGCCGGCGAGAAGCTCAGGACATGATCGCCGCAATCCACCGTCACGGTCCTGACGCGCGGGCCGAGCGCGCTGACAAGGATGTCCCGGCCCAGGCGCGTGTCGAACAGGCGCACGGCGATCGCATCCCGCTTCCTACGGAAGGCACGTTTCCAGTATTTTTTCGAGAGGAACTTGCGGTCGAACATGAGGAGCATCCCTACACGAGGGCCTTGCCGTTGCAAACGGAGAACATCGGCGGATGCGCCGCCGGTTCGCTATCCGGATCGTCAGGCGAAACGGCCGCTCGCCTCCTTCGAAACGATATAAACCCGCAAGGGCTCGCCACGGCCGCGAACGGCGATCTCGCGGCTTTCGACACCGGCGGTATCGACCTCGGAAAGCTGTGCGACCGGCTCGGAAAAGACGAGCGCGCTGTTGAATTCCTTGGCAACGCTTTCCAGCCGGCTGGCGACATTGACGGTATCGCCGATCGCCGTCACGTTCTTGACGCTGCCATATCCCATGGAACCGACAACGGCCGAACCGGTGTGAAGGCCGATGGCGATTTCGAGGGGGGCGGCCAGTTCATCGGCCAGCTCGGCACTAAGCTTGTCGATTTCCTGAATGATCGCGGCGGCTGCTTTCAACGCCTGGCGGTTGGCCTCCTTCGGGGTCGTGCGAAGACCGAAGAGCGCCATGGCGCCATCGCCGATGAATTTGTCCATCCGGCCGCCATTTTCCTCGATGATGCGGCCGACGATGGCGAAATAGCGATTGAGCAGGAAGACGATATCGAAGGGCAGGCGCGATTCCGTCAGCGACGTGAAGTGGCGCAGATCGCAGAAGAAGACCACGATCTCGCGTTCGCGGCCGGGGCTGGCGGTCTGGCTGTAGACGGGGATCGTCGCTTCCGCCATCGGCGTCAGGAGGGGGATGACGCTGATGTTGCCCGTCGGGCGCAGCTGACAGGCAAGCCGGACATCCGGGGTGGCACCGATACGGTTCAGCGTCTTCTGTTCCATCGGCTCCGGCGGCGGCAGGTTTTCGGCGCCTTCGACGA
Organism: Martinezella lusitana; assembly: GCF_010668395.1. Lineage (GTDB taxonomy): Bacteria > Pseudomonadota > Alphaproteobacteria > Rhizobiales > Rhizobiaceae > Rhizobium > Rhizobium lusitanum_A. Next base: position 628,071 of record NZ_WUEY01000002.1, read on the forward strand.
TCTGGACACGGCACGTCGAGCATTGGCCCTTGCCCCCGCAGACGGAGTAATGCGGAATGCCGCCGAGGCGGCTTGCCTCGAGGACGCTGAAGCCGCGCGGCGCATGCACCACCTCTCCGCCCGCATAGCGGATGGCGACCTGGTGCTGCCGTTCGCGCAGCCTGCGATGCGCCCGAAAGGCAAAGAGAGTGACGATCGACAGGCTGAAGGCGCCGTAGAACCCGGCCCGATATGGCCATGTGGCCTCGGTCATCCGGTTACCCGGCGCGGAACCGGCCTCGCCGTAGCTTCGCACGTCGCTGTAATAGCCGCCGGGGTAGCCGCGCTCATCCTCCTGGGCTGCCTCATGCGCAACGGTCTTGCCCATAGCGGCAAAGCCGAGCAAGGCAAGAACCGGCAAAACGATGGCGAAGGCCAGCATGACAGGGGCGATGGTCATGTACCAGGAACGATACCGCAGCCAGAAATGAACGCCGATGCAGCCATGAAGCCATACGACCAGAAGCACGAGCGACTGACGTACGCCCATAACGGGCGAGGTTATCCACAAAGTGCGCACGATGGCCCGGTATGTGTCGTGGTAGCCGTAAACCTCGTGGACGACGCGGGTGCCGACGATATGATCGATCAGGAGCAGCGGCACCAAAAGGCCGGTGACGATCTGGAAGGCCTCGCCCGCAGGCATGACCAGCGTCCGGCGCATATACAGCAGCCGCAGCACCAGCGAGATATGGACGATCAATGCCCCGTAAAGAAGCGCAGTTCCCACGGGATTGCGCCAAACCACCAGGAACCAGTGTTGCGCGCGCTCGGCCACGCCGATCGAAATCAGCCCGAGAGAATGATTGGCCAGGTGCATGATCACGAAGGAAAAAACGACCAGACCCGAGCCAAGGCGGAACTTTCGCACGAGACGGTCGGAAATGATTGGCTTTCTTGCCTCGCTGGTCATCAAACCCAATGTATATTGCCCGTTCACAACAGGTGGGAAAACGGCTATCGCCTACTCATCTAGCCGCAACTCCGCATGCTGTCGAGAATGCGGCCTTTTGAAGCAGGGACCTTATTGTCACGCAACCGGTCGGAATTCGGGCAATCCTCTCACAATTCGGGCTCGTGCCATCACTTAATCGTCAACCGTGTGCCGGCAGCATGAAGATCGCCTTCTACGCCCCCTTGAAGTCTCCCAGCCACCCTGTCCCGTCCGGCGACCGCCTGATGGCACGGCAGATCATCGCGGCGCTTAAAATGGCGGGACATCAGGTCGAGATCGCCTCCGAACTGCGCAGTTTCACGCCGACGCCCGAGGCGGGATCGCTGGCGGGGATTGCCCTGTTGGCCGAGAAGGAACTCATCCGGTTGCGGGAGCGCTGGCAAGGCGAGCAGCCGCCCGACCTCTGGTTCACCTATCATCCCTATTACAAGACGCCCGATCTCATCGGCCCGCGAATCGCCCGCGAGATCAACATTCCCTATGTTACGGCGGAAGCTTCCTATTCCCGCCGCCATGACGACAATGGCTGGGGTGAAAACCAGCGCCTGGTTGCCGATGCGGTGCGGCTTGCCGCCGTCAACCTGTGCTTTACCGAACGGGACCGGATCGGCTTGTCGGATGCAATCCCCGATGGCCGCTACGAGCGCTTCCTGCCCTTCATCGATATTGCGCCCTTCTCACGCCACCTGCCGGATCCACGGCGGCTGATCACCGTCGCCATGCTCAGGAAGGGGGATAAGTTCAAGAGCTATGCCATGCTGGCAAGCGCGCTCGATATCATCCGCGATCAGGATTGGAGTCTGACCATCATCGGCGACGGGCCGATGCGAGCCGAGGTAAGGTCGCTGTTCTCCACCTTCGGCGAAAGCCGGATCATCTGGCGCGGGGAACGCTCCACCGCCGAGATCGCCGGGGAACTTGCAACGGCCGGCCTCTATGTCTGGCCCGGCTGCAACGAGGCGTACGGCCTTGCCTACCTCGAGGCACAGGCAGCAGGCCTGCCCGTGATCGCGCAGGCGACGGCCGGCGTGCCGGAAGTGGTGATGGCCGGCGGGACGGGCCTGCTGACGCCGGAAGGCGACCTTGATGCCTATGCCCAGGCCATCGCCCAGCTTTTGAACGATCAGACCCGACGGCAGACGATGGCGGACGCAGCCTACGACTTCGTCCACCAAGAGCGCTCCTTGACCGCCGCGTCGAAGCGTCTTGAAACCATTCTTCGAAACTATCTGGGAGATACCTGTTATGAGCGATAAGGCCGAATGGCAGCCCTTGCGCGACGAGCTTCGGCGATGGAGCGACGCCGGACGAAAGGCGAAGTTCTGGTTCCGTGATGACGACGCTATCGAACCGACCCCTGCCCTCGATCGGCTGCTGTCGCTTTCCGATCGTTTCGATGTGCCAATGGCATTGGCGATCATCCCCGGCCCTACCGGAGAAGCGTTGGCCGAACGGCTGGCCCGCGAAGACCGCATCACGGCCACGGTGCATGGCTGGACACACCGGAACTATGCTCCCGACGACACCAAGAAGCAGGAACTCGGCCTGCACAGGCCCCAGGCAGTCGTGCTTGACGAGCTTCACCGCGGCTTCGACAAGCTGAAGGCGCTTTATCCCTCGCAGTTCGTTCCGTTGCTGGTGCCGCCATGGAACAGGATCGACGACGCGCTGCTGCCACACCTCGCTCCCTTCGGCTATCGCGCCGTTTCCGTCTTCGGACTGGCAAGGCAGGCTCCCATCGGTCTCATCAACACGCATATCGACATCATGAGATGGCATGGCGCGCGCGGAGGATTACCGCATGACGAAGTGATCGGGCGCCTCGTGGAAGAACTTCAGAACCGCTTCGACGGCAATGACGAGCCTATCGGCGTGATGACGCATCATCTCGTCCACGACGATCTCGCCTGGAGTCTCGTCGAGACGCTGTTTGAGGAAACGGCCGGCCATGCCGCCATCGAATGGCGGCCGGTCGGAGAGTTCGTACATTAGAACAATTCCGGGAAAAGTGAGCGGCGGTTTCCCGTCTGGAATCGCGTAAAAGCAAGGAGATAGAGCGGGTCCGCGGTTCCGTTAAGCGCGGACCCGCTCCGGCATCGATCCGCAGCTTCGGCTTGTCGCGGCGGGCCCTCAGAGCTGCAGCGATTGTCCGTCAAAGGCGACGAACGCTTCGGGAAAGCTCTTCTGCGCGTCGCGCTGCATCTCGTCGAGCTCGCTGTCCGTGCGGCCGGGCGCGTGATGGAAAAGGGCAAGCCGCTTGGCGCCAGCCTTCTTGGCGAGCTTGACGCCCTCCTGCCATGTGGAATGTCCGAAGCCCAGATATTTCGACATCTCGGCTTCGAGGTAGGTCGCGTCGTAGATCGCGAGATCGGCGTCGGCCATCAAGGCTAGCGCGGCTTCATCCAGTTGCCCGGCTACGTGCTCGGTATCGTAGACCATGGCGATGACCCGGCCGGACCATTCGATGCGATAGCCGATGCACCCGCCCGGATGGTTCAGCCGCGCCGTATGAATGACGATGCCCGGATGCGGCTTCAGCGTGTCGCCTGCGGCAAAATCGCGAAAGCTCATCTCGGCGCGACAGATATCGGGCTCGACGGGGAACCACGGCGGCCGCATGAACTGGCCAATCATCTGCCGTGTCGTCGTCTTGCCGGCCAGATGGCCCGACCAGAGATCGACGCTGACGCGCGGATCGTAGATCGCGTTGAAGAACGGCAGACCGATGATGTGATCGTAGTGCGAATGGGTGAAGAAGAGATCGATATCGCGAACCCCCTCTTTCGCAAGCGACGCGGCCGCTTCGCGCAACCCGGTCCCGGCGTCGAATAAGATATGCCTGCCGTCATGCCGTAACTCGATGCATGACGTATTCCCGCCGTACCGCTCAAATTCCGGTCCCGATACAGGGATACTCCCCCGCACGCCCCAAAACTTCAGCTCGAAACTATCGTTGTTCATGGAAGTTTTTACACCATTCCCCTTTCGGTCAAAAAAAGCACACTTTTGCTATCGTGCGAAGCCAGCAAATTCCAAAAGTCGCGCGGTGGTAAAAACTGGATCCCATCGTCCGGCCGACGCTGATCGTTGGGCGGATGGCCGCCAACGGATCGCACAGACCTAATATAGGTATGGTATGACAAAATAGATAAGGGCCGGGTTGACGCCCCGCTTCTGCGCTCTATCACGAGATCATGACTGCGGCGGACCGCCAGTGTCGACAAGGCAGGCACTGGCAATGGGCCTGCGCCCTTGTCGCCGCCTTACAGCGTTGCCGCCGACCGCGCGGCCTGTTCATAATAGCCGGAGAGAGCCCGGAGATGCGAGGCGATATCCGAGAGATCGTCCTGCGACAGGCCTGACACCTTGGTCGCCTCCACCAGCAGCCGCTCGCGAATTTCGGTATACCGCCTCAACGCGTCCAGGCCTTTGTCGGTGACACGGATGGTCTTTTCCTTGCCGGCCTTGCCGCTTTTGACGAGCTCCGCCGCCTCCAGCTTCTTGACGGCGTAATTGGCGACATGGGTATCCTCGATGTCGAGCACGAGGCAGAGATCGGCGAGCGTCTTCGGCCTGTCGCGATGTCGCACGGAATGGATGATCAGGATCTCGACCGGCGAAAGACCGGGCACGCCGGCTGCCGCCATGCAGCGCACCAGCCAGCGATTGAAGGCATGGGAAAAGAGGATCGATCCATATTCCAGCTCGGACAAGGCCGGCGAACTGCCGCCTGCAAGATGGGCTGACGATACGATCAATTCGCGTCGTTCACTCTTTTCCTCAGACGTCACCTGAAAACTCCTCAGAACCGGATCAAGGCACCTGCAGACTGCCGAGGCCGGGCGGTAGAATGCCGTCCGGCCTCACCGTCATGTTCCTATTCGTCCCGCTTTCCGTAGCCGCCGCCGGTGGGGGTAACGACCGTGAAAGCCTCGCCCGCCTCGAGCACGGTATGAGCCGAGCCGATCAGCTCGTCGATCGTGCCATCGTTGCGGCGCACGTAGTTGCGGCCGGTTTGCCCCGCTTCACCGCCCTTGACGCCAAAGGGCGCCACGCGCCGATGACCCGACAGGATAGCGAATTCCAGCTTTTCGCGGGTGCGGATGGTGCGCTGCGTGCCGTTGCCGGCATTCCACTTGCCGCACCCGCCGGAATGCGGACGAATGTGAAAATCTTCCAGCACGACCGGAAAGCGGGTCTCCAGGATTTCCGGATCGGTGAGCCGCGAATTGGTCATGTGCGTATGCACGGCATCGGCGCCGTTGAAGCCCGGTCCCGCCGGTGCGCCGGAGCAGATCGTCTCGTAATACTGATAGACGTCGTTGCCGAAGGTCAGATTGTTCATCGTGCCTTGCGCGGCGGCGAGCGCTTCGACAGCGCCGAACAGGCAATTGGTCACCGCCTGGCTGACCTCGACATTGCCGGCGACGACGGCGGCCGGATATTTCGGCGTCAGCATCGTGCCTTCGGGAATGATGATCCGGATCGGCCGGAGGCAGCCGGCATTCATCGGAATATCGGCCTCGACGAGAACGCGGAAGACGTAGAGCACGGCCGCGCGCGTCACCGGCTGCGGCGCATTGAAATTGTCCGGCCGCTGCGGTGATGTGCCGGTGAAATCGACCGTCGCCTCGCGCTTGTCCTTGTCGATCGAGATCTTGACGACGATCTTGCAGCCCTGATCCATTTCGTAGGTGAACGCGCCATCCGACAGACGGTCGAGAACGCGGCGCACGCTTTCCGCCGCATTATCCTGAACATGCCCCATATAGGCGTCGACGACGTCTTCGCCGAAGAGCGCGATCATCTTCTTCAGCTCGGCCACACCCTTTTCGTTGGCGGCGACCTGAGCCTTGAGATCGTTGACATTCTGCGCGAGCGTGCGCACCGGATAGCGGGCACCCGTGAGCAGCTTTGTCAGCTCTTCCTCGCAGAAACGGCCGCGATCGAGCAGCTTGAAATTGTCGATATAGACGCCTTCTTCCTCGATATGGGTGGCAAGCGGCGACATGGACCCGGGCGAAATACCGCCGATATCGGCATGGTGGCCGCGGCTGGCGACCCAGAAACGGATGCTCTGGCCGGCATCGTCGAAGACCGGCGTGCAGACCGTGAGATCGGGCAGATGCGTGCCGCCATTGTAGGGCGCGTTGATCAGGAAGACGTCGCCCGGATGAATGATCGGGTTTTCGCGAATAGCCGTTGCAACGGACGCATCCATGGACCCCAGATGCACCGGCATATGCGGCGCGTTGGCGACCAGATTGCCTTGCGCGTCGAAGACGGCACAGGAGAAATCCAGCCGTTCCTTGATATTGACCGAATAGGCGGTGTTCTGCAGCGTCATGCCCATCTGCTCGGCAATGGACATGAAGAGATTGTTGAAGATCTCCAGCATGACCGGATCGGCCTTGGTGCCGATGGCGTTGCGCTCCGGCAGCGCCTTGATGCGCTTGAGGACGATATGATCCTTGAGCGTCAGTTGCCCCTGCCAGCCGTCCTCGATGACGATCGTCTGGTTGGGCTCGATGATGATGGCCGGGCCGGTGACGGTCTGGCCGGGCTCGATCGCCTGGCGCAGGACAACGGCCGCATCATGGCTCTCGCCGCCGGAATAGAAGCTGGTGCGCCTTGCGGCCCGCGCCTCGCCCTCTCCGGTCGCTTCGAGCTTGACCGCGATATCGGCCGCCGCGCCGCCGATCGTTTCGATCTCCACGGCCTCGACGACCAAGGGCTTGTCCTCGGCAACGAAGCCGAAGCGGCGCTTGTGCAGCGTCTCGAACTGACTGCGCAGCCGCGCGGGATCATCAACGTCGGGGAAGGTCGTCTCCACCGCCAGAATGGTATCGGTGCCGGCATAGCGGATATGCGCGCGCTGGACGGTCTTGATCTCAGCCGTCGCAACGCCCTGCGCTTCCAGCTCGGGCACGCATTCGCCGCGCAATTCGCTGCCGAGGGCGGCGATGGCGGCCGGGGCGGCGGCGTCGAGCGGGACGCCGAGCGCCTTCTGGCGCGTTGCCCTGATGTCGGCAAGCCCCATGCCGTAGGCGGAAAGAAGGCCGGACATCGGATGCAGAAGGATGCTCTTCATGCCGAGCGCATCGGCAACCAGGCAGGCGTGCTGCCCGCCTGCGCCGCCGAAGCAATTGAGCGCATAGCGCGTCACGTCATAGCCGCGCTGCACGGAGATCTTCTTGATCGCCTCCACCATATTGGCGACGGCGATGCGAATGAAGCCGTCGGCGACGTCCTGCGGGCTGCGGCCGTCGCCGATCTCGGCAGCGAGTTCGGCAAACTTGCCGCGCACCGTCTCGACATCGAGCGGCTGGTCCTGGTCGGGACCGAAGATGGAGGGAAAGAATTCCGGCAGCAGTTTGCCGGCCATGACATTGGCGTCGGTCACCGCCAGCGGGCCGCCATTGCGGTAGCAGGCCGGCCCCGGAAAGGCGCCGGCCGAGTCCGGACCGACACGAAAACGATCGCCGTCGAAATGCAAGATCGAGCCGCCGCCTGCGGCCACGGTATGGATCAGCATCATCGGCGCGCGCACGCGGACGCCCGCCACTTCCGTCTCGAAGGCGCGCTCATATTCGCCGTCGAAATGCGCCACATCCGTCGAGGTGCCCCCCATGTCGAAGCCGATGACATTGGCAAAGCCCGCCTGTTCGCCGGTCTTCGCAAGGCCGACCACGCCGCCGGCCGGGCCTGAGAGGATGGCATCCTTGCCCTGGAACATATCGGCCGCCGTCAATCCGCCCGAGGACATCATGAACATGACGCGCGCGCCGGTGCGCTCGACATCGAGCTCATCGCAGACCTGGCCGATATAGCGGCCGAGCACGGGCGAGAGATAGGCGTCGATCACCGCGGTATCACCACGACCGACAAGCTTGATCAGCGGCGACACTTCATGGCTGACGGAAACCTGCTCGAAACCGAGGGACCGGGCAATGCGGGCGACGGCGGCCTCATGGGCCGGAAACTTGTAGGCATGCATGAAGACGATCGCCAGCGAGCGATAGCCTTTGGCGAGAAGATCGCGCAGCGCCGTTTCGGCTGCCTTTTCGTCCAGGGTAAGCTCGACGGTGCCGTCGGCAAGCACCCGCCCCTCGATCTCGACGACATCCTCGTAAAGCGCTTCCGGCTTGACGATCTCGGTCGCGAAGATCTTCTTGCGCTCCTGATAGCCGATGCGCAGGGCATCCCTGAAGCCCTTCGTCGTCACCAGGGCAAGGCGTTCGCCCTTGCGCTCGAGCAGCGCGTTGGTGGCGACGGTAGTCCCCATTCGGACCTCGCCGATGGCGCCCTCGGGAACCGGCTCGCCCTTGCCGAGACCGAGATGCAGGCGAATACCGTGAACGGCCGCGTCGCGATAGGCTTCAGGATTCTCCGACAGGACCTTGCGGGCATGGAGAGCGCCGGACGGATCGCGCCCGACAACGTCGGTAAAGGTGCCGCCGCGATCGATCCAGAAATCCCAACGACCCGAAGTGTTCTCCGACAAATCCGCCTCCAGCAGAACGACATCAATAACAATGATAATATATCGATAAATCGTCAACGTTTTGTCGTCAACATGAATCGCGAAACACCAACGCGGTCGACGCCAAGACGAGGATGGGCTGACCGAAGAACCAGAGCAAGGCACAATCGCGCAGGCTCGATGCCACCTTGAGACCACGGTTCCCGACGCCATCCATCTTCATGACAATGGAAAAGCGCGAAGCGGCCGCTGAAAAAAGGCGGATGCTAATGCAGCCCGCCGACGCCGAGCAGGCGCTCGACCGTATCATGATCCTGCGCGAGAGCCTGGGGTGTCCCCTTCCAGGCCAGCCGGCCGCGCTCCAGAATGATGACGTCGCTTGCAAAATCCAACGCGCTCTGGATGCGCTGCTCCACGAGCAGGATCGTCATGTCACCCGCCTTGGCGAGCGTGGCGAAGGCCGCCATCAATTCCTCGCAGATGACGGGCGCGAGCCCTTCCAGCGGCTCGTCCAGAAGCAGCACGGAGGGGCGGCCGAGGATCGTGCGGGCGGTCGACAGCATCTGCTGCTCGCCGCCGGAAAGCTGGCCGCCCAGGTTTCTGCGACGCTCCTTCAGGCGCGGGAACATGTCATAGGCTTCCTGCAGAGCGCTCTTTGGCCGTCCCTTCAGCCCGACGGAGAGATTTTCCTCGACCGTCAGCGTCGGAAAGACGTCCCGCGTCTGCGGCACGTAGCCTAGGCCCTGATGGGCGCGTCTGGCGCTCGGCAGGCCGGCAATCTCTGCCGATCCCAGCCGGATGCGGCCGTCATAGCGGCGGGTCTGGCCGGCAAGGGTGGCAAGCAGCGTGCTCTTGCCCATGCCGTTGCGGCCGAGGACGGCAAGACGGCCGCCGGCCGGCACCGAAAAGGAAATCCCTTCCAGCACCCGCGTCGGACCATAGCCGGCCGACAGGTTTTCCACTTCAAGCGGCGTGGCCGGCATTGGCATAGCTCCCGAGATAGGCTTCGCGCACACGCGCATCCTGCGTCACGTCTTTCGGCGAACCGTCGAATATGATCGTGCCGGCGGCCAGCACCACCACGCGGCTGGCGAAGCGGAAGACCAGATCCATGTCATGCTCGATCATCAGCACCGCGAGATCGGCGGGCAGATCGGCCAGCGCCTGCTCGATACGGCCCGTATCGCTTTGCGGGACGCCGGCGGCGGGTTCGTCCAGCAGCAGCACTTTCGGCTTCAGGGCCATGGCGACGGCAATCTCCAGCAGCCTTTGCTGGCCGTAGGCGATCTCGCTGACCTTTCGATGCGCAAGAGCCGCAAGCCCGAGGGTGCCGAGCAACGCCTCCGTCTCGCCCATGACATCGCGCATGGACAGGAAATTGCCGAACATGCGGCCGGAGCGGCCTGTCCGCTGCAGCACCGCCATGCCGACATGCTCGGCCGGCGTCATGTCCTGAAACAGCCGCGTCACCTGGAACGAGCGCACCAAGCCGCGCCTGACCCGGCCGATGGCATCGAGCCTGTTGACGTTTTGCCCGGCGATGCGGACCTCGCCGGAATCCGCCTGCAGATTGCCCGTCACGAGGTTGACGAAACTGGTCTTGCCGGCGCCGTTCGGGCCGATCAGGGCCACGCGATCTCCGGGCGCCATCGACAGGCTGACATTGTTGGTGACCGTCAGACCGCCGAACGCCTTCTTCAGATTATCGACCTCGAAAATCGCACTCATGCCCGCGCCTCCCTGCGGCGCGCAACGTAAGCCGCGGCCGTGCCGTAGATGCCTTTCGGTGCGAACAGAACCACGAGGATGAGCAAGGCGCCGACGATCGTCAGCCAATGGAACGGGTTAACGGCGGAGACGTAGTCCTCGAACAGCATGAAAATCAGCGTACCGGTGAGCGCACCGAACAGGGAGCCGGTGCCTCCGAGGACGAGCATGACGAGCGCCTCGGCCGACTGCGTGAAGGACAGGCTGTCGAGGCCGACGACCTGCGTCGAGATCGCGTTCAATGCGCCGCCAATGCCGGCTACGGCACCGGAAATCACATACATCTTGACCAGCGCCACTTTCGGCGACGCGCCCATGGCGCGGATGCGCAAAGGATCCTGCCGGATGCCGCGGCAGAGCATGCCGAAGGGCGAACGCACGAGAATGCGCAGCAGCACGAGCGCGACCAGCAGCAACACCACGCCGTAGATGTAGGCCGTATGCCCATAGAGATCGAATTCGAAAGCACCGAATAACGGATCCGGGGATATGCCTGACAGACCGTCGCTACCGCCCGTCCAGCTCGACGCCTTGTTGGCAAACTCATGGAAGAGATAGACCAGCGAGATAGACAGCACGAGTTGCGGCAATCCTTGCGCTCGCAGAATGACGATCCCACACACCAGGCCGGCGACGGCGCCGCCGATGATACCGGCAAGCGTCATCAGCAGCGGATCGTTGATGCCGTAATGGGCGGACGCGATACCGGCTGCGTAGGCGCCGGCACCGAAGAGCGCCGCATGGCCGAGGGTCGCCACGCCGCAATAGCCGGTGACGAGATCGAGCGACAGGACGAGCAGCGCAATCGCGATCAAACGGGTGAGAAGAGCGAGATTATCCGGAAACAGCAGATAGCCGGCGGCGGCCAATACGACGACGACCGCGACTGCAATCAGGTCCTGCCTGAATGTACGATGTCGGGTCACGGACGGCACGGCCGCTCCTTCAAGGGTCGAGGTCATGTTACTTCATTCTCCCGGCAAGGCCGCGCGGGAAAACGCAGACGATGGCAATGACGGCCAGATAGAAGAAGAATTCCCCGTATTCCGGCATGAGATAACGGCCTGTCGTGTCGATGCAGCCGAGGATGAGACAGGCGAGCAGCGCGCCCGAGATCGAGCCGGCGCCGCCGACGGAGACCACGACGAGAAACGTCACCATGTAGCGCAGGGCATAGTAGGGTTCGACCGGCAGAAGCTCGGCACCCACGACGCCGCCAAAGGCGGCAAGTCCGACCGCAACCGCGAAGCTGACCGCGTAGACGATTTCCGTGCGTACGCCGAGGGCCGCCGCCATCGCGGCATTATCGACGGAGGCGCGCAGCTTCACGCCGAAAGAGGTCTTTTCGATGGTGTACCACAGCGCCAGGGCGACGATGAGGCCGCAGACGATCGCGAAGATGCGATGGGTGCCGAGGGTCCGAAAGCCGAGGTCGACGGAGCCTTGCAGACTGTCCGGCAAGGGTATGGTCTTCAAGGTCGGGCCGAAGACGTAGTTGGCAATGCCGATGATGCAGAAGGTGATGCCGATCGTCATCAGCACCTGCGTCAGTTCCGGTGCGCCATAGATGCGCCGATAAAGCAGCCGCTCGATCGGGATGGAGATGATGACGGTGCCGACCACCGCCAGCAACACGGCTGCGGCATAGCCAAGACCGAGATCGTGCGCGGCATAGGAAGCGATATAGCCGCCGATCATGGCGAAGGCGCCGTGGGCCAGATTGACGACGCGCATCAGCCCCATGGTGACGGAGAGGCCGATGGAGATGACGAACAGCACCATGCCGTAAGCGAGGGCATCGACTGCTATGCTGAGCACGGTTTGCATTGATATCGCTGGTCCGGTTGTTATTGCGCGGCCGCTGTCGTCAAACCTCCAAACGGAGATTTCCGTTCGGAGGTGTCGGGTTCAGGACCGCCTCACTTCGCAGCGGCAAGGCCGGGATCGCCCTGCTTCTCGAAGGTCTGGATTTCCTTGTTGTAGTATTTGCCGTCGACACCCTTGGCGACTTCGCGCAGATAGATGTTCTGCGTGATATGCCGGCTTTCCGGATCGATGGTGACGGGGCCGCGCGGGCTGACCCAGGACAGGCCCTTCACCGCGTCGACGGCCTTCTGCGCATCCTGCTTGCCGCCGGTCGCCTCGATCATCTTGTAAATAACGTGCATGCCGTCGAAAGCGCCGACGGCGGGGAAGGTCAGCTCGGCCGGATTGCCGATCGCCTTCTCGGCGGCTGCGACAAACGCCTTGTTTTCAGGCGAGTCATGCGACACGGCATAGTGGAAGGTCGTCTGCATGCCGATTGCTGCGTCGCCAAGCGCGGGCAGATCGGATTCCTGCGTCAGGTCGCCCGGCGCGAAGAGTTTGATGCCGGCTGCCTTCAGGCCGTTTTCATTGTAGGCCTTCACGAAACCGAGCGTCGTCGGACCGGACGGCAGGAAGGCGAAGACGCTCTGCGCGCCAGAATCCTTGACGCGCTGCATGATCGGGCTGAAGTCGTTTGTCGACAGCGGCATGCGGATGGCCTGGACCACCTCGCCGCCCTGCTTCTCGAACCCGGCCTTGAAGGCATTTTCGGCATCGACGCCCGGGCCGTAGTCGCTGACGACGGAGATGACCTTCTTGACGCCGGCATCATAGGCAACCTTGGCGATCGGCGTCGAGGTCTGCCAGGTCGTGAAGGAGGTGCGCACGACAAGCGGGCTCTTGGTGACGATAGCCGAGGTCGCGGCATTGAAGATCACCATCGGCACATTGGCCTGCTTGAGGATCGGCGTCACGGCCATCGCATCCGGCGTGAAGTAGAAGCCGGCGAGATACTGGACATGTTCCTTGACGACGAGTTCCTGGGCCAGCGCCTTCGACTGGGCGGGATCGGCCTGCGGCAGGTCACGATAGATCACCTCCACCTCGTCATTGCCGACCGTTTTGCCGTTGATTGCCATATAGGCGTCGATACCGGCCTTGAAATTCTTGCCTTGCAGCGCAAACGGGCCGGAGAACGGACCGATGACCCCGACCTTGATGGTATCGGCATAGGCAGCGCCGCCAAGAGCAACGGCAGCAATGGCCGCCAAGATAAACCGTTTCATTTTTCTCCTCCCGGCGACCGCGTTTCGAGCCGCCCTTGATCATCCAAATCCTGATCACCGCCAATTTCTCATAGGAAATGGTGATGTAAAATGAAATAAAGCCTTCCATCCATACTTATATGGTTATGAATAGCGAATAATATCTCACTCCGTTATCGCTCCCAGGCGCTTGATCATGCCGATCAATTGCAGCGCGTGGCGCAGAGACGCCGCCGTTGCCACCACCATAGGCGGCAACAGCAGCCATTCCAACGTCCAGGCAGCCCCGGAGCGTTCCTGTTCATGCACGAGCGCGTGATGAATGCCCGAAAGCTGAACGGCATTGAAACGGGCAAGCGCGACCAGCGTTTCGGCAGCGACCGGGTTCTGCTTATGCGGCATGGCCGAGGAGCCGCCACCGCCGGCAAGCTCTATCTCGTCGCCGGCCTGCGCCAGAAGCGCGATATCCTGGCCGATCTTGCCGAGGCTGCCCGAGATCAGGGAGAGCAATCCGGCCAGTTCGGTAATGCGCGCCCTCTGGCTTTGCCATTGAGGCTCATCCGACAGGCCGAGCGCCTGCGCCAGCGAACTCCTGATTTCGGCCGCTTTCGGCCCGAATTTTTCCAGCGTACCTGCGGCCCCGCCGAACTGCAGCGGAAATATCTCTTGCGTCAGCCGATCCCGATATTGATCGAGCGGATGGCGCCAGGCCCGCAGCCGATCGGATACGGTGATCGCAATGGCGGCCTGCATTCGCGTGCGGCCCATAAGCCTGTTCGACCCGAAGCGCTCATCCAGCCTGGAAAGAGCCGCCGACACGGCGAAGAGACGGCCGCTCAGGAGAAAGGTAACGGCCTTCAGGCGCATCATCAGGCTTGTATCGATGACGTCCTGACTGGTGGCGCCGAAATGGACGTGGCTGCCCCCCTCCTCGCCGACCGCCTTGCGCAGCTGCCTGACCAGATCCGGCACGACGACGCCATCCGACGCCGTCGCAGCCTTCAGGCTCTGCATATCGGGCCCGAAACCCGCGCAGACGTCCACGATATGCGCAGCGGCGGCCGACGGGATAATACCATGCTGCGCCTCGACTGTGGCGAGGGCCGCTTCGAAGGTGAGCATGGCGCGAATATCGGCCTTGGCGGAAAAATACTCCGCAATCTCCTCGTCACCGAGGAGACCGGACAGAAAGGGATGGTCGAAGGGAGAAACGCTCATGGCCTATATATCGAGGAAAACCGTTTCCTTGTCGCCCTGCAAATGGATATCGAAGGTGTAGACGGAGCCTTCCTTCGCGGCGACGAGCGTTGCGAGGCGATCCCTGTGTTCGATGCGGGCAAGCAGAGGGTCTTCGGCGTTGGCGGCCGCCTCTTCCGGAAAATACAGGCGCGTGTGCAGGCCGATATTGATGCCGCGCGCCACGATCCAGAAGGTGATGTGCGGCGCCATCTTGCGGCCGTCCTTGAAGGGAACGCGGCCCGGCTTGATGGTCTCGAAGCGAAAAACGCCGTCCGTGGAACTGGTCGGACAACGCCCCCAGCCGGTAAAGTTCGGATCGGCCGTGCCGCGCAGTTCCGAGGGGCTGTTGTAAAGGCCGGCACCGTCGGCCTGCCAGATCTCGAGGACGGCATCCTTGACCGGTGCGCCGGCGCCATCAAGAACCCTGCCCGTTACCGTGATGCGCTCGCCGAGCGTCTTGTCGTTGACCATGACGGAGCCGAGATCGGTTTCGTAGACGCCGCCGATCTCGCTGTAGTTCGGCGTGAGGCCGATGTGAACGTAAGGGCCTGCCGTCTGCGACGGCGTTTCCTTCAGGTAGCCGAGTTCCTGTACCATCAATTGCCCTCCAGCCGGTTCTCGAACAGGGTCGAACGGCGACCGCGCAGCACGATATCGAATTTATAGGCGCGCGCGTCCATCGGAATCGTATTGCCCCAGTCGAGCGGCGCAATCAGCTGTTCGATCGCCTGTTTGTCGGGGATCGTCCCGACGATCGGACATTTCCAGATCATCGGATCGCCCTCGAAATACATCTGCGTGATCAGCCGCTGCGCAAAGCCATGGCCGAAGACGGAGAAGTGAATATGCGCGGGCCGCCAGTCGTTGACGCCATTCGGCCAGGGATAGGCGCCTGGACGGATGGTGCGGAAGGCGTAGCGCCCCTCGTCGTCGCTGATGGCGCGGCCGCAGCCGCCGAAATTCGGGTCGATCGCGGCGAGATAGGTTTCCTTCTTGTGGCGATAGCGCCCGCCAGCGTTAGCCTGCCAGAATTCCAGCAGGACGCCCGGCACCGGCCGGCCGCGCTCGTCGAGCACGCGGCCATGAACGATGATGCGCTCGCCGACGGCGCTTTCGCCCGGCCTGGCGAAATTATGGATCAGATCGTTGTCGAGCTCGTTCAGGATGGAATGGCCGAAGACCGGGCCGGTGATCTCCGAAATGGTTCCGTCGAGCGACAACAGCGCCCGTTGCGGCGAACGCAATACCGATGTCTTGTAGCCGGGCGAAAACGCCGGCGGATGCCATGCGCGATCCCTGGCGAAAAAGGCGCCCGTTTCGGGCTTGCTGTTACTTCTGTCGGACATGTCTGCCTCGCTTCATGCCGCCTTTTCGGCGTCCATCTGTTCAAAAACCTGCTTGGCGATCTTGATCGCGTGATTGGCGGCCGGTACGCCGGCGTAGATCGCCACATGCAGAAGCGCCTCGCAGATGTCGTCGCGCGTCGCGCCGGTGTTGCGCGTCGCCCGCACATGCATGGCCACCTCGTCGTCCTGGCCGAGCGCCGCAAGCAACGCGATCGTCACGATGGAGCGCTCGCGTCGGCTCAGCGTCGGGCGCGACCAGACATGCCCCCAGGCCGCCTCGGTAATCAGTTCCTGGAAAGGTTGATCGAACGCCGTCACGGCCTGCTGGGCACGATCGACATGGCTGTCGCCGAGGACGGCGCGGCGCGTCTCCATGCCCTGAAGATAGCGCTCGGACGGCGTGGTGGGGTCATTCATGGGGCTTGTTCTCCACGCAGGACGACGTCGACGAAGGCACGGATGACTTCGCTCAACGCCTCGGGTTGTTCGACGCAGGGAATATGGCCGGCGTCCTTGATCACTTCATAACGCGCGTTCGGAATGAGCTTTGCCGTCGAGAGCACCAGCTCCGGCGGCGTGGACCCATCCTGATCGCCGACGATGCAGATGGTGGGCACCGCGATCCTAGCCGCGGCTTCTGTCAGATCGGCATCGCGCAGGGCCGCGCAAGTGGCGGCGTACCCTGCCGCCGGCTGGCGGATCAGCATGTTGCAATAGCCCGCGAAGTCGATGTTTTCCGGGCGGCGGAAGGCCGGCGTGAACCACCGCTCCATGATCGCGTCGACGATCGATTCGATGCCGTGCGCCTCGACCTGCGCGATACGGGCGTTCCAGCTGTCGGCCGTGCCGATCTTGTGGGCGGTGTCGCAAAGGATCAGCGCCCGCACCAGATCCGGGCGCCGCTGATAGAGCGATTGAGCAACCAACCCGCCGACCGACAGGCCGCAGATCACGGCGTCCTTGACCGAGAGGAAATCGAGCAGGCCGGCAAGGTCCGTGGCGTGATCCTCGATGGAATAGGGCATTTGGCCGAGATCGGAGAGGCCATGGCCGCGCTTGTCGTAGAGCACGATCGGAAAATCGCCGGCCAGGCGCACGATCACATCACGCCAGATCCGGAAATCGGTGCCGAGCGAATTGGCAAAGACAAGAACCGGCTTGTCGGCGGGGCCACCAATGATCTGATAGTGGATCGTGACGTCGTTGATACGGGCAAACTGCACTGGAAATCTCCTCAGGCGCGAGATTGGATGTATAATCTGGTTAGGTAAAATGATATTTCTTCGCTCTATGATAACTCCGGGGTTATGACTGAGCATGCTCGACGCGCGCATCAAATTCCGCCATCTGCAAACCTTTGTCGAGGTTGCGCGCCAGAAAAGCGTGATCAAGGCTGCGGGCCTGCTGAACATCAGCCAACCGGCCGTAACGAAGACGATCCGCGAGCTGGAAGAGGCGCTTGGCGTTGCCGTCTTCGAGCGCGATGGGCGCGGCATTCGCATCACCCGCTACGGCGAAGTTTTTCTCCGCCATGCCGGTGCCGCGCTGACGGCACTCCGGCAGGGGCTGGATTCCGTGTCGCAGGAGCGCTCCGGCGAAGCGCCGCCGATCCGCATCGGTGCGCTGCCGACGGTATCGACGCGGATCATGCCACGCGCAATGGAGCTGTTTCTGCGGGAAGAGACCTGGAGCCGCATCAAGATCGTCACCGGCGAAAACGCCGTGCTTCTGGAACAGTTGCGCGTCGGCGACCTCGATCTCGTCGTCGGCCGATTGGCAAGCCCCGACAATATGGCTGGCTTTTCCTTCGAGCATCTCTACTCCGAACAGGTGGTCTTCGCCGTCAGGGCCGGGCATCCGCTGCTGTCCGACAGGCAATCGCCGTTTTCCGATCTCAGCCGCTATACCATCCTGATGCCGACGCGCGGCTCGATCATTCGCCCCTTCGTCGAGAGCTTTCTGATCGCGAACGGCGCCGGCGGACTGCCGAACCAGATCGAAACCGTTTCCGATTCCTTCGGACGCGCCTTCGTACGCTCCAGCGACGCCATATGGATCATCTCGGCCGGCGTCGTCGCCGGCGATGTCGATGACGGTCTGCTGGCACTCCTGCCGATCGACACCAGCGAGACAAAGGGACCGGTGGGATTGACGATGCGCACGGACGCGGTTCCCACCCTTCCATTGTCGATCCTGATGCAGACGATCCGCGAGGCGGCAGCCGAGATAGCCAGGAAACCGTAGAGCCCGCTCAGAACGGCAGGCCGACATAATTCTCGGCGAGTGCGGTCGAAGCGGCCAGCGAATGGGTCAGATAATCGAGTTCGGCTTCCTGGATCTTCTGGTCGAAATCGCCGGTGTCAGGGAAGCGATGCATCATCGTCGTCATCCACCACGAGAAACGCACCGCTTTCCAGACGCGGGCAAGCGCATGCGCGGAGTAGGCATCCAGGCCGGCGTTCGAACAATCGTGATAATGCTCGGCAAGACCCGAAAACAGGTAATATACGTCGCTGGCCGCCAGATTGAGCCCCTTGGCGCCGGTCGGCGGCACGATATGCGCGGCGTCGCCGACAAGGAAAAGGCGGCCGAAACGCATGGGCTCGGCGACGAAGGAGCGCAGAGGCGCGATCGATTTCTCGAAGGAAGGCGCCGTGGTCAGCGCCTCGGCATGGTGAACCGGGAGGCGACGGCGCAGCTCGTCCCAGAAGCGATCGTCGCTCCAGTCCTCGACCTTCTCGTCCAGGGGACACTGAATGTAGTAGCGGCTGCGCGCCATCGAACGCATCGAGCATAATGCGAAGCCGCGCGGATGATTGGCATAGATCAGTTCATGATCGACCGGCGTCACGTCGGCAAGGACGCCGAGCCAGCCGAAGGGATAGACCTTCTCGAAACTGCGCACCGCCTTTTCCGGCACCGATTTGCGGCTGACGCCATGAAAGCCGTCGCAGCCGGCGATGAAATCGCAATCGATGCGATGTGACATGCCATCCTTCTCGTAGGTGAGATAGGGCGTCTCGCCATCGAAGCCGTGAGGTTGGACATTGGCGGCGTTGTAGATGACCGGGGCGCCGCTTTCCTCGCGGCGGGCCATAAGGTCGCGGGTCACCTCGGTCTGGCCGTAGATGACCACACGCTTGCCGCCGGTCAATCCATGGAGGTCGATGCGATGATCGCGACCGTCGAAGGCAAGCGAGAAGCCATCATGCGGCAAGCCCTCCGCGTGCAGGCGCGCGCCTGATTTCGCCCGGTCCAGCAGCCGAACGGTGCCTTCCTCCAGAACGCCGGCGCGAACGCGGCCGAGGATATAATCCTTGCCGACACGATCGAGGATAACATTGTCGATGCCGGCCTCCGTCAGCAACTGGCCGAGCAGCAGCCCGGACGGCCCTGAACCGATAATGGCGACTTGAGTGCGCATCGTCTCCTCCCATGCGTGATCCGTCCTTCAAGTCTGTTCGCCGCGTCACGAGTGCGCAATGGACATTTCGGTCATGAAATTGCACATATCGAACATGATGAGGGAGAAGGGTCATGACGAAGGCCGTGCCGACCTATGAGCTCTACGGCGAAAATACCGGTCGAAAGCCGGATTTCTGGCTGCATTGCGAGACGATTCCCTCCCGCAGCAGCCTCCACCAATGGGAGATCCGCCCGCATCGGCATGAGAGCTTCTTTCAGATCTTGTACATAGACGCCGGATCGGGCGACGCCGTCTTCGATGGAGTTCCCCATGCCATTGTACCGCCTGCCGTCATCACCGTGCCGCCGCACCTCAATCACGGCTTCCGGTTTTCGCGCGATATAGACGGCTTCGTCATCACGGTGCTGATCTCGCATCTGAAGGCCGCTCCGGGCGATCGCAGCCGGCTGGGCGCATGGCTTGCCGATCCACACCTGACCTTGCTCGACACCGGCCAGGAAGACGCGGCCTATGTCGCCAGCACGCTGAGGCGTCTTGGTAAAGAGTTTGCCAGCCACCGCAACGGCCGCAACGACCTGCTCGACGCCTACCTGACCTCGGCATTGCTGTTGACGGCGCGCATCTCCCAGAAAGCCGATGAAGGATCGAGCGCGGGCGATGAGAGCGAGCGGCGGATGGAGATGCTGCAGGGCCTCATCCAGCGCTACTTCCGCTCGCACAAGCCGGCAGCCTTCTATGCCGAAAGCCTCGGCATCTCGCCGGCCCATCTCAGCCGCATCGTGCGCAGCAGGACAGGGCACGGCGCGCACGAACTGATTACCCGCAAGCTGCTCGATGAGGCCAAGCGCGAGCTGGTCTTCACCTTCGCGACCGTCCAGGAAATCAGCTATCGCCTCGGCTTTGCCGACCCGGCCTATTTCTCCCGTTTCTTCGTCAAGCAGACCAGCCAGACGCCCCGCGCCTGGCGCATCGAGGAGCGGGAGAGACTTGGCCTTTGAACAGGCATCGCCTATGCGGACGGTGGAAAATCCGGGCAACCACCCGCCCTCGTCCTTCGAGGCTCCGCCTTTGGCTGCGCGCCTCAGGATGAGGGCTGATCTCGTCGCGCCGCTGCCCGGGAATAACAAACCAACTCGCGAGCAAGGTCTGCTTCATCCGCATCCTGAGCTTGTCGAAGGACGAGGATGGCCCGTAAGGCCCGAAGATTAAGGCAGCACCAGCCGCAGCGCCTTTTGCGTCTCCTTCAGCAGCGGCAGGAACCGCTCCGCCATCTCGGAAGCGGTGACGTAGGCGGCCGGGGCGCCGATATTGATCGCCGCGACGGTCTGGCCGCGATCGTTTTCGACAGGAACGGCAATCGAGCACAGACCGATTTCCAACTCCTGGTCGATGACGGCGTAGCCCTGCCCCCTCACCCGACGGAATTCGGCCATCAGCTCTTCCGGATCGGTCTTGGTGTTCGGCGTATTCGCCTTGAGTTCGGTCCGCTCCAGCACCGAGCGCGCCTCGCTTTCCGGCAAGGCGGCCAGCAGGACCCGGCCCATCGAGGCACAGAAGGCCGGAAGGCGACTGCCGGGCGTCAGGTTGATCGACATCACCCGGCGCTGGGAGGCACGGGCAATATAAACCACGTCCGTCCCGTCGAGCACCGAAGCCGAAGCATTCTGCCCGGCGCGCTCGGCCAGCTGGTCGAGATGCGGCTGGATGATGATCGGCAGCGGCGTCGCGGCAAGGTAGGCATGGCCGAGCCTGAGAATTTTCGGCGTCAGGGTGAAGAATTTCCCGTCATAGACGGCATAGCCGAGCTCGGAAAGCGTCAGCAGCGAGCGGCGAACAGTGGCGCGATCAAGCCCGGTGAGTTTCGACGCCTCGGCGATCGTCAGGCGCTGCTGCCTCTCGCCGAAGGCCTCGATGACCTTCAACCCCTTGGCAAAGCCGCTGACGAAATCCGTTTCGCGCATCCCTGATCCCGCACCTTTGTTGTGTCATTACGCAGAATCCCGACACTGTTCTCTTGCGAAATCCACAGCGCGTATCGTTCTGATTTGGCCACTTTGAGCCGATTGATTTGGCACCATAAATCCGGTGCCTCTGAACTGTCGACGCCGGTCAGTCAAAAAAATATGCGATTTGATGCCGGCGATCGTTCCACTCGGGTACATGGGCAATCGCCACCAAGGCGGTTCCTGCTCATAGGCGCGCGCCGGAAAATTCGGCTCTCCTGGCCTTACGAAGACGTCGTGGCATTCCGATGCTGCGCCTGCACGGCGAATGCCTCATCCATCAGTCGCCGCCGAAAGCGATGATGGCCCGGGCAAGCCAGCCCATCCGTCGCTCTGCTTCCTTGATCGAACAATTCTGTCCCTCGCGGAGTGCGCGCCAAGTCTCCCAGCTCGTCGCCACGTCGAGAGCGTCGGCCGCCTCGGGGCGATCCCCAAGCTCGTCTGCCAGCATCGACATGAGATTGGCACGCAGCATTCGTCGCGCACCATCGATGAACTCATCGAGCGCAACATTGCCCCGGCTCCTTGCGGCGTCGAGAAAGCGTCGCACCGGCGTAACCGTTTCATAGAGCCTGGCGCGGTGAGACAGAAGCGCATTCATGCGGGTCCCGACGTCTCCAACCGGTTGCGGCAAGGGAAGATCCTCGGTGATCCATAGCCGCATTCGCTGCGCCGTCTCCAGCTCGAGCGCGGCCCGCCCGTCGAAATAGCGAAAGACCGTTCTGCGCCCGACTCCGGCATGTCTGGCTACCGTCTCCACGTCGGGCATCGCACCGGTTTCACGAACGAGCCGCAGCAGTGCCATGCCGATCCGCGCTCTATTCTCATCTATCTTCGACACACGGACGTCCACACGATCTTCAAATGATCTGGCACGGTGAGTGCCAAAATTCCTTGCAATTTGGCACTCACCGTGCCACGAATTCCGCAGCCGGACAAGCCCGGCTCGGGAGCCTGGAAATGGCAGCAATCGACCGCAAGAGCCGTACTCCGCTTGCGTTGGCATGGCGGCGCCTGAAAAATCTCTTTCATCCCGACGTAACGGTTACCAAGGCGCCGCCGGGGCTGCACGCCGACTGGGACGTGCCGGTTGCCATGCGCGATGGCGTGACGCTGCGGGTCAATGTTTTCCGCCCGGAGGGCGAAGGCCGCTGGCCGGTCATCATGTCCGCCCACCCCTATGGAAAAGACAGGATCGCGGCGAAGAGCAGGAGCGGCCGGCGGCTAGACTTCCAATATCGTCTTTGCCCGCAGCCCGATCCGATCTCCCTTTCCGACCTGACGAGCTGGGAGGCGCCGGACCCTGCGGTATGGGTGCCGCGAGGTTACTGCGTGATCAATGCCGACCTGCGGGGCTGCGGCACATCCGGCGGCGTCGGCGACCCCTTCACCGCGCTGGAGGCAAACGACTATTGCGACCTGATCAACTGGGCCGGGACGCAGCCCTGGTCGAGCGGCCGTGTCGGTCTCGACGGCGTCTCCTATCTCGCGATCAGCCAATATGAAGGTGCGGCCGTGAAACCCGCCCATCTTGCCGCCATCTGTCCGTGGGAAGGCTTCAGCGATCTCTATCGGGATTTCTTTCGTCCCGGCGGCATCAGGGAGGACGGCTTCAGCATCATCTGGAGTCGTGGAATGAGCCGGCGGCGCATCAGGACCAATCTCCGCTCCGAGGTTATCAAACACACCGAGCGGGATGCATGGTGGCAGGAGCGCACGCCAAGTCTGGAGAGTATCGACGTTCCGATGTTGGTATGCGGCAGCTTCTCGGACCATTCGCTGCATACTCGCGGCTCGTTCGAGGTTTTTCGCCGCGCCGGTTCCTCGCGCAAGTGGCTCTACACCCATCGGAGTGGCAAATGGTCCACCTACTACGGCAATGACGCGACAGAGACACGCATGGGCTTCTTCGACCATGTGCTGAAGGGTCTGGACAATGGCTGGGCGGAACGTCCCGCCGTGCGCCTCGCCATTCATGATATCGGTTCCGATCCGGTCGCGGTAACCGGAGAGGAGAGCTGGCCGCCGTCTGATCTCGACTGGAGATCCCTGTGGCTGGACGCCCGATCGGGTTCCCTCACAAGCACCCGGCCGGACGCGGAAGCATCGGTCGCATTCGATCTACCCGACGGATGCTGCAGCTACCTCTGGACCGTGCCGGAAGACCTCGACCTGATCGGTCCCATGGCGTTGCGTTTGCATTTCGAATTGCGTCGTGGTGACGATGCTTTCCTGTTCGTCGGCGTTCGCAAGCTCCGTGGAGGCGTCGAGACCAGGTTCGAAGGCTCGATGGGCTTTTCCGGCGACATGGTCAGCAAGGGATGGCAGCGTCTCGCCCACCGGGACTTGGATGACGAACTCTCAACCGAAATGCAGCCGGTCCATATGCATGACCACGCCGAGCCTCTCAGGCCGGGTGAAATACGCCCCGTGACGATTGCATTGCTGCCGCATGCGACCCGCTTTCTGAAGGGCGATCAGTTGCAGATCGACATTCGCGGCCGCTGGCACTACCCGCGCGATCCTCTTCGCGGCCAGTTCCCGATCTTTTATCAACCCAGCCC